>CP112982.1:0-2400000 GCA_041875495.1 Halomonas sp. CH40
GTGTCTCTCGCGCTTTGGCAGCAATGCCTCGATTATCTGCAGGACGAGCTGAATTCGCAGCAGTTCAATACTTGGATACGTCCTCTTCAGGCCGAAGAAGGCGAGTCCAATGAGCTGTGTCTTTTAGCGCCTAACCGTTTTGTACGTGATTGGGTAAATGATAAATATGCCAAACGAATCAGCGAGTTGGTCAGAGAGCTCTCACCGGCAAAGCCTCCCAAGGTAAGCCTGACAGTCGGTAGCCGCCGCGTGGCTGCTCCTGCACCGCAGCCGCGTCAGCTGGGAACCCCCGTTTCAGCCTCAGCCAACAGGTCGCCGTCACCGGCTGTCAGTACACCTTCACGCACTCATATGAACGATGATCGTGAAATTGATCAACTGCGTGAGGAATCTGCGTCTAAACGCTCCGGTGAGCGTCAGGTGCAGGTCGAAGGCAGTCTGAAACACACCAGTGGCCTTAATCCTAACTTCACTTTTGAAACCTTCGTTGAAGGTAAATCCAACCAATTGGCGCGGGCCGCATCACGTCAGGTATCAGAAAACCCCGGTGGGGCTTATAACCCGTTGTTTTTATATGGTGGTGTGGGATTGGGTAAGACCCACCTGATGCATGCGGTGGGCAATGCGCTGGCAGAGCGGCGGGAAAATGCGCGCGTGGTGTATTTGCACTCAGAGCGTTTTGTAGCGGATATGGTAAAAGCCCTGCAATTGAATGCCATCAATGACTTCAAGCGTTTTTACCGTAGTGTTGATGCCCTGTTGATTGATGATATTCAATTCTTTGCTGGTAAAGAGCGTTCTCAGGAAGAGTTTTTCCATACGTTTAATGCCCTGCTGGAAGGTGGGCAGCAGATGATCCTTACCTCTGACCGCTATCCGAAAGAGATCAGTGGCGTTGAAGAGCGTTTGAAATCACGTTTTGGTTGGGGGCTGACGGTGGCGATTGAACCACCTGAGCTTGAAACTCGCGTGGCCATTCTGATGAAGAAAGCCGATCAATCCAAAGTGGATCTTCCCCATGATGCGGCGTTCTTTATTGCTCAGAAAATCCGCTCCAATGTCCGTGAGTTGGAAGGTGCCCTGAAAAAGGTGATTGCCGACTCCCACTTCATGGGCAAACCCATCACTCAGGATTTCATTCGTGAGTCGCTGAAAGACCTCTTGGCCCTGCAGGATAAACAGGTGGGTGTGGATAATATTCAGCGTACAGTGGCAGAATATTACAAGATCAAGGTCGCTGATCTGCTTTCCAAAAGGCGTTCACGTTCTGTTGCAAGGCCGCGTCAGGTGGCAATGGCACTTGCCAAAGAGCTTACCAATCACAGCTTGCCAGAGATTGGCGACGCCTTTGGTGGACGTGACCACACCACTGTGTTGCACGCCTGCCGCAAGGTAAAAGCCCTGCAGGAAGAAAATGCGGATATTCGTGAGGACTACAAGAATCTGTTGCGTCTGCTGACCAGCTAATTACCGACTAATCTGGAGCGTTGATGAAATTTTCCATTTCCCGAGAGGCGTTGCTGCGTCCACTGACACTGGTAGCCGGCGTGGTCGAACGTCGGCAAACGCTACCTGTGCTCTCGAATGTACTCATTGAAATTGAAGGCGACCAGGTCGCCTTGACCGGCACAGACCTTGAGGTTGAACTGATAGGACGCACGGTTGCCAGCGCTGTAGAGCAGGAAGGAGCCGCTACTGTACCTGCCCGTAAGTTGATGGATATCTGTAAATCGCTGCCCGAACAGGCAGAGATTCAGCTGGCCGTTGAAGAGGGTCGTGCGGTATTACGTAGTGGTCGTTCGCGCTTTACACTTTCTACGCTTCCCGCCGCTGAATTTCCGAGTATCGAAGAAGCTGAAGGGGGGCAGGAATTAAGCGTCCCCAGGGGAACGCTCAAGCACCTGATCGACTCGACGGCGTTTGCCATGGCCCAGCAGGATGTACGCTACTATCTGAACGGCCTGTTACTGGAAATTCAGACCAACCTGCTGCGCGCTGTCGCCACTGACGGGCACCGTCTGGCAATGTGTTCACGTTCAGTAGAGGTTGTTGTTGAGCAATCACAAAAGTTGATTGTGCCGCGTAAAGGTATTCTTGAGTTATCTCGCCTGCTGGATGACAGCGACGAACCAGTCAGCTTGACGTTAGGCTCAACCCATGTACGTGTACATACCGGTGACTTCACCTTTACGTCCAAGTTGATTGATGGCAAGTTTCCTGATTATGAACGGGTTGTGCCGCGTAACGGCGACAAGGTATTGCTTGCTGAGCGCGCTGATCTGCGCCAGATGCTGTCGCGTACAGCCATTCTGTCCAACGAGAAATATCGAGGCGTGCGGCTCTATCTGGAACCCGGCAACCTCAAGGTCATGGCAAATAATCCTGAGCAGGAAGAAGCCGAGGAAAATATTGCGGTTGAATACAATGGCGCCGCGATGGAAATCGGTTTTAATGTCGGTTATCTCGTCGACGTGCTCTCGGTGTTGAATGAAGATCGCATGCAAATGACGCTGGCAAATTCCAATAGCAGTGCTTTGATGGAAGAGCCTGGTGGTGGTGATGCCTTGTATGTTGTTATGCCAATGCGGTTGTAGTGGTTGGTGTGACGGCTTTTTCTGCCAGCATTGTATGTCTGATCAGGCGGCGCCACTCTTTCCCGGTGGCTGCCGTCTATGTTTTTATATCCGTGAATAGCACCTCGACAGGGTTGCGTCTCCAATGAGCATCCAACAGCTCAATTTTCAGGGGATACGAAACCTCCAGCCAACTCAGGTCTCTCCCTCAAGCCGCATCAATATTATTAGCGGTGCCAATGGAAGCGGTAAAACCAGCTTGCTTGAAGGCATTAATATTCTTGGATTGGGGCGTTCATTTCGTACCCGTCAATTAAAGAATGTTATTCAGCAGGGTGCCTCCGAGATGACGTTGTTTGCAAGGCTTGATGATGAGCAAGCCACCACTCTGGGTGTCCGTCGTCTACGTGAACAGCGCGAATTGGAGCTGCGTATTAAAAGCCAAAAGCAGGTTCGCCTGGTCGAGCTTGCTGAAATGATGCCGCTGCAATTAATTAATCCGGATGCTTTTCGCCTGCTTGAAGGCCCGCCTTCTGGCCGTAGAGAGTTTTTGGATTGGGGAGTGTTTCACGTGAAACATGAGTTCTTTAGCGTCTGGAAGCGGACGAGGCGGGCGCTGAAACATCGGAATGCTCTTCTCAGGCGTGGTAGAATATCCCCTGCCGAGATTGAGATATGGGAACAGGAACTGGCAAATAGCGGTGAAAGAATCGACCAGCAACGCCGAGAATGGTTTAGTAACTTTCTGCCGGTGTTTGAAGAAACGTTGCAATCATTATTATCGTTACAAGGGCTGACGCTTCACTATGCGCGAGGCTGGGATAAGAATCGCCCCTTGGCGGACGTCTTGGCAGCAAGCCGCGCAACGGATGAGCAGATGGGGTTTACTCAACAAGGCCCGCAGCGCGCTGACCTGAGAATTAAGGTCAACAAGCAGCCAGCTGTTGAGGTGCTTTCCAGAGGTCAGCAAAAATTGGTAGTGAGTGCCCTAAAACTGGCACAAGGCCGATTTCTGGAAAGCACAGCTAACAGACATTGCGTGTACCTGATTGATGACTTGCCAGCTGAGCTGGATGAACAGCATCGCCAGCGGTTTTGTCACCTTCTTGAATCTATTCAATGTCAGGCTTTTATAACGAGCGTCGAACCAACCGCCCTACAGAGTCGATGGCTTTCCGGTACTGAAGTGAAGATGTTTCACGTGAAACATGTTGAGCAGGATGGGGGAGTGCAGCCACTGTTAAGCCAGTTAAAAGAAACTGGGCAGTGAGCTTTGCAAGAGTCGTGCAACACTAAGCAAAAAGTGGTACCAGGCGGGTAGGCGATACGGACAAGACAGACTTCACGATGGAGTGGTCAATGAGCGAGCAGGCTTACGATTCATCAAGTATCAAAGTGCTCAAGGGGCTGGACGCAGTTCGCAAACGTCCAGGGATGTATATTGGCGACACAGATGACGGGACAGGGCTGCACCATATGGTGTTCGAGTTGGTGGATAATTCCATCGATGAAGCCTTGGCAGGTCACTGCAGCGAAATTCGCGTTATTATCCACCCCGATGAATCTATCAGCGTTAGCGATAATGGGCGTGGCATACCCACCGAGCTGCATGAAGAAGAAGGGGTGTCAGCCGCAGAAGTCATCATGACGGTGCTTCACGCCGGTGGTAAATTTGATGATAACTCCTACAAGGTCTCGGGTGGTCTGCACGGTGTTGGGGTGTCGGTTGTCAACGCACTCTCATCTGAGTTGCGCCTGACGATCTGGCGTCAGGGCGAAGTTTTCGAGCAGATTTATCAGCACGGTGTGCCTCAGGCGCCGCTTTCCGTTGTGGGTAAAACGGAGCAAAGTGGCACCAAGGTGCATTTCCGGCCTTCACCGGATACGTTTGCCAATATCGAGTTTCACTACGACATACTCGCCAAGCGTTTGCGTGAACTGTCATTCCTGAATTCAGGTGTTGCCATTCGGTTGATGGATGAGCGTAGTGGTAAAGAAGAGCTTTTCCACTATGAAGGCGGCCTTAAAGCTTTTGTTGACCACCTCAACAGTAAAAAGACTGTGCTCAACCCTGTGTTCCATTTCAATGCCGTGCGCGAAGATGGTGTTGAGGTGGAGGTTGCCATGCAGTGGAGCGATACCTTTACCGAGAATATTTTCTGCTACACCAATAACATCCCTCAGCGCGATGGGGGAACCCACCTGGCAGGTTTTCGTGCTGCATTAACGCGCACGCTGAACCACTATATTGAAGCAGAAGGTCTGCTCAAGAAATCCAAGGTGAACACCTCTGGTGATGATGCGCGTGAAGGCTTGACGGCGATTATTTCCGTTAAGGTGCCTGACCCCAAGTTCTCATCCCAGACCAAAGAAAAACTGGTATCCAGTGAAGTTAAAACAGCCGTCGAGCAGGAGATGGGTCGGTTGTTTTCTGAGTATCTGATTGAAAAGCCTAACGAAGCCAAGTCCATCGTTAACAAGATGTTGGATGCTGCCCGCGCTCGTGAAGCCGCGCGCAAAGCGCGCGATATGACGCGTAGAAAAGGCGCCCTGGATATTGCAGGTTTACCCGGCAAGTTGGCCGACTGTCAGGAAAAGGATCCCAGTTTTTCTGAGCTCTATCTGGTAGAGGGTGATTCTGCTGGAGGAAGTGCCAAGCAGGGGCGTGACCGCCGGACACAGGCAATATTGCCGCTGAAGGGTAAAATCCTCAACGTCGAAAAGGCACGCTTTGATAAGATGCTGTCTTCAGCTGAAGTGGGAACACTGATTACGGCGTTAGGCTGTGGCATTGGACGGGAGGAATTTAACCCGGATAAGCTGCGCTACCACTCAATTATTATCATGACCGATGCGGACGTGGACGGCTCACATATTCGTACCCTGTTGCTGACGTTTTTCTTTCGGCAAATGCCGGAGCTGATTGAGCGCGGCCATGTGTTTATCGCCCAGCCGCCGCTGTACAAAATCAAGCGTGGCAAGCAGGAGCTTTACCTTAAAGATGAACAGGCCATGGTGGACTACCTGACATCCACCGCGTTAGATGGCGCTCGCCTGCATGTTAATGCGGATGCGCCTGGCATTGCCGGTTCTCAGCTAGAAGCCCTGGTGACCCAATATCGTGGTGTGATGAAGCGTATTGATCGCCTGTCACGGGTTTACCCCCTTGAGGTGCTCAAGCAGGTGGTGCATGCATCCGGGCTTATGGGTGAAGAAAGCCTGAAAGATAACCTGACCATGCAGAACTGGATTGCAGAATTGCAGAAAGCCATGGATGATCAGGTTGCTTATGAAGGTGGGCCGCGCTACCACTTCCACCTGAAGGAAGATACTGAGCGCGGTCTCTATCTGCCGACCGTGTCTTTGCTTGCTCATGGTGTGACCACGGATTATATGTGGGGGCTGGATTTCTTCGAAAGCGCCGATTATCGCGCCATGGTGGCTTTGGGTGAAACTCTGAATGGTTTGCTGGAAGAGAGCGCCTATATCGCTCGCGGTGAGCGCCAGAAGCCTGTCAAGCAGTTTGCTGACGTGTTGAGCTGGCTGATGCAGGAAGGGCAGAGGGGGCTTTCTGTGCAGCGTTATAAAGGGTTGGGCGAGATGAACCCGGATCAGCTGTGGGAAACCACGATGGATCCGGACAGTCGCCGTATGCTCAGGGTGACCATTGAGGATGCTGTTGCCGCCGATATGATGTTCAATACTCTGATGGGCGATGACGTTGAGCCACGGCGCGACTTTATTGAAACCAACGCGCTTGTTGCTAACCTTGATATATAATCGGTAATGAAACTGAGAAAGCAAAAGATGTTTCACGTGAAACACCTTCCGCCTCTCTGATCTAAAGCAGGTTATGCTATCAAAAACGCCGCTGAACCATTGAGTTCAGCGGCGTTTTCCTTTGCCTGTTCTGAGTTGATGACACCATCCCGGTCGAGAATGATCAGTTTTTGCGCAGAAATCGACATGGCGTAGCTCTGTGTTTCACGTGAAACATCGTCAGTGAGTAAGACATAAAAAACCCGGCATAGCCGGGTTTTCGATTAGCATATATAAACTTCATGCGTCCGCGTATTACTGAGGAAGTTCAGAAATATCGGCAACTTCAAGGAATAACGCCTGCAGGCTGGCCAACAATGCCAGGCGATTGTTACGCACGGCAGTATCGTCCGCCATCACCATTACCTGATCAAAGAAGTCATCAATCGGCTGGCGTAGTGTTGCCAAGGTGTCGAGAGCTTCCATGTAATGACCACCTGCAAACAGCGGAGCAACACTTTCCCGCCGATTGGTAATTTCATGGTAAAGATTCTTTTCAGCCTCTTCACTCAACAGGCTGGCATCTACCTGGGCGCCACCATCATGGGACTGCTTGGTTAAGATGTTGGAAACACGCTTGTTGGCAGCGGCGAGGGCGGCTGCTTCTTCACGCTGGGCAAAGGCTTTTACCGCACGCAGGCGGCGGGCAAAATCCAAGGGCTTGGTAACCGGACGGGCACGAACAGCAAGGTACATTTCAGCGCTGATGCCTTCTTCCTGACCCCAGGCACGGAAGCGATCCATTACATAGGTCAACACATCCTCTACCAAGCTATCTGTTTTGGGTAGGTCACGATGTTGCTCAGCGGCACAAGCCAACAGCTCGCGCAAATCCAGATTCAGCTCGCCCTTGATCAGGATGTTGAGCACGCCTATGGAGGCACGGCGCAGAGCGAAGGGATCTTTGGCGCCGGTCGGGCGTTGGCCAATCCCAAAAATACCTACCAGGGTATCCAGACGGTCAGCAAGCGCCAGCGCCTTGCCGGTCGCGGTATGTGGAATATCATCGGCGGCAAAGCGGGGCAGATACTGTTCTTCCAGCGCCGTTGCGACTTCGTGGGGTTCGCCATCCTGTTTGGCATAATAGTGGCCCATGATGCCCTGCAGTTCAGGGAATTCCAGTACCATTTCAGTGACCAGGTCACACTTGGCAAGTTCGGCGGCGCGTTGGGCCAAAGCCGGATCACCGCCAATCTGATTGGCAATCAGTTGGGCAATGGTGCTTGTACGGCGTGCCTTATCCGCCAGGGTGCCCAGCTTCTGCTGAAACACAACGCTTTCCAGCATGGGAATGCGGCTGGCCAGGGTGCGCTTACGGTCTGTTTCGTAGAAGAAGGCAGCATCGGCCAGGCGAGGCCGAATGACCTTTTCGTTGCCCTGGATAACCTGATCCGGATCCTGGCTCTCAATGTTAGAAATGGTGATAAACAGCGGCTTGAGCTGGCCGCTGTCATCTACCAGATGGAAGTACTTCTGGTTGGCTTTCATCGAAGAAATCAGGCATTCGGCAGGTACTTCCAGGAAACGCTCATCGAAGCTGCCTGTCAGGGCGACGGGCCACTCTACCAAGCCACTGACCTCTGCCAGCAGTGACTCGTCAATCACGGCGGTTGCTTCCTGAACTTCCGCCTCAGACAGAACCTGTTCACGAATACGCTCGCGGCGCCTGTCGCGGTTGGCCAGTACATAGGCGTCTTCAAGCGCTGCCAGGTAGTCATCTGCATGGGCCAACTGAATGGCATCCGGGGCGTGGAAGCGGTGGCCGAAGGTGGTGCGGCTAGCTTCCAGGCCCAGGACTTCAGCGGCAATGACATCGCTGCCATACAGGGCGACCAGCCAGTGAACCGGGCGGGAGAATTCAACCCGTGAGGCACCCCAGCGCATGTTCTTGGGCACGGGTAGCCCGCCAATGGCCTTGCGCACAATCTCAGGCAACAAGGCCTGAATGGTCTCACCGGCTTGCTGTTCGTGATAACCCAGCCAGGTGCCTTTATCGGTTTCCAGGTGGATCAGTTGATCCACCGTAACACCGCAGGAGCGGGCGAAGCCCTCAGCGGCCTTGGTAGGTTGACCATCCTTGAAGGCAGCGGCCAGGGCTGGCCCGCGGCGCTCCACGTTGCGGTCTGGCTGTTTATCAGCCAGTTCGCGCACCTGGACGGCCAGGCGGCGCGGGCTGGCATAGGCGGTGACGTTATCAAAGGTGACGCCGGCTTCTTCCAGGCCGCGCTGAATGCCATTGGCAAAGGCATCTGACAGCGTATCCAACGCCGAGGGCGGAAGCTCTTCTGCGCCGAGTTCCAATAGAAGCGTATTAACAGCCATTATGCGTCTCCCTGATCGGCCAAGAGTTCACGCCGTAAGGCCTCTGGCGCCATGGGGAAACCTTCGGCTTTGCGTGAGTCATAATAAGAATGGGCAACATTGCGAGCCATGGTACGTACTCGCAGGATAAAGCGCTGACGCTCGGTCACTGAGATGGCGTGACGGGCGTCCAGCAGGTTGAAGGTGTGAGACGCTTTCAGCACCTGTTCGTAAGCGGGCAGCGGTAGCTTGGCATCAAGCAGCTTGCCGCACTCCTGCTCCTGATGATCAAAGGCCTTGAACAGTTGCTCAACGTCGGCATGTTCGAAATTGTAGGTGGATTGCTCGCGCTCGTTCTGAAGGTAAACGTCGCCATAGGTGACCTTGCTGCCATCCGGTGCGACGGTCCACACCAGATCATAGACGCTGTCCACGTCCTGCAGGTACATGGCAATCCGCTCAATACCGTAGGTCAGCTCACCGGTGACCGGGAAACACTCAATGCCGCCTGCCTGCTGGAAATAGGTAAACTGGGTAACTTCCATGCCGTTCAGCCAGATTTCCCAGCCCAGGCCCCAGGCGCCCAGAGTAGGGGATTCCCAGTTGTCTTCGACAAAGCGGATATCATGCACCAGAGGGTCAAGCCCCAGGCGCTTCAACGAGCCCAGGTAAAGCTCCTGGAAGTTGGCCGGTGATGGTTTCATTACCACCTGGAACTGGTAGTAATGCTGCAGGCGGTTCGGGTTTTCGCCATAGCGGCCATCGGTGGGGCGGCGTGACGGCTGAACATAGGCTGCATTCCAGGTTTCAGGACCAATGGAGCGCAAAAAGGTGGCCGGATGAAAGGTACCCGCGCCAACTTCCATATCCAGTGGCTGTAGCACAACACAACCTTGCTCTGCCCAATATTGCTGCAGGGCAAGGATTAATCCTTGAAAGGTCGACACATCAGGTGCCGCGCTTGGGGTTGAATCACTCATCGGGAAAAGCACCATTGGCCATGAATTCACAGAGCGTCAAGTATACAATCACAAGCAGGCAGGTTATAGGCGCATGGAGTATCCATTACTATCCAGCAAAGCTATGCTTTAACCCTTTCGTACCACAGTGAGCGTTATGAATGAATGAGTCCGCCAAGCGGCTACTGGTAATTGGCCCCTCCTGGGTGGGGGACATGGTCATGGCCCAGAGTCTGTTTATCACCCTGAAACAGCGTAATCCTGAAGCTATGCTGGGCGTGGTGGCACCGGCCTGGTTCCAGCCGATTCTGGCGCGCATGCCGGAAGTGGATGAGGTGTTGCCATTGGGCGTTGGGCATGGCGAGTTCGGCATCAAAACGCGTCGGGAGCTGGCCGGTAAGCTTAAAGGGCGTTACGATCGTGCCATTGTGCTGCCGCGTTCCTGGAAAGCAGCCCTGGTGCCTTTTCTTGCGCGTATTCCTGAGCGTGTCGGCTTTCTTGGCGAGCAGCGCTATGGCTTGCTGAAAGAGCGCCGCAAACTCGATAAACAGGTGCTTGACCAGACGGTGAAGCGTTTTGTATCGCTAGGGTTGTCAGAAGACGAAGCCAGCGCGGGGCAGTTTGCCATTCCACGTCCCCGCCTGATGATTGATCGCGATAATCTGGTCAATCTGCGTATTGCTCACCACCTGTCTTCCCGACCCGCGGTCGGCCTGATGCCAGGCGCCGAGTATGGCCCTGCCAAGCAGTGGCCGCTAACCTATTTTCATCAGCTGGCTGAGCGCCTAATGAGTGACGGCTATGAGGTACGTATCTTCGGTGGCCCCAAGGATCAGGATGCCGGTGATGTGATTGCCGAAGGGTTGCTGCATACCCATAATCTGTGTGGCAAGACAGGCCTGGCGGATGCCGTTGATCTGTTGGCGGATTGTGGCCAAGTGGTGACCAACGATTCGGGGCTGATGCACGTTGCCGCTGCAGTAGGTACTCGGGTACATGCTGTTTATGGTTCTTCATCACCTGCCTACACGCCACCGTTGACTGCCAACGCACAGATTCACTATCTAGCGCTGGAATGCTCTCCCTGCTTTCAGCGTGAATGCCCGCTGGGCCACACAAATTGCCTGAATAAACTGGATGTCGAGGGTGTCTATGCGGCTATCAGGTCAACGCCACGTCCACTGAAACTCAATGCGCAATAGGGTGTTCTTCTGTAGTGTCCTGCGGGGTTTCAAGTATTTGTGACTCTGTATCCGGGAGACTCTCAGGTTCTGAAGTCCGCTGAGGAGCCAACCCCTCCCACAGGCGCTGCTGCAGTTCGCTTTCTGCGTGTAAGCGCTCATTGATAGCTGCAACACCATGGCGCTCTATCAGGGTTTCCGAATCGCTGAGTAGCGAAACCCCCAGACCTGCCCGTGAGTTGTGCGGCGTATAGCCAAGCGCGTCCAGCAGAGTTGGAAAAACATCCATGGTCGAGGCGCTGCGTGTGATGCGCTGGGGCGCTTGATCGCTACCTAGCAGAATAAAGGTATTGTCCCTATCCAGAGTGGTCAGCTCATCCCATACTGAAACGCGCATGGTGAGGTGATCACTGAGAATCGCCACCACGGTATTCTCAAGCAGGTCGCGTTCTTCCAGGCGTTCGATAAGGTCGCGCGCCAGCCAGGCCGAGCACTCTACTGAATACAGAATATCGACCTCATCCCACTCGCCTTGCCGCTCAACGCAGCGCTGGGCGGGATAGCCGTTGGGCGCATGACCGGTAATGCTCAGGTTAACGACCCCCCAGGGGCTATCCGATTGGCGATCCAGGCGCTCGATTTCTTTCAGCGTCAAATCATAAAGGGTGTCATCATAAAGCCCCCAGTCATTGACGTATTCAGGATCTTCCAGCTGAGTCTGCAGAGCTTGCAGGCCGTAGACATGCTCAAATCCATGGTCGCGATAAAAACGCCCTTTACCGGCGAACTCGGTGCTGGCACCGCCCAGAAAGCTCAGCTGATAGCCCTGCGCACTGAGCAGGTCACCCAGGCATTCAACGCCTGGCACCACGGATGAAAGCGGCTCAAACTGGCGATCATGCAAAAGCCCGGCAGGCATCAAGGGGGCGCCGCACTGGCTGGCAATCATACCGGCCATGGTCCAGCCGGTATTATCAAGCTGCTTAACACCTTCAAATACCAGGCCCTGCTCGCCCAGATGGTCGAGATCTGCATAGGCATCACCAAAGGCAGGATGACTATAGGTGCGCTCAATGCTTTCCAGATACAGCACCAGCAGGTTGGGAGGGGAAGATTGAGAAGCAATGTCTGGCGTGACATAACGTCTGTCCAGCCAGCCATGATCATCCGCCACTACTACCGCGCTGCGCTGCCCCAGGCTGTAAAGCAGGGGGTTAGTTGCCATCAATAATACGGCAAGGAAAGGCTCCGAGCGTCGCCAGCGCCAGTCATTGCGTGCCAGCCAGGTGATTGAGATCAGCATTGCCAGCATGATCAGGGTGTAAAGAACCGCCGCCACTAGCCGCCCGGACCCGCCGTGGTCTTCCATGCCCGCCTGAAGGTGGTAAAAAACAGCCCCGATATCAACATCACCAAAACTGTCAGCCAGGTAAATGTACAAGCCCCAAAGGCACAGCGGTAGCAATGACCAGGGGGTTAGCTTGCGATAGCGGCGATAGCGTGGCTGCCCGCTACCCAGGCGGCGGCCAAGCCAGACAAAGGCGATGGCTATAAACGCAAACGACCACCAGGGGAGCCGGGTCAATATGGCAATCGCATAGCCCAGCCCGACACCGATAATGACGAGTGGTAACCAGGTACCAGGCGGCGGAAGCTTGAATCGGGGCATGAGGCTCCTACACAACAGTGATTCAAAAGGCTGTTCAGCGCCAGTCAATGCTTTCTCACGGCGCTGTTGTTGAATACAGTGAAAGCTTATCATGAGAAAGGGCCAGATGGGCGATGGCGGGTGCTTGCTGCCTTGATGGTTCAGTCGCCCTAGATAAGTGCGCTAAAGCATAAGTGATCCACATAAAATTGTGGATCACCCACACAGCACCGGATCAATGAATTTACTTTGAGTATTTGCCTGAAAAAATGGGGCCATAGGGGCCAATCGACATCGCCGGGTATGCCTGAATGCGCTTATCATGAAAGAAGAGAAGTGCTGACAACGGTCGATTATGCAAGAATTATAAGGCCTGCATGTGCTCGTTTGAGCTATTTTTTCATTAACGTTTGTGGAGCATCCATTTGACTACTCTGGTGACTGGCGCGGCAGGATTTATCGGTTCTGCAGTCGTGAAGCGTTTGCTTGAAAATGGCGAGAGAGTTGTCGGTCTGGACAACCATAATGCGTATTACGACCCTGAACTGAAAGAAGCACGGGTGTCACGCTTTGCTGCCCATAGCGGTTATGAACATTTGCGCGTTGACGTGGCAGACCGAGAAGCCATGGCAGACGTATTTCGGCGACACTCTTTCAGTCGTGTCGTCCATCTGGCCGCCCAGGTAGGTGTACGCTACTCGCTCGAGAATCCTGCTTCCTATATTGACAGCAATCTGATTGGGTTTGGCAATATCCTCGAAGGGTGCCGACAGCAGGTTGTTGAACACCTGGTTTACGCCAGCAGTTCCAGTGTATATGGCGCCAATGAGCAGATGCCATTTTCTACCCATCACACTGTCGACCACCCGATCAGCCTTTACGCAGCGACCAAGAAAGCTAATGAAGCCATGGCACACAGCTACAGCCACCTTTATGGCATCCCGACCACAGGCCTGCGCTTCTTTACTGTCTATGGCCCATGGGGGCGCCCTGATATGGCCCTTTTCAAGTTTACTCGGGCGATTTTGGCGGGAGAAACCATCCCGGTGTATCACTTTGGTCAGCATCGGCGCGATTTCACCTATATTGATGACATTGTGGAAGGCATTATTCGCGTACTGGAAAAGCCTGCGCAACCGAATCCGCAGTGGTCAGGTCAATCACCAGACCCTGCCACCAGTATGGCTCCTTGGCGTCTTTATAATATCGGAAATCAGGAGCCTGTTATCCTGATGGATTATATTGCAGCCCTTGAGCGTGCGCTGGGTATTAACGCCAATAAACAGTTGCTGCCCATGCAGCCTGGCGATGTACCGGATACCTACGCTGATGTGGAGGATTTGGTCGAACAGTTTGGTTACCAGCCTGCCACCCGAGTCGAGGACGGTGTGGCGAATTTCGTGGCCTGGTACCGCGATTTTTATCGTGTTTGATTTGTTAACTCTATAGTGATTGTTCATGAAGCTTTCTGTCGTTATCAGTACCTATAACTCGCCAAGGTGGTTGGAAAAAGTTCTTTGGGGTTATAGCGTACAGTCACATCAAGATTTCGAAATTATTATCGCCGACGACGGGTCAGGCAATGAAACGCGTCAATTGATTGACCGCTTTTGTAAGAACACATCCATGAGCATTCAACATGTTTGGCATCCGGATAACGGCTTTCAAAAGTGCCGCATCCTCAACAGCGCAGTAATAGCATCGGCTTACGACTATATAGTGTTCAGCGATGGGGACTGCATTCCGCGCAGGGATTTTCTCAGTGTTCATGCAAGCCAAGCGGCGCCTGGATATTATCTGTCAGGCGGTTACCACAAGCTTCCTATGGCGACCAGCGAGGCAATAACCAAAGACGATATTCTGTCCGGGCTCTGTTTTGATCTGAAGTGGCTTAAATCTAAAGGGTTGGCAACATCCTACAAGAACGTAAAGTTAACGGCTAACCACTGGCAGGCACGTCTGTTTAATACGCTGACCCCCACACGTTGCCGTTTCAAGGGGTCTAACGGTTCTGCCTGGAAAAAAGATATTCTGATGGTTAATGGTTTTGACGAAACCATGGCCTATGGCGGTGAGGACAGAGAGTTTGGCGTCCGGCTTGTCAATGCCGGTATCAAGCCAAAACATGTTCGCTACAACGCTGTGGTTATACACTTGGATCATGCCAGAGGCTATGTAGACCCTGATATTGTCATTGCCAACAAGCAGCATCGTCTTAAGGTTGAAAAAACCGGTATAAAGCGCACAGATCACGGCATTCAGCAACATTAGGCCTTTTATACGACTGGAGTTTGACATTGATTTTTTTTGTATTTTCATATAACCGCGGCCCTCATCTGAGAAACTGTATTGAATCCATTGAGATTTGTGCGCCCGATTCTCAAATTATCGTTTATGACGATGCCAGCAACGACCCTGAAACTCGACAAGTCCTTAATGACATCGAAACACGTCATGACGTCAGACGCCGAGACGACAAGGGTTCTGAAAACCAGCACGGTGCACTTTATACTAATATGCAGCGTGCCCTCGACTCCGTTGACGGCGATGAACTAATCTGTTTTCTTCAGGACGACACCCAGTTGGTGCGTCGGATTGAGGCAGAAGATATCCGCTTGATGGAAAACTATTTTGAAAAATTTCCCACCGCTGGATTCCTGGCGCCGGTTTTTCAGAAAGCCATCACACGTAAGCGCACACTCGAGCGTTTTGTTTATTATCCAGACCGTGACGTTTTTGTCTGTGAACACAGTAGCCGCAAACAGGTTGCTGGCGTCTACTATTCAGATATCTCGATTACCCGAAGTGAGCGCTTGCGTAAGGCTAACTGGCAATTTATTTCAGGAGAGTTTGAAAACGAAAAACAGGCAAAGGCGCATTTTCTTGAAATGGGTTATCTACGAGCCCCTTTTGCCATGTGGCTGCCTAATCCTCCTGCATATCGTAACAAAAAGAAAAGCTTTACCTTTCAGTTGGCGGAAATTATCAACAAGGCGGGGTTTTACCCTTTTAATATTATGGATGCTGAATCTACCAAGAAACTTCGCCAACATCCGACAAGCAAGGTTCCGATTGCTGAAGATTTTCTCACCGTTACTGATGAAACGCTCAAGTCGCCGTGGATCTATGATCCTCTGCGGCGCTATCGATTCTTACGCAAACTGGCCAAGTTTGAAGCACTGCTGAGGCGTTGTTGTCGATAGATAGGAAGGAGCACTCACCATTAAAAAAACCACCTGTATATATATCTTCACGTCAAAATTTCAGTGTCTAAGGCTACTTTTGCATTCTAGCTTTGAACATATAGTTATGGAGTTCTCGATTAAACTTGCCTTTCAGAAGGTACCAACGCCAACGTAGACGCATTAATCCACGCCTTGCCTGAGAAGTATCAATACCAGAATCTATAGCGGAGTCAAACTTGGGGTTGTGAGTAAGGCAGGGTTCAAGCACTCCGTAGCATTCAACGCCATTTGCCCAGAATTGATCCATCTCTATATCTACAGGCTCTACCCAGCGTTCACTATACTTCAGAAACTTCCGTGCAGCAGATGGAGTGAGGTAATAACCAGTAGCACTTTTATGGCCTCTTAGAAACTTGGCTATAGAGATATCCTCTTGCTCGAAAACCTGCCAGCTTTTTTTGTTTCGGGACTTGTTCTTGAACAACCTGACACATTCAATCTCCTGCGGGAGATTGGAAGACTGTTCCACAAATTTCAAAAATGGTTCTGGAAAGATCATGGCATCATCTTCGAGAACAATCACTGGCTTCCCTGCTTCGACGCAGTGCTGCCAGACAATAAAATGGCTTGCATAACAACCTAAGTGACCTGTTGTCAGAGGAATTTCGCCGATGCGTCTCGCCTTATCAGCATCATATTTGGTAAAGAGCTCGTGACCCTGCTTTCCATCGATTGCATCTAAAAAGCTAAAAGGCAACTTCAATTCAAAAAATTGTTGCTCAATTGATTGTCGTCTTTCGGTCGCTCGCTTCAGGCTAATGACTATAATTTTCGGTGATTCCATATTTTAATTATCCAGGCAGCAATATATTTTAAGCATTTTTATCCGGCAGAAGAAGTCCAATGACTTCGCTCAGGTCAATCAAATTTTAAACCAGCGTCGGAACATGATTTCAATATTGTTCATGTTTTTAAACAGTTTTAGCCCAGTTAAGGGGTTGTAAGTCCAAGGCTTTGGTGGCGAACTAGGAGTGCATTCAAGATAGTCTTCAGCGACTGGTAAGCGAGGAGGGTTCTGATGTCGAATTGAGACAGCTTCTTCGTCAGAGAGTCGTCTGAAGGGGTAAAAACCTACACGCTTTTTCTTTTCCGCCAATCGCAACCCAAGCGTTTTTTTCTTACCACGATAAGCAGGCACTTCAGGCAACCACATTGCAAATGGAAGCCACATGTAAGCCATCATATCGAAGTGTGTTCTAGCCTGTTCATCGTTGGCAGGCTCTGATTGTTGAAAATGCCAGCCTGCGCTGATGAGCCGGTCAGGTTTGAAAACGGCTAGGTCAGAATAATAGATGCCAGCACTTTGTCCACTGTCTTGGCGGAAAAAAATATTTGTAGTTGGCCCGCTCAATGGGATAACAGGACGCTTTTTTAAATCGATACCTCTGATAAAGCAAGGGTGCAGAAATCCCAGGGTAGGTTGGCAGTCAAATAATGTCTTCATTTCTTCAAGCTCTTGACTAGAGACAGGCCGGACTATCTGGGTATCATCCTGTAGAAAACATATCAGTTCGCGGTCATGGAAAAGTTCGAGTGCTGTATTCATATTGTGGTACAGACCGCCATGCTTAATGGTTCCAACTTCCTTTGGGCCTATAACCTGAAAGGTTTTTGCTGCTTGTTCAAGGTATTCTTGAGTATCAGGGTCATCACTAGAGTCATCAAAAATGATAATTTCAGCATCAGTAATGCATTGTTGAACAGACTCGACACAGTTTCGCAGGTATTTCCCTCGATTGAAGGAGAATATGCAGACCGTTAAGCTCATCTTGATATTCCTTTGGTGTGGTTGTGGGTATGTAAGGAGTGACTTTGTTCTTCACGCTTATAGCGACACCACGTCCAAACAAACACCAGAGGAATCCAGCCGATTAGCCAGACTGGGTGAGGGGAAATTAACAAGGTGTATTCATCCGTGAGAGTCAACAGCACAAAAAGGCCAAGAATGACAACAAGATGAAGCTTATTTGCGATGCAAAATGAGCTACGCAGAATGGCCATTAATGGAAGTGCCAAAAGCCCTACTTGCATGGCAACTCCGATGATGCCTGTATCCATGAAAGCGCCAAGCCAGATATTGTGAGGATGATAGACCTCGAATTCTAAGTCATTCAAATCGATTTTTGCTGCATCGGTCAGCCTGAAATCAAGGCCTGCGCCATGTCCTAACAGAAAGGATTCTGGTGGATGGTTAAAGACGGAAGTCCAGATATCCAGGCGATAGGAGGTGCCTCTTTCCTTAAATTGTTCATAAAGCAGGTCAAATCCAATAAACCAGTAAATGGCTAGAAGTAAGCCGATAAATATTCCGCCAACGAGATAGAACGTTGCAGGCCTTCGGTACTGATAGCTGATAAAAAGCCCGAAAAAGACGAGGTACCCCAAAAAAGTCACCTGTGGTGCCCGGCTCTGGCTAAGCGTTACAAAAATGCAAACAGCGATAATCGAAATAACAGTGAAAATAATATCGCCTCGGTTAACGGTTTTTTGGTTGGCATGGATTAAAAATAATCCTGTCGCCAGCAAGATGATGCTTATTGATGCGCCTTGAATCGGGTGCTCCATCATACCTAAGCCGCCGATACGAGCAGTAACCGATATATCTGTAAGTGACGATAAAAGACCAGCAAAAGCCCCTGCCGATGCAATAAATAAAAAGCCTCTTCCCCACAGGCGGGGCTGCGATATAACAGTTTGCATCCATATCCAGTAAGCGAGCATACCCAGAAAGGCCTCAAGGCCCCATCGGGATGCCTGGACGTTATCTGATAAAGCGTTATTCCCTACCAACCAAGTGGTAATAGCCATATAACCGCAAAAAATAATAAAAAGCCGTATAAAATTATCTTGCCATATAATTTTGTTATCTTGATTGGCTATCAAATAAATAGTTAATGGATAAATAAGAATATGAAAAAAAGCCCGATAAATAGTGTCAGGCATTGTGACACTAAGTAATAACCAAATGGCAAATAATAATGGCAACCAGTCAACCAACTTGAGATTTTTGAGGGTAGCTAAGCTGGCGACTGTTTGTCTAAAAGGTGTGTGCATGGTTCAGCCACCTTTTTGTATAAGTGATAAAAGCGGCCCAAGATAGGCATTTGCATCCCGAAGTTCGCGTCCACTAGCCTGAGAGTGAATCGTGATATAGTGAATACTGGGCTCTTTAAGTAATTCACTTACGGTTTTAATCACAGTTTGAGGGTGAGAAGTATCGTACAGGTAATGACAAAAAGAGGGAATACGCCAGTCCACACTGATTTTTGGTGTTTGCTTCAGCAAATATGCCTTGTAAATACCAAACTCGGACCATCGACGCGGTGGTCGATCCAGCAAGGCAGCATACCATGCTTTATGGGTATTGGATTCGAGGGTCGTGAGAGCTTTACAGAGTAGTTGCCGGTCAAATACAAAAGGGGTATCAAAATACGCATTCACTTGAGGTGTTTCCGAAGCTACATTAATCAGATATTCAGATTCATGGATCCAATTTTTGACTTTTCCTTTCAATCCAGCGCGATTCTGCCAATCAGCGAAGCATACGTAGCTGATGTCACTGACAAAGTCTTTATAACTGGCATTTGGGGTAACAATCACATCAGAATCAATAATAACGGCTTTATCGTAGTCAAGCTCACTAGCAAGCGTTAACTTGCAAAGTTGCTGGGTATGCCATCCTGTGTAAGACGGCCACACAGGCCAGGAAAATATGCGTTTGAAACTGCCGCATATTCGGGTCACTTTGCGGCCCAGGCATTGCGAAAGCCGACGTGCACGGTTTCTGCGATGTTCTATGTATTCAGGTAGCACGTCACGGGTGGAGAGAAGCGTTAGACCACTACGCCCACGAAATTCCTCGAACAGAGCGACGTCCTCATGCTGTACAACAACGTAATGGTCAAACCCGGCGAGGGGAGATTGTTCCAAGGAGGCTCGCATGACGCGGAAATGATCAAGGTCTCCCGCCCAAGTGGGTGTTATAAACACCATGCGCTGATTGTCGCTCATTCGCTGTTGTCTCTCTCTTTCTTGTCTCGCCAACGGGACTGCCAGACACGTAGTATTCTTCTTAATTTACTGCGCGTTTTATTTCCACTATAGCGCCCTTTAGCAACATGACGGATCCGATAGACGCCAGGCAGGTTGATGGGCTCCCCCTGACTACGGAGTAACCAGCGAAAAGCGCGATCTTCGTGGCATTTGGCAAAGGTGTCCACCGGTTGTTGATACAATGCGATTGCTTTGCAATAGCCCACGTGTCGGCACACGTCGCCATGAGCAATCTGTAACGGCCCGGTGGCTTTGGTAATAGTTCGAGACGTAAACGCAGACGTATCAATGTCCAAAACCTGTGGCCCCTTGTTGCCGGTTTGCAGCATGGGATTATTTTCTGCCAGCAGATCGGTTGTGCGCTCTTCTTGTGGAAAAAGCAGTGCATCCTGGCGACCCTGAAGGCTGTCAGCCAGGCTGTCCAGGCAGTTTTCACGGAACATAAGGTCACAGTCTGTGAACCAGACCCAATCTGCCGTGGTTGCCAGTGCTGCACGGTTCCGCCCAATGCTTCGCCGAAACAATGACTGCCTGGAAATGGGCTGCCAGTTCCAGGTAACGCCAGGCACCTGTTGTTCCTTGAAGAAAGCCAGCAACTCGGCTGTTTTTTTGTCCTCGGGGCTGTAGAACACCGTCATGGTGATATCAAGCTTTTGGGGAGGAAATAATACCAGGGAGCTAAGTTGGTAAACCAAAAAGTGGGAATAGTTCCAGCAGTGACTGACGACTTCCAGCTGAAGGTGCCCTGTTTTAGTCGCCCTGTTTTGTTGCAAGGGCAGGTTGGGCTCAAACCATTGTGGTGGTATTTTACCGCCGGCTGCAAAGCGGAAGAAAGCCAGTTTTATCGTGTTCCACATCATTAATTTTCCGGGTAGTGCTATTTTATGTGGCTGAAGGCAAATCGTGCTCGGCAGCCGCGCCGTCAAGATACAGGAATTCTAACATAGCAAATTGATTCATCTCATTTTAAGGCAGACGTGAAGAGCTGAATAATGACGCTATGATTATCCCTAGGAATGAGGCAGGGCGATTGTGGTTGATCAGTCTGGTGTACGGTAACCTTGAAGGATAGGCGTGGCCGATACGCTTGGATTAAATTTGTGTAAAGAGCGTTCAATTCTGTCCAAGTTTGCGTTCTGCCACATCCCCGGCTGGCGTAACCGGCAACGGTCTAGATCAATCAGCCAGGGCCTGTGTTGTGAATCAATCAGAATATTGCGGGCGTTGAGATCCACATGGTCTAAATGATGGTCGTGGAAGCGGCGAATCATGCGCCCGACGCTTGTGAGCAAGGTTCTTAAGGTGTTCTTCGATATTTGCTGGTCGTTTAAACAATCTGCCAGTGCCCGGGCGCCAGGTATGCGCTGTGTGATAAGCGCGGCCTCATAGGTGAATCCATGGCGACTGACCCAGGCGGCAATCGGGCGGGGTACGGGCAGGCCCAGTTCAAAAAGATGCGCATTCAGGCGCATTTCAGCAAAGGCGCGGGTGCGTTCGCGTCCGGTCCAGAGATACTGGTTGCGGCTCAGTTTAGCGATCAGCCCACCACGCAGGTAGTGGCGAATCACCCACTCCTGGTGGCTATCGGGTTCTGGCTGTATAAAAAGACTGTTGCCACGCCCGAGTGCTTCGCCGGTTATCCGGCCAAGCTGTTGCCAGTAAGAAGCAGTAAACAATGCGGGCTGAATCTGGTGCGACCCTACTGCGCCCGATAAACTGTCCGCATCGTATAAAATCAGGTTTTCTTCCTGTTGGAGTGTCGCTAAGCGCATGAAGCCCTCTTTGCCCGACCAACCTAAGCATATTGCCGCTCAGCAGTCAGCACTAGGCGATATGTGCAATATGATCCCGACCGTTCGGGCTTTCCGACGTTATTGTCATCAGGCGCGTAGTACCTGGCGTAGTACCTGGATGACCAACCTGGTAGCGTACAGTTTACTGGCTGCGGTATTGGGGGTCGAGCTTGTCGCTTACGACAGGTTCACTATCGGCCGGTTGATTGAAACCATTCAGCCAGATGAGATTGCCGGGGGAGCTGCCGTGCGCGCCAGAGGAGGAGAGGTCAAAGTGCTGGGCTTTGAAGACGGTGTTTCCACCACGGCAATGATTGCCACCATACTGGATCGTGAAGGGTGAGGATGGACTGGCCGCGTTTAGGTTATTCAGCCGCTTTGTATGCGCTGTCTCCGCTGATCTGGCAGCGGGTATGGCGTGAGCAGGTGCCCACTTACCAACGCCGGCAGCGGCTTGGCATCGAGTCGTCAGCGCGTTCAGGGCAAGCCTATATCTGGCTGCACTGCGCTTCAGTGGGTGAAGTGCGCGCCGCCCAGCCGCTTATCAAGGCGCTACTGGCGCGTTATCCACGCCATCACCTGTTGTTGACTACCATGACTGCCAGCGGCGCACAGCAGGTGCAAGCGCTCACTCACCTGTCATCGCGATTAATCCACCGCTTTATACCCCTGGACTTCCCCGGCAGCGCCAAACGCTTTGTGCGCCACTGGCAGCCTGCGCTGGCCATCCTGTTTGAAACCGAGCTATGGCCCAATCTGATTGCCTGCTGCCATCAACACCACCTACCTGTTGCTGTGGTCAATGGTCGTCTGTCGCCGCGGGCATTCAAGCGTTACCAGCGAATTCGCCCGCTGATGGTCAATACCTTACGCCGTATCAGCTGGCTGGCAGCCAAGTCTCAAGCCGATGCTGAACGTTTTGCGGCACTCGGCATGTCAGCTAATCGAACGCAGATTGTCGGCTCGCTCAAGTTTGAAATCAGCCACCAGAAAGGCACTGGTACTGAGAGTAAGTACTTACGTCGTGAGCTGGGTCTGGAGACCTGTAAACGCCCTGTCTGGGTAGCTGGCTCAACTCGGGAAGGAGAAGAAGCCGTGCTGCTCGCGGCTCATCGCAAGCTTGGCTGCCACCACCCTGAGGCGCTGTTGATACTCGCGCCGCGTCATCCGCAGCGCTTTGACGAGGTGGCAAAACTGTGTGAGAAAGCGCAATGTACAACGGCGCGTCGAAGCCTGCAGCAGCCGGTGACAGCGCAGACCCAGGTGTACCTGGCAGATACCCTGGGTGAACTGGAGCAGCTCTACACTGTAGGGGATCTAGCTTTTGTGGGTGGTAGTCTGGTGCCTCTGGGCGGCCATAACGTGGTGGAACCGGCAAGCCTTGGGCGCTTTACCCTGTGTGGCCCGTCACTGGAGAATTTCGAGGATGTGGCCAAGCCCCTGCAAGCTGCCGGAGCGCTGGAAAGCGTAGCCGATGAGCAGGCGCTTGTGGCAGCACTGGTGGCCGCCTTTGATGACCCCGAGGAGACGGCGCGCAAAGGTGCCCTGGGGCAGCAGGTTGTCGAACAGCAGCGCGGCGCGCTTGAGCGTACGCTGGCAGGTCTGGTTCAGCTACTGCCAGCGGAGGCGGGGCAAAATCCGGATTAGCGCCGCGCAGTGCGTTCGACGCCTTTTGGCGTACCCAGCAACAGGATATCGGCGCCGCGGGCGGCAAACAGGCCATTGGTCACCACGCCAACAATATTGTTCAGGCGAGCTTCCATGGCTTCAGGGTCATCAATCATGAACTCATAGCAGTCGATGATCTGGTTGCCGTTATCCGTCACCACCCCTTCACGGTAAACCGGCTCGGCGCCGAGTTTGACAAGCTCGCGGGCCACATAGGAGCGCGCCATGGGAATCACTTCAATGGGCAGGGGGAATTCGCCCAATCGAGCCACAGACTTTGAGCCATCCGCAATGCAGATAAAGCGTTCAGCGCAGGCAGCGACGATTTTCTCCCGAGTCAAGGCAGCACCGCCGCCCTTGATCATATGTAAGTGAGCATTCACTTCGTCTGCGCCATCGATGTAAAAGGGTAGCGTGCCCACAGAGTTAAGTTCGAGTACGTCAATTCCCTGCGCTTTCAGACGGCTGGCACTGGCGTCAGAACTGGCAACAGCGCCCTGGAAGCGGTCCCCCAGTCGTCCCAGGCGGTCGATAAACAGGTTGGCCGTGGAACCTGTGCCAATGCCCAGCACGGTATCCTTTTCAAGCCATGGTTCGATTTCCTTGATAGCGGCATCTGCCACTGCTGCTTTGAGTTCATCCTGGGTCATGGTGAGCCTTTTGATGCAATAAAAACTGAAAATGGTTAGGGCCTGTTGAGTCAGCAGTATAATGGCTCAAACAGTTCTAGACGACACTGGCCAGAATCTGCTAACAATATCGGCTTTATCTTAAATCAGTCCGAAAAGCCGCCAACGAGATACCTCCATGCTTGAAGCTACAGTGAAAAAGATCCTTAACGCTCGCGTTTACGGCGCTGCGCGTGAAACGCCTATTTCTTCCGCGCCTCTTCTATCACGTCGCTTCAACAACAAGATTCTGATAAAACGCGAAGATTTGCAGCCGGTGAACTCTTTCAAGATTCGCGGCGCCTATAACAAGATGACTCAACTGACGGAAGAACAGAAGGCCAAGGGGGTGATTGCGGCGTCAGCGGGTAATCACGCCCAGGGGCTGGCCATGGCGGCCAAGCAGATGGGCGTCAAGGCGGTGATTGTCATGCCGCGCATTACCCCCGAGATCAAGGTGCAGGCCGTGCGCGGCTGGGGCGCCAAGGTGGTGCTGAAAGGCGATGCCTTTGCCGCTGCCGCCGAGCATGCCCAGACGCTGATCGCCGAGCATGGGTATACCTATATTCCACCCTTTGACGATATTGATGTGATTGCGGGCCAGGGCACCATAGCGGTAGAAATGCTGCGCCAATATCCTGAACCGATTGATACCATTTTTGTAGCGGTGGGCGGCGGTGGCCTGCTGGCCGGAGTGCTGGCCTATGTCAAGTATCTGCGCCCCGAGATCAAGGTGATTGGCGTGGAGTCAGAAGACAGCGCCTGCCTCAAGGCTGCCATGGACGCCGGTGAGCGGGTGGTGCTGGAACATGTGGGGGTTTTTGCGGAAGGGGTGGCGGTTGGCCAGATCGGTGAAGTGCCTTTCAGCATCATCCAGGGGCTGGTGGATGATGTGATCACTGTCAATGCCGATGAAATGTGTGCCGCCGTGAAGGATATTTTTGAGGATACCCGCGCGGTTCCCGAGACATCCGGAGCGCTTTCCCTGGCAGGGTTGAAAAAATACGTGCAACAGACCGGGGTGGAAGGCCAAACCCTGATGTGTATCAACTGCGGGGCCAACATCAATTTTGATCGTCTTCAGCATATTGCCGAACGCGCCTCATTGGGTGAGCAGCGCGAAGCCATTCTGGCGGTGACCATTGATGAGCAGCCCGGCAGTTTCAAGAAGTTCTGCCGCACCCTTGGCAAGCGGATGGTGACGGAATTTGGCTATCGCTATTCGAATGCCAGTGAAGCGCATATCTTTGTGGGTGTGCAGGTCAAACCGGGGGGAGAAGACCGTCTGGCGGTTATCGAAAAGCTGGAAGAGGCTGGTTATCAGGTGGAAGACCTGACCGAAAACGAACTGGCTAAACTGCATACCCGTCATCTGGCAGGCGGGCGCCCCAGCGAGCATTTTGAAGAAGAACTTTATCGCTTTGAGTTTCCTGAGCGTCCGGGGGCGTTGATGAACTTCCTGACCAAGCTACCCCATGACTGGAACATTTCACTGTTTCATTACCGCAATCATGGTGCGGCATATGGTCGCGTGCTGGTAGGCATGCAAGTGCCTAATGGCCACCGTAAAAATGTTGAAACGCACCTGGATGCGATTGGTTACCGCTATTGGAAGGAAAGCGACAATCCGGCTTATCGCCTGTTTATGGCTTAGCACGTCTGTCTGAGCTTGAGTTGACTGCTTGTGAGACAGCCTCTCTCACAATGTGGGTAAAGTTAATTGGAGTTAAATCTGCGTTTAAGGGCATCCAGAGACTCAATTGGCCATTGATTGAGGGTGCCCATTGGCCCTATAGTCAACGGACTTTCTTATCCATTATTCATTGGTCGTCGCCACTGGTGATAAGCCACCCAGCATTTCTATGCTTGGATTTTGTGGAACGTCCTTGAATAGTTAGTTCAATCACTGCAAACATTCTTGGAGAAGGACAACATGCGCCGTAAAAAGCCGGATACGATCATGGCATTATTTGTGATCTTTGTACTGGGAGTCTTGGTTACCGGGTACGCGCAGGCACTGTCCGGCAGCTAACAAGCTGGATAAAGGCCGCATTCTTGTAGGGATGCTCCCTCTTCTGGAAACTTCTCTGGCGTCCGTGTCGGCTACTGGCTGACACGGACGCTTTCGTTAGCTCGAATGTCGCTGGTGCGAAGAAGGGTTGGGCGTATAACACCTTGATCTGTCACGATCGCACTGAGCGGAATATCCCAGGGTTCGACGGGAAGTGAGTCAACTTCCTGGCAGGCGTGGGCAACTCCCATCAAGCGTGGCGCCGGTCGACGGTGACGAACAAATGCCAGGGTGCGATCATAATAGCCACCGCCCATTCCCATCCGGTTGGCCTTAGCATCAAAGCCGACTAATGGTACCAGCATGGTATCCAGCGCCCAGGGGGGTAAGCGATTGCGCCTGTGAGCACTGAACTGGGCTGCGGGTTCCCAGATACGATAACGGTTCTTCACCATAGGGGTGTCTGGCCGGTAAGCAACAAACCACAGCGTATTGTCTGCCAATGGGCGCAAGACGGGCAGGTAAACCTTAACCCCACGCCGATATAACCAGGGCAGCAAGGGGGTAGGGTCGATTTCACCGTTGAGCGGTAAATACAGGCTGATGCGCCGGGCGCGCTGAATTTCCGGCAGCTGTTTTAGCTGCGCGCACAATTTCCGGGCGGCGAGCTGTTGAGCCTGCATGGAAAGGTTTCGCCGGCGGCGCTTGAGTTCGCGGCGCAGGGACGTTTTATCTTTACCTGCTGCCAGGGCGCCAGTGGGCTCTTGAGCAAGCGTTGGCGAGGCAAGGGTTACATCATACGTCATCTTAAGGTTCCCCAGAGTGCCGCTGTCGTTCTGGCCCTGAACCCAAAGGTTCAGGTGGGTGGCCGCAGCCAGCCCATCAGGCTTTCCGTCACGCGGACATGCACACAGGACTGGCTAGCATTTGGCCCCCTAGGTATTGCGCATAGGCTCAAGGGACGTAAACGACTGGCGAACACCCCAGGGAACGCAACCATCCTAACAGAGCCGCTTCGGATACCAAAGATGCGCTGTGAATTTTGCGAAACCTTTAGGCAATAATTTGCTGACTCAAACGCTTGGGAGCGACCCGCTGTTGCTGTCATGATGGCTTATTGGTGCCGTTGGCTGGCTCACGGCTTTTTGTTAGCGCAGTTTCCAGGCGCTCACTCAGGCGAGTGATATCAGCCTCGTAATGGCGCTGGGCGTCCTTGGTTTCCAACAGCTCATTGGTAATGTTGAGCGCAGCCATGATGGCAACGCGTTCGGTACCCAGCACGCTGCTTTGCGCCTGAATGCCCTGCATGGCACGGTCAAGGTAGCGGGCGACCCGCTCAAGTTTCTGCTCTTCACCCGGATCACAGGCAATGGTGTAGTGTCGCCCTAGCAGGGTGATATCCGTGGTTGGACGCTTGGCGTCACTCATTGAAAGCTCCGGCGCGGGCCTGCGTGGGCCCGATGCGTTAATATCACCGCATGGAAACATGCGTACAGCCTCAACTATAAGGAGCCACTGTTGCAGGGTCAATCGACGCCGTCAGTAAGATGCGCCGACGCGATTGTTGCAGCAGTGCCACGCTCAATTTTCACACACTTCAACACCTGATGGATTCTGTTATGTCCCTGATCGATGAACGCCACGAATTTTCTGATATTGCCGATGTGTTTCTGCTGCATGGCAGCATGCAGTCGCCCGCTTTTCTAGACGGGCGCTTGTGTGGGCTATTGGCACTTCGGGATATTTCAGCGTCGGCATGGCTGGAAGAGGTATGCCTGAGTCTGGGCGTTGAACAGCCCGCTGACACCAGCAGCGGTGAGCGCCTGCTGGGTTGGCGCAAGCAGACGCTGGAGGCTTTGAGTGCCAGCGATCTCAACTACACCCCCTTGCTGCCGGATGAGCTTTTTTCACTGGCTGAGCAGGCGCAAGGCCTCAAGGACTGGGTGCAAGGTTTTAACGAAGTCATTGACGACGTGGTAGATGATGAAACACGTAAGCGCTGGTCCCAGGCCTTGTGCGAGGCCCTTGATGATATGCCAGCCATTGCGGGGATCGACGCCGATATTGATGATAGCCCCGAAAATGAAAACGATCTGTTTGCGCTGACCGAGCACGTGCGTATGACGGCAATGTTGCTGTATACCGAACAGCACCCCGGCCAGCCGCAGGTTGAACAGGCCGATGCGCCCACCCATTAGCCAGGGGTTTCAGGTTGCTGGAAATATGCAAGGTTTTGAAAAGCTGACGTGACTGGAGACGCTATGCAGCCCGATTTGATGTTATCGCCCGCCCCGATTGCGCCACAGGTTTATCAGGCGCGCCGTGCTCGATTGATGCACAAGCTGCCAAGCCATTCGGCAGCCCTGATCCCGGGGGCCTCCTTGGTAACCCGTTCGCGCGACAGCGAATACCCGTTTCGCCAGGATAGTGATTTCTATTACCTGACCGGGATCACTGAGCCCGGCGCCCTCCTGGTGTTACTGCCTGATGGCAGCGATCAGGGCGGGCAGTGCGTGGTGTTCTGTCAGGATCGTGACTTCACCATGGAAGCCTGGACGGGGCGTCGCCTGGGGGCTGAAGGCGTTATGCGAGAGCATGCTGTTGAGCTGGCGTTTGAAAATGCCGAGCGCGAGGAGCAGCTCAAGACCTTGCTCAGCGGCCGTGAAATGCTCTATATCCCCCTCTCGCATCCAGAAGCCCAAGGCTTGGCTGACGACGCCTATCAGCAGGCGCAGGCCGCTCAGCGGCGTGGTCACCCGACGCTGCAGGGTTGGCTGGATATTGCGCCCTTGATTCATGATATGCGGCTGATCAAGGGAGATGAAGAGCTCACCTTGCTTCGCCATGCGGCCGCCATCTCGGCGCGGGCTCATTGCCGTGCCATGCGAGCAGCCGCACCTGGGCTGCATGAATACCACCTGCAGGCTGAGCTGGAGCATGAGTTTGTCTGGCAGGGCGGCAGCGGCCCTGCCTACAGCACCATTGTGGGCAGCGGTGCAAACGCCTGTGTTCTGCACTACATTGAAAATTCTGCCCCGCTCAAGGCAGGTGAGCTGGTGCTGATAGACGCTGGCGCTGAATATGCCCTCTATGCTGGTGATATCACCCGAACCTTCCCTGTCTCAGGCGTGTTTAGCGCACCCCAGCGGGCGCTTTACAGCCTTGTTCTCGAAGCCCAGAAGAATGCTGTTGCGGCTGTTTGCCCCGGTGCAACGCTTCATGAGATCCATCAAGGTGTGGTGCGCGACCTGACACAAGGGTTAATAGCGCTTGGGCTGCTGGAAGGTGAGCTTGATGAGTGCATCAAGAATGAAAGCTATCGGCGCTTCTACCTGCATTCCACCTCCCACTGGCTGGGTCTGGATGTTCATGACGTGGGCGCTTACCGCCTGGATCCAGAAACCTCTCGCCCTTTACAGCCGGGCATGGTGATTACCGTTGAACCAGGGCTTTACATGCCGGATGACGAAGATATTCCGGCTGACTACCGCAGCATCGGTATCCGTATCGAAGATGATGTAGTGGTGACCACTGAAGGCCACGAGATAATTACCTCTCATGTACCCAAAGAGATTGCAGATATTGAGGCCCTGATGGCTAATAAATAACCGCTGTTGGCTGGTTGTTTTATTTGTTATGTAATTTACATTACGAAATAAGCAGCTGATTTTTATGGTTTATGTCTTTTCCTGAGCCTTTCAACTTAGGTTATGTGCTGAGGCTTTTGTGCTGAGGCTTTTATACTAAAGAGGCGCAACGATGGCGATGTCCGAGCAAGCAGTCACTTACGATATTGTGATTATAGGAGGAGGCCTGGTGGGCGCCAGCCTGGGCTGTGCGCTGGCACCGCTGATCACGCAATATGGGTTACGCGTGGCGGTGATTGAAGCCACCGCCTTGCCGGAGGCTGCTGAACCGCCTGTCTGGCAGCCGAGTTTTGATGCCCGAGCCAGCGCGATTGCTGAGGGTTCGGCGCAGCGCTTTCGTCGCCTGGGCGTGTGGGAGGCGATGCAACAGGAAGCCTCTCCCATCCGGCGGATTCATATCAGTGAGCGGGGGCGGATGGGGGCAACACGTCTGAATGCGCAAGACGTTGGCGTTGAGGCGCTGGGGCATGTCATCCCGAACGCCTGGATAGGGCGTGTTTTACACCACGAACTAAGCGGCTTGCCGCTTGAATGGCATTGCCCAGCGCGCGTTGAACAATTGGCACCCGTGGCCGAGGGGCACCACCTGACCCTATCGGATGGCAGTGAGCTGGTGGCAGGGCTGACAGTGCTGGCCGATGGGGGGCGTTCAGGGCTCAAGGAGCAGCTGGGTATTCCCAGTGCGCAGACGTCCTATCAACAGACGGCCCTGATCACCCACGTAGGTGTCAGCCAGCCCCATCAAGGCATTGCCTATGAGCGTTTCACAACGGATGGCCCCATTGCACTACTGCCTTTGCCGGGCAATGCCATGGAACTGGTGTGGACGCACCCCAGCGGGGACGAAAAGGCCAGGTTAGCGCTGAGCGACAGTGATTTTCTCGCCCAGCTGCAAAAGGCCTTTGGTGACCGCGCCGGGCGTTTCACCCGGGTGGGCAACCGCCATGTCTATCCGCTCAAACTCACTACCGCAGATGAGCCGGTGCGGCCCGGCCTGGTGGTGTTAGGTAATGCGGCCCATGCGCTGCACCCGGTGGCAGGTCAGGGCTTTAACCTGGCATTGCGAGGCGTGATGGATCTTGTTGACACCCTGGCTCAAGCGCTGGCGCAGGGCAATTTTGAGAAAGGCGATAATCACTTGAACGCAGCGGCTACCCTAGGGGCGATGGAGACGCTGGCCCGATTCGAACAGCGCCGCGAGCGTGACCGCGCTAACGTTATCCGTTTCAGCGATGGCTTGGTAAGGCTGTTTGGGCTCGATTGGCCACTGTTGGGCCATGCCCGTGCGGCGGGGTTGATCGGCCTGAACCTGGCAGGGCCGCTGCGTCGCAGCTTGGCTCGCCGGGCAATGGGCGTGGAGCGTTGAGCAAGTAGTTGTCAGGAAAAGCGGTTTTCAGAAAAGGCGGCCAGAAATTTACAGCCAGAGGGTGTCGAGTCAATGCAATCAGCAAATCAACATACAGCAGCGTTTGATGTGGTGATAGTCGGTGCGGGTATGGTGGGAAGCAGTTTAAGCGCTCTGCTGGGCAATGCCGGCATGCGGGTTGGGCTGGTAGAAACCCGGCCAGCGCCGCTTATGCCAGCAGAGCGGGGTGTTGATACACCGCCAACGCCTCGGGTCAGTGCATTGACGCCTGTCTCTCAGCGTTTGCTGACCCATCTTCAGGCGTGGCCTGGCATGCAGGCTGATCGTGTGACGCCATACTCATTCATGCATGTCTGGGACGGCGAGGGCAGTGGTGATATTCATTTTTCAGCCGATGAAGCCGGGGTGGCGGTGCTTGGGCATATTGTTGAAAACGATGTCACCCTGGCAGCACTGAATCAGCAGTTGGTCAACCACCCCAAGGTGACGCGCTTTAATGGCGTCACGGTTGAGGCCTTGCAGACCGGGGCCAGGCAGCGCTATCTGGCGCTTAACGATGGCCGTCAGCTGCAGGCACCGCTGGTGGTTGCAGCCGACGGGGCGCGTTCACTGTTAAGAGAGATGGCAGAAATCGAGGTGCGCGAAGAAGATATGGGGCACACCTCAGTGGTGACCACGGTGCGCTGTGAAAAGCCCCACGGCAATACCGCCCGCCAGGTTTTCGTGGATGGCCAGCCGCTGGCTTTTCTGCCCTTGACGGTAAAGGGTGATGACCATTATTGCTCGATTGTCTGGTCTGTTGAGCCATCTAGAGCCGAACAGCTGTGTGGTTTATCCCGTGATGCATTGGGGAAGGCGCTGGCGGCTGCTCTTGAGCATCGCCTGGGCCAAGTAGAGGTGTGTGATCAGGCCCACAGTTTTCCGTTGGTCCAACGTCATGCCCGCCATTACGTGTTAGCGAATTTTGCATTAGTTGGTGATGCGGCGCACAGCATTCACCCGTTAGCCGGGCAGGGGGTTAACCTTGGCCTGATGGATGCAGCCGTATTGGCAGAAGAGGTCACCAATGCCTGGCAGCGCGGCGCCGCCTGGGGAGATGAGCGCATTCTGAGCCGTTATGAGCGCCGCCGCCGCGCAGACAACACGGCCATTCTGGCGCTGATGAAGGGGTTCAAGACCTTGTTTGGTTCGCGCCATCCGGTCCTGATGCTGGCGCGTAATATGGGTATGAGCGGTATGAATCGCCTGGCCCCATTGAAGCGCGCCGTCATGCATCAGGCAACAGGCGAACGGGGTCGCCTGCCCGCCAGCTGTCGCTGACGCTTTTATCAACGTCGGCGGCGATCCACCACATTCAGGGCTTTGAGCAGGTTCAGCGCTTCGCCCAGCTGATAATCGTCGCGTAGGCGCTGCGACATTGCCTGGCGCTCGGGGGCTTCATTTTGTGATTGCAGATGCCCGTCAAGGTCGGCTTCGCGAACCTGGCGGCGGCTTTCGGCGACTTCGAGCCGGCCGCGCACTACTTCAACGTCCGGGGTTATCCCCTGAGCCTGAATCGAGCGACCGTTAGGCGTGTAGTAAAGCGCCGTGGTCAGCTTCAGGCCCTCGCCGTTGTCTAACGGCATAATCTGCTGCACCGAGCCTTTACCAAAGCTGTCGGTGCCCATGATGACGCCGCGCCGCTGATCCTGAATGGCACCCGCGACGATTTCTGCTGCAGAGGCGCTGCCGCTGTTGATCAGCACCACCAGTGGAATCTCGGCGGCAGGCGTATTGCTAGTGGCTGAAAAGGACATCTGCGTATTGGACAGGCGCCCTTCGGTATAGACGACCAGGCCGTCATCCAGAAAAATGTCGGCAATATCAACGGCGCTTTGCAGGATGCCGCCTGGATTATTACGTAAATCCAGCACCAGGCCTTCAAGGGCTTGATCATCAGCCATGCGCTCCAGTGCCCGACGTGCCTGCTGGGCGGTGCGCGACTGGAACTGACTGATTCGCAGGTAGCCGTAACCGGGTTCGAGCAGCTCATGTTTGACGCTTTCGCTGCGAATGACTTCACGGGTCAGGGTGACATCCCTTGGGTTTTCCTCGCCGGGGCGCAGGATACCAAGGGTCAGTTCGCTGCCCGGCTCGCCGCGCATCAGGCTGACGGCCTCCTGCAGCGACATGCTGTCTGTGGGGGCGCCGTCGATGCTGATGATCAGATCCCGTGACATCAGTCCGGCTCGGGATGCAGGAGTGTCATCCACCGGGGTGATAATGGTCAACTGGCCGTTCTCCATGCCGACCTCAATGCCGATACCGCCAAATTCACCCTGTGTCGACTCCCTCAGGCTGGTGAACTCGTCTTCATCCAGGTAGGCCGAGTGCGGATCCAGTTCGCTGAGCATACCGCGCATGGCATTACGTAACAGGGTGCGATCATCAACGTCTTCCACATAGGCGCGCTTGATGCGTTCAAACACCTCGGCAAAGGTCTTGATTTCTTCAAGAGGAAGGTCGTCAAACTGACTTTCTGCATCAGGGCTAACGACATCAGGCGACTGTGCTGCCGCTATGACCGGAGCCGTCAGCAGAGCAACGGGTATAAGTACAGCCAGTGCCCGCTTGACGGGGGCTCTTAGCACCTCAACTGATAGCGTCATGATGACTCCGCAAAGCGTTAGGCAGTTTTGCTGCCGGATGAATGTTGGCTAACCATGGCGTTCGTGCAGCAGACGACACATTAGCCGCCCCAGCTTATCCCGTCAGCGCCGCGCAATCCATTGCTCTGGGTTGGTGGGTTCGCCGCGTCGGCGAACTTCAAAATAAAGCCCTGCCCGAGATTGCCCGCCAGTGTCACCCACTCGGCCTATCTCATCACCGCGCTGAACGGCCTGGCCGGGGCTGATACTAAAGCGCTGCAGGTGGGCGTAGAGCGTCATCATATGGTCGCCGTGATCAATAATCAGTAGATTGCCAAAACCACGCATCCAGTCAGCAAAGACCACTCGCCCTTGATGCACGGCAGTTACCGGGGTGCCGGCACTGGCCTGAATCATGATGCCCTCACGGTGAACGCCGGTGTCCTGGTGAAAGCCTTGTTGCAGGCTGCCTTTCACCGGCCAGGGCATGTCACCCCGAGTCTGGCTGAAACGGGTGCTGGGTGAGGGTTTGGAGAGACTCACCATTTCCTCACGAATGCGTTGCAGCGTTTTACGCGCCTCTTTCTGGTCGGCTTCAAGTGCCGCAAGTCGCTGTTCTTCCGTTTGATGACGGGCATCCAGTCGGCTGACCAGCTGCTGTCGCTGAGCGGTACGGTCGGCAAGCTGTTCACGCTGTTCTTCGAGTTGGCGGGCCAACTCATCCAGGCGGGTCTGGTGGCTCTGCAGCTGTGTGGCAGAACTGGCCAGGCTGGCATCCAGTTCGGCAATAGCCGCCATGCGCCGTTGACGTGCCTGGCCAAGCCGGTTCAGGTAAGCCTGCATGCGATCCAGTTGAGCCGGGTCTTCCTGATTAAGTAGCAGTTTGATCTGCAGCGTTGGCCCCAGCCGATGAAGCGCGATGAGCTGTTCACTCAGCGCTGCCGTCTGCTGATGGCGCTCCTGCTGTAGCTGCTCACGCTGCTGACGTAGCTGGTCGGCCTTGTCGTCAAGCTCCTCTCGCTCGCTTTGCAGCGTATCCAGGCGCTGGTGAGTTTCGGCAAGCTCGGTTTCAATCGCCTGAAGCTCGCGGCTGGCCTTGTCGCGCTCCGAGCCTGTGGCAGTCAAGCGCTTGGCAACGTTTTCAATCTTCTGACCAATACTTTCCAGCAGCCGCTGGGCACCGGATTCGCTTTCTTCCTGCCCCAGGGCTGGTGTTACCAGCCCTATGCAGCATATAAAACCCAGTGCGATAAAACACTTCATGGCGATCTCTCAGTCCAGGGAGATCAGCGGGGTCCCCGTCATGGCGTCGGGTACAGGCTGATCCATCAGCGTAAGCAGGGTAGGGGCGAGGTCACAAAGTCGTCCGTCGCTCAGTGTTCCTGGGCGCTCACCCACATAGACAAGCGGCACAACAAAGGTAGTGTGGGCTGTTTGCGGCTCGCCGGTTTGCGGATGAACCATCTGTTCGGCATTGCCGTGGTCAGCGGTGATCAGGCAGGCGCCATGGGCGCGCTCAATCGCCTCTACCACTCGGCCAACACATTCATCCACCGTTTCAATGGCCTTGACGGCAGCCTCAAAATCACCGGTATGACCCACCATATCGCCATTGGCATAGTTGCAGACAATCAGGTCAAAACGGTTGTTATCAATGGCATCGACCAGCTTGTCGGTAATTTCTCGGGCGCTCATTTCGGGCTTTTCGTCGTAGGTGCGAACATCCTGAGGGGAGGGCAGCAAAATGCGCGTTTCACCGTCGAATTCATCTTCCCGGCCGCCGGAGAAAAAGAAGGTAACGTGTGGGTATTTTTCTGTTTCAGCAATACGCAGCTGGGTCAGCCCACGCTTGGCGACCACTTCGCCCAGCGTATCGCTGAGGTCTGAGGGTGGAAACGCCGTAGGGGTGGGAATGTCAGCGGCGTAGCGCGTCATCATTACCAGGCCGTCGCCTGCCAGTCGGGGGCAGGTGTGGCGCTCAAAACCGCTAAAGTCAGGCTCGGCAAAGGCGCGGGTCAGCTCACGTGCACGGTCGGCACGGAAGTTGGCAAAAATGGCCGCATCACCGTTTTGCAGCGTTACCGCCTGATCGTTATTGACAATGCGAGTCGCTGATACAAATTCGTCAGTTTCTCCACGCGCATAAGCCTCCTGCAGAGCCTCTTCGGCACTCGCTGCCGTAAAGTCGGCACGCCCTTCGGTCAGCAGTTCATAGGCCTGGCTGACGCGCTCCCAGCGATTGTCGCGATCCATGGCATAAAAACGCCCAATCACAGAGGCTACAAAGCCATTATCTGCGCCAACCAGTTCTGCCAGACGCGTATTCGCGCGTTCAATGGAGGGGCGCGCACTTTCCGGTGGCATATCGCGGCCATCCAGAAAAGCATGGATATAAATCTGCTTGGCTCCGCGCCGTGCGGCGACTTCGGCCAGGGCCAGGAAATGGTTTTCATGGCTGTGAACACCGCCCGGTGACAGCAGCCCGATCAGGTGAACGGGGCGCTGGTTGGCCACGGCGGCATCAATTGGCTGGGTAAGCACCGGGTTGTTATCCAGATCACCGTCTTCAATGGCTTTGGTAATGCGGGTGAAGTCCTGATAAACAATGCGTCCGGCACCCAGGTTCATATGGCCGACTTCTGAGTTGCCCATCTGGCCGTCAGGCAACCCGACATGGCGGCCATCGGTATGTACGAAAGCGTGGGGGCGCTGAGACCATAGCGCATCCATGACAGGCGTATTGGCGCTGGCGACAGCGTTATGTTGGGCATCAGGATTGTGGCCGTAGCCATCCAGGATAATCAGCGCAACTGGGCGCGGTGTACTTGTTGTGTCCATTAAAGCCTCTTTATTGCCGAATGCAGATCGGTTCGGGGTCGCGACCCACCGACTCTTCGGGCATCATAGCGCAGGCCGTGTGGGTTCGTCATGATATCGGCCTGCGCGCAACCTTATGTGGCGTGTATACTGTGGCGTTTAAACGGCGGCAGTGCCGCTTTATTTCCGCATTGACCAAGAGATTTTGCACGCGATGATCGATCAGCTGTTCGAATTCGTACAAAACCATCCATTGCTGGTGGGCGCCTTTCTGCTCGTTCTGACCGCCTGGCTTATCTATGAAACGCGTAACGCTGCTACCAGCGGTGTGACGTCTACCCAGGCGACTCAGCTTATCAACCGTGAAGATGCGGTGGTACTTGATCTGCGCGAAAGCAAGGATTACAAGGCCGGCCATATCGCAGGTGCGCTTAATATTCCGCAAAGCAACCTCGATAGCCGCATGAACGAACTGGAAAAGCATAAAAGCAAACCGGTAATCATAGTATGCAAACATGGCCAGAGCTCAGGCGCTGTTCAGGCGAAACTGGCCAAAGCCGGGTTTGAGCGTGCGGTGAAACTCAAGGGCGGCATGATGCAATGGCAGGCTGATAGCCTACCCATGGTGAAAAAATAACCATTTAATCTAAATTGAATCCAAGGAGTCTCCAATGGCAGAAGACAACAACACCAATCCGGCAGCCGGTGCGCAGGCTGAAGACAAGCCGCAGCTGAAATTCTCGCTGCAGCGCATTTATGTCAAGGATATCTCGTTTGAAGCGCCTAATTCACCCGAGGTGTTCAAGCAGCCGTTCAAGCCCAAGGTTAATCTTGATCTGAACACTACCAGCAATCAGGTGGCTGAAGATCAGTTTGAAGTGGTCGTCAAGGTCACTGCACGGGTCGATGATAACGAAAGCGGCACAACCTCTTTCCTGGTAGAAGTCGAGCAGGCTGGCCTGTTCCGTATTTCCGGTATTGAAGGTGCTCAGCTGGATCAGACCCTGGGCGCGTTCTGCCCGAACCTGCTGTTCCCTTATGCTCGCGAATGTGTCGACAGCCTGGTCAACCGTGGTGGTTTCCCGCCGCTGATGCTGGCGCCGGTCAACTTCGAGGCCATGTATGCCCAGCGCAAGCAGCGTGAAGCCCAGCAGGCAGAAGGCACCCAAGCCTGATCAACATGAACAGTGTTGAATGGTCTGCTGAATACGCCAGGATGCCACGTATCCATGTGTCGGCGCCTTTGATTGAAGGGGCAACGCTGACCCTGCCGGAAGGTCCGGCGCGTCACATCACCCGTGTGTTGCGTATGCTGCCGGGGGCGCCGCTGGTGATCTTCGACGGTAACGGCCAAGAGGCCGGTGTGCGTCTGGCAGAAGTGACACGCAAGCAGGTCACGGTAAGCGTAGAAGCCTTATGGCCCGGACAAGGTGAGTCGTCGCTGATGATTCATCTTGGCCAGGCGGTCTCCAAGGGAGATCGTATGGATTACGCCATTCAGAAGGCTGTTGAGTTAGGCGTGAGTTGTATCACGCCGCTCTATACGCAACGCACCGAGGTGCGTCTGAAAGGCGAACGGGAAGCACGCAAGCATGCTCACTGGCAGGCCGTTGCGGCTAGTGCCAGTGAGCAGTGCGGGCGCGCCGTGGTACCCAGTGTTCACCCTCCCCAAGCGCTTGCGAGTTGGCTTGAACAGCGTGATGAAACCCTGCGGCTGATGCTTCATCTGGCCACCGGGAATCCCTTTCAGCGCACTGAAGCGCCTGCCAGTGTCGCCTTGTTGATCGGCCCGGAAGGTGGCTTGGCGGAGGATGACATCAAGGCAGCTGAAAATGCCGACTTCACCCCATTGACGTTGGGGCCACGCGTTTTGCGTACTGAAACCGCTCCTGTTGTTGCCTTGTCGCTACTTCAATATCATTTCGGTGATTTTCAGCCCTGATATCGGGCAGACAGGCGCCGCTTTTCTTCTCTTTATTCTCAGGACACCTTTGCCATGGCCCGTGATTCACGCTCCTCTCCTCCTCCTGCCACGGCCGTCAGCGCGTCCATCGGGGAGGTCGCCTACCTGACCGTGACGGCTGTCACCAGTGTGGGCGCCTTTCTGCGCTGGGGGCCACCGAAGGATGTCCTGCTGCCTTACAGTGAGCAGTCATTCCGTCCGGATGTGGGTAAACGTGTTCTGGTCAAGCTGTATGCAGATGATCAGCAGCGTCCAGTGGCTTCGATGCGCCTTGAGCGCTTTTTACAGGATGAAGCCTGGGCGCTTTCCCAGGGTGACCAAGTGACCCTGGTGGTTGCCGAGCGAACGGATCTGGGCATGAAGGTAGTGGTCAACCACGCCTATTGGGGGCTGGTCTATCAGGATGACCTCACTCAGCCACTGCGCCGTGGGCAAGGCCTGACAGGATTTGTCAAAAGGCGTCGTGAAGATGGACGTCTGGATATTGCGTTGTTACCTCCCGGTGAGGCGCGCCTGGATGTGGTGGGCGACAAAGTGCTTCAGGCACTGCGTGAAAGTGGTGGCTATCTGCCCCTGGGCGACAAAAGCAGTGCCCAGGAGATCAAAGCGCGGCTGGGCGTCAGCAAAAGCGCCTACAAACAGGCGATTGGGCGCCTTTACAAGCGTGAGCTGATTAGCATTGAGCCTTTGGCCATTCGCCTGCAGCCAGGTGTGGCCGCTAGCCTGACTCAGAACGCTACCTGAGATGCGTCAGGTTTGGCGTCTGGCACACCCTGCGGCATACTGCCCGTCATGGAAGAAGCGCCTGTTCACCAAGGGCAACTACTAACCTGTCTATTTCCGGAAGCGCTGATCAATGAGTCAATCGAGTCTTCGTCTGGGCGTAGTGATGGATCCCATCGCTGATATCGCCTATAAGAAAGATACTACCCTAGCCTTGCTCTGGGCAGCCCAGGATCGCGGCTACCAGCTGTATTACATGGAGCAGGAAGACCTGTTCCTGCAGGCGGGTGAGGCGTTTGCGCTGATGCGCCCGCTGAGCGTTCATCGTGACGCTGGGCACTGGTTTGATCTGGGAGACGCTGAAGCGCGACCGCTGACCGAGCTGGATACTATCCTGATGCGCAAGGATCCGCCGGTAGACGCAGACTTCATCAATGCGGTGCATCTGTTGGGGTTTGCCGAGCGAGAGGGGGTTCAGGTTGTCAATCCCACCGCTGCGCTGCTGCAGTGTAATGAAAAGCTGTTTGCCCAACAGTTCCCGCAGTGCTGTGCTTCTACCCTTGTCTCCAGCCGTGATGAGGTACTGCGCGCTTTCCACGCAGAACACGGTAACGTGATTTTTAAACCGCTTGATGGTATGGGCGGCACGGGCATCTTCCATATTGGCCCGGACGGTCGCAATATTGGCGCCGTGATTGAACAGCTGACCCTGCGTGGCCAGCGCCAGATCATGGCCCAGCGCTATCTGCCGGAAATCAAGGACGGCGATACGCGTATTCTTCTGGTGGATGGCGAGCCGGTGCCCTTTGGTCTGGCGCGCATACCGTCGGCGGGTGAAACCCGTGGTAACCTGGCAGCTGGTGGGCGCGGTGTTACCCGTGAATTAACCGAGCGCGATCACTGGTTGATTCAGCAGGTACAGCCGATGATCCGTGAAAAAGGCCTGCTGTTTGTGGGCCTGGATGTGATCGGTGACTACATTACTGAAATCAATGTCACCAGCCCTACCTGCGTACGTGAAATTGACGATCAGCGCGGTACCCATATTGCCGGTCTGCTGCTCGATGCCATCGAGCGCCGCCTCGTACCGTCAGCCTGAGACTGAAAAATTTGCCCGTAGAGGGTAAATGTTAGGAGCCGCATGCAAAGTCTGAAACATCATTTCCTGTTGGCCATGCCGCATATGGAAGATGCCAATTTTGCTTCCAGCCTAGTGTATCTATGCGACCACGATGACAACGGTTGCATGGGCGTTATTGTTAACAAACCGCTGGAAGTCACTCTGGATGCGCTGTTTGATCAGCTTTCTCTGGGTGGAGAGCGCAGCCTGCATCGCAGTGCGCCTGTTTATTATGGCGGCCCCATGCACAAGGATCGTGGTTTTATCCTCCATCGGGGTAATAGCCAGGAGTGGGATTCCAGCATTCAGGTGACCGATGACATCGCCCTGACGACCTCCATCGACATACTTCAGGCGCTGGCCAATAACACCGGGCCAGCGCATTTTCTCATTTGCCTGGGGTGCGCCGGTTGGGATGTGGGTCAGTTGGAGGATGAGCTGAAGGATAACGCCTGGCTGACGGTTGATGCCGCCTTGAGCGTTCTGTTCGAAACGCCACCTGCCGAGCGGCTTTCTGGCGCTGCAGGCCTTTTAGGAGTTGATCTTAACCTGATGACCCGGGATGCAGGGCACGCCTGATGGCTACCATGGGGCAACGCCTGGTGCTGGCATTTGATTTTGGTACTCGGCGTATCGGTATCGCCGTGGGTAATGAGCTTTTGAAAAGCGCCAGAGAACTCACACCGCTTCCAGCTCGTGATGGCATTCCCGATTGGAACCAGTTAACACGGTTAGTGGAAGAGTGGCAGCCGGATTTTTTCGTGGTGGGTTTGCCGCTTAACATGGACGGTAGTGAATCAGTCATGAGCACGCGGGCACGCAAGTTTGGTAACCGCTTGCATGGCCGCTATGGCAAACCCTGTCAGATGGTTGATGAGCGTGGCACCACTCGAGAAGCCAAGCAGATTGCCCATGCGGCTGGGCATCGCGGTAACTATCGTCAAGACAGTGTTGACGGTATTGCCGCTGTGCTTATCTTGGAAGGTTGGTTTGCCCACCTGGAAGGTTTGCCAGATGGGCGCGTCTCTTTATAACCAAACTAATATAACCAAAAGTCTGCTGCAGGCCGCCTACCTTAGCGATCCAGCGTGCCCGTCTGGTCAGGAACAAACCAGCGCACAGGGCGCATATCCTTTTCGATTAATTCATCGACCTGCAATAGCGTAGCGAAAATCGCCATACGCATGGGAATGCCATTGTCTGTCTGGCGGAAGATAGCCAGACGTGGGTCACCGTTCAGGTTCACATTCAGATCATTGGCCCCCGGGCGGCTGTCGCGGGGTAGCGGGTGCATCACAATGGTGCTCTGGCTGCAGCGCTGATCAAGAAAGTCCCGGTTGACCATGTAATCCTGGGAAAGCCCCTGAAAGCTCTCATTCATCTCATCGGTAAAGCGTTCTCTCTGGATGCGGGTGGTGTACACCACGTCCAGATCGGAAAAGTCGCTGGCCAGGGAGTCGCGCTGCTCGACAATGTGCCCACGGGAGGTGACCCGGTCAATCAACGCCTTAGGCATTTCAAGTCCCGGTGGAGATACCAGGGTAAAGCGCAGCGGATCATAAAGGGAAAGCAGCTTGATCAAGGAATGCACGGTACGCCCGTACTTCAAATCCCCAGTGAGCAAGATGTGCGCGCCCTTGAGTGATTTCCCCAGCCGCTGGAATTCTTTATCAATCGTATAGAGATCTAGCAGCGCCTGGCTGGGGTGTTCGCCCGGGCCATCACCACCGTTAATCACCGGCACGTTGGTCGCTGCTGCAAATTCCGCTACAGATCCTTGATCCGGGTGGCGCATGACAATCGCATCACAGTAGCCACTCATCACCCGGCTGGTGTCATAGAGTGACTCGCCCTTGGCCATGGAGGAGAACGTAAAGCCAGTGGTATCGCAGACGCTGCCGCCCAAACGGCAGAAGGCGGCATTAAAGCTCACCCGTGTGCGAGTGCTGGCTTCAAAAAACAGATTGCCGAGCACCGCTCCTTCCAGTACCCGTGTGACCTGGCGACGACTGGCAATCGGCTCCATACGCGCGGCGACGCGCAACAGGTGATCGACACTTTCTCGGTTTAAAGAATCGATGGTTAGCAGGTGCTGGCTCATCATGGACCTCAGGCTGGTTAGGGCGAATAAACAGAGACATTAAACAGACGGATAATCAAACAGACGGATAGTAGTGTAACTGCCAACCAAGTCATCGCCGAAGCGCTTTTCATCCGGTGAGCTTTAATCTGATAAGGTGGGTAATTGAAATTTTTTTACAAAGCCTCTTGCATCCCCGCCGGCAAATCCGTAAAGTACGCATCCGCTGCCGGGGACGCACAGCGTTACCAGCGGTACTTATTCGTAAGTTCGGAGGTGAAAACCTTCGGTTTGTCAGAGAGTTAGAGAACGTTGGCGAGAAGTTGCCGCGTCTAATTTCCTCGCTGAAATCGATCGAAACACGGTATCGAAATCAGCAGTTGACAAACACACAGGAATGCGTAGAATACGCTTTCCTCGCTGAGGCAAGTCATTCAGGTCATCGAATGGCAGGTTTAATAGCCGTCTCGCGAACAGCTCTTTAAAAATTTGATCAGGTAATTCATGTGGGCGCTTGCCGATGAGGGTGATAAATCACCAACTATCAAGGCAAGCGGTCATGACAATGTAAATTGAAATGAATTCGTTTGAACCTTGAGCCAAGTTTGATGCGCTTCTGTTGCCTTAGGGTGACGAGTAAGCATCACAATGATTTTAAACTGAAGAGTTTGATCATGGCTCAGATTGAACGCTGGCGGCAGGCCTAACACATGCAAGTCGAGCGGTAACAGGGGTAGCTTGCTACCCGCTGACGAGCGGCGGACGGGTGAGTGATGCATAGGAATTTACCCGATAGTGGGGGATAACCTGGGGAAACCCAGGCTAATACCGCATACGTCCTACGGGAGAAAGGGGGCTCCGGCTCCCGCTATCGGATGAGCCTATGCCGGATTAGCTGGTTGGTGAGGTAATGGCTCACCAAGGCGACGATCCGTAGCTGGTCTGAGAGGATGATCAGCCACATCGGGACTGAGACACGGCCCGAACTCCTACGGGAGGCAGCAGTGGGGAATATTGGACAATGGGCGCAAGCCTGATCCAGCCATGCCGCGTGTGTGAAGAAGGCCCTCGGGTTGTAAAGCACTTTCAGCGAGGAAGAACGCCTGGCGGTTAATACCCGCCAGGAAAGACATCACTCGCAGAAGAAGCACCGGCTAACTCCGTGCCAGCAGCCGCGGTAATACGGAGGGTGCAAGCGTTAATCGGAATTACTGGGCGTAAAGCGCGCGTAGGTGGCTTGATAAGCCGGTTGTGAAAGCCCCGGGCTCAACCTGGGAACGGCATCCGGAACTGTCAGGCTAGAGTGCAGGAGAGGAAGGTAGAATTCCCGGTGTAGCGGTGAAATGCGTAGAGATCGGGAGGAATACCAGTGGCGAAGGCGGCCTTCTGGACTGACACTGACACTGAGGTGCGAAAGCGTGGGTAGCAAACAGGATTAGATACCCTGGTAGTCCACGCCGTAAACGATGTCGACCAGCCGTTGGGTGCCTAGCGCACTTTGTGGCGAAGTTAACGCGATAAGTCGACCGCCTGGGGAGTACGGCCGCAAGGTTAAAACTCAAATGAATTGACGGGGGCCCGCACAAGCGGTGGAGCATGTGGTTTAATTCGATGCAACGCGAAGAACCTTACCTACTCTTGACATCCTGCGAACTGGTGAGAGATCACTGGGTGCCTTCGGGAACGCAGAGACAGGTGCTGCATGGCTGTCGTCAGCTCGTGTTGTGAAATGTTGGGTTAAGTCCCGTAACGAGCGCAACCCTTGTCCTTATTTGCCAGCACGTAATGGTGGGAACTCTAAGGAGACTGCCGGTGACAAACCGGAGGAAGGTGGGGACGACGTCAAGTCATCATGGCCCTTACGAGTAGGGCTACACACGTGCTACAATGGCCGGTACAAAGGGCGGCGAACTCGCGAGAGTCAGCGAATCCCTTAAAGCCGGTCTCAGTCCGGATCGGAGTCTGCAACTCGACTCCGTGAAGTCGGAATCGCTAGTAATCGTGAATCAGAATGTCACGGTGAATACGTTCCCGGGCCTTGTACACACCGCCCGTCACACCATGGGAGTGGACTGCACCAGAAGTGGTTAGCCTAACGCAAGAGGGCGATCACCACGGTGTGGTTCATGACTGGGGTGAAGTCGTAACAAGGTAGCCGTAGGGGAACCTGCGGCTGGATCACCTCCTTAAACGATGCATCATCCCTCGCGGTAAGCGCTCACAATGAATTACCTGATCAGATAAACGCTGACATTGCGCAGTGATAAACGAACACACGCCTCTGGCAACAGATGCGCTTGGAAGAAAACGTCTTCCTTATCGGTTCTTTTATCACTGCGCATAGCAGTCGCTCTTTAACAAGATATATCAAGCTGATAAACCTTTTGAAAGGTCAGTGATTCATCACGTTTTACGTGGTGAGACCCTGCCTGAAAAAAGGTGTACGTAGTAAATTGTTGTGTGATACGTCTCAAGCGTATCCGGCAATCGTTATCATTGCGCGACCAGACTCCTTCGGGTTATAGGGTCAAGCAATGAAGCGCACACGGTGGATGCCTAGGCAGCCAGAGGCGATGAAAGACGTGGAAGCCTGCGATAAGGCTCGGCGAGGTGGCAAACAACCTGTGACCCGGGCATTTCTGAATGGGGAAACCCACTCATCACAAGATGAGTATCTTACGCTGAATACATAGGCGTAAGAGGCGAACCAGGGGAACTGAAACATCTAAGTACCCTGAGGAAAAGAAATCAACCGAGATTCCCCTAGTAGCGGCGAGCGAACGGGGACCAGCCCTTAAGCATGTGACTGATTAGGCGAATGCGCTGGGAAGCGCGGCCATAGTGGGTGATAGCCCCGTAGTCGAAAATCTGATCATGTGAAATCGAGTAGGTCGGGGCACGAGAAACCTTGACTGAAGACGGGGGGACCATCCTCCAAGGCTAAATACTCCTGGCTGACCGATAGTGAACCAGTACCGTGAGGGAAAGGCGAAAAGAACCCCGGAGAGGGGAGTGAAATAGACCCTGAAACCGTGTGCGTACAAGCAGTCGGAGCGGACTTGTTCCGTGACGGCGTACCTTTTGTATAATGGGTCAGCGACTTATATTCTGTGGCGAGGTTAACCGATTAGGGGAGCCGTAGCGAAAGCGAGTCTTAACTGGGCGATGCAGTCGCAGGATATAGACCCGAAACCGAGCGATCTATCCATGAGCAGGGTGAAGATTGAGTAACATCAATTGGAGGCCCGAACCAGGATCTGTTGAAAAAGATTTGGATGACTTGTGGATCGGAGTGAAAGGCTAATCAAGCTCGGAGATAGCTGGTTCTCCTCGAAAGCTATTTAGGTAGCGCCTCATGTAGCACCACCGGGGGTAGAGCACTGTTTCGGCTAGGGGGTCATCCCGACTTACCAACCCGAGGCAAACTCCGAATACCGGTGAGTGACGCGTGGGAGACACACAGCGGGTGCTAACGTCCGTTGTGAAAAGGGAAACAACCCAGACCGTCAGCTAAGGTCCCGAAATCCTGATTAAGTGGGAAACGATGTGGGAAGGCTCAGACAGCTAGGAGGTTGGCTTAGAAGCAGCCATCCTTTAAAGAAAGCGTAATAGCTCACTAGTCGAGTCGGCCTGCGCGGAAGATGTAACGGGGCTAAATCAGGTACCGAAGCTACGGGTTCATCCTCTGGATGAGCGGTAGAGGAGCGTCGTGTAAGCCAATGAAGGGGAATTGAGAAGTTCGCTGGAGGTATCACGAGTGCGAATGCTGACATGAGTAACGATAAAGGGCGTGAAAAACGCCCTCGCCGGAAGACCAAGGGTTTCTGTTCGACGCTAATCGGAGCAGAGTGAGTCGGCCCCTAAGGCGAGGCCGAAAGGCGTAGTCGATGGGAAACGGGTCAATATTCCCGTACCGGACATGATTGCGATGGGGGGACGGAGAAGGCTAGGTGAGCCAGGCGTTGGTTGTCCTGGTGAAAGCAAGTAGGCCGAGTGCTCAGGTAAATCCGGGCGCTTAAAGCCGAGATGCGAAACGAACTGACCACGGTCAGGAAGTCACTGATGCCACGCTTCCAGGAAAAGCCTCTAAGCTTCAGATCATGTGCGACCGTACCCCAAACCGACACAGGTGGTCAGGGTGAGAATCCCAAGGCGCTTGAGAGAACTCGGGTGAAGGAACTAGGCAAAATGGTGCCGTAACTTCGGGAGAAGGCACGCCGGCGTAGGGTGACGAGACTTGCTCTCCAAGCCCGAACCGGTCGAAGATACCAGGTGGCTGCAACTGTTTAGTAAAAACACAGCACTCTGCCAAGTCGCAAGACGACGTATAGGGTGTGACGCCTGCCCGGTGCCGGAAGGTTAAGTGATGGTGTTATCCTCGGAGAAGCTCTTGATCGAAGCCCCGGTAAACGGCGGCCGTAACTATAACGGTCCTAAGGTAGCGAAATTCCTTGTCGGGTAAGTTCCGACCTGCACGAATGGCGTAATGATGGCCACGCTGTCTCCACCCGAGACTCAGTGAAATTGAAATCGCCGTGAAGATGCGGTGTACCCGCGGCTAGACGGAAAGACCCCGTGAACCTTTACTATAGCTTCACACTGGACGCTGATGTTGCCTGTGTAGGATAGCTGGGAGGCTTTGAACCTCGGACGCCAGTTCGAGCGGAGCCACCCTTGAAATACCAGCCTGGCATCATTGGCGTTCTCACTCAGGTCCGTTATCCGGATCGAGGACAGTGTGTGGTGGGTAGTTTGACTGGGGCGGTCTCCTCCCAAAGCGTAACGGAGGAGCACGAAGGTACCCTCAGCACGGTCGGACATCGTGCAATGAGTGCAAGAGCATAAGGGTGCTTGACTGCGAGACAGACACGTCGAGCAGGTGCGAAAGCAGGTTCTAGTGATCCGGTGGTTCTGTATGGAAGGGCCATCGCTCAACGGATAAAAGGTACTCCGGGGATAACAGGCTGATACCGCCCAAGAGTTCACATCGACGGCGGTGTTTGGCACCTCGATGTCGGCTCATCACATCCTGGGGCTGAAGTCGGTCCCAAGGGTATGGCTGTTCGCCATTTAAAGTGGTACGCGAGCTGGGTTTAGAACGTCGTGAGACAGTTCGGTCCCTATCTGCCGTGGGCGTAGGATGTTTGAGAAGGGCTGCTCCTAGTACGAGAGGACCGGAGTGGACGCACCTCTGGTGTTCCGGTTGTCACGCCAGTGGCATTGCCGGGTAGCTAAGTGCGGACGGGATAACCGCTGAAAGCATCTAAGCGGGAAGCCCCCTTCAAGATGAGGCATCCCTGAGGCCTAGAGCCTCCTGAAGGGCCCAGCGAGACCAGCTGGTTGATAGGCACGGTGTGGAAGCGCTGCAAGGCGTTGAGCTAACGTGTACTAATGGCCCGTGAGGCTTGACCCTATAACACCCAAGGGGTCTGAAGCTAGTGATAACGACGCGCGAAAGCGCACCGGATACGCAGAGACGATCACCGACATTACGCAGCGGCCATTGAACGCCGTTGAATCAGCTTGCTATATCACCTGTTACGCCTGACGACCATAGCGAGTGGGAACCACCTGATCCCTTGCCGAACTCAGCAGTGAAACCGCTTAGCGCCGATGGTAGTGTGGGGTCTCCCCATGCGAGAGTAGGTCATCGTCAGGCACTTATACCGCAAAAAACCCAGCCAACCGGCTGGGTTTTTTGTTTGTGTAGTGAAAGGAAAAGAAGGGTCTCCCCATGGAGAGTCCCGGAAGCCCGGCGCAGTCCTCGTGAGGCACTTATACTAAAAATCCCCCAGAGCTGACGGCTCTGGGGGATTTTTTTATGCGTGGAAATTTTGGCGTAAGGCGTGAGGAGAATTGTTGCAGCTATTTATGTCAGAATGCAGCATCTAAGGAGGAGCCTGATGACATCAATGCGCTGGGAGCAGCTGCTTTCACCACAACGTTTGCACGACAAACGCCTCGGCAGCAGCCGTGAGATTGGCCGAAGCCCTTTCCATAAAGATCATGACCGTATCATTTTTTCAGGGTCATTTCGCCGCCTGGGGCGTAAGACGCAGGTACATCCCTTAACTGAGAATGATCATATCCATACCCGTTTGACGCATTCGCTGGAAGTAGGCTGTGTTGGCCGCTCCTTGGGTATGAGCGTGGGTGAACTACTGGGAAGCCGTTTACCTAGCTGGATATCGCCTGCTGATTTGGGCGTCATTATCCAGACGGCCTGCCTTGGCCATGATATTGGTAACCCTCCTTTTGGCCATGCCGGTGAGTATGCTATCCGTGACTGGTTTCAGCGCGCTGAGAGCAGTGGCCTGCTGGATGGCTTATCAACGCCTGAACGGGATGACTTGCTTACCTATGAAGGTAATGCCCAAGGATTTCGAGTCATCACCCAGATTGAGTACAACCAGTTCCAGGGCGGTATGCGCATGACAGCAGCAACTTTGGGCACCTTGTTGAAATATCCCTGGAGCGTTGAGCATCGAACCCAGGAAGGTAAGTTTGGCGCTTACCAGTCAGAACTGGACATATTGCGTGAAGTGGCTGAAGCACTCGGGCTTTTAGCGCAGGGAGATAATCGTTGGTGTCGTCACCCGTTGGCCTGGTTGGTAGAAGCGGCTGATGATATTTGCTATGCCCTTCTAGATCTGGAAGATGGACTGGAAATGGGCATTCTGCACTACAGTGAGGTGAGTGACATTCTCAAGCATATTGCCGGAGAGGTGCCCGTTGAATATCTTGAAATGCAAAAGCGCGGCGTCTCCCAGCGGAGGCGTATTGCGCTTCTGCGCGGCTCGGCGATGGAGCGGGCGGTGAATGAAGTCAGTGCTGTGTTTGTTCAGCATGAGCAGGCGCTGTTAGCGGGCCGTCTGGAAAATGACCTGCTGGAACTTTGTCACCCTGACTTGGGTTGGGGGGTGCGTGCGGCTAAGCAGCTGGCACGGGAAAGGATATTCCAGAACGAAAGAAAGGCAAAACTTGAAATTGGTGCCTACACGACGCTGGGCATCTTGCTGGAAGCCTTTATAGGCGCTGCCCATGAGTTGCATCACACCGGGCGCTTATCCTTCAAGCATCAGAGGGTGTTGGCCCTGATAGGCGAAAACACGCCACAGCGTGACTGGACGCTATACGCCAGCTATCGCCGTATGCTGGACTTTATTGGCGGCATGACGGATCACTTTGCCGTTGATCTGGCACAGGAAATGGGCGGCAAGCTTAAAGGCAGCAGTTAAAAAGGTAAGGCGCATTCAAACGGAAGGCTGTCGCAGCGGCTTGCCTTCCATCAAACGGGCCCGTTCAAGCAGCAGATAGATGATCTTGTCATGCAGGGCATCATCAAGCTCGCCTAGAACCAGTCCTGAAAGCTTTTGGGCCAGGTCGTCACCACTTACGACGAGAATATCATCAGCGGCTTCGGAGGTGTCAATTTCCCAGCCGGGCAAGACCAGAACACCGCGGACAGGAACGCTGATGCCGCAGTTCTTTTCCAGCCACTGAGCGACCCAGTGAGCCGCCTGTCTTGTCTTGTACAAGGGGCGGCGCTCCTGCCAATGCGGGAAGCGCAGACGCTCATGCTCTACAAATACCTGTGTCAGCTCTTTGCCATTGCTTCCCAGCGCTTTGGAACGCGCCCGGGTTTCCACCACAAAGACTCCGTGTGGGGTGACCACCACATGATCAATGGTAAAGCTGTCTGTCGGCACATCATGAAAGATATAGTAAGGATGCGCGTCAGGCCGGATCAGTCTTTCCAGTTCCTGACCGACAGCAAGTTCACAGGCCAGCCCAAGCTTGAGGCGTCGGATACGCTGGTAATCGCGTATCAGCAACAGTGAAAAAACCAGCACCAGAACCGTGCTCAGCAGCCCATAAAGCGCCCACTCCACCCAGTCCTGGCGATCGACAAACAACATCCTGCCCATGCCATAAACCAAGGGTGAAAGGCTGATCAGCGGCCCCAGGGTGCCATTAAGAAAAAGGCTAGAGAATGCCTGGTCAAGGCGGTTACGTAAGGCCTGGCCGGGCGTGCGCAATGGATGGGCATCAAAGGGAGAATTAACGCGGGCATCATACAGACTACGCAAGGCAAGAACGATGGCCGCCATAGCGGCCATCGGAAATAGAAAAATCAGTGGTAGCAGGTATTCCAGCCAAACCATAACGAATGCCTTGGTAAGCCGATGGTCGATTCAGTTTGGTTCAACCACCGGCAAGTTTTGCCTGGTAACCATGTTCAGCGAGCGCTTGTTTGAGCGTTTCACGATGATCACCCTGGATTTCAATGACTCCCTCCTTGACCGCACCGCCAGTGCCGCAGCGTTTCTTCAGCTGCTTGGCCAGTACCTTGAGCTCCTTTTCAGGCAAAGGGATACCTGACAGTGTAGTGACGCCCTTACCCTTGCGGCCACTGGTTTCGCGACGAATGCGCACGATACCATCAAGCGAGGCAATGCGTGCCTGTTCAGCAAGGTCATCACAGCAGCAGCTTTCAAGCGCCTGGCGACAGTCCGGGCAGATATCACCCTGTTCTGTCGAGTAAACAAGCCCGCCGAGCTGATCACGTAATGACGCCATGATTAGGCTCCTTTATAACGTTTGAATGTGGTGCTGTTACCCCATCGTTCACGCGTCAACTGGTGAATGACAGTGGGTAGTTGATACATGCTGTTGATCATGATGGCGTCTTTAGGGGTTTTTTCGGCATCAGGAAAACGGTTCAGATGTACCACTGTCATCCCGGCATCCAGTGCTGCCTTGACACCGACCAATGCATCATCAATGGCAATGCAGTCAGCAGCGTCAAACCCCATATTGTGTGCTGCATGGAGATGTAAACCAGGCTCTGGCTTCCAACAGTTGGCCGCATAGCCGCTGAACAGGTGGCCATTGAAGTAGCCATCCAACGCGGTGGTTGCCAGGGCGTTGAGGATCTTTTTTTCTGGCCCGTTGGAAACCACCGCTCTGGGGTAGTCGCTTAACTGCTGCAGAGCTTCGCGGGCACCGTCGATAGTGGTGAGTTCATTGCTGAGGCGGGTGGCCAGATTGGCACGCATGGCACTTTCCATGATTTCCAGCTGATCACGGGCAACCGCGCCGTAGCGTTCTTGCAGCTCGGCCACAATACGACGAAAACGTGCACCGCGGAACTCACCCATATAGTCGGAAACGACAAAGGGAAGGCCTACCGCATTGAGGCCGATTGCCATCTCTTCTGCCAGAAGTGGCTCGCTATCGACCAGAGTGCCGTCGCAATCAAATAGCAGAAGAGGCAAAAACATGGTTGATCCTTGCACTGTTCAAAGCGCGGCTACCTGACACACACCATAACAACATAATAGGATGATTCTACGACGTTAGCGAACACTGTTCTATCACTTTTGCATTGTTCTGCGCAGACCTACTAAAAAGGCAGCCCATAAGGCTGCCTTGTTTGGCCATGGGTCAGGCAATTACCTGATCTTGGGAGCCAGTTCACCGCTTTCGTAGCGCTTGAACATCTCTTCCAGATTGATCGGTTTGATCTTGCTGGCATTGCCTGCTGTGCCGAAGGCTTCGTAGCGGTCAATACACAGGCCACGCATGGCGCTGACGGTTTCCTTGAGGAATTTGCGCGGATCAAATTCAGACGGGTTCTCAGCCAGAAAACGACGTACCGCACCTGTGGAAGCCAGACGCAGATCGGTATCAATGTTGACCTTGCGCACACCGTGCTTGATGCCCTGAATGATTTCTTCTACGGGAACGCCGTAGGTTTCAGGAATCTCGCCGCCATAGCGATTGATGACTTCCAGCCATTCTTGGGGTACGGAAGAAGAGCCGTGCATGACCAGGTGAGTGTCTGGAATGCGCGCATGAATTTCCTTGATACGCTGAATCGACAGGGTATCGCCCGTCGGCGGACGGGTAAACTTGTAAGCACCGTGGCTGGTGCCGATGGCAATGGCCAGGGCATCCACCTGGGTTGCCTTGACGAACTCTGCGGCTTCTTCAGGATCGGTCAGCAGCTGTTCCATATCCAGCTTGCCTTCTGCCCCGATACCGTCTTCTTCGCCAGCCATGCCGGTTTCCAGGCTGCCCAGGCAACCCAGCTCACCTTCCACTGAAACGCCACATGCATGTGCCATTTCAACAGTACGGCGGGTCACGTCAACGTTATAGTCGTAATCCATGGGCGTCTTGCCGTCTTCACCCAGGGAGCCATCCATCATCACCGAGGAGAAGCCCAGCTGAATGGAGCGTTGGCAGACCGCAGGGCTGGTGCCGTGGTCCTGGTGCATGGCCACCGGAATATGCGGGAATTCTTCAACGGCGGCCAGGATCAGATGGCGTAGGAAAGGCGCGCCCGCATATTTGCGTGCGCCAGCAGACGCCTGGACGATCACTGGAGAGTCGGTTTTATCCGCCGCTTCCATGATGGCGCGCATCTGTTCGAGGTTGTTGACGTTGAAAGCGGGAATGCCGTAACCGTATTCAGCGGCATGATCCAGCATCTGACGCATGCTAATAAGAGCCATAAAGTCACCTTATATAAAATAAATCGTTATCGTGTGTGGGTAGAGTCTGATCAAAATGGATTACCTGGCCGTCTAGGCGCCTGATGCCGCAGCCTCCAGAGCAGCGACTGCCGGTAATGTCTTGCCTTCGACGTATTCAAGGAATGCCCCGCCCCCCGTCGAGATATAGGAAACACGCCCGGCTATCGCGTACTTGTCGATAGCGGCCAATGTATCGCCGCCACCGGCAATTGAGAATGCCTGGCTTTCAGCAATCGCATGGGCAATGACTTCGGTGCCTTTGCCGAACTGGTCAATTTCAAAGACGCCCACCGGGCCGTTCCAAAGGATCGTTCCTGCGTCTTTCAGCAGGCCTGCCAAGTGGGCTGCGGTATCCGGGCCGATATCCAGAATCATTTCATTATCGGCCACCTGATCCACAGGTTTGACGACAGCTTCTGCCGACTCGGAAAACTCGGTGGCAACGACGACATCGGTCGGCATTGGAATAGCCACTTTCTCCATCAAGGCCTTGGCCTGAGCGACCAGATCAGCTTCATGGAGTGATTTACCTACATTATAGCCTGCTGCGGCGATAAAGGTGTTGGCGATGCCGCCACCGACAATCAGTTGGTCGCATTTTTCAGACAGAGCGTTGAGCACATCCAGCTTGGTGGATACCTTGGAGCCGCCCACAATGGCCGTCATCGGGCGCTTGGGGTGGGCTAGGGCTTTTTCCAGTGCTTCAAGTTCGTTGGCCAATAGCGGCCCGGCACATGCGGTGGGTGCAAAGCGGGCGACGCCATGGGTCGATGCCTGGGCGCGGTGGGCAGTGCCAAATGCATCCATCACAAAGATGTCGCACAGCGCGGCGTACTGCTTGGCCAGCGCTTCGTCATCTTTTTTCTCGCCTGTGTTAAAGCGTACGTTTTCAAGCAGCACGACATCGCCATCGCTCAGCTCGGGACCGCCTTCCAGGTAGTCCTTGACCAGTGTGACGGGGCGGCCCAACAGTTGGCCAAGGTGAGCGGCGACCGGAGCAAGGGAAAACTCTTCGGCAGGCTCGCCTTCTGTGGGGCGGCCAAGGTGGCTCATCAGCATCACCTTGGCACCAGCATCGGCAGCAGCCTGAATGGTGGGCAGGGCGGCACGCAGGCGGGCGTCACTGGAAACGCTGGCATTCTTGATAGGTACGTTCAGATCTTCACGAATCAGGACGCGTTGACCCTGGAGTGGCAGGTCGGTCATCTTTTTTACGTTCATGTGCAGCTGTCCTCGTGTGAGTCAGATGATAAGAAATCGTGGCGGGGCTGTGTCAGGCGTGCCAGGCGCTGGCTGATATCCAGCATGCGGTTGGCAAATCCCCATTCGTTATCAAACCAGCAAAGCAGTTTGATCAGCCGCGTGCCGGCTACCCGGGTCTGGGTGGCGTCCAGGATGCCGGAGTGCGGATCATGATTGAAATCCACTGAGGCCATGGGCGTTTCGGTATACCCCAGAATACCTTGCAGATGGCGCTGGCTTGCCGTCTTTAATAGCTGATTGACTTCCTCTACGTGGGTATCCCGGGCAACCGTGATGGCAAGATCCATCACCGAAACATTAATGGTCGGAACCCGCAGGTGCAAACACTCGAAACGCCCGGTCAATTTGGGCATCAAACGGCTGATGCCACGTGCCAGGCCGGTATCTACCGGGACAATCGAATGCATGGCGGAGCGTGTCAGGCGTAGGTCTGTCTGATGATAGGCATCAATCACCGGTTGATCATTCATGGAAGAATGAATCGTGGTGGTAACGCCGTGTTCAACCCCTAACGCCTCATCCAGCACGGTTAGCAGCGGTAGCAGGCAGTTGGTGGTGCAGGAAGCCGCCGACAGTATATGCTGCCCAGCTGACATCATGTCCTGATTGATGCCCCACACGATGGTGGCGTCCAGATCATTTTCGGCCGGTTGAGAGAACAGCAGGCGCTTGGCACCTGCTGCCAGGTGTTTCTCGGCGGTGGCACGATCCTTGAAACTGCCCGAGCACTCAAGCACCAGGTCGATATCAAGCGCTGCCCAGGGAAGCTTTTCCGGGTCAGGTTCGTTCAGAACCCGAATGGATTGACCATTGATCACCAGGTGGTCGTCATGGCTTTCCACCTGAACAGGAAAGCGTCCGTGGGTGGTATCGAAGCGGGTCAGGTAGGCGATGGTCGCCAGGTCGGAGAGCTCGTTGATCGCCACGATCTGGATATCTGCCGACTGACGCTCTACCAAGGCACGCAAAACGCACTGGCCAATGCGGCCATAGCCGTTGATGGCAATACGAAAAGTGGAAGCCCGCGCGGCCATATGTCTCCTTGATGCGTGCTAAAGATGGGAACTAGCTGATAAAGTGCCAGGCCAGTGGTAGCAACAATGCCGTGAAAATGCCTGTCAGGCTCATGCCTAACGAGGCAAATGCGCCTGCGGTAGGGCTGATCTCAAAGGCCCTGACCGTGCCAATAGCATGGCCATTAAGCCCTAGTGCAAAGCCGATCAGGCGCTCATCGCTAATCTTCATCAACTTAGTGGCGAGGCTGACAACGGCAATGGCCACGACGCCTGTGATCAGAAGCCCGCCCATCAGCAGCGGAATGGAGCCGCCCAACTGCTGGGTAATCCCGATGGCAATCGGGGCCGTGACGGATTTCGCTGCCAGAGAAGCCAGTACTGTGTCGGGCAAGCCCATCAGCCAGGCAATGCCCACCGCGTAAACAACCGCCAGGCTGGCACTCACCGGCAAACACACCATTAGAGGGCGCCATAGCTCGCGGATACGTGGAAACTGCTGATAAAGCGGCATACCCAGCGCCACTGTGGCGGGGCCAAGCAAAACCGACAACCAGGCTGCCCCTTGCTGATAAGTCGTGTAGTTAAGCCCGCTGATCAGCAGGAACACCGCCAGTAGCAAGGCAGCGATCAATACCGCCGGTAACCAGGTAGGTTGTTTAAGCCGCCTGAAGATGGCCATACCGATCAGGTAGGCGGCCAGGGTCAGTGCCACGGCAAACAATGGGGTTGCGGTCAGCTGTTCAAGTAAGGCGTCACTTAACATCCTGGCCCCGTATCAGGTGGCGCATCAGCCACAGGGTGGTCAATACGCTCAACAGAGTGCCCAGCGCGAGGCTCAGAATGATAGCGACCCACTGTCCACCAAGCTCCCCGGCGACGAAGAAAACGCCTACGACGCCAGGCATGATCAGCATCGCCAGCAGCGCAATCAGCGGTTGGGCCGCGGCCGCCAGGGTGTCAGGCACGCCACCGCGTAGCGCCAGGGTGATACTTAACAGCAGCATGCCCAACACGCCGGAAGAGACCGGAATGGCGGTGAGATAAACGATGACCTCACCGATCAGCCAGAAGCTGACAAGCCATAGAAAACCGCCTAACGCCGTCACAGGATTAACCTATCAGGCTTGCCCAAGCAGCTGATTGGCCTGTGCGACGATATTGTCGACGGTAAAGCCAAAGTGCTTGAACAGATCGCCAGCAGGTGCTGATTCACCATAGGTGGTCATGCCGATCACGCGGCCGTCCAGGCCAACATACTTGTACCAGTAATCGGCATGGCCTGCTTCGATAGCGATCCGCTTGGTGACGCTGGCTGGCAGTACTTTTTCCCGATACTCCGCATCCTGGCCGTTAAAGCGGTAGGTAGACGGCATGGAAACCACGCGCACTGCTTTGCCGTGTGTTTCCAGCTCGGCGGCGGCATCCATAGCCAGGGCGACTTCGGAGCCTGTGGCAATCAGAATCAGCTCAGGCGTTGTATCGCTGTCTTTGAGGATGTAACCACCGCATTGAATGTCAGCCAGCTGGGCCCTGGTGCGCGCCTGGTTAGGTAGGTTCTGGCGAGACAGCACCAGCGCCGTCGGGCCTGAATGACGCTTCAGCGCCGCATCCCAGGCAGCCGCAGTTTCGGTAGCATCACAGGGGCGCCAGGTGTTCAGATTGGGCGTGGTGCGCAGGCTGGTCAGCTGTTCAACGGGCTGATGCGTCGGGCCGTCTTCACCCAAGCCGATGGAGTCATGGGTGAAGACATAGATAGCACGTTGGCCCATCAGCGCGGCCATGCGTACGGCATTGCGCATATATTCCATGAAGATCAGGAAAGTAGCGCCATAGGGCACAAAGCCGCCGTGCAGGGCAATGCCGTTCATGATAGCGCCCATGCCGAACTCACGTACCCCGTAGTGCAGGTAGTTACCGCTGGCATCATCCGGCGTGATGGCCTTGGCGCCGTTCCAGAACGTCAGGTTGGAGGGCGCCAGGTCAGCGCTGCCGCCAAGCAGTTCGGGCATTTGCGGCCCCAGAACATTCAGGGCACCTAAGGATGCCTTGCGTGAAGCGATATTCTCGCCCTTTTCCTGGCTTTGCTGGACAAGAGCTTCGCTGGAAAGCTGGGGGGGCAGACGGCCTTTCAGGCGGCGCTTGAATTCCAGGGCCTCATCCGGAAACGCCTCTGCATAACGGCGCATCTGTTCTTCCCAGGCCTGCTGGCGCTGCTTGCCGGCTTCGCGGGCATCCCAGGCGGTGTAGACAGGCTCGGGAATATGGAAAGGCGCATGCGGCCAGCCAAGCTGTTCTCTGGCAGCCGCCACTTCATCATCACCCAGCGGCGCGCCATGGGATTCTTCCTTGCCCTGCTTGTTGGGGGCACCAAAGCCAATAATGGTTTTACAGATAACCAGGCTGGGCTTGTCATCCTGCTGCTTGGCCAGTTCGATAGCCGCCTTGATCTCTTCTGGCTTGTGGCCGTCAACGCTGGGCACCACGTGCCAGCCGTAGGCTTCAAAACGTTTGGCAGTATCGTCAGTGAACCAGCCATCAACCTCGCCATCAATTGAAATGCCGTTGTCATCATAGAAGGCTGTCAGCTTGCCCAGTTGCTGGGTGCCGGCCAGTGAGGCCACTTCATGGGAGATGCCTTCCATCAAGCAGCCGTCACCCATAAAGCACCAGGTGCGATGGTCGACAATGGTGTGGCCAGGGCGGTTGAACTGAGCGCCCAGGGTTTTCTCGGCAAGTGCCATGCCCACGGCATTGGCAAAGCCCTGACCCAGGGGGCCAGTAGTGGTTTCGATGCCCGGTGCATAACCGAATTCAGGGTGGCCTGCGGTCTGTGAGTGCAGCTGACGGAAGTTACGCAGCTGCTCCAGGCCAAGATCGTAACCGCTTAAATGCAGCAATGAATAAAGCAGCATCGAACCATGGCCGTTGGAGAGAACAAAACGGTCACGATCCGCCCATTTGGGATCTTCGGGGTTATGCTTGAGGTAGTCATTCCATAGCACCTCGGCAATATCTGCCATACCCATGGGGGCGCCAGGGTGGCCGGATTTGGCCTTCTGAACAGCATCCATGGAAAGGGCGCGAATGGCATTGGCCAACTCGAAACGGGACGGCATGGGGTGCTCCTCGCCTGAAAACGATAATAAAGCGCTTATTGTCGCTGACTTCGCCAGCGGCGGCAAATAATGCTGCATGGGTGGGGTTGGACAAGAGTTGTCAGTTGATAGCAGGGATATCCGCGTAAGACGCTGGGAAGCGCTGCCAACAGGGTGTAGACTCTGCCCCCCGAAGTGGCCGTGCCACTTTCGATTATGTAGGCAGGGCCTCCTGCCATGATTTCCTGCTGATGCTACGAGCGACAGCCGTCACACAGAGGGTCAAGAGCGCGATGAGCGAATATTCCCTGTTTACCTCCGAATCCGTTTCCGAAGGGCATCCCGACAAGATTGCCGATCAGATTTCTGATGCCGTGCTGGATGCCATCATCGCCCGTGACAAGCAGGCCCGGGTTGCCTGTGAAACCATGGTCAAGACGGGCGTTGCGATTATTGCCGGTGAGATTACCACAGCTGCCTGGGTCGATCTGGAAGCCCTGGTGCGCCAGGTAATTACCGATATCGGCTATACCTCATCAGATGTTGGCTTTGATGGCGCGACCTGCGGCGTTGTGAACCTGATTGGCAAGCAGAGCGTTGATATTGCCCAGGGCGTTGACCGCACCAAGCCGGAAGATCAGGGCGCGGGTGACCAAGGCCTGATGTTTGGCTACGCCACCAATGAAACCGCCTCGCTGATGCCTGCACCGATCCACTATTCCCATCGTCTGGTGGAGCGTCAGGCTGAGCTGCGTAAACAGGGCCTCTTACCCTGGCTGCGCCCGGATGCGAAAAGCCAGGTGACCTTCCGTTATGACGCCGATGGCAAGCCTTGTGGCGTGGATGCCGTGGTGCTTTCCACCCAGCACGACCCTGAGATTGATCAGGAAGCGCTGCGCACCATGGTCAAGCGGGAAATTATTGAAGAGGTTATTCCCGCTGAATGGCTGGATGACAGCACCCAGTTCCATATCAACCCGACCGGCAAGTTTGTGATTGGCGGCCCTGTGGGTGATTGTGGCCTGACCGGGCGTAAGATTATCGTCGATACCTACGGCGGTATGGCGCGCCACGGTGGCGGTGCCTTTTCCGGCAAGGACCCGTCCAAAGTTGACCGCAGTGCCGCCTATGCAGGCCGTTATGTAGCCAAGAATGTGGTTGCTGCAGGTCTTGCCGACAAGTGTGAGATTCAGATTTCCTACGCCATTGGCGTCGCCGATCCAACCTCGGTATCTGTCGATACATTCGGCACCGGAAATATTGCCGATGCTGAAATCGTCAAGCTGGTACGCGAGCATTTTGATCTACGTCCCTTTGCGATTACCAAGATGCTTGATCTGCTGCACCCGATGTACCAACTGACAGCCGCCTATGGTCACTTTGGTCGTGAGCCGTTTGAGCACAGCTACCGCTGGCTGGATGTCAAAGGCCAGGAGCAGGTCGAAACCTTTACCGCCTTCCCATGGGAAAAAACCGATAAGGCGGATGCCCTGCGTCAGTCGGCGGGCTTGTAACACCCCCTGAGACGTTGCATTTCTTAACAGCCTAGCGCCCCGCGGAATTTATCCACGGGGCGTTTTTTGTCTACGCTTAACTTAAAAGGCGCAGGTAAAGGCGCTAAACAAAGGAGAGCACAAGGATGTGTCGTCATCACTATTTTATCAATTATCTGTTACTTGTTTGGCTGGCGCTATGCAGTTCCACTGCCCAGGGGGCCGATTGCCCAATCAAACCGGCTGAAGCGCTTGATGCTGATATCCAGTCATTAAGCCAGCAGATCAGCCAATGGGATGACGCTTATTACCAGCAAGGCAAATCGCTGGTCAGCGATGATATTTACGATCAGGCGGTTGCCACGTTGGAACACTGGCGCCGCTGTGCGGGGGCCTCCCAACCACACCGGCCCGAACGAGAGGCTGTTACACCTCATGAACTGCTCGCCCACCCCTATGCTCAGCGTGGCCTTGAAAAGCGCGATAATGCAGGGATTCAGCGTTGGATGCAGCGCCGTGACGATCTCTGGATACAGCCCAAGGTGGATGGCGTTGCAATCACTCTTGAATACCTTGATGGGCGCTTGTTAAAGGCGATCAGCCGTGGCGATGGCCAGCACGGACAGGACTGGACGCCCCGTGCCCGCCAGATACCAGCGGTTCCCAACCGACTTCCAGAAGTCATTACGACAGTTCTACAAGGCGAGCTCTACTGGCGGGCAGACGACGATTATGTACAGTCTCAAGACGGGCACCGTCAGCTGCGTGGTAAAGTCGCCGGAGCGATGGCGCAGGAGGCGCCCGATGCAAAGACGTTGGCACGCATCGGGCTGTTTGTCTGGGCATGGCCGAACGGCCCTCAGACCATGGAGAAACAGCTGGCTCGGCTCGCAGAGCTAGGGTTTGATAGCGCAGAATATTCCCATCCCGTATCTGATTATGCTCAGGCTGAGCAGTGGCGTGAGCGCTGGTTTGATCAGCCTCTGCCGTTTGCAACCGACGGTGTGGTACTCAAACAAGCTCTGCTCTCTACTGAAGCACTGTCGTCAAACGATGCACCTCCGGCATGGGCGCTGGCCTGGAAATATCCCGCGCAACAGGCACTGGCAACCGTGCGTGGGATGGCTTTTCGGGTTGGCCGGACGGGACGTATCACGCCGCTGGTGCATCTCCAACCAGTCATACTGGAAGGGCGCCGAATCAGCCGTGTATCTCTGGGTTCGCTGGCGCAGTGGCAAGCGCTGGATATCCGTGCTGGTGATAAGGTAGCGGTAACGCTGGGTGGGCTGACGATTCCTCAGTTGGCGGGCGTGGTCTGGACGTCGCCCAAGCGCCAGCCCCTATGGGTGCCGGATGAGCAGGACTATCATGCATTGAGTTGCCTGACGCTTAACGAGGCGTTACCGGGCTGTCAGGATCAGCTGCTGGCCCGCCTGGTATGGCTTGGGGAGACGCTTGAAATGAAGGGTATCGGTGAAGGCACCTGGAAGAAGCTGATGAAAGCTGAGGTAGTGACCCACCTGATTGACTGGGTTCAGCTGGATAAACAGACACTGATAGCGGCTCCGGGTATTGGCGCCGCGACGGCAAACCGGCTTCTGGCCGAGTTTGATGCGGCAAGAAAGCAGCCATTTGCCAACTGGCTACAGGCGCTTGGCGCACCATCGGGCAGTGATCAAACACAAGGCGACTGGGCAAGCCTGGCCGCGCTGAGCGCAGCACAATGGCAGGCGCTGCCCAACGTTGGGCCTGTGCGCAGCAGAGCACTGGATGCGTTTTTTACCCACCCGGAAATCCAGCGGATGGCGGCTGCGCTTGAAAAAGCAGGCGTGGAGGGGTTTGAACGATAGCGGTTAACCCAGCCCGCTGAGTGTAAACATTACCCCCAGATAGACAGGAATCAGCAAAGGCGCCATCAGGGTAGTCACCAGCACTGCCAAGGCGCCTTTCTGGGGTTGAATGCCCAGTTCCATGGCAACCACCACCACGTTAGCGGCCATGGGCACCACGCCCAGTAGCAGAATGGCCATGGCCAGCGGTGCCGGAATGTTAAGCCAATGCTGCAATACCAGCACACTCCCCAGGGTGGCGAGTGGCCACACGCCATAGCGTAAGGCAACACAGGCGCCAATCAGGCGTGAATCCCAGGCGGCCAGGGTGACGTGACTGAGCGTCATACCAATAATCATCATGCCTAGCAGCGTATAGGTGGCGGGAAATACATCCAGCGAGGTCATCAAGGCAGCGGGCAGTGTGATACCCAGTTGGGTCAACAATAGCGCTGCCAGAAAGGCATAGATCAGTGGCAGGCGGGCAATCTTGTTAAGGCTCTGGCGCACCGAGAACTGACCTCGGGCGCTGACATAAAAGCCGACGGTAAATTCGTACAGGGTGATACCCAGAATGCAGAACAGGTAAAGGGTGATACCTTCGGCGGGCAATATGATCAGCGCCACTGGCAAGCCAAAGTAGCCGGTGTTGCCCGTACCGGCGGAAAACGCCAGTAATGCTCCTTCCTGAGCACCGAAATAGCGTTGGGTAATAGCGCGTACCAGCAAGGCAATGGCACTGCTGGCAATGAACAGGATCAGGGTCAGCAGCAGATAGTCGGGTGTCGGGCCGCCGTTCATCAGAGCGCGAAAAAACGTCAGTGGTGCAATCAGATAAACCAGCAGGGTCGCAATGGGCTGGGGGTCAATTCTTAGCCCGCGAGCGGCAATCCAGCCAAGGCCGACAAACGACAGCAGCATAAGCAGAGGCCCGGTCAAAGCGCCGGCTGCAAGGTTTTCCATGAATTATTTTCCTGTTCCTTTTATGTCCAACATGAGCAGAATTAAAGTTGCTGTGTGGAATCTTTCATTAGCCGCGAACCCACGCACCAGCGAGAATACACCCTCATAAAGCGCCATTCTATCGGCGAGCCGAATTGACTGACTATGAGGATTACCATGAGCCGCCAAGAACACCCCCTCGGTATCAGCTTCGAATTCTTCCCTCCGAACACCGACGCCGGGCGTGAAAAGCTGATGCGCACCCGCGACCAGCTGGCGGCTTGCCATCCACGGTTTTTTTCGGTGACCTACGGTGCCGGTGGTTCGACCCAAGTGCGTACCCGCAATGCGGTGCGTGAAATCAGCCAGAGTGGCATCACCACTGCGCCGCACCTCTCGTGTATTGGTAGTGACAAGGCCCAATTACGTGACCTGCTTGCAGAATACCGTGAAGAAGGCGTTGATCGCCTGGTGGCCTTGCGTGGTGATATGCCTTCGGGCACTGCCAGCATGGGTGAGCTGCGTTATGCCAATGAGCTGGTCGAGTTTATTCGTGAAGAAACGGGAGACCATTTTGAGATTGCCGTGGGTGCCTATCCGGAATCTCACCCCGAGGCGCCAAACCTTGATAAAGACGTGGAAAATTTCGCCCGCAAGATGAAAGCGGGGGCCAATATAGCAATCACCCAGTATTTCTTTACTGCGGATGCCTATTTCAACTTTGTTGATAAGGCACGTGCACTGGGTGTTACGCAGCCGATTATTCCCGGCATCATGCCAATCACCAACTATACCAAGCTGGCACGTTTCTCTGATGCCTGCGGGGCAGAAATACCACGCTGGATCCGCAAGCAGTTGGAAAGTTACGCCGATGATAGTGAAGCGATTGCTGATTTTGGCAACGAAGTGGTGACGCGTCTGTGTGAGCGGCTGTTGGATGGCGGTGCACCAGGTCTGCATTTCTACACGCTGAACCAGTCTGCTCCGGTGCTGAAGATTGTTGATAATCTGACGGGTTAGGGTTTCAAACCGTGTGGCTAATATTAAAAACCCCCGCCTCTTGTGAGTGCGGGGGTTTTTGTCAGCGGCTTTATAAGCGCTGTCGCTAGCCGGTTGAGGCAGCGGCTTTGCCGTTGCCATGTAATCGGCGCTGCATGACAACGAGCGCAACACCAATCGCAAGTCCGGCAATGTCGGTATAGATACCGCCATAGATCATAAAGATAGCGCCTATCAGCATGACGACCCGCTGCCATGTTTTAACTGGCCCAAAGAACCACGCCTGAACCACACCGGCCAGCAGGATGATGCCCAGCGTCGCGGTGAGGCCAACGCGCAGGATCTGCATGGCGCTGCCTTCCATCAGCATGGCAGGGCTATAGAAGAACATGAACGGCACGATGAAAGCGGCCAGGCCGATCTTGAACGAAGCCACGGAAGTGCCCATGGCATTATCGCCGGAAATACCCGCCGCTGCGTAGGATGCCAGGGCGACCGGCGGTGTGATGGCAGATACCACCGCGAAATAGAACACGAAGAAGTGCGCAATCAACGGTTCAATGCCGATATTGATCAGGCCCGGTGCAACGACCGATGCTGCTACCGCATAAGCGGCCGTGGTCGGCATACCCATGCCGAGTAGAATCGAGATACACATGGCAAAGAACAGCGCCAACAGCTGGCTGACACCCGCGACACCTAGTAGCAGCGACGAGAAGCGTGCGCCAACCCCGGTCAGGGAGATAACCCCCACAATCAAGCCTGCACAGGCACATACCGCAATGATCTGGATCGACATGATACCCGCCAACTGCAGGGCGCGCAGGATGGCGGCAAGTCCCATCTTGTTGGGTGAAAGCCAGCTGACAACGGCAGCAGATGCTGTGGCCAGAGTACCGGCACGGATCACCGAATAACCCATGAACAGCGCCACAATCAGAATGATGATGGGAGCAAACAGATAAACCTGTTTGGCTAACTTACGGAACTGGGGAATTTCGTCTTCGCGCATGCCGCGCATGCCTTTACGGGCCGCTTCAAAGTCGACCATGCAGTAGACAGACAGGAAGTAAAGAATGGCGGGAATAATCGCGGCAATAGCAATCTCGGTATACGGGATACCGGTAATTTCCGCCATGATAAAGGCACCTGCACCCATGATGGGCGGCATGATCTGCCCACCGGTAGACGCAGCGGCTTCAATGGCCCCGGCGCTACGCCCTGGGTAGCCGACTTTTTTCATCAGTGGAATCGTCAGCGAGCCTGTGGAAACCACGTTACCCGCTGAAGTGCCGTTAATCATGCCCATCAGGCCGGAGGCAAAGATCGATACCTTGGCTGGGCCGCCCCGAGCGCGCCCGGCGGCCGCAAAGGCGAAGTTGACGAAATAGTCACCGACCTTGGATGCCTGCAGGAAGGCAGCGAAAATAATAAACAGGATGATATAGGTGGAAGACACCGCTGTGGTGGGGCCGAGGATGCCGGTATCGGTGTAGACCTGGCTGAAAAAGCGGTTGATCGATAAGCCGGGATAACCCAGAAAGCCCGGCAGATATGGGCCTGCAAACACATAAAGCAGAAAGACGACTGAAATGACCACCAGTGCCAGGCCAGCTACACGGCGGGTCAGTTCCAGAATCAGCAATGAACCGGCAACCGCGGCCCATGAAATACCCACGGGGGCAAAAGAAGTGCCGGTGGACATGCGCATATTGGTACTGAAGGCCAACAGCAGGTAACCAGCGCTGGCCAGGGCGCACACCATCAGTACCAGATCCGCCGGGTTGAAGCGGTGACGCACCTGACGATACACCCAAGAAAGCACGATGGCAGCAGCGGTCGTCAGCATCAGCGGGTAACCGTAATGCCAGGACTCTATGGTTGGATCAATGCGCATGGCACCGCCAGCCAAGGTCTGCTGCATCATGAAGACCTGGAACAGCGAATAGAGCGCCGGAAGCAGCAGCGCATAACTGAGCCATTTAAGCGCCACAGGGGATTCTTCATGCTCACTTTTCGCGAAATTACTGCCAGCATAGAGACCGTACCCAAGGATCAAGGCACCGGCAATGTGCACGATCCGGTAGGACCAGGTCTCCATGGGAAAGATATTCAGTGAAATCAGATGAAAAGAAGAGTAGGCAACCGCCATGGCCGCAAACAACCAGAACTGCCAGCCGTTAAACAGGCGACGGTTATTCTCGACGACTTCTTCATCAACGCCTTCAACAACCACGACATCGGGCTGTTCGTCCGATGCCTTACCCGGAAGGTCGCCAGAGTTGGGGTCAGATTTGTGACTCATAAGAGGTCACCCTCACAGCAATACAAACAGAAAAAGGGGGAGGTATAAGCAAAAGCTGCCCCGCCCGGTGACGCCGGTGCGGGGCAGGCTTTGAGTACTTAAGGTTTACTTGATCATGTCTTCAGCAATGTCATAACCGTTTTCTTCGTACCAGCGAGCAGCGCCCGGGTGGAAGGGCAGCACGGTATTCTTGTCGATATTTTCCGGAATGGTCGTGGCAGCACTGCGGTGAATGGAGCGCATACGGTCGTTCTGTTCCATGGTCACCTTGGTGACTTCATAGACAAAATCTTCCGGCAGGTCGCAGCCAGCAATGGCAAAGTTCCACATGGAAACCGCACGAGCATCTTCTTCCAGCGTCTGATAGGTGCTGGCCGGAATCATGAACTCAGCTACCGGGAAGTTTTCAAGAATGGTGTCCACTTCAGCATCAGTAAACTCGATGATGTTGACGTCAGTCTGTACTTCAAGCTGGCTGACGGCAGGAATCGGGATGCCTGCTGCAAAAGCAATAACGTCAAGCAGACCGTCCTGCAACTGGCCGCCCAGATCAGACCAGCCGCCGTTACGACGGTCAAATTCTACCCCCAGGGTTTCAAGCATTGCCGGGAAGTAGGTGTCTGAAGTGGATGCCGCCGGGCCGAAACCGATGCGAGCGCCGTCCGGGATGTCTTCAATCGACTCGATGTCGGATGAAGCCAGTGCGGTGATCGAGAAAGGCGTTTCGTACATCGGGAACATGGCACAGACATTATCCATTTCCAACCCGGGAGCCAGCGGGCTTTCGCCGTTAATGGCATCGGATGCCGGGCCCATGGTGGTTAGGCCAAAGGCAACATCGCCACCGTGTACCAGGGCTAGGTTCTGGGTCGGGCCGCCGGTCACCTCGCCACCGCCGGAAATGTCCAGCTCGTCGGCAATGAAGTTGGCCCAGCCTGAACCATAAACATAGTAGGTGCCACCTTGGCTTGCGGTGCCGACGGTAAAGTTATCCGGCCACTCGGAACGGTCAGCCTGGGCGTTGCCAGCGGCCAGCAGGGCCACACCGGCCAGCAGGGTGGCGGCGGTGGGCAAGGCATTTTTCATTGCAGTCTTTTTCATGCGCATGGCGAGGATTCCTGAAACTGTTATTAGATGTGAAATGATTCAATCACCTTATCATCAGAGGCGATGACATCAGTGTAGTCACTATTTAGATGATGTCGGGCACCTGTTAATAAGCGATTATTGTGCCATTGACTGCTTTTTTATTAATAAACAGTTATTTGTATTTTATGTTTTGAACTTTTGTCTAAATTGGTTGGTCGTGAAGTGTTAACAATTCCGCACGTTATAGCGGTTAGGGTGTGCGGTTTTTCGCACATTTTCCTGTGCTGTGGTTCTGGGCGCGTCAGTCAGGTGACGGGTGGTACTGCCATTCACTGGCCATTGACGGCATCAGGGCATCAATCAAGCGGCTGGCCTGATGGAAATCGTTCATCAGAGTAGAGGCTTGCGCTGGCGCCAGGCGCTGCTGGCGTAGGCGCCTGGCTGTTTCTTCCTGCCAGAACTGGCTGGCCGTGTAGATAGGCTCGGCAAGAGCGCTGGTGTTGACGGCGTTTTCCTTCGAGCGTCGATTGAGGTAGTTAAGGCCCTGGGCCAGTGCCAGGCGCAGGGCGTCATGACCTTCCCTTAGCGGGCTGTCAGAGGCGGCGTGGCGCAGCAGGCTGCGCTGCAGGACTTCACCAAAACGCACCGCTTCCACCAAGCGGAACGTTTGCTGTAAACGTGTTTCAAGGTAGTCTTGTTGATCGTCTGCCAGAGGAGCTTCAAGGCGCGCGTAGAATGCCAGGATTTCGCTTAACAGTGGTTTGATGCGTTCATGGTAGCGCTCATTGACGGCCGGCCAGCGTTGGGCATCAATGGCCTGTTCAATTTTCTCTCTTGTCGGCAGGTGGCCCAGCGCATCGGCACTGCGTATCAGCAAGGCATTGCAAAGCAGGTGGTAAGCGCGCCTTTCAAGCCGTCGGCATTCCTGGTCGAGGGCATTCAGGGCGGTATCCGGGTGCTGCAGGGCAGTGGCATCCAGGTAGCGCGCCTGAGCGCGATCGAGATGATGGGCAGGAGAAGGCAAAAGGCGTTCCAGCCAGTTTGCCAGTGGCGTGATAAAGGGCAGCATCAACACGATGCCCAAAACATTGAACAAGGTATGAAACAGCGCCAGCTTAAGCGGCCAGGCCTCAGCGTCAATGCCGATCAGGGCGCTGGAAAAGTCCACCACCCAAGCCAATGGCAGCAGTAACGTAAGCGCTACCCCAGCCGTTAACAGGTTGAAAACGATATGCGCCCCGGCCAGCCGTTGCGCAGCCGTGCTGGCGCCCAGCGCGCCGAGTAAGGCGGTCACTGTGGTGCCTACGTTGGCACCTACCGCCACTGCCAGGGCGGGTAGGTAGTCCAATTGGCCGCTGGACAGCGCCGCCAGGGTAATCAGCAAGGTCGCATGGCTGGACTGCATGACCACAGTCGCTATCACGCCAAACAGTACGTAGAGCGGCCAGTGCCAGAATTGGGTGCCCGCCAACCCGGCCAGCGAAAGGCTATCCTGCCAGTCACTGAACCCCATCTTCATAAAATCAATGCCCAAAAATAAAAGACCAATACCCATCAGCAGATGGGCATAGCCGCGCAATGATTTGGGAAGCAGGCGAGCGCCGAGCAAGCCGACCGCCAGAAAGGGCATGGCATAACGTGCCAGATCAAATGATAGCCCGAAGGTGGCCATCAGCCAGGCGCCGGTGGTAGTGCCCAGGTTGGCACCGAACAGCAGGGCAATACCGGCGGGCAGGGTGACCAGGCCTGCGCTGACAAACGACATGCTCAGCAATGTCATCAGGGAGCTGGATTGCAGGGTAGCCGTGGTAGCGGCCCCGAACAGGATGGCGCGAGGTCGGGTGTGGGTCGCCTGTTGAAGCCAGCGTTCCAGTTTGCCGCCCGAGAGCTGCTTGATACCCTTTTCCAGGTACTTCATGCCCCATAAAAACAGCCCTAACCCGGCAGCCAGGGTCGCCAGATCAAGATAGGACATCAGCACAGCAGTCGCCGCAATAAGGCCGATAATCACCAGCCGGGTAGTGAGTGCTGGATGCGCATGGGCATGTTTACGCCAGTGGCCAAGCTGGGCGGCAAATGGCATCGCAGGCTCCCTGAACAAGGTTAAGTATCGTTACCTTACTTCGATGAGCTGCCGGGGTCGAGAATACGTACCGTCTGGATATCCTGCTGCTTTTGCTCTTCACGCAGTTTGTTGACGCGGGTCTGTAATTCCGGAGCAGTTTCATCTTCAATGGGCAGCTGCTCAAAGAAATCACAGCTGACGCATTCGCGATAACGGATGCCGTTCTGCTCCCAGGAGCGAATACGATCCATTTCGGCACAGCGTGGGCAGGTAACCCCTGCAATAAAGCGTTTTACCGTTGACATAATAGGCTCCACGCGTGGCCTTGAAGGGCCACGCGGCTGATGGGAGTGGGTGTTCAGGCGGCGCGAATGCCGCTATGGCGCAACAAGGGTTCAACGCTGGGTTCGCGGCCGCGAAACGCTGCGAACAGTTCGGCAGCATCGCGAGCGCCACCCTGCTCCAGAATATGCTGACGAAAGCGCTGGCCAGTCGTCGGGTCGAAAATCCCCTCTTCTTCAAAGGCGCTCCAAGCGTCGGCGGACAAGACTTCCGCCCACTTGTAGCTGTAGTAGCCCGCCGCATAGCCACCAGCAAAAATGTGCCCGAAGCTGTTCTGGAAACGATTGAAAGGCACAGCAGGCATCACCGCCACCTGTTGGCGCACCTCATCCAGCAGTGCCTGGATATGGGAAGCATCTGGCGCTGAAGCTTGATGATGCAGACGCAGGTCAAACAGTGAAAATTCGAGTTGGCGCACCATTCCCATGGCGGACTGGAAGTTCTTGGCGGCTTGCAGGCGTTCAAGCAGTTCACCCGGCAAGGGTTCATCAGTATCAATATGTGCCGCTAGAAGATCCAACCCTTCACGCTCCCAGCAATAATTTTCCATGAACTGGCTGGGCAGCTCGACCGCATCCCAGGCGACACCATTAATGCCGGAAATATCGGCAATCGTCTGGCGGGTCAGCATGTGGTGTAGCCCGTGGCCAAATTCATGGAACAGGGTAGTGACTTCATCATGAGTGAGCAGCGCGGGCTTGTCGCCTACCGGTGGGGTGAAATTGCAGGTCAGGAAGGCTACCGGCAGCTGCAGGCCATCGGACGTCTGGCGGCGAACACGGCAATCGGCCATCCAGGCACCGCCGCGCTTGCCTTCGCGGGCGTAGAGGTCGAGGTAAAAACCGGCAATGGGGGTGTCATTTTCGGTAATCTGAAAATAGCGGACATCCGGGTGGTAACAGGTGACCTGCTCATCTTCTTCAAAACGCACACCGTAGAGGCGCTCTACCACACTGAATAACCCCTCAACCACGCGGGGAGCCGGGAAGTAGGGGCGTAGCTGCTCCTGGGAAATCGCGTGACGTGCCTCGCGCAGCTTTTCGCTGGCATAGCCCACATCCCAGGGCTGTAGGTTTTCCAGCCCCAGCTCCTGTGAAGCAAAATCCTGCAGCTCGGCAAACTCTTCGCGTGCCTGAGGCACCGCGCGCTGGGTCAGGTCGTTCAGGAAATCCAGCACCTGCTCGGGGGAGTCCGCCATCTTGGTGGCCAGTGAGTAATCTGCATAGGTAGCAAAGCCCAGCAGTGCAGCTAGCTCGCTGCGTAATGCCAGTATCTCTTCCATGATAGCAGCATTATCAAACTGGCCAGCATTCGGACCCTGATCTGAGGCGCGGGTGACAAAGGCGGTATAGACTTCTTCGCGCAGGGCGCGGTCGTTGGCATAGGTAAGCACCGGATAAAAACTCGGGAAATCCAGCGTGATCCGGTAACCGTCGATGCCTTTGGCCTCTGCCAGGGAGTGCAGGGTAGCCAGCGCGCTTTCCGGCACGCCGGCCAGATCGTCAGCGTTTTCGATATCTTTGTGCCAGGCCTGAGTGGCATCCAGCACGTTATTGGAATACTGGTTGGTCAGCGTCGACAGGCGCGACTTGATCTCGCCATAGCGGGCTTTCTGCTCCGCTGGCAGGTCAACCCCCGCGAGGCGGAAATCGCGCAGCGCGTTCTCGACCGCACGTTTTTGAGCGGCGTCGAGGTCTGCCCAGCCAGGACCTTCCCTCAGGGCCTGGTAGGCATTGAACAAGCCTTCGTGCTGGCCAACCCAGGTGCTGAAGTCAGAGAGTTTGCCAATGCAGGCTTCATAGGCCTCACGTAGCTCGGGGCTGTTCATGGTGCCGTTGAGGTGTGAAATCGGGGACCAGGCATTGGATAGGCGGTCGTTAACGTCTTCAAGCGGGGCCGCGAAATTTTCCCAGCTGGGAGGCGTGTTGGTGGCCTGTTGGGCCAGTGCCTCAATGCGTTGACGGCTTTCTTCAAGCAGGCTGTCGAGGGCTGGCACGACATGCTGAGCGCGAATTTCATCAAAAGACGGCAGGGTGTGCGCAGCGAGCAGGGGGTTATTAGGCATGGCGACCTCAGTAGGAAAATTGCGGGGCAATATACATTTCCTATAGAGTGCGGGCGCGCTGACGAGGTTTCAATCCTCACGTTAGCTTAATCTCTGATGCCAACCACGGTTTGGCACGTTTTATCCGCTGTCTATTTTGGTGGGCGGTGCTTTTTTATTAACAGTGAGTGAACGGGGCAGGTCATGAGTGAAACACTGGAGCGCTGGGGATCAAGACGTGCTTTTATTCTGGCCGTCACCGGTGCCGCTGTTGGGCTAGGTAATATCTGGCGGTTTCCCTATATCGCTGGTGAAAACGGCGGGGCGGCTTTCCTGCTGGTGTACATCGCCTTTGTGCTGCTGCTGGGGTTGCCTGTCATGATGGCGGAAATCATGGTGGGAAGAGCCGGGCGGCGCGGGCCGATTCAGGCGCTGGGCACCTTGGCGGCAGAAGGCGGCGGCTCGCCACACTGGCGCTGGTTGGGCGCCTTTGGTGCCTTTACAGTGTTCTGTATTCTGTCGTTCTATTCGGTGGTGTCTGGCTGGTCGATTGAGTTTCTGGTGGCTTCTATCAACGGACAGTTCAGCGGTGCCACCGCGCAGGAAATCGGCGCAGGGTTTGATGCCTTTCTGGCCAATCCAGGATTGCTGGTCTTCAACCACACCCTGTTTCTGTTCATGACCATGAGCGTGGTGGCCGCGGGCGTTGCCAAAGGGCTGGAGCGGCTGAATAATCTTTTGATGCCGCTGCTTTATCTGCTGTTAGTAACGCTGGCCATCTATGCCAGCACCACAGAGGGCTTTGTGCCAGCGCTGGTTTGGCTATTCAAACCGTCAATGGCGTTGATAACGCCAACGGTGATTCTGCATGCCATGGGGCACGCCTTTTTCACCCTGGCCGTTGGTGCCTGCGCACTGATGGCGTATGGCGCCTATATGCCGGATAAGCAAAGCCTGCCAAAAGCCGCTGCTGCTGTCGCCGTGCTGGATATCAGCGTTGCGCTACTCGCAGGTATTGCGATCTTTGCCGTGGTGTTTGCTCAGGGGCTTGACCCGACCCAAGGCCCGGGGCTGATGTTTGTGACTCTGCCCATTGCCTTCTCAGGGCTGCCGTGGGGCGCGGTCTGGCTGAGCATTTTCTTTCTGCTATTACTGCTGGCTACCTGGACATCGGCGATCAATCTGGCGGAGCCTATGGTGGCGACTCTCCAGGGCGCAGGCTTGAAACGTGGCAAGGCAACGGCAGCCGTGGCGCTGGGTGTCTGGTTGATGGGGCTGTTATCCGCGCTATCATTTTCGACGCTGGCAGATTTTCGGCCCTTGTTCGGGCGCAATGTGTTTGAGTTGGTCAGCAGCATTCCGCCGGATATTTTTCTTCCGCTGGGCGGCATGCTGATTGCTGTCTTTGCCGCTTGGGTCATGCCTCAACACAAAGCGCAACAGGCGCTAGGTAACAGCGGTTGGGGCTTTTATCTGTGGCTCAATGTGGTGCGCTGGATAGCCATTCCACTGACCTTTATCGTATTGTTGAGCGCACTGTTTTAAGTCTAAATACGGGTGTGAATCAATCAGGAGTCAGCAATGAGCAATGCTTTAAGAAGCTATCAGGGCAGCGAGCCGCAGTTGGGCGAGCGGGTTTACATTGATCCTGCCTGCACGGTGATCGGCGATGTGGTGCTGGGCGATGACTGTTCGGTCTGGCCGATGACGGTGATTCGCGGTGATATGCACCGTATCCGTATCGGCGCACGGGTCAGCGTGCAGGATGGCAGCGTGCTGCATATTACTCATGCCAGCGACTATAACCCCGAGGGTTTTCCGCTGACGTTAGGCGATGATGTCACCGTTGGCCACAAGGCGATTCTGCATGGTTGCACGCTGGGAAGTCGTATTCTGGTAGGGATGGGCGCCATTGTGATGGATGGCGCTGTGGTGGAAGATGAAGTGATTATTGCCGCCGGGGCCGTGGTGACACCTGGCAAACAGCTGGAAAGTGGCTACGTCTACGCAGGCAACCCTGCCCGGCAGCTGCGGCCGCTTAAGGACAAAGAGCGTGCTTTCTTCGCCTACACCGCCGGTAACTACGTCAAGCTGAAAGACCGCTTCCTGGCAGAAGCCAACGATTAACGGGTTGACAGTTGATGGTGTGACTTACTTGTTTAACTGCCGATTAACTATCTTCTAACTCTCTGCCAGGCGGTACTTTTTCCTTGTTTTTTGCTGAAAAGCCATGTTGCGGCGGAATGAAATCTGGTAATTTATACAGCTTTCAGGATGCCGCATGACATGGCTAATTTTCGCACGCATATTTCAGTTGCAGCGGTAGGTGGGGCAGTGCTGGCATTTGTGGGTTGTCAGGCCCAGTGGTGGCCTGCGTCCCAAGCTCTGTTGATAGGTGTGCTGACCGCTTTTGGTGGCATCCTGCCAGACATTGATGCTGACAGATCACGTTCTATTCGTTTGATTTTCAGTCTGTTATCGGTGCCAGCTCTAGTGCTGGGCGTTATTGTGCTGCAAGGTTGGCTGTCTCCTGGGTCGCTTTTGGTAGCGTGCGGTGGGATTTATCTGCTGGTGCGTTATGTAGGCAGCGCGGTGTTTGCCTATCTGACGGTACACCGTGGCGTGTGGCATTCACTACTGGCCGGGGCGCTCTGCGGTATGGCCGCAGCGGCCATCAGCTTTCAGCTGTTGGTGCAGTCAGCCTGGTTTGCCTGGTCCCATGGGCTGGCAATAGCGGTGGGGTTTGTCATTCACCTTGTGCTGGATGAAATTTACAGCGTCGACCTGGAAGGCGCCCGCCTTAAACGCTCTTTTGGAACGGCGCTAAAACTGGCGGATGCCCGCCGTCCGCTGGCCAGCCTGCTGATGCTGATTGCCACGCTGACACTGGTCCCCTGGTTGCCACCCTGGGCCGACCTTTGGGAGCTGCTCCATCAGGGGTCACTTTTGTGGCGGTAATCTTCTGCTTGTAACGCATGCTTTTTGAGCTTGTCGTAAAGCGTCTTGCGCGGCAGGCATAGATGCTCGCAGACTTGGGTCACCCGCCCATGATGACGCGCCAGCGACTGGCTGATCAGGCTTTTTTCGAACAGCTCTACCTGGCGCGTCAGTGAGGTTGTCTGGGTTTCTGTGTTATCGCCTTCCAGCAGAGCCGCCAGGCGATAGTCAAACGCCGCCCCTAGCAGGACATAGCGTTCGGCCAGATTGCGCAGTTCGCGTACATTGCCAGGCCAGTCGTGAGCCAGCAAGGCGGCAATGGCGTGACTGTCAAGCGGGGGGGCTTCCAGCCCGCTGCGGTTAGCCGCGATGACAGCAAAATGCTGGAACAATAGCGGAATATCCTCACGTCGTTCGCGCAGGGCAGGCAGTGGCAAAGTAACAACGTTCAACCGGTAGTAAAGGTCTTCACGGAAGCGGCCGGCTTCTGAGGCGGCTTTAAGGTCAACCTTGGTGGCGGCAATAACACGAATATCCAGTTTGATCACATCATTGGCACCGAGGCGTTCAATGCTGCGCTCCTGAAGCACGCGCAACAGCTTGACCTGCAGCGCCAGAGGCATGGATTCAATTTCATCAAGAAAGACAGTGCCGCCATTAGCGTGCTCAAACTTGCCAATACGGCGTTCAACCGCGCCGGTGAAGGCCCCTTTCTCGTGGCCAAAAAGTTCTGACTCAATAGTGTTTTCAGGCACTGCACCACAATTGATTGCCATGAAAGGGTGATGACGTCGACGGCTGCGCTCATGAATGGCCCGCGCGACCAGATCCTTGCCCGTGCCGGTTTCCCCAAACAGCAATACATCCGTCTCAACCTGGCTGATGCGCTGGATCATGGCCGCAAGACGCGAAATGGTTTCGGTGCGCCCGACAAGGCGCGGCCCAAGTGCTGCTTGCTGAGCTTCCAGTTCGGCCTTGAGGCGATCATTCTCCAGGCTGAGCTGGCGCTTCTCAATACCTCGTCGCACCACATCAAGCAGTTGATCACCCGCAAACGGTTTCTCCAGAAAATCCCAGGCGCCGGCGCGCATGGCTTCAACAGCGGTGGAGATATCGCCGTGGCCGGTAATCAGAATAATCGGCAGCGTCGGGTCGCGTTCGCGCAGGGTGCGCAGCAACGTCATGCCATCCATGCCCGGCATGCGGATATCACTGACGATTACGCCTGGAAAGTTGGGCGTCAGGGCATCGAGTGCCTGTTCGGCAGACTCAAAGCAGTGTGGCGTATAACCGCCCAGTTCAAGGGTCTGGCTGGCGGTGATGCGCAAGTGCTCTTCGTCGTCGATCACCATGACGGGCAGTGTCGACGGGTCATGCATGAGAGAGATGCTCCATTGAGGTGTCCGGGGCCATGGCAAGGGGGAGAATAATACTGAACTGAGCACCGCCCGTGGGGTGGTTGCAGGCCTTCAGCTGGCCACCCAGATCCTCCATGATACGTGATGAAATGGAAAGCCCCAGTCCCAAGCCGTTGCCGGGTGCCTTGGTGGTAAAAAAAGGCGCGAAGATCTGGTTGATATGGGCGCTGTCGATACCCGGCCCATTATCAATAATATGAATATGCACATTTGTCTCATCTGCTTCCACGCGCACGATAAGGCGTGGGGCAGAGCTATCTGTCATGGCCTGTAAGGCATTGCTGATCAGGTTGACGATCACTTGTTCAAGACGTACCAGATCACCTTTGACCCATAGAGTCGCCACAGGTAATTGCTGCTCAACCTTAACCTGACTGTCACGTAGACGGCTATGAAACAGGCGCAAGGCATATTCTATGCACGACTGTACGGCGATATTTTCCTGACGCTCGCTGCTTTTGCGCGAAAACTGACGAAGCTGGGCGCTGATATCCGCCATGCGATGAGTCAGTTCGACAATCTGTTCCAGGTTGGCGTCTGTCTGGTTAAGCCGTGACAGAGCCAGAAAGCGCCGGGCATTTTCAGCATAGGCACGAATGGCCGCCAAGGGTTGGTTGAGTTCGTGATTGATGCCAGCCGCCAGCTGGCCTAACACGGCAAGTTTGGCCGCCTGGATCAGCTCGTCCTGGGTCTGGCGCAGATTTTCCTCGGCGCGGCGGCGCTCCTCAATTTCAGCTGAAAGGCGCTGGTTGCTTGCCACCAGGTCCCGGGTTCGCCGCTCAACACTTTCTTCAAGCTCGTCGCGAACCCGCGCCAGGGTGAGCCTTTCCCGCTCAGCAAAGGTTTCGCGTTCGCGGCGCAAACGCAAGCGCTGCCAGCCTATCCCGCCGCCGAGGGCAACAACACCATAAAGACCACCGGCCATCAGGGCTGCCAGCCACTGTGCGCTGGTGACAGTGTCTAGTGGTTTGAGGATATGAATGTCCCATTCAAACTCTGCTATCGGGCGGGTCAGGCGTAAAAAGCGTTCATCCTCTAACACGCCGCGTGAAAAGCTGACGATATGGGCATCTGCCGAGTGAGTTTCTTCTATGACGATGCCTGATGCATTTAACGGCTCGACCGCATAGCGTCGAGTGTTGCGCAGCATTTCGCGCTGTTGGTCAGAAAGTGGGTAAAGTGCATTCATGCGTAATTCAGGCTTGCTGGCCATGAAGATGATGTCATCACTATCAGTGACAAATAGCGTTGCTTCCTGCTCGGCCCAGCTTTGTTCAACGTCATCGAGTAGCACCTTGATGACCATGACACCATCTGGGCGAGCATCAGGAGACGTATCTTCCAGATAAACCGGAGATGAAAAATAGTAGCCACGTTCGCGTGATTGTACGCCTAGCCCATAAAAGCGCCCTTGGCCACCGGCAATGGCATCACGGTAATAACTGCGAAACGCGTAGTTCTGGCCGATAAAGGTATTGGGGCGGTGCCAGTTGCTAGCGGCAATGGTATCGCCTCGTTCATCAAGCAGATAAACATCGGAAACCCCTGCGGTGAAGCGAAAACGGTCAAGTAGCAGATTGAGTGGCATCGGGTCCTGATTATCCGGTGAGGCAAGAAATCGCTGGACGCCTTCGCGAGTGGCGAGCATTTGCGGCAGGTAGTCGTAACGCAGTAAATAGCCGTTCAGGTGAGCGGCTGACAGGCGCAACTCGTTCTCGGCATCTTCGCGTAAGTTTTCCAACGCCTGTTCGCGGGCGATCTGGGAGGCTTGCCAGATGCACAATAAAAGGCCGAGAGAGACCAGCGTCAGAGCAAACCATCGCCAACGTAATGGAGGCCGCTGAGCTTTTTTAATCATGCGCTGGTCACACCTCCTTGTGCTCTGCGTAAGGCACGCTGCGCACGGGTTTCAGCGCGGGCCATTTCCATCAAGCCTTCTTCTACAAACACCAGATGCTCATGTGCACGGCTACGGGCGTCTTCGGCGCGCCCATCAAGGATGGCATCCAACAAGGCGCGATGTTGCTTCATTAATTGGCTGCGAGAATCGGGTTTGGCAAAAAGAAAGGCCAGGTTATCGACAATGCTCTGTTCCAGTAGGTGAAAGATGCCGCGTATGGTGTGAAGCAACAGTACGTTATGTGCTGCTTCAGCAATGGAAAGGTGAAAGGCAGCATCAAGTTTGGCTTCTGCGGCAGGATCCTTGCCAGCAAAGCCATTGTTGAGCTCTTCAAAGCGCTGAATCAGAATAGCCTTATCGGCAGGGGTTGAACGCAGAGCGGCATAATAGGCCGAGATCCCTTCCATTGCATCGCGAAACTCAAGCAGGTCAAGGTGAAACTCTTCGTGCCGCGTCAGCATTTCCAGCAAAGGGTCTGTGTAGCCACTATTAAGATCGTCGTTGACGAAATTGCCCCCGCCCTGGCGGCTGACCAGCAACCCTCTGGCGGCCAGTTTTTGAATGGCTTCGCGCAGCGAGGGGCGTGAAACTCCGAACTGCTGGGCCAGTTCGCGCTCAGGTGGCAAGCGTTGCCCAGGCTTAAGGCTGCCTTCAAGCATCATCGCTTCAAGGCGTTCAGTAATCACGTCGGCCAATCTAGGTTGACGAAGAGGTGTATAGGACATCGTTAGCTCCTTGATTGGCAGAGCCAATGCAAAAGTTCAGCTATCATTCTATATGGGTCAGCGGGAAAGATAGCGACTAATTGGTTTTACCAATTTATAGCTATCGATGCGAGTATGAAAAAGTAGCGGTGAGGCGTTATGTTGATCATAAAGCCTGACAGCTGACGTTTTTTGCACTATTGTTCAAATAGCCCTTGCATCCCTGCCGGCAAATCCGTAGAGTACGCATCCGCTGCCGGAGACGCACAGCGTTACCAGCGGTACTTATTCGTAGGTTCGGAGGTGAAAACCTTCGGTTTGTCAGAGGGTTAGAGAAAACGTCGGCGAGAAGTTGTCGCGTCTAATTTTCCTCGCTGAAATCGATCGCAACACGGTATCGAAATCAGCAGTTGACAAACACACAGGAATGCGTAGAATACGCCTTCCTCGCTGAGGCAAGTCATTCAGGTCACCGAATGACAAAGGTTAATAACCGTCTCGCGAACAGCTCTTTAAAAATTTGATCAGGTAATTCATGTGGGCGCTTGCCGATGAGGGTGATAAATCACCAGCTATCAAGGCAAGCGGTCATGAGAACGACAGTTTTTAAACGTAAGTTTTTAAACAATAGTTGAATGAATTCGTTTGAACCTTGAGCCAAGTTTGATGCGCTTTTGTTGCCTTTGGGTGATGAGTAAGCATCACAATGATTTTAAACTGAAGAGTTTGATCATGGCTCAGATTGAACGCTGGCGGCAGGCCTAACACATGCAAGTCGAGCGGTAACAGGGGTAGCTTGCTACCCGCTGACGAGCGGCGGACGGGTGAGTAATGCATAGGAATTTACCCGATAGTGGGGGATAACCTGGGGAAACCCAGGCTAATACCGCATACGTCCTACGGGAGAAAGGGGGCTTTGGCTCTCGCTATCGGATGAGTCTATGCCGGATTAGCTGGTTGGTGAGGTAATGGCTCACCAAGGCGACGATCCGTAGCTGGTCTGAGAGGATGATCAGCCACATCGGGACTGAGACACGGCCCGAACTCCTACGGGAGGCAGCAGTGGGGAATATTGGACAATGGGCGCAAGCCTGATCCAGCCATGCCGCGTGTGTGAAGAAGGCCCTCGGGTTGTAAAGCACTTTCAGCGAGGAAGAACGCCTGGCGGTTAATACCCGCCAGGAAAGACATCACTCGCAGAAGAAGCACCGGCTAACTCCGTGCCAGCAGCCGCGGTAATACGGAGGGTGCAAGCGTTAATCGGAATTACTGGGCGTAAAGCGCGCGTAGGTGGCTTGATAAGCCGGTTGTGAAAGCCCCGGGCTCAACCTGGGAACGGCATCCGGAACTGTCAGGCTAGAGTGCAGGAGAGGAAGGTAGAATTCCCGGTGTAGCGGTGAAATGCGTAGAGATCGGGAGGAATACCAGTGGCGAAGGCGGCCTTCTGGACTGACACTGACACTGAGGTGCGAAAGCGTGGGTAGCAAACAGGATTAGATACCCTGGTAGTCCACGCCGTAAACGATGTCGACCAGCCGTTGGGTGCCTAGCGCACTTTGTGGCGAAGTTAACGCGATAAGTCGACCGCCTGGGGAGTACGGCCGCAAGGTTAAAACTCAAATGAATTGACGGGGGCCCGCACAAGCGGTGGAGCATGTGGTTTAATTCGATGCAACGCGAAGAACCTTACCTACTCTTGACATCCTGCGAACTGGTGAGAGATCACTGGGTGCCTTCGGGAACGCAGAGACAGGTGCTGCATGGCTGTCGTCAGCTCGTGTTGTGAAATGTTGGGTTAAGTCCCGTAACGAGCGCAACCCTTGTCCTTATTTGCCAGCACGTAATGGTGGGAACTCTAAGGAGACTGCCGGTGACAAACCGGAGGAAGGTGGGGACGACGTCAAGTCATCATGGCCCTTACGAGTAGGGCTACACACGTGCTACAATGGCCGGTACAAAGGGCGGCGAGCTCGCGAGAGTCAGCGAATCCCTTAAAGCCGGTCTCAGTCCGGATCGGAGTCTGCAACTCGACTCCGTGAAGTCGGAATCGCTAGTAATCGTGAATCAGAATGTCACGGTGAATACGTTCCCGGGCCTTGTACACACCGCCCGTCACACCATGGGAGTGGACTGCACCAGAAGTGGTTAGCCTAACGCAAGAGGGCGATCACCACGGTGTGGTTCATGACTGGGGTGAAGTCGTAACAAGGTAGCCGTAGGGGAACCTGCGGCTGGATCACCTCCTTAAACGATGCATCATCTCTCGCGGTAAGCGCTCACAATGAATTACCTGATCAGATAATAGAGCAAACGGTTTAAGCATGATTCCCTCTTGGGTCTGTAGCTCAGTTGGTTAGAGCGCACCCCCTGACCTTATATAGAAAGTAGGGTGAGGTCGGCAAGTTGACTTGTTAGGATTCATCAGTAAATGGGTCTGTAGCTCAGTTGGTTAGAGCGCACCCCTGATAAGGGTGAGGTCGGCAGTTCAAGTCTGCCCAGACCCACCATTTACGCCGGTAAATCTGTAAAATGGGGCCATAGCTCAGCTGGGAGAGCGCCTGCCTTGCACGCAGGAGGTCAGCGGTTCGATCCCGCTTGGCTCCACCATTATTGTAGATATGGAACTGACCCTGTTACGGTCAGCGGCTCGAGCGAAACGTCGCACCGCCCGCTTGGCTTCACCATTGTCCAGCATACTAACAACCGTTTGTTGATGTTTTGTGACCATTGATAAGTCAGAACGTGATTAATACGCTGGCTTATCACTGTTCATCGAACAGTCGCTCTTTAACAAGATATATCAAGCTGATAAACCTTTTGAAAGGTCAGATATTAATAACGCTCTGCGTTGTGAATACCTGCCTGAAAAAAGGTGTACGTAGTAAATTGTTGTGTGATACGTCTCAAGCGTATCCGGCAATCGTTATCATTGCGCGACCAGACTCCTTCGGGTTATAGGGTCAAGCAATGAAGCGCACACGGTGGATGCCTAGGCAGCCAGAGGCGATGAAAGACGTGGAAGCCTGCGATAAGGCTCGGCGAGGTGGCAAACAACCTGTGACCCGGGCATTTCTGAATGGGGAAACCCACTCATCACAAGATGAGTATCCTGCACTGAATACATAGGTGACAGGAGGCGAACCAGGGGAACTGAAACATCTAAGTACCCTGAGGAAAAGAAATCAACCGAGATTCCCCTAGTAGCGGCGAGCGAACGGGGACCAGCCCTTAAGCATGTGACTGATTAGGCGAATGCGCTGGGAAGCGCGGCCATAGTGGGTGATAGCCCCGTAGTCGAAAATCTGATCATGTGAAATCGAGTAGGTCGGGGCACGAGAAACCTTGACTGAAGACGGGGGGACCATCCTCCAAGGCTAAATACTCCTGGCTGACCGATAGTGAACCAGTACCGTGAGGGAAAGGCGAAAAGAACCCCGGAGAGGGGAGTGAAATAGACCCTGAAACCGTGTGCGTACAAGCAGTCGGAGCGGACTTGTTCCGTGACGGCGTACCTTTTGTATAATGGGTCAGCGACTTATATTCTGTGGCGAGGTTAACCGATTAGGGGAGCCGTAGCGAAAGCGAGTCTTAACTGGGCGATGCAGTCGCAGGATATAGACCCGAAACCGAGCGATCTATCCATGAGCAGGGTGAAGATTGAGTAACATCAATTGGAGGCCCGAACCAGGATCTGTTGAAAAAGATTTGGATGACTTGTGGATCGGAGTGAAAGGCTAATCAAGCTCGGAGATAGCTGGTTCTCCTCGAAAGCTATTTAGGTAGCGCCTCATGTAGCACCACCGGGGGTAGAGCACTGTTTCGGCTAGGGGGTCATCCCGACTTACCAACCCGAGGCAAACTCCGAATACCGGTGAGTGACGCGTGGGAGACACACAGCGGGTGCTAACGTCCGTTGTGAAAAGGGAAACAACCCAGACCGTCAGCTAAGGTCCCGAAATCCTGATTAAGTGGGAAACGATGTGGGAAGGCTCAGACAGCTAGGAGGTTGGCTTAGAAGCAGCCATCCTTTAAAGAAAGCGTAATAGCTCACTAGTCGAGTCGGCCTGCGCGGAAGATGTAACGGGGCTAAATCAGGTACCGAAGCTACGGGTTCATCCTCTGGATGAGCGGTAGAGGAGCGTCGTGTAAGCCAATGAAGGGGAATTGAGAAGTTCGCTGGAGGTATCACGAGTGCGAATGCTGACATGAGTAACGATAAAGGGCGTGAAAAACGCCCTCGCCGGAAGACCAAGGGTTTCTGTTCGACGCTAATCGGAGCAGAGTGAGTCGGCCCCTAAGGCGAGGCCGAAAGGCGTAGTCGATGGGAAACGGGTCAATATTCCCGTACCGGACATGATTGCGATGGGGGGACGGAGAAGGCTAGGTGAGCCAGGCGTTGGTTGTCCTGGTGAAAGCAAGTAGGCCGAGTGCTCAGGTAAATCCGGGCGCTTAAAGCCGAGATGCGAAACGAACTGACCACGGTCAGGAAGTCACTGATGCCACGCTTCCAGGAAAAGCCTCTAAGCTTCAGATCATGTGCGACCGTACCCCAAACCGACACAGGTGGTCAGGGTGAGAATCCCAAGGCGCTTGAGAGAACTCGGGTGAAGGAACTAGGCAAAATGGTGCCGTAACTTCGGGAGAAGGCACGCCGGCGTAGGGTGACGAGACTTGCTCTCCAAGCCCGAACCGGTCGAAGATACCAGGTGGCTGCAACTGTTTAGTAAAAACACAGCACTCTGCCAAGTCGCAAGACGACGTATAGGGTGTGACGCCTGCCCGGTGCCGGAAGGTTAAGTGATGGTGTTATCCTCGGAGAAGCTCTTGATCGAAGCCCCGGTAAACGGCGGCCGTAACTATAACGGTCCTAAGGTAGCGAAATTCCTTGTCGGGTAAGTTCCGACCTGCACGAATGGCGTAATGATGGCCACGCTGTCTCCACCCGAGACTCAGTGAAATTGAAATCGCCGTGAAGATGCGGTGTACCCGCGGCTAGACGGAAAGACCCCGTGAACCTTTACTATAGCTTCACACTGGACGCTGATGTTGCCTGTGTAGGATAGCTGGGAGGCTTTGAACCTCGGACGCCAGTTCGAGCGGAGCCACCCTTGAAATACCAGCCTGGCATCATTGGCGTTCTCACTCAGGTCCGTTATCCGGATCGAGGACAGTGTGTGGTGGGTAGTTTGACTGGGGCGGTCTCCTCCCAAAGCGTAACGGAGGAGCACGAAGGTACCCTCAGCACGGTCGGACATCGTGCAATGAGTGCAAGAGCATAAGGGTGCTTGACTGCGAGACAGACACGTCGAGCAGGTGCGAAAGCAGGTTCTAGTGATCCGGTGGTTCTGTATGGAAGGGCCATCGCTCAACGGATAAAAGGTACTCCGGGGATAACAGGCTGATACCGCCCAAGAGTTCACATCGACGGCGGTGTTTGGCACCTCGATGTCGGCTCATCACATCCTGGGGCTGAAGTCGGTCCCAAGGGTATGGCTGTTCGCCATTTAAAGTGGTACGCGAGCTGGGTTTAGAACGTCGTGAGACAGTTCGGTCCCTATCTGCCGTGGGCGTAGGATGTTTGAGAAGGGCTGCTCCTAGTACGAGAGGACCGGAGTGGACGCACCTCTGGTGTTCCGGTTGTCACGCCAGTGGCATTGCCGGGTAGCTAAGTGCGGACGGGATAACCGCTGAAAGCATCTAAGCGGGAAGCCCCCTTCAAGATGAGACATCCCTGAGGCCTAGAGCCTCCTGAAGGGCCCAGCGAGACCAGCTGGTTGATAGGCACGGTGTGGAAGCGCTGCAAGGCGTTGAGCTAACGTGTACTAATGGCCCGTGAGGCTTGACCCTATAACACCCAAGGGGTCTGGAGCCAATGATAACGATGGCTGAATAAGCCAGAGCCGGATACGAAGAGACGATCACCGACACTACGCAGCGGCCATTGAACGCCGTTGAATCAGCTTGTTATATCACCTGTTACGCCTGACGACCATAGCGAGTGGGAACCACCTGATCCCTTGCCGAACTCAGCAGTGAAACCGCTTAGCGCCGATGGTAGTGTGGGGTCTCCCCATGCGAGAGTAGGTCATCGTCAGGCACCTATATAGAAACGCCCCATGCACACCGTGTATGGGGCGTTTTGCTGTGTGCTCTTCAAAAAAACCTTGCCCTCCGGCAGAGGGCTTTGCTTTTCTGTTCACGATTCACGATTCACGATTCACGATTCACGATTCACCATTCGATGGACTCGCCAGCCCAATCCCAGAAGCTACCAGTATCATCAGGTGTGCGTTGAGACATGACGTCCAGTAGGCTTTCTGCCACAAAATCAGGCGTAAAAAGCTTATGTTCTGGAACACGCCCTTGAAAGGGCCTGGAAAGCTCAGTATCCGTGGTGCCTGGATGCAAGCTAAGGACAATAGACTGCTTATTTAGCCGTTTAAGCTCGATCGAAAGCGTCTTCATCAACATGTTGTGGGCTGACTTGCTGGCACGATAGCTGTACCACCCCCCAAAGCCATTATCGCCAATAGACCCCACGCGCGCTGACAGGCTGCCAATCACAACAGGATGTTTGCCTTGCAAGGAACGCTTGATAGCGGCGAACAACAAGGCGGGGGTGGCCGCATTAATATGCATGACCTTGGCAAAATGATCGGCGTCGATGTCGTCCATGCGTTTTTCAGGTGCGATACTATCAGCGTCATCGTGAAGAATGCCGATGGCGTTAAACACCAAGTGGACGGGTTGTTTATCGAGGTGCTGTTGAAGAGCGCTCCGCCCGTCTTCCTGGCTAACATCCGCCGTCAATGTTTCGATACGCGGATCAGCAAATTCCAGCGGTGAACGACTGACCGCAATAATACGTGAAGGTCGCTGTGAAGCAGATAACGCCTTGACTACTGCCTGACCAATACCACCGCCAGCGCCAACCACTACGGCAGTAAACGCATCAGGTAAATGGGGCAATAACATGAAGGACTCCAGAACAGAGGATGATGCTCTATTGAAGCCTTTTGTATAATGGTTGTCTATGTTTAATAGAGATATTTGCGAGGCAAGCGTGATGTGAGAGCATCAAGCTGAAGCATTGATACGACCAGGCTGAGCACTATTGCGGCCATCGGGCTTATAGAGTGTCTTTTCAGCAATCTGGCGGATATAGTCAAGCATTTGCTGGTTGTGTTTCATACGCAAAGAGAGCATCTGCCCGGTCAGGTCATTCATACGCGCCACGCGTTCACTTTTGATCAGAAGGCTTTGCCAGTCCTCCTGGCAGTTGGCATCCTGGGCGGCCTGTTTGGCGCCAGCGTGACCAGCAGGATAACCAAGACGCTTTTGTACATCGCGGCGTAGTGCTTCCATCTTATCCAATTCAGCGAGCAGTAACTGTTTCTCTTCAGCTAGGCGTGCCAACGCCTCACCATCGATATCACCTTGAGTAAGGAGCTTCTGCTCCTGTTCCATCAAGCTGATCAGGTGATCCATACGTGTTTGCTGTGTCGCGAGAAGGCGTGAAAGGCTCATCAATATTTCCTCACAGGCATTACCATCACAGATAGTTCTCAGACATCAAGCTTTGACAGTAAGCCATCAGCAATGCGTTCAGGGTTAATTTCCATGCGACCCTCGCGAATAGCCGTGCGAATCTCATCCACCTTGGCGCTGTCAATATCCTGGGATACATCCATGCTTTGCTGGCTCAGCCGGGTTTCAGACGTTGCCGCAGCACTGGAATCGGTCGTTTTCTGCATTTGCGCTCGCTGCGCATCATCGCGCTGCTGGGCCTGGTTAGGGCGCAAAAGCGAATTCAATGTGTCAATTTTCACGTTGTTTGCCTCCATCAACATGGGTAGGCGGTGATGCGCCAATGATACAACTATCGGCACACATCAAAAAAACTTTAGCACTCAGGTTAGAAATCAATCATCAAAAGTCCATCCCCCACGACACGTGCTTCAAGAATATCCCGGGAGCCAAAGCGGACGCGTATGCGCTCGCCTTCAGCACCATTGTCCATGGCTTCACCTTCGCGGGAAACCTGAAACGCATTACCTTGAGCAATAACGTTCACCCGTTGGCCACGCTTTACCAGTAAAGGTGCTTGAATATCATGAGGTTGAAGTGTGCTGCCACTACGGATAGGCCGACGGGCGACCTTGCCAATAATCTCTTGGGGATCCGTTATGGTGCGGGATGTAAGGTCTCCAAGATTACCCTGTTGCTGACCAAGCATAGCCGCATTGATCGTCGCACCACGGGGAATATCTTGGGCGGCCACGGCATATTCGCCGATAACATCAACGGTTGCCTGCAAATAGCGCACCTGACGCTGATTTTCGCCACAACGCACACCCACGTTGACGCGACCCAAAGGTGACTGATCAGCATTTGGCAAAAACGGTTCGGGACCAATACAAGCGGATAAGTGCGGCGAAGAGGGGCGTAATTCGATGATCACCTCTTCACCTAACGCCTGAGTCTGCTCATATAAAAATTGTTGCACCCGTTGGGTGAGCGCTTGGTCATCAGCATGTACCGCCATGGAAGCCAGTGTCAGAGCCAGCCCGGTTGCAAGCAGCATACGGATATCCCGCCAGATGGAATGCAGCCCATCAAAAAGAGCGTTGAGCATAGAAGCCTGCAAAGTTAGTGAAGCGGTCAGGAGCTTTAGAGTCTACGCAATGAACTCAGCGGCATCAGCAGAAATACAGGGCGAAAAAACGGCTGTTCTCTGCTTTAGGCTGACGACTGCACGGGTATTCTTCATGCTGATAAATTTTCTTTTTTTAACATTTCGCACAGTGCGAGGTTAGGCATGATTGATCAGCTTGAATCTGCCTTTAATTATCATCAGCAGGCACTAGGCTTGCGTCACGCCCGTCATGAAGTCTTGGCAGCGAATATTGCTAATGCCGATACGCCTAATTACAAGGCGCGTGATATTGATTTTAGCAGTGAGCTAAAGCGTGCTGTGGATAGCGGTGTGCAGGCATCCCAAGAGCAAGGCGGTCTGGCATTGGCATTGACCTCACAGCGTCATTTGCCTGGTCAAGGGCCTGCGATGAGCGGCGCAAATAATCTTGATCTTTTCTACCGTGTGCCTGACCAACCCAGCCTGGACGGCAATACGGTTGATATGGATGAAGAGCGCACTCAGTTTGCCGATAACGCCGTGCGCTATCGCGTTGGGCTTTCCATGCTCAACAGCCGTATTCAGGGGCTGAAAAGCGCCATGCAGCCAGAATAACCAGGAGCACCTATCGCCATGTTTTCCGCCTTCGACATTTCAGGCTCTGCCATGAACGCGCAATCCCAGCGCATGAACGTGACTGCCAGCAACCTTGCTAACGCTGACAGTATTGCTGGGCCGGAGGGTGAAACCTACCGCGCCAAGCAGGTGATGTTTGAAACCCAGGCGCAAAATAACCGCTATGGGGTTGGCGGCGTACGGGTCACTGAAGTGGTGGAAGACGATTCTCCCCTGCGTCGCGAGTATTTGCCTAACCACCCAGCGGCTGACGAAGAAGGCTATGTGACCAAACCTAACGTTGAGCCGGCCCATGAAATGGTCAATATGATTTCAGCCTCGCGCTCTTATCAAGCCAATGTGGAAGTTTTCAATACCAGCAAGCAGTTACTGATGCAGACGCTGACGCTGGGTGAGGGGTAAACCATGATAGACGGTATTAATCCAGCCACGCTCAGCAATATCAACGGTGGCGGAGCCAAGTTAAGTGAAAACGAGTCTGACGAGCTGCGTCAGAGTTTCCTGACCCTGTTGATCACTCAGCTAGAGAATCAGGATCCGCTGAACCCGATGGAAAATGCGGAAATGACCTCCCAGCTGGCTCAGATCAATACCGTCAGTGGTATCGAACAGCTTAACGAGACATTGCAAGGTATTACCCAGCAGATGGATGCCGGCAAAATGCTTCAGGCTTCTGGCCTGATTGGTAACGCCGTGCTGGTGCCTGGCAACAGTGTCAAGGTGGGTAGCAATGAAGACGGCTCGGTCAACGCTACACCTTTTGGTGTTGAGTTGGATCAGCCTGCCCAGCGCCTTGAGACTACGGTACGCAGCCAGGGCGGTGAAGTGGTTTATACCGAGCAGGTAGAGAACGTTAATGCGGGTGTCCAGTCGTTCAGCTGGGATGGCTTGAATAGCGATGGTGAGCCGTTACCGCCAGGGGATTACCGGGTCAGCCTGAATGCGATTGATAGCGAAGGCGAGGAAATGGATTCACAGGCTCTTAACTATGCGCTGGTGCAAGGTGTTTCACCCGCTGAAAGTAATGGCGAAGTGCGTCTTGATCTCGGTGCCGTCTACGGTCAGGTAGGCCTGGAGCAGATCAAGCAGATTCTTTGAATTTTTAGTTATCTATAAACATTAAGTTAAAGACGTTTTTAACAATAAAGACGTTTTAGACAATCAGGCTTTGGTGAGGAAACAACGATGTCATTTACAACCGCAGTGGCAGGCCTTAACGCCCAATCAGATAAGCTGAACTCGGCAGGCAATAATATCGCTAACTCTCAAACGCGGGGCTATAAAAGTTCTGACGTCCTGTTTGCCGATGTGTTTGCGGCGTCCCGAGGGATTGGTGTGAAGGTATCTGATGTACGCCAGGACTTTACTCAAGGAAGTATCGAAAATACTGGGCGTAACCTGGACTTGGCGATTGCCGGTGACGGCTTCTACCGTCTGGAGCGCTCCACTGGTGAAGTTGGCTATTCACGTAACGGCGAGTTCAACATTACGGCGACTGGCGATATTGTTAATGCTCAAGGCGATAAGCTGATGGGTTATGGTATGGATGAGACCATCACAGAAGCGGCTGATGGTGAATTACCATTCCCGTTCTCAGACGTTGTGGTGGGTGGCGCGCCGCAGGCTTTGAATGTGCCACCTGATGATATTCCTGCCAAGGCCACTACAGAAGTCAATGCCTTACTGAATCTGGATGCTACGGTACAGGCTGGAGCAGATCTTAGTACTATAGAAATAAATATCCCACCAGGTGGTGGTCCAGGGGATGAGCTCAACTACCATTTTTCTAACAACTTCACCGCTTATGACTCTTTAGGCAACGCGATAAATGTTGCAACATATTTTGAGAGGACTGCAGTAGCTGATGAGACTAGCAACGTTTGGCAAGCTACTGTTGTCACTGATGGTGAAGAACAAGGCTCATTTACTTTAGAGTTTGGAACTAACGGTAAAATCCTAACCGATGCAGATGGCGTTGTTACTGGAGTAGGAGGAGCAGACGTAACGCTAGGTAGTGACGGTGCTAGCGCAACCGTTGCAGGTATTCCTGGAGGTGATGTCGCCAACCCGCTAGACATTGAATTTCGCTTCGATGGCACCACCCAATTCGCCGCCGACTCTCTACAGAAAGAGCTGAATCAAGATGGTTTCACTTCAGGTGCCCTGGCAGGTATTACCGTCACCGAAGATGGCCAGATTCAGCGTAACTTTACCAACGGTGAAACCCGCGCTGCTGGGCAAATTGCCCTGGCCAGCTTTCGTAATGAAGAAGGTCTGAATCCGATTGGTAATAACCTGTGGTCCGCCACCAATGCGTCGGGCCTTGAAAACCTTGGTGCGCCGGGTACCGGCAGTTTCGGTCAGATTCAGGCGGAAGCTGTGGAAGCCTCCAACGTGGACCTGGCCAGTGAACTGGTTGATACGATTATCGCTCAACGCGCCTATCAGGCGAACTCCAATACCATCAGTACCCAGGATGAACTGCTGCAGACCATTATCAACCTGTGATGATGGTCTACTCGCTTGATTTTCTGACCGTCAGGAGGCCAGCGTGGATCGAATGCTCTATACCGCAATGAGTGGTGCCAAGCACAGCATGGATCAGCAATCCGTGGTGAGTAACAACCTGGCCAACGTCACCACCACGGGGTTTCGTGCCCAGTTTGATGCCGTGCGCTCAGTGCCCATCCAGGGCGAAGCGCGTTTGGATTCGCGTACGCATGCGGTGACCACAACACCGGGCAGCGACTTTTCCCAGGGCCCGCTGGAACAGACAGGGCGTGCCCTGGATGTGGCCATGCAGGGCGATGCTTTTCTGGCCGTTCAGTCTGAAGATGGCAGCGAAACCTACACACGCCGTGGCGATCTGCAGATTGATGCCGACGGCATAGTGTTAAATCTGGGTCGGCCGGTGGTGGGTGACGGTGGGCCAATCAATGTACCGCAAGGGGCTGAAGTCTTTATCGGTGCAGATGGTACCTTGAGTGCCATTCCTCAGGGTGAAGGCCCTGAAGCCTTGGTGGATGTTGGGCGTCTCAAGCTGGTAACACCGGAAGCGGGCGAACTGACCCGCGGTGAAGATGGCCTATTTCGCGCCTCGGAAAATGAAGAAGGTGAGCCGGGAGAGTTGGCAGCCGATGACAATGCCCGTCTGGTCAGTGGTTCGCTGGAAGGCAGTAACGTCAGCGCGGTGGACGCTATGGTATCAATGATTGATGTGGCACGCCGTTACGACCTGCAAATGAAGGTGATCAGCACTGCAGATGAAAATGCCCAACGCGCCAACGGCATCCTTTCGATTCAAGGCTGATAAAGCCAAGCAGCCAAAGGAAACAATCCAATGATCTCATCTCTCTGGACAGGCAAAACCGGCCTGGAAGCACAGCAAACCAAGCTGGACGTGATTTCCAACAACTTGGCGAACGTCAGCACCAACGGCTTTAAGCGCTCACGGCCGGTATTTGAAGATCTGCTCTATCAGAATATGCGCCAACCAGGCGCGCAGAATAATATCCAGGATCGCTTGCCGTCAGGTATGCAGGTCGGTACCGGGGTGCGTTCTGTGGCTACCGAGCGTCTGCACACTCAGGGCGGCCTGGAGCAGACCGAAAACTCGCGGGACTTGGCCATTAATGGCCAAGGTTTTTTTCAGGTACTGATGCCGGATGGCACCACGGCCTATACCCGTGATGGCAGTTTCCAGCTGAATGAAAACGGCCAGATGGTCACGGCGAATGGCTACCCGCTGGAACCGGCCATTTTTATTCCGCCTAATGCCTTGACGATCACCATTGGCGAAGACGGCACGGTAAGCGTCAAGGAACCAGGCAACCCCTTAGGTAATGAAGTCGGCCAGGTAAATCTGGCATCCTTTATTAATCCGACTGGGCTTGAAAGCATTGGCGGTAATCTGTATCTCGAAACCGGGTCATCTGGTGCACCCAACCAGAATGTTCCCGGCCAGAACGGTACCGGAAGCCTTTTCCAGGGCTATGTCGAGACCTCTAATGTCAGCGTGGTAGAAGAAATGGTCACCATGATCCAGACCCAGCGCGCCTACGAGATCAACAGCAAATCCATCTCCACCAGTGATGAAATGCTGGCACGTTTGAGCCAGCTGTAATGGTGAGGTTTCCAGCATGAGCCAGTGGTTAACCCATTACGGTCAGCGTCTAGCGCTGTGCGGGTTAGGCCTGCTATTAATCCTTGTGTCTGGCTGCGCGCAGGTTCCCCGCGCCTCTGTGGTCGGGGAGCAGGAGCAGATCTCGATTGTCGATCGCCCGCCGCCGGTGGCTAACGGTTCCATCTATCAGGCGCGCCGAGGCTACCAGCCGCTATTTGAGGATCGGCGCCCGCGCTCGATTGGCGATATTCTGACCATCGTTCTAGATGAAGAAGTCAGTGCCAGCAAAAACGCTCAGTCCAATGCTGGCCGTGAAGGCAGTGCCGGGCTGGAGCTGGAGCAGCTCCCAGATGTCTTGGACACCTTGGCGGATTTCGGGTTTAACGTCTCCGGAAACAGTGATTTTTCCGGCAGTGGTGGCTCCCAGGCTTCCAACTCCTTTACCGGTACGATTACGGTGTCGGTGCTTGAAGTGATGAGTAACGGTAACCTCAGGGTGCGCGGTGAAAAGCAGATCGCGATTAATCAGGGAACCGAGTTCATCCGCTTTTCCGGTGTGGTGAACCCGCGCACTGTAACGGCCCAGAACACGGTGCCTTCCACTCAGGTGGCGGATGCGCGGATTGAGTACGTGGGTGATGGCTATATCAATGAGGCCCAGACCATGGGGTGGCTACAGCGTTTCTTCCTGAACGTATCGCCTTTCTAGGTTAACTGAACGGCAAGCAGGCATTCTGATGCACAGTCAGCAATTCGATGAAATCAAGCAAGCCACTAACAGACGAAAACGTTGGCAGTCTCTGGGTGCTTTTGCCCTGGTCTGCCTGATGGCGTTACCCGTGCAGGCTGAGCAGGTGCGCGAACTGACCACTTTTGCTGGGGTGCGTGACAACCAGCTGGTAGGCTACGGTCTGGTAGTGGGCCTGGATGGTACCGGTGACCAGACGACTCAGGCGCCTTTTACCAGCCAGAGTCTGACCAATATGCTTTCCCAGTTGGGGGTAACGGTGCCGAGCGGAACCAACCTGCAGTTGCGCAATGTAGCAGCGGTGATGGTGACCGCCAATCTGCCGCCTTTTGCTCGCCCCGGTCAGGATCTGGATATTGTGGTTTCTTCTATTGCCAATGCGCGTAGCCTGCGCGGCGGTACTCTGTTGATGACGCCTCTGAAGGGCGCCGACGGTGATACCTACGCCATCGCCCAGGGTAATATGCTGGTGGGTGGTGCCGGTGCCGAAGCCGGGGGTAGCAGTGTGCAGATCAATCAGCAGGCATCAGGCCGGATTCCCAATGGCGCCATGGTTGAGCGAGAAGTGCCGCTAAATCTGGGCGCTAATGGCGGTACCCTGGAGCTACAACTTAACGAGGCGGATTTTGGCACAGCGCAGCGCATGGTCACGGCGATCAACGATGAGTTTGGTAGCCCGGTAGCCTATGCCCGCAACGGCGGCGTCATTGCTCTGGATGGCCCCGCGGATGATAACGCTAGAGTCAACTTCATGGCACGGGTAGAAAACATCAATATGACGCCTAACCGCGCGCGCGCCAAGGTGGTCGTCAATTCACGTACAGGTTCGGTAGTGATGAATCAGGCGGTTACTTTGCAGCAAGCCGCAGTGGCTCACGGTAGCCTGTCGATCATGATTGATGCCCGTTTTGGGGTCAGCCAGCCCAACTCGCTGGGGCAAGGCGAGACCGTCGTGGTGCCTGATACGGATGTGGATATCGAGCAGCAGGAAGCCTTCCTGCAGATTGTTGAAGGCGCTGCCCTGAACGAAGTGGTCAATGCACTGAATGCACTGGGTGCCACGCCGCAAGATCTGATGTCGATTCTGGAAGCCCTGAGAGTCGCTGGCGCTTTGCGCGCTGAACTGGAGGTGATCTAGTGAGCATCAATCAGGATATGACCGGCCAGTTCGCGCTGGATATGCAAGGTTTTCAACGCCTTCAGCACACCGCACGCACCAATCCTGAGCAAGGCGTTGAAAGCGCTGCCCAGCAGTTTGAGGCGATCTTCGTGCAGATGATGATCAAAAGCATGCGTGAGGCAGTGCCAACCTCCGGCTTGATGAACAGTCAGGCCACGGATTCTTATCAGTCGATGCTTGATCAGCAGTGGTCACAGGTGATTGCCTCCAAGGGGATGGGGCTGGCCGATGCCCTGGTCAACCAGCTTGAGCGTCAGGGCGCTTTTCAGCGTAGTGAGAGCGTTGCCGGGAAAGATAGCGATACTCAGGCGTTGATTGCCGGTATCCCTCGTGGCACTCCTCAGCCGCTGAGTGGTAAGGATTCCCTGGCAGTTGAGACGCCGCAGGGCGCGGCTGATGCTAGTGATTTTCTGAACCAGATTGAAACCAGCCGCACAGCGCCCCCGCCATCAGTGGCGCCAGAAGCGCCAGGTGCCGAACCAAGGTCCACCCAGTCTGATCATGTGCAGCAGTTCAAGGCGACTCTGGCTGAACCTGCCCAACAGGCCAGCCAGGTTACCGGTGTACCGGCTGAGCTGATTCTGGCCCAGGCTGCGCTGGAAACCGGCTGGGGGCAGCATGCCATCTCAACTCAGGACGGCCAGAACAGCCACAATCTGTTTGGTATTAAGGCAGGCAGCCGCTGGGAAGGCAAAACCACGGACATTGTGACCCACGAATATATCGGCGGGAAACGGACTCAGGTAGTTGATACCTTTCGCGTTTATGATTCCTACACTGATGCTTTTACCGACTACGCTTCGCTGATCGGCAACAATCCGCGCTATGGTGAGGTTGTCAACGCAGATAGCCCGCAACAGGCAGCGCAAGCTCTGCAGACCGGTGGCTACGCAACCGACCCGCGCTACGCTGACAAATTGGTGGCCGTCATGCAGACCCTTGGCCAACTGGAAACGGGTAACTTGCTGGCCCAATCACGCTAATCAAACTTGACCCTCAAGTATTGAGGCATCAGGCCGATAACTAGCCCATCGGCTTAAGGAAAATGACCATGAGCATGTTCTCGATAGGGTTAAGCGGCCTGAATACCGCACAAAGTGCCCTCAATACCACCAGTAATAACATCAGCAATGTCTACACACCCGGCTATAACCGGGAAATTGCTCAGCTGGGTGAAGGTCCCGCAGGCTCAAAGGGCGTTCAGGTCAATGATATCGAGCGCCAGTTCAACCGCTTTGTGGCTGATCAGCTTAACGATGCCAAAACGCAGTCCAGCGCGTTGCAGGCCTACGAAGGGCAGATTAACCAGATTGATAACCTGCTGGCGGATCGCGATGCGGGCCTTGCCCCGCTAATGCAGAACTTCTTTTCCTCACTTGAAGACCTTTCCAGCGCCCCCTCAGACCCGGCGGCGCGTCAAGGCGTTATTGGCGCGGCCCAGACAATGACGGCTCAGTTCCGTTCGTTTGATGGCTATTTGCAGGATATGCAAAGCAACGTCAACAGTGAAATCAAGGATGAAATCATCCAGATCAATAATACGACCAAACAGATTGCTGGGTTGAATCGTGAAATCGCCCTGGCGCGCGCTCAAACCGGTGAAGCGCCCAATAGTATGTTAAACCAGCGTGATCATCTGATATCCGAACTGAACGAGTCGATGGATATCCGCCTGAATATTCAGGATGGCAAATCCTATAACGTCAGCCTGCCGAACGGGCAGCCTCTGGTGACAGGCACTAATGCGCTGAAGCTTGAACCGGTAGCGTCAGACCTAGATCCTCAGAGGACGGTGGTTGGCTATAGAGATGCCAATGGTAAGGTGACCGAGCTGGATGAAAATCTGATTCAGGGAGGCCAGCTAGGTGGCCTGATGAGCTTTCGTCAGGAAACTTTGGATCGCACTCAAAATCAGGTTGGTCAACTGTCAGTGGCATTAACAACTGCCTTTAATGAGCAGCACAGGCAAGGCTTCGATCTCAATGCTAAGCAAGGCGAAAACTTTTTTACTATTGGTGAGCCGCAAGGGTATAGCCGTTCTGATAATAGTGCAGATATTTCTTCTATTGCGTTTGACCCTACGCGCGTTGATGACTTGCGTGCAGCAGATTATCAGGTGAAGTACGACAACGGTACGTTTACTGTTACGCAGCAAGATACAAAAAAAGAAGTTGATGCTGATTGGGATGGAGAAGTTCTCGCATTTGGCGGTGTAAACATGACTTTTACTGGCGCACTCTCTAATGGTGATACCTTCGAAGTGCAACCAGTACGTAGTGCTGCAGGTGATATGGGTGTGCGTATCAATGACCTTGATAAAATCGCTGCCGCTCAAGGCCCTGTTCGCCCGATGCCTTACTCGACAGTTGATTTTCAATCACAAAATACAGCTCGGCTCGGAGACACTGATAGTATCCAAAGCGTTTTTCAAAATGGTGTTACAAGAAGCGAGGCATCTGGTCTTAAGCCAATTGCCTTTATTCCAGAAGGCACAAAAAATATCGAAATTGAACTTGATGCTTTCAGCTTAGATGATGACATCCAGCTGTTTAGCCGAGATGGTAAGCATCTAGTAGGTACACCTGTAGAAGGTAGTGACCCGGATGTTACATGGTCTATAAATGGAGTAAATTCAGCAGCTGATGTAGAAAACAAAATTTTTACAGTGGAGAATGGCTTTACCCCAGGCACATCATATAATTCTGAAGATCTCTTTAGTTATGAAGGAGCGTTATATTCTAATGAAATTAAAGATGGCTCTGAATTTACTTCAGATAAAAATATAACGTTTACTTATACTGGAGATGGTGCGAGATTTGAAAGTAATACTCAAACCAGAAGTCAAACTGATAGTTATCATGCACAAGAGCGCCTAAGAATTGATAGTGCGGAAGAATCGCTGTTCTTGCTAATTTCCGGTAATGGTAGTTTTAATATCAAGGTTAGCTGGGACGAAACATCTGGCCCTTCTGGTGCTAGCGGTGTTGCTGTAGATAATAGCCCTATTGGTCGGGTTCAAGACCAGCTCAAAGTTAGTGATGTTGAAGTAGCACCTGGGTTTAAGGAGATGGATAACAACTACCGCCCCCCTAGCTTTGCGGTAAAAGCGGCAGACGATGGCTCACTAAGCCTAGGTTTTTTCGGAGCTGATAGTGAAAATAACCTATTTGTTTCTCCCGATGCAGGCGCAGTGCCTAGCTCTCCACCGCCATCTGGCGTATTTAGTGTCTTTAAGGAGGACGGTACAGAAATTGATAATGTCCTCTCAGTCAACTCAGGTACAGGCGACACCCTTGCCGTGGGCGAGCAACTAACAATCAAAGATGATGCCACAGGTAAAACGATTTTAAGGTTCACTATTGATGAGTTACCCAGTGAAGGTACTAGTGGTGTTACCTTTACAGGCTTATCAGGCGCTATTGGCCCAGGCGATAACCGCAACGTGCTGGAGTTACAGGATCTGCAGAGTCAGCCGATTGTCGGTGGGAGTGCATCACTAAGCAGCGCCTATGGCGGGATTGTCAGCGATGTGGGTAATCGCACCAATATTACCCAGGTCAATCTGGATGCCCGCCAGGGGCTGACGGATCAATTGCGTGCCGTTCAGCAGTCCGAGTCCGGGGTCAATCTTGATGAAGAGGCGGCTAATCTGATTCGCTACCAGCAGTACTATCAGGCCAATGCGCAAGTGATTGATTCGGCGACGACGATCATGGATACCATTCTCGGTCTGCGCAGTTAACCCAGGAGCTAAGCTATGATGCGTATCAGTTCGGTCACCATGTTTGAGCAGAGCACGGCGTCGATTAACCGTCAGCAAAGCGATTTTCTTGAGGTTAGCCAGCAGATTGCCAGTGGTCGTCGTGTGGTTAATCCCTCTGATGACCCTCAGGCGGCTTCCCGTGCCGTGCGGGTAGACCAATCCATAGCGGTGACAGAGCAATATGCAGAAGCTCGTGTCAGCGTGCGTAACTCGCTTTCCCAGACCGAGAGCATCCTCAATAGTGTCAGCGATGCGGTGACCAGTGCCAAGACGCTGTTGGTACAAGCATCCAGCGACACCTTAAGCGATGCTGACCGTCAATCGGTGGCCAGTGAGCTGCGCGGCGTTTACGAAACCATGATCGGCCAAGCCAACGCCACAGACGGTAACGGGCGTCATCTGTTCGGTGGCTATTCGGATAGCGCACCCCCTTTTGTCAAAAATACCGATGGCAATGTGGAATATCAAGGCGACAGTAATATCCGTGAACAGCGTATTGACGCTTCACGGCGCATGCCTGCCGCAGAGAATGGAGAGTCAATTTTTCAATCAGTGCCCAGTGGCGCAGGTTATGTAGCGGAAGCGGTCAAAACGGATGACAGCGGTAGCCCATTGACAGGCCCAGCGGCACGTAACGATGGCAGTGTAACGTTTAGCGGCCCGCAAGTGGTTGATGTGAATAATGACGATTATGGCGACAGCTTCAGATTGAGCTTCGGTGGAGATGCTGATAAGCCGACGGTAAGCGTTCAGCGCTTTGAGGAGGGCGCTTGGGCAGACTACGACTCCGCTGGGGATGGCAGCTTAACGGATACAGCCTACACTGAAGGCGACAGCTTATCTTTTGGGGGTGTGGAAGTTACCTTGAACGGAACGCCGGAAAGCGGCGATCAGATTCTGGTATCCCAAGCAGGCAGTGAGCAGCGCGAGCCGAATCTGTTCAGAACCATGGAAGAAGCAATTCGAGTGTTGGAAACCCCTGCCGAAACCGACGCCCAGAAAGCGGATCTGCGTAATACCCTGAATACCTCCATGCGCGATCTGGATAATTCGCTGGATAACGTCCTAACCGTACGCGCCTCTGCCGGTGCACGCCTCAACGAACTGGATGTCGTGGATTCAGTAGGCAGCAACCGGATGCTCAACTATGAACAGACACTGTCAGATCTGGTAGACCTTGACTACGTGGAAGCCATTTCAGAATACAGCCTCCGCCAGGTAGGCCTGCAGGCCTCGCAGCAGGCCTTTGTGGATATCAAGGGCTCAACGCTGTTTGACTATCTGCGTTAACCAATCAACGAGATTTGATCTGAATACTGCTACAAAAAAAGCCTCAGTCTGGGGCTTTTTTTGTGGTTAACCTCCCGCCTGCGCCATCAGTTCGATCAGTTCATGTAGAAACATCAGACCGTCGCTGAAAAGTCGTTCCAGGAAGCGTTGCAGGTCAGTCATGACGATCATCAGCAGGATGATGCCGACAATCAGGGACGTGGGGAAACCGATATTGAAGATGGTGAGCTGTGGCGCTGAGCGGTTTAGAATCCCCAGCCCCAGGCTGATAATCAGCAGAGGTGCCATAATGGGCAGCGCCATTAGCATGCCGGAGGCAAAAATGGTGCCGCCATAGCGCGCCACAATCTCGAAGGCATTGGCGTTAAGCATGTCGATACCGATGGGCAAGCTTTGAAAGCTCATGACCAGGGTTTCAAGCACCATCAAGTGGCCATTAAGCGCCACAAACATCAACAGGGTAATCATATATAAGATACGCGACAGCACCATGATATTGGTGCCGCTGGCGGTATCAAAAAAGCTGGCAAAGGCCAGCCCCATCTGCAGGCCAATAAATTCCCCGGCGGCCTGTACAACGGCAAAGACAATCCGCATGACCAGCCCAATCGCCACGCCAATCACAACCTGTTCGGCAATGATGCCCACGCTTGCCCAAGACATCAGCGGTGCTTCAGGCATCGGGGGCAATATAGGAGCAATGACCACGGCAATAACAGCTGCCAGGGCAACTTTTGCCTGGTTGGGAATGCTTGAGTGCCCCCAGACAGGGGAGGCCGCCATAAAAGCGGTGATGCGCACAAACGGCCAGAAAAAAGCCACAAGCCAGGCCTGCAACTGGGCAAAGGTGACCTCAACCATGGCTTACATCACCATGGCGGGTAGTTCAGCAAACAGCCGTTGGGTGTAGTCCATGATCACTTGCAGCATCCAGGGGCCGGCCAGTACCAGGGTGGCAAACACCGCCAGAATCTTGGGAATGAACGTCAGAGTCATTTCGTTGACCTGAGTGGCTGCCTGAAAAAGACTGATAATCAGGCCCGTTAATAGTGCCACCAGCAGTAAGGGGCCACCTAGCAGCAGGGTGACCCTCATACCTTGATAGGCAATGCTCATCACCATTTCGGGTGTCATGAGACAACTCCAGCACCGACGCGCGGCGCGCTAAAGCATGTAAAAACTTTCTGCCAGCGAACCGACAATCAGCTGCCAGCCGTCCACCAATACAAAAAGCATCAATTTGAACGGCAGTGAGATGGTGATAGGGGGTACCATCATCATGCCCAATGCCATCAAGGTGCTGGCCACTACCAGGTCGATAATCAGAAAGGGAATGAAAATCGTGAAACCGATCTGGAAAGCGGTTTTCAACTCGCTGGTGACAAAAGAGGGCAGTAATACGCGCATGGGCAGATCTTCCGGGCCTTCCATAGGGCCTATATCCGCCAGACGTGCAAATAGAGCTATATCAGGTTCGCGGGTCTGTGCCAGCATGAACTCACGAAAAGGCTGTTGAGCCACGACCAAAAACTCTTCAAAGTTGATCTGCTCTTCGGACAGCGGCACCCAGGCGGTCTGGTACACCTGGTCAAGCACGGGTGACATGATAAAGAAGGTTAAAAAAAGCGCTATTCCGAGTAATACCTGATTAGGCGGCGTTGCCTGGGTACCCATGGCGGTGCGCAGCAGACTCAGCACAATGATGATGCGCGTAAAGCTGGTCATCATTAGTAACATGGCGGGCAGGAACGCCAGCGAACTGAGAAACAGTAGGGTTTGCAGCGATACCGACCACTGCTGGCCACCATCTTCCATGGGCTCACTGATAATACCCGGCAGCTGTTGAGCAACGCTGACATCCGGTAAGCACAGCAGCATAATGGCCAGGCAAACCCATAGCCCGAGCACTGGCCGGGTACTGAAGGCTATGAGGGGCGCAGTGCGTCGCAGAGAAATCGTCGGTATCCGCTGGCTCATGAACTTGAATCGGACTTGTCGGAATCAGAAAACATGGTAGTGCCACCTTGTCGTTTGATGGCGTGGGCAAAGCGCTGGGCGAAGGGTTCTTCGCTATCATTGCGATGCGGTTCTGGCGGCGCGGGCAGTTCATGCAGCTTGCTGATCTGGCCATTGCCGACGCCCAGAACCAGCCAGGTGCCTTCTATTTCAACGACCACGACCCGTTCACGATTACCTACCGCCGTGCTGCCAACCACCTGTAGGCGGGCGCCCTGACGAACGTGACGATTACCCCAGCGCTTCAGAATAGCCGCACATATCAGGATGATAGCGACAACCAGCGCAAGCGCCGCCGCCGTTTTGCCCAGCGCCGCCATTCCGATCAAGGCATCGCTATTGCTTCCGGCGCTTTGCAAGGCGCTGGAAGCTGCGTCACCTGAGCCTGCCGCGGCAGCCGTGTTGGCGTCGTTGTTCATCGGTTCAGCTTGTGAATCCGCTCAGACGGTGTGATGATCTCGGTAATACGAATGCCGTACTTGTCTTCGATCACGACCACTTCACCTTGAGCGATCAGGTAGCCATTGATTAGGATGTCCATCGGCTCGCCCGCCAAGCCATCAAGTTCAATCACTGAGCCTTGTGCCAGCTCCAAAAGCTGTTTGATTGTCAGCTTGGTACGCCCTAGCTCAACGGTCAGCTTGACCGGGATATCCATGATCATTTCAAGATCACGGGCGTTGCCATGGCCGTTTGACTGACTCAGCGGTGGAAAGACATCACTGCTGGCCTGCCTGGCCTCAACTGGTTCGGAGGCGGCTTGTTCAGTCGCAGACGAAGCTTCTTCTACCGCCTGCTGTTCGGCCATGGCCGCTGCCCAAGGGTCGCCGCTTTCATCCATGCCGGTTCTACTGCTGCCCTGGTCATCCTTGTCCGACTGTGCCTGGTCAAATGCATCATCAGCGTCTGCGCTGTCGTTGTCTGCCGCCTGCTCGGACATGGCAGCCGCCCAATCATCGTCAGAAACGTTCTGATCGTCAGGCTTGTTGGGATCAGTCATGCGTTGGATTCCTTGGCTTTCTGTCGTACGGACTGGGTTAAAAAGTCATTGGACGAGACGTCATTCATTGCCGCGTGATCAATCATGCGTAGAACTCTGAGCGCACGCTGCTGTTTCTGGCTACCGAAGTGGCATTCCATCACTGGCACGCCATCCACGTGAGCGCTGACGACGTTAGGGATATCCACTGGCAGTACGTCGCCCTTTTTCAGCCCCATTACCTGGCCGATACGGCTGGATATCTGAGCAAATTCGGCTACCAGCTCAACCTCTGAGTGCTGAATCTCGCTGGCCATGCGTTTGTTCCAGGTGCCGTCCTGATCGTGATTGCTATCGTTGATCGGGTTGGCCAGCAGATCGCGCAATGGCTCGATCATGGCGTAGGGCAAACAGACCTGAAAATGGCTGCTCAGGTTACCGACCTCAAGGTTGAACTTGGTGTTCACCACAATTTCGTTGGGTGAGTTGGTGATATTGGCGAACTTGGATTGTACTTCGGAGCGTAAAAAGCTGGTTTCCAGCGGGTAGACGACCTTCCAGGCTTCCTGGTAGGCATCCAGCGCCAGATTCAACAAACGCTGGATAATACGCTGCTCGGTATTGGTAAATTCACGCCCATCAGACTTGGTGACAAAACGCCCGTCCCCACCAAAAAGGTTGTCGACCACCATAAACACCAGATTGGGTGGAAACACGACCAGTGCCGAGCCACGCAGTGGCTTGAGCGCCACTATATTCAGGTTGGTAGGCACTGGCACGTTACGCGCAAAATCGCTAAAACTTTGGTAACGTACTGATTCAACCGTGATATCTGCGCTACGCCGGATCAGGTTAAAAAGCCCGGTACGAAAGTAGCGCGCAAAGCGTTCGTTGATGAAGTCCAAGGCGTGCAGGCGCTCGCGAATGACGCGATGCTGCGTGGATGGATCGTACGGACGAATCCGCGATTCATCATTTTGTGATGATGAAGAGGATGGCTCGTCATCACCGCTGACGCCTTTCAACAGGGCATCGATTTCTTCCTGGGACAGTAGATCGTCCTGTGACATGACGGCTCCGAGTTCCCGGGGTTATTGCACAATAAATTCAGTGAACAGCACTTCGCGCAGTTCCAGCGGAGGCTGGTTTTCGGTCAGCGGCACTTCCAGCCGGTTGCGAATGCGCTGAGAGAGCAGTTCCTTGCCTTCCGGCGATGTCAGGTCATTGGCCTGCATGGCTGATAGCGCCGTGATCAGGCGGCTGCGAACCTGAGGCATATGCTCTTCCAGAATGGTTTTGCTTTCTTCATCACCCACGCGCAGCGTGATGCCGGTATACAGTAGGCGAGAAGCACGGTCATCAGCCAGGTTGACGGTAAAAGGCTCAACTTCGACAAAAATCGGTGATTGACGCTGTGGAACGGCTTCCTGAGCTTGCTCGCCATTGCCGTTATTTGTTTGGTTCATCACCATATAAATGGCGGCTGCTGCGCCGCCAGATGACAATAGCACCAGAATGATCATGATCCAGAGCAGTTTTTTAGACCCGCCGCTTGATTCTGCCATCGTATTTCCCATGTCTCCTTGCGCTGGGCACCATTATGCCCGTTACGCCTTGTTGTGATGAAACGAACAGGCTCGCAGTGCGAGCCTATCTTTTAGCTTAATTGAGCCAATGCCTGAACCACAGCATAACGCTGATGGAGGTTATTTTTATGCATACAGATCCACACGACCATCAAGGGTAAGCGACTGACGTTGCGGGGTGATATCGACTGATTCCTCGCTTTCATTCGGACCCGAGGCGTTACTGCCTTGACCATTACCGCCACCGGCTAATGCAGCCTCGTCGTCACTCTGCTGGCGCTGCTCCCCAACAGACGTGTCTGCCAGCATGATGCCCTGTTCGGCCAGCGCTTCGCGCAACTGGGGGATGGCTTGTTCGATCACCTGCCTGACCTGAGCATGAGCAGATAAAAAGTGTGCCTGAGTGCCCTGCTCACCCATTTTAAGTGAGACGGAAAGCGGGCCAAGCTCTGCCGGATGAATATTCAGTTTGATCTGCTGTTCGCCACCACGTTGAGCAAACTGCACCAGCTGTTGACCCAACTCACGCGGCCAGGCGGCACTGTTGAGCGGGGCTTGCAGGCTACCTTGAGCCGTTTGAGCCAGTGAGCCGGCTGCATTTGCCTGGGCAGTCATTGATACCCCTTGGGCATTCATGCCCTGAGCGGGCAGCTCAAAGCCATCCTGGCCAGCACTGGTGCGGCCGCTAATGTTGGCCGCGTTGAGCGCCGCAAGCAATAAATCGCTGCTTCCACGCGTCGGCGGGGCTCCGCCGCTATCAGCCAGGGGGTGTGGTCGTTGGGTGGCGTCAAGCAGTGTTGTTGAGTCGCCATTCAGCCCGCCAGATGAAGACAGGCTGAGCGATGAAAGACTGGCAGACGCCTGAGACACTTTTTCAAGGCTGCGATTTTCAGCATCAGCTGACGGATGTTGTCTGGCAGCCGCCACGCTTTGCAGCATAGCCATCATCTGCTCTGCACGTTGAGGCAGTTGGGCATCATAGGTGGGTGCCACAGCGGGTTGCACGCTCTGCTGAGGGGCTGCCGCAATGTTGATGCTAGCAACGTCGGGCGTCATTGAGGCGTTGGACGCTTGAGGCATCGCTGCTGCCAGCGCTTCACGCAGCTGAGGAGCTGCCTGTTCGATGGCCTGGCGAACCTGAGGGTCAGCGGAGGCAAAGGTGGCCTGCAGGCCCTGATCACCTGAGGCCAGTGTCACCGTCAACAGGCCGCGCTCAGCAGGGGTCAGCTGGAGCTGAGCCTGAACGACGGGCTGGGAAGACGAGGCTGTCTGTGCTGCCGAGTCTCTCGGCGTTGGCTGGGCGGCTTGAGTCGTATCAGCTTCCTGAACCGCCTGAGCCATGCGGGCAAGCTGCTGGCCAAGCTGGTTAGCCCAGTCAGTGCTTGTCAACGTGGCTGCAATGCGCGACTCAGTGGCCTGAGGGGCTGCCTCAGTACTGATGCTAACAAGGTTGGGCGGCATGGATGCGTTGGACGCTTGAGGCGCCGCTGTTGCCAGCGCTTCACGCAGCTGAGGAGCCGCCTGTTCGATGGCCTGGCGAACCTGAGGGTCAGCGGAGGCAAAGGTGGCCTGCAGGCCCTGGTCAGTTGAGGCCAGTGTCACCGTCAGCGGGCCGCGCTCAGCGGGGGTAAGCTGGAGCTGAGCCTGAACGACGGGCTGGGAAGACGAGGCTGTCTGTGCTGCCGGATCTCTCAGCGTTGGCTGGGCGGCTTGAGCCGTGTCAGTGCTCTGAACCGCCTGAGCCATGCGGGCAAGCTGCTGGCCAATCTGATTGGCCCAGTCAGCGCTTGTCAGCGCAGCTGCAATGCGTGGTTGGTCCACTGCTTCTGCTGAGCTGGCGGTAGGTGGGGCCGCACCAAACTGGGCGACCAGCGAGAGCCGTTGGGTAATCTCCTGAAGAGGGTCGGGAGCCAGCTCGCTGTCAGCAACTGCGCTATCAGGTAACCCTTGAGGTATTGCATCGGCACTTGCCATGAACATCGGTTTGCCCATATTGGCAAGCCTGTCACCCGTTTGGACCGTGAATGAGCCGCTTAGTGTCTCCAGGGCATCCAGCAGGGCGGGTTGGTCAAGAATATCTTCCACCATGGCCTGCATATCGTCACGCTGCAGCTGTTCCTCGCTGATACCCAGCGCTTGCAGGCGACGCTCAACGCCTTGATGTGACGTTTCAAAAGCCACCGGGGAAGGGTTAACAGGCATGGTGGGAACAGGCACTGGTTTCACCGAGGCTTGAGTAAAGGCCTGCAAAAAACCGCTCTGACCTGTTTGAGCACGACTACTCATACTCCCTTGTGGAGGAGCCTCGGTATTACCCTGTAGCGACGCCAACATAGCGTGAATGTTCATGATACCTTCCGGCCTCATTAAAGAGGCGTGTCAGATTGCCGGTAGGCCCGGCGGCTGGCTACCAGGTCATCGTTGGTCTTCTGCTCTTGGCGGTTGTCACGCCGCTGAGCCTCAAGCTGGCGCCTTGATGTCAGTGTATCGTACGACGAGAGTTTGCGTTGTTCCTGGCGCCAGTTTTCCTGGGTCTTGGCAACGCGCTGTTCCTGATCTGCCAGCGCTTGCCTGGCGCGTGCCAGGGCAGCGTCCAGGGAGGCCAGAAACTGCTGGTAATTGTACATGCTGGCAGGGTCAATACCCTTGTGCATGGCCGCCTGCAGACGCTCGCTGTATTCTGCGCGATAGCGATGCAGGGTCTGCAGCTGGGCTTGCGTCTGCTGTTTGGTCTGGCGCTCCTTGGCCAACAGTTGCCCGGCCTGGTCGCGGGCATCCCGTGCCAGTTGAGTGAGCATATCCAGTTGGGAGGTATCGGTATTGGACGTCATGATTGCCCTCCAGCGTTGGCCTGGCCAACAACGGCTGCCAGTGCCTGGCGCGAGTCGCTGATAGTGGCCTGCTCATTCATACGCTGCTGAAGAAAGTGTTCAAGCTCCGGAAAGCGTTTTACCGCTTCATCAAGCTGTGGGTCGTGTCCGGGCGAGTAAGCCCCGACGCTGATCAGGTCACGGTTACGCTGATAGCGTGAAAAAAGACGTTTGAAATTGCGCGCCTGCTGCTGCTGTTTCATATCCGTGATGGCGGTCATCGCACGACTGATCGATGCTTCAATATCAATGGCCGGATAATGACCTGACTCTGCCAGGGTGCGTGATAATACAATGTGTCCGTCCAGAATAGCACGGGCCGCGTCAGCAATGGGATCCTGTTGGTCATCGCCCTCTGTCAGTACGGTATAGAAGGCGGTAATGGAGCCGCCGCCGCGCTCGGCATTGCCCGCCCGTTCCACCAGGCTGGGCATTTTAGCAAATACAGAAGGCGGGTAGCCTTTGGTCGCTGGGGGTTCGCCAATCGCCAGGGCGATTTCGCGCTGGGCCATGGCAAAGCGGGTCAGTGAATCCATAATCAGCAAGACATCGCGCCCTTCATCGCGAAAGCCCTCGGCCAGCCGCGTGGCATAGGCGGCCCCCTGTAAGCGTTGCAGCGGTGAAGTGTCGGCGGGGGCCGCGACCACGACCGAGCGTTTACGCCCTTCGGGGCCGAGAATATTGTCAATAAAGTCCTGCACCTCACGGCCACGCTCACCAATCAGGCCGACAACAATCACATCGGCTCGGGTGTAACGCGCCATCATGCCGAGCAGCACGGATTTACCCACCCCGGAACCAGCAAACAGCCCCATACGCTGGCCGCGCCCAACGCTTAACAGCGCATTGATAGCGCGAATGCCGACGTCAATCTGCTGTTCGATCGGGGCGCGGGAAAGGGGGTTCAATGGCGTCGTGCTGAGCGTTGCCCGAGGGGCATCATCAAGGCTTTCGCGGTCGTCCAATGGGTTGCCATTCCCATCCAGCACCCGGCCCAGCAGATGTACGCCCACCGGGAAGCGTCGGGCACTATGGCCGCTGGTGTCGCCCAGAGGCGTGACCCGGGCGCCAGGCATCAGGCCAGAAATTTCTTCCAACGGCATCAGGTAGAGTTTGTCGTCGGAAAACCCGACAACCTCAGCCTCGGCGTGGTGAGCGCTGGTGCCCAGGCGCCCATCACGGCCAGGCAATTCAATCACGCAGGCGCTGCCCACGGCCACCTTCAGGCCAACCACTTCAATCACCATGCCAGTGGCACGGATCACCCGGCCGCTGGCGCGGTAAAGCGAGAGCTGGCTGATACGTGTCTGGGTGCGCTGAACAGCTTTCTGCCAGCGCTGTTGATGAACAGAGGCGGTCGTGCTCATGGCTATTCTGGCCTGTCGTCTGATGATACTTCGGCGGCGCTTTTATCCTTGGAAAGTTTATGATGACGTTGGCGCCGATGTGCATTGATTGCTTGCCAGCGGCTTTCAAAGGTCGCGTCAAGCTCGCCCTGAGCGCTGGTTACCCGGCAGCCGCCCCGCGCCAGCTGGTCATCCGGCTGGAGTTTCCAGTTGGCAGCACTGAGTTCATCGGCCAGGTGCTGGCTGACCAGAGTATGATCCTCCGGATTCAGCCATAGGCGTTGCTGGCCGACCAGCGGTGGTTCGGTATGCAGCAGTTGGCGCACCAGGCGCAGAATTTCTTCTGGCTTGGCTTCAAGGGCTTCGCCTGCCAGCTGACGGCCGGTCAGCAGGGCCAACTCCACCAGATCATCGGCAAGGCTTTCATCAAGCCTTGCGAGCGCATCATCAAACTGCTTGGCGATATGGGCCAGGGGCGCCAGGGTCTGGTTGATCTGTTGCTCCAGCGCCTGCTTGGCTTCCTGTTGGCCGGCTTCCAGGCCTTCGGCATGGCCTTCCTGCTGGCCACGTTTGAAGCCTGCCTGGTAGCCCTCCTGCTCGGCTTGTTGTCGGATCTTCTGATAATCTGCCTTGCGCGCCTGTTCTTCGCGCTGGCGAGCCTCTTCAGCGGCTTTTTGTGCCGCCGCGACCTTGCGGCGGTGGATGGCCGCCGGGGATTCCGGCTCGTCAGAACGCTGAGCAGGCTTGGCCAGCTCATCCATTTTCCAGCGTCGCCAGCTTTCATGGCGATCAAATTCCGAGGGCTGGAAATCAGACATAGGCGTCATCTCCTCCCGCCAGGACTATTTCACCGGCATCGGCCAGGCGGCGGACGATCTGCAGGATGGCTTTCTGCTCGGCTTCGACCTGAGAGACACGAATCGGGCCGCGGGCTTCCATATCCTCGCGGACAAGATCTGCCGCCCGCTGGGACATGTTGCGCAGAAACTTGTCGACCAGCTCGTCTTCGGCACCTTTGAGGGCCACGACCAGTGAATTGTTCTCGACTTCCTGAAGCACCATCTGGATCGCGCGGTTGTCGAGATCCAGAAGGTTCTCGAACAGGAACATCTCGTCGATGATCTTCTGGGCCAGATCCTCGTTATGAGAGCGCACGGTTTCGATGGCGGTTTCTTCCTGGGAGGAATTCATCAGGTTGAGGATCTCGGCCGCCGTTCTTACCCCGCCCATCTTGCTGCGTTTGAGGTTCTGGCCTTCCAGCATGCTGGTGAGCACCTCGGTCAGCTCCTGCAGGGCGGCGGGTTGCACACCGCTGAAAGTGGCAACGCGTAGAATCACATCGTTGCGCAGTTTTTCATCAAACAGTTCAAGAATGTCGGCCGCCTGGTGGCGTTCCAAGTGAACCAGAATGGTGGCGATAATCTGCGGATGCTCATCGCGGATCAGCTCGGACACCATAGAGGCTTCCATCAGATTGAGTGCATCGATGCCGGAGTTTTCCCCAGTGGTTTCGAGTATATCCTCAATCAGGCTGGTGGCGCGCTCGCTACCCAGTGCCTTGGTCAGCACGGAGCGAATGTGCTCGCTGGAGTTGAGGTTAAGCGCTACAAACTCTTCGGTTTCCTGATGGAACGCTTCCAGAACAGCTTTCATGTCTTCATGAGAGATCTGGTGCAGGCGGGTCATTTCCAGGCTGATTTCCTGCACCTCGTTAGCGCCCAGGTACTTGAACACTTCTGCTGCACTGTCTTCATCAAGCGCCAGTAGCAAGATGGCGCTTTTGCGTGCGCCGCTCATCTGGGTAACGGGACTAGTCATGAGAGTTCATCCAACTGCGAATTATCATGGCGACCATACGGGGGTCTTCCTGAGCCATTTCACGCAGATCCTGAAGGTTGTGTTCATAAAGCGATGTTTTGCGTTTGCGCTTGGGTCGACGGTAGGTTTCTTCGTCGTCGTCGCTGGCTGTATCGCTGGCGTCTTCCTCGTCATCGTCACCCACACTGGTGTTTAGGGTGCTTTCCGCTGGCATGGCGGCGGCCATGACCGGGTCTTGGGTGTAGCGCTTGATCAAGGGCCGCAAGATCAGCAGGTAAAGCAGTAGCGCCGCCAGCCCAACCAGCAGGTAGCGGCCTGCATTGGCCGCCATGGCCAGTATTTCCGGGCGCTGCCACCATTCCAGCACCTCTTCTTCCTCACCCACACGGGCAAAGGGGGTGTTAACGACATCAATTGCATCACCGCGAGCGACCGAGAAGCCCATTGCCTGACGTACCAGGCGTTCTATCTGACTGACTTCCTCGTTGCTCAAGGCAACCGGTATCGGTTCGCCTTCGTCGTTGATTTCTTCACGGTAGTTGACCACAACCGCCGCAGTTAAACGCTCAATCTCACCGCGACGGTATTGAACGTGGGCGATATTACGATCCACTTCGTAGTTGACCACGTCATCCTGATTCAGGCGCTGCAAGGCCGCTGGATCGTTTTCCCCCTCGCCGTTATCTTCTTCTTCGTCATCAGGCGCATTAATCGGTGAAGGAGCAGTACCTGGCGGCGTATTGCTGAGCGCGCCAGGAATGCCGGTTGCCAGTGGGTCTTCGCCATCAAAGGAAAGGCTCAGCTGACGACTGCGCACGGCAGCTTCGTTGGGTGCCTGGTTCGGGCCGTAGGTTTCGGTGGTTTCTTCGCGGCTGGAGAAGTCGATCTGTGCGGCTACCTGAGCGCGGACGTTATCGGTGCCAAGAATCGGTGCGAGGATATTTTCAATCCGGCGTTGGTAGGAGCGCTCGACTTCGTGGATGTATTCCAGCTGCGAACCGTCCAGATCATTATTGCCATTGCCGCTGGTATCCGCCGAGAGTAAGCGGCCATCCTGGTTGACCACCGAGACGTCGGCTGCCGCAAGTTCTGGCACGCTACTGGAGACCATATGCACAATTGCGCTGACCTGTCCTTGGCCAAGCGCACGGCCAGGTAGCATAGTGAGCACGATGGATGCCTTGGCGGGTTCGGAGTCACGAATAAACACCGAAGGTTGCGCCAGCGACAGATGCACCCTGGCCTCTTCTACTGGGCCAAGGGAGCGAATTGAGCGGGCAAGCTCGCCTTCAAGGCCGCGCTGATAGTTGACCTGCTCGGTGAACTGGCTGACCCCGAAAGCCTGGTTCTGCATCAACTCAAGGCCGACATCGCCACCGCGTGGCAGGCCCTGCTCAGCCAGCTGTAAACGCAAGGGATAGACGTTTTCACTCGGCACCAGTATGGCCTGGCCATTATTGCTGAACTGGTAGGGCACTCCACGGGTATCGAGTTCGGCAATAATGCGTCCACCGTCCGCTTCGCTTAGATTGTTATACAGAACGCGGTATTCCGGGCTGCTGGCCCACATCAACAGCACCGCAATAATAGCGATGCTGGCCGCGCCTGCAATCAGCAGGGCGATCAAAGGGTTACCGCGCAGCTGTTGTTTCACCCGCCCAAAAGCCGACACGGAAGCATTTTGCGCTTCCGTGTCACTTGCTGGCGGTGTTCGAGTCGTGCTGTTCTGACGGCCTGGCGTAGAATCAGTTTCGCTCATTCACTCCTCCGTGAGCACAAGCAAAGCTGATGACGGCCCAGGCGCATCACCAAAGAAAACATAGGCTGCATCCGTCAATCGCGATGATCCGCTGACTATTCAAGCGGAATTATGATGAACGCCATTATCCGGTGGCCTGTCACCCCTAAAGGAACGAAAAGATTCGCTTTCCATACGTATTTGTTGGCATGAAGTGAGCAGCACGGATGTTAGGCTTATTAATATTATTTCACTTTTTAACGCTGAAGGCATGTGTATGAGCTCACCCGCTATTCAATCAGTGCTACAGCAGATGCAAGGTCTGGCGAATCAGGCCAGCCAGCCGACCAATCAACTCGGCCTTAATGGCTCCCAACTGGCATCAACGGTGGGGCAGGGGAGTTTTGGTGGTGAACTGCAGGCCTCCATTCGGCGCATCAATGAGCTGCAGAAAACGGCGGCCAGTCAGGCCATGGATTTCCAGACAGGCGAGTCTGATCTGCCGCTGAATCAGGTGATGGCAGATATGCAAAAGTCCAGCGTTGCCTTTCAGATGGGCACACAGGTAAGAAACCGCTTGGTGACGGCTTATAGAGATGTGATGAATATGCAGGTTTAGCCACTCAGGCCTTAACGCTGATCAGGCCACCCTGCAGTTTACTCAAGCGCAGTTCACTCAAGCGCTCTGCAAGGCGCAGCACTTCTTCGGCCGGAATCTGGCGGATAACCCCGCCAGACTCGCGATCAACCACCCGTGTAATCACCCGTGAATTTTCATCACTGATTTCAAACTCCAGCCCGCGCTGATTCATAATCGCATTAATTTGTTCAACGGGTTCAGCAAGTTCAGCGGCGTCAAGGCGTTTTTGTTGCTCTTCCTGCTGTGCGGATAAGGCGGCAGCAGGCATCGCTGGTTGGATATGGGTATCGACAGGTTGGCGCAAGATGGTTTCCTGTCTAGCCGGTGGCGTCAGCGTCGGTACGGCATCAATCAATGGTGAATACATCTTGATGTCCTCTTCTTTATATTGTTATAGCTTAGCCGAGCGCTCAGAGTTCGCCCCCATTTAATCGCGATCTGTATTTTGCTGTTTGGGCTGTTTTTCTGGCACTCAAGATAAATCGGCCAATATCCAGCCAACTTTAGCGCTTTTTCAGCGGCAGCGATGAGTCTCTAATCGGTAGATATTAAGGTTAAAAAAAGTTAGCTTAATCCTGTACGCTGCCTGTAAAGGTTCTGGTATGCTTTTGCGTCGCATTAACTCGAATGCCGCCCGCTGCCCGTTTGGCAGTGCATGGCCTGAGCATGACATCTTATGGTGAAGGATAGGGAAGCGAGGCGTGGATGGCAGCGCAAGGCAATGAATACGAACGCATCACCGGCCCGGTGATGATCGAAATGCTGTTGAATGACCTGATTGAGAACGGTGGCGTATCGCTTTGTCTGGATGAGCCGCAGGCGCGTCAGGAGCCCATCGTGCTGATGGAACAGCATGCTGATAATACCTTGGTAATGGATCTTTCCTCGGTTGATTATCTGTTGACGCAGCTACAGGACGGTGCAACCTTTACGCTGCGCGGACAAGCGCAGGGTAAGGTGGTTCACACCCCTTCGCTCGGGCTGACCGAAGTGCGTTATTCCGGCGGCCGTTACCTGTGTTGTAGTAATTACCCAGGCTATCTGGATATGCTACAGCGCCGTGAGTCCTTTCGTGCCGAACTGCGAATGGGTATGCAGGTAAAGGTGACGCTGCTGGGCGATGATCATCAGGCCGTCAATGGCGACCTGCGTGATTTAAGCCAGGAAGGCTGCCTGGTAGAGTTGCCGATGACTGCCAGTGGCATCCTGGCGGCGGCTGGCAGTCATCCCATCAAGATGGCGTTGACTTTTCCTGATAACACCTACTTCGAAGCCTACGGTGAAGCGCGCCACCAGAGCACGGAACCTGATCAGCAGTTGCTGCGGGTTGGGTTCCGCTTTCAGCGCTGTGACGGTGAACAGGAACGTCAAGTCTGGTACTTCGTGTGCGAGATCGAGCGTGAAGCTGCCCGCTATGAACGAGAAAACCAGTCAGCGCGACAGCCTTCCCCACTGTTTGCCGCGCCCCAGCCACGCCACGCCGCGGATGACCATGCGGGTCGGCGCGAAGTGCGCCTTTATGCAACTCCCATAGCGCGTCGCCTGGCCAAGGTAGCTGCGTACCTTGATGCCCAGATGTTGCTGCTGCAAAACGGTAGCGATATTGATTCACGCCAGCTATCGCGCTATGCAGACCGTTTGCTGGCGCTGCATGAAGAAGATCGCGAAGCGCTGCTGTTTGCCTGCCGCTGCATGACGCGGGAGCCACTGCTGGTACGCCACAGCCTGGCGGTGGCGGTGCATCTGCTGGATCTGGTCGGCAATCATATCCCTCAGGATGTGCGCAAGGCGATTGCTGCCAGTGCCATGGTGCATGACCTGGGTAAAGCGCTGGTTCCCCAGGTGTTATTCCAGGCCAAAACCTTTGATGCCTCGCACCGTAACACCATGAGTGAACACGTTGAGCTGCTGTTGATGCGGATGAAAAACTGCCACTGGCTGTCGGCCAGTATTGCCCATGCCGTCGTTGGGGGTATCAACGAGCGTATGGATGGCAGCGGTTACCCGAAAGGTGTCAGTGGAGAGCAGCTCCATGAGCTGGCAAAAGCCAGCGCCGTTGTCGACGTGGTTGAAGCCATGCGTCGTGACCGCCCTGATCGCCCGGCCCGTACCGTGCAGCAGATTTACCGCCATATGCTGCGTCATCCCCATCAGTTCGACCCGCGTTGGATGAAGCGTTACGTGGAACACTTCAAAACACTGCCGATTGGCTCCCTGGTGCGCTTTTCCAGCGATCAGCTGGCCTGGGTGCAGCGCCTTGATGCTGAGGGTAACCCGGTGGAAGTTCAGGTTACCCAACATGCCGAATCCCCCAGCAACACCAACCTCGGAACCCTGGTCAGAGGCGATGTCAAGGAGCGCCTGGGGCGCCCGATGAGCGAGATAGCCGTCTCAACCTGAGGCGCTTAAGCTCTGACGAGTGCTTGACTATCAGATCACCTAAGCCGTGATTAAGCTATAAAAAGGTGCGTCATTGTTAAAGTAGCGGTGGCTCTTGCCGATATAAAATCTACACTTGAACAAGCGTAGTCAGGCATTGCCAGCTGCGTTTTTAAAACAGGAGCGACACCAAATGACGTACTCGCGTGGTGCAAATGCCTATGCACGGGTCGGGGTAGAGAGCGGGGTGATGTCAGCAGACCCGCATAAGCTGATCGTTATGCTTTTTGATGGCGCCCAGGCGGCTATCCGTGCTGCCCGCATTCATATGCAGGCGGGCAATATAGCCGAAAAAGGCAAGGCAATTTCCAAGGCGCTGGATATCATCAACAACGGCTTGGCCGCAGCGCTGGATCAGGAAAAAGGCGGTGAAATTGCCGAACGTCTTGGCTCGCTTTACGACTACATTGCCCGCCTGTTGCTTACGGCCAATTTGCGCAATGACGAAGAAAGTCTCAATCAGGCCGAAAGTCTGCTCGAAGATGTTGCCTCGGCATGGCGGGAAATCGGCCAACAGCAAAGCGCATGAGGCCTGAATGTCAGTATTTCGGACGGCTCAGCATCATCTGACCCAGCAGTCCCTGCTGGATGCCTATGCGGCCCTGCTGGATAGCGCCGCACAGATGCATGAGCTTGCAAATCAGGAAGAATGGGCGGCGCTGATTGATCAGCGCACCCATTACCTTATGCTGGTTGAAAAACTACGCGAAATGGACGCCAGCGTCGTGCTGGACGCTACAGGGCAGCAGCGCAAGGCAGAGCTGCTTGAGGCGATTCTGGAGCACGATGTGGAAATCCGTCGCCAGTTGGTGGCGCGTCGCGATGAGTTGGGCAAGCTGATCGGCCTGGCCCAGCAGCAGCGCAAGTTACACCGCGCCTATGCCCCCCAGCAAGGTGATTCAGAGGCCATCTATTCACTCGGTGAGGCACCCACCAAGAGGTCACCGTGAGCGGTATCAACCCCCTGATTGATACGCTCATGCACCAGGTGTTGGGCAAACGGGGGGACGGTGCGCCACGGGTTCTTAATGAACCGGTGCGCCCGGTAGACCCGGGAACCGGCCCGCAGGCGCTGCGCAGTGACTCGCGTCTGGATGGACGTGCTGACCCGCGCCTTTCTGAGCTGAACCGCTTGCCCCCCTCGCTGGATATGCCACGACAGAGTGGCCGCGGCGAACTGCCCGCCGGGCAGCAGGGGTCGACACAGACTCATTTCAGCCCCGCCGCGCGCAGCATTGCTGATGTCTTGCTGCGCTTTCCCGCGCCGCCGTCCACCCTGCGTATTGAAGCCCCTCTGATGCAATCGGCAGATACCGCTTCGCCGTCCACTCTGGCAACTCGCCTGGAAAGCAGTATCCGTGATAGCGGCCTGTTTTATGAATCCCATCTCAAGCGCTGGTTCCAGGGCGATGCAGCGCGTCAGCAGTTACTGCGTGAACCGCAAATGCAGCCTGGTGTACGGCCGTTGCCCACCGTCACTTTGGCCGGGCAGGGGCTGCCGGCGATCAACAATCCGCTTTCCCCGAATGGGCCGCCGCTACTTTTGCCCACCTCTGTGCCCTTCATGCTGCCGCCAGGTTCTTCCCTGAATATGTTGTTGCAGGCGCTTAGCCAGGGAGGCGGCGGCCCGCTTATTCAGTCAGGCAGCGCCCTGCTGCCGGTTGCTGGTAATGCTGCCCAAGCATCCAGCTTGCTGCCGGGTGCCAATCCCGCCGCCAGTGGTAATCCTTCGGCCGCTAATGTTTCGGCAGCCAGTGTTTCGCCAGGCAATGCTGCTCTACAAGGTCAGGGCGGTGAGTTGGGCGCAGGGCGTGAATTGCTTGAACTGCATGCCATGCGCCAGCGTGAAGTGGTCAATGAGAACCTGCAGGGTCTGGTACGCCAACAGTTAGAGCTATTGGTCACGCCGACAATTCGCTGGGAAGGCGATGTCTGGGCCGGGATTTTCATGGCCCTGGTGATCAACCTGCCTGGCCGGGAAGAAGGTGCCAGCGGTGACGATAGCGAACAGAGCGAATCGCAAGAGGGCTGGCGCTCGGAAATGCACCTTGATGTCCCTGATCTGGGCGAATTCAGCGTTGCCTTGTGGCTCTATCGCGGCACCTTGAGCGTTGACTTCACAACATCCAGTGGCGAGGTGCAGCAGCGCCTGGATGAACATTTGCCTGCCCTGGAGCAGCGCCTTTCGGCGTTGGATCTGCGTAAGGTGCAGCTGAGAGTGCGCCACCTGGAGGCTGATGAGGCGCGATGAATACTCCCCATGAACGCCGCCGCCAGGCGGTAGCGCTTGCCTATCAGGGTGACGATAGCGCGCCACGTGTCGTGGCGAAAGGCTATGGCGAAATGGCCGAGCGCATCATGGCGGAAGCGCAGCGTCAGGGTATCTATGTGCATGACGCCCCGGAACTTGTAGCCTTGCTTATGCAACTGGATCTGGACGAAGAAATTCCTGCCAGCCTCTATCAGGTGGTCGCTGAAATCCTGGTCTGGGTATTTGAGCTCTCGGGAGAAGGCGTGGCACCCTCCGACGCCCAGAAATCCTGACGCTCCTGTAACCACTAAAATTGCTCTAGCTAATGAAAGTGGGATATGTAACCATACGAGAAAGTAAATAAGCGTAAAACGTTAATGATATTGCTACACTTGAGTGGCAATGTTGCCGTATGGGTTTAATAAATCAGCATGAGTCATACCAACTTTTTCGATGAAGTTCAGGAAATCAATCTGGCCTATCTGCTTCTGGCCCAGCGCCTGCTGGCGGAAGATCGTGAGATAGGTATGTTCCGGCTGAAAGTGGATGCTGAGATGGCGGATATGTTGGCATCGCTCAACGCGCGCCAGCTTACCCAGCTGGCGCGGACTAACCAGCTGCTGTGCCGCTTCACGCTGGAAAGTGCCGAACAGTTGCGTCAGCTCACTCACAACCCGCGCGACCAGGGGTTATCCGGCCTACACACTTCCTTACTGTTGGCAGGTGAGCCGCTGGAAAGTCTTCGCGACTCGTCATCTGCAAAAGCCTCCACTGACAAGCCGTCATATGGCGGCTCTGGAAAGTCGTCTGACGAGGAGGCGGAGTGACCCAAAAAAGCTTGGTGGATGAAATGCACCAGGTGCAGCTGGCTATTGAGCTGATTGAGCTGGGGGCCCGCCTGCAGGTGCTGGAGACCGAGACAGAGCTAAGCCGTACCCGCCTGATCAAGCTTTACAAAGAAGTGCGCGGGATGTCGCCGCCTAAAGGCATGCTGCCGTTTTCAGCGGACTGGTTTATTACCTGGCTGCCTAATATCCACTCATCATTGTTTTATAACATCTACCGCAACCTGCTCAAGGAAGGCAGCTGCGAGCGTATTGATGCTTTTGTTAAAGCCTACCGGCTGTACGATGAGCAGGTTGAACTTGAAGATATGGAAGCTGTACTCGGGCTGACCCGTGCCTGGACGCTGGTACGTTTTTTTGAAAGCGACCTTCTCCAGCTGAGCCGCTGCACCCGCTGTGGCGGGAATTTTGTGGCCCATGCCCATAGTCCCACACAGCATTACGTCTGTGGGATCTGTCAGCCGCCTTCCCGTGCAGGTAAAACCCGCAAGACCGCCCGCTACAAAATGACCTGACAACGGTCGTGTCAGGTGTTCTTTACCTGCCTTTACCAAACAGAATACGTCTGCTGTCGACGGCTATGCCTGTTATGCTGTTAAATAGTGTTAATTAGGCCATGTATCGCTGACACCCTGACGATATGGAACAGCCCGACAGCCGGTGTGTCGCCCCCGGTAGCCTTCGGTGAGGCGTTTCTGTGTAGGCCTCGTTAGCCTAACGGCTAACACAGGTACACAAAACCGATAAGGATACTGCTTGTGTTAATTGCGCTCGGTTATGTGGTGGTCTTGCTCTCTGTATTCGGGGGGTATGTGCTTGCCGGTGGCAGCTTAGGGCCACTGTATCAGCCGCTTGAGCTTGTGATGATTGGGGGCGCAGGTGTTGGTGCCTTTGTGGCGGCCAATAATGGTAAGGCGCTCAAGGCGACGTTCAAGATATTTCCGCGCCTGCGGCGCACCAAGCAATACAACAAAGCCATGTATATGGAGCTGTTGGCGCTGCAGTACAAGATACTCTCCAAGGTGCGCCGTGAAGGCATGCTGGGGATTGAGCGGGATATCGATAACCCTCAGGACAGCCCCCTGTTCCAGGAGCATCCGAGGGTGCTGGCGGACACGCACATCATGAACTTTCTGACCGATTACCTGCGTTTGATGGTCAGCGGCGGCATGGAGCCGATGGAAATTGACGAGCTGATGCTGCACGAAATTGAGGGCTTTGAGCAGGAAGCACATATCCCTATTGATGCGATTGCCAAGGTGGGCGATGCCATGCCGGCATTTGGCATCGTGGCGGCGGTGATGGGGGTGGTCAAGGCGTTGACCTACGCCGATGCAGGCCCTGAGCAGATGGGCGAGATGATTGCCCATGCGTTGGTCGGTACCTTTCTGGGGATTCTGCTCGGCTATGGGTTTATCAACCCTCTGGCCAGCTATCTGGATCGTCAGGCCAAGGAAGCCGAAAAGATGCTGCAATGTGTTCGGGTCACGCTGTTGGCGAGCCTGCATGGTTATGCGCCACAGATTGCCGTGGAATTTGGCCGTAAGGCTCTGCATACCGCAGAACGGCCGAGCTTTACAGAGCTTGAAGACTACGTGCGCGATGCCAAAAAGGCAGGTAGTGCATGAGCCAGGGGGGAGGTGAGCGGCGCCCGATCATCATTCGGCGTAAAAAAGTCGTACACGCTCATCATGGCGGTTCATGGAAGATTGCCCTGGCGGATTTTATGACGGCCTTGATGGCGCTGTTTTTGGTGATGTGGATCCTCAGTACTGCCAGTGAAGAGGAGCGTCAGGGGGTAGCGGAGTATTTCAATATGCCACTGACACAAGCCGTGACCGGGAGTGACCGCTCAGGAAGCACCAGTCCGATTCCCGGCGGCGGCCCGGATCCGATGCATACAGAGGGCGAGCGTGCGCGCCTTGATCTCCGCCAGCACACGCGCCCCAGCGAGCAAGAGCGGCGTTTTTTCCGCGACGTTCAAGAACGTATCGAGCGGGCAATAGCGCTGCAACCGGAACTCAGCCTGATGCGTGAGCAGATGCGCTTTGACCTGACGCGGGAAGGGCTGCGCATCCAGTTGCTCGATACCGAACAGCGGCCGATGTTTGAACTTGGCAGTGATCAGGTAGCGCCCTATATGCGCGACCTGTTACGCACTATAGCGCCGCTGCTTAACGAGCTGCCTAATGATCTTAGCATCGGCGGGCATACCGATAGCCTGCCTTATAGCGGTGGCTATCGCGGCTACAGTAATTGGGAGCTCTCAAGCGATCGGGCCAATGCCTCGCGGCGGGAGCTGGTCGCAGGTGGTCTGGACCCGGTCCAGCTGCTGCGGGTCTCCGGGTTTGCCGACCGGGTTACCTTGCCAGAGGCTGATGCGCAGGATCCGATTAACCGGCGCATTGAGCTGGTCGTGCTGCTGCCAGAGGTGGCCGAGGCGATTCGCAATCCCAGGGTGACGCCGGGCAATCGCCCGGTTCCCGAAAATGATCCGACTGCAGAAGGCAGCGTAATCCCGGAAATACCGTTGACGATGAGTCCGAACGGGGCTGAGCCCGGCAGTAACTGACATAAAAACGACGCATAGGGTGAGAGTGTGCATGGATATCACGGACTTTTTTGACACCTTTTTTGAAGAAGCGGAAGAGCTGCTGACCGATATGGAGCAGCACTTGCTGGAGCTGGATGTCGAAGATCCGGACAGCGAACAGCTTAATGCCATTTTCCGCGCTGCCCATTCGATCAAGGGTGGGGCAGGCACCTTTGGTTTTACGGTACTGCAGAAGACCACACATATTTTTGAAAACCTGCTGGATCACGCGCGCAAGGGTGAGCTTGCTCTGCGCGCCGATCTTGTTGATACCTTCCTGGAGGCAAAAGACATCATGCACGATCAACTTAATGCCTACCGCAGCGAGGAGGAGCCCAACCAGGAAGCTTATGAACGCATCTGCCAGACATTGCAGCAGATTGCACTAGAGGAAATTGGCAAAGGTCTTGAAGCTGCCGAAGGTGCGCCGATTGCCAATGCGACCCCTTCCGCTGCTGCTGAAAAATCTGCGTCTTCATCGAGCGAAGCCGTCTCTGAGTCTAACCCTGAGCCCGCTCAAAGCGCGGGCAGTGACGGTGACCTGCTACAGGTTTCCCTGCTAAACGTCAGTGAAAAAGACCGTATTCTGCTGGCCGAAGAGCTTGAGCAGTTGGGCGATATCCAGTCCCAGTCCGGAGATGAAAAACGCTATGAGGTGATTCTCCAGGGCAATACCAGCCCGGATGATATCGAAGCGGTGATGTGCTTTATCATTGAGCCGGAGCAGATCGAGATCAAGGTGCTGGACGCTGCACCCGCCGCTGACACGCCAGCGCCGCCCCTATCGACGCCAGAGCCCACCCCTGAAAAAGCCCCGCCAGCTGCGGAAAAAGCAGCGACCAAACCTGCTGCTGATGCCAAGCCTAAAGCGAAAAAAGCCGCCTCTGAATCGTCCTCCATTCGCGTCTCAGTCGACAAGGTAGATCAGATCATCAACCTAGTTGGCGAGCTAATCATTACCCAGTCAATGCTCGATCAGACCGTTAGCGATCTGGCTGATCAGTCGGTCGGCAACAGTTCACTGCAAAACGGTATGAGTCTTCTGCAGCGCAATGCCCGGGATCTCCAGGAAGCAGTGATGTCGATCCGCATGATTCCCATGGAATTCGTGTTCAGCCGTTTCCCCCGGGTGGTGCGTGATACCGCCGGCAAGTTGCAAAAAGATATAGAGCTGGTCACCGAAGGCAAATCTACCGAGCTGGACAAAAGTCTGGTCGAACGGATTACCGACCCGCTCACCCACCTGGTGCGCAACAGCCTGGATCACGGCATCGAAATGCCCGATGAACGCGAAGCCAAGGGCAAACCGCGTACCGGCAAGCTGACCCTGGCGGCAAGGCATCAGGGGGGCAATATCCTGATCGAGGTCAAAGACGACGGGGCCGGCATGGACCGTGAAGTGCTGCTCAACAAGGCCCGAGAGAGTGGCCTGAATGTGTCTGACACCATGACCGATGAAGATGTCTGGCAGCTGATTTTTGCCCCTGGTTTTTCAACCGCCAAGGAAGTTACCGATGTGTCCGGCCGCGGTGTCGGCATGGATGTGGTCAAGCGCAACATTCAGGGGATGGGCGGTCGGGTTGAGATTCAGTCCAAAAAGGACGAAGGCACCAATATCCGCATCGTGCTGCCGCTGACGCTGGCCATCCTGGATGGCATGTCGATCAAGGTGGGTCAGGAAACCTTCATTTTGCCGCTGTCGGCGGTGCTGGAATCACTGCAGCCTGCCAAGCAAGATATGTATGCCATGGCCGGTGATGACGTGGTGCTGAAAGTGCGTGACGAATATCTGCCGGTGATTGCCATTCACGAAGTGCTGGATGTCGAAAACGCCATCACCGACCCGACCAAGAGCATCGCTGTGATCGTCCAGGGCGAAGGGCGTCGCTACGCCATGCTGGTGGATGAGCTACTTGGCCAGCAGCAGGTAGTGGTCAAGAACCTTGAAGATAACTACCGTAAAGTGCCGGGCATCGCCGCTGCGACCATTCTTGGCGACGGCAGCGTTGCCTTCATCCTGGATATTACCGGCCTGCACCGCTTGGGTCGCAATAAAAAGGAATCCGGCAAAAAGATTCAATCACCCGATTTCAAATCGACCCACGCTGTTACATCGTAAAAGGAGGCTGAGTCATCATGAGTCAGGCTAGCAGTAGTGTAGTGCTTTCTGCCGCTGAGGCAGATAACCGTGAATTCCTGGTGTTCTCACTGGGAGAAGAAGAGTACGCCATTGATATTCTCAAAGTGCAGGAAATCCGTGGCTACGAAAACGTTACCCGGATTGCCAATGCGCCGGACTTTATCAAGGGCGTGACCAACCTGCGTGGCGTGATCGTGCCGATTGTTGATCTACGCATCAAATTTCGCCTTGAAAGCGTTGAATATGGCGGACAGACGGTGGTGATTGTCGTCAATGTCGCTGATCGTGTTGTCGGCATCGTCGTGGACGGCGTCTCGGATGTGATGACCCTGACCCCGGATCAGATTAAACCGGCGCCTGAGTTTGGTGTCACCCTGTCATCGGACTTTCTGAGTGGCCTGGGCAGCCTGGAAGACCGCATGCTGGTGCTGGTGGATATCGACAAGCTGCTGACCAGTGAAGAAATGGCGCTGGTGGATACCACGCGTCAATCCTGATAGTGGCAAGAGTTTAACGCCATGGATGGCGCTTTGGGTAGTGCTCGCAGAGAAGAGCATGGGGCGCTTACGCATGGCAAAGAATGTTAAAATATGTTTAATGTTAAGAATGATGACGTTGAAAGAGGGCATTCAACGCAGATTTGCCAGGCCTGTGACTGACGCGATAATGGAGGCGTGTTTTTGACCGAGCAACGAGAGGGAGAGGCTAGTCAATGGTCTTCCGGCAATCAGATCGAACGTGATCTGATGCTGACAGACGCTGATTTCAAACGTATCCGCGAACTGATCTATCAGCGAGCAGGCATCGTGCTGGCCGAACATAAGCGTGAAATGGTCTACAGTCGGCTGGCCAAACGTTTGCGTCATCATGGCCTGACACGCTTCAGCGACTACCTTCAGCGTCTTGAGCGCCAGCCCGATGCTCGCGAGTGGGAGGCCTTTACCAATGCGCTGACCACTAACCTGACCGCTTTTTTCCGTGAGGCGCATCACTTTCCGCTGTTGGCGGAACATATCAGGCACAAGACAGGGCCGGTATCGGTCTGGTGTGCGGCGGCCTCTACCGGTGAAGAGCCCTATTCGCTGGCCATGACCCTCTTGGAAACCCTTGGCCCCAAGGCCAGCCAGTCGCGCATCGTGGCCACCGATATCGATACAGAAGCCCTGCAAAAGGCGCGCAGCGGCGTTTACCCCCTTGAGCAGGTACGCAAGATAGATGAAGTACGCGTTAAACGTTTCTTCCATAAAGGCACCGGTAAGCGCATTGGGTTAGCCAGAATCCGCCCTGAAGTCTCCGAGCTGGTGGATTTTTCTGCCTTGAACCTGCTGGCGCCGCAATGGCCAATCAAAGGGCCTTTTGATGCGATTTTCTGCCGCAACATCATGATCTACTTCGATAAAGAGACGCAGGCAAAAATTCTCAAGCGGTTTGCACCGCTGTTGAAGCCGGATGGCCTGCTCTTTGCCGGGCATTCGGAAAGCTTCTCGTATATCAGCAACGAGTTCAAATTGCGTGGGCAGACGGTCTACACCCTGGCGCCCCATCATCGCTCGTCCGGCAACTAGCCAAAGGTACTTGTAGTCAAAGGTATCTGGCCAACAACGACAGGAGGCGTGCATTGAGCGCATCTAAAATAAGAGTGTTATGCGTCGACGATTCGGCACTGATTCGCGATCTACTGACAGAAATCATCAACTCTCAGCCGGATATGGAAGTCGTGGCGGTTGCCCCGGACCCGATTGCCGCACGAGACCTGATCAAACAGCATAATCCTGATGTGCTGACCCTGGATGTCGAAATGCCGCGTATGGATGGCCTGGATTTTCTTGAACGCCTGATGCGCCTGCGGCCCATGCCGGTGCTGATGGTGTCCTCGCTGACCCAGGCAGGCTCAGAGATCACCCTGCGAGCGCTGGAGCTTGGAGCCCTGGATTTTGTTGCCAAGCCCAGCTTGGGTATTCGCAACGGCATGATGGAATACGCCAATGAGATCGCTGAAAAACTGCGTGCCGCCGCCCGTTCAAGGCCGCGTCAGGCGCTGCCCAAAAAGAATGCCCCAGCACGTAAAGAGCTGACCGCACCGCTGACCTCCAGTGAAAAGCTGATCATCATAGGCGCGTCGACTGGCGGTACCGAAGCGATTCGCTCAGTGCTGGAGCCACTGCCCGCCAATGCCCCGGCGATTCTGATCACCCAGCATATGCCCGGTGGCTTCACCCGCTCGTTTGCTGAACGTCTTGATCGGCTGTGCCGTATTTCGGTGAAAGAAGTTACCGATGGCGAGCGTGTACTGCCTGGCCACGCCTATATCGCCCCGGGGGATCAGCACCTTGAGCTGGCGCGCAGCGGGGCCAACTATGTGGCCCGGTTAAACAGCGGCCCGCCGGTTAACCGTCACCGTCCCTCGGTGGATGTGTTGTTTCATTCTGCGGCCCAGCATGCCGGTAAAAATGCCGTGGGCGTGATTCTTACCGGTATGGGTAAGGACGGTGCCAAGGGGCTTTTAGAAATGCGTGAGGCCGGTGCGGCGACGATTGCCCAGAACGAAGAAACCTGCGTGGTGTTTGGTATGCCACGGGAAGCTATCGCCATGGGCGGTGCCACTGAAACTGCTGCCCTGGACGATATTCCCGGCCGGATGATGTCGCTGGTAGCGGCGTCCGGTCGCGCCCAGCGGGTCTGATGATCACTTGCCATTTACCGGGCCGCTGATAACCCACGCCTGCTGACCAAGGAAACACGCTATGAGCCGCCTACTGCGCAACGTATCGCTGAACGTCTCCATTCTCGTCGCGCTTGTTCTACTGACCCTGGCGATTGCTGCCAACGTGGTGATTTTTACCCTTGCCGACAGGGCAACAAACCGCACACTGCACACCTTGGAAGCGATCAACGTTGACCAGCTCAACGAAATCAACCGCGCCGATGCCCTGTGGAGCGGCGCCATGGTGGAACTGGAAGCCGCCTCCAACGATTTCATGCTAGGCCGCCGCGAGCAGGCAGACCAGCGTCTAGATGCCGCCTCCAATCAGCTGGAGCGTGCGCAAGAACGCTTTGATAACTTTGCCTCAGTGGCGCGCACCGAGCAAGGCGAAGCGCTTGGCGCCCGGATTGAGACAACCTTTGCGGCGGGTATGGAGATTGCGCGTCAGCAGCTTGCGGCATTGAACGAGCTGCGCACTACCCAGTTCAACGAGTTGCGCGACGAGCTTGCCACTGTGGGCGCCCAGCAAGAGGCTGCGCTGGATGAGTTTGTTGACTATGCCACCCTGCGTGGCCAACAGCTACAGCAGGAACTCAATGACATCAGCCGTTTTTATTCGATTATCGAGTGGGTCATCCTGGGGCTGTCGATCCTGTTGGTAATCCTTATCTATGCCAGCCTGAGGGCGATTGTATTGCGACCGTTGAATCAGGTCGCTGTAGCGCTGGATGCGATTGCCAATGCCGACCTGACCCAAACCTTGCCCGAAGGCGGCAAGAACGAGATAGGCCGCTTGCTGACCTCAATGAGGCGTATGCAGCTGAGCCTGAACGATATTGTCGCCAAAGTACGTGAAGGCAGCCAGGAGATCTATCACGGCACCCGTGAAATCGCCAGCGGCAACGCTGACCTTTCATCGCGTACCGAGCAACAGGCCGCCTCTATCCAGGAAACCGCCGCCAGCATGGAAGAGATGACCGCCACGGTGAAGCAGAATGCCGACAACGCCCGCCAGGCCAGCACTCTGGCAGCGGATGCCTCAAGTACCGCGGAGCGTGGTGGTGAGGTGGTTGAGCAGGTGGTCAGCACCATGCACGGCATTTCCACCAGCTCGCAGAAAGTGGCGGATATTACCGGGGTGATCGACTCGATTGCCTTCCAGACCAATATTCTCGCCCTGAACGCTTCGGTGGAAGCCGCGCGTGCGGGAGAGCAGGGCCGTGGCTTTGCCGTGGTCGCGGGTGAAGTACGCAACCTGGCCAGCCGTAGCGCGGACGCGGCCAAAGAGATCAAAGGGCTGATTGAAAGTTCGGTGGCACAGATCAACGAAGGCTCTGTTCTGGTGGAGCAGGCGGGCGCCACCATGACAGAGGTCGTGACTTCGGTGCGCCGAGTCACCGACATCATGGATGAAATTTCGGCCGCCTCCCAAGAACAGAGTGACGGTATTGAGCAGGTCAGCCAAGCGGTAGGCCAGATGGATCAGGTCACCCAGCAGAATGCCTCTCTGGTGCAACAGGCCTCGGCGGCAGCGGCCTCGCTGGAAGAGCAGGCGAACCGTCTGGAGCAGGCGGTTGCGGTCTTCCAGCTGTTGGGTGCCAAACAGGCAGCGCCTGCCTTGGCGTCGCCGACACCAGCGCCTTCTGCCGCCCGCTCTGCAGCCCACTCCTCGCAGGAAGCAGCGCCGCTGCGGCGTCCTGCCAGCCAGACCCGTAGTACCCGGGAGACACCCGCTCAGGATGACTGGGAGGAATTTTGATGTGTGCGCACTTTCTGGCTCGGGTGTCCTTTGAAAAGCAGGCTTAACTGGCTGCTTTACAATGTTTTAAAATAAGATGATGGCGATATACTTGTTGGCTGGTCGTGATAAAGCGTCGCCATCATCAAACGAACCGTTAATAACACCGCAAGATCAAGATCTGAGTGAGGATAACCAATGGCAGACAAGAACATGAGCTTTCTGGTGGTTGACGACTTTCCGACCATGCGCCGGATTGTCCGCAGCCTGCTCAAAGAGCTCGGTTTTACCAATGTAGAAGAGGCCGAAGACGGCCAGGATGCGCTGAACAAGCTACGCGCGGGCAAGTTTGAATTCGTGGTATCGGATTGGAACATGCCCAACCTGGATGGCTTGGAGATGCTCAAGGAAATTCGTCAGGACGATGCGCTGAAAGAATTGCCAGTGCTGATGGTGACGGCAGAAGCCAAGAAGGAAAACATCATTGCCGCCGCGCAAGCGGGCGCCAGTGGTTACGTCGTCAAGCCGTTCACGGCCGCCACCCTCGAAGAAAAGCTGAACAAGATCTTCGACAAGATGGGCAAATAAAGCGGTGAGGGTGCTAAGGCGCCTGAATAATGAGGAGATAACATAATGCGTCAGAATGAGCAGGATGATTCTGCCCAGCTGTCCGAAGAGGCCGCCGAAGACCTGATCCAACGTATTGGCAAGCTGACACGCATGCTGCGTGAAAACATGCGGGAGCTGGGCCTCGATAAAGAAATTGAGAAGGCCGCGGAAGCAATTCCCGACGCCCGTGACCGTCTGCATTACGTCGCGGCCATGACCGAGCAGGCAGCCGAACGTGCCCTCAACGCGATTGACCGGGCCCAGCCCATGCAGGACCAGCTGACCGAACGCGCCGAAGCGCTGGACAAGCGCTGGACGGAGTGGTTTGAGGCTCCTCAGGAGCTGGATGACGCCAAGCTGCTGGTCAAGGAGACCCGCCAGTATCTCAGTGACGTACCGGATATGACCTCCGCGACCAGCAAGGAACTGCTGGAAATCATGATGGCCCAGGACTTTCAGGATCTGACCGGCCAGGTGATCAAGAAGATGATGGATGTGATCCGCGAGATCGAACATCAGCTGGTACAGGTGCTGATTGATAACGTGCCGGAAGCGCAGGCACGACAATCCATGCAGCGTAAGGCCGAAGATCAGTGGAAGAATGACAACGCACGGCGTAACGAAGAATTGCTCAATGGCCCACAGGTTAAGGAGGATGAACCTGATGTGGTCTCCGGGCAGGATCAGGTTGATGATCTGCTGGATGAGCTGGGTTTCTGATTGCCAGTAAGGTACGGATTTAATGGTTGTCCGGCTTCAACCGCCCAACAGGGCGGTTGAATGCGTCTTGAACAAGCATTGAAACCTTGACGAGACCATTGCAGCAAGCTGAGCAGAGAGTTTATGGCTGAAAGCGATAGCGACGACGAAAAAACCGAAGAGGCTACGCCGCGACGTGAGGAAAAAGCCCGAGAAGAAGGTCAGGTACCCCGATCACGGGAGCTGACCACCTTCCTGATGCTTCTGGGCGGCGTTATCGGGCTTTGGGGGATGGGCATGATGATCTATGACCAGCTTGGGCTGGTGATGGAGCAGGCCTTTGGGTTTGAGCGTCGTGAAGCCATGGAAACTCTGCCCATGCTGGTGAATGCGCTGGATATTGGTGAACGCACTCTCTACGCCATCATGCCGCTGTTTTTGCTGTTGACGGTGATTGCCATGGTCTCTCCGGCGCTGTTGGGTGGCTGGCTGATTTCAGCCAAATCCATGCAGCCAAAGCTTTCCAAGCTTAATCCGTTTAAGGGTCTGAAGCGGATGTTTTCCAGCCAGGCCCTGATCGAATTGTCCAAGGCGCTGGCCAAGTCAGTCCTGATAGGCGGCGTGAGTGCGGCTTTTTTGTATCTCAATATTGGTAAGTTTCTGGCCCTGATGACCCAGCCCATCCAGCAGGCCCTGGCCAATACCCTGACCATGGCCGCCCAGGCGGCAGGCCTGATGGTGTTGACGCTGATTGTGGTCATCCTGATTGATGTGCCTTTCCAGCTTTACAGCCATGCCAAAAAGCTGCGCATGAGCAAGGAAGAAGTCAAACGTGAGCACAAGGAATCCGAAGGTGACCCTCAGCTCAAGGCGCGCATCCGCCAACAGCAACAGGCAATGTCGCGGGGGCGGATGATGAGCAAGGTACCGGATGCCGATGTGATTATTACCAACCCGACCCACTACGCCATTGCCCTGGAATATCAGGAAGGCAGCATGGGCGCCCCCCGGGTAGTTGCCAAAGGCGCCGATGCGGTGGCGATGCGCATCCGCGAAGTAGCGCAGGAAGCGGGCGTGCCGCACCTTGAAGCCCCACCGCTGGCGCGGGCGCTGTATTACCACGTTGATCTGGACGCTGAAGTACCTGCCCAGCTCTACACTGCCGTGGCCGAGGTCATGGCCTGGGCCTATCGCCTGAAGAATATTGCAAAAGAGGGAGGCGATGTGCCCCCGACGCCCGATAACCTACCGGTGCCACCGGAAATGGAGAGCCGCGATTCACGCGGCAATGAGACACCGTTATGAAAGGCTTAGGCCAACTGATCAACCAGCGTGACTGGATGGGCGATGTGCGCATGAAGCTGCTCGCCGGCCCCATCCTGATCATGATGATCCTGGGCATGATGATTCTGCCGCTGCCGCCTTTCGTCCTGGATCTGTTATTCACGTTTAATATCGCCCTGGCGATCATGGTGCTGCTGGTCAGCATGTTTACCCAGAAACCGCTGGATTTCGCCGCGTTTCCAGCGGTACTGCTGTTTACCACCTTGTTGCGCCTCTCGCTGAACGTTGCCTCTACTCGAGTGGTGTTGATGAATGGCCATGAAGGCGGCGACGCAGCGGGCAAGGTGATCGAGGCCTTTGGTACCTTCCTGGTCGGCGGTAACTTCGCCGTTGGCCTGGTGGTGTTTCTGATTCTGGTGGTGATCAACTTTATGGTCATCACCAAAGGCGCCGGGCGTATCGCCGAAGTCGGCGCCCGCTTCACGCTTGATGCCATGCCAGGCAAGCAGATGGCGATTGACGCTGATCTCAACGCCGGGCTGATCGGAGAAGAAGACGCCAAGCAGCGGCGCGCCGAAGTGGCCCAGGAAGCCGATTTCTACGGCTCCATGGACGGTGCCAGCAAGTTCGTGCGCGGAGATGCCATGGCCGGGCTGGTGATCATGGTGGTCAACATCATTGGTGGCCTCTTGATCGGCATGCTGCAGCACGGCATGAGCTTTGCCGATGCGGGCGAGACTTACACACTGCTGACCATTGGTGATGGCCTGGTCGCGCAGATTCCGGCCCTGGTGATTTCAACCGCTGCCGGTGTCACGGTATCACGGGTCAATACCGATCAGGATGTTGGCCAGCAGATGATCAGCCAGCTGTTTATCAACCCTCAGGTGTTGATTCTGGCAGCCGCAGTGATGGGCCTTCTGGGCATGGTGCCAGGGATGCCCAACCTGGTCTTCCTGATCTTCACTACTCTGCTGGGCGGGCTGGCCTGGTACCTGATTCGCCAGAAGAACCAGCAGCTGGTGCGCCAGGAGATTGCCGACGTCCCGGCGCCGGTTCAGGAAGCGCCGGAGGCCAGCTGGGAGGATGTCCAGCTGGTGGATACCCTAGGCCTTGAAGTGGGCCATCGGTTGATTCCGCTGGTGGATTCACGCCAGAAAGGCGAGCTGTTAGGGCGGATCAAGAGCGTTCGCAAGAAGTTTGCCCAGGAAGTCGGCTTTTTGCCGCCCGTCGTGCATATCCGCGATAACCTGGAGCTTGCGCCCAACAGCTATGTGCTGACCATGAAAGGCGCTGAAATCGGCCGCGCCGAAGCTCATCCTGGCAAATGGCTGGCCATCGACCCCGGCCAGGTCTCGGGTGAGCTGCAAGGCTCGCCGACCAAGGACCCGGCCTTTGGCCTGCCAGCGGTATGGATCGACAGCAACCAGCGCGAGCATGCCCAGGTGTATGGCTATACGGTCGTGGATGCCAGTACGGTCATTGCCACCCATCTGAACCACCTGTTGCATCGTCATTCACCGGAAATGCTTGGCCGTGCCGAAGTGCAGAAGTTGCTCGACAAGCTGAGCGGCGACCAGAAATCCCTGGTGGAAGAAGTGGTGCCCAAGGCGATTTCACTGACGGTATTGCAACGCATTATGCAGAACCTGTTGGATGAAGACGTCTCGATTCGCGACTTGCGTACCATTCTGGATACCCTGGCCGAATACGCTCCTCAACAGCAGGATGCCAACGAGCTATCGGCGCTGGTGCGGATTGCGTTGGGGCGTGCGATTACCCAGCAATGGTTTGCCGGCCAGGACGTGCTTAATGTAATGGGCCTGGATGCCCAGCTGGAACAGGTGCTGTTGCAGGCTATGAACGGTAACGGTGCCATGGAGCCTGGCCTGGCGGATACCCTGATGACCCAGGCCGAACAGGCACTGGAGCGCCAGGAAGCTGCCGGTGAGCCGCCGGTACTGGTGGTGCAACACAGCCTGCGTGCGGTATTGGCGCGCTTTTTACGCCGCCGGATGCGCCACCTGGTGGTGATGTCCCAGGCCGAGATTCCCGACGACCGCACCCTGCGTGTTGTCACGCTGGTCGGTGGGCGATAGCCATGCTGCCAGCAGCCTGCACGAGTGAACACGTATCTCCACTTTTGAACCAAAGGGCAGAGGGTGAAACATGAGCGTAAGACGTTTCGTTGGCACCAATAGCCGCGATGTAATGCGCCAGGTGCGCGAGGCGCTGGGAGATGATGCGCTGATCGTTGCCAACCGCCGCACAGAAGGGGGAGTCGAGATTCTGGCCATGGCCGACGCGGCGGCGGATCACTTTGACCCTGCGCCCGAGGACCCGATTCCCCCTGAGCCACCTGTGGCGCAACCAGCGCCCGCGGCGGGGTTTGAATCAGCGCTGGCGGCGGCATCATCCCGGCCAGTACCTGCAAAAGCACAGCCTGCCAACCTCGAACAGGCCAAGCCAGACCCCTTGCAGGCGATGAGCGAACGCCTGCTCAAGGAAATGCAGGATATGCGCGCCCTGCTGGCCAGCACCGGGCAGCCGCTGGAAACCACACCGCCGCCCAGAGGCTGGGCGCAGCGTCTGCACCAGTTGCTGTTTGAAGTAGGGTTCAGCGTTGAAATTGCCAATGAGCTGCTGGCCGGCATGCCGGAGGATTTCAACCAGCTGGCCGATGAAAGCGAGCAACCGCTGGCCTGGCTGCGTACCCGGCTGGCCAGTCGGCTGACCGTCCTCAAGGATGAAAACAGCTTTTTTGATCAGGCCGGCATTGTCGCTCTGGTCGGGCCCACGGGGGTGGGCAAGACCACCACCACTGCCAAGCTGGCGGCACGCTTTGTGATGCGTCATGGCACCCGGCCAGTGGCGCTGGTGACCACTGACAGCTTCCGTATCGGCGCCCATGAGCAGCTGCGTATCTATGCTCGCCTGCTGGATATTCCCATGTACGCACTGGACGCCGAGCAGCCGATTGATTCCCTGCTGGGGCGTTTGCAGGGCAAACAGTGGGTGATTATCGATACGGTGGGCATGAGTCAGCGGGATCAAAGGGTGATCGAGCAGATTGCCCAGCTGCAGGGCGGTCATTCCAAGGTACGGCTGGTGTTATTGCTGAACGCTGCTAGCCAGCCGGAAACTCTGGAAGAAGTGGTGCTGCGCTATCGCCAGGCAGCCCGTGCCGCAGGCGCAGAGCTTGACGACTGCATCATCACCAAGCAGGACGAAGCCGGGCGGCTGGCGCCGGTGCTGGATATTGTCATGCGCCATGGCCTGCGTGTGCTGTTTGGCTCTCATGGCCAGCAGGTGCCTGAAGACATGAGCCTGGCGGCCGCCGCCCCGCTGGTGGAACAGGCGCTGAAAACCCGCACCCCGCGCTCGGCCCAGGCGGAACCTGACGGAGCGCCATCACTCAGCCTGCCGCGCTGGTCGCGAGATGTACTCGGTCAGGGGCGGCGGCTGTCCTCGCTGCTAAGCCGCCTGCGTGAACGGGTAGGTGGTTTTGCGCACCTGGAAGCCTGTTGGGATTTAGCCGCTCTGCCAATCCGCGTTCAGGCTGAGCGTCTGGACAAACTGCTGCAGGATTACCCGCCCGCCGGGGCGACCCTGGGCATGCACTGGGCGCCACGGCGTAACGAGCGCGGCTGTGACTGGGCCATGCCGGATACTGGCCTCGACCCCGACGGCGCCTGGCTGGCGCTGCCCTGGCTGCAGCATCGCCAGCCTGCCGGGTGGCAGCCACGCCTGGAAGCGCTGACTGAACAAAGCGGCGTGGCCGTGCATTTACTGCCTCAACTGCCTGATACCCCCAGCCGTTCCTGGCTTAACGCCCAGCAGCTTACCTGGGTCAGCCAGGTGCGCGGTACTCAACGCGTAGTCGCGGATGGCGAGCGGGTGACCCTTAAACAGGTGTTTGCGCAAAGCACCTTGACCCATAGCGTTGAGGTGCGTTTTCGTGGCCAGCCCATGCAGCTGTGGAACGCCTATGCCGAAGTTGACAGTGTTGAGCGCGATGCCCATGGCCAGAGCGAAACCTTACTGGCCTGGTATGCCGAGGTGCGTGACCCGGAAAGCGCCCGGGTGGTTACCCGTCGCTACTGGCTGACGCCGCGCCGCCTGGGGGCAGATGTTCTCTCCCTGCTGGTCATTCAACTGCAGGCTGAAGGCTTGGCCACCCTGACGCGGCGCGCCTGGCAACAGCTCAAGCAGGATGACGGTGGCGAAGTGAACGCCGAGGTGCGCCTGTTGATGGCCAGCGGCACGGCAGCGGTTGCCGGGCATCTGGATAATGCCGATGACGAAGCAGCGGTGGCGTTACACAGTGATCTGATGGGGCTTTTGGGGGCGCGCCGGAAACGCCGCGATACCGCCTTGCTGGATGCCCTGCTGTACGCCCTGATGGCCCGCGATGCGATCCGCCAGTTGGGCAGCGTTAACCGGGAGGGTGTGGTGTGAGCGAGCAGGATCAGGCATCAGGGTTACGCAAATGGGCCAACCTGCAGCGTCAGCAGCAGGGTCAGCAAGATCAGGCCGAGGAGGAAGGTGATGCAGACTCCCCAACCACTGAGCAGCCGTCAGCGCCCGAACCCGCTGAACCAACGCCAGCGTCTGAGCCAGCACCAGCACCCACCCCCGCGCCGCCCGCGCCGAAGAAAAGACTGATGGTGGTGGGTCTGCCTTCGACCGCCAATAGCCAGGCCAATCGGGTACGTGAGCGTCTTGAACAGTGGTCAGCGTTAGGGCGATGCTGGGCGGGAAAGCCGGAAAACTGGGATATTCATGTGGTAATGGCAGATGACCCCGCACTTCATGACTATGCGCGCCGCTACTCGCGCTGGGCGCTTTGGGTCAACAGCCACGCCGACAGTTTTGTGGATACCTTTCGCACCCTGCGTCAGCTGAGGGAATCCGGCGGCCCGCAGCGCTTGCTGGCGCTGCATGAACCTAATCTGCCACGGGCCGGTCTGTTGAGCAATTTGCAAGCGGCGGCACAGACTTACCTGGATATTGAACTGTTGATTTTAGCCAGATAGATGCCTTTGCGAGCGCTTTGCATTAAGCTAATTGTTAAGGTGTTTTTAACAAATAGGTATTAGTCGTCTGTTTGGTCATCAGAGCGGTTAAGAACAACCCCTTAAACAGGGAGGAAGCCTCAGGGAAGATAACTGTCAACGTCAGCACGGCCAGGCGTTACTGGCAACGGATGAAACCTTGTTTCCAAAACCATCAGATACCAGATTATTGTGCAATACCCTCCAACGCCGGGTAGGCATTGGAGTGTTGGCTTTGTTATGGCTGCCCGCCGCTGCCCTGGCAGCAAGCGGCAGCTGGGTGGCCAGCGTACCGGGCACCCTGGTCGCCATGAGTGACCGCCCCAGCGAGACGCGCCGCGCGACGCCACCGCCGGGTACACCAGTGGGCGAAGGGGTGATAAGCCAGGTGCAATGGCGCTGGGAGCCTCCTCCGGGGCAGTCGGTGAATGCCTGGCTTTGCCACCCCCAAAGCTGCCTGGCCTTGCCGATGCAGCGTGGCAGTACCCGGGCATTTGCAGGGGTAAGTGCGCAGACGCCGCTGCATTTTCGCTTTACCTTGCCGCAAGGACACAGGCCGGTACGCGTTCAGGGCATGCAGATCATCGTTAATTATCAGTAACGCGAGTCCAGCCGCGAGGCGAAAAGATGTACACAGCACAGGGCAGATTCGAACAGCAGGACCAGTTGACGCAATACATGCCTCTGGTGCGGCGTCAGGCGCTCTCGCTACAGGTGCGCCTGCCGGCCAGTATCGAGCTGGATGATTTGATTCAGGCCGGCACGGTCGGGCTGCTTGAGGCACTCAGCCGCTTTGATGCCAGCCAGGGGGCCACTTTTGCCACCTTTGCCAGCCAGCGTATTCGCGGGGCGATGATGGACGAGCTGCGTACCCGGGACTGGCTGCCACGCAGCGTGCGACGTTCCGCTCGGGCGATTGATGAAACCGTCAGGCAGCTGGAGCAGCAGCTTGGCCGAGCGCCGGAGGAAAGCGAGATCGCCGCCGGGCTGGATATGTCGCTGAGCGATTATCATCAGGTATTGCAGGACACCAACAGCGGGCAGCTGTTGCCCTATGAGACCCTGGTGGAAGATGGTGGCGAGCCGGATAACCAGAGTGCTCAGAGCCGCCCCTTCGAACAGCTTCTCGACAGCCAGCAGCGTCAGCACCTGGTCGCCGGTATTGAAGCGTTACCCGAGCGCGAAAAGCTGTTAATGGCGCTGTATTACCAGGAAGAGCTCAACCTGAAGGAAATCGGCGCTGTACTCGGCGTTACCGAATCCCGGGTTTCCCAGCTGCACAGCCAGGCTATCAGCCGCTTGCGAGCAAAGCTCAACGACTCTGCCTGATGCAGGGCCAATCTCTGACGCTTGAGCGTCTGTTTTCCACTTGATCAAAAGACCGGCAAGGAGCCGTTGATGAACCCCTCAACGCTAATCGGTATGTTTGCCAGCATTGTACTGCTGGTCAGTGTTCTATTTTTTACGGCTGAATCGCCGGAAAGTTTTCTCAACCTGCCGGGGCTGGCGATCGTGGTGACCGGCACCCTGGCCGCTACCTTTATCAGCTATCCGCTGCGCGAGGTGCTGAGAGTGGTTCGCCTGGTGGGTGTGGTGTTCCGGCGTGAAAATACCTACGTGCGCGATGACATCAAAGAACTGGTGGACATGTCGCGACTATGGTTCAAAGGCGACGTTCGTGCAGTCGAGGACGCCCTGCAGTACACTCGCAACCCGTTTTTGCGCTCTGGTATTCAGCTGGTGATTGCCAATACCAAGGAAGATGAGATCTTCGATATGCTGCGCTGGCGGATTGCCCGCCTCAAAGCCCGCGAGCACGCGGAAGCGCAGATTTTCCGCACCATGGCCACCTATGCGCCGGCCTTTGGCATGATTGGCACCCTGGTGGGGTTGGTGAATATGCTGGAAGTGATGGACGCCGGTGATCTTGAAGTCATCGGCCCACGCATGGCGGTGGCGCTATTGACCACTTTCTATGGGATTCTACTGGCCAACCTGATCTTCAAGCCGATCGCCGTCAAGCTGGAGCGCCGCACTGAAGAACGCCTGATCACCATGAACATGGTGCTCGAAGGTATTTCGCTGATTACCAAGCGCCGCCTGCCGTCGTTTATTGAGGAAACGCTTAACTCCTTCGTGGCCAACTACCACGATGAAATCCGCGATCCTAATGTCAAACCACGCAAGGGGTAATTGGCCATGTTGGATCGTGATACCCGGCGCACACTGGAACCGGTTGCCGTTGACAGTGGTGATGACGAAAGCTGGCTAACTAGCTACCTGGATGTACTGACGCTGCTGATCACGCTCTTTGTACTGCTGCTGGCGCTGACACCAGTAGGAAACGGCGAGGCTAGAGAGGCCATGCGTCCACCTGGTGCCGTGCCGTCTTTCCCGTTGGCCACCTTGGCGACCGGGATCATGCCGCGTAGCGATGGCCTGCAGCCAAAGTTCTCGGGTCTGAGTATTCCTGGGGTGAATGTCGAGCAGGGGCGTGAAGGTGTCACACTACGCATTGATGACAGCCTATTATTTGCCAGCGGCCAGGCAGAGCTGACCGCCCAGGGGCGGGGTGTGATTGAAAGCCTGGTAGAGGTGCTGGAATCCTTTGACGGCCAGATTTCGGTGGAAGGGCATACTGACAATATTCCGATTGCCACGGCACGCTTTCCGTCCAACTGGGAGTTGTCGGCCGCCCGTGCGATTGCCGTGGTTCGTCATCTGGAAAGTGAAGGGTTGGATATCTATCGGATGCGTGCCGTGGGCTATGCGGATACCCAGCCGATGGAAAATAACACAACACCAGAGGGGCGGGCCGCCAACCGACGGGTAGAACTGATCCTGCGTCAGCAACTCTGAACGCTGGCCAGCCATTACCATAAGCCACCATTCTTAATCATTTATAGTCAATCATTGTCATAGACTGTGATGGGTATCAATAAAATACGACCCGTGAAAAATAGTTCATGAATAGCGCATCCACTCTACCGCTATGGCAGATACAGCCCTTTGGTGCTCTGGTGGTGGCAGACAGTGCATGCCGCCAGGTACATGCGGTTAGCGATAACCTGATTGGCCTGCTGGGGGCGGATGCTGCAATAACGTCTCGCCCATCGCTTGCCTGTCTGCTCGGCAAGCGGCTTTGCCAACGCTTGCGCCATGACTTGCAAGGCCGCGAGCGCCTGCCAGCGCCGCTGACGTTTGTGCGCCATACTGATGGGCGACAAGTGCGCTATCAGCTACATGCCGTGCGCAGCGCCCACTGCGTACTGATAGAAATTGAGGCGCTACAGTCGCTGGGCAAGCAACGCCTTCTCGGGGCCGTGAATGAGTGGCTGATGCACCTGGCTGACGCCACCCACCAGCAAGTGTTGCTGGACTATCTGGTCGATGCCATTCAACAACTGACCGGGCACGACCGGGTTGTGGTATGCCATTTTGATAGCGACTGGAATGGCCTGATACGGGCGGAATCCCGGGGTGGAAAACTGCCCACTCTGCTTGGTCAATACTTTCCTGCCAGCGATTTTCCGCTGTTATTGCGGCGCAGCTACGAACGCCATCCAGTGCGTTATATTCCCAATGTTCAGGTGCCGCCGGTTCAGATGACTTTTTTCACGCCTGCCGAACGCCTGCAAAGCAGCGCGCAGCAGGTTTGTTCACTGGATACCACCCTGGTGCGCGCGCCTAGCCCCGCGCGGGTAGATTATTTAAAGCAGCTGGGGGTATGTGGTGCCTTGAACATTGCCATACAGGGAGATAACGACCTCTGGGGGATGGTGATCTGTCATTCAGCCGATGCCCACCCAACGCCGCCCCCCGTGCGCGATGCGGTACGTGCCCTGGTGCAGATGACCACTCAGCGGCTGTTGTTGCTGCGAGCACGTCAGGAGGCCCGCTTCCTGCAGCGTGTTCAGGATAGCCTGGTGCTGGCCAGCACCGCCCGCAAGGAGCCGCGCAGCCCGCAACAGCTGCTTGAAGCGCAGGCCAATACCTGGATGGAGCTGTTCCGCGCCGATGGTATAACGCTATGGATAAACGGCAACGTCTGTTCAGCAGGCAAAACGCCCCAGGTCAGGGTCATTAATCAGTGGGTCAAGCGTCTGGCACGCACCCATGGTTATAGCGGCCCCTGGTGTACTCGCCAGCTGGCAGAAAATCCGCTGACCCGCTCCCTGGCGATGGGAGATCGCTGTGGTGCCCTGGCCATGGCACTACCCTTCAGCCAGCAGCAAAATGGCTGGATGCTGTTATTCCGCCCCGAACAGTCAGAAACCCGCTATTGGGCAATACGCCCCCTTGATCCGCTAACGGCTTTACTGACCGCGCCACCCAACGCGGCCGGGCGGCAAGCGGCCACCACCCGGCGCAGTGAGGCGTGGCAGCGGGTTGAACGTCTGGCAGCAGTGGATCTGGGCGAAGACCTGACCCTGGCAATTTCCAGCTATGAGATCAGCCAGCTCAATGACCACCTGGAGCGCGAGCGCAAGGCGCTTGCCAGCGCCAATCAGCGCCTTGAACAGTTGGCCCATTTTGACCCGCTGACCCAGGTGTGGAACCGCTACCGGATTGAACAGGCCATTGACGCCGAGCTGGTGGCGGCCCAACGCTATGGGGCCCAGTTTGGGGTACTGCTGTTCGATGTGGATCACTTCAAGGCCATCAACGATACCTACGGCCATGCGCTGGGTGATGATGTGCTGGTCGCCCTGGCGCATCAGGTCGAAGCGTCTCTGCGTGGCTGCGACCATCTGGGACGCTGGGGCGGCGAGGAATTTGTGGTGCTGGCCCGCCACGCAGACTTCACCGCCCTGGCAGGTCTGGCGGAGCGTCTGCGCGTGCTGGTCACCACCTTGCATGTTGAAGGCCTGGATACATCGCTGACGGTCAGCGTGGGGGTGGCCGCCTGGCAGCCGGAAGACAGCTGCAAAACCCTGGTAGCTCGGGCTGATCAGGCTATGTACCGTGCCAAACATGCCGGGCGTAACCGGATAGAAGTGGCTGAAGGAGGGCAAGCCTGATGCTACGCGCACTGCTAAGCCGCTGGATGTCACCGCGCCGCGCCACCTGGAGCGCCTGCGCACTGCTGGTTGGGCTACTAGGGCTAGTGGCCTGGGAGATGCGCCATTACTATTTTAACCAGCAGCAGCTGGCACAGGCGCGTACCGAAACCAGCGCTCAAATGGTGGCTCAATGGTTGGAGAGCGCTCTGGAGACCTCACGGCAATCGCTGCGCGGGGTAACTGAGCTGTACCAACTGATGACCACCGGCCATCTCTCCACCTCTGAGCTGAGCGAGCTGCTTGACAGCCGCCGCGATAGCCTGCCGGTCTGGGACGAGGTGACCGTTCTCACGCCAGACGGCAGCGTGATAGCAGGCACCTATACTTCATCCTTGTCAGCACAAGACTGGACGCTGCTTTTGACGTTGACCGCCGACAATGGCCAGAAAAGCGGGGTGTCCAAGGTTTTTCATGCCAACGACGCCGAGCGGACGCCTTATCTGCTGCACGCCTTACAGATTGAAAATAGCCAGGGGCAACTGGAAGCGCTGGCGGTAGCCTGGCTGTCGCCCACCCATCTGGTGACGCTGGTCAATCAATTACCCTTACGCGAGGGCGACAGCATAGCGCTGTTGGACGTTGCCCAGCAGCTGATGGTGCAACGTAGCGGCGAAGATAGCCAGGCGACCACCTTGATTGATAAAAGGGTGGATACGCCGCAGCTGGCGAGGTTTCTGGATTCCCACCACCACAACAACAGCTGGATACGCCCGTCGCCGCTGGATGGCGACCAGCGTCTGTTTACCGGCTATAAGCTGGAAATGGCGCCTTGGCTGGTGATTGTGGGAGAAGATACCACCGTCTACCTGTATGACTGGTGGCGGCGCTTCTGGGCGCTGCTGATTGGGTGCTGTTTGTTGGTTGGGATGGGCATCGTGGCATTGCGTCACTATCGCCAGCTGTATGTGGCCGAACAGGCTCTGCGTGAGCATCGCAATCAGCTGGCCAAGGAAGTGGCCGCCCGCACCCGTGCCCAGCAGGCCACCGAGCTTGAAGCGGCCCAGCTCAAGATTGCCGCCATGGCGTTCGAAACCCATCTGGGCATGTTTATCGCCGATGCCCATAATCGCATTATTCAGGTTAACCACACCTTTAGCGATATCACTGGCTACCGTGAAGACGAGGTGATTGGCAAAACCCCGGCGGTACTCAGCTCCGGTCGCCATGACAAGGCCTTCTACCGCGCCATGTGGCAAGACCTGAACCGGTATAACCGTTGGCAGGGCGAGGTGTGGAACCGGCGCAGGAGTGGTGAGGTTTACCCGCAATGGCTGACTATCAGTGTGGTGCGTAATGACCAGCAGGAGATTACCCACTACGTGGCAACGCTGAGTGATATTACCCAGCGCAAAGCTGCCGAGCAGGAGATTCACCAGCTGGCCTTCTATGATTCGCTGACCCTGTTACCCAACCGCCGCCTGCTGATTGATCGCCTGGAAACCGCCCTCAAGGAAACTCAGCGGGAAGGCCTCTATAGCGGGCTGATGTTTATTGATCTGGATAACTTCAAGACCATCAACGACAGCCTCGGCCATTACCTGGGAGATGGCCTGTTGAAAGGGGTAGCCGAGCGGCTGGCAGGCGTGGTCAGAGACAGCGATACCGTGGCGCGCCTGGGCGGCGATGAGTTTGTGGTCATGCTGCATGAACTGGGCGAAAGTGAAACGGCCGCCATGCAGGGCGCCGAGGCCACTGCCCGTAAATTGCTGAGTGCCCTGCTGGAACCAATAGAGGTGGAAGGCCACGCCTTGCAGATCAGCGGCAGTATCGGGATTACCCTTTTTCATGGCGATAATGTCGGGGTCAGTGCGATTCTCCAGCAGGCTGACCTGGCCATGTATCAGGCCAAGGCCGCCGGGCGCAACGCGCTGCGCTTCTTCGACCCCTCGATGCATGCGGCGGTGGTCGAACGTGCCCAGCTGGAAGGTGATCTGCGCTATGCCATAGAGCGCCAAGAGCTGGTGCTGTTCTACCAGACCCAGGTCAACGCCGAAGGCGATGTGATTGGCGTTGAGGCACTGGTGCGCTGGCATCACCCTGTTCGCGGCCTGGTGTCGCCGGGGATTTTCATTCCGGTCGCAGAAGAGAGCCACCTGATTGGTGAGATCGGGGAGTGGGTGCTTGAAACGGCTTGCCAGCAGCTGGCCCAATGGGCCCGCTCACCGGCAACCGAAGGGTTGACGATTGCGGTCAACGTCAGCCCCAACCAGTTCCGCCAGCCGCGCTTTGTGGCCCAGGTGGAAGCGGTGCTGGCGCGCACCGCGGCTAATCCTCACCGGCTCAAACTGGAAGTCACCGAAAACCTGCTGATGGAAGATCTGGGCGTGATTCGCACCCGGATGGAGCAGTTGCGCCAACTGGGCGTGCGCTTCTCGCTGGATGATTTCGGTACCGGCTATTCCTCCCTGGCGTATCTCAAACGCCTGCCGCTGGATCAGCTCAAGATTGATCAGTCCTTTGTACGCGACGTGCTGGAAGACCCGGCGGACGCGGCGATTGTGCGCACCGTCATCGCCCTGGCCCACAGCCTGGAGCTTGAGGTCATCGCTGAGGGCGTGGAAACCGGCGCCCATCGTGACTGGCTGTATGCCGAAGGCTGCCGAGCCTATCAGGGTTACTGGTTCTCCCGGCCGTCGCCTGTTGAGACGCTTTCGCTGTAAAGTGACACCGCCGGGCGTAACTCATCGTCTCGCTCGTCTTCACTACCACCGTTTGAGCAGCTTGCCTGCAGGCGAGCCAGAGCGGCGTCGGCGCCCGCTAGGCTGAAGGTCATATGCCAGGGGTCGCGCTCACCCTGTTCAAAGGCAACAAACAGCTGATCACCCGCCGGCATTTCCTCCAGCAGGGTCTCCAGGCCGTTCAGGTAGAAATGGGCATAAAAGCCATCATCGCCGCGCTGGGTGATAAATTCCGCGACGCCCTGATGAATTGGCCGATCATCCACACGCACCAGGGTTGGCACCATATTCAGGGTGGTGTCCTCGCCTTGCAGGGTTTCCAGGGTGACGCGCATTTCAAGCCAGGGCAGGTCACAAATGCCCTGGGTAGCATTGACGCTGAAGGTGGCATCCGAATAGCTATGGGCTTCTACCGCGCGAAAATGCCGCTCATCCCCAAGCGACAGCGCCATCGACTGCCAGTGCTGATGGCGCTGGGCATCGCTGATGTTATAGGGCGTGGCCAGCGCCAGGGTGGGTAAACAGCCAATAGCCAAGAGGGTAAAGGATAAGTTCTTACAAAAGGTGCGCGTACCCATGGCAGGCTCTTCTCAGGCAAAAATGCAAGCCTACAACGACATTGACCAAGGCAAAAGGCTAAGGTGCTGATTTTTCTATATCTAGTATTTTTTTACAAAAAAATTAGCCTATATGGTGTCTGTCAAGACTATACTTGCTACTTTCAGACCGTATAATGCCTTGCGTTTTGGGCCGAGAATAACCCGTTGATGAAGGAGTTTTGCCACATGAGTACTGCTGCCAAAGCCGTAAAGACATCCAATGCTGTTCCGTTGCAGGCGCCTTCACAGGAAATCTGGGACTCCAAGTATCGGCTCAAGGATCGCCACAGCCAACCGGTGGATCAGGATGTCAGCGCCACCTATGAGCGGGTGGCCCGCGCCCTGGCAGCGGTAGAAGGTGACAAGGCAGACGAATGGCTGCCGCGCTTTCAGTGGGCGCTGGAGCACGGTGCCATTCCGGCTGGGCGGATTCTGTCCAACGCTGGCGCTGAAGAGTACAAACCTGCCGTCAGCCTGATCAACTGCACCGTGTCGCGCACCATCCGCGATTCCATGCGCGATATTCTTGATTCTGTGGTCGATGCCGGTATGACCCTGAAATCCGGGGCGGGTATTGGCTATGATTTCTCGACCCTGCGCCACAAGGGTGCCTTCGTGTTTGGCGCTGGTGCTGGCACCAATGGCCCGCTGGCGTTCATGGATATCTACGACAAGATGTGCTTCACCGTGGCTTCCGCCGGTGGCCGTCGTGGCGCCCAGATGGGCACCTTTGATGTGGGCCACCCGGATGTGCGTGAGTTTATCCAGGCCAAGCGCGAGTCCGGGCGTCTGCGCCAGTTCAACCTCAGCCTGTTGATCACCGATGAATTCATGGAAGCGGTCAAGGACAATGCCGACTGGCCGCTGGCTTTCCCGCTGCATCCGGGCGAGAAGGACGACGTCAAGCCGGAAGACCTTATCTACCGCGACTGGCCAGTGGTGGAAGACGGCTACACGGTTGATGAGGAAGGCCGCGTGGCCTGCCGTATCGTGGAAGTTATCAAGGCCCGCGAGCTGTGGGATACCATCATGTCCTCCACCTACGATTACGCAGAGCCGGGCTTTATCCTGATTGATCAGGTCAACCGCATGAACAACAACTGGTTCTGCGAGGATATCCGCGCCACCAACCCCTGCGGTGAGCAGCCGTTGCCGCCAGAAGGCGCGTGCCTTTTGGGCTCGGTCAACCTGACCAAGTTCGTGATTGACCCCTTCGGCAACAAGCCGCGCTTTGACTGGGAGCGCTACCGCAAGGTCGTTGCGGTGTTCACCCGTATGCTCGACAACGTGGTGGAAATTGCTGGCCTGCCGCTGCCCCAGCAGCAGCGTGAAATCGAAAACAAGCGCCGCCACGGCATGGGTTTTCTGGGTTTGGGTTCGACCATGACCATGCTCAAGATTCCCTATGGTTCCAAGGAATCACTGGCCTTCACCGAGGAAGTCAGCCGCCACCTGGCGCTGGAAGGCTGGAAGCAGGCGCTGGAGCTGTCCAAGGAAAAAGGCATGGCGCCGGTACTGGCAGAAGAGCACACCATTACCGCCAAGATGATGCGTGAGCGCCCCCAGCTGAAAAAAGACGGCTACGAAATCGGCGATAAAGTGCCGGGGCGCATTCTGCATGCCCGTTACAGCCAGTATATGGCCAAGGTCGCTGAGCTTGAGCCGGAACTGGTTGCCCAGCTGGCAGAGCACGGCGCGCGCTTTACCCACCATAGCTCGATTGCCCCGACCGGCACCATTTCGCTGTCGATGGGTAACAACGCCTCTAACGGTATCGAGCCTTCGTTCTCGCACCGCTATTTCCGCAATATTATCCAGTCGGGCAAAAAGACCAAGGAGCAGGTCGAGGTTGTCTCGTTTGAGCTGGCCGCCTACCGTCACTTTATTGCCTCAGACGCGGTAGAAAGCGATCTGCCGGATTACTTTATTACCGCTGATGCGGTGACCCCCGAGCAGCACGTTGCGGTTCAGGCGGCTGCCCAGCAGTGGGTGGATTCAGCGATTTCAAAAACCGTTAACGTGCCCACCGAGTTCCCGTTCGAGAAGTTCCAGGATCTTTACCTGCAAGCCTATGAAAGCCGCCTGAAAGGCTGCACAACCTTCCGCTTCAACCCGGAAGCCTTCCAGGGCGTACTGGTACGTGAAGATGACCTGAAAAACACCACCTATGTGTTTGAGCTGGAAAACGGTGAAACCGTTGAGCTGAGCGGTGATGAAAAAGTCATTTACGATGGTGAAGAGCACAACGCCGCCAACCTGTTTGATGGCTTGAAAGAAGGCACTTACGGCAAATGGTAAGGGCCGCCCGCTGCGCCGCCGGGCGAAGCGGATACCCTATACTGCTACCATCACTTGCTTGGTTTTGTGGAGAACACACATGACGGTTGAAATTACCTCGAAGATTGTCGGTTATCGCATCAAACAGGACGAGCCCGCCCCCCAGGCGGCGGCGCTGTTGGAAGAAGACCCACTGACGGTGCGCATTCCGTCGCGCCCGGAAGGCACCCTGGAAGCGGTGTCTGAAAAAATCTCCTATGTGGGCGCTGAAGGGCGCAAGAAAGTCTACCTGCTGGTGTCCTTCATGCCGGTAGAAGGCGTGGTAGGCGGTAAGCGGGTGGTGATCGAGCGCCCGGTGGAGTTCTTCTTCCCCTCAGGCCAGCTTTCCAGCGAGCACCAGTGGATCACCGCCACCATGCGTAGCCTGTCACTGGCGGCGCGCGGCGGTTACGTGACGCAGGCTGTGGCCGACTTGCGTAAAGTGGCCTGGGACAAGGGCCTGGTGCGCTGCGGCTGGAACCGCTGGGGCAAGCCGATGTTCCATGATTCGGAAGTCTCGGCGATTGCCTGGTCAATCCAGCAGATTCTTTACCGTCGCGGGTTTCTTGATCAGGACGGCAACCAGGTACCGGTGGAAACCCTGGTGGAGCGCTATCATCACCGCATGCAGCACGGCCACGCCTGGCAGCCGCCAGCGGGTGAGCCAGAAGCGGAGGCTGCAAGCGGTGCCGTCGAGCCGATCGGTGGCGCGGCCAATGAGGCAGATAGCAGCGCAAAAAAGCCTGAAGGCAGTGGCCCCGCAGTGGTTGGCCATTGCCCGGAATGCCGTGGTGAGCTGATTATGATGGACGGCTGCCCAACCTGTTACGCCGGTTGCGGCTGGTCCAAATGCGGTTGAAGTCTGGCTAAATAGCTCGTCTGAAAATCCGGAAGCGTTTCTCGCCTCCGGGTTTTTTCTATTTAAAGCACAGCAGAGCTAGCCCAGCAGATGTTCGATCAGCCGATGATAAAGCGGTATGCCGAGCATGACGTTGAGCGGGAAGGTAACCCCCAGCGACGCCAGCATGGCCAGGCCGATATTGGCTTGGGGAACCGCCGCGCGCATAGCAGCGGGGGCGGCAATGTAGGAGGCACTGGCGGCCAGGGCGGCCAGAATCACCACCGAGCCGATGGGTAAGCCGACCAGGGCACCGACCAGAATCCCCAGCAGTGACAACACCATCGGCGTGACCAGGGCAAAGGTAACCAGCCGCCAGTGATGCCAGGGGATGGGGCGCAGGGTCTGTGCGGCAGTCAGGCCCATTTCCAGCAGGAAGAGCGCCAGGACGCCTTTGAAGGCATTGGTGAACAGGGCGGTGACTTCTTCACCTTGAACGGGGCCGTAAAGCGCACCAATCAGCACACCGCCGGTCAGCAGGATAACCCCCCGGTTGGTCAGGGTTTCATGCCATAGCTTGCTGGTGCTTTCCTTGACGGCAGCGCCCTGGTGGCGCCGGAACAAAGCAATCGCCACCATGATGGCCGGCAGCTCCATGGCCACCAGATACAGCGTCACTTCACTGCCGACCGCCAGCTCACGGGCTTCCACATAGGCAAGTCCCACTGCAAAGGTACCGGCGCTGACCGAGCCGTAGTGGGCCGCTATGCTGGCGCTGTCTGCCGATGACAGGCGCACCAGACGGCGCAGTATCGGCATCAGCATCAGTGGAATGAACGCCGAGAGCAGGGCGACACCCAGCAGTTCGGGCACCAGCCCCCAGTGGATGTTGCCGTAAAGTGCCATGCCGCCTTTCAGGCCGATGGTCAGCATTAACAGCAGGCTCAGGGTGTCGTAAGTGGCCTTGGGTACTTCAAGATCGGATTTCACCGCTCCGGCAACCAGCCCCAGCAAGAAAAACATCACCACAATATCGGGCATACAAGGCGCTCCTTAACGTCAGCAAAGCTTGAATCACAAAAAAGAAGCTGCATTTTGCGAGCGAGGACGTGAGATAACTAATAATATATTCAAAGAAAAGTATAGATAATTATCTATGTAAACCAAGGAAGCTTTGCTGTGAACATTCGCCATCTGACGTTTCGGCTGCTGCAAGTCTACGTCACCGTTGTCCGCTGTGGCTCGGTCAGCGCCGCAGCGCGCCAGCTGCATCTTACCCAGCCTACCGTGTCGCAGCAGCTCAAGCGGCTGAGTGAGGCGGTCGGCAGCCCGCTGTTTGAACAGCATGCCCAAGGGCTGACCATGACGGCAACCGGCCAGGCGCTGTATCAAGCCAGCCGGGATGTGCTGGGGCGTTTTGATGACTTTGCCGATCAGCTAAGCGATTTGCAGTATGGCCGTAAAGGGCGTTTCAGCATTGTGCTGGTGAACACCGCCCAGTATGTGCTGCCGAGGCTTTTAGGGCCGTTCAGCCAGGCGTTTCCCGATGTGGATGTCACTGTGCATATCGGCAATCGTCGCCAGGTGCTGGCGCGTTTTGACCGCCATGAAGACGATCTCTATGTGTTCAGCCATCCGCCCGCATTGGCCCACGCGGTAGCGGCGCGTTTCATGCGTAACCCCCTGGTGGCGATAGCGGCCGCTGACCATCCGCTGGCACAGCAATCGTCGATCAGCCTGGAGCAGCTATTAAGTGAACGCTTACTACTGCGAGAGCCCGGTTCAGCGACCCGCATGCTGCTGGATAGCTGGCTGCAGGAGCAGGGCGTGAGCATGCAAAAGACCCTGCAGATGGCCAGCAATGAGGCCATCCGCGTGGGCGTCGCCGCCCGCATGGGCGTGGCGGTGCTATCAGAGCACGTGCTGCCCAAGGAACACCCCGAGCTTGCCGTGCTGCCAGTGGCAGGCCTGCCGATTGAAAGCCACTGGCAGTTTATCGTGCGCAGCGACCAGCGCCTGCCGCAATCGGCGCAGCGCTTTCTGCATTATGTCCATGAGCACCTTGGCCACTGGATCGAACCACACTTTGTCTGTAACGAGCTGGACGGCCTGCTGGCTGCTTACCCGACCTTTCCTCTGCGCAGCTGACGCTCAAGCAGCGGCTGGAGAAAGCGCCCGGTGTGGGACACTTTCATCTTGGCCACCTGCTCTGGCGTCCCTTCGGCGATGATCTGCCCGCCGCCGGAACCCCCTTCCGGGCCAAGGTCAATCAGCCAGTCAGCAGTCTTGATCACATCTAGGTTGTGCTCGATCACCACGATGCTGTTGCCATGGTCACGCAGGCGGTGCAGGACAGTCAGCAGCTGGCGGATATCCTCGAAGTGCAGCCCGGTGGTGGGCTCATCGAGAATATACAATGTCTTGCCGGTATCGCGCTTGGCCAGCTCGCGAGCCAGCTTGACTCGCTGGGCTTCGCCGCCGGATAGCGTGGTCGCGCTCTGCCCCAGGCGAATGTAGGAAAGCCCCACATCGAGCAGGGTCTGCAGGCGCCGGGCAATGGCAGGCACCGGGCTGAAGAACTCAAGGGCGTCTTCCACGGTCATTTCCAGCACCTGATGGATGGTTTTGCCCTTGTAATGAATATCCAGGGTCTCGCGGTTATAGCGCTTGCCCTTGCACACATCACAAGGCACATAGATATCCGGCAGAAAGTGCATCTCCACCTTGATCATGCCTTCGCCCTGGCAGGCCTCGCAGCGCCCACCCTTGACGTTGAACGAGAAACGCCCTGGCTTGTAGCCCCGTGAGCGGGCTTCCTGGGTGCCCGCAAACAGCTCACGAATAGGCGTGAAAATGCCGGTATAGGTGGCCGGATTGGAGCGCGGCGTGCGGCCGATTGGGCTCTGGTCGATATCAATGACCTTGTCGAGCTGCTCCAGCCCCTCGATCTTGCGGTAGGGTGCGGCCTTCAGGGTGGTGGCCCGGTTCAGCTCTCGGGCGGCAATCGGCATCAGAGTGCCGTTGATCAGCGTCGATTTGCCCGAGCCGGACACCCCGGTAATGCACACAAAGCAGCCCAGTGGCAGGCTCAGGGTGACATCCTGCAGGTTGTTGCCGGTGGCCCCGCTTAACACCAGCTGCTTTTCCGGGTTAGCGGGAATGCGGTAGGGAGGCACGGCAATCTCGCGGCTGCCACAAAGATACTGGCCGGTGAGAGAATCCGGGTTATCCATGATCTGCTGGGGCGTGCCTTGGGCAACGATCTGACCACCATGTACCCCGGCGCCGGGGCCGATATCCAGCACGTGGTCAGCGGCGCGAATGGCATCTTCATCGTGCTCGACCACAATCACGGTATTGCCCAGATCGCGCAGGCGCTCCAGGGTTTTCAGCAGGCGGTCGTTGTCGCGCTGGTGCAGGCCGATGGACGGCTCATCGAGAATATACATGACCCCGACCAGCCCCGCGCCAATCTGGCTGGCCAGGCGGATGCGCTGGGCCTCGCCGCCGGAAAGGGTATCAGCGCTGCGCTCGAGGTTGAGGTAATCCAGCCCGACGTTGACCAGAAACTCCAGCCGCGCATGGATTTCATTGACGATCTTTTCGGCGATTTCACCCTTGCGCCCCGGCAGCGTCAGGGAAGCAAAATAGCGCCAGGCCTCGCCGATGGGGAAGTGGACAATATCGGCAATGGTATGGTCATCGACAAACACATGGCGGGATTCCTTGCGCAGCCGCGAGCCGCTACAGGTCGCGCAGGGCTGCACGGCAATGTACTTGACCAGATCATCGCGCACCATGTTGGATTCGGTTTCCCGGTAGCGGCGCTGCAGGTTGGGCAAGACCCCTTCAAACGGGTGTTCACGGATGACCTTACGGCCACGGTCGCTGACGTAGCTGAACGGCACCGGCTCGTCGCCGCTGCCGTTGAGAATCAGGTCCTGGTCGTACTGAGTAAGCTCCTGCCAGGGGGTTTCCAACTTAAATCCATAGTGCTTGGCCAGCGCCTGTAGCTGGCTGAAGTAATAGACGCTGCGCCTGTCCCAGCCCTTGATCACCCCTTCGGCCAGGGAAAGCTCCGGATGGCTGATCAGCTTTTCAGGGTCGAAATACTGCTGCACCCCCAGGCCATCACAGGTCGGGCAGGCACCCGCCGGGTTATTGAACGAGAACATGCGCGGTTCAAGCTCGGCTAGGGAGTAGCCGCACACCGGGCAGGCAAAGCGCGATGAAAAGGCCAGGTCTTCCTGATCGCCGTCCATAAAGTGGATCATGGCGGTGCCGTCGGCCAGATTGATGGCGGTCTCGAAGGATTCTGCCAGGCGCTGGGCAATATCATCGCGCACCTTGAAGCGGTCAACTACCACGCTGATATCGTGTTTCTTGCGCTTGTCCAGCGGCGCGATATCATCCAGTTCCAACACCTGACCGTCGATCAGCACGCGCACAAACCCCTGGGCGCGCAGCTCCGCTAACAGCTGCAGGTGTTCACCCTTGCGGCCCTTGACCACAGGCGCCAGCAGCATCAGCTTGGTGCCTTCGGCGAGGTTCATGACCTGATCGACCATCTGGGAAATCGTCTGGGCTTCCAGATCCTCGCCGTGTTCCGGGCAGCGCGGCGTACCGGCGCGGGCAAACAGCAGGCGCAGATAGTCGTAGATCTCGGTGATGGTCCCCACGGTGGAACGCGGGTTGTGGGAGGTCGATTTCTGCTCGATGGAAATCGCCGGTGACAGGCCTTCAATATGGTCAACGTCGGGCTTTTCCATCATCGACAGGAACTGGCGCGCATAGGTCGAGAGCGATTCCACATAGCGCCGCTGGCCTTCCGCATACAGGGTATCAAACGCCAGCGATGACTTGCCGGAGCCGGAAAGCCCGGTAATCACGATCAGCCTGTCGCGGGGAAGCTCAACATCGATCTCTTTGAGGTTATGGGTGCGGGCACCCCTGACCAGAATGCTGTCCATCAACACCTCGTGGTGTACGGCAAAAGGATAATTATACGTTTCTTATACCTTATGGGGCAAAAAGGATGCGTAAACAAACCACGTCTTTGCCGCGTGGATAATGTCAACGTTGCCCGCAAAGCGTTAGAATAGCGGGCTGCCTTGTGCGCTTGTGCTGTGTCTTTTGATTCGCGCGGTTGTCGGATCAAGCCTGTTTTCATCGAGACTGTTTTCAAGAACCGTTTTCAAGGACTGTTTTCAAAGACCGTTTTCAAGGACTCTGTCAATCAAGGACCTTATGCGACACGTTTTTGCACTTTTGCTGACGTCTGAGCGCCGCGCGATCAGTGGCCTGGCCGGGCTTTATGCCTCGCGTATGCTGGGGCTTTTCATGGTGCTGCCGGTGCTGGCGCTCTACGCCGATGAGCTGGCTGGTGCCACTCCGCTGTTGATCGGCCTGGCACTGGGCATTTACGGCTTGACCCAGGCTTGCCTGCAGATTCCGTTTGGCTGGTTGTCGGATCGTTTCGGCCGCAAACGCATGATTGTGATTGGCCTTTTGCTGTTCGGGCTGGGCAGTGTGGTGGCGGCGCTGGCGGACTCGATTAGCGGTATTATCATCGGCCGTGCCCTGCAGGGCAGCGGTGCTGTGGCCGCGGTGATCATGGCGCTGCTGGCTGACCAGACCCGCGAGCAGGTGCGTACTCTGGCCATGGCGGCCATTGGTTTGTCGATCGGCCTTTCCTTTGCGTTGGCCATGGTGCTTGGCCCCTGGCTGGCCGCACGCACCGGGCTTGCCAGCGTTTTCTGGTTTACCGCCCTGCTGACGTTGGTAGGCATTGTGGTGCTATGGCGCTGGGTGCCGGCCGCTCCCCGGCGGCTCAAGCACCGCGATGTGGGTATGGATCGTCGCCAGCTGCGCCATGTCATCACCCGGCCTGACCTGTGGCGCCTGGATGTCTCGATCTTTGCCCTGCATCTGGTGCTGATGGCGATTTTTGTCGCGGTGCCGTTTCGTCTGCTGGAGGCGGGGATTGGCGTGGAGCGCCACGGCATGACCTATCTGGCCATCATGGGCGCGGCCTTTGTGCTAATGCTGCCTCTGGTGATCATTGCCGAGAAGTATCAGCATATGAAGCTGATCTGCCTGTTGGCAGTGGGCGCCATCACTCTGAGCCTGGCGGCGCTGGGCCTGCCGGTAGCGGATGGCAGGGGGCTTTTTGTCTGGCTGCTGGTGTTTTTTACCGGTTTTAACTTGCTTGAAGCCACCTTGCCTTCCATGCTCAGTAAACTGGCGCCAGCGGGGGCAAAAGGCACGGCCATGGGAGTTTATTCCACTGGGCAGTTTCTAGGCGCCTTTTTAGGCGGCACCCTGGGTGGTTTTCTGGCTCATCACTGGGGCCTGGATGCGGTATTTTTCGGCAGTGCTGGCCTGGCCCTGCTGTGGTGGGTGGTCATGTGGTCGATGCCTGCACCGCCGCCACTTTCCAGTGAGGTGGTTGCCCTTGGCGATAACCATGGTGATACCCTCGACACCCTGATGGAGCGCCTGGCCGATGTGGCCGGTGTGGAAGACGTAATGGTAGTGCCGGAAGAACGTCTGGCTTACCTCAAGGTGAATCGGCAGCAGTTGGATCAGGACGCATTAACGCGCCTTCTGACACCCCCACGGCGGTAAGGCGGCCAAGCGAGCGGGCGGCCCTCAAATTATTATGAATGGTATCAAGGAGCATCTTTTATGGCGCGCGGAATCAATAAAGTCATCCTGATCGGTAACCTCGGTCAGGACCCTGAAGTACGTTTCACCCCCTCCGGTACGGCCGTGGCCAACCTCAACCTGGCCACCAGCGATACCTGGATGGACAAGCAGACCGGCCAGCGTCAGGAACGCACCGAGTGGCACCGCATCGTGCTGTTCAATAAGACGGCAGAGATCGCCCAGCAGTACCTGAAGAAAGGCTCCAAGGTCTACATTGAAGGTCGCCTGCAGACACGCAAATGGCAGGATCAGAACGGCCAGGATAAATACAGCACGGAAATTGTCGCCAACGACATGCAGATGCTCGACTCGCGCGGCGGCGGTGATTTTCAGGGCGGCGGTGGCTACCCGAACGCTCAGCCCCAGCAGGGTGGCAGCTACCCACCGCAGGGTAATAACCAGTTCCAGGGCAATAACCCGCCCCCACAGCAGCAGCAACCACAACGCCCGCCTCAGCAGCAGCCAGCACCCCAGCCACCTCAGCAGGGCGGCCAACCGAACCACCAGCAGAATAATCAAAATAACCAGTACGGCGCTCCGGACCCGGGCAGCTTTGATGATTTTGATGACGAGATTCCCTTCTGAGACTGAGTACCTGTAATCTGTAACGATTAGAAAATGAAAGTCCTTGATAAAGCCTCACATAAGTGGGGCTTTATGTTTCTGTCATAGGTAAAAGCAATAACGGGCTACCGGAAAAGGTGTTGCCGTGTCACTGGAAGCTGACCAGTGCGATTTCATAGGAGCGCTGTATGTGGTCATCCAGCAACTCTCGGGCTTCCACTGCCTTGCGTTCAAGGGTCAGCGAGACCAGTTCGCCGTGTTGGGTATCCAGTAAGCGGCGTGTCTCGGGCGCTTCAGGGGCCAGGCGACGGTAACGGTCAAACTGGTCGTGTAGCTGTTCTATAAAACGTAGCAGCCATGCTGACTCGCAAGGTGCGACCAAGGTTCGGTGGAACTGGGCATGCAGGCGTTCCCATTCCTCAATATGCTCAGGCGTATCATTGGCACGCTTCAAACGGTGGGCAGCGGCAAGCAATTCTGATTCCCACATGGTATCTCCGCGTTCGATGGCACGTTGTAATGCCATTCCCTCCAGTTCGCGCCGCATGGTGGCAATATCATCCAGTTCAGCACGCTCCAGGCGAGGAACGCGAAAACCGCGCTGGTTTTCCTGTTCCAGAAGCCCATACGCGGCTAAGCGGTTCAAGGCCTCACGTAACGGGCTTAGCCCCACGTTATAACGTACCTTCAGTGCGCTGATGGCAATCTTTTCGCCCGCCTTGAAGCGCCCGCTTACCAGGTCTCGACGCAGGGTTTCATAGAGCTTGCTCGATGTGTTGATCAACTCCTTTCGTTTCAGTGCAGCCATTCTCCCTTTCCTCCTGAAATAACGGGATGTCAGACGCCTTTCTGCGCCGGCTAATACATAATAATGTCAGATAATCGATTTTTTAACTAAAATACGATAATAATTAGAATGATCAATCTTAAACCCTTATCTTACTTTCATGAGGCTTATCTTGCGTACTATTAATACTGTCAATTTACGTTCCCTGTTCTGGTCATTCACCCGAATTGGCCTGCTGGGTTTTGGTGGTGGCCCAGCCATGATTCCACTGATACAACACGAGGTCGTCAAGCGTCACGCTTGGATGAGCGATGATGATTTTGCAGACATGCTGGCAATTGGTAATACGCTTCCAGGGCCTATTGCGACCAAGCTACCGGGGTATATCGGTTATCGCGTCAGTGGCGTCATGGGCTGCTGCATCGCCGTTGTCGCCACTATCCTGCCGATGATCCTGGCAATGATTCTGTTGCTTGGCGTGCTGAATCACTATCAGGAGGTAGGCTGGATTCAGGGTATGGGGTCGGCGATGCTGCCAGTGGTCATGGTTATGATGCTCCAGTTGATGCTTGATTTCGGTAACAAGTCACGCCTGGCGCTGGGCATGTCGCCGAGTATTGCCATTGCTTTGTGTGCCGGCGGGCTGATCTATGGGCTTGGTCTGCATCCGGGGTGGGTGGTGGGTGGCCTGTTGGCGGCGGCTTTGCTACTGCCAGCGCCTGGGCGTAGGGAGGAAAGGTCATGATCTATTGGCAAGTGTTCCTGGCTTTTTTTATCCCCAACATGGTCGGCTACGGGGGTGGTCCCGCGATCATCCCCCTCATCGAAGCACAGGTTGTGACTCATTACGGGTGGATGAATGCGCAACAGTTTGCTGAAATTCTGGCCATCGGCAATGCCTTGCCTAGCCCCATTGCCACCAAGATGGCGGGGTATATCGGTTTTGAAGTAGCAGGCGTTCTGGGGGCTATCATTGCCATACTGGCGAGTGTGGTTCCTTCAATTCTGCTCATGCTTGCCGCACTGGGTTTGATTTATCGCCATCGCCACTCACCTAAAGTGCAGCGAATGAGCCAATGGGTACGTCCGGTCATCGCCATGATGATGGGATGGCTGGCGTTCAGCTTTTTAAATGAGGGCCTGCAGCAAATCGGTACTCTCCATACGGTGGTGATTGGCGTGGCGGCGGCTATCTCACTCCTGCATTTCCGTATTCATCCCGCCTTTGTTGTCCTGGCGTCCTTGTGTTACGGCGCTGTATTTCTCGGTTGAGCTGATCGACGGCAATCGTGCAAGAAAAAACATGGTGCCGCACTCAAAAGCGGCATTGTGTGGCCTGCAAGGCCCTGAATTGGTGCAGTCTTTATCAGGCAAGCAGATCAGGCGAGGTGCTGCACAATGCATATTCACCGATAAATGATTGCTAAATCTTTTATAAATAAAAAAATCGATTTTTTGGCATGGCCTTTGCAAGTTCCTCGCCGTTGCTGTTATCCATTGATCAGATGAGGTTAGATGCCATGTCGCTTTCACGTCGTCAGTTTGTTACGACCGCTGCTGTCTCTTCCACCGCCGGGCTTGTCCTTGGTGCCCCCGGTATTGCCGCGGCGCAGTCGCCGTCTACCTTCAATTGGCGCATGACGAATGCGTACGGTCCGGGCTCGCCGTTTTATGTTGAGGGCCCTGGTAGCCCGACCGACATGATTCAAAAGATCAACACCATGTCGGGAGGACGACTCAACATCCAGCACTTTGCCGCCGGTGAACTCATTCCTGCCCTTGAAGGCTTTGAAGCGGTTCAGTCCGGGGTAATCGAAATGAACGCGGCCAACAGCTACTTCTGGTCTGGCACCACGTTCGCGGCGCAGTATTTTACCACCGTGCCGTTCGGGATGAGCTTCCTGGGCCATATGGCCTGGCTGTTCCATGGCGGCGGGCTGGAGTTGTGGCATGAAGTGTATGAACCCTATGGCATGGTCGCTTTCCCTCTGAATAACACGGGTGTGCAGATGACCGGGTGGTTCCGTGAGCCCATCGAGGATATCGGTCAGTTAAATGGGTTGCGCATGCGTATCCCTGGCTTGGCAGGCAAGGTTTATGCCGCCTTGGGAGTCGATGCCAGAGTGTTGCCAGGTGGCGAAATCTTCCCCGCACTGGAACGTGGTGTGATCGATGCGGCAGAGTTTGTAGGCCCTTATCAGGACAGGCGCCTGGGGCTACAGAACGCTGCCAGTTATTACCACACGACCGGATGGCACGAACCTGCCACCACCGGCGAGCTTTTGATCGGCAAGGCACAGTGGGACAGCCTGCCGGAAGATCTGCAGATGATAGTGCGTTCTGCCTGTATGGCCTCCTGTCTGGAAAGCGTCACCTGGTCGGAGGCGGTGAATGGCGAAGCCTTGACTGATCTGGTCGAGAATCATGGTGTCAACGCCCAGGTATTGCCGGCGCCTGTTGTTGAAGCATTGCGCGAGGCCACTCGGGATACGCTAGCCACCGAGGCGAATGCTGATCCCTTGGTGCGCAAGGTGCATGACAGCTATATGGCCTTTAAAGCCAAGCATGACCGCTGGGCCGGCATCAGTGAAGGCCCATGGCATACATCTATTCTGGGAGTGTGAGATGAGAGCCGTGGAGCGTATGGTCCACGGACTCGAGGCGGCGGTTCGTCTATTTGGCGGGCTGGCCGCCTGTGTCTGCGTGGTCCTGGTATTGCTGGTCACCGGTGATGTGATGATGCGCTATTTTTTCCGGGTAGGCGCCGTATGGTTGCAGGAGCTGCAATGGCACCTGATTTCACCGATTGCCCTATTTGGCATTTCCTATGCGCTTTATCGCGGTGAGCAGGTACGTGTCGATGTTTTTTTTGAGCACTTTCCAGAGGGAGTGAAGCGCGTCATTGAAGTTATGGGGGGCTTGATGCTGATGGCGATAGCCCTCTACTCCATGTGGCTCTGCCTGCCCTGGGTAGAGCAATCCTGGCTGCGTAACGAAGCATCGCCCAATCCGGGTGGTTTACCCTGGCGTTGGGTGCTGAAGGCCTTTCTTCCGCTTGGTTTCCTGCTCCTGGCCATGCAAAGCCTGGCGCATGTATTACGTCATGGTTTTGCACTCAGCAAGAAGGAGGGAGCCTAATGTCTCCGAATGAATGGCTGGCGATTGGAATGATTGTCGCATTTTTTGTGTTGCTGCTGATTGGTTTGCCTGTGGGCATTGCGATCGCCAGCAGTGCCTTTGTGTTTGGCTATATCGGTTTTGGCCCCATGCTGTTCAATCTCCTGCCTTCGCGTATCTATGGGGTGGTCACCAACTACACCTTCATGGCCATTCCATTGTTCGTCTTTATGGGCGTCATGTTGGAAAAATCCAAGCTGGCGGAAGAGCTGATTGATATTGTGGGCCATCTGTTTGGCCGTGTTGCGGGCGGTATGGGTGTGGCGATTATTGCCATCGGCGTCTTGTTAGGCGCTGCGACGGGAATTGTAGGCGCCACCATCGTCACGTTGGGCCTGTTGACCTTGCCGACGCTTCTTCAGCGTGGCTACCCAAAGCCCTTAGCTACCGGCATGATCTGTGCCTCTGGCACGCTGGGGCAAATCATTCCGCCCAGTCTTGTGCTGATTCTGCTGGCCGAAATTCTGGGGGAATCCGTGGGCACAATGTTTGCAGCGGCCATGATACCCGGGCTGACCCTGGCGGCTGTTTATATCCTTGCCATTTTGCTGTTGGCTGCCTTTAAGCCAGGGTTAATGCCGCCAATTCCTGTGGAGGAACGCAATGCCATGGGGCGTGGTGAATTGATCCGCAAGGTGTTTTATGTGGTTGCTCCTCCTGTGGGGTTGGTGTTGGCGGTGCTTGGGTCGATTATCGGTGGGGTTGCCGCTCCCACTGAAGCGGCCGGAATGGGAGCGATTGGCGCCTTATTGTTTGTAGCGCTCTCTGGGCGTCTACGTTTTCCGCTCTTAGTGGAGGTTGCCAAGTCAACGCTGCTTATTTCAGCGATGGTGTTCTTTATCCTGATTTGTGCGCAAGTATTCGGGCTAGCGTTTCGTGGCTTGGGAGGAGAGCATCTTGTAGAGCGCATGTTTGAATGGGTACCCGGCGGTGTGACAGGGGCCATGCTGTTCATGTTGCTACTGATGTTCGTGTTGGGCCTGTTCCTTGAATGGATTGAAATCACTTATGTGGCCTTGCCACTATTTTTACCCTTTTTTGTGCAGATGGGGGTCGATATGGTGTGGCTGGGCATTCTGATCGGGTTGATCCTGCAAACTTCTTTTTTGACACCGCCCTTTGGTTGGTCACTGTTTTTCCTGAAAGGCGTTGCACCTGATGAGGTGACCACCGTTGATATCTACAAAGGCGTATTACCGTTTATTGCGCTGCAATTCCTGGCCGTTGCTCTCGTCTTTGCCTATCCCTCCATTGCCACCTGGTTGCCTGATGCTATTGGTTGGTAGGCCCTGAGCAGAACATTTCACTATCAGTTGGACGTATTTTTATGATTCATACCCGACGCAGTTACGGCGGCATGTGTGTAGCCCCTCACCACCTGGCAGCAGAGGCTGGGCGCGATATTCTGAAAGCTGGTGGCAATGCGGTTGAGGCGATGGTGGCTGCTGCGGCCAGCATTGCCGTTGTTTACCCGCATATGAATGCTATTGGGGGGGATGGTTTTTGGCTGATTCACGAACCGGGTAAAGACCCGGTGGCCATTGATGCCTGCGGTGGAGCAGCCAATCTGGCAACACCAGGGTTTTACGCGCAGCATCAGCAGATTCCCGAGCGAGGACCTCTGGCAGCACTCACCATGGCAGGCACCCTCAATGGTTGGGAAAAGGCCCTGGAAGTTGCCAAAGGCTGGGGGGCTTCCATGCCACTAGAGGACCTGCTGGCGGATGCCATTCATCATGCGCGTACGGGCGTTGCGGTCACGCAAAGTCAGCATGCATTAACCGCCAAGCACCAGAAGCGGCTCAGCCAAAGCCCGGGTTTCAAGGAAACCTTCCTGCAAGGCGGTAAACCGCCACCGCAAGGTAGCCGGTTGTGTCAGCCCAGGCTGGCGGCAACCCTGGCGCATTTGGCAAAACGCGGGCTGAGCGACTTCTATCGCGGTGAGCTGGCGGGCAGCATGGCTCACGACCTGACGGAAGCTGGTAGCCCACTGCGTCTGGATGATTTTCATGGTTACCAGGCGCAACGGGTCAAACCCTTACAGGTTGAACTGGCGGAGGCGACGCTTTTTAATCTGCCAGCCCCCACCCAGGGTGTTGCATCCTTGATGATCTTGGCGCTGTTCGAGCGGCTCAAGGTCGCTGAAGGGGAGAGCTATGAGCACCTGCACGGGCTAATTGAAGCGACCAAGCGCGCTTTCATGCTGCGAGATCGTGTCGTGACAGACCCGGAACATTTACCTGTAGCCTTGTCATCACTGCTGGAAAAACATCACCTGGATCAGGAAGCTGAGCAGATTGACATGCAGCGGGCTTTACCCTGGCCGCATGTTCCTGCTGAAGGAGACACCATCTGGATGGGCTGTGTGGATAGCGAAGGGCGCGCCGTCAGTTTTATTCAGAGCATTTACTGGGAATTCGGAAGTGGCGTCGTACTGCCAGAAAGCGGTGTCCTGTGGCAGAACCGTGGTATCAGCTTTTCACTTGACCCTTCTGCATTACGGGCATTGAGTCCGGGCCGAAAGCCATTTCATACCCTTAACCCGGCACTTGCACAGTTCAAGGATGGGCGAACCATGGTTTACGGTACCATGGGCGGTGAAGGTCAGCCACAGACCCAGGCCGCCGTCTTTTCGCGTTATGCCTTTTATAATATGCCGTTGCAAGCGGCTGTCAGTGCACCGCGTTGGCTACTGGGCAGAACCTGGGGAGAAGAAAGCACCAACCTTAAGATGGAGTCACGCTTCGCTGCTGATACGGTCGCCCAGCTGAGCACGGCAGGCCATGATGTCAGTGTGTTACCCGAGGCATACAGCGATACCATGGGACATGCAGGAGGTATCGTACACCACCCTGATGGCCTACTTGAAGGCGCTCATGACCCCCGTAGTGACGGTGGTGCGGCGAGTGTTTGATTGCTCTATTCACCATTGGCGGGCTACCGCCAATGGTGAATATCGCTGGTTACCACTAGTGGCCTATAGCTCTTTCGGTCGGCCATTTCAGGCGGTTAAAGACGTGCTCAACCGTCATGGCACGGGTAAAACAACAACTTTGCATAGCCACTTACTTACAAGAGGCTGGTTTTATTTTTGCTCTTTTCCTACACTTAAAATGTTAATTTCGATATATAAGTAAACTGTATAGTTTACTTATTCGCTTATTCTGATACGACGAGACCTCCTATGAACTCAGTTCTCCCTTCCGGAGAGGACGGTAAGGAGTTATCTAGTGGATAGCAGTACTTGTACCTTTTACGACGAGACATCCACCTCGCAGCGCTTCGTTGCCGAGCTGCTGGCAAAAGCTGATATATGCATCAACGGTGATCGCCCCTGGGATATTCAACTCAATGCCCATGGTGTTATTGATGATGCCTTGGTGCGCGGCAATCTCGGCCTGGGTGAGTCCTACATGAACGGTGACTGGGACGCAGAGCAACTTGATGAGTTCTTCTATCATCTTATGCGTGCCCGGCTTCCTTGCGAGATTAATCCGCGCAAGCTGGCGCTTCATCATCTACGCAGCAGGCTGCTGAATTTGCAGACGCCTGCGCGGGCCTTTGAGGTCGGCGAGGTTCATTATGATCTCGGTAATGACCTTTATGCGGCCATGCTTGATCCGCGTATGACGTACACCTGCGGCTACTGGAAAGAGGCAGATAACCTGGCGGATGCGCAGGAAGCCAAGCTGGATCTGATCTGTCGCAAACTGGAGCTGAAACCCGGTATGCGAGTGCTCGATATAGGCTGCGGCTGGGGCAGTTTCATGGCCTATGCGGCCGAGCATTATGGCGTGGAATGCGTAGGGCTGACGATTTCCCGTGAGCAGGCCAGTTATGGCAAATCCTTGATCGAAAAAGAGTTACCGGTTGAGTTTCGTTTGCAGGACTACCGTAATGAAACCGAGAAGTTTGATCGCGTCGTCAGTCTTGGCATGTTCGAACATGTGGGGCGCAAGAACTACCGAACCTATATGGAAGTCGCCGCACGTTGCCTGAAGGATGAAGGGCTGTTTGTGCTGCACACCATTGGTAAAAACGTGCGTGGCACTCCGCCTGACCCTTGGATTGACAGGTATATCTTTCCTAACGGTGAGCTTCCAGCGCTTAGCCATGTTACCGACGCTGCTGAAAGCCTGTTTGTGGTTGAAGATCTGCACAATTTTGGCGCCGACTACGACAAAACGCTGATGGCTTGGCATGCCAACTTTGAGGCGGCCTGGCCCAGGCTTGCTGAGGCCTACGGTGAGCGCTTTTACCGTATGTGGCGCTACTACCTGCTCAGCTGTGCCGGGGCATTCCGTGCCCGTGATATCCATCTCTGGCAGTTTGTGTTGAGCAAGAGAGGGGTCTTGGGTGGCTATCAGCGGGTCAGTTGATGCACATCAGAGTTTGCTTGAATTTATTTAATAATCTTTAACCATTGAACACTCGGTATGGCACGTGCATGATCCTCTCGGAAGTCTGACCATTTCCAGAGGGTAACATCATGCGCAATAACCAACCTGTCACCCAGCGTGAATACCCACTGACCGACAAACATCTGCTGATTTCACGCACCGATCTCAAGGGGCACATCACCTACGTCAACGATGACTTCATCAGCACCAGCGGCTATGAGCGGGATGAGTTGATCGGTCAGCCACACAACCTGATTCGCCATCCTGATATGCCGGAAGCGGCATATGCCGATTTCTGGGCCACCATTCAGCGTGGAGAAACCTGGCGCGGTCTGGTCAAGAATCGCTGCAAGAACGGTGATCACTACTGGGTAGAAGCCAACGTAACGCCGATCTTGGAAGACGACCAGTGCCAAGGCTATACGTCAGTACGCGTGAAACCCTCAGACGAAGACATCCAGCGCGCCGAGACCTACTACCGCCAGCTGCGCGAAGGCAAGCGTACCTCCTTTACCCTGGATCACGGGGCTATCGTCCGACGCGGTGTGACAGGTTGGCTTTTACGCCTCAACCTGAGAACGGTGCGCGCCAAGCTGGTGATGATGATCCTGGTACCGGTGCTGTTGTTACTGCTTTCCGGCGTTGTCAGTATTTATGGGCTAACGTCTTCCAGCGACAGGATCAGCGAGATCAATACCGTAAGCGTTCAGGATATTGCGGAACTTCAGCGCATCGACCAGTTACTTGCTGATCTGATTATTGATCTTGAACAGCCCGTGCGTAACCCGCGTGCCATGCGCTTATCCGAGATTGAAGCCCTGGCCGATGAAACCACCGCTATGGCAGAGCAGATTGATGCCGCCCGCGAGCGTTTCCTGGCGGGCAAGGCCATTGACGCCAACCCTGAAGGTGACCCTGCACGCTTTGATGACCAATTGACCACCGTGATTGAGCAAGGCATCGAACCCACCATGGCAGCGCTGTTGGACGGTAATGGCTTTGATGCGGATGACGCCTTCAATCAGGTGCTGCGCCCGCAAGCTGACGCGCTCGGCCAGATTACCCGCAGCATGGTCGAAGACAAGCTGGTATTTGCCAACACACTGGCAGAGAAAAGCCTTGAGCAGGAGCGTAACCTGTTGATCACTCAAGGTACCATCCTATTGGCGAGCATTGGGGGGCTGGTGGTGCTCGGCCTGCTGGTGATCCGTGCGATTACCACCCCCTTGCGCCAAGCCACCGATGCCACCCTGCAGATTGCCTCGGGCAACCTGGCGGCGCGCCTGCCCAGAATCACCCGGGATGAGGTGGGTAAGCTTGCGAAAGCGCTTTCGATCATGCACCACAGCCTGACGGCTACCACCCGTACGATCAAAAGCGGCGTTGACGTGGTGGCCCCCGCCAGCGCTTCGATTGCACAAGGTAATGAAGAGCTGTCAGCGCGCACCGAGCAGCAGGCCGCGTCTCTGCAGCAGACCGCATCCAGCATGGAGGAAATGACCGCGACCGTTCAGCAGAACACTGACAACGCACGCCAGGCCAATGGGCTGGCCGGAGAAAATGCCGGCAGCATGGATAAGACCGGCGATCTGATGCAATCCGTGGTGCAGAGTATGGAGCGCATTACCCAAAGCGCTCAGCGTATGAAAGAGATGGTTGATGCGATCGACAACATTGCCTTCCAGACCAATATCCTGGCCTTGAACGCCTCGGTGGAAGCCGCCCGTGCCGGTGAGCAGGGCCGTGGTTTCGCGGTGGTGGCCGAAGAGGTGCGCAGGCTGGCAGGGCGTAGCGGCGAGGCTGCCAAGGAAATTCGCACTCTGATTGCTTCTTCCAGTCAGGATATCGACAGCGGTGCCCAGGAAGTACGCAAGGCCGAAGCGGCGATGAATGAGGCGTTGGACGCCTCGCGCCGGGTCAAGGACATCATGGGCGAGATCAGCGCGGCGTCTGAGCAGCAAAGCGGCGGAATCACTGAAATCAATCAGGCCATCAATGAAATGGATCAGATGACCCAGCAAAATGCGGCCCGGGTTCAGGAGACCGCCCATGCTGCCGTCCAGCTTGAACGTCAGGCGGAGCACCTGGCACTGCAGATGGGTATTTACCGCATGCCGGGGGCTGGGCTGGAAACGCTGCAGGAATCACAACAGCAACAAGGGGCAGCCCTATCGCTTCCAGGCACAGCAAAAGCGGTGCATGACAAGCGAGATTTCTGATCTGGTCACGCCAGCCGTGATGCTGGATCTTGCATGTTTCCATAAAAGCCTCTTTTCAGAGGCTTTTATGGTTTAGGCGCCGTTGATGCAGTTCAGATGTTTGAAACAGCGCACTCAACTTTCTGAACGCAGTCGTTCCAGCTCAGGGCTCAGCCTTACGGAATAACCGCTTTCGCCGTCATCAAGCGCAAGGGCATCGGGCGGCAGCTGTGTCAGTGCCTGGGCAACTCGCTCCTTGGCGCTATCGGCGCGGGCCATCTCGTCTGCGTCGAGCTTGCCTGCCACCACCAGGGGGCGAAGTAAGGGCTCACATCGCTCAGCGCTGTCAGCCAAGGCTTCATCGCGCAGGGCGATAACGTCACCGAGATAGCCGCCGTCCTCCGCGTAGCGGCGGTAGACCTGCTTGGCACAGGGCAGGTTGATTTTACCGGTGGAGTGCTTGACGCGCGGCTGGCCAGCGTAAGCCACCAGCTTGTAGGAAAGGTCAATCACGGGCGCATCCGCCGAAACGCCCATCTGGGTGCCCACGCCAAACGCATCAATGGGGGCGCCGTCTTCCAGCAGGGCGCTGATAGCATGTTCATCAAGACCGCTGCTGGCGATGATACGCACCTTGCTGAGCCCGGCGCTATCCAACAGCTGGCGGGCCTGTTTGGCCAGGTCGCCAAGGTCGCCGGAATCCAGGCGAATGGCCTGCACCCGTATGTCGGGCTCCTCACGCATCAGCTCAATCACCTTGCGGACGCCTTCCAGGGTGTCGTGGGTATCGACCAGCAGGGTGGTGTTCGGGTAATGGCGAGCGAACAATCGGAAGGCCTCGTATTCGTCGTCATGGGCGAGCACATAGCTGTGGGCCATGGTGCCATTGATGGCAAGGCCGTGGCGCAAGCCGCCCAGCACATTGCTGGTGCCCGCCAGCCCGGCGTTGCGGTAGGCCCGCACGCCGCGCACGGCGGCATCGATTCCGTGCATGCGGCGCATGCCGAAATCCACCACCGGGTGGCCCTGGGCGGCCATCACCAGGCGCACGGCCTTGGAGGCGAGCACGGTTTCCAGCTGCACCAGGTTCATCAGCAGGCTTTCCAGCAGCTGGGCATGGGCAATCGGCGCATCGACTTCAAGCAGGGGCTCATTGGGAAACACCGGGGTGCCTTCAGGCAGGGTGTGAATATCTCCTTCAAAGCGCCAGTCGCGTAGCCAGTCCAGAAAGCCCGTCTCGAACAGGCCCGTCTCGGCAAGTTTTGCCAGCGCGGCCTCACTAAAGCGCAGCTCATTCACCAGGGCAGCGGCATGCTGCTGGCCGCAGGCAAGCATGAAGCGCCGCGCCGGTGGCAGTTTGCGAAAGAACAGGCTGAAGGTGGCGCGCTGGTCATAGGCTTCTTTCCAGTACGCCTGGGTCATGGTCAGCTGATAAAGATCAGTGAGCAGGGCCAGTTCGCTGTCGTCGACCATCGGGGAGCCCGTCATGCGCGCACCTCGGCACCGGCGTCGTGAAATGCCTGACGACACTTGGGCACGGCTTGCGGGTCAACGGCGGCACTCAGGGGTTCCAGCAGCAGGGTGGCAAAGCCTTCCTGGCGGGCATCCAGCACGGTGGCGTGAACGCACACATCGAGTGCCAGCCCGCACACGACCACGCTCTTGATGCCTTTTTCCTTGAGATAACCACCCAGGCCGGTGCCATCGAAACCGGAATAGGCATCCGCATCAAAGGCGGTGGCCTTGCTGACGCGAATGGCCTCAGCGGGCAGTTGCAGATCCGGGTGGAAATCGGCACCCGGGGTATCCTGTACGCAGTGTACCGGCCAAGGGCCGCCGCGATGCTCAAAACTCACATGGTCAACCGGGTGCCAATCGCGGGTCGCCACCACCAGCGCACCTGCTGCCCGAGCGGCCTCAATTTCAGCGTTGATACCCGGCACCAGGGCAGCACCACCGGCCACCCCAAGGGCACCGCCTTCACAGAAATCGTTTTGCATGTCGACCACGATTAGCGCAGTCGCCGGTGTGTAGTTAACCTTTATGCTCATCAGGCACCTCCCGAAGGGGTTGTGGGTAAGTTACCAGAGTTTTTAGTCTCGCAGTGTGACGCCTGAGACTCAAGGGTGGCCTTGGAAGGCGTTAGATGATGTGCGCACATTGACGGCTGACCAAGCGAAACGTGATGTCGTCGGGCTGAAAACCAGTGCACCAGAGGCTAATAAGGCCGGGGCATTCTTTTTATGGCTGCAGGCTCTGGGGCAGTTGCAAATTCACTATGAGCGGCTTATTATTTTCAGTAACACGGCCCCCGCCTCTTGGCTCCAACAGGAACCTACGCGGGGGTTCTTATTTTTAGTTTTCGTGTTACCACCAACTACCCCAACCTTTCGGTATGCCCATATCCATAATGGATAATGAACGTTGCGAGTGCTGCTCGGGAAACGACAGTATGTGGTTTGCCAGCCGCTTATGCCACTCGGTATCTGGGCATACGATTTTGACCATGTGACGGCAAATGGCCAGCAGTAGAAACGGCTTGGCGATCAAGTCCTTTTTCCCTATAAAGCTGCAGCACCATGCAATAGTGTCTGTACCTGCCAAACTGGGTTGGTCTGCTACGTTACGGTTCCAGAGGCGGCTATGGTGCGCGCACAGATTGCGTAGATAGTTCAGCGAACGTAGCCATGTCTGGAAAGTGTTCCAGTCGTTAACGCCGTAGCGATTGGCCAGTACCCGTTGATCCTTCACTTTCATCATGGCAAAAAATTGAGACAGTGCGCCGAAGTCCCAGGTCTCTACCGCTACCCATATTGGCAAAGACGGGCCGTGTTTCACTCGATAATGTTTAACGAAGTCTTCCTTTGAGCGACGTTGCAAGCCTCGGCATTTTTCTTCCCATTTCTCAAAGCGTGTTTGGCCACCGCTGAGTTTTTTGCGGATAAAAGATGGGTGTAACTGGTCTGAATCTAGGTGCGCAAACACAGAACGTTTTCCCAGCAGGTGAGCGATATCTACGCGTAGAGCAACTTCAATGCGTTCGAGCGCGTCCATGGCCAGCAGCCGCAACTGCTTGTCGAACAGGTACAGGCGCACCGCATCCACAAACTGGGTGTCTGAGTGAAACTCATCCATCGCTTTTGTGGTTAGCTTGCCGGGTTCACTGCTTTGCACGACCTCGAACTTGCGAAACGGGTACCAGTAAGCGCTGAGGCGGTAGTAGCCTACCCGCTGCAGATAATCCAGAGCGGCGGTCTCGTCGCTGACTACCATGCCTCGGGATTTGAGCAGCGCCAGCTGATCTGGGAACGACGTCCATGGCCTGCTGTAAACCATTAGTTCAGCCCTCCTTCCACTACAGTTCTGGCAACTGGCATTTTCTTATACTGGCAGTAGCCATCCAATAATGCATCAGACGATGGAAACTCGGTCAGCGCCTGCTGCATGCCATCGCCCAGACTGTGCTTGTTATCCTTGGCTTCTATCACCGCTATCGGCTGGTTTTTCTGGAAGCTCAGCAGGTAATCCGCACGGCGCTTTTTACCCCGAGTATGCATCCGCCCCCGCACGATGATGCGCCCAGCGGTAAAGGTAACTTACTCATGTACCTGGGTCTGGATATCCCACCCGCCTGCACCCAGGCAGGGGTAATGAACTAGGTGCAAATATCGCGTTCGCTGATAGCCTTCTTATCCATGGCAGCATCCTGCTTATGCGGCGGAGTGGTAATTCATTACACAAGCTTACGATATTCAACTGATTGAAGCATCCTGTGCTAGGCTGAACTGAAAGGTGAGCGGATTTTGATGGGGTATCGCGATGAGAGGGAAGGCTGGTTTCGACCCAACACTGTCATTCCCGAGTGGGGTAATCGGGAATCCATTTTGACTTTGCCAGGAGAGCCACAAATCCAGGATGGCTTCGCAAAGCAAGCCGCCAACGCGCTACTGGCGAGGGGGGAGCAGGCATCAAACCCAGCTCAACGCCTTTGGAGACGGCGAAGAGGTGAACGACGACCAGAGCCACAAACCGTCAAATGTCAATTATAGAAACCTACTACATTAGCTGATATTGTGACTTAAAAGGCGCCAAGGAAGAGGCCGCATGACGCAAAAATGCCAATCACCCAAACAACACCCAGCCGGCCCGGTTCAGCATGAGCAGGCCGACGTTTTTGTGGGTGAGGGTTGAAGGGGAATAGGTCAAGTGGTGGCTGCTTTCGACCCAAAGCGGCCTAAGCTGGGAAATATAGCAGGCGATAGCCTAATGGTAATTAATAGTCAAAAGGATCATAAGCTTGGGAGAATCTAGTAGGCTGCATTTGCTGGAAAAAAGTGCCGGCACGTTCAATCATCCTAGAGCGCGCCGTCTAATACGCTGTTAACCGAAATACCCTAATGAAGTATCGTTTCAAGCGAACCGGATAGATCATGACTGATAAATATAGAGAAAGCAGCACGGACAAGAAGCTTCGACAATGGTTCGTAAACGATATGAGCAGAGGCCTTCTCCGGCAAATTGATTTAAGAAAAGGGAACTTGAGAGGGCTTGCTCCTTTCAAAATGCAAATAGATTATCCGATCACTGCAATTGCGGGCAGGAATGGAGCTGGAAAATCCACGATACTAGCTATTGCTTGTTGCGCTTATCACAACAAGAGGTCCGGATTTAAGCTTAAGGGACGCAGGAACTCCTATTACACGTTTTCTGATTTCTTTGTGCAACATACTGAGGAAGTCCCACCTCAAGGGATCGAAATTTTCTATCTGCTCGCCCATGACAACTGGAAAAAGTCTAAAACATTGCCAGATGGCAAGGGACTGGCGTATCAAAAGCGTTGGAAAAGAAAAGGTGGAAAATGGAATGACTACGCCACACGAATAAATTCCAATGTTGTGTTTCTTGGGATAGACAGAATTGTTCCCCATAGTGAACGCAGTCAATCCAAGTCATACTCCAAGTCTTTTATGGATTCTGATCCTAAAGGGTGGGAGGGAAAAGTCGCAGATATTGTTGGATATATCCTTGGGAAAAAATATTGCGAGCTTAGGTACCTGGAACATTCCAAGTATGGTCTACCCATCGTAAAATGCGGTGAAAATAAATATTCTGGACTTAATATGGGAGCGGGAGAGAATGCTCTTTTCGAGATATTTCGTATTATATACTCCTGTGAGGATGGGGCATTACTAGTTGTCGATGAAATTGAGTTGGGCTTGCATATAGACGCACAGAGAAAGTTGTTAAGGAAGCTTAAAGAGAGCTGTCTCGAGAGAAGAATTCAGGTGATTTGTACGACCCATTCGAAGGAGATATTCGATAGCCTTCCGCCAGATGCTAGGAAATTTGTTGAGTCTGTACAAAATAAAACCCTTATTACCGAAGGTATTGCACCAGAGTTCGCTATGGCAAAAATGGGTGCAAGCGAAATAAAAGAATTGGATGTAATGCTTGAAGATGGCGTTGCTGCCGAGATTTTTACGTTTGCGCTACCTACAAACCTCCGACAACGTGTTAATCCCATATCGGTAGGTTCAGCTGCAGCACTAAGTAGACAGCTAGCAGCGGCCTACGCACGAAAAGAACCCCGTCCGATTTTGGCAATATTTGATGGTGATCAGCGCAAGCTAGAGAATGATAACGCTGAACATGCAAAGAAGATGGCGGAGTTAACTGACCCAGGTTTCGATGAATGGTTCAAAGGGCGCGTTGCCTACCTTCCAGGTGAAGCTTGGCCAGAAGCTTGGCTTCTCCAAGCAAACGTCGAGTTTATCACTAGCCTTGCTAATATGCTGGGCACGGATGAAGACTGGCTCGCGGAGGTAATTGAGTACGGTCTACAGGCGGGCAAGCATGATGAGTTTCATGAACTTTCTAAACATTTAGGGTTGGAAAAACATCATTGTATTCAGTATTTAATGATGAATATTCGTAACTGTCAGCCTGAAGCTTTCAGTGAAATTGAATCCGCTGTTGAGCGTGCACTCTGATTTTGGTTAACAAGGCCAGGCACGGCGACGCCTTTTACGTTGCGGCTTTGTCCTCACTACCAAGCCACACATGCTGGCGCGCGTTACATCAGAATTGCCTAAAATTCCTGACCGACAGCGGCAACGCCACCGCTTCGGCGCTAGCGGTGATGCCAGCGCCTGTTTGAGTAAGTTAACCCCTTAGCCTATGTTACAGCTCGTTCAGGTAGCAGTGGTGTTGGGTGTTACAGCGTGAAACACGGTATTCAAGGGCTTCGCCTTGCAGGCCTCGGGCAATCCGGCGGACTTCAAGCAGCGGTGAGCCAATCTCTACGCCCAGGTGTTTCTGCTCCTGTTGGCCAGCGGCAACGGCTAGTAAGCGTTCCTCCGCCTTTGCAACACTCTGGCTGAATTTCTGCTGATACAGCTGATAAAGGGTGTTGGGCAATGTCTGTGGTTCATTTTCGAGCGCCGGGAAGCGCGCGGCATCCACCACCAGATCTTCCAGTAATGCCGGTACGTCGTCCAGCACCCTGATGCGTTGGATATGAACAACCACGGTGCCTTCCTCAAGTTCAAGCGCCTGGGCTTCTTCCGCCGTGGCCTGGCGGCATCTGCGCTGCAGCACCCGGGAAACCGGAAGCGAGCGTGAGCCATCAAAGCGCACAAAATGGAAAAACTGAAACAGCGAACGATCACTGTCGTGGGTGGCAACGACGGTGCCTTTCCCCTGATGACGAATAACCACGTGCTCGTTGGCCAGCGCATCAACGGCCTTGCGCAGCGTACCTACGCTGACACCGTATTCCTGTGAGAGGGCAGACTCGCTGGGGATGTAAGTGCCCGGTGGCCAAATGCCCGAGACAATGCGTGATAGCAGGGCTTCCTTGATTTGCTGATACAGCGGGCGGTAGCTGGGTGTCGGCTGGTCGTTCATGTTCTGTTCCGTTCCTTGAAGTGTTGCTAAACAGGGCAGCCACTTCCATCAATGGTTTGCGCTCATAACGATCTTTGCATTAGAGCAATAATAACAAAAAAACATACAGAGGACTTGCTATCATCTATCATATGTCATATATATGAGTTGTGGTTTCACAACGATGAGAGGAGACATCATGAGTATCGACTTCGTAGTGCATGATGCCGACGACAGTGTCGGCGTCGCGGTGGTCGAGGGGATTCAGGCGGGTCAGGAACTGACAGGCTGGGTCATGCAAGGTGATCAGACAATTACGTGCACCGTCAGTGACCCTATCCCGATCGGGCACAAGCTGGCCGTTCGTGATCTGGCAGAAAGCGATGCGGTAATGAAGTACAGCGTCGATATCGGCCGCGCTATCAAGCCGATCAAGAAAGGCGAGCACCTGCACGTCCACAACGTTAAAACCAAGAGGTGGTAAAGATGGAAATCCAAGGTCGCAAATTTCTGGGTTATCGTCGCAAGAACGGGCGTGTCGGTGTTCGCAATCACGTCATCGTGCTGCCGGTAGACGATATTTCCAACGCTGCCGCCGAAGCCGTTGCCAATAACATCAAGGGCACCATGGCGCTGCCGCATGCCTATGGCCGCCTGCAGTTTGGCCCGGATCTTGATCTGCACTTCCGTACCCTGATTGGTATTGGCAGCAACCCCAATGTGGCGGCAGTGATCGTGATTGGCATTGAGCCGGGCTGGACCAACAAGGTGGTTGACGGCATCAAGGCAACCGGCAAGCCTGTTGAAGGCTTCTGGATCGAGCAGAATGGTGATCACAATACTATCTGTGCCGCGTCCAAAAAGGCGCGTGAGTTTGTTCAGTACGCCAGCGAGCAGCAGCGTGAAGAATGCGATATCAACGAGCTGTGGGTCTCGACCAAGTGCGGTGAGTCTGACACGACCTCTGGTCTGGCCTCCTGCCCGACCACAGGTAACGCCTTCGATAAGCTCTATGATGCAGGCTGTACCCTGGTATTCGGCGAAACGTCCGAGCTGACTGGCGGTGAGCACCTGGTAGCAGAACGCTGCGCCACCCCTGAAGTGCGTGAGCAGTTCCAGGCGATGTTCGACAGCTACAGCGACATGATTGATCGCTACAAGACCAGCGATCTGTCCGAGTCACAGCCGACCAAGGGCAACATTGAAGGCGGCTTGACCACTATCGAAGAAAAGGCGCTGGGTAATATCCAGAAGATCGGTAAGCGCTGTATGGTCGACGGGGTGCTGGATAAGGCCGAAACGCCTACCGGCTCGGGCCTGTGGTTCATGGATTCCTCTTCAGCGGCGGCCGAGATGGTCACCCTGTGTGCGGCAGCGGGTTATGTGGTGCATTTCTTCCCGACTGGCCAGGGCAACGTAATCGGTAACCCGATTCTGCCGGTCATCAAGCTGTGTGCCAACCCGCGCACCCTGCGCACCATGAGCGAGCATATTGATGTGGATGTAACGCATCTGCTGCGCCGGGAAATGGATATGGATCAGGCCGGCGATACCCTGCTGGAAATGATGGTGCGTACTGCGAATGGTCGCCTGACAGCGGCTGAAGCGCTGGGCCATCGTGAGTTTGTCATGACGCGTCTTTACGAAAGCGCCTGAGCTAAGCTGGCGCCTTGGCCGATGGCTGGGGTGTCAGCTGAGTAGGCTTCTGTTTTCAGATGTAATCCGCTGTTGGCTGATAGTGTGCATTTTGTTCTTGATAAAATGGAGCTGGCTAGATGAGCGGTAGCATTGAACTTAATATAAGCCATGCGCGTGAGTTGGCAATGGCGGCCATGCATGGCCGCGGCTTTGGTGAGGCTGAAGCGGCGGCGACGGTCGAGGCCTTGCTGGGAGCAGAGCGTGATGGCTTGCCATCCCATGGCCTTTCACGGCTGCCGTTCTATCTGGATCAGGCTGCCAGTGGCAAGGTGGATGCTTCCGCGGTTCCCCAGGTAGAAACTGACGGCGCCGTGGTGCGCGTAGACGCTCGGCATGGTCTGGCGTTTCCGGCGGTGGAGCGCGGCCTTGAGGCCGGCTATCAATGCGTGGCGCAAGCGGGTATAGCGGCGGTGTCCATTGCGCACTCTCATCATTTTGGGGTGGCCGGTGCGCCAGTGGAAGCCGCTGCTCGCCGTGGCTATCTGGCGCTGGCGTTCAGTAATGCGCCGTCTGCCATGGCGCCCTGGGGTGGCAAGCTGCCTCTGTTTGGCACTAACCCGATTGCCTTTGCCTGCCCGCGCCGTGACGGTGACCCGCTGCTGATTGATCTCTCTCTATCCAAGATCGCTCGCGGCAAGGTCATGCTGGCCAAGATCAAGGGCGAGCCAATCCCCGAAGGTTGGGCGCTGGATACCGAAGGGCGTGTTACCACCGACCCGGATGCTGCCATTGCAGGCAGCATGGTGCCCGCTGGCGATGCCAAGGGAGCCGCGCTGGCGCTGATGGTGGAGTTACTGACAGCGGGCCTGACAGGCAGTAATTTTGGCTTCCAGGCAAGCTCATTTTTTGAGGCTGAAGGCGAGCCGCCGGGGATTGCCCAGCTGATGTTACTGATTGACCCGCAGCGTTTTTCTCAAGGCTTTGTTGACCATGCCGAAAGCCTGTTTGCGGCAATGCTCGACCAGCCGGGTGTGCGGATTCCCGGTGAGCGGCGTTTTCAGTTGCGCCGTGAACAGGATGACACGGTCACGCTGTCCACTGATCTGGTGGCGGCCCTTGAACAGCATGCTGCGTTTGCCGGGCAGAGCTAAACAGGGTTCAGGCTAGCCAGCAGGTGGCGCCGGGCCGGTAGATCCGCGCAGCACCAAGGGGGCATCAAGCAGTTGCTGGTGAGGCGGGGTTTCGCCATCAATACGGGCAATCAGTGCATCGGCAACGCCGTGCCCGATATCAATGGCGGGTACGGCCACCGTGGTGAGGGCGGGCGTCATGAAACGTGCCTGCGGCAGGTCATCAAAGCCGGTGACCGACAGCTGCTGGGGGACATTGATGCCGGCCGCCTGAGCCGCCAGCAGTACGCCAAACGCCAGGGTATCGTTGCCGCATAGTATGGCAGTTGGCCTGGGCTGCAGTTGCATCAGGGCATCAAAGGCCTGAAAGCCTTCAGCAATGCCATACTCGACGGTCATGACATGGCTGTCAGGAATCGGGCATCCGGCCTGTTCGGCGGCCTGAAGAAAGCCTTGCAGGCGTGCCCGGGCACGGTCATTGCTGGTGACGGGGGCGCTCAATACCGCTAGGCGGGAATGCCCAAGTGCCAGCAGATGTTCGGCCAGTGCCGTCGCGGGAGCCGTATTATCAAAGCCTATACATGGCCAGTCAGCGTCGTGAATGCCATGCCAGCAGGTCAGAAAAGGCATCTTGCGGCGTTTAAGCGTGGTCAGGACGGCAGGGCGATGGTCATGGCCGATCAGTACCATGCCATCGACGCCTTGTTGAATGAGAGTCCGCAGGGCATCGAATTCGTCATCCAGGTCATAGCGGTAGGTGGCAATCAGCAGACGACAATCATGGTGTTTAAGGCGCTGTTCGAGACTGTTGATGGCAATACTGAAAATCGGGTTATCCAGGGTGGGTACCAAAACGCCAATAGCCCCTATGCGTCGTGAGGCCAGGGCGCGCGCCGTGCCATGGGGAACATAGCCCAGCTTTGCGATGGCAGCCTCGACCCGTGCCTGGAGTGGCTTGCTGACATGCGGTGCCCGGTTAAGCACCCGTGATACGGAGGCTGTGGAAACGCCTGCTTCACGTGCTACATCTGCCAGTAAAGCATTTTGTAGTTTGTTGTTCATAAAGCATTTTTTCCTTTGCTGCGGCTTTTCTGGGATGCTTTACCTTATAGTAAGAATAGGTGAAAATTTTTTCTGGACAATTCATCTATATGAGTCTAACTTGAAGATACAGCTTTGTAAGCGCTTACATAACAATTTGTACTGGATGTGGTGCAAAGATGCTAGTTGCAAAGGTGACCGACAAGGCTGGATAAGAAAATCTGACAGGCAAAAGATAATTACAAGAACAAGCGTTGAGGAGTCAATGTATGTCTGATCCATCTCAAGAACCTTCTGGTAATAAGGGGTTAGGGGTACTCATGTGGGTAGCCTTTGGTCTCTTTGTCGTCTTTTTTCTGAATGTTGCCCTCCAGCGTTTCAGTCCCGGCCTGGTGGAGCTTTCCGCCGCCCAGGAAGCGATGTTGCTCGTGGCGGCCACCGGTGTCTTTATCTCTGCCTGTTTGAAACTGGAAGCCCGACATTCCCATAACGCATGACGTGGCCTGTTAAAGGCTTAACAATAAGTACCTTAACAACAAGTACAAGGAGCACGCTGATGTCTCTGTTCAACCGTTTCGATATGTCCAAGCCCGGTGTTTCTGGTGAGCCCAGCCTGCCAGAGCGCCGTCAGTTCATGTTGGCGGCGGGGCGCTATGGTTTTAGCGCCGCCGTGGTCGCTGCCGTGGGTGGGACGCTGTTCTCAGAACAGGCCCTGGCGCAAACCGCCCAAGAGGAAAGTGAGCTGCAGGCCGCTGCTGAAATGACCATAGTCATGGCAACTGGTTACCGGGTAGGCGCGACCCGTGCGTACCCGATCATGCAGCTGAACTACAAGGAAAACCTGCAGAACTTTACCGGCGGCCGGGTCTATGTGCGGCTGGCACCTGCTGGCGAGCTGGGCGTAGGTGGTGCCCTGATCAGCAAGGTTCAGAACGGCTCAGTAGCGATTGCCCAGCACTCCATGGCCAACCTGGCGGCCTTTGCCCCGGAAGTGGATCTGGTCAATATTCCTTACTGGTGTGGCAATAACCAGCACCTGATTAATCTGGTGACATCGTCTGCCTGGCAGAATGTGGTGCATAACAAGATTGAGGAGCGTGGTTTCAAAGTACTCAACTATATATGTATCGACCCGCGTACCGTGGCGGTTCGCGAGGGGCTACTGGATGGCCCTGCGAGAACGCCGGAAGATATTGAAGGTATCAAGTTCCGGGTTCCCAGCTCGCAGATTCTGCAGAAGGTTTACCGCCTGCTAGGGGCAAACCCGACACCAGTGGCATGGGGCGAAACCTCATCTGCCATGCAGCAGGGCGTGGCAGATGCACTCGATCCGAGTGTTCAGGCACTGCTGGTCTTCGGCTTTACGGATGTCCTGAAGAGTATCTCCACTATCCAGTCCGTCGCTGATGCCCAGGTATATACCTGCAACAAGGAATGGTTCGACTCCCTCTCAGCGCCTATTCAGGATGGCGTGATGCAGGCGGCTGAAACCACCTTCCGTGAAAACCTGGCCAAGGTGCCTGCAGCTCGGGCATACGCTTACAACCAGATGCGTCAGGCGGGTGTCGAGGTATATAACCCGACAGACGACGAAATTGCACAGTGGCGTGACCGCTGTGGCCACCACCTGCCGGATTGGGACGAGACCAAGCTGGAACTGGCGGGGTCAATGGACGTCTTTGAGCAACTACTGGCGGCTACGGAGGAAAGCAATGGCTACTACGTCGACAGCAACAGCTAAGATGTCCAAGTGGCGGGCTTTCCGGTTGCGTTGCGACAAGATCGACCGTAGCGCGGAGCGCTGGCTGCTATTGACCTTTTATGCGCTCATTATCCTGACGATTGCCATTGAAGTCTTCCGGCGCTTTGTCATGAACTACTCCTCGTCCTGGGGCGAGGAGGTTGCCCGCTACGCCTTTATCTATCTGGCCTGGCTGGCGGCGGCGGCCGCCGTCAGGGATCGAGCGCATATCCGTATTGATGTGCTGGTCAATCTGGGTGGCCCCAAGATGAAGCGCCTGGCCTGGTGGCTGGCAGATATTGCCACTCTGGTGCTGGCGGTCTGGGCGTTGTGGCTATCGATTGGTCCTATTCTTACCTCGATCAACTTTGGCTCAATCACACCGGGTTTACGCGTATCGCAGGCTTTCTTCCTGGCAGCAGTCCCCCTTGGCTTTACGCTAGTGGTGTTACGGGTGGTGCAGTCCATGCTGGCGGATGTTCGCCGCATGCGTCGCGGTGACCCCGTTTTTGATGGCCAGAAGCTGTTCGACTGAGGGAATTCGTTATGGAATTTATGACCTACCAACCCGCGGCAGCAGACCTAGGATGGAGCTTTTTTCTGCCCATGCTGGGGCTGGCCGTCATGATTGTGCTGGGTGTACCCATCTGGGTGGCGATTGGGCTGGGGACATTGGCGGCAATGACGTTTACTGAAGCCTTGCCTTTGTCCGTATTTGGCGCGTCGCTTTTTGAAGGCATCAACGCCTTTGCACTGATTGCCGTACCACTCTTTATTCTGACCGGGGATGCCCTGGTGCGCTCGGGTCTTTCGGATAAACTCTTGAACCTGGCGCAAGCCACTGTCGGCAGCTTTCGCAGTGGCTTGGGCAGCTCCACCACCCTGGGGTGTGGTTTCTTCGCGTGTATTTCCGGCTCTGATGCGGCCGGTGCAGCGGCTGTTGGGCGGATGACCATTCCCCGCCTGGTGGAAAGAGGCTATCCGCTGCCCGCTGCCTGTGCGCTGGTGGCAGCAGGTGCCTGTACGGGTATTCTGATTCCGCCTTCGATTGCCTATATCGTGATTGGGCTAGTGCTGGGTATGCCGGTTTCCACGTTATTTCTGGCCGCTATCATCCCCGGTATTCTGGTCATGCTGGCGATCATGCTGACTAACATGGTGCTCAACCGCATGCACGGCTTTGAAAAGGGCCATGAGCGTTTTTCGCTGCGTAATTGGCTAAATGCGGTCTGGGATGCGCGATGGGCGCTGTTTGTTCCCGTGGTGATTCTGGGCGGCATCTATTCAGGTATCTTCACGCCTACGGAAGCGGCATCCGTGGCCGTTGTGGTCGTTGTGTTGGTCGGTTTCAAGCAGGGCACCCTAAGGCTGAGCGATATTCCACGCATGCTGGAATCTTCGGCGCGGGTATGTGGGGTGATTGTTCCCATTATTGCGATTGCGCACCCGCTGGCCCAGATGCTTGCCAGCCTGTCTATTCCACAGACCATGGTAGGCAGCATCACCGGTATTACTGACTCTCCCGTGCTGATTATCCTGATGATGATTGGTGTGCTGGTATTGGCCGGCTGTGTGATGGAAGCCACCCCGAATATTGTCATTCTGGCGCCGCTTTTATTGCCCCTGGCGCAAACGGTCGGCATGGATCAGTTCCATTTTGCGATCCTGATGATTACCACTCTGGGGCTTGGGTTTATAACACCGCCGTTAGGGCTGAACCTGTTCGTGGTGGCGGGGTTAACGCGATGTTCCGTGCTGGCCATCGCACGCTATGCGATTCCCTTTGTGCTGGCCATGCTCTCGGTCGCGCTGCTGGTGGCCTTTGTGCCCTGGCTGTCGCTGTGGTGGCGTTAATATCCCTGATTTTTTCTGAATGAAGTGACTGAAAAAACGGCCGTAACTTGGCGCGAACATAAATTGTAAGCGCTTACAAAAACGCTGAGTGGTTAACCCTGAACGTGCCTTCGAGTCGCAGGCAGCACTCCTGGCACCTTGATGAAACATCAATAAAACAACGGTGAGGAATACAAAAATGGCGATTACCTACTACAAAAAAGCCGAAAAGAATGCATCCACTGGCTACGATCAGACACAGGAAGTGGTTGCCAGGATGCTGGCTGAGATTGAGGCTGAGGGTGAAAGCAAGGCAAAGGAATACTGCCTTAGCCTGGATAACTGGCAGGGCGATATTGTGGTTAGCCGTGAGCAGATCGAAGCGGCCAAGGAGAAGGTGCCTGAGCAGCTAAAAAAAGATATCGAGTTTGCCTACGAGCGCGTTAGCCGCTTTGCCAAGGCCCAGCGAGACAGCATTCAGGAATTTGAAACAGAACTCTCGCCTGGCCTGTTTGCTGGCCAGAAGCTGATCCCCATGGAAACCGCTGGTTGCTATGTGCCGGGCGGGCGCTATGCGCATATCGCCTCCGCCATCATGAGTGTGGCGACTGCCAAGGTCGCGGGCGTCAAGAATGTGGTGGCGTGTTCCGTTCCCCGCGATGAACAGGGCATTCATCCGGCGATTCTGTATGCCATGGACCTGGCCGGAGCCGACACCATTCTGCAGATGGGTGGCGTACAAGGTATTGCCTCCATGGCATTTGGCCTGTTCACCGGTAAGCCAGCCGATATTCTGGTAGGGCCGGGTAACCGTTTTGTTGCCGAAGCCAAGCGCCAGTTATTCGGGCGTTGCGGTATTGATATGTTTGCTGGGCCGACCGAGATCGGCATCATTGCCGATCATAATGCCGACCCTGATATCGTGGCGGCGGATCTGGTGGGGCAGGCCGAGCACGGCCCTGACTCTCCTGTCTGGCTATTCACTACCTCTAAAGAGCTGGCCGACGCGGTGACAGAGCGGATGCCTGGCTTGATCGAGTCGCTCCCGGAAACCCAGCGTAAAGCCGCTGATGTTGCCTGGCGCGATTATGGCGAGATCATCATCTGTGATACCCGCGAAGAAGTGGTGGAGGTCAGCGACCGTTATGCCTCTGAGCATCTGGAATTGCAGGTAGAAGACCTCGATTGGTGGGTTGATCGGCTGACGAGCTATGGCTCCCTGTTTGTCGGGGAAGAAACCACGGTTGCCTTCGGGGATAAATGCTCTGGCACTAACCACATTCTGCCTACCAAGGGCGCTGCGCGTTATACCGGCGGCCTGTCAGCTCAGAAGTTCCTCAAGATTGTCAGTTATCAGCGCCAGAGCCGTGAAGCAACCCGCAGTGTGGCGGCTGCAACGGCGCGCCTGTCGCGCTGTGAAGGGATGGAAGGCCATGCCCGCACCGGTGATGTTCGTCTGGCTAAGTATTACCCGGACGAGACCTTTGATCTGGTGATCAACGAGGAGATCTGATATGCAGCCGGACTTCAGTCTCAAGGGTCAGGTAGCGTTGGTGACCGGCGGCAGCAGCGGGCTGGGTCGCGCCATGGCCGAAGCACTGGCAGCAGCAGGTGCCCAAGTGGTGGTGGCAGCTCGGCGGCGACAGGCGCTTGATGAGAGTGTAACGGCCATTGAAGCACAGGGCGGCCAGGCGGCCGCCCTTGTGGCCGATCTTGCAGCACCCGAGTCTGTTGATGATATTGCCCACCGGGCGGCAGCGCCTTTTGGCGATATCACCATTCTGGTCAATGCGGCGGGTGTCAATTTGCGCCAGCCAGCGGAAGAGGTTGACCTGGCTTCCTGGCAGTTGACGTTACAACTGCATCTGGGCACGCCGTTTTTCCTGTCGCGTGCCCTGGTGCCCGGTATGCGCAAGAAAGGCTATGGGCGGATTATCAATCTGGCCTCTTTGCAGTCGCAGCGGGCCTTCCCTAATAGCGCCCCTTACGGAGCAGGCAAGGGCGGGATCGTACAGCTGACCCGAGCCATGGCGGAAGCGTGGTCTCAGCATGGCATTAATGCCAATGCCATTGCACCGGGCTTTTTTCCAACCGAGCTGACGGCGCCGCTGTTTAACGACCCAACCGCCGCAGGGAACCTGGCGGAGCGCACCGCGATAGGGCGCAATGGCCAAATGGCCGATATTGCGGGGCCGACCGTCTTCCTCGCGTCTCCGGCTGCTGGCTACGTTACCGGACAGACGCTCTATGTCGACGGTGGTTTCACTGCCAAATAATCTCACCTAGTGAGGAGATCGTATCATGCGAGCATTGTATTACGTTGGCCCGGAGCAGGTTGAAATGCGTGAGGCAGAGGAGCTGCCATTGGCGGAGGGCGAATCCCGGGTGCGCATTCAGGCGACGGGAATCTGTGGCTCTGATCTGCATGCCTTTCATGGCCATGATCCGCGCCGCAAACCGCCCTTGATTCTGGGGCATGAGGCAGCGGGTGAAGTGATAGAAGGACCGCTGCTGGGTAAGCGGGTTACCATGAATCCGCTGATTATCTGCGGGCATTGTGATTACTGCATGGAAGGTCGTCAGAACCTGTGCGCCAATCGCACCATGATTGGTATGACCCGCCCCGGCAGCTTTGCCGAAACGCTGACCATTCCCAGTCATTGCCTGATTGAGCTGCCTGATTCCCTGTCTGCTGAAGCAGCAGCGCTTACCGAGCCTGCCGCGACGGCCTTGCACGGTGTCAATCGTCTTGCCGCCTGCCTGCCAAGGCCGCTTTCTGAAGGGCGGGTGCTGGTAATTGGTGGTGGCGCGATTGGCTTGCTGACCGCGCTGATTCTGCGCCACAAGGGGGTGCGTCATCTACAGGTTGCTGAAACCAACCTGCCCAGGCGAAACACTGCAGAAAAAGCCGGATTGACTGCGTTTGATCCGCGCAGTGAGGCGCCAGAGGCCGATGCCTTTGACGCAGTTTTTGATTGCGTTGGTTCAGCACCGACACGCCAAATGGCGGTGCACTGTATACGGCCTGGGGGGGCGATCATGCACCTTGGCTTACAGGATAACGAAGGAAGCCTGGATACTCGCGCGATTACGCTCAAGGAAGTTGCTTTCCTGGGCGCGTATACCTACACATCCGCCGATTTGAGGGCCACCGTTGACCTGTTGGATTCTCAGGCGCTGGGCGAGCTTTCCTGGGTAGAAGTACGCCATCTGGAAGACGGTGATAGCGCCTTTGCTGACCTAGTGGCAGGACGTACACCAGCGGCCAAGGTGATACTCAAGCCTCACGGTTGAACCAGTAACGTGTGAGGTATCACGGATAACCACCCTCTGATGCAGCACTGACCGTCAGGTTGCAAGCCAACCGCGCATCAGGCACATGCATCCGCATGAAAAGATAAGGAGAGCTGGCAGATGAAGCCACCTATATTGACCACACCCAAGGAGGGTTGGTTGGCACGACTGATTCAGCGAACAGGCAATTACCGCAATATTGGCCGGGGCCTTCTGGTGTGCGTCACCATTGCACTGGCGACCACTTTTATTGCGGACCATTACGGCGGCCCGACGCTTCTTTATGCGCTGCTGTTTGGTATGTCGCTGCATTTTTTGAGTGAGGAGGGGGCATGCCGAGAGGGCGTTGAATTTGCCGCGCGTACCGTGCTGCGCCTGGGTGTTGCTTTGTTAGGGGCGCGGATGACGTTCGAGCAGGTGGGGGAGCTGGGGATCGGACCCGTGTTGACGGTGATTGTTTCGGTGGCCTTTGTGATTCTGGCTGGCGCTGTGATGGCAAGGATGCTGGGACTTTCGCGTGACCTTGGGCTGCTAACCGGCGGTGCGGTGGGTATCTGCGGTGCCTCGGCGGCGCTGGCACTTTCGGCGGTGATGCCGCGCGACGAGAACAGTGAGCGCAATACCATTCTTACTGTGGTGGGGGTCACCACGCTATCAACGGTGGCGATGGTGATTTACCCCTTGATTGCCGGTGTGCTGTCATTGGCCAATGCCCAGGCAGGCATCTTTCTGGGCGGTACCATTCACGATGTTGCCCAGGTTGTGGGCGCCGGTTACATGATTTCCGAGGAAACAGGCGATACCTCAACGCTCGTCAAACTGGTGCGGGTGGCCATGCTGGTACCGGCGGTCATGGTGTTTATGTGGTTGTTTCGCGCATCACGCCATGCACAGAGCGGGGCGACTAAAGTGCCCATGCTGCCCAGTTTCCTGGTCGGCTTTGTGGTGCTGGTGGTGATCAACAGCCTGGGGCTGATTCCCGAGGCGGTCAACGAGGGCATGTCGACGCTGTCCCGCTGGTGTCTGGTGACGGCGATTGCCGCCCTGGGTATCAAGACCTCGTTCCAGAAGCTTGCCGTGGTGGGGTGGAAACCGGTGATCCTGATGGTGCTGGAAACCCTGCTTTTACTGGCCATTGTATTGGGTGTGGTGGTGTTTGCAGGATTGGGCACCTAAGCAGGTTGTTGGAGTACTCAGCGCGTTAGCCTTACCCATGCATCATGCTGGTTAGCACACGGCATGTGCCGATTCGTCCGTTAGGGTTTAGAATGGTCAGCCATAGACGAGATCGAATACAGCGTGGTGATCAACACGCCCAAGGGGAGAGGCTTTCGTGAAGCTGCTGATTCTGGATGCGGGACACTGTCTGAGCCTGGCGCTGGCGCGGGAAGCTGGCCGCCGCTCGGATACCGAGTTGGTAATAGAAGCAGGAACGGCGCTGAGTGCCGAGCGGGTGGCGGAAGTGGCGCCAGATGCCGTGATCATACCGCCGTTGGCGCATCCTCTGAACATGGTGCCTGCGGATGTCACCGCCCATGCTGACGCTGTGGATGCCTGCCTTGATGCCTGCAAGGCGCAGCAGACGACGCTGGTATGGTGTGTGTCTGATCAGTTGTATGAGGACGGTTTTGAGGTACCAATTGATGAGCATCTGGTACCGGCACCCAGGGATGAAAGCCTGCGCCGTCTGGTCAAGACTGGAGATCGTATTCGCGCTGAATATGCCCAGCATCTGATTGTGCGCCTGGGGCCGCTGTTTGGGCTGGAAGGCAGCCATGCCTGGCTGAACGAGGTGATTGATAGCCTGATTATCGGGGAGAATGTCAGCGCCGCCGAGGATGTGGTTTTCTGCCCGACCAGTGCCGATGCGGTGGCGCTGGCGCTGGTGGGTATGCTCCAGCAGCTTGCCTGCGGGGTGCAGGCCTGGGGGGCCTATCATCTGGCGGGCACGGAACCGGTCAGTGCCTTCACCTTTACCTCTATGGTGCGCACCCAGCTGAGTACTCACCTGGAAGGGCGCGGTGAAGAGGTGGCGCTTGGCGAAGTACAGGCACAGAAGCACCATCACGACGCCAAATTGCGTCGGGTGTTGAACTGTCGGCGCGTACTGGAAACCTTTGGGGTTCACCAGAAGCCCTGGCGGCTGGAAGTCGGGCGTATGCTGGATGCCTGGTGTCTGATGCGCGATGACGATAATGCCAGCGCGGCGGAGGGCACCGCCTGATGAATGTGCTGCGCAGTGTGATTTTTTACATCGGCTACTTTGGTGCCATGTTATTGATAGGCGTTTTCTGCTTGCCCATCGCGCCTTTCCTGCCGCTTTCAGGGCGCTACCGACTGCTTAATCTCTACAACCACTTTTTGATGGTCTGGTTTCGCGTCGCCTGCGGGGTGCGTTATGAAATTGAAGGGCGTGAAAATCTGCCTAGTGGCCCCTGTGTGATTCAGGCCAACCATCAGTGCGAGTGGGAAACGGTGTTTTTGCAGGTCATGAAGCCGCCGGTATGTACGGTGCTGAAACAGGAGTTACTGCGTTTCCCGATTTTCGGCTGGGCGCTGAGGCTGCTCCATCCGATTGCCCTTGATCGTTCACGGCCTGCCCGTGCCATGAAGCAGGTACTTACTCAAGGGGTCACTCGTCTGCAAGGCGGGCTATCAGTGCTGATTTTCCCTGAAGGAACTCGGGTAGAGCCTGGGGTACGCAAGCGCTATAACAAAAGTGGCAGCGTGATTGCCTGCCGCGCCGGCGTGCCGGTGCTGCCTGTGGCACACAACGCAGGGGAGCGCTGGCCGGGGCGTCACTGGGTTAAGCGCCCTGGGGTTCTGCGGGTACGCATTGGTGCACCGATCACCACAGACGGTAAAACATCCGATAACGTGAACGCCGAAGTGGAAGCCTGGATTGAAACCCAGCTACAGGAAATCTCAGACGTGCCACGTCCGCTGAAAGCGTCCTGACCACAGACAAACCTGACAGTACCGAAGAAACTAAAACGGCGCCAACCTTGTGGGTTGGCGCCGTTTTGTCAGTGCAGGCTTGTCTGGGGCGATAGCTGGTTAGCTGGCATAACGCTGGAACACCAGACAGGCATTGGTGCCACCAAAGCCGAAGCTGTTGGAGAGCACGCGCTGCAGGTTAACGCCATCACGGCGCTGGGTGACGATATCAAACCCATCCGCCTGTTCATCGAGTGTATCAATGTTCGCTGACGCAGAGACAAAGTCATGCTTCATCATCAGCAGCGAGTAGATGGCTTCCTGTACCCCGGTAGCACCCAGCGAATGGCCGGTAAGCGATTTGGTCGAGCTCATGGCCGGGGTGGTATCACCAAACAGTGCACGAACCGCCTGCAGCTCCGCGACATCCCCCACCGGCGTTGAAGTGCCGTGGGTGTTGATGTAGTCAATGTCGCCGTCGACGGTTGCCAAGGCCTGCTGCATGCAGCGCACGGCGCCTTCACCGGAAGGGGCAACCATGTCATAGCCATCAGACGTAGCGCCATAGCCCACCAGTTCAGCGTAGATGTGGGCACCCCGCGCCTTGGCATGCTCAAGCTCTTCCAATACCAGCATGCCGCCGCCACCGGCAATCACAAAGCCATCGCGGGCCTGGTCATAGGGGCGGGAAGCCTTGTCTGGGTCTTCATTGTATTGGGTGGATAGCGCACCCATGGCATCGAACAGGCAGGTAAGCGTCCAGTGTTCCTCTTCACCACCACCGGCAAACACCACATCCTGCTTGCCCAGCTGGATCTGCTCCATGGCACTGCCGATGCAGTGAGCCGAGGTGGCGCAGGCCGACGAAATTGAATAGTTGACGCCCTTGATCTTGAACGGCGTGGCCAGGCAGGCGGACACCGTGCTGCCCATGGTACGGGTAACGCGATAGGGGCCAACCCGGCGCAAGCCTTTCTCACGCAGCACATCAGCGGCTTCTACCTGGTTGGCGCTGGACGCGCCGCCCGAACCGGCAATCAGGCCGGTACGTTCGTTGGAAACCTGTTCTTCTGAAAGGCCAGCGTCTTCAATGGCTTGTGCCATGGAGATATAGGCATACGCGGCCGCATCGCCCATAAAGCGCAATAGTTTGCGATCAATCAACGCATTAAGATCAATATCGACGCTGCCAGCAACCTGGCTGCGTAGACCGCGTTCTGCATACTCTTCTTTGAAGCGAATGCCACTGCGCCCGTTTTTGAGCGCATCCAGGACCTGTTGCTGATCATTGCCGAGACAAGACACGATGCCCAGGCCGGTGACTACCACTCGTCGCATGGGAGCCTCCTGTTAAAAATTCGCAGTGGAGGTAAATAGGCCAACGCGCAGGTCGTTTGCCTGATAGATTTGACGCCCGTCGACGGTCACTGTGCCGTCGGCAATGCCCAATATCAGGCGACGGGTAATGATACGCTTGATATTGATGTTGTAGGTAACCTTTTGGGCGTCGGGCAGAATCTGACCGGTGAATTTGACATCACCACAGCCCAGCGCTCGCCCACGGCCCGGGTGGCCCAGCCAGCCCAGATAGAAACCTACCAGTTGCCACATGGCATCCAGGCCAAGGCAGCCAGGCATTACCGGGTCACCGGGGAAGTGGCAGTCAAAAAACCACAGATCCGGGGTGATATCCAGCTCGGCAATAAGCTCGCCTTTATTACTTTCACCGCCGTCTTCGGTAATGCTGGTAATGCGATCAAGCATCAGCATGTTGGGCGCTGGCAATTGTGCATTGCCGGGGCCAAAGAGCTCGCCGCGTGAGCAGGCCAGCAGTTCGTCGCGATCAAAAGAGTGTTGCTTGGTCACTGAAACGTTCCGAATGTCGAGATTATTGTTGGCCGCGTGCGGCACCCGAGCCGAAGCGGAGTGCCAGTGCACAGGCCGCAAGGCCATCACTAGTCTACTTCCCGATGCTTGTGAATGCACGTCGCCTGTTCTGTCAAGGCTGTCATCATGCACCCCCGCAAAGCCGTAAAAAGCACTGTTGATCTTTCAGCGTGACACTTTCGGGCCGGTTGATGCAAATAGCGTTCAGGCCAGTTGATTAGTCGCTACTGCGCAAATAATGCCCGATCAGCGCTCAGGAAGCGAGTATCGCTCGCTAAACCCTCGGTGGTGTCATGATGGTTTACAAAAACACCTTCAGTCTCTGCAATAATTTAGTGAGTCGTGAGTCGTGAGTCGTGAGTCGTGACTTTGTGATTCAAGGTGAGCCGTGGGTTGTTGTGCCCTCAGTCAGGGTGAAATGTGTTTTCCATTCCAGCAATTGGCTGGCTGGCATGGGGCGCGCAAACGCATAGCCCTGGCCATACTCGCAGCCCATGGCCAGCAGGGACTGAGCGTGAGCACTGGTTTCCACCCCTTCGGCAATAACGCGGCGCTGAAAGGCTTCTGCAAGGCTCAAGACGCCTTTGAGCATGACCAGATCTTCTTCGTTATCCAGCATATTGAGCACAAAGCTTCTATCGATCTTGAGTATTCCGGCTGGCAGATAACGCAGGTAGGCAAGGGTGGAGTAACCTGTGCCAAAGTCATCCAGAGCGAAGTTAACGCCGAGGGTCTGACATTGGCGCATAATATCAGCGACGCCTTGCATATCATCCAGGGCACTGCTTTCAAGGGCTTCAATTTCCAGGTCGCCGGGCGCGTAATCAGGAAAGGTATCCAGGGTGTCAGACAGCCACTGGGTAAAATGAGGGTGCTGCAGGTGAATGCCATCAATATTAACGCTGACAGGCCAATGAATGCCGTTGGCTTTCCAGTCGCTGCACTGTTGCAGCGCGCTATTAACGACCCATTCACCCAGTGCGATGGCAAATGGATGCTGCTGGATTTCAGGCAGGAACATGGCGGGTGGCAAGAGGCCCTGCTCTGGGTGTTGCCAGCGTATCAGCGCTTCAACACCGATGACATCACCGCTACGCATATTGATTTTGGGCTGATAGAACAGCATGAACTCATTGTTGGCTAATGCCTGCTGCATGCGGGCAATACTCTGATGATGACCGCGCACAGCACGCTCATGAGCCTGATCAAACAGGTGATAACGGTTCTTGCCCAGCTGTTTGGCCTGATACATGGCATGATCAGCCTGACGAATGAATTGATCCGGGTCGATATCCTCATTGCCATCGTAGACCGCGACGCCGACACTGGCGGATACCTGCAGCTCGCAATGAGTGAAGCGGATAGGCTGATTGACGCGCTGGATCAGTTGCTGGATGACCCGCTGCATTTCCAGGTCACATGGCTGGTGAGGCAATACCATGACAAATTCATCGCCGCCCAGGCGGGCCACAATCTCATTGTTTTTCAAGGTACTGCGCAGGCGCTCAGCGACGACTCTCAGCACCTGGTCGCCAAGGCTATGATCGTAGCGGTCATTGATCTCTTTAAATCCATCGAGATCCAGGTAGGCCAGCATCACCGAATGTTGGCTTTCTCGTGCCTCTTGCATGATCCGGGTAAGCCGCTGGGTGAACCCTTCACGGTTGGGCAGGTCGGTTAAACGATCAAAATAAGCCAGGTGTTGAAGGCGGCTTTCATATTCTTTCTGGCGGGAAATATCGGTAAAAACAATCACAAAATGAGTGCTGCGGGTCGCGGCATCCTTGACCAGCGAGAGCGTCAGCTGAATTGGGTAGTGCTCCCCATTTTTACGTTTTTCCCAGATTTCCCCTTGCCAGACGCCATCATTGGCCAGTGTGGCCTGCAGACTTTCATCACGCTGAATATCGAACAGGCGATCCAACAGCGATGAGGGTTGGTTGAGTACTTCAGCGGCCTCATAGCCAGTGGTTCGTGTGAAAGCGGCGTTGACGTCCAGAGTATTGCCCTGCTCATCGGTCAGCATGATGGCATCGTGGGCGTTACGGAACACGCTGGCGGCCAGGCGAAGCTCGTCTGTTTTGCGGCGCACCAGTTGACGCAGGCGCAGGTTCCACGCCACCACCCATAGGGCGCCGATGATAATAATCAGGGCGTGAGGCCAGTATTCACGCCATTTGATCGGCGCCGATGGCAGCATTTCGCCCAGCCACTTGGCGTTAATGCGCTCAATGACTCCCTGTTCACGTGCATGAGCAATACCTTTGTCGAGAATATTCTGCAGCAGGTGCTCGCCTTCCTTGACCGCCATGCTGTTAAGCCCGGTGTACAGAGGCTCGCCCACCCGCTTCATTTCCACGTTCAAGCCTGAGCGATAAAGCTGGAACAGCACGATCTGTTCATCGCCAATCATGGCATCGGCTTCGCCCCCCAGCACGGCCAGCACGGCATCCGAAAAATTGATGGTAGAAACGAGAGTGACATTGATGCCGGCTTCTTCCAGAAACTCCTCAGCATAGTCACCGCGCTGAGTGGCGACACGCAGGCCGTCGAGATCCTCAAGCCGGGTAATGTCGGGGCGATCAACGGGCACAAAGATAGCCGCAGGGACTTCAAAGATCGTCTGGGTAAACTCGAAGCTGGTATCTCGGGTAGGGCTATAAAAAAAGCTGGTCAGTACGTCGGCACGGCCCGCCTGAATCTGCGCTTGTGCCGTGCTGAAGTCGGTATGGGTAAATCGAGCCTCAAACCCTGCTTCATCGGCAATCCACTGGGCGAGCTCAACCATCATGCCATCGCTTTGGCCCTGATCATCCATGAACTCAAAAGGGGGGTAGTTGCTCTGGCTAACAAATACAATGGGCTCGTTTTCTGCCAGGTACGCACGTTCTGACGCGCTAAGCGCTATCCCTTGTGCAGTGGCCGGTGTGGGTAGCAGGCATACCAGCAGCAGTAACGCGACCAGGCCTGTAGCACGCTTTAACTTGCTGAACAGCCAGTGTTGGGTCTGGCTTTTTTGTACATGGCTCCCGCTTACTGCCACTTTTTAGCGCTCCTCTTCTTTGTGCTTTGACGAGTGGTCATCGCTACAGTGGATAGCGTATAGGAATTAATATTTTACAATTAACAGCCTCGCGTAACTTTCATCGAGCGTCTAGAGGAGAGCTCAATTTTTTCGCTGTGACGTTAGTGCTATAACTTCTGTGTCTTTCTTGCATCTCTTGATGATGCCTCCTAGACTGCTTCCTTCAACTGCTTGACGGGGTGCCGGTGAATCCGGCTGAGATGGTGCAGGGTGTATCCACTTGATACTGCCAAAGCGCTGGTCCCGCTGAACCTGATCCGGCTAATGGGCGGTTCCTCATGAAGAGGGAAGCTCGGGTACCGGCGTAGGGATCAAGCGATGGCCTTGGCTAGCTCTTCTCACGATCGCACGCCACCTTCTGCGCCATTTCCTCGATCTTCTGCTTAACGCATACCTACGCCGACCCTCCGGATCATTACTGCCGGAGGCTTTATGGGTTATTGCTTTACTGATCTTACCAACGCCTGCCATAACGACTGGCGCGCCTATATTGAACACGATTTTGTCCGTCAATTGGGCAGTGCCACGCTTCCTGAACCCGCGTTTCGCCACTATTTAAAACAGGATTACCTGTTTCTGATTCACTTCGCCCGTGCCTACGCGTTGGCGGCCTATAAAAGCCCTACGCTGGCTGATCTACGCCAGGCCCATGAAGGGTTGAAAGCCATTGTGGATGTGGAGCTGGGCCTGCACGTGGGGTTCTGCCAGGAGTGGGGCATTTCAGAAGACGAGCTGGCCCAGCTGCCGGAAGCGCGCGCAACGCTAGCCTATACCCGCTACGTGCTGGATACCGGCAACCGCGGTGACCTGCTCGATCTGCACGTGGCGTTGGCGCCTTGCCTGGTGGGCTACGGTGAAATTGCCAACTGGCTGAACGCTCAAGCGTTTACCCGGCGCGGTGTAGAAAACCCCTTTGATGCCTGGATCGCCATGTACGCAAGCGAAGAGTTCCAGGCCGCCATGAGGGCCGAGCTGGAATGGCTCAACGCCCGCCTTGCTGACGTTACCCCCGCCCGCTTTGCCGAGCTGAGCCGGATATTTGGCGATGCTACGCGCCTGGAAATCGACTTCTGGCAGATGGGGCTGGATCTTGCTCATTAACCCCGCGAACCCAAACTACACAACCGTCGTATCACTTGTCGCTTTAGAACAACAAATACCCTCAGGAGATCATCATGAGTAAAACCAGCCACTTTTTAGCCGAAACTGCCCAGGTCGATGCGGCCGCCATTCAACCGCTGCCCGCCTCGCGCAAGGTGTATGTGGAAGGCTCGCGGCCAGATATCCGCGTGCCATTTCGCGAGATCACCCTGTCGCCTACCAAAACCAGCAGCATTGATGAACAGAACCCGCCGCTACTGGTGTATGACACCTCCGGCCCTTACACCGACCCGGCCGCCAACAACGATTTGCGCCAGGGCTTACCCGCGCTGCGCCGTACCTGGATTGAAGAGCGCAACGATACCGAGTTTCTGGATGGCCCCACCAGTGAGTATGGTAATCGCCGCGCTAACGACCCAACCCTTGCCCAGTTGCGTTTTGATCTGACTCGTACGCCGCGCCGGGCGAAAGCGGGCAAAAACGTCACTCAGTTGCATTACGCGCGCCAGGGCATTATCACGCCGGAAATGGAATTTATTGCCATCCGCGAGAATCAGCGTCGCCAGACGTTAGGCACTGCGGAGGTCGAGCGCATTCTGGGCCATCAGCACCCTGGCCAGAACTTTGGAGCCAGCCTGCCGGAAGAAATCACCCCGGAATTTGTCCGCGATGAAGTGGCCCGTGGGCGGGCGATTATCCCTAACAATATCAATCACCCGGAATCCGAGCCGATGATTATTGGCCGTAATTTCCTGGTCAAGATTAATGGCAATCTGGGTAACTCAGCGGTCACCTCATCAATTGAAGAAGAAGTCGACAAGATGACCTGGGGTATCCGCTGGGGGTCGGACACCATCATGGATCTTTCCACCGGCCAGAATATCCACGAGACCCGTGAATGGATTATCCGCAACTCGCCGGTGCCGATTGGTACCGTGCCGATCTATCAGGCGCTGGAGAAGGTCAACGGCGTGGCTGAAGACCTCACCTGGGAAGTGTTCCGCGATACTCTGATCGAACAGGCCGAGCAGGGCGTGGATTACTTCACCATTCATGCGGGCGTATTGCTGCGCTACGTGCCGCTGACCGCCAACCGCGTGACCGGCATTGTCAGCCGGGGCGGTTCGATCATGGCCAAGTGGTGCCTGTACCATCATCAGGAAAGCTTCCTGTATACCCACTTCGAAGAGATCTGTGAGATCTGCAAGCAGTACGACGTGGCGTTTTCGTTGGGTGACGGCCTGCGGCCTGGCTCAATTGCCGATGCCAATGACGAAGCGCAGTTCGCCGAGCTGGAGACCCTGGGCGAACTAACCAAGATCGCCTGGAAACACGACGTTCAGGTGATGATTGAAGGCCCTGGCCATGTGCCCATGCACTTGATTAAAGAGAACATGGATAAGCAGCTAGAGGCGTGCCATGAGGCCCCTTTCTATACGCTTGGCCCACTGACCACTGATATCGCCCCTGGCTATGACCACATCACCTCCGGCATTGGCGCGGCGATGATCGGCTGGTTCGGCTGTGCGATGCTTTGCTATGTCACGCCGAAAGAGCACCTGGGCCTGCCGAATAAAGATGACGTGAAAACCGGCATCATCACCTACAAGATTGCCGCCCACGCAGCAGACCTGGCCAAGGGCCACCCGGCCGCCCAGCGCCGCGATAACGCGCTTTCCAAGGCACGCTTTGAATTCCGTTGGGAAGACCAGTTCAACCTGGGGCTGGATCCGGATACTGCCCGGGAGTACCACGACGAAACCCTGCCGAAAGATTCCGCCAAGGTGGCGCACTTCTGCTCCATGTGCGGGCCCAAGTTCTGCTCGATGAAAATCAGCCAGGAAGTGCGCGATACCTACCGCGACCGCGCGCCAGAAAATGCCGCTGACAGCGACGCCGAGGCGGTCAAGCGCGGTATGCAGGAACAGGCAGAGAAGTTCCGCCAGACAGGCAGCCAGCTGTACCAGGAAGTGTAAGCTAAAATAAAGGGGGGCAGATCCACATTAATTGTTTCACGCTCTTTCTTGGATGATTAGCGGTTATTAATGTGGATCTGACCCCCTTTATTCCCATTTATTCTGGTTAGCTCGCGCGGGACAACCCCAGCACGATAATCCCGCCGATGACCACGGCGCCGCCTACCAGCTGGCCAGGGGTCAACATCTGCCCCAGAAAGAGATAGCCCAGCAGTAGAGACGCCACCGGTTCGAAATTCATGACCGGTGCGTTTCTGGCCATATCCAGACGCGGGACACTAATAAACAGAATGGAAAACGCGCTGCCGTACAACACTGCCAGCAGCATCAGCCCTGTCCAGCCGGTGGTGTTGTCGGGCAAGCTCATGCCGCCAGGCATTGCACCCAGCAGCCCACCCAGGATCATGGCAATAAACACCGTCTGCATGGTCAGCCAGCTGCGTAAAGTGCTACCCACCTTGGCTAGCCGGTGTTCGGTAATCCACAGGGTGCTGGCCAGGGCAAAGGCGGCGGCCAATCCAAAGCCAATACCTATCAGCCATTCAGGCCCCATGGTCTCCGCATTGGCCAGCCAGCCGGGAATATCAAGTACCACGAGGAGCCCGATCAGAATGGTGCCCATGATCAGGCAGCTGCGCAGTGAAGGCCGTGGCCCACCCAGCGCCCAGCTCAATAGCGCCAGCTGGATGGGAAAAGTGTTCACCAGCAGCAGGGCGATGACCACAGGCAGGCGGGCAACCGCTGAATAAAGGCAGACGCTTTGAATCGCAATCAGCACGCCTGCAGCGAGCTGCCAGGGCCAGGTACCGGGTGGCAGCCAGAAACGCTTTTTCTGCATCATCAAGAGCGCCAGCAAGATCAGGCAGGCCACGCCGGAGCGCATCAATACCGCAAGCAGCAGGCCCGTGCCATTATCAAATGCCAGCCGTGCCGCGACATGGTTGGCGGCAAACAGGGTAGCAACCGACATCATCAGGGGAATGGCCAGATGGCGGGGCAGAACGTCAGACGATGAGGCTGAGGGCATAATGTTTGAACCAACATGGGCAGGATAAGGGTCACAGCAAAGTGAAAGTCAGCCAGATCAAGCATACTATGCAGCCTATGATAGGAGAATTGAATGGCTGCAGATTCCAATGCCCTTAATGTGGCACTATCCCTGTTGATCAACCTGGATGCGGCGCTGGTCGACATCGTGCTGCTTTCCCTGCAGGTATCGTTATTGGCGGTATGCCTGGCGGCAGTGATCGGCTTCCCCCTGGGGGCCGCAGTAGCGCTATGGCGTTTCCCTGGGCGTGGTTTGATGGTGGTGGCATTGAATGCCTTGATGGGTTTGCCGCCAGTGGTGGCCGGGCTTGTTGTCTACCTGCTGCTTTCCCGCGCGGGGCCACTGGGCGAGTGGGGCTTGCTGTTTACGCCAAGTGCCATGGTGATTGCCCAGGTAGTGCTGGTGCTGCCGATTCTGGCGGCGCTGTCGCGTCAGAAGGTTGAGGAGCTTTTGGCTGAATATCAGGAACAGTTTGTGTCGCTGGGTATGTCACGCCTGCGCATGATGCCGACCCTGCTGTGGGATGCGCGCTTTGCGCTGCTCACTGTGCTGCTGGCCGGTTTCGGGCGGGCCAGCGCAGAAGTCGGCGCGGTGATGATGGTCGGCGGCAATATAGATAGCGTGACCCGGGTGATGACCACCTCCATTGTGCTTGAAACCAGCAAGGGCAATCTTCCGCTGGCGCTGGGGTTGGGGATTGTGCTGTTAACCCTGGTGCTGGTGATCAATGCGGCCGCCTATCTCGTCGGCGAGTGGGCGCGGAGGCGTACCGGATGACAGTTTTACAGCCGCTGGATACCCATGCTTCAGTTTGCCCCCGGGCGTCACTGATATTTGATCGGGTTACGTTCAGCTATCAGGGTAAACACCTGTTGGGTCCCTGTTCGTTTACGCTGCAAGGGACTGGCCCGACGCTGGTGATGGGCCCTAACGGTGCGGGCAAAAGCTTGTTGCTGCGCCTGGCCCACGGCTTGCTGGCGCCTGCGTCCGGCAGTGTTCAATGGCTACCGCAGCGCCCGCGTCAGGCGATGGTTTTTCAGCAGCCGGTGATGCTGCGCCGCTCGGCAATGGCCAACCTGATGCATGCGCTGGCGGTTAACAAGACACCGCGCCGCCAACGGCGTGATATGGCACAAGCGGCGCTAGCACGCTTCGGCCTGGCGGCAAGCGCAGAGACGCCCGCCAGGGTGCTGTCTGGCGGAGAGCAGCAGCGGTTGGCGCTGGCACGTGCCTGGGTGCTGGCCCCTCAGGTGCTGTTTCTGGATGAGCCGACTTCCGCTCTTGATCCTGCTGCCATCAAGGCCGTGGAAGAAGCCGTGTTGGCCTTTCAGCGTCAGGGGACGCGCGTCGTGATGACCACCCATGATATTCATCAGGCGCGGCGCCTTGCTGCGGATGTGCTGTTTATGGCGGGCGGCCAGGTGCGAGAACATACCGCTGCTCAGCGATTTTTCGAGCAGCCCGACTCACCCAGCGCGCAGGCGTATCTTCGCGGTGACATTATTGAGTAATGCCGATGCCCCAGATGTTAAATGTCATGTTCAAGAGACATGCAGTGCATAAAGCCCTGACGCTGGCGACCATGATCAGTGGCGTTTTGATGACCCAGGCTCACGCGGATGACTTTATTACCCTGGCATCCACCACCTCGACGGAGAACTCGGGGCTGTTTGCAGCCATTGTGCCGCCCTTCGAAGCCGCAACCGGTATTGAAGTGCGGGTGGTGGCGGTGGGCACCGGCCAGGCGTTTGAAATTGCCCGGCGTGGCGATGCCGATAGCCTGCTGGTGCATGACACGATCGGTGAAGAGCAGTTTGTGGCAGACGGTTACGCCAGCGAGCGTGCTGATGTCATGTATAACGATTTTGTGCTGATTGGCCCAGCCGATGACCCCGCAGGCATTGCAGATGCCAGCAGTGCGGCCGAAGCGTTAGCCCTGATTGCGGATGCCAAAGCGCCTTTCACCTCCCGTGGGGATGACAGCGGCACCCACCGTGCCGAACAGCGCTTGTGGGAAAACGCAGGTATAGACCCGCAGGGCGGCTGGTACCGTGAACTGGGCAGCGGCATGGGGCCAACACTGAATATCGCCGCCGCCATGGATGCCTATGTGATGTCTGACCGGGCTACCTGGGTAGCGTTTGAAAACCCTCAGAATCTGGCTCTGCTGTTTGCAGGCGACAAGGTGCTTTTCAATCAGTATGGCAGCCTGGTGCTGTCTGCCGAGCGCCATCCGCACCTGAAGCATGATCTGGCAGCGCAGTGGCACCGTTGGCTACTCTCGGAAGACGGTCAGCAGGCGATTGGCGCCTTTGAGGTGGAGGGCCAGCCGCTGTTCTTCCCCAATGCGCAATAATGTCGCAGGGTTGGGGGCTGAGGTTGTAATATCGCTGCCGCGTACCCATGGTATAGGTTATATAGGTGGCGCATGCTGGCGCCTGTCATTAGTCAGCTTGCGTTTATTCAATTTGCTTGAAACAAGGAGTATCTAATGTCGTTACGCATTAATGAAGTTGTGCCGGATTTTGAAGCCGATACCAGCCAGGGGCCGATTCGCTTTCACGACTGGATTGGAGATAGCTGGGCGATTCTTTTTTCACATCCCAAAGATTTTACGCCGGTCTGCACCACCGAGTTTGGCGCTGTGGCTACGCTGGATGCCGAGTGGAAAAAGCGCGGTACCAAGGTGATTGGTGTTTCCGTTGATGGTGTTGAAGAGCATAAGCGCTGGATCAACGACATCGAGACTTACTGCGGTAACGATGTTCACTTCCCGATCATTGCTGATGAAGAGCTGAAAGTCTCCAAGCTGTTCAACATGCTGCCAGCAGAAGCCTATATGCCGGATGGCCGCACCCCGGCAGACAGCGCGACGGTGCGCTCTGTCTTCATCATTGGCCCGGATAAGCAGCTGAAGCTTTCCATGACCTACCCGATGACGGTTGGCCGTAACTTTGCTGAAGTGCTGCGCGCTCTGGATGCCCTGCAGACCAGCGCCAGCCACGGTGTTGCCATGCCAGCTGACTGGACGCTGGGCCAGGATGTCATCATTCCGCCGAGCGTTTCGGAAGACGATGCCAAAGCGAAATTTGGTGAATATGAAACCATCTTCCCTTACCTGCGCAAAACCAAGCTGCCTGAGTAAGTGGCGACGCTAATATTGGCTATAAACCTGAACCACCCTGACGGCTAGCCGTCAGGGTGGTGTTGTATATCAGGTTGTGGTGGTGCGGGAAGCTATCTCAGCCAGCTGACCGTATCCCAGGCATGCTGCTCTGGCGACGGTATGTTCTCGCGCGCTTTTTCCAACTCATCTTCGCTGATATCACCCAACCCATAGGCGTGACCATGGCGTTTGGCATGACCTTCAATCCACCCATTGGTATAGCGAAACCCGGGAATGCCTTTTTGCGTTTCGTGCGGCTGACCGCGTTCGCCATCAATAAAGCCACGAATCCAGGCACGGCGGTAGGTATAGATGAACATGTAGATACCTTGGTTTCCAGGCTGGATAAACGCGTCATCTAAGCGTTTAGTTTTAAGCTAATAGTATAATATTGTAAACTAGTTTGTGTTGCAATGCAGCGTTAATTCACAGCATCAAGCAGGCTTGCAGAGGAGATGGAAGGTAATGACAGAATGGTATCTGGCAGGCTTGCTGGCAGGAGTCGTACTGCTGGGCGTGGCATTGCAGCGGCGTTTCCATCGTCGTCTGCATCGCGAGTTGGCTGCTCCTCGGGAAGCCGTTAACCGCTCATTGGAAGACGTTGGGCTGCAAGGTGACACCGTGCGCTTTACCACGGTGGGAGAGCGGATGCTGGAAGCCTGGTGGCTGCCCGCAAAGGCGCCGCAAGGGCAGATAGTGATTACTCACGGCTGGGGAGCCAATCGCGCCACCCTGCTGCCACTAGCGCCGTTGCTGCTTGAAGCGGGTTGGAGCCTACTGCTGATTGATGTGCGCAACCATGGCAATAGCGATGATGACACCTTCTCCTCCATGCCGCGCTTTGCCGAAGATATTGACGCCGCCCTGAGCTGGCTGAAGCACCATCAACCCGCTTTACCTACGGCACTGATTGGCCACTCGGTCGGGGCAGCGGCTACCTTGCTGTGTGCCTCACGGCGCGATGATATTGCCGCTGTGGTCAGCCTGAGCAGCTTTGCCCATCCGGATGGCATGATGCGCCGCTGGCTGGATGCCAAAGGCTTGCCGTTCTTCCCGCTGGGCTGGTACGTAATCCGCTATGTGGAAAAGGTCATCGGCCATCGCTTTGATGCCATCGCACCGGTCACGACACTCCCTCAGATCCGCTGCCCGGTCTTGCTGGTGCACGGCGAGAGCGACGATATCATTCCGTTAAGCGACGCTCAGCGGCTCACCCAGAAACAGACGCCCGGTGTGACCTTGCGGGTGGTGCCCGGAGGGCATGATCTGAGCGATAGTCTGGCGCGTCACGGTGATGAGCTGTTGGCGTTTCTGAACGCTGCCATTGACAAGCCTACCACCGAGCACTGCGCATAAATGCAAAAGCGCCCTTCAGCGAGCGCTTTTAATTCCCCAGATAGGAATGCCATCAGTCCTGCTTGGAGAAACTGTCAAAGGCTTCCAATGCTTGTGCGGCATAGGTGTAGGCCGGGCCGCCGCCCATATACATGCACACGCCCAGCATTTCCATGAACTCTTCACGGGTAGCGCCCAGCTCGGCGGCTGCCTTGGAATGAAAGGCAATACAGCCATCGCAGCGAATGCTGATGCCAATGGCCAGTGCCATCAGTTCCTTGTGCTTATGTGACAGCGCTCCTTCCTTGTTGGCCCCTTTGGCCATCTGGGTGAAACCCTTGGCGACATCAGGGATATTCTTGCCGATTTCCTGCATCAGGGCGGAAAGGTCCTGAGTCGTTTTCTGCCAGTCTTTATGCATGTATTTCTGCTCCTTTCAAGAAAGCATTGCGCTTGGAAAAGTCGCATTGTAATCGATGGTTATGCTATTTAATAATCAATATATTCTAAATTTGACGCAGGTCAGCTAAGTCACCCTCCGGCGACGTAATCAGGCTAGCGGGTGTCGTGCATAACCATGCTCAGTTTGGGCGAATAGCCTACCATCGCGACACAACGTTTATCAGGGTGGTGGTATGTTTGATACGTCGATAACCAGTAGGCGCATGAAAAAAACTGCTCTTGATGCCGCTGATATCCGTATCCTCAGCGCCCTGCAGCGCCATGGCCAGCTCAGCAAGACCAAGCTGGCCGAGCTGGTCAATCTTTCCCCTACGCCCTGCTGGGCACGCCTGGATCGCCTGAAATCGGCGGGCTACATTCGTGGCTATCATGCCGATATCGCGCTTGAACGCGTGCTTGATATCACCCGCGTCATGGTCAACCTGTCGTTGATGCATCACCGCAAGCAGGATTTCGAGCGTTTCGAGACCTACATTCGCAATATTGAAGAAATCACCGAATGTTATGTCACCGGGGGCGGGATGGATTATGTGTTCCAGGTCGTGGTGCCGAGCCTTTCTGCTTTCCAGAACCTGATGGATCGGCTGCTATCCGAAGACCTGAATATTGATCGCTACTATACCTATTTCATCACTCGCCAGGTCAAGTCGACCCAGCCAAATCTGGCCGCCCTGACGGCACATGCCAGCCCATAACCAATTGGTCTGCAGTCAATCAAAAAGTAGTCTTTTCGGACGCCTAAAGGGCCTATCTTCAGTCTGCATGATGAATAGTCAGGCGCTATCCTTCTCGAACAATTAAACATCACGGCACACGGTGCCGCTGATTGAAAAAAGGGGCAAACGTCATGTCATCATCCGTCAATACCGGCTTCGGTACACAGATCCGCAAATCTCCCTATTTTGAGGCTACTCTGCGTTGGGGGGCTCAGGGATTTTCCGTTTATAACCACATGTATATTCCGCGCGACTTCGGTAGCCCAGAGCAGAATTTCTGGAACCTGGTGAACACCGCCATCCTGTGTGATGTGGGCGTTGAGCGTCAGGTTGAAATAACCGGACCCGATGCAGCGGAATTCACCCAGCTGCTGACTCTACGCAACCTGTCGAACATGGCCGTTGGGCAATGCAAGTATGTGCTGATCACCAATGCCAGCGGCGGTATTCTCAACGATCCTATTCTGCTGCGCCTGGCTGAAAACCACTTCTGGCTGTCGCTGGCCGATAGCGACATCCTGCTGTGGGCTCAGGGTGTTGCCGTCAACTCGGGGCTGGATGTCACCATCAGCGAACCGGATGTTTCACCTCTGCAGCTGCAGGGCCCGGTGTCTGGCGAGATCATGAAGGCTCTGTTTGGCGAGAGCATCATGGATCTGCGCTATTACTGGCTGCGCGAGGTAGAGCTGGACGGTATCCCGCTGATTGTGTCGCGCACCGGCTGGTCAAGCGAGTTGGGCTATGAGCTTTATCTGCGTGATGGCAGCCGGGGTGATGAGCTGTGGGAAAAAATCATGGCCGCTGGCCAGCCTTTTGGTCTTCAGCCTGGCCATACCTCGACTATTCGCCGGATTGAAGGCGGCATGCTGTCCTATCATGCCGATGCCGATATTCACACCAACCCCTTTGAGCTGGGTATGGATCGTCTGGTGGATCTCGACATGGAAGCAGACTTTATCGGCAAGGCGGCGCTCAAGCGCATCCAGCAGGAAGGGATTCGCCGCAAGCAGGTTGGCCTGTGCATCGATGGTATCGACCCCTTGAGCGGGCCGAATGGCGATTTCTGGCCGATTAACTGTCAGGGTAAGACCGTTGGCAAGGTCACCTCGGCGGTACATTCTCCCAGGCTGGCGCGCAATATTGCTCTGGCAATGGTGGATATTGACGTCGCTGATATTGGCACCCAGGTTGAAGTGCTGATCGGTGGCGAACAGGTTCAGGCTGTTGTGGCTGAAAAGCCGTTTTATGATCCTAAAAAGCAACTGGCCGCCGCCTGAATTCATCCATCGGAAAGGATAACTGTATGTCAGCACTCTCTATCGAGCTTGAATGGACGCGCAATACCGCTGAACTGAAACCGGGTGCCTACGCCAATGCGCACCGGATTGACTATAACAGTGACACTGCGGTTATGGTGGATGCCGCCCCTGACTGGGGCGGTAACCCTAACAACACCAACCCGGAGCAGGCGCTGGCAGCGGCACTTTCCAGCTGCCATATGATGACGTTTCTGGCGCTGGCGGCGAAGGCAGGCTGGCCGGTTGCCAGCTACCATGATCAGGCGACGGCTGAGCTTGGCAAGAACGCCAAAGGGCAGATGTCGGTCACGCGTATCGATTTGCATCCGCAAGTGCACTTTGACGAGGGTTTTGAGGTAGATGCTGCAGAACTGGACAAGATGCAGCAGCGCGCGCATCGTTATTGCTTTATTGCCAATACCCTGGCCGACGATGTTGCCATCGGTATCCAGTCAAGTTAAGGACAGCCGCGCCTATGAACAATCATTCCAATAATAATGAAAGCCATGCCGCTCATACCGATGAGCATGGCAGTAATCCCTACAATCAGGGGCTTGATCGCAACCCGGCCAACTTTCAGCCGCTGACGCCGCTGCAGTTTCTGGAACGCGCTGCCAGCGTCTTCCCTGAGCATATTGCAATCGTGCATGGTCGCCTGCGCCGTAACTATGCAGATTTCTATGCCCGCTCCCGCCAACTGGCATCAGCGCTTACCGAGCGCTATGCCATTGGCCGCGGCGATACGGTCAGCGTGGTGCTGGCCAATACGCCGGAAATGCTGGAATGCCATTACGGTGTGCCGATGTGCGGTGGCGTATTGCACTCGATCAATACGCGCCTGGATGCGGCGACGATTGCCTTTCAGCTTGATCATGCCATGTCAAAAGTGGTGATTGCCGATCGCGCTTTCATGGCGTTGGTAAAAGAGGCGCTGGCGTTGGCCTCTGTCAGACCTGTACTGATTGAGGTCAATGACCCCGAAGACGATTCGCCCCTTTCCTCTGCTGAGCTGCCGGGCGATATCCCCGACTATGAAGACGTGATCGCCACCGGCAGCCCAGACTTTGCCTGGCTGATGCCGGAAGATGAATGGGACGCCATTTCCATCAATTACACCTCGGGCACTACCGGCAACCCCAAAGGCGTGGTCTCTCATCATCGCGGTGCCTATCTGCTGGCTCAGGGCAATGCGCTGACCACGTCCATGCAGAAGCATGCTGTCTACCTGTGGACGCTGCCGATGTTTCACTGCAACGGCTGGTGCTTCCCGTGGACGCTTTCGGCGATTGTCGGCACCCATGTGTGCCTGCGTCAGGTGCGCGCCGAGCCCATCTGGGCAGCGCTGGCCGATGAAGGCGTCACGCATCTGTGCGGTGCGCCGATAGTGATGTCGCTGCTGATTGATACCCCTGAGGCTGAACGACCCCTACTGGACCGCCAGGTGCAGTTCTTTACTGCCGCCGCCCCGCCGCCCGAGCGGGTGCTGGCAAACATGAACACTCTGGGTTTTGATGTCACCCACCTCTACGGCCTGACAGAAACCTACGGCCCTGCGGTGGTGAATGACTGGCATCTTGACTGGTCAGACTGCTCCCAGGAGGAGCAGGCGCGGCTCAAGGCCCGCCAGGGGGTTCGCTACCTGCCATTGGAACAGCTGGAGGTGCTTGACCCGGTCAGCGGTGAACCGGTTCCCCATGACGGTGAAACCCTGGGCGAGGTGATGTTTCGCGGCAACGTGGTGATGAAAGGCTACTTCCGCAACCCGGAAGCCACGGCTGAGGCGTTTGCCAACGGCTGGTTCCATTCCGGTGACCTGGCGGTAGTACACCCGGACGGCTATCTGCAGCTCAAGGATCGCACCAAGGATGTGATCATTTCCGGCGGCGAAAACATCTCGTCTATCGAGATTGAGGAAGTGCTCTATCGTCATCCCGCCGTCAGCGTGGCAGCCGTAGTCGCCATGCCCCATGAAAAGTGGGGGGAGACGCCCTGCGCCTTTATTGAGCTTACCCCCAACAGCGAGGCAGATGAAGACACCTTACGGCAGTGGTGCCGCGACCACCTGGCGCCTTACAAGGTACCGCGTGAATTTGTGTTCGCCACCATTCCGCGTACCTCCACCGGCAAGATCCGCAAGGTCGCCCTGAGAGATCAGGTACGGGAAACTGTTAAGTAAATAGTCAGTTAAGTTAAAATCACACAACCAACGAGGCCTACGCTTTCCAATCGTCATATTAGCTAGCGTAAGTTTCCTTGGGGAAGGCTATTTACAAGTATCAGGCCAACGTACCAGACCCCAGCCGAAAATATCATCTTTGCCGGGTGGGCCAAGATCAATGGCGTTGGCACGCGTGCCTTCTAAGGTTTCTTGGCCCGATTGTATCTCAGCCAACATAACAGCCAGGGCAAAAGGTGCCGCAAAGGAAGTGCCGGTATGGTAGGCAGTGCCGTTATCGTTGGCTGACCAAATCTGTACGCCTGGGGCAGCAAAGTCAATCTGATGACCGCGGTTGGCATTCTGATAGATACGGTTTTGGGCATCAACAGCGGTGACTGCAATGACGCCTTGGTGAGTTGCAGGATAAAGTGGAGTTGTTTCAGGACCTTGATTTCCAGCTGCTGCCACGAGCAAAATATTACTTTCTAGCAATTTATCAAGCGCTGTTTTGAGCAATAAATTTTCTGGCCCGCCTAATGCCAGATTGATAGCTTGCACATCCTTTCCGAGTAGCCAATCGAGACCGCTTAGTAAAAGATCGGTAGTTGTATCAGGGCCGCGCTCAGTCTGGCGAAATACAGCTGCCACAGAGAGTCTTGCGTCGGGCATCAAGGGGAGGAAGCCAGCGCCTGGATTTCCTAGCCATAAAGCGGCAATAGCAGTGCCGTGGCTGGCAGGTGCCAATGGAGGCCTGGCTAGCAGTAGCAGCTCAATCGGACGGTTGGTTAGTGCCGGATGCTGAGTATTGACGCTAGTGTCTATCAACCCCAAGTGAGTATCAATCAGGCAAGTAGTGCTGTCAGGGTTAAATTGGATCAGTCGCTGAGCTGCTTGGTGTCTGGAAGATTGTAGCTGGTAACGATGGTTCAGTGCTAGGTTTGCTTGTGGCAACCGTTCAGCTGCCAGGCGCAGCTGTTCCTTTGCATTACTTCCTGGTGGGAGCCTAAAAACACTTAGCACTTTATCCAGATGTTTCAGCTGCTGGCGCTGTTTGATCTGAAATGGCAGGCTATTGAACGCTTTGACCGCTTCGATAGCCTCCTCCATGTTTTTAGACAGCATAAGTAACTCATCAGGCTCATGATCCTGAGAGGATAATGTGTTACCAGAGGGTGGTGTTTTTACTATTGGAAATGTAGGCAGCGGAAGGCTGGATGGCCCTTGCCCCATTAGGCTTCCGCGCGGCGGTGGTGGAACCTGTTGAGAAGGAGGGCTCAGGCCAGGGTGGTCTACGTCGCTATACTCCCTATCAGTTAAAGTGTCTGGCGCTGTCTCACGATCAATGTTTTGCACCTGTTGTGCATTCAATGGTGCAGTGTGAACCATAAGCCATGCGTATAGCATCAGAAAGCCGAACTTAGTAGCTGAACGGGGAATGCTGCTAGCTTTCATGGCCGATTGACCTCTTCGATCAAATCGCTTTCAGAAAGCTGTTGTTTGACACTATCGATATCACTGTCTTGAGGTAGTTGAAGCATATAGATGCCTAACGCTCCCGGACCGGCAATAATTTCCGCTCCAAAGGGCCGAAGAAGAGCCTCCAGTTCAACCAAGGTGATGTTGGGTTCCGGTACAATCTGGAGGTGTGATTGTGTTGCCCCTGGAGTTCCTGATAACAATGACCACTGACTATTTGTCGTGCTTTGGAAGATAACGACACTAGTCTGCAGGGTGACCACTAAACAAGCGGCTAATGCCAGAGGCTTCCAGAAGCGCTTTATTGGCTGGCGCTGAGACAGGCTATCTGATGGAGGTGTTGTTTGTGCAATATCCCGCTTGAGTCTGGCTAGCCCCAGCTCCGCTGACGGCATCTTTTCGTCACGCTGCCATCCTTGTTTTATGGCGCGCATCAGAGAGACTTCGTTAGCCAGATCAATATCTCGAGCGATCTCCTCCTGAATGCATTTTTGTTGATCGCTATCCAGTTTACCGTTGAGGTATAGCAGTAAATGCTCGTCATCGTACTTCACTTGTCGCTCCTACCGGCTCGTGCCAGCTGTGACTTTAACGCCTTTTTAGCGTGAAAAACGCGTGATTTGACCGTTCCAACTGGAATATTGAGTATGCTGCTGATGTCTTTGTAATCGAGTTCTTCAAAAAAAGCCAAGTGAAGTATCTCGCGATACTCTTGTGCAAGGCATTTAAGGCAAGTATTCAGGTATGCCTGGTTGCTGGCAGCTTCTATGGCTCTCTCAATATCGGCAGCGGGCGCTTCATCGGGGTGGCTATCATCCAATTCTTGAAATTCTCGTCGGCCCTGTTGGCGCCAGTAATCCTGCATCTTGTGATAAGCAATTCCCAGCAGCCATGTGGTTGCTTTTGCTTGCCCTCTGAATCCGTGAGCCGCTCGCCAAGCCTCTAGCATGGTGTCATTGAGTAAGTCGTTGGCAACAAAAGTATCGTTCAAACGTGATAGTAGAAAACGGTACACACGTTGTTGATGGCGACGATAGAAGCACTCAAGCGCTGAGTTGTCATGGCAAGCCATGGCAGCGAGGAGAGCACTATCATCACGACTGTCTTGATAGGTATTGGTCATCGTCATGGGCGAATCGACTCAAGTGGACTGGCGGCTATCACTGTGCCATCGCGATCGATAGCAACCAGCCGCCAAAGATATAACTGGCCTTTTTGCAATTGATTAATCAGGCTAGAACTGGGTGATGCTGATTGGTGTTGCCCATGGAACAACTGGCCAGCACTAGGAGCTTGCGCAAGTTCTGCCTGTTGCTGACCATTTGATAAACCAGAAACAGACAGCAGTTGGTCAGTAGTGTTAGGGTAAAATTCCAGTTGATACGCATAAGCATTCGACACTGGTCGCCAGTAAAAGCGACTATGAAGGCTGAAAGCATCTGTAGATTCGCCAAGCCAGGCATCAAGTGCAGGAATACCATTGTCGCTATCAAGAACGCTGTCACTGACACGGTAGCTTAACGTAGGCCAATCGCGCTGATCCTCAATCATTTGACGAGGAGAGATAATCCGCAAACGTAGTCGGTGCAGGCCGTTCATGGTGCTGGGAAGGGGGGGAGAGAGCAGCGTAATGTCGCTGCCGCTGATGTAGCGATTAACAATCTCAAGAGGCACATACAGAGGTTGTCCCACTGTACTAACGGGTGTTGCTACCTCCCAGATAGCATTCAATCGACCTGCTTGTCGAAAGCGGATTCGTACTCTAGCTTTTAGTGGCATATCTGGGCGAATGACCTCACTTAGTGTGCCAGTTTCAAACGTGAGAACCAGGTTCTGAATTTCGACTCCACTCGTTGTATCTATACCGTTAACGGCTTGACTACGACCTGGAACCGGCTGATGCAGATCAATTATTTGGACTGCCACGGTGGGAGAACTGCCTTCGAATTGAAAATCACGGACATAGTAGATGCGACGAACACCAGCTTGAGCCGCCAACGCGCTGATAGAGCCAGGTACGCTCAGGCGTTCGTTGAGGCGAAATTCAAGGCCATTACCCGCGGGTAAAAGACGTTTTGTTAATGTTGTGGAGGCTCTGCCTAGAATCCGCTCACCAAAGGGGTTTTCTAGCATGAAGCGCCCTTGCGTGGAGGTAAGCATGCCGCCTTGGCGTTCGGGATCAAGGACTTCACCTAGCCACGTCACCCTCAGGTTGCTATCAATGCCAATGGTTGCTGCACCTTGGCTAGTACAGGTAAACCTGTTTTCACAAATAGAAAGTACCTGGCTATAAGCGATGTTGCTGATGGGCAATATCGTTATCATCATCAAGATAGCTACTAAGGTTCTCATGGCTGCATGCCTGGATATGAGGAAGGAAGGGTCGTCTTCAGATGCAGCCATAACTGTTGTTCGTTCAGAGTCGGGTTGTTCCATAACCTGTCCTTTAACTGATTGCCAGAATAGCTAAGCGTAAGAGAAACACCGGATCGGTTGGTTTTGGCTTTACGCAGAGTCCAATCCAGTTGGCCGCTGATATAGCGATTGACCTGATGCTGAGCAAAAAAAGGATCGTCTTCGGCGTTAAAGTGATTAAGGTTGAGGTCAACGCGGGCAGATAATCGTTCTGGAATCAACTCTGCGGTACCAGCGAGGTTATAGAGCGTTTGGTCAGTGTGCTCTCCGCTACCACGGTAATGTGTGCGTGTGTTCTGTAAACCTGCGCTAATATGGTAGTGCTCGCTGAAGTCGAAACCGACCTGTCCACCCAGGTGTTGCAGTTGAGTGTCTGGCTGCAAACCAGTGTGGTCTGTTAGCTGTTCGATACCGGCGTCTACAGACCAATCCCACTTAGGTTGCTGAAAAGAGGCGTTGAAGTGCACACCCTCAGTAGTCAGGTTGTAAGCGCCCTTAAACCGGCATCTACCGCTCTCGCTTTTATCCCCTCACACTGATGCCATCAGATCTTTGTGAGGGGGTGTCATGACGCATCAAGAACGTGAGCAATATTGGCAGCAACAAGTCACCGAATGGCAAACCTCTGGCTTGTCCGGCATGGCGTTTTGCAAGCAACAAGCGCTAAAGTACCATCAGTTTTCTTACTGGCGTCAAAAGCTCTTGGCCAGCGCATCGTCAACAAAAGAGCCAGTCGCCGGTTTTGCCACCGTCGCATATCCCAATACCGGCACCGCAAAAGAAATAGACTCCACGGGGCTTACGGTATCACTGCCCGGCGGTATCACGGTCACGGGCTTGCACGCGGGCAACGTGGCGTTACTGGGCGATATCCTGAGGCAACTGTGAAGCGGCCGCGCTATTTACGCCCCGCGTGGGAAATGCCCGAGATCTACCTGTACCGCGCACCGGTCGATTTTCGCAAGCAAGCCAACGGCCTGGCGTTACTGGTGGAGCAAGAACTGGGACACAACCCCTTTAGCGGGGCGCTGTATGCCTTTACTAACCGGCAGCGAAATAAAATCAAGTGCCTGATGTGGGAAGACAATGGCTTCGTGCTCTACTACAAGGCGCTGGCCGAGGAGCGCTTCAAGTGGCCCGGCCCCTCGGATGACGTTATGGCGTTGACTGGCGAGCAGATCAACTGGCTGTTGGATGGCTACGATATCACCCTGATGCGCGGCCATAAAACACTGCATTACGACAGCGTCGGATAGGCCATAAAGCTCTTATTTTCAGTGCTTTAACACACCGAATCTGGTATCATTGGCCCATGAAAAAGCACCCCGAAGTCTCCTCCCAACTGCCTGATCTCAGTGGCCTCTCCGCCGCTGAGGTAGTGGCTCTTGTGGCGGGGCTTCAGCAACAGGTGACGGCTCAACAGACGGCGTTACAGCAACGTAATCTCTATATTCAATTGCTCGAAGAGAAGCTGCGCTTGCAGCGCATTCAGCAGTTCGCCGCGCGCAGTGAAAAGTCTGCGAACCAGGCTCATCTGTTCGATGAGACGGAGTTGGAAGCTGACATCGAGGCGCTACGCGATCAGTTACCCGACGATGTCGAAGAGCAAGACGCGCCGCGTCCCTCACGTCAACGTCGCCAACGTGGCTTCTCCGACACTCTGGTCCGTGAGCGTATTGAGCTTACGCTCAGCGAAGAAGAAAAAGTCGGGGCGACCAAGACCTTCTTCGCCAAGGTAAAAGAAGAGCTTCAGTTCATCCCCGCGCAGCTGAAAGTCCTCGAATACTGGCAGGAAAAAGCGGTGTTCCCGCTTGAGGGCAACGACCATCTCCTTACTGCGGAGCGTCCGGTTCATCCGCTAGGCAAGTGCACGGCGTCGACGTCACTGCTAGCGTACGTGATCACCTCCAAGTACGCAGACGGTTTGCCGCTGTACCGCTTGGAAGGCATGTTCAAGCGGTTAGGCCACGCTGTTAGCCGCACGCAGATGGCCAACTGGATCATCCGCCTGAATGACGTCTTCACGCCCTTGATCACGCTGATGCGCGAAGTGCAAAACAGCAGCGCGTATCTGCAAGCCGATGAAACGCGGCTGCAAGTGCTCAAGGAAGACGGCAAGACCGCTCAGTCAGATAAATGGATGTGGGTCACCCGAGGTGGCCCACCGGATCAACCGTCGGTGCTCTTTGCCTACGACCCGTCCCGCGGCGGCAGCGTGCCGGTGCGCCTACTCGACGACTTCTCAGGGATCCTGCAGGCCGATGGCTACGCCGGTTACGGCCAGGTATGCCGTGCCAACGGCATTACCCGCATTGGCTGTTGGGACCATGCGCGACGCAAGTTCGTGGAAGCGTCTAAGGCAGCCAAGGTCAACGCGAAAGGCAAGGGCGCCACGCCGGCCAAGGCCGAGGTAGGGCTTAGCCATATCAACAAACTCTACGCCATCGAACGGCAGATCAAGGATCTCAGCGAAGTGGAACGCTACCGTGTCCGCCAGGAGCTGAGCCTTCCGCGTCTTGAGGCCTTCAAGGCTTGGCTAGAGGCTAATGTTACCCGCGTCATGAAAGGCAGCCTGACGCGTCAGGCGATGGAATATACGCTGAACCAATGGGACTTCCTCATCGGCTATTGTGCGCGCGGCGACCTGCATATCAGTAATGTTCTGGCAGAAAACGCCATTCGCCCGTTTGCCGTTGGTCGAAGAGCCTGGCTGTTCGCGGATACCTCCCGCGGCGCTCACGCCAGTGCCACCTGTTATTCACTCATCGAAACGGCAAAAGCCAATGGCTTGGAGCCTGCTGCCTATATCCATTATGTGCTGGAGCACATCGCCACCGCTGATACGTTAGAGGCACTGGAAACGCTGCTGCCCTGGAACGTGAACTTGGCGCCCGCCGAAAAAAAGTGAAAGAACACGGCTAGGTCAAGTGTGTCGATTTAAGGGCGCTTACGTCAGGTTTTCAGGAAAGTATCCTGATGGTGTCGATAGGTTACGTCGTCGAGTGCGATCTATTGAGAGCGTATAACTAGGCTGCCCTAGAGTCGCCCACAAACTGCCGGGCGTTGCTGTGTCATAATCACTGTAGCCTAGCTGGGCCAGCCAGCGCTGAGTTTCTGTGGTTGGGTAGAGCGGATTGCTATCAAGGTTATCTTCTTCAAGGGTAAAACTGGTGTCTAAAAACCATTTATCACGTTCCGCCGCCAGGAAGATGCGACGCATGTCAACATCATTGGGCAAGTTGGCATGGCCCAGACTACGGTAGAAGGCGCCTACCTGTTGTGTTTCTGCTCCAACACGCCAGTGTAACGGCATATCTCCAGCTGCTGGCTCAGGTGCGAAAGTAACCAGCCCTGACCAAGCCGTATCCTTGGTAACAGCAAAACCGAAATTGCGTCCGTCAAAATCAAAGCTGCTGGTGGCGTGCTCCAGTCGCATGCGCAGTGTCTTATCGATGAAAAAGCCATCCATAACGGCATTCCAGGCGTGACCATCGTGCACCCTGGTAGACGAACTTGGCGGCCAGCTGCCAGCGCTACTGCCCTGAACTCTTCCATTGAGATAGGTCGTACTAAACTGGATCTGAGTATGTTCGCCAGGACTCCAGTAGGTTTGCCAGCGGCCGCCTGTAATGCGATTGTCAGCCTCCTCAAGACCGATGCCGTCGCGCCAACCCAACGCCCGGGTGCCGCGCATGCCGAAGAGCCTCAGGTCACTGTTGATAGAATCCAAACTTAGGTCTCCGGCCATGCCTCGCTGTTGATAGCCTTCCATAAGCAGACTACTAGTACCCATTTGCTGGTCGCCAGCAGTTACCCGAGTGGTGTCTGTTTCTGCTAGCAGAGTCAGGCGTGTCATATCCAGATGTTGGCCGGTAGCACTTTGGCTGGCGCGATGAGCATATTCCTGGTTTGTGTGGCCTTGAATTTTCAGGTCGTCTGTCACTAGCTCGCCATACCATTGGCTGGACCCTGTTGCATTGAAGTCATCACCAGTATTCATATTGTGTTCTAACAGACGTTGCTGAGCACTCAGTTCGGTATTGCCTTCCAAAGTCAGTTGTTTCACGTGTTGACTATAGCGAACCTCGAATGACCAGTCTCCTAACTCTGCGACGCTGCCATCCTGCCCGTAGTACATCAGGCGCAATTGATGCTGGCCTGGTTTCAGAGTGCGTACAGGCTTGTATGCCAACTCTTCTGGGCGCCATTCCACCATATCGCTGACATCAATATTATTGAGTTCCAGGTGCAATTGCGCTTGCTGATCAGGGGTTAATGGCGCAGAAAAGATCAAGGTCAGAGGGTCGCCCGATATTAGAAAATTGCCGGGTTTAGCACCACTGAATTCAGCGTGCCACCCGGGTGTTGGCGGTGATGCAACCGTTAACGCGGGTACCAGGCACACCAATAATACACCGCAAGCCAATCCTTTCACGTCTATCACTCCCTTGATGCCTTTTCATATAAGGTCTTGTACAGAATTTTTTTATAATAAGAGCTAGGTTATTGAATTTGTTGAGATATAGCCTAGCCCTAATGCGCTGTGCAGCTATGAGTCGTTGGCAGTGTTTGTGAGGTTCATTGTTTTCTACATTTTGTGCAATTTACGCACCTCTTTGCGCTGTGCACCTCACCAGATCAGTGTTTTTCACCAACCCCAGTGAACAGCATTAATAGAAGCTTATGTAATGGTAGTACCTCTAGTACGTTTTGCCAAAATGTACTGAATTTTCGGTTGCCGAGCCTGGGCGTGGCCGTAGATGCTTAAAAAATTAAAAAACACGTGAACCTTCTACAGATATATTGCGACTTAGTTAATGCGCTCTTTGATAATTAGGCACTGTGTATAGAAAATTTTCTATATCTTTTTCTTAAGTTGAGAGCTAATTAATGGTGTAATTTTTGATTTAAGATAGGAGAAAGTCATGAAAAACTTAATTATATGCACGTCTATACCAATTTTTATTTTGTATGGATCCAATTCGTTTGCTGCACAACCCTGTAGTGAGGGAGACAGAGAGCACTTTCAAAAGGTTTGTACAGATATTCGAGAAGAAGGTAACTTGAAGAGTTGCAAAATTAATAATGATGGAAATTACTCGATTCGATGCGAAGATACAGTAACTCCTTTTGTAGATAATGGTATGAGAAGCTTTAGAAGCATTGAGAGATTTAATTTGGGTGGTAGCGAAAACGTAGATGGCAATCTTTCTGGGAGCGGAAGTAAACAGGTTAAGCGAGTTGAAGAATTTTCCAGATAAGGCTAATAAGGTTATGCCCGTAGGAATTTTAGACTTGGGAGGATCCACACTCTATGCCGAAGAGCCAATAATATGAACCGCTGGATGACATTGTGCGACTTATTGCGTGCGCATACCGAAAAACTTAGTTATGGAATGATTGCTTAGAGCTTTCTAGATTTTAATAGTATGGCGCATTGGGAAATGCTGGTTTGACAAGTGTGATTTGTCAGCCTTTATGGAAAATTAATTGATATTGAAATGACCCGGAGATTAAAAATGAAAAAATTAACGACTTTTATCGCAGCTTCTTTGCTTGTTGCTATGGGTGCAACATCTGCTGTGCAAGCACAAGAAAGGACTGACTTGACGATGTCTGCTGCAGGAGCAGAGCAAAGATCTAAAGTTTCTTTTAGCGTCGACACTCGAGGCATTCAGCAGGAAGCACGAAAGCTTGAATCTTCATTGAAACGTAGCCCAGAGTTGCGAGAAAAATTGGCTATGGCAATGGCTGAAAAGAACACTCGCCAAGTTCAAGCTGTTTTAGCTGAAGCGGGTGTTTCTCGCGGCCTTTTAAATTCTGATAACATAGTTATGGCTGCAGATTTTACTCTGTGTATTGGAAAGTGGAATAATGGAGAGTGTAAAGGTGTTTTTATAACTACTGAAAGTTTGCAATAGTATATTTATATAAGCGCTAATAAAGCTAGTGTGTGGTTTTTTAATTTAACTTAAGCAGGCTCTTGAATATTCAGGGCCTGTTTTATATGTGTGCGTAATTTCGTTTTTGGTTAATTTTATTTATTAAATTATGCTGTTACCATCCACCGATGTAATAACTCTAAACCCGTGCAACCTGCAGGATTATATCATCGATATACAGCTTTTAAGGTGTAGTCTCCTTATTCTTGGGCTGGTTGCGTGGTTAGAAAAGTAGTGTCTTTATCAAGCAGCAATGCATTACCATGGTGTTTTTACACTGGCTAATACAGGAAGGCAGAATGAAAAAATGGTTAGCACTGGCGGGCGTGATGGTGATTACCAGCGGTTGTCAGAATATGGATGCGACGGCGCCCTTGATGGATGCCGGATCACAAATGGGCGGTACTTCAAGCCAGCGTGAGACGTCTCCTCTGGCCAGTGGTATCAAGCAGGCGCTGGCGCTGAGTTCAGAGCGGGCCAGCGCCAATCTTTCCAAGCCTGGGGCCTTCGATATACCCCTGCCGGGTGCTGGCCAGCAGATTGCCGATACCTTGCGTCAATTTGGTATGGGGCAGTATGTTGACCCTGTGCAGGATGCCATGAACCGCGGAGCCGAGCAGGCCGTGGCGGAAGCCGCACCGGTGTTCAAAAATGCGGTGCGTGAAATGAGTGTGGATGATGCCATGGGCATTATTCGCGGTGGCGATACCGCGGCTACCCAGTATTTCCGTACCAATACTGAAAACGCTCTGCGTTCACGCTTCGCGCCTATTGTGCAAAGTAATCTTGAGCAGACGGGTTTTTATGATCAGTACCAGTCCATGTTGCAGGTCTACGACCAGCTACCCATGACCAATCTGCCGGAGATGGATCTGGAGAGCTATGTCGTTGATAACAGTATGGAAGCTTTGTTTAGTGAGATTGGCAGACAGGAAAGCCTGATTCGTCAGGACCCAGCAGGGCAGGGAAGTGCTCTGATCGGTCAGGCGTTCGGGTTGCTGGGTAGTCAGTCCGAATAGATCGCATAGAGGTAAGCTATTTCGCTGAAGGTTGTCGGGGCTTTGTTCAAGCCTCGCCAGCCAGCAGCTTCACCATGGCGTCATGGCCATCCTGGTCGGCCAGCAAAGGGTTGGCACCGTGCTCAAGCAAGGCATTGGCCAGGTCAAGGTTGTTTTGCTTGGCGGCCCATATCAGCGCTGTCCAGCCCAGATCGTCCTGATGATTGGGGTTGGCACCTTCTTTCAACAGGAAGCTGGCGATGGCTGGCTGCTCGCTGACAACTGCAATCATCAAAGGCGTATGTTGGCTGTCATCCTGATGCTCCAGGCTGGCGCCTGCTTGATAAAGTGCTTTTACCATGGCCATATTGCCCAGCGAGGCGGCTTTCGTCAGCGGGGAAAACCCACAGTTATCGGCCACATCAAGAGCGGCGCCGCGTTTTATCAAACCGTCTACGTCATCCTGCTGCTGGTTTTCCACGGCTAGAAAAAGCGCCGTGCGGCCGTAGTGGTCGCGCTGGTTGATATCGTGGGTGGCCAGTTGATAAAGGCCTATAAGCATGGCGCCAACCAGTAAGGTTGACGCCATACCGCTGAGCATGGGGAAGCGCATGAATAGCGCCTTGAATGCAGACAAGACTTTCTCCGCCGCTGAAGGGGATGACAGGCTGCTTATGCGTCCTGACCTCTGACCAGATAGCTCAACGGATGAAGTAGCAGGAATGCCACAACAAAAGCGCCAATAATGCTGCCAATGGCGGCTATCCAATCAAACACAGTGCTGATGTAGGTGAACTCTGAGTTGGTTAACCAGGGCACCCAGAAAAAGGCCGAAAGACCAATCAGGGCAGCTACGCCGGTCGCCAGCAGGCAACGGTACTGGGTGATCTGATAGCCGCGCATATAGGCAAGCAGATGAACAGCCAATAGAATCACCACGCCCGCTACAATCAGCCAGGCGAAGGGCTCAAGGGCATACATCAGGACGGTAAGAATACTCGATATTGACATTATGGCCTCCTGTTATGCCTGGCCTTCAAGCACGGCGTAGTAAGCGGGTTGCAGCATGTAGTCTTTCATTACCCAGACGGCCCAGGATTCTTCCTTGGGGTCGATAAAGGGGAAAGACGGCATAAAGGCAAAGTTGTCGTCGTAGCCAAATTCCACCAGCATGGCCTTGCCGATACCGGTGATCATCGGGCAGGAAGTGTAGCCATCGTGGCGCGCCGTCAGGCTTTTGCCCTGAATGGCTGCGAGCAGGTTGGCTTCCACTACTGGGGCTTGAGCCTTGACGCTGGCGGCGGTCTTGTTGATCGGTGCACCGATAACATCACCAATGCCAAAAACTTCCGGATAACGCTTGTGCTGCAGGGTGTGGATATCCACATCCAGCCATTCCCCCAGATGCGGACCATCCTTGGCAACCAGGTCGCTTTGCTTGACGAAGTCAGGCGCGCTCATGGGGGGCACAACGTGGATAAAGTCGTAATCAGCAATAATAGTGGGCTTGCCTTGCGCATTAGCTGTGCCTGAACGCAGGTCGTCGGGTACAACCAGGCTGCCTGGCTCGCCTTCAAAGGTAAACTCTGCCTGTTTGGCCTGTGGGTCAATGGCCGAAAGGCGGTAATGATGGCGGCGGTTGACGCCCTGCTCATCAAAGCGCTGCTTGACGAAGTCGTTGACCCATGGCTGTGAGAAAAGGCCTCCTGTCGCTGACATGAAGTCGACATCAAACGCATCCCGACGACCACTTTCTTCTAGATGAGTCAGCGTGGTGAAGGTCATTTTCAGCGGCGCGCCCGCGCATTTCACCGCAGTCGGAGCGGCGGTAAAAATGCCCTTGCCTTCACCGCTGTCGATCCAGCCTTTAATGGCCTGGCGGGTGCGGGCAGCTCCTTCGATACTGGCATAGACGCTGCCGATACCGTGCTGGCCTACCAGGTCGGGCGACATGCCGTCTATCAGGTTGTAGTTAAGCTGCAGGCCGGTCGCGACCACCAGATAGTCATATTCCAGGCTTTCACCATTGGCCAGATCAACGCGACGGTTTTCTGCATCAATACCGGCGGCATACTGGCGTACCCAGTTGATACCCTGTGGTACGAAGTCTGAATTGGGGCGCATGGTTTTCTCTGGATGCCATACGCCGGAGGCGACAAGCGTCCAGCCGGGCTGGTAGTGATGGGTATCGCGCGGCTCAATCAGGGTAATGGTGCCACCACGCAGGCGGGTAGCAAGGCGGTTGGCCATGGCCATGCCTGACGCACCACCACCGACCACCACGATTCTTGCCTGAGTATCGATGGTATTGGCCTGCAGTGCGCTGGTGTAGAGCAAACCGCTGGCGCTAAGACCAGCCCCGGCCTTGAGCAGCTGGCGACGACTGAGAGTGAAAGGGGATTTTTTCATAACGAGCTCCGAGATGTGTGCCTCGATGAAATTTAGTTATATTGTTATAATCAATATAGTCTTCATCCTGTCAGATTGTCATCGTCATTTAGTCCAATGGGTTGCGATTCGGCACTCAACAGGCGCTGACTGCTTGGGGTAAATGCCCGGCGTAAGTGCCGGGCAATCATTAAGCATGCTTGGTGCTATTTTCGATATTCGAAAGTGGCAATCAGAATTCGAAAACCGGAATGGCAGGGTCGCGCATCATTTCGGCCATTGGGCCAGGCGCGGCAACGCCAACCCCTTCAAGCAGATCATCTTCGGCATAATCGGTATTGGGCAGATAGATGGCGCAGACATCCACTGAAACGCCTTCGCCCATCATCATTTTAAGCAGGCCTTCCGGGGCGAGCTTTTCCATGGGGTTGCCGGGCGGTGTGTTGATGGGCGCTTCGCTGGCGTAACCATCAACGGCCAGATCACCGGCCGCATCGCAAAGCAGGATGTGCAGGTCAGTGCCCTGCTGGCGCATGGCGTTACCCAGAATCATAGCCATGCTCTGGGTTTCAATCGCATCACTGGTGACGATCATCAAAGCCTGATCATTTGTCTCAGCGTGGTCACCATGGTTTTCGGCCAGGGCGTGAGTAGAAAGGGCAGCGGTGGCTGCCAGTGTGGCGGTTGCAATCAGTGTCAGGCGCATAATTTCTCCAATAGCTTAAGTAGTGGTTAACAAACAATCCAACTAACAGGGTGTAGCAGATTAAAGCGGTTATTCGTCTGCGTGCCAGGCAACGTCAGGATCGACTGAATAGCTCCAGGGTAGGCCAGAGTTGCGCCAACCATTACGGGCACGTACACCCGCGGAGTCGCCTTCGGCCAGCTTGCCGCCTTCAAAGCCATCGCTGACGGAATAAACCTGTGAAAAGCCCATCTCGGTAATCACATCAGCGGCGGGTGCACTACGTGTAGCACCCGAGCGGCACATGACAATAATGGGCGTGTCTTCCTGAGCGTCATGTTCTTCAAGCGCGCTGCGTATCTGGGCTTCGAAATCGGTATTACGGCTGATGGGCCAGGTCTGAGCGTCAGCATCAAATTGGGTGCGGTCAGCCAGTACCCAGGGCACATGGATATCCGTTGGCTCGGCAAAGCCGGTGAACTTGATCTCAATCGGGTCGCGCACATCAATCAAGAGTGCGCCGTCGTCCTGCTGAATCATGTCGTAGGCTTCTGCGGCGGTGACATAGAGACCCAACTGGGTTTCACGGTAGGCGGAAGCGTTTTCTTCTGCTTGAGCAGTGGTGCTCACTGCCATGGCGAAGACCAGCGCCAGTGGAATGGCATAGCGGAAAATGGAATTTGTCGTTGCTTGATGGCTATTTTTCATAGCTAATCCTTATAAGTAAATAACTATAACTTCAGGATAGCTGAGAATGACGTCTAACAAATGTGGTTTTTTGCCGCATGGACAAACGTCTTACAGCTTGTCTGTGGGTCGTGAATGAAACGTCAACAGACCCTAATGGAAGTCTTTAATGAATAGCATGCTGAAACGCATACATGGCAAAAAACGCCAGCACGACGGTGGTCGCGACTGAGCTGGAAGACGCGTTTTCGAGAGCATCAGGGAGGATCTCCGAGAACACCATCCACATCATGGCGCCTGCTGCAATACCTAGCCCTATGGGCAAGAAGGGGGCAAACCAGGTGACGAACAGAAAAGCCGGAATGGCCATCAAGGGTTGCGGCAAGCTGGTGAAGATACTCCAGCCGGCGGCTCTCAGTACAGACATGCCACGGGGGATCAGAATCAGGCTGATCGCCAGCCCTTCAGGAATATTGTGAATGGCAATGGCGGCGCTGATAAACATGCCCAAGGATTCACCGCCGCCGTAAGAAACGCCGACGCCAACCCCTTCAGCAAAGGAGTGCATGGTCATGATGCCCAGAATCAGCAAGGCTTTGCGCGCATTGGCACCGCTGAGTTCACTCACACTGGGCGAACCACGCCGCTGAATACTCCAATCCGAAACGATCACCAGTGCAAGGCCTATCGCCATGCCGACAAGGGTTAACCAGGGGCCATCGCGGCTGCCTTCGCTGACCAGGCTGTGGCTGGCAGCCAGCATCAGGCCGGCAGCTAGGGCATTGAACAGGCTCAGCCAGCGGGCACTGAAGGTTTTTACAAACAGAAAGGGCAATGCCCCAAGGCCGGTCGCCAAAGCGGTAATCAAGGCGGCAATAAACACAACCCATAAGGTGACATCGACTGACATAAAAGCCCTCCTGTTGGCTTAGTGGCTGCTGACCTCCCAGTGCAGCGTCCAGCGCTGATGGCCGAGTCTACACCGCGCAATCACGAGTGATAGTCAACCGCCTGTGGTTTCAGTGCTGATTGGCGGCCGCCTGTTCGAGTAAAGCGCGCCGCTCTTCGAGGTCGTGCCCGGCTTCACGCGCTGCGGCCAGCAAGGCTGGAATATCACAGCTGGCGGCTTGGCTTTTCGAATGTGCCCAAAGATGAACGGCACGCTTGCCACTCCGGCAGAAGGCCAGAATGGGCGTTGGCAGGTCATCAAGCGCCTTGCCGAAAGCAGCGATATCAGCGTCGCTGTAGTCACCCGGCGTCACCGGGATGCAACGCCATTCAATGCCCAGCGCCTTGGCCCTGGCGCTCAGGGCAGCATCATCCGGATGATCGTCAGCTTCACCGGGGCGGCGATTGCAGATCACTGATTTGAAGCCGCGTTTGGCCACTTCATCCAGGTCACTGGGGGTTATGGCTTCGCTGATAGCAAAGCCGGGTTCGAGTTCGTGAATATTCAAGAGCATCTCCTTAGCATCAAACGCCATCGCGGTTTCTGCGATGGCGTTATTGAGTATAGCGCAGCGCTGCTGCGTTATTCCCAGGCGGCGCCTTCCAGGGCGTCGAGAGGAATTTTCAGGTAGCGCTTACCGTTGGCTTCCGGTTCGGGTAGGCGCCCACCCCGGGTGTTGACCTGCAGGGCATGCAGAATCAGCTTGGGCATCGGCAGTTCGCTGTCGCGCTGGTTGCGCAGGTCAATAAAGCCTTCTTCACTGACATTGACCAGGTGAGGATTGACCGCCTTCTGCTCTTTTACCGTGCTTTCCCACTGGGGCTCGCGGCCATCAGGCATGTAATCATGGCCGGTAAACAGGCGGGTGTCGTCCGGCAGAGCGAGAATCGCCTGAATGGAATCCCATAGCGTCTTGGCGCTGCCGCCGGGGAAGTCTGCCCGGGCGGTGCCAAAATCCGGCTGGAAAATCGTGTCATGGATAAAGGCCGCATCGCCAATCACGTAGGTGATTGAAGCCAGCGTATGACCAGGAGAGAACATGACGCGCGCATCCATGTCACCCAGTTTGAAGGTATCGCCTTCGCTGAACAGGTGGTCCCACTGGCGGCCATCGGCTGGGAAGTCCGGCCAGTGATAGATACCTTTCCAGAGCTCCTGAACATCTTTGACATAGCTGCCGATGGCCGTGGGTGCTCCGGTTTTTTCCTTCAGATAATGGGCAGCGGAAAAATGATCGGCGTGAGGGTGGGTATCAAGAATCCACTCGACTTCAAACCCCTGTTCTGCCACATACGCCAGCAATTCGTCAGCGTGATGGGTCGCGGTAGCGCCTGATTTTTCATCGTAATCAAGCACCGGGTCAATGATCGCGCATTTTTTCGTTGCCGGGTCGCTGACGATGTACTGGACGCTGAAGGTGCGTGGCTCAAAAAAGCCTGCAACATCCGGAGTATGGGCGCCGGTGCTTTGAGAGAGAGAAAACCTTTGCATGTCGGCCTCCTAAGCTATTTTCTGAAAAGCTTTTAATATCCAAAAGTAATTAATATATTCTTTTATGTCTTTAAGTATATGCTATCGACAAGGGGCAGTTACAAGGCCTTTTAACGATTTTTATGTGAATTTTCAGGTTCAGTGGCTTTAAGCTGCCTTAATATGTTGCGCCAGTAAGCTACCAGATGCATAAAAAAAGGCGCCACTAGGGGCGCCTGAAGTCCGGCCACTTGGCCAGAGGAGAAAATATCTATTGCGTATTAATGGTAGCCTTCGCCCACCTTAACCTTGCCGCGGAAGACCCAGTAGGACCAGGCGGTATAAGCCAGCACAATGGGGATGACAAACAGCACGCCAATCAACAGGAACAGCTGTGATTCCGGCGCTGATGAGGCGTCCCAGATGGTGTAGTTGGGCGGTACAATCACCGGCCACTTACTGGCAATCAGGCCCAGGTAAGTGAAGATGAACAGGCCCAGCGCCATGACAAAGGGCAAGCCTTCTTTCTGGCGTTTAACTGCGCGATACAGCACTGCCGCACACACCAGGGCAAGAATCGGGAATATCCAGATCAGATGTAACTGGCTGAGCCAACGCTCACGCACTTCAAGGCTGACCAAGGGCGTCCAAATGCTGACAATGGCGAAGACTGCCAGAACCGCAAGCAGCAGCTTGGGAGCAATCCGGTAGGCCCACTGCTGAACGTGTCCTTCAGATTTCAGGATCAGCCAGGTGGCACCTAGCAGCGAATAACCTGCCATCATGCCGAGGCCAGTCAGTACGGTAAAGGGCGTTAGCCAGTCCAGCGCGCCGCCGACGTAGACAAAGTCCTCGACTGCGAAGCCCTGGATATAGGCACCCACCACTGCCCCTTGAGCAAAAGTGGCGACGGCAGAACCCCAGCAGAACGCACGATTCCACCAGTGGCGGTTTTTCTTCGATTTAAAGCGGAACTCAAAGGAAATACCGCGAAAGATAAGCCCCGCCAGCATCAGGAAAACCCCGATATAAAGCGCTGGCAAGAATACCGAGTAGACCAGCGGGAAGGCGCCGAGCAGCCCGGCGCCCCCCAGTACCAGCCAGGTTTCATTGCCATCCCAGACGGGAGCAACCGAGTTCATCATCACATCACGGGCTTCTTCGTCTGGGGCAAAGGGATAGAGAATCCCCAGCCCCAGATCAAAGCCATCCATGATGACATACATGATAATGCCGAAGCCGATGATGCCGGCCCAGATAATAGCCAGGTCAAAGGTAATCATGCGTTTGCTCCTTCAATGCGATTGTCCGTGTCGTCATCAAAAGGCGTGTGGGCGGCTGAGAACGGGCGCTTGGCGCGCTCGATTTCACCCTGCACCTCTTGCGGCTCATCCAGCATTCCCTGGCGTACAACCCGGGACAGGTAGTAGACACCGACCAGGAAGACCACGCTGTAGACACCGATATAGCCGATCAGGGTGAACAGTGCCATGCCGCCGGTCAGCGAGGGCGTTAACCCTTGGGCATGGGACATCACGCCATACACCAGCCAGGGCGCGCGGCCTGCTTCGGTCACGATCCAGCCTGCCAGCACGGCCACAAAGGGTGAGGCAATCATGCCGACCAGCACCTTATGGTAGAGCGGGCTTTCAAAGACGCGGCCTTTGCGACGCAGGAAGAGCCCCGCCAGAGCTACCCCTATCATCAGAAAGCCCAGACCCACCATGATACGGAACGACCAGAACACAATCGCCACCGGGGGTTGCTCGTCTACCGGCACGGCACTAATGCCAGGCACTTCACCCTCAGCGCTGTGAGTCAGAACGATGCTTGCCAGATTGGGGATGCCGATCTCGAACAGGTTGCTCTGGGAATCCTTGTCAGGAATGGCAAACAGCAACAGCGGTACATTACTGCTGGTTTCCCAGTTACCTTCCATGGCCGCGACCTTGGTTGGCTGGTGTTCCAGGGTGTTAAGGCCATGGAAATCGCCAACCACTGCCTGGGCAGGCGTCAGGATCAGCAGCAGCCACAGGCACATGGACAGCGCTTTCTTGTTGGCTTCCACATCGCGCTTGCGCAATAGGAACCAGGCGCTGACACCTGCCACCACAAAACCACCGGTCAGGAAGGAGGCCAGTCCCATGTGAGTGAAGCGGTACCAGAACGACGGGTTGAAGATTGCTTCTGTCCAGGAAACGATATGGAAACGCCCGTCGATCATTTCAAAGCCTGCGGGTGTCTGCATCCAGCTGTTGGCAGACAGAATCCAGAACGATGAAATAAAGGTACCAATGGCCACCATGATGGCCGCAAACAGGTGGACACCTTCCGGCACCTTGTTACGTCCAAACAGCAGCACCCCGAGGAAGGCGGCTTCCAGGAAGAAGGCCGTCACCACTTCATAGCTGAGTACTGGCCCCAGGAAGTTGGCGGTGGCATACGAGAAGTTGCTCCAGTTCGTACCAAACTGGAACGACATCACGATGCCCGATACCACCCCCATGCCGAAGACCACGGCAAACACCTTGGTCCAGAACAGCGCCAGGCGATCCCAGGCGGGGTTTTCTGTCTTGTAGAACAGGCCGTGAAGCACGGCAATATAGGATGCCAGGCCGATGGTGAACACCGGAAAAATAGCGTGGAAAGACACCACAAAGGCGAACTGCAGCCTGGATAACAATAGCGGATCTAGGTCCATGTTGACCTCCAGCTTGTTTCAGGGAAAATCGATGCAATTATTCTTTTTAAGAATAAGTTTATTGCATAATGCTCATCTTAAAGTAAACCAAGCCCCCTATCAGCTTTTAAAGCGCGTTTTGGCACGGCGTATTGTCGCAGTACGCCTTTGCGCGTGTGGCGCTGGATCCGTCAGCGCGTTGCAAGTGCCCGCTGTCGGCTAACACCGGGTAAATCGCTCTCACTCTGTTGAGACGGAGAGTGCCGACGCTGATGCACCAGATAAACCACACTGCGTTGTTGCAGCCAGATGTCCAGCCTGGCGGCCAGCCGCTGTGCCGTTGCGCTATCGACGCCGGCAAATGGCTCATCCAGCAGCACCAGATCCGGGTCGCGCAGGTAAAGGCGTGCCAGTGCCACTCGGCGCGCCTGGCCGCCGGAAAGCTGACGCCCCCCTTCGCCAACCCGAGTGCGCAACCCCTTGGGCAGGCTTTTTGCCCAGTCGGCAAGGTCGACGTTTTCCAGTGCCTGCCAGAGCAAGTCATCATCTGCTTCAGGGTAGGCCACGCGCAGGTTGGCAGCCAGACTGTCGTCAAACAGTTCACTGTGCTGGGTGAGTACGGCGACCCGCTGGCGCAGCTCATGTTCAGGCCAGTCGGCAAGGTTGATGCCGCCCAGCATGATGTGCCCCTGAGAGGGCGCCAGCTGGCGGCTGATCAGCGCCGCCAGGGTGGATTTGCCTGACCCCGAGTTGCCGGTAATCGCCAGGCGCTCACCGGGTGCCAGAGTGAATGACAATGTATCAAGCGCGGGCTGCAAGGCGCCTGGATAGACGACGCTGACCGCGTCGAGCGAAAGCGTTTTAGCGTCCTGCGGTGGCGCCGTGGTGCCTGCTGAATACGTCACCCGCTTGGCGTCTAGCTGATTCAGCCGAGCCGCTGCCCCCTTGGTTGCTCCCAGCCAGGTGAAGGCCGCCGGCAGCGCACCGAGGGCTTCATTCATGGCCAGCACTGCCATGGGCAGCATGACCATGACCGCCCCGCTGATACTGCCTGCCTGCCAGGCCAGGGCCGCGAGCCACAGGGTCATCAGGGTTGCGGCGCTGACCAGCCAGGCCTGCAGGGCATTGCCCATAGCGGCGAAGCGGCCGAGCTGGCGCTGATCCTGCTGCAGCTGCTGTTCGATAGCGTCCAGTTTGCGGCGATGATCATCAAGACCTGAGTAGGCCTCCAGTTCTGCCAGCCCCTGGAGCTGCTCGATAATACGACTGCGCAGCGCTTCCAGCTGGTGAACATGACGCTCGCTGGCGGCCATACCCAGCCGTGCCTGGCCAAGCGTTAGCCACAGCCAGCCGAGTAACAGCACAACGCCAAGCAGCAGCCCTGCCTGCGGGACGAAAATCGCCACGCCACCGCTGAGCAGTAGGATCGCCAGCAGAGCGACCGCCGGCGGCGCCATCAGGCGCAGATAAAGGCTGTCCAGGGTATCAATGTCAGCGGTCAGGCGGTTGAGCCAGTCACTGGCGCGACGCTTGGCCAGACTGTGGCCATCCAGTTGCGACAGGACACCGAACATCTGGGTACGTAAGTCGGCCAGCAGACGCAGCACCGTATCGTGGTTGTAGATGCGTTCGATATAGCGGGTAACGGTTCGGCTGACAGCGAAAAAACGAATCGCGCCGCCCGGCACATAGACCTCCAAGCTGGCGGCGATACCGGCAGCAAGCAGCAAGCCGGTAATCCCGGTGGCGGTTATAAACCAGCCTGACACCGCCAGCAGGCCAAGCGCCGAGAGCAGCGTCAGCAGCATGATCAGGGCGCCCAGCCATAAGCGCTTGCGCCGTCTGTTCAGCGCGGCCAGCCAGGGGCGCAGGGTGACAATCAAGCTATCATGTGTCGTCATGGTGAGCCTCCGCTGCGCTGTCACGCTCGCTGAACTGGCCCTGTTCGATATGCCAGTGGCGATCCGCCAGGGCCATCAAGGCCGGGTGGTGGGTGGCAATTACCAGGCTGCGACCTTCCTGCTGAAGCGCTTTTAGTGCGCTCATGACGGCTTGTTCGGTGGTTTCATCCAGGCTGGCGGTGGGCTCATCGAGCAGCACCAGCGGTGCCTGGGAAAGGAAAATGCGCGCCAGGGCCAGGCGCTGGGCCTGACCGCCGGAAAGCCCGACGCCTCGCTCGCTGATAGCTGTGTTGATGCCGTCGGGTAACTGGCGTACCAGGGCTCCCAGATGAGCTTTTTCCAGCGCTTCAAGCAGATGGGCATCGCTGGCATCTGGCGCGGCAAGGCGCAGGTTATCCGCCAGGGTGCCCTGAATCAGCAGCGGGCGCTGATCCATCCAGGCAAAACGCAGGTTGGCGGCACAGTGGCGCTGGCCTTCCCCTGCGTCAATAAAGCCAGCCAGCAGTTGCAGTAAGGTTGATTTGCCGCTGCCCGACGGGCCTGTCAGTACAACGGTTTCCCCAGCCTGGAGTTGTAGTGTCAGCGGCCCAAGTACGCGCCCGCGCCCAGGGTGGGTCACCGTAGCGTTTTCCAGGCTCAGCAAACCCTCAGAGGGTAATACGGCAGGGGTTGCCTGCTCTCCGCCCTGACGGTTGGGCGGCGGTGTCTCATCCAGCAGCTTGACCAGGCTATCGGCAGCGCCCAGTGCCGCAGCACGATCATGATAGTGCTGCGCCAGGCTGCGCAACGGCTGGAAGAACTCAGGGGCCAGCAACAGAATCAGCAAGCCGCTGAACAGGGTGAGCTGATCGGAAGGGCCGTAGTCAATATAGCCCAGCAGCCCGAAGCCGATGTAGATAGCCACCACGGCAATCGCGACTGAGGCGAAAAATTCCAGTACGGCCGAGGACAGAAACGCCAGGCGCAGGGTGCGCATGCTGCGAATACGGTAGCCATCGGAGGCCAGGTGGACGCTTTCCCGGGCGCTGGCGGTCTGGCCAAACAGCTGCAGTGTGGTCAGGCTGCGCACCCGATCGATAAAGTGCCCGGAAAGGCGCGCCACGGCGGCAAACTGGTCACGGTTTAGGCGCTCGGCCCCCATGCCGACCAGCGACATGAACAGCGGAATCATCGGCGCGGACAGAAACAGAAACAGCGCTGCCAGCCAATCAAGGCTCAAGGTTATGATCAGCACGCCCAGGGGCAGTAAGACCGAGAGCCACATCTGCACCCGAAAGCGCGCAAAATAACCGTCTAGGGCTTCCACCTGCTCAACCAGCTGATGCGCCAATGAGGCTGAATGGTAGCTGGCCAGGCGCACAGGCCCAAGCGCCGCCAGGTGAGACAGCAGCTCACCGCGCAGGCGCTGGCGAATGGCCAGCGACGCCTGCTGGCTAGCGCTTTCCTGAGCGTAGGTGAGCAGGCCGCGTAGCGGCAGAATCAGCAGCCACAGCACAAACAGCGCCGTCAGGCTTTCCAGTGATTGTGAATTCACTACCAGGACACTGACCAACCAGGCGAACAGCAGCATCTGCCCCCAGGTCAGTGCGCCTGCCAGGGTGCCGCACACAACCGCTATCGCCAAGCGCCGCCGCTCAGTCGCTGCCAGCCGGGTCAATAATTGTTGTGCGCCAGGCGCCGCCATAACCATTCCTTAATTGCGTGTACAGATTGTGTACTGGAATTAGAGACTACGACGAAAGATGAGTTTCACCAAGGGGAGTGCGTCAAAGCGACTCGTACGCCTAGAATGAACACTTTTACTGAGCTGGGTCATTACCCGAACAGGACACATTTGCTAACGGCTAGTTATCCATCACCGGCTGGGCTTCAACCACTTGGTTACGGCCTGCAAATTTGGCTTTGTAGAGGGCGTCGTCGAGGCGTTTCATGCAGCTGCGCGGGTCATCGGTGGGCTGCAGGGTGGTGACGCCCAGGCTGGCGGTGAGATGGCCGATCACCGCGAAAGAGTGTTCTGCAATCAGGCGGCGCAGGCGTTCGGCCAGATGGCGGGCTTCGAGCAGGTCAGTGTCAGGCAGAATGATCACAAATTCTTCGCCGCCCCAGCGGGCCAGCAGGTCGGGCACACGCAGGTTGGCACTGAGCAGCCGGGTGAGAGCCACCAGAACATCATCGCCTACGTCATGGCCGTGGGTATCGTTGATCGGCTTGAAATGGTCAATATCCAGCATAATAAGGGCGCTGATCACGCCGTTACGCCGCCGCCGTGCCAGGGTCTTTTCAATTTCTTCATCAAAGCGTTTGCGGTTGTAGGCACCGGTCAGGTGGTCAGTAATGGCATTGCGTGCCAGCTCATCTTCCAGGCGTTGCTGTTCGGTGATGTCCTGCACCGTGCCGATCATGCGCAGAGCCCAGCCTGACGGGCTGAATTCAACCTGGCCCCGCTCATGTAGTGTATGGATGCTACCGTCCGGGCGCACGACGCGGTGAATGACATCATAGGGTGCCCCTTTCAAGGCTGCATCAAAGGCGGCCTGCACGGCGTGGCGGTCTTCTGGGTGGATGGCCTGCATGAAGATGTCGTGGCTGATCCGCTCGTCGAAAGGGCGGCCAAACATCTGGTAAATCTGTTCACACCAGCGAATTTCACCGCTGTTAAAGTCTGAAATCCAATTGCCCAGACGCGCAATGCGTTGGGCTTCCAGCAGATCTTTTTCGCGCTGCAGCAGGGCTATACGCTGGGCTTTTGGTTCACTGATATCGCGCACCGTGGCCTGTAACAGGGTACCCTCATCAGGAAGATCGAGGCGGTAAAGCATGACCTCAGCGCTGAATTGGCGGCCGTGCAGATCCTTAAGGCACCATTCAAAAAAGCATCGGCCGCTTTCTAACGCCTGTGCGATCAGGTTAGCACCCTGTACCTTGCTGAGCTTGCCATCAGGTTGGGTGGCGGGGGAAAGACGCTCAATATCCAGTGTGGCCAGGTCCTCGTCTTGAGGAATGGCGAAAAGTGCCAAGGTGGCAGGGTTGCAGTCAATGATGCGCCCGTGTTTGAAAAACACGATAGCTTCACGAGACTGCAGAAAAGCAGCGCGATAGCGATAGAGTAAAGGGCTATCTGACGCGGTGCAGATAGCGTCGTGTTGATGCTCCATGAAAAGGGTCCTGTTACGGAGTTCGAACACAGCAAGGTCGCCGACGAGCGTCAGCCTGTAATGGCATCACTAACCTAGAATTAAGTTACATTAATTGTAGCTGAAAACCACGTTAACCGCTTTAAAACGTGCCTGAGTAATGATCTGTCGCATGCCGCTTGCATAAAAATGTTGAATTCATTGGGGCTGGCTACTTTAAGGAGATTTAACAATCATGTGGGAAACATACGGTGCCAGCCTGCTGGCAGGGCAGTTTTTTGGCCTGGTGGCCCTGGCAATCTGCATAGCCGCCTTTGCCAGCAAGCAGGATGATCGCTTGATGGTGCTGCTGATCTCCGCCAATGTGGCTTTTGCGCTGCAGTTCATGTTTTTTGCTAGCTGGACGGCTGCGGTGCTGACCCTGTTGGTGATTGTGCGGATCATGCTGGCGCGACGTTATGTGGGCAGCCGCAAGGTGCTGGTGGGGGTACTGCTCGCCAACCTGCTGGCGGCAGCGCTCACCTGGCAGCACTGGGTTGATGTGTTTCCGCTGATCGCCGCGACTCTGGGGTCATTGAGCATGTTCCTGCTACGCGGCATTGCCATGCGGGTCGGGCTGGGGCTGGCTGCGCTGGCGTGGATGCTTAACAACATCCTGATTGGCTCGATTGGCGGCACCCTGGCAGAAGGCCTGGTGGTGGTGACCAATGCCATTACCATCTGGCGTCTGCTGAGGGTGCGGCGCAAGTACCCGGAAGTATTTGATGCCAGCCTGGAGGAAGCCGCCCAAGAGCCCCGTGATTAAATCCTAGTGGCGCGTATCTGCACGAAGAGCGGGAATTTTCGAACGAGTCAGGCGCGCCACTGGTTTATGGTAACTCTTGGATACTTACCATCTTCTGGAGTGCATCATGACTGAGTGGGTTAGCCCCGATCATATACGCGACCGTTTTTCCAAGGCGATGTCGGCCATGTATCAGAGCGAAGTGCCTCAATACGGCACCTTGCTGGAACTGGTGGCGAGCGTCAATCAGCAGGTGCTGTCCCAGTCGCCTGAACTGCACACCCGCATGCAGCAAGGTGGCGAGCTGCCGCGCCTGGGGGTGGAGCGTCACGGCGCCATTCGGGTGGGCACGCCTGCTGAGCTTGCCATGTTGCGTCGCCTGTTTGCGGTGATGGGCATGTTCCCGGTGGGGTATTACGACCTTTCTGAAGCCGGTGTGCCGGTTCACTCAACGGCCTTCCGGCCGATTGACGAGGCGTCACTAGGTTACAACCCCTTCAGGGTGTTTACCTCGCTCTTACGCCTGGAACTGATTGATGACCCGGCACTGCGCGAGCAGGCCAGTGCCATTCTGGCCGAGCGGGATATTTTCACGCCGCAGGCCAAGGCGCTGATCGCACGCTACGAACAACAGGGCGGCCTGAACGAGCAGGATGCTGAGCAGTTTGTTGAGCAGGCGCTGGAGACCTTCCGCTGGCATGAAGAGGCAACGGTAGAGGTGGCCACCTATCAGGCGCTTAGCCAGGAACATCGCCTGATTGCTGACGTGGTATGTTTCCGCGGCCCGCATATCAATCACCTCACCCCGCGCACCCTGGATATTGATGCTGTTCAACGGCAGATGCCGGAATACGGCATCGACCCCAAGGCGGTGATTGAAGGGCCACCCCGCCGCCAGTGTCCGATCCTGCTGCGCCAGACCAGCTTCAAGGCGCTGGATGAGCCGATCCGTTTTGCGGATGCCGCTGAAGGCTACCACAGCGCCCGTTTTGGTGAGATTGAGCAGCGCGGTGTGGCCCTGACGCATAAAGGCCGGGCCCTGTATGACCGTTTGCTGGCCAAGGCGCGTCAAACGCCTGCTGCTGATAACGCTGCCCATCAAGCGGTGCTGCAGGACGCATTCAGTGACTTTCCGGATGATGAAACCACCTTACGCCGTGAAAAGCTGGCGTTCTTCCACTATCGGGCAGATCCAGGTGTGAGCGTCACCCACTCGCAGGATATCGAGTCGCTGATTGCCGCAGGCGCTCTGGTCGCCACACCGATGATCTACGAAGATTTTCTGCCCATCAGTGCTGCCGGTATCTTTCAATCCAATCTGGGCGATGCCAACCGTGATGAATACCAAAGCCGCTCTAACCAGGCGCAGTTTGAACAGGCGCTGGGCACCCAGGTAACCGACGAAATCAGCCTGTATGCCGAGCGTGAAAAAGCTTCGCTGGCCCAGGCGTTGGCGGCGTTAGGCATGAGTGAACAGTCAGCGACGGAATGATGAGGATTGCAGCCCGTGCCTTGCCGTGGTGTAGTTCTCCGCCTTGATGAATGCAAAAGGCAGGCAAGCGGATGATACACACAAATGGATTTTTTGAAGGCGTAGGAGAAACCATTGGCGAGGCGATCAGCGCCCTGGTAACCGGGCTTTTGTCCTTGTCGGATGGTTCTCTGGGTGCCTTTGAAGATTTTATCAGAGGGCTGGCCGGGTCGCTGGGCATCAGCCCGTCATTTTTCAGCATACTGGTGCTGGTGATCGGGCTGTGGGTGCTGTGGCGGGGCATCAGCGCTCTGCTGCGCGGTGCTCTGCTGGGTGCCATTGTGCGCATTGTGCTGGGGCTGATGATTCTATCCTGGCTGTTGACCTAGCCGCTTCGTGGCGACCCTAGCGCAGGGCCAGCAGGTGCCTTTCCAGCGCCATGATATGGTCATCCTCAACGGCCATCTCGCGTAGCGCCTGAGCCAGATTAAGCAGGTAATCACGGTTCGGGCCGCTTGGGCCGTGGGCGCGGTCAATCTGCTCGGCGATAGCCGCGAGAGGCGATTCCCCGAGGAAGGCCGGGTTATCCTGAGTGGCCATGTAAACCAGGCCACTCGCGGTACTGTTATCGCTGAAGTGCAGGCTAACGGTTTCCCGCAGGTAGCCGTTTTTTTCACGGATATCCAGCGGTTTGAGCGTCTCGCCGCTGATCCGGTAGGCCATGCCATGGCAGGGCGTGCCCGGCGAGGCAATCAGGGTTGCCACCCGGCCCGGTGATTCGAGGGTGCCGCGGTGGTCGTGGGAGCCCTGCCAGAAGCGCCGCTCCCAGCCATAAATCGTGGCTCGGCGGCGCTCCAGGTAAGGGAAGTCCGCTTTCCAGATAAGCGAGCCATAGCCAAACAGCCAGACCGATTCGTCATCCGCAATCTGGTGGCGCTGCTGGTTGAATGCGCTGGTATCCTGCATCATGGGCGTTTGCTCCCGTGTGAAATCGAGTGTCTGACAATGCCGCTGACCGTTATTCATCACCCTGGCTATACCATTGAACTGCCTGATAACCATCCTTTCCCGATGATGAAGTTTCGCGTGCTGCGCGAACAGTTGGCGAAGGCGCAGCTGGCGATGCCAATTCGCTGGGAAAAGCCACAGCCGGTTAGCTTGCAGGCATTACATCGCGTACACCACAAAGAGTATATCAGTGCACTGATCAGCGGGCAGCTTGACCGTGCCGCCCAAAGGCGCAGCGGCTTTGGCTGGTCGCCTGCTCTGGTTGAGCGGGTGCGGCTTGAGACCGGCGGCACCCTGCTGACGGTGGAAGCCGCGTTGGCCACCGGGCTGGCGTGCAATTCCGCCGGCGGCACTCACCATGCGCACGCGGATGCGGCCAGCGGCTACTGCCTGATCAATGACCTGGCGGTGGCCGCCGCCGATGCCTTGGCCAGGGGCTGGGTCTCCCGGGTGCTGATTGTGGATCTCGATGTGCATCAGGGCGACGGCACGGCGCGGCTGTTTACCCATGAGGCGGGCGTGTTTACATTTTCTATCCATGCCGGCCGCAATTTTCCAGCGCGTAAGGCACGTAGCGATCTGGATATCGCTCTGGAGAACGGCCTGGAAGACGCTGACTATCTCAGTGCGCTAGAGGCGCGCTTGCCGGGGCTGCTCGCCGCCTATCAGCCGGATCTGGTGCTGTATGATGCCGGAGTAGACGTACACCGCGATGACCGGCTGGGCTATCTGGCGCTGAGCGATGCTGGCCTTTATCAGCGTGACTATTACGTGCTGGCAGCCTGCCGTGAGCGTAATATTCCGGTCGCGGCAGTCATTGGCGGTGGCTATGATCGTGATATTGCCGCTCTGGCCGCGCGCCATGCCCAGCTGCATCGTGCCGCCGCCGATGTGTTAGCCAGTGGCTGAATCAGATGATCCATACATAGTCAGGAGACAGCATGCAGGCAATTTTTCTGGTCGATAACGGTTCCTTGCGGCCCGAGGCAACGCTTAATCTGCGCCGCGTGGCGGCCCTGTTGAGCGAACGTAGCGGCCACTTTGTGCAGGCAGCCTCACTGTTGCATTCCAACAAGGTGCCTGCCGAGGCGCTGGGCGGCGAGTCGGCCGTCACTCTGGGGCCTGCCGTTGAGAAAGCGGCTCAGGCAGGGGCTGAGGAAATCATTGTGTTGCCGTTCTTTTTCGGCCCCAGCCGCGCCCTGACCGACTACCTGCCGGAACGTATGGCGGCAGCACAGGCACGTTTTCCCGGTCTGCGCGTGCGGGTGGCCATGCCGCTGGTGGATGAGCTGGGCGAGGTGGATACGCGCCTGGCGCAATTGCTGGCTGACAATGTACGTGAGCAACTGACGCCGGAGAGTCAATCCAGCGTGGTGCTGGTGGACCACGGCAGCCCTATCCCGGAAGTGGCGGCCATTCGTCAGCGTCTGAGCGGGCAGTTGAGCATGCTGCTGGCAGACGAGGTTCGCTGCGTTACCTCGGCCTCCATGGAACGGCGCGAAGGCGATGCCTATCGCTTTAACGAGCCACTGCTGGAAACCCTGCTGGCTAATCCGGCGCTGCCAGAAGGCGAAGTCATTCTTGCCATGCTGTTTTTATCGCCAGGCCGACATGCCGGTGAAGGTGGGGATATTGCCACCATCAACGCTGCAGCCATGCAGGCTCGCCCGGGATTGAAAATTGTGCCTACCCAACTGGTGGGAGAGCATGTCGGCATTGTAGAGATTCTGCAGTCACGCCTTGCTGCCGTGCTGGAAGGTCAATGCCTGCTGGAATGCTGAGCCTTTGGATGTTCAATCGACGTACGCCTTTCAGCCAATGATTTTGGTATAGGTCTCATCGGAGGCAGGTTTTCGGTTGGCGTCCAGCATGTCGCCGTCGAACAGTTCACCAATTTCCTTGGCGATATCGACATAGGCAATCATCTGCTTGTTGCGCCTTTTGTGCAGCGGCGGCTTGACCAGCAGACTGATCCCGCGGATAGGCTGATGCACCTCGCCGCGTAACAGATCAGGCATTTCCCCCGGCGGGAAGGCATTGGCAATGGTGATCGGGTTGGAGGGCTGCACGCCGTCGATATGAAAGACCTTCTTGATCGGATCAAAGCGGGCCTGTTTGTCTTCCAGCCATTCGGTCAGGCGTTGGTCGGTAGCTTCATCGGGATGTGCAAAAATCACAAAGAGTGAGTGCTGCTTACCCTTGGCCCGCGTTTTATTGCTGCCACCCGTCTCTGTTTCTGGCGGGCTGTCAATCGCGCCAGATTTAGTTGTTTGGGTGTCCAGAGCGTCTTTTGAATGCTGCTCATCTTCGCCGCCGCTACCCCGAGTTGCCATGACGATCAGCACGGCCACTGCAGCCAGCCCCAGCAACACCGAGAAATTATCCATTGACGTCTCCTCGAAGCTTATAGCGTAGGTTTGATAATCAATCTAACAGCCTGCTGCTGCCTGCAGCGCGCCAAAAAAGCCCCTAATCGCCTAGGGTTTTTGAACCTTGATTCGCCTTGCATTGGTGTACCCCCCCAGCCATTGAAATAAAAGTCATGCCTTGTTGATGTACATCAAATGGCGGACTGACACTTTACGCCAAGAATATGTATTATTGTTAAATATAGCTATCAAGACAGAAGATGCTGGCTATCGCTAACCACGTTCTCTATCAGAAGCGGTTCTTTACCTGATCCCTTATCCTGCCGGAAGGAGTACAAATGCGCGTAACAATAAAGGCACGCCTGATTACGGTGATCAGCGTGATGTTGATATTGATGCTGGTGGTAGGTGCCATGGGCTTTAGTGGAATGCTGTCATCCAACCGGGCGGTGGATACCATTTACCAGGATAACCTGCGTAATACACAGCGTATTGCAGCGTTGAATGAGTATGCCAAGGATATGATCATGGAGCTTTCGCTGTCGGGCCAGCACAACCCGATATTGCCAGTCAGTAGCTTGCATGATCACCCGGTGCAGCTGCATATGGACAACATTGTCCAGAATCTTTCCAATATTGATTCAACCTGGGAAGCTTTGATGGCCCGCGACCTTCCGGCTGACGTCGCTGCGCTGGCAGAACAGTTCCGTGAAGACTATCGAGCGCTGCTGTCTATCGTTGCGCCGATCATGCCGATGTATAGCATGGGCAATTTCGAACAGGCAGACGAGCAGGCGTTTACCGAAGCATTGCCCGCCTATCGTCAGATGAGCGAAACTCTGACAGAGCTGATTGAACTTGAAGAGCGGGCGGCACAGGATGAATACCAGGCAGCGCTGTCGCGCGCTGATTTTATGCGCAACCTGATGATTGGTGCCCTGGCGATTGCCGTACTGCTTGGCGGCATCATGGGCTGGCTGCTGATTCAACGTATTACTCAGCCTTTGGCGATGGCGCGCAAGCATTTCCATGCCATGGCAGAAGGGGATCTGACCCATAAAGTCACGTCCAGCCACCGTGATGAAATCGGCGATATGCTGATTGAGCTGGATGACATGCAGAGCAAGCTGCAATCGCTGATTGGTGAAATCCAGACGTCGGCTGACGCGATTTCGACCGCTTCCTCGCAGATTTCCAGCGGTAATATTGACCTTTCCCAACGCACCGAACAACAGGCCTCCAGCCTGCAGGAAACAGCGGCAAGCATGGAGCAGGTAGCGTCTACGGTGAAAAACAATACCCAGCATACCGGTGAAGCCAACCAGCTCGCCCATACCGCCAGCCGGTCGGCCAGCTATGGGGGCGACAAGGTCTCTGAAGCGGTGGGCAAAATGCACGAGTTGACCGAAAGCTCGGAGAAAATCAGCGGTATTGTCAGCCTGATCGACGGCATTGCTTTCCAGACCAACATCCTGGCCTTGAATGCCTCTGTAGAAGCGGCACGTGCCGGTGAACAGGGGCGCGGCTTTGCCGTAGTAGCCCAGGAAGTGCGCAGCCTGGCCCAGCGCTCCGCCGATGCCGCCAAGCAGATTCAGGGGCTGATTGTAGAAAACGATGAGGTGGTCAAGCAGGGCAGTTCGCTGGTGGAAGCCGTGGGTGATTCCATGCAGCAGATTGTGACCAATATCGGTAAGGTGTCGGACCTGATGGAAGAGGTCAGCCGGGCATCTGATGAGCAGACCTCGGCGATTGACCAGATGAGCACGGCGATCAACCAGATGGATGACGTGACTCAGCAGAATGCGGCGCTGGTGGAAGAAACCGCCAATGCGTCTGCCTCCATGGAAGAACAGGCGCGCGACCTGGCTAAAGCAGTCGCCTTCTTCAGAATCCGTCAGGGCGAAGCGCGCCCAGCGTTGATGACGCCGCCTGCCGAAGCAGCGCGTCCTGCGTTGCAAGCCAATGGCTCAAGCCGCCCCACGGCGCCCAAGACGTTGCATCAGCGCAAGCCTGTTGAGAAACCGTCACAGGATGAGGACGATTGGGAAACCTTCTGACCATTACGATGATTGACGCCAGTGGTTGAGCAATCAATAGCAACCAGCAATCTCTGAATTAACGCCGCTGCCAGGGCCAGCGGCGTTTTTTTGTCTCTCCAAGCTGAATAATGGCTGCGTCAAGCGGTTCCAGAATGGCGCTGAGCTGGCGGTAGCAGACAGCGCTGCTAAGCACGCCGGGGCACTGTTTAAGTAGCAGGTCGCTGCCCTGGGAGGCCACCAGCAACTGCTTGGCGAGCAAAGGGTCGCCGAAAGCTGCCTGTTGATAGCAGCGTTTCAGCTCACGGCTCAGCAGGGCGAGCAGGCTGGCATCCAGCCAGCAGGGCAGCGGATCATCCAGGCGCCCCGCCATGGAGCCTTGAATAGCCTCGAAGGACGTGCGAATAAAGATCAGCGTTTGACGCAGTTGACGTGTTTCAGAGTTCATCGTGCCAAACCTTTGAAGACCCCGGCGATTTAAGGATAACGACTCAGGCCGAAGGAGGGTTGCAAATAATATTTATTCTCATTTAATCTAGCGGCATCCTCGGGTTCTGTCAATCCGCACGGCAAAATGGCCATATCTGATAAAAGCTGTCGCACTGGAACTCACTTTCACAGCTGGCCAGTTGCGCGCTGTAACGACTGGCGCGCTGAGCGACCTGACGCGCTGCCCGCTGAACAGCCGATTTTTGGCGATAGCTGCCGCGTTGATAACCGCCCGCACCTTCATGATAGGCCAGATACAGGTGTTCGGGGTTGTTCAGGGAGATGCCCGTCTGTGCCTGGGTGCGGGTGTTATACCAGCCGATAAAATCGGTGGCATGTTTCATATGGGTACGCCGGGCAAAAGTGCTGCCCGCCTGGTCGCGGTATTCTCCCCAGACCGGATCCTGAGCCTGGGCGTAGCCTTTCGCTGACGACGGCCTGGGGCCGGGAATGAAGCCTAGAATCTTACTGCGCGGCGGTTTGGCATGGCTTCTGAATGACGATTCCTGCTGGATGAACGCCAGTTGGGTGGCAATCGGGGTGCCCCACTTTTCCTGGGAATCGTGGGCGTAATCGTACCAGTCCGGCTGTTCACGAAAGATCTCGCAGATATTGCTTTGTTCCTGCGGTGGGCTGGGGGCCAGCATGGCGCAGCCGGTCATGATAGAGGCCAGGCCTAGCAGGCTGAATAACCGTAGCAGTGATTTTCGGTGCATTATCGTTAACCGTTTTGTTCTGGCATGGTGTGTTGCGGAGCGCGCTTCTGAACTTGGTTCAAGTCTACTACTTGCTGCAGAAAGGTGCCCATGCTTCTAGTTGTCCTCAGCGGGCTTGCCGTCAACGAAAAGTGTTAGCTGGCGACTGGATACTGTGCGGCGTTTCGAGCGTTTGCGCCCTGAAACAGAACTTTGGCTGGCAAGTTTACCCAGCAGTGCCTGGCTTTGCTGGCGTGCCTGCGGTGTACGTCTCAGCTGGTAAAGGCAATCTTTCCAGTGGCGCGCTTCGCGTTCGAAATCATATGGCAAAGGGTAGTCACTTCCCGGCTGAAACCCGAAGTGCTGGCGTAAAGATGTTGGCAATGCCCAGGGCTTTCTGCGCCACTCAAGCGGTAAGGCCGCCAGTTCCGGCACCCAATGGGCAATGAAACCCCCTTTTGGGTCGTTGTCTTCCGCCTGTTTGAGCGGGTTATAGACACGTAGGGCATTGGTGCCGGTTGCGCCGGACTGCATCTGGATCTGAGGGTAGTGAATGCCAGGTTCGTAATCGGTAAACAGCCGGGCCAGATGCAGTGCGGGTTCCCGCCAATGCAGTCCCAGCCCAAAGGTGGCGAAGGAAATCAGCATGGCGCGCATGCGAAAATTCAGCCAGCCAGTGGCGATCAGGCTGCGCATGCAGGCATCTACCAGTGGCACGCCGGTCTGCCCCTGCTGCCAGGCCAGCAGGTGCGGATGCTTCGGGTCGCGTTCGCGCAGGCCACGCAGCGCAGGGTGAAGCGTGCGGTATTCCATATCCGGCTGGCTTTCCAGCTTCTGGATGAAGTGGCAGTGCCAGTAAAGCCGTGATGTAAATGCTCTTAGGGATGCCGACCAGCGTGGGTCACACTGATGCTTTTGGCGTTGGCGGCGCAGGGACTGGACGACTTCGCGTAGGGAAAGAGTGCCCCAGGCCAGATGTGGCGATAAGCGTGAGCCAAATTCCCAGGCCAGCAAGGGGTTGGAAAGCGACCCGCGATAGCGCAGCCCGCGGTGTTGCACGAAACTGCGCCACAGGGCCCGGCCAGCCTGACGGCCGCCAGACTGGCGCTGAGGGCAGGGCGTCTGGTCATACCCCAGGGTGAGTGCGTTGAGCGAGGCGATGCTGACGTGATGAAAGGCTTCCCAGCCATTGGCCGGTTCAGCGTTGGCAGGGGCGGGGACAGTCGCTGATGCCATCAAGGTTTCCCATTGGGTTTCCCACTGCTGGCGCTGCGCTAGCCCGCGAACAACTCCATGCTGACGAGCCTGATGCCAGCTGACAGCGCTTGTCTGGCACCAGGCGGCGACGGCATCGTCACGGGCATGGCTCCAGGCGTTACCGGTTTCCTGGTGCGAATGGAGGGCAAAGTCGCCATAGCGAGCTTTCAGCGCATCAAGCAACGCCAGTATGCTGCCCTGCCAGCAGCACAGCGGCAGATTGAGGTTCGCCAATGCATGGGCAAGATCAACCAGGCAGTCAGCCGCAAACTGCCAGTGGCGTAACGCGCTGTCCGGCGTTTGCCACTGTTCAGGCTCAATGGCAAAAACAGCCAGCACCGGGCCCTGGGCAGCTGCCTGTTGCAAGGGCTGATGGTCATGAATGCGCAGGTCGCGCTTGAACCACACGACCTGAACGATACGGTCTTCTGCCATGGGTCACCTATGGGAGGTCACCTTGCCGGGCTGATGGCGCTTGAGACGTTATTCCTGGTGATGACGCATTGGCATGACCGGTCGCACGGGGGCATCAAGTTCCAGCGTTTCACCGTTATCAAAGTTCAGGCTTACCCCTACCTGATCGCCTTCACTCACTGGGTTTTGCAGGCCAATCAGCATCAAGTGCAGGCCGCCGGGTGCCAGTGTGGCAGAGCCACCTGCGGGTACCTCTATGGCCTCAATCTGACGCATTTGCATCACGCCGTCTACATCCACGTGGTTATGCAGCTCGGTATGCTCGGCAATGCTATTGTCGGCACTGATCAGGCGAACCGCGCTATCACTGCTATTGTGCAAGGTCATGAAAGCGGCGGTGGCAGGTGAGCCGGGCGGTACCTCACGCACGTAAGGATCATCGACGCTCAAGGTAGTGGCACTGGCTGTCGCGGCAAATAACAGGCTGCCCAAGGCGAGCGTAGCAAAGCGTAATGTTGGCATAAGCGTTCTCTGGCGTGGTGGTAGAAAAAGCAGGGGTCGCTAATATTGATGGTCTGTAGTTTTCATTATAAGCATTTTACCGGCGCGCCTTCCCTGCTGTGCGACACTTCGCTCCAGGCAGCAGGTGATAGGCATCAAGTATCGTTGCGGTAGATGGCGGTTTTCAAGCGCGCTGGAACAGGGTAGCGTTAACTTTCTACAGCATCAGATGGTTATGTTAAGGAGGCCGCAGCATGTATATCGCTATGAACCGTTTTCGTATTGCGCCGGGGCGGGAAGAGGATTTCCTGAATATCTGGCGTAATCGCGACAGTTACCTGGATGAAGTGCCGGGCTTCAAGTCGTTTCATATGCTCCAGGGTGAGAGCAAAGAAGACTGTACGGTATTTATTTCTCACAGCGAATGGACGTCACAAGCCGCGTTTCGCGCCTGGACCAAATCCGAGGCATTCCGCAAGGCGCATGCCAACGCCAAGGCGCCCGAAGGGATCTATCTTGGCCCGCCGCAGTTCGAGGGCTATGACGTCGTGCTTTGAGGGCTGCCATGTTTGAGGTTACGCCTGGCCCTTATCAGCGCGCTGGTCACGCCGGGCTTCCTCGACCAGCCAGTCATGCACGGCGGCTACCCGACGGTCATCCAGTGCTCCCGGCGCATGCACAATGCCGTACTGTTTGCCGGTGGCCACGCGCTGGCCAAACAAAGTGGTCAGCGCGCCACTCTCCAGTTCATCGGTGATCAGGGTGCGGCGCGCAATCGCCACGCCCATCCCTGCAATGGCAGCCTCCATGGTCAGCTGATTACGATTGAAGGTATAACCGCGACGCACGTTGATATGCGGGGCCGCGATGGCTTTCAGATAATGCTCCCACTCGGCGTAGTCATGGCTGCCGCGCCAGGCGGTCACATCATGCAGCAGTGGAAAATAGGCCAGATCTTCTGGGCGTTCCAGCGGTGGCTTGCCTGCCAACAGGGCGGGCGCACATACCGGAAAAATCAGCTCATCCATCAAAGGGGTAATGCTGAAGCCCGGGTAATAGCCATCGTTGAGGTCAATCGCCAGGTCGAAATCCCCGTCGCGCAGCGAGATATTGCTGTCCTCAGCGATAATCTGCAGTTCAATATCCGGAAAGCGCGCCTGAAGCGTTGGCAGGCGCGGCATCACCCACTTGTTCAGAAACGACGGCACGCTGCGCAGGCGCAGAATGCCGCTCATCACCCCAGAGCGCAGGCGGTGCACTTCCTGTTCGACGGCCTGATAAGCCTCTTCGGTCACTGCCGCCAGGCGTTGCCCTTCATCGGTTAATTCCAGGCGCCGGGTCAAACGCCGGAACAGGCGAAATCCCAGGCGCGCTTCAAGCTGCTTGATCTGCTGGCTGATGGCGCCGGTGGTGACATGCAGTTCCTCCGCCGCGCGGGTGAAAGAAAGGTGCCGGGCGCTAACGCTGAATACCTTGAGCCAGGCATGGGTCTGGGCATTGAGATGTCGGTTCATGGTTTAGTTTTACTAAATCAAGGAAGAGATATTTTCGATTGTACTGACCTGCGTATCCCACCAACAATAGCGCATAAGCCTGAGTAAGGCCGATAAAATAACAGATGCTTTAGTAAAATTAACCTATAACGATAATGTTGTCTTAATGGCGATGCTTGATGTCGCCTGGGGGTAAGCAGAATGTCAATCAGTGTGTTCGATCTGTTCAAGATTGGGGTAGGGCCATCAAGCTCGCATACCGTTGGGCCAATGCGGGCGGCCTTTGATTTTCTGGCTGAACTGCGCGTTCAGCAGGTGTTGCCCCAGGTGGCAAGGGTCGAAGTGCAGCTATACGGCTCGCTATCTGCCACTGGCATCGGGCATGGCACCGACCGGGCGGTGATCATGGGGTTGATGGGGGAGCGCCCTGACGAGATTGATCCAAACGTCATCAGCCCACGTATCGAAACCCTGCTGGAAACCCAGACACTGCTGCTCGACAACCGGTTGGCCATCGCCTTTGATTGGCTCAGGGATATGCAGTTGCATGATGAGTGTCTGCCTCATCATCCCAATGCCATGCGCCTGATTGCCCACGGTGCCAAGGGGGAGCTGCATCGCAATACCTATTACTCCGTGGGAGGGGGCTTTGTGGTGGATGAAGCCCAGGCTCGCGAAGGCGTGCTGGATAGCGATACCACCGTGCTGCCCTATGATTTCAACTCCGCCGCTGAGCTTATGGCACTGTGCCAGCAGCATGGCCTGAGCATCAGTGAGCTAATGCTCGAAAACGAAAAGGCCTGGCGTGGCGAAGCGCAGGTGCGAGCCGGGCTATGGGATATCTGGCGAGCCATGCAGAACTGCGTTGAGGCCGGGTTGCAAAGCACTGAAAGTATCCTGCCGGGAGGCTTGAACGTCAGGCGCCGGGCCGCCAGCCTGCATCGGCGGCTGGAGATTTTTGAGGATAACCCCAGCCTGATTACCTCAACGTTTTCGGCCATGGATTGGGTCAACGTCTTTGCCCTGGCGGTTAACGAAGAGAATGCCGCGGGTGGGCGCATGGTCACTGCTCCCACCAATGGGGCCGCAGGCATCATCCCTGCGGTGCTGCATTACTATATGAAATTCCAGCCGGATGCCTGTGAACGCAATGTGGTGGATTTTCTGCTGGCGGCCGGGGCCGTGGGGATCCTGTGCAAGAAAAACGCGTCGATTTCCGGTGCCGAGGTGGGCTGTCAGGGAGAAGTAGGCTCGGCCTGTGCCATGGCCGCTGCTGGGCTGGCCGAGGTTATGGGTGGCAGCGTGGGACAAGTGGAAAACGCCGCTGAAATTGGTCTTGAGCATAACCTGGGGCTGACTTGCGACCCGGTAGGGGGGCTGGTGCAGGTGCCGTGTATTGAGCGTAATGCGATCGCTTCCGTCAAGGCCATCAATGCTGCCCAGATGGCGCTACGCGGCGACGGTGAGCACTTTATTTCCCTGGATAAGGCGATTCGCACCATGCGCGATACCGGCCGCGATATGCAGGACAAATACAAGGAAACCTCCAAAGGAGGTCTGGCGGTCAATGCCATTGAATGCTGATTAGGGGCTGCTGACAGCGCGCCGGGCAGAGAAAAATCTCGTCCGGCGTTTCTTTTTTAGCTAAGTTTGAGAGCGACGCTCGTATATTCAAAAACGACACTTGCCGGGCTGTGAAGGGCTGAAAGATTAATTAGTGGAAAATGCGTATGTCAAAATACGACATAAGCGTTACATTCGAGCTAGGGTCTGTTGACGTTTACTCACGGCCGCGACAGAGACCCTTTTGGTGCAGAGCAAGGCGTGAGGAGCGTGGTTGGGTGGTTCCCAATTAGCGACGAACAACGCAGGGCTGTGCCAAAAGGGCCCTGTCCCTTCGGGTTGCGCGCCAAAGAACGCCATGCGGCGTTGCGCCACTCGGTAAGGGCACCACCATTGCCGTCGTGTCGCGCCTTGCCTGACGCCCTTTGGCGCAGCAACGCGGTTCGCGATGAAACGTCAACAGACCCTAGGGCTTGCCTTTCAGCGACAGACCACCCTCAGGCCAGGTCGCAGAAAGACAGATAACAGATACAAAAAGAAAATCGCTAAAGCGATGGGTGGCTGAGAGGAGATTCAACCATGACAACAAACAAAGAGAGGGCTTGCGCGCCTGCGGTACAGACCATTGGTTTTTTACTGTTGGATAATTTTACCCTGATTTCACTGGCATCAGCCATTGAGCCACTGCGCATGGCGAATCAGTTGGCGGGGCGCGAGCTTTATCGCTGGTTCACAATCAGCCTGGATGGCACCACGGTGAGCGCCAGCGATGGCTTGAAAACCGTGCCGGATGCCAGTACCTCAACGCCGCTGGCGCTGGATATGGTCATCGTCTGCGGAGGCGTAGGGCCTAGTCGTAGTGTGCAGCGTGAGCATCTCAACTGGCTGCAGTCCCAGGCGCGGGCATCGCGGCGTTTGGGCGCTGTGTGTACTGGTAGCTGGGCGCTGGCCAAGGCCGGGTTGCTGGATGGCTACGAAACCAGCGTCCACTGGGAATGCCTGGCGGCCATGCAGGAGGCCTTCCCACGGGTGGCGCTGTCCACTCGCCTGTTTACCATCGACCGCGACCGGGCAACGGCGTCTGGCGGCGCTGCGCCGCTGGATATGATGCTTAACCTGATCGGGCGTGACCATGGCCGTGAACTGTCGGCCGGTATTTCCGAGATGTTTATCTGCGAACGGGTACGCGGCGAGCAGGATCTGCAGCGGGTGCCGCTCAAGCATGTGCTGGGTACGACCCAGCCCAAACTGCTGGAAATTGTCGCCCTGATGGAAGCCAATCTTGAGGAGCCGATTGGCCTGGACGAGCTGGCGCAATACGTCAGCGTTTCGCGCCGCCAGCTGGAGCGCCTTTTCCAGAAATACCTGCACTGTTCGCCCTCGCGTTACTACCTCAAGTTACGCCTGACCCGTGCCCGCCAGCTGCTCAAGCAGACCTCCATGCCGATTATCGAAGTGGCCACGGCCTGCGGTTTTGTTTCCACGCCGCACTTTTCCAAGTGCTACCGCGAGTTCTTTGGCATCCCACCGCGGGATGAGCGCCTGGGGATCAATGGCCGAGCACCGGCGAAGTCGGTGATGGAAATGGCAGCTCTCGATTCTGCCCGTCATGATGAGCCTACATCACCGGTTTCCAGCGCTGTGTTGGCATTGGCCCAGGCTCAGGGAGAGCCGACCTATGCCAGCGTCCGGCTGTTATAGCCAAGAGCAGGCCTGCTGTTCTGGCGGTCCGTTAGCCGCGCCTTATGCAAATAGGGCGCGGTTAATTTTTAGTGCAATTTAAATAATTTCCCAGGCGTATCGCAATTGCGACACCGCTGACGTTTTTGGAATTCCACCTGTCGTTTTCAAACGCCGTCGTAAAGGTGGGGGGCGCTATGCTGCCGACACATTAATTTCATAGATCTTTTTATAGACGTGTTGGAGTATCGCCATGACCTCGCGTGAATTACACGATGACAGCATCATTATTGATGGCCTGGTAATTGCCAAATGGAACCGTGAACTGCTTGAAGATATGCGCCGTGGTGGCCTGACGGCGGCCAACTGCACGGTGTCTGTGTGGGAAGGCTTTCAGGCCACGGTGGATAACATCGTCAGCACCCGCCAGCTGATGGCAGAGAGCAGTGATCTGGTGCGGCCTGTCCACACCACGGCCGATATTCTGCGCGCCAAGGAAGAAGGCAAGACGGGCATTATCTTTGGCTTCCAGAATGCCCATGCCTTTGAAGACCAGATCGGCTATGTGGATATCTTCAAGCAGCTTGGCGTTGGCATCGTGCAGATGTGCTACAACACCCAGAACCTGGTTGGCACTGGTTGCTATGAGCGCGACGGCGGGCTTTCCGGCTTTGGGCGCGAGATTGTCGCTGAAATGAACCGCGTCGGCATGATGTGTGATCTTTCCCACGTGGGAAGCAAGACATCCGAAGAAGTGATTCTCGAATCGCAAAAGCCGGTGTGCTATTCCCACTGCCTGCCCTCCGGCCTCAAGGAGCACCCACGCAACAAGTCTGACGAAGAGCTCAGGTTCATTGCTGACCACGGCGGCTTTGTCGGTGTCACCATGTTCACGCCCTTCCTGCGCGCGGGTGTCAACGCCACTGTGGATGACTACGTAGAAGCGATTGATTACGTCATGAATATTGTCGGTGAGGATGCCATCGGTATCGGCACGGACTTTACCCAGGGGCATGATCAGGCGTTCTTTGAATGGCTGACCCATGACAAGGGCTATGCCCGCCGTCTGACCAGCTTCGGTGAAATCATCAATCCCAAGGGTATCCGCACCATTGGCGAGTTCCCCAACCTGACGGAAGCACTGCTGAAGCACGGTTTCAGCGAATCCCAGGTGCGCAAGATCATGGGCGATAACTGGGTGCGTATTCTCAAGGACGTATGGGGCGAGTAAGCCATCTGACGTTCTAGCAAACCAATAATAACGCTACAAGGAACACCACCGTGACCAAGACCGCCCCCGAACTGCCCATTGAAGTGGATAGCGAAACCGGTGTCTGGACAACCGATGCGCTGCCCATGCTGTACGTACCACGTCATTTTTTTATCAACAACCATATGGCGGTAGAGGACGCCCTGGGCGCTGAAAAGTATGCCGAGATTCTCTACCACGCCGGTTACAAAAGCGCCTGGCACTGGTGCGAAAAAGAAGCCGAACTGCATGGGTTAAGCGGCATCGAGGTGTTTGAACATTACATGCTGAGGCTTTCCCAGCGTGGCTGGGGCCGGTTTATTACCGAACAGATCGACCTGTCGGCAGGCACTGCCAAGGTGCGCCTGGAGCACAGCGCCTTTGTCTATCAGCTGGGCAAAACCGGCCGCAAGGTGGAATACATGTTCACCGGCTGGTTTGCCGGTGCCATGGACCAGATTCTGGAAGCGTCCGGCAGTGATCTGCGCACCGTCGCCGAGCAGACCCAGAGTGGCGCCGAACCAGGCTGCGACGTGGGTTACTTTGAAGTCACTCCGCGTTCGCAATCCACGCTTTAAAGGAGACAATAACGATGGCATTCGAGGCAATCTTCCAGCCGATCGAGATTGGCAAACTCACTATCCGTAACCGGGTTGTCAGCACAGCTCATGCAGAAGTGCATGCCACGGATGGCGGCATGACCACCGAGCGTTACGTCAGGTACTACGAGGAAAAGGCCAAGGGTGGGTGTGGTCTGTGTATCTGCGGCGGTTCATCGGTTGTCTCGATTGATAGCCCTCAGGGCTGGTGGAGTTCGGTCAACCTGTCGACTGACCGGATCATTCCCCATTTTCAGAATCTGGCCGATGCCGTACACAAGCATGGCGGCAAGATCATGATCCAGATTACCCATATGGGTCGGCGTTCGCGCTGGGACGGTTTCGACTGGCCGACCCTGGTGTCGCCCTCCGGCATTCGTGAGCCGGTTCACCGCTCCACCTGCAAGACTATTGAAGAAGAAGAAATCTGGCGGATTGTCGGTGACTTCGCCCAGGCCGCCCGGCGGGCCAAGGAAGGCGGCCTGGATGGCGTTGAGCTGTCTGCCGTGCATCAGCATCTGATCGACCAGTTCTGGAGCCCACGGGTCAACAAGCGCACCGACCAGTGGGGCGGCAGCTTTGAGAACCGCATGCGCTTTGGCATGGAGGTGCTCAAGGCCGTACGTGCGGAAGTCGGTGACGACTTTGTGGTGGGCATGCGTATCTGTGGCGATGAATTCCATCCGGACGGCCTGAACCAGGATGACATGAAGCAGATCGCTGCCTATTACGATGCCACCGGCAAAGTGGATTTCTTTGGTGTTGTGGGCTCCGGCTGCGATACCCATAACACCCTGGCCAACGTCATTCCCAATATGAGCTACCCGCCGGAGCCTTTCCTGCATCTGGCGGCGGGCATCAAGGAAGTGGTCAGCGTACCGGTGATTCACGCCCAGAATATCAAGGACCCCAACCAGGCCCAGCGCATTCTCGAAGGTGGCTATGTGGATCTGGTCGGTATGACTCGGGCGCATATTGCCGACCCGCACCTGATCGCCAAGATCAAGATGAACCAGGTTGATCAAATCAAGCAGTGTGTGGGGGCCAACTACTGCATCGACCGCCAGTACCAGGGGCTGGATGTGCTGTGTATCCAGAACGCGGCGACGTCGCGGGAATATATGGGCCTGCCGCATATCATCGAAAAATCCACAGGGCCAAAGCGCAAGGTTGTGGTGGTCGGCGGGGGGCCGGGCGGGATGGAAGCGGCTCGCGTGGCCGCCGAGCGTGGCCACGATGTGGTGCTGTATGAAGCTGGGGCAGAGCTTGGCGGGCAGATCACCATTGCCGCCCAGGCACCTCAGCGCGACCAGATTGCCGGTATTACCCGCTGGTACCAGCTGGAGCTGGCGCGTCTGAAAGTCGATGTGCGCCTTAATACCCGCGCTGACGCTGCGGAACTTAGCGCCATGCAGGCGGATGTTGTGGTGCTCGCCACCGGTGGCCAGCCGTTTCTGGAGCAGACCCTGGAGTGGGGCTACTCACCAGTGGCGGAAGACAGCCTGGTGGTCAGCAGCTGGGATATTCTCAGCGGCAAGGTCGCGCCCGGCAATAACGTGCTGATCTACGACACCATCTGTGAGTTTGCCGGCGTTTCGGCGGCTGATTTTCTGGCTGACAAGGGCGCTAAGGTGGAAATCGTCACCGACGATATCAAGCCCGGCGCAGCGGTAGGAGGCACCACTTTCCCGACCTATTACCGTAGCCTGTATGAAAAGGAGGTCATCATGACCTCAGACATGATGCTGCATAAGGTCTACCGCGAAGGCGATCAGCTGGTGGCGGTGCTGGAGAACGAGTACACCGGTCAGCAGGAAGAGCGGGTCGTCGATCAGGTGGTGGTCGAAAACGGCGTTCGTCCGGATGAAGCGCTGTATTACGCGCTCAAAGAGCAGGCGCGCAATCATGGCCAGCTTGATCTTGAAGCCCTGTATGCCGCTCAGGCGCAACCCTGTCTGAGCAGTGAGAGTGAAGGTTTCCTGCTGTTCCGGCTGGGGGACTGCACCGCACCGCGTAATATCCATGCGGCCATCTATGATGCCCTGCGGATCTGCAAGGATTTCTGAGCGCCCAGTGTTTGCGATGTGCTGGAAAAATGTTCTGGAAATATCTTCTGGAAATAGGTGATTGCCATGCTTGAAACGCTGCTGCCCATTGTCATTTTTGCGTCGCTGGCGCTGGCCGGTGTAGGCGCCTGGCGTCGCATCAGCCTGTGGCGCCAAGGGCGCGCGGCCCGTGTTGATCTGCTCAAGGGGCTGATGGCTCTGCCCCGCCGCTATCTGGTGGATCTGCATCATATTGTGGAGCGCGACCGCTATATCTCGCATACCCACGTGGCGACCGCGGGGGGCTTTGTGGCCGCCGCCGTGCTGACGCTGATAGTGCATGGCCTGGGGCTGGCGGGCGGTGTGCTGGGCTGGCTGCTACTGCTGGCCAGTGCGACCATGTTTGTGGGCAGCATCCTGGTGGCAAAACGCCGGATCAACCCGCCCACGCGTCTCTCCAAAGGCTCCTGGATGCGCCTGCCTAAGAGCCTGATGGCGTTTTCAGCCGGTGTCTTTCTGGTGACCTTGCCAACCGTCGGCGTGCTGCCGCCGGATGCAGGCTACTGGCTGCTTGGGCTGGTGCTTCTGGTCGTCGTCAGCGGCGGCCTGGCCGAAATGTTTTTCGGTATGACCTGGGGCGGGCCGATGAAACACGCCTTTGCTGGCGCGCTTCATCTGGCCTTTCATCGTCGCCCAGAGCGCTTTTCCACACCCGAGGGTGCTGGGCGTTCCACTGGCCTTAAAGCCTTGAATCTGGACGATGACAAAGCGCCGCTAGGGGTTGAAAAACCAACTGACTTTACCTGGAACCAACGGCTTGGTTTTGATGCCTGCGTACAGTGCGGGCGCTGTGAAGCGGTGTGCCCTGCTTTTGCTGCCGGGCAGCCGCTCAACCCCAAAAAGCTGATCCAGGATATGGTGGTTGGCATGGTGGGCGGCTCCGATGCGGCCTACACGGGCAGCCCCTATCCGGGCAGGGACGTGGGTGAGCACCACGGCGATCCCCACGGCCCCATCGTTGCCCGCGAAGGCCAGGCGCTGCTGGATGCCGAGACGCTATGGTCCTGCACGACCTGCCGCGCCTGCGTGGAAGAGTGCCCGATGATGATCGAGCATGTTGACGCCATTGTGGATATGCGCCGCCACTTAACCCTGGAGCGCGGCCAGACCCCCAACAAGGGCGCCGAGGTGCTGGAAAATCTGATTGCCACGGATAACCCTGGCGGCTTTGACCCCGACTCGCGCCTGCACTGGGCGGCGGATCTGAATCTGCCCAATATTGCCGATCTTGGCCAGGTGGATGTGCTGCTGTGGCTGGGTGACGGTGTGTTTGATATGCGCAACCAGCGGACCCTGAGAGCCTTCGTCAAGGTGCTGAGAGCCGCCGGTGTCGACTTTGCGGTGCTGGGTAATGCCGAGCGCGATAGCGGTGATGTAGCGCGGCGCCTGGGCGATGAAGCGACGTTTCAGGCCTTGGCAAAACGCAATATCGCCACTCTTAACCAGTATCAGTTCTTGAGAATTGTCACCTGTGATCCGCACAGCTTCCATGTGCTCAAAAATGAGTACGGCGAGCTGGGGGGTAATTACCATGTCAATCATCATTCCACCTATATTGCCGAGCTTTACCGTGAGGGGCGGCTAGCCTTCAGCCCCTGGAAAGGCGGTAGTGTGACCTATCACGACCCCTGCTATCTGGGCCGCTATAACGGTGAATATGACGCCCCGCGTGATGTGTTGAAAGCACTGGGTATCGAGGTCAAGGAAATGCAGCGTTCCGGCTACCGTTCGCGCTGCTGTGGCGGCGGCGGTGGGGCGCCGATCACCGATATTCCCGGCAAGCAGCGGATTCCTGACATGCGCATGCAGGATGTCGGCGAAACCGGGGCTGACCTGGTGGCGGTGGGCTGCCCGCAATGTACGGCCATGCTGGAAGGCGTGGTGGATGCTACCGCCGAGGTGCGTGATATAGCCGAACTGGTGGCCGATGCCCTGGTGGCGTCTCCTGCCAGTATTCAGGCTGAGGAGGTAACCCCATGAGTGAACTCAAACGCCGTAACCCACGCCTTGAGTGGATTGCCCGCAACCGTCTGCATCCAGAGCATGCCAGCGTGTTGGCCACACTGGGCCAGGGGCAAGCCAGCGAATGGCAGGGCCCCAATGGCCTGAGGCGCAAGAATCCCCATGCCATCGGCTTTATTGGCCCTAACGGCATCAAGCGGATTGACCGCAGCGGTGCCCAGCAGGGAGGTGCCCGCCAGGCCGGTGGGGCGGCCCAGGTGCAGGAAAGCCGCCGCGCGGTGGTGATTGAGTCTCCTGCCTTTTATATCGCTGTGGTGCCGGATATGACGGGCGGCCGCCTGTCATCCCACGATAAAGACCTGCTTGGCCTGGCCCGCCAGCTGGCGGACGCCAAGGAAGATGCTCCAGGAGCCGTGCTCGCCATTCTCCCGGCGGAACACAGGGAGCAGCAGCTGGGGGACGCAGGCATTGACAGGGTGATTATTCTGCCCGAAGCCCCGGCAGGCCAATTTGGCCCTGATCATCAGCTGCCTCTGCTGGAAAGCGTTGAGCGCACCTTTGGCCCGTGCCACTGGCTGGTGCCGGATTCTGCCCTGGGCGGTGGAGACCTTGGCCGCCGCCTGGCCATGCGTTTGCAGGAAAGGCCCGCCACCGGCGTGTGGCGGATCGAGCCGGACGACTCAGCACCGCTGGGTTGGGGTTGCACGGCTCGGGGAGCGGCGGACAGCCTGGACATCCAGCGCCCGCTGCCCAGGGTGGTGCTGGCGCTGGCGGAATGCGCTGAGCCGGTTGACCAAAGCCGTCATGCTGCCGAGGCGCTGACGCTGGAAGGCACGCCGTCGGCGTTTGCCACGCGTATCAATGATCAGGGGGCGGTGGCCGTCGACCCGGCCAGCATTGCCCTGGCTGAGGCGGAATTTATCCTTTCCGGCGGTAACGGCGTCAAAGATTGGGAGGGCTTTCATCAGGCAGCCAAAGCCTTGGGCGCCACCGAAGGCGCATCACGGGTGGCCGTCGACGATGGCTTTATGGCGCGTGACCGCCAGGTGGGCGCCAGTGGCACCTGGGTGACGGCAAGGGTTTATCTGGCAGTCGGTATTTCCGGCGCCATTCAACACCTGCAGGGTATTCAGAGCTGTGACAAGGTGATTGCCATCAACATGGATGCCGGCTGTGACATGATCAAACGTGCCGATCTGGCCGTGATTGGCGACAGTACGCAGATTCTGGCCGCGCTGGTGGCCAAGGTTCAGCAACAAGGAGGGGCGCGCGATGCAGCCTGATAAAGCGCTGGATATTGCCGTGCTGGTATCCCTGGGCCGCCACCCGCTAACCGGGCGCCCACGGCGCGCCGATCACGATGCCCGCGGCGTTGAGCTGGCGCTAGGGGTGGAATCCCAATACGCCAACGCCCAGCTGGAGCTGGTTCACGCCGGTAGCTGTAGTACCGACAGTGAAACCGCACTGCGAAGCTATCCGGGTATGGCCGGCCTGCCGTCAATGACTCTGCTGGAGCAGGAGGAGGGCGCTGACGTCATTCCGGTGCTGGGTGACCACCTTGCCCAGCGTGAGCCTCAACTGGTGCTGACCGGTTGCCGCGCAGAACGCGGTGAAGGCTCCGGGTTGCTGCCCTACGCGCTGGCGGAGCGCCTGGGCTGGCCGGTCGTCAACAACCTGGCGGTGATCGAGCGCATTGAAAACGGGGTGGCCACGGTGCTTCAGGCCTTGCCACGTGGCCAGCGCAAACGCCTTCAGGTACGTCTGCCCGCCATCATGAGCGTGGATAGCGCTGCCCCGGCGCCACGTCAGAGTGCCTTTGGCCCCGCGCGGCGGGCACAATTTGATTCTCAGGCGCTGGCCTCCGAGCCTGATGCTGAGCTGGCGCAATGGTCGCTTTCAGCAGCGCGCAAACGGCCAAAACGGCTGAAGATTGTCAAAGCCGCTTCTGCACGGGAGCGTTTCAAGGCCGCCGCCGCCAAGGCCGAAGGCGGCAGTGGCCAGGTGCTTGACGGAGTGAGTGCCGACCAGGGTGCTGATGCCATTCTCAAGCTGCTTAATGAAGAAGGCGTGCTGCGCTGAGCTCGAATCAGTCGCAGTGTCAGAAAGGGCAAGGCTAGCGTTTTAGCCATTGCTACGACTATTACAGCTACAACAATCATTACAACTACAACAATGAGAGAGGAAATCATCATGAGCCAAGGTAATCGCGGTGTCGTCTACAAAGGGCCGGGTAAGGTAGCCGTTGAAAGCATTCCGTTCCCGGAGCTCTCACTTGGCAAGCGCAAGTGCGAACATGGCGTCATCCTTAAAGTTATCACCACCAACATCTGCGGCAGCGACCAACATATGGTGCGTGGCCGTACCACGGCTCCGGAAGGTTTGGTGCTGGGTCACGAGATCACCGGTGAGGTCATCGAGTGTGGCCGTGACGTGGAATTTCTGAGCGTGGGTGACATCGTCTCGGTACCGTTCAACATTGCCTGCGGGCGCTGCCGTAACTGTAAGGAAGGCCAGACAGGTATCTGCCTGAACGTTAATCCGGCACGCCCGGGGGCTGCCTATGGCTATGTCGACATGGGCGGCTGGGTTGGCGGTCAGACGGAATACGTCATGGTGCCTTACGCAGACTTCAACCTGCTCAAGTTCCCGGATCGAGAGCAGTCGATGGAAAAAATCGGCGACCTTACCCTGCTGTCGGATATCTTCCCGACCGGCTTCCATGGCTGCTATACCGCAGGCGTCGGCCCCGGTAGTACTGTCTACATTGCCGGTGCGGGCCCGGTGGGGCTTGCCGCTGCGGTATCGGCACAGCTGCTTGGCGCAGCGTGTGTGATTGTGGGTGATATGAACCCCGAGCGCCTTGAACAGGCCCGTAAGTTTGGCTGCGAGACCCTGGATCTGCGTCAGGACACCCCGATGGCCGATATGCTTGAACCTATTCTTGGCGAGCGTGAGGTTGACAGTGCGGTGGACGCTGTGGGCTTCGAGGCCCGTTGCCATGGCCATAATCACGCCCATGAGCAGCCTGCCACTGTGCTCAATGCCTGTATGGATATTACCCGTGCCGGGGGGCAGATTGGTATTCCTGGCCTTTACGTCACCGAGGACCCGGGCGCCTCCACCAGCGAAGCCAGACTGGGTAACCTGTCCATGCGCCTCGGGCTGGGTTGGGCTAAGTCGCACTCCTTCCATACCGGTCAATGTCCGGTGATGAAATACCACCGTCAGCTGATGCAGGCAATCCTGTTTGACAAGGTGCAGATTGCCAAGGCGGTCAACGTTCAGTTTATCTCCCTGGACGATGCGCCGCGTGGCTATGCTGACTTTGATGGTGGTGTGGCCAAGAAGTTTGTCATGGACCCGCACGGCAGCGTCGCCGCCTGATGCCTTGATGGGCCGCCTGAGACCAGGCGGCCCTCCTGGGTTCTTCAGTGCGATTTCATGGCCTGCGTGAAAATGCGAACGGCAAGCAACCTGCCCAGAATCGCTATCCGCTGGGTGAAGTCGTTTTTAGGTATCGTGTTTTCACCTCTGTTTTGCCACTATCGACCCTATATTCTTTCCCCCAGCATTAAGATCGAGATGCCATGACTGTTCACACAGAGATCCCCAAGCGCCGCCTGCGCGGCAAGCCACGTGGCCGCTCACTTGCCGCGGACGCCCTGGATGCCTTGCGTCAACTGCTCGGTGATGAACGCGAGCAGCCGCAGCGGCGCCAACGTGATCTGTTGATCGAACATCTGCACGTGATTCAGGATGCCCTTGGCCACTTGCCGCTGACCCATCTACGCGCCCTGGCCGCTTACATGAACCTGCCCATGGCCGAGGTATATGAAACCGCCACCTTTTACGCCCACTTTGATGTCATCCACGACGATCAATCACCACCTCCAGCGCTGACGCTGCGGGTATGTGATTCCCTGTCCTGCCAGCTGGCCGGTGCTGACGCTCTGCGCAATGAACTTGCGGCAGGCACCGACCCCGCCGAGGTGCGCGTGCTGCGCGCCCCCTGCATGGGCCGCTGTGATACAGCGCCTGTGGTGGAAGTGGGCCATTACCATCTGGGCCATGCCAGTGTTGAGCGCGTTCAGGCGGCCATCGCTGCCGATCACACTCACCCTGAGCCGGTAGACTGGCCGCGCCTTGACGCGTACCGGCAAACCGGTGGTTACGCCCTGCTCAACGCCTGCCGGGCGGGGGAGATGAGTGTTGAAAGCCTGATGGACACCCTGGAAAAGGCCAAGCTGCGCGGGCTGGGGGGCGCGGGTTTCCCGACCTTTAAAAAATGGTTTTTCGTCCGCGCCGAAGCCGGGCCGCGCTATTGCGCCATCAACGCCGATGAAGGCGAGCCGGGCACTTTCAAGGACCGTTATTACCTGGAGCGCGCCCCCCATCAGTTTCTCGAAGGCGCCCTGATCAGCGCCTGGGCGGTGGAAGCAGACGCTCTGTACATCTACTTGCGTGATGAATACCCAGCGCTGCATACGGTGTTGCATCAGGCCATTGCGGAGCTGGAAGCCGCCGGGCTGGTGGCGCCGGGCTATATCGTGGTGCGCCGTGGAGCAGGCGCCTATATCTGCGGGGAAGAGTCGGCGATGATCGAATCGCTGGAAGGCAAGCCCGGCAAGCCTCGCCATCGGCCGCCGTTTGTGGCCCAGCGTGGATTATTTGACCGCCCGACCTTGGTCAATAACGTCGAAACCGTCTACTGGATTCCGGCCATTTATGCCCAGGGTGCCGAATGGTTTGCCAGTCACGGCCGCCATGGGCGCAGCGGCCTGCGCAGCTTTTCGGTCTCTGGCCGGGTGAACAAGCCCGGCGTGCATCTGGCCCCGGCCGGCATCACCCTGAACGAACTGATTAACGAATACGCCGGTGGCATGCAGAACGGCCACACCCTGGCCGGGTATCTGCCTGGCGGTGCCTCGGGCGGTATTCTGCCTGCCAGCAAGGCGGATATTCCGCTGGATTTCGACACCCTGCAGGAGCACGGCTGTTTTATCGGCTCGGCGGCGGTGGTAGTGCTCTCCGATCAGGACAGCCTGCGTAATGTGGCGACCAATCTGCTGGGCTTTTTCGCCGATGAATCCTGTGGCCAGTGTACGCCCTGTCGCGTGGGTACCGAGAAAATGCTCACCCTGCTGGAACGCAGTACCTGGGATGTCGACACGCTGGAACGGCTTTCCCAGGTGATGATGGATGCGTCCATCTGCGGCCTGGGGCAAGCCGCCCCCAATCCAGTGCTGGGCCTGCTGCGCGATTTCCGCACTGAGCTCGCCGCCCAGAACGTCATTATCAAAGGGTAAGGAGCACCTGATGAACCAAGAGACCTTTACCCTCACGCTGGATGGTGCAGCCGTGACGGCTTACCCCGGCGACACCCTCTGGCAGGTTGCCAAGCGCGCCGGAGAAACCATTCCGCACCTGTGCTTCAAGGATGCCGAGGGCTACCGCGCCGACGGCAACTGCCGCGCCTGCATGGTCGAGGTGCAAGGCGAACGCGCCCTGGTCGCCAGCTGCCTGCGTGAGGCCAAGCCCGGCATGGTGGTGCATAGTGCCACCTCTGAACGCTCGCGGGTGGCCCGCGAAGGCGTGCTGGAAATGCTCGCCGTGGATCAACCGCCCCGGGAGCAGAGTCCGGACGCCTCCAGCCATTTCTGGGCCATGGCCGATCAACTGGCGATTGATGTCGGTGAGGTAAGTCAGCGCTTACCCAAGCGCAGCGAACGAACTACGCCCACCGTGCACCATGTGGCCGAGCGCGAAAGCGCCGTCGTCAAAGACCGCTCGCACAGTGCCATGGCGGTCAACCTCGACGCCTGCATTGAATGCAACCTGTGTGTACGCGCCTGCCGTGAAGTGCAGGTCAACGACGTCATCGGGCTGGCCCATCGTGGCAGTGCCTCAAAAATCGTTTTCGACTTTGATGACCCCATGGGCGACAGCACCTGTGTGGCCTGTGGCGAATGCGTGCAGGCCTGCCCGACCGGGGCCCTGATGCCCGCCACTCTGGTTGACGAACACGGCGTGGGGGACAGTGCCGCGACCGATAAACAGGTCGACTCCGTCTGCCCCTATTGCGGCGTCGGCTGCCAGCTGACCTACCACCTCAAGAACGACGAGATTGTCTATGTGGAAGGCCGCAACGGGCCGTCCAACCATAATCGCCTGTGCGTGAAAGGTCGCTTTGGGTTTGACTACCCACGCCATCCGTCACGCCTGACCACCCCGCTGATCCGCCGTGAGGGTGTGGCCAAGGGGCTTGATCCGGACTTCGACCCCGCCCAGCCGCTGACTCACTTCCGTGAGGCCAGCTGGGAAGAAGCGCTGGAATTTGCCGCCACCGGCCTGATCAACCTGAAAAAAGGACAAGGGCCGCAGGCGCTGGCCGGTTTCGGTAGCGCCAAATGCTCCAACGAAGAAGCCTGGTTGTTCCAGAAGCTGATCCGCACCGGCTTTGGCACCAATAACGTCGATCACTGCACAAGGCTGTGCCACGCAAGTTCAGTGGCGGCGCTGATGGAATGCCTGGGCTCCGGTGCGGTTACCGCGTCCTTTATGCAGGCGGCCAACGCCGATGTGGTGATTCTCACCGGCTGCAACCCGGCGGTAAACCATCCGGTCGCGGCCACCTTCTTCAAACAGGCCGCCAAGCGCGGCACCCGGTTCATCATTATCGACCCGCGGGGCCAGGCGCTGGATGCCTACGCCCACCTGAGCGTGCGCTTTAAACCCGGTTCTGACGTGGCGCTGTTCAATGCGCTACTCAATGTCATCGTCACTGAAGGTCTCTTTGATGAGACCTATATCACCGAGCATACCGAAGGCTTCGAGGCCCTCAAGACTCATGTGGTCGACATGACCCCAGAGGCCATGAGCGAGCAGTGTGGCGTAGACGCCGAGACCCTTCGCGAGGTGGCGCGCCTGTATGCCAATGCCGAGCGCGCCATGATCTTCTGGGGCATGGGCATCTCCCAGCATACCCACGGCACCGACAACGCCCGCTGCCTGATCTCGCTGGCCCTGGCCTGTGGCCATACCGGGCGGCCTGGCACCGGCCTGCACCCGCTGCGTGGCCAGAACAACGTTCAGGGCGCCTCAGATGCGGGTATGATCCCCATGGTGATGCCTGACTATCAACCGGTCGGCGATGATCAACTGCGCTCCGCCTTCGAGGAGCTGTGGAATACGCCGCTGGATAATCAGCCCGGCCTGACCGTGGTCGAGATCATGGATGCCATTCATGACGGCACCATTCGCGGCATGTATATCCTGGGTGAAAACCCGGCCATGTCTGACCCCGATCTCACCCACGCCCGTGAGGCGCTCGGCAAGCTGGAGCATCTGGTGGTGCAGGACCTGTTCGTGACCGAAACCGCCCAGTTCGCCGACGTGATTCTGCCGGCTTCGGCCTGGCCCGAGAAAGACGGCAGCGTGACCAACACCAACCGTCAGGTGCAGCTGGGCCGTGCGGCCATGCCGCTGCCCGGCGATGCCCGCCCGGACTGGTGGATCATCCAGCAGCTGGCCAACCGCTTCGGCCTGGGCTGGCACTACCAGCACCCCAGCGAGGTGTTTGCGGAAATGAAGCAGGGCATGGCCTCGCTGGACCATATCAGCTGGGAACGCCTGGAACGCGAACAGTCGGTGACCTACCCCTGCCCGAGTGACGACGCCCCCGGCCAGGACGTCGTCTTTGGCGATGCCTTCCCCCGCGAAGGCGGCAAGGCCAAGTTCGCCGCCACCCGTCCCATTCCGCCGGATGAACCGGTGGATGACGACTACCCAACGGTGCTCACCACCGGCCGTCAGCTGGAGCACTGGCACACTGGCTCGATGACCCGGCGTGCCAAGGTGCTGGATGAGCTGGAGCCTGAAGCCGTGGCCAGCCTTTCCATCAATGAAATGCAGCGGCTGAAGTTGGCGCCGGGGGATTGGCTTTCGATTACCACTCGGCGTGGCCGCATCACACTGGCCGCACGGGTTGATCCTGGCATGCCGGATGGCATGGTATTTATCCCCTTCGCCTATGCCGAAGCGGCGGCTAACCTGCTGACCAACCCCGCGCTGGACCCGGACGGCAAAATCCCCGAGTTCAAATACGCCGCCTGCCGCCTGGCCGCCGTCGAAAAAGAGGAGGTCACCTCATGATGATCACTGAGCTGGTGGATGGCGAAGATTTTCGCCAGCGCCTGATCAGTATTGGGCTGGTGCCGCCGGTGGACGCCAGCCCCGCTGACTTAGCCGAAATCGCCGCCTGCCGCTATCAGGCAGGTGGCCTGACCGCGCTGCCGGAAACCGTCGGGGATCTGCTGCGCTACAAGGAGGTGATGCTGCCGGAAGTGCTTGAGGCGATTGAGAAAGGCCTCTTGCCTCTGCTCGCAGGTAATGCCAATGACGGCCGTGCTGATGGTTGCGGTGCTTTTGGCGCTATGGACGATGTATGATTCCGGCCAGGTAATGACCGAAAAAATAAAACTGCAGAACACAGCAGATAATGTTGCTTACAGCAGTTCCGCGTTAGTCGCCCGTGATCTCAATTTTTCGGCATACACGACACGCGCCATGGTCGCTAATCAAGTGGCTATCGGGCAAATGTTCGGCTTGAGCTCCTGGGCCACGATGATGGAGCGGCTTGGGCAAAGCCTTGGGGCATTTGGGAAGGTGGCCAGTTTTGTGCCGGGGCTGGGTATGGCAATTACCGCTGTGACTGAAACCATCCAGAGTGCTACCAGCTTTCTTTCCACAGTGGTTGATGTTGTAACAAAAGCTGACGAAAGCAATAACAACCTTAGCAATACGAATGGCATACCGGCGTTTTATGCGTTTCGAGATGAGAGCCGCTCTCATATGTCTGGCCTCAGTATGGTGTTGCTGTTTCGCAAGAAGGTTGACGCCATCTCACTGATTAAAGATCTTGGTGCAACGGGTGATAATCCGCTCAATACCGGTACGGCGGGTGGTTGGTTGGCAGCCGCCGCCAAGGGGCAGCCTTATTACGCACGTCCTACCGATGTTCTGCAGTTTGCCCGCCGCGACGGCAATGTTGAGTATGGCAATTTATATAACCCCTTCTGGCAGCCGCGGCTGGGCAAGCTGTCGGATGCCGAGAAATCCGCCGTGGCGGCAATCTCAGGCGTTTTCTGATAAAGGTGATGCTTTAATGGCATATTTACGCTATCAACGCCATTTTATGGCGCTTCTGTTGGGTCTGTGGTTGCCAGTGGCGGCAATTGCAAACGATGCAGATATGATTCCTGACCAGTGGCAGGCAGCGCATTGCCCAGATCACGTGCCGGAAGGGAACGACCCTTATATGGAGATGCGCGGCGCGCATCTCGAAGCGTTGATGTCAGGGAATGGTGGGCTGCTGGGGCCAGAAGAACTGGACGCTAATGAAATTTACATGAACCGCTATGGCTGGTGTAGAAGGATGGTGGTTTCCCAACCGGCGATTGCTAAGACAGCATATCGGTCACGGGATGTTCTCCAAGGTGATAGTGTCGTAGGGGCAACACAGGAAGAGATTGCAATGCACTCTCTGCCAGCCGTGCTTGAAATAAGCAAAGATGTTTACGGAGCGTCTGAGGCCGTGTATGCCATGCTGACGGAGGTTCTTACTGCTGCCTATACCGAAGAAATAGCCTATATGGAGAGCGAGGCGAGTAAGCGTATTCTGGGAAAAGAGTACTTTTGCGAGTGTATGAAGATCCCAACCGCGGAATTCGAAAAGCTTAGCGCAGCAATAAGATAGCCAGGAAAGCTCATTAGCGGGCAGGCGAAAAAGAAAAAGGAACCAGGGATGGGAAAGGGAAATTTGTCAGGAAACCAGGCACCAGGCGCAAGCCATTTGCGTGATCACGCTAAGCCCCGCAAGATGCCGCAGATGACCCGCCAGCGTGGTGCAGGCACCATCGAATATTTGCTGTTGACCGGGTTAATGGTTGGCGCACTTCTGACGCCGTTTGGCGAGGAAGGCAAGAGCGTTCAGCAGCGCCTGATGGAGGCCATTCGCGATCAGCGTAAGCGCCCTTAAACCGGCATCTACCGCTCTCGCTTTTATCCCCTCACACTGATGCCATCAGATCTTTGTGAGGGGGTGTCATGACGCATCAAGAACGTGAGCAATATTGGCAGCAACAAGTCACCGAATGGCAAACCTCTGGCTTGTCCGGCATGGCGTTTTGCAAGCAACAAGCGCTAAAGTACCATCAGTTTTCTTACTGGCGTCAAAAGCTCTTGGCCAGCGCATCGTCAACAAAAGAGCCAGTCGCCGGTTTTGCCACCGTCGCATATCCCAATACCGGCACCGCAAAAGAAATAGACTCCACGGGGCTTACGGTATCACTGCCCGGCGGTATCACGGTCACGGGCTTGCACGCGGGCAACGTGGCGTTACTGGGCGATATCCTGAGGCAACTGTGAAGCGGCCGCGCTATTTACGCCCCGCGTGGGAAATGCCCGAGATCTACCTGTACCGCGCACCGGTCGATTTTCGCAAGCAAGCCAACGGCCTGGCGTTACTGGTGGAGCAAGAACTGGGACACAACCCCTTTAGCGGGGCGCTGTATGCCTTTACTAACCGGCAGCGAAATAAAATCAAGTGCCTGATGTGGGAAGACAATGGCTTCGTGCTCTACTACAAGGCGCTGGCCGAGGAGCGCTTCAAGTGGCCCGGCCCCTCGGATGACGTTATGGCGTTGACTGGCGAGCAGATCAACTGGCTGTTGGATGGCTACGATATCACCCTGATGCGCGGCCATAAAACACTGCATTACGACAGCGTCGGATAGGCCATAAAGCTCTTATTTTCAGTGCTTTAACACACCGAATCTGGTATCATTGGCCCATGAAAAAGCACCCCGAAGTCTCCTCCCAACTGCCTGATCTCAGTGGCCTCTCCGCCGCTGAGGTAGTGGCTCTTGTGGCGGGGCTTCAGCAACAGGTGACGGCTCAACAGACGGCGTTACAGCAACGTAATCTCTATATTCAATTGCTCGAAGAGAAGCTGCGCTTGCAGCGCATTCAGCAGTTCGCCGCGCGCAGTGAAAAGTCTGCGAACCAGGCTCATCTGTTCGATGAGACGGAGTTGGAAGCTGACATCGAGGCGCTACGCGATCAGTTACCCGACGATGTCGAAGAGCAAGACGCGCCGCGTCCCTCACGTCAACGTCGCCAACGTGGCTTCTCCGACACTCTGGTCCGTGAGCGTATTGAGCTTACGCTCAGCGAAGAAGAAAAAGTCGGGGCGACCAAGACCTTCTTCGCCAAGGTAAAAGAAGAGCTTCAGTTCATCCCCGCGCAGCTGAAAGTCCTCGAATACTGGCAGGAAAAAGCGGTGTTCCCGCTTGAGGGCAACGACCATCTCCTTACTGCGGAGCGTCCGGTTCATCCGCTAGGCAAGTGCACGGCGTCGACGTCACTGCTAGCGTACGTGATCACCTCCAAGTACGCAGACGGTTTGCCGCTGTACCGCTTGGAAGGCATGTTCAAGCGGTTAGGCCACGCTGTTAGCCGCACGCAGATGGCCAACTGGATCATCCGCCTGAATGACGTCTTCACGCCCTTGATCACGCTGATGCGCGAAGTGCAAAACAGCAGCGCGTATCTGCAAGCCGATGAAACGCGGCTGCAAGTGCTCAAGGAAGACGGCAAGACCGCTCAGTCAGATAAATGGATGTGGGTCACCCGAGGTGGCCCACCGGATCAACCGTCGGTGCTCTTTGCCTACGACCCGTCCCGCGGCGGCAGCGTGCCGGTGCGCCTACTCGACGACTTCTCAGGGATCCTGCAGGCCGATGGCTACGCCGGTTACGGCCAGGTATGCCGTGCCAACGGCATTACCCGCATTGGCTGTTGGGACCATGCGCGACGCAAGTTCGTGGAAGCGTCTAAGGCAGCCAAGGTCAACGCGAAAGGCAAGGGCGCCACGCCGGCCAAGGCCGAGGTAGGGCTTAGCCATATCAACAAACTCTACGCCATCGAACGGCAGATCAAGGATCTCAGCGAAGTGGAACGCTACCGTGTCCGCCAGGAGCTGAGCCTTCCGCGTCTTGAGGCCTTCAAGGCTTGGCTAGAGGCTAATGTTACCCGCGTCATGAAAGGCAGCCTGACGCGTCAGGCGATGGAATATACGCTGAACCAATGGGACTTCCTCATCGGCTATTGTGCGCGCGGCGACCTGCATATCAGTAATGTTCTGGCAGAAAACGCCATTCGCCCGTTTGCCGTTGGTCGAAGAGCCTGGCTGTTCGCGGATACCTCCCGCGGCGCTCACGCCAGTGCCACCTGTTATTCACTCATCGAAACGGCAAAAGCCAATGGCTTGGAGCCTGCTGCCTATATCCATTATGTGCTGGAGCACATCGCCACCGCTGATACGTTAGAGGCACTGGAAACGCTGCTGCCCTGGAACGTGAACTTGGCGCCCGCCGAAAAAAAGTGAAAGAACACGGCTAGGTCAAGTGTGTCGATTTAAGGGCGCTTACCGATCAGCAGGAAGCCTTCCACTACGCCGCCAGGCTACCGCACCTGCCCACCCTGGATGCCGACGGTAATATCCTGGGTAGTGATGAACCGCTCAACGGTGGGCCGTATGGCCAAGATGGCGGCAATGCCGGAATGGGGTCTAGTGGTGGCCAATATGGTGCTGGTGGATTAAATGGGGATAGCAGTGGTCCTTTGTTTGGTTTTGGCGACGAAGCAGACCTCTTGTATGGCAACGATATCCCCGCTACAGATGCAGTAGATCCGATGGGGTTTCAAGGTGGTGCGCATCCGTGGAACTATCCTGCAAATACCCAACTTAGTGTGCTGCGCGATAGTAGTGATGCGATGTTTCACTACTTTAATGGAAATGGAGAAACAATTGGTCTAAGTGATGCGGTCAAACAAAAAATAATAAATCATCCAAATATTGAAGCTCAAATTGAAAAAAATATCAATGGTGAAGGGGTGGAACCGTATAGGATTGCCATTAATTTCACACTTGAGGGGTGGGATGTTTTTCATATCGGTAGGACGCTAGTTAGCTATACTGAGGTTTGCTCAAGTGGTAGTTGTACAACCACATTTACTGCTCCAATTTTTGATGAATCAGGCGCACCTGACCGCTTTGAAGAGCCTTTAAATATCAATGGGCTTGAGGTTTTGGGTGGCGTGCCATATGATTACGAAACGTTTGAATGGTCAGTAACATATCCTGAGCCATAATGGTAAATTATATGAAAAAAAGTCGTTTGTTTTTTTGGGTTATGAATCTTTTAGCTATTATGCTGTTAGTTTATTCTTTTGGATTTTCTACCATGTACTACTGTGGAAGAATGGAAAGTAAGCCAGTATTACCACTGGGGTTGTCACCAACCTGGTTCGATGATCGATTTCAAATTAACAGAGGTTATAAACCGATTATTGGTAGTTCACCTGAAAGCCGAAGACAGCCACTTTATGATCAATGGGTAAAAGGGTCCGAGCTATTTAGAACGATAGTTAAATATGATGCTAGAGAACATGGTGTTGGCGTATATTTTAAAGCGATTGATTGGGATGGAGTAGAGAGAATATTTCTCCTTCGTGATTATGCCCCTTCAGAGGATGAACGCTATGTTTATGAGGTCTCTCCTGAAGAGCATGCAGCAGATGATTTTGAGTGGATAGATGTCGATCATCTTTCATGCCTTAAAGGCAGGTATGAGGGATGGACGTATATTTTTGTGTTAGTTATTTTTGTAATGAATATGGTTGTAGCTTTAAAATTATTTCTTCGGTTTGCGAAGGCTGTATTGAAAAGGCTCTTCTAAATCGTAGAGCGAGGCGTTCAAATATAGAAGTTGGTAAGATAGCTATGAAAAATTGGCTCTTCGTCGTTGGGTGTGGAATTCGCCCCCTGAGCTGAGCCAGAATATTGCCTCCATATTAGCAGGAGGTACGACATGGACGGCACCCAGATTTTAACACTCGGCCTTGGCCTGGAAGCGCCCTGGATTCTCAAGGATCAGCACCTGGATACCGCTGCGTCGCCTCACCGCCTGGAGCTGTATGTCGAGGCGGAGCGTGGCAGCCTCTATCCCTGTCCAGAGTGCGGTAAGGCCTGCCAAGCCCACGACTTTGCTGACAAAACCTGGCGACATCTGAACTTCTTTCAGCACCATTGTTACTTGCATGCTCGCGTCCCTCGTACAAAGTGTCCTGAACATGGCGTCAAACGCATAAAGGTGCCCTGGGCGCGGCCCGGCAGTGACTTTACCCTGTTGTTCGAGCAGGCGGCCATGTCGCTCGTCAAGGAGATGCCAGTGCTGGCTGTCTCCCGGCAGTTGGAGATTTCCGACAAACGACTATGGCGCATCGTGCACCACTACGTGAACCGCATGCTGGGAGAGCTGGATCTGTCCAATGTGACCATGGTTGGCGTGGACGAAACCGCGTCCCGACGCGGGCATCGTTACGTCACCGTGTTCCTCGATATGCAGCGCAAGCAGGAACCGGTGATTTTCGCTGTTCCAGGCTGCGGCAAGGACACCATCAAGGCGTTCAGTGCCTTCCTGGCGGCTCATGGTGGCGATGTGGACAATGTGGTCGAGGTTGTCTGTGACATGTCACCTGCTTTCCTTAGTGGCGTCACCGAGTCTCTTCCCAAGGCGGAGGTAACGGTCGACTGGTTCCATATCGTGCAGACCTTCACCAAGCGACTGGACGAGGTGCGCAAGAAAGAACGCCGCGAGCAGAAACACCCCAAGTCGCTGCGCTGGGCACTGTTGAAGAGCCTGGAAAATGAGAACCACACACCTAAACAGATATCGGCACTTCAGGAGCTGGTTGCCGATCAGAGCGCCACGGCCGATGCTTGGGTGATCAAGGAAAAGTTAAGCTGGATCCAGAAAGCGTCAACGCCCAGGGCAGCGCGTTGGCGGATCACGAACTACCTAAAAATCATGAAAGCAGCAGTTTCTGAGAAGCCTCTACTGAAGCCGATGGGGAAAGCGCTGGAGACACTTGAGCGACACGCTAAAGCGGTAGTCAGGCGCTGGCACTCGGGGCTGACAAACGCGCGACTAGAAGGAATGAACGGCCTGTTTCAGGCGGCTCGTTCACGTGCACGGGGCTACCGAAATGAAGCTAATTTCATTGCTATGATTTACCTGATTGGTAGCCCGGTGGGCCGCCTGCTTGATCAGGCCAAATCCACATGAAATGACGAAGAGCCGAAAAATTAATATGTTTTTTTGTTAAGGAGAATGTATGAGGCTATGGAAAGCAGGCATACTAATGATGGCACTTTCGTTAACCCTGGGCTGCTCGGCACTCAAGGCGAACAGCTTAACAAGCGGTGTTGAGGACGGGCCTAATCGCGACTTAATGAAGGCCGTCATCGCGGGGGATCAACGTGCCATGGACAACGCCTTACGCCAGGGGGCAGACCCCAACTTCGGGGTGCCGAACCCCGACTATCCTGATATTGATAAAGTGTATGTGCTTGAACTGGCGTATGAAAACTATCCGCAGTCCACCGCGTATTTACGCACCTTGCTGGAAGCCGGGGCCGACCCGGATTTGCCAGTAACCGAAGAAGACAACACTCTCCTATTTAAACCACTATCAGATACCTATCTGGAGCATATCAAACTGCTGATTGAGTACGGCGCCGATGTTAACTACCGCAATACCGAGTACAACTCGACGGCGTTAAGGAGAATGCTGACCTCAAGAAGCCATGCAGCGGCGACGGTGATGATTGAGGCGGGGGCTGACCCTACCCTGGAAGATAAATTTGGCAATTCGCTCATGTCAGCACTTGATACCATTAAAGAAATTCAAATTACTAAAGAAAACGACATAATTGCTAGGTATAGCTCAGCTGATTTTTGGAAGTTGATCGATGCGCTGAGGGACAGGGGTTATATCGACCCGAATGACCCTTTTTGGCAGCGTTAAGGAGCAGTTATGAGGCTATGGAAAGCAGGCATACTGATGATCGCACTCTCGTTAACCCTGGGCTGCTCGGCACTCAAGGCGAACAGCTTAACAAGCGGTGTTGAGGACGGGCCTAATCGCGACTTAATGAAGGCCGTCATCGCGGGGGATCAAAGTGCCATGGACAACGCCTTACGCCAGGGGGCTGACCCCAACTTCGGGGTGCCGAACCCCGACTATCCTGATATTGATAAAGTGTATGTCCTTGAACTGGCGTATGAAAACTATCCGGAGTCCACCGCGTATTTACGCACCTTGCTGGAGGCAGGGGCCGACCCGGATTTGCCAGTAACCGAAGAAGACAACACTCTCCTATTTAAACCACTATCAGATACCTATCTGGAGCATATCAAACTGCTGATTGAGTACGGCGCCGATGTTAACTACCGCAATACCGAGTACAACTCGACGGCGTTAAGGAGAATGCTGACCTCAAGAAGCCATGCAGCGGCGACGGTGATGATTGAGGCGGGGGCTGACCCTACCCTGGAAGATAAATTTGGCAATTCGCTCATGTCAGCACTTGATACCATTAAAGAAATTCAAATTACTAAAGAAAACGACATAATTGCTAGGTATAGCTCAGCTGATTTTTGGAAGTTGATCGATGCGCTGAGGGACAGGGGTTATATCGACCCGAATGACCCTTTTTGGCAGCGTTAAGGAGCAGTTATGAGGCTATGGAAAGCAGGCATACTGATGATCGCACTCTCGTTAACCCTGGGCTGCTCGGCACTCAAGGCGAACAGCTTAACAAGCGGTGTTGAGGACGGGCCTAATCGCGACTTAATGAAGGCCGTCATCGCGGGGGATCAAAGTGCCATGGACAACGCCTTACGCCAGGGGGCTGACCCCAACTTCGGGGTGCCGAACCCCGACTATCCTGATATTGATAAAGTGTATGTCCTTGAACTGGCGTATGAAAACTATCCGGAGTCCACCGCGTATTTACGCACCTTGCTGGAGGCAGGGGCCGACCCGGATTTGCCAGTAACCGAAGAAGACAACACTCTCCTATTTAAACCACTATCAGATACCTATCTGGAGCATATCAAACTGCTGATTGAGTACGGCGCCGATGTTAACTACCGCAATACCGAGTACAACTCGACGGCGTTAAGGAGAATGCTGACCTCAAGAAGCCATGCAGCGGCGACGGTGATGATTGAGGCGGGGGCTGACCCGACCCTGGAAGATAAATTTGGGAAATCGCTCATGTCAGCACTTGATACCATTAAAGAAATTCAAATTACTAAAGAAAACGACATAATTGCTAGGTACAGCTCAGCTGATTTTTGGAAGTTGATCGATGCGCTAAGGGACAAGGGTTATATCGACCCAAATGACCCGTTTTGGCAGCGTTAAGGAGAATGTATGAGGCTATGGAAAGCAGTAATAACGAAGTTGTCACTATCTAGGCATGGGCTGCTCGGCGCTAATGGCGTTTCAAGCGTTTGTGATTGGCCTGAGAGGTTATTTCGATGGCTCATGACACAAAAGTGCTGAAATGCCGGGCACCACGTACGCAGCAGGGGCAGGCGCTGACGGAGTTCATTATCGTCAGCGTCTTTCTGCTGGTGCCTCTGTTTTTGATGGTACCCGTGATCGCCAAGATTATATCCCAGAAACAGGACGTTGAAATGGGGGCTCGATACGCGGCATGGGAGAGAACCGTGTGGTATGCAGACGCGCCAGGAAGAGGGCTTGACGGTTATCAAGGTGCTGCTCTCAGCTATAAAAGCGATCAACAAATTGCTAAAGAAGTAGACTCAAGAATATTTGCCATGGGCTCACAAGATATCAGCTCGGAGGCAGATGCTGCCTTTGAGCTTGACCCTTTTTCCAGGCGACAAAATGGTAGCCAGGCTGCATTAATGGTTCAACAGGGAGAAAGTGCTGATATTGCCACCGTGACATCGTCAAACGCAGAGCCTGGCGGTATTGCAGGGTTGGCTGACGAAGTGGTTGACCTCATATCAGCAGTCACACAGTTTGATATGCCGGAAAACGGGTTAGTGACGGCCAGCTCAGGCGTTCAGTTGATGGATCTAAGTGATGTCTTTGGCGACGGGCTAGGTACATCACTAACATTAAACGCGACAAATGCTATTTACACCGAATCCTGGAGTGCAGGAGGAAGGGGGCATGCTGAGCACCGCATTCAGGGGCTCCTCCCACAGCAGTTTCTTAATATTGACTTGGTAGATGATGCGCAGGACTTACTGTCAGCTTTTCCGATTGCCGATGAACTTCACTCGGATTGTCTGGTGCTTGGTCAAACCACTATAGAGCCATTGCCTGCACATCGGGTAGCGGCTTTTGATGGGGTCACAGGGGGAGGGGGTTCCTCATGCGATCTTTGATTTTATGTGCCATATGGTGCTTGAGAGGCATAGCATTAGCCGTAGGTTTTATCTGGGCTGGGCTTACGTCAGCTCAGGGTGATGATTTTCCTGAGCTTGATTTGCCTGCATCCATGTCCGTGGAAATTGTGGCGAAACAGATGAAAATGGACACGCTGAATGCTCGGGTGTATGCGTTCCGTACAAATGATACGCCGGATGACCTGGAAGCCTTCTTTTCTCGGCAATGGGAGCACGTCGCACGTGCTCAAGCCGAGCCTTGGGATGTACTGTCGCACCGGGATGGCGGTTTTCTTATCACAATCCAGAGTCGAACTGATATTGGGCTGCAAACGCAGGGATTTATTGCCATCACGGATCTGTTCGACGCCGCTGACGAAAATCGATCTTCACTTTCCTTGGCGTTTCCGCTGCCGCGAGGAACACAGGTGATCCAGGATCTTCGATCTGATGATGAGGGTCGTAAGAGCCGAACGATAGTATTGAAAAGCAACCTTTCCGTAACGGAGGGTCTTGATTTTTATCGAAACCACTTTCAAAGAGAGGGGTACGAACCGGTTAGCCGAGGTGCGCTTTCCAGAGGGAGTGAAGGCGGTGCAATGCTATTGAACCGAGGTGGCGAGACAATGGATGTTACCGCTGTGGGGCAAGATGCAGGCTCCATACTAACCATTGTTAAACGCTCAAACTGAAACGCAAAGAAAATGTAGCTGCTGTCTTTTATTGACAGGGGGGCACGAGGTGATGGATGAAAAAGGAATGGACGGGCTGGCTATTAATTGCTGGAGCGTTAATGTTGGGCTTGCTGGCATTTTGGCTAATGAGGAACTATCTGGATGCTCAGCAGGAAGCCATTAGGCAGGATTTGCTTGGTGATCAGGCTAAGAGGATACAGGTTGTGGTGGCTCGCGGTGATCTTTCGCCAGGGGACGTTATCTCCGAGGCAACAGTTGCTGTGGCGGAGCTGCCAGCAAATCATGTGCCTAGGTTGGCAATCAAGCCCCAGGATTTTGGGCAAGTCAAAGGAAGAGTCATTGATCGAGCTGTCTCAGCTGGAGAAATGCTGCAAGCTGACTTTGTTTCAGGCCTTATTGTCCAGCGATTTTCCGGACTCCTTTCGGAAGGCGAAAGAGCGATCAGTGTCCAGATTAGCTCGTTGCAGTCCTATTCCGGTATGTTGCTTCCCGGTGACTTTATTGATCTTTATGTTCTTTTACCTGAAAAAAAATCAGGCAATGAACCAAGATTGGTGCCAGTTCTTGAGAGAGTCAAGGTGCTTTCGGCGGGGGCGCAGCCTCTACGAACGGCTGACCAATCCTTTCAGCGGCTGGACGAGAGTACTTCTCAATACAACATGATTACCGTTGGTTTGCAGCGTGAAAAAGCAGAGAGGCTGGCACTGGCTCGTGAAGCTGGTGAAATTGTGTTTTTTATGCGCAATGCAGAAGACGAAGAGATCGGCGTTGTTGATCAAGATTATGCATTCTTTGGTGATGAAGATACGTCAGGTGGATATTGGTATATCTCTCCAATGGTGCCAGGTGGGGAGCATCGGACACTAAGTCAGGCGGATGATCATAATGAAAAAAACAAGAGTCTGAAGAGCAGTAAAAAATTCGTTATTCCAAGCGCCACAGACCCGGAATCAGATGGATATACCAATACAATAAGTTCCAGTCCGTCTGGTGACGCAATTATTGATCAGCAAACGGATAGAGCACCTCATTCTCAACATCGCATGCAGTAGGAGACACCACAATAATGCAGGGAATCAAATTAATAAGTGCTTTTATCATTGCACTTGCCATGGGAATGAGCACTTTTGCGAACGCACAGACACAGGCAGTTTATGGGGCACAGGAGTATGTAGAAGTTTATGTTGGATCGGTGACCACGGTAGAAACAGGTTTTGTAGAACGGATTGCTGTCGGCAATGATGGTGTTCTTCAAGCGTCTGTTCTGGACGAAAATAACCTCTTACTGCTAGGGCGTACGCCTGGTGTGTCAGAGCTGGTTGTTTGGACGGAAGATGGAACTGTAAAAGAGTATAAAGTCCGCGTTTATGGCGGCCCTGTTGCTGATAATATTAATGTCATAAAGGCAATTCTGCAGTCTTTCCCCAATGTTACTGTTAATGACCGACTGGGTCAGACGGTTTTGAGTGGTACGGTGAAAAGCACCGATTTTGAACGTTTTCAAGCTGTAATAGGAAACTTCCCATCAGTTTTGTCTCTTGTTAAGCCAGAGCGAAATGTTGAAATAGAAGAAACCATTGCGTTTGATGTTGTTATTCTCGAGCTTAGCCGAAATTATCAGCACTCACTGGGAATTCGTTGGGAGGATACGGCGGCAGGGCCCGCGCTTGGTGTCGTCGGTAATATTATTCCAAATAATAATTTTGGTGTGACGTCCGGTGGCGAGGTCGGAGATTTACTGAATGTTGTAGGTTCTGGCGCTAGCCGTCTTGAAGGCTATTTTGGAGTGAGCTCCATACTAAGATCACAACTTCAACTTTTACAGGAAGAAGGTGTCGCCAGGATTCTGGCAGAACCAAGCCTTTCCACGGTGACAGATGAAGAGGCATCCTTTCTGGTAGGAGGAGATTTTCCGGTGGCGATTTTGAATGAGTTCGGCCAGCCAGTTGTGGAGTTCCGTCAGTACGGTATTCAGCTTGAAATCGAACCGACAATGGATCGCAATCATAATATTCGTTCTCGCATTCGGACTGAGGTCAGCAATGTTGACTTTTCAGTTGAAGTTAATGGGGTTCCAGGCCTGAGAAGGCGCGAGTCGACATCCACCATTACGGCAAGACCAGGGCAAACTATTATTATTTCGGGATTGCTTAATACCAGCGATTCCAGAACCCGCAATAAATTACCTTTGCTGGGGGATATTCCTATCCTTGGCGCCTTGTTTAAGTCCAGCTCATGGCAACAAGGTCGGACAGAACTGGTTATTGCAGTAACGCCAAGAATTCAGCAACCCGGCACGCCACTTCAGCCCAATATGCAGGAGGCCCTTCGTGAAGGGAGGGGAGTTCTTGAGGGAAGTGATGTTCTGGATGCGTCATTAATGGATTGATATAAGGGACTTACCCCTGGAGTGAAATATGTTTCAAGTGCGTGTTGATACAGCAAAAGGAATGCATGTCGGTAATTTTTACATTACTGAAAATCAATGTGCTCTAGGCAAAAAGGCGAACAATGATATTGTTTTACATGGATGGAAGATATCTTCAGATCATGCCTTGTTAAGCCTGAAAAGCGATGGAGTCTACGTAAAAAACCTTTCAAATAAGGTTGGTACCAAAGTTAATGGGAAGCCAATAGACCAATATGGGCCGGTTGGCGTTGACGATGTAATCGAAATTCACGATTACCGGATCCAGGTCAGCGACCGTAAGTCAGGAAAAGGACATGGTAGAGATCTTGAGCTAGGCAGCAATAACAGGGATGAAGCAACAAAAAGTCAAAACGTAACACCTGTAAATATTAACAAGAAATCGTCTGTGTCTGAGGACGTAGATGCAACAGCTAGTGATAAAGCAATTGATAGCTTGCCGGAAAAGCCAAAAAATAGCGTTGCTACTCAAGAATTGCCTGATGGCGCTATGGCTCAAAGCGCTGCGCTGTCACAGCACGCTGTTGAAATGCACGAGTGGCGAGTAAAACTGCGTAAAATGCTTCACGAACAAATGGATTTACGGCGTATTAATGTTAGTACCATGTCGGAATCTGAGCTTCGCGATCTTGCTTACTCTCTGACTGAGCGGACCATTAAAGACGTGGCTGGCACTATTCCACACCACATTGATAAAGGTGAGCTGCTTGAGCAAGTGGTGGCTGAAGCCGTCGGGTTGGGGCCATTGGAATCCTTGCTTGCTCGTGACGATATTAGCGAAATTATGGTCAATTCCTGTCAGGAGGTATTCTTTGAAACCGGCGGGAAGATGTATAAGTCGGATGTCACCTTTACTGATGATCAGGCGGTGCAGGCAACAATAGAGCGGATTGTAACGCCCGTAGGCCGCAGAATTGATGAAAGTTCCCCCATGGTAGATGCTCGACTGAAAGACGGGTCTCGGGTGAACGCAATTATTCCTCCTTTAGCTCTGAAAGGGTCGTGCCTGACGGTTCGTAAATTTATGAAACACCGTCTGCATGGAGAAGATCTTGTAAACTTTGGTTCTGTTGACCAGGGAATGATCGATTTTTTAAAAGTAGCGGTTCAGTATAAGCGTAATATTTTAGTTTCCGGGGGAACAGGGTCAGGTAAAACGACTTTATTGAATGTTTTATCAAACTTCATTCCGGAAAGTGAGCGCATTGTTACCATTGAAGACTCCGCAGAATTACAATTATTTCAACCTAACCTGGTGCCCCTTGAAGCACGCCCACCCAATCAAGAAGGGCGTGGGGGAGTAAGTATCCGTGACCTTGTGAAAAACTCTTTACGCATGCGCCCTGACAGAATAGTTGTTGGGGAGTGTCGTGGTGGTGAAGCGCTGGATATGCTGCAAGCCATGAATACAGGTCATGATGGTTCGTTAACAACAGCACACGCTAACAGTCCTCGGGATTGCTTATCAAGAGTTGAAGTCATGGTAATGATGGCGGGTATGGACCTTCCCGCTGTAGCAATTCGAGAGCAGATAGCCTCTGCGGTGCATCTTGTTGTACAGCAAACCCGCTTTTCCTGTGGTTCGCGAAAAATAACCGGAATTTCAGAGGTAGTAGGCGTTGAAAATGGCCGTATTCAGTTGGCTGAAGTTTTTAAGTTTAACGCAACGGGATATGATGAGAGTGGCAGGGTCAGTGGGCACTTCACTGCGACAGGCTTGATTCCTGAGTTTTATGAAGGACTGAAAAATCGCGGTATCGGTCTTGATCTGAATATTTTTGAGCCTTGGGAGAAGGTGTCATAACCATGGCTATTATAATATCTGTTCTCGTTGCGTTGCTGGCTACATGGATTACCTATCTAGCAGGGCGCACCCTTATGGCTTCTGCTACTCGTTACCAAAAAAACTTCAAGGATTCTGCAGAACATAATTTAGCTGAAATGTTTCTTTTTATTGAGCCGCAAAAGCTATTCTTTATTAATATCATTTTTCTTGTGTTAGCTTTTGGAGTGATAATTTTGATGGGGGGAGGTATTTTTGTTGCCTTGATTGTTGCTTCAGCCCTAGGGGCGTCTCCTCCCTTAATCTACCGATACCTACATAATAAGAGGCGTAACCGAGCTGTTTATCAGTTGCCTGATGCATTAACGGGTATAGCCAATAACTTGAGCTCTGGGCTGAGTTTAACTCAGGCGCTGGAAACAACAATCGCTTTCGAACAACCACCATTATCTCAAGAGCTTGGCCTTGTGTTAAAGGAATTAAGGATTGGTGTCCCTTTTGAAGAAGCAATGAATAATCTATATCTACGCCTTCCTGAGGCTGAAGTTCAGCTTGTTACGTCAGCCATGACGGTTTCACGTGAAATTGGTGGTAACCTTTCTGAAACGTTGCTGAGAATTGCTGATACATTATGCCGCCGTTTACAAATGGAAGGTAAAATTAAAAGTTTAACTTCGCAGGGCAAGTTGCAGGGGCTTGTTATGACATGCTTGCCGATTTTTTTGGCGATTGCTCTTAGCTATATGCAGCCAGAAGCGATGAGTTATTTTTTTAATTCTTGGTACGGTTGGGTGACGATAGCTGTGATTTTGATTATGGAGTCAATAGGCTATTTTTTCATACATAAAATAGTGAGCATCGATGTTTGATTCATTGTTTAATTTCTTTTTGGCATTAATAACTATGGTTGCTGTGGCTCTTTTTGTCGCAGCAATTATTGTTTTCTACCGTAATGTAGAAAAACCTGATAGAGCTTACATGGACCCCTTGTCCTGGCGAGTTAAGATTGCTTGGCCTTTGGTGGTCTTTATTGCTCATTATATGGGGAAGTTACAGTCAACAGAAGCTATTCAGAGGGATAAGGTAGCATTGATGCGTGCTGGTCTGTCTTTTAGCCTGACACCAGAGCAGTTTTTTGCCATCAAAATTCTGGTTGCTTTGGGAGCAATGTTATTTGTTTATGCACTAAGTGTGATTGTCAGAGGCGGAATTGGTTTCATATGGTATTTATTGGCTGCGATAATAGGTTATTTGCTCCCTGTTTTTAAAATAAAAGATATTAAGAAGAAGCGCGAAAAAGCAATTGTTAGAATGCTACCCACGTATCTGGATTTTATTACAATGGCAGTAGAGGCAGGATTGAGCCTAGCTGCTGCCATTGTAAAAGGGCTCTTCGTCGTTGGGTGTGGAATTCGCCCCCTGAGCTGAGCCAGAATATTGCCTCCATATTAGCAGGAGGTACGACATGGACGGCACCCAGATTTTAACACTCGGCCTTGGCCTGGAAGCGCCCTGGATTCTCAAGGATCAGCACCTGGATACCGCTGCGTCGCCTCACCGCCTGGAGCTGTATGTCGAGGCGGAGCGTGGCAGCCTCTATCCCTGTCCAGAGTGCGGTAAGGCCTGCCAAGCCCACGACTTTGCTGACAAAACCTGGCGACATCTGAACTTCTTTCAGCACCATTGTTACTTGCATGCTCGCGTCCCTCGTACAAAGTGTCCTGAACATGGCGTCAAACGCATAAAGGTGCCCTGGGCGCGGCCCGGCAGTGACTTTACCCTGTTGTTCGAGCAGGCGGCCATGTCGCTCGTCAAGGAGATGCCAGTGCTGGCTGTCTCCCGGCAGTTGGAGATTTCCGACAAACGACTATGGCGCATCGTGCACCACTACGTGAACCGCATGCTGGGAGAGCTGGATCTGTCCAATGTGACCATGGTTGGCGTGGACGAAACCGCGTCCCGACGCGGGCATCGTTACGTCACCGTGTTCCTCGATATGCAGCGCAAGCAGGAACCGGTGATTTTCGCTGTTCCAGGCTGCGGCAAGGACACCATCAAGGCGTTCAGTGCCTTCCTGGCGGCTCATGGTGGCGATGTGGACAATGTGGTCGAGGTTGTCTGTGACATGTCACCTGCTTTCCTTAGTGGCGTCACCGAGTCTCTTCCCAAGGCGGAGGTAACGGTCGACTGGTTCCATATCGTGCAGACCTTCACCAAGCGACTGGACGAGGTGCGCAAGAAAGAACGCCGCGAGCAGAAACACCCCAAGTCGCTGCGCTGGGCACTGTTGAAGAGCCTGGAAAATGAGAACCACACACCTAAACAGATATCGGCACTTCAGGAGCTGGTTGCCGATCAGAGCGCCACGGCCGATGCTTGGGTGATCAAGGAAAAGTTAAGCTGGATCCAGAAAGCGTCAACGCCCAGGGCAGCGCGTTGGCGGATCACGAACTACCTAAAAATCATGAAAGCAGCAGTTTCTGAGAAGCCTCTACTGAAGCCGATGGGGAAAGCGCTGGAGACACTTGAGCGACACGCTAAAGCGGTAGTCAGGCGCTGGCACTCGGGGCTGACAAACGCGCGACTAGAAGGAATGAACGGCCTGTTTCAGGCGGCTCGTTCACGTGCACGGGGCTACCGAAATGAAGCTAATTTCATTGCTATGATTTACCTGATTGGTAGCCCGGTGGGCCGCCTGCTTGATCAGGCCAAATCCACATGAAATGACGAAGAGCCATTTTATTACAATGGCAGTAGAGGCAGGATTGAGCCTAGCTGCTGCCATTGTAAAAGCTACCACTAATGGTCCGCCAGGGTTGTTGCGTCAGGAATTAGAGAGAGTTAACCGAGATATACGCGCCGGCGCTGGTCGTATTGAAGCCTTAGAAGCAATGTCATCTAGGCTTGAGATTCGCGAGGTTACTCAGGTGGTTTCAGCTTTAGCCCAAGCTGAAAAAACGGGTAGTAGCGTTGGTGAAACCCTGCGAATACAAGCGGAACAACAACGCGTAGAGCGCTTTCAACGTGCAGAAAAAAAAGCGATGGAAGCCCCGGTTAAATTAATATTTCCACTTGTTGCTTTTATTTTTCCAGCGACATTTATTGTGCTTGGTTTTCCAATTGTCATGAGGCTTGTTCATGGCATATGAATTTGGCCAAATTGTTGATGGTGAATCTGGGAAGGTGCTTTTTGATAAAGGCGTTAAGCCGGTGTGCTTTTGGTCACGCTTTAGGGGGTTGCAGTTACGTAGAGAGCTTCTTGATGGAGCCGCCTGGTGGTTCGATAATTGTAAATCTGTCCACACATTCAATATGAGATATAAGATTGACGTCATCTATATTTCTTCTGAAGGGGTGGTCTTGAAAGTTGTAGCTAATGTGCCAAAAAGACGTATTTCATACTGTAGGGATGGTTCTGCTGTCATTGAGGTAGGTGCAGGTATTGCCAGTGAATTTTGTATTCAACCGGGTGTTAAGCTGGAGTGGGTAGATGATTAAGTTATTTGTTCTATGTGTTTTTTTATTCTCTTTGAGTGGGTGTGCTAACCAACAAGGCGCCATTGGCAAAACGCAAAATACGGATTTGCGCACTGATTTAAAAAAGGCGGAAAGAGCGCTGCAAGAGGCGAGACTTTTAGATGCGGAGGTGATTTATCGTCGTCTTACTGAAACGAAGCCAGATTTGCCAGATATTTGGCTTCGTTTAGGTAATATTTATGCCCGTCAAGGGAAAAATGAAGCAGCAATTCACACATATTCTGAGGGGCTTAATTACCAGAGAAATGATGGCCGGTTGTGGTATAACCTTTCTGTTATACAGGTGAAAGAAGCAATAAAAACGTTGGAAGATGCAAGTCATTTCTTGAAAGGGAATGATGACCAAATGGCCAGAATTCGACTTTTGCATAATGCCTTGTTAGGTATCAATAACCAGAATGTTAATCAAGCGAATCAAGTCCCAGAATAATGGATTTTATGCAAAGGGAGAAAGGGTAATGTCATTACATCGCCAACGTGGACAAGGATCGGTTGAGTTCGTTGTCGTTATTTTACTCTTTCTCTCACTTATTGGTGGCCTCTTCGAAATGACACGTATTTTCAGGGCCAAAAATACGCTTAATGAAGCGACCTTTATGGCCGCCAGAGAAGGGGCTTTGAATTACGCCAGGCTGGATCCTATGGTGGCTCAGCTGGGGGAGAGCATGTCTGATCTTTTTATGACAAACTCTTCTCCTGCATCCTTGGTACAAGCCAAGGCTAAGTCAACACTACTTGCTGAAGCCTCTCAGATGGCTGGTGCGGGTATTCATATTGTTAGCCCAACGAAAGATATTTTTGATCAATTAAGCGTTGATCAGTTTATCTCTATTGATGACGCTGAACCAGCGCGCGTTCGGGCCATACCCAATGATAATCTTAAATGGCGGCCTAATACGCTCGCATCGCTGGGTGATGGGAGAGATATCAGTATCAAAGACGCTAATTTACTCAAAATAAATGCCATTTGGTGTCAACGATTGGTCGTTCCTGGGCTGGATATACTTATTTATCAAATACTTCATAAATTTAATAATAGCCCGCAGCAGCAAGCTTGCCGGGCTGTCAGTACTGCAGCCGGTGGTTCTGGCATTGCTAGTGGCCGATATATTGCTATATCAGTAGATGCTACAATAAGAATGCAAACTCCCGTTTTGTTGGACCAAGGGTTTACAGGTAGCGGTACGGGCACCAGCCCTGAAGCCAGCGGTGGCACGGGTGGCCCATTCGGCGGTGGTCCATACGGTGGTAGTGGTACTGGAAGTGATGAAAGCGACAACCCCTTGTTTGGTGATGTAACAGACCCGTATGGGAGCAATACGGCTTCAGAGGATTTGATAGGCCCAATGGGCTTTTCTCCAGGTGCCGCCGCCAAAGCGGTAACTACAGCGGAAAGTGCAAGAAGCTTTTTATGGTGTGTGGCTCAGGCTGCATCACTATACACAAGTCGCGATGAATTACCGTCCATTATGGAACAGCAAGCCGTTATAGCGGAAGAAAATAGAAGCACGGGTCTTGATCAATGTGAGACAGAGAAATTATATGCAGAATCTATGAGTTTTCCAAATGATGTTAAAGTTGGTAATTTTAATAAATGCGTCATAGACGTGAATCTTGGCTATCGTGAACGCATTGCGGATATTATACGAGATAATACGGCGCGTAAAGATTATGTAGATGAAAAGATAATTAAAGGATCTTTGAATTGTGTGTTGCCGTGGCCTGATGACGTTCCGTTTACAGGTGATTCGCGTAAGTAAATGATGTTTTAAGTAAGTGATTTATTAATGCATAGGTGAGTTAAATGAATTGTTTGATAAATGTTGCTGTTGAAAAAATACGTTTTAGCTTAGTTGCTAGTTTCATGGCTTTGGCAATGTCTCCCACCGTCGTGATGGGGTCTTCCACCATGTTTCAGGCCAATCTGGAAAGAACTGGCGTTTATAAGGGTATAGGCCCAGAGGAAACGCCCACGCTTGCTTGGAAATTTGATGCGAGTGCGCCTGTGATCAGTACGCCATTAGTTGATGATGGAATGGTGTACTTTGTTGATTTTGAAGATGGTGTTTATGCGCTCAATCAAGCTGACGGCACTGTGGTATGGGAAAAAGAAACTGATGGGAAACCCAGTTTTCAAATTGCTCTTTCTAAAGATGCTCTGTTAGTAGGTGTGTATCAACCAGATGATTTTAATGGTCACTTACTTGCCTTAGATCGTTTTACTGGTGAAGAACGCTGGCGGTTTGAAATGGACTATGCAATAAGAATGTCTACCCCCACAGTTTATGGCGATAAAGTGTTATTGACCTCTTCTACTGATTATTTGATTGCTCTGGATCTGGCAACAGGTGAGGGGGAGTGGGGGGTTGCTATAGAAGGCACTGGAGCGCAGCCCGTAATCTCTGATGATGTTGTATATTATCGTGATGGGTCACAAACACTTTATGCGCTTTGGCTAGATTCCGGAGAAGAGATATGGCGAATGCCTTCACCTATTGATTATGATATTGCTTATGGTACTCCATCAGTAAACGGGTGTTGTGTTTTTGCGATTGTTAGAAACGATGAAACTGCGTTGGTAAGAAAGATTAATAAGAAAAGTGGAGAATTGGTTGCTGAATTTGTACATGATTTTTCTGTGACGTCTTCGGTGAGTTTAGCGGATGGTGTTGTGTTCTTTGGTGACGATGGCTCTGGCAAGGCGGGCTCTCACGGCCATATGAATGCCTTGGACATGGAAGCAGGAGAATTGATCTGGCGATTTGAAACCGAAGGTTTTATGCGAGGCCCCGCTTCTATCGCTGGAAATACGGTGTATTTTGGTAGTGCCGATACTCACTTATATGCCGTTGACCGCCATACGGGGGATCTCAAATGGCGCTATAAGACGGATGGCATCGTCAACTCAGCCCCTGCCATTGTCGACGGCCGGGTGTATTTTGGAAGCCTGGACGGGCATGTGTATGTGTTGGAGTAGCCTCTACGCCCTAGTTGCTGGTGTTTTCACATTAGCAATGTCGCCATCCATCGTGCTGGGTTCTTCCACCATGTTTCAGGCGAATCTGGAAAGAACTGGCGTTTATAAGGGTATAGGGCCAGAAAAAGAACCTGAGCTTGTTTGGAAGTTTGATGCGGGTGCCCCTGTGATCAGTACGCCATTAGTTGATAATGAAATGGTGTACTTTGTTGATTTTGAAGATGGTGTGTATGCGCTCAATCAAACAGACGGTTCAGTGTTATGGGAAAAAAAATTAACGGAAAACCCAGTCTTCAGTTGACTCTTGCTGAAGATACTTTATTAGTAGGGGTGTTTCAATCAGGTGGCTTTAATGGGCACTTACTTGCCTTGGATCGTTCGACAGGTGAGGAGCGCTGGCGGTTTGAAATGGACTATTCTGTGAGGATGGCCACCCCTACAGTTTACGATGATAAGGTGTTATTGACCTCAGATGCCGGTTATTTGGTGGCGCTGAAGTTAGCAACGGGTAAGCCATTTTGGGGTTTTTCTATAAACGGTACCGGAACGCAGCCTATGATATCTAATGATGTTGTGTATTATCAGGATGGTTCGCAAGCTCTTTATGCACTTCAACTAGACTCTGAAGAAGTCGTTTGGCGAATGCCCTCACCGCTTGATTACGATTTCTCTTACGGTGCTCCAGCAGTCAATGACTGCTGCATTTTTGCGATATTTAGAGATCGTGACCAAGCTGTGGTAGGAAAAGTTGATAAACATAGTGGGGAGTTGATTGCTGAATTTATACATAAATTTTCTGTGACGTCTGCAGTTAGTTTAGCGGATGGTGTTGTGTTTTTTGGTGATGATGGCGATGGCAAGGTGGGTGCTCACGGCCATATGAATGCTTTGGATATGGAAACGGGAGAATTGATCTGGCGATTTGAAACCGAAGGTTTTATGCGAGGCCCCGCTTCTATCGCCGGAAATACGGTGTACTTTGGCAGTGCCGATACTCACTTATATGCTGTTGACCGTCATACGGGGGATCTCAAATGGCGCTATAAGACGGATGGCATCGTCAACTCAGCCCCCGCCATCGTCGACGGCCGCGTGTATGTTGGAAGCCTGGACGGGCATGTGTATGTGTTGGAATAGCCTCTACGTCTTAGTTGCTGGCGTTTTCACATTAGCAATGTCGCCATCCATCGTGCTGGGTTCTTCCACCATGTTTCAGGCCAATCTGGAAAGAACCGGCGTTTATAAGGGTATAGGGCCAGAAAAAGAACCTGAGCTTGTTTGGAAGTTTGATGCGGGTGCCCCTGTGATCAATTATCACGCAAACCATCTCGCAGGCCAATATAGTCGTTTAGGCGCAGGGGCAACGGACTGCTCCTGCACAGCCAAACTCCCTCAGCGCTGATCGTCTCCCCGCGCTATGCTAGGCTAATACCCATTACCCAGCAGGGAGCAGGGAATCACCATGCCAAGCCACCACCACGATACCGGCTATAAGGAACTCTTCAGCCACCCAGAATTTGTTCAGCAATTGATGGAAGGCTTCGCCCCGCCAGAGATTGCAGGCCTAATGGATTTCACCACCCTCGAAAAACAAAACGGCCACTACATCACGCCCTTGTTCGAGGAAAAAATCGAAGACGTGGTGTGGTCGGTGGAAGTCACCTGGCAAGGCGTTACGCAGCGGGTGTTTTTGTATATCTTACTGGAGTTTCAGTCATCGGTTGACCGCACCATGCCGATTCGGCTGATGCACTACGTGGCCTGTTTCTACAGCGAACTGCTCAAGCAGAAAAAAATCACCCCCAGCCAGGGCCTACCGCCGGTATTTCCGGTGGTGCTCTACAACGGCTCTAAACCTGAAGAATCCCCACGAATTTGGCGCTATGCGTCGCATAATGCCTGATCGTGGGCTTCTTCTCTCAGGCTGGCCTTCAGCGATGTCCAGCAAGGCCAGGGCACAGCGCCGGAAGGTTGTCGACGCAGCCATTCCAGCCCAAGGCGCCATACCGATAAAACATTGCGATGATTGATACTGTTGCTCTGGTAGTGTTTCTGCTGCCCTCTGGTTTTCACGCCCAGGCCAGCGACCATCATCGCCATATTGGCCAACATCGCGATCAGCAGCAGGATCTCGATACGCCTGCCCTGACGCGATTGATGCATACCAAAGCCCAGCCCAAAAAGGGGGCTTTTGACGTCGCGAAAACCTTCTTCGATCTGCATTCGTTGCCGGTAGATGGCGACCACTTTTTTCGCCTGTGTCGAGCGCTTCGGCAGATTAGTGACCAATACCCAGGGTTCTTCCTGACGGCGGGCGATGGCTCTGCTCGCACTGTCCTGAGAGGCCTGTCCACGCTTGTTACGATCTTTACGCCCCTTGGGCGATTGGTGATAGAGCACCATCTGAGTCGTCAGTGGGTTGCTGCGCGCTATCTGAACTTCTCCAAGGGCACTGGGTACCGAGGTGGCTTGCTGAAACAATGAACTGACCGCCTGCCACGCTGCACCGGATGCCTGATAATGGGTGGGGCTACGTACACGCCCGACGTAATACCAGCCACGCTTCTCTACAGCGCGAAACCACGGGTTACGAAAACCGGCATCGGTCACCAGCACAGGCGTTGCCCCTTCAGGCAACAGGCGGGCAATGGCTTCTAATAGATACGCTTCGCAATACGCACATCCATTTTTGTGATGAACCTTTTCAAAGATCGGCAATGAGCGCCCGGCAAAGGGGATAGCAGCACGCAGCAAAAATTGCTGCCCATAATGATCGATAGGCGACCAATCGACCAGAATCAGGGGACGTGTCATATGACCGATCAACACATTAGCCACCAGCCAATAAAACAAGGGGCGCTCCTCGTGCAAATGGTGGTTGCCCAATAGCCGGTCGACGCGCTTAATGGTATGCCGAGGCGCTACCGGCCCTGGCAAAGCACGCCCGAGCGCTGTTAACCCCAATCGACGATCCGTCAGCAAGGCACCCACCGTATCCAGAAGTGCTTGAAGACGTTTGGCATGTATTGAGGGGAGTGCTGATGTGAGCCAATTGTGTAAGAATCGTGGGGCCTGCATGGGTCTCCTTAGGCATATTGTTTGTTTGGCGATTAACAACATGCCGACTCATGCAGGCTCCTTCAACATTACCTGCTGATTTTATTGAAATATTTGTGGGGATCCCTCAGGCTCTAAACCCTGGACAGCTCCGCTGGATATCTACGCCATGGTGCAGCCGGAGCCGCCAAGTTTTCTGCAAGCTTACCAACCGCACCTACGCTATTACCTGATCGACGAAGGGCGTTATACTGACGAAGAGCTCGGGTTGCGCCAGACACCGCTCAGTGGCGTGTTCGGTGTAGAAAACGCCGGCGAAAGCTGGGAAACGCTACAAGCCGCCGTGGATCGCGTGGTAGCGATTCTACAGGCCGACCCGGATAAACAGCGCATTGACAAAATCATCACCCGCTGGCTTAAACGGCACCTGGCCTGGCTAGGCACCGAGGTGAACCTGGCACAGCTTGATAGCCTGATGGAGGATAAAGACATGTTGGCAGAGAATTTAGAGAACCTGGTCAAGAAAGAACGTTTGGAAAGTGAACAGTTAGGGATTCAAAAAGGCCGTCAGGAAGGACGTCAGGAAGGACGGCGGGAAGGGCGTCAGGAAGGGCGCTTGACTGAAGCACGCGACGTGCTGCGCACCCAGCTTGGCTTGAAGTTTGGCGAGGTACCCGACTGGGTAGAAACCCAACTGATGCAAGCTGACCATGAGCAACTACAACAGTGGATGCGTGAAGTGCTGTTTGCTGATCACCTGACTACCATGTTCACGCGGTAGCCGGAACCTGTAGGTGATGCCAGAAACAGTGACACTACCACTGGAGCGCATGACCATCTGACAGGCGGGCATTCCCCACCGCCGCCTACACGACATCATAGTCTCCAGGTCGCTTTCAAATACATCTTCTGAGCTTATACGCGTACAAGTATTTGGTCAGTGGATATTGTCTGCAAAAAAAACCGGCCACTGGGCCGGTTTTATGGTTGTGGGATGTCAGCGAGGCGGCGCTGTGGCCGCCTTGCGTATCTATCAGGTCACTGCGGGTTTCTTGACCTTTTCTGCACTGCCTGTGGTGATCAGGCGGTGTTCGCTCAACAGCCCCTTGACCACGGCAACACAGCCGACCAGCAGCACGATGGTGAAGGGCAAGCCGGTGGAAACCGCCATGGCCTGCAAGGCGACCAGGCCGCCGCCTGTGATCAGGGCAATCGCGATCATGGCTTCGATAATGGCCCAGAACACGCGCTGAGGCTTGGGTGCGTCCACCTTGCCGCCTGCAGTAATCGCATCAATCACCAGAGAGCCGGAATCTGATGAAGTAACAAAGAACACAATTACCAAAACGATACCGACAAAGGAAGTGATGGCCGTCAGCGGGAGTTCGCCCAGCATCACAAACAGCTTGAGTTCCAGGGCAGCATCCCTGACGCCTTCGAAGCCACCTGCCACCAGCTGATCAACGGCGGTGCCTCCCAGGGCGGTCATCCAGATCACCGAGACCACTGACGGAATCAGCAGAACAGCGATCAGGAATTCGCGAACGGTACGGCCACGGGAAACGCGGGCGATAAACATGCCAACGAACGGTGACCAGGAAATCCACCATGCCCAGTAGAAGGCTGTCCAGCCCTGGCTGAAGTTGGCATCTTCACGCCCGAAGGGCTGTGAAAGCGCTGGCAGGTACTGGATGTAAGCCACCAGGTTGTCGAAAAAGCCGGTCAGGATCAGGACGGTTGGGCCGACCACAATCACAAAGAGCAGTAAGGCGAATGCTAGCAGCATGTTTATTTCTGACAGGCGACGTACGCCTTTATCAACACCGGCCACGATTGAAAGGATGGCAATGGCGGTGATGCCGATGATTAGAAGGATCAGGGTGCTGTTTTCATTCGGGGTATCAAACAGATAACCAAGGCCAGCGGCCGCCTGCTCAGCGCCGATGCCCAGTGAAGTGGCCAGGCCAAACAGGGTGGCGAGCACCGCCAGGATATCGATGATATGCCCGGGCCAGCCCCAGATACGGTCACCCAGAATCGGATAGAACACCGAACGCATGGTCAGCGGCAGGCCCTTGTTGTAGGCAAACAGCGCCAGTGCCAGGGCAACAACGGCATAGATACCCCAAGGGTGTAGGCCCCAGTGGAAGATGGTCGCGGCCATGCCCAGGCGCGCGGCTTCAGCAGCGTTACCTTCGGCACCGCCCAGAGGTGCCCAGTCAGTGCGCACACCGTCTTCAAAGGTAGTGCCACCCATGGCGGTGGCGAAATGCGACATGGGTTCAGAGACGCCGTAGAACATCAGGCCGATACCCATGCCGGCGGCGAACAGCATCGAGAACCAGCCCAGATAACCAAAATCCGGGCGGGCGTCGGCACCTCCCAGGCGCACCTTGCCAAGCGGCGAGACGACCAGGATAAGTGACAGTACCACGAAGATGTTCGCCGCAAGCAGGAAGAACCAGGCCATGTTACCGGTTAGCCAGTTACGCAGGTTAAGAAACATCGGCTCGACGCTGCTCTGCATGGTCAACGTCAATATTACAAAGAGCAGGGTGGCCAACGCCGAAATCAGGAAGACAATACGGTGAATATCCAGCCTGAGGTTGAATGCTCCGGTGATGTTGTCCTGGCCGATCTGGTAGTCCGTATTGATCAGGTCAGCCTTGCCTTCTGGGGCAGGAACGCCATCAGACGTTTCTGGTTTTGCATCTTTCATAAGCCATAACCTCGATTATTATTGTGTAGCTTAGGTTGCTTAGGTTGCCTGGTAGGTGGATGAACGCCGCGCCCGGTCAGGCAGCACCGGGCACGGCAGGGGGTTAAATGTTGGAGTCAGGGAAGGAGGCCTTGCGCTCCTCGATATAGGCCAGCAGGGCGGCATCAATGGCCGGGTCGAGCTCAGGCGCCTGGTATTCCGTCAGCAGCTTTTTCCAGCGGGCGTTGGCACGTTGGCCCATATCCAGGCGGCCGTCGACATCCCACTGCTCGAAGCTGTTGTTGTCGGTGATCGGCGACAGGTAGAAGGCGTTCTTGAAGTTGGCCTGGGTATGGGCACAGCCGAGAAAGTGCTGGCCGGGGCCGACTTCACGAATGGCATCCATGGCCTGGCCGTTTTCGGAAAGATCCACGCCTTTGAGCATGGTCTGCATCATTCCGGTCTGATCGGCATCCATAATGAATTTCTCATAGCCCATGGCCAGTCCACCTTCCATCCAGCCCGCTGAATGCAGCGCAAAGTTGACCCCACCAAGGGTGGTTGGCAGCAGGGTGTTGGCGCTTTCGCTGGCAGCCTGGGCATCAGGTAACTTGGAGCCGGTAAGCGAGCCGCCAGAGCGGAAGGGAACGCCCAGGCGGCGAGCCAGGTTGGCCATGACGTAAAGCACCAGGGCGGGTTCCGGGGTGCCGAAAGTGGGTGCGCCGGACTGCATCGACATGGAACTGGCAAAGCTGCCCATGATCACCGGAGCACCCGGGCTGACCAGCTGGACGAAAGCCATACCGGCCATGGCTTCGGCCAGGGTCTGGGCGGCAGTGCCAGCGACCGTGACCGGCGACATGGCCCCGGCCAGAATAAAAGGGGTGATGATGCAGGCCTGGTTGGCACGGGCATAGACTTTGGCGGCGCCGAGCATGGTGTCGTCAAAGGTCATCGGTGAGTTGGCATTGATCAGGTTGACGACACAGGTGCGCGGCTTGCCGGTATCCGGGGCGATCCAGCGCTCACCGAACAGGATCCTGGTCATTTCCACTGTGTCCTGGGCGCGATCCGGGTGGGTGACCGAGCCCATAAAGGGCTTATCGGAATACTTCATATGGCTGTAGACCATATCGAAGTGCCGCTTGTTGACGGGCAGGTCGACCGGCTCGCAGATGGTGCCACCGGAGTGGTGGATGCTTGGCGACATATAGGCCAGCTTGATGAAATTCTGGAAGTCTTCCAGGGTGCCGTAGCGGCGACCCTTGTCCAGGTCATACACAAAGGGGCTGCCATAAGCTGGAACAAACACCGTGTTGGCGCCGCCAATTTCAACGTTGCGTTCCGGGTTACGGGCATGTTGGGTGAACTGGCGCGGGGCGCTTGCCTGAATCAGCTGGCGGCACAGGCCGCGTGGCATGCGCACCCGTTCGCCCTGAACGTCTGCACCGGCGTCACGCCAGATCTGTAGCGCTTCTTCATCATCGCGAAAATCGATACCCACTTCTTCAAGGATGGTCTCGGCGTTGTTTTCGATGACCGATAAACCCTCGTCACCGAGCACCTCAAAATACGGAATCTGGCGGGTGATGTAAGGCTGGATGGGGGCGGCAGCCTGAACGCCACGGCGTGAGGCGCTGGAGCGTGAAGAACGGCGACGAGTAGTGGTAGTCATGGGACAACTCCGTGATGATTGCGTAACGCTGGCGAACTTGGCTTGCCAGCGTTTTTTTGTTGTGGTTCAGGAGGTTGTTGCCACCTGAGGCTGCCAGGCACGTTCTGCCAGGTCGTCGGGGAAAGGTAGATTCAGCTGCTGGTAACTGGCTTGCAGGGTGTTAAGCAGCAGGCAGGCAATGGTCATGGGGCCAACGCCACCGGGCACTGGCGTAATGGCGCCAGCAATGTCCTCTACCGCCTGAAAATCGATATCGCCGGTCAGGCGGGTTCTGTCATCTTCCTCAATACGGTTAATGCCAACATCAATCAGCACAGCACCAGGCTTGATCCAGTCGCGCTTGACCATGCCGGGTCGTCCTACCGCCACCACCAGAATATCGGCCTGGCGGCAGATAGCAGGTAGATCACGGGTGCGCGAGTGGGCGATGGTCACAGTGCAGTTAGCCTGCAGTAGCAGGTTGGCCATGGGTTTGCCGACGATATTGGAACGCCCGAGAACGACAGCATGCCGCCCGCTCAAATCGCCCAGCTGATGTTCAAGCAGCAGCTTGCAGCCCAGCGGTGTGCAGGGCGTCATACCCTGGCCATCAATGGCAACCTGGCCCACGTTGATAGGGTGAAAACCGTCGACGTCCTTGGCCGGGGCAATGGCCTGGATAATGCGGGTTTCGGCAATGTGGGCAGGTAAGGGTAGCTGTACCAGAATACCGTTGACGGCCGGGTCCTGATTGAGCTGGTCAATCAGCGCCAGTAGCGCCTGCTCGGAGACGCTGGCATCCAGGCGGTGCTCAAATGATTGCATGCCTGCCTCGCCCGCCTGCCGGGCTTTATTGCGTACATACACCTGGCTGGCCGGGTCTTCACCTACCAGCACGACCGCCAACCCTGGGGTTACCTGATGATGGGTATGCAGATGGGCTACCTGCTCACCAATGGCTTCTCTTAGCTTGGCCGCCATTGCCTTGCCATCTATCAACTTGCCATCTACCAGCTTATCACCTACCAAATGGGGCATATTTCACTCCTGGTGCTGTTCAAACCACGTACTTTCCAAACCACCTACTTTTCAAGCGCAGACCAATCGGTTCACTGGTTACCGAAATACAACGGTCTTGTTGCCGTTGGGAAAGACGCGGTGTTCCAGATGGAAACGTACGGCACGGGAGAGCGCCATGTTTTCGGCATCGCGGCCGACGGCAGCCAGCTGGGCGGGGCTGTAACCATGGTCAACGCGTTCAACTACCTGCTCGATGATCGGCCCTTCGTCCAGGTCAGTGGTGACGTAGTGGGCGGTGGCGCCAATCAGCTTTACGCCACGTTCGAACGCCTGATGGTAAGGCTTGGCACCCTTGAAACCGGGCAGAAAGGAGTGGTGGATATTGATGGCACGACCCGCTAGCTTTTCGCACAATTCCGGCGAGAGAATCTGCATATAGCGCGCCAGCACCACCAGGTCAGCGCCGGTTTCGTCAATAATATCCAGCAGACGCTGTTCCTGCTCCTGCTTGGTGTCCGGAGTAACCGGCAGATGGTAGAAAGGAATCTCGTACCAGTCGGCCAGGCGTTTGAGATCAGGATGATTGGAGACAATGGCAGGAATCTGCATATTGATCTCACCGGTGCGCTGGCGGTAGAGCAGGTCATCCAGACAGTGATCAAACTTGGAAACCATGATCAGCACCTTGGGCGGTGTCAGGGTGTCGTGAATCTCCCATTCCATCTTGTCGCGCTCGGCCACGCCATTCCCAAACTCTTCGCGCATTTCCTCCAATGAGGGAGTAATCCCTGGCGTGGTGGAAAACAGGCAGCGCAAAAAGAAGTTGCCGGTGGAGATTTCATCAAACTGCGCCAGCTCGGAAATATAGCAGTTGCGCTGTGCCAGATAGGTGCTCACGCGGGAAACCGTGCCGATGGCGCCACGGCAGCTGGCCTTGAGTACGTAAATATTCTTGCCCTGATTCATTGCAGTCATAGCGGCCCTCGTCTGTCTTGCCTGTTGTTGTCGTTGTGTCTTTGTATTGTTGTGTCGGTTTTGTTGATTCGGAGAATCTACTCCGCTTGCCCGGCTGCGCATTCCCGCAGGCGACGTTCAGCGTCGTTCCAGCGACGGCTGCTGAAAAATAAAAAATCGCGTTAATAATCGATAAATCAGTAGCTTGGAGGGAAAGCGCAATCATGCAGGTTTTTTCTCTGCATGACGTTTCTCGGCATCCATAGGTCGTTCAAGCAGAAGTGACGCTGCTGGGCTGGGCCTACTCTTCAAACCCAATCCAGATAATCCCGACCCCATCCAGCATCAGGCAATTCCCAAACCTGCTAACGCTTTGGGTCGCGCAGAACCGCTGGGCATTAAAGGCCCATGAACGCAAGAGGCAAGGCCATGACAGATACATACGACGACGAAGATTTTGATCTCAACGAGCTGCCGGACGATGAGCTTGTCGAGCAGATGCATGACGACCTTTATAACGGCCTGCGTGAAGAAGTAGTTGAGGGAACCGAAATTCTGCTGGAGCGCGGCTGGAGTGCCAGCCGGGTGCTGGACGAAGCGCTGGTCGGTGGTATGGCAATCGTCGGGGTGGATTTCCGCGACGGCATTCTGTTTGTTCCTGAGGTATTGATGGCGGCCAACGCCATGAAAGGTGGCATGGAAGTGCTGCGCCCGTTGCTGGCCGCGTCCGATTCGGAAACCATCGGCAAGATCGTGATTGGCACGGTGAAAGGCGACATTCACGATATCGGCAAGAACCTGGTGTCGATGATGATGGAAGGTGCCGGCTTTGAGGTGATTGATATCGGTATCAATATTCCGGTGGAAGACTATCTGGTCGCTCTGGAAGAGCACAAGCCGGATATTCTCGGCATGTCAGCGCTGCTAACCACCACCATGCCCTACATGAAGGTGGTGATTGATACCCTGATCGAGAAAGGCCTGCGTGACGACTACATCGTTATGGTGGGCGGTGCGCCGCTGAATGAAGAGTTTGGTCAGGCAATTGGCGCGGATGCCTACTGCCGTGATGCCGGGGTGGCTGTGGATATGGCCAAGGATCTTATCGCCCGCCGTCGCGCCGCCTGAGCGGCGTAGATCAATGGCGATGGTGATTCTGGCCTGCGGCGCCCTCGCGCGTGAGATCAAGGCAGTGGTAGCTGCTAACGGTTGGCAGGATGTCCGGCTGGAATGCCTGCCGGCACACCTGCACAACGAGCCCCACCGCATTCCGGAAGCCGTCAGGGAAAAGCTGCTCCAGCTTGACGCAGGCGAGCAGGTGTTTGTGGCCTATGCCGATTGCGGTACCGGCGGGCGTCTGGATGGCGTTCTGGCGGAGTTTGGTGCCGAGCGTTTGCCGGGTGCTCACTGCTACGATGTGTTTGCGGGGGAATCGGTGATTGCTGCATTGGCCGAGCAGGCGCCCGGCACCTTCTATCTGACCGATTTTCTGGCTCGACATTTTGATCGGCTGGTACTCCACGAACTAGGTATTGAGCGCCACCCTGAACTGGCCCAGCTGTATTTTGGCCAGTATCAGCGCCTGGTGTACTTGTCCCAGCGTGATGACGCTGAGCTTCAGCGTCTCGCTGAGCGCGCCGCACAGCGGTTAGGGCTGTCATTTGAGAAGCGCCATACCGGTTACGGCGGTCTTGAAACCAGCCTGGTGCGCTTTGTTGAATCCCCAGTGGCTGCCTTGTCGGGCAGCGAGGAGCCTGAATGGCCTCAATGATTCTTGTTAGTTGGCGGGATATTCCGGCTCAGATTATCGTCAAGCAGGGTCGCCGGACAGCCAAGGTGATGCTGTCGGAACGTTTCCAGCATGCCATCGACCGTTCTGCCATGCGCGCCGGTAAAGGCGGCTCAGATGCCTATATGGAGGACTGGAAGCGCAGTGCTCCCACACCTTGCGGTGATGACATGCAAGCCGAAGCGGAAAGCGCAGCCGCGCGCCTTGAAGCCGCCTACAGCGATGAAGATCTCAAGCAGCTTATTCGCCAGAAAGGAGTGGCTGATGCCACTGATGCAGTGTGAAATACGGATATTGAAATATTAACGGCGAAAGACGTTCAGAATAACCACCGGCCATGTGTTTGCGATGCCGTTTTATGCCGGCGCTGTCAGGGGAAATGCCATGTATAAGGTCAGACGCTGGGTGGTGCGCCACTCCCGTTTTTTTGAAGCGGTTTACCGGACCTTTGAACCGGTCATCATCAAGCTGCACCCGGTGTGGAAGCGTATCGGTTACGGACGCGTTGAAGCGCCGGTCAGGTTTGTTGAAAAAAACGTCAAGGGATTCCTGTTTGACTGCCAGATGTGCGGCAAGTGTGCGCTGTCTTCAACCGGGATGTCATGCCCGATGAACTGCCCGAAAAACCTGCGTAATGGCCCCTGTGGCGGCGTGCGGGCAAACGGTAACTGTGAGGTTGAGCCCGAGATGCGCTGCGTCTGGGTGGATGCCTGGGAAGGCAGCCAGCAGATGAAAGGCAGTGACAAGATCCATGCGGTACAGCTACCGGTGGATAACCGCATCAAGGGGTCTTCTTCCTGGCTGCGAGAAGTCCGCCAGGTGGTCGAAATTCACGACCCTGACAGCCCTGCAAACTAAGGAGCCCGCCCATGAAATTTGATGATGAACCCGTACCGGGCTACTCGCTGCCAATCCTGCCTGGGCACACCTCACCAGGCCGCTTTGAGCGGGTGCTGCGCGCCGGCAAGTTCGCGATTACCAGTGAAATTGATCCCCCTGATTCCGCCGACCCGGCCGAAGTGCTCAAGCGGGCAGCAGTATTTGATGGCTATGTGGATGCGATCAACGCCACTGACGGCTCGGGCGCTAATTGTCATATGTCCAGCGTAGGCGTGTGCTCGCTGCTGACCCGAGTGGGTTATTCAACCATTCTGCAGATTTCCTGCCGTGACCGTAACCGGATTGCCATTCAGGGCGAGATCCTTGGGGCGGCTGCCATGGGCGCCTGCAACCTGCTGTGCCTGACCGGTGACGGTGTGCAGGCAGGCGACCATCCTCAGGCCAAGCCGGTGTTTGACCTGGACTCCATGTCGCTGCTGGAAATGGCCCGCACCATGCGCGATGAGAGCCGCTTTCAGAGTGGCCGCAAGCTGACCAGTCCCCCCAAACTGTTTCTGGGCGGTGCGGCCAACCCCTTTGTGCCGCCGCGTGACTGGCGCCCCCATCGTACGGCCAAGAAGGCGGCGGCGGGTGCCCAGTTTATCCAGACCCAGTACTGCTTTGATGTCCCGCTTTTGCGTGAGTACATGGCCAAGGTCAATGACCTGGGCTTGCTGGAAGGGCCGAACCGGATTTTCATCCTGCCGGGAATCGGGCCTCTGGCCTCGGCCCGAGGTGCCAAGTGGATCCGCGAGAATGTCCCGGGTGTGCATATTCCGGATGCGGTGATCAAGCGTCTGGAAGGCGCCGAGAACCAGAAGGAAGAAGGCAAGCGCCTGTGTATGGATCTGCTGCAGGAAATCCGTGAAATCCCCGGCGTCAGCGGCGCCCACATCATGGCCTATCGCCAGGAACATGCTGTCGCTGAAATCATTGAAAAGACCGGTGTGCTGGAGGGCCGTGTGCCCTGGTATCCGGGGCGCGACAACCCTGAATACCTCAACCCTGAATCGCCGGATGCCCTCAGTAGCACGTCTGAAACTGTTTAAGGATGGCGGTGAGGCGCCAAAACCTGCGCCGCATTGGTAACAACACTAACAAGCACAAAGAGGAAGACTCATGACTGACACCGTCATCAGCTCAGCCAGCAAGGAAGTCGTGATTGGCTTTGATCGCCCCTTCGTGGTGATTGGCGAGCGCATCAACCCCACTGGCCGCAAGCAGTTGGCCGCTGAGATGGCCGCAGGTGATTTCACCCGGGTGATCCAGGATGTCGAAGCCCAGTTGGCCAATGGCGCCCATATGCTGGATGTCAACGCCGGTATTCCGCTGGCCGATGAACCGGCGATCCTGGCCCAGACTATCCAGCTGGTGCAGTCGATTACCGATGTGCCGCTGTGTATCGATTCCTCGATTATCAAGGCGCTTGAAGCGGGCCTGAACGTCTACAAGGGCAAGGCGCTGGTCAACTCGGTAACCGGTGAGGATGAAAGCCTCGAAGCGGTGCTGCCGCTGGTCAAGAAGCACGGCGCTGCCGTCGTCGCCATTAGCAACGATGAAACCGGCATTTCCCAGGATCCGGACGTACGTTTCAGCATTGCTAAGAAGATTGTTGAGCGTGCCGCTGATCATGGCATTCCCGCCTGCGATGTGGTGGTTGATCCGCTGGTCATGCCGATTGGCGCGGTTGGCAGTTCAGGCCGTCAGGTGTTTGCCCTCTGTCATCGCCTGCAGAAGGAGCTCAAGGTCAACACCACCTGCGGGGCGTCCAACGTCAGCTTTGGTTTGCCCAACCGCAACGGCATCAATGCGGCCTTTATGAGCATGGCGATTGCATCGGGCATGACCTCAGCGATCACTAACCCGCTGCACCAGGAAATCATGACCTCCATCATGGGGGCTGACGTCATGATGAACCATGACCCGGACTGCATGCGCTGGATCCAGAAATTCCGCGAACCGCCTGCCGCCAATGCGGATGGCAGCGAAGGGCGTGGCCGCCGCCAGACCCGCCGTCGCCGTGCGGTGACCTGAGCACGCTGATTTCCTGCGTTTATATCCTGGTTATATTCCCTAGAGCCTCCTTTGAGGCTCTTTTTGCCCACGTCTGATGACGTATGGAGGCTGGCATGTCGGTTAATCAACAATCTGCAACCCCAGAGGCAGCGGCCGATGCGCTTGTCGTGTTTACGCCTTCCGGTCGGCGCGGGCGCTTTCCCGTTGGTACCCCGGTGCTTGAAGCGGCGCGGGCGCTGGGGGTCGATATCGATTCGGTATGCGGCGGCCGCGGCCTGTGCGGGCGCTGTCAGGTGGACCTGTGTGAAGGCAACTTTACCAAGCATGGGGTGGAATCCCGCGCTGATCATCTGACTGACAAGAGCGACACTGAAAATGCCTGGGAAAAACGCCGTGGCGCCCTGCGCGAAGGGCGCAGGCTGAGCTGCTCCACCCAGCTGCTAGGTGATGTGCTGATTGATGTGCCGTCTGCCAGCCAGGTGCACCGCCAGATCGTGCGCAAGCGCGCTGAAGTGCTGGATATTGCTCTGGACCCTATTGTGCGCCTGTACGTGGTGGATGTGCAGGAGCCGGACATGCATCTGCCTGCCTCTGACCTGCGTCGCCTCAAGGAGGCGCTGGCCTACGAGTGGAACCTGAGTGAACTGGGTAACGATATCCGTGTGGTGCAGCAGCTGCAGGTAGCGCTGCGCCAGGGCAACTGGCAGGTGACTGTGGCCGTGTATGACGACCAGCGTATCATCGGCGTCTGGCCGGGTTTCCAGTCCCAGATCTACGGCATGGCAGTAGATGTGGGTTCCACCACGATAGCGGCCCACCTGTGTAACCTGCAGACCGGTGAAGTGGTGGCCTCAGCGGGGCGTATGAACCCACAGATCCGCTATGGCGAAGACCTGATGAGCCGGGTGTCCTATATCATGATGCATCCGGGTGGCGATGAGGCTATGACCCGCTCAGTGCGTGATGCACTCAATGAGCTGACCGTGGAGCTCGCCGAGGAAGCGGGCGTTAACGTGGATGCCATTCTGGAAGCCACCTTTGTCGGTAACCCCATCATGCAAAGCCTGGTGTTTGGTATTAACCCGGTGGAGCTGGGTGGCGCGCCTTTTGCGCTGGCCACGGATGAAGCCATTGATGGCCTGTGGGCCACCGAGATGGATCTGGTGATTCACCCTAACGCCCGCGTATATGGCCTGCCGTGTATTGCCGGGCACGTCGGCGCGGACACCGCCGGCATGATTCTTTCTGAAACGCCTTACCTCGGCGAAGAGCTGATGCTGCTGGTCGATGTGGGCACCAATGCCGAGATCGTACTTGGCAATCGCCACCGTCTATTGGCGTGCTCCAGCCCCACGGGGCCAGCCTTTGAAGGTGCCCAGATCAGTGGTGGCCAGCGGGCAGCCACAGGCGCCATTGAGCGGGTGCGCATTGACCCGCTGACCCTGGAACCGCGCTACAGCGTGATTGGCTGTGACCTATGGTCCAACCAGCCCGGCTTTGCAGAGGAAGCGGCCGGTGTGACGGGCATCTGCGGCTCGGGGATTATCGAGGTCGTCGCAGAAATGTTCCTGGCCGGTATTATCAATCAGGATGGCGTCATTCAGGGGGAGCTGGCTGAGCGTAGTGAGCGCATTATTGCCGATGGGCGAACCTTCAGCTATGTGCTCCACCAGGATGACCAGCGCACCATTGCGATTACCCAGACGGATATACGCGCCATTCAACTGGCCAAGGCGGCGCTGTATGCCGGTATTCGCCTGCTGATGGAGCAGTTTGGTACGCAGCATGTTGACCGTATCCGCATTGCCGGGGCCTTTGGTGCGCATATTGATGTCAAGTACGCCATGGTGCTGGGGCTGATCCCTGATTGTGAGCTGGAACACGTCACCTCTGCCGGTAATGCGGCGGGCACCGGTGCGCGTATTGCCCTGCTCAGCCGTAAGGCACGGCGGGATATTGAAGAGGTGGTGCGCCAGGTGGAGAAAATCGAAACCGCCACTGAGCCGCGCTTCCAGGAGCACTTTGTCGGAGCCATGGCGATTCCGCATAAGACCGATCCCTTCCCGCTGCTGCGCCAGCACGTCATGCTGCCTGCACCTGTCAACGTCCAGGGCAGCGGTGAATCACGCGGTAGCCGTCGTCGCCGTCGCCAGCAGCAGGTGCACTAGGATGAAGCGTGAGCCAACAATGACTTATCGGTTGGGTATTGATACCGGCGGCACCTATACCGACGCCGTAATACTGGATCAGCACGACGCTGTGGTGGCTACCGCCAAGCGCCTGACAACACGCTTGAACCTGCAGCAGGGAATCGCCGATGCCCTTGATGCCTTACCGGCTGCGCTGCTAGAAAACGTCACTCTGGTGGCGCTTTCCTCAACCCTGACCACCAATGCGGCGGTTGAAGGCAAAGGAGCGCCGATCGGTGTCATCCTGATTGGCTATGATCAGCGTCAGTCTCAGGCTACAGGCCTGCATTCGCTGCTCGGCAGTCGGGAGATAGCCAATATCGACGGTGGCCATGATGCCGATGGCCAACCGTTATGCCCCTTGGATGAAACTACCCTGCGCGAGCGTATTGCCGCCTGGCAGGGGCGGGTATCGGCGTTTGCGGTGTCGTCGACTTTTAGTGTGCGCAACCCGGCCCATGAGCTGCGCGCTGCCGAGATCGTGCGTGAAATGACCGCTAGCCCGGTCACCTGTGGCCATGAGTTGGCAGCGTCTCTGGGAGCGCCACGACGGGCGATGACCTCAGCGCTGAACGCCCGCATGATTGCCTATGTAGGTGAGCTGATTGCGGCGGTGCGCGGGATTCTGGAACAGCACACCATCCAGGCGCCGCTGATGATCGTCAAGGGTGATGGTTCGCTGATTTCCGCCGACAGCGCCATCCTGCAGCCCATCACCACGGTACTTTCTGGCCCGGCGGCCAGCGTCAACGGGGCCATGCTACTAAGCGGGCAGCGCAACCTGATTGTGGCCGATATGGGCGGCACCACTACGGATATTGCCGTGGTGCGCAACGGTCGACCAACGCTTTGCCATGATGGCGCCAGGGTAGGTAGCTGGCAACCGATGGTTGAAGCGATCAAGCTGTACGCCATCGGCCTGGGGGGCGATAGCGAAGTGGCTTACGATACGGCGCATGGGGTAGCAATTGGCCCACGCCGGGTGGTGCCGTTAAGTCTGCTGGTGAGCCAATACCCGCATCTTCTCGACGCCTTACGTCGCCAGCTGAATATTCTACCCACCAGTAGCCATCTGCGTTTTGCGCTGCGTTTGCAGGCGGATGCCACGCGCCTCAACCAGTTGGGGCGCAACGAAAAAGCCGCCTGGGAGCGCCTCGCTGACGGCCCTATCGAAATGTTGACCGCCGTGGAGCATGAGCGCTGGCTGGCGCGTGCCCTGGCCAGCCTGGAGCGCCGGGGGCTGGTGATTTTCAGTGGCTTTACTCCGACGGATGCGGCTCATGTGCTGGGGCTATCCGCCCACTGGAATGTGGAAGCCGCGCGGCTGGCGGCGCTGAGCTGGGCGCGCCGGATGCGTCGCCAGTACGGTGTCGGGCGCTGGGCTGACGGAGATGCCCAGGGCCCGGCGCAGGATGTATTTCAACGGGTGGTGAAAGCGATTGCCACCAAGCTGATTGAAGCAGGTTTGCATGATGCTGATACCAACCGCGACCCGGCTCAATTGGCCCAGTCGTTGGCAGGCCTGATATTACAGCGGGGGCAGCGTGATGCGGATTCCGTCTTTGCGCTGAACTTCTCCCCGGACGCTCCTGTGGTAGCCGTGGGTGGCCCAGCGGCCAGCTATTACCCAAGTGTCGGGGAAGCGCTAGGGGCCGCCGTCATGTTGCCCGTCAACGGGGAGGTGGCTAACGCCATTGGAACCGTGTTGGGGCAGGTGGTTCAGCGGGTGCATGTCACCGTCATTCAGCCGTTTCGCGGCTGTTTCCGGGTGTTTCTGCCTAATGGCCCCAAAGACTACGATACCCAGGATGCAGCCTACGCTGCCGCTCGGGAGAGCGCTGCCCAGCGTGCCGAGCAGTTGGCGTTGCAATCCGGTGCAAGTAAGGTGGAAGTGGGGTTTGAGGTGGATGAAAACAGTGTTGACCATGATATCGATGGCAGTGTTTTCTTTGAAGCGCGTATTACGGCCCTGGCTACGGGTACGCCGTACATCAAGTGTACGGCGTAAGTGCAGTCTGATAAGCAATTAAAGCCTTGCAAGGTGTGCCCCGAACGGTTGGGCACACCTTTTAACGGGAACGGCCTGAACGATCAGGATTCCACTGCGTAGAGGTAGGGAAGCTGGGCGCCCAGGTGGCTCAGCATGCGTTCGCTGTACCAGTCGAGGAAATCAATGATACCGCGTTCAAATGTCGGCGAATAAGGCCCTGGCTGATAGGCCTTTGAGTTGATGCCGCGCTGGTTTTCTTCAGCAAGTTTGCGATCCTGGTCATTGGTGGCATCCCACACCATACGCATGGCCTGTGGGTCGTAATCAATGCCCTCGACGGCATCCTTATGCACCAGCCATTTGGTGGTCACCATGGTTTTCTGCGGGCCAAGCGGTAATACCCGAAAGACCACTGCATGATCACCCATGAAGTGATTCCAGGAATTGGGCAAATGCAGAATGCGCAGTGAACCCATATCGGCACTCTGCAGATTGCCCATCAGTTTGCGGCAGGCCTGCTTGCCATCCGCTGTCATCGAGACCGCACCATCAAGCAGAGGGGTGCGCGTCATGCGGTTCTGAAGCCCGACTTTGGTCATCGTCCAGGGCACCTGTTGGGCGTCCCAGTCGGCGCCTTTTTTGGCGACTAGTGCCTTGTAGGCAGGCGTGGCCCGAGGGTCTTCGGTATCGTCAAACTCCATCAGTGAGTTGAGAAGTTCGGGATGAGAGCCGCTGCAATGGTAGCACTCGCGGTTGTTTTCGATGACCAGCTTCCAGTTGGTTTCTTCAATCAGGGTGGACTCGACCGCGACCTTGACGTTTTCCATATCATAGGGGGCCAGATAACGGTCAAGAGCGACAGGAAATTCCTCAAAGGCCGGAGGAACGTCTGCGAGGCTGATGAATATGAAACCACCGGCCGTTTTGACGTGGACAGGCTTCAGGCCATATTTACTCAAGTCAAAATCATCACCCATATCGCTACCGGCAAACAATAGGCGACCGTCCAGCTCGTAGGTCCACTGATGGTAAGGGCAGACCAGCTTGGCGACCTTGCCTTTTTCCTTCATGCACAGCCGTGAACCACGATGGCGGCAGACATTATGAAACGCCGCTACCTTGCCTTCAGCGCCGCGCAGCACAATGATCGGATTGTCGCCGATATCCAGGCTGATGAAATTACCCTTGGCCGGGATTTCACAGGTCATTCCCGCAAACAGCCACTCCTGGCCGAATATCTCTTCCATATCGATAGCGTATAAACGCTCGTCGTTATAGAACGGCTGTGGCAGCGAAAACCCTTGTTGGTGTGACTGCAGCAAGTCAATGGTGGCTTGGCGTGCAGCAGCAAGTGGGTCGTCGATCAGGGTGATCGGCTGGGTCGTCATGGGGGTATCCTTTCAGGTAGAGGGTTCAACACGTAAGAGCACTGTGTGAGCTGACGTTGGCGATTTGTTTGGGCCAACTTTAAGTGGCAGGAGGTGCCAGCGTTTGCTTGTCAGCGACAGCCTTGGGTAAACCCGCGACATACCCCAGTATTATCGTGTTCATAAAGGGTTGGCAGAGATATGTTGATGTCGCTAATGGGCATGTGACAACGCCACATGTGGTAGCAGAATAGAGCCGCGATCAAGGCGAGCGTCTTGATTGAATATCCCTTTACCAGGTGCATCTCAGGCGACCCCTTATGACAATGAACTTTCTGAACCCCGTTACCACCCAGACCTGGGCCAACGGCCGCCACCTGGTACGCTGCGTCAAGATCATTCAGGAAACCTGGGATGTGCGTACCTTCTGCTTTATGGCCGAACAGCCCATCCTGTTTTTCTTCAAGCCTGGCCAGTTCGTTACGCTTGAACTTGAGATCAACGGCGAACAGGTGATGCGCTCCTACACCATCTCGAGTTCGCCTTCTGTTCCTTATAGTTTCTCGATAACGGTGAAACGGATTCCTGGCGGCAAGGTGTCCAACTGGTTGCACGACAACTTCCAGGTGAATGATGAACTGGCGGTCCACGGCCCTGTGGGTAACTTCAATGCGATCGATTACCCGGCAGACAAATTACTCTTGCTCTCTGGCGGCGTGGGCATTACGCCCTTGATGTCGATGGCGCGCTGGTTCTTCGATACCAATGCCGCCGTGGATATTGAATTTGTGCACAGTGCGCGCACGCCGAAAGATGTGATTTTTCATCGAGAGCTTGAGCATATCTTCTCGCGGATACCCGATTTCAGGCTGCACATCGTGTGTGAGCGTGGTGATGATCTGGGGGAAGCATGGTCAGGGTTCAGAGGCTTTCTTAATCAGCCCATGCTTGAGTTGATGGCCCCTGACTTCATGGAGCGTGAAATCTTCTGCTGTGGGCCAGAACCTTACATGAACGCCGTCAAGTCATTGCTGCGTAGCAATGGCTTTGATATGAGCCACTATCACGATGAATCCTTCGGGGCGACGCCTGTGCAGGTTCAGGAGGATGTTCTTGAGCTGGCGGAGCAGGCGGAAAGCGAAGCTGAAGACCTTGAAGTGACCGATATGCTGGGCGTTGAATTTGCCCTGACGGGCAAGAGTGTCCGCATTCATCCGGGGGATACCGTGCACAATGCGGCTGCCAAGCTTGGGCTGCATATTCCGAAGGCCTGCGGTATGGGCATCTGCGGTACCTGCAAGGTGACGCTACTCGAGGGTGAGGTCGATATGGAGCACAACGGCGGTATCACCGAAGAAGATGAGGCGGCGGGCGAGATCCTGTCCTGCTGCAGCAAGCCGCGCGGCAATGTGGTGATTGAATTCTGAGCCACCCCGCCTTGAATCACTTAACCGATTGAACGGCCTGCATCGGTCATTATCCTGTGTGTCGTAAATACGCCCTGGCAAGGCGTGAACAGGCATCTTGACCATGAGGGGCAGCGCTACCATCGGCAGCTATCAAGGCATACAACACATACAACAACTTTCAGGAAAGGGGATGGGGATGACATTGTCCAATCAGAAACTGGCGGATTACGATGCCTCACTGGCGGTGGCCATGGCTGAAGAAGTCAGCCGTCAGGAAATTCATATCGAGCTGATTGCTTCGGAAAACTATGCCAGCCGGGCGGTGATGGAAGCCCAGGGCTCCCAGTTGACCAACAAGTACGCTGAAGGCTACCCGGGCAAGCGCTACTACGGTGGCTGCGAACACGTCGATCAGGTAGAGGCGCTGGCGATCAAGCGCGCCTGTGACCTGTTCGAGGCGGATTACGCCAATGTTCAGCCACACTCGGGCGCTCAGGCCAATGCCGCTGTCTTTATGGCACTGGTATCGCCCGGTGATACGGTGCTGGGTATGAGCCTGGCCCATGGTGGCCACCTGACCCATGGCGCGGCTCCCAATTTTTCCGGCAAGCACTACAATGCCTTCCAGTATGGTCTTGATCCGCAAACCGGGGAAATTGATTATGTCGAGATGGAACGCTTGGCCCGTGAGCATAAGCCCAAGCTGATCATTGCTGGCTTCTCAGCTTATTCCCGCGTGGTCGACTGGCGGCGTTTCCGCAACATCGCCGATGAAGTGGGCGCCTGGCTGCTGGTCGATATGGCCCATGTGGCTGGCCTGGTGGCTGCAGGGCTTTACCCCAGCCCGCTGCCTCATGCCCATGTGGTCACTTCGACGACTCATAAGACCCTGCGTGGCCCACGCGGTGGCATCATTCTTTCTGCCCACCACGATGAAAGCCTCTACAAGAAGCTCAACGGCGCTGTTTTTCCCGGCCAGCAGGGCGGCCCATTGATGCATGTGATTGCTGCCAAGGCGGTGGCCTTCCGCGAAGCGATGAGCCAGGAATTTGTGCGCTACCAGCAGCAGGTCATAGATAATGCCCAGGCCATGGCCGAAGTGTTTATCGAGCGCGGCTATGATGTCGTCTCTGGCGGCACGGATGACCACCTCTTTCTGGTATCGCTGATTCGCCAAGGCATTACCGGCAAGGACGCTGACGCCGCTCTGGGGCGGGCGCATATCACGGTCAACAAGAACTCGGTGCCCAATGACCCGCAAAGCCCCTTTGTTACCTCAGGCTTGCGGATTGGTACGCCGGCCGTGACAACACGTGGGTTCAACGCCCTGGAATGCGCCAAACTGGCCGGCTGGATCTGCGATATTCTCGATGCGCTGGCAACAGAAGAAGGCAGTGAAAGCGTTGAAGCCGCTGTTCGCGAGCAAGTGGCAGATATCTGTTCGCGGCATCCGGTGTATGCAGAGGTCGCCAACTCAGCGCCCGCCATGGCCGACGCCCTGGCAGGATAATACACAAAATAGCGGATATATTGATTTAGAAGATAACAATTTAGTGTGTATAGGCTTTCAATCAGGCATCCTGTAGTTTAACGCTTATTAACTTTTAGAGCCGGTGCCTGATTGATATGCCACATCTGCCTGACCCTCCTACCCATTCCTTGTCATTGCCTGGCCGCCGTTTATGGTGGCGCGCTCTGGGGATATATGTAGCGTCGCTGATCTTGATGGTAGTCATCCTTTCCGGGCTTCTGTTCGACCAATACCATCAGGAAATGCGCAACGCCCATGAACATAATGCCACTCGAGCCAGCCTGATTGCTGAATGGGTTCACACCACCTTTGCGCTAAGCGATCATGCATTAAAAGATATTGAACTGCTTTTGGCCCCGCCGCTGGAGATCTCCCTGAGAGATGGTCTTCTCCTGGAAGAGTTGCTTATGGCAAAGGCCGACAGCATGGCGCTGATCAGCGAGATTTCAGTTATCAATCGCCATGGCAGCGTTCTAGCCAGCACCAGCTCGGTACATCCGCCCGGTTACGATGTGCGCCGCATGTCTTTTTTTCGCGACTTGAAAGAAGGCCCAAATACTTCTTATATCAGCCCGCTTTTCTGGTCAGCCTTTGATCGCGATTATCGGGTGCTCCATGCTCATGCGCTGTATGACAGTAGCGAGACATTCAATGGTGCCGTGGTGGTTCAACTGATGCCAAAGGTGTTTTCACAAGCCTTGCAGCATCTGGATACGCATCAGGGAGAAAGTATTGCGGTCATGGATACACAAGGACGTTTACTGGCTCGCCGGCCTGACGTCATGTTTGAGCTGGGTATGGAAACCACCCAGAACTCTGAAACAGCGGCTTTTCTGGAAAATCATGATAGACAGCGTGCCATGCGCCTGCATTCGCCAGTTGACGGGGAGGAACGTCTTTACTGGATGGAGCGTCTTGAAGGGCTGCCCTTCAGCGTGGTGGTGGGCGAAAGTACTGAGAGGTTGCTGGCCGGCTGGAAACAGCGTTTTTGGATACTAACCCTGATTGCCAGCGTGATTGCCCTGCTAGGTGCCTGGGTGGTACGCCATTACTGCAACCGCTTGTATCTGGCTGAACAGCTGCGGCATCGGGTTGAGGAACGTGAAGACGCACGTGCCCAGGCGCAGATGCGTGAAGCGCGGCTTGAAGCGTTAGTGCAGTCGATACAGGACATGATTTTCGTGTTTGATCAGCGTGGCTGCTTTACCTATATACACGCGCTGAATGAAAATCGACTGCTACAGGATAAGGAAGACGTGCTGGGTCAGCACTACAGTGAAGTCATGCCCCCTGAAGTTACGGAAGCACTTAACAGTGTTTTCTATCGTGTGCAGCATAACCGGCAGGTTGAAGAGTTGGAATACTCGCTACCCGTAGCCGACGATGTGCGCTATTTCCATGCGGTGCTGAGCCCGCTGGCGGATGCCGGTGGAGATTTCAACGGTGTGCTGGCTGCCGTGCGTGATGTAACTGAAGCACGTCTTAATGAAGCAGAGTTGCGCATAGCCGCCACTGCCTTCAAGACTCACCTGGGTATTCTGATTACCGATAGCCAGGGACGAATTATCAAGGTCAACGATACCTTTACCCGAATTACCGGCTACCGTGAGGACGAAGTGCTCGGGGAAAACCCGCGGATGTTCAGCTCTGGCCGACACGGTGATGATTTCTACAAGATCCTGTGGTCAAGCGTAGCGGAAAAAGGCAGTTGGGAAGGGGAAATCTGGAATCGGCGCAAGAATGGTCAGATATTCCCCGAGTGGCTGACCATCAGTGCCGTCAAAGACGGGCAGGGCAACCTGACCCACTATGTGGCGACGCTAAGCGATATTACCGAACACAAGGCTGCCGAACAGGAAATTCATCAGCTGGCGTTTTTTGACCCGCTGACCGGGCTTGCCAACCGGCGCCTGTTTCTTGACCGGATGGAAGCAGTGCTCAAGGCCCATGAACGCGATAATAAGCTGGGCGCGCTGCTGTTCATTGATCTGGATAATTTCAAGCAGGTCAACGATACCCTGGGCCACTACGCAGGTGACAAGCTGCTTCAAAGCATGGCGCTTGAGCTGACTGATGTACTGCGTGAAACCGATACCCTGGCTCGCCTGGGCGGCGATGAGTTTGCGGTTCTGATTGAAGGACTGGGTAATAATAGAGAACAGACAGCTGAACTGGCAGAAAATATTGCCCACAAGCTGTTGATGGCGATCCGTCGCCCTATTGAGGTCAACGACGATACTGTGCTGGTTACCGGCAGTATCGGTATTAGCCTGATCGAAGGGATTGATCATGGTATCGATGACTACCTTCAGCAGGCGGATATGGCTCTTTTCCAGGCCAAGGAGGCCGGGCGCGATATCCTGAGTTTCTTTGACCCGGAAATGCAGGCCGCGCTGATTTCCCGGGCACGTCTGGAAAATGATATGCGCCTGGCGCTGGCCAATGAACAGTGGAAGCTGGTCTACCAGCCTCAGGTGGATGTCCATGGTATGCCCACCGGCGTTGAGGCTTTGCTACGCTGGCAGCATCCGGAGCGGGGCACGATCTCGCCCGGTGAGTTTATCCCACTGCTGGAAAGTACCCGCCTGATTAACGACGTAGGTGAGTGGGTGCTGGAAACGGCTTGCCACCAGCTGGCCGAATGGCAGGAGCAACCGCAGACGGCAGGCTTGAGTATGGCGGTGAACATCAGCCCTGTGCAGTTCCGGGAAGACAGCTTTGTACCTAAGGTGAAGGCCATTCTGCGTCGTACCGGAGCGCCTGCTGATAAACTCAAACTGGAAGTGACTGAAACCCTGTTTGTGGATGTCAGCGATAACGCCCTGCGCAAGATGTCGCATTTACGACACCAGGGCGTGCGTTTTTCATTGGATGACTTTGGTACCGGCTATTCATCTCTGTCTTACCTGGCGCACCTGCCGCTGGACCAACTCAAGATTGACCAGAGCTTTGTGCGTGAAGTGCTCGACAGCCGGGCCAACGCCTCCATCGTGGAAAGTACCATAGCGCTGGCCAAAAGCCTTGGCCTCAGCGTCATTGCCGAAGGGGTAGAAACCGAAACACAGCGGGGCTGGCTGAAAGATAATGGCTGCCTGGACTACCAGGGCTACCTGTTCGGACGCCCCATGTCGGCAGCAGAGATTGAAAAGCTGATGTAGCAGCTTACAGGGTCAGGCGGTTTTACTGCTGTTTAACCGTGATATGCTGCTGTTATCGCGGTTGGGTGCGGAGGAGATCAATCTGAAGCGGCTTGATAGCCTGATGGAGGATAAAGACATGTTGGCAGAGAACTTAGAAAACCTGGTCAAGAAAGAGCGTCTGGAAGGACGGCAGGAAGGACGGCAGGAAGGCGAACAGTTGGGGATTCAGAAAGGGCGGCTGGAAGAAGCGCGGGAGGTTGTGCGCCGGCAGCTCGCCTTAAAGTTTGGCGACGTGCCTGACTGGGTAGAGGCACGACTTGTACAAGCCGATCATGATCAGCTGAAAGGCTGGATGCGCGACGTCCTGTTTGCAACTCACCTAGATGAAATTTTTAAACCCTAGGCTTTTGACAAGCTGATGTAGCAAGGGTCAGGCGGTTGTGCTTTGGCTCTCCACCAAACATGCCTTGAGCTGGGTAATAAACGCTTGTGTGTCCAGCGCAACATCGTCAGGCAGGATGATTTCCAGACGCGAGTCCTGGCGCCAGACGGTGGCGGCTAGCTGAAAGGCGCCGCCAGCCCGGTTGAGCTGTTTCCAGCCGTCAAGCGTATGCAAAACGCCCTTGATACGCGCTGCATCAGGCAGCCGGGTCAACGCTGCGCTGAACAGGTCAAGATCCAGCAGGTCGGCCGGATGCCAGCGTAATCCCAGGCTGGTATAGCCCAGCGAGGTACCCGTTTCCAGTTGTGGATTGCCCGGCGCAGGCGGCAGGTCAAAAAAGCCGCCCTCTAGCTGCGGCGGTAACGCACTGGGCTGATGGCTGCTGGGGATGCTGGCCGCGGGTGCCTGATGGGTTCCGCTATCCAGCAGTAGATTAATGGGCAATTCACCGTGCACGGCTTCCTGTACCCATTTGCGTGGCGGCCATTGGCTATTGGCAAGTTTATGGGCGCGGGCCAGCTGGTCGGCGCTGCTGTGTTCACTCTGGGTGACGGCAATCGCATCGGCCATGGCTAGCTGATCCTTGAAGGTCTCATGCTCGCGAGCTTTAGGGTCATCCAGGCGGCGTGGGTCAAGGGTGGCGATAATATCGCGGATTTCCAGGGCACCTTCAAAGGCTTCGCTGCGCAAAAGGTCAATCAGGCCAGCCGGGTGACCCAGGCCAGAGGGCTCAATGATCACCCGGTCGGGCTTGGAGCGGGCCAAGAGGTTAACCAGCCCGGCCTGCAGCACAAAAGCCAGCTGACAGCACAGGCAACCGCCGGGCAGGCCTTTAACCACCACGTCATCACGCTGTTCGAACATGGCCTGATCGATGCCGATCTGGCCAAACTCATTGACCAGAATGGCCCAGGTTTCATCCACAGGCTTGTTCGAAATCAGGTTGTGGATAAGTGTTGTCTTGCCGCTGCCCAGAAAGCCCGTGATGATATGTACCGGAATTGCCATGTCTAGCCGCCTGTCATGTTCATGAAACGCACGACCTGAACGTCGCCGTCGGTCGTAAAGTGATGTCGCTCGGGTTTCAGTGGTAACGCCTTGCGAATAGCGTCTTTCAGTGCCGGCATATCACCGGGGTAGCGGCGCAGGACGGCGCGCAGATCCACCGAGTGCTCGTTACCCAGGCACAGCAGTAATCGACCTTCCACCGTGACCCGCACCCGATTGCAGCTGGAGCAGAAATTGTGGCTGTGAGGCGAAATAAAACCAATCTGTGAAGCACTGTCGGCCATTCTGAAATAGCGCGATGGCCCGGCAGTGGTTTCCGTGGTGGGCACCAGAGGGTAGCGGTGCTCAATCAGCGCCTGAACCTCATCACTTGAGCAGTAGGTTTCATCGCGGTTATGGTCAGAGACATCGCCTAGCGGCATTTCCTCGATAAAGCTGATATCCACGCCTTCGTGGCGGGCAAATTCCACCAGGTCGAGCACTTCGTCGTCATTGCGCCCCTTGAGGATCACTGCATTGAGCTTGATGCGCTCAAAGCCGGCTTCCTGAGCAGCGCGGAGTCCATCGATGACCTTGTTGAGATCACCTGTGCGGGTGAGCTGCTTGAAGCGCTCAGGATCGAGGGAGTCAAGGCTGATGTTCAACCGTTTCATGCCGCCATCGTGCAGGCGCTTGGCATGTTTGCGTAGGCTGGCGCCGTTAGTGGTCATGGTGAAGTCGTTCAACCCGGGTAGGCTGCCGATTTCGTCTACCAGCTGCTCAATGCCGCGGCGTACCAGAGGCTCGCCGCCGGTCAGGCGAATTTTCTCGACACCCATTTCGGTAAAGGCGCGGGCAATCATGCCCATCTCTTCTAGGGTCAGTACCTGGGCACGCGGCAGAAAGGTCATCTCCTCGCTCATGCAGTAAACGCAGCGAAAATCACAGCGGTCAGTGACCGAGAGGCGTACATAGTTGACCCGGCGGCCAAAGTCATCAATCAGTTGTTCGGTCATACGGTTTTCTCCCCTGCCATTGGCATCAGCGGCTGCACCCTGAGAATATCGCCAGAGACGACACCTGTGCAGCTGTCAGGCAGTTCAATCAGGCAGTTGGCAGCGACCATGGAGCTCAGGATGCCAGACCCCTGGGCACCGGTGCTGCGCACGTGCAAGCGGCCATCCGCTGTGCTGTGAAAAATGCCGCGTAAATAGTCAGTGCGCCCGGCGCGGCTTGGCAGCGTTTCATCAGCAATGGCATATAGGTAATCCGGCGGTGTGGCAGGCTGACCTTCAAGGCGCCTGAGCAGCGGTACGACAAACTGCAGAAAAGTGACCATAACCGCCACGGGGTTGCCCGGCAATCCCACTAGAGGGGTACGCCTTTCGGTCAATAGCCCGCACGCCAGCGGGCGGCCAGGGCGAATGGCCACGCGCCAGAAGGCCAGCTGGCCAAGCGATTCAAGGGCGGCACGGGTGAAATCTGCCTGGCCAACCGAAACCCCACCGCTGGTCAGTACCAGATCGCTGTGTTGAGCGGCGTGTTCGAGCGCTGCCTGAATCTTTGCCTGGTCATCCGGCAGGATACCCAGATCCATGACCTCAGCACCCTGCTGCTTTAAAAGCCCTGCCAGGGTAAAGCGGTTAGCATCATAAATACCCGCAGGCGGTAGCGGCTCGCCAGGGGCGGTGACTTCGTTGCCAGTCGAAAACACCGCCACTTTCGGGCGCCGCCAGACGTTGACGCTGTCGATCCCCAGTGATGCCGTCAGCCCCAATGAGGCGGCATCCAGGCGGATACCGGCGGGCAGGGCCACCTCGCCTTGCTGAATATCTTCCCCAGCCTGACGCACATTCTGGCCGTAGCGTACCCGTTCGGGCTGTAAGACCACGACATCATCGGCGTTTTCCTGCAGCTGCTCACGCATGATGACGGTATCAGTACCCGCAGGCAAAGGGGCGCCGGTGGTGATACGCACACAGGCCCCCGCCGCGACCTGGCCGGTAAACTGGTCACCGGCAAAGATGCTGCCCGCCAGCGGCCAACGGGTCTGCGCTGATTCCTTTTTTGACGCTTGCCTGGGCCAGGCCAGGGCGATGCCGTCCATGGCCGCATTGGTGTTCTGGGGCACATTGATCGGAGCATGAATGGCTTCCGCCAAACGGCGGCCATGAGCCTGCGCCAAGGCAAGCCTTTCGTGCCCCAGCGGTGCTTCTATCAGGGTGGCCAGGGCCGTGCGCGCCTGCTCAACGCTGAGCATCTGTTCGCCCAACTCAAAGCAGGACAGTGAGCTAGGCGCGGAAAGGGTCGCGTGACTCATACGGCACCTTGTTGAAACGATGACCGAGAACTCAGAGTGGCTTCCAGTCGGGATTTTTCTTCTGGCGTGTTCAGGTTAGCAAAGGCCTCCGGGCAGTCGCTGATATCAATCCGGCACCAGGGATGGCGCGCATACCAGCGGTCTATCTTGCGCTCGCCCGCCTGTAATGCATCAAAAAGATCATCCGCCAGATCAGTGCGAATCAGCGCCACCACAGGGTGCATACGCTCACCATCATCGGCAACGCCAATGGCATGCGAGCCAATCCCTGCGACCATGCGCGCCACCAGATCCATCGGCAGAGCCGGAGAATCGCAGGGGGCAATCACCAGCCAGGGCGTTTGCGCGGCGCGCAGGCCGCTGTAGATGCCCATCAGTGGCCCCTGAAAGCCGCCTTCAGCGTCTTCGATCACGCGATCGCCATGCTGGCGGTAACTCTCAAGGTTGCGGTTGGCATTGATCAACAGCTCAGCAGTCTGGCCGTGAAAGCGTTCGGCAACGTGGCGAATCAGCGGAGCTTCAGGCAAGCCAGGGGCGCTGAAGGTTTCAAGGCCTTTGTCGCGCCCGCCCATTCGGCGGCCTTCGCCACCGGCGAGGATCATGGCGGTAAGGTCCTGTGTGGCAATCATGGCGTCTGCTCCTGAGCGGTCAGGCGGTCTTTTTCAGGTTGTTTTTCAAGCTGCATGGCGTGTTGGGAACTGCGCGCCCTGGGAGGGCGAGACGGTATGGCATCCAGCGTCAGACGCTGGCCGGCGTTAATGGCCTGGAACTGCTTGCCCTTGGCGCGGGCAACCAGCATGACGCCAAAACGTTCGGCCAGCTCAACGCCTTTCTGGGTTACGCCGGAGCGGGAAACCAGAATGCTGATGCCCATCTGGGCGACCTTGAGCACCATTTCCGAGGTCAAGCGCCCGGTGGTGTAAAAGATATCGGCAGAGGTACTCTCGGCTTCTTGCAGCCATTGGCGGCCCGCCAGGGTATCCACGGCGTTATGACGCCCCACATCTTCAACAAAATCGAGTACCTGAGCCTGCTGGCAGAGGGCGCAGCCGTGCACGGCGCCGGCGCTTTTATAGGTTTCGTTGTAGCTGTTGAGGTTGTTAAGCAGCGCATAAAGCGTTGATTGGGCGAGCTGAGTGTCAGGCAGGGCAGTCAGCGCGGTTTGATCCAGCAGTTTGCCAAATACCGTGCCCTGGCCGCAGCCGGTGGTCACGGTACGCGTACCCAGGCGTTCTTCCAGGTCTTCTGGCACGTGGCGGGTAATTACCACAGCGGCTTCCACATCCCAATCAACCTGAACTGCGACCAGATCCTCGGCGCTGCGCAGCAGGCCCTGATTACGCAGATAGCCCACCACCAGCGCTTCGGGGTCATCGCCCAGCGACATCAGGGTAACGATTTCTCGCTTGTTCAGATAAACCGTCAGGGCGCGCTCAGCGGCAATCGCCTGTTCGCGGGTATCGCCAAACGCATCCACTACTTCGACCAGCGTAGTGGCCGGAAGCCGAGCGTGGCTCAAAGCGATATCAGGCATACGCCGCTCCTCGTTATACATAGGTTGATTTTGGTGCAGCACTATTTTTATCTATAGTTGAGTAAAACTGTCAGCCTTAAACATTATTGACGATGATGGCGCTGAGCAGGCTTACTTGTCCAGCCCCTTTGAACATCACCTGCCAAGAGATGCCGAACCATGCATGATAATCAACGCCCGCTAAGCGTTACGCTGACAGAAGAATCCAAGAAAGTCGGCAGATTCCGCATTCGTCAATGGCGTCTTGGCCAGCTGACGCCAGGTGAGCAGGGCCCGAATGTGGTGTGGTTGCAGCTCACGATGACAGAGCGAGCGGCGTATCGCTTCAACCTGAGATCCGACACGCCGCAGCTGTTTGTGCGCGCCGGGTTCAGCGGTGACGTGCCTGCCCCGGAAGCCATCAGCGCCAGCCAGGAAGTGGCGGCGGGCTGGATGGACGGTGAACAGCAGGTCTTTGAAGCGCCCATGCCCATGGCCCTTCAGGTATGGATAGAAGGCTACCTGGCGCGTCACGGTGAGGCACCCGTTGAAGGGCGCAAGAAAAAACGCAAGGGCGCCGGGCGTGCACGTGAGTTACTCACTTCTCGCAGTGGTGAGCAACCGGCCGGAAAAACGCCAGAAACGGGCCAGACAGATAATGAGGAGCCAAGTCTATGAGCCGCTTTGAACGCTGGTCGCGAGCCAAGCGCGGCCTGCCGGTTGATGATGCATCAGCGCTGGAAGAGGATTCGTCTCCCGGCGAACCGTTATCCTCGGCAGTGGCGGAGGATGAAGCTCTCAAGAGTGGGGCGCCGGGAGTCGACGAGCTGCCAGAAGCGACTGTTCCTGAGGAAGTACCCCCCGCACCGGGCAGCCTCGATCACACCCTGCCTGACCCGGAAACCCTCGATGCCGGCAGCGACTTCAGCGCTTTCATGTCCCCTGGGGTCAGTAGTGCGTTGCGACGCAAGGCGCTTCGCCAGCTGTGGTCAACCGGTGATTATAATATTCGTGATGGGCTCAATGATTACGATCAGGATTTCAAGGCGCAGCTGAAACCCATGGCGGCTGATATGGCCGATAAGGTTAGACAATGGTCTAAAAAAGTTGAAGACGCTCTGGATGAATCGGCAACGGGTGAGGCGCCTGATGCACGCCCCGTAAAAGAGGAACATCAAGTGGTAGGAGAGGAAGAAAAAGAAGCCACACGCGGTGAAGATACAAGTTCTCAGGAGGTGTCGCCGTTGAAACAGCAAGCCAATAACGCCAACAGTGATCAAGATCAGCAGATGCCGTGAGCGTCGTTTCTGCGTTGAAGGCCTTCCACTAATGAGATTGGAAAAAGCCTCAGTTTCGCCATAAACTTAACTCAATGTTAAGACACGTCTTTCACGGACGTGATAAAGCAAGACGCCATCTAAAATCTAAAACTATTAAAAATAACAACAATAAAATACCTGACCGTGAGAGCGCATGAATCAGTCAATCCCCCTGGCGTCCGTTGACGACCAGCGTAATAGTCAAGCCAAGGAGGCCGTACGCCAGCGTGTTTCCTGGCCGGTGAACCTGACGCCTGCCAACGTCACCTATCATAGCCGAGGGCATGCTCTGGTGATGGGCAGTGAGCGCGAAGCCCGCCAGGCAGCCCGCTTGCTGATGACGGATGCCAACACCCCGGCAGGCCAGGGTCTGGCCTCCATCACTCTGCTGTTTACCGCGGCGACACAAGGCGGCGCGCTGGAGAGTGATAGTGATCTGCTGGCGGCTACCCAGGCATTGACCGCTCAAGCACTGACCCGACACCAGGTAGAGCAACTGCAGATCAGCGGCTATCTGGGCGCTTTCAATGTCCGCATTGCAGGTGAGGAGCCGCTGGATCTGGCTCGCGTCTTGATCCAGCGCGAGGCGTTCGACCTGATTCTCGATTTGACTCCGACGCCCTGCATGGCAGTCGAACTTCCACCGCCGGGGTATAGGCTCTTCGACTGGCAAGCCGAACAGGGGCGTCAGGAGACGCTGGCCGATTTTGCCGCGCTGACGGGGGAATTCGATAAACCGCGCTATTTTCAGGTCAACTCTGATCTGTGCGCGCACTCTTCCAGCGGTAACATCGGCTGCACCCGCTGCCTGGATGTCTGCCCGGCGGATGCGATCAGTAGCCATCAGGGGCGTATCGAGTCGCGTATCGAGATTGACCCTTTCCTGTGCCAGGGTGTGGGCAGCTGTACCAGCGCCTGCCCCACCGGGGCGATTGAATTCCGCCTGCCGGAAACCCGCCGCCAGCAGGAAACCCTGAGCAGCTGGCTCGGCGCCTATCGCGAGGCGGGTGGCACCCATCCGGTACTCCGCTTTGTGACCCACGACACCCTGGCGGCTGAGCAGCAGGCGGATGACCAGACCGCTGGCCATGTGCTGGATATCCCGCTGGAAGAGCTGGGGTCGGCAGGCCACGATCAATGGCTGACCGGGCTGGCGGCAGGGGCCGCTGAAATTCGCGTGCAGTACCACCCTGACATGCCTGCACGGCTGAGTGCATTTCTGGACGCCCAATTGGCTCAGGCACGCGCACTACTGGCCTCGCTTGGGCTGGAGAGTGAACGCGTTCAGGCCCTCTCCCCGGATGATCGCGCGGCGCGTGATGCGCTGCCAAAGGGGCTGCCGCTCACCGAGCAGCCGCTGACCCTGGAGGCACCACAAAAGCGCGCCCGTTTCAATCAGGTGCTGGCGCGTCTGGCTGAATTGGGTGAGCCAGTACCCGAGCGTCAGGCCGTGCCTGCTGGCGCACCTTATGGTGCCATCGCGGTAGATAGCGACGCCTGCACCCTGTGCATGGCCTGTGTGAGCAACTGCCCGACACCGGCTCTCAAGGCAGGCGGTGACCGGCCAGCATTAAGCTTTCTGGAAGCCGACTGTGTGCAGTGTGGGCTATGTGCTGACGCCTGCCCGGAGCAGGCGATTACCCTGATGCCCGGTTTTCTGGCGGCCCCTGAGCGCGAAACGCGCCAGACCTGCCATGAAGAGGCGGCGTTTGAATGTATCAACTGCGGCAAGCCGTTTGCCACGGTCAGCACCGTTGCAGCCATCAAGCAGAAGCTGGCGGATCACCCCTATTTTGCGGGCGATGCCATGGCGCGCCTGGAAATGTGCGAGGACTGCCGGGTAAAAGATGTCTGGCAGACCATGGCCCGCGACCCTGATGCACAATTGAAGGTGTAATGCATGACCACGATGAGCACAACATCACAGATAGCCCCTGAGGCACCTCAACCGGCGGTTGAGCTGAGTGAGGAAGAGGCCCTGCGCGCCGATATCTATGGGTTACTCGCTGGGCTTGTGCGCCAGGCCCCGGATGCTGAGCTGCTTGACTGGCTGAGTGGGCTTGAAATTGACGCCGACGGCACCCCCTTGACCCTGGCCTGGCAGGCGCTGTCGCAGGCGGCCCAGGTGGCCAGCCCCGATACCCTTGAGCGCGCCCACTTTCGTCATCTGGTCGGCGTCATTCAGGGTGACATTACCCCTTACGCTTCCTGGTATCGTCAGGGCGAGCTGATGGAAACCGCCTTACTGGAACTGCGTCAGGATCTCAGGGCGTTGGGCTTTGAGCGAACGACGAATACACCGGAGCCGGAAGATCATCTGGCTGCGCTGTGCGAGGTGATGGCGATGCTGGTTATGGACGCAGCCAAGCCCCGTCAGGCAAGTTTCTTTTTTCACCACCTTGCCCCTTGGGCGCCCCAGTGCTGGGGTGATCTGGCCAAGGTGGACAGTGCGTTTTATGCGGCCCTGGGTGACTTGGGCTGTGCCTTTATGGAAAGCGAATCGGCTCGGCTGCAAGAAGCGGCAAGCCAGTCGGCGGTGCGGATCGTCTCGCCCGCCGAGTAAGACCGGACTATATAAAAATATCAGGAATCGGCTGCATCAGAACGTATTCTCCTGTGGCCGACAACACCTGATCCGTGCAGAGAGGAGAGCCCCGATGTCCACATCAAGTCCTGTTAACCCGAGTGATGGCAGCGCCCAAAACCCTGAGCGGCGTCGTTTCATTAAAACCGTGGGTTTAGGTACAGCGGCGGCCGGTGCCGCAGCAGCGGTAGGTCATGTGACCCTGGCCAATGCCGAGGAAACGCCTGCTCGCAGTGAAGCACCTTCGCTCAACTACCGTGAAACCGAGCATATTCGCGCCTTCTACGCGACCCTGCGTGATTAACCGGCCACCGCCAGGAGAACTGCCATGCGTTTAACTCGCAAAACTAACACCAAGGCGAGCGGGCTGGGTATCAGCCGTCGCCAGTTCCTGCAGCGCAGCGGTGCCGCGACCGGCGGTATTGCCGCCGCCGGTTTTATGGGCGCGCCGATGATGCAGCGCGCTGAGTCTGCCGATAAGACCCCAGTGCTGGACTCCCCCGTTGAAACCAAGCGCACGGTCTGCTCCCACTGTTCAGTGGGCTGTGGCGTTTACGCTGAAGTTCAGGAAGGTATCTGGACCAAGCAGGAGCCTGCCTTTGACCATCCCATCAACCGTGGCGCCCATTGTGCCAAGGGCGCGGCGCTGCGCCAGCACGGACATTCCAGCCGTCGTCTGAAATATCCCATGAAGCTGGTGGATGGCGAGTGGCAGCGGCTGAGCTGGGAAGATGCCATCGAAGAAATTGGCAGCAAAGTGCTGGAGCTGTCTGAACAGTACAGCCCCGACAGCATCTACTGGTTGGGCTCGGCCAAGTTCAATAATGAACAGGCCTACCTGATGCGCAAGTTTGCTGCCCTGGCCGGTACCAACAACACTGACCACCAGGCGCGTATCTGTCACTCCACCACGGTGGCAGGGGTAGCCAATACCTGGGGTTATGGGGCGATGACCAACTCGCTCAATGATATCCAGAACTCCAAGTCGATCATGTTTATCGGCTCCAATCCCAGTGAAGCCCACCCGGTGGCCATGCAGCATATCCTGCTGGCCAAGGAGCGCAGCCAGGCTCAGATTATCGTGGTCGACCCGCGCTTCACCCGCACTGCGGCCAAGGCTGATAGCTTTGTGCGTATTCGCCCAGGCTCGGACGTGGCCTTTATCTGGGGCCTTTTGTGGCACATCTTTGAAAATGGTTGGGAAGACCGCGAGTACATTGACCAGCGCGTCTATGCGCTGGATGAAGTGCGCGCTGAAGTGGCTAATTTCACGCCTTCCGAAGTTGAGCGGATTACCGGCGTACCCGAAGCGGCCATGTTTGACACGGCCAAGCGTCTGGCGGATAACCGCCCGGGCTGCATTGTCTGGTGTATGGGCGGCACCCAGCACACCACGGGCAACAACAACACTCGCGCTTACTGCATTCTGGAGCTGGCGCTGGGCAACATCGGTAAATCCGGTGGCGGTGCCAACATCTTCCGTGGCCACGATAACGTTCAGGGCGCCACTGACCTGGGTCTGATGTCCCACTCACTGCCCGGCTACTACGGCCTGTCCGAAGGCGCCTGGCGCCACTGGGCAGGCGTCTGGGGTCTGGACTACGAGTGGCTGCAGAGCCGCTTCGATGATACCGAGTACGTCGATGGCAAGCCGATGCACTCCAGTGGGATTACCGTCTCGCGCTGGATCGACGGCGTACTGGAAGAAGATGAGAACATTTCCCAGCGTTCCAAGCTGAAGGCAATGTTCTACTGGGGCCACGCGGTCAACTCCCAGACCCGTGGGCCGGAAATGCAGCAGGCCATGAAACAGTTGGAAATGATGGTCATCGTCGACCCTTACCCGACCGTGGCAGGCGTCATGCACGACCGCACTGATGGCGTCTACCTGCTACCCGCGGCTACCCAGTTTGAAACCACCGGCAGTGTCACCGCCACCAACCGCTCCATCCAGTGGCGCGACCAGGTGATTGAGCCGCTTTTCGAGTCCAAGCCTGACCACGAAATCATGTACCTGCTGGCGCAGAAGCTCGGCTTTGCCAACGAGCTGTTCAAGAATATCCGCGTCGAGAACAACCGCCCGGTGACCGAAGACATTACCCGCGAGTTCAACGCCGGTATGTGGACGGTTGGCTACACCGGTCAGAGTCCGGAGCGCCTGAAAGAGCACCAGCAGAACTGGCATACCTTCAGCTTCCGTGACCTCAAGGCGGAAGGTGGCCCGGCGGATGGCGATTATTACGGCTTGCCGTGGCCCTGCTGGGGTACCGCCGAAATGGGCCACCCCGGTACGCCGATTCTGTACGACACCAGCAAGCCGGTGGCTGAAGGCGGGCTGACCTTCCGTGCCCGCTTCGGGGTTGAGCGTGACGGTGATAACCTTCTCGCAGATGGCTCCTTCAGTGCCGGTTCTGATATTGAGGACGGCTACCCTGAGTTTACCGCCCAGATGCTCAAGGATCTGGGCTGGTGGGATGACCTGACCGAAGCAGAAAAAACCGCCGCCGACGGCAAGAACTGGAAAACTGACCTGTCCGGTGGCATCCAGCGGGTTGCTATTGCCCATGGCTGTGCGCCCTTTGGTAACGCCAAAGCGCGCTGTAATGTCTGGACTTTCCCGGACCCGATTCCCAAGCACCGCGAACCGCTTTATACCAGCCGCCGCGATCTGGTTGAGGATTACCCGACCTGGGACGACGTGGCCTCGCATTATCGCCTGCCTACTCTTTACAAGAGTATCCAGGAAAACGACAACAGCGACCGCTACCCAATCATCCTGACTTCCGGGCGCCTGGTGGAATACGAAGGCGGTGGGGAAGAGACCCGTTCCATGTCGTGGCTTGCCGAGCTGCAGCAGGAAATGTTTGTCGAGATCAACCCGGCCCTGGCCAATGATCACGGTATCCGTGATGGTGACATGGTCTGGGTAGAAGGTGCCGAAGGCGGGCGCGTCAAGGTTAAAGCCCTGGTGACCCCCCGTGTGGCGCGTGAGGTGGTGTTCATGCCGTTCCACTTCGGTGGCATGTTCCAGGGCGAAAGCCTGCATGACCGCTACCCGGATGGAACCGCCCCCTATGTATTGGGTGAAGCGGCCAACACGGCGACCACCTACGGCTACGACACCGTGACGCAGATGCAGGAAACCAAATGCACCCTGTGCCGCCTTGAGCGCGCCTGACACCCTGACTGACAGCCAAGCTGCGCGGGTAAGCTCCCGCGCCGTGCGAGGAGAAACATCATGGCACAAATGAAATTCATGTGTGACGCTGAACGCTGCATCGAGTGCAACGGCTGTGTCACCGCCTGTAAGAATGCCAACGACGTTGAGTGGGGTATCCAGCGTCGCCGCGTGGTTACCCTTAATGACGGTGAAGCCGATGAGATGTCGATCTCGGTAGCCTGTATGCACTGTGACGACGCGCCGTGTATGGCCGTCTGCCCGACCGACTGCTTCTATAAGACCGATGACGGCATCGTCCTGCACGACAAGGATCTGTGTATCGGCTGCGGTTATTGCCTGTATGCCTGCCCCTTTGGCGCGCCCCAGTTCCCGCAGCAGAACGCCTTTGGCGAGCGCGGCAAGATGGACAAATGCACCTTCTGTGCCGGCGGCCCGGCTGAAACCAAGGAAGAAGAGTACGAGAAATACGGTGCCAACCGCATTGCCGAAGGCAAGCTGCCGCTATGTGCAGAAATGTGTTCCACCAAGGCGCTGCTGGCCGGTGATGCTCAGGAAGTAGCCGATATCTTCCGCCAGCGTGTGGTTCAGCGTGGCCATCCAGACGGTGCCTGGTCAGGCAACCCTCAGGCCAGTGCTGATGACCTTGCCTATGACGCCGCCCGCAAAGGGTAAGGAGGCTTGTCATGACTCATAACAAAACGGGCCTGTGGCGCTGGCTGTGTGTCACGCTGATGCTGCTGGCAAGCCTGGGCATGGCGTCGCTGGCCAGTGCACAATCCACCTCGGAAAGTGAAATGGTCACGGCGGCGCCGGGCATTGATGCTGATCAATGGCGCCAGGTGCGCAGCGGCGAAACTGGCCCCAACTACCGTGATACGCGTTTTGACAGCAACTATAACCTGGTCAATTCAAGCGGTGAAACCTGGCGCCAGTGGCGTAACCGCTGGGTATCACCGTTCGGATTGATCGCCATCGGGGGCATGGCAGCTGCCATTGCGCTGTTTTACATCATCATTGGGCGCAAATATCTGGAGGAGCCACGCACAGGTCGCAAGCTGTTTCGCTGGTCGCTGTTGATGCGCTCACTGCACTGGACGGTTGCTTCTTTGTTTATCGTCCTGGCACTCACTGGCCTTAACCTGCTGTTTGGCAAGTTTGTATTTCGCAGCCTGTTCGGTGATGCCGTATGGTCATCGATGGTCTCTGCTTCCAAGGTACTGCACAACTACCTCGGGCCAATCTTTGGTGTGCTGCTGGTCATCATGTTGATTAGCCTGATCAAAGACAACCTGCCCAAAAAGCATGACCTTGAATGGTTCAAGAAAGGTGGCGGTATGTTCGGCAAGCATCATGTCGATGCCGGGTTCTGCAACGGCGGTGAAAAAGCCTGGTACTGGCTGCTGGCCTCGGTAGGCGTGCTGGTGGTGGCCAGTGGCTTTGTGCTCGACTTCCCCAACTTCAATCAGGGCCGCGATACCATGCAGTGGGCGAACCTGATTCATGCGGTGGGTGCCCTGGGGCTGACAGCCGTCTCAATAGGCCATATCTATATCGGTACCCTGGGTACTGAAGGTGCCCTGGAAGGCATGACCACCGGCTACGTGGACGAAACCTGGGCGAAAGAGCACCACAACCTCTGGTATGAAGAGGTCAAGGATCAAGCGCTGACGGAAGAAGAAGTTGCTGCTCAGAAAAGCGCGGGTAGCGCAGGTACGGACAGCGCGCCATCAAGCTCCGGCTAGCGAAGCGAAAGCGGTGATACGTCACCGCTCTCTAACGGATTTTTAACTGCTCTGATAACAAAAGACACCGCCTTCGGGCGGTGTCTTTTGTTATGCTATCGGCAGTTGCGATAAGCCCATTGAATGAGAGGAAAGATCATGCCAGCCTTTGATGAACTCGACCCGGCAACACGCACAGAGCTTGAAGCCGCCGCCTTTCGCCGCCTGTTAACCCACCTGGACGACAACAAGGACGTGCAGAATATTGACCTGATGATTCTGGCTGATTTCTGCCGTAACTGCCTGTCCAAATGGCTGGTGGCAGCCGCTGAGGAAAAGGGCGCCGATCTGGATTACGATGCTGCCCGTGACTACGTTTACGGCATGCCCTATAGCGAATGGAAGGAACATTACCAGGCACCTGCTACCCCCGAACAGCTGGCCGCCTTTGAAGCACGTCAGGCAAACAAGAAAGCCAGTGACAGTCAGGAGGCATAGGATCATGAGCGAGCCGATGATTCCCCTGGGAGTGGCGGTATTGACCATCTCGGATACCCGCACTGAAGACACCGACCGCAGTGGCCAGGCGCTGGTGGAGCGCGCCACCAGCGCTGGCCACCAGTTGGTCGACAAGCGCATCGTGGTGGATGATGTCTACCAGATCCGCGCCGTGGTCTCCGCCTGGATCGCTGACCCTGAGGTGCAGGTAATTATCTCCACCGGCGGCACCGGTTTTACTGGCCGTGATTCCACCCCGGAAGCGGTGTCCGTGCTGTTTGACAAGCGCATAGAAGGCTTTGGCGAGCGTTTCCGCCTGCTCAGCGGCGAGGAAATCGGCAGCTCAACGATCCAGAGTCGCTGCCTGGCCGGGCTGGCCAATGCCACCGTCATCTTCTGCCTGCCCGGTTCTACCGGGGCTTGCCGCACCGGCTGGGACGGTATTCTCGCCGAGCAGCTTGATAGCCGCCACAAGCCCTGCAACTTCGCCAATCTGGTCATCCCCGAGCGAGGCCAGCATGGCTGAGTGGGTAATTCCACTGTCGTCGAGATCACGTGAATGCCATACGGCGAAACAGGCTGTATGGCGTTTTGGTGGGGCGCTATTAGAATTCTCTTTTGACAGCTAGAACTATCTTTTGACGGTAGGCCCCGCCAGACGGCCGCGCACATCGGGCACTTTAAGTGAAAGTGCATGGAGGAAGCTGGCGCGTGCCTTCGGTGTATGTGTCTTCATGCGCTGTAATGCTTTTTCCAGTTCCAGATCGTCAGTTTTTTTGCCATTTTCGGCATCAACGAGATAGGCAGACATGTTTTGGTACCTTGGCTAAGCTTTTGCATCATAATAGATCAAAAATTAACCACACTCCAGATTCGATGCTTACCCGTCTCATTTTGCTCAAAGTGCCTTAAAAAGCGCATTATTACGAGGATCAAAGGGATCAGGTCGTGTAAATCCAAGGCGGTGGTAATAATCGATCAGGGCTGGTTCTTCCAGAGGGTCTTGAGTCCCAAGCCATCGCACGGCCAAAGCAGATGCATAAAGCTCGGCGTAGAGAATGGCGATAGGCACCACATACCCCTTGAGGCTATGTTCGTAAGGGGCTCCTTGGATGTAATTGAGCTTCATTACCATTTTGCTGGTGCTGGGCTTGCCGAGCATCAAGCCACATAAGTTTTCATCGAGCCAAATGGCAAGCTCCATACGGGCAGCATGATTGCGGCGATATACCTTAAGTGCTTCATACCAATCCCAACCAATTGCTCGGCTTTTTGCCAAATGAGTGTTGGCTTTCCATGCTTGTTCAGCTTTTAGTGCTTCAGTGGTGATTTCTGTCAATTTAATCCGGCGAGCATCGTTGGCATCTATTATGTTCTGCAGTTCGGCGTGGGTATGAGCTATTGTATGACGACGCAACTGATGGTATTTCAACATTATATTTCCAATATACAGGGACTTATACTGGTTTTCTGCAGGCCGCTGAATATAAGTTTTTCATTAAAACTATTCGTGTAGCGTCATGTGGCCATCAAATGGCGGGCCAACGCTACGTTGATAAGCACTGTTTTATTCTGACCGGATTTATTGTGATCAGGACATTCTAGCGGCTATGTGGCAGGATTTCGTATTGGTAAACGTTGTTATTATTTGCGAGGGTCATATGCCATCAGACAACTATCATCAGCTTATTCATGTGTTGGCAACTTCAAAGCGAGGCCAGCATGGCTGAGTTGGCACCGATAGAAACGGCCCTGAAGGCATTACTGCAGGATGCCCGTACGCTGGACACTGAGCAGGTAGCCTTGACTGACGCCGCCGGGCGGGTGCTGGCGGAAGATGTGAAGGTGCAGCTGGACGTGCCGCCCTTTGATAACAGCGCCATGGACGGCTATGCCCTGCGCGCCGCTGAGGCGGGCCAGCAGCTGCTGATTAGCCAGCGGATTGCGGCGGGTTCTGCCGTGAAACCGCTAATGCCCGGCACCTGTGCGCGGATCTTTACGGGCAGCGAGATTCCACCGGGGGCGGATTGCGTGGTGATGCAGGAGCGTGTGGAGCGCCAGGGCGAGCACGCCTTGCTGCCTGCCGATATTCCCATTGGCGATAATATCCGCCGACGCGGCCGTGACGTACGCGCCGGGCAGACGCTGCTGCGCGCTGGAACGCGGCTGGAAGCCGCCGCTCTTGGGCATCTGGCTGGGCAAGGGGTGACCAAGGTGCAGGTCGTACGCCGCCCGCGGGTAGCGCTTCTATCCACCGGCGATGAAATCATTGACCCGGGAACACCGCTCAAGGCCGGGCAACTGTATAACTCCAACCGCCCCATGCTCAAACGCCTGCTGGAAACTTTCGGTGCTGAGGTGGTCAGTTTGGTCAGCGTGCCGGATGACCCGCAAGGCACCCGTGAACAGCTGCAAAAAGCCGCCGAACAGGCGGATCTGGTGGTCAGCACCGGCGGGGTGAGCGTTGGCGAGGAAGATCATGTCAAGGCCGCTCTGGAACAACTGGGCAAACTGACCCTGTGGCGACTGGCGATTCGCCCGGGCAAACCGCTGGCGCTGGGGCAACTGCCTAATCGTCAAAGGCAAGCACATTTTGTCGGCTTGCCGGGTAATCCGGTGTCTGGCTATGTGGGGGCCTGGCTGTTTCTGCGCCCGCTGATGGGCGCTTTATTGGCCTGCCCGGCACTACAGTCACTGCCGGAAATCACTGCCAAGGCCGGTTTTGCTACCTCCACCGGGCCGCGTCAGCATTACATGCGCGTCAGGCTGGCGTTTACGCCTCAGGGCATCACTGCTGAAGCCTTCGACGACCAGAATTCCGGGGTGCTGTCGTCCTGTATTGATGCCGATGCGCTAGCGGTCATTCCTCCGCATACTCAGGTGAACGAAGGTGATCCGATCAGCTGCCTGTGGCTGGCAGGTGCCTGATAATAAAGGCGCCAGCGCCGGTAGAGGTACCGACGCTGGCCGTGCTCCGAAGGTTAGCCATCGGCGTTAATGCGTTTGATAATGGCGTTGAGGGTTTCTTCCGCCTTGTCGTTGTCGATCTGGCAGGTGCCGGCGTTAAGGTGACCGCCGCCGCCGTAATCAAGGCACAGCTCACCGACATTGGTATTGCTGGAGCGGTCAAGGATCGATTTACCGATAGCCAGGACGGTGTTCTGCTGCTTGAGCCCCCACATGACGTGGATGGAAATATTGCACTCGGGGTAAAGCGCGTAGATCACAAAGCGGTTGGTGGCGTAGATAGTCTCTTCATCGCGCAGGTCGAGCACCACCAGATTGCCGTGTACCCTGGCGCAGCGCTGAATCTGCTGCTTGGCTTTTTCCTCGTGATCGCGGTATAGCTCGACGCGTTCGCGCACATCGTCCAGGGCCAGAATCTCATCAATAGAGTGCTCCCGGCAGTAGTCGATCAGCTTCATCATCAGCTGATAGTTGGAGATCCGGAATTCACGGAAACGCCCCAGGCCAGTCCGCGCATCCATGATGAAGTTCAGCAGCACCCAGCCTTGAGGGTCAAGAATCTCCTCTTGGTTGAACTGAGCCGCGTCGCCTTTATCGACGGCTGCCATCATGTCTTCCCAACGGGCCGGAAAGGCATCGAACCCTCCGTAATAGTCGAACACTACCCTGGCTGCAGAGGGCGCATCCGGGTCAATAATATGGTTATCGGCGCGCTCGCTGTTGCGTACGGTTTCGCTCAGATGGTGATCAAAGGCCAGATGGCAGCCGGGCACATAGGGCAGGTTGGTGGTGATATCCCGCTCACTGATGTCAATGATGCCATCCTGCATATCCTTGGGATGGACAAACTTGATATCGTCGATCAGGTTCAGGTGTGTCAGCAGGGCGCCACATACAAGGCCATCAAAATCGCTACGGGTGACCAGGCGATAGGTTTGTGGAGCATCGGGAGAAGCCATTAACGTTCCTTACGAGAGTGGGGTTGCCAGGCAGTCAGATAGTTAATCAATGTTAATATCGAATCAGTTGAAGATACCAGCCCTTGGCGCTTAGGGGAAAGTCTCTCTGTCCAGTACAATAGGCTGCGAAGTGACTTGCTGGCTCTGTGGTTGTCACCGGATGCCAGCAAGCCTGTCTTTTTTACACAGCAAGGAGTAGGCAGTGAGCGACCCGATCATTCGCATTGAAGGCCTCGACAAGATCTATGCTGGTAAAAGCGGTTCAGGTAAGGAAGACGTTGGCAGCTTTCAGGCGTTGCGCCAGGTGGATTTGAGTATCGAGCGGGGCGAGATCTTTGCGCTGCTCGGGCCTAATGGCGCCGGTAAAACCACCCTGATCAGCGTGGTCTGTGGGCTGGCATCGCCCACGCGGGGCACTGTCTGGGTGGATGGGTTTGATAACGTCAAACAGTACCGGGATGCCCGTGAGCGAATCGGGCTGGTGCCCCAGGAGCTGACCAACGAGGCGTTTGAAACCGTATGGAATACGGTGAGCTTTAGCCGCGGCCTGTTTGGCAAACCGCCCAACCCCGAGCACATCGAACGGGTGCTCAAGTCACTGACCTTATGGGACAAGCGCCATAACCGCCTGATGACCCTGTCCGGCGGAATGAAACGCCGGGTGCTGATTGCCAAGGCGCTTTCCCACGAACCGCGGATCCTGTTTCTGGATGAACCGACCGCCGGTGTTGACGTCGAGCTGCGCCGGGAAATGTGGGAGGTGGTGCGCGAGCTGCGCGATCAGGGCGTAACGATTATTCTCACCACCCACTACATCGAGGAAGCCGAAGAGATGGCCGACCGGATCGGCGTCATCAACAACGGTGAAGTAATACTGGTGGAAGAAACCAATGCCCTGATCGAAAAACTGGGCCGCAAGCAATTGACGCTGCAGCTTTTCGACCCCCTGGACAGCATTCCTGACTCCCTGGCGACATTTGAGCTGGCGCTTAGCGACACGGGGGAAGAACTGATCTACAGCTATGAAAGCTCCTCCAAGCAGCGCGACAGCAGCGGTATCTCGACCCTGCTGCGCGCGCTGGAAGCCGCTGGCATTGGCGTCAAGGATCTGCACACCCGACAAAGCTCGCTGGAAGATATTTTCGTTGATCTGGTCAAGGAGCGCGCATGAATCTCTACCCTGTCCGTGCCATCTATATGTCGGAAATGGCACGAACCCGGCGGACGCTGTTGCAAAGCATTGTATCCCCGGTTATTTCCACGTCGCTGTATTTTGTTGTGTTCGGCGCCGCCATTGGCTCGCGGATTGAAGAAATTGGCGGCATCAGTTACGGCGCCTTTATCGTGCCGGGCCTGATCATGTTGATGCTGTTGACCCAGAGTGTCTCCAACGCCTCGTTCGGGATCTTCTTCCCCAAGTTCTCCGGCAGTATCTATGAACTGCTGTCAGCGCCGATTTCCTATCTTGAAATCGTGATTGGTTATGTGGGAGCGGCAGCGTCCAAGTCGGTGCTGTTAGGTTTGCTCATTCTGCTGACTTCAAATTTCTTTGTACCGCTAGAGGTGGCTCACCCTGTGTGGATGCTGCTGTTTCTGGTACTGACGGCGCTGACCTTCAGTATGCTGGGATTCATTATTGGCATCTGGGCGGACGGTTTTGACAAACTGCAGCTGGTGCCGCTTCTGATAATTACTCCCTTAACCTTTCTGGGCGGCAGCTTCTATTCCATCGATATGTTGCCGCCTTTCTGGCAGGGGGTAACCCTGTTGAACCCTGTGGTCTATCTGGTCAGCGGGTTTCGCTGGAGTTTTTACGGCATCAGCGATGTGAGCGTCGTGGCCAGTGTCGTGGTGATTTCGCTCTTTCTGGTCGGCTGTCTGGCGATGATTGCCTGGATATTCCGCACCGGCTATCGGCTGAAGCCCTAATACCGCTGTTAAGGAAACCCGAACGCCTATGCCATTATTGCAAAGTATTGTTCATCGTCTGGAACCTGCCCTGGATGGCGCCCGGCTGGACATTGTATCGGCAGGTGACGTGCATCCCCAGGGCAGTGATGTCATGGAAGCCCTGGTGACGACCCTGAATGATACCTACAACACCAAACCCAAAGGCTGGGGGCGTTTCAGCGCTGACCTTGAAGAGGTAGACACCAGCTTCGCTGGCGGGCTGCGTCGCTATCTGACCGATGGCAGCGGCTTTACCACCCTGACCCAGCACCTGACCGAGCAGCTGGCCAAGGCGCTGGCCGAGCATCTTTCGGTGGCGGGCTACCTGCTGTTTGCCCACCAGCGCCAGGGGGATACCGATACCCTTCTGGTGGCGCTGGTGCATCAGCGCGAAGGCATTGGTATCAACGCTGAACACCATGCAATACCTGCCGTGCAGCTGAATACTCGCCAGCTGACCCTGGCCGCGCGCATCAACCTGACCCAGTGGCAGCAGGGCGATGCCCAATCCCAATATGTGTCCTTTCTGAAAGAGCGCGGTGGCCAGAAAGTGGCCGAGGTGGTAGCCCAGTGGCTGGGTGTAGGCGAGGGTGTTGATGCGCCTCAGGAAACCCGTACCCTGCTCAAGGCATTCAGCGACTACGTCGAAAAGGAAGCCTTTGATGAAGAGGCCAGCCGTGAAAAGACCGATGCCCTGGTCGACTATGCCACCGATCAGCTGCGCCGCGGTGAGACCATGACCCTGGATGAGCTGTCGGCGCTGGTGGATGAACGCCAGCCTAAGGCGTTCTATGAGCATATTCGCCACGCTGACTATGGCTTGGCAGAAGAGATACCGCCTGACAAGCGCACTCTGAATCAGTTTCGTCGCTTTACCGGTCGTGCGGGTGGGGTGTCGATCAGTTTTGACTCGCACCTGCTCGGCAACAGTATTGAATACGATGAGACCGCTGACCGGCTGATTATCAAACAGGTACCCAAGCAGCTTAAAGAACAGCTCAAGGGGCATGACTAAGTGAACGATCAGGATACCCCTCGCGTTTCAAGCCTTATCGGCTTGATTGACATGCTGGAGCAGGTGGCGCCGGAGAGTGAGCATATCAGCGTATCGGATGTGGTGGATGCCATTGGTTTTCGCGGCTTTGGCCCCCTGCTGCTGGCGGCTGGGCTGATCACATTAGCTCCTCTGATTGGCGATATTCCCGGCGTACCGACCCTGATGGCCACCATCGTCCTATTAATCGGTGGGCAACTGCTGGCCGGACGCCGACGGTTCTGGCTACCCGCCTGGCTACTACGCCGGCAGTTGACACGCACCACCTTCATGAAAGGCTTACAACATGCCCGAAAGCCGTCACGCTGGGTGGATCGCTGGCTGCGCGTACGTTGGCCATGGCTGACCGGCAAGCAGGGCAGCCGCCTCACCGCTGTGACGGCGCTGATCATCGCCCTGGCGATGCCGCCCATGGAGTTTATTCCTTTTTCAGCCAACGGCGCCGGGCTGGCGTTGACGTTACTTGGGCTAGGGTTGGTCGCCCGCGATGGTCGTCTGGTATTGGCCGGTATCCTGCTGACACTGGCAACCTTTGTGCTGGTGGCAGTCAATGTCTTCTGATTTTTCAGGTAAGCCAACAAGCCAGCTAAATATAGCGGCGAATGGGGGAGAGGAGTACATCATGGCGAATCATGACTCAGAGCAGCAAAGAAGCAATCCGGTGCCCAAGACCCCGGAACAGCAGCATCCCTGGGAGCGGCGGATTGAAAACCTGCTATGGAATTCACGTTTTCTGGTGATGTTGGCGGTGATACCCAGCCTTTTGGGGTCAATAGCGCTGTTTATGGTAGGGACGATTGATATTTTTAAGGTAGTGGCTGGAACGGTTGAGTACTATGTGTTGGGGAGTGAAGAGGACATTCACGATACGCTGGTACCAGACATTGTGGTGGCGGTGGACATTTATCTGATTGCGATTGTCCTGCTGATTTTTTCGTTAGACATCTATCGGCTGTTTGTCTCTCGCATTGACAAGGCGGAAATGAGCACTCTGCAGCACCCTTTCAACGTTGTGTCGCTGGATCAGCTGAAAGACAAGATTGCTCGCGTGGTGATCCTGGCGGTCATTATTGAATTTTTCCGCGCCGTGGTGGATATCCGTTTTGCCACACCTCTGGATGCCATTTATCTGGCGCTTTCGGTATTGGCGCTGGCAGGGGCACTGTACCTGATGAGCCTCGGCCATAAGGACGAGTAAGCTGTGCAGTGGTAAAACAGCGCTGAAAAGGCAACGCTACCAAAAGACACCGTTGTAAAAGACGCTCTCTGTTATCTGGTAACAAAGCCACATCTTCCTCATTCCCGCGGGCTCTTGGCAAGAATCCATTGTGAAGCAGGTAACCTGGCATCATTGGGCAAGGTCAAAATGGCTTCCCGATAACCCCATTCGGGAATGACAGGTGTGGGGTGATGTCGGGAATGACAGTGTGGGGTGATGTCGGGAATGACAGTGCGGTGGTAGTGCATCCGGGAGTGGCAATGCGGTGGTTATTCGGTCATGACATGGCCTTTTGATCACTGTGTCAGGCGGTGTCGTTCCCTGTTGGTTGGCGTGTCGCATGATAACGACGCAACCGAGTTCCCATATACGTCAACAGGCCCTAAAGTTGCCTCATGATAGGCCGATATCCTGCTAAGTATGTATCCAACTTAATCGGTTCAGTTGGCGTACTGGTTCTGTGACGTCTGAAATTATCCAGGCGTTAGCGAATATGTCGGTCATTGCTCATCGGAGATTACCTTTTATTCATGTGGCCAAATTTTTCCTTTAGTCGTCCTTTGGTGTGGTTGGCGCTGGTGGCGTTGCCGGCCTGTATCTGGGTGCCGGATGCCATGCTGCGTATGGTGGCCGCCAGCTTCGTTGGCCTGGGGATCTTTGATGCCTGGTGTCAGGTGCGTAGGCAGAACCAGAAATTACTGATTTCCCAGGATGCCATTGGCCTGGCCAGTGATGCGGTGGTGATCAGTGACGCCAGTAATCGCGTGCTGGCGGTTAATCCGGCATTTACTGAGATCACCGGCTTTGAAGGAGATGAAATCCTCGGCCACAAGCTCGAAACGCTGGCTGCCCCACGCCACGATAAAGCCTTTTACCAGGGCTTCTGGAATACCCTGCAGACGACAGGGCGTTGGGAAGGGGAGATGTGGAACCGGCGCAAGCATGGTGACGAATATCCTGAATGGCTTAAGGTGCGCGCCGTGACCGACAAGCGCGGTGAGATTACCCACTATATCAGTCTGTTTACGGATATTTCTGCCCAGAAAGCCCGGGAGCAGGATTTGCGCCGGATTGGCTATGAAGACCCGCTGACAGGGCTGCCTAATCGTCGTCGCCTGCACGATTTGCTGGCCTCGCGGCTGCGCCACCTGCGCGCCGGTGAAAGCCTGGATATCGCCCTGGTGGATATTGATGGCCTGAAAACCTTTAACGATGGCCTGGGCGTCGAGCAGGGTGATCGCCTGCTGGCGATGTTTGGTCAGCGCCTGGCAAGCCATGTGGCAGGAGGTGTAGTTGGGCGCCTGGGCGGCGACGAATTTATGGTAATCCGCACCACCACCTTTGATGATCACGATAAATGGATTGCTGGTCTGCGTGACCATATGAGCCGTCCGTTTGAGATCAAGGATCAGTCATTGCGCCTGGGCCTGACCATTGGCAGTTGCCGGGCACCGGAAGATGGCAAGGATTCCGGTGTGCTGTTCCAGCGGTTGGAATCGGCGCTATACAACGCCAAACGCCTGGGGCGTAACAGTAGCCTGCGCTTTCGCCCGGCGCTGGACAAGCAGGATAACCCTCAGCTGGCATTGGTCAGTGATCTGCGTAACGCTCTCGTCTCTGGTGATCAGCTGGAATTGCACTACCAAACCCAGCACCACCCGGCGAGCGGCGAACTGCTGGGAATGGAAGCCTTACTGCGCTGGCGTCATCCGCGTGATGGGATGATTTCCCCGGCGGACTTTATTCCCTTGGCCGAACGCCACGGCCTGATGACGGAGCTGGGCAACTGGGTGATCGAAAAAGCCTGTGCCCAGCAGGCGCACTGGCAGAACAGTGCCATGCCAAAAGTCACCGTGTGGATCAATATTTCGGCCTTACAGTTATTTCACGGTGATCTGGAAAGCCAGTTGGCCGGTAGCCTCAAGCGTTATGGAATCAAGGCCTCCCAGCTGGGGCTGGAGCTGACGGAATCCGTGCTGCTCGATGAACGCGCGGGGGATATGGGGCCACGCCTGCAATTACTGCGCGAACAGGGGTTTGCCATCGCCATTGATGATTTTGGCACCGGCTATTCATCGCTGGCTTACCTTAAACATCTGCCCGTGGATAAGGTGAAGCTGGATCGCGCCTTTATCCGTGAACTGCCCGATAGTAAAGCTGATGCGGCCATCGTTGAGGCGGTGCTGGCCATGGCCAAAGGGATGGGGCTTGCGGTGATAGCAGAAGGGGTGGAAACCGACAATCAATGCCGATTTCTGGTGGAAGCAGGTTGCCATGCCGTACAGGGCTTTTATTTTGCTCGCCCACTGCCGGTGTCTGATCTGGAGAAACGTTGGATCGGTAATGCTGGCGGTTCTAACGCCAAGATGGCTGAGCTGGCACCCATTCGTCAAGCGTCCTAGCGCTGAGTGGTTTGCAGCCCCAGTCGCTGGGCATTACGTGCCAGCAGGTAACACAGCAAGCCCCATATGAGCGCCTGCACGGGGAGTAGCCAGGGTGCCAGGCTAACCCCGGCAAGCACACCGCCGCCGTAGTAGGAAAGCGGCCCGCTGACAGCGCCGGCCAAGGCAGCCAGCCAGGGCAGGCGCCATAGCCAGGTAAGTGAATGCGCCAGCAGGGTGGCAAACAGTGGCCATAGCATCCAGAGCCACAGTGGCAGTAACCCGAACAGCTGGGTATGGCCGCTGAAATCAAAGCCGCCCAGCAGCGTCAGGCTACCATCCAGCAGTAACCCAAGCCCTGCAAAGCCTGCCAGCAGGCGCCATTCCCCAGGGCGGGCAATAAACCGCAGATGCCCGCCAATCAGCACAAGGCCAGTGGCCAGCGCCACCCAAGAGCCTCCCAGCACACACAGCAGCCAGCCGGCCTCAAACCCTACCAGGTTGAAGACCAGCTTGGGCCAGCGGGGCGCAGATGCCTGGCTCATGGCGCGCCGGTCAGCGGTGACGGTTTAGCCTGAGGCTTGGCCAGCACCAGATGGCAGGTGCCAATCGAACGCTCAATAAAGCCGCCTTCGCAGTAGCACAGGTAATAGCGCCACATACGGATAAAGCGCTCGTCGTAGCCCTGGGCGCGTACCGTCTCCAGGCTGGCCTCGAAACGGTGGCGCCATTCGCGCAGAGTGCGGGCGTAGTGCTGGCCAATTTCATCCAGGGCTACCATGTTGAGCGACGTCTTGCGCATCACGCTGGACAGCATGGCATGGTGCGACGGCAGAAAACCGCCGGGGAAGATATAGCGCTTGATAAAGTCCATATCCCGCTTGGCGGATTCAAAGCGCTGGTCGCGGATGGTAATTGCCTGCAGCATGGCCTGGCCTTCAGCGTTGAGCAGGCTGTCGATCTTGGCCAGGTAGGTATCCAGGTACTGATGGCCCACGGCTTCAATCATCTCAACGGAAATCACCCGATCAAAGGTGCCGGTAAGTTCGCGGTAATCCTGTTTGAGCAGGGTGATCTGGTCTTCAAGGCCTTCCTGCTGGATGCGCTCGGCGGTGTGGTTGTACTGCTCTTCGGAAATGGTCGTGGTGGTGACCTTGCAGCCCCGGCTCTTGGCCGCATGAATGGCTAGCCCACCCCAGCCGGTGCCAATCTCAAGCAGGTGATGGTGCGGCTGAACATCCAGCTTTTCGAGCATGATATCCAGCTTGTAGGTGGAGGCTTCCTCCAGGCTGGCTTCCGGGTAGGGGAAGACGGCGCTGGAATACATCCAGTGGGCCTGGTCAAGAAAAGTCGCAAACAGATCGTTGCCGATATCATAGTGCGCCGCAATATTGCGCTTGGAGCCGGTAACGCTGTTGCGCTGGAAACGGTAGGCCAGGTTCAAAAGCCAGCGGGTAAAGCGCGCGCTGCCATTTTCCATTTCACCGTTAACCTGATCCAGGTTGATGGCGAACAGGCGAATCAACGCCACCAGATCATCGGCATCCCAGTCATGATCCATATAGGATTCTGCAGCCCCCACGGTGCCGCCAAAGGCCAGGCGTTTCCAGACGCGAGGATGGCGCACCACTACGGTCACCTGCAAGGGGCCGCCCTGGCCAAGGTGGTAGGATTGGCTGCCATCAATCAGGGTAATCTGGCCGCCCAGCATGGCATCCAGCTGTTTGATCAGCCGCGGTTTGAGCCAGCGGGTCAGCCTGCCTTCACGGGGTGTCTGGGAAAGATCGCTCTGGGCGGGTGCGCCGGTGGATGCGGGGGCCGCCGCCAGAGACGCAGACGAAACAATATTGGGGGTTGCGGAGCGTGACGAGCGCAAACGGGTCATTATGGCGTCTCCTTGCGTTGCGGATGGTCAAAAATGGGTACGCGTTTCAGCCAGAGGCGCAGCGCTTCAAAATGAATGCCGGCCACGGTTTTCAGGCTTATCCACGGCTGGCGGGCCAGGGTTGAAAGCAGCACCCGGCGGGTGGCCGGTGCCGCTTCCAGCATCAGGGTGGCATCAAACTGGCGGGCAGGTGCGTGGCTGGCCGGTTGGTTGTGCCAGTTTTCCATATGCATCAATAGCTTGTCGCCAGGTGTATTGAATCGCCAGCGATAGGTCATATCCATGGGGTTGAACGGCGAAACGTGCATATCCTTGGCAAAGATGGCGCCATGGCTGTGGCGTTCGGGGTCAACCCGGCAGGCGTAGCAGGTGCGTTCCCGCCACGGCATATTGGTGACTTCACCTAGCACGGCGGCCAGACGATCCTGTTCATCAAAGGCGTAGTACATCGAAATCGGGTTGAAGACGGTACCCAGGGTGCGCAGCTGGGTGAGGACACAGATACGCCCTTGAGGCGCTTCGCCCAGCTGGCGGGTCAGTTCCTGGCGAACGGCCTCCTTGAGGGGCAGTTCGATCGGGGCGAGGTAATCTTCACGCCGGAAACGCGCCAGTGCCTTGCGGCGGGCACTGAAGCCGGGCACACCGTCGAACAGGCTCGGCAGCTCATCCAGGTCCAGCCAGGCCATCCATACCTGATAGCTGAAATGGTGCTCACGCGGGGTAAAGCGGCGATGGCGCAGGGTGCCGCGATAGATACGCGAGCGTGGCGCGCTGTCTGCTGTCATCCTACCCCCTCGCCAATACCTTGCTGGGGCATCAGGTCATGGGCGGGCAGGGCATCCGGCGTTTTTGGGGGCTGGGCGGCCTCATCACAGCCCAGTGCCCGGGCAACTCGCAGGGCACTCCAGACGCCGTCTTCATGAAAGCCGTTACGCCAGTAGGCGCCGCAGAAATGGGTGCGGCCCACGCCGGATATCTCAGCATGGCGCTGCTGGGCGGCGTAGCCGTCCAGGGTGAACTGGGGGTGGGCGTAGGTGAAGCGGCCCAGCACCTTGTCCGGGGCAATGCTGTCGCTGTCGTTCAGGGTGACGCAGAAGGTGGTATCAGAATCCAGGCGCTGAAGGATATTCATATCATAAGTCACCGATACGCGCTCTTCGGCATCGCGCTGGTCAAGGCGGTAGTTCCAACTGGCCCAGGCGCGGCGGCGGCGCGGTAGCAGGCGGGTGTCGGTGTGCAGTACCACCTCGTTATCCTGGTAGGGCATGGCGCCGAGAACTTCACGTTCGGCCTCGGTTGGGTCGCTGAGCATGGCCAGTGCCTGGTCGCTATGGCAGGCCAGCACCACCTGGTCAAAACGCTCATTGCCGTCAGCAGTGGTCAGCGTGACGCCGGCGCTATCGCGGGTAATCGCCTTGACCGGGGTGTTCAGCCGAATGCGCGAGGCGTAGGGCGCGGTCAGGGCAGGAATATATTGCCGGGAACCGCCGATCAGGGTGTACCACTGGGGCCTATGGTTGACTGACAGCAGGCCGTGATTACGGAAGAAACGCACGAAAAAGGTCAGCGGGAAGGCGCGTAGGTCACTAATACTGGCCGACCAGATGGCTGCCCCCATGGGCAGTAGATAGCGGCGCTGGAAGGCCTCACCGTAGCCCTTGTGATCAAGGTATTCACCTAGCGTCATGCCGTTGGGCAGGCGCTCACTGTCAAGGTCCTTGGTGGCCTCGCGGTTGAAGCGCATGATATCGCCAAGCAGGCGGTAAAAGGACGGGCGTAGCAGGTTACGCCGCTGGGCAAATAACGAGGTCAGGGTGTGGCCGTTGTATTCAAAATCCTGGTCGGTTTCATGCACCGAAAAGCTCATCTCGGTGGGCTGGGCGGCGACTCCCAGAGTCTCCAGCAGGCGCTGGAAGTGCGGATAGGTCCAGTCATTGAAGACGATAAAACCGGTGTCGATGGCGTAGTGTTCCGGGCCGTTTTTACCGGGCACTTCCACATCAATGGTGGCGGTGTGCCCACCTAGGCGTTCTGCGGATTCGAACAGGGTGACCTCATGCTGGGCAGAAAGGTACCACGCCGCCGCCATGCCGCTGACGCCGCTGCCCACCACGGCAATACGCTGGGAGGCCTGAAGCGGGCTAGCCTGTGAAGTGGAAGGCTGATTCATTGCGGCTCTCCTTGCGAGCGGGTCATGCGCAAACCAATGGCGTGGCGTAAACGCGGGGGCAGAATGCCCAGCAGTTTGACGATATAGGTAAAACGACGTGGAAAGTGAATATCGAGCCGACCTTTGGCCAGACCATTGAGCAGCGCATCGGCCGCCTGTTCGGCAGAAATACGCATCGGCATGGGGAAATCATTGAGATCGGTCAAGGGGGTTTTGACAAAACCAGGATGAATTAGGCTGACCCGAATGCCCTCCTGATCCAGCCCCAGGCGCAGGGACTCCAGAAAGTAGCTGATAGCGGCCTTGGAGCCGCCATAGGCCTCGGCGCGGGGTAAGGGCACATAGGCCGAGGCGCTGGAAGTGGCTGCCAGCAGCGGATGGCCGCCTTCCTTGCGCGCAGCGCGTAGCAGCGGCAAGGCGGCTTCCACGCAATACAGGGTGCCGTAGAGGTTGGCATCGAAGACCCGTTTGATCAGGGCCATATCAAAATTCTGGGCATCCAGATATTCGCAGGTGCCCGCGTTGAGCAGGGCGATATCCAGAGCGCCCAGGCGGGTTTCAATCTGCCAGGCGGCGTCAAGCACCGCCTGTTGGTCGCTGATATCCAGCGGAAGAGCAATGGCATTCGGGCGCTCACCGCAAAGTGCCGCGAGCTTGTCAGCGTTGCGTGCGCTAAGTACCACCTGATGACCCTCATCAAGCAGTTGGTTGGCAACGGCTTCACCAATCCCGGATGTCGCACCGGTCAGCCAGACACGCTGAGGGGTTGACCATCGGCTCATGACTCTCTCCTTGGTTGCGCGGCCTTCAGCCCGCGCGGCGTTTCAATAAACGTATCAGCCCACCCAGTACGGGGACATGTTCATACAGCATGGCGCCGGCATCGAAGTAGTCACGATGGCGGGAAACCCGGCCGTCATCTGCAAAGGTCAGGTGTGAGCAGCCATCAACGCTGATCACTTTACCCCCGGCCAACCTGGGGTGAGCAAAGCTCATTGTCCAGGTAACAAAAGCGGTTTCCCCGTGACGCTGACGATGGTGATAACGAAACCGGCATTCACTGACATTGGCGTACATACCCGCAAAATATTCTTCCAGTGCCGCCCGTCCCTCAACGGTATGTAAAGGGTCGCTGAATACAATGTCCTCAGTATATACCTCGTATAGCTTTTCTGTACAGGTGTTGTCTAGTTTGTTAAAGAAGGCGCAGAACGCATCAAGCGCCGTGTCCTGTGACATGACGAACTCCGGTAAGGATAACGGTGGCATATAACAAGGCCGCGACAGGCTAGTCTTTCAGGGCCTTGAACGCATCCAGCGCCCGCTGGCGCGCCATCTTGTGGTCCACAATCGGCGCCGGATAATCTAGCTGGGTCAATAGATCCCTGGGTGGGGAGTGGCGTGCCTTGGCGGGTAACTGTTCCAGTTCAGGCAACCAGTGGGCAATAAAGTTGCCTTCCGGGTCGAAGCGGCTGGACTGGGTGGTCGGGTTGAAAATGCGGAAATAGGGCGCGGCATCCGTGCCGGTAGAAGCCGCCCACTGCCAACCGCCATTGTTGGCGCAGAACTCGCCGTCCACCAGATGCTGCAGAAAAAACGCCTCGCCGCGGCGCCAGTCGATCAGCAGGTGCTTGCTCAGGAACATGGCGGTAATCATGCGCAGGCGATTATGCATCCAGCCAGTGGCGACCAGCTGGCGCATGGCGGCATCGACAATCGGATAGCCGGTGCGCCCTTCGCACCAGGCGGCAAAGGCGTCGTCATCGTCACGCCAGGCCAGATGGCGGGTATGGGCTTGAAACGGCTGATGCTGGCATACCTGAGAAAAGCCAACAGCAACATGCTGGTAAAACTCCCGCCAGATCAGCTCGCTTACCCAAGCAACAAGGCCGGCATCGCCGTCGGCCAGGCTGCCGTTTTCACTCAGCACGGCCTGCATGCACTGGCGCCAGGAAATCATCCCCAGCGCAAGGTAGGCGGAAAGTTCGCTGGTACCGCGCACATGAGGGAAATCACGCTGGGATTGATAGTAGCGGCCTCGAAAACGTAAAAACCGCTCAAGCTTATCGGCAGCGGCCTGCTCACCGGCGGGCCATTGGCGCCCACCTACTGGCTGGGTATCCATGGCGGGCAGAGCAGGCGTGGCATCACTTGGGATATCCAGCGGCGCCTGAGGTTCAGGCGTGTTACGCAGTGCCAGCTGTTCAGGCTGGATGTTTTTATGCCAGGCCTTGGAAAAGGGCGTAAAGACGCCGTAGTAGTCGCCCTTGCCGGTCAACAGGGTGCCGGGGGCAAAGGCGATGGCATCGTGGTAGCCGTGAACGCTCAGCCCGGCCGATTGGCAATGCTCGATAACCGCCTGGTCGCGGCGCTGCTCGTTAAGCGGATATTCATGATTGAAATGCAGGCCTTCAGCGCCCAGCCGTTGTGCAAGCTCTGCCAACTGCCGGGGGGCCTGTTCGAAGGTGCCACTATCACACTGAAGCAGCGGGATATTCAGCCCTGCCAAAGCATCTTTCAAGGCATCAACGCCGCGCGCTAAGAAGTCCAGCTTGTTAGCGCCATGACCATGGGCTTGCCATTGCGCGATATTGTGGAGGAAGACTGCCACCACAGGGCCTTTTTTAGCCGCAGCGGCTAGCGCGCTGTTGTCGTGGATACGTAAATCGGTACGAAACCAAACCAACTGCAGCGCCATAGTGTCTCCTGTCGAGGAATATCAGAAACGTCTGTCAGAAACGTTTGTCAGAGAATGCCGGATTCACGTAACAACGGGCGCAGACGCGAAATGGCTTGAGGTAGATCATTACCCAGCAGGTGTACATCGCCGCTGGAAAAGTCGTTTTCGCGCAGGTGGGCCACGTTACCGCATACGCCCACCGGTACATTCAGCCCCTTGGCCGCCTGAGGCAGCAGGTCATGAATGTAGTGGTCACTTTCTGACTGGCCGCTGGTCAGTAACACAATCGACGCATGCAGGCGTGATACCGCCTGAGGCAGGTCTTCCAGGGGCAGGTTGCGATCCAGCATCTGCACCCGGTAACCGTGTTCACTGGCGACCAGTGCCACCATCAGAATCCATAGCGGCCCCGGGTCGTCAGGCATGCTGTTGAGCAGGATCAGTGGCCCTCGGGTCGCCTGATTGGCATGGTGCAGCCGTATCCCGACCTGATTGCGCAGAAAGGCCTCCAGCGTCCGGCGTACCAGCGCATCGGGCTTGCTTTCCCATTGGGCTTCCAGGTTCATGATCACCGGCTGCCACAGCTCGTTGATCGCCACGCTGAGCGGGTAAAGTGCCAGGCTCTGATGATAGAGCGGGTCTAGCCGTGCCATATCAAGTGATTCAATGGTGCCTTGCAGCTGCTGGCGCTGGCTTTCCCAGTCACCACTGGCCGGTGCTGGGGGTTCAACGGTTTCGGGCTGGTCGAGAAGGTCACCGACCTGGCTGACGGGCACACCACGGTTGAGCCATTGCAGAATACGCTCGATGCGGGTGATGTCATCCTGCGCGTAGAGGCGATGGCCTTTTGGCGTGCGCTGTGGGCGAATCAGCCCATAGCGGCGCTCCCAAGCGCGTAGAGTGACCGAGTTCACACCTGTCAGTCGGGAAACTTCCCGAATAGGGTAAAGCGGTGTGTCGGGTGGGTGGGTCGCCTTGTTGCTCATGGGCGCCATTGCCTCTTGGTTATCTTTTGCAAAATGCACAGTGTGTTTGGTTTGACTTGCGTTCAATTCTCAACGCAATTGATTCATAAAGCAAAAAATCGACGCGTATTATACATGCTTTATTTGTACAACTTGTCGCCTCAAGGTACAACCTCTCATTCCATGCGCGGCTATTTATCCTGCTGACTCGCTCTTTATGTTCCCAGATTCAAGCAGTGACAGCCCTAGCCGGTGGCCGGAAAGCCAGGCATCTTCCACCCGCCCGCCGCGCAGGCTGTCGCCACACAGGGCCAGGCCGCTGGCGCTATGGGCAAACCCCTGCTCGGGAAACGGGTTGTTTTGATCCGGCTGGGAATAACGCCAGCGGTGGGCGCCGCTATCCAGCAGTTCAGGCAGCTTGAGTGGCGCGGGGTAAAGGCTTTTCAAAGCGTCGAGCAGCGATTGAGTGATGGCTTCCGGTGTGGCCTCCATATGGGTTTCACTCCATTCGAGGTTAGTCAGCAGGCTCAGGCTCTCCGGCTGGTCTTCGCGTCCTGGCTTGGTCTGGTTACGGCAAACCAGCCGCAGGGCAGGGTGATCTACACGGGCCATCTGCCAGTCTTTTTCGATGCCTATAGGAGTTGGCAGTGACTCGGCAAATACTGCCCAGCCGGCCCAGCAACCGCGTTGAACCAGACTCTGGCAGAGCTCAAACAGCTGCGCATCCCAGGGTTGTACCAGAATGGCTGCCTGGGGAGGTGGGGCCGTAATTACTACGCGAGTATAAGGTCCATGCAGTTCTGTGTTGTTGCCTTCCAGCCACCATCCCTCGCTTTTTTTGATCAGGGCGGTGATGGGGGTGGTCGCATGTAGCGTAACGTCGTTGGCATCAAGGGCTGCGGCCAAGTGGCGGGTGATGGCACTCATTCTGGGTGAGCCGGTGAAGCGCACCTGGCCATCATGATGCGGTTGCCAGCCTGTCGGGCTGGCGCGGTAAATACGTTCCGGCCACTGGCCAACGCAACCTTCTGCCTGCCAGCGGGCAACTTCTTCGCTGAAAGCCTCTTCACGCACTGTAAAGGCCTGGGCGCCAAGATCGAGAACCGCTTCCGGCCGGTGCTTGCTTGACATCCGCCCGCCTGGGCCGCGTGCTTTATCAAACAGGGTGACTTGCTCGCCGGCGTCAGCCAGCACCTTGGCGCAGGCAAGCCCGGCCAGTCCGGCGCCGATGATGGCGGTGTGGTTGGATGCACCTTCAGGTGAGTGAGAGGAAATAGCAGCACCGGACATGTTAGAAGCGGCCATGTAACGTATCCTTGATCATAGCGTGTCAACGCCGTTAATGATGACAATATCAAAACGGTTGGTTATCTGTTTTCATTGTAGCAGAATCGTATAGGTATCGTACAATAAAATGGTGCCATTTTTCCCATTGCATCAGCACTGGTGGCAGCAAAAGGAGAACACATAATGCGTGTATTGATAACGGGCGGAAGTGGCTTTGTCGGCCAGCGCCTTTGCAAGCGTCTGGCAGCGCAGGGGCATGCCTTACAGGTTGTCTCACGGACACCTGAGAAAGCCCGTTCGCGCCTGCCTGAAGGCTGCGATATTCGTGAAAGCGCCCAGGCATTTGCTGATTCGCCGCCGGAAGCGCTGATTAATCTGGCGGGGGAATCAATTGCCGCCAAGCGCTGGAGCGAACCCCAGAAAGAAGAGCTGGTTCAATCACGCCTGAAGGCGACTCAACAGTTGGTGACGCTGTGCGAACAGCTCAAGGAAAATGGCCAGCCGTTGCCGCATACTCTGCTATCCGCGTCAGCCATGGGGTATTACGGTGATCAGGGGGCCAACAAGGTGACGGAAGAAACGTCGCCTAATGATGAGTTTGCCCATCGTCTTTGTGCTCAGTGGGAAGAGGCTGCTCGCCAGGTTGAAGCTTTGGGTGTGCGCCTGGCCATCCTGCGGATCGGCCTGGTGCTGGATGCCGGTGGCGGCACCCTGCAGAAAATGCTGCCGCCTTTCAAGTTGGGGCTGGGTGGGCGTTTTGGTGATGGCAAGCAGTTCATGCCGTGGATTCACCGCGATGACCTGGTCGAGGCCATGCTGTTCCTGTTGGAGGATCAGACGCTGACCGGGCCTTTCAATGCCAGTGCGCCACATCCCGTGACCAATGCGGAATTCACGCGCACCTTGGCCAAAACGCTGAAACGCCCGGCGATCTTTCCGGTACCCGCACCGGTATTAAAGCTTGGCTTTGGCGAGATGTCACAGCTGTTACTGACCGGCGCGGACATGCGCCCGGCACGCCTGGAAGCTGCGGGGTTTACCTTCCAGTACCCGACCCTGGACAAGGCTCTGGAGGCGATCCTGCACAAGTGAGGGGTAAGTGAGAAAGTAATAGTAGCCACGGATACTAATCGCCACGGACACTCACGGACGACACGGACAGGGATAAGGTCAAACCCAAAACAAAAGGTTTTAAGGTTTTCGTCCGTGTTTTCCGTGAGTGTCCGTGGCAAAAAATATATCGAACTGCCCCATCCGTGGGGCGTGGCCGGTGGGTTATTTTTTAGGGTCGGCGGTAATCACTACGCGTACGGCGTCCAGGCGTAGGCGGGTGGCTTCGATGGCATCGCTGAGCGCTTTTCTTTCCTGGCGGATGGCGTCAATTTCTGCCTCGCGCACCGTCGGGTTGTGTTCAGCCAGCGCGGTCAGGCGGGCCAGTTCACTGTCGAGCTGGCTGCGCATGCGGGTTTCGGCGGCTTCAACGATACTTGGCAGTTCCCGGTCAGCTTCCCCTTCTCCCTGTAAAAGCAGCTCGCGCAGCTGGTCATGGCGGCTTTTGATCAGTTCGCGGGCCATGGATTTATTGACCTTCTGAACGTTCTTGCTTAGCCCGGTAAAGGAGATCTTGCTGGTCAGGTTAGCGCCGGATTCATCCAGCAGCACGCGAATGGCCGTCGGCGGCAGGAAGCGGTTCAGGTGCAGCCGCTTGGGCGCCGGGCAGTGGGTGCGGAAGATCAGCTCAACCAGCAAGCGACCGCTTGGCAGCGCCGGGTGGGGCAGCAGTGCCAGGGCGGTATTGCCCATGGCGCCGTCGATAATCCGGCCCATCATTTCACGCAGTAGCGGGTGCTCCCAGGAAAGGCGCTGCACGTCGTCGCGGGCCAGGGCAACATCGCGGCGGTAAGTGGCAGTAAAACCCTCTTCGCCTTTGACCAGCCCGGGCAGGCCATCCAGCATATGCTGGCCGGGTTCGAGCACCAGCAGATCCTTGCCCAGCTCCTGGCTGTCAACGCCGAAGATGTCCAGAGCGCGCTCGACATAGCGGGGCAAGGCGGTGTCTTCATCCAGCTCACGCACGGCTTCGATTACGCTGTTGGCCCGAGCTGGGCGGCAGGCGTTGAGCTCCAGCAGGCGGTTACGTCCGGCATCCCGTTCGGCCAGCTGAGCGGTGAACATTGTGCGGGTTTCGTCGACGATTTCATCCAGCATCTCATCGTCCAGCAGGGCATCCGCCAGGGCATCACCAAAGGCTTCAAACAGGTCGCTGCCGATACCGGTAGGCGCACTGAAGGCGTCCATGCCTTCGTTGTACCAGCGCAGCAGGCGCTCACCCGGGCTGCCTTCAAAGGTCGGTACATGGATTTCAATGGCGTGCTGCTGGCCAATGCGATCCAGTCGCCCGATGCGCTGTTCAAGTTGATCAGGGTGCTGGGGCAGGTCGAACATCACCAGATGGCGGCAGAACTGGAAATTACGCCCTTCCGAGCCGATTTCCGAGCATACCAGTACCTGACAGCCCTCTTCGTCGTCGGCAAAGGCAGCAGCGGCGCGGTCGCGCTCAATCAGCGTCAGGTCTTCATGAAACACGGGCGCGTGGTAGCCGCCCAGCACGCGCAGCCCTTCGGCAATGCCTTCAGCGGTCTCGCGCTGATGGGCAATCACCAGCACCTTGTCGTTGGCAAAGCCTTCTTCGCTGTCATCGCTGAGCTTTTCCAGTAGCCAGTTGACCCTTGGGTCGATATGCCACCAGTCTTCGGCATTGAGCGGGTCGCCGGAGAGCTCGCGGTACATGGCATCCGGGTAGATCAGCACATCCGGATGATCCATGCCGGTTTCAATCAGCAGCTCGTCGAGGTAGTCCTCGTCGCGCTCCAGGCGGCGCATGACCCGGCGATAAGCGGATGGCAGGGCCAGCGGCACCAGATGCAGGCGGCGTTCAGGGAAACCGCCGACGTGGCGGCGGCTGTTGCGGAACATCACCCGCCCGGTGCCGTGACGATCAAGCAAGGCATCACGCAGCTGGGAGCGGGCTGAATCCTGTTGGGAAGCGTCGGATTCCAGATGTGTCAGCGTGGCGAGCAGCGCCTGGCTGTCGCGGTCGTCGGCCACTGCATCGACGCTGGCCCTGGCGCTGGCATCGCCGGGCAGGGCATCCAGGGCATCAATGGCGGCGGCGACTTCAATATAGTGGCGTTCTTCTTCGCGAAAGCGCGCCAGATCGTGGTAGCGCTCGGGGTCGAGCAGCCGCAGGCGGGCAAAGTGGCTCTCCAACCCCATCTGTTCTGGGGTGGCGGTCAACAGCAGCAAGCCTTCGATATCGCCAGCCAGCTGTTCCACACACTGATAGCCGGGCCCGCTGCCTTCCGCGCTCCAGTCCAGGTGGTGGGCTTCATCGACAATCAGCATATCGAAGTGGCTTTGATGGGCCTGCTGCTGGCGGGCGGGGTTGGCAAATAGCCAGCCCTGGCTGGCCAGAATCAGCTGGCCGCTATCAAAGGGGTTCTCGCTGCCATGGGCCTGGCTTTGCTGTTCATCCAGCAGGGTGACCTGCAGCGCAAAGCGCCTTAGCAGTTCCACCAGCCATTGGTGAGTCAGGCTGTCAGGCACCAGGATCAGCGCTCGTTCGGCGCGGCCAGCCAGCAGCAGGCGGTGGAGTATCAAGCCTGCTTCTATGGTTTTACCCAGCCCGACTTCATCGGCCAGCAGGACGCGCGGCGCGTGACGGTTGGCCACTTCATCGGCGATGTAAAGCTGATGAGGAATGAGATCAATACGCGGGCCTGAAAATCCCAGGGCGCTGTGCTGCTCGATGCGCTGGTAGTGGTGCAGGGTGCGAAAGCGCAGGTCGAACCAGTCGTTGCGGTCGACCTGGCCGGTCAACAGGCGATCGCGGGCCTGATCAAAGCGCATGGTGTCGGCCAGTTTGGCTTCGGAAAGCTCGCGCCGCTCGCCGTGGTCGTCCTCGCCGATATAAAAGATCAGGCCGTCATGCTGCTGGCTTTCGTCCACCAGCATCTGCCAGCCTTCCGCGGCGGTGACGCGGTCGCCGCTGCCAAACTGCACCCGAGTCAGCGGGGCCTGCCGCGTATTGTAGGTGCGGGTTTCCTGGCAGGCACTGAACAGAATCGTGACGCTACGGGTGTCACAGTTAAGCACGGTGCCAAGGCCAAGTTCGGCCTCGCCGTCGCTAATCCAGCGCTGGCCTGGAGAAAAATCGCTCATGTTGCCTCAACGGATGTGAATACGGGTCAAAGCCGTCGGCGGGGTAACCGACGGAGGGGTCAGGGCGGGGGATTCTAACGCAAAGGCGGTGGTGGCCCAACAATGATAATAAGCGTTGCGATGCCGCGAACGTGCTGTGGGCCTTCGGTGTTGGCTGAAATGCCGCTGGATCAGTTATTCAGCCATTGATCCAACTGGGCTCGGGTCAGCTCTCCAACGTGCTGCTCAATCACCCGCCCGTGACGGTCGAACATCATGGTCGTGGGTAGCCCCGGGGTTTCAAAGGCTGTCATCAGGCGCTGCTGGGGGTCGAGTAGTGCATAGCGGAAGCTGAGCGACTGCTCATCAAGGTAGCGCACTATCGGCAACAGATCTTCCCCCTGATTGACGATAACCACGTGGATATCATCGCGGGTGGCGACCTCCGCCAGTAACGGCATTTCCCGCAGGCAGGGCGGGCACCAGGTGGCCCACAGGTTGAAAATTACCTTATGCTCGCCGTCGGCCAGTGAGGGCAGGTGAATCTCGTTGCCCTCAATATCCTGCAAGGTAAGATCAGGAATGGGCTTGGAGGCAAAACTGCCGCCAAGCGGAGAGAAAAGCACCAGCAGCGCCCATAGGGCAGACGTTACCATCACCAGTACCATGGTATAGATCATGGCGTGCAGGCGATGACGCAGCGCCCAGCCTGTCCAGATGAGGCCGCCCAGCATGCCCCATAGGCCGTCATAGCCGGGCTTCCAGAGCATCAAGGCGTCCAGCGGCGTATCCGCATAGCTGTCCAGGTTAAACACCACATGCCCCAAGCGGGCGCTGATCAGCCATACCAGGATCAGACCGGTAAACCAGCGCTGTTGCACATTGCTGGGCAATTTGAACAGAATGCGTACCGCTATCAGCAGGACAAGCGCGCAGGCAAAGGCGTAAAGGCGCGGTAAAGAAAGTAAAAAAGGCCCCAGGGCAATGGCGTTCATAATTTTTTCCAAATAATCGTTACACTATGGGTGACCGAAAGCCGCGAAACCCTACCATGCCATTCCTTTAGATGCGGAGAAAATATGGCCCAGAAACCCTTCGATACCTTGAGAGCACTGGCAATTGCGTCGCAGGCAATTGGTTTGATGCTGATTATCACCTTTGAAACCGCGCTTGGCGATAACGCGCGCCTGTGGCAAGGGGTCACGCTGGCCCTGATGATTGCTGCCGCCTTGTGGATTGCTCTGGTACGCCTTTATCGGCGCAATAAACTGCGCAAACGTCAGTTGGCACGTCAACAGGAGGACGAGTGAACAGGGTTGAGCGTGCAAAAATCACCACCGGCCTGCTGCTTGGGCCGCTAATGGCCCTGCTGCTGTTGAGTCTAGGGGCGCCGGGCGACATTCCGCCACCGGCCTGGAGCGTCGTGGCGCTTACCGTGTGGATGGCGGTGTGGTGGATTCTGGAACCCGTGCCGATGGCCGTGACGGCGCTGTTGCCGGTGGCCTTGCTGCCGCTGCTGGGCGTCGGCGATATCAGTGCGGCGGCAGAGCCGTATGCCAATCCGCTGATCTTCCTGTTTCTCGGTGGTTTCATGCTCGCCGAAGCCATTCAGCGCTGGAATCTGCATCGGCGTATTGCCTTGGGCGTGCTGTCATTGGCGGGCAAGCGGCCGGATACTCTGGTGGCCGGTTTCATGGCGGCCACGGCCTTTCTCAGCATGTGGGTGAGTAACACGGCGACTGCCGCCTTGATGGTACCGATAGGGATTTCCGTGCTGTCGCTGCTGGAACGTGATGACGAACTGGATATGCCACAGCAGCGGGCGGTCGGGCTGTGCCTGATGCTGGGTATTGCCCTGGCCGCCAATATTGGCGGTATGGGCACCCTGATTGGTACGCCGCCCAATGCGCTGTTGGCCGGTTTTATCGGTGATAACTATGGTATCAACATCGGCTTTGCCCAGTGGATGCTGGTGGCCATTCCCCCGGCGCTACTGATGCTGACGGCTGCCTGGTGGCTGCTGACCTATCGGCTTTACCCGGTGCCTCATTCACGGCTCAACGGCATCAGCGCCATGCTCACCCAGCAGGCGGAAGACCTGGGTCGTATGAGTGGCCCGGAAATGCGCGTGGCACTAGTGTTTGCGCTGGTCGCCCTGGCCTGGATTACCCGCCCCTTGCTGGAACAGTGGAGCGGGCTGACGCTGAGTGATGGCGGCATTGCTGTGATCGGCGCTCTCTTGCTGTTTGTAGTGCCCGCCCGTTGGAGGCAGCGCCAGTTCCTGCTCGACTGGGACAGCGCCAAGAATCTGCCGTGGGGCGTCCTGCTGCTGGTCGGCGGCGGCTTGAGCCTGGGGACGGCGATTGAAAGCTCCGGGCTTGCTGGTATCGTCGCCAACGGGTTGGCGGTATTTGGCAGCTGGCCGACCTGGGCGATGATCCTGATGGTGGTGGTGATCGTTATGTCGATGAGCCACGTGACCAGCAACAGCGCAACCGCAGCCGCCATTCTGCCGTTGACGGCAGCGCTGACGGTCAGCCTGGATGCCAGCCCGCTATTGCTGGCGGTGCCAGTGGCGATGGCCGCGTCCTGCGCCTTTATGCTGCCGGTGGCCACCCCGCCGAATGCGGTGGTATTTGCCAGCGGCAAGGTGCGCGTGCTGGACATGCTGCGCGCGGGCGCGGTGATGAGCGTGATTGCCGTGGCGACCATTTGTGTGGCTATGTTTGCGTTAGCCATGCCAATTCTGGGCTTTGGCTGGGCTGCCTAGACATTGGAGAGAGCCATTGGAGAGAGCCACTGCAGAGAGCCACTGGAGAAGCGCCTGCGTTTGAGGTATTGGGCCTAACGTTAAAAAAAGGCAGTTGTGTTTTGTTGGATTTAGTTTCAAATTTAGAGTAGGTAACTCATTGAACCATCAATCATGATTTATGCTGGGTAGGCGGGCTTGCTACTTGAGCTGACTGCTTAAGCTTAACCCTACTTGGGCTTAACAAACTGGGCTTAACAAACAGGAGCGCCAAACAAGATGATAAACAAACGCTTACTTGCAAGTGCTGTCGCCGCTTCCACGCTGGCGCTGACGGGCGTAGTCAATGCAGAAGTCAAGGTCGGCTTTCTGGGCGGTTTCACCGGCGGGATCGAGAGCCTGACGCCGCCGATTCTCGATGGTGCCCGTCTGGCCGTTGAACAGGTGAATGCCCAGGGCGGTCTGCTGGGTGGCCAAGAGCTGGTGATGCCAACGGGGGATACCACCTGTTCTGATGCTTCAGCGGCCTCTAACGCGGCAGACCGTATGGTCAATACCGAGGAAGTCACCGCCATTGTGGGCGCCCTGTGTACCGGTGCCACCATTGCCGCAGCCAATAACGCCGCCGTGCCCGGTGGTGTGCTGATGGTCTCGCCAGCCTCAACAGCCCCGGCAGTCACCGAGATTGACGATAACGACCTGGTGTTCCGTACCGTGCCCTCGGATGCTTTCCAGGGTGAAATGCTGGCCAAGCTGCTGCTGGAAAAAGGCATTGATTATGTCGCAGTCACCTACGTCAACAACGATTACGGCAGCGGTCTTTCCGAGGCCTTTGCCACGGCGTTTGAAGGTGGCGGTGGCACCATTGCTGAAAGCCTGGGGCATGAGGATAACCGCGCTGATTATCGTTCTGAGCTGGGTTCGCTATCGGTCAGCGGTGCGGAGACCCTGGTCGTGCTTGCCTATGCAGATACTTCCGGGCAGACAGTACTGCGCCAGGCCTATGAAGGCGGCATGTTTACCCAGTATGTTGGCGCTGACGGCATGGTGGGCGACAGCCTGATTGAAGCGATTGGCGCGGACGTGCTGGATGGCATGATTGCCACTCGGCCAGGCAGCCCTGACCTGCCCGGCACTGAGCTCTACGAAACGGCGGCTGAAGAAGCCGGGTATGACCCAAGCTCGGTTTTTGCCGCCCAAGCCTATGATGCCGCTTTCCTGATTGCTCTGGCCATTGAGCAAAACGGCAGCGCTGAACGTGAAGGGCTTTCGGATGCGCTACGTAGCGTTTCCAGCGCGCCGGGCGAGGTGATTCTGCCCGGTGAGTGGGAAAAGGCCGTTGAGCTGATTGCCGCTGGCACCGAGATCAACTATGAAGGGGCATCAGGTACTCACGAGTTTGATGAAAACGGTGACGTGCCGGGTGTAGTCGTTGAGATGGTGGTGGAAGATGGCACCTTCACCAACAAGGGGTTTGTTGACCTCTAATATCAATCCTGTTTGTGTAGGCGATCTGCCCATATAAATACCCCCTGACGCAGGTGCGTCAGGGGGTATTTTTCTGCTGGTCTAAGTCGCTGGTCTAGGCGGGAGGGTTAAGCCCCGAACCCTAACTGTGGTGAGTGATTTTTTCCGGTAGCAGGCCTTTAGGGGCATAGCGCAGTACCAGGGTAATCAGCAGTCCGATCACCAGTACCCGGGCCTGCAGGGCGCGGCTATCCATGTTGCTGGGTGCTTCCCAGCCGAAGGCCCCTTCACCAAGGCTGACAAAGACTTCCATCAGAAACAGTGCCAGTGGTTCAGACATCAGCCAGATGATATAGACGGCAACAGCGCCGAAAATCGTCCCCAGGTTGTTGCCCGGCCCGCCAAGAATCACCATCACCAGTACCAGAAAGGTATGGTTTAGCGGCAGGTAACCGTTAGGGTCAAACAGGCTGTTGAAGGTGCCGAGGATACCGCCGCCAAGCCCCATCAATATGCAGCCAAGCACGAAGATTTCCAGGCGCCGCCGGTTGATATCCTTGCCCATGGCCGCTGAGGAAATCTCGTTATCGCGGATGGCCCGTACCATTCGCCCCCAGGGGGCGTGGTAGGCGCGATGCAGCAGGAAGAAAATAATCGCAATGATCACTGCTGTCATCGACAGGTACACGGCTCGGGCCAGGGTAAAGCCAATCTCGGCCGGTCCGGGGGTTGGCCAGGGCAGTGGCGACACAGTGGCAGTGCCGCGGGTCAGCCACTCGGAGTTTTTCAGAAATGCCTTGATGATTTCTGCGATACCGAGGGTGGCGATTGCCAGGTAATCGCTGCGTAACCCGAGACAGACATGGCCGATAAAATAACCCACACCGCCTGCCAGGGCGCCGCCAAAAATCCAGCCTGCCCAGGCAGGCAGGCCGAAACCACCGATAAAGCCAGCGGTATCTTCTATCTGCTCGGTGACCTCACGCAGCTGGCTGATCACTAGCAGATACAGCACCACCGCCAGCAGAACCGTGAGCAGTGTGCGCAGTTTTCTGGGCACACCAATTCGGTCAAGCCGGGAAACGCCCAAGACCACGACAACGGCGGCGGCGCCGTAAAGCAGCACCCGGCCAAGCTCGCCAGGTAGTGCTGTGCCCCAGAAGTCCTCGTTAACCGGCACGCTGAACAGCATGGCAGAGAAGCCGCCCAGGGCGACAAAGCCCATCACACCAGCATTGAACTGCCCGGCGTAGCCCCACTGTATGGTCAGGCCAAGGGCAAGAATGGCATAACAGGCGGCTTCCACCAGCATGCGTGTGCTGTAGGCCGCGCCCATCATGGCGTAAACGCCCAGAACGGCAGCCAGCAGAGCACAGAAGAGCACGACCTCACGCACTGGGAAGCCACGCGCGGGTGTCGCTTCACGAGGGGTGTTGGCAGTATCCCGAGAGGGTTGCTTACTAGAGGTTGTCATCAGATCACCTTACCCTTGAAGAGTCCGGTCGGGCGCCACACCAGGATGGCAACGAGGATGAAAAACGGCACGACTATCTTGTACTCACTGCTCACAAACGCCAGATTGCTGGGCAGTTCCAGCCAGGCGGGCAGGCTGTCTTGGAAAGGGCGTAGCAGGATGTTCCAGTTGAATACCGCCAGGGTTTCGGCAAAGCCGACCACAAACCCTCCGGCAATTGCGCCGTAAGGATGACCCACACCGCCGACAATGGCGGCGGCAAAAATCGGCAGCAGGATAAAGAAGCTCAGGTCCGGCTTGAAGGTCACATCCAAGGCCAGCAAGGTGCCCGCAATCGCCGCCAGGCCGCCGGCAATCACCCAGGTCACGGCGACAATCATCTGCGTGTTGATGCCTGAAGCTTGAGCCAGTTCGGGGTTATCCGACATGGCGCGCATGGCCTTGCCTAGCCGCGAGCGGCTGAGGAACAGATGCAGGGCGACAACGGCTATCAGCGTCAAGATAAACAGGTAGATCTGGGGTTCAGTGATCACAATCGGCGCTCTGACGCCTTCAAAGGGTACCGCCAGGCGGAAGATTTCCTTGCGATCGTCCACGTAAAGGCTTTGTCCGCCGGTACCCGCGAACAGGCGAATCAGGCCCTGCAGCATCAGGGTGACACCCAGTGAGCCAATCACCAGCACAATCGGTTTGACCCCGTGAGCGCGTAACGGCTTGTAGAAGGCTTTGTCGATCCCCACGGCCAGGGCAGCGGTTATCACCATGGCCAGAGGTAGCATGACCAAAGCCGTGGGTACGCCAAAACTGGTGCCCGCTGCCGGAAAAGCCGCGGTTAGCAGTAGCACCATAAAGGCGCCAAAGGTCATCATGTCCGCATGGGCAAAGTGGGCAAAGCGCATGATGCTGAAAATCAGCGTGACCCCGATGGCACCAATGGCATAGATGGAGCCGGTCACACTGCCGGAAATAATCACGTTGTTGATAAAGAAGACCAGTTCGTTCACGCGTATCTCTCCCGGGCTAGCCGCCCAAAAAACTTTTGGCGACATCCGGGTCGGCGAGCAGCGCCTCTCCGGTATCTGTAAAGCGATTTTGCCCGGCCGCCAGAACAAAACCTTTATCGGCAATGGCCAGGGCCTGCTTGGCATTCTGTTCGACCATCAGAATCCCCACGCCCGCGGCGTTGATTTCCTTGACCCGATCAAAAATCTCGTTCATGTAAAGCGGTGACAGGCCCGCAGTAGGCTCATCCAGCAGCAGTAGCGTGGGCTCGGCCATCAGCGCCCGGCCCATGGCGACCATCTGACGCTGTCCGCCGGATAATTCGCCTGCCGGCTGGCGGCGCTTTTCGGCCAGTGGCGGGAAAAATTCATACACCTTGGCCAGCATGCGTTTGACGTTGGCAGGTTTCAGAAAGGCGCCCATTTCCAGGTTTTCTTCAACCGAGAGGCTGGGAAAAACATTCTTTTCCTGGGGCACAAAGCCCATGCCGCGCTGAACCAGCTTGTTGGGCGCTAGGTTCTGGATCGGCTCGCCGTGGAGCAGAATATCGCCCTGATTGACATGCAGAAGGCCAAAGACGGCTTTCAACATGGTCGATTTGCCTGCCCCGTTAGGGCCGACAATGACACCGACTTGATCGGCTTCCAGCAGCATGTTGACCCCATTGAGGATGTTCATGCCGCCGTAGCCACCGTGCACGTCCCGCGCTTCTAGTAATGGCATGGTGTGGTTATCTCACGCTATCAACGTTGTTGTGGTGAAGGCTGGCAAGGCGAGCCGTCAGGTCAGGCTGCGGTGCCGCCGCCAAAGTAGGCTTCAATAACCTCAGGGTTGCTCTGCACGTCTTCGATACTACCTTCCATCATGACGCTGCCCTGGGCGAGCACAATCACCGGGTCGCACAGCCGGGCGATCATTTCCATATCGTGTTCAATCACCAGAAAGGTATAGCCCATCTCCCGGTTCAGGCGTTCGATATTGCCGATCAGGTCCCCCAGCAGGGTGCGATTGACCCCAGCGGCAATTTCATCAAGTAAGACGACCTTGGCATCGGTCATCATGGTGCGGCCCAGCTCAAGGAGCTTTTTCTGGCCGCCGGAAAGGTTGCCCGCCAGCTCATTGCGCACGTGGTAAAGCCCGACAAAGTCGATGACTTCCAATGCGCGGCGCTTGACCTCGGCTTCATGGGCGCGCACCACGCCCGGCTTGAACCAGGTGGCAAACAGGTTTTCACCGGGCTGGCCGGGGGGCACCATCATCAGGTTTTCCAGAGCGCTCATATGGCTGAATTCATGAGCAATCTGAAAGGTGCGCAGCAACCCCTTGTGAAAGCGCTGATCGGCGCTCAGGGCGCTGATATCCTCGCCATCCAGGCGTATCTGGCCGCTATCAGGTGTCAAGGCGCCGGCAATCAGGTTGAACAGGGTCGACTTGCCTGCGCCGTTGGGGCCAATCATGCCGGTCACCGACCCTTTGGCGACCTGAATCGAACAGTCGTTAATCACCTTCAGGCCGCCAAAGGCCTTGTTAACATGCTGCACTTCGATAAGCGGTGTCATAATGAATCCTCAGCCACTGACGGCGCTTGCCGCCAGTGGGGTTGAACCAGGTATCCAGGGCAGGCAGCCTTTATGCCACCGGTGGCTGTTTGGCCAGCAGGCCTCGGCCAATGGCCACGCTCAATACAATGATTAGCGCACCAAGGGTGGGTAGCAGGTAGCCGTCCACTTGCGGCAGGGTGCGCAGGAACACAAAGGCCACGGCGGCTGGTGCGATAAAGCGTACCAGGAAGCGCCATACGCTGAACCAGGCGGGGCTGCCGCCAAGCTCCTTGGCCACTTCGCTCTGGGTCAGTGCCCAGCCGGCAAACAGCGCAATCAGAAGACCGCCCAGCGGCATGAAGATATTGGTCAGCAGTTCGATAAAGTCAAAGGCGCTGCGCCCGAACAGGGCGTGGAAAATCGTGCCTTCTGACCAGACATTGAAGCTGACCACGGTCAAAAGTCCCAGCGCCCAGCTGCCGAGGGTCATAATGGCCACTGCCTGGGGGCGGGTCATATCGAAACGCTCAACCAGAAAGGCCGCCACCGGTTCAATCAGTGAAATCGACGAGCTGATGGCCGCCCCTAGCACCAGAATAAAGAAAATACCGCCAATCAGGCTGCCAAACGGCATTTCAGCAAAGGCCAGCGGGATGGTGACAAACATCAGCCCTGGGCCTTGGCCGGTTTCCAGCCCGGCGCCGAAGACCAGCGCAAAAATTGCTAGCCCGGCGACCAGGGCTACCGCCGTATCCACAAACGCCACCGCAAAGGCGGTACGCGTCAGGGAAACATCGCTGGGCATGTAGGCCCCGTAGGCCATGATGGCGCCCATCCCCAGGCTCAGGGTAAAGAAGGATTGGCCCATGGCTTGCAGCCAGCCTTCAAGGCTCAGGTCGGCCATGTTGAAAGTGAACAGAAACTCAGCGGCAGCGCCAATATCACCGTTAACGATGCTGTAACCGAGTACCACCAGCAGAATCACAAACAGTGCAGGCATGATAATGCGCAGCCCGCCTTCAATGCCTTTATGAATGCCCATGCCGACAATCAGCGCAGAAAGAATAATGAACAGCGTATGGTAAAGCGTCATCAACCCCGGGGAGGCTAAAAGGCTTTCAAAGCCGGTACCTATGGTAGCGGCATCAGCGCCGGCCAGGCTGCCGGTCAGCATCTGCCAGGTATAGTGCAGCGACCAGCCGGCCACCACAGAGTAAAAGCTTAGAATCAGAAACGCCGAGGCTGCGCCTAGCCAGCCAATGCTTTCCCAGGCGCGGGATGTCTGGTGGGTTCGGGTCAGGTGGCGCATGCCCATGATGGGGCTTTGGCGGCTGGTACGGCCGAGCATTATCTCAGCAATAAGAATGGGAATGCCGACTGCGAAAATGGTCAAAGCGTAGACCAGAATAAAAGCGCCGCCGCCATTTTCACCGGTAAGATAGGGAAACCGCCAGAGGTTACCCAGCCCAACGGCAGAGCCTACCGCGGCTAATAAAAAAGTACCTTTGTGTGTCCAGACGTTGTGGCCGCTCATGTGCAGAAATATCCGTTGCGATGGGGTGTGTGGTTAGTAGGAAATAAGTATCAAACGTATGAATTAACGCGGGTGTATTAAACCAAGACTGAATGAGAGGGTCACGCTCAAATGCGTACTTTGCGCCAGTTTGGCGCATCTTTCTAGCCGCGCTGCGTTTAGGTTGCGTTAAGAGCAGCGTTTGGCTAATGGCGCGGAGTAACGTTGTTGTTGTGGGTCACATCGGACACTGCATAAAAAAACCCGCACAATGGCTGTGCGGGTTTGGTTGATGACCGTACTGCTGCTGATCAGCTCTTGCCGGCGCGTTTACGCTCGTTCTCTTTGAGCAGCTTCTTGCGCAAGCGAATGTGGCTTGGCGTGACTTCCACCAGTTCATCGGAATCCAGGAATTCGATGGCCTGTTCAAGGGTAAAGTTGATCGGCGGCGTCAGCACGATATTTTCATCGTTACCGGTCGAACGCATGTTATCCAGCTTCTTGCCCTTGGTCGGGTTGACCACCATGTCGTTGGCGCGGTTGTTGATGCCGATCAGCATGCCTTCGTAAACCTCGGTAGCATGGTCGATAATCAGCTTGCCGCGTTCCTGCAGGGCATACAGGGCGTAGGCCAGTGCCTTACCGGAGACCATGGAGACCAGAACGCCGTTACGACGCTCGATTGAGGCCTCAGGCTTGAGCGGGCCGTAGTGGTCAAAGCGGCTGGTGAGAATGCCGGTACCCGAGGTCAGGGTCAAAAACTGGCCACGGAAGCCGATCAGGCCTCGGGCGGGGATGATGAAGTCCAGACGCACGCGACCCTTGCCATCCGGGTTCATGTTGGTCATCTCACCCTTGCGATAGCCCAGCTCCTCCATGATGGCGCCCTGGTGCTGCTCTTCACAGTCGATGATGACTTCTTCGTAGGGCTCCTGCTTTTCGCCATCAATTTCCTTGATGATCACTTCTGGGCGCCCGACGGCCAGCTCGAAACCTTCGCGACGCATGGTTTCAATCAGCACTGAAAGGTGCAGTTCGCCACGTCCTGAGACCTTGAATTTCTCAGGGGTTTCGCCCTGTTCGACGCGCAAGGCAACGTTATGGATCAGCTCCTGTTCCAGGCGATCCTTGATGTTACGGCTAGTAACGAACTTGCCGTCCTTGCCCGCGAAAGGTGAATCGTTGACCTGAAAGGTCATCGAGACGGTAGGCTCATCCACCGAGAGGGGTGGTAGTGCTTCAACAGCAGCCGGGTCACACAGCGTATCGGAAATCGCCAGATCCTCGATGCCGGTCACGCAGACGATATCGCCTGCGGTGGCTTCGGTGGTCTGAACGCGCTCAAGGCCCATGTGGGTCATTACCTGACCGATCTTGCCCTTACGGGTAGAACCATCAACGCTGATAATTGAAATCTGCTGGTTGGGCTTGACGGCGCCACGCTTGATGCGGCCAAGACCGATAACGCCGACATAGCTGTTGTAGTCAAGCGCTGAGATCTGCATCTGGAAGGGGCCATTAATTTCAACGGCCGGCGGTTCAACGATATCCACAATCGACTGGAACATGGGATCCATGTTGTCAGCCAGTTCTTCCGGATCCATACCAGCGATGCCGTTCAGTGCCGAGCAGTAGATGATCGGAAAATCCAACTGCTCATCAGAGGCGCCAAGGTTGTCGAACAGATCAAATATCTGGTCAACCACCCAATCAGGGCGCGCGCCCGGGCGGTCAATCTTGTTGACCACGACAATCGGTTTCAGGCCCTGAGCAAAGGCTTTCTGGGTCACAAAGCGGGTTTGCGGCATCGGGCCATCAACGGCGTCAACCAGTAGGAGCACTGAGTCGACCATAGACATGACGCGCTCGACCTCGCCACCAAAATCAGCGTGCCCAGGCGTATCCACGATGTTGATGTGGTAACCATTGCCCTTGCCATCCTGCCACTGAATAGCGGTGTTCTTGGCCAGGATGGTAATGCCACGCTCTTTTTCCTGGTCGTTGGAATCCATGATCCGCTCCTGCCCTTCGGCTTTGCGGTCCAGGGTGCCCGACTGACTCAGGAGTTTGTCGACCAGGGTGGTTTTACCATGGTCAACGTGGGCGATAATGGCGATATTGCGGAGGTTCTCGATCACGACACGATCCTGCTAGAAAAATAGGGCAGCATTATAGAGGTACGAAGCGGTTTACTGCCAGCACTGTATTGAGAGCTGCATTCAAGGATGATGTTAATGAGGCTTTTTTAAGGCCCTATCAACGCGAGTACCCGACTACTGTAGCAGATGGTCGTGCATGCTTGTGTTTTCGCTGGGTCAGCGCATCCGGTAAGATAAGGCTTTTCCCGGCATGGGCATGACTATGACCATCGGTAATTTGATGCGGTTATTAAGCGATGGAAGCGTGCATTCCGGCGAGCAGTTGGGTAATGCCATGGGTATTTCCCGCGCAGCCGTATGGAAGCAGTTAAAAAAACTCGACGCCATGGGGGTTGCGGTAGAGGCTGTGAAAGGTCGCGGTTATCAGCTTGCTCAACCCATTGAGCCGCTGGACGGCGCGGCCATTGTCGCGCACCTGCCTGCCGATGCCCGTCATCTGCTGACCCGTTTGCTGGTGGAAGATCAGCTGGCGTCAAGCAATGCCTATCTGCGTGAGCGCTTTCAGCAAGGCGCTGGCCATGGCGAGGTCTGTCTGGCGGAGTCGCAGACGGCAGGGCGTGGCCGGCGTGGCCGCAGCTGGGTAACGCCTTGGGGGCAGAGTCTTATATTGTCAGTGGGCTGGCGTTTCGAAAGTGGCGTGATTGCACTTGAAGGCCTGAGCCTTGCGGTGGGCGTAGTGACTGCTCAGGTGCTGGAAGCCTATGGCGTTCACCCCAGGCTCAAATGGCCCAACGACGTACTCTTGCCTGACCGTAACGGGGAGTTGGCCAAGTTGGCGGGTATTCTGGTTGAAGTAACCGGTGATGCTGCTGGCCCGTGTGAAGTGGTCATTGGTATTGGTCTGAACCTGTCGATGAGTGACGCCCAGCGCCAGGCGATTGGCCAGCCGGTGGCGGCCCTTAGTGACGCCTGCCCGCATCTGGGGCGTAACCAACTGGCAGCTGAGTTGGTGGCAGGGCTTCTGGCCATGCTGTCAACGTTCGAGAAATGTGGTTTTCAAGCCTGGCAGGCTGAGTGGAACCAACGCCATGCGTTTGCCAATCAACCTATTCATGTTTTGCAGGGCCAACAAGGCTGTGAAGCAACGGCAGGGGATGTTGATGCTAGCGGTAATCTTTGGGTCAGTGAAGCAAATGGCCAGTCGCGTCGCCTTGCAGGCGGCGAGATCAGTATACGCAGGCGCCTATGATTCTTGACCTTGATATTGGCAATACCTTGTCCAAGTGGCGTTTGAAAGACGTTGATAGCAGTGAGATCCGTTCGCGTGGTGCTGTCTGGACCCGTGAGGAATGGCGGCCAGGCGCGGATATCCCGGATCTCGACGTAGTGGAGTCGGTGCGAATTTCCAGCGTGGCGCGTAAAGCCGTGCTGGACGATACCGTCAGCCTGTTGCGCCATAGAGTGCCCAACGTCTTTGTCGCCCGCTCGACCCGCGAGGCCCTGGGAGTCATCAATGGTTATGAGGAGCCAGGCCGCTTGGGGGTTGATCGCTGGATGGGTGCGCTGGCGGGGTATCAACTGGCAGGCGGCTGCTGTGCAGTGGACTGCGGCAGCGCGATTACCGTGGATTTTGTCATTCCCGGTGGGTATCACCTGGGCGGTTATATCATTCCCGGCTTGAGGCTGATGAAGGAGAGCCTCAAGCTGGGAACGCGCAATGTGGCCATTGACCCGGAAAGCGAGGCCGCGGAATTGCTGGAGCCAGGCAGGCGCACTGTGGAGGCGGTGAATCACGGTATCTATATGGCGGCTGTCAGCGCCATAAACCGCATTTACAATGAGGTATGTGATCAGCAGGAAGTGGCGTTGCCAATGTTGTTGACCGGTGGTGATGCCCGCGTTGTTTCTCGAGGTGTGCAGGTGCCACATGCGGTCTGGCCAGATATGGTTTATGGCGGGCTGGAGGCCAGTTTTCCATTGACGCCCGCCGAACGCGCAGGCCGGATGTCGGGCGCGCCTGTAGTACCAAGTCCGGTATCGCTTGAAAAAATACGCGCAGGGCTTGCATTCTCCATGCTGCTTTGACACAATGCTGCGCGTTCCAAGGCGAGAAGTTAAGTAAGTGTCTGTTGGGCAAGTGGTGTCAGGTAGTCTCTGGCAGAAGCTGCACCTGGCAAATTAAAGGTTGACACTTTCTTGAGATGAGGCACAATGTGCCGCCATGTTGGAGAGGTTCCCGAGTGGCCAAAGGGAGCAGACTGTAAATCTGCCGCGAAAGCTTCGAAGGTTCGAATCCTTCCCTCTCCACCAGAATTGACTGACAGTAATGCGGATCAGGTTAATTTGGTGAACTAGGCATTGCTGTGATGCGGGTGTAGTTCAATGGTAGAACCTCAGCCTTCCAAGCTGATGGTGCGGGTTCGATTCCCGCCACCCGCTCCAGAGTTTGTGTAAATTTCGTGCAGCTTTATCATTGGTAGATTTGCGCGGAATCTTGTGCGATGTGCTCATGTAGCTCAGGGGTAGAGCACACCCTTGGTAAGGGTGAGGTCGACGGTTCAATTCCGTCCATGAGCTCCATAATTTCGGAAAAAGCGAGCCTGGCTCGCTTTTTTTGTCACTGCTTTTAGCGCATTGATTGATTAAAGTGAGCTGAAAGCGCAGAAAGGGTTGTCAAACGGTAAGTCCTTCGCTATGATGGCGCCCGCTATTGAGCAAGCGTCTTATTTGCTCATTCAGCACGATACAGGCCAGTAGCTCAATTGGCAGAGCAGCGGTCTCCAAAACCGCAGGTTGGGGGTTCGATTCCCTCCTGGCCTGCCAACTTCCCTCAAGTTGGCGTGCCTCTCAAGAATTCCTTTATCGTTCGCTGTACCCTAGGGAGTCTCGTTTTATGAAGCCTAATTCTGTAAAGCATGGCGCTGAGGTACAACAGTCGCGTCATGACGGGCTCAAATGGGCAGCGGTCGTAGCGCTTTTGTTAGCAGCCGTGGTTGGTAACACCTTTTTCGCCGACGTGGCATTGCTCTACCGTGTTCTTGGCGTTGTTGTGCTCTGTGCTGCGGCTGGAGCAGTAGCGTTGATGACCGAGAAAGGCAAGAATCTTGTTATCTTGGCGCAAGAGGCCAAGAAAGAGATTCAGCGCGTTGTATGGCCAACGCGTCCTGAAACAGTTCAGACAACCGCTATCGTGTTAGCGGCTGTCCTCGTGGTTGGCCTGATGTTGTGGTTGATTGACACGCTTCTCAGCTGGGCGATGTCCGGCGTTATCGGTTAGGAGTTTTCATGTCCAAGCGTTGGTACGTCGTTCACGCCTATTCCGGCTTTGAAAAGCATGTCATGCGCTCGCTTCTCGAGCGGGTCAAGATGTACGGTATGGAAGATCGTTTCGGCGAGATTCTGGTGCCGACCGAAGAAGTTGTTGAAGTCCGTGATGGTAAGCGTCGCAAGAGTGAGCGCAAGTTCTATCCTGGTTATGTGCTTGTTGAAATGGAAATGGCCGATGACACATGGCACCTGGTGAATGAAACGCCCCGGGTGATGGGCTTTATCGGTGGCACCAAGGAAAAGCCGGCGCCTATCACCACCCGTGAAGCGGATGCTATCCTGAATCGCGTCAAGGACGGTGTGGATAAGCCGCGTCCCAAAACAATGTTTGAGCCAGGTCAGTCGGTTCGCGTGGTTGATGGGCCCTTTGCAGATTTCAATGGCGTCGTTGAAGAAGTCAATTATGAGAAAAGCCGCCTGCATGTCAGCGTGCTGATCTTTGGGCGTTCAACACCCGTCGAGCTTGAGTTCTCTCAAGTAGAAAAAGAATAGTTTTACGCCGCTGAGAAGCTGACTCTGGTTGGCTGGTCGCGGCGGTTTGCATGGTTTTGATTAGTGAGTAGTAAGTAGCTTCGATTGATAGATAGTTTTCAGATTTTTCATTGGTCGTCACGTGGCGGCCAAATGTCACCGGGAAGCCGTAAGGCGTTATACCCAACTGGAGTAAGTTATGGCCAAGAAAGTACAGGCTTACATCAAGCTGCAGGTTGCAGCTGGTAAAGCTAATCCAAGTCCGCCCGTGGGTCCTGCGCTGGGTCAGCACGGCGTGAACATCATGGAATTCTGTAAAGCGTTTAACGCCGAGACTCAGGATATTGAGCCCGGTCTGCCGACGCCTGTCGTGATTACTGTTTATTCCGACCGTAGCTTCACCTTCGTCACCAAGACGCCGCCTGCTGCCGTGCTGCTCAAGAAAGCTGCAGGTATCAAGTCCGGTTCTGGTGAGCCGAACAAGAAGAAGGTTGGCACGGTGACCCGTGAGCAGCTTGAAGAAATCGCCAAGACCAAAGAGCCTGATATGACGGCTGCCGATCTTGACGCCGCTGTGCGCACCATTGCGGGCAGCGCTCGCAGCATGGGCCTAAACGTGGAGGGTCTGTAATCATGGCTAAACTGTCTAAGCGCGCCAAGCTGATTCGTGAAAAGGTTGATTCCAGCAAGGTCTACTCGGTTGAAGAGGCCGTGGCACTGTTGTCAGAGCTTTCTACAGTCAAGTTCAAGGAATCTGTGGATGTTGCCGTCAACCTGGGCGTTGATCCGCGTAAATCTGACCAGGTAGTGCGTGGCGCCACCGTTATGCCTAACGGTACCGGTAAAGACGTGCGTGTTGCTGTCTTTACCCAGGGTGCCAATGCAGATGCCGCTAAAGAAGCCGGCGCTGATATCGTGGGTATGGAAGAGTTGGCTGATCAGGTCAAGAAAGGCGTGATGGACTTTGATGTCGTCATCGCCTCGCCAGATGCCATGCGCGTCGTGGGTCAGTTGGGCCAGATTCTTGGTCCGCGTGGCCTGATGCCTAACCCCAAGGTTGGCACGGTAACGCCTGATGTAGCGACGGCTGTCAAGAACGCCAAAGCGGGTCAGGTACGCTTCCGTACTGACAAGAACGGTATTATTCACACTACCGTCGGCAAGGTTGATTTTGATGCTGACGCTATCAGGGGCAACATCGAAGCCCTGATTGGTGACCTGAAGCGGCTCAAGCCGAGCGCTTCCAAGGGCATTTACTTCAAGAAAATGACGCTGTCCACAACCATGGGTCCCGGTCTAACGGTCGACCACTCAGCTTACCTGTAAGCCAAGTAGTCCCGTTGCCGAACCTTGTGTTGTCAAGGCAGCAAAAAAGAGCAAGAACTTTGCGGTCCCTGTCGCCAGCCTACTTCGCTGGCAGCAGGGCGCCGTCAAAGACCGCAGGCGATACGCGTCAAGCGTAGCTTAATGATGAAAGTCACCTGCGCAGATGGTGTTGCCGCCAGTTGGTAGACGCTTTTTAGCTAAGCCGATTTCTGGTGAGCACCATCCCTTAGGCTTCTGGCATCATCAAGATGGGCAAAAGCCCTGATGAGCTGGAAGAGATGGTAACCACCGGAACCTGCTTTTAGGTTTCGGCACGAAGGAGTGATCACTGTGCCACTAGCACTTGAAGGCAAGAAAGCGATTGTTGCCGAGGTCAGTGAAGCGGCTAAGGACGCACTCTCCGTCGTAGTTGCCGATTCTCGCGGCGTGCCGGTCAGCAAGATGACCGATCTGCGCAAGCAGGCGCGTGAGAATGGCGTTCAGGTACGTGTTGTCCGCAACACCCTGGCACGCCGTGCCCTCGAAGGTACTCAGTGGGAGTGCCTGAACGAGAGCTTTGTAGGTCCTACCTTGTTGGCATTCTCTACCGAACACCCGGGCGCTGCTGCTCGTTTGTTCAAAGAGTTCGCCAAAAAGGATCAGAACTTCGAAGTTAAGGCACTGGCCTACGAAGGTGAGCTGATTCCGGCTGCTGACATCGACCGTCTGGCAACCCTACCGACTTACGATGAGGCAATTGCCAAACTAATGTCGGTAATGAAAGAAGCTTCCGCTGGCAAGCTGGTTCGTACTCTGGCCGCTCTGCGCGACCAGAAGCAGGAAGAAGCGGCATAAGCCATTCTTTCTGCGGGTGGCATAACGCTGCCTGATACGAGCAATGAACCCTGAGTCATCGGGTCACCGAGACTCCCGCAAAGTTAGGAATGAAACAATGGCACTGACCAAAGACGATATCATCAACGCCGTCGCTGAAATGTCTGTGATGGAAGTTGCTGAACTGATCGAAGCAATGGAAGAAAAATTCGGCGTTTCTGCAGCAGCGGCTGTTGTTGCCGGCCCAGGTGGCGGCGGCGAAGAAGTAGCTGAAGAGCAGACTGAATTTGACCTGGTACTGACTGCTGCTGGTGACAAGAAAGTTAACGTCATCAAGGCAGTACGTGAGCTTACCGGTCTTGGCCTGAAAGAAGCCAAGGGCGCTGTTGACGGTGCTCCGGCAACTATCAAAGAAGCAATGTCCAAGGACGATGCTGAAGCAGCCAAGACAAAGCTGGAAGAAGCGGGCGCAAGCGTCGAGCTCAAGTAATCGATGGCTCGGGCTTTACGCGCTGCGTAAGCTTCCGCGGCTGGCGGCGGGAAATCCCCGCTGCCGGCCTTTTTCTGTTACAACAGCAACGACGCTGTTGCAGCAGACGCGTCACTGAGACGACAATGTACGATCATTAACCGTCGTCATCACAACGCAACGAATTCTAGATTTTTGACGGCGAGCTACCCTTCTAGGAGCTTGCTGTCTGCGTCTGAAACGCCCGCGGGGCAGATGACCACGCACCGGTCACCCATGGTGAACAAGCTGGGGAATACAGATGGCTTACTCATACACTGAGAAAAAACGCATCCGCAAGGATTTCGGCAAACTGCCCCAAGTAATGGATGTGCCTTACTTGTTGGCCATCCAGCTTGATTCCTATTACGGTTTTCTCCAGCAAGACCGCTCGCCCGACGAGCGGCACGAAGTGGGCTTGCACGCGGCGTTCAAGTCTGTGTTTCCGATCGAGAGTTTCTCGGGGAACGCGGCGCTGGAGTATGTCAGTTATCGCTTTGGCACACCGGCATTTGATGTCAAGGAATGTCAGCTGCGCGGCGTAACGTACTCCGCGCCACTGCGTGTCAAGGTTCGCTTGATTATTTACGATCGCGATTCATCCAACAAGGCGATCAAGGATATCAAGGAGCAGGAAGTCTACATGGGGGAAATTCCCCTGATGACCGAAAACGGTACCTTTGTCATTAACGGTACCGAGCGGGTTATTGTTTCCCAGCTCCACCGCTCGCCCGGTGTGTTTTTCGATCATGACAAAGGCAAGAGCCACTCGTCTGGCAAGCTGCTGTATTCAGCGCGGGTCATTCCTTACCGTGGTTCCTGGCTGGATTTCGAGTTTGATCCTAAAGACAACGTCTTTGTGCGTATTGACCGTCGCCGCAAGCTGCCGGCCTCGGTGTTGATGCGCGCCCTGGGTATGAACACCGAAGAAATCCTCAGTGAGTTCTTCGAGACCAGCAAGTTCCACATTGAGAAGTCCGGCTTTTCTGTGGAGCTTGTGCCTTCGCGCCTGCGCGGTGAAACCGCAACGTTCGACATCAAGGATGCCGATGGCAGCGTGATTGTTGAAGAAGGTCGCCGTATCACCCAGAAGCATATTCGCCAGCTGGAGAAGTCCGGCCTGGAGCGTCTTGATGTGCCGATGGAATACCTGTTTGGCAAGACCCTGGCCAAGGATCAGATTGACCGTAAAACCGGCGAGCTGATTGTTGCCTGCAACACCGAGATTACCCCTGAGGTGCTGGAAGTGATGGCCCAGGGCGGTATCACTGATATCGAAACGCTGTACACCAACGATCTGGACTGTGGTTCCTTCATTTCCGATACCCTGAAGCTGGACACCACTGGCTCAGCGCTTGAAGCCCTGGTTGAAATCTATCGCATGATGCGTCCGGGCGAGCCGCCCACCAAGGATGCCGCAGAAACGCTGTTCAACAACCTGTTCTTCTCTGAAGACCGCTACGACCTTTCCAATGTTGGGCGCATGAAGTTCAACCGTCGCCTGCGTCGTGAAGAAGATACGGGTTCTGGCGTACTGGACAAGAAGGACATTCTGGATGTCCTGCGTGAGCTGATCAATATCCGTAACGGCTTTGGTGACGTTGACGATATCGATCATCTGGGTAACCGTCGTATCCGCTGTGTTGGCGAAATGGCCGAAAACCAGTTCCGTGTTGGTCTGGTGCGCGTTGAGCGCGCGGTTAAAGAGCGTCTTTCCATGGCGGAAAGCGAAGGCCTGATGCCGCAGGATCTGATCAACGCCAAGCCGGTAGCGGCAGCGGTGAAGGAGTTCTTCGGTTCCAGCCAGCTGTCCCAGTTCATGGATCAGAACAACCCGCTTTCCGAGGTCACCCACAAGCGTCGTGTCTCTGCACTCGGCCCAGGGGGTCTGACCCGTGAGCGCGCTGGCTTTGAGGTGCGTGACGTTCACGCCACGCACTATGGTCGCTTGTGCCCGATCGAAACGCCGGAAGGCCCGAACATCGGTCTGATCAACTCGCTGGCGACCTACAGCCACACCAACAGCTACGGCTTCCTGGAAACCCCGTACCGCAAGGTAAATGCGGGTCAGGTGACCGATGATATCGTCCACCTCTCGGCGATCGAAGAGGGTGACTACGTTATCGCTCAGGCGTCAGCGGGTGTGGATGAAAGTAACAAGCTGAGTGACGACCTGGTTCAGGTACGCCACCGCGGTGAGACAACCTTCATGCGCCCTGAGCAGGTGACGCTGATGGACGTATCGCCGCGTCAGGTAGTGTCAGTAGCAGCAGCACTGATCCCGTTCCTGGAACACGATGATGCTAACCGCGCCTTGATGGGTGCGAACATGCAGCGTCAGGCGGTTCCCACCCTGCGTGCCGACAAGCCGCTGGTGGGTACTGGTATGGAGCGCTTTGTTGCCCGCGACTCAGGTGTCTGTGCGGTTGCACGGCGTGGCGGTGTGATCGATTCAGTAGACGCCCGTCGCGTGGTAGTACGTGTCAATGCAGATGAAATCATCGGCGGTGAAGCCGGTGTTGATATCTACAACCTGACCAAGTACACCCGCTCGAACCAGAACACCTGCATGAACCAGCGCCCGATTGTGCGCCCGGGTGATGATGTGGCACGCGGTGACATCCTGGCCGACGGCCCATCCATTGATATGGGTGACCTCGCGCTGGGCCAGAACATGCGTATCGCCTTCATGCCCTGGAACGGCTACAACTTCGAGGACTCCATCCTGCTTTCCGAGCGGGTGGCTCAGGAAGACCGTTTCACCACTATCCACATTCAGGAACTGACCTGTGTCTCGCGGGACACCAAGTTGGGGCCAGAAGACATCACCGCGGATATTCCTAACGTCGGTGAGTCAGCGCTTTCCAAGCTGGATGAAGCCGGTGTGGTCTACGTCGGTGCCGAAGTGGGCCCGGGGGATATCCTGGTCGGTAAGGTAACGCCTAAGGGTGAAACCCAGCTGACGCCGGAAGAAAAGCTGCTGCGTGCCATCTTCGGTGAGAAAGCGTCAGATGTGAAAGACACGTCTCTGCGCGCCCCGACTGGCATGATAGGGACAGTGATTGACGTTCAGGTGTTCACCCGTGATGGCGTCGAAAAAGATTCGCGTGCTATCGCCATTGAACAGATGCAGCTGGATGAAGTCCGTAAGGATCTGCAGGAAACCTACCGGATTGCCGAAGACGCCACTTTTGAGCGTCTCAAGCAGACGCTGATCGGTCAGGTCGTCAACGGCGGCCCAGAGCTCAAGAAAGGTGATGTGCTCGACGAAGCCTACCTGGATGAACTGCCCCGTCAGCAGTGGTTCAAGCTGCGCATTCAGGATGAATCCTGCAATGAGCTGCTGGCCCAAGCCGATGAGCAGCTTGAGAGTCGTCGTAAGGAAATGGACGAGCGCTTTGAAGATAAGAAGCGCAAACTGACCCAGGGCGATGACCTGGCACCGGGCGTTCTCAAGATCGTCAAGATCTACATGGCCGTTAAGCGTCGCATCCAGCCGGGTGACAAGATGGCCGGGCGTCATGGTAATAAGGGTGTTATCTCGGCGATCATGCCCATCGAGGACATGCCGTTTGACGATAACGGTGAGCCGGTCGATGTGGTGCTTAACCCCTTGGGTGTACCGTCGCGGATGAACGTCGGTCAGATTCTTGAAACCCACCTGGGTATGGCCGCCCGTGGCCTTGGCATGAAAATTGATGCCATGCTGCGTGACGCCCGTGAGCAGCAGGTCGCAGAAATTCGTGACTTCCTCGGCCAGATCTACAACACGCCGGGTACGCGGATAGAGGACATCAGTTCGCTGACCGATGAAGAAGTGATTGCGCTGGCGAAAAACCTTAAGGGCGGTGTGCCCATGGCAACGCCGGTCTTTGATGGTGCCCAGGAGCACGAGATCAAGCACCTGTTGCGCCTGGCGGATATCCCGGATTCCGGCCAGATGACCCTTTATGACGGACGTACCGGCGAATCTTTTGATCGCCCGGTGACCGTCGGTTACATGTACATGCTGAAGTTGAACCACTTGGTAGACGACAAGATGCACGCCCGTTCTACCGGCTCCTACTCACTGGTAACCCAGCAGCCGTTGGGTGGTAAGGCGCAGTTCGGTGGTCAGCGTTTCGGTGAGATGGAAGTGTGGGCACTGGAAGCTTATGGCGCCGCGTACACGCTGCAGGAAATGCTCACCGTCAAATCGGACGACGTCGAAGGCCGCACCAAGATGTACAAGAACATCGTGGATGGCGACCACACCATGCAGGCAGGCATGCCGGAATCCTTCAACGTACTGGTGAAGGAAATCCGCTCGCTGGGCATCGATATCGAGTTAGAGAGCTAGGAGCTGTCCAATGAAAGATTTGGTAAAAGTCCTCAAATCGCAGTCACAGACTGAAGAGTTTGACGCGATCAAGATTACTCTGGCATCGCCGGACATGATTCGCTCCTGGTCTTTCGGCGAGGTGAAAAAGCCCGAGACCATCAACTACCGTACCTTCAAGCCGGAACGGGATGGCCTGTTCTGTGCCAAGATCTTTGGCCCGGTCAAGGACTACGAGTGCCTGTGCGGCAAATACAAGCGCATGAAGCACCGTGGCATCATCTGTGAGAAGTGTGGCGTTGAAGTCACCAAGGCTGCCGTGCGCCGTGAGCGCATGGGCCATATCGAACTGGCGTCGCCGGTCGCTCACATCTGGTTTTTGAAGTCACTGCCGTCGCGTATCGGCATGTTCCTCGATATGACCCTGCGTGACATCGAGCGGGTGCTGTACTTCGAAAGCTTTGTGGTCATTGACCCAGGCATGACCACTCTGGAGCGTGGTCAACTGCTCAACGACGAGCAGTATTTCGAAGCGCTTGAAGAGTTCGGCGATGACTTTGATGCCCGAATGGGCGCCGAAGCCGTTCAGGAACTGCTCAAAGACATCGATCTTGAAGAAGAGATTAACCACCTGCGTGAAGAAATTCCGCAGACCAACTCGGAAACCAAGATCAAGAAGCTTTCCAAACGTCTGAAACTGTTGGAAGCCTTCTACCATTCCGGCAATGCGCCGGCGTGGATGGTCATGGAAGTGCTGCCTGTGCTGCCGCCGGATCTGCGTCCGCTGGTACCGCTGGATGGCGGCCGCTTCGCGACTTCGGATCTGAACGACCTTTATCGTCGCGTGATCAACCGTAACAACCGCCTGAAGCGTCTTCTGGATCTTAACGCGCCGGATATCATCGTGCGCAACGAGAAGCGCATGCTGCAGGAAGCGGTGGACGCCCTATTGGATAATGGCCGTCGTGGCCGTGCCATCACGGGTTCCAACAAGCGCCCGCTGAAGTCCCTGGCTGACATGATCAAGGGTAAGCAGGGTCGTTTCCGTCAGAACCTGCTGGGTAAGCGCGTTGACTACTCAGGCCGTTCGGTTATCACCGTTGGCCCGACCCTGCGCCTGCACCAGTGTGGCCTGCCCAAGAAAATGGCGCTGGAGTTGTTCAAGCCGTTTATCTACTCCAAGCTGCAATCGCTGGGCTACGCCTCAACGATCAAGGCCGCCAAGAAGATGGTTGAGCGCGAGCTGCCGGAAGTCTGGGATATCCTCGCCGATGTTATCCGCGAGCACCCGGTACTGCTTAACCGCGCGCCGACGCTTCATCGTCTGGGTATCCAGGCGTTTGAGCCGCTGTTGATCGAAGGCAAGGCGATCCAGCTGCATCCGCTGGTCTGTGCTGCCTACAACGCCGACTTTGACGGTGACCAGATGGCGGTACACGTACCGCTGACCCTGGAAGCCCAGCTCGAAGCGCGCGCCTTGATGATGGCCACCAATAACGTGCTGTCACCGGCCAACGGTGAGCCGATTATCGTGCCGTCGCAGGACGTTGTTCTGGGTCTCTATTACATGACCCGCGAAAAGATCAACGCCAAAGGCGAAGGCATGGTGCTGTCTGACCTCAATGAGGTTGAGCGGGCCTTTGGCACCCAGGCGGTATCGCTGCACGCCAAAGTCAAGGTGCGTCTGGACGAAGTGGATGTGGATGAAGAAACCGGCGAGCGCAGCTTCCATCGCCGGATCTACGACACCACAGTGGGCCGTGCGCTACTGTTCCGCATTTTGCCCGAAGGCGTGCCGTTTGACCTGATCGACCGGCCGATGAAGAAAAAGGCGATTTCGCATCTGATCAACGAAGTCTATCGCCGTGCTGGTCTCAAGCCGACGGTCATCTTTGCTGACCAGTTGATGTACACCGGTTTCCGTCTGGCAACCTGGTCAGGCGCTTCCATCGGGGTTAACGACTTCGTTATCCCGGATGAGAAAGCCGCCATCGTAGATGGCGCAGAAGCTGAAGTTAAAGAGATTGAAGACCAGTTCTCTTCTGGCCTGGTAACCGCAGGTGAGAAGTACAACAAGGTTATCGATATCTGGTCCAAGGCCAACGATAAAGTCGCCAAGGCGATGATGAACGGTATCGAAAAAGAAACCGTGATTGATCGTGACGGCAACGAAGTGGAACAGGACTCGTTCAACAGCGTCTTCATCATGGCCGACTCCGGTGCACGTGGTTCTGCCGCCCAGATCCGCCAGTTGGCGGGTATGCGTGGCCTGATGGCCAAGCCGGATGGTTCGATCATCGAAACGCCGATCGTCGCCAACTTCCGTGAAGGTCTGAACGTACTCCAGTACTTCATCTCGACTCACGGTGCACGTAAAGGTCTGGCCGATACGGCGTTGAAAACTGCTAACTCCGGTTACCTGACGCGTCGTCTGGTAGACGTTGCCCAGGATCTGGTGATCACCGAAACGGATTGCGGCACAGACAACGGTCTGACCCTGCACCCGGTGATCGAAGGCGGTGACATCATCGTACCGCTGTCCCAACGTGTTCTGGGCCGTGTGGTGGCCCAGGATGTCGTGGACCCGGCCACTGATGACGTGCTGATTCCGCGTGGCACCCTGCTCGACGAGAAGTGGTGTGATGCCCTGGATACCATGGGTGTTGACGAAATTATCGTACGCTCGACGATCACTTGTGCGACCTCGCACGGCGTGTGTGCGTCCTGTTACGGTCGTGACCTGGCGCGCGGTCATCAGGTCAATATTGGTGAGTCTGTCGGCGTTATCGCTGCTCAGTCAATCGGTGAGCCGGGTACCCAGCTGACCATGCGTACCTTCCACATCGGTGGCGCGGCCTCGCGTTCTTCTGCGGTGGATAGTGTTCAGGTCAAGCACGGTGGCAAGGTGCGCCTGCACAACATCAAGCACGTAGAACGTAACGACGGCAAGCTGGTCGTGGTGTCCCGCTCCAGTGCATTGGCTGTTGCCGATGACCATGGCCGCGAGCGCGAGTACTACAAGCTGCCTTACGGCGCTGAGCTTTCAGTGCGCGACGGTGATGTGGTTGATGCCGGTGCAATTGTTGCCAAGTGGGATCCGCACACTCATCCAATCATTGCCGAAGTGGAAGGTCAGGCGCAGTTTGTTGACCTTGATGAAGGTGTCACCATGCACCGCACCGTCGATGAAATGACCGGTCTGTCATCGATCGAGGTTATTGAATCTGCGGCGCGTCCAATGGTCGGTCGTGACAAGCGTCCGATGATCATGCTGAAAGACGCCGCGGGTGAATACGTTGCCGTTTCCGGAGCGAACACCCCGGTTCAATACCTGCTGCCTGGCAATTCGATCATTTCAGTAGACGACGGTGCCACCATCGGTGTCGGTGAGGTGGTTGCGCGTATTCCGGTAGAGGCATCGGGTAACAAGGATATCACCGGTGGTCTGCCGCGAGTGGCTGACTTGTTCGAAGCGCGTAAGCCAAAAGAATCGTCCATTCTGGCCGAAATCAGCGGTGTTATCAGCTTCGGCAAGGAAACCAAAGGCAAGCGTCGTCTGGCCATTACCCCGGACGAAGGCGACCCGTTTGAGATGCTGATTCCGAAGTGGCGTCAGATTGCTGTTTTCGAAGGCGAGAAAGTCGAAAAGGGCGAGGTAATCTCCGATGGGCCCAGCAACCCGCACGACATTCTGCGCCTGCTCGGCGTCAGCGAGTTGGCCAAGTACATCACCGCTGAAGTGCAAGAGGTTTACCGCTTGCAGGGTGTTGGCATCAACGACAAGCATATCGAAGTCATTGTGCGCCAGATGCTGCGCAAGGTGGAGATTGTTGATTCGGGTGATTCCGACTTTATCAACGGTGATCAGGCTGAGCTGGTGCGCGTGTTCGAACAGAACGCGCGGCTGGAGAAAGAAGGTAAGTTCCCGGCCAAGTACAGCCGCCTGCTGTTGGGTATCACCAAGGCAAGTCTGGCAACGGAGTCGTTTATCTCAGCGGCATCGTTCCAGGAAACCACGCGCGTGCTGACAGAAGCCGCCGTGACAGGCAAGCGCGATTATCTGCGCGGCCTGAAAGAGAACGTGGTGGTGGGACGCTTGATCCCGGCCGGTACCGGCCTGACCCACCACGCCGAGCGTCGTCGCAAGCGTGAAGACGTTGAACGCCTGTTCAATCCGTCGGCTTCTGAAGTCGAACAGGAACTGGGTGCTCAGCTGACCGCGCTGGATTCCGACGAAGAGCTCTAAACCTGTTATGCCCAGGTTGGCTGTCAAGTTGCTCTTGACGTTACCCGGGCATAACGATTAGAATGCGCAGCCTTCAATAGTGGGGTGGGTTCGCCCGTACTCACTGCAAGGCAAGGCAACCATTGGAGTCAGCTACAGCTATGGCAACGATTAATCAGCTCGTGCGCAAGCCGCGCAAGCGCCCGGTCACAAAAAGTGACGTGCCGGCGCTTCAGGCATGCCCGCAAAAGCGTGGTGTTTGCACCCGCGTTTATACTACTACCCCGAAGAAGCCGAACTCGGCCCTGCGTAAGGTCTGCCGCGTGCGCCTTACCAACGGTTTCGAAGTGTCTTCCTACATCGGCGGTGAAGGCCACAACCTTCAGGAGCACTCTGTTGTCCTGATTCGTGGCGGCCGTGTAAAGGATTTGCCAGGTGTGCGTTATCACACCGTTCGCGGTGCTTTGGATACCTCTGGTGTTCAGAACCGTAAGCAAGGCCGTTCCAAGTACGGTACTAAACGTCCTAAGTCGTAAGATCTCTCTGACTGTGTCAGATGGATGAAGCGGAAAAGACGTAGTTTATTAAAGCGATAACTGAATTTTTGTTGGTCTGATAAGAGTAAGGTCGAGCGGCTGATTAGCAGTGAGTCTCGAGTTTACCTGAAGGATCCTTAATTGAGGGCTTATCATGCCTAGAAGAAGAATTGCAGCAAAGCGCGACATCCTGCCGGATCCTAAATTCGGAAGTGAGCGCCTGGCGAAATTCATGAACCACCTGATGTTCAGCGGCAAGAAGTCCGTAGCTGAGCGCATCGTCTATGGTGCGTTGGACAAGGTTGCCGAGCGTAGTAAAGAAGAGCCGCTGGAAATCTTCGACAAGGCGCTGGAAACCATCCAGCCGATGGTCGAAGTCAAGTCGCGCCGCGTGGGTGGTGCGACCTATCAGGTGCCGGTAGAAGTTCGTCCGTCCCGTCGTCAAGCGCTGGCAATGCGCTGGCTGGTCGACGCGGCGCGTCGTCGCGGTGAGAAAACAATGGTGCAGCGTCTGGCGGGTGAAATGCTGGATGCCGCAGAAGGCAAGGGTTCTGCGGTCAAGAAACGTGAAGACGTGCACCGTATGGCTGAAGCCAACAAGGCATTCTCTCACTATCGTTTCTAAGCTCGCTGCCTAGGCTGGTACTGAGTCATCTATGTATCAGACGCCGTCATCCACCGGATGGCGGCATTGGCATATAAACAACCCAGTTGCAGCCAGTTTTCGAGCATCGCCAACCAACGGGAGCTACCACCGTGGCACGCAAGACCCCATTAAATCGTTACCGTAATATCGGTATCGTCGCGCACGTTGACGCGGGTAAAACCACGACAACCGAGCGTGTACTGTTTTACACCGGCCTGTCACACAAGGTAGGTGAGGTTCATGATGGTGCGGCCACCATGGACTGGATGGAGCAGGAGCAGGAGCGTGGTATTACCATCACTTCTGCTGCGACCACCTGTTTCTGGCAGGGTATGGACAAGCAGTTTCCTGAGCACCGCATCAACATCATCGATACACCGGGGCACGTAGATTTCACAATCGAAGTTGAGCGTTCCTTGCGTGTTCTTGATGGTGCTGTTGTTGTTCTGTGTGGTTCATCCGGTGTTCAGCCGCAGACGGAAACCGTCTGGCGTCAGGCTAACAAGTATGAAGTTCCGCGCATGGTCTTCGTCAACAAGATGGACCGCACCGGTGCCGATTTCTTCATGGTGGTTGACCAGCTAAAAGAGCGTCTGGGCGCCAAAGCCGTGCCGATCCAGATCAACTGGGGCACGGAAGAAGACTTCAAGGGCGTTATCGACCTGATCCAGATGAAGGCCATCCTGTGGGATGAAGCCAGCCTGGGCATGAACTACGAGCTTGCCGATATTCCGGCAGAGCTGCAGGAAACGGCTGAGAAGTACCGCGAAGAAATGGTCGAAGCGGCTGCCGAAGGTACTGACGAGTTGATGGACAAGTACCTTGAAGGCGGTGAACTGACCGTTGAAGAGATCAAGGCGGGTCTGCGCGCGCGTACCCTGGCTAACGATATCGTCCTGGTGACCTGTGGTTCGGCCTTCAAGAACAAGGGCGTTCAGGCAGTGCTGGATGGCGTTATCGAATACATGCCGTCACCGACAGAAGTCAAGGCAATTGAAGGTGAGCTTGACGACAAGGACGGTACTGTTGACACCCGTGAAGCGGATGACAGTGCTCCTTTTGCCGCCCTGGCTTTCAAGATTGCAACCGACCCCTTCGTAGGTACCTTGACCTTTATTCGCGTCTACTCTGGCGTGCTGAATTCAGGTGACGGTGTCTTCAACTCGGTCAAAAGCAAGAAAGAGCGCGTTGGTCGTATCGTACAGATGCACTCCAACTCGCGTGAAGAGATCAAGGAAGTGCGTGCGGGCGACATCGCCGCCTGTATCGGTCTGAAGGATGTCACGACAGGCGATACCCTGTGTGATATCAACAACAAGATCGTCCTTGAGCGTATGGAATTCCCGGATCCGGTTATTTCGGTAGCCGTTGAGCCGAAATCCAAGGCTGACCAGGAAAAGATGGGTGTTGCACTGGGCAAGTTGGCTCAGGAAGATCCGTCCTTCCAGGTGAAAACCGACGAAGAGACTGGTCAGACCATCATTTCCGGTATGGGCGAACTGCACCTTGATATTCTTGTCGACCGTATGCGTCGTGAGTTCAAGGTAGAAGCCAACATCGGTAAGCCTCAGGTGGCCTACCGCGAAACCATTCGCGGCAGTGTTGAACAGGAAGGCAAGTTTGTACGTCAGTCGGGTGGTCGCGGTCAGTATGGTCATGTGGTCATGCGCATCGAGCCTCTGACAGCCGAAGAGAAAGGCGAAGGGGATGATGAAATCTTCTTCAAATTCGTTTCGGAAATCGTAGGTGGTGTGGTTCCCAAGGAATACATCCCTGCGGTGGAGAAGGGAGCCTACGAACAGCTCAAGAACGGTGTCATCGCGGGCTGCCCGATGATTGATGTCAAGGTTACGCTGTTCGATGGTTCCTACCATGACGTGGACTCCAATGAGACCGCGTTCAAGGTTGCCTCTTCCATGGCAATCAAAGAAGGCGCCAGGAAGGCCAAGGCCGTGTTGCTGGAACCGGTGATGAAGGTCGAAGTCGTGACTCCCGAGGACTTTATGGGTGACGTCATGGGCGACCTGAACCGTCGTCGCGGTTTGGTGCAGGGCATGGATGACTCCTCTTCAGGTAAAGTTATCCGTGCAATGGTGCCGCTGGGTGAGATGTTTGGTTATGCAACCGACCTGCGCTCACAGACCCAGGGCCGTGCGAGCTACTCCATGGAGTTCGCGAAATACGACGAGGCGCCCTCCAGCGTCGTAGAAGCCGTCATCAATCAAAACGGTTAACCGTTAGCTTATAAAGAGGTTATAGCAGTGGCTAAGGAAAAATTTGAACGTTCCAAACCGCACGTCAACGTTGGTACCATCGGTCACGTTGACCACGGTAAAACAACCCTGACAGCGGCTCTGACCCGCGTTTCTGCTGAAGTTTTCGGCGGTGACTGGCGTGAGTTCGACACCATTGATAATGCTCCGGAAGAGCGTGAGCGCGGTATCACCATCGCGACTTCTCACGTTGAGTACCAGTCAGAAGAGCGCCACTATGCGCACGTCGACTGCCCGGGGCACGCTGACTACGTCAAGAACATGATCACCGGTGCAGCGCAGATGGACGGCGCTATCCTGGTATGTTCTGCTGCTGACGGCCCGATGCCGCAGACTCGCGAGCACATCCTGCTGTCTCGCCAGGTTGGCGTTCCGTTCATCGTTGTCTTCCTGAACAAGGCGGACATGGTCGATGACGAAGAGCTGCTTGAGCTGGTTGAAATGGAAGTTCGTGAACTCCTCGACGAGTACGACTTTCCGGGCGACGACACACCGATTATCACTGGTTCTGCACTGATGGCGCTGAACGGTGAAGACGAGAACGGTATGGGTACTACCGCTGTTGCCAACCTGATCAAGGCAATGGACGCGTACATCCCAGAGCCTGAGCGCGCTATCGACCAGCCGTTCCTGATGCCGATCGAAGACGTCTTCTCTATCTCTGGCCGTGGTACTGTTGTTACCGGTCGTGTAGAGCGCGGTATCGTCAAGCCCGGTGAAGAAGTGGAAATCGTGGGTATCCGCGATACTGTCAAGACTATCGTTACCGGTGTTGAAATGTTCCGTAAGCTGCTCGACGAAGGTCGTGCTGGTGAGAACGTTGGCGCCCTGTTGCGTGGTACCAAGCGTGATGACGTCGAGCGTGGCCAGGTTCTGGCCAAGCCGGGCACCATCAAGCCGCACACTACCTTCGAAGCAGAAGTGTACGTACTGTCCAAGGAAGAAGGTGGTCGTCATACGCCTTTCTTCAAGGGCTACCGTCCGCAGTTCTACTTCCGTACCACCGACGTAACCGGTACCTGTGAACTGCCGGAAGGTGTCGAGATGGTCATGCCGGGCGACAACGTTAAAATGGTTGTTACCCTGATTGCACCGATCGCGATGGATGACGGCCTGCGTTTCGCTATCCGTGAAGGTGGTCGTACTGTGGGTGCTGGCGTTGTTGCCAAAATCGTTCAGTAAATAGATCTGGAAGTACCCAAGGGGGCTCTTCATGAGCCCCCTTTTCTGCGCAGTGAAAGCAAATGTTTGACATGTGCTATCGCTGTGCCTATAATGCGCATCCTTTGAATGCGTGGGTAGACGGCTCGCGCCGTCGACATCCATTGGAGTTTAGGGCTAATGCAGAACCAGAAGATTCGCATTCGGTTGAAAGCGTTCGATCATCGCCTGATCGACCAGTCCACTGCGGAAATCGTTGATACCGCAAAGCGTACTGGTGCTCAGGTTCGTGGTCCGATTCCGCTCCCGACCAATCGTGAGCGTTACACCATACTGATCTCTCCGCACGTCAATAAGGACGCGCGTGACCAGTATGAGATTCGTACCCATAAGCGTGTGCTCGACATTGTTGAGCCTACTGAGAAAACAGTTGATGCCCTGATGAAGCTCGATCTCGCTGCTGGCGTAGACGTGCAAATCAAGCTCGACTAATTACACTAGACACTCGCGACCCAGCGCTTTCTGGCTTCATCCTCAGGGTGAGCATCAAGACAACAGAAGCAGCAGTCGCCGCGCCGTGAGGCGCCACACAATGTGCTAGTGGAATGCTCTGGAAAGGGCAGCCATAGCGGGTGACAGCCCCGTACACTATAGGAGAACTGAGAATGACTATCGGTTTGGTCGGTACTAAGGCCGGGATGACCCGCGTCTTTACCGAAGACGGTGCATCTGTGCCCGTAACCGTTATTGAAGTTGATCCTAACCGCGTTACTCGCGTTAAGTCAGTTGAGACTGACGGCTACGCAGCGGTTCAGGTTACAACAGGCTCTCGTAAAGCCAAGCACCTCACCAAAGCGCAAGCGGGTCAGTTTGCCAAGGCAGGTGTTGAGGCTGGTCGTTCCTTGATGGAGTTCCGTCTTGAAGAAGGCGAGCAGGCTCCTGACGTGGGCGGCGAACTCACCGTATCCCTCTTTGAAGCTGGTCAAATGATAGACGTGACCGGTACCTCCAAGGGTAAAGGTTTCCAGGGTGCTGTTAAGCGCTGGAACTTCCGTACCCAAGACAATACTCATGGTAACTCTCTGTCGCACCGCGCGCCGGGCTCCATTGGTATGTGTCAAACTCCTGGGCGTGTATTCAAGGGCAAAAAGATGGCCGGTCAGATGGGCAATGTCCGCTGTACCGTTCAGAGCCTTGAGATCGTGCGCGTCGATGCCGAGCGTAACTTGCTGCTCATCAAGGGTGCTGTACCGGGCGCAACCGGCAGTAATGTCATCGTTCGCAGCGCCGTGAAAGCAGGCTGAAGGGGAGTTTACCAATGAATCTGAATCTTGCTGCAGGTGCGGGTACCGTTGAAGTAGCCGACACCACATTTGGCAAAGAATTCAATGAAGCGCTGGTTCATCAGGTGGTCACGGCTTATCTGGCCGGCGGTCGTCAGGGAACCCGCGCTCAGAAGAATCGCTCTGACGTGCGTGGTGGTGGTAAGAAGCCATGGCGTCAAAAAGGTACTGGCCGCGCACGTGCTGGTACCATTCGTTCCCCGCTGTGGCGCAGTGGTGGCGTAACTTTCGCGGCGAGCCCTCAGGACCACAGCCAGAAAGTTAACCGCAAAATGTACCGCGCAGCGATGCGCTCCATCCTGTCTGAGCTCGTTCGTCAAGAGCGTCTAGTGGCAGTGGAAGAGTTTCTCGTTGATGCGCCCAAGACCAAGCAGGTCGCTGCCAAGCTGAAAGAGCTGGATCTGGAAAAGGTCCTGATCGTCACTGAAGAAGTTGATGAGAAGCTCTATCTGGCCGCACGTAACCTTCCGCATGTGGATGTGGTGGATGTTGCTGCCGCTGACCCGGTGAGCCTGGTCGCCTTTGACAAGGTGTTGGTCACCGTCTCCGCCCTGCGTAAATTCGAGGAGAAGCTGGCATGAACCAGGAACGCGTATTCAAGGTTCTGCTCGGGCCGCACGTGACCGAAAAGGCCGCGATGGCAGCTGAGCGCAATCAGTACGTTTTCAAGGTGGCGAGCGACGCTACCAAGCCTGAGATCAAAAAAGCGGTTGAAGCACTGTTCGACAAGAAAGTCGCCAGTGTTCAGACGCTGAACGTCAAAGGCAAGACGAAGCGTACCGCAAATGGTGTTGGCATGCGCAAAGGGTATCGCAAAGCGTATGTCACCCTGGCCGCGGGCGAAACGCTCGAAGACTTCTCTGGCGCCGAATAAGGGCAGGAGTACGGATAATGGCAATCGTCAAGACCAAACCCACATCCGCCGGTCGTCGCCACGTCGTTAAGATTGTTGGCGAGACGCTTTACAAGGGCCGTGCCTATGCACCGCTTCTGGAAAAGCAGTCCAAGTCCGGTGGGCGTAACAACTACGGCCGCATCACTACCCGCCACGTGGGCGGTGGTCACCGTCAGCACTATCGGCTGATCGATTTCAAACGCACCAAGGATGGCATTCCGGCCACCGTTGAGCGTCTGGAACATGATCCCAACCGCAGTGCACATATTGCGCTGCTGAAGTATGCCGATGGTGAGCGTCGTTACATCATTGCACCGAAAGGTGTCAGCGCGGGTGACGTGCTGGAATCTGGTGTTAACGCGCCGATCAGGAAAGGCAATGCGTTGCCGCTGCGCAACATCCCGTTGGGTTCTACCGTTCACGGTATCGAGCTCAAGCCGGGTAAAGGTGCGCAGATTGCTCGCAGCGCCGGTACTAGCGCACAGCTGGTTGCGCGTGAAGGCAATTACGCCACCTTGCGCCTTCGCTCCGGCGAAATGCGTAAAGTGTTGGCAGAGTGCCGCGCGACCCTGGGTGAAGTAAGTAACTCTGAGCACAGCCTGCGTCAACTTGGCAAGGCCGGTGCGAAGCGCTGGAGAGGCGTACGTCCCACCGTTCGCGGTGTTGCGATGAACCCGGTAGACCACCCGCATGGTGGTGGTGAAGGCCGCACCAGTGGTGGCCGTCATCCGGTCACGCCATGGGGTGTCCCGACCAAGGGTCATAAGACGCGTAAGAACAAGCGCACCGACAAACTGATCATCCGTCGCCGTAAGGCTCGGTGATTGAACTTGCCAAGAAATTAAGAGGTAACGGCTGTGCCACGTTCACTAAAGAAAGGTCCCTTTATTGACCTTCATCTTTTGAAGAAGGTCGAGGTTGCAGTGGAAAAGAACGACCGTAAACCGATCAAGACCTGGTCGCGTCGTTCGATGATCCTACCGAACATGGTAGGTCTGACCATTGCAGTACATAACGGTCGCCAACACGTCCCGGTGCATGTCTCCGAGGAAATGGTTGGTCACAAGCTAGGCGAATTCGCTGCCACCCGCACTTACCGTGGGCACGTAGCGGACAAGAAAGCCAAACGGTAAGCCAGAGAGGATTGAGAGATGGAAGTCACAGCTAAGTTGCGTGGCGCTCGTTTATCCGCCCAGAAGGCCCGTTTGGTGGCTGACCAGGTGCGCGGTAAACCGGTCGCCGAGGCACTCGACCTGCTGACCTTCTCACCGAAGAAGGCTGCCAAATTGGTCAAGAAAGTGCTGCAGTCCGCCATTGCAAACGCGGAAGAAAATAACGGCATGGATATCGACGAGCTGCGTGTATCGACCATCTGCGTCGATGAGGGCATGACGCTCAAGCGTATCAAGCCGCGTGCCAAAGGGCGTGCGGATCGTATCTTGAAGCGCACCTGTCACATCACCGTCAAGGTAGCCGAGAAGTAGGAGTCGACCAGATGGGTCAGAAAGTCAATCCAACAGGCATTCGACTGGGCATCGTCAAAGACCATGCTTCTGTCTGGTATGCCGAGCGCGGCGCTTACGCCGATAAGCTCAATAACGATCTCGCAGTGCGTAGCTTCCTGGAAGAGCGTCTGAAAAACGCCTCCGTGAGCCGCATTAATATCGAGCGTCCAGCTAATAACGCCCGCATCACCATTCACACTGCCCGTCCGGGTATCGTGATTGGCAAGAAGGGTGAAGACGTTGATCGTCTGCGTCGTGATCTCGGCGAGATGATGGGCGTACCGGTTCATGTGAACATCGAAGAAGTTCGCAAGCCGGAACTGGATGCCAAACTGGTAGCTGCTAACGTTGCCGGTCAGCTCGAACGCCGTGTCATGTTCCGTCGCGCTATGAAGCGTGCGGTACAGAACGCAATGCGTCTCGGTGCTGGCGGTATCAAGATCCAGCTGTCAGGCCGCTTGGGTGGTGCTGAAATCGCACGTACTGAATGGTACCGCGAAGGTCGCGTTCCGCTGCACACGTTGCGTGCGGATATCGACTACGCCACTTACGAAGCTCACACCACCTACGGCGTTATCGGCGTCAAAGTGTGGATCTTCAAGGGTGAAATCCTCGGTGGTATCGAGGAAGTACGTGCCAGGGCCAAGCAACAGCCCGCCGGCAACGCGCCCAAGAAGAAAGGTTCCAAGTAAGGGGAGAGCGAGTCGATGTTACAGCCCAAGCGTTTAAAATTCCGTAAAGTGCAGAAAGGTCGTAACCGCGGCCTGGCACAGCGCGGAAGCAAGATTAGCTTCGGGGAGTATGGCCTCAAGGCTACCGGTCGCGGCCGCATCACTGCGCGTCAGATCGAAGCCGGCCGTCGTGCGATCACACGTCACGTTAAGCGTGGCGGCAAGATCTGGATCCGCGTATTCCCTGATAAGCCGATCTCCAAAAAGCCACTCGAAGTTCGTATGGGTAAAGGTAAAGGTTCAGTCGAGTACTGGGTAGCCCAAATCCAGCCGGGTCGGGTCCTGTATGAGATTGAAGGTGTGTCAGAAGAGCTCGCGCGTGAAGCGTTTGAGCTGGCCGCCCAGAAAATGCCCATATCCACCACCTTTGCGAAACGGACGGTGATGTGATGAAAGCCCAAGAAATTCGTGAAAAGTCAGTCGGAGAGCTTCAGGAACAGCTCCTCGAACTCCTCCGCGAGCAGTTTAACCTGCGCATGCAGAAGGCCACCGGCCAACTGAGCCAGACTCATCTGCTCAAGCAGGTCCGTCGGGATATTGCCCGCGTGAAGACTGTGCTTAACGAGAAGGCAGGTGACTGAGATGGCCGAAGAAAAGAAAGCCCGTACACTCACCGGTAAAGTGGTGAGTGACAAGATGGACAAGTCCATCGTCGTAATGATCGAGCGTCGTGAGCGTCACCCGATCTACGGAAAATACGTAAAGCGCTCCACCAAGTTGCACGCCCACGATGAGTCGAATCAGGCGAAGGCTGGCGACACGGTCTCTATTCAAGAGTGCCGTCCGCTGTCCAAGAAGAAAGCCTGGACCCTCATTGAGGTGGTCGAGCAGGCTAAAGGTTAATTGCCTGCGCCTGTTCAACCAGTGCAGTCAGATTAGGTTTGGAGAAAACCGATGATTCAGACTCAGACAATGCTGGATGTCGCTGACAACAGCGGAGCGCGCCGGGTGCAATGCATCAAGGTGTTAGGCGGTTCACACCGCCGCTACGCTCGCGTTGGTGACGTCATCAAAGTATCAGTAAAAGAGGCGATCCCGCGTGGCAAGGTCAAGAAAGGCCAGGTCATGAAAGCGGTTGTCGTCCGTACCAAGAGCGGCGTCCGTCGTCCTGACGGTTCGCTGATCCGTTTCGACGGGAATGCGGCGGTTCTGTTGAATAACACCAACGAACAGCCGGTCGGGACCCGTATTTTCGGGCCGGTCACTCGTGAACTTCGTAATGAAAAGTTCATGAAGATCATTTCCTTGGCGCCTGAAGTGCTGTAAGGAGCGAGGCGGATATGCAAAAGATCAAACGTGACGATGAAGTCATCGTCATCGCCGGGAAGGATAAAGGCAAGCGTGGCACCGTTAAGCGGGTATTAGAAAACCGTTTTGTGGTGTCCGGTGTGAATATGATCAAGCGTCACACCAAGCCAAATCCCATGGCGGGAAATCAGGGCGGTATCGTTGAGCGTGAGGCTCCGATTCACGCGTCCAACGTAGCCATCTTCAATTCGGAGACCGGTAAGGCGGATCGCGTCGGGTTCCAAGTCCAGGAAGACGGTACCAAGGTACGTATCTACAAGTCGACGCAGACGCAGATCGACGCCTAACGTGAGTCGGGTAGCAAAATGGCGAACTTGAAAGAACGTTATCAAAACGAGGTTGTAGCTAAACTGAAAGAAGAGTTCAGCTACGCCAACGTAATGCAGGTACCCCGGATCACGAAAGTGACCCTTAATATGGGTATCGGTGAAGCGGTCAGCGATAAAAAGCTGATCGATAATGCCATCGGCGATCTGGAGAAGCTTTCCGGTCAAAAGCCGCTGGTGACCAAGGCACGCAAGTCCATCGCGGGCTTCAAGGTGCGTGAAGGTTGGCCTATCGGTGTCAAGGTCACACTGCGCAGCGAGCGTATGTGGGACTTCCTGGACCGTCTGGTCAACATCGCGATTCCTCGCGTGCGTGACTTCCGTGGTCTCAACCCGAAGTCTTTTGACGGTCGTGGCAATTACTCAATGGGTGTGCGTGAGCAGATCATCTTCCCGGAGCTCGAGTATGATAAGATCGATCGTATCCGGGGGTTGGATGTCACCATCACCACTACCGCCAACACCGATGAGGAAGGTCGTGCACTCTTGCGTGCGCTGAACTTCCCCTTCAAAAAATAAGGGTTGGATCATGGCAAAGAAAAGCATGGTAGAGCGTGAGCTCAAGCGCACAAACCTGGTAGCCAAATACGCTGCCAAGCGCGCTGAACTCAAAGCAATCATCCAGGACGTTAACGCTTCCGACGAAGAGCGCTTCGACGCGCAGCTTAAGCTGCAGCAACTGCCGCGCGATTCAAGCCCGGTACGTCAGCGTAATCGCTGCCGCGTTACCGGCCGTCCGCACGGTTTCTATAACAAGTTCGGCCTCGGCCGTAACAAGCTGCGTGAAGCCGCCATGCGTGGCGACGTCCCTGGCCTTAAAAAGTCCAGCTGGTAAGTGCCACGTAGAATCATCAGGAGCGCACATTAAATGAGCATGCAAGACACTCTGGCGGATATGTTTACCCGTATCCGCAATGCGCAGATGGCCACCAAGGAGACGGCAACCATGCCGTCCTCCAAGTTGAAAGTGGAAGTGGCCCGCGTGCTGAAAGAAGAGGGCTACATCACTGATTACTCAGTGGCTGAAAGCAGCAAGCCCGAATTGACCGTGACTCTCAAGTACTTTGAGGGCAAGCCGGTTATCGACCACATCCAGCGGGTTTCCAAGCCGTCTCTGCGCCAGTATAAGGGCAAAGACAACCTGCCCAAGGTCGCCGATGGTCTGGGTATCGCGATTGTCACCACCTCCAATGGTGTGATGACCGATCGTGCCGCACGCCAGGCGGGTGTCGGTGGCGAAGTCATCTGCACCGTATTCTAGGAGGCTGGAATGTCCCGCATAGCGAAATATCCGGTTAAACTGCCCGCTGGCGTTGAGGTCAAGCTTGACGCAGGCACAGTGACCGTCAAAGGTGGTCAAGGTACGCTTTCCATGCAGATTCACGATGATGTCGTGATCGCGCAGGAAGACGGCCAGCTGACCTTCGCGCCGAGTGAATCGGCGAAAAGCTGGGCAATGGCCGGTACTACCCGCGCCTTGGTTCAGAACCTGGTCACGGGCGTATCCGAGGGTTTTACAAGATCCCTCGAAATTGTTGGCGTCGGTTATCGTGCCCAAGTAAAGGGCCAGACGCTCAATCTTTCACTGGGCTTCTCGCACCCGGTCGACTACGAACTGCCTGAAGGTGTCTCAGCGGAAACGCCGAAGAACACCGTTATCGTGCTGAAAAGCGCGGACAAGCAGAAGCTCGGTCAGTGCGCCGCGGAAATCCGCGCCTTCCGTCCCCCTGAGCCGTATAAAGGCAAGGGTGTTCGGTACGCCGACGAGCAGGTGCGTCGCAAAGAAGCCAAGAAGAAGTAAGGCAGGGTTATGAACGCGAAGAAAGAATCTCGTCTCCGTCGTGCCCGCCGTGCTCGCGCCAAGATCCGCGAGCTAGGCGCGTTCCGCCTGTGCGTCAACCGTACCCCGCGTCACATCTATGCGCAGATTATCTCGCCGGATGGTGGCAAAGTGCTGGCCAGTGCATCTACGCTGGACAAAGCGCTTCGCGAGGGTGCAACCGGTAATACAGAGGCTGCCACGAAAGTCGGCGCCCTGATTGCCGAACGCGCAAAAGAAGCAGGCATCACCCAGGTGGCCTTCGATCGTGCTGGCTTTATGTATCACGGTCGCGTCAAGGCTCTGGCCGACGCCGCACGTGAAGGCGGCCTGGAATTCTAAAGGGTTTTACGATGGCGAAGAACGAACAGCAAAACGGTGATCTGCAGGAAAAGCTCGTGCAGGTCAACCGTGTCGCCAAGGTGGTCAAGGGTGGTCGTATTTTCGGCTTTACCGCACTGACCGTCGTTGGTGATGGTAAAGGTCGTGTCGGCTTTGGTCGTGGTAAGGCACGTGAAGTGCCGGTTGCCATTCAAAAGGCGATGGAACAAGCGCGTCGCAACATGGTCAAGGTAAACCTTGCAGGCCACACGCTGCAGTACCCGGTAAAAGCCCGTCACGGTGCTTCCAAGGTGTACATGCAGCCGGCTTCCGAAGGTACCGGTATCATCGCAGGCGGCGCCATGCGCTCAGTACTTGAGCTCGCTGGCGTCCACGATGTACTGGCCAAGTGCTACGGTTCTACCAACCCGGTCAACGTTGTCCGCGCAACCGTCAATGGTCTCGCGTCAATGCAGGCACCGGAAGACGTGGCTGCCAAGCGTGGCCTGTCTGTCGAAGCGATCACGGGGTGAATACCATGGCAGCAACGATCAAGGTTACCCAGGTCCGCAGCACCATCGGCATTCTGCCCAAGCACAAAGCCACTATCATGGGCTTGGGTCTGCGTCGCATCGGTCACACGGTTGAACTGGAAGACACCCCCGCCGTACGCGGCATGATCCACAAGGTAACCTACCTTGTGCGCGTTGAGGGAGAGTAATCCATGAAACTCAATACTCTGAGCCCGGCACCGGGCTCAAAGCAGGCTGAAAAGCGTGTTGGTCGTGGTATCGGTTCCGGTCTGGGTAAGACCGGTGGCCGTGGCCACAAAGGCCAGAAATCACGCAGTGGCGGCAGCGTCAAGCCAGGTTTTGAAGGCGGTCAGATGCCGTTGCAGCGTCGCCTGCCGAAATTTGGTTTTACCTCTGCCAAGTCACTGGTATCTGAAGAAGTGCGTGTGGCTGAGCTGGCGAAAGTAGCCGGTGATGAAGTCACTTTGGACACACTGAAAGATGCCAACGTGCTGAAGGACTCTACGCGTCATGCGAAGATTATCCTGTCAGGCGATCTCAACAAAGCGGTTACGGTTCGCGGCATCAAGTGCACCAAGGGTGCGCGGGCTGCTATCGAAGCCGCTGGCGGAAAGGTAGAGGACTAAATGGCCAAGTCAGGAAATATGCCGGCGATGGGCAGCGGTCTGAGTGAACTATGGGCGCGTCTGCGCTTCGTGCTCCTCGCCATTGTGGTCTACCGTATCGGTGCCCACATTCCCGTACCCGGTATCAATCCTGACCAGCTTGCTGCCTTGTTCAGGGAGCAACAGGGCACCATTCTGGGCATGTTCAACATGTTCTCGGGTGGTGCACTGGAGCGCATGAGTGTCCTCGCGCTGGGTATAATGCCCTATATTTCCGCGTCGATTATCATGCAGCTGATGTCCGCGGTTTCTCCTCATCTTGAACAGCTCAAGAAGGAAGGGGAAGCCGGCCGCCGCAAGATCAGTCAGTACACCCGCTACGGCACGGTGATACTGGCATTGGTTCAGGCCACCGGTATGTCGGTGGGCTTGGCTAGTCAGGGAATTGCCTACAGCGCTGACTTCAGCTTCTATTTCACTGCTATTGTCACCTTTGTGTCAGGTGCGGTGTTCATGATGTGGCTGGGCGAGCAGATTACCGAAAAAGGCATCGGCAACGGTATCTCACTGCTGATCTTTGCCGGTATCGTCGCCGGGCTTCCTGGTGGCATCGGTCAGGCTTTCGAGCTTGCCCGTAATGAAGGCGCCTGGAATGTACTGCCGCTGTTGGCTTTGTCTGCACTAGGTATCGCCACTGTGGCGTTCGTGGTATTCATCGAGCGCGGCCAACGCCGCCTCAAGGTGAACTATCCACGTCGTCAGGTGGGAAACAAGATGTATGCAGGCCAAAGCAGTTATCTGCCTCTGAAAGTCAATATGGCCGGGGTAATTCCGGCTATCTTTGCTTCCAGTATTCTACTGTTTCCGGCGTCGATCGGTCAGTGGATGGGGGCAGGTGAAGGCATGGAGTGGCTGCAGCGCGCATCACAGGCGCTCGGCCCGGGTCAACCGCTTTATATCTTGCTTTTCGCGGCGGCAGTGGTATTCTTCTGCTTCTTTTACACAGCGCTGGTCTTTAACCCTAAAGATGTGGCTGACAATCTTAAAAAGTCAGGCGCCTTCTTGCCGGGTATACGTCCAGGTGAGCAGACTGCTCGCTACATAGATAAGGTTATGACACGTCTGACCTTGTTCGGTGCACTGTACATCACCGCAGTTTCTCTGATGCCCCAGTTTTTGATTGTGGCCTGGAATGTTCCGTTCTTCTTTGGCGGTACATCCCTGTTGATTGTCGTGGTGGTTATCATGGACTTCATGGCTCAGGTGCAATCGCATTTGATGTCCAATCAGTACGATTCAGTAATGAAGAAGTCCAACCTGAAAGGCTACGGCAGCGGCGGCATCATGCGCTGAGGCGATGTCCAACGCTTTAATACCCGTGAGGGAAGCCCCTCGGCAAACAGTGCCGAGGGCGCACCGCGAGACGGTTTTTGGAGAAAGATCGATGAAAGTTCGAGCTTCCGTAAAGAAAATGTGCCGTAACTGCAAGATTATCCGTCGCAATGGCGCTGTACGCGTTATTTGCACGGAGCCTCGGCACAAGCAGCGTCAGGGTTAATCCTGGCCTGAACATGCTGGCGTCAGGGTCTCTGCTACCTGGCTGGTTGCATTGCTTGCAATTCAGTTCTGGTAGAGGTATCCTGTTGCGCCTTTTAAAGATGAACAAACGAGCAAGCCGCTCAAACTTCGGAGTAAGCTGATGGCCCGTATTGCAGGCGTCAATATCCCGGACAACAAGCATGCGGCGATCTCGCTGACCTACATCTTCGGGATTGGCCGTACCCGTGCTGAGCACATCTGTGCTGCAGCCGGCATCGCGCCGACTACCAAGATTCAGAACCTGTCCAGTGAAGAACTGGATACCGTTCGTTCTGAAGTTGGTAAGTATACCGTAGAAGGCGACCTACGCCGTGATGTCACGCTGAATATCAAGCGTCTCATGGATTTAGGTTGCTACCGTGGTCTGCGTCATCGCCGTAGTCTTCCGCTGCGTGGTCAGCGGACCAAGACTAACGCGCGTACCCGTAAGGGCCCGCGTAAGCCGATCCGCAAATAATACGCAGGCTCTTTAATAGAGAGTTGGCGTAAAGACAGGAATAGACATCAACATGGCTAACCCGCGTAGTAACCGTAAAAAGGTTAAAAAGCAGGTAGTGGACGCCGTAGCGCATATCCACGCCTCTTTTAACAACACGATCGTGACGATCACAGACCGCCAGGGCAATGCTCTTTCATGGGCAACTGCCGGTGGTTCGGGTTTTCGTGGTTCTCGCAAGAGCACCCCGTTTGCTGCTCAAGTAGCAAGTGAACGTGCAGCAACTGCTGCAGCCGAGTATGGTGTGAAAAACGTCGATGTGCTGGTCAAAGGCCCAGGTCCCGGTCGTGAATCCGCCGTGCGCGCTCTTAATGCCGCCGGCTTCCGCGTGCAAAGCATCACTGACGCGACGCCCATTCCCCATAATGGCTGCCGTCCGCCTAAGAAACGCCGCGTTTAAGGAGACAGATTCATGGCTCGTTATATTGGACCGAAGTGCAAACTGTCTCGTCGTGAAGGCACAGACCTCTTTTTGAAGAGCGGTGTGACTCCCTTCGAGAAAAAGTGTAAATCCGAACAGATTCCGGGTGTACACGGCCAGCGTCGTCAGCGTCTTTCCGACTACGGCTTGCAGCTTCGCGAGAAGCAGAAAGTGCGCCGTATGTATGGCGTACTCGAAAAGCAGTTCCGTAACTACTACAAAGAAGCCGCTCGCCTGAAAGGTGCGACGGGTGAAGTATTGTTGCAGTTGCTCGAATCCCGACTGGATAACGTCGTCTACCGCATGGGCTTTGGCTCGACCCGCTCAGAAGCACGTCAGCTGGTCAGTCATAAGGCAATTGCTGTGAACGGCAAAACCGTTAACGTGGCTTCCTATCAGGTCAAGCCAGGTGACGTTGTTTCCGTTCGCGAAAAGGCGAAGAATCAGGCTCGCATTCAAAGCGCTATGGCCCTAGCGGCCAACCGTGGCGATGTGATCTGGATCGAAACAGACGCCAAGAAGATGGAAGGCACTTTCAAGGCTCTGCCTGAACGCGGTGACCTGACTGCCGACATCAACGAAAATCTGATCGTCGAGCTGTACTCGAAGTAAGTCTTGACTGGCTTCTTCATGTCCGGGCGTGGTGCCTAACCCGCCCGGTTATTCTGGATTGTCCTACTGACTTTCCAGAGTGCTCAGAACCCGTTTGGCAGCCTGAAAGGTGTTTTTATGCAGCGTTCAGTGACAGAGTTTCTCCGTCCTCGCGACATCAAGGTCGAAGAAATTAGCGCACATCATGCCAAGATCGTTCTCGAACCGTTCGAGCGCGGCTTTGGTCACACTCTTGGGAATGCACTGCGTCGCATTCTGCTTTCGTCCATGCCCGGTGCCGCCGTGGTTGAGGCTGAAATTGCAGGTGTCGAGCATGAATACAGTGCCATCGAAGGAGTGCAGGAGGACGTTATCGAAATCCTCCTGAACCTTAAAGATGTTGCGATCAAGATGCACAGCCGCGATGAGGCGGTGCTCTCGCTGAACAAGCAGGGCCCAGCCGTCGTCACTGCTGGCGACATTGCACTTGATCACAGCGTTGAAATCGTCAACCCGGATCACGTCATTGCGCACGTAAACGAAGGTGCCGAGCTGAAAATTCAGCTTAAAGTGGCACTGGGGCGCGGCTACGAGCCTGCTGATGTTCGTGGTTCAGATGATGAATCACGGGCGATTGGCCGCCTGCAGCTGGATGCTACTTTCAGCCCTGTGCGTCGTGTTTCTTATGCCGTTGAAGCAGCCCGTGTCGAGCAGCGTACTGACCTCGATAAGCTGATTATCGATCTGGAAACAGATGGCACCCTGGATCCAGAAGAGGCTATCCGCCGCAGTGCGACCATCCTGCAAGAGCAGTTGGCCGCCTTCGTTGACCTTGAAGCTGATAAAGAGCAAGAAGTCGAAGAGGAAGAGGATCATGTTGATCCGATTCTACTGCGCCCCGTAGACGATCTTGAGTTGACTGTTCGCAGCGCGAACTGCCTGAAAGCCGAGAATATCTATTACATTGGTGATCTGATTCAGCGTACCGAAGTTGAGCTGCTGAAGACACCCAATCTCGGCAAGAAGTCCTTGAATGAAATCAAGGATGTACTGGCAGCACGTGGCTTGTCCCTCGGCATGCGGTTAGAGAACTGGCCGCCAGCAAGCCTGAAGGACGACAAGGCCTCCGCGTGAGCGTCATCTTGAGTCCCAGTTTGGTAAGGAATCACAACCATGCGTCATCGTAAGAGTGGTCGTCATTTAAATCGTACCAGCTCGCACCGTCAGGCCATGTTCAAGAACATGTCTGTATCACTGGTCGAGCATGAAATTATCAAGACAACCCTGCCGAAAGCCAAAGAGTTGCGTCGCGTCATTGAGCCGCTGATTACTCTGGCCAAGCAGGATAGCGTTGCCAACCGTCGTCTGGCGTTTTCCCGCACGCGTTCCAAGGAAACTGTGGGCAAACTGTTCAACGAACTGGGTCCGCGTTATGCCGAGCGTCCGGGTGGTTACATCCGTATTCTCAAGTGCGGTTTCCGCACTGGTGATAACGCACCAATGGCTTACGTTGAACTGGTAGACCGCCCCATGGTGGAAGACGTCGCCGTCGAAGATTAAGTTCTGTTTCGACGCAAGGGTGACGGTAAAACCGGCCTGATATCTCTGGCATAATGCCAGCGACTATCAGGCCGGTTTTTTTTGCTGCATTTTTTATATTGCTGATGTGACTGGATGACAGATACAGATAGCTTAAAAACCGCTATTCTCTATGTCAGTAATAGCAGTAACGCTCACCCAGTTACTGGATAGTTTGTTATCAACAAGGAACTCAGAGGGCTTGATCATGCAGGCTGGCAATTGTTCGAACGCTCAGCATCGTAGCGCCTATCGGCCAGGTGCCTCTATCATGCTGGCTGTCTTGATACTGCTGATACTGTCAGTATCTTCCGGCGTGCAGGCAAACCCCCGCTATGCCGGTATCGTGGTTGATCTGGACAATGGTGAAGTGCTCTACGCTGAAAACGCTGACGAGCGCCGCTACCCGGCTTCCCTGGTCAAGATGATGACGCTTTACATGACGTTTGAAGCATTGGAAAGCGGCCGCCTGTCATTGCATCAACCGCTGCCCGTATCGGCCTATGCCGCTGCTAAGCCAGCCGTTAAATTATGGTTGCCAGCGGGCAGCACTATTACGGTTGATCAGGCCATTCGCGCCCTGGCCGTGCGTTCTGCCAACGACGTGGCTGCCGTTCTTGCAGAAGCACTAGGTGGTTCTGAAGGCATGTTTGCGCTACAGATGACCGAACGTGCCCGTGAACTTGGTATGACCGCCACCACCTTCAAAAACGCCTCCGGCCTGCCTGATAGCGGCCAGGTGACCACAGCCCGAGACATGGTGCGCCTTGCGGTGGAAGTGATGGATGATTTTCCGCAGTACTATCATTACTTTGCGCTGCAATCCTTCAGCTTTAATGGCAAGACGCATAAAAGTCATAATCGCCTGGTGCGCAACTACCCTGGAGCTGACGGGTTGAAAACCGGTTTTATCCGCGCGTCCGGTTTTAACGTGGCGACGACCGCCACTCGGGGTAACCGCCGTCTGGTCGGGATAGTCATGGGGGGCTTTACGTCTAAGTCGCGTGATGCCCACATGGCTGATTTGCTGGATCGCAGCTTTCTGCGTTCAAGCCTGCGCGACCAGGGCAACTGGCTGGCCAATGCCGATTTTTCGCGTGAATATATGCGCTTTGATACACCGCCTCCGCGTTACTCACAGCCTGCCTATGCCAGTATCAGCAATGCTTATGCTAGCAATCGCTATGCCAGCAATTCTGCCAGTCCGGTTCGTGAGGTTCGTGAAGTGGCTGTTCGTGCAGCCACTCGACCAGCAACAGCAGCGCCGGCGGGTCATGGCGGGTGGGGTGTTCAGCTAGGGGCTTTTGCTGAAGAAGGTCTGGCGCGGCGGCTGGCCACTCAGGCATCCCAGCAGCTAGGTACCCAGAGCGGCCAGGTAGCGGTACAGGCTGTGCCTGGGCAAAGCCAGCTGTTCCGTGCCCGTTTGGTCTCCCTGGAAGAACAGCAAGCTCGTCGCGCCTGCCTGCAACTGCGCTCCCAGGGCATGGATTGTATGGTCGTAAACGCCAGCCTGTAGTGTTAAGTTAAGTATATGCCCCCCCGCCTGGGTAACCTCGCGGGGTTTTTCGTTTATCTGGATAACGAGAAACTTTGATATGACCACTTCTTTCAAAGGCATTATGTTCATGTGTATCGGGGTGCTGTTTCTGGCGCTGGGTGATGCCGTGTCCAAATGGCTGGGAGAAGTGCACTCACCACTGCAAATCGTGTTTTTCCGCACCTTGGTCTCACTGCCGCTGATTGCGCTACTGGCCCATTTTGGGGGTGGCCTGCGCAAGCTGCAAACGCGCCGGCCGCGGGTACACCTGATGCGTGGGGTGATCTACACCGGCACCATGGGCTTTTTTGTCTGGGGGTTGACCATGCTGCCTCTGGCAGAAGCCACTGCGATTGCCTTTGTGGCGCCGATGTTTGTGACCCTGCTTTCGGTTCCCTTGCTGGGCGAGCGTATCGACATGCCCGTACTGGTGGCCTCGCTGGTTGGGTTTATTGGCGTGGTGATTGTGGTGCGACCAGGGGGTGAGGCTTTCCAGTTAGGCTCACTGGTGATGATTGCGGCGGCGGTCTGCTACGCCCTGATGATGATTACTGCTCGCCGCTATGGTGGCCGTGAGCACCTCTGGGCCATGGTGTTCTATATGACGCTGATCCCCATGCTGCTGACGGCATTGACGCTTCCCTGGGTATGGCAGACGCCTCATCCGCAGCATTGGCCCGGCTTTCTGCTGTCAGGCGTTTTAGGCGTAGGCGCCACGGCGTTTATCACCATGGCTTTTCGCCACGCCCCCGCCGCGATTGCCGCTCCCTTTGATTACACTGCCATGCTGTGGGCGGTGCTGCTGGGCTGGTGGTTCTGGGGTGAGCTGCCGGATATCTGGGTGCTGGTAGGTAGCGTACTGATTATTGGCAGCGGCCTGGCGATTGCTTACCACGACCGCCGCACCAGCCTCAAGCGTCGGCCCACTGCCTAGCCAGATGATAGGCACTCTCGCGAGGTGAAGCTTGCCCGCAGATAGCTGAAATTACCGCAACCCCGGCAGCACCACTGCGTTTGGCATCACGCATATGCACGGCCTTCAACCCACCAATGGCAACTCCCGGTAAGCGGCTGGCTGAGGTGAGCGCCGCCAGGCCCTCAAAGCCGATGGGCGGTTCGTGATCGCCTTTACTGGGCGTGGCAAATACCGGGCCAAAACCAAAATAATCCAGCAGGCTGATCGGTGCCTGGGAAAGCTGCATCAAGGTGTTGACCGAAAGGCCAATAATCGCTTTCTCACCCAGCGCCTGACGGGCCTGCTCTATGGTGGCATCGCTTTGCCCAACATGCAGCCCATCGGCCTGGCTGGCAATCGCCACCTCAAGGCGGTCGTTAATGATCAAGGGAACGCCCGTTCCTGCCAGTAGGCTTTTAAGCCGTTTGGCCTGCTCAGTCATGGCCGCATTACTGGCCTGCTTGTCGCGCAGTTGTACAATGCTGACACCGCCAGCAACAGCGTCTTCAACGGTACGTTCCAGGGTTTTTTCAGCACATAAACCTGCATCGGTTACCAGATATAGCGAAAGATCAAGCGGCATCCATTGGCTCCATTTTCAAACAGGTGTCCAGATCCTGGGGGGTAAGCTGGTAAAGAGCATCCAGAAAAGCAGGGGTAAAGCTCCCCGGCCCGTTAGCCATCTGGCCTGCCCGCTCACCTGCCAGGGCAAAGCAGCCGAAGGCGGCGGCCGTTGCCGTCAATGGCGATGCCGGGTCAGCGCCCACAAACGCCGCTACCGCAGCGCTTAGCCCGCATCCTAGCGTTGTTACCCTTGGCATCAGGGCATGGCCGCCATAAAGGCGTAATGACTGATGGCCATCGGTAATGATGTCGGTTTCACCGCTGACCCCAACAATGCAGCCTTGTTGCCTGGCCAGCTGGCGGGCTGCTATGTGGGCGTCTTCTGAGCTGACCGTGCTGTCCGCGCCGCGGCCAGGGTTGGCAATGCCGTTAAGGCTAAGAATTTCAGAGGCGTTGCCGCGTATCACAGCGGGTTTGAGAGCCAGCAGTTCAGCGCACAGTTGTTGACGATAAGCGGTGGCACCGACGGCAACAGGGTCCAGCACCCAGGGCGTGCCAGACGCCTGAGCCGTGCGGGCGGCTATCTGGATGCTATGTGCCCAAGGAGCGGAAATGGTGCCGATATTGACTGAAAGCGCTGCGGAGAGCCGCACAAACTCGGCCACTTCCTGCTCAGCATGCAGCATGGCGGGTGATGCCCCAAGGGCCAGCAGAATATTAGCGCTACTGTTCATCGCCACATAATTGGTGATGCAGTGCGTCAGAGGGGTAACGTGATGTAAGTGGGTCAGATGCTGACCCAAAGGCACTGTTGTCATACATTCCTCCCGGGCGGGAGGCAATGGAAGCATTCGCCCCCACGACTCCCTACGCCGGTATTATCCGGATCAGGTAGTGAGGGTGCGTCTCAGCTTGGTACCGTCTTAACGTGGTACTTTGGCCAACATGGCCATTCAAGCGCCCCTGTCGTTTCTTCAAGGCAGAAGTCTAACCGAACATCAGAAGCCTGGCGAATCCTTCATTTGAAAGCGATGCGCGTTCCATAGGTCAGCATTTCATCCGGCGACATGGCACGGCCAGGAACCCCGATCATCTCATCACCGCACTGGTCAGCAAAGGTCAATACACCGTGGTGCAGGCCGAGCTGACCAAGCTTGTCGCGAATTTCACCGGTGCCCAGGAAAGAAACAACGCGGCCATCGTTGTCACATAGCTCTGATACGCCATTGGCATGGTGAAAACGTACGGTATAGATACCGTCCATGGATTCCACCTCAACAATCGGTGAAAAACCGTTATGTAGCGCATGTGCCAACTGGCGATAGCTAAGGCGGTCGCCTAATTGATAGTCGATACTAGTCATGATGGACTCCTGAATACTGGGCCGCATTGAAAATTTTGTACAGCCTTTGATTAATTAGTGTAGAGCAATCGTTAATCTTTGCCAGTCATCTCGGCGATTAATTCACTAGCGAACCGCGTCCAAGGCGTGTTGTTGCAGTTGAATCAAGGGGATAACATCCAAGGCTTTTTCATGGGTGGCGGATAAAATAACCGGCGGTGCCAGGCCAACCACGGCGGCTTCCTTCCAACGGCTGGCACACAGGCACCAACGATCGCCTGGTTTGAGGCCAGCAAAGCCGAATTCCGGGTGAGGAGTCACCAGGTCATTGCCCTGAGCGCGAGAGAACGCCAGAAACTCCTCGGTTACCATGGCACATACGGCATGCACCCCATGATCATTAGGGCCGACACGGCAAAAACCATCGCGGTAAAATCCTGTCACCGGGTCATGGCAGCAAGGGGTCAGCGGTTCACCCAATACATTACGGTCACGTGACATCTTATCGACTCCTAAAAGGGGCTGGCTCGCCCGTTGCGTGTTCTAGTGGTCTGCCTGCATACTGCAAGACAACGCCTATGAAAATATATTCTATATTTTACATGAGCAAATTCATGTACAAGCCTACAAGGATATTCTGACATGGCTTTCAGTGGAGAACACCATCCTGGCGTGGCGCCAACGCCCGAAGAAACCCAAGGTTTTCGTCTTAACCACACAATGCTGCGTATCAAGGACCCTGAACGCGCCCTGGCGTTTTATTCCCAGGTGTTTGGCATGCAGGTCATGCGTCGGCTGGATTTTGAGGAGATGCAGTTCTCACTCTATTTTCTGGCCAACCTGGAAGAAGGCGATGAGGTGCCGGAAGAGGCCTCAGCCCGCACGGCCTGGACCTTCAGCCAGAAAGGCCTGTTAGAGCTGACCCACAACTGGGGCACCGAAGACCAGCCGGACTTTGCCTACCATGATGGCAACGCCGAGCCACAGGGTTTTGGGCATATCTGCTTTTGCGTGCCTAACCTTGAAGCCGCCCAGGCCTGGTTTGACGAACACGATGTGACCTTCGTCAAACGCGCCGATCAGGGCAAGATGCAGGACGTGATTTTCGTCAAGGACGTGGATGGATACTGGATCGAAGTGATACAACCAGACCGCATGGCCAACAAGGGTGACTGAAGATGGCGCATCTGCTGTTCCGGTTGCGCCATGTGACTGATGAAGAAGCCATGGAAGTTCGCCAGCTGCTCGAAGAACACGGCTTTGATACCTACGAGACCCAGGCGGGTTTTTTCCGCCTGGGGGTAGACGCCATCTGGCTGCGCGATAGCCGCCAGAAAGAAGCCGCAGAAGCCGCGCTCAAGGACTACCAGGCAGGCCGCCTTGAAAAGGCCCGCCGCGAACACGCAGAGGCGTTGGCCAGAGGTGAGGTCTCCAGCTTCTGGCAACGCCTGCTGCAACATCCCTTTCAGTTCACCCTGGTGATCCTGGGGGTGGCACTGATCGTGCTGCTGACATTGCTGCCCTTTATTGGTCTGGCGCGTTAATGACCGCCAGGTGGCCGCGCTTAAGATACAGCTGCACGCCCTCGCTGCCTGCTTTGAGCTGTGGGGCTGCACCACAAGGGAAGCGGCACCAGCTGCCCGCGACGTATTCACTGTTGTCGCTGATCAGCGAGCCTTGCAGGACAAATAGCTCCAGGCCGCCGCCCAACGGTGGGTAAGTCACCTGTGTGTCGGCTTCCCAGCGCTCCAGGCTGACCCGTTCACCGCCATAGGTATGCAGCATTTTGTATGTTATGCCTGCGCGGCGGTCAGGCTGCCAGGGCAGGCGGTGCGCCGGCACGGCCAGCTGGAGGATATCGTCAGGGTCGAACTGATGCAGCTTGACCAGAATCAGGGCGCCTTCGTCGCCAATCTGTGGCGTATGCCCTGTACCAATCGGGTTGCGTAGGTAACTGCCCGCTGGATAGCGGCCATGCTCATCGGCAAAGACGCCTTCAAGTACCAGTATTTCTTCGCCGCCGCCGTGGGTATGGCGGCTGAACTGGGTATTAGGCGCGTAGCGAACCAGGCTGGTGGCGCGGGCCACCTCGTCACCAATGCGGTCCAGCATCATACGTTCCACACCCGCACTGGGGGACGTGACCCATTGATAGCGCTCAGGTGTGACACAGGCAAAATCGTTAAAATCGGCGTTTACACGCATGGCTTGAGCTCTTGCAATCGGGGAATGGCAGGGTTCGGGAAACAAGTTTCGGCGTCTCTTGCGTGAAATGCAATCCAAAAAAATACCGCCCGAGGGCGGTATCCAATCGTTTACATTGTTACTTCAGTATCACGATCAATGATCATGCTGGTCGTCATGGTCGCTGTCGTGGTGATCGTCATGCCCCGGCTGCGCCAGTGCTGCGTTCAGCACCTCGGCATTATGGCGCATCATACCTAAGTAAGTACTCGCTTCGCCTTCGCTAGCCAGCGCATCCGCATACAGGGTGCCTGCAATGGGTAGGCCGGTTTCCTCGGCTAACTGGGTAATGATCGACTGATTGGTCATGTTCTCGTGGAACAGCGCCTGCACATCCTGTTCCTCAATCACATCCACCAATGCAGCAATGCTGGCAGCGCTGGGGTCCGCCTCGGTAGAAAGCCCGACCGGTGAGAGAAAACGCAACCCATAGGCGTTGGCAAAATAACCAAACGAATCATGCCCAGTAATAATCGTGGTCGATGCCGGAATCTCGCTGAGCAAATCGCGCATCTCGCTATCCACTGCGGCCATTTCTTCCAGGTAGCGCTCGGCATTAGCACGGTAAGTGTCGGCATTGTCGCTATCGGCTTCAATCAGCCCATCGCGGATATTGGCCACATAGACTTGGGCCTGCTGCATATCCTGCCAAGCGTGAGGGTCTTCATTGCCGTGGGCATGACCTTCATGATCGTCGTGCTCATCATGGCCTTCATGATCATCGTGGTCATCATGGCCGTGCTCATCGTGCTCATCGTGCTCATCGTGCTCGTCGTGACCATGCTCATCATGTTCCGAGTGGTCACCTTCTGCCTGAGGAGAGAAAGCACGCGCATCAACGCCCTGTGTAGCGGTTACCAGGGGCCCACTATAATCACTGGCATCAATCAGGCGCTCCATCCAGCCTTCAAACAGCAGGCCGTTGAACACCACCAGATCCGCCTGCGCCAGCGACCGTGCATCGCCAGGGCTGGGGGAGAAAACATGGGCATCCCCATCGGCACCGACCAGTGACGTCACCTTAACATGCTCACCGCCGACGTTTTCGACCATGTCTGCCAGAATGGAAAAGCTGGTGACCACATTGACGCGTTCCGCCGCCATGGCAGCAGGCAGCGCCAGCAGGGTGCCCGCACCGACTAACCAGCGTGATAAAGAAGAAGGCATCATCTTGACTCCTGTAAAGCAACCGCTGCCAGGCAGCGTTAGGTTAACGATTGTGTTTCAATCGGGGTCGTCTTGCGCCTCAACCGAGCAGCCAGGCTGTGGTAGCGCCCGAACAAGGCGGATAAAAGATAGCCCGTGCCCGCCAGCAGAATAATGCTCGGCCCGGACGGCAGATCAAAATGGAACGACAGCAGCAGGCCGCCAGTGCTGGCCAGCATCGCCAGCACAATGGCAATGCCGATCAGGCCTTCCAGCCGCTTGCTCCAGAAGCGCGCCGAGGTGGCCGGCAGCATCATCAGCCCCACCGCCATCAGGGTGCCCAGGGTCTGAAAGCCCGCCGTCAGGTTGAGCACCAGTAAGCCCAGGAAAATACTGTGAATCCACTGGTTGCGCCGCCCCTGGCCACGCAGGAACAGCGGGTCCAGGCACTCGACCACCAGGGCGCGAAAAATCACCGCCAGAATCAGCACAATCAGGGTGCTGATGCTGGCAATCAACAACAGGGCGGTGGAGTTGATGGCCAGGATCGAGCCAAACAGCACATGAGTAAGATCAACGCTGCTGCCACCCAGCGAAATCAGCATGACGCCCGCCGCCAGCGAGATAATAAAAAAGCTCGCCATGGCCGCATCTTCGCGCTGCCCGCCCATCTTGGAGACCGCCCCGGCCAGCAGCGCCACAAAGACCCCGAAGATAATCCCGCTGATGCTCATCACCGGCAGCGAAAACCCCGCCAGCAAAAAGCCCAGAGCCACGCCCGGCAGAATGGCATGGGCCATGGCATCGCCAATCAGGCTCATGCCGCGCAACACCAGAAAAACCCCCAGGGTCGGCGCCGCCAGCGAAAGCGCCAATCCCGCCACCACGGCGCGGCGCATAAAGCCATAATCAAAAGGTGCGATAAGCCAGCTATCAAGCAGTTCCCACATAATGCCCTCCAGACGTGAACGGCAAGGGGTTAACCGGCCTGTGCGCCGACACCAGCTCGCTAGGCAGCATCCAGTAAGCACGGCCGCCTTCCAGCAACAGCACCTCATCTGCCAGGCGCTGCAAATGATCCATATCGTGAAGCACCACAATCAGCGTCATGCCGTCATCGGCCATCTGGCGCAGAATAGGCACCAACACGCTCACGGTTTCGCTATCCACGTTGGCAAAGGGCTCATCCAGCAGCAAAAGCTCTGCCTCCTGCATCAGGGTGCGGCCAATCAGGGCGCGCTGGCGCTGGCCGCCGGAAAGCTCACCCAAAGGGCGATGGGCCAGATGCGAAATGCCCAGGCGCGCCATGATGTCGCGACCCTTGCGATAGTGCGCCGCGCAATAGCCCTTCAGCGCCCCATGGCTTGGCCAGCTGCCGGTCATCACCAGCTCTTCCACGCTCATCGGAAAGGTCAGGTCCAGCACCAGTTGCTGGGGCAGCCAGGCCCGCCGCTCCGGCGGTATGGCACATACCACCTCGCCGCTTATGGGGCTTAGCTCGCCCATAATGGCTTGAATCAGCGTACTTTTACCGGCGCCATTGGCACCAATCAAGGCGGTAATTGCCCCGGCCTTAAACTCACCGGAAACATGCGCCAGCACGCTGCGCCGCGCCTGGGCCAGGTGCAGATCGTGGAGTATCAGGCGGGAGGGTGTCTCATTACTCATGATGCCCAGCCACCTGCCCAAACAACCAGCAGCCACAGCACCGCCAACGGCAGCGCCACCAATGCCAGGCGTTTCACCGCCGAAAGCGACATCAGGGAAAAATGACAAGGCCCCTCGCGGTTATGTCGATGTGAGTGCTCACTCATCAGGCGTCCTCTAAACAGGCAACAACGATAGCATAAAATAAGTTATAACATAACGATTCAGCGTTACGTCACACAGTGCAAAACGCCGCATTGTACGCCCCGCACACGGATAGGCAATGGTGAAGGGGGCATGGTGTAGAGGTCGTTAAATAAGCTAAGAATGATTGAGATCAATGGAATTGGCGCAGGATGGGTGGTTAGATGGGGGTAAGATGAGTAAAAACAGACAGGGAGTGTAAACGTGGATGATTTCTCGCCGTCAGATTTAAAGACCATTCTCCACTCAAAGCGCGCCAACCTCTACTACCTGCAGCACTGCCGAGTTTTAGTGGACGGTGGGCGGGTAGAGTACGTCACCGATGAAGGCAGCAAATCCCGCTACTGGAATATCCCGATTGCCAATACCACCTCGATATTGCTGGGAACGGGGACTTCGATAACACAAGCGGCCATGCGGGAGCTTGCCAAGGCGGGCGTGCTGGTTGGGTTTTGCGGTGGCGGCGGCACACCGTTATTTGCTGCCAATGAAGTGGATGTGGATGTGGCATGGTTAACGCCACAAAGCGAATACCGGCCGACGGAATACCTGCAATACTGGGTGCGTTTCTGGTTTGACGATGCCAAGCGGCTAGACGCTGCCCGCCAATTTCAACAGGCGCGCCTTGCCCGCATCGAAGTGTTGTGGACAAGCCGCGTAATGAAAGATGTAGGCTTCAGCATCTCAACAGACCACCTGCACAGCGCGCTTGCCCATCATCGTGAGGCCATCAAAAAAGCACCCAGTACAGTTGATTTACTGACCCTCGAAGCCCGTCTTACCAAAACGCTTTTCAAACTCGCGGTAAACGCCGTTGACTACGGCGACTTTACCCGCGCCAAGCGTGGTGCAGGCACAGACCCTGCAAACCGCTTTCTCGACCACGGTAACTACCTTGCCTATGGGTTAGCCGCCACGGCCACCTGGGTGTTAGGTATTCCTCATGGGCTTGCGGTACTGCACGGCAAAACCCGTCGAGGCGGCTTGGTATTCGATGTGGCAGATTTGGTGAAAGACGCGGCCATCCTGCCTCAAGCGTTTATCTCTGCCATGCGCGGCGATGAAGAACAGGAATTTCGCCAAGCCTGTATTGAACGCTTAACACGTACAGAATCGCTTGATTTCATGATCGACACGCTCAAAGACGTTGCCCAAGAGTTGGGGAGTGGCGAGCAATGAATGTACTACTAATTTCCCAGTGCAACAAAAACGCTCTCAAAGAGACGCGTCGAATCCTTGATCAGTTTGCTGAGCGCCGAGGCGACCGCACCTGGCAAACGCCGATTACCCAGGCCGGACTGGATACGCTACGTAAACTGCTGCGTAAAAAAGCCCGTAAAAATACCGCTGTCGCCTGCCACTGGATTCGTGGCCACGACCACAGTGAACTGATTTGGGTAGTGGGGGATGCTTCAAGGTTTAATATCAATGGCGCTGTACCGACCAATACCACCGCCAGAGATATCCTTCGCCGCCGTGATGAAAACGATTGGCACAGCGGTGAAGATATTGTCTTGCTCACTGCGATGGCTGCGTTGCTCCACGACTTGGGTAAAGCCTGTGATGCTTTTCAGCAGCGACTTAAAGGCAAGCTGGAAGGGCGTAATTTATATCGCCATGAATGGATATCGTTACGCCTGTTTCAAGGTTTTGTTGGTCGCGATGACGATGCTACATGGCTGGCGCGACTGGCCGAAGGTGATTACCAGGAGCAGGACTGGTTAGAGGGGTTAGAGCGTGATGGGTTGGATGCTTCTACCTCTGCCGTGTTTGGTTGTTTGCCACCGCTGGCTTCTGCGCTGGGTTGGTTAGTGCTTAGCCACCATCGCCTGCCGTTAAAGCCGGCTGACAATGATGATGAAACGCCGAGAAGGTGGGGCAGAGGAAAACCGCCGCTTCAGGCCGAGCAGCTAAATGGGCTATTTGATTCTATTCACGCCGAATGGAACGAGATTCCTGAGACTCAGGATGCTCAACGCATCGCTCCTTATTGGCGATTCAGCAACGGCTTACCCGTCAGCACCACAGGCTGGCAAGAACGCACAAAAAAACTTGCTACACGGCTACAGGCGCGACTGCAGGAGGGCAATCATTGGTTGGAAAGCCACTATGTAATGCATTTGGCCCGGCTAAGCCTGATGTTGGCAGATCATCATTACTCAAGTCTGGAAGACCCTCAGCACCGTGTGCGCGGCGAAACTAACTATCCGCTGGTAGCCAACACCGTGCGTAAAACTGGTAAGCCTAATCAAGCGCTAGATGAGCATATTCTTGGGGTCGAAAAACACGCCGCCGCCGTTGCTCGCGCGCTACCTAGCGTAGACAGCCACTTGCCGCGCTTGGCACGCCATAAAGGCTTTCGTAAACGTAGTAATCATCCGCGTTTTCGCTGGCAGGATAAAGCTTTTGATTTGGCACAGTCGCTTAGGGAACGAAGCCAGCGCCAAGGTTTTTTTGGTATCAATATGGCGTCAACCGGCTGCGGTAAAACCTTGGCCAACGGGCGCATAATGTACGCACTGGCCGACCCTCAGCAGGGCGCGCGTTTTAGTATTGCGCTTGGCCTGCGGACGCTTACGTTGCAGACTGGCCAAGCACTTCGTGAACGCTTGAATCTTGGTGAGGATGAGCTTGCCGTGCGTGTAGGAGGCAGCGCCAATAAAGCACTGTTTGCACACTACGAGCAAGAAGCGGAAGCCAGTGGCTCAGCATCAAAGCAGGCATTGATCGAAGAAGATGCCCATGTGGTGTTTGATGGCAATTTTGATAGTCACCCAGTGCTTCGCCGTTTAAACGATGAGCCAGGCACTCGTGCGCTTATCGCTGCCCCCATTCTGGTATGTACCGTTGATCATCTGGTGCCTGCTACGGAGAGTACGCGGGGTGGGCGGCAGATCGTGCCTATGTTGCGTCTGATGAGCAGCGATTTAGTGCTTGATGAAATAGACGATTTTGACATTAACGATTTGCCCGCGCTTACCCGGCTTGTCAATTGGGCCGGGCTGCTAGGTTCGCGAGTACTATTGTCATCCGCCACCCTGCCGCCTGCTCTGGTTGAAGGGCTCTATGAAGCTTATCGCCATGGTCGCGAAGCCTTTCAACGCCATCGTGGCGAACCAGGCTTGGCAACGGATATCTGCTGCGCCTGGTTTGATGAGTACGACCGCCAGCACAATGATTGCGCCAGTCGTCATGATTTCAAAGCGGCGCATCATGGCTTTGCCAAACGCCGCCTGGAACGTTTGGCGGGCGGAATAGTGCGGCGGCGCGCGGCGATACTTCCGTTGCCGTCTCTGGGTAAACGGCCTGAAGAAATAAGGCCCGCCGTGGCCGATGTACTTGATAAAAACGCTCAGGCACTTCACCAGCAACATCATTCTATTGACCCATACTCAGGCAAACGCGTCAGCTTTGGTTTGATTCGAATGGCCAATATTGACCCTTTGGTGGATGTCGCCAGAGCGCTCTTTCAGCAAGGTGCCCCTAAAGGTGTGCGTATTCACGTCTGCGTTTACCACTCCCGCCACCCACTGGTGATGCGCTCAGAAATTGAGCGCCGTCTCGATAAAACACTTCAGCGCGCTGAGCCAGAACGGGTGTTCCAACAGCCGGATATACGTCGCCTGCTGGATAGTAGCCAAGAGAGCGACCACTTGTTTATTGTGCTTGGATCACCGGTCACCGAAGTAGGTCGCGATCACGATTACGACTGGGCAATCGTAGAGCCATCCTCCATGCGCTCGATTATCCAGCTAGCAGGCCGCGTACGCCGCCACCGGGAGCATGCTTGCGAGTCGCCCAATATTCTACTGCTAGAAAAAAACGTCAAGTCACTGGAAAAACCAGGTGACTGCGCCTTCATGCGCCCAGGGTTTGAGACCAGTGATCAATGGCGGCTCCACAGTCATTCGCTAACCGAGTTGCTGTTGAAAGAGGAGTATGACGTTATTGATGCCCGCCCCCGAGTGCTGGCACGGGAAACGCTGCAGGCCAAAGAAAGCTTAGTTGACCTAGAGCATGAGCGGCTTCACCAACTCATGATTGAGCAACCTGCTGAGCCATTAACCAAAAAAGAGTTGCGGCTAGGCAAAAAGCCCAAGTCACCGCCTTTAGGCGCCTATACCTGGTACATCGCGCCACAACTGCATTTAACCGGCGTGATGATTCAGCGCCAACCATTTCGTCAGCAAACCCAGGATGACGTAGTGCTGGCGCTATTACCCGATGAAGGTGGTGAAACCTGGACGCTACACCGCGTGGAGGATAGCGACAGGCGAGGTGAAAAACTTTATGTGCCTGTTGAAGAGAGCCTGCTTAAACGCATTGATATGGCCAGTGAACAAGGCGAACGGATTCAACCCTGGGGTGCAAGTGATTATCTGACAACGCTTGCTGATCTTGCGGAAGACCTGGATATGTCATTATCAAGAGCCGCACGTACATTTGGCACTGTCACCGTCACGGCAAATACCCATGGCTGGTGCTACCACCCAGTGCTAGGGTTTTCGAAGAAACAGTGACGCTAGACGTTAGCTAAGCGATCACTGATCAAGCGGTTGAGGCTGATATTTTCCTCTGCTGCTTTAATCGCAAGCTCGCGGTGTTTTTCTGGAGGGATACGCACATTAAAACGACCGGAATAGTGACGTTCAGAAAGAGGGGTAGGCGGTGTTTCGCCTTCTTCTTCCATATCAGCCACTACATCGGCAACAAGGGAAAGGATACCGTCCAGCGCTTCTTGGTGAGTATCTGCGAGCCAAGAGAGACTGGGTAACTCGGTACATAAACCAACAAACTGGTCATCTTCTTCTGACCAACGAATGCGGTAGGCGTAATGGGTATGGTTGACCATGGTGTTACTCCCATCATCATGCTGATGACGACAATTTATCAATAGCAGCAAGTGCTTGACGTACTTGGTAAGCCTTGGCTTCTCCATTTTTACCCTTCTGTATGTTAACGCGAGGGTCACCAGGCCAGGGCGTTTTATACACCCTGTGACTGGTTTTTTGCTGACGAGGAGGGCCAAAGTAGTGATCGCATAGATAAGCCAATTCCCCGAAGCTCATGCCTTTAGGCTGTCGACGTGCCTTGTCCAAAAGCTTATCAAGCTTTGCCATAAGCGTTCCCAAGTTTTAGTACCAATAATAGTACTGTTTAGAAGTGGTGTCACGTTGAGACGACGCAATGACTGCCTGTTCGGCAGCAAAAGGTGTTTTAAAAGCACACTGTTCTAAGCTGCCAAATCGGCATCAGTAGTATTGTAGTTTAATTCTAAAAGTACACTGGAATTGTTTGGGTTTCCTACTACTCTAAAAAGCTAACGTCTGCACAGCTCGTATGATTTTAAGGGGCTCTTCGTCATTTCATGTGGATTTGGCCTGATCAAGCAGGCGGCCCACCGGGCTACCAATCAGGTAAATCATAGCAATGAAATTAGCTTCATTTCGGTAGCCCCGTGCACGTGAACGAGCCGCCTGAAACAGGCCGTTCATTCCTTCTAGTCGCGCGTTTGTCAGCCCCGAGTGCCAGCGCCTGACTACCGCTTTAGCGTGTCGCTCAAGTGTCTCCAGCGCTTTCCCCATCGGCTTCAGTAGAGGCTTCTCAGAAACTGCTGCTTTCATGATTTTTAGGTAGTTCGTGATCCGCCAACGCGCTGCCCTGGGCGTTGACGCTTTCTGGATCCAGCTTAACTTTTCCTTGATCACCCAAGCATCGGCCGTGGCGCTCTGATCGGCAACCAGCTCCTGAAGTGCCGATATCTGTTTAGGTGTGTGGTTCTCATTTTCCAGGCTCTTCAACAGTGCCCAGCGCAGCGACTTGGGGTGTTTCTGCTCGCGGCGTTCTTTCTTGCGCACCTCGTCCAGTCGCTTGGTGAAGGTCTGCACGATATGGAACCAGTCGACCGTTACCTCCGCCTTGGGAAGAGACTCGGTGACGCCACTAAGGAAAGCAGGTGACATGTCACAGACAACCTCGACCACATTGTCCACATCGCCACCATGAGCCGCCAGGAAGGCACTGAACGCCTTGATGGTGTCCTTGCCGCAGCCTGGAACAGCGAAAATCACCGGTTCCTGCTTGCGCTGCATATCGAGGAACACGGTGACGTAACGATGCCCGCGTCGGGACGCGGTTTCGTCCACGCCAACCATGGTCACATTGGACAGATCCAGCTCTCCCAGCATGCGGTTCACGTAGTGGTGCACGATGCGCCATAGTCGTTTGTCGGAAATCTCCAACTGCCGGGAGACAGCCAGCACTGGCATCTCCTTGACGAGCGACATGGCCGCCTGCTCGAACAACAGGGTAAAGTCACTGCCGGGCCGCGCCCAGGGCACCTTTATGCGTTTGACGCCATGTTCAGGACACTTTGTACGAGGGACGCGAGCATGCAAGTAACAATGGTGCTGAAAGAAGTTCAGATGTCGCCAGGTTTTGTCAGCAAAGTCGTGGGCTTGGCAGGCCTTACCGCACTCTGGACAGGGATAGAGGCTGCCACGCTCCGCCTCGACATACAGCTCCAGGCGGTGAGGCGACGCAGCGGTATCCAGGTGCTGATCCTTGAGAATCCAGGGCGCTTCCAGGCCAAGGCCGAGTGTTAAAATCTGGGTGCCGTCCATGTCGTACCTCCTGCTAATATGGAGGCAATATTCTGGCTCAGCTCAGGGGGGCGAATTCCACACCCAACGACGAAGAGCCTTTTAAGGTTTCAACTATTTAGCAAGGATGGATTATGGAAAATGCGCCAACAGTGAGCATTCGAAGTATGATGGAGCAGTTTTTAAAAGACCGCTTCGATACCAAAACGGAAAAGCTGACACCTGATGATCCAAAATACCAAGCGCTTGTCGAGCAGTTTCAGTTCGATACCTGGATCAACGATGCGGCAAGGCGCGTTGGCCAGCTGCAAGTGGTTACCCATTCTCTCAAACCGATTCACCCTGATGCGAAAGGCTCTAACCTTTACGCTCCGCCCGAATCTTTAAATCATCATAAATTTGTCGGCAGTCATACGCTTCCCACTGATTTTCCAGGTGATGTGGTAGGTAACGCCGCTGCGCTGGATGTTTATAAATTCCTGAAGCTGGAGTTTGAAGGAAAGTCGCTACTTGAACGTGCCCTCGGAAATGATGCTGAGTTTGCCAAAGCGTTAAGCGATAACCCCGAACAAGCTCAGACGTGGATCAGCGCCTTTGCGGCGATTACTGAGCCGCGTGGCGAACATGCCTCACATACCCGAGGGAAACAGCTCTATTGGCTGGTAGGTGATGATGCTTTAGAAGAGGAAGGTTTCCACCTGTTAGCACCGCTCTATGCGACTTCGTTGGCGCATCGCGTCTTTCAGACCATCAACCATGACCGCTTTAGCGACGAGGCCAAAGAGGCACGCAAAGCCAAACGGGAAGGCAAATACGCTGAGCAAGCGGTACACAATTATCCCAACTTGGCGGTGCAGAAAATGGGCGGCACCAAGCCGCAGAATATCTCGCAACTGAATAGCGAGCGGGGCGGTAATAACTACCTATTGGCATCGCTGCCGCCCAGTTGGAATGTCCGCGATATTCGCCCTCCACTAAAAGTAACCTCGGTGTTTTCTGACCCTGGGGTCTTCGGCAGTCGTTCAGCGGTACGCTCCCTGATTAGAGACCTCAAACGTTTTCTTGAAGCCAATCCCTCCTCTGACATGCACACTCGTGACTTGCGCGATGATTACACTGCCATGTTGATGGATGAGCTGGCGCTGTTTGCCATGCAGATGCATAGCCTGCCTGCAGGTTGGAGCGACGATGAAAAGTGCGAGTTGTCGGCAGAAGAAATTTACTGGCTAGACCCAGGCCGTGCCGAGGAAGATGCCACTTTTCGTGAAGCGAGAAACAGTATGGAGTGGGCAGAGGTTATTCGTCATCGCTTCGCTAACTGGCTGAATGCTGCGCTAGGTGGAAAGCTACCCTTTGGTGATGTGGAGTTCCGTCACTGGCAGAAAACGTTAGCTAATGATGGCACACACCAGCGCCTGTTGGATCGAGATCGCCGTTGGATGGAAACCCTCATGGAGGATCTCGATAATCTGCCAGGAGGCGATGACGATGAGTAATGTAAGCAACCTTCTGGTGCTGCCGCGCCTAAGGGTGCAAAACGCCAACGCTATTTCCAGCCCGATGACCTGGGGCTTTCCTGCCATGAGCGCCTTTGTTGGCTTGATGCATGCCCTGGAGCGCAAGCTATGTGCCGCAGGCACGAATATTGCCTTCGAACAGGTGGGCGTTATCTGCCACGACTTTGAAGCGCAGGCAACCGAAGGCGGGTATATTCGCGGCTTTCACCTCACCCGCAACCCGATAGACAAAACAGGCGGCACAGCGGCTATTGTAGAAGAAGGGCGCATCCACTTGGATATCACCCTGGTCTTCGCGGTTGATACCGCCGCTGATGAAAATGAGCGCGGCCAGATTGTCGAAAAAGTCGCTGAAACCGTAGCGGGCATGCGTATTGCCGGGGGCAGTGTGGTGCCTAACCGCAGCGTGCCCAGCTACAAGCAGCGCCCGCAATGGGTCTCGCTGGATGACGATGAAGACAAAAGGCAGAAACAGTTCGCCAAACTTAAACGCCGTTGGCTGCCGGGCTTTGCGCTCACCCTACGCGATGACTATCTCACCGAACACTTGCAAACGCTGCAACAGCACAACCCCGAGGCCAGCTTGCTGGATGCCTGGTTAGATCTCTCGCGCCTTAACCATGACTGCATCTTGGAAAATGAAGGCGAGCCCAACGAGAAGCCCGTTTGGCAAGTACGGCGCCCTTATCGCGGCTGGCTGGTGCCAATTCCTGTGGGTTACGGCGCTATTTCTGAGCTTTTTCAGCCTGGCGACGTGGCTAATGCCCGTGATGCCAGTACCCACTTCCGCTTTGTCGAAAGTCTCTATTCAATGGGCGAATGGGTTAGCCCGCACCGTATGAAGCAACCCGAAGACCTGCTTTGGTATCTGGATAATGACGTAGACGCAGGGCTTTATCGACTCAACAACGATTACCAACATCGTGCCACGGCACAGTAAAAAAGGAGCTTTACCATGGCCAAGAACGATACCCTTAAAACTGCTTCCGTCCTCGCCTTTGAGCGCAAGCTTGACCCCTCCGATGCGCTGCTCTATGCCAGCAGCTGGGCTAACCGTGAAGATGAGCCCCAGTGGCAGCCAGTCGCGGTGCGAGAAAAATCGGTGCGTGGCACTATCTCCAACCGTCTTAAAGCTAAAGACCAAGATCCTGCCAAGTTGGATGCCGCGATTGAAAACCCCAACTTGCAAACCGTGGATGTCGCCACGCTGCCCCATGATGCGGATACGTTGGTTGCCCGCTTTACATTGCGCGTATTAGCTGGCGCCGGAACCCCATCGGCCTGCAACAACGCCGTGTACCAAGCCAAGCTGGAACAGGCGGTTGCGGAGTACAAACAAGAGCAAGGTTTTGCTGAGTTGGCGCACCGCTACGCCAATAATCTCGCCAATGGTCGATTCCTGTGGCGCAACCGCATCGGGGCTGAGCAGGTAGAGGTCAGTATCCGCCAGCTTGCCCAAGGTAAAACCACCAAAGAGTGGACCTTTGATGCGCTATCGCTTTCCTTACGTGCTTTTGAGGACACTACCGAACTTAAAGAGCTAGCCAGTGTTATCGCCCAGGCGTTGGCCGGTGAACAGCACTTACTGCTTGAGGTAGTGGCCTATGTACGCGTTGGCGGCGGCCAGGAAATTTTCCCCTCCCAAGAGCTGATTCTTGACCGAGGCCGTGGCGATAAAAGCAAAACGCTCTATCACGTGGGAGGCGTTGCAGGCATTCACTCCCAGAAATTGGGGAATGCCATTCGAACCATTGATACCTGGTATCCGGCAGAGGCCGATGAAGATCTTGGCCCCATCGCGGTAGAACCCTATGGTTCCGTCACCACCCAAGGTAAAGCCTATCGCCAACCCAAGCAGAAAGCCGACTTCTATTCATTGCTTGATAACTGGATGATCAAGGATCAGATGCCGCCAACCGAGCAGCAGCACTTTGTGATGGCAACTCTAATCCGTGGTGGTGTGTTCGGCGAAGCGGGGTGAACCATGGATCACTATATTGATATCCGGTTAAGGCCCGACCCGGATTTCCCAGAACCCATGCTAATGGGCGCACTGTATAACAAGTTGCACCGGGCGCTTTTCGACCTGGAAGCAACGGACGTAGGCGTTAGCTTTCCCCTGCATAAGCACGGTGTTCGCGCCCGTACCTTAGGTAGCCACTTGCGCCTGCATGGCAGCCATGTGCGACTTGAAGAGCTAATGAATGCTAGCTGGTTACAGGGGATGCGTGACCACACCCTCGTCAGCGAGATGCTTACGGTGCCTGCCGATGCACAGCACATCAATGTGGCACGTAGGCAGTTCAATACAGGTAGCCCGAGCCGAGCAAAACGCTACGCCAAGCGGCATAGCATCTCGGAAGACGAAGCGCGGAGGATCTACGCCAAGTTGGCCGAAAAACGTATTGAACTGCCGTTTGTACAGATCAATAGCCGTTCTACCCAGCAGCGTTTTAGCCTGTTTATCGAACATGGCAAACCGCAGGAAAAGCCGGTGGCGGGTTCGTTTAATCACTATGGCTTAAATGCCATCGCTACCGTGCCCTGGTTTGACCCTTTTTTCCAGCATGAAAATAGGTAACCAATAATCAACCACTTAGCGGTATTGCTCAAAAAAGGGTAATACCGCTTTTTTCTACCAAAGTTCTTTAACAATCAGCACATTATTTTTGATATGCTCTAGTTGGCTGCCGCCCAGGCAGCTCAGAAATCGAAACGGGCGAAACAGCAACGTTTCTCGCCGTTGGCTGCCGCCCAGGCAGCTCAGAAAGACTATTACAGACGGCAAGTGCGTCACGCCCTGTTGGCTGCCGCCCAGGCAGCTCAGAAAAGCTACGGCGCGGTCGAAGACGGCGACAAACGGTTGGCTGCCGCCCAGGCAGCTCAGAAATATCAGTTAAGTTGCTGCTAAGTCGCTGCATTGTTGGCTGCCGCCCAGGCAGCTCAGAAATTCACCGAAACCATCGTTGGACGAAAGGAGCCGTTGGCTGCCGCCCAGGCAGCTCAGAAAACTTCACGAGTGACAGATTCAAGAGTAGGAGCGTTGGCTGCCGCCCAGGCAGCTCAGAAATAGCTGCCCAGGAAGGAAAAAGCGTAAAGGAAGTTGGCTGCCGCCCAGGCAGCTCAGAAATATGCAGGTGGTGTTTCTGCCTGTACTGACATGTTGGCTGCCGCCCAGGCAGCTCAGAAACTCACAAATAGCCAGCACCGCCTCGAAAGCCGCGTTGGCTGCCGCCCAGGCAGCTCAGAAATGTCGGCATGAGTTCGGCGGGCGCGGCCCTGCGTTGGCTGCCGCCCAGGCAGCTCAGAAAAGACCCATCGGGCAGTGTTGTCGTGCTGCCGCGTTGGCTGCCGCCCAGGCAGCTCAGAAACATCCGTCCGGCTGTGTTACCACCGACTGGGGGTTGGCTGCCGCCCAGGCAGCTCAGAAAATCAAACAGAGACCGGATTGATGAATAGCCGAGTTGGCTGCCGCCCAGGCAGCTCAGAAAAAAAGGCATGTAGGCGTCTAGTGCGGCCTCAAGTTGGCTGCCGCCCAGGCAGCTCAGAAATCAACCATCTCATCAGTAGCCTCAACGGGTACGTTGGCTGCCGCCCAGGCAGCTCAGAAATTCAAAAGTCCGTTGATGACGTTTGCCGTTACGTTGGCTGCCGCCCAGGCAGCTCAGAAATGATGCCAGTTCCCCACTGCGCACCTGCTCAGGTTGGCTGCCGCCCAGGCAGCTCAGAAAATCGCGCCCAATCGTGTGGTGATTGCGCAGTAGTTGGCTGCCGCCCAGGCAGCTCAGAAAGGACGGATGGGCCGACGGGTTAGGGCACCATCGTTGGCTGCCGCCCAGGCAGCTCAGAAAGTTGATCGAAGCGGCGCTCTGTGTGCCGTTCAGTTGGCTGCCGCCCAGGCAGCTCAGAAACCGACCAGTGACGCGCTAATCCGAACCCTAGAGTTGGCTGCCGCCCAGGCAGCTCAGAAATGCCGTTGATGCTGGTTTTAATCTTTCTGGTCGTTGGCTGCCGCCCAGGCCGCTCAGAAACGTTTGCGCTGGCTGCAAGAACACTCGCTTGAGTTGGCTGCCGCCCAGGCAGCTCAGAAACTCATTGAGTGAAGAATCAGGATAAGGAAAAGGTTGGCTGCCGCCCAGGCAGCTCAGAAACTGGGGATCGGCTCGCAACACTCGGCTGAAAAGTTGGCTGCCGCCCAGGCAGCTCAGAAAAGCACCCGCCAAAGCCCGCACAATAAATTGAGGTTGGCTGCCGCCCAGGCAGCTCAGAAAAGCGGCAAGAAAGGCAAAGAGCTGATTGCCAGGTTGGCTGCCGCCCAGGCAGCTCAGAAAATATCGAGTTTCCGTTGGTACCAGTGCTCAGCGTTGGCTGCCGCCCAGGCAGCTCAGAAAATCAGGTGTGCCGTCACAATTTGCTGCTGGGTGTTCGCTGCCGCCCAGGCAGCTCAGAAAACGCAGAGTAAGGTGCCCCGCACTGATTGCACGTTCGCTGCCGCCCAGGCAGCTCAGAAAATATGATGACGGATTACAGCAAGCCCGTTCAGGTTCGCTGCCGCCCAGGCAGCTCAGAAATTTTCCAGCCATAAAAATCGACGAAGAGCCGCGTTCGCTGCCGCCCAGGCAGCTCAGAAATGGTCTGGTGTTTGCTGATTCTATTCGTGTTGGTTCGCTGCCGCCCAGGCAGCAGATCCCCGCGGAGAAATTTCTGGTGTTGGTAATGCTGTCGGGGCTTGTGTGCTTCTTCCCTACGCGTATAGGAGGAGCGACCTTTCCTGCAGCAGCAAGAACACCAAGGTCAAAATGGATTCCCGCTAAAAGCATGCGGGAATGACGGGTTCGAGGGCATGCGGGAATGACGGGTTCGAGGGCATGCGGGAATGACGGGTTCGAGGGCATGCGGGAATGACGGGTTCGAGGGCATGCGGGAATGACGGGTTCGAGGGCATGCGGGAATGACGGGTTCGAGGGCATGCGGGAATGACGGGTTCGAGGGCATGCGGGAATGTCGTGGTGGGGCGTGGGATTTATGGCGTAAGGCTGAGACGCACAGCTAACATCAATCTGTTATGTATCTGCATGGCTGATAACTAATAGCGTCCTCAAAGGTATACAAACACTGCTCAGGAAACGCTTCTGGTTCCTGGTCGGTGTCAATGGCTGCTGCGCGACGAGCATCTGCGTAGGCTGATTGCATAAGGTTGGGGAGCATGGTTTTGAAGCTGGGGTTTTCGTTCAGTAGGCGCAGCGTTTTGTGTTGTGCATCCTCAATGGTTAGCCGTTGGCTGCGAGTACGATTTTCTGGTTGCTGCTCCCATTTCAGCAGGTGCATCAACAGGCGTGCCAGCTGGTTGATTAACGCGCGACGCTCGCGTTTGGCAACGCTTTCAATTTCATCTGCTAGATGTTCAATATCCAGTTTTTCCAACTTTCCAGTGCGCAGTAATTCCGTTTGCTCCAGCGCCCAGGCATGGGTGTCGTGCTCGTATTGAACGGTCATTGAGTGGTCATCCTGTTAGCGGGTCAGCATCGGCTATAATAATGATAACCCCGCACGCGCGCGAAGGAGCCGCCACATACCCATTTTTGTATTCAGTACTGGTTGACCGATATAAATAGAAGGCGCTAGGTTTGTCTCGGTGAGCCAAGAGACCAATAGTCGCCTGGTGTACCCTGCGTTAGCAGATGAGGTATCTGGGGATGGCGAACCAGCATTGGCTTACCCTGCGGCTGATCTTAACTATCATACCCTTGGGTGCATTTGACTGGCGCAGGGGCATAGCATGAAACTGGAATTGTCTTCTTTTGAAAAGGCGCTCGCTTCGCTGGACGAGGCGCTGGCGGAATATGACCGCACCCAAAACCAATTCGTCAAAGACGCCTGCATCCACAGGTTCGAGTACACCTATGAATTGGCCCACAAATGGAAAGTGGATGTGATTGACCTGAATGCCGTTTCGCCACAGTTTCGGGCGATTGTAGAGCGGCAAAGAGCTGGCGGCTTGATCAAGCCAGGCTCAGACAACTGATCTAACCTAGCCTCAACGCCTCTTTATTCATCCCCTTGCTGATTTTCTTCATCCCAGCGTTCAATGCTGCGTTTGTTGTCCGGCAGGCGGACGATGTCGCCCAACTGCAGGTCGTGGTGGCTTTCCTTGCGTTCGCCGCTGGGGGTGATGAGAGCCACAACGCTGGCGATGCTGACGGCGTCATCCTCGCGGTAGGTTTCTACCTTGACGCGCACATTGCAGCCTTTGTAGCGGGCAGAAAGGATCTCGCCCGGGTAAGGGGTGTCGGGGTTGAGGTTGGCGGTAACGCTGTCGCCGTCGGTGGCGTCCCATTCGATGTGCTTGTGCATGATTACTTCCTTGGCAAGAGAGGGTGGTGGAACCTGGCTGTCTGGCAGCTGACTGACAACGCCCAGGCAGCCTGGTTGGCAATACCTACACCCTAGCACATATGGGGTGGGAGAAAGGGGAGTCGACCAGAGGGCTGCAATAAACTTATTGCACTTATTTGGTGCGTTAAGGTTTTTTGATGTTCTTTTATGGTGCGCCAATAGTTGTCTTAGGCGGTTTTTAGTGTCTTTTTGGGACTGTGAAATACTTTTTGCCCTTTTATGTGGCATTAGCTGTTTTTCTTGAATTAGCTAAAATATAATAAAAACAATATTTTATAATTTTTATACCCTGTATTGGTGCGTGGTTGGCATGCAACATGCATTATAAATGCTAGCGGCTAATGTCATAGGCAGTGGATGCCTGGACGTGCTAAAACAGTAGCCGATTTAACGTTGCACCATGTTTTACCTGTTCTGCGTTTTGCCTGATTGGTCATGTAATACGCAATGTTCAAACGGGTGCCCAGATACGCTCAGTTTCGCTTAAACCGGAGGACACCATGTCAACCAAGACAATTGCACTCATCGAAGAAAACGACATCAAGTGGGTCGACCTGCGCTTTACTGATACTCGCGGCAAGGAACAGCACGTGACGATCCCTGCGCGTGACGTTGATGAAGAGTTTTTTGAAAACGGCCAGATGTTCGATGGTTCCTCGATTGAGGGCTGGAAAGGCATCAACGAATCCGACATGATCCTGCGTCCAGATGACGGTACTGGCTACCTGGATCCCTTCACTGAAGACGCTACCCTGGTGCTGCGTTGCGATATCATCGAGCCTGCTACCATGCAGGGTTATGATCGTGACCCGCGCTCCATCGCCAAGCGCGCTGAAGCCTACCTGCAGTCTACCGGCCTGGGCGACACCGCCTTCTTTGGCCCAGAACCTGAGTTCTTTATCTTTGATGAAGTACACTGGAAAGCCGATATTGAAGGCGCCATGTACAAGATTTCCTCGGAAGAGGGCGCCTGGTCAACAGACCGTCAGGTGGAAGGCGGCAACCTGGGTCACCGTCCGCGCGTGAAAGGTGGTTATTTCCCGGTTCCGCCGGTGGACAGCTTCCACGATATCCGTGGTGCCATGTGTAACACTCTGGAAGCTATCGGCCAGTCGGTAGAAGTGCATCACCATGAAGTGTCCAACGCCGGTCAGAACGAAATAGGCGTCAAGTTCAACACTCTGGTGAAGAAGGCTGACGAAGTTCAGGAAATGAAGTATGTGATCCACAACGTGGCACATGCTTACGGCAAGACGGCTACCTTTATGCCCAAGCCGTTGGTGGGCGATAACGGTTCCGGTATGCACGTGCACCAGTCGTTCTGGAAAGACGGCCAGAACCAGTTCGCCGGTGACGAGTACGCGGGCCTGTCTGAAATGGCGCTTTATTACATTGGCGGTATCATCAAGCACGCACGCTCACTGAACGCCTTCACCAATGCGTCCACCAACTCCTACAAGCGTCTGGTGCCGGGTTTTGAAGCGCCGGTCATGCTGGCCTACAGCGCGCGTAACCGTTCAGCGTCTATCCGCATTCCGTACACCGCCAGCCCCAAGGGCAAGCGTGTCGAGCTGCGTTTCCCTGATCCGACCGCCAACCCCTACCTGTGCTTCTCAGCCATGCTGATGGCCGGTATCGACGGTATCAAGAACAAGATCCACCCTGGCGATGCGATGGACAAGAACCTGTATGACTTGCCGCCGGAAGAAGGCAAGGCCGTGCCCACCGTTGCACACAGCCTGGATCAGGCGCTGGAAGCCCTCGACGCTGACCGCGCCTTCTTGACCGAAGGTGGCGTTTTCACTGATGAAATGATCGATGCCTACATCGAACTGAAGGGTGAAGAAGTTGAGCGCCTGCGCATGGCAACTCACCCGATCGAGTTCGACATGTACTACAGCTGCTAAGTATAAAGCACTGACGCTGATCTGAACTGCTATTATCACCCAAGGGGAATAACCCGAGGTGATCAGTTACAAACCCCGCCTCGGCGGGGTTTTTTCGTTAGGGGGCGATAATGGCCAATCAAACAGCAGACAGAAGAGAGCGGTGGCTGTGGGCGGCGTTGCTAGGAAGTGCCTTGCTGGTTGGGGCACCACCGCTAGCGGCCCAGACGGTTTATCGGGTGGTGGATGAGCAGGGCCGTGTGACCTTTACCGATAACCCGGAGCGGGGCGGTGAAGCCGTGGTGCTGGCGCCACTGCCGGGGGTTTCTTCCTCATCGTCTGCGTCGCCACCGGCTTCCCAGCCTTCAGGCAAGCGCTCCCCCGGCCCGCCTTTCATGCCCTATGACCGTTTTACGATTGCCTACCCTGCCCATCAAGCGCGCCTGAATAGCGCTGCCACAGCGGTCGAAATTGCCCTAAGCCCGGCGCTGCGTGACGATCATCAGCTGCGTTTGCGCCTTAATGGTGAAATCAACCAGAGTGCGATGCACAGTGACGCCTTCTGGATGGCCAATCTGCCCGCCGGCGTGCACCAGCTTCAGGCCGAATTGCTGGATGCCCAGGGGCGGGTGCGCCATCAAACCCCGATGGTGCGGTTTCACGTTGCACCATAATGGTGCTTTGGTAAGTGAGTCATGAGCACCATCCTGGCGGTAAGAAGGCTATTTGAGCGTGATTAGCCGCGTTTCCCCGCTAGGTTAGCAAGGTGCGCTAAGTTGGCGCGCTTTTTGCAGATCCATCACCATGCCATTCGATCACAGGTAGTGATATGTACCAACGCTTGCTTGAACACCTCACCACAGCAGTTCTGCTACTGGATGGCGACCTGAAGGTGCGGTGGATGAACCCGGCGGCAGAAGCCCTGCTGGCGGTGAGCATCAGCCGTGTGCTGGGGGCGCGGTTGGAAGGGTTGCTGGGCGAGGAGGAGGCGATTGAGGATGTCCTGATCAAGGCCCGTGATGCGTTTCATCCCTATACCCAGCGTGAAGCCCGGATTATCCCGATGAGCGGTGAGCCACTGACGGTGGATTACACCGTGACACCGCTGTCCGCCGATGAGCTGCTGTTGGAAATTGAACCCCGCGACCGGCTAATGCAGATTTCCCGCGAGGAAGCACTCACCACCCGCCAGGAAACCATCAAGGTGCTGGCGCGCGGCCTGGCCCATGAGGTGAAAAACCCACTGGGCGGTATTCGCGGGGCAGCGCAACTGTTGGAGCGGGATCTGGCCGACCCGGCGCTGAAGGAATTTACCCATATCATTGTTGAAGAAGTTGACCGCCTGCGTGACCTGGTGGATTCCATGCTTGGGCCTAATCGCATGGTTCAGCATTCGCCGGTCAATATTCACAAGGTGCTGGAACGGGTGCGTACCTTGTTGATTGCCGAGCACCCTCAGGTGCGCATCGAGCGCGACTATGACCCCAGCCTGCCAGATCTGTCGGGGGATGAAGCTCAGATGATCCAGGCGATTCTCAACGTTGCCCGCAATGCGGTGCAGGCGATGACCGATGCTCAGGTTGAGGCGCCCAGGCTGGTGTTACGCACCCGGGCACGCCGGCAGTTTACCCTGGGGGCAGAGCGGCATCGGCTGGTGTGTGATGTGGGGATCATTGATAACGGGCCGGGGGTTCCGGAGGCACTGCAGGAGACGCTGTTCTTCCCCATGGTGTCCGGGCGCGCGGAAGGCAGCGGGTTGGGCCTGTCGATTGCCCAGTCGATCCTGCATCAGCACCAGGGCCTGATTGAATGCGAATCCCAGCCGGGACGGACTGAATTTCGTTTATTGATTCCCCTGTTTATTGATGGCTCAACCTGATGAGCCATTTATCGATTTGTTAGTTGATTTCACCGGAGAAGCGCCATGACTGAAGTTCACTCGACCGATGTTGCTCGCGTGGTGATTGTGGACGATGACCGCGCGATTCGTTGGGTACTGGAGCGCGCCCTGGCGCAGCCCGATCTGGACGTTGAATGTATTGAACGTGCGGATACGGTGCTTGAGCGCCTGATTGCCGAGCCACCGGATGTCCTGGTCACCGATATCCGCATGCCGGGGATTGACGGCTTGAACCTTATGGCGCGGATTCGTGACGCCCATCCGGACCTGCCGGTCATTGTGATGACCGCGCACTCGGATCTGGACAGTGCCGTCGCCTCCTATCAGGGCGGTGCCTTTGAATACCTGCCCAAGCCCTTTGATGTTGATGAAGCCCTGGCGCTGGTGCGCCGGGCGGTGGCCCATGCCCGCGAGCGCCAGCGGCCGGTCAGCGTGCCGGAAGGCCTGAACGCTGAAATCATTGGCGAGGCACCGGCCATGCAGGAGGTGTTTCGCGCCATCGGGCGGCTGTCGCATTCGCATATCACCGTGCTGATCAATGGCGAATCTGGCACCGGCAAGGAGCGGGTAGCCCAGGCGCTGCATCAGCATAGCCCGCGTTCGGGCAAGCCGTTTATTGCCTTGAATATGGCGGCGATTCCGCGCGATCTGATTGAATCTGAGCTTTTTGGGCATGAAAAAGGCGCCTTTACCGGGGCGGCGGCCCAGCGCCAGGGGCGGTTTGAACAGGCCAACGGTGGCACTTTGTTTCTGGATGAGATTGGGGATATGCCCGCCGAAACCCAGACGCGCCTGCTAAGGGTGCTGGCGGACGGCGAGTTTTACCGGGTAGGTGGGCATACGCCGGTTCGAGTTGATGTGCGGATTATCGCCGCCACCCACCAGAATCTGGAATCGCTGGTGGAAGACGGGCGTTTTCGCGAAGATCTGTTTCATCGCCTGAATGTGATCCGCGTGCATCTGCCTCGTCTGTCGGAGCGGCGCGAGGATATCCCCCGCCTGACCCGCCATTTTCTGGCTGAAGCGGCCAAGGAGCTGGCGACAGATATCAAGGTGCTGACACCCGAGGCGGAAGCGCACCTGACCCATCTGCCCTGGCCAGGCAATGTGCGTCAGCTGGAGAACATTTGCCGCTGGCTGACCGTCATGGCCTCCGGGCGGGAAATACTGGTGGAAGACCTGCCCCCGGAGCTGCGCGAGGCCGACACCCTGGAAGGCACTCTGCACGGTGATTGGCGCAGTGCCTTTCGCAGCTGGGCTGATCAGGCCTTGGCCGAAGGGCATACCCATCTGCTGGAAGAGGCCGTGCCCGATTTTGAGCGGATTTTGATTGAGACAGCGCTAAAGCACACGGGTGGGCGCAAAGGCGAGGCCGCCGAACTGCTGGGCTGGGGGCGTAATACCCTGACTCGAAAGCTTAAAACGCTGCTGCCTGCGCTGGCGGATGAAGTTTAAAAGCTATTAAGCTGGCGCCATAGGGGTCTTGTTATGTAACCTTAGTTAACAATTAACCTTCTGAAGAGCATAACAACGATGCCTATGGGCCAAGAGCGCCGCAGCCAGCCGGGGTTGGCCAAACCCGCTGATTCTTCATGGTTGGCGAGCACCTACACCTCATTACGGGACACCCTGACCAATCGCCACCATAGCCGTGATTTTGTGTTTGCCCATGCGTTTTATATGCGCAGCCGGGTCATGGCAATGGGGATCATCTTTCTGGTGATGTCGCCGGTGTGGCTGCTGGTGGATCAATGGGTGCTACCCAGCGGCTTGTTGCAGACAACGCTGGTGGGGCGCTTGCTGATGATGGCAGGGTTTGCCGTTGTGGTGTGGTGGGCCTGGCGCAGCGAGGATAATATCCGGCGAATCCGGTTTAGCGCCGGCGCCCTGCTGGCCTTGCCAGCACTGTTTTATCTCCTGGTGTTAACCCTGGTGCCGGATAATCACAGCTCGGCCCTGGTCGGCTACAGCTTTATTCCGTTCTTGCTGGTGGCGGTGTTGAGTGTGTTTCCGTTCACCCTGGTGGAATCACTGCTGGCTGGCCTTCTGTTGCAATCCCTGCTGGTATTCGCCCAGCACATAGACGGTAGCTGGATGACGCCCGCCGGACTGGAAGCCCAGTGGCTGATGTTTACGCTGCTGGCGGTGACCCTGACGGCTAACCATTTCCAGCTAAGCCTTTTATTGCGCCTTTATCGCCAGGCAACCCATGATGCGCTGACAGGCCTGCTTAACCGTGGGGCGTTGGAAGTCCGGCTGGCGGAAATCGAGCGTGCAGAAGCCAATGGCGGCAAACCGGTACCTTATGCGGTACTGATGATGGACATCGACCATTTTAAACGGGTCAATGATGTTTACGGCCATTCCGTTGGCGATAAGGTGCTGCGTGAGTTTGCTCGTTTGATAGCGCTACAGGTGCGCTCAGGCGACTTTGTGGCCCGCTATGGCGGCGAGGAATTTGTTGTCATACTGCTCGGTGCCAACGCCGAAGATTCAGCCCGGATTGCAGAGCGCATTCGTGACACCATCGAAAACGCCACCCTGTTTGATCACGATGGCAACCAAGTGGCTATCACCACCAGTATTGGCGTGGCCTGCCCGCGTTCACCGCAACATAGTGAAATCACTCTCAAACAGGCGGATGACCGTCTCTACAAGGCCAAGGAAAATGGCCGTAATAGGGTGGTCAGCACCGATTAATCAGAACAGGTTAATCAAAAGCGGTATTGCAGCTCAGGCTCGCTTTCCCAGGTGCCGCGTCGGGTGCCGTCGTCGTTCAATACAACGTAGCTTGCGCTTCCCCAGTGGCGCAGGCCGCGCATCAGGCGCATGGCGGCTTGCGGGCTGGTTGCGCTGATAACGCCCAACTGGGTGCCGGGTTGGCGCCACAGCTGCCCGGCTGGCGTGTCATCCTGTTCCTTTACTGGTGGCTGGGCCGGGGTTTCAAGGCCTTGGTCGGCCCACCACTTTTCAATCTCATCAGGCGTGCCGATCACCCAGAGAGGTGTTGTCGTCAGGTCATCCGGTAGCTCGTTCAGCTCAGTGGCGCCACGCGGCAGGGGTAGTTCTTTATAAGCCCCCAGGCGTAGCCAGCGAGTCTCTGCGGCCAAGCTTAGTTCACGCAGGGTTTCCGGGGCGTTGGGAAGTTGCCGCAATACCTGGTAATCCGGGTCGATGGCCAGCTGGCGAGGGCGCTTCAGGGTATCGAGGGTGAAACGCTCGGTGGCGCTTTCCAGGCTGAGCCAGCTGCGTTCGGTCTGACCCTGTGCAGCGTGGATCTCAACCGGCAGTCGCAGCGGCCATCGTCGATCCTCGTTGTTGCGGCTGTCACTGTGGCTAGCCGTCTGGCTCAGGTTGAAGGTTACCCTGAAGCCGTCAGCCGTCTCTTCCAGGCGGGGGGTGTTCATGTTCAATGTGGGGCGGCCGGGCTGCTCTACCCAGGCGTTAAAGAATGCGTCGAGAGCTTGGCCGGAAGCGTCTTCAAAGGCGTTTTGCAGATCCTGCCAGTTAGCTTGCCCAAAACGATGCTGTTCAATCAGTTGGCCGAGGGCGCTGTCGAAGGCGGCCGTGCCGATCTGCTGTTCGAGCATATAGAACAGCATGGCGCCGTGCTGGTAGCCAATCAGGCGATCCTGAGGCTGGCGCTGGTAGCCAAAGTCTTTCAGCGCCAGATGATCGGCCTCCGGCAGGGCGTTAAGGTCGGTCAGCCAGCGTTGGCGCAGGGCGCCTTCTTCACCTTTGAGTGTTTCCATGGCGTAGTCGGCCAAATAGGTGGTCAGGGCTTCACTCCAGTTACCTTCACCAGGCGTGGCCTGCACTGCGGTGCCCCACCAGCCGTGCATTAGTTCGTGGGGCAGCGAGGTATGTGGAATAAAAGGCAACGCTATGACCTGCTCGCCCAAAAGGGTAAAGCCTGCAAAGGCAAAGCCGATGGGGCGCGATGAGGCGGCCATGGTAAAACTTGAATACGGGTAAGGCCCCAGGCGCTGCTGAAACAGCTGCAGGGCGCGTTCGGTGGCATCCAAGTAAGTAGTAGCGAAAGGCGCGCTGAGTTTTTCCGGGAACAGGGTGCGTAATTTGACGTCTTCATTATCGTCGCCTGCAACTTCGCGAGTCATTGCCTGCCAGCGTCCAGCAGCGACAGACAGCTGCCGAGCCTGGGGGTGAGCAAAACGGGTCTGGCGTTGGTCGCCCTGGGTGGAAGTGCCCAGCCAGTGGCCGCTGACAACGGTTTCGATGCTATTCGGGGTGACAATCTCAATGTCTGCTGCAAAGGGTGCCTTGGTATCCAGCCTTGGGTACCAGGCCAGCTGGCCGGGTAGCCAGAGGTTGTCCTCAGACCAATAGCCGCCGTCGGGCAGCTGAGACGCTAGCTGGCCCTTCCAGCTCAGGGTGAGCGGTGCCTGTGGGTCAGGCGCGTTCAGGCGATAGCGGCCGGAGTCGCTTTCTTCCCAGTCAAGCGTGCTTCCAGCCTGTTCGGCCCGCTCAAGGCTCAGGCCAGGGGCAAGCGTGAAGGTGAGTGGTTCAGCGTTGGCACCATCAGGCAGGCTTAGCGTCAGAGTGCCGCTGATCGAGCGCTGAGCCGGGTCCAGGGTCACCTCAAGAGATTTCTTGATACCGTTTTCAGGCTCAGCCGCCAGGGCGAAGGTTGTCCATAGGCCGGCCCATAACCCCAGGCCGCATAGCAGGGCAAACAGCCTCATCGGGGGTTACCTCAATGATTCAGCGGGTGGAAAACGCACCAGTATTTCCTGGGGGTTGCCGTCACGCAGGATCTCCAGGGGGAGCAGGGTGCCCGGCGCCTGTTGCTGGACGATGGCGATCAATTCCCCGGGGGCGCGAATCTCCTGCCCGGCAGCCTGCGTCACTATATCGTCCGGCTGAAGCCCGGCCTCATGGGCCAGGGAATCTTCTCTGATGGCAACAATGCTGACGCCATCCTCACCCGGTGCAATCTGCACGCCCAGCCGTGGCGGCGGCGTTTCTGCGGCTTGTTCATCGCCCAGCAGATAAAGCACATCTGCCAGCTGGCTATCAGACGGCTCGCAGGCTTCCAAGGTAGTTGGCATCAGTGCCAGCGTATCGGCAATGCCCATGGCCTCTAACTGGTGGGGCACGCCATCGCCATACGCCAGGTGGCCCACGCCCATCAGCCCGACCACCAGGGTATCATCGTTAACCGCAGAGGCCAGGGCATCGGCCATGGCCGCATCCCAGATCAGCTGGGCGTTCAGGAAGGTTTCAAAGGCGGTGTTATCCCCCTGGCCCTCATTCCCCATGCTGGTAGGGTGCATCTGAAAGCTCTGCTCTAGGCGTTGACGATAGGCATTGCTGGCGGGGGCAGGCTCACTAATATTGAAGCGCTGCTCGGCACTGACGGCATCAAACCCCTCGGTGGCCAGCTGGCGACGCAGTTGCGGCTTGATGTTAAGGGCCAGCAGCGGAATCTGCTGCATGCGGGCAAAATGCAGGATCGGCAGGTAGAGATTAGGGTCGAAGCCCCAGGCTTCATGCCACTGGCTCTGCTGGAGAAACTGCGCTTCGGATAACTCACCGGCTACCCAGGCATCCAGGGCAGGCTGGGCTTCCCGGGGTAGCATTTCCAGCCCTATCACCATGTCATCGCGGTGGGCGGCCAGCCCTGCCAGGGTATGCAGCTGCCAGCGGTGATGGCTCATCCGATCATGGAACTCCCCCAGCAGGACGACATCCTGCTCGGCGACCTGTTCAAACAAGGCGCTTGCCGCCGTCGGTTGCCCCGCCTGCCACCATTGGCCAGGGTGAGCGCACTGGTCGCTATTAGTAGCTGCATCAGTAGCTGCAAGCAACGTGCCGGAAACACTCGCCAAGGGTACGAGCCATAAGGCGCGTAGGGCAGGAGGTAGGCGCAACATAGGGCTAGTCCTGGGCTTTGAGTTTATTGATTTCAGTCAGCAGGGCATTGGCTTCCTCGGTCAAGGTGGCATTGGCGCGCATATCGCCATTGCGGGATGCCTGCATTGCCTCTTCGAGTTTCTTCTCGTATTGCTGCTGTAGCTTCTTGGCGGGGTCTTTCTTGAATAAACCGAACATGATGCACCTCCATAAGTGTGTATACCATTTGTAGAGGTTTTGTTTGCTTATGTCTAACGTTATCGCGTCTTTTTTTGCGCCTTCAAACACGCTTTCAAACATTGTCGTCGCTCAGGCACTGCTTCAGAAAGGCGTCGAAGTCGCTAAGTATGGTCGGCATGCTGGCATGCAAACGGTGATCGTCATCGACCATGCGTAGGGAGAGGCGCTGCTGCCGGGCAATATCAATGACCGGGCCGGGGGGCACAATGTCATCCTGCCAGCCGTGAATGATATGTGTATGGCAAGGTTGCAGGGTGGGGGAGGTTTGTGGATAGTCGGGCAGACCAAGTGCCGGTGCCAGCATGAAACAGCCGCGGGTTTTGTAGCGTGCGCAAACCATGGCACTTAACCAGCCGCCGAGGCTGGAGCCTGCCATCACCCAGCAGGTGGCGGGTTCGTTACGGGCATCCAGGGTTGCGTAGAGGTGTTCCAGCCGGGTAGCAGGGTCGGGCATATTGCGGTAGTCCATTACCACCGCTTCGCAGTCATCAAGCGTTTCTACCACGCCTTTCAGGGCCTGCATTTTCATGGCGTTCGGCCCGCTTTCAAGGCCATGGGAAAGGTAGACGGTCAGCATCGCGTATTCCCTCAGTCAATGGTTCAATCCGCATCAATGAAACATTAACTTTTTTACCGCTGAAATGCGCGCCCTGCCAGTTATTCACACCTGTTGGTTATGCAAAAAAGGCTCAACCCAGTATCGCCAGGCTTAACAGGGCAAAGCCGTAGCCCATGGCGGCACCGGCAAGCACATCGCTGACATAGTGCAGGCCAAGCCCAACGCGGGAAATGGCGATCAGCACCGCCAGCGGCACGACAATCGGCAAAAGCCAGGGCGTGTGGGCCGCGACCAGCAGAGTAAACATGACCGCGTGCATGGTGTGGCCGCTGGGAAAGCTGTAGCGATCCCTGGCCGGTTCGCTGCATTGAATGCCACTGCAGTAGGTAATAAAGGGGCGCTCGCGGCACAGGCGCGTTTTGACAAAGCGGTAGACCACTACCGCAATCAGTGCCGTTACGGTGTATTGGATCAGGCGAAATCCGCCGTTGGGCACCAGCCAGGGCTGGGCGATGATCAAGGCCACCCAGACGGGCCAGTCGCCCAGCTTGCTGGCCGCCTGCAGGGTCAGCCGCCAGGGGCGGAAAAGGGAGAGCCGGGTTGCCCGTTGGCAAAACTGCCATTCGAGCAGGTCCAGACGGTCAAACACGCCAAGAAGCCGAGGTCGCATGATGCATCTCCTGAGTTTGATGAAGGTAGTTGATGAACTGGCTGGCAATGCCCGGCCAGCACTGTTCGCGGGCGCGCATCCGCGCCATCCGCCCGTAGCGGGCATAATCCGCCGGGTGCTGGCAGAGGCTGACCGCCGCCTGGCAGAAAGCATCGGCATCACCTGCTGGTACGCAGATACCGTTATTACCGCTTTGGATCAGGGTGGCACTCGCCGCCTGGCGGTAGGCGATGACTGCCAGACCGCAGGCCATGGCTTCTGTCACCACGTTGCCCCAGGTTTCCGATAGCGATGGAAACACAAAGATATCGGCGCTTGCGTAGTAGCGGGCAAGCGCCTGCTGGTGGATGAAACCAGTAAAATGCGCGTTGGGCAGCAGTGCTTCCAGCTGCCGGCGCGCCGGGCCGTCACCTACCACGACAAAGGCCATATCCGGGCGCACATTGGCCATGGCCTGATAGGCATCCTGGAGCAGCGTCAGGTTTTTTTCAGCGGCCAACCGCCCCACGTAAAGGGCCACCGGCTGGTGGTCGTTTACGCCCCATTGCTGGCGTAGCATGGGGTCGCGCAGGCTGGGCATAAACTGCTGGCTGTCGATGCCGCGGGCGAGCACGTCCACCCGTTGGATGCCTGCCGAGCGCAGCGCCCTTGCCTGAAGTTGAGTGGGCACCAGGGTCAGCGCACAGGCATTATGGAAGTAGCGCAGGTAGCGCTTGGTCATCCAGGTAAGCATGCCTATACCGTAATCACCGCAGTAGTGATCAAAATTGGTATGCCAGCCGGCAATCAGTGGAATACTCAAGCGTCGTGCTGCCTGGCGTGCCGCCCAACCCAATGGCCCCTGGGTAGCGAGATACACCACATCTGGCTTATGAGCCTGCATAAATTGGCGCAGCCTTTTGGGTGTGGCCAGGCCGATCTGTACGCCGCGATAGCCAGGTAGCGACACAGGCGTTACCTGCAGCTCAGCGTTAACAGGTACCTGAATGGAATCCGCTGTCTGCTCGTCAGGCGTTGGCAACGCGCGTGGCCTAACCAGGTCGATGGTGACGCCCTGCTGGCTGAGCTCCGCACTTAACCGGGCAAGCGTATGGGCAACGCCATTGATTTCCGGTAACCAGGTTTCGCTGACAATACACAGCCGCATGCTCGTCGCTCTATTTGTTGAGATGCGTTCAGCATGGCGCACGACAATGACATGCCCGCGACACTGGTATGAACAAGCAATGACAGCCGAGCCTGAAGTACTGAGGGAGGAGACAACAAAAAAGCCGGTGCAAAAGCACCGGCCAATCCATCAAAACGGCTTCGTCTTAACAGAAACGTCGAAACAGTCTTCCTACAACATCTTCCGCTCGGAACAGAGCGGGTCATACCAGATCAGAACTTGACGCGCATACCGGCCAGGTAGCCCATGTCGCTATCGTCAAGGTCGGTGTTCTTGATCTCGGCAAATACGCTAACGTTGCTGTGTGCCGGAAACTTGTAGGTGACGTTGCCGTAGTACTCAACAAAGTCTTCAGCGCCGACCTTGTCATCAAAGGAGGTATCCGTCATGCCAAGGGCAAGTTCCGTATCGCTTGAGGCTGCAAAGCTGGCTGCCAGATTGTATTGTGAAGCGTTATTGTCGCTTGTTTCGATATCACTATCAGAGGAGCTGTAATCCGCGGCGAGTTCGAACATGCCAAAGTCATAGGCAGCGCTGATACCATAAGTGTCGATACCTTCACCGCCGTCACCGTCCGCCTGGTTGAATTGCTGAAAAGCAGCGCCCAGTTCCAGGCCGTTAATTTCAGTCAATGCGAACAGATCAAAGTGACTATCGTTTGCTAGGTCAGAACCCTTGGCGGCCATCTCGTAAGACGCCATCAGAGTCACTGTGTCGAAGCCAGCTTCAATGTGAATAACGTCATCACCACTGGTGGCAATTGCGTCAAAACGATCGCCTTTGGCAGCGTCCAATTCAATCGCTTTTTCAACACCGAATTCATCCGTTGCGGTGGGGCGCTTACCGAAAGAAACGGCAACGTTGTTATACGCCAGACCCAGGTAGGCTTCTTCAAGTTCAGCTTTGCCGTCGCTCTCGTTGGCCAGATCCTTGAAGCCGAAATCAATCCGGCCAAAGGCCGTTGTAGAATCGTCCAATTCGTAGGTGACATAGTTTTTAAGTTCGAGATCATCAAACTCAATGTCAGATTCCCGGTCAATGCCTGCTTTCTGGCGGAGCTGTACCTGAATATCACCGTTAACCGTATAGGTGAGCCCTGCGTCTTCATAAATAGTAGCTGCGTTGGCAGAAACAGAAGCTAGTGAAACAGCGAGAGCGAGTAATGTCTTTTTCATGTTTAAAACCCTTGAATGGATGTTTGCTTGAATCCCGGTTGCTGGAAAATTCCAGCGAAATATTGATGACTGGTTTTATCCAGTTCTTAATGTTTACCCCGGCGCTCCTGCCAGGCATCTACTGCTTAAAGCCTTGATAGACAAGTTAGATGAGGTGATTAATAAAAACGCCATAGACTGGCTTTTCTAAATATTGGCTCATCAATAATGCCTATCTTTAGCTGCTGTGGGGAACACCCTAACCGGGTTTTATGACATTCAAGTGACGGATTCTATTCATTTAACAGAAAATTGATTGCGCTGCTTATTTAATAAAAATGCAATGCAAATGAAATAAATAGGCGCTATTTTCCTGGTTTTTTTATATTTTAAGAGTTGATGCTGTCAATTTTAAATTATGCATTTTCTACAAATGCTGTTAAAAGCAGTTTCTGTCTTAGCTAACTGCTTTTTAGGCAACTTGTTTACATGGTTTTAGTATTTCAGCCAGCCACAATCTGAATGATCTCGCCGTTATGTATAACGTCGGGTGCATTGCCACATAGCTGGATGAGTAATGCCTTGATCAGGCCGCTATGAGTCACCACCAGGCAGGAAGTCGACAATTCACCAGCAATGCTTTCAAACGCCTGGTAGGCCCGTGCATTCAGGCTGCTAAGAGGTTCTACACCTGCTCCTTCCTCGCTGCGTTCGCAGCGAGGTTTACCTTCGTAAATGCCCCAGTCGCGTTCGCGCAGCAAGGCGTTTTCTTCGATGCTTAAATGCAGCACCTCGGCGACGATATCAGCCGTTTGTCGAGCACGAATCTGGGGGCTGCTGATAATCCGCCCAATCCCCAGCCCTGAAAGCTCAAAAGCGGCGTCCTGTGCCTGTTTTCTGCCCACTGCGTTCAGCGGTTCTTCTATGGAACCCTGCAACACGCCGAGGGCGTTCAGGTCGGTTTCCCCGTGACGAAGCAAATAGATATGAGCGTTGTTTGTCGGGTAGTTTGTTACGTTTGCATCTGCGCTGAGTGCGCACTGGGTGATCATGTCATCTGGTCTCTTATTGTCGTATAGCGCGCATAATTCTCAAGCGTCTCGGGGGCTCCTCTTGAGGCCACAGTGAGAATCAGCGCATTCAGTATGGCCATGGGCACCGTCAGGGTGCCGCTTTCCAGGTCGGGGCCGCGAGAGGCCACCAGAAGGAAATCAGGTGTTGGCTTCAGGGTCAGGCCTGAAAGATCGCCAATCACCAGGCTGGTTGCGTTCAGCGCTGCGGCTTTATCAAGCACCGTGTGCAATAAAGTCGGCGGCTCGCGGAGGGTGAACCCCAAGGCGATATCCTTCGAGCTGAGGCACGTCAGGCCTTCAGCAACGGCGCGTGGATTGGCATCCAGTTGCACGGTGAATTGCCCGGCACGTCTCAACCGGTGGGTGGCATGACGTGCCAGCGCTTCAGCAGTACCTTCTGCAAATATCACAATGCGTTCAGCGTTCAACAGGCCGTCGGCCGCGCTATCAAGCTCTGCCTGCTGGATGAACTGGGTCATGTTGCTCAGGGCGTCAATTTCACGTTTGACGAGATGGGCCAGTATGCCTGTCTCGGCGCTGTCGAGCAGGCTGGTTCTGACCAGGTCGTCAGTCCGCTTGGGTTGTGACAGGCCGCTGCGCATAAAGGTACGCATTTCCGGAAAGCCAGAAAAACCCAGTTTGCGAGCAAGGCGCACCAAGGCTGAACCATGGGTCTCGGCTATGGCGGCAATCCTGTTGACGCTTTCAAAAACCGCCATTTCCGGGTTATGCATCAGCACATCGACCAGCCTTTTTTCCGTGGGGGATAAGGGTTTTTGCAGCTGCTCGATACGTTTCACGAGACTTTTATCCATCGCGTTTGGGCTTCCTATTTAAAAAGACAGGCGTCGCGAGTGCAAATTAAATTGCAAATTTTTATCGAATGGAATTTTTGTAGCAGTAATGTCATTTTTCACGGCTACTCTCAATCAGTGTAACAAGCTTGATGGCTAACTTTGTGAACAGATTGAGTGAGGAGAGTGTCATGAAAAAGTGGATTGTGGGTGCTGCAATCAGTGCGCTGGGGGTTTCATCGCCATTGTTGGCCGAGGATTTTGATCAGTGGTTGCAGGATGCCCAGATGGGCGCTTACGCGCCAGAGCAGGAGAACTGGGAAGCCGTGTTGGCCGCCGCGCTGGAAGAGCCGCCGCTGCAGGTCTACATGACGTCCAGCCGAGTTAATCAGCCGATTGAAACTTTCGCTGAGATGTATCCGGAGCTGGTGGTTGAAGGTGTCAATATTCCGGCTGCCGAGATGCAGGAGCGGGTGCGCCGTGAGCGTGCGGCAGGTAACTATAATATTGGCCTGCTGCACGCTGACGCGCCGGAAACCTATCTGGCCATGTTCGCTGATGAGCTGGTGTCCTATGTGCCGCCCGAATTCAAGGACGTCATCCCTGAAAGTTCCCGCGACCCCTTGCTGGTTTACCGCTATTTGCCCACCGGGGTGACCTATAACCCATCCGTGTACCCGGATGAAGCACCGGTAACCAATATCTGGGATCTGACAACCGAAGCGTTTCGCGGCAAGGTGCTGATTGCTGATCCGCTGCAGACAGGTTCTGTACTGACCTACCTGACCTCGCTGGTAGGCATGGAAGAGGAAATGGCCGCTGCCTATGAGGCGCGTTTTGGTGAGCCGGTCGAGTTGAGTGAAGCTTCGGCGGGCTGGGAATTCATGCGCCGCCTGCTGGACAACGACCCGGTGATTGTCGGAGGAACCCGTGATGTGGCTGAGGCGATTACCAACAGTGATGAGCTTTTAGTCGGTTTCAATAATTTCAGCCGTATGCGTGAAGTACCCACCGGGCGTTACAACTTTACCTTTGTCATGGGGCTTGAGCCTTTTGATATGGTTAATTTGCCTACTCACCTGACCGTGATGGCCGGTAATCAAAGCCCCAATGCGGCCAAGCTGTTTGTGCGCCATCTGTTGAGCAACGAAGGTGGCGCCCCCTGGTTTGAAGCAGGTAACCCTCCGTCGCGTACTGACTGGACGCCGTCTGAAGAATGGGCGCAGCCGATAGTTCAGCACACCAAGGTCGCCGTTGATTACCAGCATCTGCTGGAAACCACCGATGACTTTATCGATTTCTGGACGATTAATCGTTGATGTGCGGCGCCGCGGCTGAGGACGCGGCGCTTTTCCATTCAGCACAAGATCGACACACGTTTTGCAACGGATGGCGGTTAATCACCATAAGGGTATGTCATGAGTCGAGCCTTACAGCGAATCCGGCAGCGTCTGATGCGCCCACACATTATTGTGGGTCTTATTGTATTAGCGATCCTGTCAGTGCTGGTGATAGTACCAGTGGCAGAAATCCTGTTTGAAAGTTTTCGGCTGCAGGAAAGAGACATGCGCCGCTTCCCCGGCGCTGAAGCGGGCCAATGGGTGCTGTTTTACTGGGAACGCGTCCTAGCGAGTTCATTGAGCCAGCGGATATTTTATGGCCCCTTGATCAATACCCTGATCGTGACGGTCTGCTTTACCTTTTTATCGATGCTGATTGGCGTGGCGCTTGCCTGGCTGGTGGCGCGTACCGATATACCTTTTAAAGGGCTGATATCGGCATCGGTGGTACTCCCTTACATTCTGCCTGCCTGGACAATTGCCCTGGCCTGGACAACCCTTTTTCGTACGGATTCTCAGACCCTGGGAGCCGCAGGTTTCCTGCAGACCCTGACGGGGGTGGCCGTTCCCGACTGGGTTACCTTCGGGCTTTTCCCGATCATCATGGTGATGGTGATCAACTATTATGCTTATGCCTTCCTGTTAACCACGGCAGCACTTTCATCCATGAACCGCCAGCTTGAAGAAGCCGCCATGGTACACGGTGCCAGCTTGTGGACAGTGATTCGGCGAATTAACCTGCCGTTGGTCATGCCGGCCCTGGTGTCGTCATTTGTCCTGACGTTTGCCACTGGCCTGGGCGCCTTTGGCGTGCCCTACCTGCTGGGCCTGCCAGCCGATGTGCAGGTGATGGCCACCTACCTTTACACCTCAACCACACTGGGCCGTTACGGCGATGCCTATGTGCTGACGGTGATCCTGATTGCCATGGCGGGCATTACCATTCTGCTTACATCGCGGCTGATCGGTTTACGTCAGAGCTTTGCTACCTTGACGGGAAAAGCCGGTTCCAGCCAGTTGATTCCACTGGGACGCTATCGGCGTGCCATCGGGATAGCGGTCGTCACCCTGGTGGGTATTCCGGCTTTCTTACCGCTAGGGCTAATGGCGCTGCAAAGCCTGCAGACAGGCATCGGTAACTTTACCTGGGATGGTTTTACGCTGGATTACTGGGTGGGTCAGGATGTGCGTGGCTTTGATGGTGTGTTGGTGGATGGCCGTATGCTTAAGGCGATCTGGAACACCTTCTTTATCAGCTTTGCAGTGGGCATTATTTCGGTACTGGCGGCCTTTGCATCAGGCTACGCCGTGGCCAAGGGGCGCGGTTCACGCATGGCCAACCTGATTGAGCAGGTTGCCTTTGTGCCCTATCTGGTGCCGGGTGTAGCACTAGGGGCTGTTTTCCTCGCCATGTTTGCAGGCCCCATTGGCCCGCTGCCAAGCCTGTATGGCACCACAACCTTGTTGATTCTGGCCTGTTTTGTTGCCCAGTTGCCTTTTGCTGTGCGCTCGGGCACCACCGCCATGATGCAGATTGCCGGTGAGTTGGAGGAAGCTGGCGCCATGCATACCCGTTCATGGCTGACCATTGCACGACGCATCCTGATACCGCTGGCCAAACGCGGTTTGCTGGTTGCCTTTGTGCTGACCTTTATCTCAACGGCCAAAGAACTCAATCTGGTCATCATGTTGGTAACACCCAACACTGAAATGCTTTCAACCGTTGCGATTGGCTTTATGGATCTTGCCATGGAGCAGTTTGCCAATGCTATCGCCCTGATTCTGGTGGTCATCACGCTCCTCGGCGCGCTGGTTGCAAAAGTCTTTACCCGTGAGCGTAAATAAGGAAATCTCATGCCAACTATCACACTTTCACAGGTCGAAAAGCGTTTTGGGCAGGATGTGGCTGTCGCGCCCATGGATATCACTATTGCCGAAGGGGAGTTCTTCTCGCTGGTAGGCCCTTCAGGGTGCGGCAAGACCACCACCATGCGGATGGTCGGTGGCCTGGAAACGCCCAGCTCAGGAAAAATCAGCATTGGTGATAGCGATGTGTTTGATGCCTCAGCAGGCATTATGACACCACCTGCCACCCGGGGCGTTGGTATGGTGTTCCAGTCCTATGCGCTGTGGCCACATATGACGGTTCGCGCCAACGTCGGGTTTGGCCTGGAGGTAAGAGGGATCAAGGGGGCGAAGGCCACTGAGAAAATAGCAGCGACATTGGAACAGCTGCAGATCGGCCATCTGGCTGACCGCTACCCAGGGGAGCTTTCCGGAGGGCAGCAGCAGCGCGTTGCCCTGGCGCGAGAATTGACCGTTGGCGCCAGGATACTCCTGCTCGACGAACCCTTATCAAACCTGGATGCCAAGCTGCGCATGGAAATGCGTGTAGAGCTCAAGCGCTTGCATGCTGAAAGCGGCGCCACCTTTATTTACGTGACCCACGACCAGATGGAGGCGTTGACCCTGTCCACCCGTATGGCGGTGATGCACGAAGGGGTGGTGCAGCAGATTGGTACGCCGCGTGAAATCTATGAAGCCCCGGTGAATCTTTTTGTGGCTGAATTCTTAAGCATTAATCGCTTGAATGTTATGCACGGTGAGATCAGCAAGGAAGTCGTCGCGGTGACATCGGGTGAGATTCCTTTCAACCCTACTGACAATACCCAGGAAGGCATGAGGGTCAAGGTTGGTCTGCGCCCGGATGATCTGCGTCTCAAGGGCTCTGGGGGTATTCCCTGCACGGTTGATGTCAGTTTTGTAGCCGGTTCCATGACCCTGACCACCGTGCTGACAGCGGATGGCGACAAGCTTCTGGTGGTTGAGCCGTATCGGCATGAAATGTTACCGGGTGCCAAGGCTCACGTTATCTGCGATCCGGCATCGGTACTGCTGTTTGATGCTGTCAGTGAGGCCCGGGTCAGCTGACCTGGCTGCTTGACCTGATGGTGGATTTCGGTTTCGATGAGGATTGTTATCTCATTGTTTCAGGAGTCTGGCATGCAACACACTGTACTTGTTACGGGTGCAAACCGAGGCGTCGGCCTGGCGCTGGCCGAGCAGTATCACAAAGCTGGCTGGCGGGTGATTGGCGCCTGCCGTGAGTCGTCTGATGACTTGCAGGCGGTGGCCGATAAAGTAATCGACAAGATTGATGTCACCCAGGTAGACAGTGTCGCAGCCCTGGCCAAGGCGCTGGACGGCGAAACCCTGGATCTGTTGATCAATAATGCCGGGCTTTTACAGGATGAATCCCTGGGCAGCATCGATTTCGACAGTATCCGCACCCAGATGGAAATCAACGCCTATGCGCCGCTGCGCGTATGCGAGGCTTTGCTACCGTACCTGAAAAGCGGCAGCAAGATTGCCAATATCACCAGCCGCATGGGCTCGATTGCGGATAACGACTCCGGTGGCCGCTACGGTTACCGGGCCTCCAAGGCAGCGCTCAATGCCTTTGGTAAATCCCTGGCGATGGATTTGAAACCGCAGGGTATTGCCGTGGCGCAATTGCATCCGGGCTATGTGAAAACCCGGATGGTCAATTTTGGCGGGGTAATCTCACCTGAAGAAGCCGCCGCAGGTATCGTGGCGCGTATTGATGCCCTGACCCTCGATAACACTGGCGGCTTCTGGCATTCCAATGGTGAGCAATTGCCCTGGTAATCTGCCTGGGTAAACTGTTCAGTCGCCGGTGCGTTTGCCGCTGGCGCTATTGAACGGATGTATCGCCTCACGGGTGATATGGAAGGTCAGGGTGTCCCCCTCGCTGACCGGCGGCTGGCCAGAGGTGCGAATCACAATGGGCTGCTCGCTATCGGCTAGCTGCACATAGAGATGGCTTTCCGCCCCGGCGGCTTCAAACAGGACCAGCGTCGCCTCCACCGTAAAGTGGGGACTATCGGGAGCGTGCAACAGCATATCGTCGGGACGGATGCCGACAATGTCGGTGTTGTCCGGCAGGTCGTGCAGCAGCGCCCCGGAACCTTGCCCGTGCAGGTAGTTCAGCGCCAGCATGTTCATCGCCGGTGAACCGATAAACCCGGCCACGAACATGCTGGCCGGGCGGGCGTAGATCTCCATCGGCGTGCCGACCTGCTCGATCTGCCCACCATTGAGGACGACCAGACGGTCACCAAGAGTCATGGCTTCCAGCTGGTCGTGGGTGACGTACAGGCTGGTGGTTTTCAGGCGGCGCTGCAGCTGCTTGATTTCTACCCGCATCTGCACGCGGAGCTTGGCATCCAGGTTGGAAAGCGGTTCATCAAACAGAAAGGCTGCCGGGTCGCGTACCAGGGCGCGACCCATGGCCACCCGCTGGCGCTGGCCGCCGGACAGCTGGCGCGGCTTGCGCTGCAGGAAGTCGGTAATTTCCAGCATCTTGGCGGCGGTCTGCACGCGCTCCTCGATCTGCTCCTTGTTGAACTTGCGGTTTTTCAACCCGTAAGCCAGGTTGTTATACACCGTCATATGCGGATAGAGCGCATAGTTCTGGAACACCATGGCGATATCGCGCTCGGCGGGTTCCAGGTTATTGACCACTCGGTCGCCGATTTTCAGGGTACCGTCGGTAATGCTTTCAAGGCCCGCCACCATCCGCAGCAGGGTGGATTTACCGCAGCCCGAGGGGCCGACCAGCACCACAAATTCACCGTCCTCAATGGCAAGATCAATGCCTTTTACGGCATCAACATTGCCGCTGTAGGTTTTTTTAAGCCCTTCCAAAGTAATACTGGCCATGGTTATTTCTCCGTCTCGGTCAGGCCTTTCACAAACAGGCGTTGCATAAACAGGATCACCAGCACCGGGGGCAGCGCCGCGAGCACCACGGCGGCCATGATCAGGTGCCACTGGGGATTTTCCTCGGAGGTCATGCGCTGAATGCCCATCACGATGGTGTAGTAATCCGGGTCAGTGGTGATCAGCAGCGGCCACAGGTACTGGTTCCAGCCGTAGATAAACATGATCACAAACAGAGCCGCGATATTGGTGATGGATAGCGGCATCAGGATGTCCTTGAAAAACTTCAAGGGGCCTGCGCCATCCACCCGGGCGGCTTCGAGCATTTCTTCCGGAACCGTCATAAAGAACTGGCGGAACAGGAAGGTGGCGGTGGCCGAGGCAATCAGCGGAATCGACAGCCCGGCAAAGCTGTTCAGCATGCTGAGATCCGCCACCACCTGATAGGTAGGAATAATGCGCACTTCCACGGGCAGCATTAAGGTAATAAAGATCAGCCAGAAAAAGAACATCCGAAAGCGAAAACGGAAATACACAATCGCAAAGGCGGAGAGCAGCGAAATGCTCAGCTTGCCGATGGTAATGGCCATGGCCATCACAAAGCTGTTCCACAGCATCTGGCCCGCCGGTGGCGCGCCAGCCCGGGAAAGCCCGGTACTCCACATGGCCTTGTAGTTTTCCCAGCCGTGGGAGCCAGGCAGCATCGGCAGGCTGCCGCGCAGCAGGTCACCGGGCGCCTGGGTGGAGGCGACGATGGCGATATACACAGGAAATACTACCAGCGCCACACCGCCGATCAGCATCAGGTGGGCAAAGAAATTGGCCCAAGGGCGGTTCTCAACCATGGTGGCGCTCCTGTGGGATAAAAGATGGAATTGTCGGGGTTGGCAGCATCAGTAATTCACCCTGCGTTCAATAAAGCGGAACTGGACAATTGTCAGCGCGACCACGATGGCCATCAGAATCACCGACTGCGCGGCGGATGAGCCCAGGTTCAGGCCGACAAAACCATCGGAATAGACCTTGTAGACCAGGGTGTTGGTTGCCTGGGAGGGCCCGCCTTCGGTGGTGGCATGGATGATCCCGAAGGTATCGAACATGGCGTACACCACGTTAACCACCATCAAAAAGAAGGTCGTGGGGGTCAGCAGCGGGAAAACGATGGTCCAGAAGCGTTTGATCGGGCTGGCGCCATCAATGGCCGCCGCTTCAATCAGGGATTGCGGGATGGACTGTAAACCGGCGAGGAAGAACAGGAAATTATAGGAAATCTGCTTCCAGGCGGCGGCAAACACGACCAGCATCATGGCATCTGCCCCTGAGGTGCGGTGATTCCAGTCATAGCCGACCACATTCAGCACATAGGGAATCACCCCAATCGAGGGGTGAAAGATAAACCACCACAAGACCCCGGCAATGGCTGGTGCAATCGCATAGGGCCAGACCAAGAGCGTGGTGTAGGTGCTGCGTGAGCGAATCATGCGGTTAACCGTGCTGGCCAGCAACAGGGCCACCGACATGGAAAGCAGGGTGGTGCCAATCGCAAACACCGCCGTCACCGACAGTGAGTTGAGGTAGGCGCCATCACGGAACAGGCGGGCAAAGTTTTCCAGGCCAACAAAGGTGCTGCGCAGCCCAAAGGCATCTTCACGCAGCAGCGATTGATACATGGCCTGGCCAGCCGGCCAGATAAAGAAAATCAGCGTAATGATGACCTGAGGCGCCAGCAGGGCATAGGGCAGCCAGTGGCCGGGAAACGTCATGCGTTTGGTTTGCATGGGCGACTCTTTTTTATTACGGCGCGTTTTATGACGGGGTCGGCACGCGTACATCGCGCCTGATCGTCAGCGGGGTGGATGAAAACAGCAAAACCACCGCCCGGCCAGCGGCCAGACGGTGGTTCAGTTAACGACGCTTACTGGTTGGCGGCTTCGAAGTCGCGTAGCAGGGCATTGCCCCGCTCTACCGCATCAGTGGCGGCTTCCTGGCCGGTCTTGTCGCCGCTCATCACCGCTTCCATCTCTTCGGAGATGATGTCGCGGATCTGCACGAAGTTACCAAAACGCAGCCCTTTAGAGTTTTCCGTTGGCTCGTTCAGGGTCATCTGCTTGAGCGAAATATCGGCGCCAGGGTTTTCGGTGTAATAGCCCTGCTCTTCACTCAGATCCCAGGCGGCCTGGGTGATCGGCAGGTAGCCGGTCTGCTGGTGCCACTCAGCCTGGACTTCCGGCTGGGAGAGGTAGTCGAAGAAGGCCGCAACACCAGCATATTCTTCATCCGTATGGCCCTGCAGGGTCCACAGGGTCGCACCGCCGATAATCGAGTTCTGCGGGGCGCCTTCTATGTCGTCGTAGTAGGGCTGCATGCCGAAGCCGACTTCAAACTCGGCGTTGGCAGCCACATCCGCACGGGAGGCGGAAGAGCCAAAGAAGATCGCGCAGTCTTCAGAGTAGAACATCGGCTCGGCATCCGGGCCGGAACCTGGGCCACCCCATTGGAAGGCGCCTGCATCTTCCCAGGCTTTGAGGTTATCCCAGTGGCGGGCGACGTGCTCGTTGTCGAAGACAAATTCGGTTTCAATACCACCAAAGCCGTTTTCGAGGGTGCCCAGCGGCAGGTTATGCCAGGCAGAGAAGTTTTCCAGCATCACCCAACTTGGCCATGAGGTGGTAAAACCACAGGAGGCGGCGCCAGATTCCATCAGCTGAATGCTTGCGTCTTCCATTTCCTGCCAGGTGGTGGGCGGCTGGTCAGGGTCGAGGCCAGCGGCTTCGAACATGTCTTTGTTGTAGTACATGATCGGCGTGGAAGAGTTGAACGGGAAGGACAGCATATTGCCGTCAGTATCCGTGTAATAGCCGACAACAGCGGGCAGGAAGGCACTCTGGTCAAAGCCACGGCCGTGATCTTCCATCAGTTGATAGGTCGGGTAGATGGCGCCTTCGGCGTTCATCATGGTGCCGGTGCCGACTTCGAATACCTGCAGGATGTGCGGCTGCTCGCCAGCACGGAAGGCGGCGATAGCGCCGGTCATGGTTTCTGTGTAGTTGCCGCGATAGCTGGGCACCACGCGGTAATCATCCTGGGACGCATTGAACTCCTCGGTCATGCCTTCGAGGATTTCACCTAGCTGGCCACCCATGGCGTGCCACCAGGTGACTTCGGTGGCGGCCTGGGCGGAAAAGCTCAGGCTGGCACTCATGACGCCCAGCGCGAGGGCGTGAAACTTGAAGCGTGACATGACGTCTCCTTTTATACCGCGTGCTATTTTTTTGGTTTGGGTTATCTAGAAACATTAATTATTGTAGATGACACTTTCATGAATACCAGATGAACAGCGCATGACGCCAGTGCTGTGATAAATATCATCTCAACATTGGCGCCTACCGTCTGGCCGTGTAGTCTCATGAGTAGTGGCGTGATGCTTGGCATACAAGAGAAGGTGAGTGATGCAAGAGGCAATAGATCTACTCGGACGTCTGGTGGCGTTCGACACCACATCCAGTGAGTCCAACCTGGCGCTGATCGAGTTTGTGGAAGGTTATCTGGCAGGCTACGGGGTGGAAAGCGAACGGGTAATGAGCCCGTGCGGCCAGAAAGCCAACCTGATTGCCCGCATCGGGCCGGATGCCCCTGGCGGTGTCATGCTCTCAGGCCATACCGATGTGGTGCCGATAACCGGTCAGCCCTGGTCCAGTGACCCTTTCACCCTGCGTGATGGCGGTGACGGCCGCCTTTACGGGCGTGGCACCTGTGACATGAAAGGCTTTATTGCCTGCGCGCTGGCCATGGTGCCGGAGTGGTCTCGGGCAGCGCTTGAGCAGCCGATCTATTTCGGCTTTTCCTATGATGAGGAAATCGGCTGTGTCGGTGCGCCGGATCTTATCCGCCGCTTCCATACCCACTACTCCACCACCGCCCATGTCATCGTGGGTGAACCCACCAGTATGCAGCCCGTGGTGGCCCAGAAAGGCGCGTCCAATCTGCGTACCACGGTGACAGGCCGTGAAGCTCACAGCAGCCAAGTCAACCAGGGGACATCCGCGATTCATGTGGCGGCTAGGCTGGTCACCTTTATTGAAGATACCATGGCGGCACTGATTGATGAGGGCCGCGTTGATGACGCCTTTAATGTGCCGCATACCAGCCTCCACGTAGGTAAGATCAAGGGCGGCACGGCGATCAATATCATGGCCCGGGAGTGTCAGTTCGAGTGGGAGATTCGCCATTTACCAACCGACACTTTTGACGAGATCTTTGCCCGCTTCGAGGCCTACTGCCAGACATTGACAGCAGAACTGCATGCCAGGGGCAAGCAGCTATCTATTGACACTCAAGCCTTGAATACCACGGTGCCGGGCCTGGCTGATCATGATAACGACCGGGTTCTGCGCCTGGCCAACGCCCATCTGCCTGAGGCTTGCTGCCAGCATGCGGTGGCCTACGCCACTGAAGCAGGGCAGTTCCAACAGGTGGGTTTGCAGACCATCATCCTCGGCCCCGGCAGTATTGCCCAGGCCCATCAACCGGATGAATATATTGATAAAAGTGAGCTGGAGGCCTGCGTGGCTTTTATGCGCCGTATGGGCAGTGCGTTGGAAACACCCTATCGGGATGGGTGAAAAAGCAGGGGCTGAATGACAGCCACAAAAAAACCCCACACGCATTAGCGGGTGGGGCCTTGCACCATGTAGCTTTCAGCTTTAAAGACGCGGCGTTTAATGACAACTTACGCTAAAGGCGGGTTAGAAGCCTTGTACGGAAGGTTGCTCATCGTAAAGTTCCGCCTTCGCATGGCGCATGATATCTTCACACGCTTGCTGGTGGGCCAGCTGGGTTAACAGCTGCTGAGTCACTTCAAACCCTTTACCCAGACAAGTATCCACTTCATCCTGGCTGACCGCCGGGGTTACGTTGTACGCTACTTTCAGCGTACGGCCACCGCTATCCAGCCAGTCAGCCATGCCCCGCAGTCGCCATGCCACTTTCTCTTTCCAGTTTGCCGATTCTTCCGCGCCTTCGTTTACGCTAAACGTGCACTGCCATTCCGGTTTAAAGACCTTCATAGGAGAACCTCCATTGCTTGTTGGAAAGATGATCGATCGTGATGCTTACTCCGTGTGATATTCTTGCGCATCCACTATACCGAATTATCGGTGAATACCGAAACAAAACATCTGTTACGCAGGCAAAGGGTTAAAGAAAGCTAGCCATGACACCTTCCTCACCGCTCAACTGCCCTTGCGGTAGCACTCGCCCACTGGCTGACTGCTGCCAGCCCTATCATCAGGGCAAGCTGTTTCCGGCAACGCCAGAAGCCTTGATGCGCTCGCGTTACAGCGCCTTTGCGCTATTGCTGACGGACTATCTGTTGGCTACCTGGCATACCAGTACCCGGCCAATGTACCTGGCGCCCGATCTGAAGACTGACTGGAAAGCCCTGTCTATCCTTGATGCCCCGGTGCCCCAGGGCCACCACGGCAGGGTGCATTTTCAGGCCTTCTTTCGTGAGCGGAACCGCTGGCAGGTGCTGGAAGAAACCTCACGCTTTGTGTTTGAAGACGAGCGCTGGTGGTATCTGGACGGCACGCCGAGCATTGAGCGTCTAAAGCCGGGCCGCAATGATCCCTGCCTGTGTGGCAGTGGGCGGAAAATCAAACAATGCTGCGGTGACTAGTTAATCGTCATGCTATCCGAAACGCATCAGGGCGAACCTGAAATGCCGCCTACCAGTACCGATGGCCAGTGGTATCTTTACCTGCTGGAGTGTCGCCGGGGCACCTATATCGGCATTACCAACAATCTGGCAAAACGTTATCAGGCCCACTGCGACGGGAAGGGTGCCCGCTATACCCGCGCCAACCCGCCGCTGGCACTGCTCGGCGCGCAGCCATTCGACGACCGCGCCGCTGCCAGCCGCGCAGAGTACCAGCTGAAACAGAAGTCACCCGCGCAAAAGCGCCAATGGGCAGCGGAGTGGCCAGCGGCCGTGGGGTAACGACCGTGGCGTTGGGGGTTGGGAATTAGCGCTGGGTGTCCAGGTGCTTGCTCAGGAAGTGTTGGGTGCGTTCCTGCTGTGGGGTGCTGAATAGCATGCTGGGAGGGCCTTCCTCGACCACCACGCCGCCGTCCATAAACATCGCCCAGTCGGAAACATCGCGGGCAAAGGCCATTTCGTGGGTTACGATCAGCATGGTCATATGCTCTTCGGCCAGGCCACGCATCACGCGGTTGACCTCTTCCACCAGCTCCGGGTCGAGCGCCGAGGTGGCCTCGTCGAACAGCATGACCTTAGGCTGCATGGCCAATGCGCGGGCAATCGCCACCCGCTGCTTCTGGCCGCCGGACAGCCGCGAAGGAAACACATCCGCCTTGTCTGCCAGGCCCACCCGATCCAGCAGCTCCATCCCTAACTGGTTGGCTTGTTTGGTGGCCATACCCTTGAGCTTGCGCGGGGCCAGGGTGACATTGTCGAGGGTCGACAGGTGAGGGAAGAGGTTAAAGTGCTGGAACACCATGCCCATGTTCTGGCGGATATGGTTGATATGGCGTTCAAAGGCCAGGCCCTGGAGATCCGGGCGGTTGACCTGAGCGCCATCCAGCAGAATATCGCCGTCATCAATCACTTCCAGGTGATTGACCGAGCGTAGCAAGGTACTTTTGCCCGAACCGGATGGCCCGATGATCGAGACGATCTTGCCGCGTTCGACGGTCAGGTTGATGCCCTTGAGAACTTCAAGGTCGCCAAAGCGCTTGTGCACATTGCGCATTTCGACCATGGGTGTATCAGTGGAAGGTGAGGTGCTCATAAAGTGTCCAGTCAGAGGTTATTCCAGTTGTTTTTTCAGACCGCTGCCTTGCTGGCCGCTTCAGCGGCGATAGGCGGTGCGCCGTTCGAACCATGCCTGGCCCAGCTCCATGGCAATATTGAGCAGGTAATAGATGACGGCAATGGCAATAAAGAATTCGAATGGCCGGAAAGTCACGCTGATCGCATACTGGGAGGCATACACCAACTCGGCCACGCCGATGGCGGATAACACTGAGGTGTCCTTGACCATCAGGATCATATTGTTGCCCAGCTGCGGCACAGAACGGATAAACGCCTGGGGAACAATGATGTAGACGATGGTTCGCCAGTGGCCAAAGCCCAGCGAACGTGAGGCCTCATACTGGCCGTCGGATACCGATGAAATAGTGGCGGTGAAAATATCGGCGTTATAGGCCATATAGTGAAAACCAAGCCCCAGGATGCCGACCACAATCGCCGGAATCAGGATCAAATCACCCAGGCCGAAATAGAGAAAATACAGCTGCAGCAGAAGCGGCGTGGTCATGAACAGCCAGATAAAGAAGCGCAGCGGCCAGCTGACCACCTTATTGGTATACAGAGTGATGACCGCAATCACCAGGCCACCCACAATGGAAAAAAACGCAACGGTGACGGCGATCATCAGCATAACGCCAATGCCGCTTAGCAAGGTCGGGAAATAGGTAATAACAGGCGTAAAATCAAACTGCATCGGGGCGCTCTCCTAACGGGTACGGTATCGACCGGCCAGCGTTTAATGGGTTGGGTTAGCGGGTCTGGTAGCGCGTGGCGCGCCGAAAGGCCAGCTCCATCATGCCCATCACGGCGTAGACGATGACGATGTACATCAAGGCGCTGAGTGTGAAGATCTCCAGCGGCTTGTAGGTAGAGCCGATCAGACGCTGGGCCTGATAGGTAAGCTCGACCACAGAGATAATCGATACCAGTGAGGAATTCTTGACCAGCACAATGGCCAGAACCCCCACCGAACGGATCATTAGCCCGGCTGCCTGAGGCAGGACAACAAACAGCAGGGTGCGCAGCTTGCCAAACCCGAGTGAGCGCGCCGCTTCATTCTGGCCACTGTCGACGGACTCGATAGCCCCGCGAATCGCCTCACTCATATAGGCGCCGATGTTGAAGGCACCGACGACAACCCCGCAGGTGAAGGGGTCAAGCCGCAACCCAATGCTGGGGCCACCGTAAAACACCAGCAGCAGCTGAACAAAATAGGGCGTGCCGCGCACCACGCTGATATAGCTGCGTGCCAGCCAGCGCAGCGGACGTATGCGAGCGGTGCGCAGAAACACCAACCCACAGGCGATGAAAAACCCGAAGAAGATGGCACGGGCCGAGATGTCGATCGTGACCCCGGCTGCCTGTATCAGCAGCGGCGTGATCTCGACCATCAGGTTGAAGTCCATGAAGTTACCTTGTTGTCGTTTTGTGTTGAGGTAATCAGGTAATGATGATGGGTACTCAGGTATCAACGCAGTAGAAACCACTGATCTGTCGATCAGCCAGCCGGGCAGCTCAACGTTGTAAACTGCCCGGCCACAGGGTTACTCGATGTTGGCGCCTTCGCCGATCCACTTATCAACAATCGCCTGATAAGTGCCGTCTTCCTTGATGTCGGCCAGTGCCACGTTCAATGCGGCAAGCAGCTCAGGGTTGTCCTTTTGAATCGAAATGGCGGCAGGCCAGCGCGGCAGCTCGCCCACATCAATCATCTTGATATCCCGCTCGCTCTCCTGCATGGCAACCAGTACCGGCACATCGTCGGCGATCATGACGTCAATGCGGCCTGAGTTCAGCGCACTCATGATGTCAGGCAGGCCCTGGAACGTCTGGTTACGCCACTTGCCGTCACCGTTTTCCACTGCCCACTGGTTACCGGTCTCACCCAGCGTCGAGCCGACCCGCTTACCTTCGAAATCGTCAATGCTGCTGATGTCGTTGGTCTCTTCCTGCACCCAGATGGACAGGCCAGAGCTGTAGTAGGGGTCGGTAAAGTCGAGCACTTCCTGACGCTCTTCGGTGATGCTCATGCTGCAGATACAGGCATCAAAGCGCCCGCCGACCATGGCGGCAATAATGCCGTTCCAGGGCGATGACTGAACGTTGACCTCAACGCCCATTTTCTCGGCCAGTGCTTGTGCAATATCAACGTCAAAGCCAACCAGCTCGCCCTGGGTGTTAACAAAACTGAACGGCGGGTAGGCACCGGAGTTCACCACCTGAAAGACGTCGTCGCGAATTTCTTCCAGGTCACGAGCGTGGCTGGGCATAGCGAGTACGGCAGTCGCTCCCATCACGGCAATGGCAGTGGTGAAAGTCTTGGAAAAGCCTTGGGTAAAGTTTCTCATGATAAAGTTCCTTGTCATTATTATTGCCTGTTGATCCGTGGGGAGATAACCCTCAAGGGTGGCACGGTTCAGGTGGCATGCATTGCATGGTTGATGAGTGAATACTTGGGTCAATTATGATGCGCTTGCAAGGTTGTCTTGCACCTTGATGATGCATTTCTCCTTTGTTGAGGGCGAACCCGATCTGCCGATACAAATCCTGCGCCTTGATAGAAAATGATAAGGCATAACTTTGCAATTTCTATGCCAGCATATCAGTGATTAACGTTGACCGTCTGGTGCTTTGGCTTGGCCTATCGTTATTAATTATTAACGGACAACGGTGACCGTACATTCTGCCTGGCGCACCACGTTCAATGCCGTTGAGCCCATAAACTGCTCTGTAAACCCAGGGCGCTTGGATGAAATCACAATACAGTCAATGTGATGGCGTTTGGCAAATTTCACTACCTGATGGGCGGCATTCCCTTCGACGATATGAATATCGTAGTCATGAGCACCGACATTGCGCTGAATACCTTCGCGGATGCGCTGGGCGGTGGTTTCACGGTAATCGCTCGGCAGTGAGGGTGCTATATAAGGCGGAATACGCTCCATGACAGAAATGATCTGCAGAGTGCTGTCTTCGTCGGCCAGCTTGCGGGCAACCTCAATTTTCTGCCTGATAGTGGAGTTGTTGTCGGCTGCTGTCGTGATCAGAATATTCTTGTACACCTTGTAGCCCTCCGTTGGATAGTGGGAAGGGCGGCCACTGCCGCCCTTGGCTCTGGTTGTAGCTTAATGCTGAGCGCTCTGCGGCGCTGGCTCTGAGCCAGTATCCGGCTGATTATCAAGGCCTGATTGGCTGTAGGTGTTAACGTCGTTACGCTCGCCTTCCCGCCAGATAAAGATGTTGAACAGGCCATAGAGAATGGCGATGATCGGCGTGATGATTGCCAAAAACGTCCAGCCCATATAATCCCATGCGGAAACGTCCAGCACGCCCATGTAATAGGCGCCACCCAGCCCCCAGGGCACCAGGGGTGAAGTGACGGTTGCCGAGTCTTCACAGGTGCGGGAGCATACCGAGGGCAGAATTTTCAGCTTGCGGTAGGCGGGTACAAACATGCGCCCCGGAATGATGATGGCAATATACTGGCTGGCCGAGAACAGGTTAGTGGCCAGCGACGAGAAAACGTGTGTGACGATCAACCCACGTGAATTGCTCACCAGTTTGCCCATTTTTTCCAGGATAACTTCCAGCATACGGGTTTTTTCCAGCAAACCGCCCAGGCTCAAGCCGATGAAGCCCAGTGAGATGGTCCACATCATGCTTTGCAGGCCTCCGCGGCTGAGCAGTTCATCCACCGCTTCCACGCCGGTTTCCGAGACATAGCCGTAGTTCATGTAGTTCATCATGTCGCCTAGCGCAACGCCCTGGTTGGCCACGGCAAGGCCCGCACCCAGCAGGCTGCCGATCACCATCACCGCCAGCGCATTAATGCGCCGATAGGCCAGTACCACAACCACCAGTGGCGGAATAAAGGTTAACAGCCCAACCGAAAAATTCTCCCGAATACCGGCCAAAAGTTCAGCGGTGCGAGAGATATCTGCGCCTTCACCATCAAACTGCATGCCGATGAAAAAGAACAGAATAATGGTAATGATCAGCGCAGGGCCGGTGGTGTAGAACATCGAACGGATGTGATCAAACAGGTTGGCTTCGGCCACCCCGGCGGCCAGGTTGGTTGAGTCTGATACCGGTGAAATCTTGTCACCAAAGATCGCCCCGGAAATCACCGCCCCGGCGGTCATCGCCGGAGAAATGCCCAGCCCGCTGCCGATGCCGATAAAGGCCACGCCAAAGGTGGCGGCGGTGGTCCATGAACTGCCAGTCACCAGTGAGGCAACGGCGCAGACAATCACCGCAGTGAACAGGAAATACGAGGGGTTGATCAGCTGCAGGCCGTAATAGACCAGGGATGGAATGGTCCCTGAGGCGATCCAGCTGGCCACCAGAATCCCGACCATCATCAGAATCAGCATCGGCAGCATGGCAATTTCGCAGCCATACAGGATGCCTTTCTGGATATCCTGCCAATTGAAGCCGGAAGCCAACGCGACGATGGCGCAGACCACGATGGCAAAAATCAGTGAAATATGCGTTACCCAGTCTTCACCGAGGATAAAAATCTGCGCAAACATCATGAAGCACAGAAACCCGATAACGGTAATTGCGCCCAGAAATGAAGGGCGCTTATGGGTGTCTTGCGTGGTTGTTGACATTGTTATTCCCCCTGCAAGGAGTCAAGCGTTGGTAGCGTAACGTTGTTCTCGTAACGTTATTCTCGTAGATTCGGCGGCAGTCAGCAGCGTTCCAGAATGATGGCGATGCCCTGACCACCGCCGATGCAAGCCGCCGCACAGCCGTAACGCTGTTGGCGATGCTGCAGCAGGCGGCCAAGGGTGCCTGCTAGGCGAATGCCAGTCGCACCTAACGGATGCCCGAGTGCCATGGCGCCGCCCCAGATATTGACGTTTTCGGGGTCAATCGAAAGCTTACCCATGGCATCCAGCGGCACAGCCGCAAAGGCCTCGTTGATTTCCCATACGCTGATATCGTCAGGCGTTAGCTGGGCCTGTTTCAGGGCGCGCTGGATAGCGGCGGCAGCACCGGCCCCCATTTCTTCCGGCTTGACGCCGCAGTCGGCAATCGCCACAACCCGCGCCAAGGGGGTCACCCCATGCTGGTGCAGGGCAGGCTCTGACATCAAAAGCGTGGCGGCGGCGCCTGAGGTCAGCGGTGAGCTGTTGCCTGCGGTGACCATGCCGCCTTGCATGAAGACCGGATCCAGCCCCGCTAAACGCTCGGCGCTGGTATCGGCGCGAATGTTGCTGTCCACACTGATTGGCTCACCGGCTGCGTTGCTCAGGGTCAAACGTTCGCCAGCGAAGTGGCCCGCTGCATCGGCGCTCGCCGCCCGCTGGTGGGAACTGAGGGCAAGGGCGTCCATGGCAGCACGGGAAATGCCCGCTGACGTGGCGAGTCGCTCAGCGGTCAGGCCCATATTGAGCACCACGTCCAGCGCGAGCCAGTCAGCCTGTTGCAGCGCGTCAGGGCTAGTCAAAATGCCTTCCTTGAACAGAGCCGGGCCCATGGGCACACGGGTCATGTTTTCCACGCCACCGGCCATACCCACTTCAACGGCACCGGCCTGAATCTCCCGCGCGGTGTTGCGCAGGGCAGCAAGGCCGGAGCCACACTGCTGATCAATCTGCCGGGTGGCGCACGCCTGGCCTTTGGGGCCTAGGCGTGCGGCTAGCCACAGCGGGTAGCGGCCACCAAAGCTCCATTGTTCTTTCACTGGTAGGGCGCAGCCAATACTCAGGTCTTCCACCGCTGCGCCATCAACATCGCTGCGCGCCAGTAAGCCATCCAGAACGCTGGCCAGCAGGGCATCGCTGCGGGTGTCGGCCCAGGCATCCACCTCGGGTTTGCGGGGGTGGGCGCGACTGAAGGCACTGCGTGCATAGTCAGCCAGGTAGACGTTTCTCATTAGTTGCTCTCCTGCTGTTCAGCCATCTTTGCCCAGCGATGGATAAACAAGGCATAGGTGGTCATTACATGGCGGATTGAGTCGATCTCCACGCACTCATCCACACCGTGAATGCGCTGGGCAACAGGGCCGTAGCAGGTACCGTTGATATTGCCGGATACGTGGAAGGCGCGCAGGTCGGTGGTGCAGGTGGAGATATAATGGCCGGGAGGGGCGCCAATCAGCGCTTCGTGGCATTCCGAGAGTAGCTGGATGCCCGGGGTGTCGAGATCAACCACATGCCCTTCAGAGCGAAAACCGTGGAAGCTCACCTGGGGCGCCGGGGTGGCGTCATCAAGCTCAGCGTGGCGGGCCTGCAGGGTATCGCGAACCCGCTGCATGGCCTCTTCCGGCGACATGCCGGGCGGGAAGCCAACGCGGCCTTCCAGAATGGCGTGGGCCGGCACGCTGGAAGCCCAGTTGCCTGCATCTACCCGGCCAATGCTCAGGTTGAAGGGGTGAGGGTGGTCGGCATAAAGCTCAGGCCGCGCCAGGCTGTTCATTTCCGCTTCCAGAACCTTCAGCGCGGGCAGGTAGTCCTGCAGGGCTTCAATGGCATTGCGCCCGGCGGAAGGGTCAAGCACGTGGGCGGGTACGCCATCCAGGCGCATCCGGAACCACAGCACACCTACCTGGCCTGCATAGATCTGAGCGCCGAACGGCTCTGGTATCAGCACGAAATCGCCGCTGTAGCCTTGGTGCAGGCAAGCCAGAGCGCCGTTGCCGGTACACTCTTCCTCAATCACGGTTTGCAGGGTAAGCGGGAAATTGATCTCGACGCCTGCCTGGCGCACCGCCTCAACCGCCATCACCATGGCGGCAATACCGGCTTTCATGTCGCCGGCGCCGCGGCCATACAGCCAGCCATCTTTTTGCCAGGGCTCCCAGGGCGGGCGGGTCCACATATCGGTGGGTTCGGCGGGCACCACATCGAGATGGCCGTTAAACACCAGGTGCGGCCCTGGCGCACCGGGGTTGAGGTCTGAAATCACATTGTAGCGCCCAGTGCTGGGCCACTCGGCAGGCGCTCGATGAGGATGCTCCGCAAAGCCCGGGGCATCCAGCGGGACCCGGGTGACCGGCAGGCCCAGGCGCTCAAGGTGGCGTTCCATGGTATCCAGCGCGCCCTGTTCCTGGCCGATCACACTGTAGCCGCGCACCAAATCACTGGTTAGCGTTACAGTGTCGTCCATCAGCGCGTTGCAGCAGGCAATAATGCGTTGTTCGGTAGCATCAAGCATCAGAATCTCCCTAAACGTGATTCATCAATCAGCAGGGTGGCGTCGGTGGCATCGCGCAGCGCCGCAACGCTCAGCCCTTCAGCAATTTCCACCACCTCAAGCCCCTGTGGAGTCACGTCCATCACGGCTTTTTCGGTGATAATGCGCGACACACAGCGGCTGGCCGTCAGGGGTAGCTGGCAGCGGGTCAGAATCTTGGGGTTGCCGTGCTTGTCGTTATGCGAACACAGCACCACCAGTCGGGCGACTTTCTGGGCCAGCTCCATGGCGCCGCCAATCCCTGGTGAGAACTTGCCGGGAATTTTCCAATTGGCCAGGTTGCCTTCCTGATCGACTTCGAAGGCGCCCATAAAGGTAACGTCCACGCGGCTGCGGCGGATCATCGCAAAGGAGGTGGCGCTGTCGAACACGCTGGCTCCCGGGCGAGTAGTGATATACGCGCCGCCGGAGTCAATCATATCGATATCCGGTGCTTCGCCCTCGTGGCGTGGGCGGCAGCCGAGTACGCCGTTTTCAGAGTGCACCAGCACATTGATATCGTCAGGTAGAAAGTGGAACAGGCGGGTGGGCAGCCCGATGCCCAGGTTGACGATCTGGCCGTCGATGACTTCACGGGTGGCGCGGGTCAACATGCGTTGCTGATCAGAGGTCATGAGGGCGAACTCCTTGCTGGCTGGACGCGCGGTCGACCTGCACCACCTGGCTGACAAAGGCACAGGGCGTGTGAATGGTGTCGATGGGCAAGTCGCCGGGTTCGGTGATGCGGTAGGTTTGCGCGATCACCCGGTCGGCCGCCATGGCCATCAGAGGATTGAAGTTGCTGGCGGTGGCGCGATAGATGAGGTTGCCGTAGCGGTCAGCCCGCTCGGCATGTACCAGGGCAAAATCTGCCTGAAGCGCCGGTTCGATGGCCCAGGTTGCGCCTTCGATAGTGACCTCATGGCGCCCTTCGGCAATTTCCGTTCCCATCCCGATATCGGTGAGAAAGCCGCCGTGGCCAACGCCTGCACAGCGGATTTTTTCCGCCAATAGCCCCTGCGGGTGAAAGGTGACTTCCATCTGGCCAGTATTCATCGCTTCGATAGCCGTCCGGTTCAGGCCGAGATGCGAGGTGATCAGGCGTTTGACCCGGCCCGCTTCAATCAGCTTGCCAATCCCGATGCCGGGCTCGTTGGCATCGTTTTTGATCAGCGTCAGGTTGCCCTGACCGGATGCCAGCAGGGCATCAAGCAGCGCAAAGGGCGTGCCCGGCGAGCCAAAGCCACCGACCATGACGGTGGCGCCATCAGGAATCTCGGCAATGGCCGCGTCAATCTCACAGACCTTGTGGTTAAGCAGCGTCATGGTGTTCAGCTCTCCCTGGTGGGTTGTGTGTTCAGGTCAGGCGACGGCGTAAGCGCTTGGTCAAAACGCGCCATGGCACGTGCCAGACGTTCCAGCAGGGTGTCCACTTCCTCGGCTTGAATGGTCAGCGGCGGGCAGACCAGGAAATGGTCACCGGCCAGGCCATCCAGGCTGCGGCGCGGGTAGATCAGCAGCCCTTCCTGTTTGGCCAAGGCGGTGATCTGGGCAAAGCGGTTCTGCTCTGCGGGGAAGGGCTTGCGCGATGCGCCATCGGCGATCAGTTCGACGCCCCATAACAGGCCAGCGCCGCGTACATGACCGACCCAGTCATAGTGCTTGGCAAGCGCACGCAGCCCGGCTTCCAGCTGCGCGCCGCGGGCCTGGGTGTTGTCCAGCAGGTGTTCGCGCTTGATGGCGTCGATGACGGCCAGGCCAGTGGCACAGGAAAGCGGGTTGCCCGCATAAGTATGGCCGTGCTGGAAGCCGCCGCTGGCCATCACTGTTTCGACGATGTCAGTGCGGGCCAGCATGGCGCCAATCGGGTAGTAGCCCGCGCCCAGGCCTTTGGCGGTGACCAGAATGTCCGGCACCACGTCATAATGCTGGCAGGCAAACCAGGCGCCGGTACGGCCCACTCCGGTAAGCACTTCATCAGCAATCAGCAGGCAACCGAACTCATCGCACAGGGCGCGAATGCCTTGCAGATAGCGCTTGCCCAATAGCCGCGCGCCGGTGCTGGCACCACCTATTGGTTCGAGGATAAAGCCAATCAGCGATTCCGGCCCGGCGGCTTGCATGGCAGCGCGGGTTTCTGCCAGGAGGCGATCTACATGGGTGTCGTCATCGCTATCCTGATGGCGGAAGAAATCCGGCCCTGGCACTTTGATGGAAGCGTGGGTCATGCTGGTGAAAGGGGCTTCCAGCGGTTGATAGCCGGTCATGCCCAGTGCCCCCATGGTGCTGCCATGGTAAGAAGGGCGCAGTGAGACAAAGCGCTGGCGTTGGGGCTGGCCGAGTGCAAAGAAGTATTGGCGTGCCAGCTTGAGGGCAGACTCCACCGCCTCGGAGCCACTGGAAACAAAGAATATCTTGCCCAGCTCGCCGTCAAACAGCTCAACCAGCTGTTGGCCAAGGGCTTCGGCGGGCGCGCTTTCAAACTGGGTGCGGTAAGTGAAGGCCACCTTGTCCATCTGGGCGAGCATGGCATTACGAATGTCCTGGCGCCCGTGGCCAAGGTTGCAGGAAATGGCCCCGGAGCAGCCATCCAGATAATCTTTGCCCTGGGTGTCCCAGAGCATGACGCCATCAGCGTGGCTGACTTCCGGCAGGGCAGGGCCTGTCTGGTAGAACAGCGGAGAGTTGGTCATCAAGGTGTCCGTTTATCGTTGTGGTCATTGTTTGCTGCTATCAGCACTAACGTAAAAATAACGTTGTGCTTGCAGTCTAGGTAGTCTTGGCGGAATATTTCAATATATGATCGTTTTTTGATTTTCAATGAGTAAAAGTCATGCCTGAAGTTACGATTAACTCCTTGAAAGCATTGGCAACCTTTAAAACGCTGTTTGAGGTGGGGAGTGCCTCGGGTACCGCGCGGCTATTGGGAATTACTCAGTCAGGGGTCAGCCGCTCGCTGGGTCAGCTGGAGGAAAATCTTGGTATTCAGCTCTTTCTGCGCGAAAAGAATCGCCTGATTGCCACCCCGGAAGCGCGGGAGCTGTACGATGAAATTCTGCGTCTGATGGGCAATATTGAAGAGCTGCGCCACAGCGTGCTGGCGTTGAAGGAGTTTGGTACCTCGCGCTTACGGATTGCGGCGATTCCTGGGCTTAGCTTTGGTTTTGTACCCCGGCTGGTAGCGATGCTACTGGCGGAAAATAGCCATGTCAGCGTCAGCCTGGATATGATGTCCAGCCACGATGTGCAAAGTGCCGTGGAGTCGAGCCATGCAGATATCGGCTTTATTACCTTGCCTGCGACCTCACCGCAGCTTTATAGCGAAACGCTGCTGACCACTGAGGCCGTTTGTCTGGTGCCGGAAACGCACCTGCTTGCGGAGCGGCAGGTAGTGGATGTCAAGGAACTGCGTGACCAGCATCTGGTGATCAGCAACCAGCCCAGTATCAGCACCAACCCACTGTTGGAACTGGTGACCGCACATGGGGTGAGAATCGCTGGCAAGACCGAAGCCAATATCGGCACCATTGCCTCTCTGGTGGCCAACAATGTAGGTATTGCCGTGATCAACCCAATCACCGCCAATGACCAGTTAAACCATCAGGATAAAGTCACTATCCTGCCGTTTACACCGCGTATCTCATTCAGCTTTGGTCTGGTGTACCGCGCTGAATGGCAGCAGTCCAAGGTGCTGGCTTTCTTGCGCAAGAGCGCTGAAACCTTGCTGACAGAAGGTTATGCGGTAAAGAGTAGCGCCTGAATCTGGTGCTTTGTCAGCCTGTTGCGATGGCCGTGTGCCAGGCTCTGCAGGCGGCAGGCAGGCGTTTTATGGCTAAATACGTTACGATGTCGGCAATAGCATTTTACACTGGCATGGGCGCGGTTTTGCGACCTGGTTTCCATTGCGGGTGAGCTGAGGTTTTATGGACATGCATTCAAGGGAGGGCAGAGGTGGCTGTTTATGGCGGCATACAGGCGCGGGAGCTGGATTACTGGCTTAATGCGCTTATCAATGCAGCGTATGATCGACGCTATCCACTGGCCAACGTCCATGGCAGCCAACCGCGTGCCCGTACGGCGCGTCAGGATCTTCTGGATATGGCCAATGGTTACCACACGAACCGTCAAGGTAGTGAAGCGACCGCCATAGCGCTGGGGCGCTGGTGCCAGACTTACCTGACCGAAGAAGAATGGTATCAGCTCACCGGTGCTCGCCTGAGTGGTAATGATACACCGGCTGATTGGCTGGTGCGTCATCATGTCGGCTGATGGCAGGCTAAGGCCGGTTCAAACTGAATTTTTGTCGTTAAACGGCGGCAGTTATTACGAGAAGGAGACTATCCGCCATGCGCTTTGTTCCTCAGTTCACTGATGGCCAGAAATTTACCCATCCATTGGGCAAAATAGTATGTGTGGGTCGCAACTATGCAGACCATGCCAAGGAGCTTGAAAACCCGGTGCCTTCCGAGCCGCTGCTGTTCATCAAACCATCGACCAGTGCGCTAGGCTTTGATGCGCCGCTGGCGCCGCCTTTCTCGCGTGGCGAGGTGCATTTTGAGCTGGAGCTTGCTCTGCTGATTGGTGAAACACTGACCGATGCCACCCAGGATGAAGCCGAGCGGGCGATTGTCGGCATTGGCTTGGCATTGGATCTGACCCTGCGCGATGTGCAGACTCGGCTGAAGGAAAATGGCCACCCCTGGGAAATTTCCAAGGCCTTTGACGGTGCCTGCCCGCTTTCCTCCTTTCTACCGCTGACCCGGGTGCCCAACTGGAATGCACTGGCGTTCAGCCTGGAAATTGACGGCGAGGAGCGCCAGTACGGCGAGGGGGCAGATATGCTATTCCCGATCCCGACTCTGGTGGCGGAAATGAGCCGCCATTTCACCCTGGAAGCGGGCGATGTCATCCTGACCGGCACGCCAGCAGGCGTCGGTGAGCTACCGCGTGGAGCGCAGCTGCGTATGACGCTGACCGGTGGCCTGGAGGTCACCGCCAGCGTCATTGAGTAAGTCATTGAGTAAGTGGATGCGTGTTATTGCAGACAGTTATCGCAAGACCGTTATTGCAAGACAGTTGTTGTAGATAGTCATTGTAGATAGTCATTGTAGATAGGTATATCCATTCAGGCCGTCACGCAGGCTGTCAGCAAACTGGGCCTGATCCTGGGGCGTTAGCTGGCTGGCAGCCAGCTGCGCCATCAGGCGCTGTTGAAGCTTGTCAGCATCAAAGTTGACGTAGGCCAGCACATCGGCCACCCGATCGCCCGCCAACGGGTTGGAAAGCACCCAGTTGCCCTGGGCATCCAGGGCCGCATCAACCGAGTCCGTATCGCCAAACAGGTTGTGCAGGTCACCAAGAATTTCCTGATAGGCCCCCACCAGAAAGAAACCTAGCCAGCGTTGATCCTCATTGGCCCACTCCGGCAGTGGCAGGGTGCTTTCCACTCCCTGGCCATCGACGTAGCTGTCGATGCGTCCGTCGGAATCGCAGGTGATATCCTGAATCACCGCGCGCCGCGTGGGCGTCTGCTCCAGCCCGGAAAGCGGCAGCACAGGAAAGATCTGCTCGATTCCCCATACATCCGGCACCGACTGGAACAGCGAAAAGTTGACGAACAGCTTGTCGGCGAGCTTTTCCGCCAGTTCATCCTGAATTTCACGGTGGGCCCGATTGCGGCCATCAAGCTGCGCGCGCAGGCGGTGACAGGCAGCGGTATAGACGCGCTCGCCTTCAGCCCGCACTCCCATATCACACAGGCCAAGTACAAAACGGTCCTGGAGTTCGCTGACGGCCTGCAGCAGGTCGTGCCAGGCTTCTACCAGTATGCGGGGTTCCTGAAAGCTTTCCAGCTGGTCGAGTACCCGCCACAGGGCTTCCAGCTGCGGGTCTGGCGTCTCTGGGCGGGGCGGTGGCGTCGTGTCGACACGTTCCTCATCAATCACATTGGTGATCAGTACCGCATGGTGAGCGGTCAGGGCGCGACCGGATTCGCTGATCAGGTGAGGCTGAGGCAAGCCGGTTTCCTGGCAAAGTTGGGCAAAGGCGTTGACCACATTGCGAGCATATTCGGCCATGGAGTAATTGGCCGAGCAGAAGCTGCGTGAGCGGGTGCCTTCGTAATCAACGCCCAGTCCACCGCCCACATCCACACAGTCAATCGGGGCGCCCAGTTCCACCAGGCTCTGGTAGAAGCGCGCGCATTCACGCAGGCCGCGCTGGATATCGCGGATATTGGCAATCTGTGAGCCAAGGTGAAAATGCACCAGCTGCAGGCTGGCCAGGGCATCATGTTCGTGCAGGGTATCAACGACCTGCAGAATCTGGCTGGCAGTGAGGCCGAACTTGGACTTTTCACCGCCGGTATTCTGCCACTTGCCCTTGCCGATCGAGGCAAGCCTGGCCCGCAGGCCGATACGTGGCTGAACGTTCAGCGCACGCGCTTCTTCCAGCACCTGAGTCAGCTCGGAAAGTTTTTCCACCACCAGATAAACACGATGGCCAAGCTTCTCTCCTAACAGCGCCAGGCGGATATACTCGCGGTCTTTATAGCCGTTACATACAATCAGCGAGGAATCCCGGTCAGACAGCGCCAGCACGGCGAGCAGTTCCGGTTTGCTGCCGGCTTCCAGCCCCACACGGCCATTGCCGCGCTCGGCCGTGGCGAGGATTTCTTCCACCACGCGGCGCTGCTGGTTGACCTTGATCGGGTAGACCGCCGTGTAGCCAGCCTGGTAATCGGCGTCCTGCATGGCCTGATCAAAGGCGCCGCACAGCTGCTCCACCCGATCATGCAGAATATCGCTGAAACGTACCAGCACCGGCAGGCGCAGGCCGCTGGCCAGCAGCTGTTGCACCAGGCCATTCAGCGGCAGGGCCGGGCCGGGCCTGGCAGAGCCGAGCGGACGTACCAGGGTGTGGCCCTGGTCATCGACATCAAAGTATCCGCTGCCCCACTGGTCAATGTTCCAGGTGCGCCGGGCGCGCATGGCAGGCGTGGTGGCAAGGCTGTTGGCGGATGCCGTAGAGCTCATGAGGTGACCTCGGGCAAGGGCAGCGCGCCCTGGGCAATCCGTGCCTTCAGAATGGTTTCAAAGCGCTGCGGGTCGTGGGGCGTTAGATCGTGAGCGGGCGGGTCGACGTAGACCACCAGCAGCCGTGACAGCCAGTAGCGCAGGGCGGTCATGCGCAGCATCACCGGCCAGACGGCCTGTTCATCGCTATTCAGCGGGCGGCGCGCCTGGTAAGCGTTGAGAATGGTGTCGTAACGCTCGCGGTCAAGGTGGCCATTCTCATCTGAGGCCCAATCGTTGATCACAATTGCCAGATCAAACAGCAAATCGCCAGTGCAGCCATTATAGAAATCAATCATGCCGCCCAGCTGGTTGCCGTCAAACAGGGTGTTATCGCGGAACAGGTCGCCATGCAGGGCGCCTTGGGGCAGTTCGTCATACTGACTGAAGACACTTTCAAACTCGTCGATCTCGTCTTTCATCAGTATCTGGTCGGCAGGGCTGATATAGGCCAGCACCTTATGGTGCATGGCCTGCAGCCAGTGCAGGTCGCGCGGGTTGGGGCGGCGACCGGGAAAATGCTGGGAGATGGCATGCATATGCCCGAGTGTTTCGCCCAGCACCTGGCACTGAGTGAGGTTGGGGGCTTCAGGGTGGCGCCCCGGCAAGCGCGGAAACAGCAAGGCGGGCTTGTCTGCCAGGCTATGTAACGCGATGCCGTCACGGTCATGCACCGGCCCAGGCACTGGCAGGCGATGCTCATCGAGATAATCCAGCAGGTCGACAAAGAACGGCAGTTCTTCGTGTTCGCCCTGCTCGAACAGGGTGAGTACCAGCTGGCGTTGGTCAGTGGTGACAAAAAATGTCGAATTTTCGGTGCCGCCCGCTACCCCTTCCAGGGTTTGCAGCTGGCCGACATCAAACTTTTCCAGAAACGCTGCGACCTGTGCGTCGCTAAGCGGAGTAAATACAGCCATGAGAGTCTCGCCCAGGTTGCCAAGGCCAACATTGTAGCGGTTTGGGCGATAACTTGGCAGCATTCACGTGTTAACAGTAAAAGACGTTGTTTCCATTCGGCAGGGACTGCCGGGCGCGTTATCATGATGACCATTATTCTCAGCAGGTGGATTTCTGGTTATGGCGCGCGCTCCTATTGTGCTGGTGGATGGCTCATCCTATTTGTATCGTGCATTTCACGCTTTACCGCCATTGACCACTTCCCAGGGTCAGCCCACGGGAGCGGTCAAAGGCGTGCTGAACATGCTCAAACGGCTGATCAAGGATTATCCGGATAGCCCCATGGCCGTGGTATTTGATGCGCCGGGCAAGACCTTCCGCGATGACCTTTACAGCGACTACAAATCCCATCGTCCACCCATGCCTGATGACCTGCGCAGCCAGATAAAGCCTTTGCATGCCTGCGTGAAAGCGCTGGGGTTGCCGCTGTTATGCGTTGAAGGCGTAGAAGCCGATGATGTGATTGGCACTTTGGCTCACCAAGCTACCCAGGCCGGGCGTGATGCGGTGATTTCTACGGGTGACAAGGATATGGCGCAGCTGGTCAACGCGCATATCACCCTGGTCAATACCATGAAGGATGAAACCCTGGATGAAGCCGGAGTGGAAGCCAAGTTTGGCCTGCCGCCTGGCTTGATCATTGATTACCTGGCCCTGATGGGCGACAAGGTGGACAACATTCCGGGCGTGCCCGGTGTGGGCGAAAAGACCGCCATTGGCCTGTTGCAGGGAATGGGCGGAGGTCTTGATACCATTTACGCTGATCTCGAACGCGTCAAGACGCTGAGTTTCCGTGGCGCCAAGACGTTGCCTAAAAAGCTTGAGGAGCACCGCGAACAGGCGTTTCTTTCCTACCAGCTGGCCACCATCAAGACCGACTGCGAGCTGCCAGTCGGGCTGGATGACCTGGAAATTGCCCAGCCTGACCAGCAGCAGCTGGCCGAGCTGTACCGGGAAATGGAGTTCAAACAATGGCTGAACGAGCTATTAAGCGGCCAGGATGAAGCCGTAGAGGCCACCGTTGAGCAGCCTGATACCACACCCACCGCTCAGCCACCTGCGGCAGAGCGGCGCGACCAGGTGATTACCGAACAGGCTGACTTCGATGCCTTGCTGGCTCGGTTGGATAAGGCCGCACAGTTTTGCGTAGACCTGGAAACCACTAGCCTCAACTATATGGACGCCGAGATCGTCGGCGTTGGGCTAGCGCTGGAACCAGGCGAAGCCTTCTATATTCCGCTGGCCCATGATTATCTGGATGCACCCGCCCAGCTGGATCGCAGTGCAGTACTTTCAGCTCTGCAGCCGCTGTTGGAAGACCCGGAAAAAATCAAGATCGGTCAGAACCTCAAATACGATATGTCAGTGCTGGCCAGTGCCGGCATTAACTTGGCTGGCCCGCTGGCGGATACCATGCTGGCCTCTTACGTGCTGAATGCCACGGCCACCCGCCATGATATGGATTCGCTGGCGCTGAAATACCTGGGTGAAGCCACGACCTCGTTCGAGGACATCGCCGGTAAAGGCGCCAAGCAGCTGACCTTCAACCAGATTGCCTTGGAGCAGGCCGCGCCTTACGCCTGTGAAGATGTGGATATTACCCTGCGCCTGCAGCACACCCTACGCCCTCTGGTGGAAGCGGAAGGGCAGCTGGCCAAGGTGCTGGATATCCTTGAACTGCCCTTGGTGCCGGTGCTTTCACGCATTGAGCGCAATGGCGTGGCGCTGGATGCCGAGCGTCTGCATGCCCAGAGCCAGCAGCTTGAGCAGCGGATTCATGCGCTGGAAAAACAGGCTTTTGAGCTGGCCGGGCGTGAGTTCAACCTGGGCTCGCCTAAGCAATTGGGTGAAATTCTGTTCGAAGAGCAGAAAATCCCGGTGCTTAAGAAAACCCCCAAGGGCGCGCCCTCAACGGCGGAAGCGGTACTTGAAGAGCTGGCGCTGGATTACCCGCTGCCCAAGGTCATCATGGAGCATCGCGGCCTGGCCAAGCTGAAATCCACTTATACCGACAAACTGCCGCGCCTGATCAACCCAGGCACCGGGCGGGTACATACCAGCTACCATCAGGCGGTGACCGCCACGGGGCGCCTGTCATCGTCTGACCCCAACCTGCAGAATATCCCCATCCGCACCGAGGAAGGCCGCAAGATTCGTCAGGCGTTCATCGCCCGCCCGGGCTACCGCATTGTGGCGGCCGACTACTCCCAGATTGAGCTGCGCATCATGGCGCATCTCTCTGAGGACAAGGGGCTGCTGACAGCTTTTGCTGAGGGCAAGGATATTCACAGCGCAACCGCCGCAGAAGTGTTCGGCACACCGCTGGAAAAGGTCTCCGACGAGCAGCGGCGCAGCGCCAAGGCAATCAACTTCGGGCTGATCTATGGGATGAGCGCTTGGGGTCTATCGCGTCAGCTGCATATCGAAAGAGGGCAGGCGCAGACCTACATCGACCGCTACTTTGACCGTTATCCGGGCGTGGCTCGTTATATGGAACGCATTCGCAGCCAGGCGGCAGAGGATGGCTTTGTCGAAACTGTTTTTGGGCGGCGTTTATATCTCCCCGAGATTCACTCTCAGAACCGCAACCGTCGCCAGGGTGCCGAGCGCACAGCGATCAATGCGCCCATGCAGGGCACGGCTGCGGATATCATCAAGCTGGCCATGATAGAGGTGGATGCCTGGCTGGCAGAAGGGGAGTTTGACGCCCTGATGGTTATGCAGGTACATGACGAACTGGTGTTCGAAGTGGCGGAGAGTCAGGTCGAGGCTTTCATTACTCAGATTCAGGCGCGTATGCAAGCCGCTGCCAGCCTCAGCGTACCGCTGACGGTCGAAGCTGAAAGTGGCGCCAACTGGGATGAAGCGCACTAAGGCTAAGGCGTTTAATCAAGGCCGTATCACAGGTATTTTGATGCGGCTGATGGACTTCCACAGCAAGCGACAACGCACGTGTACGTTTTTCAGCATGCTAGACTGCCATCAACAGGATGATAAGGAAGGCCCGCATGCCATCTGATCAGCGTCGTAAACTCCCTATCGGGATCCAGACCTTCTCGGATATCCGTGAAGATGGCTACTACTATGTCGATAAAACGCCCTTTATCGAGAAACTGGTCAATCAAAACAAGTACTACTTTCTCTCCCGCCCGAGGCGGTTTGGCAAAAGCCTACTGCTGGATACCTTGCGCTGCCTGTTTGAAGGTCGGGAGGCCTTGTTCGAAGGACTTTATATCCACGATAAATGGGACTGGCAGACCTGCTACCCCGTGGTGCGCCTGAGTTTTGGCAGTGGTGTGCTGCAAAGCCGTTGGGAGCTGGACGTGCGTATCCGCGAGCAATTGCGTACCGAGCGTGAGCGGCTCGGGCTGACCCTTGATCATGACACCGATATTGCCGGTGAGTTTGAGACCCTGATTCGTCAGGCCCATGCTCATGCAGGCCAACGGGTTGTGGTGCTGATCGACGAATACGACAAGCCAATACTGGACAACCTGCTTAGCCCTGAGCTTGCCCGCGAGTTGCGCGAGGGGCTGAAAAACCTCTATAGCGTACTCAAGGATGCTGACCCCCATCTGCATTTTGTGCTGCTCACTGGGGTCTCCAAGTTCAGCAAGGTTAGCCTGTTTTCGGGGCTTAACAATCTCAACGATATCACTCTGGATGCGCCTTATGCGGCCATCTGTGGCTATACCGATGATGATATTGATAGTGTTTTTGCACCAGAACTGCTGGGCCTCGATCGGGATGAAATCCGCCGCTGGTATAACGGCTACCGCTGGGGTGGCCAAAACGTTGACTCGGTTTACAACCCTTTTGATGTACTGTTGCTATTACAGAAGCGCAAATTCAGCCCTTATTGGTTCGAAACGGCCACCCCCACTTTTCTGGTCGATATCCTGAAACAGCGCGGTGTTTTTACTCCTGCACTTAGCCAGTTGCAGACTGAAGCTGAACTGCTTGGGCGCTTCGATATCGATCATATCGCCACGGAAGCGCTTTTGTTCCAGACCGGCTACCTCACTGTGCATTCAGTAGAAGAGCCGATGACCGGTTATTGGCTCTATACGCTTGGCTATCCCAACCACGAAGTGGCTACCAGCCTTAACCAGGCATTATTGCCTGCCTTGGGTGTTCAAGAACCTGCCAGAGAGCGGCTGACGCTGTTTCGTGCCCTGCAGCATCATGACCTTGGTGCATTGGAAACTCATCTGAAAGCGCTTTTTGCTGGCTTGCCCCACGACTGGTATCGCAACAACCCGATTGCCCGCTATGAAGGCCATTATGCGAGTGTTTTTTACAGCCATTTTGCCGCACTGGGCGTCGGCGTGACGGTGGAGGATGCCAGTAATAAAGGCAAGGTGGACATGAGCGTTGATTTCGGCGGCCATCTCTATCTGTTTGAATTCAAGGTCGTAGAGCAGTTACCTCAAGGTAAGGCGCTGGAGCAGATCAAAGCACAAGGTTATGCTGACAAATACCGTGCCAGTGGTAAGCCCATTCATTTGGTCGGGGTGGAGTTTTCCAGCATTGAGCGGCAGATAGTGGCGTTTGATGTAGAGACGCTGACACCATAAAGATGACGTCGTTATCATTCACTGGGCGTCATCAGGCAAAGGTCAAAATGGATTCCCGATAACCCCATTCGGGAATGACAGTTTTGTGGTTGATTCGGGAATGACAGTTTTGTGGTTGATTCGGGAATGACGGTTTTGTGGTTGATTCGGGAAGTACGGTTCTGTGGTTGATTCGGGAATGACCTATACATGCCCAAACAAAACCGCCCGCAGCCAAGGCTGCGGGCGGTTTACTTAGCGAGTCAGTTCAAGTACGGATTAACGCCATTCCGCGCGGTCAAAGATGCGGATCGCTTCCGGGTTGTTTTCACCGAGTACGCTGATGTTGAGGCTGTCTTTCTTGAAGTCACCCCAGGATTCCAGTACCGGGTTCTTCTTGACCCCATCAACAACCGGGAATTCATAGTTGCCTTCTGCAAAGGCTTCCTGGGCTATGTCAGAGCTCAGGAACTCGAGCAGACGTACGGCATTTTCGCGGTTCGGTGCGCCTTCAACTACGCCGGCGCCGCCAATGTTGACGTGGGTGCCACGGCCATCCTGATTCGGGAAGATAATGCCGACATTACGGGCTACTTCACGATCAGCTTCTTCATCGGAGTGCAGCAGGCGAACATAGTAGTAGTGATTACCGACGGCCAGATCACACTCGCCGCTGGCGACGCCACGAATCTGATCGGTGTCGCCACCCTCCGGGTCACGCGCCATATTGTTCACAACGCCTTCTGCCCATTCCTGAGCGCCTTCTTCACCGTGATGCTCGATCAGCGACGCCAGCAGTGACTGGTTGTAGATATTATTGGAAGAGCGGATGCACACCTGACCCTCAAACTGTGGGTCGGCCAGATCCTCGTAACTGCTGATCTGGCTGGGGTCGAAGTTGTCACGGTTGTAGTAGATGACCCGGGCGCGCTGGCTAAAGCCAAACCACATGCCTTCCGGGTGGCGCATGCTGTCCGGCAGGCGCTCACTGAGGACATCAGAATCAACGCTCTGGAAGATACCTTCCTGCTCAGCGCGCCACAGATTACCGGCATCAACGGTGATCATCACATCGGCGGGGCTTGCCACGCCTTCGCTCTTGATGCGTTCAATCAGTTGGCTGGAGCCGCCTTCAAGAATATTGACCTCAATGCCGGTTTCCTCGGTGAAGGCTTGATAGAGCGCTTCGTCAGAATCATAGTGGCGGGCGGAGTAAACATTTACTTCATCGGCCAGTGCCTGGCTTGCGAAAGCACCCCCTGCCAGCACAGCAGCAAAGGGGGCAACAGCGCGGACAGTTTTTACGCCAGCAGTTTTCATCTATCAGCTTCCTCTTATCAGTGAACAGGACAATGAACGAGTGTCCATATCCGACGTCCTAACAGTATTGAATGATAATAAGTTGCATTACCAGTTTCGTCAATGTAAGGGTCTTTGAGCGCATCGTCAAGCAAATGAGAAAGAAAATCATCCGTTTTCACGGTGGGCGATTTTTACCGCCAGTAGGCGCAAACCCCTTATGCTTTAGGAGATAAACCGCTGTATCTGCCCGCACAGCAGGTGCATTATGTTCAGATAGAAAATAGAATGAGAATAACTTTCAGTTTTAATACGCACTTGCATTTCGCAGGCGTTATATTCAACACGATGGCGGAGAGTCATGACGGCAACAGTGAAAGCAGCAGAAATCGCCGCGCCGACAAATGCCTTGGCGCTGCATGATGTGCGTCATTCCTTTGATGGCAATCAGGTTGTCAAAGGCGTGGAACTTGAAGTTGAGCCGGGAGAGGTGGTTTGCCTGTTGGGGCCTTCGGGCTGCGGCAAGACGACCTTGCTGCGTATCGCTGCCGGGCTGGAAACCCTTCAGGAAGGCAGCGTTGAGCTTAACGGCCAGGTCATTGCCCGGCCCGGTATGCGCCATCTGCCACCCGAAAAGCGCAGTGTCGGGCTGGCCTTTCAGGATTCAGCGTTATTCCCACACCTGAGCGTGGTGGAAAATGTCACCTTTGGGCTGAAGCATCTGCCCGCAGCCAAACGTCGCCCCCGAGCTATTGAGTTGCTTGAGCAGTTGGGTATGGCGGATTACATCGATACCTACCCGCATATGCTGTCGGGCGGCCAGCAGCAGCGCGTAGCGCTGGCTCGCGCCATGGCACCTGGCCCACAACTGATGCTGCTGGATGAGCCATTTTCCAGCCTGGATGCGCGCCTGCGCGACCAGATCCGCGACGATACCCTGCATGTGCTGAAAAAAGTCGGTGCGGCGACTTTGCTGGTGACCCATGACCCGGAAGAAGCGATGTTCATGGCTGATCGCATTGCTCTGATGCGTGATGGCCAGATCATTCAGACCGGTACACCCAGGGAACTTTATTGCGCGCCCAATGACCCCTTTGTGGTGACCTTCTTTGGTGAGGTCAACGAGCTTGAAGGGGTGGTCAAGGATGGCAAGGTGCAAACACCGGTAGGCGAGGTGGAAGCAGGGGGCATCCCTGACGGCAGCCCGGCCAAGGTAATGATCCGCCCGGAGGCGCTGCGCATTGAGGAGCGCGACCTGCCCGCTGAAGCGCATGATCACAGCCACGTTATCATGGCCAAGTTACTGGGCCGCACCAGCCTGATACACCTGTGCGCGCATAACAACAGCGGCGACGAAGCGCATCTGCATGCCCGAGTTTCAGGGCTGTTCCTGCCTGGGGAAGGCCAGCCGGTGGATATTCACCTCGACCTCTCCCAGGTATTTGTCTTTCCGATGTAACGGTGCTTGGTGAATCGTGAGCAGTGAATAGTTTAGCGGCTTAGTGCCCGCTTCCAGGGCGGGCACGGCGCATGGCCATGCTAAGCAGGATAACTGGAATAATCCCCACCACGACAATCGCCAACGATGCCGTTGAGGCCTCTGCCAAGCGCTCATCCGCCGCCAGATTATGTGCCCGCACCGCCAAGGTGTCGAAGTTGAACGGGCGCAATATGATGGTGGCGGGCAATTCCTTCATGACATCCACAAACACCAGAATACCGGCAGCCAGCAGGCTGCTGCGCATCAGTGGGGTATGAATGCGCCGTAGGGTACCGCCGGCTGTCTGGCCAAGCGTGCGTGATGCAGCGTCCATGCTGGGGGTGACCTTACCCAGGCTGGCTTCCACGGCGTTGAAAGACACTGCCAGAAAGCGCACCACATAGGCGTAGATCAGAATAAAAGCTGAGCCGCTGAAAATCAGCCCGATAATCACGCCGTAAGTATCCCGAGTCCACAGGTTGATGGTGTTATCCAGCCAGGCAAAGGGAATCAGAATGCCCACGGCCACCACCGAGCCGGGAATGGCATAGCCCATGGCGGCTATCCGTGAGCTGAAGCGGGCAAAGGGTGTGTTGTGGATGCGCACACCATAGCTGAGCAGCATGGCCAGGCCGACTGCCAGCACGGCGGCCAGCGCGGCCAGCGCCAGGCTGTTAAAGGCGAAACCGAAAAAGCGCGTGCCGAACAGGCTGTCGCCTTCAGTGATGGCCATTTCGAGCAGAATGCCGCTAGGCAGCAGAAAGCCAATCAAGACGGGCAGGAGGCAAAAGATCACCGCTGCTGCCGATCGCCAGCCATACAGTACATACTCGGGCAATTGCTGGTAGCGATTGGTGGTATGAAAGTAGCGCCGCTTGCCGCGGGACCAACGTTCAAGCAGCACCAAAGCAACCACAAAAGCCAGCAGGCAAGCCGCCAGTTGAGCTGCTGCAACGGGTTCCCCCAGCCCGAACCAGGTACGATAGATGCCAGTGGTAAAGGTATCCACGCCAAAGAACTGCACGGCGCCAAACTCGTTAAGAGTTTCCATCAGTACCAGGGAAACCCCGCCCACCAGCGCTGGTCGGGAAAGCGGCACCGCCACGCTGGCAAACAGGTGCCAGGGGCCGCGTCCCAGCGTTCTGCCAACGTCAAGAACACATACCGACTGCTCCAGAAACGAGGCCCGTGCCAGCAGGTAGACGTAAGGGTAAAGTACCAGAGTGATCAGCGTAGCCGCGCCGCCCAGTGAACGGATGTTGGGGAAGTAATAATCACCGTGGGCCCAGCCAAACGTTTCGCGCAGCAGGCTTTGCAGAGGGCCGGCAAACTGCAGAAAGTCCGTATAGGCGTAGGCGATCACGTAAGTCGGCACCGCCAGAGGCAGTAGCAGCGCCCACTCAAAAATGCGTTTACCCGGAAAGCGGCACATGACCACCAGCCAGGCGGTGCCCGTCCCGATCAGTAAAGTACCGATGCCAACAAACAGCACCAGCCAGAAGGTATTGGTCAGGTAACGGGGCAGCACCGTGCTGGCCAGATGCTGCCAGATGCCGTCAGTGGGCATGAAAATATGCGCAAAAATGACGATAACGGGCAGCGCCACCACTAGAGCAATGCCAAAAAGAATCAATGACCAGACATTGAACCGGCTAACCAGCCGCTTGAGTAGCGAGTCGAATCCACGATCGGCAGTCTGAGACAACTGTCTTCTCCTTAAAACTATGAAGGTGTGAAGCGGGTTAGCATTTGCCCATCAACATCGCGAACGGAGTGAACACGGTGACGCAAGGTGTGGATTCTGGTGGTCGTCAAAAGAGTCCGGCGCGATTGATAGCAGCGTGAGGAACTGCGGGCACCCGTAACGGCGATGCGAACCAGTATCAAATGCTAATCATACCATCTGGCACCTGACTTAACGATGTGAAATCCATGCGACATGCCGCCACTTGGCCGCTCGCAGCCTACCATTTTTATAGGCCGGGAAGTAAAAAGCCCCCTGCTGGGCAAGGGGCTAAGAACAATACTTATAGATAGCGCCTGCTTCTTATCTGCTGTAAACCAGATTGGGCAACCAGGTCGCCAGCGGCTCAAAGAAGAATACCAGCATCAGGCCGAGTAGCTGGAGTAATACGAAGGGCGCCACCCCCTTGTAGATGTCCATTGTCTGAATCGAAGGGGGGCAGACCCCTTTGATATAGAAGAGCGCAAACCCGACCGGCGGGGTGATAAACGAGGTCTGCAGGCAAATCGCGAACAGAATCGCAAACCAGACCGGCTCAACGCCCAAGCTGAACACCACAGGTGCTACCAGCGGCAGAATGATCAGGGTGATCTCGACCCAGTCCAGGAAGAAGCCGAGCAGGAAAACTACCAGCAGGATGGTCAGCACGATACCGGCGGTACCAAACGGCAAACCGGTGACGGCATCACGGATAACATCATCGCCACCCAGGCCGCGCAGCACCGCTGCGAAAACGGTAGCGCCAATGAAGATGCCGAAAATGAACGCTGTGGTGCGGGTCGTCTGATAAAGCGCGCTGGACATGACGTTGAAGTTAAGACGGCGGCTGAAAAGAGCCAGCACAGTGGCGCCCAGAGCACCCACGGCAGAGGCTTCCGTCGTGGTGGCAAAGCCGGTGAAAATCGACCCCAGCACCGCAACGATCAGCGCCATAGGGGGCAGCACGGCAATCAGAACCTCCAGCAGTGCGCGCCCGTTGAGGGGCTCACGATTCTTGGGGGCGGGTGCCAGATCCTTCTTGATGTAAGCAGCGATAATGATAAAGGCGATATACATGACGCCGAGCATTACCCCAGGGATCAGCGCGCCCATAAACAAACGCCCGACAGACGCTTCTGAAGTGCCCAGGCGATCCGCCATCAGCACCAGCATGATGCTGGGCGGTACGAGTATCCCCAGGGTGCCGACCGAACAGGCCGTTCCTACCGCCAGCGATTTGTTGTAGTTGGCCTTGAGCATTGGGCCGATAGAAAGCATCCCCAGCAGGACGACCGAGGCGCCGACGATACCGGTGGAGGCGGCCAGCAGAATACCCACAATTACCACGGTGACGGCGTAGCCGCCGCGTAGGCCGCCCATCACGCGTACCAGCGAATTCATCAGGCGTTCGGCAATGCCGGAGCGGTCCAGCATGATGCCCATGAAAATAAACAGCGGCAGTGCCACCATTAGCTCATTGGCCACGATCCCGTAGAACCGCTGGCTAAGAACGCCAATGGTGCCCCCCCAGGTGAACCACAGGTTGGCGTCGAAATACTCGACCATGACGTGGCCGATAATAGCGAACAGAAAGCCGATACCGGCAAGAGACCAGGCAACCGGAAAACCCAGCAGCAATAGCCCCATGAAACTGGCAAACATGCCAATAACGAGAAGTTCTTCAATACCCATATTAATCCCCGGTATCAGGCGTTAGCGGAAGTCGGTCGGGTGCGTTGGCCGCACTTCCCGAGGAAACTTGAAGAGATAGGTGGTGCATCGTAGTAGACGCGACACCATGGCAACGGCAATCAGTATCATGCCGATGGGCAGGGTGCTCTTAAGGATGAACCGGTAAGGCAAGCCACTGGGTGCTTGAGAATTTTCGCCCTGCTCGAATGACCGGTAAGCATATTCAATTAGCTGGTCGATAATGAAATACAGCAAGGGCAGCATCAAAAGCGCGATGCCAAGCAGCTCGATCCATGCCATCAGGCGCAGTGAAAAACGCTCACGCAGAACATCCACGCGCACGTGATCATCGGTCACGATGGCATAGGCCAGTGTCATGATCATGGTGGCACCAAAGAAGTGCCAGGAAAGCTCCTCCAGCGCAATAGAGCCGCGCCCAAGGATAAAGCGGCTGAAGACGTTAGTCAGGACAACCGCAATAGTGACAACCCACAGCCAGGAAAGCAGTTTGCCGGAAAAAGCAATCATGGAATCCAGCCGAAAACTTAACGCATTGGTGGGAAGCGTCTTTGACGGATCCTGGGAAGGCGTAGACATAGTATCAGTCTCATGTGTCTTGGCATGAACAAGGCCGGAGCATCATGACGATGCCCCGGCCAGTCGTATCACAGGCAATTAGTCCAGCTGCTGGATGTTCTCAGGCAGGTAGTATTCTTTCGGCAGGTAGCCTTTGGTGCGCCACTCGCCGTGAATACGCATCCAGTCCTGCTGGCTGTCGAGCACGCGACGGAACATCTCGTCTTCGTTGGCGATTTCCTGCTGGACTTCATGGGTAATAGTGCGCAGTTCCTGCAGAACTTCTTCCGGCAGAACCTGAGCGTTAACACCTTCTTCTACGAAGCCCTGCAAGGCCAGCGGGTTTTCCCACTCGCTTTCAGACAGGCCGAAAAGCGTTGCTGAGCGGCAGCCCATCTCGATCTGGGCGCGGGTGGCATCTTCCAGGCCTTCCCAGGAATCCTTGTTGATCAGCAGGTGAGCCGTTGTAAACGTCTGGTGCCAACCTGGCATCAGATAGTTATTGACGATTTCCTGCATGCCCAGAATGCGGTCAACCGCAGGGGCCGAGAACTCGGTAGCGTCAATGGTGCCGCGCTCCATTGCCTGGTAAAGCTCGCCACCCGGCAGCATGGTAACGGAAGCACCAAGGCGCTCCATAACGCGTCCGCCAATACCCGCAAAGCGAATACGCAGTCCGTCCATCTGATCAAGCGATTCAACCGGCTCGGCAAACCAGCCAGCGGCTTCCGGGCCAATCATGCTGCAAAGTAGCGGATGAACGTTGTAGGGTTCGTAGATTTCCTTTAACAGTTCGTGGCCGTCACCGTGATAGTGCCAGGCCAGATAGGAAGAAGGTTCCATACCGAAGGGGGCGCCTGCATACAGCGGCAGTGAAGGAATGCTGCCCTGGTCATAGCCAACCCAGGTAAAGCCTGCCGGATACTGGCCTTCAGAGACCGCATCGAGAATCTCAAACGCAGGAATCAATTCTCCTGGCTCATAGTAGCGCAGGTTGATATTGCCGCCGGATACAGCCTCAAGGCTTTCAGAAAGGTGCACAACCGGTGTGCTCAAGCCGACAAGATTGGATGGAAACGCAATCGGCACCTGCCAGCGAACACTTTCCTGGGCGTTGGCTGCCGTAGCCATGGTGCCCGTTGCCATCATCACAGCAGCAGCTGTGCCGGCGAGCTTGAAACGCATTGACGCTTTTGTGCGGGTCATCATATTCATGAACCTTTCTCCGCTTACACTGATTGTTGTTTATTCAGATTGAACTGCCTTGGTGAGGCTATAGCCAGCCGTGCAGGTGCTCAAGTAACAGTTTCAACACTATTCAACTCGCTGCCAGCATTGAGGTAAGCGCTGTTTTAACGATTCGCGCTAAAATTACTGCTAAAGACGCTATAACCAGGCTAAATATAGGCTAAATGCTGTTATGTTGCGTTATTTCGGAACTATTTTAAGCCAGGCCCATACGCAGAGGCGTTAGACTAATAGATAGTGCTTTTGGCATTTTTCTTGATGAGTCTGCAGTCTGAAATGGGCGTTGATTGGTCTGACCAATATTAAATTGAAGGAGACGATTTTGCTGAGTGTCTGTTGCAATGACTTCTGATCAGGAAAAGATGCTTAATTGGTCTTACCAATTGCAAGACTGCCGTTGGCGTTGTCTGGTCAGAGTTGCTGGCGAGGCATCACAGCGTCAGGCGACTGCACTGGCGCTTTGGAAGGGTAGGCATTGGCAGTTGCCACTTTGGGTATCCAGCTCCCCGCCTGACCTGCTGGATGCCAGCACCTGCTTACCGCCTGCCAAGGCCACTACGCGCTTGGGTCAAGAGCATCAGCTGGTGGTTTATGACATTCAGCGCGATGGTTTAAACCCGGATGTATTGGGTGCTCTGGGAGGCACATTAAAGGCTGGCGGCCTGCTGGTACTTTTAACAGACTCGGATTGGGGGGCTTTACCCGACCCTGATTACCGGCGTATGGCAGATTACCCCTCCAGCTGGCAGAGCCTGTCAGCACATTATCTGGCGCGCCTGAAACGCCAGTTGAACGCTGATCCTTTGGCTATTCACTGGCAGGCGGGCAAACCGCTTGATTTGCCACGACTACAGCAACACGCCATGTCATCCGAAGACGCTACTGATAAAGGCAGTACTGATGGAGCCTGCTTGACCGGCGACCAGGCCCAGGCGGTGGCCGCCCTGGTCAATCTCAAGCGCCGCCGCCCGCTGGTGATCACTGCGGACCGGGGGCGGGGCAAAAGTGCCGCCCTGGGCATCGCCTGCGCGCGCCTGTTAGCTAAAGGCATCAATAGCCTGTGGATCACAGCGCCTCGGCCTGGGGCGGTTCAGCCGGTGTTTGAGCGGCTGGCAGAAACCTACCCTGAAGCGAGCTGGCCGTCTGCCTATAGCCTGCAGCTGCCAAGCGGCCAGCGCGTGCGTTTTATAGCCCCTGATGCATTAACGCAGGAAGTTGAGCAAGGCAGGTTAGGGGGCGATGGCAGCTACCTGTTCGTTGATGAAGCCGCTGCCATACCCGCCGCGCTGCTGGGGCGTTGGCTGAGTGCTTTCCCACGCATTGCCTTTGCCACCACTGTGCACGGTTATGAAGGCTCCGGGCGAGGCTTTGCACTGCGCTTTCGTGACCAGTTGATGCGCCACACACCGCAGTGGCGCGAAATCACCCTTGAAACCCCGGTGCGCTGGAACCCTGGCGACCCGCTGGAAGCCACCCTCAACCGGCTCCTGTTACTCAAGGCGGAGCTGCCACCCTGTTCGGCCAGCACCCGGTTTGAGTGGCTTTCCCAGGCGGCGCTGGGGCGCGATGAAGCGGCGCTTGAAGCCCTGTTCGGGCTTCTGGTTCAGTCCCACTACCGCACCACGCCCAGCGATATTCGTCAGCTGCTGGATGGCCCCGCCACCCAGCTCGGCCTGCAGGGAGAGCCAACGGCGCCCCGTGGGGTGGTGGTGACCCGCAATGAAGGCGGCTTTCCAGCCGATCTGGCCGAGCAAGTGGCCAGGGGAGAGCGCCGCCCCCAGGGGCATTTGTTGGCCCAATCGCTGGCCGCCCATGCAGGCTGTCGTGAAGCGCTGACGGCAAACTGGCGGCGGGTGACCCGCATTGCCACTCACCCTGAGGTACGCCGCCAGGGCGTTGCCAGCACATTGCTGGCACACAGCGTTGAGCAAGCGCGCCACGATGGTATGGCGCTGTGTGGTGCCACCTTTGGTGCCGAGGCAGGGTTATTGGCGTTCTGGCAGGCGGCAGGGTTTACGCCGGTGCGGCTGGGGATTTCCAAAGATACCACCACAGGGGAAGTGGCCTTGATGGTCGCCAAGGCGTTAACCCCTGAAGGTGAAAAGATCATCCAGGCTCTGCGCCAGCGCTTGCATGCTGGCCTGCTGGCCATGCTGGCGTTTGAGCTTTCCGAGCTGCCGGCGGATATCGTGGTGCCCTTACTGGCCGAAATGCCGACCAGGCCTATCGAGAGCCATCAGGTTCAGGACGCCCGGGATGTGGCCTTTGCCCATCGTGACCCACGCCTGGCACGTGGCGCCCTGCAGGCATTGGCCATTCATACCGCCCAGCAGAGTGTTGAGGAGGGCGTTAGCGCTGATTTACAGGCGGTCGCGAGCTGGGCGCTGCAGAATCAACCGCTGGCCAGCAGCCATAAAGCCTCGGTGGCGGCACTACGCAAGGCAGTCGCGGCCCTGCTAGGTGACGCCTGACCCTTTTTTGAGCACTGCCTGAAATATTTCCTGAAGCCTTGGGGACGTGTAAAGTAGCCCGATTAATCTCACGATGAGTGTTTATGAACGAACATCTGGAAACATTGACGCCAGCGCCGGTATGGCGCCATTTTCGTACCCTGTGCAATACGCCACGCCCCTCCGGGGAAGAGGCAGAACTGGTCGCCCTGCTGGAAGCCTGGGCGGACTCACTGGGGCTTGCCCATGACCGCGACAGCTTCGGCAATCTGCGCATCTGCAAGCCTGCCTCGCCAGGCTACGAGGATGCCAAGGGCGTTATCCTCCAGGGCCACCTGGATATGGTGGCCCAGGCAAACGCCGGGCACGAACACGACTTCAGCCGCGACCCGATCAGCACCTACGTCAAGGACGGCTGGCTACATGCCGATGGCACTACCCTGGGGGCTGATAATGGCCTGGGCGTAGCCGCCATACTGGCGGCGCTCGAAGATACTCAGCTGGTTCACGGCCCTCTGGAAGCGCTCTTCACCCTGGAAGAGGAAACCTCCATGGGCGGTGCGCTGAACCTGGCGCCGGATTGGCTCACCGGCCAGCGGTTGATCAATCTGGACAGCGAAGAAAGTGGCGATGTGTATATCGGCTGTGCCGGTGGCAGTGATGTGGTGGTCAATGCCCAACTGCCCGGCGCCGCTCTGCGTGATGACGAGCGTGGGCTGGCGCTTGCCCTGACCGGCCTGAAAGGTGGTCACTCCGGCATGGATATTCATCAGCCGCTGGGTAATGCCAACCGCCTGATGATGCGCGTGCTGCGTGAACTCGCTGAAATGGGCGCGCGCCTGAAAAGCTATCAGGGCGGTACTCTGCGCAATGCGATTCCCCGTGAAGCTTTTGCCACCCTGGCGTTGCCCGCTGACGCCTGGGACGACGCCCTGGAACAGATTGCAGCATTTGAACAGGTGTTCAAGCGTGAACTGGGCAGTGCCGACCCTGGCGTGACTCTGAAAGCCGCGCCTACTGACCTGGATGGAGAAGCGCTGAGTCATGATGCCAGCGCCATGCTGGTGGCTACTCTGCACGCCGCGCCTTGTGGGGTGGAAAAAATGAGTGCCGATGTCCCCGGTGTGGTGGAAACCTCAAACAACCTGGGAGTGCTCAGCCTGGAAGACGGGCGCTTTCATCTGTGCGCTCTGGTACGTTCGCTGCATGATAGCGCCGTCACCTCAATGATTGACCGCTTCAAGGCGCTGTTTGGCCTGATGGGCGCCAGAGTCAAAGCGGAAAACAGCTACCCCGGCTGGGTACCTGACCCTGAAGGAGAAATGCTGGCGCTGTTCAACGCCCAGCACAAAGTGCTTTTGGGCCATGAGCCCCAGGTCAAGGTGATTCACGCCGGGCTTGAATGCGGGATTATCGGCAGTAAATACCCGCACCTGGATATGGTCTCTTTCGGCCCCTCCATCCGCGGCGCCCACTCGCCGGATGAACGCGTTGAGCTGGAGGCCGTCACCGAGTGCTGGGCACTGCTCACGGCGCTGCTGGAAGCCGCCGCAAAGCGTTAAGCAAACCAGGGAAATAGGAGACTGGCATTTAAAGGAGCTTGGTTATGGTGCCTGAAAAAAACAAGGAATCTCAGGCTGATCTCAGTCCTCGGCTGGTATCTGACATCCGTGAGCTGGTTGCCACTGCCCGCCAGCAGGTGGTGCAAGCAGTCAACAGCACCATGGTGCAGACTTACTGGCAGATTGGCCGCCTGATTGTGGAAGACGAGCAACAAGGTGAATCCCGCGCGGCCTATGGTAAACAGCAGCTTCAGCGGCTCTCCGGCGAACTGACCCGTGAATTTGGCAAGGGCTTTGATGTTCGAAACCTGCGCAATATGCGTGCGTTTTATCTGGCGTTTCCAAATCGGAACGCACTGCGTACCGAATTGAGCTGGACGCATTATCGTATTCTGCTGCGGATTGATAACCATCAGGCCAGAGAGTGGTATATGGCTGAAGCGGCAAGCCAGCATTGGAGCAGTCGAGCATTGGAACGCCAGGTCGAGCAGGAGGCCGAGACGCTTACGCGCCCGTTAGCCCAGCAGGACGCCCGGCACTACCTGCGTGACCCCTATATTCTGGACTTTCTCGACCTGCCTGCCGAGCGCTATCTGGAGGCGGATCTTGAACGCGGTCTGATTGATAACCTACAGGATTTTTTGCTCGAGATGGGTAAAGGCTTTGCTTTTGTTGCTCGCCAGCAGCGCCTCTCTACCGAAGATCAGGACTTCTATATCGATCTGGTGTTCTATAACTTCAAGCTCAAATGCTTTCTTCTGGTGGATCTCAAACTGGGCAAGCTTACCCATCAGGATGTGGGGCAGATGGATAGCTATATCCGCATCTACGATCAGCATTACAAAGAGCAAGACGACAATCCCACCATTGGTCTTATCTTGTGCAGCCAGAAAAGCGAAGCGGTGGTGAAGTATTCGGTACTCACCGACAGCGCACAGATGTTTGCCGCTAAATACCATCCTTACTTGCCGACGGAAGAAGAACTGCGCCGTGAGCTGGAGCGTGAGCGGAGCTTGGTACAGCAGCAGCTTGCACAGGCGAAGGCATCTGGAACGAAGCCTGATTGAACAGATGTATCTGTATACCATCACCCCAGCCTTGACGCTTACCATTGAACAGTTTTGCTGTCGATGACCACAGCGATGAGGTAACCCCTGCGAAAGTGGATATCAGCCGCCGCCCGCCGTTAATAAAACAAAATATCCAGAGTGGCCATTTCTGACGGTTGATCGCATTGTGCCTTACTGAACCCTGAACGTAAGCTCCTATCCAGGCTTGCACGGCCTGCAAGCTAACAACAATTACTAAAAACGCTAGGAGAAACGCTATGTTCTTGAAAACCGCTATTGCCGCCTCGGTATTGATGGTGTCTGCCACTGCCGCTCAGGCTGAAAGCACGTACCGCATCGGTATTACCCAGAATAACGTCGGTGTGGACAGTTATCAGACCACTTATGAAAGCGCTTTTGAGGAAGCCGCTGATGAGATGGATAACGTTGACGTGGTTGTTCTGGATGCGGGTGGCGATGTGGCGCGCCAGATTGGTCAGGTGCGCAACCTTATTCAACAGGAAGTGGATGCGATCATCATCTGGCCTACCAACGGCCAGGCGGTCATTCCGGCCATTCGTCAGGCGCATAGTGCTGGCATCCCGGTGATCGTCACCAACTCCAAGATTGCAGAAGCAGGGCTTGAGTTTATCTCTGCTTTCTCTGGTCCGGATAACGTTCAGCAAGGCATTTCATCTGCCGAGATGATGTGTGATGCCTTAGGCGGCGAAGGTCAGATCTTACAGATTTCCGGCCAGCCGGGTTATACCACCGCCATGGAGCGTGCCAGTGGCTTTGAGGATCGTCTGGCAGAAGTCTGCCCTGATGTCGAGCTGATGGAGACCCAGCCGGGTAACTGGAACCGTGAACGTGCCCAGCGGGTTATGGAAGATTTTCTGACCAAGTATGAGCGTATTGATGGTGTCTATTCCGGCGATGACAACATGGGCGTGGGCGCTCTGAATGCGGCCAAGGGTGAAGAGCGGGCCGATGAGATCATCTTTATTGGCGCCACCAACTTTGCCGTTGGTTACGATGCCATTCAGCGTGGCGAGTACTACGGCTCTATCTATCAATCTCCTGTCGATGATGCCGAAGCGGCCCTGAAGACGGCCCTGGATGTTTTGTCGGGCGAAGAAGTACCGAAAATGAACTTCTTCGAAACGCCAAAAATCACCGCTGAAAACCTGGATGAGTTCGAACGCCCGGTATTCTGATGGCACAAGGGCTTTATAACGCCAGCCCCTTAGTGGCTGGCGTTATGGTTCTTCTCTGCCAGTAAGCGCAATTCCTGCACGGGCGTGCGCTGACCGTTGTGGTGATCAAGTCGCTTGATCACCACAATACAAAGTGCCTGCCAAGGTGATTTCATACAGGTGACCAGAATGGCTTCTGCAGATCAAACAAAACCTAACCTGCCCGCAGCAAAGCTGAGCAAGGCAGGTGTCATGAGCTTTTTGTCGGCTCAAGGGATTCTTATTTTCTTTCTGCTCGGGATGTTTGCGTTTTCGCTGTTTTCCGAACAGTTCCTCTCCCAGTCGAACATTATGACCGTGGTTCGACAGGCATCCATTATCGGGATTATTGCCATCGGCGTGACGGTGGTGATTATCGGCGGCAACCTGGATCTTTCGGTCGGGTCGATGCTGTCATTTTCAACCGTTCTGGTGGTGGATCTGCACGACAAGATCGGCCCCACTAACGCCATTTTGCTGATGTTTGCATTGACCTTGATGATTGGCGCCGTCAATGGCTTTCTGATTGGTTTTCTGCGCTTGAATTCGCTGATTGTGACACTGGCCATGCTGTCTGCCATTCAGGGGCTGGTACTGATCTACAGCGGCGGTCAGAACGTCGATATTGCGGATCAGGAAGGCACCTGGTTTGCCTTCTTTGGCCGTGGCTATCTGGCCGGTATTGCCGTGCCTGTCCTGATGTTTGGCCTGTTGGCCATTGTGATGCAGATAGTAATGTCCTACACCGGATACGGTCGGCGTATCTTTGCGGTGGGCGGCAACCCCATGGCGGCGGTTTACTCGGGTATTCGCAACAACTGGTGCGTGTTCAGCACCTATCTGATTTCTGCTTTCTGTGTGGCCTGTGCGGCGCTGGTGCTGGGGTCCCGGGTGATGGGGTCGCAGAACAATGTGGGCCAGGGCTATGAGTTGCTGGTACTGGCGGGGGTCATTCTGGGCGGCACCAGCCTGCTGGGCGGTGCGGGCAGTATCTGGAAGACCGTGATTGGTGTCTTGATTCTGGGCTTTATCCAGAACGGCCTGCTGCTGATGGGCTACCCCTATTACATCCAGTGGCTTGTCACCTGGGTGATTATCATCCTGGCCGTATGGCTGGATCTTGCCAACAAGCGCAAGCGCTTGCTGACCACCCACTCATAGCGCGGAGGAATACATGATGTCGTTTTTTAAAGGGTTCTTCCGTGGCAGAACAGTGATACAGCCCATCTGGGTGTTCGTCATTGCCATCTTTATCTTTTTCAGCTTCATGTCGGAGTACTTTCTGTCCTGGGGCAATATCACCAACATCCTGGTGCAGACGTCCACCATCGGGCTGATTGCGCTGGGCATGACGCTGGTCATGATCAACGGCAACATTGATCTCTCTGTAGGAGCAGTGCTGGGGCTGGCCGCATCGCTGGTGGTCGGGCTGCAGGAAACCAGCATGGTATTGGCCATTGTGGCGGCGCTCTCCTGCGGCGTCGTGCTGGGCGCCATCAATGGCCTGGTTGTCTGGAAAACAGGCGTTAACGCCTTCATCGTCACGCTTGGTGCCATGATCGGTGTAAGAGGGCTCATCTTTGTCTACACCGAAGAGCAATCTCTATATGCAATGAACTTTGCCTTTTCCGATTTTGGCATGAGCTCGATTGGGCCAATGCCGGTTCTGGCGATCATCTTCCTGGTCTGCGCGCTGATCATGCACCTGGTGCTAACGCGTACGAGCCATGGCCGCAATACCTTTGCCGTTGGCGGCAACCCTGAAGCATCCATCGATGCGGGCATCTGCCTGGGCCGCCATATGATGATCAACTTCATGATCGTGGGCTTCTTCGCTGCCTTGGCAGGGGTGTTGCTGGCCAGCCAGATGGGGGCGGCGACGCCTAACCTGGGGCGTGACTATGAGCTGTGGGTGATTACGGCGGTGGTGCTAGGCGGCACCAAGCTGACCGGTGGCTACGGCAGCATAGTGGGCACCCTGGGCGGCGTACTGGCAATCGGTATCCTGCGTAATGGCATGAACCTGATGCAGGTGCCCGCCTTCTATGTACTGGTGGTTCTCGGCCTGATTCTTATCTCGGTGCTGATCATCGACAAGAAACTCAATGCGCCCTCAACCAAGGAGGTGCGGGTATGAATGCTTCTTCTCAGTCACGTCGGCCGGTTGAGGCCGCGCCGATACTTGAACTCAAAGGCATTACCAAACGCTTTCCTGGCGTGGTGGCACTCAGCAACGTGGATTTTGACGTGCGCCCCGGCGAGGTACACGCCTTGCTGGGTGAAAATGGCGCGGGTAAGTCAACCCTGATGAAGGTGCTGGCCGGTAAACATCAGGCCAATGAAGGCAGGATCATTCTGGGCGGCGAGGAAATGGCCTTTGAAAACCCCAAGCATGCCAAGCGTGCAGGGGTGGTGCTGATTCACCAGGAACAATCGCTGGTGCCGGAAATGACGGTCGCCGAAAACATCTTCCTTGGCAGCCTGCCCAGAAAACCCTTCAACCGCGTTGACTGGCGCAAGCTGCGTGAGGATACCAACAAGATACTGGAAACCCTCAAGTGTGGCTTTCAGCATGATGACCTGGTGGGCTCGCTGTCGATTGCCAAGAAACAGATGGTGGAAATTGGCCGGGCTCTGGCGTTTACCCCTCAGGTGGTGATCTTCGACGAGCCGACCGCGTCACTGACCGACCACGAAAAGCCGGTGCTCTATGACGTGATCAATTCACTGTGTGAGCAGGGTGTGGGGATTGTGTATATCTCCCACCGTATGGACGAGATCTTTCATCTTTCCCACCGCATTTCAGTACTGCGCGATGGTGAATACACCGGCACCGTCAATACCGCAGATACCAACGAAGACGAAATCACCCGGATGATGATCGGCCGCAGTCTGGAGCTTGATCATGACAGCAAGCCAACGGAGTTCGGCGATAACCTGCTGGAAGTGCGCAACCTCTCGGTGAAGCGGGTGTTCGAGGACGTCAGCTTTAACGTGCGCAAGGGTGAGATTGTCGGCATGTATGGCCTGGTAGGCGCGGGGCGCTCTGAAGTGGCCGAAACCATCTTCGGCTTGCGTACGCCAGCTGCCGGTGAGGTGTTGCTGGAGGGCGAAGTCGTCAACTTCCGCAGCGCCCACGATGCAGTCGCCAGTGGCGTTGCGTTAGTCCCGGAAGACCGCAAAGACCAGGGGCTGATTCTGGGCATGAACTGCCGAGACAACATGACCCTGGCAAGCCTGTCTAGTGTGTCGTCAATGGGCTTTATGACGAGTTCGAAAGAGCGTGAAGTCTACGACAAATACCACCAGGCGATGAAGATCAAGACGCCCAGCTGGCGCCAGAAGGTGGGCAACCTCAGTGGTGGTAACCAGCAGAAGATTGTCATCGGCAAGTGGCTGCATACCCATCCGAAGCTATTGATTCTTGATGAGCCTACCCGGGGTATTGATGTGGGCTCCAAGGCGGAGATTCATGCTCTGGTGAAAGACCTGGCCAAGTCCGGCTATGCCGTGCTGGTGATTTCATCGGAGATGCCGGAAGTGCTCGGACTGAGTAACCGCATTATCGCCATGTACGACGGCCGCGTGACCGCTGAGTTTGATGGCGACAACGTCAGTGAGGATGCGCTGGTGCAGGGGATTACCGGCATGGGCAAGCAGGCCCAGGTGAGCTAGCGGTGTCGTGATGGGGGCGCTCTCGGGAGTGCCCGGAGACCACTTCAAACGTATAAGGAAAGTTCCATGCAACCCTTTGTTTATAATGGCTTGCCATCGCGGGTGGTATTTGGCCAGGGAACCCTGTCGCGTCTGGGGGAAGAGCTGGCTCTGCTAGGCTGTGAGCGCGCCCTGGTATTGGCCACGCCGCAGCAGCACCAGCAGGCCGAGGATGTCTTGCAGCAGTTGGGCAACAAGGGCGTCGGTGTCTATGCCCAGGCTGCGATGCACACCCCGGTGGATATCACGGATGATGCCATGCGGGTCGTCAAGGAACTGGACGTGGACTGCACCATCGCGATTGGCGGTGGCTCTACCATTGGCTTGGGCAAGGCGATTGCGCTGCGCACGGGGTTAGCCCAGATCGCTATTCCCACCACCTATGCCGGGTCGGAAATGACGCCGATCCTGGGTGAAACCCGCGACGGTGAGAAAACTACCCAGCGCACTCTGGACGTGCTGCCGGAAACGGTGATTTATGACGTTGACCTGACCCTGACGCTGCCAGCTGGCATGTCGGGCACCAGTGGTGTCAACGCCATTGCCCATGCGGTGGAAGCGCTGTATGCCCGCGACGGCAACCCGGTGATTACACTGATGGCCGAAGAAGGCATTGCGGCCCTGGCACGCAGCCTGCCGGTTATTGCCAGCGATCTGTCCAACGTCGACGCACGTGCCGATGCGCTTTACGGCGCCTGGCTGTGCGGCGCCTGCCTGGGCTCGGTAGGCATGTCGCTGCACCACAAGCTGTGCCACACCCTGGGCGGCTCCTTCAACCTTCCCCATGCAGAAACGCACACCATAGTGTTGCCTTATGCGGTGGCCTACAACGCCCCGGCCGCGCCGCAGGCCATGGCGCGTATCCAACGCGCCCTGGGCTGCGACGATGCGGCCACCGGCCTGTATGACCTGGGGCGTGCGGTTGGCGCACCCAGTGCGCTCTCGGAGCTGGGCTTCGGCATCAAAGACGTGGACAAAGCCACGGCGATGGCCACCCGTAACCCTTACTGGAACCCAAGAGAGATCACCGTTGATGGGATAGCGCGCCTGCTGGGTAATGCCCAGGCAGGCCTGCGCCCACAATCTGAACGCGGGGAGGCGCTATGAAAACCCTGTTTATTAACGCCAGCGTGATCACCATGGACCCAGCGCTGGGTGAGTTAAGCAACGGCCAGGTGCTGGTTGAGGATGAGCAGATTGCGGCCGTGGGCCATGATCTGGTGGTAGGTGCGGATGCTGAGGTGATTGACTGTAGTGGCGGCATCCTGATTCCCGGGCTGGTGAATGCCCATATGCATACCTGGCAGACCGGCCTGCGCGGCGTGGCGGCCAACTGGACGTTGCTGGAGTATTTTCGCCACGTACACCGTGGTCTGGCAGCGCTGTTCACGCCGGATGATATTTATATTGCCACCCGCATGGGTGCGATCAATCAGCTGAACTGTGGCACCACCACACTGGGTGACTGGTGCCATAACAACCCGACGCCAGAACACACCGACGCCGCCGTGCGTGGGCTGAAGGAGTCGGGGATTCGCGCCCTGTTTATGCACGGCTCGCCCAAGCCTGACCCCAAGCCCGGTCAGCCGCACTTTAGTGAAATTCCCCACCCGCGTCATGAAATCGAGCGCCTGTTGGCAGGGGAGCTGTCTGACCCTGATGGCCTGGTGACCCTGGGGATGGCGATTCTGGGGCCGCATTATTCCACCCTGGATGTCACTCTGCAGGACTTCGCGTTGGCCAAAGAATTCGGTCTGGTGGCGTCCATGCACCAGGGCGGTGGCGAAGCCGTGGCCCCCGGCGCCTGGGACGAAGTAGAAGCCCGTGGCCTGCTAGGCCCGGATATCAATATTGTCCACGGCCAGAGCCTGGATGATGGCCAGATGGCTAGGTTCTGCGCTAGCGGCGTGACCTTTTCAGTGGCGCCGGAAAACGAGATGACTCAGGGCCACGGCTTTCCGGTCACTGGCCTGGTACGCCAGCACGGCGGCGTAGTTTCACTGGGCGTGGATCTTGAGTCAGTGCTTTCTGGCGATATGTTCAGCGTGGCCCGTGCTGCCCTGGGCATGCAGCGTTCCCTGGATAACGATGCCTCGCGCCGGGAGCAGGGCAAGATCCCCGATACCTCGACCATTACCACCCGGGAAGCGCTGGGCTGGATCACCCTGGATGGCGCGAAAGCCCTGGGGCTTGATGACCGCATTGGCAGCCTGACCCCAGGCAAGCAGGCGGATCTGGTACTGCTCGATAGTAATCAACTCAATATGCAGCCGGTTAACGAGCCGATTTCCAGCGTTGTCATGCAAACAAGCCTGGCCAACGTCGACAGCGTCATGGTGGCCGGGCAGTTCAAGAAACGTGGCGGTCGCCTGTTGATAAACACCCAGCCGGGTATTACCGAGCTTGCCGCGTCAGGCCATCGCATTCACGCCGAGTTGCTGGCGCGTGAAGCGCAATCCACACAGGAGGCACATTAAATGTCCCATTCATCCTCCAAGGTCGCCTGGGTTGGCCTGGGCAAGCTGGGCTTGCCGATGGCCACCCGGATTATTCAGGCAGGGACGGCCGTTCAAGGCTTTGATCTTTCAGCACAGCGTCTGGCGCTCGCCGAAGACATAGGCATTACCCCGCATCCATCGCTTGCCAGCGCCGTAGCGGATTGTGATCTGGTGTTTGTCTCGATTCCCGATGACCGCGCCTTGATCAGTCTGTGCCTTGAGCCCGGCGAGCTGATCCGTCATATGGCACCCGGCAGTATTCTGATCGAGACCAGCACGGTCAGCGTGGAAGCCTCAGCGCGGGTAGCTGAAGCAGCCAAGGCTCAAGGCATTGCCTATCTGCGCAGCCCGGTGTCAGGCAACCCGGTGGCAGCCGAGGCAGGCACGCTGTCGGCGATGGTGTCTGGCCCGCAAGCGGCGATGGAAACCGCCAAGCCGGTGTTTGATGCCTTTACCAAAGCGCAGTATTGGCTGGGTGACGAAGAGCAGGCTCGGGTCGCCAAGCTCGCGATCAACCTAATGATTGCGGTGAGTGCCGGGATGCTGAGCGAAGCCCTGACCCTGGCGCGTAAAGGCAACATTGAATGGGACGCCATGCTGGAGCTGATTTCTGACAGCGCGGTGGGCTCACCTATGGTGAAGTACAAGGTGCCGCCGCTTTCCCAGCGCGATTTTACCTCGACCTTTTCCGCCGCCCAGATGGCCAAGGATCTTGACCTGATCCTGAACTGTGCCCATGGCTCAGGGGTGTCGGCGCCGCTGGCAGCGCAAATGCGCGAAGCCTATACCGCGCTGATCGCCACCGGGCACGGCGATGATGACTATATCGCTACCGTACATCACACCGAGCGCCTTTCCGGGCTGGGTGAGCCAACGCCTGCACAGCAGGGAGGGCAAACACATGCGTAACCTGACCACCGACAATATTACCCAGGCAGTGATTGATGAATTTTCAAGCTGTGAGGACGAACGGCTTAAAACCTTGCTCAATGGCTTGGTAAAACATCTGCATGCCTATCTGCGCGAGGTGCAGCCCACTGAACAAGAGTGGACCCAGGCGATTGAGTTTCTGACCCGTACCGGGCAGATATGCGATGACGAGCGCCAGGAGTTCATCCTGCTGTCCGACACCCTGGGCGTGACCATGCTGGTGGATGCCATCAACCACCCAAGCAGTGACCCCAAGATCACCGAAAGTACCGTGTTGGGGCCTTTCTACGTCGCTGACCCTCCCCAGGCGAACCAGGGCGACGCCATCAACTGGGGCGTTGAAGGTGAGCCGTTATTTGTTGAGGGTCATGTCCACGATGATCAGGGTAAGCCGCTGGCGAATGTCACCATTGATGTCTGGCAGTCAGACAGTGAAGGCTTTTATGACGTCCAGAAGCCTGAGCTTGAAAGCGCCTCGTTACGCGCGCGCTTTCACACCGACGACCAGGGGCGTTATGCCTTCTGGACGGTGACGCCATCGCCTTACCCGATTCCGACCGATGGGCCGGTGGGCAAGATGCTCGAAACCACTGGGCGCCACCCGTATCGCCCTGCCCACGTACATTTCATGCTGATGGCGCCAGGGTACGAAACCCTGGTGACCCAGATTTTTGCCGAAGACGATCCCTATCTGGATTCCGATGCGGTCTTTGGGGTGAAGGATTCGCTGGTCAAGACATTTACTCAGCAACCTGCAGGGCAGGGGCCTGATGGCCGGCAGATGGAAACCCCTTACCGCTACTTTACTTATGATTTTGGCCTGAAAGCGTCCTGAAGGGCGCCCATGAACGTCCGGCTCCTGTCGAGCCGTTTACACCACGAGAGGAAATGACATGAGCAAGATTGATCAAGCGGCTATTGCCAGCCTGTTTACCGAAGCACGTACCCATAACGTCTGGCAGGACCGTCAGGTGAGCGAAGAAACCCTGCGTGAGCTTTATGAGGTGATGCGCTTTGGCCCTACCTCCATGAACTGCCAGCCGTCGCGGATTATTTTTCTGACCACTGACGAAGCCAAGGAACGTCTGAAGCCAGCACTGCTGCCGGGCAACCAGGAAAAGACCATGAAAGCCCCGGTCGTGGCTGTGGTGGGTTTTGATACCGAGTTTTATGAGCATTTGCCGCGCATGTTTGCTCACAACAAAGATGCCAAATCACTGTTCGAAGGTAAGCCGGACTTCATTCATTCTACCGCCTTCCGCAACAGCTCGATTCAGGGCGGCTATCTGATCATGGCTGCTCGCGCACTCGGCCTGGATGCTGGCCCGATGTCCGGCTTCAATAACGCTGCCGTCGATGAAGAGTTCTTCCCGGATGGCAAGGTGAAAAGCAACTTCCTGTGCAACCTGGGCTATGGCGATCCAGAAGCGCTGTTCCCGCGTGGCGACCGCTTCGCCTTTGAGGAAGTCTGCCAGATTCTGTGAGCCTGCCGGGATTTATTCCGGTTAGCGTGTGACAGAATCAAAGATCCGAAAGGGGCCGTGACGATCATGGCCTCTTTTTTTATCCGCAGGCTTTCTATCTACAGGCTTTTTTCTACAGACTGTGGCGCATAAAAGAGGCGTATCATGACAATTGATTGGGTGTTCGTTCTGCTGATGGTCGTCGCTGTGCTGCTGACCGGTATTTCCAAATCAGGTTTTGCCGGTGGCGTGGGCGTTGTGGCCGTACCCTTGATCTCGCTCAAGGCGAGCCCGGCCTTTGCGGTGGCGGTCATGCTGCCGCTGCTGATCGTGATGGATGTGTTCAGTCTCAAGGCGTGGTGGCGCCAGCGGGTCGATCGTTTACTGTGGTTGATGTTTCCTCCTGCCATCTTAGGGGTGGTGATTGGCTATTTCACCTACGGCTGGTTTGATGAAGCACTGTTGAAGTTACTGTTGGGTATTTTTTCGGTACTGTTTGGCTTGTGGGGGCTATTCAAGCCGCTACGCGGTAAGTTAATGCCTGGCTGGGTGGGGTGGCTGTGCGGCGGGATAGCAGGCTTTACCAGCTTTATTGCCCATGCGGGTGGCCCGCCGTTGAATTTTTACCTGCTGCAGTGCCAGCTGACCAAGCAGCAGTTTCTGGGCACTGCCGTGGTGTTTCTGGCGATTACCAATCTGGTCAAGCTGGTGCCTTACACTCTGCTGGGTCTGATCAATATTGATAACCTGACCATAGCGCTGCTACTGATACCGGTGGCGTGGTTAGGCGTGAAGTTGGGGCTAGTGATTCAGAAACGCATTGATGGCGAGCTGTTTTTCCGGATCATCCTGGTTCTGCTGATTCTGTTAGGGTTTCGACTTATCATGGATGGCATAAGTTAAATCATGAAAAACAGGCCTTTACTGGCCAAATGATCAAGTGAGGCCGTGATGAGAAATACGCCGATGGTCGGTCAAGCCGGGTTAGATGACGTCAATCCTGAAGGGCCTTACGACAAGCTATCGCAAATACCGGTATCGAGAATATCCAGCACCGAGCTTGCGCGCTTTATTGATTTTATTGAAAAGCTGGAAGATGAGACCGAAAGCACTTTGAGCATGTCGCCGGGCTATCGCGAAATGCGCATGCTGTTGCACCTTATGCGCAATCACCTGGCTGGCAGGTTGACGACGCCCACCTCACTGGCGGATGCCTCCGGGCTTTCATACGGTACTGCCAAGCGGGGGATTGAAAGTATTCGTCAGCGTGGCCTGATTATTTCACGGCCCAGAACCAAAACCGGCAAGACCGTTTCTCTGCACCCATCGCCTGAAATGATTGAGGAGTGGGAGCGTTACGCCGAGCGGATCAAGGGAATCCTCGGGCCGCTGTTCGGGATAGACCCTGCCTCTGAGTCAGCCAGCAAGATATTTTTAGGGGCGTCAGCGTCACAGCCGGTGATATCCACGCCAGCGGTGCTTTCTGCTCGGCTTGAATTGAAAGGTGGGCTGCGGGTGTTAGCCCATGCCGACCCCACCTTTATGGCCATGCACAACCTTAAGCGCCAGCTGGAATCGATCTTTGGGCTGGAGATTCGCAACAAGGCGCGTTCGATTGATAACCTGCTGGAAGACATTCACTATAATGCGCGCCTGACGAAATCACGCTACGACATTGTGGCCTGCGACCTGCCCTGGTTTGGTGATCTGGCGGCCAGCGGTATCCTGATGCCGCTGGATGGATTCCCGCTAAGGGCATGCGGGAATGACGGTTTGGCGGGGCCGACCCTCATTCCCGAATGAGGGTTACTGCATGATCATGCCGCCATCAATCATCAGCAGCTGGCCGGTCATGTAATCAGATTCAGCGCTGGCCAGAAAGGAGGCGGTGCCGACCACGTCTTCCGGGTAGGAGTAGCGCTTCATCAGAATCATTTTCTCGGCCAGTTCATCCATCGACTGGCCCTGCTTTTCAAACTTGCCGATGCTGACCAGATCCTTGTCGAGCTGTTCCCATAGTTCGGTGCGCACCACGCCGGGGCCGTAGCCGTTAACAGTTATGTTGTGGTCGACCAGCGCCTTGGCGCCGCCGTTGATCATGGCCAGTACCGCATGTTTGCTGCATGAGTAGGGCACCACGTCGTCAAACGCCTGACGAGACAGAATCGAGCCTACGTTAATGATTTTATAAGGGCCGTTTTCCTTGCCCTGATCAATCATCTGCTTGGCCGCTTCCTGCATACCGAGCAGGCAGCCCAGCGCATTGACATCCATGATCTGGTGCCAGTTTTCTTCGGTAATATCTAGGAACATCAACGGCTTGTTGATACCCGCATTATTGACCATCACGTTCAGGCTACCAAAGGCATCGACCGTGGCCTGAACCGCCGCCTGCACATCGGCCCGGTCAGTGACGTTGAGCTTGATCGCGATGGCCTCGCCACCGTTGGCCTTGATGCGCGCAGCCACTTCCTCGCACCCTTCAAGATTGAGATCCGCCACGCATACCTTGGCGCCCTGAGCGGCGTAGTGTTCGGCCACGGCGGCGCCCATGCCACGTGCAGCGCCAGTAATCAGGCAGTGTTTACCTTGGAGTCGAGTGTTGTCCATGAGGTCACCTTGTAAGTCTTATTGTGAGTCGTTCCATGCCGCAACGGATCTAAGGTCGGGCGTATGGAATTGGCGTTAACAAGGGCTGTCATTACGTCGGTGTCATGAATGACAGAATTTGTTTCCTTGTGTGGGCATATTCTCGACAGGTCATACGGGCAATGACAGCTTGCCCCAACGCTAATATGACCAGATTGGACGTTTCTGCAGGAGGAGGAGTGAGCATGAAGAGTCAATCAAATTTATTGTGACGGTGGAGAGAAATATTTCACCTTTACCAAAGGCCTGGTGAGTGTGAAATTGATCGTTGTGATTGATATCAATACTGGAGTCCAGCATGCAGATTAGACGTTCTGAAGATCGCGGTAAGGGTAACCATGGCTGGTTGCGCTCGTTTCATACCTTTTCCTTTGCTGGCTACATGGACCCGGCGCATATGGGGTTTCGCGCCCTGCGCGTGATCAATGAAGACAGAGTCACCCCGGGAAATGGGTTTGGGGCCCACCCACACCGTGATATGGAGATCATTTCCTATGTGCTGGAAGGGGAAATAGAGCACCGCGACAACATGGGCAACGGCGCCATCGCCCGCCCAGGAGATGTTCAACGGATGTCCGCAGGCACAGGCGTGGTGCATAGCGAGTTTAACCATTCAAATGAAAACGGCCTGCACTTTCTGCAGATATGGATTGAACCTGCCAAACTGGGTATTCCGCCCAGCTACGAGCAAAAAGCGTTCCCCGTGGCAAGCCGCACGGCGCAATGGCGGCTGGTGGTGTCTCAGGATGGCAGGCACGACTCGGTAAGTATCAACCAGGATGTCAATCTCTACGCGGGTCTGTTTCAGCAAGGCGACAACATCACGCCGCCGCCATCGCGCTATGCCTGGCTGCATGTGGCGAAAGGCAATCTGGAGGTTAACGGTACCTTGCTCAGTACTGGCGACGCCGCCTCTTTCGCACCGGAGGAAACCATCCAGGTAAACTGCCCGGATCATGCCGACGTACTGTTGTTTGATCTGGCCTGAACAGGTGACGTAACGGCACTCAAAACGTTTGGCTGAGACATAAAAAAAACAGCAGCTGCCTTCAGGCACTGCTGCTGTTTTTAACGTTATGCGCGAAATTCCACGTCCAAGCCACGCATTGGGCGTGGATGGATAGCGCGCCGTCCGTCAGGACGGCCTGATTGAGTTGTCATGCGTTGTGTTTTGATATTGATACGCACCTTTTTCCTGATATATTTACAGTAGGTGTCAATCAAAAGGCGACCCATGTTTGTTAACCGCGTTGAACGCATCACCATTCGCCCCGGCCATGCTAATCATGCGGCATGCCGTCGGCTGTGTGTGGCAACGCGAAAAGTGGCCAATGCCACGTTGTATCACATGCGACAGGCACTCTTTGCCGAGGCGCCGATCAGTGCTAGTCAAGCTGACAAAATCCTCAAGCGTGAGCATAAGGACGTGTATGGACTCCTCCTCTATTGCAAGCACTTTGTTTGGTCGCGACTAAGGTACGACTGCCTACGTGTATTCGGTCTCTCTAATGATGCCGTTTTTTAGCATCAGACCCTAATGGGCTATCCGCGCACTGGTTCCCAATCGTTTACACGAGCTCGTGGCTCCATGTCCTTTAGGGGTTTCCCCGTGCCGGTTCGACCTGTTCGCCATCAATCAAAATGCCATGCAATCGCGGTGTGGAAGATCTCCAACAAAATTTTCGATACCGACTATTTCGAAGACGTGTCTATCTTCAACTAACTCACTTAAACGCCGACACTCGCCGCAGCAAGATTTTCGTCATAAGCTGTTTCATTACGTACCAGCGCCCAGGCAATCCGAGCCGTTTTATTGGCCAGGGCTACCGTTGCGACATTAATATGTTTTCGAGACGTCAGACCTTTAAGCCAATGACTCAGGCCGTCGTCCCTGCGATCTACCTGTCGCAACACGGCGCGTGCTCCGTGGACGAGCAGTTTGCGTAGATAGCTGTCACCGCGTTTGCTGATGCCTAAAAGACGGTCTCGTCCGCCCGTGCTGTGTTGTCGAGGTGTCAATCCTAGAGAGGCGGCAAAATCACGCCCTTTCTTGAATGCCTGGCCGTCTCCCAGCGCACCGGATAGCGCACTGGCCGTGAGTGGCCCAACCCCTCGCAATGTCATTAAACGCCGTGCGACGGGATCTTGTTTCACGCTTTCAACAATGCTCTCGTCGAGTGCTGTGATGCGGTCATCCAAGTGCCGAAGGTCGTCAGCCAAACCGTTAAGCAAAATGCGAAAGCTATCAGTTAGGCCGTTCTCTGCATCTTCCAGCCATCGAGGTAATGCTCGGCGCAGTTGCTGAATGCCAACAGGCGCGATAATCCCATATTCACCTACCAGTCCCCGAATCTGGTTGGCTTTAGCGGTGCGTTGCCCTACCAACTCTTCACGGATGCGATGTGCTGCCTGAACATCTTGCTGGGCAACAGTCTTGGGAGCAACAAAGCGCATATTGGGGCGGCTCATCGCTTCGCAGATGGCCTCTGCATCCACCCGATCATTCTTATTGCTTTTCACATACGGTTTGACGAACTGAGCGGCAATCAACCGGACGTTGTAACCCCGTTTCTGAAGCTCCCGTGCCCAATGATGAGATGAAGCACAAGCTTCCATGCCAATCGTTGCACCGGTGGGTACACGCTTGACGATGGCGTCCAACCACTTGCTCCGAGCATATTTACCACGCCACTGAACCTGGTCATGACGATCTACGCCGTGGACATGAAAAACCGACTTTGCAATATCAACACCGACGCGGATAATGTTCATCTGGGCTTCTCCTCATCTTCATGATGATTGATGGTTTCACCTACCATTTTCATTTTGGCACGTAGATGCCGGTTAGGTGAGGAGGAGTCCATCCCATTGTTTATAGCCTACTGCCTTCAGCGGGTGCTCAGCGCACCACACAGCTGGTTGGCGATAGCTGGAAAAGCTGGGTCAAGGCCAAGGCAGATTATGCCCGCCATCCTGAAAAATACCGCGCGCCGCCTAAAATCCCCGGCTATGGCAAAGGCGCTCGAACCTATGTCGTCAACCGTAATGGCTATAAAATCGTCAACGGTATGATCCATCTTAGCGGTGCCAAGGCGTTCGGTTTTCAGCCCGTTAAGACGAGTGGATCAGCGATCACCTTCGAGCCGGTAAGGGCGTTGTGGACACGCCCATGACCATCACGCATATCGATACGCGGTTGTCATTAGAAGCTTGCCAACGCGCAAGCGAAACCACCTCTAACGGCGTAGCCGCTTAGGGGTGGTAGTTCATACTCGCTTACTTACTGAGACGATTACTTATTAAGCTGATTACTTGGCAAGCTGATTATTTGGCAAGATAGGCACCCAGCATCCAGACGGTTTTTTCCTGCTCGCGAATGTAATCGCCTGCCTGGGCAGCGGTGCCTTCATCGTCGGCATCCGAGGCTAGTGCCAGTACTTCACGCTGCAGTTCAATCAGCGTCTGGTAACCGGTGAGCACGCCTTTAACGCAGGTCTGGCCGTCGCTGACGTTCTTGTCTTCCTTGATGCTGGAAAGCTTCAGGTAATCAGAGTAGGCATGAACCGGCTGATGCCCGAGGGTCAGGATGCGCTCGGCTACCTCATCAACCTTGGTTAACAGATCGGTGTACAGCTCTTCGAATTTGTCATGCAGTTGAAAAAACTCGCTGCCCTTGACGTTCCAGTGATAGCCACGCACGTTCATGTAAAAAACCTGGTAGTTGGCCAGCAGGTCGTTGAGTTTTTCAGCTAGCTGGCTGGCGTTACCGGAATGTAGGCCAATGCTGTTGATATCTGTCATGGTATCTCCTTGGTCGCTTTATTAAGCAATGACGACAATTGAGCGTAAAAGCTGTCTTATGCTTATAACATCTTTACATGCTGGTGTATCAATGGACTTTCAATGGCCTGCGACCCACAGCCGCAGCAGGCTTTCGCAGCGGTCTTCAAGTAAGGGGGCTGTACCTGCCATGGCATCGGCCAAGCTCATGGGGCCATCCGCCAGGGCAAAGGCGGCAGTCACGCCCTGTTGATAGGCCGCCTGCCAGCCGTCACCCAGGCTGCCTGCCAGCACGATGACTGGTTTGCCTGCCTGTTTTGCCGCACGTGCGACCCCGATAGGGGTTTTGCCCGCCATGCTTTGGCCGTCCAGGCGACCTTCACCGGTCACCACCAGGTCGGCCCAGGCCAGGTGCTCAGCCATGCCGGCCTGATCCATGATCAGTTCAATGCCGGGCTTTAACGTGGCGCCGAGAAAGGCGCGTGCAGCGAATCCCATGCCACCGGCTGCGCCAGCGCCTGGCAGGGTGCGGAGGTCGTTCCCCAGGTGCTCAGCGCTGATGTCCGCAAAGCGGGCCAGCGCCTTGTCGAGTACCTCAACCTGATCTGGGCTGGCACCTTTCTGGGGGCCGAAAATGGCACTGGCTCCCTGTGGCCCCAGCAAGGGGTTGTCGACATCCACAGCGGCATCGACCGTGAGACTCGTAAGGCGCTTATCCAGGCCGTTCAGATCAAGGGTCGCAAGCCCTGCAAGGGCCGCGCCGCCTGGGGGGAGCGGTTCACCCTGGGCATCCAGCAGCCTGCCACCCAGGGCGCAGAGCATACCGGCGCCTGCGTCATTGGTGGCGCTGCCACCAAGCAGCAGCAGGGCATGTTCCGCGCCCTGGTCAAGCGCCGCCAGCAGCAGCTCGCCAACCCCATAGGTGGAGGTGATACGGGCATCCCGCTCCGCGAGCTTGAGCTGCTGAAGGCCACTGGCTTCTGCCAGCTCAATGTAGGCGGTGCGCTGAGCCTCCAGCCATCCCCAGGTGGCATTAACAGGGCGACCCAGGGCATCCTGAACCTGAGTGTTCATACGTTTGGCATCGGTGGCAGCAATCAGCGCCTCAAGGCTGCCTTCGCCGCCATCGGCCATCGGGCAACAGATAATATCCGTGTGTGGAACGGCTTTGCGGGCGCCCCGGGCCATGGCCTCGGCCGCCTGTTCTGCGCTGAGGGCTTCCTTGTAGCTGTCCGGGCAGAATAGGATATGCATAAGATTCCCTTATCAATAAGGTCGCTGTTGTAATGGCTTGTCGTGTTCGCAAGTAACGCACATGATACCCAGATGGGTAATTGGAATAAGTATTCAAAATGAGCACTCAGGTAAGATAGTGCGATTGCCAGACGTTTTAAAACAAGGTTTTTCAAATGTATTGGAAAATAAAGCAACTTCTTTGGGCGACGATGGTTGTCAGCATCTTGCTGTTAGGGTCACCGGTAGCGCTGGCTCATCCGCATGGTTGGATTGATTTGAGTATCAAGGTGATCAGTGATGAGCAGGGCAGAGTGACCGCGCTTGAACAACGCTGGCGCATGGACCCTTTTTATAGTCTGGTAGTGATGGAAGAGTTGGGCCAGGTGGAAGGGGCCAGGATGGAGCAAGGCTTGGCAGAGTTGGGGCGCGAGATTCGCGATAACCTGGCTCTCATGGATTACTTTACTGAGATACACCTTGATGGCAACGCGATTGATACAGGTGACGTCAGCGAATACACCACCCGTGTCAGCGATGGTCGGCTGGTGTTCATGTTTCGCCTGCCGCTCATCGAGCCGCAGCCAATAGCAGATGCTCAGCTGGCCTATCAGGTATTTGACCCTACCTATTACCTTGAGATGGTACATGAGGCAGATACTCAGCAGCGTATCAACGACGATGCCTTGACGCTGCAGCAGGAAATGCCGGAATGCGCCTTGAGCGTGAAAGCAGCAGACCCGGACCCTGAGGTGGTGATGCGTGCGGCACTGCTGGATGCTGATGAGCAGGGAGAGCCAGGACTGGGGCGCTACTTTGCTGAAACAGGCTTGGTTGATTGTCGCTAGCTATTTTCGCTGTTGACGATGAGTGATTATGGCTTTCTTGTTATAATATAACGAATGTGTCAATTGACTGTCAGGAAGCTGCCATGCCGGTAATATCTCGCTATTTTACCCTTTTCGCCGTGCTGATTGTGTGTATTGGCCTGCTTGGATACACGCTTTCAACCGATGCTTTTCAGACGCTGAGTTACCAGCTATTGGCCTGGCAGCGTGATCTGCATCGTTCTCTTACCCTGGCAATAACTGAGCTTGCTCAGGCGCCAACGGCCGCTACCTGGGGAGTGCTGTTGGGGGTGAGTTTTGGCTATGGGGTTTTTCATGCCGCAGGTCCGGGGCATGGCAAGGCAGTGCTTTCCACTTATCTTGCCTCCCACGGTGGCGGATTACACCGGGCGTTGGGGTTGTCGTTTGCGGCAGCGCTGATGCAAGGAGTGACGGCTATCCTGCTGGTGGTGGTACTGGTTTACATTCTGGGCTGGGTGACCCGGCAGGCCATGGGCAGTGTCGCAACGGTCGAACATATCAGCTTTCTGCTGGTGGCAACGCTGGGCGGCTGGCTATGTTGGCGTGCCGTCAGTCAGCTGCGGGCGGCTTATGCTCCCCGGAGTGAGTCATCCTCTGCGGGTCATGATCATGGTCATGATCCAGGGGCTCACCATCACTGCTGCCATGGCGCCCATCATATTGAGCCTGAACAGGCGCTGGACAAGCGCACCGCCCTGATGACGGTATTAGCTATCGGTATTCGCCCCTGCAGTGGTGCCGTACTGATGGTGGGCGCTGCCAGCCTGCTGGGCAATGTACTGCTGGGCATGGCGGCGGTGCTGGCGATGTCGCTGGGCACTGGTTTGACGGTCTCGATGTTGGCACTGGCGACTATTTTTGCCCGCGACTGGGCCAAGCGCAGGCTGGCAGGTCAGCAGCGCCAGCTGGGGCAACGGTTGGCCGCCTGGCTGGCCTTGGCTGGGGGCAGCGTTATTGTGGTGCTCGGGTTATCGCTGTTCGCCAGCAGCGCCACTCAACCCATAGGGTCGCCGCTGCTCAATGAACCGACGCGCAGTGCGAATCCGTTAACTGGCTAGGTCGTTAACTGATCAAGTCGTTAACTGACTCAGTTATCAGGTCAGGTTCAATCTTTCAATTTCAGCCAATAGCTGGGCTCGCACGCTGGCCTGTTGATCAGGGGTGTAGGGTTCGGCGCTACCAAGGCCCCATACCGGCCCCGGCCAGGCCGCATCGTTTTTATGGCGTACGATGATATGGACATGCAGTTGGCTGACCATATTGCCCAAAGCGGCAATATTGATCTTGTCGCCCTCAAAGGCTTCCTTCATGGCCGCTCCCAGTGCTGATGCCTCTCGCCAGAGCTGCTGCTGGCTTTCCTCATCCAGGTCGAACACTTCACTGGCGCCTGGCTGACGCGGCACCAGAATCACCCAGGTAAAACGGGTGTCATTCATCAACAGAACGCGACAAAGCGGCAGCTCAGTGACGGGGAAGGTGTCTGCCTCAAGCCGTTCATCGAGGGCGATATCGTTCATCAGAGCTCCTTGGATATCAGCTAATTCGCCATAAGCATAACAGTCTCTGGCCGTGGGTCACCACAGGCTCTATGCTGAAGGTGAACGAAGCGCTTGAGGAAGCGCTTGAGGAAGCGCTTGAGATAGTGTGAGAACCAATCACTTACTGTAGAGAGGATACTCAATGCAACCATTGATGATTAAGAAAACGCTGTTAGCAAGCGTCCTGGCACTCGTGTTGCTGGGGGCCTTGAGCGGCTGCAACACAGTATCCGGCGTGGGGCAGGATGTGCAGGAAGGTGGCCGGGTGCTGCAGGACGCGGCTGACTGACGCCGACTGGCTTCAGTCAGCGCCAGATGCTACTGCTGGGCAGCCTGATGGTCGCGGTGGGTTTGGGCTTCTTCCTGTTCGGCCTGTTTCCGCAACTTCTTGCGCAGCTCGGCTTTTTCAAAACGCAGTTTCTGCAAAGGTGTTTCCAGCGTTAGTGGAGGAACGCGGGCAGGCTTGCCCTGCTTGTCGACCGCGACCATGCTGAGGTAGCAACTGTTGGTATGGCGAATCACCTTGTCGCGGATATCCTCAGCCACCACCTTGATACCAATTTCCATCGACGAGCGCCCAACGTGATTGACGCAGGCCAGAAAGGTGACCAGCTCGCCGACATGAATAGGCTGCTTGAACAGCACCTGATCGACTGAAAGGGTCACCACATAGTGGCCGGAATAGCGGCTGGCGCAGGCGTAGGCAACCTCATCAAGTTTTTTCAGGATAGCCCCGCCGTGTACCTTGCCGCTAAAGTTGGCCATATCAGGCGTCATCAGCACTGTCATTGAAAGGTCACGCTGGCCGGGAGGTTGTGCCTCCCGTTCCGGTGTTTGCGTCGGCATCGTATGCTCCTGTTAACGCTAGAATCAGTCAGGCTAGAACCACACCAGGCCTGCGGAAATAATCGCACCGGTGATAAACAGCTGGATCAGGCAGAAGCCCATGATGTCCTTGGCTTTGAGGCCAGCGATTGCCAGCACCGGCAGTGCCCAGAAGGGTTGCAGCAGATTGGTCCAGGCATCGCCCCAGGCCACTGCCATGGCAATACGCGGAATATCAGCGCCAAGCGCCTCAGCGGCAGGCAGCATCACCGGCGCCTGAACGGCCCATTGACCGCCACCGGAGGGCACGAAAAGGTTGACAATACCTGCGCTCAGGAAAGTCCAGAAGGGCAGGGACGTTTCAGTGGCAAAAGAGACCAGCCACTCCGACATGCTGGTGGCCAGCCCCGACTGGATCATGATCGCCATGATGCCCGCGTAAAACGGAAACTGGATAACGATACCCGCGCCGCCCTTGATGGCTTCATTCAGGCTGGTCAGCAGGCTGCGGGGGGTGCGATGCAGCACAATGGCCAGAAACAGGAACAGGAAGTTCACCACGTTGAGGTTCAGACCGCCACCGCGCAGGATAAAGTGATCCAGCAGGAACAAAAGCCCCGGAATCCCCACCAGCCAGGCCAGCGTGACGCTATTTTCCAGACGCTCCGCCGGGCGGGTCATCCGCACGCGTAGTTTGTCGGTATCATCAGTGAGCCGCTTGGGGTCAACGTAGACGCTGTCTTTTTCATCCGGCAGCATCAGGCGGTTGACCAGCGGAATAGCAATGAACATGCAGGCCACGATGGCCAGGTTGAAAAAGGCGAAGATGGTGGAGCCGGTGCCAATCACGCCAATCTGGTCAGCGGTAAAATGGCCGTCAGTGGCGATGGTCAAAGGCACTGAGCCCGCCAGGCCGCCGTGCCAGACCACAAAGCCTGAATAGGCGCTGGCTACCAGCAGGCGGTAATCCACGCGGATCAGCTTGGCCAGCTCCTTGGCAAACAGCGCACCGACTACTAGGCCAAAGCCCCAGTTGATCCAGCTGGCGGCCAGGGAGACATAGGTGACCAGCAGGATGGCGCCTCCCGGGCTTTTGGCGACGCTCGCCAGCTTCTGCAGCAGACGCTTAACCGGCGGCGAGCTTGCCAGCATAAAACCGGTAACCAGCACCAGCAGCATTTGCATGGAGAAGGTCAGCAGATTCCAGAAACCGTCGCCCCACATGCGCAATACCGCCAGAGGCGTCTGGCGCTCAACGGCAATGGCGGCAACCGCTGCAATAATGGTCAGCAACAGAACGAAAATATAGGGGTCAGGCAGATAACGTTCGACCAGCTTGACAGCGGGTCGCGAAATCATCTTCAACATGGCGTGCTCGCTTCTCGTTATTGGAAGTTGGGTTCGAGGTTCAGGCGACGTTCAACGATTGTTAATAGGTTAACGTTAATCGAGTTTTGCCTGTCTTGTCCATCGCCAGTGAGGCTTCAGTCGTGCCAGCGGGTCAGCCGATAATGGCGGTAATAGCCAAGCAGCACAGCGGAGCGCACCAGGGTAAACAGAGTAAAGGCTAGCCACAGGCCATGGTTGTGCCAATCCCCAAACTGTTGGGAAAGCCACCAGGCAGGCAGGTAAACCGCCAGGCCGATAAAAATGCTGTTGCGCATTTCCTTTACCGCCGTGGTGCCGATAAACACGCCGTCCAACAGGTAGCTCCAGACGGCCAGCAGAGGCATTACCACCATCCACGGCAGGTAAACAGCCGCGGTTTCGCGCACCTCGGACAGACCTGTGAGTAAGGCAATCAGCGCATTGCCGCCCAGGGCAAAGGCCAGTGAAGCAGCCAGGGCCGTCCAGAAGGAAAAACGTGCCGCCGCCTTGATGGTGGCGGCAAAGGCCGCCCAGTCGCGTTTGCCAAAGGCACGTCCGACCAGTGACTCTGCAGCGTGGGCAAAGCCATCCAGTGCGTAGCTGACCAGCAGGATGAACTGCAGTAAAACCGCATTGGCTGCCAATATGGTATCTCCCTGGCGGGCACCTTGAGAGGTGAAAAAAGCCATGGCAAACAGCAGCCCCAGGGTGCGCACAAAAAGATGCGCATTGACATGAAATAGCGCCCGGTAAGCGCTCAAGGCGAGTAGCTGGCTTTTAAGGAAATGTCCGTCAAGCAGCTTGAGCTGACGGCTAATCAGATAAACCCCCAGCAGCAGCGCCGAATAGTCGGCCAGCACACTGGCCCAGGCCACGCCGTCTGTGGTCATCCCCAGCCCGACCACAAACCAGATATCCAGCACAATATTGACGCTGTTGGTGAGCACCAGAATCATCAGGGTAACGCGGGCATTCTGCTGGCCGAGAAACCAGCCCAGAATGGCGTAATTGGCCAGCACCGCTGGCGCTGAATAAATGCGTATTGCGGCGTATTCCCGTGCCAGCGGGGTAGCAGTTGCGCTGCCATCGAGCAGCCATAGCCCCAGGGATACCAGCGGGGTGGCGAAGACAATCAGTAAAACGCCGATGACCGCTGCCATGATCAGCGCCTGGCCCAGCAGGTTGCGCACCTCGCTGTCGCTTTCCCTACCCACCGCCTGGGCGGTCAGCCCTGTGGTGCCCATACGCAGAAACCCGAACCCCCAGTAAAGGAAGCTGAACAGGGTGGCGCCCAGGGTAACCGATGCCAGATAGCGGGAGTCCGGCAAATGGCCAACCACAGCGGTATCCACCAGCCCCAGCAGCGGGACAGTAATATTGGAAAGAATAATTGGCCACGCCAGCGCCCAGATGCGCTGGCGGGGTAGAGCAGATGAGCGGGGTGTCACGTTGGAGATCAGATCAGGTTGGGCGGTGGTCGCTTATTTATCGGTGATGCGGTGATACTTTTCCATCAGCTCATCGTGGGTCTCGCGCTTGTCGGGGTCGAGGGGGATGCAATCAACCGGGCATACCTGCTGGCACTGCGGCTCATCGTAATGGCCCACGCACTCGGTACACAGATTAGGGTCGATCACATAGATTTCCTCGCCGGGCGAGATGGCGTCGTTGGGGCATTCCGGTTCGCAGACATCGCAGTTGATGCACTCATCGGTAATCATCAGGGCCATGGGGGGGTTACCTCGCGTAGGGTCTTGCCACTGGAATTTCCAGTGGCATATACCTGAGTGTTTTACTCAACAATACACTGGTGGTCAACTATTGTAGTGCCTATACAGTGCCTGTGCGACCTGTGGATGCACCATTAGCGAGACATCTCCGCCGAGCTTGGCGATTTCACGCACGATAGTCGACGAGATATACGAATTTTCCACCGCGGGGGTGAGAAAGACACTTTCCAGCTCAGGGTTCTGGGCGCGGTTCATATTGGCCAGTTGGAGTTCATATTCGAAGTCTGACACCGCTCGCAGTCCGCGCAGGATGATAGTGGCCTTCTGCTCGTACATCATAGTGGTCAACAGCGAGGAAAAGCCGATGACCTCGACGTTATCAAGCCCTGCACACACGGTGGCAGCCAGCGTCTTGCGAGTCTCCAGCTCAAGTGTGGGGCGCTTGCCTGGGCTTTCCGCAACGGCGATGACGACCTTGTCGAACATCCGCGCGCCGCGCTCGATCAGGTCAAAGTGGCCATTGGTGATCGGGTCGAAGGTGCCTGGGTAGACGGCGATATTCATCACGATGACGCGTCCTCTGGCGATGGGTCTTCAAAAAATGGATCAGACAGTTGGCCGAAGGGGTTATCGACGTTCAACGATACGGCCTGTTGGTAGCCGGGTATCGTAATGTGGTCAGCATGAATCGCAAGCTCTGGCCCTTCCAGCACCTGCTCGCCAAACTGGTAGCGCGGCTGGTAATGGCCCAGATCCGCCTGGCTCAGATAGTGAGCAGCGGCACTGCGCACGCTGTCACGGCGTGCCTTCCAGGCGCTGACGGCGGCCTCACCGTGGCGCTGCACCAGCAGGCGCTCGGTGACGTCAGGCGACAGCACCACGCCGGTGGCGTTGTTGCCACCAAAGCCCTTGGCGTTGATAAAGGCCGCATCCGCCTTGAATGCCCGACTGGTTGACGAAAAGCTCAGGCGTTCGGCATAGACATCGTCAGCCACGGCATCCAGGGTGGGGATGCCCGGCAGCAGGCCATGGGCAAAGCTGCCCAGAGCGCTGACCAGCTGGTCACCGGCGGCAGACCCCTGTGAATGACCGACAAACGCCTTAACGGCGACGACCGGCCACTGGGTAATGCCGTTGGCGCGGGCAATTTCATCAAAGACGTGGGATTCGGTGATGCGGTTCTTGGGCGTACTGGTGCCGTGAGCGTGCAGATAGGTACGCTGTTGGAGGGCCTGTTCACCCAGGATGTTGCGCACCAGAGAGGCGGCCTTGCCCAGAGTAATATAGTTGCCGATGCCCGGCGCCGAAATCGAGCGTTTGTAGCCGTCAGCGTTGACAAACACCTCGGGCACAGCACCGAGAATATCGGCGCCGGTTTCCAGCGCCAGGCCATCATCCATCAACATGACGAACTGGCTGGATTCCGCCATGGTAAACCCGCAGTTACGTGCGAAGGGACGGCAGGCGCGCTGGTAATCGGCGTCGCTGAGCAGGCTGATGGCGTCCAGCGCCTTGAGGCTTTCATCGTCGGCCAGGGCGCCCATGGCGCGGAAGCCTTCGATGATCTCCGGCGTGATCGGCGCATCAGCAGTGCCGACCATGACCACCCGCCGCCGTCCGGCGCGAATATCGTCGATGCCCAGGCGCAGGTTGTAAAGAAAGCTGGCGCAGGCGCCAAGCGCTGCCCCTGTGCCGCCTACGCTGCCCAGCACATAGGCATTGAGGAAGTCAGCCGGCATCTGGCCATAGCCAAGCGGCATCTGTTTGGAGGTGGCGCGCTGGCCGCTGACCAGGCTCTTCAGTAATCCGCCCCAGCCTTGCTCATCCAGCTGGCCAATGGAATTGCCGGCATAAACCGCAATCTGGTCAGGGTCCAGCTGCTGGCGCAGGCTTTCCCACTCAAAACCGCTGGCACCCAGGCAGTCGCTGGCGCTGAAGATGGCCATGGAAAGCCCGCGGGGGTGATGCACGCTACGGTACAGGGCGGCCGGGTCAAAGCCGCTGGGTAGCTGGCCTGCTGCGCAGACGCGGGGCATTTGCCTGTCCGGCAGCAGCACGTTGAGATCACCTGCAGGAACGCTGACTTCAACGCGCCTTGAGTCTAGCTCGCGCACCTGCCAATAGGCAGGCAGGTGTTCGGGCAGCTCGCGGCGTCGGAGTTCGAAGCGCAAGGGAGCATCCAGTGTCATCGATGCGCGACGGTTGGCAGGCATCCCGGGCGCATTGAAGCGCGGGTCTTCGTTGCGGCGGATCAAGGTGTGGCGAAGCACAGCGTCGCGCAGTTCAGCATCCGGCATCGGCGTGCCATCAGCCGATGTATCAAGACGCATCAAGGCTGCCAGGCTGTGCAGTGTCTGACGTTGCTGTTCGGCTGGGAGTGCATCAAGTACGGTGCGGCGAAAGGCCTGATGGCCCGAGGTTCTGCCGGCGGGATTGATGCCGCCCATGCCGACAATCACCGGTAAGTGTGACAAGCCGGGGTCCTCGTGGTGCGGTAGTGGTTAAGGCGTCATTACAGACGTCATTACATGTGTCATTAAATACATTGTTAAGATGTGACCAGAATATGCCAGCAGACACAGCGTTTTGTCGGTGACTGCTGTATAAACTTGGTCATTGACTGGGGAGTGATCATAGCACCGGGCATGCAATGGCGTCATGCTGGAACCCCGCCAGACTGGTAGAATCTTTCTTTTTTTAGCAATCAAAGGGCAAAATCGCCATGCAACACGCTTCCCGGGCGGTGGTTTCCAATCAGACAGGGCCGCATGAAGACGTGGCGCGCAGGGTCGCACGGGCGCTTGAACACCCGCTGCGCAAACCCTTGGCCGCTCACAATCAGCGGGCGTTTGAGCAGGCTGCCAAATGGCTGCAGGCCCAGGCCGCGCCGCTGATCCTGGACGCTGGTTGCGGGGTGGGTCTGTCTACCCGGCGGCTGGCCCAGCGCTTTCCTGAGCACGCCGTGATCGGGGTAGACCGCAGCGCAGATCGGCTCGGGCGTGATCATGGAACCGTGCCGGAAAATGCCTGCCTGATACGCGCGGATCTGGTCGATTTCTGGCGGCTGGCGCTGGATGCGGGCTGGGCGCCGCAACGCCACTATCTGCTGTACCCTAACCCCTATCCTAAGGCGGCCCATCTGAAAATGCGCTGGCATGGGCACCCGGTGTTGCCCGCCATTCTCGCATTGGGCGGGCATCTGGAAGTACGCTCCAACTGGCCGTTATATGTGGAAGAGTTTGCCCAGGCGGTGGCTCAGGTGACTGGCCTGACGGCTGATATCCGTTGCCATAACCCCAATGGTGACTACCTTACGCCCTTCGAGGCGAAATATGCCCGCAGTGGCCAAGCCCTGTGGCGGCTCACCGTTGGATTGGAATCGCGATGACTTTTATTTATCTTGTGCTCGCCGTGGTGGCTGAAGTCGTGGCGACCAGTGCGCTGAAAGCTTCTGACGGCTTTACCCGGCTATGGCCCAGTCTTTTGGTAGTGTTCGGTTATGGGCTGGCCTTTTACTTGCTTGGGCTGGCACTGCGGGTGCTACCGGTTGGGGTGGCCTATGCGATCTGGGCAGGCCTGGGGATTGTGCTGGTGACTCTGGTCGGTATGGTGGTCTTCGGTGAACGACCGGATTTGCCAGGCGTGTTGGGTCTTGTATTGATTGTCTCAGGCGTCGTGGTGCTGCAGGTATTTTCAAAGATGAGCGTGCATTAAGTGGGTGCACCGACAACAGCTGAAGGGCAGGCGCTAATATGAAGACGGACAGGTTCGGCAAGCAGCAGTTCATGGGTAAGCCCTCTTTTGGCCGCTGGCTGGCGCTAGCCTTGGCCAGCGCGATGGTGGCCAGTAGCACACTGCTGATTAGCCCAGTGGCACTGGCAGATTTTTCACGCCTCGCCCAGTTGCAGCAGAAAGGCTTTGCGATCAGCGCTGAAGCGCGCCTGATTGATGCGCCCAAGGCCACTCTCGGGAGTATCAATCCGCAAGAGTTACGCTCGCCGGCATCGGTGACCAAGGCGTATCTGGCCGCCGCAGCGCTTAGCCGTTTTGGCCCACAGCATCGCTTTACCTCACGCCTGGCTAGCCTGGGTGAGCTGGATGGCAATGGCGTTCTGAAAGGTGATCTGATATTTGACGGCGGCGGCGACCCAGGCTTGACCAGTGAAGACCTGTGGCGCCTGGTTCAGCGGTTGCAACAGGCAGGTGTGCGTGAAGTGCGCGGTGCCCTGGTAGTTAACCAGTGGCGTTTTGGGCCGGTACAATGCCTGACCACTGACCGCTGTGAAGCGCGTACCCGTGTGACCAACAGCTACAGCGCGCCCTTGTCATCGGCGGGGGTCAACTTCGGCAGCTGGTGCGTTAATGTGGCGCCTGCCACCCGTCCAGGGCAGCCCGCTAGAATCACCCACTGCGATGGGCCATCGTCCCTGGTGCGCGTTGACAATGGCGTCGTCACCCGGCCGGATAACAGTGGTACCGAGCTAAGCGCCGAGCGTATAACGGACGCCAGTGGTGATCTGATGCGCATCAGCGGACAGATATCCACCAATGCCAGGGCCCGGGATATCTATCGCGGCGCCAGCGATAGCGCCGAGCAGACTGCGCAAACCTTACACGCCATGCTCACCCGCGCGGGTATTACCATTACAGATGCGCCTCGGGTCAGCGCAGAGCGCCCGCCACAGTGGACGCAAACCCTGGCCGCTGTGGATGGCAAGCCGCTGCAGGAACTGCTGCTGCGCACCATGAATTACTCCAACAACTATATGGCCGATGTGCTGGCGCTGAACCTGGTGGAAACGCCAAGGGCCGAGTTGCGCCAGGCGGGGCAGGCGCTGGAAAGTTTTGCCAATGGCTTATCGGGCCACGGTTCGGCCACCTTTGAAAGCGGCAGTGGGTTGACCACCAGCAATCGCACCAGCGCCCATGGGGTCAATGTGATGCTGGAATCCATGTTTCATGAAACAGCGCTTTTCCCCAGTTTTGTAGCCACTTTCCAGTCGCCGGTGAACGGTGTCATGCGCTTTATCCGGCGCGGTTCGGATACCTTTCAGAATAATGTCATGATCAAGACAGGCACCCTCAATCAGCCGTTTTCAGTACGTGCGGCGGCCGGTTATTTCCGCACCGCCTCCGGGCGCTGGGGGGTGTTCAGTATTATGGTCAATGGTAATGCCAGTACGCCCTATTTAAGCTGGTCGGATGTGTTGGCGCCTTTGTCCCAGGATCTGGATGCCATGATGCTGGCCCACTGATTCTGGCCGACTGATTCCTGACAATCTGAAACCGCCATAGGATATAAGGAAACGCCATGAAATCCAGTCATACAGGATTGAAGCATCTGTTGCACTCAACCCGCTATTCGCTTAAAGGGTTGCAGGCGGCGTTTCGCCATGAAGCCGCGTTTCGTCAGGAAGTCGTGCTTAGCGTGCTGTTGCTGCCTCTGGCCTGGTGGATTGCCGATGACCCGATAAGCTGGCTGATCCTGATCGGCTCCTGCCTGGTGGTCTTGATCACCGAGTTGCTGAACAGTGCGGTCGAAAGCGTGGTTGACCGGATCGGCACGGAAAAGCACGAGCTTTCCGGGCGCGCCAAGGATATTGGCTCGGCAGCCGTGATGCTGGCGCTTCTGCTGGCGGGGCTGTGTTGGGGGCTAATGGCCTGGCAGAAATTTTTTGGCTAATCGCAAACGTGGCCTGAGGAGAAAAACATGCAACTGGATGATAGCTGTTTAGCGCTTGATACACTGCCAACGCCTTTACAGCCGCCTGCACAACAGGCGCGTACGCGATTGAATGAAGCCCTGGCCCAGGCAGACAACATTGCCTCAATGAGCGGGCAGGAATTACCGTCGGAAAACTGGGCAGGGTTATCCGCTGAGCGCTGGGCCGCACTTTTGCGGGTGATCAGCATCTCGACCTTTGCCCTGGACACTCTGGCACGCACCCCTGACGTGCTGTTTGAGCTGGATACGGCGGGCGAGCTGGATGCTACGCCGGAGCGCGATACTCAGGCTAGCTGGCTGGCAGAGCGCCTCAATGATGCCGAAGACGAAGCGGCCATGCACAGTGTCATCCGGCGTTTTCGCCGCGCGCGTATGCTGGGTATTGTGTGGCGGGATCTGAACCGGCCTGCAGGTTACACCATGTGGGATACCGCCGCGGCGGTGACGTCCCTGGCTGAAATTTGCCTGGAAGCAGCGCTGGGCTGGCTGGAAGCTTTTCTGGCGCCCCGCTGGGGGCACCCCGCCCAGCGCGCGGATGGCAGTGAACAGCGTCTGGTCATTTTGGGGATGGGTAAACTGGGTGCCGGGGAGCTTAACCTGTCATCGGATATCGACCTGATTTTTGCCTTCCCTGAAAACGGCGAGACCCAGGGTGGACGCAAGTCATTGGAGCATCAGGAATATTTTACCAAGCTGGGTCAGAAACTGATTGCCGCCCTGGATGCGGTCACTGCTGACGGTTTTGCCTTTCGCGTCGATATGCGTCTGCGCCCGCTGGGCGATGGTGGCCCTCTGGTGGGCAGCTTTGCAGCGCTTTCCGCCTACTATCAGGATCAGGGCCGCGAATGGGAGCGCTATGCCATGCTCAAGGCCCGCCCGGTGGCCGGTGAGCTGGATGCCGGAGACGAGCTTTTGGCCAGTCTGCGGCCTTTTGTATATCGCAAGTACCTGGATTTTGGCGCGATTGAATCGCTGCGCGAACTCAAGGCAATGATCAACCGCGAGGTCAAGCGCAAAGGCATCGAAGGCAATATCAAACTTGGCCCCGGCGGTATCCGTGAGGTCGAGTTTGTGGTGCAGGCCTTTCAGCTGATTCGCGGCGGGCGTGACACTGAACTGCAGGTCACCTCGTTACGCAAAGCGCTTAAGCGCCTGCCGGATCTGGGCTTGCTGCCTCAGCCGGTGGTGGATGAACTGCTGCCTGATTACGCTTTTTTACGCGACCTTGAGCATATTCTGCAGGGCATGGAAGACCGCCAGACCCAGCGTCTGCCGGATAATGACCTGGATCGTGAGCGGGTTGCCCTGGCCCTGGAAATGGAGGATTGGCCTGCAGTGATGGCGCGCCTGGATGAGGCGCGTGCCCGGGTGCGCCGCCATTTTGATGCCGTGATTGCTGACCCGGAAGACGACGTTGAAGACGCCCATGACAGCCAGGCCCAGGCGCTTGAACAGTGGCGCCTGCTATGGCGCGGTGAGCTGGAAGAAGGGGTGGCTGAGGCGAAGCTGGAACAAGCTGGCTTTATCAAGCCGGCAGAGGCGCTGAAACGGCTGCACCAGCTATACCATTCCCGTCAGGTGCAGAATATGCAGCGGATTGGCTTTGAGCGCCTGGATGCCCTGATGCCGTTATTGCTCGATGCCCTGGCGCAAAGTGACCATCCCGACACCGCCTTGCCGCGGGTTCAGCCGCTGCTGGAAGCGGTGTTGCGGCGCACCGCCTACCTGGCCCTGCTGCGTGAAAACCCTCATGCGCTGGAACACCTGATGCATCTGTGTTCCGCCAGCCCCTGGATCGCCGAGCATTTGGCGCGTTACCCGATTCTGCTCGATGAGCTGTTAACCCCGGAATCGCTCTACACGCCTGCCGACAAGACGCGCCTGGCCGATGAGTTGCGCCAGACGCTCAACCGTATTCCCGAGGACGATGAAGAGTCTTTGCTGGAAGCGCTGAGGGTATTCAAGCATGCCCAGACGCTACATGTGGCAGCGTCGGATATCGCCGGTACCCGTCATCTGATGAAGGTCAGTGACTACCTGACCTATATTGCCGAAGTCATACTGGATGCTGTGCTGGCCATGGCCTGGAAGCACCTGACCCGCAAGCACGGCACACCCCCCGGTATGCAGCAGGAAACGCCGGATTTTCTGATTGTCGGCTATGGCAAGCTGGGGGGTATCGAGCTTGGCTACAGTTCCGATCTGGATCTGGTGTTTCTGCATGACAGTGATGGCAAGGGCGCAACGGATGGCCCGCGACCGGTTGATACACCAGTGTTTTTCACCCGCCTGGGGCAGCGGGTCATTCATCTTCTGACGGCGGTGACCCCGGCGGGCAGCCTGTATGAAGTCGATATGCGCCTGCGTCCGTCCGGCAACGCTGGGCTGCTGGTCACCTCGCTGGACGCCTTTGCCGATTACCAGCGCGACAATGCCTGGACCTGGGAGCATCAGGCCCTGGTACGCGCTCGGGTGGTGGCGGGCAACGAACAGCTGGCCGCCAAGTTCAATACGCTGCGCGGTGATATCCTCGCCCAACCCCGCGACCGTGAGGCGCTGCGCGCTGATGTGGTCAAGATGCGTCACAAGATGCGCGATCACCTGGCCAGCAAGCAAGCCGATACCTTCAACCTCAAGCAGGATGCCGGTGGCATGGTGGATATCGAGTTTATCTGCCAATACGCCGTCCTGGCGTTTGCCCATGAGACCCCCGCCTTGCTGACCCATAGCGACAATATCCGTATTCTGGAAACCTTGGAGGACAGCCACTACCTGCCTCAGCAGGAAGCGGCGCAGCTGAGGGAGGCCTACCTGGCTTACCGGAGCACCACTCATCGAGCTGCCCTGACGGGTGAAAAAGCCGTGCTTGATGCCCATGCCTTTGCCAAGGAGCGGGAAACCGTCAGCCAGCTATGGGCTCACTTTATGGGCGAGGAAGACTAAGTGCTTAACCATATTCTGGCGACCCTGCTCCCGGTATTTCTGATTGCGGGATGCGGCGCCGCTTACGGACGTTTCCGTACGCCGGATATCCGCAGCCTTAACACCCTCAATATGGAGCTGTTTGTTCCACTTTTGGTGTTTGCTGTGCTGGCTGACCGTCAGGCGCCGCTGGCCGATTATGCCTGGCTGGCACTGGCGGCCGCCTGTGTGGTGCTGGGCTCTGGCCTGGTGCTATGGCCGCTGGTCAAGTGGCTGAAACTGGATGTTAAAACCTTCCTGCCGCCGATGATGTTCAACAACTCCGGCAATATGGGCGTACCGCTGATCGTGCTGGCTTTTGGCGAGCAGGCTCTGCCAGCGGCCGTCGTGGTGTTTATTGTTGAGATGCTGCTGCATTTTTCGGTTGGGCTTTACATGCTCGATCCGCGCACTCCGCTGTGGCGCCTGCTAAAAATGCCGATCGTGTTTGCCAGCGTGCTTGGGCTTGGGGTCAACATGGGGGGCGTACCGCTGCCGGGCTGGTTGCTGGAGGCCATGCACATGCTCGGCGGCATATGTATTCCGCTGATGCTGTTTGCCCTTGGGGTACGTCTTTTGGAAATTGATTTCAGCGACTGGCGCACCGGCATGCTGGGGGCGCTGCTTTGCCCGCTTTCCGGGCTGGTTATTGCCTTGCCCTTGATGTGGTTATTACCGCTGGATCCGCTGCAACTGGCGGTGTTACTGGTGTTTGCAGCCTTACCGCCTGCCGTATTGAATTACTTGGTTGCCGAACAGTACAAGCTGTCGCCGCATCACGTCGCGTCGCTGGTGTTGATCGGCAACCTGGGCAGCCTGATCGTCATGCCGTTGACGCTAGCAGCTGCCTTTGCATGGTTTTATGCACCGGTTTAGAACCAGTCTGTCATGACCGCTTGTTGGGTTGGTCGCGGTCTGCGTTTTTGACATCATAGTGGCCTTCCAGGGTGTGCTGGGAGGCGCGGTCTTCGCGTTGAGCGCTGCCACTGCCGATATCCTGAGCCTGCTGGGCGCGTATCTCGTCCATGCGTTTGTTCATCTTGCGGCGCAGAAACGGCATCATGGCCCAACCGACCAGCATGAACACCAGCCCAAGCAGCACGGCAACCAGCATGAGTGCGCCTACCGCCAGCCAGATAAAAAACAGCTTGATGGAACCCAACAGGCCGGCTGGACGTGTCTGGGCAGCGCGTGCCCGCCATTGGTTGGCTGCCTGCCAGGCTGCGTTGCGTTGCTCGCGATCGTTGTGTGGCATTCCTGTCTCCAGATGAGCTATTCGACCCATTGGAACATCAATTCAGGCGCAAGTTCACGCTGGGTAATGCTGCTGTTGTTTGTGCCGATCTTGTATATGATGACCGCTGACGCTGATCGTTGGCTTGTAGCGTGAAACACGCTGGCCGCAGGACATAAATGACAGGCAGGGTGACTGATGATGCGACAAGTACGACGTGGAGCGACCCGCCGAACACAACCCTCTGGGGCCTTTGACCGCTGGTTGAACCTTGCAGTCAGTGTTGCCGTCGGGGTGGCGCTACTGGTAGGGCTGGCAGCCGTGCTGGCGCATCTGTTCTTCACTCCTTGACATGATTGCTGACTAAATGATTCCTAATTCGTATGCTGGAAACCTGCTGACAGAGAGCCGCCGTTTGGCCTCCCGGCGTGAAATCTTTGGTTGGGCAATGTTCGATTTTGCCAATCAGGCCTTCACCCTGCTGATCATTACCGTGGTCTTTGGCGAGCTGTTCACTACCGTGATTGTCGGTGATCGCGGCGATAACTTTCGTCTTGCCAACCTGCTCTGGAGCCTGGCGCTGGCAGTGAGTTTCCTGCTGGTGGTGCTAACCGCGCCCCTGTGCGGAGCGATAATGGATTATCGCGCCGAGAAGAAGCGCTTTCTGTTTGCCAGTTATCTGGCCACAGTGGTTGCTACGGCGCTGCTCTACTTTGTGGAACCTGGTTATATATGGCTGGGTATGCTGCTGGTCATCGTGTCCAATTATGCCTATTCCATGGGCGAGTCCTTTATTGCCGCGTTTTTGCCTGAACTCGGGCCACCGGAATTTCTGGGCAAAATTTCCGGTTTTGGCTGGGCACTGGGCTATATCGGTGGCCTGTGCGCGGCAGGGTTCACCCTGATTGTGCTGGGCGAGGCCAGCGCTGAAAACTTTGAGCGGATTCGCTGGGTAGGGCCTTTTGCAGCAGGCTTTTTTCTGCTGGCAGCTATTCCAACCTTTGTATGGCTTAAAGAACGCGGCCAGGCGCAGCCGGTGGTCACTAACTATCACCAGATTGCTTGGCGGCGAGTGACCACCACTCTGCATGAACTGCATCGCTTCCAGGATCTCAGCCGATTCCTTGTCTCGCTGCTGTTTTCAATGGCGGGGGTCTACATCATTATTGCCTTTGCGTTTATCTACGGTGCTCAGGTGATTGGCTGGGATGAAAGTGTCCGTAATATCATGTTTATCATCGTCCAGATAACCGCCGCCGCCGGCGCGGTGGGGCTGGGCTGGGTACAGGATCGTATTGGCGCCAAGCGCACCTATCAGATCACCTTGCTGCTGTGGGTGTCGGCGATTATCGCCATCTGGGCAACGCCACAGGTCACGGCTCTGGTTAACCATCTGTTTGGCTGGCAGTGGCAGGCTCAGTACGTCTTTCTTGTGGTCGGCTGCCTGGCCGGTTTAAGCCTGGGGTCCAGCCAATCGGCCAGCCGTGCCCTGGTTGGGGTGTTTTCGCCGCTTTCCAAGTCTGCTGAGTTTTTTGGCTTCTGGGGGTTGGCCAACAAACTGGCGGGTGTGCTGGGCATTGTGATGTTGGGCAGCCTGCAGGCGGTGGTGGGGCTGCAGGGGGCTATCCTGCTGTGCGCGCTCCTGTTTGTAGTGGCGATTGTGGTCTGCATGGGTGTGAATGAGCGCCGTGGCCGTGAGGCGGCACAGCAATGGCGCGGCCTTTGAGTTTGTTATTGAAACTTTAGGCGGCCACGGGAGACAAACAATGAGATGGCGCGAGTATGGCAGTAGCCTGATGATGATGCTGTTATTCTGGGTGCTGTTAATGGCGGTGGGCACCTGGTGGGTTCATGGCGGCTGGCAAGCCATGCTGCACCCTAATACGCACATTCTGGAAACCGCCGAGCCGGGCAAGCCGCTGACGCTTAAACGTAATCGTGCTGGCCACTTTGAAGCCCCGGGTTTTATTAACGGGCAGCCGGTCATTTTTTTGCTGGATACCGGCGCTACCTACGTGGCTGTGTCCGCCAACCTGGCTGATGAACTGGGCCTGGAACCTGGCCGCAGCACCTGGTTCAACACTGCCAATGGCCGGGTCGAAGGGGCCTTGACGCACTTGGATGAGGTGCGCTTGGGCGCTATTCATATGGCGGATGTACAGGGCTCGATCAGCCCGGAAAGCGAACAGGATATCGTGCTGCTGGGAATGAGTTTTCTTGGCTTGCTCAATATCCAGATGCAGCAGGGCGAGATGAGAATTCGACCTCCTGAAGAAGCGGTATCGCAATAAATGGCGGCGGTTGGCGGCAGGTCGAGACAGGCTGATTGGCTTTATTTTTTACGTTAAACAGAGAAGAGAGATACACAATGGGAATTGAAGTAGGCGGGCTTCTGGGCCTGATCTGGTTGATTATCCTGATTTGGGCCATCGTCAAGGTTGCCAAAAGCTCATCAGGTGCCATATCCAAACTGTTATGGATCCTGATTCTGCTGTTTTTCCCGCTGGTCGGGTTTATCATCTGGCTGCTGCTGGGGCCCAAGGGATAGCCAGCCTCAGGCCCGTTAATAATGATGCTTCTATCAGCAGGTAAGCATTGACGTTTGCCTTCTGTACCTTGGTCTGCATCTTGAACGGTTATTCGTTATTTTCTTCTTTTATCGGCATTCTATAGTGCCCGGGAATTTTCAGACGCTCGCCATTAGGTAAGTCGTAAATCTGAGTGGGGACATAGACACGTTTGATAATGCTTTTGGGTTTGCTGTCAGGCATTGTCATTGTCTCCTTAAAGGTTGACATTTCTTGACATTCCTACCTTAGTCGCCCGGCGCGAGCGATTCAAGGCTTCATATATCGGCTGAAACCCATAAAAATGTACGTTTCAAGTGGATTAAAGCAGGCGAATATGGCTTTTTCAGGTATCCTGATACAATGTAAACAGGTGTTTCTTTGGCTGATAGCATAAGAAGCGCAAAAGATTCAAGTGGAGTATACAAGCCAAATGGTCGATGATTTAGAGAAGCGATTTGAGGAATTAGGCAATGAAGAGCCTGTGGCTCCAGATTTTCCTGATCAGGATCACGTGCTGATTATTGAAGATGATAAGCGCCTGGCTGAGCTGACCCGTGATTATCTGGAAGCCAATGGTTTCCAGGTATCCCTTGAGGCAGATGGTTCCAAAGGGGTGGATCGTATTCTGACCCTGCAGCCGGATCTGGTGATTCTTGATCTGATGTTGCCTGGAGAAGATGGGTTATCAATATGTCGGCGGGTGCGGCCTAACTTTTCTGGCCCTATCATGATGATGACGGCGCGTACTGATGACCTGGATCAGGTGTTGGGCCTGGAAATGGGCGCTGATGATTACGTCTCCAAACCGGTTCAGCCACGGGTATTGCTGGCCAGGATGCGTGCCCTGTTGCGTCGAGCTGATCAGCCATTGCCCACTGGCGAAGTGCGGTTACGTTTTGAGAACCTTGAAATTGATAACGCAACCCGCGAGGCCTGGCTGTCAGGAGAGCGCATTGACCTGACCAGCGCAGAGTTTGATCTGCTATGGCTGCTCGCCAGCAATGCAGGCCACGTGCTGACTCGGGAAGAAATTTTCACTGAGCTGCGTGGCATCAAATATGATGGCCAGGATCGTTCGATTGATGTGCGTGTGTCGCGCATCCGCCCGAAGATTGGTGACGACCCACACCAGCCGCATCGCATCAAGACGGTGCGCAGCAAAGGCTATCTGTTTGTAAAGGATAGCTAAGGGGAACAATAGCCAAGGACGACGACTGCTTGCCGGGCAAGCTGAGAGGATTATGCGCTGGATGAAATACCGTGGTTCCTTTCTACGCTTCTATCTGCTTTTGGGGCTGACACTGTTGGCAATCTTCCTGATTGCAATGATAGGGCGGATGTTGATTGAGAGGGTGGGCCACGAAGATTACCGGGAGCAGTTAGCACACTTTCCCATGGCGGTGCTGATGACTGAACTTGCGCCGCTGTCAGCCGTTGAGCGTGAACAGCGCCTGCCTGCGCTGAGTCAGCGGCTGGGCTCAGCGGTGGAGCTTGATCTGGTACCTGTGGCAGACGCTGACCTGAACTTTTTCGAACAGCAGCGCTTGAATCGCGGCGGCGTGCTGGTTGAAACTGCCCCCTGGCGGTTGCGTCAACGCCTGGATGGCTCTTCCTGGTTACTCAGCCTGACGCTGGATGAATGGCAAGAGCAGCAGTGGCAGGCGACGGTAGCGCTAGCCGCTGAAGGTTTGGCTAGCCTACCCTTAGAGCGCCGTGAAGCGCGTCTTGACGAACTAGCCAGTACGCGCTGGAGCTTGCGCCTGGTCAATCAGCTGCCGGACGATCTGTCTGCCCAGCAGCGCCAGACGCTGGCCCGCGGCGAGGTGGTCACCCGCCTTGCCGGGGAGCGCCTCGATATCACCCTGTTGACACCTCTTTCAGGCACATCGCCACTTGGCCCTCCATGGCTTGAAGCCGAGCTTCTCGCCTATGACGATCCCTTGCCGCTGCATCTGCATCTGATGCTGCTATTGAGCGTCATGATGATTCTCACCCTGGTGATCTACCTGATCATGCGCAATATCGAATCCCGTATGGCCCGCCTGGAGCTGGCTGCCACACGTATTGCCAGCGGTCGTCTGGAAACGCGTGTCAAAGTCCAGCAAGGTGATTTTCTCGGGCGTCTGGGTATGGCATTCAATGCCATGGCAAGTCAGGTGCAGACGCTGTTGCGCGGCCAGCAGGAGATGATTCGCGCTGTTTCCCATGAGCTGCGCACGCCGGTGGCACGAATCCGCTTTGCCGTACAGATGGTGGAAGACATGACCGATAAGCCGGTCATTCAACGCCAACTGCGAGGTATCGACGCCGATATTTCTGAGCTGGATAAGCTGGTTGACGAGATTCTTACCTATGCGCGCCTGGATGGTGATGCCGTCAATGCGACCGAGATGGAAACCGCACTGGTAGATTGCCGCGCCATGGTAGAGCGGGTGCTGGATACTCTTGCGCCACTGCATGACAACATGACCCTGGCGCTGTTGCCTGGGCCTGATACAGAGCTGCTTGCTGAGCCGCGCTATTTGCAGCGGGCACTACAGAATCTGGTCAGCAATGCTTGCCGGTACGGCCGCTCTCGGGTCGAAGTGCGAGTTTGGAACGAGCCACACCTGGTGCGCATTGATGTAGAGGATGATGGCCCTGGGGTGCCGAAGGATTCACGCACGGAGATTTTCAAGCCCTTTACCCGCCTGGATGATAGCCGCGCACGTAGCTCTGGCGGCTATGGCCTGGGCCTTTCGATTGTGCAGAAAATTATCATCAGGCACGGGGGTAGTATCACCACTGACACTAGCCCCAACCTGGATGGCGCGCGTTTTACGCTGTTGATTCCACGTCGCGATTCGCTGGCTTGATCCCCGCGAGTACCGCAAAAGAGGTGGCGCGTGCGGTGTCCAGAAAATCTTTTATCCACGGCATTTCCAGGCTTTCTTCGCGAATGGCCGCATATAAGGTGTTCCACACTCCCTGTTCGCCGAGCTTGACCGCTACGACATAATCGCGCTGCAGGTATTCGGTCAATGCCCAGTTGGGAAGAGCGCACACGCCGCGACCACTGGCCACCAGTTGCATCATCATCAGGGTAAGCTCAGCGGTGCGGATTTCTTTGGGGCGTACCTTGGCGGGGGTCAGGAAATGGCTAAATACATCCAGGCGGGTGTGCTCAACCGGATAGGTGATCAGGGTTTCATCAGCAAGCTGTGACGGTGTGACAAAGCGCTGCTGTGCAAAAGGGTGCTGACGGGCAACTGCCAATAAGCCTTCATAGCGAAATAGTGGCGCATAGTGAACACCTTCCAGCGGCTGGGGGTCGGCGGTAATCACCAGATCCAGCTGCTCACGGGCAAGCGCCGGTAAAGGGTCAAAATGATGCCCCCCGGGAATATCGATTTCCACTTCCGGCCAGTGGTCACGAAAATGATCCACCGTGGGCATCAGCCACTGAAAACAGCTGTGGCATTCGATGGCCATATGCAGGCGCCCTTGTTCAGCGCCGGCCATTTTGGCGATATCCCGCTCGGCACGGCGCACTTCCGGCAGGATACTGTCAGCCAGGTGAAGAAGCCGCAGACCCGCCCGGGTAAATTCCACCGGGCGGGTCTTGCGTACAAAAAGCGCGGCATCCATACGGTTTTCCAGGTCTTTCAGCTGATGAGAAAGCGCCGATTGGGTCAGGTGTACCCGCTCGGCCGCTTCCACCAGAGAGCCCGTTTCACGCAGGGCCAGCAAGGTGCGCAGATGGCGTAATTCGATCATCTTGCCAGCTTATCAGCTTTTCGACGCATAGGCGTAAAGTAAGGTTTCCTGGGCGCTGATCGGCGCGCCGTCGCCATGGCCCTGGAGTTGATAGCTGCCGTCTGATTGCAGCAGCCAGCTCTGGCAGTTGTCCACCAGGTAGGTCTCCAGATCTTTACGCACCCGGGTCGCAAGTTTTTTATCCAGCAGCGGAAAACAGGTTTCCACCCGGTGGAACATGTTGCGCGCCATAAAGTCGGCGCTGGAACACCAGGTTTCCGGCTTGCCGTCGTTATGGAAGTGGAATACCCGGGTATGCTCCAGGAAACGGCCAATGATCGAGCGAACACGGATGTTCTCGGAGACCCCTTCAATACCGGGTTTCAGGCAGCACATGCCGCGAATGATCAGGTCACATTCCACTCCGGCCTGTGAAGCGCGGTAAAGCGCCTTGATCAGCTTCGGCTCGGTCAGCGAGTTGCACTTGACGATGATATGAGCGCGTTTGCCCTTACGGGCATTCTGGGCTTCCCGATCAATCATCTCACACAGCCGCTCATGCAGGGTAAAGGGCGCGTGCAGCAGGGTGTCAATGCGCCTTGCCCGGCCCATGCCGGAGAGCTGCTGGAACACCCGGTGAACGTCGGCACACAGAGCTTCGTTGGCGGTCAGCAGGCTATAGTCTGTATACAGCTTGGCCGTCTTGGAGTGATAGTTGCCGGTGCCAAGGTGCGCATAGTGACGTAGCGCGCCTTTTTCACGCCGCACGATATGCATCATCTTGGCGTGGGTTTTGTAGGCCATGACCCCATAGATGACGATAGCGCCTGCTTCCTGCAGGCGCGAGGCGAGCTGCAGGTTATCGGCTTCATCAAAGCGCGCGCGCAGCTCAATCACCACGGTGACTTCCTTGCCCTGGCTTGCCGCATCCACCAGGGCACTGACAATCGGAGAATCCGCACCGGTGCGGTAGAGGGTCTGTTTGATCGCCAGTACATCCGGGTCGCGGGCCGCTTCGCTGAGCAGATCCTCAATGGGGGTAAATGACTGAAACGGATGATGGAGCAGAATGTCGCTTTTGCTGATGGCGTTAAACAGGCTGCCGCTCTTGAGTGACTTGGGCACACCGGGCGTAAAGGAGCGATAAAGCATCTCGGGCCGGTCAACGTCTCCCAGTACGGCCATCATGCGGGTCAGGTTGACTGGGCCTTCTACCCGGTAAAGATCTTCCTGTTCCAGGTTGAACTGACGTAGCAGGAAGTTGATCAGGTCTTCCGGGCAGTTATCGGCGACTTCAAGGCGTACCCCGCTGCCATAGCGGCGGGCGAGTAATTCACCGCGCAGCGCAGAGGCCAGGTCGGAGACTTCTTCCGGGTCGACGGTCATATCCGCGTTGCGGGTCAGGCGGAACTGGTAGCAGCCGCGTACCTGCATGCCGGGGAACAGCTCTTCGGCGTGGGCATGAATCATCGAGGACAGAAAGACATATTCCGAATAGCCTTCTTCACACAGCTCCTTGGGCAGCGTCATCAGGCGCGGCAGCGAGCGTGGGGCAGGCAGAATCGCCATGCCTCCGGCGCGGCCAAAGGCATCCTTGCCTTCAAGCTCAACAATAAAGTTGAGGCTTTTGTTAACCAGGCGGGGGAAGGGGTGAGAAGGGTCCAGCCCGATAGGGCTGATGACCGGCATGATTTCGTTGTTGAACATTTCCCGCACCCAGTCTTTCTGGGCTTGGGTCCACTGGCTGCGGCGCCGAAAACGCAGGCCTTGGGCTTCCAGGGCAGGCAAGAGGGTATCGTTGAGAATCTTGTACTGGCGGGCAATCTGCTCGTGGGCGATCTGTGAGATTTCGCTCAGCACGGCTTTAGGCAGGCGGCCATCGGCCCCTGTGGTGTCATCACCTAAGGCAATCTGATGCTTCAGGCCAGCGACCCGGATTTCGAAAAATTCATCCATGTTGGATGAGAAAATAAGCAGGAACATCAAGCGGTTAAGTAATGGGTGCGCGTCATCCAGCGCTTGCTCAAGCACACGGATATTGAACTGCAGATGAGAAAGTTCGCGGTTGAAATACAGCTGGGGATCATCCAGATCGGTTTCCAGCTGACTTTCACGTGCTTGTACACCGGTTGTGGTGCGGTTAACCCGCAAGGTCGGTGCGTCGTGTTCTCCAGCCATGGATTCAATCCCTGTCTGCGGTTGTTGTTCACCGGTGGTATCCATCACTGCTCCTGATTCATCAAATTTGCCATTCTATTCTTCATTATGGATGATAAAAATGACAACTGGGTGTCACCAAAAGGTCATCTGGCGTTCATTGGCCAGAATGGACAGCCGTGCACGTTTAGTCATTGGCCTTGAGAAGCCGGGCAGCGTCGAGTGCAAAGTAGCTGAGGATGCCGTCGGCACCCGCACGTTTGAAACACATCAGTGATTCGATAATCACGCTGTCGGCGTCCAGCCAGCCATTATCAAAGGCGGCACGATGCATGGCGTACTCGCCGCTTACCTGATAGGCAAAGGTGGGTACCTGAAGCTCATGTTTTACCCGGCGAACCACATCCAGGTAGGGCATGCCCGGTTTGACCATGACCATGTCGGCGCCTTCGGCAATATCCATAGCCACTTCGTGGAGGGCTTCATCACTGTTGGCTGGATCCATCTGGTAGGTGCGCTTGTCGGCCTTGCCCAGGTTGCCCGCTGAGCCGACGGCATCCCGGAAGGGGCCATAGTAGTGGGAGGCATATTTGGCGCTATAGGCCATGATGCGGACGTTATGCAGGTGTTCCTGCTCGAGCACCTGGCGAATTGACCCGATGCGGCCATCCATCATGTCTGAGGGAGCGACCACATCCGCACCGGCTTCCGCGTGGGAAAGCGCCTGCTTGAGCAAGGTGTCGACCGTGCGGTCGTTGATCACATAGCCCTGCTCATCAATAATGCCGTCCTGGCCGTGGCTGGTGTAAGGGTCGAGTGCTACATCGGTGATAATGCCAAGTTCAGGCAGGGCCGCCTTTAGTGCCCGCACGCTGCGCTGCACCAGTCCCGCTGAGTTGTAGGCTTCTTCGGCAAGTTCTGATTTCTGTTCCGGGCCGACCACTGGAAACAGTGCCAGAGCAGGGATACCGAGCGCATAGGCTTCCAGAGCCTGTTCAATCAGCAGATCCAGGGACAGGCGCTCAACGCCGGGCATGGAAGGAACAGCCTGACGTTGATTTTCACCCTCCAGTACAAACACCGGCAGAATAAGGTCGGCGGCAGAAAGGCTGTTTTCCTGCATCAGGCGGCGTGAAAAAGCGTCGCGGCGCATGCGGCGCATACGCGTGGCAGGAAAGTGACGCTGGGTGGGAGTCGTCAATGCTGTTCTCCTTGCTTCTCTATAAGGGGGTATGCAATCAGTATCTGTGCAGAGTATATCAGTCTACTGATAAGGCGAAAGCTGGCTTGTGGCTGTCACATAAACTGCCTAAAGTAGACGGCTGTTAATAAAATGCTATAAAAGAGGATGTTTCATGACAAAACAGGTCGCAGTCATTCTGGCCGGATGCGGTGTATACGACGGCTCTGAAATCTATGAAACCACCTTGACGCTGCTGCGTCTGGATCAGCTGGGCATTGGTTATCACTGCTTTGCTCCGGATATGGATCAGCATCAGGTGATTAATCATGTCACCCAGCAAGCCACGCAAGGCGAAACGCGCAACGTGCTGGAAGAGTCAGCTCGGCTGGCGCGTGGTGATATCAGCCCGTTAAGTGAGCTGGATGCTGGTAATTTTGATGCGGTGATTGTGCCCGGCGGCTTCGGGGTGGCACAGAACCTGTGTGATTTCGCCGTTCAGGGCGACAATATGCAGGTTCTGGAACCGCTTAAAGAGGTGCTGGAAGCCTTCCGTGAAGACGCCAAACCAATTGGTCTGATATGTATTGCGCCGGTCATGGTGCCGCGCCTGCTCGGGGAAGGCATTGCCGTCACTATTGGCCACGACCCGGGTGTTGCCGGTGCCATCAGCGCCATGGGCGGCCTGCACCGCAGCTGCGGCGTTGAAGAGATTGTGGTCGATTTTGAGAACCGTGTGGTCACCACCCCCGCCTATATGCTGGCGACCCGGATCAGCGAGGCTGCCACTGGGGTTTTCAAACTGGTAGAACGGATTGATGAAATGATGGGCTAACAGGGCGTTAACTAATTAAAAAAACCTCCGCTATGTGGATGATAGCGAAGGTTTTTTTATGCAAGCTTATAAAGTTTAAGCGTTAGCCGTTCTCGCTGAGCTCGTCTTCTTCTGCATCCTTGACGGCTTTGCGGCGTACCAGCCTTCCAAACAGCAGGCCAACCTCGTAAAGCAGGTACATGGGCACGGCCAGCAGGCTTTGCGAGACCACATCGGGCGGTGTCAGCAGCATGCCGACTACAAAGCAGCCGAGAATGATATAGGGGCGCTTCTTGGAAAGACTTTCCACGGTGGTAGCGCCACTGAAAATCAGCAGGAAGGTGGCAATCGGAATTTCAAACGCCACCCCAAAGGCAAAAAACAGCTTCAACACAAAATTCAGATACTGGTTGATATCCGTCATTACCTGAATCTCTTCCGGACCCGTCTGGGTGAAGAAGGCAAACAGTAACGGAAACACCACGTAATAGGCGAAAGCGGCTCCCGCATAGAAAAGTCCGACACTGGATATCAGCAGCGGAATCGCCAGCGCCTTTTCATTATCGTAAAGCCCGGGCGCAACAAACGACCACGCCTGATGAAGAATGAAGGGCACCGCCGCAAACACTGCCACAACAAGGGTTAGCTTGAAGGGCGCCAGAAAGGGCGAGGCCACTTCGGTGGCAATCATCTGCGAGCCTTCAGGCAGCAGCGCCATTAGCGGTTGGGCCACAAATGTGTAGATATCATTGGCAAACGAGTACAGGCCAAGAAAGATCACCAGAACCACTATCACGGCACGCATCAGGCGTGAGCGAAGTTCGATCAGGTGTTCAATTAATGGTGCTTGTGCCTGTTTGGCTTGCTGATCCTGAGAGTCACCGCTGCTCATCGGGGATTGCTATCCTGTTGAGTCGACGTCGAGTGAGGCGACGTCTTGGAAGAGGACGGAGAAGTCTGTGGGGTAGAAGCCTCGGCCGGTGGCTTTTCCTGAGTGCCTGAATCCGCGGTTGAAGCGCTGGTTTCACGCACTGTTTCCAGGGCATCGTCAATACGCGCCGATGCGTCCGCCAGACGCTGCTCCTTGCTGGGTGAAGCGCTGTCGCTGTCTGAAGACTTGGGGGCTTCAGCGATATTCTCAACGTCCAGCTTGGCTTTCTTGAGGCTGTCATCCAGTTTTTTCTGCTGTTCGTTAAGCTTCTGGCGCAGTTCTTCAGATTCAAGCTGTGCGCTGATTTCACGCTGCATGCCGGATACCGAGCGCTTTATCTTGCCGATCCACAGCCCGGCGGTACGCGCCGCACGGGGCAGGCGCTCAGGGCCGAGTACCAATAACCCAACCACGGCGATGATCAGGAGTTCAAGAAAACCGATATCCAGCATGGCTTATTTGCGCTCTTCGCTGTGTTCAGTACGCTTTTCCTGCGCCTGAACGTCATAGGTGTTGCCGTTTTCTTCATGGCTGACCTTGGCTTGAGGCGTTTCGGCGTCTTTCTTGTCGCCTTCTTTTTCCTCATCGTGAATGGCTTTCTTGAAACCCTTCACGGCGCCGCCCAGGTCGGTGCCTACATTGCGCAGTTTCTTAGTGCCGAAAATCAGGATGATAATCCCCAGAACAATCAGCAACTGCCAAATACTGATGCCACCTAACATATGCGAGTCCTCGTGTGTGCTCGGCAAGTCAACCGGAAAATAGATGTAATGACGATCAGGCCTTGTTGCGAGCGGCTTTTTCGTCGTGACCCGACACGCCAAAACGACGCGCCAGTTCGTTAATCACAGCCTGGTGATCCAAGCCTAAGTGAGAAAGCATGACAAGGCTATGAAACCACAAATCTGCCGTTTCGGCGATAAGCGCCTGCTGTTTACTTTGTTCGCCGCTTTCTGCGTCTTTGGCGGCGAGCAGGGTTTCAGTGGCTTCTTCACCTACTTTCTCAAGTATCTTGTTCAATCCCTTATGATGCAAGGAGGCAACATAGGATTCGTCTGGCGCTGCGTGACGACGTTGCCTGAGCACCTCGAACAGGGCATCGAGTACGGTGTCGTCAACGGTAGGTGATGGCGTCTTGGTCATGATGTGTCCTTTTTTACCGCTTACAGCGCTTTGTCGCTTAAAGCGTTTAAATCTCAGCTATTGCCATCCTGATAATGGCCTAGTGCCACACCAGGAGCAAAAGCCCGATGGCCGCTGCTGCCAGTACCGGCCAGTCTTGCACGCTGGCCCACTGGCTGAGCGGCTGCCAGGTGAGCGCGATGGCAAGCAGGATCAAGCCGAGCTTGAGACGGTAGTGGCGTTTGTTTTGCTGGGTCAGCGTCTGCCGGATAGAAGTGATGGCATTGGCCTGCTGGTGGCGCTGGCGATGCTCTTTCTCCATACGGCTGAGGGTCTGGTGAGCTAGTACCGGCAGCTCAGGCAGTTGATGAGCAAGCTCTGGCGCCTGGCGCTTAAGTGAATCCCATAGCCCGCGCGGGCCGGCACGTTCCTTCATCCAACTTTCCAGAAACGGCCTTGCGGTGCTCCACAGATCAAGGTCGGGATACAGCTGGCGCCCCAGACCTTCAATATTGAGCAGGGTTTTCTGCAGCAGCACCAGTTGGGGCTGTACTTCCATATTGAAGCGCCGGGCGGTCTGAAACAGCCCCAGCAAAACTTGCCCGAACGAAATGTCCTTTAACGGTTTTTCCAGAATCGGCTCACATACGGTACGGATGGCGGCGGCAAACTCATTGGCGCGGGTATCTTCGCTTACCCAACCGGATTCGATATGCAGCGCTGCAACTTCGTAATAATCCTGATGAAAGAAGGCTAGCAGGTTGCGCGCCAGGTAATCCTGATCTTCTCGGGTCAGGCTGCCGACAATGCCGCAATCGATAGCGATATATTGAGGGTTTTCCGGGTCATCGCAGTTAACAAATATATTGCCGGGATGCATGTCGGCATGGAAAAAATTATCGCGAAATACCTGGGTGAAGAAAATTTCAACGCCACGCTCAGCGAGCTTCTTCAGGTTGGTGCCTCGTGCGCGCAGCGTCTCGGTATCCGCTACGGGCACGCCGCGAATGCGTTCCTGAACCATTGCGTGGCGGCGGGTGTAGGTCCAGTGGATAGCCGGTACGTAAAGCAGCGGCGAATCCTTGAAGTTACGCTTTAGCTGAGAGGTGCTGGCCGCTTCCTTGTAGAGATCAAGCTCGTCAAACAGGGTGGCTTCGTAGTCGCGAATGACCTCCACCGGGCGCAGACGACGCGCTTCGGGAATAAAGCTCACCAACCTGGCTAACTGATACATCAGGCCCATATCCTGGCCCATGACCCTGTCGATGCCTGGACGGATAATCTTGACCACCACTTCTTCACCGCTATGCAGCTTGGCGACATGCACTTGGGCAATCGATGCCGAGGCCAGCGGCGTGCGGTTAAAACTGGCAAAGGCAGTGCTTAGCGACATGCCCATTTCTTTCTCGACTCTGGCAACCGCTGCGTCACCAGGAAAGGGCGGAACCTGATCCTGCAGACGCTTGAGTTCGTCAGCAATATCGGCTGGCAGCAGATCGCGACGTGTAGAGAGCATCTGACCGAACTTGACAAAAATGGGGCCAAGTTCTTCAAGCGCCAGTCGCAGCCGTTCGCCGCGCGGACGTTCACCGAGGGGGAACAGCTTGAGCGGTGAAATACTCATCAACAGGCGCAACCACCAGGGCAGACGGGCCACCGGGATCAGGGTATCAAGGCGGTAGCGGGCAATTACCCAACCAATGCGCAGCAGGCGCAGGCTCATGAGCCGGAATCTCCTTGTGACAAGCGCTGGGTCAGGCGTCGGTGCAGGCGGTTAAGCCGGGCTTCCAGCCGGTCGGTGGATATTTCCAGCTCGCTGAGATGATCGCGCAATACGTCGCGCTGCTGGCGACCGGGAAGCAGCTTGGCCTCTTCGAACACGTATTCAGACACGTCCGCCATCAGCTCATTGCTGGCACGCAGCCCCCAGCGGCCTGCACGACGCAAGCCTTCGGCAAGCGAGTGCGCGGGGATATCGCCCAGCCAGTTGGCCAGTTCGCCTTCCCAGTCGATATCCAGGTCGGTCAATAGCTCCTGAGTGGCTTCAAGCAGCTGGATGCGCCCGCGCACCGATAGCTTGCCTTCAAACATCAAGCGCTCGACAGAGCTGCCGCTGACCCATTCCGAGAAGGTTTCCGGCGATAGTTCAACCACCGCATCGGCGCTGGTTTCATCAATGTCTTCGGCGCGTAGCAGGTCAATGCCAGACGGATGAAACGCCATCAACAGAGCCAGCTGGGGCTGCTCAAGGCGAATCAGCAGGCGGCTGCCTGCCAGGACGTCCAGGCGCTGAGGGGAAGCCGGGTCGCGAGCCAGCAAGGCATTCAGCATACGTTCGCAGCCTGCCAGCAGCAGGGCGGGAGTTACCAGCATGCCAACCTCACTGTGTGTTTGATAATGGCGTGCTTCATAGTTTGATGCCACGGTGCAGGGCGACAATGCCACCCGTCAGGTTGGTGTACTCGACACGCTCCAGCCCAGCGGCTTCCATCATCGCCTTGAGGGTTGGCTGATCGGGGTGCATGCGGATTGATTCTGCCAGATAGCGGTAGCTTTCGGCATCCCCTGCGACCATCTCGCCCATACGCGGCAACAGTCGGAAGGAGTATTCATCATAGGCCTTGGATAACAGGGGGTTAGCGGGTTTGGAAAACTCCAGTACCAGCAGGCGCCCGCCCGGCTTGAGCACCCGTTGCATGGAGCGCAGAGCCGCATCTTTGTCAGTGACGTTGCGCAAACCAAAGGCGATGGTGATGCAGTCGAAGCTGTTATCCGGGAAGGGCAGGCATTCAGCATTGGCCTGAACGTATTCAACATTGCCGCCGACGCCGTTATCAATCAGCTTGTCGCGCCCGACGCCCAGCATGGAGGCGTTGATATCTGCCAGCACGACCTTGCCTCGGGGGCCAACCATGCGTGAAAACTTGAGCGTCAGATCGCCGGTTCCACCTGCAATATCAAGCACCTGATGGCCAGGACGAACGCCAGAACGCTCAATGGTGAGGCGTTTCCAGAGGCGGTGAACGCCCATCGACATCAGGTCATTCATGACATCGTAGCGGGCAGCCACGGAATGAAAGACGTCGGCGACGCGGGAGGCTTTTTCATCAACGGGAACTTCCTGGTAACCGAAGTGAGTCGTACGTTTTTCTGTGGGGCTCATGGAGGGGCGGCTCCCGAATTCGAGACGGTGAAGGCCAGCCTGACGGTGTGTCAATGCCTGGCTGCAACCGTCGTTAAAAAGTTGCCGCTATTGTAGCCTTGTCAGGCTAGGCTTGTCTGCGCTTGGTGTCGCTTATACCTGTTTGATTTCAATACCCAGTGGCTCGCGGGATGCGCCCACCTCTTTCAGGCGTTGCAGATAGTCGCGCCAGTAAGCGTCCTGATGGGTGCCTAAGTCGTAAAGATAGTTCCAGGTAAACAGGCCGCTGTCGTGGCCATCGTCAAAATGCAGCTTGAGCGCATAGTTGCCTGCCTGGGTAATATTCTGCAGGCCGACAAATTTCTTGCCGACCTGCAAGACCGCCGTGTCGCCGCCATGGCCGCGCACCTCAGCGGAGGGTGAATAGACGCGCAGCAGTTCAATCGGGAGCTGAAAGGTATCGCCGCTGGCGTAGCCGAGCTCAAGCTCGCGGGCTTTGCGGTGATAGTGAACGCGAGAAGGGATGGGAGCGTCCATGGGGTACCTCATAAAGAAGTTGATGTCAGTCTGACATTTACCATACGCAGACACTCACTGGCCGTGCAAGATTTTCCGTCATCCTGAAAGCCAGGTTGCCCGCTCAGAGGGGCAACCTGGCAGCGCCTTGGCAACGGCTTAGAGGATATAGCGGGAAAGATCTTCGTCGACGGCCAGTTCGCCCAGCTGGGCGTTGACGTACTCAGCGTCAATCACCAGCGGTCCGTCAAGGTCGCCGCCCTTGAAAGAGGCTTCTTCAAGCAGGCGTTCCATAACAGTGTGTAGACGGCGGGCGCCGATATTTTCGGTGCCTTCGTTAACCTGCCAGGAAATTTCCGCAATCCGCTCGATGCCGTCCGGGGTGAACTCGACATCCAGCCCGTCAGTGGCCAACAGCGCCTGATACTGACGGGTCAGCGAGGCGGATGGCTCGGTCAGGATGCGCTTGAAGTCGCCTGGGGTCAGGGCATCCAGTTCGACGCGGATTGGCAGACGGCCCTGCAACTCAGGGATCAGATCCGAGGGGCGCGACAGATGGAAGGCACCGGAGGCGATAAACAGGATGTGGTCGGTTTTGACCATGCCGTATTTGGTCGACACCGTGGAGCCTTCGATCAGCGGCAGTAGATCACGCTGGACACCCTCACGGGAGACCTCGCCACCGCTGGACTGGCCGCTGCCCTTGGCTACCTTGTCGATTTCATCCAGAAAGACAATGCCATGCTGCTCAACCGCTTCTACCGCACGGGCCTTGATGTCTTCTTCATTGACCAGTTTGCCAGCTTCCTCATCGCGCAGCAGACCAAAGGCGTCCTTGACCGCAATCCGGCGGGTTTCGCGCTTTTGTTGGCCCATGTTTGAAAACAGGCTCTGCAGCTGGTTGGTCATTTCCTCCATGCCGGGCGGGGTCATGATATCGACGCTCGGCCCCTGCTGGGAAAGCTCGATATCGATTTCCTTATCGTCAAGCTGACCTTCGCGTAGTTTCTTGCGAAACGACTGGCGGGTGGCATTTTCTTCGCGGGGCTTATCTTCCTGGCCGCGCGGTGGAGGCAGCAGAGCATCCAGAATGCGGTCTTCGGCGGCGTCCTCAGCGCGGTGGCTAACTTCTTCCTTGGCGTGCTCGCGCACCATCTTGATGGCGGCTTCCATCAGGTCGCGAATGATCGATTCCACGTCACGCCCTACATAGCCCACTTCGGTGAACTTGGTCGCTTCGACCTTGATGAAAGGGGCCTTGGCCAGCTTGGCCAGGCGGCGGGCGATCTCGGTCTTGCCGACGCCCGTCGGGCCTATCATCAGGATATTCTTGGGGGTGACTTCACTGCGCAGGTCGGTGTCCAGCTGCATGCGGCGCCAGCGGTTACGCAGGGCAATCGCTACCGCCCGTTTGGCGTCTTTCTGGCCGATAATATATTGGTCCAGGGCGTGGACAATTTCACGGGGAGTCATCTGAGTCATGGCTTATAGCTCTTCCATGGTGACGTGGTGATTGGTGAATACGCAGATGTCACCGGCGATTTCGAGGGACTTTTCGGTGATTTCACGCGCGGAAAGCTCGGTGTTCTCCAGCAGTGCCCGAGCGCTGGACAGCGCAAAGTTGCCACCAGAACCAATGGCGATAATACCGCGCTCGGGTTCCACCACATCGCCGTTACCGGTAATGATCAGCGAGGCACTGTGGTCAGCCACTGCCAGCAAGGCTTCCAGGCGGCGCAGGGCGCGGTCGGTGCGCCAGTCCTTGGCCAGCTCCACGGCGGCCTTGGTCAGGTGGCCCTGGTATTTTTCCAGCTGCGCTTCAAAACGCTCAAACAGCGTAAAGGCGTCAGCGGTACCGCCGGCGAAACCGGCCAGCACCTTGCCGCGATACAGGCGGCGTACCTTGCTGGCATTGCCTTTCATCACGGTATTGCCCAGAGAGACCTGGCCATCGCCGGCGAGAGCGACCTGGTCGCCGCGACGCACAGAAACAATCGTAGTCATGGAGTGAGCTCCTTGTGGGAGGCGTGCTCCCGATGACGGTGCAGCTGCCATGCAGCAGCCGGTGAAAAAAGGATGTTCACAACAAAATGCGGGCGGCTGATAAAAAATCAACCGCCCGCGAGACAAGTGTTGGTGCAAACAGGTCAGATGGCGTCAATTCTGCAGCTGAATCAGCAGATCGTGAACACCCTCAGGAAACCAGCCATAAGGGGGGTGACGTGAGGTAGAGCTACTGCTACCGCGTGAACATAACATCCAGACGATCAGCAAACAGAACGTCACGCATCCACTGCTGCAGTTGTTCGTGGTCAGCTTGCATCAGTTGGGTGTCTACCCAGTCAGGCACCTCGCCAAATTTTAAGCCAAGCTGGGTGCGTAGCACGTCGCGTGCTTCTGCCAAACGGCCTTTTTGAAGTCCGTAACGCTCACCTTCCTGCCGCCCTTTTTGGATCCCTACCTGCTCACCTTCTAAACGTTCTTTCTTGACCAGGTTCTCTAAATTCTCTGCCAACATGTCTTTGTCCTCCATCAGGCTGTCAAGCTGTGCCAGGTTCACCTCGGTGCCTAGCCAAGCCAGGTGCCGTTTAAGCCAGCGGGTGATGATCTTGTCAATGCGCTGTTTATCCGGGTCGGCCCGTAGAATCGCTACCACCCGATCCACGGCGGCTTGTAGTGTTTCCCAGCTTTCGCCAGCGTTTTCTACACCGAACACGCCGCTGAGCGGTGACTGGCGCAACCCGAGTTCTTCATCAGTATAACGCCCTTCGTCGATCAGGTAATAGCGCAGATGCGGTTGGTACGCTTGCAGAAAGCTTGGCGGTTCCGGCTGCACCATGGCGTAGATATCCAGCGGGGCTGTCCAGGGTTTTGAGCCGTTGTAGAGCACCACCGGAAATACCGGCGGTAGGCCCTGGCTGGGGGTGATTTTTTTCTGCTTGAGCAGTTCGCTGTAGAAACAGGCCACGTAGTGCATCAGCCGAATCGGCATGGTGCGGTCAACCGACGACTGAAACTCCAGCAAGATATACAAAAACACCCGCTGCGTAACGCCTTGCCAGGTGACCTCCACCGACCACACGACGTCTTCGATTTTTTCCTCAAACAAGGGCGTGATGTAGTGGCCGTTTTGTTTTTCAAGGGTGGTGAAATCCATCAGCCCAGCAATCTCCGGCGGGGCGAAGCCTTCCATCAATTGCTGAACAAATTCCGGGTGGCTGAAGAGTTCCTTATAGCCGGTATCGTGGTGGTGGCTTGGCATAGCGTTTCCCTGCTCCCTGCTGGGTAATACGTATTAGTCTAGTATAGTATCCAGGGCGCGATCAGCGCTGGCGTTTCCTGAGTTAAAAATTGTTTTAAAATCTGCTTCTACAGCTTTTACTTGCTGTAATTCTGTTCTTATATCTCGCTCAAAGGACCGGTATTCACGACTATTCAAAGATCAGTTGCCCGGTGATACATTCGGTGGCCCTCCTTGAAAGCCAAACTTGTCTGCATACTTGATATCAGTTCCATCAGGGGGGGTGTGGTGGTCAAACTGTATCCCGCCACAAGCGATCAGACAGCTATGTGGCAGGGGTGTGAATCGTTTTTGTGTTTGCGTAGATCAGTTCTGAAGCTGTAGCAGCAGTGGTTCAATGCCTTGGGTGTTCATCAGATCCTGAGCGCGATTAAGCTCGCGGGGGTCGTCGTAGGGGCCAACCTGAACGCGATGCCAGGTATCGCCATTAGCCTGTACCTCGCTGATATGCGCGAGCAGACTGAGATTACGCAGCCGATCGCGCATTTTGCCGGCATCGCTTGCGGAACGAAACGACGCTGCCTGAAGCATGTAGCGCTTCTGTTCTTCTTGAGTCTGTTCTTCCTGGGGCGCTGACGAAGTGGAAGTCTCGGCGTTTTCCGGGTTGTTGGCGGCAATCAGTGCCGCTATGGGGTCATCGTTGCTGACCGGCGTTGATTCGGCAATGGGTTCATCAGACATGGCTGCCTGTTCGTCGTCAGTCAGTTGATTGGTAGCGCTGGCGGGCGCTTGTTCAGCGTCATCGACGGGGGCTGGTTCGGGCCGTGTAACCCGTGAGGGCACCACGCCATCGGGGGCAATAATCTCGGTTTCCGGTAGCAGGGTATAGAATTCGAAGGTCGGTGTGGAAGCCGCCTGATCGTCTTCACCGTTCTCACTTGCTTGGCCGTCAGGCTGTTCCTTGGAAATAATGGTTGCCTGGGGGGCTTCGCTGGTATCCTGCCATGGCGCAGTGCCATGTTGGTGCTGGGCCAAGAAAAACCCCACAACAAGGCCACCCAGCCCCCACAGCCAGCCAGGCAGGCGGCTGCTGGGGGAGGGCTTTTTCGTCGCTCTATCGCGCTGCGTTGTGGCACCGCGACGGGGTGGGGTTTTACGTGGACTGGGCATTGCTTACATCTCCTCTGGCGCACGGACACCCATCAGGTCGAGGCCGTTGCGCAACACCTGGCGGGTTGCCAACCCCAGTGCCAGGCGCGTATTGCGCAGGGTGTCATCGTCTACCATGACTTTGACGGCGTTGTAACAGGTGTGAAAATCGCCCGCAAGATCCAGCAGGTATTGCGCGATCTGTTGGGGTTCACGGTTTCTGGCGGCCACCTCGACAACCTCAGGGAAGCGCGCCAGGCGGTTGAATACGGCTTTTTCCTGATCACTGTCGAGCAGGGCAAGATTGGCCAGCGCCAGATCATGATCAAATGGCTGCTGGGCGGCTTCGGCCTTGCGCAGCATGCTGCACACGCGAGCATGGGCATATTGTACATAGTAAACCGGATTTTCGTTCGACTGAGAACGGGCCAGATCAATATCAAATGTTAATTGGGAGTCGGCGCGGCGGGCGGCAAGGAAAAACCGCGTGGCATCGCGGCCAACTTCATCAATCAGGTCACGCAGGGTGACATAGCTGCCGGCGCGCTTGGAGAGTTTTACCTCAACGCCTGAGCGGGTCACCATCACCATCTGGTGAAGTACATAATCCGGCCAACCCTTGGGAATACCCACTTCCAGCGCCTGCAGGCCAGCGCGCACCCGGGTCACGGTGGAGTGGTGGTCGGCGCCCTGCTCATTGATCACCGTCTTGAAGCCACGCTGCCATTTGTCCAGATGGTAGGCGACATCGGGCAGGAAGTAGGTGTAGCCTCCGTCGCGCTTGCGCATTACGCGATCCTTGTCATCGCCAAACGCGGTTGTACGCAGCCAGGTGGCGCCGTCTTCTTGATAGGTATGGCCATTGTCGGTGAGCTTTTCGACAGTGGCATCCACCTTGCCATCCTCATAGAGCGAGGATTCCAGGAAGTAGACATCGAATTCCACGCCAAAGGCTTTCAGGTCAAGGTCCTGCTCGCGGCGCAGCCAGGCCACGGCAAAGGTCTGGATGGCGTCAAGGTCGTCCGGGTCGGCCTTGGCGGTGACTTCGCGATCATCGGCGCTGACGGTTTTTCCAGCCAGATAATCCTCGGCCACATCAATAATGTAGTCACCCCGGTAGCCGTCTTCCGGCCAGCTGCTGTGGTCGGGGGTCAGCCCTTTGACCCGGGCGTGAACGGAGCGCGCCAGGTTGCTGATCTGGGCGCCCGCATCGTTGTAGTAGAACTCACGGGTGACGTCATAGCCGGTGGCTTCCAAAAGGCGGCACAGGCAGTCGCCAATTGCGGCACCGCGGCCGTGGCCGACGTGCAGCGGCCCGGTCGGGTTGGCGGACACAAATTCCACCTGCACTTTCTGGCCCTGGCCAAGCATGCTGCGGCCGAAGGTGTCACCGCAGTCGAGTACCTGGGCGACTACCTGAGCGGCGGCGTCGGTGGCGGCAAAAAAGTTGATAAAGCCGGGGCCGGCAATATCGGTTTTCTGTACGGCGTCGCTGGCAGGCAGGGCATTCACGACGGCCTCTGCCAGGTCGCGAGGCTTCATGCCAGCGGGCTTGGCCAGCATCAGGGCAAGGTTGGTGGCGTAATCGCCGTGGGCCTTGTCTTTGGTCGGGTCAACCTTGATGGTTGGCTGAACGTCCTGGGGAAGCACGCCCTCTTGCTTGAGTGCCTCAACGGCGCCTTCAAGCAGGGTGATCAGTGTGTCTTTCATAAAATGAGTATCCGGTAACGTCGGTGGCGGCGTGCGCGTGCGCATCGTAAACGGGCGTATTATCGACGATTGTGGGTGACTTTCAAACATCATCCGGTTATCGGTCTGGCTAGCTGAGCGTTTGGGGGTCGATATCCAGCGACCAGCGTACTCGGCGAGCCTCACGGTTATTCTCCAGCCAGTGGGTCAGAAAGCTGGCGGCCTGATGCAGGTGGCTACGCTTGTCCGCGCTCAACATGACGTGCAGGTGATAGCGGTTCTGGCGGCGCTCCATAGGCGCGGGTATTGGCCCCAGGCAGCGTACCTGTATGGGTTGGGTCTCAAGCCAGTCGCGTACCTGCTGAGCGGCATGGGTGGCCAGCTGTGTGGCAGCATCGACCTGAGGGCTTTCAACCCGTAACAGGGCCATAAAGCTGAAGGGTGGCAGTTGGGCGCTGCGGCGTTCGGCCAGCAGGTGGCGCGCCAGGGCGGCGTAACCATGTTCGGCGAGCTGGTTCAGGTGCGGGTCATCCGGGTGCAGGGTCTGCACCAGCACGCGGCCGGGGTCAGCGGCACGCCCCGCGCGTCCGGCCACCTGTTCCAGCAGCTGGGCGCTGTGTTCCAGGGCGCGAAAGTCGGCGGCATACAGGCCGCCATCCGCGTTGATCACCACCACCAGGGTGACGTGTGGCAGGTGGTGCCCCTTGGCCAGCATCTGGGTGCCGACCAGCAGGCAGGGGTCGCCGCGGGAGACGTCTTTCATGATCTGCTCAAAGCTGTCCTTGCGCCGGGTGCTGTCGCGGTCGATACGATGGATGAGCGTTTTGGGGAACAGGCCCTGCAGGGTTTCCTCGGTGCGTTCGGTGCCGCTACCCAGGGCGCGCAGATCGCCGCTGGCGCATTCCGGGCAGGCGGGAGGAAGGGCCCGGCGGGTATCGCAATGGTGGCAGGCCAGCAGCGGCGGCTGGCGATGCAGGGTCATGCGCGCATCGCACTGATGACACTCGGCTACCCAGCCGCAGGCGTGGCAGGCCAGAGTGGGCGCAAAACCACGCCGGTTGATAAACACTAGCACCTGCTTGCCCGCCTCCAGCGTCTTTTTGATCGCCTTGACGGTGCCCGGCAGCAGGCCGCCACGGCAGGGCTGGTGGCGCAGGTCGGTCAGTTCCAAGCGGGCGGGAGCATGGCGACTGGCGCGCTGGGTTAACGTCAGGTGACGGTAGCTGCCTTGCAAGGCCTGCTGAAGGCTTTCCAGCGACGGGGTGGCGCTGCCCAGTAGCACCGGTATGCGGTGATGGTGGGCGCGGGCGATGGCCAGGTCCCGAGCGTGGTAGCGCAGGCCATCCTGCTGTTTGTAGGAGCCATCGTGCTCTTCGTCGACAATGATCACGCCAAGGCGGGCCAGGGGGGTAAAAATAGCCGAGCGGGTGCCGATGATAATCAGCGCGCGACCCGCAGCGGCGGCCTCCCAGGCATCCAGGCGCTCCGGGTCGGTCAGCCCGGAATGCAGGGCCAGCACCGGCACATTAAAGCGCTGGCGAAAGCGCGCCAGGGTCTGTGGCGTCAGGCCGATCTCGGGAATCAGTACCAGTGCCTGTCGGCCCTTGCTGACAACGGCGTCGATCAGCTGCAGGTAGACTTCGGTCTTGCCGCTGCCGGTCACGCCTTCCAGCAGGCAGGGGTGAAAGTCATCGAGCTTTTCGTGCAGGGCGGCAAGCGCCACCGCCTGTTCACGGTTCAGCGGCAACGCCGGGTTGGCCAGCGATTGTTGGGTGTGCGCAGGCGTGGCTGCCGTCAAGGCCTGGGTGGTAGATGTAATCAACCTCTTCTGTGCCAGGCGGTTGAGGGTGTCCTGGGTAAAACCGTGAGCGCTGATCACCCGGCTGGCCAGGCCGTTGGGGTGTTGGCCCAACAGTTCCCAGAGCTCTGCCTGACGGTGGGCGCGGCCAAAGTCGTGTTGCTCAGCGGCGCTGGGGCTGCGCTTCCAGAGTGTCTGGGTTCGCCCGGCCATGGGGTGGCCCTGGCGCAGACGGGCGGGCATGGCGTTGGCCAGCGTATCGCCCAGGCTGTGCTGATAATAGCGTGCGGTAAAACGGCACAGCCACAGCCAGTCGGCGGGTAGCGGTGTGTCATCCAGCGCATTATGTACACACTTCAGCTGCTCTCTGGGTAGCTCGCTGTGGCTGGCCAGTTCAACAATTACCCCCACTACCTCACGGCGCCCGAAAGGGACGCTGACCCGCAGTCCCACTTGCCAGCCCTCTGTCGGTGGGGTGGTTGCTGGCAGGTAATCAAACAGGCGGCGCAACGGCGATGGCAGTGCCACACGCAGCACAGGGGCGGACAAAAGAGGTGAACGCGGCAATTGGCCTCCGGCGTCAGGTTTGCTAGAATGCGCGACCGCCCAAGGTTAGAAAGCCCTGGCGGCTTGACCGGTTAATCGATTTCAAACCCGTATGCGGTGCCTGGCAAGTGATCAGGTGGCGGCATACAGCTTCGCGAGGCTTAAGATGAAACAAGGTATTCACCCGAATTACAACACGGTAACGGCAAGCTGTTCTTGCGGTGCCAGCTTCCAGGTCGGCTCAACATCCGGGCATGACTTCTCTCTGGATGTATGCTCTAACTGCCACCCTTTCTATACCGGCAAGCAGAAGCAGGCAACCACCGGCGGCCGTGTAGAACGCTTCAACAAGCGCTTTGGCGCAGCAGTGAAGCGCGGCTAATAAGCGCTTTACGTGTGTTATGGCTGGTGCCCGGAGCGTATGGGTATGTCCAGCTTTCAAACAGACCCTCAGCCTATGGCTGGGGGTCTTTTGCTATCGGGTGTCACCTTGAGGCAATGGCGGTTTTTCTATATTCTCCAATGCCGCTTTTGCGTTATCAGGTGACTTTTTCAGCATTTTTGTTGCAGTGTCGACGCCCTTTAATCTTTCAATCGGACCCTCCATCATGACGGATGCATTCAAGCAGGCTGCTTTGGATTACCACGCTAAACCTATTCCCGGAAAATTGTCGGTCGAGTTGACGAAACCCGCCGCCACCGCACGGGATCTGGCGCTGGCCTATAGTCCAGGCGTGGCTGAGCCGGTGCGTGAAATCGCCCGTGACCCTGAAAATGTGTTTCGCTATACGGGTAAAGGCAATCTGGTCGCGGTGATTTCGGATGGCAGTGCGATTCTGGGGTTGGGTAACCTGGGGCCGCTGGCCAGCAAGCCGGTGATGGAAGGCAAAGGGGTACTGTTCAAGCGCTTTGCCGGTATCAACTCGGTGGACGTGGAAGTTGAGGCGGAAAACCCTCAGGCGTTTATCGATACCGTCGCGCGGATTGCCAGCACCTGGGGCGGCATCAACCTTGAGGATATCAAGGCACCGGAGTGCTTTGAAATCGAGAAAGCCCTGATTGAGCGCTGCGCAGTTCCGGTCTTTCATGATGATCAGCATGGCACTGCCATTGTAACGGCTGCCGGTATGCTGAATGCCCTGGATATTGCCGGGAAGCGTATCGAGGACGTCAGGATTGTCTGCATGGGGGCCGGTGCCGCCGCGATTGCCTGTATGCGTTTGCTGATATCCTGCGGTGCGCAGCGGAAAAATCTGGTGATGCTGGACAGGCGTGGCGTGATCCATAGTGACCGTGAAGGGATCAATCAATACAAGGCTGAGTTTGCCCAGGATACTGATATGCGCACCCTGGATGATGCCATTGATGGCGCCGATGTGTTTATCGGTCTTTCCGGCCCTGGGTTGCTTTCGGCTGATCAGGTCAAGACGATGGCGCAGGATCCGGTGATTTTCGCCTGCACCAACCCGGACCCTGAGATCCACCCTGATGTGGCCCGTGAAGCCCGCCCGGATGTGATCATGGCCACCGGGCGTTCCGATTACCCGAATCAGGTCAATAACGTGCTTGGCTTCCCGTTCATTTTCCGGGGTGCTCTGGATGTACGCGCAACCCGGATCAATGAAGCCATGAAACTGGCCGCTGTTCATGCCCTCAAGGATCTGGCCCGCGAGCCGGTGCCCCAGGCCGTGCTGGACGCCTATGAGCGGGATTCAATGAGCTTCGGGCGTGACTACATTATTCCCACGCCGGTGGATGTCCGCCTGCTGGATCGGGTATCGGCTGCCGTCGCCCAGGCAGCGGTGGATTCAGGCGTGGCACGCAAGCCTTACCCGGCTCACTACCCGCTGCAAAGCGTCAACGACGTTTACGGTGCTTGACGGCCTGATAGCAAGTCCAGCTCTGTGGAGCTTTTGCTAACTACTAACGCCCGCTTTTGCGGGCGTTAGTGCTATATAGACGCCATTTTAAGAGATAACACTCAGCGTATGGGCGCATCGTGCAAGCGCATCAAGCCTTCCTGGGCCGTGGAGGCGATCAATTGCCCCTGGCGGTTGTAGATCTGGCCGCGCGCCAGGCCACGGGCGCCGCCCGTCCAGGGAGAGTCGGTGGTGTATAGCAGCCATTCATCCAGCCGAGCGTCCTGATGCAGCCAGAGCGCATGATCCAGGCTGGCGATCTGCAGTTTGGGGTCTTTATAGTCAACCCGGTGCGGCAGCAAGCCGGTGGTCAACAGATTGAAGTCGGACACATAGGACAGCAGGTGGCGGTGCAGGGCCGGGTCTTCAGGTAGCTTGCCCGCCAGGCGAAACCACAGGTATTGATGGGCTGGCGCCTGATGGGCGCCGCTACGCGAGAGATAGATGAACTCGATAGGGTGGCCCGGGAAGCGGCTGTGTTGCGCCTTGCCGCTGTCCAGCAATGCCTCCGGGGTAGGCACTTCCGGCATCGGGCTATGGTGGGCCAGCGGGTTGGTTTCTGGCGTCTGAAAAGATGCACTGCAGAAGAAGATGGGTCTGCCTTTCTGGATGGCGGTCAACCGGCGGGTAGTGAAGCTGCCGCCGTCACGCACTTTATCGACCTGATAAACCACTGGGCGGTGAGGGTCGCCGGGGCGCAGGAAATAGCCATGCTGGGAATGCGGCTGGCGGTCTTGCGGCACCGTGAAGCTGGCCGCTGCCAGCGACTGCCCAAGCACCTGGCCGCCATAAAGTTGGGGAAAACCCAGGTCCTGGCTCTGACCGCGAAACAGGGTCTCCTCCAGGGTTTCCAGGGCCATCAGGCTGACAAGCTTGTCGAGTGATGCTTGTGTTGAGAGACCGGTGTGAGAAGTGTCAGTCATAGTGGCGTATCCTGTCGGGCATGTCTGTTAAAGGCATTTCAATAGTCTCTATCATACGATCGTTTGTCTACCATAGCGGAGTTTGGTGCCATGCGCAGCGATGAATTCTATATGTACCGGGCGCTTGACCAGGCTCATCTGGCGTTTGAAGCAGGTGAAGTGCCGGTGGGGGCAGTTGTCGTCTCGGCAGACGGAGAGATTCTGGCCGCTGCGTATAATGCGCCTGTCTCTGACTGTGACCCCTGCGCCCATGCGGAAATCCTGGCCCTGCGAGCCGCCGGGCAAGCTGTTGGAAATTACCGCCTGGAAGGCGCCACTCTGTTTGTTACTCTGGAGCCCTGCATGATGTGTGCCGGTGCCATGGTGAACGCCCGTATTGCCCGCTTGGTATATGGTGCCGCTGAGCCACGCACCGGTATGCTGGAGTCAAAAGCCAATCTCCTGGCGCAACCCTGGTTTAACCACACAGTCGCGGTCAGCGGTGGCATCCTGGCAGCTCCTGCCCGGCGGCTGTTGAAACGCTTTTTCAGCGAGCGTCGTTAGGCTGATCTAGCGGCGGAACTATTTCAAAGTTCAACGCAGACTCATTGTCAATACTGGTCTGTTCCAGCTGGAAAAACTGCTGGCGGCTGCGCTCAACGTAATCAAGCATTTCGTAATAACGGCGGATATTGCGCACATAAATCACCGGCTCGCCGCCGCGTGCATAGCCGTGGCGAGTCTTGCTATGCCATTCGCGATGTTGCAGAAGCGGCAGAGATTCACGCACATCTTTCCAAAGATCCGGGTCTCCGCCGCGCATTTCGGTAATCTTGCGGGCATCGTAAAGATGGCCAAGCCCCACGTTATAAGAGGCCATGGCCATGTATAGACGGTCTTCACCGGTGATGCTTTCCGGTAGCCTGTCGATCACGTGGCGCAGGTAGCGGGAGCCGCCATCGATACTTTGCGCCGGGTCGCGACGGTTACTGATACCCATTTCCTGGGCGGTGGCGTTGGTCAGCATCATTAAACCGCGCACCCCGGTGGGGGAGACGGCGTCTCTATCCCAGTGGGATTCCTGATAACCCAGCGCCGCCAGCAGCTTCCAGTCAAAGCCGGTTTGCTGGGCGGCCTGTTTGAAAAGCTCGGTATATTGCGGCAGACGAGAATCCAGGTGCGACAGGAAGGTGCGCGTGCCGACATATTCCAGATAGTCGTCGTGGCCAAAGTGGCGGGTGATCAATGAATCGAGTTCGCCGTTATCATGCAGGGACTGGATAAAGTCGTTGGCGGCGTCGATCAGCCCCAGGCCTCGGCCACTGGGTAGCGCCCAGACCATGGACAAGGGTTCACCAAGCAGAAAACCGCGCTCGACCTCCGGGAAGAACAGCCGGTTAACGCGAAACTGATGATCAAAAATAATCGCCGCATCCAGGGTGCTGTTCTGGATGCTGGCGAGCAGGTCAGCAACTTCAATGTCGCTGGAGGATTTCCAGTTGAGCGCTGGATATTGCTGCTGCAGGCGCTGTAGTGTCGTCGTCAGGCCTGAGCCGTTGAGGGTGCCCACCTCCAGGTCGACCAGGTCAGCCACGGAATCAATCCCGTTTAGCCCCCGGCGGTAAACCACCAGCGGCTGCATCTCGATGATTGGGCGAGTGTAATGAATACCCTGAGTGTCAGGTGTCAGCGGTAGCCCTGCCGCGCCAATATCGCCCCGGGCGCGCACGGCTGGCAAAATGCTGTCCAGATGGTGGTTGGCATCCAGGTTCAGGCTGACCCCCAGGCGCTCGGCAAAGCGGCGCATCAGCTCGTACTCGAACCCGGTCGGGCCACGCCGACCCTCATAATAGGTGGTGGGCGAGGTGCGAGTATGAAAGGTAATAAAATCGCGACTTTTAATCAGCGCCAGGTGTTCGTTCCCGGTCGTTGAAAAAAAGGGCGGCGCGAACAGAGATACGTTCGAAACCGCAGGGATCATCACCAACAGTAATCCGCTCGAAAGTGCCAGGCACAGGCGATAAAATAACGTCATGGGGTTTTTTATAGGGCTCAGCATGGCAGCTTTCGGGTGTCTGTCATGGACTCACGATACCCAGCTCCAGCCAGGCTGTCACCATCTTGATTTCGTATGACCTCAGCTTTCCAGTATCATAGCGTCAAATGCCGCCACGCGGCGCCACTGTTTCCTGCTTGCAACTCCTGCTTTAGAGGCTCCCAGATATGCTCGAACTGCGCGGCTCGTCAGCCCTTTCTGCCTTCCGTCATGCGCGTTTACTGGCCTTGCTTCAGGCGCACGCGCCTGAGGTCGAGGCGTTATCGGCGGACTATGTTCACTTTGTTGATCATCGCACTGAGCTTTCGCCTGCCACCCGTGAGCGCCTGGAAAAGCTGCTCGACAATGGCCACTCCCAGACCTCTGCCGAGATGCAGACCCTGACCGATGGGGCGCAGCGTTTTCTGGTGGTGCCGCGTATCGGTACCCAGTCTCCCTGGTCTTCCAAGGCCACGGATATCGCTCATAACTGCGGCTTGGGTGACATTGCCCGCATTGAGCGCGGGGTTGACTACCGTCTGAGATTCAGTGCCACACCGGATGAAGAGACCTTCACAGCGCTGGTGGCGCTGCTTCACGACCGTATGACCGAAACCGTGTTGCACAATGCCAGCGATGCTGCCCAGCTGTTTGCCCGGCATGACCCAGCGCCGCTGGGCAGTGTGGATATCCTCGACGGTGGGCGTGAAGCGCTGGCGACTGCCAACGTTGAGCTGGGCCTGGCGCTGGCCGAGGATGAAATTGACTATCTGGTCGACGCCTTCCGCGAGCTGGCCCGTAACCCCACCGACGTTGAGCTGATGATGTTTGCCCAGGCCAACTCGGAGCACTGCCGCCACAAGATATTCAATGCAGACTGGGTGATCGACGGTGAAGAACAGCCCTACTCGCTGTTCAAGATGATTAAGAACACCTTTGCGACCTCGCCGGAAAACATCCTGTCTGCCTACAGCGATAACGCGGCGGTCATCAAGGGCAGCCACGCTGGGCGATTTTTCCCCACGCCGCTGACTGGCGCTGACGACGAGCAGGCCCAGTACGCCGCCCATCAGGAGCCGATCCATATCCTGATGAAGGTGGAAACCCACAACCATCCGACGGCAATTGCGCCTTTCCCCGGCGCGGCGACTGGTTCCGGCGGTGAAATCCGTGATGAAGGCGCAACGGGTATCGGCGGTAAACCCAAAGCCGGGCTGTCAGGCTTTACGGTTTCCAACCTGCGCATTCCTGAGTTTGTTCAGCCCTGGGAAGCCTTCGACTACGGTAAACCCGAACGCATGCAGTCGGCGCTTTCCATCATGCTGGAAGGCCCGATTGGCGGTGCCGCCTTCAATAATGAATTTGGCCGCCCTAACCTGACCGGCTACTTCCGCACTTATGAGCAGGAATCGCTCAACGAAGGCGGCATCGAGCGGCGCGGTTTTCACAAGCCGATCATGCTCGCGGGGGGCTATGGCAATATTCGCGCCCAGCACGTCCAGAAGGGTGATATCCCGGTGGGCGGCAAGCTGATTGTGATGGGCGGCCCGGCCATGCTGATCGGCCTGGGCGGCGGCGCGGCATCGTCCATGGCGTCGGGGGTTTCCAGCGCCGATCTGGATTTTGCCTCGGTACAGCGCGAAAACCCGGAAATCGAGCGCCGTGCTCAGGAAGTGATTGACCGCTGCTGGGCACTGGGTGACCACAACCCGATCCGCTTTATTCATGACGTGGGCGCAGGCGGGCTGTCCAACGCCCTGCCGGAACTGGTCAAAGACGGCGGCCGTGGCGGGCGCTTTGATATTCGTGCCGTGCCCAACGCCGAGCCGGGCATGAACCCGTTGGAAATCTGGTGTAACGAAGCCCAGGAACGCTATGTGCTGGCGGTGGCCGCGGAAGATCTTGATACCTTCGATGCCCTCTGCCAGCGGGAGCGCTGCCCTTACGCCGTGGTCGGCGAGGCGCTGGAACAGCATCATCTGGAAGTGCGCGACGGCCACTTTGAAAGCCAGCCGGTTGATTTGCCGATGAGTGTGCTGTTTGGCAAGGCGCCAAAGATGCAGCGAGAATTCAATCGCCAGACCCCCGAATTATCCGGCGTGATGCTGGATAACCTTGATCTGCGTGAAGCCATGGATCGCGTGCTGCGCCTGCCCACCGTGGCCTCAAAAAGCTTTTTGATCACCATCGGCGACCGCTCGATTACCGGCCAGGTGGCGCGGGACCAGATGGTCGGACCCTGGCAGGTGCCGGTTGCTGATGTGGCGGTGACCACGGCCAGTTTCGACACCCTCGCCGGGGAAGCCATGGCCATGGGCGAACGCCCGCCGGTGGCGTTGATCAGCCCGGCGGCCAGCGCTCGCCTGGCGGTGGCCGAGGCTATTACCAACCTGGCAGCAGCGCCGATTGCCAAGCTGGGGGATATCAAACTTTCTGCCAACTGGATGAGTGCGGCCAGTCATCCGGGTGAGAACCAGGCGCTGTATGATGCGGTGCATGCGGTAGGTATGGAGCTGTGCCCGGCGCTGGGAATTGCCATCCCGGTGGGCAAGGATTCCATGTCAATGCGCACTGCCTGGCAAGACACCGATGGCAAGGGGGAAAGCGAAGACAAAAGCGTGACGTCGCCGCTATCGCTGGTGGTCACCGGCTTTGCCCCGGTGACCGATGCCATGGCGACGTTGACACCTGAAATCAATCTGGAGCAGGAAGAGTCCGACCTGATCCTGATTGACCTGGGTAACGGCCAGAACCGCATCGGCGGTTCGGCGCTGGCGCAGGTATACGGCCAGGTGGGTAATGAATGCCCGGACGTGGATGACCCGGAAGACCTCAAGGCGTTCTTCGAGGTGATTCAGGGCCTCAATCGGGACGGCAAGCTGCTGGCCTACCACGACCGCAGCGACGGCGGCTTGCTGGTGACGCTGCTGGAAATGGCCTTTGCCGCCCATGCCGGGCTTGAGATCAAGCTCGACTGGCTGATTGATGAGCCGGTCGAAGCCTTCAATGCGCTGTTTGCGGAAGAGCTTGGCGCGGTGATTCAGGTCAAGCGTGCGGATACCGAAGCGGTGCTGACCCAGTTTGCCATGGCGGGTATCGAAACCTGCGGGGTGATTGCCCGCCCACGTTACGATGATCAGGTTCGCGTGACCCTGTTTGAAGAGCCGCTGCTGGAAACCACCCGCCAGCTGGCTCAGCGCACCTGGTCAGAAACCAGCTACCGCATGCAGGCGCTGCGCGATAACCCGGAGTGCGCCAAGAACGAATTTGATAACCTGCTGGATACTCGTGACCCTGGGCTTTCCGCCACGCCCACCTTCGATATCAATGACGATATCAGTGCGCCTTTTATCAACACGACTCGGCCCGCGATGGCCGTCCTGCGCGAGCAGGGCGTTAACGGTCAGGTGGAAATGGCCTGGGCCTTTGATAAAGCCGGTTTCAATGCGGTGGATGTGCACATGAGTGACATCCTCTCCGGGCGCGTCAGCCTAGAGGACTTCAACGGCCTGGTGGCTTGCGGCGGTTTCTCCTACGGCGATGTGCTCGGCGCTGGCGGCGGCTGGGCAAAATCAGTGCTGTTCAACGAGCGCGCCCGGGAGCAGTTTGCGTCCTTCTTCCACCGTGAAGACAGCTTTGCCCTGGGGGTATGTAACGGCTGCCAGATGCTGTCACAGCTGAAAGGCCTAATCCCCGGCGCCGAGGACTGGCCGGCGTTCGTGCGTAATGAATCTGAACAGTTCGAAGCGCGGGTCGCCATGCTGCGGGTTGAGAAAAGCCCTTCCATCCTGCTGGAGGGCATGGAAGGGTCACGCCTGCCGATTGCTGTCGCCCACGGCGAAGGCCGCGCTGCCTTCCGTGACGCCGCGCACCTGCGCAGCATGCAGTCGAGCAGCCAGATTGCGCTGCGCTACATCGACAACTATGGCCAGGTGACCACCCGTTACCCGGCCAACCCCAACGGCTCGCCAGCGGGGATTACCGGCCTGACCACCCCGGATGGCCGCGTGACCATCATGATGCCCCACCCGGAGCGGGTCACCCGCGCCGTGACCAACTCCTGGCGCCCGCCGGAGTGGCGCGAAGACGCCCCCTGGCTGCGCATGTTCCGCAATGCCCGGGTTTGGCTCGACTAACCTATGCCTGCCAACTACCTCTACAAGGCGACCCAAGGGTTGCCTTTGTTATGCTATGCTTGAACAGCTGGCCTATGCTTAGCCTATGTCAGCTATGTTTATGATGGGCAATCGAGATACAAGGAGGGTGAAATGCGCACAGTATCCATTTTTCGTAACGGCAGTAATCAGGCGGTTCGCTTGCCCAAGGATATGGAGTTTAAAGGCGTGCAGCAGCTGGAAATCATTCAGCAGGGCGACACCATTATCCTGCGTCCGCTGCGCCCCAGTTGGTTAACGCTAAGTGAATCCGAAAAAGCGGATAGCGACTTTCTGCAGGACAGAGTGGATGTCATTGGCGACGAGCATCGGTTCACGCCATGAAGGTCTTCATGCTGGATACCTGTATCTGCTCATTTATCATGCGTGAAATGCCGCCTTCCGTTCTGCAAAGGCTGGCAGATGAAACGGCGCAACAGCACCGCATTGTCATTTCAGCGATTACCTATGCTGAAATGCGTTACGGTCAGGTAGGCAAAAAAGCGTCGCCAAAACATCGACAACTGGTGGATGCGTTTGTCAGCAGACTTGATGCGGTCGAGCCGTGGAGCAAAGAAGCCGTTGATGCGACCATCGCTATCAAGCAGCAGTTAGCGGCGCGTGGAACACCGATTGGTAACAACGATACAGCGATAGCAGGTCATGCTATCGCGCTGGATGTTGTACTAGTGACCAATAATACCCGTGAATTCAACCGTGTTGACGGCCTTATGCTAGAAGATTGGGTGCATTAGCGTGACGCTCAGCAGTACGCCCAGCCTACGCCCTTACCAGCGTGAGGCGGTGGAGCGGGTGGTGGCGCATTTTCGCGCTGGCAGCGACCCTGCAGTGGTGGTGCTGCCGACGGGCAGCGGTAAATCCCTGGTGATTGCCGAGCTGGCGCGAATTGCCCGTGGGCGGGTGCTGGTGTTGGCCCATGTGCGTGAATTGGTTGAGCAGAATCATGCCAAGTATGAGGCGTATGGGCTACAAGCGGATATTTTCAGCGCCGGGCTCAAACGCAAGCAGGCTGAGCGCCAGGTGGTGTTTGGTTCGGTGCAATCGGTGGTGCGCAACCTGGAAAGCTTCAGCGATGCGCGCTTTACCCTGTTGGTGATTGATGAATGCCATCGCGTCTCGCCCAATGAAGATGCCAGCTATCGTCAGGTGATTGAACATCTGAGAGCGCATAATCCGCAGCTCAAGATTCTTGGCCTGACCGCCACGCCTTATCGCCTGGGGCAGGGGTTTATCTACTATCGTCATCACCACGGTATGGTGCGCGGCGATGAAGGCAGCTTCTTCCGCGATTGTGTGTTTGAACAGCCGCTGCGTCTGATGGTCAAGCAGCATTATCTGGCACCACCGGTGCGCCGGGATATGGCGGTGGCGCATTATGATTTTGCTGCCCTCCAGCCGGGAAGCTCAGGGGCATTCCGCGATGAAGAGCTTAATCGGGTGGTGGCGGGCAATCGGGCGACGCCGCAGATTATCGCCGATATTATTCATCACGCAGCCGACCGCCGTGGGGTGATGATTTTTGCCGCCACCGTGGCCCACGGCGAGGAAATACTGGGGTATCTGCCCGCTGAGCAGGCGGCGCTGATTACCGGGGCGACGGAGTCACAGGAGCGCACCCGGCTGATTGCGGTGTTCAAGGCTGAACAGCTCAAATACCTGGTTAATGTGGCGGTGTTGACTACCGGCTTTGATGCCCCCCATGTGGACTTGATTGCGATTCTGCGCCCCACGGAGTCGGTTAGCCTTTACCAGCAGATTGTCGGGCGCGGGCTGCGCCTGGCACCCGGTAAAAAGGACTGCCTGATTCTCGATTATGCCGGTAACCCCTGGGATCTTTATGCGCCGGAAGTCGGTTCGCCAAAACCGGATAGCGACAGCGAACCGGTGCAGGTGGAATGCCCGGCTTGTGGCCACGCCAACCTGTTCTGGGGCAAGCGCGAGGGTGACATTGTGATTGAGCATTTCGGCCGCCGCTGCCAGGGGCTGATTGAGGGTGGCAGCGGTAGGCAGCAGTGCGATTTTCGCTTCCGCTTTAAAGTGTGCGGTGAATGCGGCGCGGAAAATGATATTGCCGCCCGGCGCTGTCATGGCTGCCAGACGCTACTGGTGGATGCTGATGACAAGCTCAAGGATGCGCTGAAGCTGAAAGATGCCAAGGTGTTAAGGGTCAGCGGTATGCAGCTTGAGGCCACCACTAACGGGCGCGGCTTGCCACGTCTGAAAGTCACCTATCACGATGAAGATGGCGCCAGCCTGGCAGAGTGGTTTGCACTGGAAACCCCTGCCCAGCGCCGTGCTTTTTCTGCGGCCTTTCTGCGTGACCACCTGCGCGCCCCGGCATCTGGCTGGCAACCGATGTCGCCCGACGAGGTCGTAGTGGAACAGCAGTGCCTGCGCGCTCCGGATTTTGTTGTCGGGCGCAAGGTCGGGCGGCACTTCCAGATTCGCGATAAACTGTTTGATTACCAAGGCCGCTTTCGCAAGGCAGCCGAGGCTTCATAGAATCACCAGCGCTAACCATCATTAATTGCAGCTTGTTGGAGGCTTCTTGGCATGACTACTTCTCCTAAAAATGTGACTTTTGACGATAATAACTTCTGGGTGGCTTTAAATGATGGGCGCACCTTAGGGGTGCCGCTGGCTTGGTACCCACGATTACTCAGGGCGACGCCGCAGCAGCTAGCCAGCTATGAGCTAAGCGCACGAGGCATTCATTGGGATGCCCTTGATGAGGATATTTCCATTGAAGGCCTGCTGGCAGGACAGGGTGATATGACCAAGCACCGTCAGGCGGTTGCCTGAGCCTTCGCCGCGATTAAGTACATGCCATCCTCCATTCATTTCAGAGCCCGCAGACCACTATGGACGCGACGCAGGAAGCGCCAGAGCAGCAGGTGTCACAGGCCGTGGCGCGTCTGTTTGATGAACCGATTAACCAGATGCCGGAAGACCTCTATATTCCGCCGGAAGCGCTGCGCGTTTTCCTGGAGACTTTTGAGGGGCCGCTGGATCTGCTTTTGTATCTGATTCGCCGCCAGAACCTGGATATCCTGACCATCAATGTGGCGGTCATCACCCATCAGTACATCGAATACGTGGAGCTGATGAAAGCCATGCAGATTGAGCTGGCTGGGGAATATCTGCTGATGGCGGCGATGCTGGCCGAAATCAAATCGCGTACCTTGCTGCCACGCCCGCCGAAGGAACAGGACGGCGATGAAGAAGACCCGCGCGCTGAACTGATCCGCCGTTTGCAAGAGTACGAACGTCTCAAGGAGGCGGCAGAAACCCTGGATACGCTGCCGCGTATGGGGCGGGACTGGTTCAGCGTGCATGCCGGCTTGCCAGAGTTGGAATCTCAGGTCATCCATCCTGATGTAGAACTGGACGAGCTTCTGGGCGCGCTGAAAGGCCTTCTTAAGCGGGCTGATCTGGCCCAGGCGCACAATATCAGCCGTGAAGTACTGTCTACCCGTGAACGCATGTTGGCGATCATGGATCAGCTGAATCAGGCATCCAGCCGCTATGTCGCCTTTGAAGCACTCTTCGCGCTTGAAGAAGGCCGCCCCGGCGTGGTGGTGACCTTTATGGCAATTCTGGAGCTGGCTAAAGAAGCAATGATCGAGATCGTTCAGAATGCACCGCTATCGCCGATTCATGTGCGCGCCCGCCAACAGCAGGACGGCGCCTTTGACGAGGAGCCTGCATGAGTGACGTCACCACAACGTTGGATGATATTCTTGAAGCTGCGCTGCTGGCAGCCGGTGAGCCGCTGTCGCTGGAGCGCCTGGAAACCCTGTTCCGTGAGGCCGAGTGCCCGCCGCGCAGTGAACTTAAACAATCGCTAACGCGACTGGGCGAGCGCCACACCACTGGCGCGCTGGAGCTTCTGGAAACCGCCTCTGGCTACCAGTTACGCATTCGCCCACGGCTTTCGCCCTGGGTCTCGCGGCTGTGGGATGAGCGCCCGCAGCGCTATTCCCGGGCGTTATTGGAAACCCTGGCGCTGATTGCCTATCGTCAACCGGTGACCCGCGCCGATATCGAAGAGGTGCGCGGGGTGGCGGTCAGCACCACCATCATGCGAACCCTTACCGAGCGGGGCTGGATTCGCGTAGTGGGTCACCGTGATGTCCCCGGCCGACCGGCCGTGTTTGCGACGACGCGCAGTTTTCTGGATGATTTCGGCCTTAAAACGCTGGATGCCCTGCCACCCATGCATGAGCTGATTGCCGAAAGTGACGATGCGCCGCTGGACGGCGACGCCAAAACGGTGCAGGATGCGCCCCCTGAGACGGCCGAGAGTGCCGACCCACACGCCGAGACGGCGTTAACCCAGCCGCTGAGCTTTGCTGATCTAGAAGCACGGCTTGCGGCACGCGGGCAGGCGCGATCACAAGACGAGCCACCCGCGCAGAACGAGAGAAAGAGGTCAGATGACCATGAGTCAGAATCACACCAGTAATGCCCCCAGCGGTGAAAAGCTCCAGAAAGTCCTGGCTCGCGCCGGGCTTGGTTCACGTCGCGAAATGGAAAAAGCCATTGTTGATGGTCGCGTCCGCGTGAACAATCAGGTAGCCACCCTGGGCGACCGTATTGCAACCCACGATAGAGTCACCTTTGACGAGCGCCTGGTGACCCTGGTGGCTGAAGATGACGTGCCGCGCCGGGTCATCATGTACAACAAGCCTGAAGGCGAGCTGTGTACCCGCAAGGACCCGGAAGGGCGGCGTACCGTCTTTGACCGCCTGCCACGCCTGAAAGGCGAGCGCTGGATCGCCATCGGGCGCCTGGATATCAACACCAGTGGTCTGTTGCTGTTCACCACTGACGGTGAACTGGCCAATCGGCTGATGCATCCGTCCACCCAGGTAGAGCGTGAATACGCGGTGCGTGTAATGGGCGAGGTCAAGAAAGAACACCTCGTGGCCATGGTTGACGGTGTCATGCTGGATGATGGCCCTGCCCGTTTCACGGATGTTCAGGAGTTTGGCGGCGAAGGCATCAACACCTGGTTCCACGTAGTAATTCTGGAAGGCCGTAACCGTGAAGTACGCCGCCTCTGGGAATCACAGGAGCTGACGGTCAGCCGACTCAAGCGCGTTCGCTATGGCAATATCTTCCTCGACAAGCGGGCAAAAGCGGGCGAATGGGTAGAGCTTACTCAAGCAGAAGTCGATGATCTGGCCACTTTGGCAGCACTTGAATCGCGTAAGGTGCCCGAGTTGACGCCCGATGAGAAAAACCGCTGGAGCCGCGACAAGAACAAGCGGCGCCCGGTTCAGGCAATGCGCAAACCCAAGCGGCGCTGAAAGCCATAAAAAATATAGCGCAATTGTGAAAAGTGCTTGCGAATAGTCAGCAGTATCCGTACTATATGCATCCGTTCGGGGGGTCGTTAGCTCAGTTGGTAGAGCAGTTGACTTTTAATCAATTGGTCGTAGGTTCGAATCCTACACGACCCACCATCCGAACCCTGTCAGGGTCGTTAGCTCAGTTGGTAGAGCAGTTGACTTTTAATCAATTGGTCGTAGGTTCGAATCCTACACGACCCACTAGATATAGGCTTCAGAAACTCCATGTTTTTAGAAGCTGCAAAAAAAGCGCCTACGGGCGCTTTTTTTATTTCCCCATTTCTCCCGCCTATTTCCAGCAATGTCTTCTGACAAGCGTTTTCCTTTAGCACTCAAGAGTTTCTCGTCAATCTCTCTACCAACAAACCTAGGCTGATGGCAGCGAAGAGATTATGATTGTGTATGCAATTTAATCTTTTTTAACTTATCTGCTGGCGCTGCAGTTGATAACACTTAATAACAAAAGAAGGATATTCAATGTCTCGCAAGTCTCTTAAGCACCGACTCTTCAATCTTCAAGGCAAGATATTCCTGTTGGCGATGATTCCGTTGTTGATCTCCGGTTGGAGTATTCTTGGGTTGGTTGCCATGGAGCAGGTGCGGGAAAATCGCGAACAGGTGGCTGAACAACGCAGGCAGCTGCTTGAGTCGCGCCAGGAAGGCATCAAGGATGTGATGCAGATGGCGCATTCGCTGGTGGAAAACATTATTGAAACAGAAGGCAATACGGCCGCTGCGCGGGAGCTGGCCGCTGATCGTCTGCGCAGTATGCGCTTTGATGATGACAACTATGTCTTTGCTTACACCTATGACGGCATCATGCGCGTCCAGCCGCCTCAACCTTCAGTAGAAGGCACCTATATGCTGGATGTGCAAGGCCCGGATGGTGGAGAGCCGCTGCGCGAAATGCGCGACTTGGCCCAGCAGGGTGGGGGAGAGTATCAGTACGTTTGGCCTCACCCGGAAACGGGCGAAGAAGAGATCAAATATAGCTATGTGGTGCCAGTGCCCGAGTGGCAGTGGGTGATGGGTGCAGGGATTTACGCTAACGATATCGACGCCACCGTTGCTGCCCTCGAAGCCGAATATGCGGCTAATCTGAAAGAGAACCTGATCCGTACCTTTGTGTTGGCCTGTTTGGTGAATCTGGTGGTTATCGCCGGTGTGTTATGGGTCACCCGGCGCATTGTGGCGCGCATTCGCCGTGCGGCAACTGATATTACCGAAATTTCCCAGAGCGTCATCGATGGGCATGGAGATTTGACCCGTCGGCTTGAGGTAGTTGGACAGGATGAAATCAGCGATCTTGCTGAGCGTTTTAATGACTTTCTGATCAACATGCAGCGTACGCTGATTGATGTGCGTGATACTGCCCAGGCGGTTGACCGCGCCTCAGCTGATATTTCGCAAAGCAGTGAAGAACTGGCGACGCGTACTGAGCAGGCGGCAGCAAACCTGCAGCAAACGTCATCAGCGATGGAAGAAATTACCTCAACAGTGTCACACAGCGCTGAGCATGCGGTTACCGCCAGCGGTATCGCCGATAGCACTGCGGAGGTCGCGCGAAAGGGCGATGCAGCGATGTCTGATGTGGTGGAGACAATGACAAAGATCGATGCTTCGTCAACACGCATTGGCGATATCGTTGAGATGATCGACTCGATTGCTTTCCAGACCAATATTCTCGCGCTTAACGCCTCAGTGGAAGCAGCGCGTGCCGGTGAGCACGGTCGAGGATTCGCCGTTGTTGCCCAGGAAGTGCGCAAGCTGGCGCAGCGTAGCGCTGAGGCTTCAAAGGAAATTCGTGGCCTGATTGATGAATCGGTCGAGCACTCACGGCGTGGCAAGCAAATCGTCGATACGGCGACGAAGACCATGAAGGAAATCCTGATGCGTGTCAGCGAGGTTAACGACGTGATTGGCGAGATTACGGCAGGTGCTCAGGAGCAGAATGCCGGCATTCTTCAGGTCAACACGGCCATGAGCGAAATGGATACCATGACCCAGAAAAACGCCTCCATGGTGTCGGCATCGACGCGCACGGCCAAGGAAATGCGCGAAGAGGCCGAGAAGTTATCGCAGCTGATCAGTGGCTTTGTATTGGGTGACAGCAGTAACACTTTTCAGCGTGTCGGCTATGTCAGTGACCAGCGCCCTAAGAAAGAGCACGCTGTGCTGAAAAGCCCGAAGTCAGGAAGCAGTGAGGATGACTGGGAGGCGTTCTGAAGCCCGCCCCCGTGCTGGGGGCAGGTAATTTGAGTGTCATCGAGGGCAGTGCTATTCGAAGGCTGAGGCAATAACATCGCGATAGTTGCGGATGCGCTGCACATAATGAACCGGCTCATAGCCCCGAGCGTAACCGTAACGCGTGTTGGGGTAATAGCGTTTGTCGGCTTTAAGGGGCAGGACGGTTTCCAGGTCTTCCCAGGAGTCCGGGTTTTTACCCAGCTCACGGGCCAGAGTGCGCGCATCCAGCAAGTGGCCGCGGCCGATGTTGTAGCTGGCCAGGGCCTGAAACAGGCGGTCTGGCTCTGGAATGCTGTCAGGCAGGCGTTCGTGTCGGTCGGCCAGATAGCGGGCACCGCCATCAATAGCCGCCGCCGGGTCCAACCGATTGGTCACACCCAGTGATTCAGCGGTGTTCTGGGTGAGCATCATGATGCCGCGCACCCCGGTCGGCGATACCGCCGCTGGATCCCAGTGTGACTCCTGGTAGGCGAGTGCTGCCAAGAGGTCGGCGGGCATGCCGGTCTTTTCTTCGGCGGCGATGAACTGATCGATGTAGGCGGGCAGACGTTCGTCAATCCGCTGATTAAGGGCTCTCAGGTCGACAAAATCGAACTCGCTGATATAGGCGTAATAGTGGTTCTGCATGGCGTCAATGGCCTGCTTGCCCTGTTCACTTGCCATCCATGCCTGGCTGCTCTTTGCCAACGCTGCCTGCTCTTGGGGTAGATACCAGCCAAGTTCGTGTTGGGCACTCAGCTCAAGAGCAATTTCCAGACTTGGAAAGTGGCGACGAACCACCTGAACAATGTTGGAGTCGGCGACGGTGCAATCCAGCGCTTTTTCGGCCACAGCGCTTAGTAATAACTCGGTGGTGCGCTGGTCGTCCTGTTCATAGCTGATGCCCTCATGCTCGCTGGCGAGTTGGTCAAGAGTTTCGACATAGCTTGAATCAGCGGTCACCACGATCTCAATATCAGCCATCTCTTCCGGCGAGCGAGGCATGGGCGAAAGGCCGCGGTGGCAGACCAGCTGCTCGTTGATCCGGGTATGGACGGGGCCTTCTGTCAGGGTGTCTGAGCGTGATGGCAGGTGCGTCAGGCCAGCGGCCGCCATATGGGCCTCGCCCTGGTTGATGGCTTCCAGCACGGCGGATGTTGAGTCATAGACCGTCCATTCAAGTGCCCATTCCTGTGTGTCGGCAAAGGCCTTGATCAGGTCATGCTCAGGGCCTGCCGGTTGCTGATGGCGGTCAATAAAGTAAGTGGTCGGGCCGTTGCGGGTGGCGACCTGCAAAATGCCGGTTTCCGACGGTGGCGCCAGCGTGGTCTGGGGAGAAGGCTCACTGGCATCATCAGAAGAGGTGCTGGAATCACTGCATCCGTTCAAGGTGGCTAGCAGAGTCAGCCCTGCCAGAATCAGGGGTTTGCGCATTGGAGTGCCTCCTTTGGCAACAAGGAATGGCGACTGTAGATAAAGGCTGCCCCATCTCCGCCATATTTGTACAAGCAGAAGGGCAAACCGTCAGACGCCATCGGTGTGATAACCTCCTTGTCATAGAATTTAGATCCTACCTGTATACGCAATGACTTGAAATAACCCTATATTTGATTGCAGCGATGCACTGTCACGGTTATTTTCTGTGTAAGTGCTGGTGCTCAAGCAGTGGATATTAATCCTTGCTATGCTGCAGGTAACTTTAATTTACTGCTTTTTTACCCACAGAGCGTCGCATATGATCTATTTGTGTTCTCGGATATTTAGTGTACTTGTCTTCGCGGCCAGTGTGTTTTTATTACCTGTTCAGGCCGCTGAGGTCATGCCCAGCGAGCTATCTGCCTCGCAGGATCAAACGCCTATCCTAACGCTGTTAGGTCTGGAAGAGCGGCGTACCCTCAGCCGTGCCGATATTGAATCCTTGCCGCTTTATGAATCCAACCTGAAGCATTTCGAAGGCTCCCAAGGAAGCTTTTCTGGCGTATGGCTGGAAGATCTAATGGCGGCAGAGGGAATTGATGAGACAGCAACACTGCGCTTTATCGCCCATGACGATTACACCGTTTTCATCACGCCCGATGACCGCCAAGAACGACGCTACCTATTGGCGACACGGCTGGATGGTGAGCCTCTTACGTTGGAAACGTTAGGGCCCAGCATGCTGATTATTCCGGCTGATGCCGAAGCCGTTGAATTGGGTAAAGCAAGTATGATGGATTGGGTGTGGTCAATTAAAAATATCCATATTCAATGAAGCTGTACTTCAATCGGGCGCTAGGCTGTCAGATAGTGCTGGGGTTTACCTTGTTGGGTGGCATCTGCGCTTTGGCAGCGATGCTTTACATCTTTCAGGCCCGTCAGCACCTGGGGGCTAATTATACGGCCTTGGCAGCTCAGGTTGTCAGGCCACAGTCACACGCCGTCTTACTGCGCCATACCCTTTATGCACTGCGTGAGCGCCCGCAAGATCATATACTGAATGAACGGCTAAATAATCTGCTGTGGCGAATTCCCAAGCATATTGATGTCGTTGGTTCTAGTTTGAGAGCTAGCCAGCTCAAAATAGAAGATTATGCACCGTCTGTTAACCGTCTAAACGATGTAAAAAACGCGCTGCTTGAACTGCGACAGGTCAGCCAGCCGAATTCAGACGTCTCTCATAGGGAGCGTCTAGCATTGGGTTTCATGATTGAAAATGACTTGGCGAAAGCCTATAGCGAGCTCAGCGATCTGGTGCATTCAAAAGCTGGCGAGCAGCGAATCATTATGGAACGTCTGGCGCTGACGATAGCACTGCTTGTATTCGTTATCCTGTTGTTGGTAGTAGGGCTGTCATTGGCGTTACGCAAGCTGAATCGCGAGCATCAAAAAATCACACAACTCAGCCAGGTAGATGAGCTGACAGGGCTGGGGAATCGCCGCTACCTGCTGAACTTTACCGACAGCCTTTGCCAGCAAAGCCAGCGCAGTGGGCGTCCGCTAAGTCTGGTGCTTCTGGATATCGATCATTTCAAGCAGGTGAATGACACCTTCGGCCACCCTGCTGGTGACCGGGTGCTGCAGATGTTTGCCAGGGCGTTGAAAGATGAAATCCGCGCGGCGGATGTGCTGGCTCGCATGGGGGGTGAAGAGTTCTGTCTGTTAATGCCGGATACAGACGCTGACGGTGCCTGTGAGTTGGCAGAACGCATACGTATGGAAGTGGCCAGCTTGACACAGCAACAGCTGGGTATCCCCACCTCGATTACCGTCAGCCTGGGCGTAGCCACCGCCTGGCAGAGCGATCTTGATTTCAAACATCTTTATGCCCGCGCTGATCAGGCGCTTTACCAGGCTAAAACCAAGGGCCGTAATAGGGTTGAAACGGGATAAGTTCAAGCTGATCAATGTATGACGGCTGGGTGACATTTTGCTTGCACAAAACGGCTATTTTCTACCAGAATAGGTTATTATTGAATTTATTCTAGACAGTGTTGAACTAGATGATCGGCAGTGCAGCGCGATAGACGCAATGCCCTGCCACCCGGGCATGCCGGGTGTGGATGACACCCAGCATGATTGGTTTCAACAGGGGGATTCCCTGTTTGTCACAGTGGTAGACACGATGACGATTATGACTTCTCAGGCAGCGTTGGAAACATCGCTTCCCAGGGCATATTGCCCTACACGGATTCCTGCGCAAGATCAGGCGCGAGTCGCTGAAATCAAGCAGCTCCTCAAGGCACATAATTCCGTGCTGGTGGCGCACTACTATACCGATGATGCCATTCAACAACTGGCCGAAGAAACCGGCGGCTGTGTGGCGGATTCCCTCGAAATGGCGCGCTTTGGCGCTAACCATGATGCTACTACCCTGGTGGTGGCGGGTGTGCGCTTCATGGGTGAAACCGCCAAGATTCTATCTCCCGATAAGCGCGTGCTGATGCCCACGCTGGAAGCGACCTGCTCGCTGGATATCGGCTGCCCGGCAGATGAGTTCAGTGCCTTCTGCGATCAGCACCCGGAGCGTACCGTGGTGGTCTACGCCAATACCTCTGCAGCGGTGAAAGCTCGGGCAGACTGGGTGGTGACCTCCTCCATTGCAGTTGAGGTAATTGAGCACCTGCAGGCCAAAGGGGAGAAAATTCTCTGGGCGCCGGATAAGCACCTGGGGAGCTACATTCAGAAGAAGACGGGCGCTGATATGCTGATGTGGGATGGCGCCTGCATCGTGCATGAAGAGTTCAAGGCCAAAGGGGTTGAAGACCTCAAGCGGCTTCACCCGGATGCGGCGGTACTGGTACACCCGGAATCACCTGAAGCCGTAGTGAAGCTGGCGGATGTGGCGGGCTCTACTTCCCAGCTGATCAAGGCAGCGCAAACCCTGCCCAATGACAAGCTGATTGTGGCCACAGACCGAGGTATCTTTTTCAAGATGCAACAGGCCGTACCCGAAAAAGCCCTGTTTGAGGCGCCTACTGCGGGTAACGGGGCTACCTGTCGCAGCTGCGCCCACTGCCCGTGGATGGCAATGAACGCGCTGGATAACTTGGCGGGTGCTTTGCGCAACGGCAGCGGTGAAGTGCTGGTCAGTCATGCCCTGCGTTTAAAAGCGCTCAAGCCTTTGGAGCGTATGCTTAACTTCAAGGCCTGATATAACAAGGCTGGCATTGCTTGTTGTCAATCTTCTCTAACGGCCACTGCTGGACAGTGGCCGTTTTTCTATGAGCACGTCACTCAGAGCACTTTACTCAAAAACACCTTACTCAGAATTTATCCAGTGCCTCCCGGTAGTCAATAAAGGCGTCTCTGCGCTGGGCGATGCGGCCCAGTAGATTGTTATCGCCTTCCTGTTCAGCGGCATCGCGGGCAATCGCCAATTGTTGGATGCTGCGATCCACCCGTCCGGTCAGCTGTAGGTATTCAGCCCGGGCCAGATGCCCCCAACCATTGTGGCCACTTCTGCCTGCGGCATCCGCCAACAGATTAAAGGCATAGGGGGTGTCGGGGTGGTTCGTGGTGATATCACGTAACTGCGCGAAGGCTGTCTGCGGGTCGCGCTGCAGCTGAGCTTCGGCCATGATCAGCTGCGCAGGCAGGTAGTTAGGCACCAAGCGTAATAGCCGCTGACTGCGTGAAATGGCCTCTGCATAGCGGCGGGCTTCAAAGGCAACGTTGGCGGCGGAAGCGGGCAGGGCGGTGAAATCCGGGTGTTGGCGCGCCAGGCGATCAAGTGCCTGAAGCGCCTGATCGGTCTGGCCATTCTCCGCCATGATCAGTGCCTCCAGATAGATAACGGCATCCGGGTCCGGGGTCTCTGCCTTCAGGCGAGTCAAGGCGTCTTGGGGGTTGTTGGCATGAATATGCAAGAGGGCACGCCCGCGCATCATGCCGTACAGCAGGTTGTTATCGCGGCGATTGCTGACTTCCAACTGGGCGGCGCGGGCCTGGGTGTCGCTCAAGCGGCTGTCAGTGATCGGGTGAGTGAGCAGAAACTCAGGCGGCGTGTTGCCCTGCAGGCGGGCCATGTTGAGCATGGCACGAAACATCCGCACCATGGCTTCGGGGTCGTAGCCTGCTGCTGCCAGGGTCTGTAAACCTACTCTGTCGGCCTCTTCTTCAAAGCGCCGTGAATAGGCCAGCTGATCCTGAATCACGGCGGCCTGGGAGCCCATGGCGGCGGCCATGCCGGCTTCGCCCGCACCGCTGGCAGCTAGCAGCAGGCCTGCCAGCATTCCGGCCATGGCGGGCAGCTGATTCTGTTCCGCGCGGGCACTACCACGCGCATAATGGCGCTGGGAAAGGTGTCCCATCTCATGGGCCAGCACTGAGGCAAATGCGCCTTCATCCGCCGCAAAAGCAAATAAGCCGGTATTCACACCAATAATGCCGCCTGGCACCGCAAAGGCATTCAAAGACGGGCTATCGACAATGAGCGTTTGGGTGCTGAGCCCGCCGATCTGGCTATAGGGCGCCAGTCGCGCAATCAGGCGATCCAGATAATAGTGGCTGATGGGATCCTGCCACTGCGGCACCCGGGCACGAAACTGGCGAAGCCAGGCCTGGCCCAGGCGAATTTCTTCGTTGCTCACCACCTCACTGCTCGAACGCAGGGTCGGCAGTAGCGGGTCGTTTTGTGCAACGCTGTGGCTGCTGGCGGTATAGCTGCCGAGGGCCAGGGTGACGATGCACAGCCAGCGAGTACGGAAGCAACGAAAGCGTAGCATGATATCCTCTTTAGTTAGCATGACGTTCCTTTTCTTGGCTTCAACGGGGGAAGTGCCGTTAAATCAGCGGATATCTGAACCGCGATAATCATCGTACAATGCTAACGGCCATCGCAACATGACTAACATAGCTTGATAACCGCACTAATGCTTCAATGCCATAATCACTAATATGTCACAATAATGCGTTAATACAGTTTTTTCAGGTCAACCTGAGGGGGAAAGATGTCTGATCAGCCGATAACTGAGTCTACCGGGAGCCTGATGCCGGATACCACGCTGGATGCCTGTGGACTGCACTGCCCACTCCCTCTGCTGAAAGCCAAACAGGCGCTGGCCGGACTAAGTGCCGGGCAGTTGCTTGAGGTGCGCTCGACGGATGCCGGTTCCTGGCGGGATATGGCCTCCTTTACCGAGCAGAGCGACCACGTGCTGGAAGCGCGGGAGCAGCGTGAGGATGTCTACTACTACTGGATTCGCAAGGCAGGGAGCCGCGCTACATGACCATGCGCACAATTCTGAAAGGCTGGGTAGAGCGTTATCTATCCGATGAGGAAGCGCTGACATTGCTGTTGGTGCTGGTAGCTGGGTTTGCCGCAATTATCTGGCTTGGCCGTATGCTGGCGCCATTTTTGACCGCACTGGTGATCGCTTTCCTGCTGCAAGGCGCGGTCAGTGCCCTGACCCGCCGCCATGTGCCGCAATTGATGGCGGTGATCATTGTATTTATGGCCTTTATTAGCGTGCTGTTAACCATGGCCTTTATCCTGATGCCGCTGATCTGGAATCAGATGGTCAGTCTGGTTCAGGAAACGCCGCGCATGTTTGCCAGCGGCCAGAGCTGGCTTGATGAGCTGCAGGCGCGCTATCCCAACCTGATTACCCCCGACCAGATGCAGAGCTGGATCGGCGTTGCCAGCCGTGAAATCAGCCAGCTGGGTCAGCGTGCCATCACGCTTTCGCTAGCCTCGCTGGGTAATATCATGGCGCTGATCATTTACCTGGTATTGGTGCCGATTCTGGTCTTTTTCATGCTCAAGGATCGCGAGGTATTAGTGGGCTTTACGCTTTCACTACTGCCGCAAAAGCGCAAGCTGCTGACGCGTATCTGGGAGGAAATGGATGCCCAGATTGCCAACTATATCCGTGGTAAATTTATCGAGATTATTATCGTCGGCAGCGTGGCATTTTTTACCTTCGCCTTTTTTGGCCTGCCGTATTCGGCATTGCTGGCGGTGCTGGTAGGTTTTTCCGTGCTGGTGCCATACATCGGCGCGGCCGTGGCGACGCTTCCAGTCGCGGCGGTGGCGGGCTTTCATTTTGGCATCAGTGATCAGTTTGCCTATGTGCTGGTTGCCTACGGGATTATCCAGGCGCTGGATGGTAATGTCCTGGTGCCGGTGCTGTTTTCGGAAGCGGTTAATCTCCACCCTGTATCGATTATCGTCGCGGTGCTGTTTTTTGGCGGTATCTGGGGGTTCTGGGGGATTTTCTTTGCCATCCCGCTCGCTACGCTGCTTAAGGCCCTGGTGTTTGCCTGGCCGCGAGGACTGCAGGAAAGAGACGCTGAACGCGCAGCGGTGACAGACTCAGCGCCCGTGTAATATTGAAGAGCATCCGGCCGCGAGTGATTGCCAATATGCGGCCGGGTGTCAGTTGATCAGGTGCCTGAATGTAGGGCCTGAGCCGCTGCCAGCACCTCATCCACATGGCCCGGCACCTTGACGCCACGCCACTCTTGGGCCAGTTTACCCTCGCTATCAATCAGGAAGGTGCTGCGCTCAATCCCCAGGTGCTCCTTGCCATACATCTTTTTCAACTTGATCACATCGAACAGTTGGCACAGGGTTTCATCCTTGTCGGAAATCAGCTCAAAGTTGAAATCCTGCTTGGCCTTGAAGTTTTCCTGAGCGCGGATGCCATCACGGGAAACACCCAGGATGACGGTATTGGCCGCATCAAACTGAGGTTTACGATCACGGAAATCGCCGCCTTCAGTGGTGCAGCCCGGGGTGCTTGCCTTGGGGTAGAAATAGACCACTACCTGCTGGCCACGCAGTTCGGAAAGGGTAACGGTATTATCGCCCGTTGCCTGGGCAGTAAAATCATCCACTGGCTGACCTAATGTGACACCCATGCCTGACTCCTTGTGTAAGCGCGTAACAAAAACACAAGCCTACAACAGATTGTGGCTGATGATATAGATGCAATGCCCGTCTGCCAGGGTCAAAATACGGTTAGAATTGAACGATTCAGTTAAGACGGTTCAAATATAGCGGCTCAAGGGCGTTCAAAGATAATAGCTCAACGACGAGGTGCGTGTTTTGTGCTGTACACGTTGAGGTCGCCTGAGTACCATTCAAGGTTTATCTTGTGGATGTTTCGAACGGCTGACGTTCCTGAGAGACGCAGCAGGATAATCCATTACAGCCCGTCACGCGTGACGCTCTCATAACTTTTGTAGTTGAGGAATAAACGGATGATCACAGGCAGCATTGTCGCCCTCGCGACGCCGATGAAGGTCAATGGCGACATCGACTGGGAGGCGCTTCGTCGTCTGGTGAACTTCCATCTGGAAAACGGCACTGACGCCATCGTGGCAGCGGGTACCACGGGTGAACCCACCACCATGTCGTTTGCCGAGCACTTCGATGTGATTCGCAGCATTGTCGAAGAGGTTAACGGCCGCATTCCGGTGATTGCCGGCACCGGCGCCAATGCCACGTCAGAAGCCGTTGAGCTGGCGCGCTATGCCGGTGAAGTGGGGGCGGATTACTGCCTGTCAGTTTGCCCGTACTACAACAAGCCGACCCAGGAAGGTCTGTATCAGCATTTCAAGGCCGTGGCGGAAGGCAGCAAACTGCCGGTAATCCTGTATAACGTGCCGGGCCGGACCGTGGCTGATCTGTATAATGAAACCGTGCTGCGCCTGGCGGAGCTTGACAACATCGTTGGCCTGAAAGATGCCACTGGCAATCTTGAACGCGCAGAAGATCTGATCACCCGCCTCAAGGGCAGCGATTTCATGCTTTACTCCGGTGATGACGCCACGGCCTGTGACTTCATGCTGATGGGTGGGCACGGCGATATCTCGGTCACCGCCAATGTGGCGCCGAGAGCCATGCATGAATTATGTGCCGCCGCCGTGGCCGGTGATGCCGACAAGGCTCACCAGATCAATACACGCCTGATGCCGCTGCATACCAACCTGGGGATTGAGTCCAATCCGATACCGGTCAAATGGGCACTGAACCGCATGGGTTATGCCGACGCAGGTATCCGCCTGCCGCTAACCTGGCTGTCGGAAAAATACCACGCCACGGTCAGTGAAGCCCTTCAGCTGGCCGGCGTTATTGAAGAAAACGTTATTGAAAGAAAATAAGTTGAGCGACACCAGCCTCTCTGCATTCGCCAGTGCATAGAAGTTGGTGTTCGGCCCTTTTGTCAAACGTGAAGGTGGCATGATGAGTTCTGTGCTTGAAAAACGTGCGCTTAAATGGATTCCGCTAGCGCTGGCAACCGCCCTGGTGGTGTCAGGCTGCGCGCGCGATGGTTTCTACCATGACCGTAATCTGGACTACGCCGATATCGAGCTGGGTGAACCCTTGATGCTCCCGGACACGCGAGACCCCAGGCGCTATGGTGATGCGCTGCCCATCCCCCGGGCCGACATGCTGGGTGGCGTTGAAGAGGCAGCGGATGTGCGCCCCCCGCAGGCCATGCGGGTGGGTAGCAGCATGGAGCCAGAGTTTGTGGAGCGCCGCGAAGTCGGTGACCAGGCCTGGCTGGTCGTCAATGCAGCGCCAGCTGATGTCTGGCCACAGCTGGAAGGCTTTATTCGCAGCCGTGGCCTGAATGTCACAGCGGTGGATGCCAACCGTGGCCGTGTCGATACCGACCAGGGCCAGTTCCGTTTGCAACGTGCACTGCGTGCTGGCAGCAGTGAACTCCGCTGTGAACAGGGCGGGCGATCTTCCAGTGACTGCCTGGATGCCTTGCAAAGCTATTTTGAAGGCCGCAGTGCCAGCGCCAGTAATAGCACCAGTGCTGCTTCCTGGCAGGCGCAGCGTATGAATGAAAATGACGCCCTGGCTTTTCGCCAGCAAGGAGAGCGCTGGGAAGTGGTGATCCCCCAGTCGGTTGAGCGGGTGTGGGCCGAAATCAAGCATTTCATCGAACAGGATTTCACTGTGGAAGGGGAGCGTAACCTTCTGGAGGCCAACGTCAATGACTACTCCTTCCTGGTGAACTACATGACTCTTAGTGAACGTAATCGTAACCCTCTGGAGATTGTCTTCAGTCCGGATGTTCGCCAGACGTCCCAGGAAATTCGTCTGGAGCTGAACGAGAACGGGGATGAAACCGTATTGCGTGCAATCAATGCCAGTGAGCGTGATTTTACAGCAGATGACCAGCGTGAACTGCTGGAACGCATTGCTGGCTATCTACGCTGATCCAGCGCTAGCATTCACACCCAGTTGAGATAAACTGACCGGCAAATGGCATTAGCTGTCATTTGCCGTTTGAATTTTTACCGTAACCCCCCATATGTCCCGCCTCGGAGTTCCCATGGAAAAGCGCCAAGAGCTTTATGCCGGCAAGGCAAAATCCGTTTATACCACTGACGATCCTGATCTGCTGATCATGCACTTTCGTGATGACACCAGTGCCTTTGACGGCAAAAAGAAAGAATCTCTGGCGCGCAAAGGCATGGTGAATAACGTCTTTAATGCCTTCATCATGGCGCGTCTGGAAGATGCGGGTATTCCTACTCACTTTGAAAAACGCCTTTCTGACACAGAAAGCCTGGTCAAGCGGATGGAAATGATCCCGGTCGAGTGCGTTATTCGTAACGTGGCGACAGGTGGTCTGGTCAAGCGCCTTGGCGTGGAGGAAGGTATGACCCTCACGCCACCGACGTTTGAGCTGTTTCTCAAGAACGACGAGAAAGGCGACCCCATGATCAACGAGTCTTTGGCTGAAACATTTGGTTGGGCAACACCAGAGCAGTTAAGCAAAATGAAGTCACTGACCTTCAAGGTCAACCATGTACTTAAGCAGCTATTTGCTGAAGGCGACATGCTGCTGGTGGATTACAAGCTGGAGTTTGGTATTTTCAAGGGTCAGGTGATTCTAGGCGATGAGTTTTCACCGGATGGTTGCCGCCTGTGGGATGCCAAGACGCGTGAAAAAATGGATAAGGACCGCTTCCGCCAGGGGTTGGGTGGCGTGATCGAAGCCTACGAAGAAGTGGGTCGGCGCATCGGAATTCACTTTCCCGAATAGTTCGCCTTTCAGAATAATATAAACGTTTGTCAATAAAACACCCGTGATCGCTTCAGCAGCGATCACGGGTGTTTTGCGTTTTAAGAGAGGCATTGGTGCTCACTGCCAATGCGCCGCCTAGCCTTCCTTGCGTGCGATTACGGCTTCTTCAGGTTCATCAACGGTTTGCAGGCGATACCCGTAGCCGTAAACAGAAACCAGATTCCAGCCATTCTCGGCAGTCAGCTTCAGCTTTTTACGTACCCTATGGATATGCACATCCAGTGTGCGCGTGTTCGGATCGTTGCTGCGACCCCAGACATATTCATACAGGTAAGAACGGGAAAGCGGGCTGCCCAACTGGTTGAGCAACAAGTAGGCCAAGCGGAATTCCTGGCGCGTCAGCGCGACTTCCTCGCCTTCCACATAGGCCACTTCACGGTTGGAATTGAGCTTGATACGCCCGAATTCCAACTCGCTCTGCTGGGCAGTGGCGGAGGTACGCAACGAACGGCGACGAATGGCAGCAAACGCACGGGCTGCCAACTCACGCGGACGGAAAGGCTTGCTGATAAAATCATCTGCCCCGGCATTGAGAGCCTCAATGATATCGCTCTCTTCCTGGCGTTGAGTCACCATCAAAACAGCGGGCAGGGCTTCCAGGTATTTCTTCATCCAGTCAAGCAGGCCAATGCCGGTACCGTCAGGCAGGTGCCAGTCCAGAAATACCAGATCGAACGTCTCGCGGCTGGCAATCCGAATGAAATCCTTGCCGGATTCAAACGATGTGATATTGGCTTGGATGCCTCTCTCCTCGAAGCCATCAAGTAGCGCCTTGTTGATGCGCTCAAGCACTACCGTGTCATCTTCTACAACTGCAATGCGCATAGGTTTGTTTCCAGGTCAGTCTGATGAAAGCTGTGCGCGCCTGTCTTGCCTTCACGCGAGCACACATTATGCGTTCTAAAGTCCTCTTGCTGGTATCCGCCGCAATTTAGCGGATGACAATCAAGGTCTTAATCCGACCTTGATAATCTAATTATGTTCATTGCTAAATTAGATACTAGTTTATTTTGCGATTTAGAAGGTAAACGACAAGCTTGAGAAAGCATAAAATCTATAAATATCAGCTTCTTATAAATTATTTTTTGCCGCATTTCCAGATGAGTCACCGTTGCGTAACATTTTTTATATTTTTGATTCTTAATAAATCAATTTAAATATTTTTGTTAAAATACACCTTTGTGTTCATTAGCGCCAGTGTTGATTTTGCCTTGTTGTGCTCTTCTATTTTAGCGGGTGCGCACTGTCTACGGTGAGTGATGAATGTAAAAAAAGTAATTTTAACAATGTGTTAGTTATTTTTTTTGATAGCAGGCTTATATTAAATCCAGATCAGCCTGTTTGATTTTGAAACGCAATAGGGTGAGTTTTTTACAAAAGTTAAAATTAAATTTTTTCTAATTATCTAGGGCCTGTTGACGTATATGGAAGCCTAGGTCTGTTGACATTTCATCGCGCAACCCGAGGTAACAGGGCCCTTTTGGCACAGCCCTACATTTTTCGTTTCTAATTGGGAACCACCCAACCGCGTTCCTCACGCCTTGCTCTGTACTAAAAGGGTCTCTGTTGCGGCAGTGATGAAACGTCAATAGACCCTAATGGTTTGATAATTATAAAAAAGCCAGCCCATTTTTCTGTGGTGCTGGCTTTTTTTAATGTTTTATCACCTGATTTGCCTGCCGAGGTTTTTATTTTTGTGCCTGATTGAAACTATTTAAATCAATTCCGCATTAAAAAACATAGTTTCACAATAGTTAATAGTTAAGGGTCCCATGAATTAGGGATTTATTATTAACAATGATTGCATGCAATTGTGTATGTTTGATTTTGCTGCCATGTATCTTGCTAAGAAAAAAATATTGCGATCAGTTCAGGTTTTTTGAATGTTTTGTTTGCTTGGCTGAATCGTGATGTTTCCAACACAAGAATATCGGTAGCGGGAAAAATTCCCGCATCCGCTCTGCAAAAGCATGGGAGCAAGCACCATGAATAACGTATTTCGTCTTATCTGGAATCGTACATTAGGTCGTCTGGTGGTGGCATCGGAGGCAGCAGGTTCTCAGCACAAAGTGGGAGCTGGAAGCCGACAGGGGCAGGTGGGTCAGCTGTCAAAACCAGGTCATAACCTTGTGCCGGTATTGCTCAGACCTCTGGCACTTTCGGTGGTGTTAGCCACTGGAGGGAGCCTGCTATCGATTCCCACTATTCAGGCGGCCGAACAATGGGGAGGGGATGATTGCATAGCTGGTAACCCAAACGGTAGTACTAACCGTATTGCGATTGGTAATGGAGCAGAAGCTTGTGATAAAGGAGCCATTGGTATTGGCCAGAATGCTGGTGCGTCAGCCAGCACCACTAACGCAGTTGCCATCGGCACCAATTCCTTTGCAACATTTGTAAATAACGGAGGCGGAACTGATCAGGCTGGTGTAGCCATTGGGCATGATTCAAAAACCTATGGCGGTGTGGCTATTGGTTACCTTGCACGGGGGGCTGAAAATCAACCCTCTGTTGCCATTGGTGCAGGCAGTGAGGCGCTGGGTAATTTCTCGATTGCCATTGGTACCCATGAGCACCAGAGAACCACAGCTAACTTCCTCCGAGCCACTGCAGTTGGCTCTAATGCGACGGCGGGCGCTAACGAAGCTTCTGCTTTTGGTCGAGAAGCCAGTGCAACTGGAGCTAGATCTGTTGCCTTAGGGTTTCAATCAAACGCCTCTAACTCAGCCGCGATTTCAATAGGCAGCAAATCAGCAGCATCAGGAAATGGTGCGATTGCAACAGGTTCCAGTTCACAAGCTACTGAAATTGGTGCTGTTGCTTCAGGGTTGAACGCAGAGGCAACTGCCGAAGGGGCTGCGTCTTATGGGCGTTTTGCACGAGCTCAAGGGGATTTTTCTGTTGCTATAGGGCGTAGTGCCAATGCATCCAATGCCAATGCTGTTGCCGTGGGCCTTAACTCGAATGCAAGTGGCTCGGACTCGCTTGCCCTGGGTAATGGTGCTGTGGCCTCCGGCGAACAAAGTATCAGCATTGGCTACCAAAACAATGTTTCAGGCAACAACTCGGGTGCATTTGGTGACCCGAATACAATTACCGGCGCAGCTTCCTATGCAACCGGTAACAATAACACCATTGCAGCGGATAACGCCGGTGCTTTCGGCAATGACAACACTATCGCCGCTGGCGCTGATGGCACTCGAATTGTTGGTAACAACAACAATATTGATGTTGGCAACGCCATGGTGCTGGGTAATAACGCCAATGTGACGGAAGCAGGTGGCGTAGCGCTAGGCTTCGGCTCTCAGGCAACCACTGCCAGTGGCATAAACGGCTATGCGCCTGCGTGGGCCAGTACTCTCGACACAAAGGCAGTGCAAAATACACAAGCATCGCGTGCGGCTGTCGATGTCGGCAGTCGCCAGATCACCAGCGTCGCTGCAGGCACTCAGAATAGCGATGCCGTTAACGTTGCTCAATTAAAAGCAACGGAAACCCATTTCTTCAGTGTTCAAGGCACTAATACTGAAATTAATTATATGAACGAGGGTGCCCAAGCTCCTGGCGCAATGGCAGTTGGCGTAAGAGCTGAAGCAGAGGGTGTAGTTTCGACAGCCGTAGGGCTTGGTGCAAAATCAAAAGGTGATAATGCTTCTGCCTTTGGTGTTGCAGCTCAGGCAACCGGTCAGGGGTCATTGGCGCAAGGGGCGAACTCCGAAGCGCAACAGCTGAATTCCATCGCTATTGGTGCACTAGCCAAATCACAAGCAGACAAGGCCATTGCATTGGGGCTTTTATCTACTGCATCGGGCACCCAATCAGTCGCCATGGGCACGAGTGCCAATGCATCCAATGCCAATGCGATTGCCGTGGGTCTTGAATCAAATGCAAGCGGTGCGGACTCGCTTGCCATGGGAACGGGTGCTATTGCCTCTGGTGAACAGAGCATCAGTATTGGCTACAACAACAATGTTTCAGGCAACAACTCGGGTGCTATCGGTGACCCGAATGTTGTATCAGGGAATGAAACATACGTTTACGGCAATAATAACGGCACAAGCGCTGATCCAATTGCTGCCGATAACGCGGGTATTTTTGGCAGTAACAATGTCATGAGTGATGCCGCTGATGGCAGCTATATTATTGGTAACGACAACACCGCATCAGCAAAAGATGCGGTTGTCATTGGGCAAGAAGCTTTTGCCACAGGCCTGCAATCGTTTGCAGGAGGGCATGAGGCCGAAGCCAAAGCCGAAGATGCACTGGCATTAGGCACCGCAGATGCACTGGGTTTATCTTCCACTGCCGTTGGTCGAGGTGCCTATGCTTTGGAAGTACGCTCGCTTGCATCGGGTGCAGAAAGTACTGCAGAAGAGGTCAGATCGACTGCGTTGGGCGCTTTCGCAACGGCGGAGTTGGAAGATAGCGTTGCGTTGGGCTCCAACTCAACGGCAGATACACCGGCTAGCATCCTTGGTTATATACCGAATAATGCCACAGCGACAGATGCCGGTAACATCGGTACAACGGTTGCGGCCAATGCTGCCGTGGATGTGGGTAGCCGCCAGATCACCAGTGTGGCAGCAGGTACTGCGCTTGATGATGCGGTCAACGTCAGCCAGTTAATTGCGGTGGAAAATATTCCGCTGACTTTCTCTGGTGATGCTGGCACAGATGTGAACCGCAAGCTGGGGGAAACATTAGGTATTGAAGGCAACCCCACAAGTGCATTGACCACCGGCAATATCGGTGTCGAAGGCAACGGCACGGATACGCTAACCATCAAGTTAGCCAAGGATGTCAATCTTGGTGCCGATGGTAGCCTGACCATTGCAGGCGGGCCAAGCGTTAGCAGCACGGGCATCGATGCAGGTGGCTCGCCAATTTCAAATGTTGATGATGCGGTAACTGACGATCAGGCAGTTAACTTTGGTCAACTGAAGAACTTCAACTTCGGTGACGCTGTGGAATACTACAGCGTTAACAGTACCGATACTGGTGCAGGCAGTAACGTCAATAATGATGGTGCTACTGGTGTCAACGCTATGGCTGCTGGGCCAAATGCCTTTGCTGCAGGCGATAATGCAACTGCATTGGGAGACTCTTCTTCTGCGGCTGGAAATGGCTCTACTGCCATCGGTTATTCAGCTACCGCCCAGGGGGCCAACAGCTTTGCTTTGGGTGAAACATCGAATGCTACCGGCACAAACAGCCTGGCCCTCGGTGCCGACTCAACCGCTAAAAACACTTACACCACTGCCGTTGGCCGTGGCACAGCGGCCTCCGGCCAAGGTGCCATTGCGCTGGGCGGTGGTACCGCAGCGGATGCTGCCAGTGCCAACGGTACCGGCGCCATTGCTATTGGTGGCTACGGATCGGCTGCTTCAGTGGGCGCCAATGCCAGCCTCGACTATGCAGTGGCCTTGGGTAGCGGTGCTCAGGCAACTGCCAGTGAAGGCGATGTCGCGTTAGGTAGCGGTTCCCAAACCTCTACAGCAAACCCGGTTACCAGTGCCACCGTTGGGGGCACGACCTATAGCGGCTTTGCGGGCACCGCGCCTACCAGTGTGGTGAGTGTGGGCAGCGCAGGTGACGAACGCCAGATCACCAACGTCGCAGCCGGGCGCATCACCAATACTAGCACCGATGCCATCAATGGCAGCCAGCTATTCAGTGTTGTGGATACAGGTTTTAACCTCTCCGCTGACAACGGTACAAACGACACCGTTAAGTTGGGAGAAACAGTCAATTTCACTAACGACGACAGCAACTTAGTTGCCACGGTACGCGACAACGAGATCGTCTATGACCTGGCTGCTACTATCGATGTTACCAGTGTGACCGCAGGCAACAGCACGCTCAATAACGATGGTGTGACCATTACTGGCGGCCCGAGCATGACGGCCTCCGGTGGTATTGACGCCAACAACCAGAAGATCACCAACGTGGCGGCGGGCGATGTTGCCCCCGGCAGCACCGATGCGGTGAACGGTGGCCAGCTTGACCAGGTTGAAACCGGCCTGACCACGCTGGGCATGAACTTCAGCGATGGAGAAGGCAACACCCTGCAGCGTGATCTGGGCGAAACACTGACCATAGAAGACGTGGCCGATGCCAGCGGCAACAGCAACCTCAGTGTCGATGCCTCCGGCACCGATACGCTGCAGATTGCCATGACCGACCAGCCAACCTTTGGCACTGTCGCCGTCAATACCGCAGGCAATGGCACTATCACCGGGTTGACCAACACGGATCTCAGCGACCCGACGTTTGGCATATCCACTCGTGCCGCGACGGAAGAACAGCTGGACATCGTTAACACCCAGGCCACTTCACCGCTGACGTTCATCGGTGACAACGGGCCGGTTAAGGTTGACCGCAAACTGGGCGAGACACTGAATGTTACCGGCGGCGCCACCGGCACGCTAACCACCGGCAACATCGGTGTGGAAGCCAACGGCACGGATACGCTGGAAATCAAACTGGCCAGCAAGCTCAGTGACCTGGAAGAAGTGGCCATCACCGATGGCCCAACGCTGAATGATAGCGGTATCGACATGAATGGTGACAAGATCACCGGCCTTGCCGCTGGCGATGTTGCCCCTGGCAGCACCGATGCGGTGAATGGCGACCAGCTCGACTAGGTTGAAACCGGCCTGACCACGCTGGGCATGAGCTTCAGCGACGGGGAGGGCAACACCCTGCAGCGTGATCTGGGTGAAACGCTGACCATAGAAGACGTGGCGGATGGCAGCGGCAACAGCAACCTCAGTGTCGATGCCTCCGGCACCGATACGCTGCAGATTGCCATGACCGACCAGCCAACCTTTGGCACTGTCGCCGTCAATACTGCAGGCAATGGCACCATCACCGGGCTGACCAACACGGATCTCAGCGACCCGACGTTTGGCATATCCACTCGTGCCGCGACGGAAGAACAGCTGGCTATCGTTAACACCCAGGCCACTTCACCGCTGACGTTCATCGGTGACAACGGGCCGGTTAAGGTTGACCGCAAACTGGGCGAGACACTGAATGTTACCGGCGGCGCCACTGGTACCCTGACCACCGGCAACATCGGTGTCGAAGCTAACGGCACGGATACGCTGGAAATCAAACTGGCAGAAAGCGTTGATCTAGGCACCAACGGCAGCGTCCAGACGGGCAATACCACGGTCAATAATGATGGTGTGGCTATCACCGGCGGCCCGAGCATGACGGCCTCCGGTGGTATTGACGCCAACAACCAGAAGATCACCAACGTGGCGGCGGGCGATGTTGCCCCCGGCAGCACCGATGCGGTGAACGGTGGCCAGCTTGACCAGGTTGAAACCGGCCTGACCACGCTGGGCATGAACTTCAGCGATGGAGAAGGCAACACCCTGCAGCGTGATCTGGGCGAAACACTGACCATAGAAGACGTGGCCGATGCCAGCGGCAACAGCAACCTCAGTGTCGATGCCTCCGGCACCGATACGCTGCAGATTGCCATGACCGACCAGCCAACCTTTGGCACTGTCGCCGTCAATACTGCAGGCAATGGCACCATCACCGGGCTGACCAACCAGACGTTGACCGCCGCCAACTTTGCCATATGCACTGGCCGCGCCGCGACGGAAGAACAGCTGGATATCGTTAACACCCAGGCCACTTCACCGCTGACGTTCATCGGTGACAACGGGCCGGTCAAGGTTGACCGCAAACTGGGCGAGACGCTGAATGTTACCGGTGGTGCTACCGGCACCCTGACCACCGGCAACATCGGTGTGGAAGCCAACGGCGCTGATACGCTGGAAATCAAACTGGCCAGCAAGCTCAGTGACCTGGAAGAAGTGGCCATCACCGATGGCCCAACGCTGAATGATAGCGGTATCGACATGAATGGTGACAAGATCACCGGCCTTGCCGCTGGCGATGTTGCCCCTGGCAGCACCGATGCGGTGAACGGTGGCCAGCTTGATCAGGTTGAAACCGACCTGACCACGCTGGGCATGAGCTTCAGCGACGGGGAGGGCAACACCCTGCAGCGTGATCTGGGTGAAACGCTGACCATAGAAGACGTGGCGGATGGCAGCGGCAACAGCAACCTCAGTGTCGATGCCTCCGGCACCGATACGCTGCAGATTGCCATGACCGACCAGCCAACCTTTGGCACTGTCGCCGTCAATACCGCAGGCAATGGCACCATCACCGGGCTGACCAACACCACCTACGACCCCACCAACGTGGTGGCCGATCGGGCCGCGACCGAAGGGCAGGTGGATCAGGTGGCCACGGACCTGACCGATACCGGGTTCAAGATCACCGCGGATAATCAGGATCTGGGCGGTGATAGTAACGACACCGTCAAACTCGGCGAGACCGTTAACTACACCAACGACGACAGCAACCTGGTCGCCACGGTGCGCGACAACGAGATCGTCTACGACCTGGCCGCCAACATCACAGTGGACGAGGTCAAGGCGGATGATGGCCTGGGCGGCATCACCACCCTGGACAGCAGCGGGGTCACCGTCACTGACGGTACTCAGACCACCACGACTACCGCCGGTGACACCACCTACGCCGACGGCAGCGGCAACACCACCGTGGCCAGCGCCGATGGCACGGATGTCACCGATGCTGCCGGTAATAACAGCGTCTACGGCGCCACCGGCACCACCGTCACCGACGCTGCCGGTAACACCAGCCGCCTGACCGGGGATAGCCTGACCGTGGGCAGCACCAACCCCGTCGAGGTCGACGGCACAGCCGGTGAGATCACCGGGCTGACCAACACCACCTACGACCCCACCAACGTGGTGGCCGACCGGGCCGCGACCGAAGGGCAGGTGGATCAGGTGGCCACGGACCTGACCGATACCGGGTTCAAGATCACCGCGGATAATCAGGATCTGGGCGGTGATAGTAACGACACCGTCAAACTCGGCGAGACCGTTAACTACACCAACGACGACAGCAACCTGGTCGCCACGGTGCGCGACAACGAGATCGTCTACGACCTGGCCGCCAACATCACGGTGGACGAGGTCAAGGCGGATGACGGCCTGGGCGGCATCACCACCCTGGACAGCAGCGGGGTCACAGTGGGAGGGTTGAGTACCAATGACCCGACCACCACAGTGGGAGCAGGCACCATAAACGTAGCCGGTGTTGGCGGAATTAATGATATCGCCATCGACGGTAATACGGGCACCATCACCGGCCTCACCAACACCGACCTTGAAGGTGAAACCTTCGGTGAAGCAGGCCGCGCCGCTACGGAAGAGCAGCTGCAGCTGGTCAGCAATACCGCCAATGCCGGTTGGAACCTGACCGATGGTAGTAATGAAGCCAATATCGGCCCAGATGGCAAAGTCAGCTTCAGCGGCGATGCCAACATCAATGTGGCTCAGACCGGCAAACAGGATGATGGCAAGATAGAGATCACTCTGGCCAGCAAACTCAGCGGCCTGGAAGAAGTGGCGATTACCGACGGCCCAGCGTTAAGCAACACCGGTATCGATATGGGTGGCCAACCCATCACCAACCTGGCCAGTGGCCTGGGTGAAACACCAGTTCAGGATATCGAAGGCGATGCCCTTGGCAATGCCATCAATGCCGGTGACCTCAAGAACGTGGCCAGTGATCTGGGCTCTGAAGTAGCGGCTGCCAAAACCGAGGTGGAAGCAGGCCCTAGCAACAACATCACAGTGGCCGACCGTATCGGTGAAGAAGGCCAGACCATCTACACTGTGGATACTGCCGATGAACTCAGCTTCACCAAGCTGGAAGTAGGCAGCGTCACTATGGATGCTGGCAATGTGGATGAAAACGGCAACACCCTGATCACCGGTGTAGGCGCTGGGGATATCAGCGAAGGCAGCACTGATGCCATCAACGGCGGCCAGCTGCACCAGCTCGCCGGTGATATCAACAACACTGAAGGCGGCTTGGGTATTCGCTATGTACGCACCAACGACCAAGGAGAAGACCCGGTTAGCGATGCCTTTGCTGTGGGTGAAGGCTCCACGGCGGTAGGTTATGAAGCTCGCGCCACAGCCACTAACGCCCTGGCGCTGGGCTACAAGGCCATGGCAGAACATCAAGGCAGTGTGGCATTAGGTGAAAATGCCATTACCAGCGCACCGGTTGGCACTGAGACCGTCACCATTGGTGATAACACCTACACCTTTGCAGGCACCACGCCGCTGGCTACCGTCAGTATTGGCAGCCCAGGGGCAGAACGCACCATCACCAATCTGGCAGCAGGGCGTATCAGCGAGACCAGCACCGATGCCATCAACGGCAGCCAGCTGTACGCGTTTGCCAACCGCTTTGATGAACGCCTGACCCAGGTAGAAGGTGATCTGGGTGAGGTAAGCGAAACCGTGACTGGCACCCTGCCAGGCAGCGGCCCGGATGCGGTTACCTACGCCAAGGATGACCAAGGCAATATTGATAAAAACACTGTAGCACTGGGTGGCGACGAGGGCGGCACTAAGCTCACCAATGTGGCGCCTGCGAGTATCACCCCGGATAGTTCAGATGCGGTCACTGGCGGCCAGCTGCATGGCACCAACCAGAACGTAGCTGGCAACACCGCTGATATTGCAGGTAATACCAGTCAGATTGCAGGCAACACCAGCAACATCGCGGGCAACTCAGGCGATATTGCCGATAACCGTTCTCGGATTGACGGCAATACACGGGATATCGGCACCAACCGCGATAACATCGCTGAAATTGGCAGCACCGTGGATAAGGGCATGAACTTTGGCGCCGACCAGGGGGATACCGTCAATCGCAAGCTGGGTGATACCGTGGCAATTACCGGTGATAACAACATCACTACCCGCACCACCGGCAACGGCGTGCAGGTTATGCTCAACCGTGAGCTGGATGTGGATAGCGTCACCGCAGGCAATACCACTGTCAGCAATGAAGGGGTGCGCATTCAGGATGGCCCAAGCATGACGGTGGATGGCTTTGATGCCAATGGCACCACCATCACCAACGTGGCGCCCGGCGTGAACGCGGGTGATGCAGTGAATGTTGGCCAGATGAACGCTTTGGGCCAGCGCTTCGCCCAGGAAATTGGCGATGTGCATAACCGCATTGATGATGTGGCTCGGGATGCCAGCGCAGGTATTGCCTCGGTCGCGGCTATGGGCAATGCTCCTTATGTGCCTGGCAAGCTCACTTATCATGTCGGGGGTGGTCATCACAATGGCGAAAGCGCCGTTGGCGTTAACTTCCGCCGCACTGCTGATAACGGCCGCTGGAGCCTGAATGCCGGTATCTCAGGCTCACGAGCAGGTGCAACCATTGGTCTGGGTATTTCAGGTGTGATTGATTAACCCTAAATTTGGTACTCAACCCTCACCGCCGGCTGGCTCGGCGGTGAGCAAAAGGAACAGGTAACTACCATGAAACAACCACGTACACTACTGGCACTTGGCCTTGCTATCGGATTGGCAGGCTGTGCCTCATCGGCTTCTACGCCCAACGCCCAGGAAGACGAAACCCGCTTCCCTGACCTGGACAGCACCTATCTGGACACCGGCGACTTTATCGACCCGGAAAGCGTACTGCGTATTTCCCAGGGCCAGCACAAGGATCAGGTGCGTCGCCTGCTGGGCCACCCGCACTTTAGTGAAGGCATCTTCAACGTGCGCGAATGGGATTACGCCTTCAACTTCTATACCGGCGAAGGCAGTGCCTATATTACCTGCCAATATAAGCTGCGCTTTGATAATGAGAACCGGGTAACCAGCAGCCACTGGCGCGACCCCGAGTGCCCCGTGCTGCTGGTGCCCATTGAAGTAGAAGAAGAAAACCAGAGCCAGGCCTTGACCCTTTCCGGCGATGTGCTGTTTGACTTCGACAGCGCCGAACTAACCCTGGAAGGCCGCCGCGCCATAGACCGCCTGGCAGAGCAGCTGCAGCAAAACTACGCCAACCCGGTTCTGCATATCATTGGCTACACTGACCGCTTTGGATCAAAGCAATACAACATTGACCTTTCCTACCAGCGCGCCACCGCGGTAAAAAATCAGCTGGTGAGCCGTGGCCTGCCTGGCAACCGTATTGCCACAGCGGGCCGAGGCGAAGCCGACCCAGTTGTTAACTGTGCAGGCGCTGCCACCCCAGCGGTTAAGGAATGCCTGAAACTCAATCGCCGCGTTGTCATTAATATCGGCGGTGAACGCCGCTAACCCCTCCCCAATAAGGTGCAGGGTGAAACGTTGATCTCACCCTGCACCTCACGCCTCGCATATTAAAAAACAGTGTTCTGTAATGTAAACAAAAAATAACCCGCTATTTAACAATTCAGATTATGGGTGAATGTTAAATAGTGCGGTTTTGAGCATTCTTGCTTGCAAGATACACTATTTTTAACCTTTGTTTTTATTAAGCGGTAAAAAATTTAAATTGATAGCCTGATCGGGATTTATATAAAAATAAGTATTATAAAAAGTAAACAGCTGAGTTTTTATACAAGATTTTGTTTTTAAAGAATGTTTGATTATAAAATAAAATTATCTTATTAATCCGTTAATTATAAGAGTGGAAATGGTAATCTCTTGAAATGGTCAGGGTGAGTAAAAAGCCTACTATTTCAAGATGTTATCTGACTTTGAGTGGAGCATCGGAGGGCAAGATAAGCAGGGAAATCTTTCACATAAAATAATGCTAATACATGCTGTTACACTTCATAGTGTGAAACAAAACAAACGTTTAAATAGTGATGGTTTAACAATTCCGCCTGTTTTATTGGTGCTAATATGAACAATGTTTAACCGTCGTTGATAAGCCCTATTCAAGGGTCGAGAATGCTCTCCAAGTTAAAAGCCAGTGACACGCCAGCCTGAACTTTGATGTTGAAATGCGCGATATCACCCGCGATGCAAAATAAGTTGCTGCGACGAAAGGAAGCGAGGTCAGCACTTCTACCCGAAAGGGTAGCGGCGTTGGCTTTTATGCGTACCGGCTTTTGGCGTTGAAACGGAGTTTTTGGAAAAAGTGCCAGGAAGGGCGCGCGGCATTGACGCCGAAGCAAGCCAACACAGGCGCAAAAGCATTTGTGTTGGGCAACCCAACTGAATTCAGCAAGCAAAGAATAGCCTGGCGCCTCTGATAAAAAGGCACCGCCAGTAAACCTAAAAGAATGTGCAACGGGGTGATGACGCCCCTGTCACCCCAAACGCAAGTGGAGTTAGAGAATGAATAATGTATTTCGTCTGATCTGGAACCGTACCTTAGGTAGGCTGGTGGTCGCGTCTGAAGCGGCCCGTAGCTGTGATAAATCCGCTACCCGGCAAGGGGTGGTTGGCCAACTGCCGGCGCCGGAAGCCGCCTCAAGCATTCCTGCTCTGCTGCGCCCAGCCGTTATCGCTGTGGCACTCGTTGCAGGCTCGATGACACTGCCGTCCCAAACAGCTATGGCAGGGCCTGGCGAGGAAGAAAGTCCCAATAACTCTGCTTCAACTTGTAACATAAATGATATAGCAATGGGTCTGGATGCCACAGCTTGCGGGCCATTTGCAACGGCCATTGGTTATAATGCGTTTGCGGGAGGGGTGGATGGCTATGGTGTTGCAATTGGTACGAGTGCTGATGCACGTAACCGCGGTATTGCTATAGGTCAACTGTCAGTAGCTAATGAGCATGGAGTAGCTGTTGGTACTCAGGCTGTAGCTAAATTTAATACAGTCGCTATTGGCCGTTTAAGTTCAGCAGGAGGGGATGGATCTGTCGCTATTGGTTATAACAGTGAATCTGGAACTGAGAATATCAGAATTCCTAATTCAGTTTTGCCAAATTGGGACTCAAACACTTTGCAAAAAGGCGTGGCGATAGGCTATGGCACTTACGCGCCTGGCAGTGTTGCTATCGGTGATCAGGCCCGAGCTGGAGCCACCAAAGCTGATACGGGTACTAACTTTGCGAAAGTAGGTACCGCCATCGGTGGTGGTACCTTAGCTGAAGGTCATCTTTCAATTGCTATTGGTGCTGGCCGCAATAACCCGACAACAGCATCGGGAACCAGAAGTATTGCTTTAGGTAATCTTAGTGAGGCCTCTGAAAGGGGGGCTATGGCATTTGGTGTTGCGGCGGAGAGTACGGGTAGAAATGCCATTGCAATTGGTTCAGGGAATGGGGTCTTAAATAATGCTGGTGACCTCATTGCTTATGAGAAGACGCAAGCAGAAGGTGTAGATTCGGTTGCAATTGGTAGATTGACTAAAGCCTCAGGCTTAAATGCTATTGCAATTGGTCGTGAGGCCAGTGCTGCTGCGAATAACACATCTGCCTTTGGTCGTGACGCTAAAGCCTCGGGTGCTTCTAGTACTGCCGTTGGAAGAAACTCTAAAGCAACTGAGTTAGGCGCAAGCGCCTTTGGCTTGAACGCTGAAGCGACAGGAGAAGCCTCAACGGCACTTGGCCGTTTTGCGCGTTCGTCAGGCGAGGAGTCAGCTGCCGTTGGACGCAGTGCTGCGGCATCGGGTGTTAGTAGTACTGCCGTTGGTAGGCAAGCTAGCGCTTCCGCTTCGAGTGCTTCTGCCGTGGGGAATGGCGCTAAAGCAACAGCAAATTTTGCTTCTGCCTTTGGTGTGAATGCAGAGGCGAGCGGTACGAGCTCTCTTGCCTTGAGCTTCTCGAATGCAACAGCCGAGAGGGCGATTGCTATAGGTCCTAATGCTGTAGCTTCGTCTGACCGAACTGTGGCCGTAGGTAGCACCGCTAAAGCCCTAGGCTCTCAGTCAGTCGCTATCGGGAGGGATAGTACCGCACAAGATGAAAAGACGATTGCCTTGGGGGCTTTTGCGACGGCAAATAAAGGAGGCGCGATTGCACTCGGCAGTAGCACTCTAGTGGACGGTAAACACTCCATTGCCATGGGGCGTCAGTCTGAAGTATCAGGTGAAAGAAGCATGGCCCTTGGTCAGGATGCCAAGGTGGGTACCTATGATACCAATGGTGATGCAACCAGCTCTGCCAATAAAGCTATTGCATTAGGTGATTCTGCGAGTGCTAGTGCCAATAATGCGACCGCCGTGGGTTTAAGAGCTGAGGCTTCGGCTCTAAACGCTTCCGCCTTTGGTGTGGATGCAACCGCGTCTGGTAGCGGTTCGATTGCCTTGGGTTTCTCAAATGCAACGAAAGAAAATGCAATTTCTGTGGGTGCGAGCGCTAATGCAACAGCCGAGCGTGCTATCGCGATTGGCAACAGTAGCAAAGCCTCCGTCGATGATGCGATCGCCATGGGTGCCGGCGCGCAAGCCACAGGTCTCGACGCCATTGCTATGGGTTCCGGTGCCAAAGCTTCTGGTGAGCAAAGCATTAGTATTGGTTACGGAAACGAAGTTTCGGGCGCTCATTCGGGGGCCGTTGGTGACCCGAATAATATAAGTGGTACAGGCTCATACGCACAGGGTAACGACAATACCATTGAGGCCGACAATGCCGGTGCTTTTGGTAACAACAATACCCTTACGGCTACTGCAGCCGGTAGCCGTATCATCGGTAATGACAATAACCTTGATGTAGCTGATGCCTTTGTAATGGGTAATGGCGCGGATGTCACTGTTGCCGGTGGCGTGGCGCTGGGTTCAGGTTCAGTTGCCAGCACTGATGCCGGTACTACTACTGGGGTTTATGGTTACGATGTTTCCACAGATGCTGCTGCTGCCCCCACCTCCGAAATAGGGGCTACACAAAGCACCAAGGGAGCTGTTTCTGTTGGCGGTGGTACTGGAAACGATCGCCGCCAGATCACCAATCTCGCCGCCGGTGCTCAGGATACTGATGCGGTCAACGTCGCCCAGTTGAAGGCGGTGCGCGATATTGCTGGCAGCGGTTGGGATGTTAATACCAGTGACGATGCCACAGTGACGGCTAGCACAGTGGCTGCAGGTAAAGAAGTTGATTTCGTCAGCTCTGATAGCAATGTGGCTATCACCCACACGCAGGATACCAACGGCGATACAGATGTTGATTTCAGCCTGTCTGATGACCTGACGATTGCTAGCAGTATCTCAGTTACCGGTGGCCCGACCATCAATAGCACCGGCATCAACATGGGCGATGACAAAATCACCAACCTGGCGACGGGTACAGCGGATAGCGATGCCGCTAATGTGGGTCAGTTAACGGTTGTAGACGCAGGCACAAATGCCTCTGTGACAGCTGCGACTGATGCCACCACAGGCCAGACCACCTACACCGTGGATGCTGATGGCACGACGGTTAGCGCGGGTTCAACGGATGTGACTGTGGTGGCGGGTACAAAAGATGCGACCACCAACCTGACGGATTATGCAGTTGACCTGAGCCTGGATGCCAAGAACAGCCTGGAAAATGCCAACAAGGGCTGGGAACTCCAAGCCAATAGTGAACTTACGACCGACAACATCGGCCCGGGCGAAACGGCGATTTTTGCTGAAGGCAAGAATATTGACGTTAGCCGTGATGCAAACAAGATCACCGTTGCCACGAAAGATGAAGTAGAGTTCACTCAGATCACAGTAGGTGATGCGACTGACCCAGCTAACAGCACAGTGATCACCAATGCGGGTGATGGCCTGGATGTGGGTGGTGATCAGATCACCAACGTCGGCAGCGGCCTAACCAACGTCGCCGGTGATGTTGTTAACAACATTGATGACGCCAACCCGGATAACGCCGCGAACATTGGCGATCTTCAGAACGTCAATAACGACCTGATTGATACTGGCTTCAACATTACCGCTGACAATAGCGGCTTGGCAGACCCTTCAATCACTGAAGATAACGTCAAGCTGGGCGAAACCGTTGATTACACCAGCGCCGATGGCAACATCGTTACCACCTTCGGGAACAACGACAACGAGATCGACTTTGGTTTGGCGAACGTCGTCACCGTGGGTGATACCACTGACGCAACCAAAAACCCTGTCACCATTGATGGCGACGCCGGTACGGTGGGTGGCCTGACCAACACCACCTTGACTGACCCGGCCTTCGCCACGGCGGGGCGTGCGGCCACGGAAGAACAGTTAAGCGTTCTGGCGACGGATGGCCTAGACTTCACCGGTAACGATAACTCTGCAGGTGATGTGCATCGTGACCTGGGTGAGACACTTGCCATCGAAGGTGGGGCGACGTCTGGCGGCACCTATACAGGGGCTAATCTGCGCACAGTGACGGACCCAGCCAATGGCGCCATCAATCTGCAGATGACAGACTCACCTGACTTCACCAACGTCAATGTCTCTGGCGATTTAGACGTTGATGGCACAACCACGCTGGGCGACAACTTCTCCGTGGTGGGCGATCAGGTAACCTACAATATCGCACCTGATCAGATCACCAACGGCACTCAGGTCGTCAACAAAGACTACGTTGACAGCAAAGAAACTCACTACTATAGCGTCAATGATGTTGGCACTCAGCAAGGCAACTTCAATAACGAAGGCGCTGTGGGTGACTACGCCCTGGCAGCGGGTACTAATGCGTTAGCCGAAAGCGGGTTTTCAGTTGCTGTGGGTGATGGCGCTACAACAAAGGTCTTTGGAAGTGGCCAGGTAGCCATCGGTAATGACGCTACCACTTTTGGCCAAGGTGATATTGCCATTGGTATGAATGCTCAAGCCAATGGTGCAGGTAATGTGGTGATTGGTGACGGTGCTAAGGCCTCGACGGCCGGTGAGAGAGATGGTGTTGCACTTGGCCATGACGCTGAAGTGACTTATAGCGAGGGTGTTGCGCTGGGTAGCGACTCTGTTGCTGATGGCAGCACGCTGAGCACAGCGGCCTATGTGCCCACAGGCGCCACGTCTGTAGCGGCTGATGATCCCGAAAGCGAAGTCTCGGTGGGCGCTCCTACTCAGCCATTAGACTCCGCTGATTCAGAGCGTCGTATCACCAACGTAGCTGCCGGTGCGACAGATACCGATGCGGTTAACGTCAGCCAGTTGAAGGCGTTGGACAGCGTTGTAGACCAAGGCTTCAACATCACCGCAGACACTGCCGATCTGGCAGATCCAGCGGCAACGGAAGACACCGTCAAGCTGGGTGACACCGTTGCTTACACCAGTACCGATGGCAATATCACCACTACGGTGCGTGACAACGAAATCGACTTTGGTTTGGCGAGCGTTGTCACCGTCGGCGATGCCACGGACGCAACTCAAACCCCCGTCACGATTGATGGCGACGCCGGTACTGTTGGTGGCCTGACTAACACCACCTTCGATCCGGGTAACTTCACCTCTGGGCAGGCAGCAACAGAAGACCAGCTGAAAGATGTCAGTGATGTGGCCAATGCGGGTTGGAACGTTCAAACCACTGACGCCGATGCTACCGTCAGCAATGTAGCGCCAAGCAAAAAAGTTGATTTCGTCAGTTCTGATAACAATGTGGCTATCACCCACACGCAGGATGCCAACGGCGATACGGATGTTGATTTCAGCTTGTCTGATAACCTGACGATTGCTAACAGCATCTCAGTTACCGGTGGCCCGACCATCAATGGCACCGGCATCAACATGGGCGATGACAAAATCACCAACCTGGCGCCGGGGACAGCGGATACCGATGCCGCCAATGTAGGCCAGTTGACGGCTGTAGACGCAGGCACAAATGCCTCTGTGACAGCCGCGATTGATGCTACCACAGGCCAGACCACCTACACGGTGGATGCTGATGGCACGACGGTTAGCGCGGGTTCAACGGATGTTACTGTGGTGGCAGGCACAAAAGATGCGACCACCAACCTGACGGATTACGCCGTTGACCTTAGCCAGGATGCCAAGGACAGCCTGGAAAATGCCAACAAGGGCTGGGAACTCCAAGCCAATAGTGAACTTACGACCGACAACATCGGCCCGGGTGAAACGGCGATTTTTGCTGAAGGCAAGAATATTGACGTTAGCCGTGATGTAAACAAGATCACCGTTGCCACGAAAGATGAAGTAGAGTTCACTCAGATCACAGTAGGTGATGCGACTGACCCAGCTAACAGCACAGTGATCACCAATGCGGGTGATGGCCTGGATGTGGGTGGTGATCAGATCACCAACGTCGGCAGCGGCCTAACCAACGTCGCCGGTGATGTTGTTAACAACATTGATGACGCCAACCCGGATAACGCCGCGAACATTGGCGATCTTCAGAACGTCAATAACGACCTGATTAACACTGGTTTCAACATTACCGCTGACAATAGCGGCTTGGCAGACCCTTCAATCACTGAAGATAACGTCAAGCTGGGCGAAACCGTTGATTACACCAGCGCCGATGGCAACATCGTTACCACCTTCGGGAACAACGACAACGAGATCGACTTTGGTTTGGCGAACGTCGTCACCGTGGGTGATACCACGGACGCAACCAAAAACCCTGTCACGATTGATGGCGACGCCGGTACGGTGGGTGGCCTAACTAACACCACCTTCGATCCGGGTAACTTCACCTCTGGGCAGGCAGCAACAGAAGACCAGCTGAAAGATGTCAGTGATGTGGCCAATGCGGGTTGGAACGTTCAAACCACTGACGCCGATGCTACCGTCAGCAATGTAGCGCCAAGCAAAAAAGTTGATTTCGTCAGTTCTGATAACAATGTGGCTATCACCCACACGCAGGATGCCAACGGCGATACGGATGTTGATTTCAGCTTGTCTGATAACCTGACGATTGCTAACAGCATCTCAGTTACCGGTGGCCCGACCATCAATGGCACCGGCATCAACATGGGCGATGACAAAATCACCAACCTGGCGCCGGGTACAGCGGATACCGATGCCGCCAATGTAGGCCAGTTGACGGCTGTAGACGCAGGCACAAATGCCTCTGTGACAGCCGCGATTGATGCTACCACAGGCCAGACCACCTACACGGTGGATGCTGATGGCACGACGGTTAGCGCGGGTTCAACGGATGTTACTGTGGTGGCAGGCACAAAAGATGCGACCACCAACCTGACGGATTACGCCGTTGACCTTAGCCAGGATGCCAAGGACAGCCTGGAAAATGCCAACAAGGGCTGGGAACTCCAAGCCAATAGTGAACTTACGACCGACAACATCGGCCCGGGTGAAACGGCGATTTTTGCTGAAGGCAAGAATATTGACGTTAGCCGTGATGCAAACAAGATCACCGTTGCCACGAAAGATGAAGTAGAGTTCACTCAGATCACAGTAGGTGATGCGACTGACCCAGCTAACAGCACAGTGATCACCAATGCGGGTGATGGCCTGGATGTGGGTGGTGATCAGATCACCAACGTTGGCAGCGGCTTGACCGGCACAACCCTGGAAACCGCTGAAGGCGACGACCTTACCAATGCGGTAAACGTGGGCGATCTTCAGAGTGCCAATACCGACCTGATTGACAAAGGCTTCAACATCACCGCGGATAACACCAATCTGGCTACGGCTGATGACAACGTCAAACTCGGCGGGACGGTTGATTTCACCAGTGCTGACGGCAACATCATCACCACGGTGGATGATAACGAAATCGACTTCGGTCTGGGCAACGAGCTGACGGTTGGCGAAGACGGCGAGCCAGGCTCTATCACCATCGTTGGCCAGGACGGCATCGACGGTAAGGACGGCATCGCGCTGAACGGTAAAGACGGCACTATCGGCCTGACCGGCCCTGCTGGCCCCAATGGTACGGATGGTCTGACGACCATCTCGATCCAGAACGGCACGCCGGGTGTGAATGGTGTTGATGGCGAGACACGCATTATCTACACCGATCCGGAAGGCAACGATCAGGAAGTCGCTACGCTGGATGATGGCCTGAAGTTTGTTGGCGACGACGGCGAAGTGGTTGAGCGCAAGCTGAACGACACCCTTGGCTTGACCGGCGGCGCGGATACCGAGGCGCTGACCGACAAGAACATCGGCATTACCAAGAAAGACGATGGCACCCTGAATGTGCAGCTGGCCGAGAACGTCAACCTGGGTGATAAAGGTAGCGTCCAGATGGGTAACACTACGGTCAACAACGATGGGCTGACCATTGTTGATGGCCCAACCATCAGCAAAGACGGTATCGATATGGGTGGCCTCGATACTAACGGCGAGCCAACCAACAAGATCACTAACCTGGCACCGGGCACTGACGGTACCGATGCGGTGAATGTTGATCAGTTGACGGATGTTGAAGATATCGCCTCCGCTGGCTGGGATGTGTTGACGAGCGATACAACAAACGACGCGTTTAGCAACGTAGCCCCGAATGGAAAAGTCGACTTTGTCAGCGAAGACGGCAGCATCGTGGTTGAGCACACACGCGATGATCAAACAGGTAACACCAGCATTGACTTCGGTCTGGGCAACGAGCTGACGGTTGGCGAAGACGGCGAGCCAGGCTCTATCACCATCGTTGGCCAGGACGGCATCGACGGTAAGGACGGCATCGCGCTGAACGGTAAAGACGGCACTATCGGCCTGACCGGCCCTGCTGGCCCCAATGGTACGGATGGTCTGACGACCATCTCGATCCAGAACGGCACGCCGGGTGTGAATGGTGTTGATGGCGAGACACGCATTATCTACACCGATCCGGAAGGCAACGATCAGGAAGTCGCTACGCTGGATGATGGCCTGAAGTTTGTTGGCGACGACGGCGAAGTGGTTGAGCGCAAGCTGAACGACACCCTTGGCTTGACCGGCGGCGCGGATACCGAGGCGCTGACCGACAAGAACATCGGCATTACCAAGAAAGACGATGGCACCCTGAATGTGCAGCTGGCCGAGAACGTCAACCTGGGTGATAAAGGTAGCGTCCAGATGGGTAACACTACGGTCAACAACGATGGGCTGACCATTGTTGATGGCCCAACCATCAGCAAAGACGGTATCGATATGGGTGGCCTCGATACTAACGGCGAGCCAACCAACAAGATCACTAACCTGGCACCGGGCACTGACGGTACCGATGCGGTGAATGTTGATCAGTTGACGGATGTTGAAGATATCGCCTCCGCTGGCTGGGATGTGTTGACGAGCGATACAACAAACGACGCGTTTAGCAACGTAGCCCCGAATGGAAAAGTCGACTTTGTCAGCGAAGACGGCAGCATCGTGGTTGAGCACACACGCGATGATCAAACAGGTAACACCAGCATTGACTTCGGTCTGGGCAACGAGCTGACGGTTGGCGAAGACGGCGAGCCAGGCTCTATCACCATCGTTGGCCAGGACGGCATCGACGGTAAGGACGGCATCGCGCTGAACGGTAAAGACGGCACTATCGGCCTGACCGGCCCTGCTGGCCCCAATGGTACGGATGGTCTGACGACCATCTCGATCCAGAACGGCACGCCGGGTGTGAATGGTGTTGATGGCGAGACACGCATTATCTACACCGATCCGGAAGGCAACGATCAGGAAGTCGCTACGCTGGATGATGGCCTGAAGTTTGTTGGCGACGACGGCGAAGTGGTTGAGCGCAAGCTGAACGACACCCTTGGCTTGACCGGCGGCGCGGATACCGAGGCGCTGACCGACAAGAACATCGGCATTACCAAGAAAGACGATGGCACCCTGAATGTGCAGCTGGCCGAGAACGTCAACCTGGGTGATAAAGGTAGCGTCCAGATGGGTAACACTACGGTCAACAACGATGGGCTGACCATTGTTGATGGCCCAACCATCAGCAAAGACGGTATCGATATGGGTGGCCTCGATACTAACGGCGAGCCAACCAACAAGATCACTAACCTGGCACCGGGCACTGACGGTACCGATGCGGTGAATGTTGATCAGTTGACGGATGTTGAAGATATCGCCTCCGCTGGCTGGGATGTGTTGACGAGCGATACAACAAACGACGCGTTTAGCAACGTAGCCCCGAATGGAAAAGTCGACTTTGTCAGCGAAGACGGCAGCATCGTGGTTGAGCACACACGCGATGATCAAACAGGTAACACCAGCATTGACTTCGGTCTGGGCAACGAGCTGACGGTTGGCGAAGACGGCGAGCCAGGCTCTATCACCATCGTTGGCCAGGACGGCATCGACGGTAAGGACGGCATCGCGCTGAACGGCGCAGACGGCACTATCGGCCTGGCCGGCCCTGCTGGCCCCAATGGTACGGATGGTCTGACGACCATCTCGATCCAGAACGGCACGCCGGGTGTGAATGGTGTTGATGGCGAGACACGCATTATCTACACCGATCCGGAAGGCAACGATCAGGAAGTGGCTACGCTGGATGATGGCCTGAAGTTTGTTGGCGACGACGGCGAAGTGGTTGAGCGCAAGCTGAACGACACCCTTGGCTTGACCGGCGGCGCGGATACCGAGGCGCTGACCGACAAGAACATCGGCATTACCAAGAAAGACGATGGCACCCTGAATGTGCAGCTGGCCGAGAACGTCAACCTGGGTGATAAAGGTAGCGTCCAGATGGGTAACACTACGGTCAACAACGATGGGCTGACCATTGTTGATGGCCCAACCATCAGCAAAGACGGTATCGATATGGGTGGCCTCGATACTAACGGCGAGCCAACCAACAAGATCACTAACCTGGCACCGGGCACTGACGGTACCGATGCGGTGAATGTTGATCAGTTGACGGATGTTGAAGATATCGCCTCCGCTGGCTGGGATGTGTTGACGAGCGATACAACAAACGACGCGTTTAGCAACGTAGCCCCGAATGGAAAAGTCGACTTTGTCAGCGAAGACGGCAGCATCGTGGTTGAGCACACGCGCAATGATGAAACAGGTAACACCAGCATCGACTTCGGTTTGGGCAACGAGCTGACGGTTGGCGAAGACGGCGAGCCAGGCTCTATCACCATCGTTGGTGAGAACGGCATCGCGCTGAACGGTAAAGACGGCACTATCGGCCTGACCGGCCCTGCTGGCCCTAATGGAACGGATGGTCTGACGACGATCTCGATCCAGGATCGTACGCCGGGTGTGAATGGTGTTGATGGCGAGACACGCATTATCTACACCGATCCGGAAGGCAACGATCAGGAAGTGGCTACGCTGGATGATGGCCTGAAGTTTGTTGGCGACGACGGCGAAGTGGTTGAGCGCAAGCTGAACGAAACCCTCGGCTTGTCCGGCGGTGCGGATACCGAGGCGCTGACCGACAAGAACATCGGCATTACCAAGAAAGACGACGGCACCCTGAATGTGCAGCTGGCCGAGAACGTCAACCTGGGTGATAAAGGTAGCGTCCAGATGGGTAACACTACGGTCAACAACGATGGGCTGACCATTGTTGATGGCCCAACCATCAGCAAAGACGGTATCGATATGGGTGGCCTCGATACTAACGGCGAGCCAACCAACAAGATCACTAACCTGGCACCGGGCACTGACGGTACCGATGCGGTGAATGTTGATCAGTTGACGGATGTTGAAGATATCGCCTCCGCTGGCTGGGATGTGTTGACGAGCGATACAACAAACGACGCGTTTAGCAACGTAGCCCCGAATGGAAAAGTCGACTTTGTCAGTGAAGACGGCAGCATCGTGGTTGAGCACACACGCGATGATCAAACAGGTAACACCAGCATTGACTTCGGTCTGGGCAACGAGCTGACGGTTGGCGAAGACGGCGAGCCAGGCTCTATCACCATCGTTGGTGAGAACGGCATCGACGGTAAAGACGGCATCGCGCTGAACGGTAAAGACGGCACTATCGGCCTGACCGGCCCTGCTGGCCCTAATGGAACGGATGGTCTGACGACGATCTCGATCCAGGATCGTACGCCGGGTGTGAATGGTGTTGATGGCGAGACACGCATTATCTACACCGATCCGGAAGGCAACGATCAGGAAGTGGCTACGCTGGATGATGGCCTGAAGTTTGTTGGCGACGACGGCGAAGTGGTTGAGCGCAAGCTGAACGAAACCCTCGGCTTGTCCGGCGGTGCGGATACCGAGGCGCTGACCGACAAGAACATCGGCATTACCAAGAAAGACGACGGCACCCTGAATGTGCAGCTGGCCGAGAACGTCAACCTGGGTGACGAAGGTAGCGTTGTGATGGGCGATACCACGGTCAACAACGATGGGCTGACCATTGTTGATGGCCCGAGTGTCACCCAGGGAGGTATCAACGCTGGGGACGATCAGATCACTGGTGTCGGCAGCGGCTTAGGTGATAAATCGCTTAGCGAGTTGAGCGGTGATGCGCTTAACAATGCCGTCAACGTGGGTGACCTGAAGTCGGTCAACGAAACGGCGACAGCTGGTTGGGATCTGCAGGCTAATGCCTTCGCTACCGACAACGTTGCGCCGGGAGAGAAAGTACAGCTGATTGACGGGCAAAACATCGAAATCACCCGTGAAGACGATCAGGTGCTTAAGATTGCAACAGCTAGTGACCTAACGTCTGACAGCCTGACCATTAACGACAATGGCCCCACCATAAACGGCGGTGGCATTGATCTGGGCGGTCTGGATGATGCGGGTAGCCCAACCAACAAGATCACTAACCTGGCACCAGGCGATGTTGCTGAAGACAGCACAGATGCGATTAACGGCTCTCAGCTGTATCAGGTGATCAATAGCGGTGATTTTGATACACGCTACGTCAACACTAATGACGATGGCTTGACCGAGAGTGATTCTTTCGCCAATGCCACTGGCGCCACTGCTGTTGGCTATGAAGCGACTGCTGAAGCTGATCGTTCCTTGGCACTGGGTTATGAGGCCATGGCGACACTGCAAGGTAGCGTGGCGTTGGGTGAAGGTGCTGTTACCACTGAGGTGGGTGGCTATGACAATGCTGATTTCGTTTACACCCTGGGTGCGGACGAAAGCAGCAAGGACTACAGCTTCGCGGGATTGGCTCCTGTGTCTACCGTTAGTGTGGGCAGTGCGGGCAACGAGCGCACCATCACTAACGTTGGGGCGGGGCGCATCACGTCAGATAGCACGGACGCCATCAACGGCAGCCAGCTGTACGCGGCGATGGACTTCATGAATGACCTGGATGGCCGCTTGACCATCGTTGAAGGAGATGAAAGCGATGAAACAGCGGGAGGAACCTTGCCAGGTGGCGGTACGAACGGCGTTGTCAAATATGATCGCGATGGCGATCAAATCGACTACTCCAATGTGACGCTGGAAGGTGAAGACGGCACCACGGTGACCAATGTGGCTGATGGTGATATTGCTGACGATAGCTCGGATGCGATCAACGGCAGCCAGTTGTACGACACCAACCAGAATGTAGCTGGCAACTCATCCAACATTGCTGACAACAGCCAGCGTATTACTAATAACGAAGGCGACATTGCTGATAACAGCCAACGTATTACCACCAACGAAAACAGCATTGGCGATATCAATGAAACGATTGATAAAGGCCTGAACTTTGGTGCTGATGAAGGCGAGGTGGTCAATCGTCAGCTGGGTGACACCGTGGCGATTACCGGTGATGACAATATCACCACCAAGACCACTGATGATGGTGTTCAGGTAACGCTGGAGCGTGACCTGGATGTGGATAGCGTGACCACAGGCGGAACGACCATCAACGACAATGGCTTGACCATTGAAGATGGCCCAAGTGTGACGCGTGATGGCATTGATGCAGGTGGCCAGGTGATCACCAATGTGGCGCCCGGCGTAGAAGCAGGTGATGCCGTCAACGTTGGCCAGATGAACGAACTGGGACAGCGCTTCCAGAATGAGATCAACAACGTCAATGGCCGAATCGATGGCGTTGAGAAAAACGCTAACGCCGGTTCAGCGAGCGCTATTGCGGCAAGTTCTGTGCCACAGGCCTGGAGATCGGGTGAAAGCATGGTGTCGGTTGGTGCGGGTACTTATGGGGGGGAATCAGCGGTTGCGGTAGGCGTGTCACGTCTCTCGGATAATGGCCGCTGGATCATCCAGGGTAAGGTCACCGGCGATTCGCAGGGTAACTTTGGTGCAGGCGTCGGCGCTGGCTGGCACTGGTAAGGGATAACGGGAGCATACAATGCACACTAATCCAATGTTTAAGGCGGCCCTTGGGGCCGCCGGTATGGCGGCAATCGTTACCTTGGCAGGCTGTGCTAGCCCGCCCAATAACGACCGGACTGATATAGTCGATGCCAAGAATGGCTTTCCGGCGCTGGATGATAAATGGTACGACGGGGGTAAGTTTGTTGAACCTGAAGCCATCCTGCGTATTCGTGAAACCCAGAGCAAGCATCAGGTTCGCAAGTTGCTGGGCGACCCGCATTTCAGCGAAGGTTTCTTCGGTGTACGTGAGTGGGACTACGTCTTCAACCTGTATACCGGTCAAGGTAATGATTATATAACCTGTCAGTATAAAATTGTTTACGATAACGATATGGCTCTGGAAAGCACGCACTGGCGCGACCAGCAGTGCCCCGCACTGTTAGTGCCAATCGAAGTGGAAGAGGTGGAGGAAGACCGGCTGCTGACGCTTTCTGGTGATGTGCTGTTCGATTTCGATAGTGACGAGCTGACATTGGAAGGCCGTCGTGCTCTGGATCGCGTGGCCGAGCAGACATTGAACGACTTCACCTTGCCGGGGTTGATGGTGGCTGGCTACACCGATCGTTTTGGTAGCGACGATTACAATATGCGTCTTTCTCAGGCTCGATCAAATACGGTTGCCGATTATCTGGCAGGCAAAGGCATTATGCGCAGTAATATTGACACCATTGGCCGAGGTGAAGCCGATCCGGTGGTGGAGTGCCCAGGTACACGTGCAACTGCGGCAGTGACCGAGTGCTTGCGACCTAACCGTCGGGTTGAAATTACGGTGACTGAACTACAACGCTAAACAATAGCAACGAGACAGGACGTTTGACGGTAGGTGCAGTCAAACGTCCTTTTATTTTTAATAGTTATATTAGTGCTTGTTAAGTCATAAAAGTTAACACTATTTTTGACTATAAAGCCCTTTTAAGAAAAACTTGCTGGGCCTATTCTGGTCAATGTAACGCTAGGAGAGTTGAAACTTCTGGCAATAAAAGCTTTTATATCTGTCGCCTGGGTTTTTAACCAGTCAGACTCACCTGTTAAGGAAAAGAATCATGAGATTATTTGGTTATTTTGCCACCTTCATTCTGTCCGTTATCGCAGCGGTTGGTCTTTCAATTGTCAGTATGAATGCACTGGCTGAACAGGATAGTGAGAAAAATCAAAGTGCTAGAGTTGATCAGGGGTCTGTATGTGTTGCTTCCAGCGATGAGCAGGCACTTGACTGTCCTGAAGGCGAAATGTTTATGGCGCGCCTAGCCCTGAGCGAGGTCGATGTTCAGAATCCTCTGGTTAGAGAAAGTCGTTTGCTGAATACCATGGCGCTTTACTGCGATACCAACTATCAGGTTCATCAAACCCAGGCAGGCGTTTTATGTGTGTTAACCCATGAGCGCATCAATGTGGCTGCTCAAGAAGAAGCTGCTGCAGCAGAAAGCGAAGTGGAAGAAGTCGTTGAAGCTAGTGAAGAAGAATCAGTTGAAGCGGCAGAATAAAGAGTGGACATGTTTATCTTTTTTAAAATTTCACTTTTATTAATATTTTAATTTCTTATTGGTCGGGAAGAGTTTGAATGAATAAGCCACGCACTACGCGTCGTAAAAGCACTAAAGCAGAAGCAACTGAAAAACAGGTATCTGCTGAGAATCAGGGTGATAATAATATGACTGAGAATAGCACCGCTGACAACAGCGCCTCCGCCAAGCAAGAAGCCGTCGCGGTAGGTGAGAATAGCCAGCAGCCAACGATCACTATCGACGGCAAGGAATATACCCTCGAAAGCCTGGGTCAGACAGGCCGCGAGCAATTGCAGAACCTGCGTGTTACCGATCAGGAAATGCAGCGTATGCAGGATCAACTGGCAATTACCCAGACGGCGCGTAATACCTATGCACGTATTCTGGCTGAAGTGGTTAAGGATATTACCCCAGTTAAGTAATAAGCCTCCTATTGCTCCCGGATATCGCTTGTCCGGGAGCGATGTTCCAAGGCCTTTCAATTCAGCCTTCCAGTAATATTATTAAAGAGAGCTTACACCATGAAGCTTGCTCAGCGGCCAAAAGTTGTTGTTTTTGTTGCTATTGTGGGTGCTTATGCAGCCCTATCCGCAACACCGGTTCATGCTGATTATGAAAAGGGTCTGGATGAATATCAGAATGGCAATTTTGCGTCAGCGGTTCATGAGTGGCGCACTACCGCAGAGCGTGGCGATGGTGAATCCCAGTTTGCACTGGGCATGATGTTTGAACGTGGGCAGGGCGTTGGCCAGGATATGGATGAAGCCTATAAATGGTATCGGTTAGCGGCGGATAACGATGAGGTGGATGCTCAGGTGCGGCTTGCCGGAATGTTTCTGCGTGAAGAAATTGACGGTAAGGGGCCTGAAGATGCGATTGAGTGGCTACAGCGCGCCGCTGAAGCAGAAGATGTTCCCGCTCAGTTCCAATTGGGCTTGATGTACCTTGAAGGGGTGGGCGTTGATGAAGACCCCGCATTGGCTGCGCGGTGGTTTTCTCTGGCAGCTGAGCAAGGCCATATTCCTGCTCAGAATAATATCGGCAGCCTTTACGAAAATGGGCGTGGCGTTGAGCAGAGCTTTACACGCGCTTTTGAATGGTATGAGCGCGCAGCTAAACAAGAGGATCCTTTCGCTCAGAACAATCTTGGCGCCATGTATGCCCGAGGAAGCGGCGTTGAACGTAATCATGCTTGGGCCGTTTTCTGGTTTGTTAATGCGGCTCGCGGTGGTAATCAGCTAGCGTTGGAAAATATTACGATTAGCCGACAAAGCCTCACGCAAAAGCAGATAGCCGCTAGCCGGGTCAATATTCGTGCCGGTAATAGTACGGATAATGAGCGTGTGGCTCAGTTGGAGCGTGGCACCACTGTTTATGTGCTGGGTAGCACTGATGGCTGGAGTCAGGTGCATTTCGATGGTGAGCAAGGCCCCATGCTGGGCTGGGTTTCCAATACACTGATTGAGTAATCCTGGAAATAATTTTTGACAATTATATTTTTTTGTTTACATTTATTTACCCCGTGGTGTATCCTTCAGATAAACAGATGCATATCAATAACACTCCCTCGGTATATGACCACCAAGGAGTTATCATGAAGAATATCCACCATGCCACTCGTCACATCCTGAGGTTTGCTTGCCCGCAGGCTTCGCGTCTTTCTTTTGGTAAATTTGCCGTTGTTTCTGTTGCTTCCTTGCTGTTGTTGTCTTCGCCGTTGCTCGCAACAGATAAACCATCAAGTATGGCTGAAAGCAGGATCTTTGATTCTACCTTGAGTTTGCCTGCTTCAACCTTGTCAGATGCTGTCCGTCAGAATAGTGACATGCCTAAAGTGCATAAGGTAATGCCAGGCGATACCCTTTGGGATATTGCCAAGCGTTATTTTGATGACCCCTATGAGTGGTACTTTCTGCAGCAGGTCAATACCATTGATGAGCCGGTGATGTTACAGCCAGATACCCTGGTTGACCTGACCTTGCAGGATGCTTTCCCACTGTCAGTGCTATACCTTTACGGTGACGCTTGGCTAATCGAGGGTAGCCAAAGGCTGGCACTTGAACAGGGTATTGTTGTTGATGAAGGTGATATCGTCGAAACGGGTAGAGGGGCCTCACTGACACTGGAAATGAGTGACGGTGCACGCGCTGTCGTGCCTTCCAACTCTCGCGTGATGGTGAGCCGTGATGGTGAACGCGGTATCCGCCTGATTCTCGAAAAGGGTGAGGTTGAGTCCCAGGTGCCTTCTCGGCAGAACCCTGGCCGGCCTTACAACATTCAAACGACCAGCGGTGTGCTGGGTGTGCGTGGTACGCGCTTTGCAGTGGGCTATGGTGGTGATGCGGTGCTGTCTTCAGTCTATGAAGGCAAAGTGGCTGTACAGAGCCAGCAAATGTCTGAGCGCGCTCAAGTCGCTGCAGGGCAGGGAACGCGCATTTCCCAGCAAGGTGATATTGATGTTGTCGGCCTGTTGGCAGCACCGGAGCTGCTTAGTGCGACATCGCTGGCGGGCGGTGATTTAGTGGTGTTGATAAAACCGATAGCACCGGCAAGCAGTTATCGTGCACAGTTGGCACGCGATGCTCAATCGTTGGATGTGGTTGCCGATCAGCGCAGTATCACGCCAGAAGTTATTTTTCCTGAGCTTCCTGCTGGTGAGTATTACCTGCGCGTTGCCGCTGTTGGAAGCCTGGGCGTGGTAGGTGAATATTCCCAACGCTTGATTCAGCATTTTTCAACCGGTGTGACTGTGACTCGGGAAGGCGATGCCTGGCGTTTTGATTGGAAGCGCCAGAACGATACGCCTAGCAGGCTTGAGCTGGCATTTGATGAAACCTTTGAGCGACCCTTGATAAGCTACCCGCCTGTCACCACTGGGGCACTGCTGCTGCGTCAGGTGCCGGATGGCGAAATCTTCTGGCGAGTGGTCAAGCTGGATGGTGAGGGCAACGTCGCCAGCGTTATTGATAGCGGCCTGCTTGATGCCTCAGGATAATTACCAGTCTTCCGGTGTCCGCCTGACCCAGGCACTTCATCGGCGCTTTGTTGTCACTTGGTGGGCAACGGTAAGCCTTCTTCTTCCCGTTGCTTTTCTGATTTATAGTATTTCTCCGTTGCTCTCTGATAACTATCTTTATGACACCTGGTTATCGTCCCAGTCTACCCCACCTTCTCAGGATATTCTGATTATCGAAATTGACGAGCCGAGCTTGCAGTGGCTCGGGCGTTGGCCCTGGCCGCGGGATATTCATGCGCGTCTGGTTGAAAAACTTGATGCAGCCGGTGCGTCAGCGGTGATACTGGATATTCTGCTGATTGAGTCGAGCCGGGATCCACAGCAAGACCAGTTGTTGGTAGAGGCCATGAAGGCGCACGGTAATGTCCATATCCCCCTTGCCCTGTTACCCGAACGTACCTCTGGTGCCCCCTTTCGTGACACCTTGATGCCTATACCTGCCCTGATGTCGGCGGCAGCATCAGTGGGCCATATTAATATGTCCCTTGATAGTGATGGTGTTGCCCGTGAAGTCGTGTTGAAAGAAATGCGCGATAATACTGCCTGGCCACAATTAATGGCCAGTGTGGCAGGCATCCCCACAGAGGCGCTGGATGCCACTCCTGTGCGTATTCCTTATCGCGGTTGGCCTAAACATTATCCCTCTGTGTCTTACCATGATGTGCTGGAAGGACGTTTGTCAGAATCTTTCCTGAAAGACCGTATTGTGCTGGTTGGCATGACCGCCCTGGGCATGGGGGATCGTTACAATATGTCATTGCTTTCGAGCGAGTTGATGCCAGGGGTAGAAGTGCATGCTCACCTGCTGGATGCCTTGCGTGACGATAATCTGATTTATCAGGTGCCGCCATTCACAGGGGCTTTGCTGGCAGGTTTGCCGATTATTATGCTGATGTTGCTGGCTTGGTGGTTGCGCTTTCGCTTTATGCTAGGGATTGTCATTTTGCTTTCAGGCGTGGCAGTAGTTGGCTCGCTGTTTGCCCTTAGTTCGGGCTGGTGGTGGCCGCCTTCTGCCAGCCTGATTGCTCTTGGGTTGGCGTTTGTCGTGATTGTCTGGCGCAGCCAAGCCACGCTGTTATCCTGGTTTGAGCAGGAGCTGAAGCTGCTTTACCGCGAGCCGCCGATTCTACCTTATCGGCAGGTGTTGGCGCCGAATGAAGGGGGCAAGCTCTATCAGCAGCTGCAATCGCTGGAGTTTGCCCTGACCCGCCTTGTTCAGGGGCGGCGTTTGATACTGGATGTGATGCATTCGCTGCCGCTACCGATTTTTATCCTCAACGAAGATGGCTCTGTGCTACTGGTAAACAACAAGGCTGTGATGCTGGGCGAAAATGGTAAGCGTGCCCAGCCGCTTCAGCATATTGAAGATCTGCCGGAAGTGGTTAGCTTTGAGGAAGAGCGCGAGTTTGCTGCTCTATGGCCACCCACCGCCTTTGATGGCGAGAACCCTCCTCCTATATTGACCGGCGGGTTGTGCAAAGATGTTGATGGTAGCACCTACCGGTTGGAAATGGGGCGTCTGACAACATCGACCAGCGCCATGGGCGGTGGCTGGCTGGTTTGGCTGGTAGACTTGACCAGTGAAGTGACGATCGAAGCCCAACGTGCCAACATGCTGAATTTTCTTTCACATGATATGAAGACGCCTCAGACCCGTGCGCTGGCGCTTATTGACGCTCAGCAGGAGCCTGAAAATGCGCTACCTGAAGCAAGGTTTTATGAACAGATTGAACTGAGCCTGAGAATGAGCCTGGGTATGATCAATGACTTTATCAGCTTGACCCGGGCTAAATCCTTTCGTTTTGATCATGATTTTATCCTGCTTGAAGACCTGGTGATGGAAGTGCTTGATCAGGTGCGCCCGCTGGCATGCTCAAAGCGGATCGAAGTGAGCAGCGAGTTCAACGCTGAGGATGGCGCCCCGGTTCTAGGCGATAAAGGCTACCTGGCCCGTGCCGTCTTCAACCTGATAGAAAATGCCGTGAAATATGGCCGTGAAAATGGCCGGGTACAGGTACGTGTGAGCGCTAATGAGGAGTGGGCGACTCTGGAGGTCATAGATGACGGTGTGGGTATTGCCGATTCCGATATAGAGCGCATTTTTGAGGATTTTCAGCGTAGTGATAGTGCCAATATTGCCAAAGGCCATGGTTTAGGGCTGGCACTGGTAAAAGCCGTTGCCGAAAAGCACAGTGGTAGCATCAGGTGTAACAGCCAGCTGGGTAAAGGTAGCCACTTTATCTTCAGAATTCCCAGCTGCCCGCTGGATTAATTCAATGGTTCAATAGCGTCAACATACATCTCGACGTTACCTCCTTCCCTTTGAACTGCATGGAAACGCACATTCAAATCCCGTAAGGGCATCCCGTAGACTCGCTCTGAATCGTTGGCATGATACGCAGGGCGCGGATCCTGGCTGATCACCTGACGAATCAGTTCACGCAGTTCTTCACCGTCCTGGCGTGACAACAGCCTGCTTTCCGATGCTGGTGAAAAGCTGACGTTGAGAGCCTTGGGCGGTTCTGGTGCGAAACCGGCGCAGGCATCAGGGTGAATATCTGCCCAGGGCAGGTAGGGCTTGATATCGACAACCGGCGTACCGTCGACAAGATCGGCGCCTTTCAGGTGTAACCGAACTCCCTTTCTAGTATCAATACGTTCAAGGGCGACCAGCGATAGCCCCATCCGATTGGGGCGGTTGGGGCTACGGCTGGCAAATACGCCTACCTTCTTGTTGCCGCCTAATCTGGGTGGCCGAACCATGGGTGCCCAGCGTTCAGGGTTTTGATGGAAGATAAAGCTGACCCATAAATGGCTGAAATCTTCCAGGCCGCGTACGCAAAGCGGATCATCAAACGGGGGAACAAGGGTAAGAATGGCGCTGGCGGCGGTGACCAGCCCAGGTTGACGCGGTACACCAAACTTGTCCGGGTAATCACTGCTGATGTAGCCAATCGGTGATAAGCTGAAATGTAGGGCGTTATTCGGTTCAGACATGGCGTTTAATGATCTGGTTGAGAAATAGGGTGGCTGAAGACCTGGCTTGGCAGATGGCCGCTTATCAGTATAAGCTGAATTGTTATCTTTTGATTGCTTGGCACTTTTTGAGATAACAAACACCTTGATGTCCATGCACTGTGTGATATCCACAGACCCTGACTCCAGCTTTGATACTAACAGGAGAGGCAAAGATGGCAGACGTGTTGGCTCCACCTTCCGCGACAAAAACATCACGGATTGTTTATCGTCAGGCCTTGATGCGCGATGCCGCTGATCAGGCAGAAGTTTTTTATCATGCGGTGATGCAAGGGGCCTCAAACCACTATACCTTGGCGCAGCGCCGCGCCTGGGCTAACGTGCTGCCCCGTGAAGCCAACGCCTGGGCGGCGCGCCACCTGCTTTACACAACGCTGGTTGCCACCAGTGATAATCGCTGCGTTGGTTTTATCGAGCTGGATGGGCGCAGCGGGCGAGTCGAAACCCTTTATGTATGGCCGTCGTTGGCGGGGCGAGGCATCGGCACTACGCTGTTGATTCATGCCGAACGTCTCCTGCTGGAGGATGGCCACGCAGCGATTGAGATCGAGGCCAGTGAAATGCTGGTTGACCGTCTGCGCCGCCGCGGCTGGGACAACTTGAACGAGCAGCTGGTGGAACGGGGCGGTGAGCTGTTAAAACGCTACCGCTTACGTAAACAGCTAAATGCGGTTGAAACCTGATAGGGGATAGGTGAATGGTTAGTGGTGAATAGTAAACTATTCACCATTCACCATTCACCATTCACCATTCACCATTCACCATTCACCATTCACGACCCATTATAGGTCTCTGTAATTCGCATCGACAGATCAATGGCTTTTATGTCCTTGGTCAGTGCGCCGCTGGAAATGCAGTTAACTCCGGTGTCAGCAATCGCCCTGAGCGTGGTGGCGTCGACGTTGCCTGAGGCTTCCAAAGTGGCACGTCCTGCTGTGCGCTTGACCGCTTCGCGTAGCTCTTCCAGCGAGAAGTTATCCAGCATGATGGTATCGGCACCGGCTTCCAATGCGGCGTCAAGCTCAGCAAAGGTTTCCACCTCGACTTCCAATGGCAGGTCGCTGGCCAGTTTGCGGGCCTCTTTGACCGCAGCGCCAATGCCACCACAGGCAGCGATGTGGTTTTCCTTGATCAAAAAGGCATCCCATAACCCGATGCGGTGATTATGACCGCCTCCACAGGTCACGGCATATTTTTGTGCCAGGCGCATATTGGGCAGGGTTTTGCGCGTATCAAGCAGGCGCGTATCCGTTCCGGCGAGTAAATCCACATAGTGCCGGGTGGCCGTTGCCGTTGCCGAAAGCGTCTGCAACACATTCAACGCAGCGCGCTCACCGGTCAGTAAGCTGCGGGCTGGGCCTTCCAAGGTCAGAAAGGCCTGGTCTGCTTCCAGGCGGTCACCGTCAGCCGCCTGCCAGTGCAAAATAACGCGGCTATCCAAGCGGCGAAAAATTTCATCCACCCAGGCAACCCCGCACAACACAGCAGGCTCGCGAGTGATCACATTGGCCTTGGCCCACTGTGAATCAGGAATCAGCTGTGCCGTCATATCGCCCGGGCCAACATCTTCTGCCAACAGGTGGGCAGCATTGGCGCGGATTTCTTCAGCGAGGGCAGTGTAGTAGTGCATGGCAGTGTCAATTCCCTTGGCGTTAATGGTCTGGCGACCAGTATAGTGAATTAGATCCCTGAACGTCATTGTCATGTCTAACAGAATGGAGTCTGCAGCAAATGCCGGAGTTTTCAGATCAACGCGCTCCCTTAAAGTCAGTCAGCCGTTGGGTGCCATCGCCAAACGCCGATGAGCGCCCTGATGGGGAAGTGTCAGTGATCGTTTTGCATGCCATCAGCCTGCCGCCGGGTCAGTTTGGCGGCGATGCCATTGAGGCGCTGTTTACCAATCAACTGGAGGCTCAGGCGCATCCGTATTTTACCGGCATTGCCCACTTGAGGGTCTCGGCACACTTTCTGATTCGTCGCGACGGTGAGTGCGTGCAGTTTGTGGAGACCGGGCGCCGCGCCTGGCATGCCGGTCGTTCGCGCTGGTGGGATGCACGCTGTGAAAAGTGGCGGCAGGCGCTGAATGATTTTTCTATTGGTATAGAGCTTGAAGGCGATGACGAAACGCCTTTTACCCAGGCGCAGTACGCGACGCTGGCCAGCTTGGTAGATGATTTGCTGGTTCATCATCCTCAACTCGACCTTTCCCGGGTCACCAGTCATGCCAAGGTGGCGCCTCTTCGCAAGAGTGACCCTGGGCCAGCCTTCGACTGGGCCTATTTTTTCCAATGTCTTGATGATTAAGCTGTAATTAGCAGCAGAGCAGTTAAAAACACGTAATAAAACGGTAGTTTAACTACATCAAAAAAATGATACAGCACAATGGGTTCTGTAATCTATTGCTTATGCTGCGGTGCACTATGCTGTTTTCGGTACGGTTTTACCAAGATTCAGAATTGGCAGTGTGGTGACTTTGCGGTATCTTCTGCCATACGAAAAGCTAATTTTAAATTCATGTTAGTAGCTTTACTACATTTTGCTATTCTCCCTGAATCGGTGGCATTGCTGCTGCATCAGGGTCTACATTGAACTGTTAAGTCAGTGTCTTAACTGCAGAGCTGCTGATCGTCAGGACAGTTCAGGCCCCATTTCGGTTTGCGGGGCATTCGTTATTTATCGTCATTCGGAGAGACCTCAATGAGTCTGGAGACAAAAGAAGATCTCGATCCGCTCGAAACCCAGGAGTGGCTTGATTCCCTGGAATCGGTGTTGGATCGAGAGGGTGAAGAACGTGCCCGGCACCTGATGACTCGCTTGGCGGATCGCATGCGCCGGGATGGTATGAAGGTGCCCTTTTCGGTGACGACTCCGCACCGCAACACCATTCCGGTTCATCGCGAAGCCCCTATGCCGGGCGACTTGTTCATGGAGCGCCGTATCCGTTCCATGGTGCGCTATAACGCCATTGCTCAGGTTATTCGCAATAACCGTGCCAAACCCGGCCTGGGCGGCCACATTGCCAGCTTCATGTCCTCGGCCACCCTTTATGATGTTGGTTTCAACCACTTCTTCCGTGGCCCTGAGGGCGATTTTGACGGTGATCTGGTGTATATCCAAGGGCACGTCGCCCCAGGCGTCTATGCCCGCGCTTACCTGCTGGGTCGTCTGTCTGAAGAGCAGATGGACCGCTTCCGTCAGGAAGTCGATGGCGACGGCCTGTCTTCCTACCCGCACCCCTGGTTGATGCCGGATTTCTGGCAGTTCCCGACGGTATCCATGGGTCTTGGGCCGCTGATGGCCATTTATCAGGCCCATGTGATGAAGTATCTCCACTCCCGCGAAATGAAGGATATGCAGGATCGCAAGATCTGGTGCTTCATGGGTGACGGTGAGTGTGATGAACCGGAATCTCTCGGGGCGATTTCCCTGGCTGGCCGCGAAAACCTGGATAACCTGATTTTCGTGATCAACTGTAACCTGCAGCGCCTTGACGGCCCTGTCCGTGGCAACGGGCGGATCATTGATGAACTGGAAGGCGTCTTCCGTGGCGCTGGCTGGAACGTGCTCAAGGTTGTCTGGGGGCGTCACTGGGATCCGCTGTTCGAGCAGGACAAGAAAGGCATCCTGCAAAAACGCATGGATGAAGCCGTTGACGGCGAATACCAGAATTACAAGGCCAATGGCGGCAACTATACCCGTGAGCACTTCTTTGGCAAATATCCTGAGACCGAAGCCATGGTCAAGGATCTGTCCGATGATGATATCTGGAAGCTCAACCGCGGCGGCCATGACCCCTTCAAGGTGTACGCGGCCTATCACGAGGCGGTCAATAACGCCAATGGCAAGCCGACGGTCATCCTGGCTCACACCGTCAAGGGATATGGCATGGGCAGCGGCGACGGCGAAGCTGCCAACGAAGCCCACCAGGTCAAGAGCATGGAGTACGAAGCGCTCAAGACCTTCCGTGACCGCTTTGGCATTCCGCTGACTGACGAGCAGCTCAAAGACGTGCCTTACTACAAGCCGGACGATGATTCGCCCGAGCTCAAGTACATGCACTTGCAGCGTGAGCGTCTGGGCGGTTTCCTGCCTCAGCGCCGCCATGATTTCGAGCCGCTGGCGATTCCGGGGCTGGATGACAAGGCCTTTGCCTCCCAGATGGGCGGTTCCAAGGGTCGTGAAGTGTCCACCACCATGGCCTTTGTGCGCGTGCTCAATGGCTTGGTCAAGGACAAGAATATTGGTAGCCAGGTCGTGCCGATTGTGCCCGACGAAGCGCGTACCTTCGGCATGGAAGGCATGTTCCGTCAGTTGGGTATCTATACCTCTGAAGGGCAGAAATATGAGCCGGTCGATAAAGGCCAGATCATGTTCTACCGCGAGGATCAGAAAGGCCAGATCCTTGAGGAAGGGATTTCCGAGGCCGGTGCCATGTCCGCCTGGATTGCTGCCGCCACCTCTTATGCCAACCACAGCCTGCCGCTGTTGCCTTTCTACGTTTACTACTCGATGTTTGGCTTCCAGCGGATCGGCGATCTGGCCTGGGCGGCCGGCGATATGCAGGCGCGTGGCTTCATGATCGGCGGCACCGCCGGACGTACTACGCTCAACGGCGAAGGTCTGCAGCACCAGGATGGCCACAGCCTGATCCAGGCCTCCACCATCCCTAACTGCAGAAGCTATGACCCGACTTACGCCCATGAAGTCGCGGTAATCATGCAGGATGGTCTGAAGCGGATGTTTGTCGACAAGGAAAACTGCTTCTACTACCTGACGGTGATGAACGAGAACTACGAGCATCCTGCGCTGGACGAAGTACCCGCTGATGACATCATCAAGGGCATGTACCTGCTGCGTGAAACCCAGGGTGACAAAGGCCGCGTTCAGTTGCTCGGCTCTGGCACCATTTTGCGTGAAGTGGAAGCCGGTGCTGAACTACTTGAAAAGGATTGGGGCATTGCCGCAGATATCTGGAGTGTGCCGAGCTTTAACGAGTTGCGCCGTGAGGCTCTATTGTTAGACCGCGAAGCTTTCCTCAACCCGGATGACGAAGCGCCCAAACCACACATTACTCAATGCCTGGAAGGCCGCGATGGCCCGGCGATTGCCGCCACTGACTATATGAAGCTATACGCCGATCAGGTGCGCGCCTGGGTGCCGACGGATTACAGCGTATTGGGTACTGATGGTTTTGGTCGCTCAGATACCCGTGAAAAGCTGCGTTACTTCTTTGAGGTGGATCGTTACTTCGTGGTTGTGGCGGCGCTGAAGGCGCTTGCTGACCGTGGCGATATCAAACGCAAGCATGTTGGCGAAGCCTTGAAGAAATACGGCATCGACCCGAACAAACCCAACCCGCTGACCAGCTGATCCGCAGCCCGGCGGGCCTTGCCCGCCGGCTTGATCCGATTTTAAAGGAGCGCGACCTTGAGTAGCGAAATCATCAAAGTCCCCGACATCGGTGGTGACACCGATGTTGAAATCATCGAGATTGCGGTGTCAGAAGGCGACGTTATCGAAGCGGAAGACACCCTGATCACCCTGGAATCCGACAAAGCCAGTATGGATGTGCCTGCCCCCAAGGGCGGTAAGGTCATCAAGGTGCTGGTCAAGGAAGGCGACACTGTTTCTGAAGGTGACGCCATCGTTGAAATTGAAGCCGAAGGCGGTGGCGACAGCAGTGGTGGCGACAGTACAGAGAGTGCCGCGCCTGCAGAGTCAGCACCTGAGCCAACTGCCGCGCCCGCCAGTGAAGCCCCCAAGGCTTCAGCGTCTGCAGGTGGTAAGCAGACCGTCGACATCAAGGTGCCCGATCTGGGCGGCTCGGATAATGTCGAGATCATCGAGGTGGCGGTTAGCGCCGGTGATGAGGTCAACGCTGAAGACACTCTGATTACTCTGGAGTCTGACAAGGCCTCCATGGATGTGCCCAGCCCCCATAGCGGCAAGCTGATTGCATTAACCGTCAAGGAAGGCGATACCGTCTCCGAAGGCGATGTGATCGGCCAGATGGAAATTGCCGGTGGTAGTGGAGATGGCAGTGGCGACAGTGCTGCCGCTTCCAGTGACGCAGCGCAGCCCGCAGCCGAACCGGCCTCCGCTGCGCCACAGCAGGCCGCACCTGAAGCATCAAACGGTGGCGCGCCTGAGCGCAAGGAAATCCGCGTACCGGATCTGTCTGGCTCGTCGGATGTGCCGATCATCGAAATCGGCGTAGCGGCTGGCGATGAGATCAATGAAGAAGACCCGTTGATCACTCTGGAGTCTGATAAAGCCTCCATGGATGTGCCTAGCCCCTATAAGGGCAAGCTGCTTGAGCTGACCGTAAAAGAAGGCGATACGGTTTCTGAAGGCGATGTGATCGGCTATATCGAAGTGGCTGGCGCGCCAGGAGCCGCTGCCCCGGCACAGGAACCCGCCGCAGCGCAGCAGGCGCCTGCCGCTGCCAAGGCACCTGCCGCTGGGGCTCCCAGCCCGGAAGCCCAGATCGCTGCACAAAAGCCGCGTGATGCCAAGTTGGTGCATGCTGGCCCGGCCGTGCGCATGCTGGCCCGTGAGCTGGGCGTGGATCTTGGTCTGGTCAAGCCCACCGGCCCGAAAGAGCGCGTGCTGAAAGAAGACGTGCAGAACTACGTCAAGCAGGCGCTGGCCAATCCGCCCAGTGCCAAGCCAAGTGCGGCACCGGCGGCTGGCGGTGCGGGCATTCCGCTGATTCCGGAAGTCGACTTCAGCCAGTTTGGTGAAGTGGAAGAGAAGCCGATGGGTCGCCTGCTCAAAATGGGCGCGACCAATCTGCATCGCAGTTGGCTGAACGTGCCTCACGTCACCCAGTTTGATGAAGCGGATATCACTGAGTTGGAAGCCTTCCGTAAGGCAATGAAAGCTGAAGCTGAAGCTCAGGGCGCCAAGCTGACGCCGCTGCCCTTTATGGTCAAGGCCTGTGCCTTTGCCCTGAAGAAATTCCCCCAGTTCAATGTCAGCCTGAAAGGCGATGGCGAAACCCTGGTTTGGAAAAAGTATGCCCACATCGGGATTGCTGTGGATACCCCGGATGGCCTGATGGTGCCGGTGGTGCGTAACGCCGATCAGAAATCGCTGATTGAGATTGCCAAGGAAATGGCGGAGCTTGGCAAGAAGGCTCAGACCAAGAAGCTCAAACGCGATGAAATGACCGGCGGTTGCTTTACCATTTCAAGCCTTGGCTCGATTGGTGGCACGGCCTTTACGCCGATTGTCAACGCGCCAGAGGTGGCGATTCTTGGGGTTTCCAAGGCGCAGATGAAGCCTGTCTGGGATGGCTCAGCTTTCCAACCACGCTTGATGATGCCGCTATCGCTTTCCTATGATCACAGGGCGATTAATGGCGCCGATGCTGCGCGCTTCACCGCCTTCCTGGCGGATGCGTTAACGGATATTCGCCGCTTGCTGCTTTAGTAAGTTCGGTTTGGTTAGCATTGGCTTGATGAGCACAACGGCGCCTTAGGCGCCGTTTTAACTGCAACCGGTTTTATCAGCCGCGGCCAGCAAGCGGTGATATTGACCTGGCGACCAAAGTGCAACAAGCTCTATCTGGCTGTTTTGCCTATTAAAATAACAAGAAAAAGATCGTCTGAGCCTTTAGGAGAGTTGTGCCGTCAGTGAGGCGCAGGTATTGTCGATCATTAAATTTTTGGGTTGGACTTTCTTTCCATATTTATTTAATAACGCTTTTGTTAATCGCGTTTTAATTGAAACCGTCTTGATTGACAGTGTTTTTAACGAAAAAGGAGCAATTCCATGCGTTTGATCCTGTTAGGCGCCCCGGGCGCAGGCAAGGGGACTCAGGCTCAATTTATCTGTGAGCAATACAATATTCCGCAGATTTCTACCGGTGATATGCTGCGGGCGGCGATCAAGAACGGTAGCGAACTGGGCCTCAAGGTTAAAGAGATCATGAATACCGGCGGTCTGGTGTCCGACGACATCATCATTGATCTGGTCAAAGAACGCATCACCCAGCCGGATTGCGAGAACGGCTTCCTGTTTGATGGTTTCCCCCGCACCATTCCCCAGGCGGATGCCATGAAAGAGGCGGGCGTCAAGCTCGATCACGTGCTGGAAATTGCCGTGCCGGATGAAGAAATCGTTAACCGCCTGGCAGGCCGTCGCGTCCACCCGGCGTCTGGCCGCGTCTACCATGTGGACTACAATCCGCCCAAGGAAGCAGGCAAGGATGACGTGACCGGCGAAGCCCTGATCCAGCGTGATGATGACCAGGAAAACACGGTGCGCAACCGCCTGGCCGTCTACCACGAGCAGACCGCACCTCTGGTGGATTACTACCAGCAGTGGGCCAAGGAAGACCCAGCCGCCGCCCCGGCCTACCACCGCGTGGAAGGCGTTGGCAGCGTGGATGACATTACCCGTCAGGTGAAAGAAGCGCTGGCCTAACAGGTGTAATAAGTGACGTGACAGCTTGCCTCTCGTCTTTTTTGATGGCCCGCCTTGTGCGGGCCATCGTCGTATACGGGCGCGGGCGCTATAATGGCAGTCATTGCTGATATGACTCATGGCTAACGCCATGAACCTTTGACCGACTGATACCGATAAGAGTGCCCTTGCTATGTCGTTAACCCTACTGGCACTGGATGCGTCTTCCAGCGCCTGTTCTGCTGCCTTGCTACGCCGTGATGCTGAGCAGACGACCTGCCTGGCGCGTTTTGAAATGACCCCCCGCGCGCATACGCGGCGCCTGATGCCGATGATCAACGAGGTGCTGGCAGAGGCGGGCCTTGCCCCCACCCAGCTGGATGCGGTTGCCTTTGGGCGCGGCCCTGGCTCCTTCACGGGCCTGCGTATTGCCGCGGGCACGGCGCAAGGCTTGGCCTACGGGCTTGACCGCCCCTTGTTGGGGGTGTCGACCCTGGCGGCGCTGGCGTTACAGGCGCATCGCCGCTTTCATCTGCAGCATCTGGTGACCGCACTGGATGCCCGCATGGGCGAAATCTACTGTGCCAGCTGGCAGTGTGTGCAAGGCAAGCTGACGCCGCTGAGCGATGAAGCAGTGCTAGCCCCTGAGCATTTGCGTCTGCCTAATGATCAGGTTGAATGGGTCGGCGTTGGTTCAGGCTTTACGCTCTGGGAGACGTTTCCAGCCGACGTTCAGGCCGCCATGCTGCAGCATCTGGATGACCTTGAACCCAGGGCCGAGGAGATGGCCTGGCTGGCCGCTGACGATTTTGCCGCAGGGCTGGGCCAGCTCGCCTGGCAGGTGCAGCCGGTCTACCTGCGTAACGATGTGGCGTGGAAAAAGCCGGCATGACGCTGGCAAACATTGCACTGCCCCCAGGGCTGGCGCTTGAGCAGGGCAGTGAAGGCATGGTGTTGGTGGGGGATGAAAAGCGCTTTGGCAAGCCGCTAAGGGTGGATTTTACCGCTGGCAAGGTTGCTCACCGTCGTCAGTTTGGCGGTGGCCGTGGACAGCTGATTGCCAGAGCCTGTGGGTTAGCGGGAGGCATTACGCCTAGTGTCGTGGATGCTACTGCCGGCCTTGGCCGCGATGCCTTTGTGCTGGCCAGCCTGGGGGCTGAGGTGTTGATGATTGAACGCGTTCCGGCGATTGCCGCCCTGCTGGAAGATGGCCTGAACCGGGCCCGTTGTGATCAGGAAACCGCTGAGATTGCCGCCAGAATGCGGCTTTATACGGGAGATGCCACTCAGGCGCTGGCCACTCTGGTGGCCCAGGCTGGGTTCGCCCCTCAGGTGGTGCACCTGGACCCCATGTTTCCCCATCGCGAAAAGTCAGCCCTGGTCAAAAAGGAAATGCGCCTGTTTCGCGAACTGGCCGGTGACGATCACGATGCGCCCCGTTTGCTGGAAGCCGCGCTGGAGACAGCCACCCATAGGGTGGTGGTCAAGCGGCCACGCAAAGCGCCACCGATTGAAGGGCCAGCGCCGCAGCATGTGATTGAAGGCAAGACCAGCCGCTATGACCTTTATGTTCACCGTTCACTGAAGCGTTGATTCACCACTCACCACTCACCACTCACGGCCTTTAAGAGCGCCGCTGGCGCTTGCCACGTGGCTGCTGCTTGCCTCGAGGCGAGGGTTTGACGGGTTCAGGCGGCACCCGGTAATGCAGGTAAAGATCTAGCACTAGTTCAGGAAGTTGGGCGACCAGCGCTTCCTGGCGCTCAATATCGCCTGCCAGTTCCGCCATATCCGGCTCGTCTTCAAACAGACCGGAAAGTAGCATGAAGGGTAGCAAGAGGGTGGCAGCAGCTTCTTCGTCTTCAGCGAACCAGGCGGCTTCATCGCAGAAGACGCCTTCCATAAAGCCCGCGCACCAGTCGCCAATCGGGGTTTCCTCCGCGCTCAAACCGCCCAGGGTCAGCTCGAATGGCAACTCGGGGAGGCCACCCTGTTCGAGCACTGCCATGGCGTTGCGGCGCAGGCTGGAAAGCAGCATGATGATATCATCGCGCTCGGCATCATTCTGATAGCGCGGTTCGCCCTGAAACAGCTCCACAAGCCACTGTTCGGCGGGCAATTCACTGGGCGCTACGGCCAGTGCCAGCATGAAGCCATGGGCAGAAATCAGGTCGAGGGCATCTTCATCGACCTGATCGGAATCCAGGAACTCATCCAGGCGGTCTAGCTCTTCATCTTCCAGCAGGGGTTGTGGTGGAAGGGTTTGTTGAGCAGGTGTCTCGGGAGCGTCAGGGCGGGTTGACATACAAAGCCTCACTAGCAATTGGCATGACTGGAACAAGTAACAGGATCAATGATGGGCAGTTTACCATTAAATAAGGCGGTGCCTCTGCCAGCCTGGCCTGAAAACCAGCTGAACGGGATGGGCGATAGCGAGCTACATCAGGCTGCCCGGGTGCGCGCGGAACAAGCCTGGCAGCATTGCCGTGAGGTCTATCCGGCGTTGCCTTCTCCACAGGTGTGGTTTGATCTCAAGGGCGCCAGCGCCGGGCAGGCGCATCTTGGACGTGGGGGCTTGCGCTTTAATGCGGTCTTGCTGGGTGAGAATCGTCGGGCCTTCTTTGATGAGGTGATCCCGCATGAAATGGCCCACTGGCTGGTATTTCATTTGCAGGATGGCCCGCGCCTCAAACCCCACGGCCGTGAATGGCAAAGGGTGATGGTGGGCCTGTTTGGTTTGCCACCCCGGGTAACTCACCGCTTTGATATTGGGAAAGCGCAGCCCCGACCCTACCTCTATCAATGTGGCTGTCAGGAACAGGGGGGTAACCAACATAGATTTACTGCTCAGCGTCATGCGCAGGTACGCCGTGGGCGTCGCTACCGCTGCCGGTCATGCGCTCAGACCTTGGTCTATTGTGGCCAGGAATTGCCAAAAAGTTAGACATAAGCTATTGTTATAAAAAGAAAAAATGTTAATACCAATGTCTAAAGGGAAGGTTGCGCTGTGAGGTTTATGCTAGTAACACTATTTTAACGCCGGAACAGCATCATAATAAAAACCGGTAACATTCCCAAAGCCACTTTCTGACGTTGGGCTGTATTAAGATATCTTTATCAAAAGCTTGGTTTAACGTCTTCTGCAACACGCTTTACTGAACGTTTGAGCAAGCGGCTTGGTTCAACAGAAAGTGCATTTTTCACGGACAGAGGCAACTTCATGAGCGAACAACAGAACGTCTATCCGGTGAGCGAAACTTTCGCCGCCAATGCGTGGGCCGATGAAAAGACTTATCAGGCCATGTATCAGCAGTCAGTGGATGACCCGGAAGGCTTCTGGGCCGAGCAGGCGAAACGCCTTGATTGGATCAAAGCGCCCACCAAGATCAAGAACACTTCCTATGCCCGCGATAACGTCGACATTCGCTGGTTTGAAGATGGCCAGCTGAACGTGGCAGCCAACTGCCTTGATCGCCACCTAGCGACCCGCGGCGACCAGACGGCGATTATCTGGGAGGGAGACGACCCTGCGGATGCCAAGCACATCAGCTACCGTGAACTCTATGAACGCACCAATCAGGTCGCCAACGCACTGAAGGAACTGGGCATTCAGAGGGGTGATACCGTTACTCTGTATATGCCGATGATTCCTGAAGCGGCCATGGCCATGCTAGCCTGTGCCCGGATTGGCGCAGTTCACTCGGTTGTGTTCGGTGGCTTCTCACCGGATGCGGTTGCCCAGCGTGTGATCGGGGCGGACTCCAAGCTGGTGATTACCGCCGATGAATCGGTGCGTGGTGGCAAGCATGTTCCGCTGAAGGATAACGTCGATGCTGCCTTGACCCGTGACGGCACGGATGTGTGCAAGAACGTTCTGGTCGTCAAGCGTACCGGTGGCGATGTGGACTGGAACGAAGGTCGCGACCTGTGGTTCGACGACATGGTCGATAAGCAGTCAACCGAGTGTGATGCTGAAGCCATGGGCGCTGAAGATCCGCTGTTCATCCTCTACACCTCAGGCTCGACCGGTGCGCCCAAGGGCCTCAAGCACACGACAGGCGGCTACCTAGCTTACGCTGCCATGACCCACCAGTATGTCTTTGACTATCAGGAAGGTGAAGTCTACTGGTGTACGGCGGATGTTGGCTGGGTCACCGGCCACAGCTATATTGTTTATGGGCCGCTGGCCAACGGCGCGACCACCCTGATGTTTGAAGGGGTGCCGAGCTACCCGAGCCATGGCCGCATGGGCGAGATCGTTGACAAGCATTCAGTCAATATTCTCTACACAGCGCCCACAGCCGTGCGCGCCCTGATGGCGCACGGCGACAACGTCATGGATTCCAGTAATCGCGATAGCCTGCGTCTGCTGGGGTCAGTGGGTGAGCCGATCAACCCTGAAGCCTGGGAATGGTTCTACCGGGTGATCGGTAATGAAAAATGCCCGATCGTCGATACCTGGTGGCAGACAGAAACCGGCGGCATCATGATTGCCCCGCTACCTGGCGCCACACCGCTCAAGCCAGGCTCAGCCACGCGGCCATTCTTCGGTGTTCAGCCAGCGCTGGTGGATAACGAAGGCAACCTACTGGAAGGCGCTACCGAAGGCAATCTGGTGATTCTAGATGCCTGGCCGGGTCAGGCGCGTTCCATCTGGGGCGACCATGACCGCTTCGTGCAGACCTATTTCTCCACCTACGATGGCATGTACTTCACCGGTGACGGCTGCCGCCGTGATGAAGACGGTTATTACTGGATCACTGGCCGCGTTGATGACGTTCTGAACGTGTCCGGTCACCGTATGGGTACCGCCGAAATCGAATCTTCTCTGGTGGCCCATGAAGCGGTGGCAGAAGCCGCTGTGGTTGGCTTCCCGCATGATATCAAGGGTCAGGGTATCTACATCTATGTCACCCTGAATGACGATGCCGAGCCTACCGATGAGTTGAAGAAAGAGCTCACCAAATGGGTACGCAAGGATATCGGCCCGATTGCCTCACCGGACATTATCCAGTGGGCGCCTGGCCTGCCGAAAACCCGTTCGGGCAAGATTATGCGGCGCATCCTGCGCAAGATTGCCGCCAACGAATGCGATGGCTTGGGCGATACCAGTACGCTGGCTGACCCAAGCGTCGTGGATGAGCTGATCGAGCATCGTGCTATCAAGTAGTAGCGCCTTGTCACTTAGCTGATCCATCCAGATAAGGGCGAGCGCTACTTATGGTTCGCCTGCTTCAAGACTGATGTAAACCGTGCCGGCTTCTAAAGCCGGCACGGTCGTTTGCATGGCCGTCCTTTTTCGCTCAATCTGCACTGATGCGTTTTGCAGGTTCATGTATTAGCATTATATTGAACAGGGTGTGTTAGCTTTCTTACTGTAAATATAACAATTTGTGCCCATGGCGCTTGGGAATGGATAACGCCATGGGGTACCATGCCAACACAGAATAAGCCTAACGTCGCGGCAATACGCTAGCTGTTTAAGAACCGGAGGAATATCCATGGCCATAGCTCATAAATTCATTGTTGCAGACGATCACCCCTTGTTTCGCGCTGCGCTGACCCAGGCGCTGCGTCAACTGGCTCCCCAGGCGGAGATCGTTGAAGCCGATACCATGGAAGCCACTGCTGAAGTGGTTAACCGCCACCCGGACGCTGACCTGATTTTACTGGATCTGCATATGCCGGGGGCCCACGGTTTCTCAGGGCTGATTCAGCTGCGTGGCCAAATGCCGGACATTCCCGTAGCGGTGGTGTCAGGCAGTGACGAGCCTTACGTGGTGCGCCGTGCGATTGATTACGGCGCCTCCGGCTTTATTCCCAAGTCGTCTTCCTTGCAGCTGATTGCCGAAGCCGTTGGAGAGATTCTTGAGGGTGAAGTCTGGCTACCAGAAGCGCTGGCGGGCGTTCTTGATGAAAGCAGCGAAGATGAAACCAAGTTTGCTGAAGCCATCGCGTCTTTGACCCCTCAGCAGTTTCGGGTGCTGAATATGCTTACCGAAGGCCTGCTCAACAAGCAGATTGCCTACGAACTGAGCGTTTCAGAAGCCACCATCAAGGCCCACGTCACGGCCATTTTGCGTAAGCTCGGCGTCCATTCTCGCACTCAGGCGGTTATTGCCGCCCAGAAACTGGAAGTTGAACCGCCGAAAGTGTCTTCCTGAATAGTAGTGAGTAGTGAGTAGTGAATGATTGGTATGGTTCCAGGAATGACGCCACACTTTTTACGATTCACGATTCACGATTCACGATTCACGATTCACGATTCACGATTCACGATTCACGATTCACGATTCACGATTCACGATTCACGATTCACGATTCACGATTCACGATTCACGATTCACGATTCACGATTCACGATTCACAATTCACGCCTCACCCGCCCTGCTTGCCTGTAGCGTTCTGGTGAGTAGGGCGCGCAAGGCGGCGGGGCGTACCGGTTTGAGCAGTAGCTGGTAGCCTGCACGTTTAACTTCTTCAGCAACCGCCTCGGTACGGTCGGCGGTAATCACAATGCCGGGAACCGCGCCTTCCAGCCGCTCACTCAGAGCCTCAAGTGCCATCATGCCGGTCACTTCATTATCCAGATGGTAATCGGCCAGAATCGCATCCGGATCACCGTCCATGTTGCGCAAAATGGACTTGGCACCGCCGATACTGGTAGCGGTAAAGACTTCACACCCCCAGCCGCTCAACATGGCGCTCATACCTTCAAGAATCAGCGTTTCATTGTCGATACAGACGATACGTGTGCCTGAGAGCTTATTGCTGGCACGGCGCCGACTGGGTTCTTCGATGCTGCTCTGTTCGCGTGCGGCAACAACCGGCACGCTAACCGCAAAGACGGTACCCAGGCCGACTCGGGAACGCACCTTGATAGGGTGATCCAGCACACGGCTCATACGGTCAGCAATCGAAAGACCCAGCCCAAGCCCCTTTTCACTTTCTTTATGCCGAGAAGCCTGATCAAGGCGGCGGAATTCCTGGAATATCTCGGATAGCTTGGATTCCGGAATGCCAGGGCCGCTATCCCATACTTCTATGCTCAACCGGTCGCCATGACGGCGGCAGCCGAGTAGCACACGGCCTTCCTGAGTATAACGCAAGGCATTGGAGAGAAAGTTCTGCACAATGCGGCGTAGCATCTGGGGGTCGGAATCAACCCATTGCTGAGTGGATACCACATTCAGATCCAGGCCGCGATCTTCCGCCATGACATCGAATTCAGCCCGCAATGGCTGAAAAATATCGGCCAGGGCAAAATGGCTGCGCCGTGGGGTCAGGGCACCGGCATCCAGTTTGGAGATATCCAGGAGGGTGCTGAGTAGCTCTTCGGCCGCCTGCAGGGAATTATCGATATGATGGATAGTGCGCTGGGTGTTGTCGTCATGTTGACCCTGGATCAGTGCCGATGTAAACAGACGAGCCGCATTGAGCGGCTGCAGCAGGTCGTGGCTGGCAGCGGCCAGAAAACGGGTCTTGGACGCATTGGCATCTTCTGCCAGCTGCTTGGCCTGGCGTAGGGCCAGCTCAGCCTCGGCGCGTACCTGGTTTTCCTGGCGCAGGGCGGCATTGGCTTCGGAAAGCGCTTGGGTCCGCTCGCGCACCCGTTCTTCCAGGGTCTCGTTGGTTTCCTTGAGGGCGATTTCTGCCTGACGCCGCTCGGTAATATCCTGATACAGCGCAAAAAAGCCGAGTATCGATTGGCTATCGCCGAAGTGCGGCGTATAGGTCACCAGCATGTAATGCATGCTGTCATTGAACATTAAAGACACTTCAAAACTGACCCGCTCGCCGTTCAGGGCGCGCGCCACCCAGGGCGCGCGCTCCTCGGCCTGTTGCCGGGTGAGCACCTCGTCATTGCGCTTGCCAATCACGGCGTTGCGGTCAATTCCGAAGGCCTGTTCGTAGGCGCGATTGGTAAACAGGTAGCGGCATTCCTTATCGAAATAGGCGATCAGGGCCGGAACGTTATCGGTGTAGATACGGATATTGTTTTCCGAGCGGATCAAGGCTTCTTCGATCCGCTTCTGCTGAGTAATATCCTGATAGGTATACACAAAGCCGCCGCCCGGCATGGGGTTGCCCTGTACTTCCAGAACGCTGCCATCCTGGCGGTAACGCACGTAGCGGTGGGGTTGCCCATCGCGGATATTATCCAGCAGCAGCTGCACATGCTCTTCTGGGTCACCGGGGCCATATTCGCCGTTGTGAGCGTTGTAGCGGAAGATGCGATCAATAGGGGCGCCCACCCGTATCAGGTGGTCAGGAAAGCGGAACAGCTCCAGATAACGCTGGTTCCATACCACCAGGCGCAGGTTCTGGTCCACCACACTGATGCCTTGATTGATGTTCTCGATCGTCGCTTGCAAAAGGGCGCGGTTAAATTCGAGCACCTGGGAGGCTTCGTCGACGATGGAGATGACATCCGAAATACCAATGCCGCGCCCCTGCAAGGCTGAGTTGACGACGATGCGCGCCGAAGAGGCGCCCAATACCGAGGCTAGAAAACGCTCGGTGAACTGGATGATATCAATCGAGGCGCGGGTACTGTCTTCAAGCGGCTTGCCGGTACGCCGGGCGTAATCGTCAAAGGCGCGGGCGACCTGATTGGCACCGAGGAAACGCTCACACAGTACCTTGAGGTCCCCTACCGTGGTGGCGCCCGTCCAGGGACGGTTAACCGAAGTCTGGCGGGTTTCAACGCTATCGACAAACAACGAGGCCTGGATACGTTCAACCACCCGTTGAGAAGTCACCTGGGAAACAAAGATGTAGCAGAACAGGTTCACCCCGAGAGACAGCATGACACCGTGGGTGAAGGGGTCGCCAAGATTCAGGCCGAACAGAGCGGTGGGCGTTAGCCAGTGTTGGCTGAGGGGGCCGCCGAGCAGCCAGGCATCAGGTAACACGCCAGCATTGATCATGGCCGGCATCAAGAGACTGTAGGTCCAGATCATGAAACCGGCATTCATGCCGATAATCACCCCGAAACGGTTACCGCGCTTCCAGTACAAACCGCCAATCAGGGCAGGTGCAAACTGGGCCGCTGCGGCAAACGACAGCATGCCGATGGAGGCCAGTGAGGTAAATTCAGCAATTAGCTGGTAAAAGCCATAGCCCATACCCAGTACCGCGATAATGGTCAGACGCCTGGCACGTAGCACCAGGCGGCCATAGTCACGGGCCTTGGTATCAAACCAGCGCAGCCGGAACAGGGCGGGGATGACAATCTCGTTGGAAATCATGATCGAGACCGCCACAGCGGCCACAATCACCATGCCGGTGGAGGCCGAAAAACCGCCGATAAAAGTCAGCAGTGTCAGCCAGTCGTGGCCAGAGGCCATCGACAGGGCCAGCACATAGCTATCCGCCTCAATGTCACTATCACCAAACATCCACAAGCCAGCCGCCGCCAGGGGGACGACAAAGAAGGCAATCGCTACCAGATATAGGGGGAACAGCCAGCGCGCCTTGCGGGCATCGTCGCTGTGAGTGTTTTCCACCACGGCAACATGAAACTGGCGCGGCAGGCAGAGCACCGCCAGCATGGCCAGCAAGGTCTGCGCCCAGAAGCCCTGACCAAAATCCTGACTGGCCAGTTGGCGCTGCAGTTCAAGCTGGCTTTCGGCAAAATTCATCAGCTCGCCCAGGCCATCAAACATGCCCCAGGTGACGACGCTGCCCAGTACAACGAAGGCGAGAAGCTTGACCAGGGATTCAAAGGCAACGGCATGAATCAGCCCCTCGTGATGCTCCGTTGCATCGGTGTGGCGGGTGCCGAAGATAATCGCAAAGACGGCCATGACAATCGCCACGTAGAAGGCGGTATCGGTAAACAGGGGCGCCTTGGTTACATCGCCTGCATCGGTCAGGATGCTGAATGAGGTGGCAACGGCCTTAAGCTGCAGCGCGATATAGGGCAGGGTGCCAAACAGAGCCACCAGACTGGCAAACGCGGCCAGCGATTGGGCCTTGCCGTAGCGTGAGGCAATAAAGTCGGCAATTGAAGTGACATTCTGATGCTTGGCCACTCGGATCATCTTGGCCAGCACCGGCCAGAACAGCAGAAAGGTCAGAATGGGCCCGACAAAAATACTGGCAAACGACCAGCCATTGGTGGCCGCCTGGCCAACGGCACCATAAAACGTCCAGGAGGTGCAGTAGATCGCCAAGGCAAGGCTGTAAATAATAGGGCGTTTATGGCTAGCGCCATGGGTGCGGGCGCGCCGGTCACCATACCAGGCGATGCCAAACAGTACCGCGATATATGAAAGCGATACGGCAACCAGGAGTCCGCCGTGAAACATGTTATTTCCCCGCAATTACGAAAACAGGCGCCAGGCCGCTTGGAATTTAAGTATGGCCAGCTAGATATGCCCAGCACACAAGGATGCATTCTAACAGCGGTTAAGAAAGCCTGGTGTTATCAGGCTTCAATTTATCGGTGTCCAATTCAGATGCTGGCGAGCTTCTTCACAGGCTCTTTAAAAGAGTCGGTGGAAATCTTGAACCGTTCTGAAAGCTCACAGATCTGGCGCCAGTTTAATTTGCGATGGCCATTCAGGATTTCAGACACAACCGGTTGAGGACCCACTTCAGGCAGTTGGCTTTGGGATATCTGGTGCTCTTGCATCAAGTACCTAAGTACTTCGTTGGCTGGTGCATCAGGCATTGGGCGATGCTGCCTGTCGTAGGATTCAATGACATCTCCCAAGCGTTCTGCAAGACTAGCTAATGGGTGTGATTCATCATCTCCGATTAGGTCGAGAATCTCATCCAGAGCGTTCGCGCGAGCGTCATATTCCGCTTCTGTCGTTGGGTCGCTGAGCAAAGGGGCAAGGTAAGCCCAGTGTGTTGTCGCCTGTTCAACGAGTGCGTGCATACTGACTCCTTTTATTGCTTAGCTTTTTTTCCACTGACCCCTGTCATATTCGTCATGCGAAAGAATATGGCGGATGAATACCCTTTTGATATTGTAGTGAACGATAGCAATCAAGCGTAACTTATTGCCACCTATATCAAATACATGAAAATCCCCCACCTTGTCAGTCGCGGGGAAAATATTTTTCATGGCATTGAAATCCTTGGGGTCATTGAGCTTCATTAGCCGATACCATGAATCCAAGGCGGTGGCTGCTTTTGGGTACTTATCCTTTGCCTCCCAAATGCGCTTTTGTGTAATGATATGCATGCAACGCTATCCCTTTGCCTACAGTGCAGAATATATCAACTTGATATAATTGACAAGTTTATGCAATTTTGAAAGTTGACAAAGCTAATTGACATATTTTTGACGCTTTATTGTTAGATTTCATCAATCGCTTCTCTGCAGTAAGCCACTAGCGATCCCTTGGGCACACAGCCGTATAGATGCCTGAATCCTGGCGCAGGGTGCGGGTGGCCTGAGTGTCTGGCTCGCCGCTGTCATCCTCGATAGGCACCAGTTCGCGTGAGTCGCAATTAAGCACATAGCGCTGGGGGATAACGGTTTCTGTGTAGTGGCGCTCAAAGTGATAGAGCATAAAGTCAGCAACAGGTGTGGCGCCATCGCTTACACGCACGCTGTTACGGTCAACGACGGTAAACTCAGTGACCATCGGAAAGGCAAACGTCCAGGGGCGCCATATCGCACTGCTGGCCTGGCTTGAGACGACTTCGGCAGAAGGTGGCAACTGCTGTTGCTTGAGTTCAAACCAGCCGTATTCAGTCGAGATCTGATAGCCCAGCATGCCCAGGCCGCCAAACACAGGAATAATCCACTTGGGCAGGCGCTTGCCGCTGAGGGTGCGCAGGAAAAGACCGATACCTGCAGCCGCGAGGCCAGCAAATACGGCGGCGATCAAATGCCAAATCATAATAGGTAAATCCTTGAACTGAGGGGTATTGAGCTGTGGTTGGCTCATTATGCCAAAATATCAGCGTGGCAGGGGGGAAACGCAATCGGGCTTCCCAAGGGGAAGCCCGATGTGTGATCAACCCGAACGACTTACAGATACCTTGCTCGGGTTGATGGTGCTTGGGTCACTCTATGAATCAGTGATCCACTGCACCGCCAGCACCTTTCGGATAGCGTACGCTTTCCACCAGATCCTGGATTTCCTGCGGAGGCTCTGCGGTAGCGTTGGCTACCACGAAGGCTACTGCGAAGTTACAGATAGCGCCGATCGCACCGAAGGACAGCGGCGAGATGCCGAAGATCCAGTTATCCGGTGTGTTAGGCAGCATGTTGGTGCCAGGAATGAAGAACCAGCCCAGGTAGGTGAAGATGTACAGCAGGGTGGCAATCAGACCTGTCAGCATGCCGGCAACAGCACCGACGTTGTTGATGCGCTTGGAGAAGATACCCATCATCAGTACCGGAAAGAGTGATGCACCGGCAATACCGAAGGCCAGGGCCACGGTTTGTGCCGCAAACCCAGGTGGGTTAAGACCCAGATAAGTGGCGAGCAGGATGGCACCGGCCATCGAGATACGCGCTGCCAGCATCTCACCTTTTTCACTGATTTTTGGGTTGATCATGGTCTTGATCAAATCGTGGCTGATGGCGGAGGAAATCGCCAGCAACAGACCCGCTGCGGTTGAGAGTGCTGCTGCGATACCACCAGCGGCAATCAGACCGATAACCCAGGGTGGCAGGTTGGCAATTTCAGGGTTAGCCAGTACCAGGATGTCGTTGTTAACGTTCAGCTCGTTGCCGTTCCAGCCACGTGCTTCGGCCGTTTCAGCAAAGTCTTCGTTGCCTTCGTTGTAGATCTGGACGCGACCATCGTTATTCTTGTCTTCGAACGTGATCAGGCCGGTTTCTTCCCAGGTGCGAATCCACTGAGGGCGCTCTTCGTAAACCAGAGCGTTTTCAGCAGCGGCTTCGTAGTCTTCTACCTGACCCGCCATTTCTGGATAGACCGTGGTCGCCAGGTTCAGGCGCGCCATGGAGCCTACCGCAGGAGCTGTCAGGTAGAGCAGGGCGATGAAGACCAGTGCCCAGCCAGCGGACCAACGTGCATCAGCTACTTTGGGTACGGTGAAGAAGCGGATGATAACGTGGGGCAGACCTGCAGTACCGACCATCAGCGACAGCGTGAACAGCACCATGTTGAGCTTGTTATCCACGTCGGCCGTGTAGTCACGGAAGCCTAGCTCATTGATAACCTGATTAAGCTTCTCCAGCATCGGAATGCCCGATTCCGTGTGCGTGCTGAACATGCCGATGCCAGGAATGACAGTGTCTGTCAGCTGCAGCGAAATGAACACTGCCGGAATGGTATAGGCAATGATCAGTACCACGTACTGGGCTACCTGAGTGTAGGTAATGCCTTTCATGCCACCGAATACGGCGTACAGGAAGACGATCAGTGCTGCTATCCAGATACCCCAAGTGTTGGAGACTTCAAGGAAACGCGAGAAAGCAACCCCGGCACCGGTCATCTGACCGATAACATAGGTGACTGACGCGACGATCAGACAGATAACCGCTACCAGACGCGCGGTACGGCTGTAGAAACGGTCGCCGATAAAATCGGGTACCGTGAACTTGCCGAACTTACGCAGGTAAGGGGCCAGCAGCATGGCCAGGATGACGTAGCCGCCTGTCCAACCCATCAGGAAGGTTGAGTTGGCGTAGCCGCCGGAGGCCAGAAGACCGGCCATGGAAATAAACGAAGCCGCTGACATCCAGTCAGCCGCAGTTGCCATGCCGTTGGTGATCGGGTGAACACCGCCACCGGCAACGTAGAAGTCCTTTGTTGAGCCTGCACGCGCCCATATCGCAATACCGATATAGAGAGCGAACGAGGCCCCGACAAACAGAAGGTTGATTGCAAACTGACTCATATTGGCTTACTCCCCCAGGCCAAATTTTTCATCGAGCTTGTTCATCTTCCACGCGTAGAAGAAGATGATCCCGATGAAAGTAAGGATGGAACCTTGCTGGGCGAACCAGAAGCCAAGATCCGTGCCCCCTACTGGAATACCCGCCAGGAGCGGACGAAACAGAATAGCGCAGCCATATGACACGAATGCCCAGACAACGAGACATCCGACGATGGTACGGACGTTCGCTTTCCAGTATTCAGCAGCATTAGATTTATCATCTGCCATTGTGTTGCTCTCCACTTGTGGTTTTATAGGTTTGGAAAGTTAACCCATAGCGTTTGGCCCATCAGGGCAATCGCACGTTGGGCGTCACTCAAGTTGATATCCCACATGTCTGTTTTTCCGGAAAACGCTGACCCTTTATGCTTGCAGTGTCGTCGTGAGCGGGAAAATCAGGTCGCTGTAGCATGTGAAAATAGCGTGTAACGTGCGTTTACCCTGAATGACTCAAGAACATAGTGGGCAATAACGCATGAAAATAAATCCCAGACTTTGGTATCAAAACACTGGCGGTTTTAAGGGGTTGTTTTTAATTGTCTGATTTTATTGGTTTTTATATGTTTTTAGGTGGTTTTTAGGGGTGCCTTTCAGGCTATGGGACAATAGTCTAGAAGGCCTCAAAATCACTGTTTTGGACGTTGATAGAGCGATTTGGAGTCTTCTGTTTTAATATTAGCGGATGCTTGGGAGTCGCTTTGACCTCTCCTGTATGATGCTTTGTGTCATTATTGTTGTACAGCTTGGATATACTGCAACAGTAAGCTAATACTTTATATTGGAGTTTGTTGACGTTTTATAGCAGCAGTGAGGCAATGCCAGCTGACTCTGATTTCCAGGGCGACTCTCGCTACAGCCAATTCGCAGTGGATTGCTGAATGGCCGGGTGTTACGACGTTTAATACGCCAATCAATGAGGTGACCATTATGGTCGAAGTGGATCTGACGCAACCCCCTTTTAACATGCTCGACGAGACGGGCCGTGAGCAGGTGCGTCATAGTATGGATATGGTGTATTACGATCGTGATGAGATCATTCTGGAAACAGGCCAGACGGGGGAGTATGTTTTTCTGATCCACAAGGGGGAAGTGGCAGAAGTCGACCCTACTTTGCCTTCCTCATCCTCCAGGATCGGCCACTATACGGCGGGCGATCTGTTTGGCGCTATCAGCATCCTGAATGGGAAAAGCCGTTACCGCTTTATCGCTGAACAGGAGTGCCTGTGCCATTTATTGCCCAAGGCGCTGTTTGAGCAGTTATGCCGTGATTACCCTGATTTCAGCGATTTTTTCCGTCAGACCCTGGCGCATAAAGCCCGCCTGATGACAGAAAAGCGCGCTGAAGGCGGGGTAACCATGGCGGGTTTCATGCTGGCCCAGGCCAAGGAGTGCATGCGCGAGCCGGTGATGATGGAGGCCAATACCGATATTACCGACGCGGTAAAGCAGCTGAACGAGCGCCATGCCGATAGCGTTCTGGTCATGCATGACGGCGCACCCGGCATGGTCACCAAGACGGATCTGTTGAATGCCCTGGTCATGGATGGACGGGAACAGAGCAGCCCAGTGGTGGATATTGCCCACTTCTCCCTGGTCACCGTGACGCCGCAACAATACCTGTTTGAAGCCCTGGTGCTGATGACCCGCCACAAGGTGTCTCGAGTGGTGGTGGTTGAGCGCGACCAGGTGAAAGGCGTGGTTGAGCTGACTGATGTGCTCAGCTACTTCTCCAGCCGCAGCTATGTGGTCAGCCTGCAGGTCGAGCAGGCCAATGACCTGGAGACTCTGGCAGCGGCCAGCCAGCGCACCCCTGAGCTGGTCAAGGCGCTGATGGCTCAAGGGGTCAAGCTACGCTTTGCCATGGATCTGCTGGCGGCATTGAACGGGCGGATTATCAGTAAGGCATGGCAGTTTACCGTTGACGAGCGTTTTCATGCCGATAGCTGCCTGATGGTGATGGGCAGCGAAGGGCGCGGCGAGCAGATTCTGAAAACCGATCAGGACAATGGCCTGATCCTGGAAGATCATCTGGAATGGCCTGAAGTAGCAGACGATATGCAACGCCTGACGGAGACCCTGATCAAGCTGGGTTATCCCCCCTGCCCGGGGAATATCATGGTTTCCAATCCAGAGTGGGTCGGCACGGTCAGCCAGTGGCAGCGGCGGATTGCCCGCTGGGTTGAGGCGCGTGATGGGGACAGCCTGATGAAGCTGGCGATCATGCTTGATGCCCATGCGGTTGCTGGCAATCCGGCACTGCTTGAGCGGGTGCGCAGCACCCTGTTTGAAGCCGGTGCCAAGGATGAATTACTGCTTTCCTACTTTGCCCGCACCACGCTGCGCTTCTCCACTCCGCTGACCCTGTTTGGCTCCTTGAAGAAGCCTCAGCACGGCATTGATATCAAAAAAGGCGGTATCTTTCCCATTGTGCATGGTGTGCGCACCATGGCGCTGGAACGCGGCATACTGGCCACATCGACCCTCGACCGACTGGATGCCCTGGTTGAGGATGGCCGTCTTAAACGTCGCTTTGCAGACGACCTGGGGGAAGCATTGGCGCTGTTTACCGAATTACGCCTGAAGCAGCAGCTGGAGGAGGGCGAATCGAACGTCAGCAAGCGCTCCGACCGGGTTGTGGTGCAGGAGCTTTCCTCGCTGGAACGTGACCTGATGCGTGAAGCCCTGCATATCGTCAAGGATCTCAAGCAGCGTCTGTCTCACCGCTATCATCTTGAGTATTCGTAAGCAGGCATTATGGTTTCGGGCCGTCGGCAGTAAGGGAGATAAGCTGTTAGAATGCGCGGTTTGAAATAGCCGTTGAATTCTTTTTTTGCTGCAGCACGACTGTCTGGGCCCTGTTTATGTCAACCATCATGTCTTCACCACAAGCGGTCAATGCCGCTGTTGACCATCTCGATCCCGCGCCGAGCGGAACTTCCTCGAGCCATACGGCAGCACAGGCGCGACAAAAACGCGAATTCGACAAGCTGCAAAAGCGCCTGCGTCGCTGCGTCGGCCATGCCATTATTGATTACCGGATGATTGAAGAAGGTGACAAGGTGATGGTGTGCCTATCTGGTGGCAAGGACAGTTACACCCTGCTGGAGATTCTGCGCAACCTGCAGCGTAATGCGCCGGTGAACTTTTCGCTCGTGGCGGTCAATCTGGATCAGAAACAGCCGGGCTTTCCTGAGCACGTGCTGCCCGCATATCTGGATAAACTTGGCGTTGACTACCATATCCTTGAACGCGATACCTACTCGGTGGTCAAGGAAAAAACGCCGGAAGGCAAGACTACCTGTGCACTTTGTTCAAGGCTACGGCGTGGTTCCCTGTACGGGTTTGCCGAACAGATCGGCGCCAACAAGGTGGCACTGGGACATCACCGTGAAGACATTCTGGAAACCCTGTTTTTGAACATGTTCTTTGGCGGCAGCCTGAAAGCCATGCCACCCAAGCTGTTATCAGATGATGGCAAGAATATTGTCATCCGTCCCCTGGCTTACTGCAAGGAAGCGGATATTGCCGAGTTTGCCCGCCAGATGGAATTCCCGATCATTCCCTGCAATCTATGCGGCTCGCAGCCCAATATGCAGCGCCAGGTGGTCAAGGAAATGCTGGCCGAGTGGAATCAAAAACACCCAGGGCGACTGGAAAGCATGTTCAAAGCGGTAACCAACGTGGCCCCGTCTCAGCTCGCCGATCGACAGCTATTTGATTTTGCAGGGCTGGAAGCCAAACAGGCCGACCAGATGGCCGACCGTATTCATGCCTTTGAAGTGGGTTCCTGACTCAACTGGCGTCTTCGATTTCTTCTTCGGCCAGGGTCAACAGCAGCGGCATATCGAGGATATTCACTTCCCGGCCGGAAACGGCAACAACGCCCTGGCTCTGGAAACGGCTTAGAATGCGGCTGACGGTTTCTACCGCCAGCCCCAGATAATTGCCGATATCCGCCCGGGCCATGGAAAGCCGGAAGCTGTAGGGGGAATAACCGCGGCGGCGGAAGCGCTCAGACAGCGTGACCAAAAAAGTGGCCAGGCGCTGGTCGGCAGTCTTGCGCGAAAGAAGCCGCATCATGCGCCTATCATCGCGTAACTCCTTACTCATGCTGCGGTATAGCTGGCCGCGTAATTCCGGCAATTCTTCAGAGAGCAGATCCAGGCGGTCAAAAGGGATCTCGCATACCGTGGTGGTTTCCAGCGCCACCACGCTGCCCGGATAATGTCGCTCATCAATCCCGTCTAGCCCGACCAATTCGCTGGGCAGGTAGAAGTTGGTCAGCTGGTCGGTGCCACTGCCCTCGGTCGTCAACTGTTTGAGGCTGCCGGAACGCACCGCGAACACGCTGGTAAAACGGTCTCCCTGACGAAACAAAGGCTCACCCTTTTTCAGCGGCGCACGACGACGGATGATGGCATCAAACTGGCCCATGTCATCCAGCTCAAGGGCCAGGGGCAGACACAGCGAGCTGAGGCTGCATGTCTGGCAGCGGGCCTCATTGAGCCGGGCTCGCCGACGGCTCATTAGTTCCGGCATGTGCTCCTCCTTGGAAAGATAATTTATCCATTATGCGAGCAAGAGCACACCGCCGACAAGGGTGTTAAGAAAGAGTGTTAAACAATCCTGGAATAACGCTGGGTGGTATCGCCAGGCAGATGAGCATCAAAGGCCATGGCCAGATGACGGATCAGCAGCCGTCCGATGGGCGTGGCGCGCAGAAGGTCGCCGTTGTGCTCCACCAAACCATCACGCAGCGCACCCTGTAAACGTTCCAGGGTGGCGGCGAAGTAGCGCGGCGCATCAATATTCCAGCGTTTGCCTACGTCTGCCAGATCAATCTGCATATCGCACATCAGGCGCTCAATCACATCACGGCGAATCAGGTCATCAGTGCTCAGGCGTAGCCCCTTGACCGTGGCCAGCTGACCCTGATCCAGCGCCTGCTCATAGCTTGCCAGGTCAGTCGGGTTCTGGGCATAGACATCATTGACCCGCGAAATGGCCGAAACGCCCAGGCCCACCAGATCACACTGGGCATGGCTTGAATAACCCTGGAAGTTGCGCTGCAAGGTGCCTTCGCGCTGAGCAATGGCCAGGCTGTCATCCGGGCGGGCAAAGTGATCCATGCCGATATGCACATAGCCTGCGCTGGTCAGCATATCAATGGTGGTGTGCAGGATATCCAGCTTCTCTTCGGCGCTTGGCAGGTCGCTTTCATTGATGCGTCGCTGCGGCGCGAAGCGCTGAGGCATGTGGGCGTAATTGAATACTGATAAACGTGCCGGGTTAAGATCAATCACCTGACGCAGGGTATCGGCAAACCCCGCCTGGGTCTGGTGAGGCAAGCCGTAGATAAGATCAAGATTCAGTGAGCGAAAGCCCAACCGATGGGCTTCATCCATCAGGGTTTCCGTCAGCACTCGAGGCTGGACGCGGTTGATGGCTTTCTGTACCACAGGGTCAAGATCCTGCACGCCCAAGCTGATGCGGTTAAACCCTAGTGATTGCAGATGGCGCAGGGTGAACACATCCGCCTCGCGGGGGTCGATCTCGATGGCATAGTCGCGGCTGGGTGATGATGACAGACCAAAGCGCGCATCCAGGCGATCAATGACGTCACTCATCTGGCTCAGGGTCAGAAAGGTTGGCGTACCGCCGCCCCAGTGCAGCTGTTCAACGTTGCGTGTGGTATCCAGGTGCTGGGAAGTCAGTACCATCTCACGGTCGAGGCGTGACAGATAAGGCTCAGCCAGGGCAGTGTTTTTGGTGGCAATCTTGTTGCAGGCGCAATAGAAGCAGATCTTGCGGCAAAAAGGCACGTGGACGTAAAGCGATAGCGGCCGTTGGGTGGCGTTGCTGCGCTCCAGCGCTGCGGTAAAATCAGCGGCACCAAACTGGTCGTGAAACGACAGGGCCGTTGGGTAAGAGGTATAGCGTGGCCCGCTTTTATCGTAGCGACGCAACAGCGTTTCATCCCATACCGGGTTGTCTGGCGGCGCCGCTCTGTTAGCGGTTGAAGTAGCAGCGAGAGCGTGAACGGCCATGAAGGAACTCCAGTACTGAGTGAACAAGGATTAAATCCCATCCTACTCCTGGTGAACCTGGCAAGAATTGAGCTGCGTCAAGGAAGCATGGATGTGGCTGAAAAGCCGGCTTGGCAGGGGCTGTGTGGCCAAGGGTCAGTGAATGATGCTGTCAGTTCAATGACCCTATCAGTTCAATGACTATAGGATACTGTCAGATCATAAAGCTGCCACAGCGCAAAAGCGATGATGCTCAGCGCGGCGATGCTGCGCGTGGCGGGGTGGCGAATCAGCCCGCTCAGCTGGCGGGCCGCAATCCCGGTGGCCAGCAGTGCGGGCAGGGTGCCAAGCCCAAAGGCGCCCATCAACAGCGCGCCTTCCAGCGGGTCGGCAATCGCCAGGCTCCAGGCCAGCATGGAATAGACCAGACCGCAGGGCAGCCAGCCCCAAACGGCGCCCAGGGCAAAAGCCTGGGGGAGCTTGACCACCGGCATCAGGCGCCGCCCAAAAGGCTCAATATACTTCCAGACGCGTCGCCCCACGGCTTCTACCTTGAGTAAGCCCTTCCACCAGTTGGCAATATACAAAGCCATCAGAATCAGCATGACAGCGGCAAATGCCTGCAGCGCCATGCCGGCGCTAGGAGATAACGAAAGCAGGGTGCCCAGAGCCGCCACGATGGCACCGGCGATCATATAGCTCAGAATGCGGCCCAGGTTGTAGCTCAGCAAAAGCCCGCCAAGGCGCGCTGGCTGACGCATGCTGGGCGGCACGGCAAAGGTCAGGGCGCTCATGATGCCGCCGCACATACCAATACAGTGAGCGCCTCCCATCAAGCCAAAAATGAACGCTGCCAGCATGGGGGGCAGATCAAAGCCAGTGGGGTTCATGGTTGTTCACTGTCGTCGTGTGACTTGCGGGCGGCACTTTTCTTATCGCGTGCCTGCTGGCGCCGCTGGCGTTCTTCCGGGGCCAGGTCGTTTTCATCCTCATCAAACAGAATGCGATGGGCAGGCCCTTCCAGGTCGTCAAACTGATCGTGCTTGACCGCCCAGAAAAACGCCCAGACGGCCAGCCCCAGCAGAATAAGCGACAGTGGAATGAGCAGATATAAAATGGTCATGCGGATACCGTTTTGGGGGTGGGGGTCGAAATAGCCGCTGGCCGACGGCTTTTCCAGCGGGTCAGGCGTAGCGCATTACCAACCACCACCAGAGAGCTGAATGACATGCCCAGCGCGGCTAGCCAGGGCGGCACCAGCCCAAGGGCGGCCAGTGGTAGGGCCGTAAAGTTGTAGCACACCGACCAGATCATGTTCTGGCGCATGATACGCCGGGTCGCCCGCGAGATGTCAACGGCATCGGCAATGCGCAGCAGGCGCGGGTTGAGCAGCACCGCATCGGCACGGGTGCGCGCCAGGTCAGTGGCGCCGTTCATGGCAATGGCAACATCAGCGCCCGCCAGCACGGGGACGTCATTGATGCCGTCACCCACCATCACTACGCATTCGCCCTTTCCCTGCAGGGCCTGAAGGTGGGCAAGCTTGCCTTCGGGGCTGGCGCCTGCCTGCCAGGTATCGATGCCAAGCTGCTTGGCAAGTTCCCTGACCGTTGCGGTCGTGTCACCGGACAGCAGCTCAACGGCAATGCCGTTGGCTTTCAGGGCGGCAATGGTGTCGCCGGCATCATCGCGCACGCCGTCATACAGGCGAAACCAGGCCCTGGGCGCGGCGTTCTCGCTGAGCAGCAGCCACTGGCCCGGGCCGGGAGCGGTTGGCGTGGCCTCCTGACAGGCAAAGGCGGGCTTGCCCAGCCGCCAGAGGGCGCCATTCAGAGAGCCTTCAAGCCCCTGGCCGGTGAGGCTGCGCAGGCCAGTGGCCTTAAGAGTCGCATTCCGGTAAGGGCGAAAAGCGCGGGCAATCGGGTGTTCGGAGCGTGACTCCAGCGCGGCGGCAATCGCTCTGGCGCGCTCGGCATCCAGAGTATCGCTGCACAGGCGCGTCTCGGTCAGCTGCATTTCGCCGCGGGTCAGGGTGCCGGTCTTGTCGAAAATCACCCGGGTGGCGCTGGAAAGCGACTCCAGAGCATCCGCGCGAGTAATCAGCACGCCGCGTTGTCGCAACTGGCCGTGCCCGGCGGTCAGGGCGGTGGGGGTGGCCAGCGCCAGGGCGCAAGGGCAGGTAACCACCAGCACGGACAGCATCACCCAAAGCACCCGTGACGGGTCGATCCACCACCAGACGGCGGTGACGCAGACGGTGACCACCAGCAGGCGCAGGACAAACAGATGCGCCATACGCGCAGCCATCTGGGCCAGGCGTGGGCGGCTGGCAAAGGCGCGGTCGGTCAGATCGACAATGCTGGCCACACGGGCATCGTTACCGGCATGGGTGACCCGCATGACCAAGGGGTTTTCCATGTTCTGGCTGCCGCCGACAATGCGCTCGCCCGTCTGGCGGGTCACCGGCAGGTATTCGCCGGTCAGCATGGATTCATCCAGGCTGGAGTCACCTTCTTCAATAATGCCGTCAGCCGGAACGCCATGGCCGGGCTTGATCAGTACCCGGTCGCCTTCGCGCAGTTCGCTGGCGGGCAGAATGCGCTCGCTGCCGTCTGCTTCCAGACGAGTGGCGGATACTGGTAGCACGCTGCTGAGCGCATTACCGCTCTGACCGTTGCGGCGTCGGGCGCGGGCCTCGATATAGCGGCTGAACAGCAGGAAGAAGGTGAACATGGCGACTGAGTCAAAATACACCTCGCCGACATTGAAGATCACCGCGTAGGCGCTGGCGGCATAAGCACAGCCAATCGCCAGTGATACCGGTACATCCATGCCCAGTACGCCGGTTCTGAGGTCGCGCAGGGCATTGTGAAAGAACGGCTGGGCGGAGAAAAACACTACCGGTGTGGCAAGGGCAAAGGACAGCCAGTGAAACAGCACGTAAAAATCTTCCGACATGCCGTCTGCCCCGGCGACATAGATCGGAATGGAAAACATCATCACCTGCATCATGCCAACGGCGGCAATGATTAGGCGGCGTACATTCATGCGCTCTTCTTTCTGCAGGCGTAACTGGGCCTGATCCGGCTCATAGGGCTGGGCGGTGTAGCCAATCGCCGCCAGTTCAGCCAACAGTTGGGAAAGCTGGATGATTTCTGGGTCCCAGCTGATACGCACACGATGGTGGGTCAGGTTGACGGCGCTACTGGCAACCCCTTCCAAGGCATTGAGGCGATGCTCGATCAGCCAGGCGCAGGCCGCACAGGTAATTCCATCGACCGCCAGGGTGGCGCGTACATGGCCTTCATCGCCGTCAGGATGAACGAACTTGGCCTGCAGGCCGGGGTCGTCGAACACCTGCCAGGTATCCGCATTGGCGGCCTGGCGGTCATCCGGGCGTTCAGGGAGTTCGGTGCGATAGCGGTAGTAGCTTTCAAGGCCACCCTCAATGATGGCATGGGCCACGGCTTCACAGCCGGGGCAACATAGAGAGTGGGAAGTGTCGTCAATCTCGATACGCCAAGGTGCCCCGTCGGGCACCGGGTTGCCGCAGTGGTAACAGGTGTCGGCCATCAGCTCTCCGAGCGGCCTCCAGGACGCAGCACAATACTGTCTTCAGTCGGGAAGGTGGCTTCACCGATCAGCCGCCATTCGGCATCATCCTGCTCAAGCTCGGGCTGAATCTGCAAATACCAGCGATAGCGCAGATTGTCTGGGCCTTGCGTGATGTAGCGGCCATTGCGAACATGCTCAAGCACAAAGGTCTGGTCGCGGTCATTTTCAGTCGGGAAGATCAGGCTCAGGTAAAGCTCGTCCGGGCGAACATCGCCGCTTAGATCCACCACGATATCGCTGGTCAGCGGGTCGAGACGCATATCGGCGACCAGATTGAGTTCACGGGCGCGCTCCTGTTTGGCAAGCACCATGTTGATGGCCTTGCCGTGCTCGTAGTAATCCTCCTGAACCACCATGCCGTCGAAGCTTTTGATCGAGACGACGGCAAAGGTGGTACTGACAATAATCGACGAGAACAGCAGGCCGAGAAGAAACCACGGCCAGAACTGCTTGTACCACGGTGTCACCGGAGTGGATGACATTGCACTATCTCCTGAGTTCGCCAATAAAGCGTGTGTCGCGTTCCAATCGGATGCTGTCATCCAGCTCGGACTCGATAGTCAGCACGATGTCATGGCTGGGCTGTTGGATGGCGTCACCATCAGCGGTAACAGTGACGACCGTTGAGCGTGATTCACCTGCCGGAACGCTGATGCTTTGCTGGTCAAGGGTCAGCCCGGAAAGGCCAGAAGCGCTGAGCTGGTAGGTGTGATCACGTTTGTCCAGGTTACGCACTATCAGGTTATAGACATTGCTGATCTGACCGTCGCGGGTGACCTGATACAGTTCAGTGCGCTCGCGTTCTGCTTCAAAATTGAGCGGCATGCGGTCATTCACTGCCCAGGCAAAGGCACCTACCATTACTAACAGGGCCGCTAGATAACCGATCAAACGCGGACGAAGGATATGAGTGGGCTTACCTTCCAGGGCATTTTCGGTAGTGTAGCGAATCAGGCCACGCGGATAGCCCATCTTGTCCATGACGCTATCGCAGGCGTCAATGCAGGCAGCACAAGAGATGCATTCATACTGTAAGCCATCGCGAATATCGATCCCTGTTGGGCAAACCTGTACGCACAGGTCGCAGTCGATGCAGTCCCCGTGGCCTTCCGCCCGGGCCTGCTCATGGCTGAGGCTGCGCTTGCGCCTACCACGCGGTTCACCGCGGGCGGTATCGTAAGAGACGATCAGTGTATCACGGTCAAACATGACGGATTGAAAACGCGCGTAGGGGCACATGTAAATGCACACCTGCTCGCGTAGCCAGCCAGCATTGAGATAGGTAAATACGGTAAAGAAACCTACCCAGAAATATGACCAGCCGTGGGCTTGCAGGGTGGCCAGGTCAGGCATCAGCTCACGGATGGGGGTGAAATAACCCACAAAGGTAGCGCCTGTCGCGAAGGCGATCAAAAGCCAGGCTATGTGCTTGAGGGTTTTGCGGCGCAGTTTCTCACCTGTCAGCGGTTGGTTGTCGAGCTTGATGCGCTTGTTGCGCGGCCCTTCAATGCGGTGCTCAAGCCAGATGAACAGAAATGTCCATACGCTCTGGGGGCAAGTGTAGCCACACCAGACACGCCCGGCGAACACGGTAATAAAAAACAGCCCGAAGGCGCAGATAATCAATAACCACGAGAGAAGGACAAATTCCTGCGGGTAGAAGGTGCCAAAAAAGATATGGAATTCCCGGCTTGGCAGATCAAACCAGATGGCCGGTCTGTCGCCGATATTGATCCAGGGTAACAGGAAGAACGCCAGCATCAGTGCCCAGTTGGCGCTGCGTCTGAGTTTTTGAAAGAAGCCCTTTATTTCACGCACATAGATATGTTTTCGCTGGGCATACATGTCCTGGGTGACGGCTTCACCTTGGGCGCCGTGATGATCGGCTTGCCGAGGGGTAACGTCTTTACTGGGTATCTTTTCCATGGCAATTTTGCGGCTCGAAGAGGCGGGAGATTGGCAACCGCCCGAAAATGGCGGAACGTGTCTGGGCGTTAGTGCACCAACAGACGCGATCTGACTCACTACGCGTTATTCATGACCTACAATTCACTACTCACTACTCACTACTCACTACTCACTACTCACTACTCACTACCTACTCACGATCTACGCATCAGTTTAAGGCAGATACTGTCAAAAAAGGGTGCGGCTTCAAGCCGCACCCTTCAATATCAACAGCTTATAGCTAAGTTATAGCAATTAGTTGCTAAATCTTAGGCTGTAGACATAAGCGGCTACCAGATGAACGCGCTCTTCACCAATGTAGGCGGTCTGAGATGGCATGTGCCCGTTACGTCCATTGCGCAGCGTCTGGCGAATGGAGTCGGCAACGGTCTGGCCCTGAGCCAGATACAGCCAGATATCGTTCGTCAGGTTAGGCGCACCCAAGGCAATATTCCCTGTACCTTGAGGCGTATGGCAGGCAGCACAGACCGACATAAAGGTGCTTTCACCCTGTTCGGCCCGTTCGGCGTCATGCTCAAGGTCAGACAGCGACAGAACATACTGGGTCAGGTTCTCGATGTTTTCTTCCCCCAGCTGCTGCCAGGCAGGCATCAGACCATTACGACCGTTGTTCAGCGTCATCATGATATTTTCAGGCTCGCCGCCATACAACCAGTCATCGTCGGTCAGGTTGGGGAAGCCGTAGCCGCCCTGAGCATTGGAGCCATGGCAGACCGCACAGTTGTTGAGGTAGATACGCTCAGCGACCTGCATGGCGTCCGCGTCCTTTGCCAGTTCAGGAATCGGAACTTCCTGATACTGGGCAAAGATAGGCGTGAAGCGCTCTTCGGCGCGGGCGACTTCCTCTTCCCACTGGCCTTCCTGAGACCAGCCCAGAACCCCGGCAAAGTTACCCAGGCCCGGGTAGAGCACCAGATAGCCCAATGAGAAGATAACGGTACCGACAAACAGCTGGAACCACCACTTCGGTAGTGCGTTATCGTACTCTTCGATACCGTCAGCCGCATGGCCGGTGGTCTCGACATTACCCTCAGCGTCCGGCTGTTTATCGGTGCGCCGGTTAGCAAACAGCAGCCAGGCGCTAAGCGCGATCGTGCCTAGTGTGATAACGATGATCCAGGCGCTCCAGAAGCCAGGCAAGGAGTCGCCCCATAGATTATTCATGTATTTTTATCTCCCCTGTCGTGGCGGGAATCTGCTTCATCCCCGGATGCAGCAGGCTTGTCACGGGACGGTTGCTCATCATCATCGGCGAAGGGCAGGTTGGCCGCTTCCTCGAAGTCTGGTTTACGTCGCTTGGAATAGGCCCACCAGGTGATGCCCAGAAAAGCGATGATTAATATCAGCGTGATGAGGCCGCGAAAAGTTCCCGTATCCATAGCTTAGCGAGTGCCCTCAAGCACGGTTCCCAGTTGCTGTAAGAAAGCGATCAGTGCAGTGATTTCCTGAGTTCCATTGACCTCGGCAGTCGCGTTGGCGATCTGCTCATCGGTATAGGGAACGCCCAGGCTTTGGAGCGCACGCATCTTGGCCGGTGTATCTTCGCCATCCAACCGGTTTGAAAACAGCCATGGGTAGGCAGGCATGATGGACTCTGGCACAACGTCGCGCGGGTTATACATATGCGCACGGTGCCAGTCGTCGCTGTAACGGCCGCCTACACGTGCCAGGTCAGGCCCGGTACGCTTGGAACCCCACAGGAAGTTATGGTCATAGACAGACTCGCCCGCCACGCTGTAGTGGCCGTAGCGCTCGGTCTCAGCGCGGAAGGGGCGAACCATTTGCGAGTGACAGCTGACACAGCCTTCACGGCGGTAGATGTCACGTCCTTCCAGTTCTAGGGCGGTGAGGGGCTCCAGCCCCTCGACCGGCTCAGTGGTCTGTTTCTGGAAAAACAGTGGAACAACCTCAGCCAGGCCGCCGAAACTGATTGCAACCAAAATCAGTACGGCAAGCAGGCCAACGTTCTTTTCAACGATATCGTGTTTCATTGGTCTCAACTTCCCCGGTTAAGCGGCTTGTGGCATCGGCTGCTGGCTGACAGCTTCGCTACGTTTAACCGTCTGGTAGACATTGTAGGCCATGATCAGCATGCCGGTGACCCAGAACAAACCACCAATCAAGCGTACGAAGTAACCTGGCGCACTTGCCTCAACGGCTTCAACAAAGGTGTACATCAAGGTGCCGTCCGCGTTGATGGCACGCCACATCAGGCCCTGCAGAATACCGTTTACCCACATGGAGGCGATGTACAGCACGGTGCCGATGGTGGCCAGCCAGAAGTGCACGGCAATCAGGTTGACGGAGTGCATTTCAGTGCGGCCGAACAGACGCGGGATCAGGTGGTACATGGAGCCGATAGTGATCATGGCGACCCAGCCAAGCGCGCCGGAGTGTACGTGACCAATGGTCCAGTCGGTGTAGTGCGACAGAGCGTTGACGGTCTTGATCGCCATCATCGGGCCTTCAAAGGTCGACATGCCATAGAAGGACAGGGCAACCACCAGGAAGCGCAGGGTCGGATCGGTGCGCAGCTTATGCCAGGCGCCGGAGAGGGTCATCATGCCGTTGATCATGCCGCCCCAGGAAGGTGCCAGCAGAATGATCGACATCACCATGCCCAGTGACTGCGCCCAGTTAGGCAATGCAGTGTAGTGCAGGTGGTGGGGGCCAGCCCACATGTAGACCATGATCAGTGCCCAGAAATGCACGATCGACAGGCGGTAGGAATAGACCGGACGTTCAGCCTGCTTGGGAACGAAGTAGTACATCATGCCCAAAAAGCCTGCAGTCAGGAAGAAGCCTACAGCATTGTGCCCATACCACCACTGCACCATGGCATCAATCGTGCCCGCATAGATGGAGGTTGAGTACATCGGAGTAACGGGGATGGCCGCATTATTGACGATATGCAGCACCGCTACCGTCAGGATGAAGGCAGCAAAGAACCAGTTCGCCACATAGATATGCGAGGTTTTACGCTGTTTGATGGTCATCAGGAAGACCAGGGCGTAAGTGACCCATACAATGGCGATCAGGATGTTGATCGGCCACTCCAGCTCGGCATATTCCTTGGTAGTGGTATAGCCCAACGGAAGTGACACAACGGCAGAAACAATCACTGCCTGCCAACCCCAGAACGTAAAGGCCGCGAGCTTGTCAGAAAAGAGTCTCGTCTGACAGGTTCGCTGCACCACGTAATATGAGGTGGCAAAAAGTGCCGAGCCGCCAAAGGCGAAGATTACGGCATTGGTATGAAGAGGACGCAGGCGCCCAAAGCTAGTCCAAGGTAAGCCAAGGTTCAGTTCCGGCCATACCAGCTGTGCGGCAAGAATGACGCCAAGCGTCATGCCTATGATGCCCCACACAACAGTCATGATCGCGAACTGCCGAACTACCTTGTAGTTGTAGGTCGGGTGTTCTAGTGCTGTGCTCATTTCATGTTCCCATCGAACGCGGTTAGGGGGTAACCCAGTGCTATTTTGCCTGGATGCGACCGCCCGCTTGATGACGCAGGTCAAGATCCATTAAAGATTTTAACGCAGCAGGCGCCCAAGCTGAACAAGCCAATTGTTTAAGCTGGCGGTATGAGAGTGAATCACATGCCATATTATGCCCAACAGGGTTATGTTGAAATTAATTTTGATTTGTTTGTATCCACAATGCAGGCAGGCGCCTGCGGGCGGTTTTACGTGGATAATCATACACCCGTTACCCTGCAGGGGGTGCCAAAGAAGGGCTGTCTGCTGTTTGCCCATGGTGCTGGAGCGGGGCAGGAGTCTGATTTTATGCGGCAATTTGCCACATCAGCTGCCCAGGCCGGTATCCAGCTGATGACCTTTGATTTTACCTACATGCAACGCATGAACATTGAAGGCCGTCGACGCCCGCCCGCTAAAATTGAGCAGCTCGTCACAGAAATGTCAGCCTGGTATGGGTCACTCTTTGCGGCGACTGATCAACCCATCTGGGTGGGTGGCAAATCGATGGGCGGTCGAGTGGCCAGCCTGCTGGCGGCTCAGCGCCAGGTGCCTGGCGTGATTATCGCGGGATATCCGTTTCATCCGCCACGCTCACCCGATAAGCTCAGGTTGGCACATTGGGGAGACGTCTCTGCGCCGAATCTTATTATTCAGGGCGAGCGTGATCCGTTTGGCCGCCGTGATGAAGTGGCTGCCTATTCGCTGCCCGCGAATGCGAAAGTTGAATGGCTGGCAACGGGCGATCACGACTTCAACCCCCTGCGTGCCAGTGGATGGGATCAAAGCGCACTGATTCAGCAGGCGACTCGGAAAGCCGCGGATTTCATGCTGACACACCGTGATGTTAATGGGGTGTGCTAATGGGTGCGAGCATAAGAAACGGCCCAAGCAGTGCGCTCTTTTCAAAGCCGAATAAAAAAGTTGCCAATTCATTGTTGACTTCCCCCGGCGCTTAGGTAGAATGCAGCGCCACGTGACCAGCGGGTGGTTAGCTCAGTTGGGAGAGCACCAGCCTTACAAGCTGGGGGTCACTGGTTCGAACCCAGTACCACCCACCACGCCTTAAAAAGCGTTATATGGCCACGTGAAAAAGCATCTTGTTGTTAGTAATGCGATAGATAGTATGCGGACCGGTAGTTCAGTTGGTTAGAATGCCGGCCTGTCACGCCGGAGGTCGCGAGTTCGAGTCTCGTCCGGTCCGCCATTATCATCACAAAGTTTTCATTATAGATGTTTATTATTGTCGTTCAGTGGACCGGTAGTTCAGTTGGTTAGAATGCCGGCCTGTCACGCCGGAGGTCGCGAGTTCGAGTCTCGTCCGGTCCGCCACGATAATGAGATGCATTACCTGTAAAATTAAGTTAGTATGTTGGCACTTGGGTGGTTAGCTCAGTTGGGAGAGCACCAGCCTTACAAGCTGGGGGTCACTGGTTCGAACCCAGTACCACCCACCATTTACCAAAAAGTCGTTTGGTATGTGGAAAAAAGCAAAAGATAGATCGCACTTAGATGCGGACCGGTAGTTCAGTTGGTTAGAATGCCGGCCTGTCACGCCGGAGGTCGCGAGTTCGAGTCTCGTCCGGTCCGCCATTAAGTGATACCAGCAACGCTGGATAGATTCCTGAAAAACCCGGGTCATTGGCCCGGGTTTTTTGCGTCTGTCGATCATAGTACGTCGTTCAGAGCACGCTGACGGCAGCCTTGGCAACCTGCACATCCTGATCAGGCTTGACGCCGGAGATGCCTACAGCGCCCACTACCTGGCCGTCAACGATGATGGGTACACCGCCTGACAGCAGTGCCTGCATGGGCGCAGATACAAAGGCCGTACGGCCACCGTTGATCATCTCTTCAAATACCTGGGTTTCCTTGCGCCCTATGGCGGCGCTACGCGCCTTGTTGGCCGCTACATCCGCAGTAAAGGGCGCAGCACCATCCAGGCGGCGCAAGGCCAGCAGATGGCCGCCATCATCGGTAACCGCCACGGTAATCGCCCAGTTTTCGCGTTCGGCTTCCCGTTGGGCAGCATCCAGTACCTTGGCAACATCATCCTGGGTTAATACAGCTTTGCTTTGCATGGTGATTTCTCTTGGGTGGGTGATAAGTGAATGGTTGATCAAAAAGTGGGTGATCAACCAAACAGTGATGAGCTGGGCGGTAGCCGCGCTTAGCCAAGCGCGGCATCGACCACTTCAATCCAATGACGAACCGGGGTGCGGTTAGCGCCTGCCAGATGGGTCTGACAACCGATATTGGCGGTGACAATCATTTCCGGGTTGCCTGCTTCCAGTGCGTCAAGCTTGTTATTGCGCAATTCGGTGGCAAGTTCAGGCTGGGTAATTGAGTAGGTGCCTGCCGAGCCGCAGCACAGGTGAGCATCCTGAACCGGCGTCAGTTCAAAACCGAGCTGGGTCAGTACGCCTTCTACGGCACCGTTAAGCTTCTGTGCGTGTTGTAGGGTGCAAGGGCAGTGGAAGGCGAGGCGTTGGTCTGTCTTGACGCTGAGCTCATCCAGCGGCTCTTCGCGCAGCACTTCCACCAGATCTTTTGCCAACTCGCTAATACGCTCGGCCTTTGCCGCGTAGTCCGGGTCATCCTTGAGCATTTCGCCATACTCTTTAACGAAGGCGCCGCAGCCGCTCGCGGTTTGCACAATGGCTTCGGCGCCCTGTTCAACCTGGGGCCACCAGGCATCAATATTGGCGCGGATGCGTTCCCGCCCGTCGTCCTGGGCGTTAAGGTGGAAGTCGATAGCGCCGCAGCAACCGGCTTCTGTCGCAGGCGTGATGCTGATTCCGAGGCGGTCGAGGACGCGGGCAGTGGCAGCATTGGTGTTCGGCGACAAGCCGGGTTGCACGCAGCCTTCGAGCATCAGCATGCGGCGCGAATGAGTCGTAGCCGAAGGACGTGCCCCGGCATCAAGGGGCGCGGGGGGCATCTTGTCGCGCAGCTTGCCGGGCACCAGTGGCTTGAAGGTCTGGCCAAGCTTGAGCAGGGCAGAAAAGCGCTTGGGCTCGACCAGCATCTTGCGTAACGCATAGCGCTGGGCGCGTTCTGCCGCTGGGCGCGGGACGCGGCGTTCAATTTCAGCGCGGCCGATATCCAGCAGTTTGTGGTACTCCACCCCAGACGGGCAGGTGGTTTCACAGTTGCGGCAGGTCAGGCAGCGGTCAAGGTGAAGCCGGGTTTCCTCGGTGACCTGGTCATCGTCATCCTGGCTTTCGAGCAGTTCCTTCATCAGGTAGATGCGCCCGCGCGGGCCATCACGCTCGTCACCGAGTATCTGGTAGGTTGGGCAGGTCGCGTTACAGAAGCCGCAGTGAACGCAGCTGCGTAAGATACGTTCCGCTTCCTGAATATGCGGCTTCTGGCGGTCTGCGTCGGTAAAATGCGTCTGCATGTCAGCTCTCCTGGTTAAAACGCCGCATAAAGACGCCCGGGATTGAAAATACCCTGGCTATCCAGCTGTGCTTTCAGCTGACGGTGATATTTTTCCACCACTGGATTGAGTGGTGTGAAGGGGGCTTGCGCACCGCCATAGACAGCAGGCGTGTAACAGGTGGCATGGCCGCCTGCCTGTTGGCAGACGTCGCGGAGGGTGTCGGCGTCAAGCGATGTCTTGATAAAACGCTGGCTGCCCGCCCAGTCATAGAAAATATCGCTCTCGGCAATATCCAGCGCCAGGGCTGGGGTGTTGGGGGGCAACGACAGCCGCCATAGTGCCTTGTCGTTATTCTGGGTGAAAAAAGCGTGCTCCAGATCGCGCAGCTCTCGCCACAGATCCTCACTGATTTCCTCGCCGCCCAGTTGTTCACGGGTAGCGCTTACGGAGCTTTTGCCGCCTTCCAGGCGCAGAAACAGCTCACCGGCGTGCCAGGCAGCAGCGGTGATTGGCAGCGGCTGGCGGCCCAGCTTGGCCAGTTTTTTGAGCGCATCATCCAAGGGCATGGAGAGCTTCAGGCTGTGGCTTGCAGTGGGTTTGGGCAGCACCTTGAAGGAAATATCTGCCAGCACACCCAGAGTGCCTTGGGCACCCACCATCAGGCGCGACATATCGTATCCGGCCACGTTTTTCATGACCTCGCCACCAAAGCGCAACAGCTTGCCTTCCTGGCTGATGACCCGTGCGCCCAGCACGAAATCGCGGGCGGCGCCAGCCCAGGGGCGGCGTGGCCCGGAAAGCCCGGTGGCCACCGCGCCACCAATGGTGCTGGCGCTGCCAAAGCGCGGCGGTTCAAAGGCCAGTATCTGGTTATGCTCGGCAAGAGCGTCTTCAAGGTCGCTGATACGAGTGCCAGCACGCACGGTAACCACCAGCTCGATGGGGTCGTAGGAGACAATGCCGGTGTGTCCAGCCATTTCCAGCGGTTCGCCGTCAACCGGAAGACCGTAGAAGCCCCGGGTATTACCGCCAACAATACGCAGCGGTGAGCGTTCGGCGTAGGCCTGTTTGACCTGGGCGCAAAGAGAATCAGCAATGTCTTGATCAGCGTTCAGCGTGGCGGTCTCAGTCATAATCTTTCCTGCAGGCTCAGAAACGGGGCAGTTCCGGATGCGGAAGCTCGTTGTTGTGTACATGCATGGCGCCAAATTCAGCGCAGCGGGCAAGGGTCGGGATGTTCTTGCCAGGGTTGAGCAGACGGTCAGGGTCAAAGGCCGCTTTCAGGGCATGAAAGACACTGATCTCGTCGGCCTGGAACTGGCTGCACATCTGGTTGATCTTCTCGCGCCCAACGCCATGTTCACCGGTAATCGAGCCACCGGCGGCCACGCAGAGTTCAAGAATCTTGCCGCCGACCTCTTCTGCCAGCGCCAGTTCGCCTTCGCGGTTGGCATCAAACAGAATCAGAGGGTGCATGTTGCCATCACCGGCATGGAATACGTTGGCCACGGGCAGGCCGCTTTCCTGGGACAGCGCCGCAATGCCCTTGAGTACGCGGGGCAGTTCGCGGCGCGGAATGGTGCCGTCCATGCAGTAGTAATCCGGTGACATGCGCCCCACCGCCGGAAAGGCGTTCTTGCGACCCGCCCAGAACTTGGCTCTTTCGGCTTCATCACGGGCCAGTTTGATATCGGTGGCGCCGGCTTTCTCAAGCACCTGGCGAACGGTCTGGCAATCGTCGTCGACGTCGGCTTCCACGCCATCCAGCTCGCACAGCAGAATGGCCTCGGCCTCAACGGGGTAGCCCGCCTTGACGAAGTCTTCCGCGGCCTGGATGGCCAGCTTGTCCATCATTTCCAGGCCACCGGGAATAATCCCTGCAGCAATGATATCGCCCACAGCGCGGCCGGCTTTTTCAACATCATCAAAGCTTGCCATCAGCACCTTGGCGGTTTCCGGCTTGGGCAGCAGTTTGACGGTAATCTCGGTGACCACACCGAGCATACCTTCAGAGCCATTCATCAGTGCCAGCAGGTCAAAACCAGGGGCGTCCAGCGCCTCGGAGCCCAGCGTCATGCATTCGCCTTCGATGGTAATGATATCGACACGCATGACATTGTGAACGGTCAGGCCATACTTCAGGCAGTGAACACCACCGGCGTTTTCAGCAACGTTGCCGCCAATGGAGCAGGCAATCTGGGAAGACGGGTCTGGCGCATAGTAAAGCCCGTAAGGCGCAGCGGCCTCGGAAATGGCCAGATTGCGTACCCCGGGCTGAAGGCGGGCAAGGCGGGCATCCGGGTCGATGGCCAGGATCTTCTTGAAGCGTGACATTACCAGCAGGACACCGCGCTCCAGCGGCAATGCGCCGCCGGAAAGGCCGGTGCCAGCGCCGCGAGTGACCACGGGGACACCCAGCGCGTGACAGCGTTTCAGCAGTGTCTGCACCTGCTCAAGCGTCTCGGGTAGGGCGACCAGCATGGGAAGAACGCGGTAAGCGGCTAAGCCGTCGCATTCGAAAGGACGCAGGTCTTCTTCGCGATGCAGTAGCGTCAGTGAGGGCGCTGACTGCTGTAAATCTGCGAGGATATCGCTTTTTTCAAAAGACTGCAGTTCACCATCGATACGTTCATCATAAAGAATGTTCATGGCTGCTCCTGAGGGCAAGGAGGGCGTAAGAAAAACGCTGGTTTTGATTCTATGGAAAATGTTTTCATAAATCTATCCCTGCTATTAAAAAGCGTTAACTTAGCGCCCGCTAATTGACCAAGTTCATCAGTGACTGAACGCTTGCCTACTTGTAATAGGGCGTGCGCGGTAGCTTGCCGATGCCAGGGTTAAAGCAGTTGGTCGGGTCGAGCTTGCGATAGAACGCCGCCAGATCCTTCTTGGCCGGATAGAGATGCCCGACATTATGCTCGGCAGGGTATTCAGCGCCCCTTTCATCAAGAATTTTCAGCATGGCCTTTTTCAGCGCATCCACATCAGCGCCGCGGCGGAAGATATAGTCCTGGTGAAACACATGGCAGAAGAAGTGGCCGTAATAAAGCCGATGGACAATATCCTTGGAGATGCTTTCTGGCAGTTGCTCGAACCATTCAGGGTCATTACGTGACAGCGCAATATCCAGGGCCAGAATGTCTTCGACGTCCTTGTGGTGAATGGTGCGGTAGCGCACCGCCGCCCCAGCCGCCGCAAAGCGATGGAGCATGGCGCGCTCGCCTTCATCCGGCGTGCAGCGGAACCAGGCATCCTGGCCAAAGCATTCGCTCAGGAAGCGCTCGGTCTCTTCGCACATGTCGCCGTTAACGCGGATGATCAGGTGGTGCTCATAGGCATCCCGCCAGGTGTGCAGGCGCTTGGGCAAGGGAGATGGCAGTACGCGAGAAACCGCTTGTAGAACGTGGTCGGTAAAGGGTTCTGGTAAAAACGGAATCTTGCGGAACAGGCTATCCACCCGGTTCTTGAGGCGGAAGGCGCCAGGCAGGCGCTGGGTGCCCAACCACTTGATCAGCAGGAAGCTGTCCTTGCCGTAGCGTTTGGCGACATCAAACAGCTCGCGGTGCAGGTATTCGGTGGTAATCGGCAGGCGTGACGCTTCTAGCAGGAAGCGGAAACGGAAATCCGCCAACTGCTGGGTATCGTTGGTACCCACGTAATAGGTAGTGACATCTTTTTCCTGCTCGAAGGTGTCCAGGCGTACGGCAAACACCACGACCTTACCGGCACTGCCGGAAGCACCATGCAGCAGGCGCGGGTCGTTGTTATAGCGCGCGGCCCCAGGCTGGTCGGCGCCACGGATAATGGTCTGATAGTCATCGTCGGAGGCCTTGCCGACATCATGGCGCACACTATCTTCCGGGAAGTCTCCCTGCTCAACCCGTGGCAGGATCTCTTCCGGCGTATCGCCCAGGTCGATGCCCAGGTCATTGATCAATTCAAGCTCGTTGTTCTCATTCACCCGGGCATAGAGGGCAAGTTCGGTATAGGCCGGGCCGCGGCGGCACAGAGCACCCCCGGAGTTGTTGCACACACCGCCCACCACAGAAGCGCCAATCGAGGTGGAGCCAATCACCGAGTGGGGTTCCCGGCCAATGGGCGCCAGCTGCTGGCTAAGCTCGAACAGGGTGGCACCCGGCAAGGCGACCACCTGCTTGCCTTCCTGCAGAAAGTGCAGGCCTTTCAGGCGCATGGTGCTGAGGATGACCGCTGGCCGCCCGTAGTCGTCCTTGGGCGTCGAACCTTCGGTCAGGCCGGTGTTGGCCGCCTGGGGGATGATGACAGCATCATGCTGATGGCAGGCTTTCAGCACTTCCCATAGTGCCAGCAATGAAGTGGGGTACACCACGGCAGCGGCTTCGCCATAGCCGGAGCGGTAGCCGGTTTGGTGCGGGCGCTTGGTGGCGTCGTCGGTGGCAATGTTGTCACTGCCAGCCGCGGCAGAAAGTGCGTTGATAAGCGTCGATGCGGACATTGGCTGCTCCTGTGTCTGTCGAGTGGCGGCAAGCAGTTGAATCGCCATGGACAGTCAATAGTGTCGAATAAGGCTCTGGAATCTTGGGGTGTCATAACGTTTTGACACGAATCCTGAGCATTAAGTTGAGCATTAACCTTGAGAAGGCGGTTGCAACATGCTCTTGAAAACCGTTCGTAGTGGTCATGGCTTGGCGGGAAGCAGGGCGCTAGGGGGTAGGGGAAGCGTCTGCGTTTGCACAACGTCATGGAAATAACGTTGACCTTCGCCGGGGTTGCCCCGGCGAAGGTGCTTGCAGGGAGTAAGGCGTTATCCTCCCAATACCTGCATAAGCGGATCGCTTAAGCCAATAACATAGAAACCAATCAATCCAATCACACCCGCAGCGACAAGGTAGTAGATAGTCGGCAGGATGGTTTTGCGAATGGTGGTTCCCTCACGTCCGAGTAGCCCGACTGTTGCCGATGCGGCCACCACGTTATGAATGGCAATCATGTTACCAGCGGCGGCACCCACGGCTTGCAGTGCCACCATAAAGGCCGTTGAGAGCCCCAGCTGATTGGCCACGTTGAACTGGAAGTCTGAAAGCATCAGGTTGGAGACGGTGTTGGAACCTGCAATAAAGGCACCCAGTGCACCCACGGCGGGGGCAAAGAATGGATAGACGCCGCCGAAGCTGTCGGCCACCAGTTGCGCCATGGCCACTGGCATGGAAACAAGATCGGCACCATTGACGCCGGAGTTGATCAGAATACGTACCATCGGGATGGTGAAAATCAACACAAAGCCGGCGCCCAGAATCGTCTTGGAAGAGTCAGTAAAAGCATCCTTCAACTCGCCAAGCTTCATACGGTGCAAGAGGGCAGTCAAAATAACCACCATCAGCAGAATCCCACCGGGAAGGTAGAGCGGCTGTATGGCGCCGGAGATACCCGCTTCGCCGAGAATATTGCTCCACCCGAAGCTGAGTGACTGAAGGGCTTCACGGAAAGGATCAACCACCCGTGATGCCACCAGGATTATGGCCAGCAGCCCATAGGGAACCCAGCCCATGAAGGTGGAGACAGGCGCCTTACCGGCAATGTCGTCCATCTTGATTTCCAGCTTGCCAATCCACTCATCAGGCCAGGACTTGGAATCCGGGAAGTCCCAGGTGTCTTTCGGCAGCAGGAAGCCGCGCCGTGCAGCGGGCACCACAATCGCCAGGCCAACCATGGCGCCAATCATTGACGGGAATTCCGGGCCAAGGAAAACCCCAGCCAGCATATAGGGAACGACAAAGGAAACACCGGCAAACAGCGCAAAGGGCGTAATCGAAAGGCCTTCCTTCCAGGAGCGGTTGGCCCCGAAGAAGCGCACCATGATGATCACCATCAAAAGCGGCATCAGTACACCGACAAGCCCGTGGACAATGGCGACTTCGCTGACGACCAGGCGGAAGTATTCCATCCAGGTAACATCGCCCGTTGCCAGCGTTTCAGTAATGCCGTCACGGTCAATACCTCCCGTAACGCCGACGACAATGGGCGTGCCCACGGCGCCGAAGGAAACCGGCGTGGACTGGATCATCATGCCCACCACAACGGCCGCCAGTGCCGGGAAGCCTAGCGCTACAAGCAGCGGTGCGGCAACCGCCGCTGGCGTGCCGAAACCGGACGCCCCTTCAATGAAGCAACCAAATAGCCAGGCGACAATAATTGCCTGCACCCGGCGGTCAGGGCTGATACCCGAAAAACCTTTACGGATCGCCGTGATGCCCCCGGAGTGCTTCAGCGTGTTGAGGAGCAGGATGGCCCCGAAAATAATCCAGAGTATCGAGATTGTCAGGATCAACCCTTGCAAGGTTGACGCCAGTACTCGAGAGAATGTCATATCCCAGGCAAGCAGTCCGATCAGGGCTGTGACCACAAAAACAATCGGCATGGCCGTTTTGGCCGCCATTCGTAATCCGATCAACAGCACACCTGCCAGTACCAAGGGTACGAAGGCAAGTAATGCGAGTAGTGTGTCATTCATGGGAGGCATTTCCCCTGTTATTAATAATGATATGCTCCGCTATTGATCAACTACATAAGCAGTCATCGTAACGGCTGTAAAGATACGTAGTCAGTCGGCGCATGGCTATTGCTGGTTAATTGGTCAGACCAATATTTGAATGTACTTTTACTGCCAGCCAGACACCGACTAAAGACTAAAATATTGTTTATAAATGGAATATGTGCAAATTTCAGGAAGATTAAAGGTTAGGTTTATTAGACTAATAGACAATTTTTAGAGATCCAATATTTTCAAGATCCAACAAAAGGAATCAACAATGGCGCGTATTCTCTATGACCTCTACGGCCGCGATGAGCAACTACGTTTTTCACCCTATTGCTGGCGCGTAAGGATGGCGTTGGCCCATAAGGGGCTGGATGTCGAGGTGAAACCCTGGCGTTTTCAACAAAAAGACGCCATTGCCTTTGCCAACACCGATAAGGTGCCGGTGCTGTGTGATGGTGATCAGGTCGTTGCCGATAGCTTCGCGATCATGCGTTATCTTGACGATGCCTACCCGGATACCCCGGCTGTGCTGGGTAGCGGTGTCAGCTATCAGCGCGCGCTGCTGTTCTGCCATTTTGTTGACCGCCAGGTTGCCCCGGCCCTGTTCCGCATTGTCGCCTTGGATCTGCTGGCCGCCATTCATCCGGATGATCGGGATTACTTCCGTGCCACCCGTGAGGCCCGCTTTGGTTGCACATTGGAAGAGTTTCACTCACCCGAACAGGGCCAGGCATTGCTGTATAAAGCCCTGGCGCCGGTAAGGGAAGTATTACGCACCAGCCCATTTCTGGATGGCGAGACTCCCAGCGGTGCTGATTACCTGCTGTTTGGTAGCGTCATGTGGGCAAATATCGTCTCCCGACAGGCGCCGGTGATTGAAGAGCCTGTGGTTGGCGACTGGTTCAAACGGCTATGTGCTGCCCATAACGGGCTGGGTGATCAAGCACTTACCGTACGTGACCTGGGCGACGAACAGTCGGCATGATAAATCTCTGGGTAAATTATGTTGCACTGCACAAAAATGCCTGCTAGCTTGATGGATAGCAGAGGCCACTGCATGAACCTTGCAGCGTAGAGATTGATTATGACCAGAGGGTTGTTGCTCATCGCTGCTCATTCATTGCCTATTTATTGTCATAACGTTTTAGACGAACGATCAAAAACGTTGCGGAGGAAGTATGAATAAAGCTACCGAAAAGACGACCCAGCAGTTGGAATCCATCGTGGCTGCACCAATGCGCGCCTACGCTGCCAAGACGCTTGATTATTGCGATCAGATGTTAAGCGCCCAGGTTGATGCAGCACGCGCCTACAGCGATTTTTCTGTCGCCCAGATGCGCACCTGGCTGGACGTGAAAGATGCAGACAGCATGAAAAAAGCCGCCGAGAGTCAGCAAAAGGCAGCGACGGATCTGATGGAACGCTTCAAAGGCGACGCAGAAAAAATGAACGCTCTTAGCCAGAGCTTCTTTCAGGACAGCCAGAAACTGGCTGAAGACAGCCTGAAAAGCGTGACTGAGGCCACCCAGAAAGCCGCCAGCTAATACTGACTGACCGCCAGAGCCCCGTTGAGCAGCCCGAGCTGCCAACGGGGTTTTTTTATGTCCAGGCGTCAGTGGAGATGGCAAGTATCGGCCTCTGGCGGGTAACATAACGACCTTGCAAAGGAGATTGATATGCAGGGCGTTCAGCAATCGCAGGCCACCGGCAAGCAAGGCAAACATCGCCATGAAGAGATTTATCGGTCAATCAGTGATGCCATTATCGAGCACCGCCTAAAGCCAGGCGCGCGTCTGCGTGAAGATGCATTGGCGGATGTGTTCTGTATCAGTCGTACCGGGATTCGCAAGATTCTGCAACGCCTGGCGTTGGAACAGCTGGTGACTATTGCCCCCCATCGCGGCGCCAGTGTTACGCGGCCCAGTGCCGATGATGCCAAGGATGTGTTTGATGCCCGCCAGCTGGTCGAGTGTGGCCTGATGCCGGATGTGGCGCGTAACATGCGCGCCGCTGAGGCGGCCGAGTTACGTGAGATGGCAAATCAGGAACGACAGGCCTTGCGTAAAGGGCAGCAGAGCATAGCGATTCGCCTCTCCGCTGATTTTCATGTCCGCCTGGCACAACTGTCCGGCAATGAGGTGCTAGCGGATTTTGTTGAACGGCTATGTTCACGGTCATCCTTGATTCTGGCCGTGTATGGCAACCCGGGCCATCTGGGATGTGAGTCCCACGATCACGATGAGTTGATCCGCTTTCTGGAGGAAGGTGACGGAGAGCGCGCCAAAGCCTTTATGAGTCGCCACCTTAAAACCATCGAATCGTCGCTTTCGATCATTGAAGAAGACAGCAGCGCCCCCGACCTGCGTCAGGTATTTGGCGTTTAACCTTGGGTGTGTGACAAATAGGTATGACAATCAGGGGTGCCATTAAAAACGCCCGGCTAAACCGGGCGTTTCTATTGATACAGGCAGGTAAGTGTCAGCGTTGCGGGATGGTCATGCAATCACTCAGGCTCAGCTGGCAAGCGCAGGCGCTGCTTTGAACTGGCGCATCAGCATAAAATAGAAGACGCCACCCAGGCCCGCGCCAATCATCCAGCCAAAACCACCCAGGCTTGAAAATGCCGGCACTAAGACGGTGGACAGCGAGAACAGCGCCGCACCGCCAAAGGCCATCATGGCCCGAGCATTCCAGCCGTTAACATAATAATAGGCACCGCTGGGGTCTGACGAGAACAGATCCTGCATATCAAGCTGTTGGCGTTTGATCAGGTAATAATCGACCACAATGATGCCGTAGAAGGGCGCCACAATCGCTCCTAGTGCATTGACGAAGCCTGGCACCCCAATCTGGCTGATCACCGAAATCCATAGCGCCCCGACAAAGAAGGCAATCACAGCCGTAATCAGGCCGCCTGTCTTGAAGCTGATCTTGCTGGGAAAGAGGTTAGCCAGATCGTAGGCAGGGGGAATAAAGTTGGCGACCAGGTTGATACCTACCGTGGCGGCGAAGAAGGTCAGAGCAGCCACTATGGTCAGCGGTAGTGAATCAACGCGCTCAACGATGTCAGCCGGGTTGGTCAGGGCATCGCCGAACAGCACCAGGGTACCTGCTGTGATGATCAGGGCGATAAACGAGAAAAACGCCACATTGAGCGGCAGGCCGAGAAGGTTGCCAAGCTTCATCTGGCGCTCGGTTTTGACAAAGCGGGTGAAATCACCAAAGTTGATCACAACGGCCGCGAAGTAGGCCACCATGGTGCCTACAATCGCCATAAAGGCACCGATACCACTGCTACCTTCTGCCTCGTTGCCACTGAAGATACTACCGATGGCAGGCAGCAGCTCACTCCCGGCCTGAAACCAGACAACCAGCATCAATACAACCATGACCACGTAGACCAGCGGGCCTGCCCAGTTAAGGAAGTGCTTGATGCGCTCAATGCCTTGCCAGAAAATCGCAATCTGAAACAGCCAGACAATCACAAAGGATAGCCAGGCGACGCCAGAGAGCCCCAGGAAAGTGCTGCCATCTCCTGCGCCAAACAGGGCAGTGATCAGCAAGGCCACGGCGGTTGAGGCAAAGTAGGTCTGCACGCCGTACCAGAAAATGCCCACGATAGCGCGCAACATGGCAGGCAGGTTGGCGCCGCGTACCCCCATGCTGGCGCGCACCATCACGGGAAAGGGAATGCCGTATTTAACGCTGGGTTTACCAGTCAGGTTGACCAGGTACATGACGATGATGCCAGCGACAATGATCGCCGCCATAACGGCCCAGCCGTTCAGGCTGTAGGAAAGAAAAAGCGAGGCTGCCAGGGTATAGCCAAACAGGCTCTGGATGTCGTTTGACCATACATTGAAGATTTCAAAGGCGCCCCAGTTACGGTGCTCAGGCTTTAGAGGAGCAAGATCCTCATTATAAAGGCTGGGGTCAATCTGCTTGATGTCGAGATCGCTACGCGCTGATGGTTCATTCATGGTTAATGCTCTCTTGTCCGGTGTCTTGACTGGCTCGGGCTTACTGGTTGAACCGCTGGCAGGGAGCCCATGACTTCATCAGCAGGTAATAGGTCACACCGGCCGGGATCAGGCTGGCATACCAGGAAACCGCCGAGAAGGTAAGAGCCGCGATGATGCCCACCGCCGTGGCGATAAGAGCGGCCGCATTGACGCCTTTATAAGGGCCCTGTTCGTCATAGAGCTTGTCAAGATCAAGCGTGCGCTTGCGGATCAGGTAGTAATCCACCACCAGAATCGCAAAGATAGGCCCAAGGAAGGCTGAGTAGGTCTGAACAAACAGCTGCAAACCGGCGGCAGAATCCGGCTGAACCAGTTTCCAGGGGAAGGTGGCGAAGGCCAGTAAACCAACGATGATGGTTGAGGTGGTGAATTTAAGCTTGAACACATCCATCAACACATAGGTGGGTGGTACGACGTTGTTCAGTACGTTGGTCGTGACCTGGGCAAAGGCGATGAACAGCAAGGTGGTCATCAGCAGTGGCGTGTTATCCACGGCGTTGGCAAACACCTGAATCGGGTCAGCGGTGCCGGTGGCTTCCGACACCATATAACCGATCAGCCCCATGAACAGGGTGCAGGGCAGAATCGACATGGCGTAGATAGTGGTCAATAAGCTTTGGGCAGTGCCTTTTTCATGCTCGCGTGAGTAATCACTAACGTTCAGCATCATGGTGCTGTAGATGCCGAGAAACAGCATGGTGGCACCCCAGAACGGCATTCCCCAAGAGCCTTCCATGGTCAGCAGGTTGGCGGACAGCTCATCACCGTAGCGCTGCACGGTGGCATAGAACATGTACATCAAGGACAGCAGAATAAAGGCGCTGCCGATATTTTCCAGCCACTTGATGCCCTGGAAACCCATCACGGACAGGCCGATCTGCAGGAGCTGGAAGGTAATGAAGTAGAACACCAGGTTGTCAAAGCCAAACAGGGTGGCGGAGACCATGTTAAGCGCGCCTGCGCCGATCCAGCTTTGAAAGCCATACCAGACAATCGCCGGAACCGCGCGCACCAATCCGGGCAAACGCGTACCGGCAAAGCCAAACGCGCTGCGGGCCTGCACCATAAAGGGGATGCCGTACTTGTAGCCCGCAGCACCGTTAAGCGCCAGGGCGATACCGATCACAAAGCAGCCAATGGCAATCGCCAGGGTCGCTTGGAGCAGGTTGAGCGTTCCTACAACGCTTGAACCCATGGCAAAGGTGCCAATGGAAACACAGCCACCAAACCAGGCCAGAAAGTAGGAGGCCCTGCCCATGATCCGGGTCTGCTGGGGGGCTAGGGACTCTTCACCGGGCGCTTTGCCCGGGGAGGTATCTGGCTTGGCAGTGCCCGCTGCCAGGTCAGAGGGTGTTGATTGGGTCATGATGTGTTTCCTCGCAAGAAATTATGGTTGTCTTCCGGTCTACCTGACCGGGAAGGCTTGCGGCTGGCGTGCCTGTTAATGGCGTCAACTATTGTTGTTAGTGCAATTATTGTTAGTGCAATCAAGCAAGTGGTGTGCCACTTAGCGTGCTGGCTGCCAATCTGAAAGATGCTCAAATTGGCCGGTAAAGCGTTTGGGGCGTGGAAAGGCGAGATCGCCAAATTTGCTGGTACCCAGCCCCAGGCCGACCAGCGCTTCGGCGAGCTTGACCGCTGCTGTCACACCCTCCAGAACGGGAAGGCCCACCTCACGAGAGATCGTCTCGGTCAGATCAGCCATGCCCCCGCAGCCCAGTACAATGGCGCCGATATTGTCTTCATCCCGGGCGCGCTGGCACTCGGCAATGATGCGCTCAAGTGCTGCATCGCTATTTTCTTCCAGATCCAGCACCGGAATTTCCGCCGCGCGCACCCGCCGACAGTGCTGGGAAAACCCGTACTGCTCAAGCAGGTGTTCAGCAATGATGCCGGTGCGCCCCAGAGTGGTGACGATTGAAAAACGCGTACTGATCAGGGTGGCCATATGAAAGGCCGCTTCGGCAATACCCACCACCGGAGCACGGGTAAGCTCGCGTGCGGCCAGCAGGCCCGGGTCGCCAAAGCAGGCAATCACATAGGCGTCGGTGGCGTCACGCTCACCCTTGATGATTTCTTCGGCCACGCCGACGGCACTGATGGCCTCGTCAAAATGGCTTTCAATCGAGACCGGCCCGGCATCAGGTTGCGTCGCCACGATATGCGTCCCCGGCGCTGCCACCCTTTGAGCGGCCTCGCCAATGGTTTGCGTCATACCGTGAGTAGTATTGGGGTTAATGATGCGTAGCTTCATGAATCATCCAGAACGATAAAGGGTAATCTTGTATACAAAATAGATTTCTTTTATGTGCAGTACAAGAGAGTAGCAGGGTGTAAGGAGGTGCATTTTTCAGCCAACGAGCGGATAAAACGGCGAAAGAAAAGGAATTTTGTATATATATAAAGGTTTTACTGGATGGCTAGACCTTGGTATCAAAATATTATAAAACAGTGTTTGAATATATGTGGCCTTAATTTGTATACAAGTTAGCTGCTATATTGATCTGAGTTTACTCAGCTTGGTGATATCTTCACTTGTGAAGCTGTTATGTCCTGCAACCCATTTGTGAGAGTGTTTTATGCCTGTGGATACCCTGTCGGAATACCCGCGTGATCTTATCGGCTACGGCCGTCAGCCACCTCAGGCCAACTGGCCCGGCAAGGCCCGCATTGCCGTTCAGTTTGTGCTCAACTATGAGGAAGGCGGTGAAAACTGCGTGCTGCACGGCGACGCGGGGTCAGAGCAGTTTCTTTCCGAGATTATTGGTGCGCAGAGTTATCCTGACCGTCACCTGAGTATGGAATCCATCTACGAGTATGGTTCGCGGGCAGGCGTGTGGCGGATTCTGCGCGAGTTTGAAAAACGTGATCTGCCGCTCACCGTGTTTGGCGTTGCCATGGCGCTGGAGCGTCATCCCGACGTGGCCATGGCGTTCAAGGAGCTTGGGCATGAAATTGCCTGCCACGGCTATCGCTGGATTCACTATCAGGAAGTGCCTGAGGCGGTTGAACGTGATCATCTGCATAAGGCAATGGCCATATTCCAAAAGCTCTATGGCGAAAAGCCCCAGGGCTGGTATACCGGACGGGATAGCCCGAACACCCGCCGCTTGATTGTTGATGAAGGCGGCTTTCTCTACGATAGCGATTATTACGGCGATGACCTGCCATTCTGGACGCAGGTGACGGATAGCCAGGGGCGCGAGCATGACCATCTGATTGTGCCCTACACCCTGGATACCAACGATATGCGCTTTGCAGCCCCCCAGGGGTTTAATACCGCCGAGCACTTTTTTACTTACCTGCGCGATGCTTTTGATGTGCTCTATGCCGAAGGTGGCAAGTCGCCCAAGATGCTTTCAATAGGCATGCACTGCCGCCTGCTTGGGCGCCCTGGGCGTTTTCGCGCATTGCAGCGTTTTCTGGATTACATTGAAGCCCATGACCATGTCTGGGTTGCCCGTCGTGTGGATATTGCCCGCCACTGGGCTGAACACCATCCTGCGCCTAATCGCTAAAGGTCAATCATGCACCCATCACCTTACTATGCGCCCCAGGGCGGGCATCCGCCGCAAACGCAGTTGACCGCTGACCGCGCAGTCTTCACCGAGGCTTATGCGCTGATTCCCAAGGGCGTCATGCGCGATATCGTCACCAGCTACCTGCCTTTCTGGGAAAAAACCCGCCTGTGGGTGCTGGCTCGGCCGCTGTCCGGTTTTGCGGAAACCTTTTCACAGTACATTATGGAAGTGCAGCCTGAAGGGGGCAGCCACAAGCCTGAGCTGGACCCCAGGGCCGAAGGCGTGCTGTTTATCGTGGAGGGGGAGCTGACGCTGTCGCTGGAGGGTAATCGGCATCTGATGCAGCCGGGCGGCTATGCGTTTATCCCTCCCGGCAGCCGCTGGCAGGTGCGCAATGCGTCAGCCGCGCCGGTACGTTTTCACTGGATTCGCAAAGCCTACGCCTTTGTGGATGGCTTGGAGGTGCCTGACCCCTTTGTCACCAACGAGCAGACCATTACGCCGATTGAAATGCCCGGCACCGAAGGGCGCTGGGCAACGACGCGCTTTGTCGACCCCGCTGACGTTCGCCATGATATGCACGTCAATATCGTCACCTTCCAGCCCGGGGGTGTGATCCCTTTTGATGAGACCCATGTGATGGAACATGGCCTTTACGTGCTGGAAGGCAAGGCGGTCTATCACCTCAATCAGCAGTGGGTGGAAGTCGAAGCCGGTGATTTCATGTGGCTGCGTGCCTTCTGCCCCCAAGCCTGTTACGCCGGTGGCCCGGGCCCGTTTCGCTACCTGCTCTACAAGGACGTTAACCGCCACGCAGCGCTAACGCTTTAGGATGGAACACCATGCTCGAACTGATTGCTGAACCCCTGACCGCTGAAGCCTTTGCTCCCTTTGGCGAGGTCATCGATGCCCGTACGTCAGCGTCATTCCCCATCAATGCTGGCCGCACCCAGCGCCATCACGATCTGGCGACGGTACAGACCCTGGGGGAAAACGCCCGACCCCTGATCAGTCTCTTTGTCAGCCAGCCAGTGACCCTGCCCCTGGAGCTGACGTTTCTTGAGCGTCACCCGCTGGGCAGCCAGGCCTTTATGCCGCTGCACGAGGAGCGCTTTATTGTTGTCGTGGCGCCGCCCGGAGAAAACATTGACGCGGCCGATGTGCGCGCTTTTGTGACCGACGGCCGTCAAGGTGTGAACTACCGGGCGGGAACCTGGCATGCGATTCAGTCAGTGCTCGATCGGGAAGGCGAGTTTCTGGTGGTTGACCGTGGCGGCGAGGGCGATAATTGCGATGAGTATCCATTGCTCATGCGGATCAGGTTGGCACTGGCATAACGTCATGATCGTAACCGTCATCTTGATGGCGCTACAATGCTAGGCTAGAAGATGGTCGGTTAAAGCCTGATGTTTCTGAGTGCTTAATAAAGGCAGTTTCAGAAACGTTTTTTAGACAGTTTATCTGCATACCCTGGGAGCTTTATGAACGCACTGCATTATTCCTCTATTCGTCGCACCAAAATTGTCGCCACCCTGGGGCCAGCCAGTGATCGCGAAGGTGTGCTTGAAGCCATGCTGGCGGCAGGGGTGGATGTGGTGCGGCTGAATTTCTCCCACGGCAGCCCCGAAGACCATCAGCGCCGTTTGCAGGCAGTACGGGAAACCGCCGCCCGCCTGGGCCGCAGCGTTGCAGCACTGGGCGACCTGCAGGGGCCGAAGATTCGCATTGCCCGCTTCAAGGAAGGTGCGGTGGTGTTGAAGGAAGGCGAGCCCTTTACCCTCGATATGGCGCTTGATAGCGATGCAGGCGATACCCAGCGGGTAGGCTGTGACTATAAGACGCTAGCAGATGATGTCAGCGCAGGCGACCGTTTGCTGTTGGATGATGGCCGTCTGGTGCTGGATGTCACTGGCGTAGAAGGAAAGCAAGTGCTCACCCGGGTTGTCGTGGGTGGCAAGCTTTCCAATAACAAAGGCATCAACAAGCAGGGCGGTGGCCTGTCGGCGCCCGCACTGACGGAAAAAGACAAGCAGGACCTGAAAACCGCCGTTGCCATTGGCGTTGACTACCTGGCTATCTCATTTCCCCGCTCGGCACAGGATATGTTGGAAGCGCGTAAGCTGCTGGGCGAGGCAGGCGCTGACATTGGTCTGGTGGCCAAGATGGAGCGGGCAGAGGCGGTGATGGATGAAGCCACCATGGACGGGATTATTGAAGCTTCCGAGGCCGTCATGGTAGCGCGGGGCGATCTGGGCGTTGAAATTGGTGATGCCAAGCTGGTGGGTATTCAGAAGCAGCTGATCAAACGCGCGCGCACCCTGAATCGTGCGGTCATCACGGCGACGCAGATGATGGAAAGCATGATCAGTGCGCCGCTGCCCACCCGCGCTGAAGTGTTTGATGTGGCCAATGCCGTGCTGGACAGCAGCGATGCGGTCATGCTGTCAGCAGAAACCGCTGCAGGAGATTACCCGGTGGAGACCGTCGAGGCGATGGCGCGGGTCTGTCTGGGCGCCGAGCGGGAAAAAATTGCCCAGGAATCCGGCCACCGTATTCATGAGGGTTTTTTGCGCGCGGATGAAACCATAGCGCTGTCTGCCATGTATGCGGCCAACCATATGCAGGGCGTCACGGCGATTGCCTGCATGACCGCTTCGGGCTACACCCCGCTGATTGCCTCACGGATTCGTTCCGGGTTACCGATTGTCGGGCTGGCGCATAACCCGATTGCCCAGCGCCGTATGGCTCTGTATCGCGGCGTGGTGTCGTTGCCGTTTGATACCTCTGAAATGAGTGCCACTGAGTTAAATGACCGCGCCCTGTCATTGCTGGTGGCGCAGTGCATTGTCGCCCCGGGTGACCATGTGATCCTGACCCGTGGCGACCATATGAACGCCCATGGCGGCACCAACACCATGAAAGTAATGACGATTACCGAACAGCACCTGGGTAAGGAGTGAACCATGCGCGGTCTTGTCACTGCCTCCTGCCTGTGGCTGGTAACCCTGTGTTTGCCTGCCAGCGTACAGGCACAGTCAGCGCCGCCGGTGGTGGCCGCCGCGTCGGATCTACAGTTTGCGCTGACCGAGGCAGCCGAACGTTTCGAGCAGCAGAGTGGCCATGCCTTGCGGCTTAATTTTGGCTCTTCCGGTAACTTCCGGCGTCAGATTGCCCAGGGCGCGCCGTTCGAGCTCTACCTTTCCGCCGATGAATCCTATGTGCTGGCGCTGCATCAGGAAGGCCATGTGCAGGATGAGGGTGTCATCTATGCGATTGGGCGCCTTGCCTGGCTACAGAGCCCCGGTACGGCTGAGCTTGATGAAGATAACCCCTTGGCCGCCGTGGAACAGGCGCTGGCTGCTCATCAGGCGGGTGAGCGCCAGCGGATTGCCCTGGCCAACCCGGAGCATGCTCCTTATGGCGTCGCCGCCAAGGAAGTGCTTGAGCATGCTGGGCTGTGGGAGGCGACGGCCGATTTGCATATTCTTGGCGAAAACGTTTCCCAGGCGGCGCAATACGCCCTTTCCGACGACGTCAGTGGTGGCCTGGTGGCCTATTCCCTGGCACTGGCGCCTGCACTTGAAGCGCGCAGTGAGCACCTGCTGATTCCTGAGAGTTGGCACAACCCGCTGCGCCAGCGCATGGTGCTGACAAACCAGGCCGGTGAAGTAGCCGAACAGTTCTATCAATGGCTTCAGCAGGACACCGGGCGGGCAATATTGAGTGACTATGGTTTTGTTGTGCCGCAATGATGGATTGGGCAGCACTTTCTGTTTCTTTACGTCTGGCGGTACTGACCTGCCTGATTCTGCTGCCTTTGGGCATCTGGGCAGGGCGGGCACTGGCCTATGCGCGTTTCAAGGGGCGCGGGTTTTTTGAGGCGCTGGTGGCCTTGCCCCTGGTGTTGCCGCCGACGGTGCTGGGCTTCTACCTGTTGATGGCGTTCAGCCGCGATGCGCCCCTTGGTGCTTTTTGGGCCAGTGTGTTTGGCAGCGGCCTGAATTTTACCTTTACGGGTATTCTGTTGGCCTCGCTGGTCGCCAACCTGCCCTTTGCCATCCAGCCAATTCAGCGCGCCTTTGAAAATATCCCCGCCAATTTGCGAGAAGCGGCCTGGTGCAGTGGCCTGTCTCCCTGGCAAACCCTATGGCGGATTGAGTTGCCGCTGGTATGGCCGGGTTTGCTGTCGGCGTTTGCGCTGACCTTTGCGCATACCCTGGGCGAGTTTGGGGTTGTCCTGATGGTAGGCGGCTCTATCGATGCTGAAACGCGTACCCTGGCGATTGCCATCTATGACCGCATGCAGGCGTTTGACGAGGCAGCCGCTGCCCTGATGTCCGCCGTGCTGCTAAGCGTTTCGTTTATCACCATTGGTGTGGTGTACGGTCTGGCCGGGCGGCGCAGGAGGGTGCATGGCTGAACTGTCGCTACAGCTCGCCCAGCCGGGGCCGATTCCTTTACAGGCTGAGTTTGCCTGCCAGAGTGGCGAATTGCTGGCGTTGGTCGGCCCTTCTGGCAGCGGAAAAACCACCTTGCTGCGGGCCATTGCCGGTCTTTATCAGCCCGCTGAAGGGCTTATCCGCTGTGGAGAAACATGCTGGTTTGATGCTCAGCGTAAGCACTCACTTAGGCCACAGCAGCGCCGAGTGGGGATTGTCTTTCAGGATTATGCGCTGTTTCCGCATCTGAGTGCGCGGGATAATATTGCCATACCGCTACGCCATCTGCCCAAGCCCGCTCAGGCCCATCGGGCCGAAGAATGGTTGGCGCGGGTCAAGCTCGAAGGGTTGGGAGGGCGGTTTCCCCATCAGCTATCGGGTGGCCAGCGTCAGCGGGTTGCGCTAGCGCGCGCCCTGGCACGGGAGCCTGAGGTGCTGCTGCTGGATGAGCCTTTTTCCGCCGTGGATCAGGTCACCCGCCGTCGCCTGCAGCGCGAACTGGCCTTGCTACGTCAGCAGATTGCCATTCCCATTGTGCTGGTGACCCATGACCTGACCGAAGCAGCGGCCCTGGCAGATACCATGTGCGTGCTACATAATGGCACCACCCTGCAAAGCGGCCCGCCAGAGGCGCTGTTTCGTCGTCCGGCATCATCTGCTGTGGCCAGGCTACTGGATCGCCATAACCTGTTTCGTGCCACGCTGAGACACTATCAGGGCCGCTACTGCCTTGAGTGGGGGCGTTTTCTGCTCGAAGTAAGTGCTGAGGTGCAAGCCCAGTTGGGAGGCTATAGGGTAGGTGACAAGCTGGAATGGTATCTGCCGCCTTCAGATATTGTGCTGCATCGCCGCGAGCGCCCTTCCAATGGCGAGCGGGAAAACCCGGTCGCCGCCATGGTCAGCGAAGTTGTCGCGCTTGGAGGGATGACATCGGTGGCCCTGAGGGTTGCCCATGGCGATATGCTACGGTTTGAAATCGGCACCCATGCGGCGCGTCGTAACCAGTTGGCGCCCGGCGCCATGGTGAAGGTGTCCTTGCTGGCATCCGGCATTCATGTGATGGGGCCGGTGGCCAATGAAGTATCCACATCCCCTGGCGTTTATGAAACCTGAGGAAACCACCATGCATCTCAATCGCCGTGCATTTTTAACCGCCTCACTGGCAGTACCGCTTCTGGCGCTGGCCTGGCCGCTATCGGCACTGGCCACTACACCAGAAGCAGCTCCGCTTGAACGGATGGCCTTGGCCGTGCATGGCGCTGAAGGGCCGCATCGTCTGGATGTTGAGGTCGCCCGCACGTCAGCGCAGCGCCAGCGTGGCCTGATGGGGCGGGAAAGCCTGCCAGCCGACCACGGCATGCTGTTTATGTACCCCCGCGAGCAATCCGGGCGTAATGGCTTCTGGATGTTTCAGACCCTGATTCCGCTGGATATTGCCTTTATCAACAGTGAAGGCACTATCGTGGCGATCAGAACCATGCAGCCGTGCGGCTCACCATCCCCCAGCGACTGCCGCTCCTACACGCCGGATACGCCCTATGCGGCGGCGCTTGAAGTCAATGCCGGTTACTTCGCCCAACGGGGTATTCGCGAATGTGATTGCGTGGCCTTGCCGGTTACTAACGGTAGATGCGCCCAGGATAATGAATAGTTTTACGTCTGCCTTGTCGGGTTTTAATGTTATTAGTATATTTTTTCTGGTTATTTGTAATGTAAGCAGGTAATCAAAACTCGATGAGGAGACGTCATGTTTTTTCCACCCCGTTATGCGCGCTGGGTTTTTGCGGTTCTGATGTCGATCTACATGGTGACATTGATGACATTCGTGATCACCTGGGCAAATACCGGTCTGGCCGAGGGCTTTCTGGGGCGCTGGTGGCGAGCCTTCTATATTGCGTGGCCAATTGCGTTCGCGCTGATTTTGATCGGCGCGCCGCAGTTGCAGAAGGCCACCGCCAAGCTGGTTAAAAAGCCTGAACAATAGTGCGTGAAACACCGCTTGTGGGCGCCTGCGATGAGGCGCTATGAGCGTATAAAATCTTGTGTCGCCTACCTGAGAAGCCACTGTTTTCATAAAGTGTTTGAAAAAACAGGCATCTATGCCATGCTGAATTGAAAGCTAAAATTTTTAGACTGTTTATCGCCATATGAACAGTAGGCGACGAAACGTCGGTAGGTTCTAAACTTTTCTGTAATGCCTTATGCAACGTCGGCATAAAAAATAAACGCCTACCAACGCTTCAAGCCGTTAGACTCAGGTATAACCTGTAAAACGCGACGTAATGTTTTTGTTTGTTAATGCTTGCATATTCGCCAACAGGTTTTTTTTCGCTAAAGTAGCGTTTGCCAGCTAGCAAAGCTGGTGTGTTGAGTGCTTCATCTTGAAATGATGACCTGCAGCAACGGGTCGTCAGTAAAAAGAGTGCTGGCGGTGCTCTGTCACCACAGCACCATATGCGTCATCTAGATAACATCAAGAAAAGAGGTAAGCCAATGAATCGTCATGTATTTTCGACCGCAGCTTTTTCCGGTGCGCTGATCGCAGCAGCAACGTTTGCCTCTCCCGCAGTGGCCCAGGATGAACAGTTCATTACCATTGGTACCGGTGGCCAGACGGGTGTCTATTACGTAGTGGGTCAGTCGGTCTGCCGTCTGGTCAACCGTGGCAGTGATGAGCACAACATTCGCTGTAACGCCCCGTCTACCGGTGGTTCTGTTGCCAACGTCAACGGCATCAAGTCCGGCGAGCTGGATATGGGGGTTGCCCAGTCTGACGTTCAATATCAGGCTTATAACGGCACCGTTAATTTCGAAGACGAGGCCTACGAAGATCTGCGTGCCATTTTCCGTATTCACGGCGAGCCGCTGACACTGCTGGCCCGTGCTGATTCCGGCATTGAAACACTGGATGATCTGGAAGGTAAGCGCGTTAACATCGGCAACCCGGGTTCTGGCCAGCGTAACACCATGGAAGTCGTCATGGATGCCAAGGGCTGGGATGAGGATACCTTCTCACTGGTTTCCGAGCTGGGCGCTTCCGAACAGGCGGCAGCACTGTCGGATAACAACATTGATGCCATGGTTTACGTGGTAGGCCATCCGAATGGCTCCATTCAGGAAGCGACAACCACGGTCGATTCACACCTGATTCCGCTCAACGATGAAGACATTGATGGCATTGTTGAAGAATTCCCCTACTACTCCAAATCTGTGATTGCGGGCGGTCTGTACAAGAACAACCCGGATGATGTGGAAACCTTCGGTGTAGCGGCCACATTGGTCACCACAGCGGAAACATCTGAAGAAGCCGTCTACGAAACAGTCAAGGCTGTTTTTGATGACTTTGATCGTTTCAAGCGTCTGCACCCTGCCTTTGAGAACCTTGATCCAGAAGACATGATTTCATCAGGCCTGTCAGCGCCGCTGCATGATGGCGCGGCGCGCTATTACCGTGAGCAGGGCTGGATTGAGTAAGTCCATCTTAATCAGCCACTAATATTGTTGTTAACATTAGCGGCTGTAAAAGCGAGGTAAACTGCCTCAATGGAAATGATGCGCGGTCCCTCTGGGGGCCGCGCATTGTGTTTAGGGTGCCAAAAGGCATTGGATTAACAAGACGCCATGTCATCTATCGACAGCGTCTTCCACTTATAGCAGGGCATGCTTATGACAGAGAACAACAGGGCCCCCGACGCGGCTGTTGATCTTGAGGATATGGTCGCCTCATCCGACTCCGGGGCACGTAAGCCCACGGGTATGCCGGGCAAGCTGCTAGTGAGCATTGCGGCCATCTGGTCGCTGTTTCAGCTTTGGATTGCTTCACCGCTGCCCTATATGCTGGGGTTTGGGGTGTTCAATGCGACGCAGTCGCGTTCCATTCACCTGGCTTTTGCACTCTTTCTGGCCTATATGGCGTATCCCGCGCTCAAGCGCTCTCCGCGTGATCGTATTCCCATTCAGGACTGGGTACTTGCCAGTGTCGCTGCGTTTTGCGGTGCTTACATGTTCCTTTTCTATGAAGGGCTTTCGGCGCGCCCTGGGGCGCCTTTGCTGCAGGATGTGGTGATTGGTGTCACAGGTCTGGTGCTGCTGCTGGAAGCGACCCGGCGGGCGCTGGGGCCACCTTTGATGATCGTCGCTTCCGTGTTTCTGATCTACTCGCTGGCAGGGCCTTACATGCCAGGCTTGTTGGCCCATGGGGGCGTTAGCCTGTATGGCTTGATCAACCATCAGTGGCTGACCACGCAAGGTGTATTTGGTATTGCCCTGGGGGTTTCTACCAGTTTTGTCTTTCTGTTTGTACTGTTTGGCGCCTTGCTGGATAAAGCTGGCGCGGGTAACTATTTCATCAAGGTGGCCTTTTCTATGCTGGGCCATTTCAAGGGCGGCCCGGCCAAGGCAGCGGTGGTGGCCTCTGGTATGACCGGCCTGATTTCCGGCTCCTCAATTGCCAATACCGTCACCACAGGGACTTTTACAATCCCGATGATGAAGCGGGTCGGTTTTTCATCGGAAAAGGCCGGTGCGGTTGAAGTCGCTTCGTCGGTGAATGGTCAGATCATGCCGCCAGTTATGGGGGCAGCGGCCTTTTTGATGGTTGAGTATGTGGGCATTTCCTATGTCGAAGTGATCAAGCACGCCTTCCTGCCTGCACTGATTTCCTATATTGCCCTGATTTACATCGTCCACCTTGAAGCGTTGAAAGCCAACATGCAGGGACTGGAAAGCAGTAATCCACCCAAGCCGCTGGTACGCAAAGTGATTGGTTTTTTGGGTGGTCTGTTGTTGATGATGATTACCGCGCTGGCGGTTTACTACGGCCTTGGCTGGTTGAAGCCAACGCTGGGCGGCGCTGCTCCCTGGGTCATAGCGGCAGGCCTGGCGGTCATTTATATTGCACTTTTGAAGATGGCGGCGGCTTACCCAGAGCTGGAAATGGATGACCCCAATGAACCTGTCATCAAACTGCCGCAAACGCGCCCAACCGTTATGGTCGGCCTGCAGTATATCCTGCCGGTGATTGTGCTGGTCTGGTGCCTGATGGTGGAGCGCCTGTCGCCAGGACTGTCGGCTTTTTGGGCAACCGTCTTCATGATTTTCATCATGCTGACGCAGCGCCCGATTACCGCTATTTTCCGCGGTAAAGGCGATATGCAGGCCGATTTACGCGAAGGTGCCATGGATTTGTGGAACGGCCTGGTCACCGGTGCCCGCAACATGATCGGTATCGGTATTGCCACGGCGACGGCCGGGATTATTGTCGGTGCTGTGTCGCAAACCGGTGTTGGCCTGGTGCTGGCGGATGTGGTGGAAACCATTTCCATGGGCAACCTGATGCTGATCCTGTTCTTCACCGCCATTCTGAGCCTGATCCTGGGGATGGGCCTGCCGACCACGGCCAACTACATCGTGGTGTCTGCCCTGTTGGCACCGGTGATCATTCAGTTGGGCCAGCAGAATGGCCTGATTGTGCCGCTGATCGCCGTGCATCTGTTTGTGTTCTATTTCGGCATCATGGCGGATGTGACGCCACCGGTGGGGCTGGCCTCCTTTGCCGCAGCAGCGGTCTCCGGCGGCGACCCGATACGTACCGGTTTCCAGGCCTTCTACTACAGCTTGCGCACGGCTGCCTTGCCGTTTCTGTTCATCTTCAATACGGATCTGTTGCTGATTGATGTGACCTGGCTACAGGGGATAGTGATATTTATCATTTCCACCATTGCCATGCTGATATTTGCAGCGGCGACGCAAGGCTTCATGATTACCCGCAACCGCTGGTATGAATCGATTCTGCTGCTGTTGGTTGCCTTTGCGCTTTTCCGTCCTGGCTTCTTCATGGACATGGTTCATGACCCTTACCGTTCTGTGCCGCCGGCTGAATTTGTGCAGGCGCTGGGTAATGTCGATGAAGATTCCACTTTGCGGGTTCAGATTGAAGGGCTCGATGATTTCGGTGATCCGATGACGACCTATATGCAAGTGCCGGTGCCTGAAGGTGAAACCGGTCAGGAGCGTCTGGATAATCTGGGTCTGATGCTGCTGTTTGAGGATGACAGGGCGATTGTCGATATGGTGACCTATGGCAGCCAGGCATCCGACATTGGCTTTGATTTTGACCAGGAAATCACCGAAGTTCTGGCGCCGGTGGAACGCTGGACAAAGGAACTGATGTGGATTCCAGCCTTTGTGGTATTCGGGTTTGTGGTTGTGTTGCAACGCCGTCGGCGCAGCAAGTCTGACGCGCAAACGGCAACGGCATAGGAGGCGTACAGATGTACAAGAAAATTTTATTGCCGGTTGACCTTAACGCAGAAGAATCCTGGCAGAAGGCTTTGCCAACGGCGATCACGCTGTGCCAAACCTTTGGGGCGTCCCTGCATGTGGTGACGGTGATGCCGGAGTTCAACATGCCAATGGTTGGTGCCTATTTTCCGAAGAATTTCTCCAAACAGGCGCATGAAGCGATTTCGGAAGCGCAACATGCCTTTATCAAGGAGCATATTCCTGAGGACATTGTGACTCAGAGCGTGATTGTCGACGGTTCGCCCTGGGAAGCCATCATCAAGGCAGGCAAGAAGCTGGAGGTCGACCTGATCGTGATGGCATCGCACAACAAGCGCAAGTTTGTGGATTACGTGTTGGGCCCTAACGCCGAACATGTTGTACACCACGCCAAAATGTCAGTGATGATAGTGCGCTAACGGCCAACACAGAGTAAGGCGCTATTGCACTGCGCATCGCTAAGGCGTCCGAAAGCCCCGGTCATTTGATCGGGGCTTTTTTTGGCCTCGCTGATGGTTCTTCTGATTGATGTTTAACACTTTGGTAGGGTTTTTGTACATATCTTGAATAACTATTTGCGGATGCCGTGAAGTCCGCTACAGTGAAAATATGAGATTAAGTGACACTTTGCATGCTAATGGGTACTTAATCAGTCTGGATTTTTACCGGCAGCTAGCGACAGGTAACCGTGACAAAGGGGTTTCACCATGGGTACATCAATAACAAAGCCACTTGATCAGGCGGGTTTAGCCGTGACCAAAATCAACATCAAGCACATCGATACAGACCGGCCCAAGGCCTGGCTTGCCGCCGGTTTTGAAGATTTCCGTCGGGCACCGATCGTCAGTCTCACCTATGGGTTGTTCTGGGTGGGCTTGAGCATTGTGATTACCGCCGGTACCGTCAACATGGGGTTCTGGCATTGGCTGTTACCGCTGATTGCTGGTTTCATGTTTGTGGGCCCCATGGTGGCGGTTGGATGCTATGGCATCAGCAAAGCGATTGAGGATGGAAAAACACCGCATCTGGGCCATGCTCTGGGTCATTGGCGGCCGCATGGCAGCCAGCTGGCGATGGTCGGCGTGATGATGATGATTTTCTTTCTTGCCTGGATTCGCCTGGCAACCCTGCTGTTCGCGCTATTTTTTGGCCTTGAAGTGCCCAGCCCGGAAGTACTTTACGCTTCCTTGCTGACAACGCCCCAGGGGCTAGGCTTGGTAGGAGTGGGGACTGTTATCGGCGGTTTGCTGGCATTTGGTGCCTTTGCGATCAGTGCGATTGCCATTCCGGTTGTCATGGATCGTGACATGAGCTTTATGGAAGGCATAGAAGCCAGCATTCGCTGTGTGACCACCAACTTCCGCCCCATGCTACTCTGGGGAGCCATGCTGACGGTTAGCTTCATTATTGGTGTTATGACTTTCTATATTGGCTTGGCGTTGATATTACCTGTACTGGGTTACGCCAGCTGGCACGCCTACGAAGACTTGGTGAGCTTTGAGTGAGTAACTGAGTTTTTGATAGAAGGCTTCGTTCCGGCTTCATTTGGTAACTATTAGCCAAGTGCCTTTTGACTGACCTTGCAAGCGAGATGGCGTATTCTTACGCCATCTCTTTTTCATAGGGCACTTGCGAGGAGGCCATGAATGAAAAAACGCTTATCAATTGCTGTTTTGTGGCTAGCTTGTGCCTTGCAGGTAGGGGTTGCCAATGCTGGGCAAGATTTGCCTATGCCCGAAGGTCAGGTCATTCTGAAAATGTCCGGTAATATTGCCCGCACTAATGTTGGTGAAGAGGCGCACTTTGACTTTGCCATGCTTACTGATCTGCCTCAGCATCAGTATTACACTGGCACGCCTTGGACCAATCAGCCCTTTCACTATAGTGGCCCCTTGATGCGCGATCTGCTGGGCTATCTGGGGGCAGAGGGTGAGCGTACTCACGTGTCAGCGCTGAACGGTTATGAAGCCTATATTCCTACCCGTGACTTTGTTGAATACGATGTATTACTGGCCTTGAAGCGTAATGGTGAGCCTATTTCCATTCGTGAATATGGCCCGCTCTGGGTACTCTATCCTTTTGATCACAATACGGAGCTTCTGAGCGAAATGTTTCGTTCCCGCGCTGTCTGGCAGGTCATGAAGATTAATGTGCGCTGACACTGTGTCTCTACGCCAGCCGTCCTTGCTGCGCTACCCCAGGCGGGTCAAGTTTGTCACCATTGTCTCTGTGGTGTTGTTTGCTTCTGCCTTGATGGTGGCGGCGCTGGCGGCCTGGCGTCAGGACAGCCTGACTCAGGGATTGCGTGAAGATACATCCTGGGTGGTCTATAAGCTTGACCGGGATACTGTCCAGTTGCTGAATGCCCTCCTGACGGCACCCCGCGAATCACTTTCGGCAGAAGAGCAGGACGCAATCAACCTGCGTTTTGAATTGCTCTATAGCCGCATCAATGTGTTGACCCAGGGGGAGTTTTCCCGTCTGCTTGGGCAGGTTCCCAATGCCCAGGTGTTGGTTGAAGACATTCGCCAGGCACTGGATATTCTCGACCAATTGATTATGCCCTATGAGCAGCAAAGCCCTTTGGCGATGGCTGACATTGAGGACGGCCTGCAAGCGTTGGCGCGGCACACTGAGCGTCTGGTGATGACCATCAACGCCTATCAGGCCGAAGCCGCTACCCAGGAACGCGCCCAGCTAAGTGCCCTGTATCGCTTGTTGATCACGCTACTTGTTGGCATGAGCGTTTCGGCCTTGCTGGTCGTGATGTTTCTGGTGCGTGAAATGCGTGAAAGTGCCTCTGCGCGGCGCGAACAGGAACTGCTTGGCTTGCGACTTGAAGAGTCAGCCAAACAGGCACGATCAGCCAATCAGGCCAAGTCTGATTTTCTGGCGGTGGTCAGCCATGAAATCCGTACACCGTTGAATGGGGTACTGGGAATGAGCGAGTTGCTGATCCAGCCGCAGCAGCATACGCCGAGTCCTCACGAAGTCCGTGTATACGCTCGTACGATTCATGACAGCGCCACCCAGCTGATGAATATGATCAACGACATCCTGGATTTTTCCAAGATTGAAGCCGGGCATTTAACCCTGGAAGAAAAACCTGTTGAGCTTGAGGCGTTGATGCGTGGCGTTATTGCCCTGTACGAACCGCGCGCCCAGGCCAGAGGCATCCATCTGCAGATGCATATTGATAGCACTGCGCCTGCCTGGGTCAGTCTGGATGCCTATCGGGTGCGTCAGGTGTTGCAGAACCTGGTGGCCAATGCGCTTAAGTTTACTGAGCAGGGCCAAGTGAAGCTGTCGCTAAGCTGCCATGATGAAGATCAGCTGTTATTGACGGTGACGGATACGGGCTGCGGTATTCCAGCGACACAGCAGGATTATCTGTTTGAACCTTTCCAGCAGGCAGATGCTTCGGTCACCCGGCGTTATGGCGGCACAGGGCTGGGGCTGGCGATCTGTAAACGTCTTTGCGATGCCATGGGAGGCCAGATAGGTGTCAAGAGTCAGCAGGGCCGGGGCAGCACCTTCTGGATGACCTTGCCAAGAGTGGATGCGCAGCCGCAAGCGCCGTTGGCTACGCCACAAATTAGCCATTTCAGTGATTGCCCGGTACTGCTGGTGGAAGATGATATCGTCAATCGTCGCGTGGCAGTGGGGATGCTACGCCGTCTGGGTTGTCAGGTGGAGGTGGCAGAAAATGCCCAGCAAGCCCTTGGCCTGATTGAACGCAGACCCTACGATATTATTCTGATGGATGTCCAGCTACCCGATCAGGACGGCTTGACGCTGACCCGTCAGCTTCGCCAGCAGCCTGGCTGGCTGGCAAAGGTGCCCATTGTAGCCATGACCGCCGGTGGCGCTGTCGATGATCGCAAACGCTGCCTGAGTGCAGGAATGAATGACTACCTGACCAAGCCGTTGAGCCTGGCCACACTTAGCCAACGCCTGGCGCTGTATATCACTGTCGACAGTCAGGTGGTTGAAAAACCGCCCTCGATAGCACCGCTGAATGTTGACAGGCTGTTTGATGGATTGATTGATGGATTAATTGATGGCCGGGTACTGCAACAGCTGGAAACCAGCTTGGGCAAGCCAGGGTTAGATAAACTGCTTGGCCTTTTCCTGAAACATGCCGCTGAGTACTTTGAACAGCTTCGCGGGCAGCTCGCTGTCCAGCCTACACCAACAGCAGATATTCAGCGGCTGACACATCAACTGCGTGGCGAAGCGGCCAGCGTGGGCGCTTTTGCCATGGCCGATGCTGCCCATAAGCTGCAACAGGCTGTAGAGGCTGAGCGCGCGATAGAGCAACACTGGAAAGCCCTTGAACAGTTTTCCCAGGATACCTTTAGCGCATTTAAGGCTCTGAAGAAGGGGGTTGATGTTTCATCCTCTTGACGAACAAGGTGCTCACGAGCCTGACAATGGCATTATCACTGCCGTGAGCAGCCAACGCCATGCCTGGCGAGCAGTGGCTGAGCTGGCCGCCAGGCTTCATCACCCGGCATTGGGTGGCGTGGTCTTTTTCTGCTCGGCTGAATACGACCTTGAGGCGCTGGGGCAAGCGCTATCGGAAAGCTTTGCCAAGGTGCCCATATGTGGCTGTACCACAGCCGGGGAAATTACGCCTTCTGGCTACGGGCGAGGCTGTATCGTTGCGATTGGTTTTGATTGCCGGGTATTCAGCGTGGTGCCTGCCCTAGTGGATGATCTGGTCGGGTTTGACCTGCCCCGCGCCCAGCAGCTGGTGGATTCCCTGCTGGCCAACTGTCGACCCAAGGCAGTGGCGCCACTGAATGAAAACAGCTTTGTCATGACCCTACTGGACGGCCTTTCCAGCCGTGAAGAACAGGTGCTGGCGACCCTGGATGCCGCTCTGGGGCGTATTCCCAGTTTTGGCGGCTCTGCCGGAGATGACAATCACCTGACCCACACCCATGTGTTTGCCGAAGGGGCTTTTCATACCCAGGCAGCGGTCATGTTGATGATCAACACCCGGCTGCCCTTTGATGTCTTTTCTACTCACCATCTTGCCCCGCGTACCGAAAAGTTTGTGGTAACCGCCGCCGACCGGGAGCAGCGCCGGGTGCGGGAGCTTAACGGTGTGCCTGCCGCCACCCTGTATGCTCAATGGGTGGGTGTGGCGGTGGAAGACCTGATGCCTGCGCTGTTTGCCCGCTACCCGCTGGCAGTGCGTCTGGGGGATCACTATTTTGTGCGCTCGATCCAGCGCGCCAATCAGGATGGCAGCCTGAGTTTCTACTGCGCGGTGGAAAACGGCATTGTGCTCAGCGCCATGCGGCCCTTGCCGCTGCTGGCGGATCTGGAAAACATGCTGGATGAGATCAAGGCGCGTGTGGGGCCGCCTGCCCTGATGATCGGCTGTGACTGCTTTCTGCGCCGCATGGAACTTGAAGCACTCGGCCAGCTGGAGTCAGCCTCGGCGCTGTTGCGCGCCTCCCAGGTGGTTGGTTTCAATACCTACGGTGAACAGCATCATGGTATGCACGTTAACCAGACCTTTACGGGGGTGGCCTTTGGCACTCTTTCAGCTGGATGATGAGCATGACCAGAACGCTGACCCTCAGGCGCTGGCGGAAGAAAACCGCCGCTTGCGCAAGGTCTGTCAGGCACTGATCGAACGGGTGGAATCCGGTAGCGCTGCCAATGGGGCTCCCTATGCGGCGTTCGAGCACGCTGTGTTGCTTGCCGAACAGGTGCGCGAGCGCACGGATGCCCTGCATCGCGCCCTGGATGAGCTAAACCAGGTCAATGCGCAACTGCGCGAAGCCCATGCCGAGGCCCAGGCCGCCAACCAGTCGAAGAGCAAATTCCTGGCAGCGGTCAGCCATGATCTGCTCCAGCCGCTCAACGCGGCCCGCCTGTTTACCAGCGCCCTGGAAACCCACGCCTTGCCGGAAGATGCCCAGCCATTGGTGGGCCGGATCGGCCGTTCATTGAAGGATGTCGAATCACTGCTCGGCACCCTGGTTGATATGTCACGTCTTGATGCCGGCGTATTACAGGCCGATAAAGCACCTTTCAGCGTCGATACGCTGCTGGATGCCCTGGCCGAGGAATACCGCCAGGTGGCGGGGGTGCGAGGGTTGGCACTGCATTATGTGGGCTCTTCGGTGGTCGTGGAGTCTGACCTTTCGCTGTTGGCACGCATCATTCGTAATTTCCTCAGCAATGCCGTGCGCTACACCCCTCAAGGCCGGATTCTGCTTGGCTGTCGCCGCCGCCCAGGCGGGCTTGAAATCATGGTGGCCGATACCGGCCCGGGCATTGCCGAGCAGCAGCGTGAATGGATTTTTCAGGAGTTTCAGCGAGATGCACTCACCAGCCAACAACATAGCCGTGGGCTGGGGTTAGGGCTGGCGATTGTCGATCGCATCAGCACCATGCTGGCCCATCCGGTGACCCTGGTCTCCAAGCAAGGCCAGGGCGCCTGCTTCTCGGTGACTGTGCCTTATGGCCAACACGCGCCGCGCCTGCCTGGCCCGGTAACCGCGCGGCTGGAAACGGACTTTAGCCGTCAGGTGGTCTGGGTGATTGATGATGATCCGACCATTCTGGAAGGGATGCAGGCGCTTTTGGGGCAGTGGGGTTGCCGGGTGCGGGCGGCGGGGACTGTCACGGCGCTGGAAGCCGCCAGTGACGGTGAACGCCCGCAGGTACTGCTGGTTGACTATCAGCTGGGCCAGCGGCGTGAGAATGGCCTGACGCTGGCCAAGCGTCTGGAAAGACGATATCCGGGGCTGGCAACGGTGGTGATTACCGCCAACCATGATGCTGAAATCAGCCGTCAGGCCCGTGAAGCCGGGATGCACTGTCTGTTGAAGCCGCTGAAACCGCTACGCCTGCGTATGCTGTTGACGTCGCTGCTGGCGCAGTGATTCGATATCGGCATCCCCCGCCATTACCACGGCATGCACCCGGCTGCTGGCGCCCAGCTTGCGCAGGATGGCAGAGACGTGGGTTTTAACCGTGGTTTCAGCAATCTCCAGTTCCCGGGCAATTTCCTTGTTGGAACTGCCGCGCCCCATGCAGGCCAGCACCGCTAGCTGTTTATCGGTCAGCTTAAGTACCGCACTATTGATGATAGGCGGCGCGACGGCACTGGCCGCCGGGGCCTCGTCAATTGGGCGGCGCATGATGTCGGAGGGCAGGTAAACCTGGCCGCCAAGAATCTGTTCCAGTGCATTCAGCAGTGCTTCGCGCGGGGTGGATTTGGGAATATAGCCCACCGCACCTAATGCCAGGGCATCGAGTATATGCTGGCGGGTCTGGCTGGCCGAAATGATGGCCACCGGCAGCCAGGGCTGCTGCTGACGCACCTGCTGTAAACCTTCCAGCCCCTGGGCATCTGGCAGGCTGAGATCCAGTAGTAACAGATCCAGATCCGGGTGCTGCTCAGCCAGGGTAAGCGCTGCGGCCAGGGAATCGGCTTCATGTAGCTGGCAATCCGCCATGCCGCCCAGAATCACCGCCTGCAGGGCATCGCGGAACAGCGGGTGGTCATCAGCAACCAGCAGTGAAACCATGCGAGCTCCTACCAATGGATGAGGGTGGCTAGTGCCAATGGGCGATGTTGTCCGCTCCCGGCATGGCCAACACTGTGAAAGCACCTTTAATAATCATAATACTCAGGAGCACTTTCATGATTTACGCCAACCCCGGTGAGACCGGCTCAGTCATTACCTTCGACAAGCGTTACGGCAACTATATTGGTGGCGAGTTCGTAGCGCCAGTCAATGGTCAATATTTCGACAACGTCAGCCCTGTCAACGGCGCGGTATTCTGTGAAATTCCCCGCTCCACCCAGGAGGATATCGACAAGGCGCTTGACGCCGCCCATGCCGCGGCGCCTGCCTGGGGGAAAACCTCTGCCGCCGAGCGCAGCAATATTCTGCTCAAGATTGCCGACCGCATGGAGCAGCACCTGGAAATGCTCGCCGTCGCCGAAACCTGGGACAACGGCAAAGCGGTACGTGAGACCGTGAACGCTGACTTGCCGCTGGCCGTTGACCACTTCCGTTATTTTGCTGGCTGTATCCGCAGCCAGGAAGGCACTGCCGCGGATATCGATGCCAACACCGTCGCCTATCACTTCCATGAACCGCTGGGTGTGGTCGGGCAGATTATCCCGTGGAACTTCCCACTGCTGATGGCGACCTGGAAGCTGGCCCCGGCACTGGCCGCCGGTAACTGCGTGGTACTCAAACCCGCCGAGCAGACGCCAGCCTCCATCCTGGAATTTGCCAAACTGGTCGGTGATCTTTTACCCCCAGGCGTGCTGAATATCGTCAACGGCTATGGCGCTGAAGCTGGCCAGGCGCTGGCGAGCAGCAAGCGCATCGCCAAGATCGCCTTTACCGGGTCAACGCCAGTCGGCTCACATATTCTGAAATGCGCGGCCGAGAACATTATTCCTTCGACCGTTGAGCTGGGTGGCAAGTCACCCAACATCTATTTTGCCGATGTCATGAACGCCGAGCCTGAGTTTATTGATAAATGCGTGGAAGGGCTAGTGCTGGCGTTTTTCAACCAGGGCGAAGTGTGCACCTGCCCATCGCGGGCTCTGGTTCAGGAGTCCATGTACGACGAGTTTATGGCCAAGGTGGTTGAACGTACCCAGAACATCAAGCGCGGTAACCCTCTGGATACCGATGTACAGGTAGGCGCCCAGGCCTCCCAGGAGCAGTTCGACAAGATCATGTCCTACATGGATATTGCCCGTGATGAAGGCGCCCAGTTCCTGACTGGCGGCGACCGGGAAACACTGGATGCCAGCATCAATGATGGTTTCTACATCCAGCCGACCCTGCTCACGGGCGACAACAAGATGCGTGTCTTCCAGGAAGAGATCTTCGGGCCTGTGGTGGCGGTCACCACCTTCAAGGATGAAGCGGAAGCGCTGGCGATTGCCAACGATACCGAGTTTGGCCTGGGCGCGGGTGTCTGGAGCCGCGATATGAACGTTGCTTTCCGCATGGGGCGCGGCATTCAGGCAGGGCGCGTGTGGACCAACTGCTACCACCAGTACCCGGCACACGCAGCCTTTGGTGGTTACAAGAAATCCGGCGTCGGGCGCGAGACCCACAAGGTAGCGCTGGAGCACTATCAGCAGACCAAGAACCTGCTGGTCAGCTACGATATCAACCCGCTAGGCTTTTTCTAGGCAGCCGATATCCGCTGAGCTGGCGTTAACGCCATAAAACCTATATCACAAAACCCATACCACAAAACCTATGCCACAAAAAATCCCGGCCCCGGTGTTCTTAAACATTCGGGGCCGGGATTTTCGTTTGCGAGACTTGCTAATCCAGCACGTTAGCGCCGTGTTATGTCTGCTGAGAATCCTCAGGTAGATCGCCGATGGTGCCCGGCATGGCCTGGACGTTGCCCAGTTGCTGGTCGGCCAGGGTGAGGAAGTGGATGTGGCGCTCGTATTCCGCAACCAGATCACCAATCACCTGACCCCGTGTGTAGCCGTTGAGATCCTTATCCTGGCCACCTTCGGCAAGGTAGACATCCAGACGCACATAGTAATCATCGTCGGCGGGCAAAAAGCTGGGGGTGCGCAGCCGCTGCGGGCAGACCTGATAGACAAAGCTTGCCGCGTTGTCCAGATCCACCTGAAGCGTCAGGCGTGGCAGCGATTCACCTTCCAGGGCTTCTTCGGTCACGTTGGCTGTCTGGCCACGGCTTTCAAGTTCCTGTGCAAACTGGGTCATCGCCGGGCGAATAGAGTGCTCAATCGTCGCCGCAGCACCGGCGCGGTTGGAAGTGTCCAGCGCCCGGTCCAGCCGTTCACGCCAGTCACCGCCCGGCGCACTACCCGCTATCATACGGCGAGCATCCGCTTTGCTGCCTTCCAGTTTGAGGGCTTTATACATGCCTATCATGATGGCAAAGATCACCACCGAGAACGGCAGGGCGGTAATTACCACAGCGCTTTGTAGCGCATTCAGACCACCTGCCATCAAGAGGGCAATAGTGATCAAGCCGATCACGGCCGCCCAGAAAATACGCAGCTTGATCGGCGCATCATGGTTCACATCTGACAGAATCGAGGTGAAGTTGGCCAGTACCAGGGCACCGGAGTCCGCCGAGGTAATGAAAAACACAATGCCCAGAACGGTGACCACTGCCGCTGAGATAGCCACATAGGGGTAGTATTCCAGCAGGGTGTACATAGTGGTCTGCGGTGTATTCAAGGCCTGTTCGCCCAGTTCGGCCACGCCCTGGTTGGCCACCAGCTCAATACCGCTGTTACCGAAGATCGACATCCAGACCATCATGAAGGCCAGCGGGATAAACAGGGCGCCTGCCACAAACTGGCGAATGGTACGTCCACGGGAAATACGCGCCAGGAAGAGCCCGACAAAAGGCGTCCAGGCAATCCACCAGCCCCAGAAGAAGATGGTCCACCACATTTTCCATTCCTGGGCACTTTCATCGGCATAGGCGTAGGTATCAAAGCTTGCCGCAACAAAACCGGCAAAGTAATCCCCGGCGTTGTTAACCACTTTATCCAGCAGCATCAGGGTATTGCCGTTGAACAGCACAAACAGCATCAGCCCCAGCGCGAGCAGCATGTTGAATTCGGATAGACGACGGATACCTTTATCCACGCCGCTGACCACCGAGATGGTCGCCATGACAACCACCATCACGATCAGGATGATCTGCACGCCAAGATTTTCCGGCACATCGAACATGTAGTTCAGGCCGTAGTTCAGCTGCAGGACGCCAATCCCCAGGCTGGTGGCGATACCGAAAACGGTGGAAATGACAGCGGTAATATCCACCGCATTACCGATCGGGCCGTGAATGCGCTTGCCCAGCAGCGGGTACAGAGCGCTGCGGATAGCGAGCGGCAGGCGGTGGCGATAGCTGAAGTAGGCCAGCGCCATACCCATCAACACGTAAAGGCCCCAGCCGGAAAGCCCCCAATGCAGATAGGTTTGGACGACGGCATTACGCATGGCGGCCTGGCTTTCCGGCGTCAGGTCGGGCGGTGCCAGGTAATGGGCGACCGGCTCGGCAACGCTGAAGAATAAAAGATCAATGCCGATACCGGCGGCAAACAACATCGCCGACCAGGACAGCAGCGAAAACTCGGGCCGCGAGTGGTCAGGCCCCAGCCGGATGCTGCCAAAGCGTGACATGCCGATCATCACCACAAAGACCAGATACGCCACGATAGCCAGCATGTAATACCAGCCAAAGGTCTTGCTGACCCAGGCCAGGCCCGCATCAAAAAACGCGCCAGCCTGTTCGGTAAACAGCATGGTCATGACAAGAAAAACGAGGATACCCGCAACGCTGCCGTGAAAAACCACGGGGTTTAAGCGGTCTCGCGAAGGAAGCTCGGAATCATTATGCGCCATAAAGACGATCTCCTTGGTTCGCAGTTCAGGGAAAGGTTCTTATTTTTGAATGAACGTTCAAATAAAATACGCACTTTACCCGGAGGCTTCAAGACCGGAACAGAGATTCTTCGTCAGGAAAATGGCGATTCAACGCTGATTGGACACAAAAATGCCCGGGAAACCGGGCATTAGCTGACTGTATTAAATTAAGTAAGAATTAACGTTTATTCGGCGTTTTGTGGGCTATTACCCTGGCCATGACCTTTTTGGCCCTGCTGGCGGCGGTCCTCATGAAACTCCTCACGCATTTCGCGCATGGTTGACTCAAGAGACTGGCGCTCTTCGTCGCTTAAAATGGTCCGAATACGTGCCTGATGCTCTTCACGGACTTCGCGCATGGCGTTGTAATGCACTTCTCGTGCTTCCTCCAGTTGCGTCTGCTTTTCCTCGCTGATGCCGGCACGCTGGTACATCTCTGCCCGGCGTTCCTGCATCCGTTCCTGCATCTGCTCGGCCTGGTTGCCGCGCTCGCCGTCGTGCTTGCCGTGTTGGTCGGCCTGAGCGGTCAGGGCCAGCGGCATCAGGGCGAGCGCCAGCAGTGCCGGGGTAAGTGAACGGCGTAATGCATGAGTCAATGATGATATTTGCATGGAGGCTCTCCTGTTGAAGGGGCGGGAAGATGATAACGGCCCCTGGACACAGCAATAATGGCATTTGCTAGTGCAAGGGCATTGCACAGAATGTGCAATAAAGAGGGTGATTCAGCCACCGGGCAAGCGTGACATCCAGATAAGGGCGGGTCAGACTGTGCTTCAGGGGGAGGGGTTATCACGCTCAAGGAGCCGTACCATGAAGCTTGCCAAACCGCACCGAACGCCGTCAGCGATAGATAATGCCCAAAGCTCTGGTTTATTCAGCCAGTTTGCCCGTTTAACCGGATTGAGTCTTGCGGCGGCGCTGCTGTCAGGCTGTGGCGTGATTCATCAAGCCAGCCAGGGAGAAACGGCGTTGGAAACCCAGGGGCTGAATGCGCCGGTGGCCTTTACCCGCCTGCCTGCCCAGCGCTATTCCCCGGAGGATTGGCCGCAGCCGCTAAACGCCGATGTCTACCTGCCCGAGGCCAACGGCGATCTCCGCCCAGCGGCACTGGTGGTCCACGGCGGCGGCTGGCGCAACCGCGGGCCGGAGGATATGACCGATATCGCCGAACAGCTGGCGGCCCAGGGCTATGTCACCGTCAGTATCGAGCACTGCTTTGCCCCTGACTACCGCTTTCCTGCCCAGGTGCATGACCTGCAGCAGGCCATGCGCTGGCTGCATGACAATGCCGATGACTGGCAGTTGGATACCGACAGGATCGTTGGCGTGGGCTTTTCGTCCGGCGCGCACCTGGTCAGCCTGCTGGCCCTGGCCGGTGCTGAAGGCCCCTTGGCGGAGCCTTATGGCGGCGAGCACGCGCGCCTGGCAGCGGTGATGGCGGGCGGTGTGCCCAGCGACCTGCTCAAGTTCGACGATGGTCGCCTGGTGGTGCAGTTTATCGGCGGCACCCGGGCGGAGAAGCCCGAGGCCTATGCGCTGGCGTCGCCGGCGCGCCAGATCAGCGACAATGCGCCGCCTTTCTTTATCTACCACGGCCGACTGGATCAGCTGGTGCCGGTGGATCACGCCACGGATTTTTACGCCCAGCTCAAAGCAGAGGGCGTTGAAAGCGAGCTTTATCTGCTGCGCGGGCGCGGCCATATCACCAGCTTTGTTCTGGAAGGGCAAGCGATCGAAGCGGGTATCGCCTTTCTTAATCAGCAAGTAAACCCGCGTTGAGGAGCGTTATCCCATCGGCTGATACTTGTAGCCCACGCCGTAGACGGAGCGGATGATTTCCTTTTCGGGAAGCGCATCGGCGATCTTGCGACGCAGCTTCTTGATATGGCTGTCGACGGTACGCTCGGAGACAATGCGGTTATCGCGGTACATATGATCCATCAGCTGCTCGCGGGTAAAGATACGCCCGGGCGCGTCCATCATCACCCGCAACAGCTGGAACTCAACCGCAGTGAGGCCCAAGTCCTCGCCAGCGGCAAAAGCCTGCCAGCCGTCTTCGTCAAGTGTCAGCAGGGCGGCGTCGGGTGAAACGCCTGCCTCGTTGGGCTGGCCGCGTCTTAACACAGCTTTTACCCGCGCCACCACTTCACGGGGGCTGAACGGTTTGCAGATATAGTCATCGGCGCCCAGCTCCAGGCCCAGCAGGCGGTCGACCTCTTCCACCCGGGCAGTCACCATGATAATGGCGACCCCAGGGTGGTGCTGGCGAATCTCGCGGCATAGCGTCAGGCCGTCCTTGCCGGGCAGCATCAGGTCCAAAAGGACAAGCGCCGGGGCGTTGTTGGCCAGCCAGGGCAGGACGTCGTTGCCATTTTCCAGCGCCAGGGTGGTGTAACCATCGGCCTGAAGGTAATCGGCCATCAGGCGGGCGATCTTGGGTTCATCCTCGACAATCAGCAAGCGGTGGTCATCCGCCATAAGTCTCTCCTTGAAGGCCATCAATCAGTCGGTAAAAGTGCCAGGGTCAAAGTCCAGCGCAACCCGCCCAGCGGCGAAGCGCTGGCCTGCAGCTGCCCACCATGGGCGTGCACCAGAGCATTAGCAATTGAAAGGCCCAGGCCACTGCCGCCGCTGGCGCGATTGCGCGAGCCTTCCACCCGGTAGAGGCGCTCAGTCAAACGGGCCAGCTCGCTTTGCGGCACACCAGGAGCACTGTCTTCCCATATCAGCACAGCATGCTGGCCGTCACGGCGTAACGTTACGCGCAGGGTGCCGGGCGCCTGGGTATAGGCGCAGCTGTTATCCAGCAGGTTACTCCATAGCTGGCGCAGGCGTTGGGCATCGCCGTGCACCTCAATATCAGGTTCGATCCGGCTTTCCAGGGTCAGGCCTGCGTCTTCCAGCCAGTGGCAGGCGTCGTCCAGACGGTGTTGCAGGTGGTCGCTGAGGTTGAGCGGCGCCAGCTGGATCTCGAGAGCACCGGCGTCGCTTTGCGAGAGCAGCCGCAGGTCGGTCACCAGGCGTTCCAGCTGAGCGACCTCCTGGCCCAGAGAGCCGAGGTTTTCCTGGGTCAGGGGGCGAATGCCATCCTGCATGGCTTCGATCTCACCTCTTAAAACGGCCAGCGGAGTGCGCAGTTCGTGGGCGGTATCTGAGACCCAGCGGGCGCGGGCTTCGCGATTGGCCTCCAGGGTTGCGGCCAGCACGTTGAAGTCCCGGGCCAGGCGTGAAAGCTCATCGCGCCCGCGCTCTTCCAGGCGGGTATGGTAATCCCCCTGGGTGAGGCGCTGGGTGGCGCTTGCCAAGGCCCGGGCGCGACGCCCCAGCCACCAGGCAAGCCCACCGGCCAGCAGCAGGGAAGCAAGGCCCAGAGAGGCAACAATAATCACCAGATTACGCTGCTGGCGTTCCAGAAAGCGGCTCTCCATGCGCTCCATGACCTGCCGGGGTGGACGGTAACCCAGGGTGCCAATGGTTTGGCCCTCCACCTCAAGCCTCAGCCAATGCCAGGCATCTGGCCCGCTTGCCCGCCGGCTATCGGCCTGAATCACGAAGTCGCCATCCGGGTCGCGGAGTACAAAGTCCCGGGCTTCCCCCAGCAAGGAAGGCCGCTCACGGTAGGACTTGCCCAGCGCATGGCGCACCACCGCAGGCCAGCGGTCGGGTTCGTCGGCCAGCCACGCCCAGCCCTGGTGATATTGCCAACGAGTCTGCAGCCCTTCGGCCAACACCTGGGCACGGCGTTCCTGGGCCTGGTTCAGATACTCAAAAAAACCGCGATCAATGCTGTGGGAAACCGCCATAAATACCCCGGCGGAAATCGCCACGTTAACGCTGAGAATGATCACAAACAGCTTGATTCCCAGCCGCGAGGTCTGGCGCAGTGCGGCAAAAAGCTTCATGACGTGGCCTCCGCTGTGTTCGTCTGGCGGGTAAAGCGCTCGCGCAGATTCTCAAGGCCCAGGTAAAGGCAGGGCACCAGCACCAGCAGGATCAGGGTGGCGAACAGCATGCCAAAGCCCAGCGAAATGGCCATGGGGATCATGAAGCGCGCCTGACGGGAGGTTTCCAGCATCATGGGGGCCAGCCCCAGGAAGGTGGTCAAGGTGGTCATCATGATCGGCCGCAGGCGGCGGGTTGCGGCGGCGACAATCGCCTCGCGGGCAGCCATGCCTTCGCGGCGCTTGCGGTTGGCGTAGTCAATCAGCACCAGAGCATCGTTGATCACCACGCCGGAGAGCGCCAGCATGCCCAGCAGGCTGATAATCGACAGGCCAAAGCCCAGAATCACATGCCCGCCCATGGCCCCAACAATGCCGAACGGAATCGCCGCCAGCACCAGCAGCGGCTGGGTATAGCTGCGAAACGGAATGGCCATGAGAGAATACAGCGCGCCGAGCATCAGCCACATGGCGGTACGTAGTGTGGCTAGATTATCGGCGGTGTCCTGCTGGCGGCCACCCAGGCCGACTTCCAGACCGCTGAACTGCGCCTGAAGGTCGGGGAAGACCTCCTCGCGCAGGGTCGCCAGCACCTGATTGATCGCCACATCGCCCTCGCTGTCCGCCGTCACGGTAATGATCCGCCGGCCGTCAATGCGTTGAATGCTGCTGGACGCCTGGCTCAGGGTGAACTCCGCGACCCGAGACAGCGGCACACTCAGCCCCTCCGGGGTCTGGATCGGCAGCCGATAAAGCGCGTCAAGGCTGTCGCGGGCGTCAGGGGGCAGGCGTACTTCAATGCTGACCTCGCTGCGGCCGCTGAACTGCTCGATGGCCGTGGCGCCCTGCAAGGGGCCGCGCAGGGCGCTTGCCAGCTCACTGCCGTTCAGGCCCAGCGCCCGGCCCTCGCTGGAAAGGCGCATTTCAAGCTGGGGTTTGCCATCGCCCAGGCCGCTGTCGACATCAATCAGGCCAAAGTTTGTCAGCTCAGTCGCCAGCCGTTCGGCGGCGCTTTCCAGCACCTGGGTATCCGGGTGGGAAAGCCGCAGGCTAAGCGCCGCACCGCTTCCCGGGCCGCCAACGTCTGATTCAAAACGCACCGACTGGGCGCCCACCAGGTCACCGCTCAGCTCCCGCCAGGCCGGGGCGATGCGTGAAGGGGGCCAGTCGTCGAGGCTGTCCGCGGCGATATCCAGGCGTACGCTGAGGCTTTCGCCATCCAGCTGGGTGCGTGAGCTGCTAAAACTCAGGCTGTCTTCGCTCTCTGCCAGGGTGTCGGCGGCGTCGAGCAGTTGCTGGCTCAGGCGGCGGCTAAGGCTGATGGGGCTGCCAATCGGCAGAGTGATGCTGGCCTGCACCTGATCGGATTCGACTCTGGGCATCAGCGAAAAGCCCAGCCGCCCGCTCATTGCCCAGGCCAGGGTCAGCGCCAGAATGACCACCCCAATGGAAATCGTCAGCAGGCGCTGATTCAGGGCGCGTTGCAGAAAAGGCTCGAAACGCTGGTAGGTGAAATCATGCAACCCGGCCTGCATCCGCTGGCGCAGTCGGTCCAGCCAGTTGGCCTTTGTTTTCTTGTTCGCCCGGCTATGGGCCAGGTGGTTGGGCAGGATAAACAGCGCTTCCACCCAGGAAATAAGAAAGACGGTGATCACCACCAGGGGTACGGTGGCGAATATCAGCCCCAGGAAACCGGGCAGGAACAGCAGCGGCAGAAAGGCGACGATATTGGACAGAATGGCAAAGGTCAGCGGCGTGGCAATCTCGCGTGCCCCGAGAACCGCCGCATCGCGCAGGGAATAGCCCTGCTCGCGGTAGCTGTAGATGTTTTCACCCACCATGATGGCATCATCCACGACGATGCCGAGGGCGATAATAAAGGCGAACATGGAAATCAGGTTCAGCGAGACGCCCATCCAGGGCAGAAACAGCAGAGCGCCCAGAAAGGCAATCGGAATGCCCAGGGTGACCCAGAAAGCCAGTCGGGCCTGGAGGAACAGCGCCATCAGCACCATCACCAGGGTCAGCCCCAGCCAGGCATTCTTGAGCAGCAGATCCAGACGGCCCTGATAGTACTCTGAGGTATCGCGGGAGACATCCAGGCCCACGTTTTCCGGCAGGTTGGCGCGCAGGCGCTCAAGCTCGCCCTGAACCGCACCGGAAAGCCCGGTGGGGGTCTGGTTGCCCACCTGATACACATTGACCGACAGCGCTGGCTCGCCGTTATAGAAAACTTCGCGATCCGTTTCGGCAAAGCCCGCCTGCACGCGGGCAATATCCCCCAGGCGCACCGGCGCGCCCTGGGTGCTGGTGATGACCGGTAAATCGGCAAACTCAGCGGCGCCGTTACGCCGCCCCTGGTAGCGCACCAGCCATTCGCCTTCCCGGGTACTCAGCTGGCCGCTGGCCAGGTCCAGAGCTTCCTGGCCAATCAGGTTGGCCAGCGCCTGGTGGTCAATGCCGTAGCGCTGGATGGCTTCCTCATCCAGATGGATCTGGATTTCCCGGTCACGGTCGCCGGAAACCTCCACCCGGGAGATGCCCTCAGCCGCCAGCAGTTCAGCGCGCACGTTTTCGGCGGCGTCGTGCAGGGCGCCTAAGCCCACCTGGCCGTAAACCTGCAGGCTGAGCACGCTGCGCGACCCGCCCGAGAGGCTGATCCGTGGCGGATTGGCGGCCTCCGGCAGAATGGTGATGGCATCCACTGCCTGCTGGATATCCTGGTAGACGCGCATCACGTTGATACCTTCGGTCAGCTCGGCGCGCAGCTGGCCACTGCCTTCATTGGCGGTGGCGGTTAGTTCGTCAATGCCCTCGACATCGGCCAGCGCCGCTTCCACCGGCAGCAGGATACTTCGCTCGATATCCTCAGGCGTAGCACCCGGGTAGCTGATGCTGACATTGATAATCTCCATCTCGAAATCGGGAAACAGCTCCTTCTTGATGCTCAGCGAGGCCAACAGGCCGCCGGCAATCAGCAGAATCATCAAGAGGTTGGGGGCGACGCCATGGTCGACCATCCAGGCAAGCGGGCCACGGCGGTTCATGGTGCTTCCTCCTCGCCCGTTTCCTTATTCTCTTCTTCACCCGCTTCCTCACCCGTGCGAACGCGCTGGCCTTCACGGGGGTTAACAAGCCCGGCCACCACTACCCGCTTGCCCGTTTCAAGGCCGCTGCTGACCAGCACCTCCCGCTCGCCACGGTGGGCCAGGGTGACCTGGCTTTGCTGCAGCTGGTTCTGGTCATCCAGCCACCACACCAGATTGCCGGGCCGCAGCGCTGCGGCGGGCAGGGCGATCAGGGCTTGCGTATTTGCCGGGTCAATCTCGGCGCGTAGCACATCCCCCAGGCGCAGGGCCGGGCCGGGGCTTTCCAGGGCCAAGGGGTCATCCACGCCAATCAATAGCTGCACCTGCAGGCCGTTTTCTTCCAAGCTGGGCAGCACGGCCAGCAGCTGGCCAGTGCGCTGGCTATCGTCAGGCCAGCCCCGGCTGGTAAGGGTGACGCTATCGCCAGGCGCCAGCCAGCTTGCGTGTTCGCCGGGCAGGGAGGCACGCACCCAGAACTGCTCCACGCTGATCAGGCTGACCACTTCAGTGCCCTGGCTAAGCAGGCTGCCCGCACCCACCAAACGCTCCTGCACCATGGCCCGGAAGGGCGCGCGCAGGGTGGCGCGTTCAAGGTTCAAGGCCGCCTGATCGCGAGCGACCCGCGCCTGGGTCAGCTGCGCCTCGGCCTGGCGTTGCTGCGGTTCACGCAGCACCAGGGCACGGCGCTCCGGCGAGAGCTGGCGCCCAAAGGATTCGTATTCGCTACGCGCGCGCTGCTGTTCTGCCTGCTCAAGGGCCAGCTGGGCCTGGGCATTTGCCAACTGGGCCTCGGCATCCTGAAGCGCCAGCTGCAGGTCGGCCTGGTCAATATGTGCCAGCACCGCATCCGCTTCCACCACGCTGCCGGGCACCACGTTATCGCCAAAGTGCTCCAGCTGACCCGCCACACGGCTGGCGATATTGGCCTGCTGCTCGGCCTCCACACGCCCGAAGGCGAGCAAGCGCGGCGCCTGCTCGCTGGCCTCCACACGCACCACCTCCACCCGAGGCGGCACCGGCTCCGGCGGCGGGCGACGCTCCACCCGCGGCGGTTCATTCAACAACCACCAGGCACCCCCCAGCCCGCCCACCAGCACCAGCAGGGCAATCAGAATACCGGGCCGAAAACGGCCCCGTTGGCGAGTAAGGCACAGGCGAGCAGCAGGCATAAGCGTGAACACTTCCGAGATTCAAAATAACGTCAGGCGAAAAGGCCATAAAGATAACATGCCCCCAGCATGCGCGATGCACGCGCAACCAATCGACACACAATGTGCAAAGTGTGTGGAAGGTGGTAGGTTTGCTCAGTGACAAGGCCGGAATAAAAGAAATAAAAGGGGTCAGATCCAAATTAAATGGTCGGCTTTCATCATCCTTACACTTCAGGGATCCCATTTAATTTGGATCTGACCCCTTTTATTCTTGGATCTGACCCCTTTTATTTGTCAGTCGGGTGTTCATGGAGGAACTAGGATGCAGGAAGTCAGCACACCAGCCGTTCGAAAAATGTACAAACAAGATCTTGAGTGTGCAGCGAAGGTGCATCAAGAAGCGTTCCCTCGACAGCGTTCTTCCTACCAATGGCTGGAATGCAACCTGAATGCGGCACCACGAATGCTGAGCTATGTGGCCTTGATCAATCATCGCTGCGTTGGGTACATCATCTGGTCACAGAAAAGTGGGTTTCGCCCTGAAGTCATTCTTGAGTTGGAGCAAATTGCGGTGGCCGCGAACTACCGCGGACAAGGCATTGGGCGACAGTTAATAGTGGCATCATTGCCGGATGTCAAAACGCAGCTGTCTCATCAAGGCGCAGTGTTAAAGCATATTGTTGTCACAACAAGAAGCGATAACCATGCTCAAAGGTTGTATAAAGAAAGCTTAGGGGCAGAGGTTGAAGCGGTCATAAGCAATCTGTACTCGGCAGATGAAGTGTTCATGGTGGCACGTCATCTGTGACATTTTCTAAGGATCATTCACTATAAAGAGCGACTGCCCAGGGAGGGCGAAAAATGAAAATTCTCGTTACAGTGCTTTTACTACTTTTTCTGTCTTCTCACAGTACAGCTGACGACGATATGGCTAGAGAGACGGCCATGAGCTGGCTATCGCTGATTGATAACGGTGATTATCTCGAGAGTTGGGAACAGGCGGGGGCGTATTTTCAGCAAGAAGTTCCTTCTGAACAATGGCGGGAGGCAGTCAGCGAGGTGAGAGATCCGTTGGGCAGTGTTATTTCCAGGCAGCAAGTGGAAAGAAAAGCGTATCAATCACTTCCGGGCGTGCCTGAAGGGGAGTATCTGGTCTTGCGTTTCTCGACACGCTTTACCCATCAAGCGGAAGTCATTGAAACTCTGACCCTCCAGTCAGTTGACGGTGACTGGAAAGCGCTTGGATATTTTGTCCGCTAGCTACACGCAACAAGGCGTCATTTCCGAATAGGGTAATCGGAAAACAATCTTGAACTTTTTCGCTGAGAATCGTAAGTAAGTGGACTAGAGTTGGCCTGAAAAAAGTAGCGACGTAGAAATTTAATTTTTGATGAGGTTTAAAGTGAGTTCGAATATAAAAATTTACGTTAGTCGAGAAATGGTTTTTCCTTACATGTTTGTGGGGATGCTTGCCCCTATGGCACTGGCTAACTCTGGTGTGAATTTTTTAATTGTTGCTATCTTTATAGCTTTTTGGACTGCTATTTTTTTTATTGTTTTTATGAAATTTAAAAAAAAGGTGCTCTGGGAGGATGGTAAGTATGTATTTTTTAATAATAGTGGCGTTGTTGATAAGGTGTTAAAGTTTAATATTGAATGTATAAATTGTGATATAAACAATCAAGGGTTTTTTTTGATCAGGGTTGTGACGCGTACTGAAGGAAAGTTTATTATTCCTTTGCCTCATAGCATGAGTCGGTCTGAGTTTGAAGAAGTAGAAAAGCAGATTAACGAGTATTCCGTAAAAAATGCACGCTTTTAAAGGCTGAAGAATCCCCACGAATTTGGCGCTATGCGTCGCATAATGCCTGATCGTGGGCTTCTTCTCTCAGGCTGGCCTTCAGCGATGTCCAGCAAGGCCAGGGCACAGCGCCGGAAGGTTGTCGACGCAGCCATTCCGTAAGCGCCCTTAAATCGACACACTTGACCTAGCCGTGTTCTTTCACTTTTTTTCGGCGGGCGCCAAGTTCACGTTCCAGGGCAGCAGCGTTTCCAGTGCCTCTAACGTATCAGCGGTGGCGATGTGCTCCAGCACATAATGGATATAGGCAGCAGGCTCCAAGCCATTGGCTTTTGCCGTTTCGATGAGTGAATAACAGGTGGCACTGGCGTGAGCGCCGCGGGAGGTATCCGCGAACAGCCAGGCTCTTCGACCAACGGCAAACGGGCGAATGGCGTTTTCTGCCAGAACATTACTGATATGCAGGTCGCCGCGCGCACAATAGCCGATGAGGAAGTCCCATTGGTTCAGCGTATATTCCATCGCCTGACGCGTCAGGCTGCCTTTCATGACGCGGGTAACATTAGCCTCTAGCCAAGCCTTGAAGGCCTCAAGACGCGGAAGGCTCAGCTCCTGGCGGACACGGTAGCGTTCCACTTCGCTGAGATCCTTGATCTGCCGTTCGATGGCGTAGAGTTTGTTGATATGGCTAAGCCCTACCTCGGCCTTGGCCGGCGTGGCGCCCTTGCCTTTCGCGTTGACCTTGGCTGCCTTAGACGCTTCCACGAACTTGCGTCGCGCATGGTCCCAACAGCCAATGCGGGTAATGCCGTTGGCACGGCATACCTGGCCGTAACCGGCGTAGCCATCGGCCTGCAGGATCCCTGAGAAGTCGTCGAGTAGGCGCACCGGCACGCTGCCGCCGCGGGACGGGTCGTAGGCAAAGAGCACCGACGGTTGATCCGGTGGGCCACCTCGGGTGACCCACATCCATTTATCTGACTGAGCGGTCTTGCCGTCTTCCTTGAGCACTTGCAGCCGCGTTTCATCGGCTTGCAGATACGCGCTGCTGTTTTGCACTTCGCGCATCAGCGTGATCAAGGGCGTGAAGACGTCATTCAGGCGGATGATCCAGTTGGCCATCTGCGTGCGGCTAACAGCGTGGCCTAACCGCTTGAACATGCCTTCCAAGCGGTACAGCGGCAAACCGTCTGCGTACTTGGAGGTGATCACGTACGCTAGCAGTGACGTCGACGCCGTGCACTTGCCTAGCGGATGAACCGGACGCTCCGCAGTAAGGAGATGGTCGTTGCCCTCAAGCGGGAACACCGCTTTTTCCTGCCAGTATTCGAGGACTTTCAGCTGCGCGGGGATGAACTGAAGCTCTTCTTTTACCTTGGCGAAGAAGGTCTTGGTCGCCCCGACTTTTTCTTCTTCGCTGAGCGTAAGCTCAATACGCTCACGGACCAGAGTGTCGGAGAAGCCACGTTGGCGACGTTGACGTGAGGGACGCGGCGCGTCTTGCTCTTCGACATCGTCGGGTAACTGATCGCGTAGCGCCTCGATGTCAGCTTCCAACTCCGTCTCATCGAACAGATGAGCCTGGTTCGCAGACTTTTCACTGCGCGCGGCGAACTGCTGAATGCGCTGCAAGCGCAGCTTCTCTTCGAGCAATTGAATATAGAGATTACGTTGCTGTAACGCCGTCTGTTGAGCCGTCACCTGTTGCTGAAGCCCCGCCACAAGAGCCACTACCTCAGCGGCGGAGAGGCCACTGAGATCAGGCAGTTGGGAGGAGACTTCGGGGTGCTTTTTCATGGGCCAATGATACCAGATTCGGTGTGTTAAAGCACTGAAAATAAGAGCTTTATGGCCTATCCGACGCTGTCGTAATGCAGTGTTTTATGGCCGCGCATCAGGGTGATATCGTAGCCATCCAACAGCCAGTTGATCTGCTCGCCAGTCAACGCCATAACGTCATCCGAGGGGCCGGGCCACTTGAAGCGCTCCTCGGCCAGCGCCTTGTAGTAGAGCACGAAGCCATTGTCTTCCCACATCAGGCACTTGATTTTATTTCGCTGCCGGTTAGTAAAGGCATACAGCGCCCCGCTAAAGGGGTTGTGTCCCAGTTCTTGCTCCACCAGTAACGCCAGGCCGTTGGCTTGCTTGCGAAAATCGACCGGTGCGCGGTACAGGTAGATCTCGGGCATTTCCCACGCGGGGCGTAAATAGCGCGGCCGCTTCACAGTTGCCTCAGGATATCGCCCAGTAACGCCACGTTGCCCGCGTGCAAGCCCGTGACCGTGATACCGCCGGGCAGTGATACCGTAAGCCCCGTGGAGTCTATTTCTTTTGCGGTGCCGGTATTGGAATATGCGACGGTGGCAAAACCGGCGACTGGCTCTTTTGTTGACGATGCGCTGGCCAAGAGCTTTTGACGCCAGTAAGAAAGCTGATGGTACTTTAGCGCTTGTTGCTTGCAAAACGCCATGCCGGACAAGCCAGAGGTTTGCCATTCGGTGACTTGTTGCTGCCAATATTGCTCACGTTCTTGATGCGTCATGACACCCCCTCACAAAGATCTGATGGCATCAGTGTGAGGGGATAAAAGCGAGAGCGGTAGATGCCGGTTTAAGGGCGCTTACGCCATTCCAGCCCAAGGCGCCATACCGATAAAACATTGCGATGATTGATACTGTTGCTCTGGTAGTGTTTCTGCTGCCCTCTGGTTTTCACGCCCAGGCCAGCGACCATCATCGCCATATTGGCCAACATCGCGATCAGCAGCAGGATCTCGATACGCCTGCCCTGACGCGATTGATGCATACCAAAGCCCAGCCCAAAAAGGGGGCTTTTGACGTCGCGAAAACCTTCTTCGATCTGCATTCGTTGCCGGTAGATGGCGACCACTTTTTTCGCCTGTGTCGAGCGCTTCGGCAGATTAGTGACCAATACCCAGGGTTCTTCCTGACGGCGGGCGATGGCTCTGCTCGCACTGTCCTGAGAGGCCTGTCCACGCTTGTTACGATCTTTACGCCCCTTGGGCGATTGGTGATAGAGCACCATCTGAGTCGTCAGTGGGTTGCTGCGCGCTATCTGAACTTCTCCAAGGGCACTGGGTACCGAGGTGGCTTGCTGAAACAATGAACTGACCGCCTGCCACGCTGCACCGGATGCCTGATAATGGGTGGGGCTACGTACACGCCCGACGTAATACCAGCCACGCTTCTCTACAGCGCGAAACCACGGGTTACGAAAACCGGCATCGGTCACCAGCACAGGCGTTGCCCCTTCAGGCAACAGGCGGGCAATGGCTTCTAATAGATACGCTTCGCAATACGCACATCCATTTTTGTGATGAACCTTTTCAAAGATCGGCAATGAGCGCCCGGCAAAGGGGATAGCAGCACGCAGCAAAAATTGCTGCCCATAATGATCGATAGGCGACCAATCGACCAGAATCAGGGGACGTGTCATATGACCGATCAACACATTAGCCACCAGCCAATAAAACAAGGGGCGCTCCTCGTGCAAATGGTGGTTGCCCAATAGCCGGTCGACGCGCTTAATGGTATGCCGAGGCGCTACCGGCCCTGGCAAAGCACGCCCGAGCGCTGTTAACCCCAATCGACGATCCGTCAGCAAGGCACCCACCGTATCCAGAAGTGCTTGAAGACGTTTGGCATGTATTGAGGGGAGTGCTGATGTGAGCCAATTGTGTAAGAATCGTGGGGCCTGCATGGGTCTCCTTAGGCATATTGTTTGTTTGGCGATTAACAACATGCCGACTCATGCAGGCTCCTTCAACATTACCTGCTGATTTTATTGAAATATTTGTGGGGATCCCTCAGTTTTAAAGGTGAAGTTAGCCTTAGTGTCTGATGTGGTAGTTGGCTCGCGGAAATGACGAGGCTCTTATCTGTCATTCCCGAGGGGGTAATCGGGAATCCACCTTGACCTTTCTCGCCGGAGCTTGAAACCCAAGGTCAAAATGGATTCCCGCTAAAAGCATGCGGGAATGACGGGGTGGTGGGCATGCGGGAATATCAGAGATGAGTTAAAAGTTCCTCTAGGTAACCGCTTGGAGTCCTTATCTGGCGACAGAAAGGGTCAGCACAGCATTCGAGTGAACGAGCAATACAGGATTTGCTTCAAATGGACTGACGCTGAGCCCGACGAAGTAGAGTTAACTGATTACCATTAGAGGTGAAGTATGGTCCGCATTCCTACACATAGGCAGCCGAGTCATCCTGGCGAAATGCTGGTAGAGGAGTTCCTGCGTCCAATGCACATTACGCAGCGCCAGCTAGCAGATGCTATTCATGTTCCTTATCAAAGAGTTAATGAATTAGTTAATCAGAAGCGTGGTATTACGCCTAGCACTGCGCTGCGTTTGGCTCGGTTCTTTGGTATCTCAGCCGATTTCTGGTTGAACCTGCAGGTCAGGTGGGATCTCTATAAGACGCAACAAGCCGAAGAGGATGAATTGGCGGAAATTCAAGATGTCACGCACTGGCAAAAGGTTGTTTAATCCTACAATTTACGCAGCAAATCGATTCGTCCTTGTACACTGCCATTCTTTATGATGCCCAGCAGCGTCGTTCCCAGAAACCCTCAGAGCTATCATTCCCGCTAAAAGCCTGTGGAAATGACGGGGTAGTATATGTCATGAAAATGCAATGCCGCTGTGCTTAGTATGTTGTGTTGCTTTTCTGGTTAACTAACAGGGGCTTTTTAATGAAAACCATCATGCTTGCACTGACCGCAGGTGTTGTTAGCACTGTGGTGATGACGTCTACTGCCAGCGCCGAAACGCTGCGTCTTTTGACTTGGGGCGGCTACGCGCCTGAAGATGTCATCGAGAAATTTGAGGCCGAGACGGGCCACACCGTCGAAGTGACCATGTCCAATAATGAGGAAATGATCGCTAAACTGCGCGCCACCGGTGGCAGTGGTTTTGACCTTGCCCAGCCTAGCCAGGACCGTATCGCGGGCCCGCAAGCTGAATTCGGCATCTACAAACCGATGGATATGAGCCGGATCAATGAAGACCTGTTCATTCCCTCTATGCTTGAAGCGACGAAAGCCAACACTACCGTCGATGGCGAAGTCTATGGTGTTTCGCACGTCTGGGGCACCAGCGGCCTGATTGTCAATGGCGCAGAAGCTGAAGGTGTGACGGATTACACCGACCTTTGCGATCCCGCACTCGAAGGCAAAGTCTCTTACCGCCTCAAGCGTCCGACACTGATTGGTTTTGCTTACTCAATGGGGCTCGACCCCTTTGCCGCCTATGGTGACGAGGCGGCTTATACCGAGATCATGAACCAAGTCGAGGCCAAGCTTGTTGAGTGTAAGCCGGTTGTTAAAACCTACTGGGACGGTGGTGACGAGCTGATCAATCTGGTGCGCTCCGGCGAAGTAGTCGCTGCAATGGCATGGGACACTGGCGGCTGGAAACTGAACGCAGACAATGCTGACATCAATTTCGTCGCCCCTGCTTCAGGCGCTCTGGGCTGGATCGACACCTTTGTTCTGCCTGCTAAAGGTAGGGCTGATAATGCGGCCTATGACTGGATCAACTTTGTCATGCAGCCCGAGGTGTCGGCGATGATCACCGCATCCGCCGGTAACTTTACGGCATCGGCTGGCGCGGATGAATTCGCATCCGATAAGATTAAAGCCCAATATCAGGCCAGCTTCCCACCCGAAGCCGTTAATAACATTAAATGGTATCCCCCGGTGCCTGCTGGTCTCGAAGCGATTGAAGGTGGCGTGCTGGACCGAGTGAAAGCCGCTCAGTAATCTCCTTAATCGTGGGCGGCCCATTTACGTGGGCCGCCCGTTTTTTTGAATGTCTGGAAATGTCTTTTTATGACTGTTGCCCGCGATGATGCCCGCACCCAGGTTTACGATCTTGAATGCACCAATCTGACACGCCGTTTTGGCGATACGCTGGCAGTCGATGATGTGTCGTTTTCGGTACCCGCTGGTTCGTTTTTCTCGATCCTGGGTCCCTCAGGCTGTGGCAAGACAACGATCATGCGCATGATTGCGGGTTTTCTTGAACCGTCAACCGGCGACATTGCGATCAAGGGGCGTTCGGTTCTCAATGCCCCACCCAACAAGCGCCCAGTCAATATGGTGTTCCAGCATCTCGCTCTCTTTCCGATGATGAATATCGAGGACAACATTGGCTATGGTTTGCGCCGGGCCGGAAATTCAAATGCCGAGATCGCCCAAAAGGTCGATGAAGTGCTCGATCGCATCGGCTTGCGCGGTATCGGCAAGCGAAGAACGGATGAGTTATCAGGTGGACAGAAACAACGTGTTGCTATTGCTCGCTGCATGGTGCTTGAACCTGATGTGCTGCTGCTCGACGAGCCGCTGGGGGCGCTGGATCTTAAGCTGCGTGAGCGTATGAAGGTCGAGTTGAAGTCCCTGCAAGCTGCCTTTGATACCACTTTTGTTTACATTACCCACGACCAATCCGAGGCGCTGGTAATGTCCGACAGCATCGCAGTGATGAACGAAGGCAAGTTCGAACAGATCGGCAGCGGTCAGGATCTCTACTACCGCCCACAGACGTCTTTCGTTGCCAGCTTCGTAGGTGACAGTAATGCCTGGTGCGGTAAGGTTCTGCGCGTCGAGGGAAACACCGTCGAGCTGCGTACCGATACCGGCTTGATCATGCGCGCGGCCACTAAGAGCGCGACCACTAAAGGGGCAGATGTAAAAATTTTCGTACGCCCCGAGGCGATTCGCATCGGCCGCTGTTCCGATGATCTGGCCCAATTCGATAATCGGATTTCAGGCAGGGTCGGCAGCCTGCTGTTCAACGGTGCTGCCAGCCGCATCATCGTGACATGCGACAAGAGCGGCGGCGAGGTCGAAGTCACCCTGCCTCAATCGGGTGAATTCACCGATCTGCAACGTGGCGACTTCATTCATATCGGCTGGGCTGCTGATCAGGCCAATTGCTTTGATGCAAGGGAGGGCTGAGCGATGGCTAATAGCGCTCGCCTTGGTTTTATCCTACTGTTGATGCCACTCCTGCTCTGGCTGATTCTGCTGATCCTGATTCCCCATATCGACATGCTGATGCTCAGTTTGCGCGAGCGTGTAGGCGTTGGCGAATACGCGGTCAGCCTTGCCAACTACACAACAATCTTGACTGAACCGCTTTATATGCGCACCTTTATGCGCACAGCTGTGATGGCGATCATGGCGACACTCATCACTCTCTTGATTGCTTTTCCGGTTTCCTACTACATTGCCAAGATGGTGCGGGGTCGCGCACGCTCGATTCTCTTTTTGCTGTGCCTCATTCCCTTCTGGGTCTCCGAGCTAGTGCGCACCTTCGGGTGGATGATTCTGTTGCGTGAGACGGGTGTAATCTCGCAATTCTTGCAATGGTCAGGCGCCGTGTCGGGGCCGGTCGAAATGCTGTATAACGATGCGGCTATCATGACGGGCCTAGTCTATACTTCGATGCTGTTCATGGTTGTTCCGCTGGTGACAACGCTTGATAGCCTTGACGATGCGGTGATCGAAGCGGGCTATGATCTGGGTGGTTCGGGCTGGTCTGTTATGCGTGAGATCGTGATCCCCCATCCGGTGCCCGGCATCGTATCGGGCTGCATTGTTGTCTTTATGCTAAGTCTTGGTAATTATCTGACCCCTACTATGCTAGGCGGCAAGGACAGCCTTTGGTTTACTGAGATGATCTATTCGCAGTTTATCGTGCGCTTCAATTGGGAGCTGGGGGCCACTTTCGGCTTCATGCTGTTGGCAGCGTCGTCTTTCATTGTTTGGGCGATGTTGCGCCTAACGGGCCAGACGTTAGAAAGGACGATGGGCTGATGATACCAACGATTCCCACATCTCGTGCGCTCAACGTCATCTGGGCGAGCTACGTTGTCCTCTTTTTCATCTACCTGGCACTGCCTTTGCTGGTCGTTGCCACTTTTGCGTTCAATGACAGTCAGTTCCCGTCTTTGCCTTGGGAGGGGTTCACGCTCAACTGGTTCTTTGGCGATAGTGATCCTAAAATCGGTGTGTTTCACGAACACAGCATCCTTGGTGCCATCGGGACTTCGACCCTTGTCGGTGTTTCCGTGGCTACCCTCTCGGTTGCTGTTGGCACGTCTAATGCATTTCTCTTTAATCGTTACAAGTTTCGCGGGCGCGGGGTGCTGTATGTGTTAATGCTGTTGCCGCTAGTGGTGCCCGGTATCGTGCTTGGTATTTCCATTCTGGTGTTTTCCTCGACCTTAGCCAACGGGCTGTGGGAAGTGGCGAATATCGACGCGCAACTCCTGCGGCCAGGCCTTGCGCTGGTTATTCTGGGGCAGTTTTCTTTCATCACCACTATCGCCACACTGGTCATCTCGGCACGATTGCAGAAGTTTGATATCACACTCGAAGAAGCAGCGTTGAACCTTGGAGCAAACCGCCTGACGGCCGTGCGTACCATTACTATTCCTTTTTTGATGCCCGCCATTGCCGGTGCGGCGGTTGTTGCCTTTCTCATGAGCTTCGAGAATTTTAACACCACGCTAATGCTGGTTGGGTCGGACGCACCATTGACCATTGCTATGTTTGACCGTCTGAAAGAAGGCTCGACTCCTCTGCTTAACGCCGTCTCGTTGATGCTGATGATCGGTTCGTCCCTTCTTGCACTGATCCTGATCGCCTTCCAAAAGCGTGGTTAAAGTATTGGCCAGAGGGCATCTTAGAATAACGAGCCCTCCCGTCGTTTGACTGTCTCAGAAAACGCTCGGATATTTCGTCCTCTCGCCACACGGCCCAAGACGTACCGGGGTAAAAACTGGATAATGGCGCCATTCGTCTAAAGGCGACTCTCATTCATTTATCCGGGTATCAGCATGGAAATTAAAGTCAACTATCTCGATAACCTGCGTCTGGAAGCGAAGTTTGACGACTTCAGCGTTATTTCCGACCAGCCGATTCGCTATAAGGGCGATGGCTCGGCGCCGGGGCCGTTCGATTATTTTCTGGCGTCGTCCGCCATGTGCGCGGCGTATTTCGTCAAGGTGTACTGCAACGCCCGGGATATTCCCACCGAGAATATCCGCCTGTCCCAGAACAACATTGTCGACCCGGAAAACCGCTACAAGCAGATCTTCAAGATCCAGATCGAGCTGCCGGAGGATATTTCCGAGAAAGACCGCCAGGGCATGCTGCGCTCGATTGACCGCTGCACGGTGAAGAAGGTAGTGCAGACCGGGCCGGAGTTTGTCATCGAGACGGTCGACAATATCGACGAGGACGCCCAGGCGCTGCTGATGGGCGCGCCAGAGGGTGGCGAGACCTATATCGAAGGCAAGGACAAACCGCTGGAAGAGACCATCACCACCATGAGCGGCCTGCTGGCGGATCTGGGCATGAAGATCGAGATTGCTTCCTGGCGCAATATCGTGCCCAACGTCTGGTCGTTGCATATCCGCGATGCTGCCGCGCCGATGTGCTTTACCAACGGCAAGGGCGCGACCAAGGAAGCCGCCTTGTGTTCAGCCTTGGGCGAGTTTATCGAGCGCCTGAGCTGTAACTTCTTCTACAACGATCAGTATTTTGGGCCGGAAATCGCGGGCAGTCAGTTTGTCCACTACCCCAACGAGCGCTGGTTCCAGCCAGGGCCGAATGACGAACTGCCGGAAGGGCTGCTGGATGAGCACTGCCTGGCGATCTACAACCCGGAAGGCGAGCTGCGCGGCTCGCACCTGATCGATACCAATTCCGGCCGCGCCGACCGCGGCATTGTTGCACTGCCGTTTACCCGCCAATCCGACGACGAGACGGTGTATTTCCCCTCCAACCTGATTGAGAACCTGTTTCTCAGCAACGGCATGAGCGCGGGCAATACCCTAGCAGAAGCCGAAGTGCAGTGTCTGTCAGAGATTTTCGAGCGGGCGGTCAAACGGGAAATTCTGGAGCAGGAACTGACCCTGCCCGATGTGCCGGCTGAGGTGCTGGCCCGCTTCCCTGGCATCGTGGCAGGTATCGAGGCGCTTGAGGCTCAGGGCTTCCCGGTGCTGGTCAAGGATGCCTCCCTGGGCGGGCAGTTCCCGGTGATGTGCGTGACCCTAATGAACCCGCGTACCGGCGGGGTGTTTGCCTCTTTTGGCGCGCATCCAAGCTTTGAAGTGGCGCTGGAACGCAGCCTGACCGAGCTGTTGCAGGGGCGCAGTTTTGAAGGCCTGAACGATTTGCCGCTGCCGACCTTCAACTCCCAGACCGTCAGCGAGCCGAACAACTTTGTTGAGCACTTTATTGATTCCGTGGGCGTGGTGTCCTGGCGCTTCTTCAGCGCCCGGGCGGATTTCGATTTCTGCGACTGGGACTTCTCCGGCTCCACTCAGGAAGAAGCGGACACCCTGTTCGGCATTTTTGAAGACCTTGAAGCCGAAGTCTATGTGGCCGTGCACGAAGACCTGGGGGCGCCAGTCTGCCGTATTCTGGTGCCGGGGTATTCAGAGGTCTACCCGCTGGAAGACCTGATCATGGATAACACCAATAAGGCGCTGGCGTTTCGTGAGGATATCCTCAATCTGCATCGTCTGGATGATGAGCAGCTGGCAGCACTGCTGGAACGCCTGGAAGACAGCGAGGTGGATGAACATAGCGATATCATCACCCTGATTGGCATCGAGTTTGACGAAAATACCGTCTGGGGTCAGCTGACCCTGCTCGAGCTCAAGCTGCTGATCCATCTGGCACTTCAGGACCATGAAGCGGCGCTGGAGTATGTGCAGATGTTCCTGCAGTACAACGACAACACCGTTGAGCGCGGGCTTTTCTACCAGGCGGTAAATGCGGTGCTGGAAATTGTCCTTGATGATGAGCTGGCGTTGGATGATTACTTGCCTAATCTGACACGCATGTTTGGTGAAGCCACCATGTCAGCAGTGGTGGGATCGGTCGCGGGTGAGGTGCGCTTCTTTGGTCTGGAACCCACCAGCATGGCGCTGGAAGGGTTGGAGCGCCACCAGCGCCTGATCGAAAGCTATCAAAAACTCCATGTGGCACGGGCGGCCCAGGTAAGAGGTCAGATGAGAGCCTAGCGGTGATCAGAAGGGAAGAAGACTGGTGTGATAAAAGTGCCGCAGTACAAAGGTGTACTGCGGCAACGAGAAGCATGATGCTTCAACAAAAAAGAGCAGAGATCAGGCGTGGTTGCCCAGCGCCTTGAGCTGTTCGGGGCTCATGGCCAGGTCTTCGTTATGATTAACGCCAATGCCATGATCAATAATGCTCTGGGCAATCTGCTGGGCTTCGTCCAGTGAGTGCATTGTATAAGTGCCGCACTGATACTCGTTGAGCTCAGGGATGTCTTCCATACGTTTGACGTTAAGCACATCCTGCATGGCCGCAATCCAGGCGTCGGCAACGTCCTGCTCGCTCGGGGTGCCCAGCAGGCTCATGTAGAAGCCGGTACGGCAGCCCATGGGTGAGATATCAATGATCTCGATGTTGTCACCGTTAAGGTGCTCACGCATGAAACCGGCAAATAGATGCTCCAGAGTATGAATACCCTTTTCGCCCATGATGTCCTTGTTCGGCTTGTTGAAGCGCAGATCAAAGACGGTAATGGTGTCACCGGAGGGCGATTGCATGGTCTTGGCAACGCGGACGGCCGGGGCTTCCATAATGGTGTGGTCTACGGTAAAGCTGTCGAGAAGAGGCATAGTAACTCCTGCTGTTATCAGGGAGTGAGTGCGGCTGAATGTGCCGCACCTTGTGATCACTTTCGAGTTTAACAGACCGCCTCGTGATTGGCACAACGCCCTTGCAAAGATAGGGATCGCCAAAAACACTTAATTTCCCGCAGATCTTATTCCTAGGCGAGGAATGGGTCGGCCAGTTCGCGCCGGTTCAGGGTAACGCCCTGCTCGATTCCGGCGTTGCCACGCACCAGAGCGGCGTCGATATTGACCTCACTCATATCATTGACGATCACCGCTACCCGTAGGCCTTCGCGGTTGGCGAGAATATGGTTGAGCACCGTGGTTTTACCGGCTCCCAGAAAGCCGGAAAGGACAGTCACGGGAAGTGGATTAATGATATCGGTCATGGTATTGGAACCTTATAATAATCAGCGTGATATGAAGTTCGTAAGATGAAATAGGCCATCCGCCGCCAGACCACAAAACATCCCAGCGGCGCGGCGGCTAACCCAACGCCAAGCCCTGCCAGGGCCGCACACCACATAAAATCATCCAGCATGGCGCAGTGTCTCCTCATCGTGATGGCCTGCGTGTTGATGACGATAGAAGGCCAGAGTGCTGGCCGTCTGGTCGCCGAAAAGCGCCTGGTATTGAGGTGACGAGGCCACTCTTTCCGGCTGACCTTCACAGCAGATATGCCCGTTCAGGCAGATCACGTGGTCCGCCGTGCGCATGACCACATGCAGATCATGGCTGACCATCAAGACCGCGCATTGGGAGCGCTGGAATACGCTGATAGAACTCGGCAACGCCTCTGTGATCCAGCCCCTGAGTGGCTTCATCCAGCAATAAAAGCGATGGGCGTGACAGCAGGGCGCGCGCCAGTAACACCCGTTGCAGCTGGCCGCCGGAAAGATGATTCATGGCCGCATTCAGCAGATGTTCGGCCTCAAACAGCCAAACGAAACAGTCTGAAAGGAATGCCGAGACCTATCAGAGCAATGCCACTCAGGCAAAAGCCGACCTGCTAGGCTTGCAGATGGCGCTGGAAGAGCAGTTTGCTGAACAACCCACGCCGCGCTTTGTGGTCTTCCATGATGCCTACCAGTATTTTGAGCAGCGTTTTGATGTGCCCTCGGAAGGTGCGATTTCACTGGGCGATGCCTCCGACCCTAGCCCGGCACGGATTGAAGCGCTCCAGCAACATGTGCGCGAAAATGCTATTCAGTGCGTGTTCAGTGAGCCGCAGTTCAACTCAGCGATGGTGGAAAATGTCTTCGCTGATACCCCCGCCGTGATGGGCGTGATCGACCCTCTGGGCGTTGAGCTGCCGCTTGGGCCAACATTGTATAACCAGTTGCTGCGCCAACTGGCTGATGCGCTAGAACAATGCAGCGTGCAGCAGGAAGAGACATCGTGACTGTTGCGGTGAGGCACTAGAAACGTCAAAGGGCGGCACCGTTAAGTGCCGCCCTTTGACGTTTTTACTTATTTTGGCATCAAGGCGCAGGCCTGATCAGTAATTGTGCCTCGCGTGGCCGCCAAAGTTAGCGTTGATCTGACCTTCCAGAGAGAAGACTTTCATGTTTTGAACGCTCATATTCCGGTGATCAAACACATCGATTGCTGAATCTGTTGCATTGCCGGCTTCTAAAATACTGCAAGTTTTTTACCATTCATAAGCAAGCGCCTATCTGAAAACGCCCGTTCCCATCTTTACGTCAGACTCAGTCATGCTGTAACGGTAAACTGTGTCTTCTTCATTGAAAAGTACAGTGAGTTTTTTCTGAGTACCTGACGTTGAAGTCCCAAACATGGAGACAATAGGGATATAGCTAACGGCATCAGCTGACATATCAGAAAGAGAATATTCCCATATCTCTAATCCATTGTCTGTAAAAGTGGTGTTAATCGGTGATCCGAACTGGCTCCTCACTTCAGCCTTTGTTGTTTGGCCTTCGGTGATATAGTGACCGATTGTTTGTTCATCATGTTCTTTCAGGGATTGGTTGCCAGATGAGGCACATCCGCCCAAAACAAAAAGAAAGCACAAAGCAGCAACAGTTTTTTTCATTATATGTCAATCCTTGATAAGTGGTGATTCACGTAAATCCCCGTCAATAAAAGCACACGTAAAATAACCGCTTATAAATTAAATTTCAAATAAATTTCGTCGAGTATTTGTGAGGTCATACTCTTCCTTCCTGTGGACTCTTTAGGCATCAGTCGGTGATTTTGGCCTATGATTGAAAAATATCTAAAGGTTTGCCAGCAGGTGGTTAATGTCTGAGTAGTAACAGGATTTACCCCACCACATGTTGTTCTCATCATTCGTGGTTGGATTCCTGAGTTCAGGATTTACAGTAGTTACATTTGGCTTAAAAAACAGCCTGGGCGTGAGTTAAAGCTTAAGTGTCTGTGCAAAATTAAACGGGCATAGGCGATCAGTAAGGCACTGATTTTGTTCGACCTGATTGCACGAAAATTTCTGCGTAAGCACTTACCTCACCAGCATTTCTACAATCTGGTGGCCTGTTTATGCGGAGACTTTGTATAGCTTTGAATCTGTGTCCTTCAACTGCGAAATTGTTCGTACCGTGCAAGCTGATGAGGCGTGTTCAGCTCCGATCAGAGTACATTTTCTCTTTTATCGGCTCCTGGCAATGTGTGGCGCTTCAAACACTTGGCAACATATTTGTTACTATATGGCTTTTAAGGTATAAGGTTATAAGCCTGTATGTCATCCTTGGGCTAGCTTAATGTTGCCAAGGGTTTCCTAAAAGGAGGTTTGCCATGCAGAAACGTCATGTTGATGTTGCGGTGATCGGGGCGGGCAGTGCCGGGCTGAGTGCCTGGCATACGGCACGCAAGAGCGCCGACGATGTCCTGCTGATTGAAGCCGGTGAGTACGGCACCACCTGTGCGAAGGTGGGCTGTATGCCCTCCAAGCTGCTGATTGCCGCCGCTGATGCGGCCCATCGCGCACGCCAAGCGGGCACCTTCGGCGTCAAGGTGGCCGAGGTCGATATTGACGGTGAGGCGGTGATGGCGCGGGTCAAAGGCGAACGCGACCGCTTTGTCGGCAGTGTTCTCAAGTCAATGAAGCGTATTCCAGAAGACCAGCGCCTGCGTGGCCATGCCCGCTTTATTCAGCCCCACACCCTGCAGGTGGATGATCACACCCAGGTCACTGCCAATGCCATCGTGATTGCCACCGGCTCGCGCGCCACCTGGCCGGGCTTTTTTGAAGCGGCGGAAGATCGCCTGATTATCAACGATGACGTCTTTGAGTGGGAGACCCTGCCTGAATCGGTGGCCGTCTTCGGCCCGGGGGTGATTGGCCTGGAACTGGGGCAGGCACTGAGCCGTTTGGGCGTGCGCACCCGCACGTTCGGGGTAGGCGGGGCGATTGGGCCGCTGCAGTCAGACAAGGTACGCGAGATAGCCGATGACCTGTTTAACGCCGAGTTCTACATGGACCCGGATGCCGATGTACAGAAGATCGAGCGCAGCACCGAGGGGGTGACGCTGACCTTTGTTGAGCGCACCACCGGCAAGGTGTTGACCGAAACCTTTGATTACCTGCTGGCGGCCACCGGGCGGCAGCCCAATGTGGATAAGCTGGCGCTGGAAAATGCCGGGATTGAACTGGGTGAGCGCGGTGTGCCGAGTTTCAACCGTTTTACCATGCAGTGTGCCAACACGGATGGCAGCCCCAGCCATATCTTTATCGCCGGAGATGCCAACCAGGCAGTGCCGCTGCTGCACGAAGCGATAACCGAAGGCCAGATAGCCGCACGCAATGCCGCCAACCTGAACGACATCAAGGCAGGGCGGCGCAATGTGCCCCTGGCAATTGTGTTTACTGAACCGCAAATGGCCAGCGTCGGGGATAGCCGTGCGACCCTGGAAGCACGTTTCGGCGGCTGCGATTGCATTGCTGAAGGCGGCGTATCTTTTGATGACCAGGGCCGTGCGCGTGTCATGGGTGAGAACCACGGCTATCTGGCACTCTATGCGGAACACGGTAGCGGCCAGTTTCTGGGCGCTGAAATGCTCGGGCCAAGGGTCGAGCATATGGCCCATTTGCTGGCCTGGGCACTGGAACAGAAAATGACCGTGAGCGAAATGTTGGCAATGCCGTTTTATCACCCGGTATTGGAAGAAGGCCTGCGCTCTGGCCTGCGTGATCTGAATGCCAATCTTCAGCTAGGGCCAGCCATCAGTTCGCGCTGCATGGAATGTGGCCCAGGGGATTAATGGCAGCTTGGCCTTGTCCACCCAGCACTCCTAAAGCGTTGCGCCGCTGGGTGGCGTTGGGTCGGCTAATATTGTTGAACGCGCAGAATGTTCATCTAATATCAGAACGTGCGGTCCAATCACTGTTAAATGCCGGTGATAGCCAGATCCAGAGCCCCAATAATCTGGTTTCTGAAGTGTGACAGGGATCCAATGGGGCTCTTGAGGTGTTTTTTGGGCACGGCGGAAATTTGCGGCGTTAACAGCAACAGCTTCTGATCGGCAAAGCTGATTTCTGGAGTCAGCCCTTGCATGGTTTCGCCACCGAAGGCTGAACCTTTACCCAAGGGGATAACAATGCGAGTTACCAAATCGCTCAGGAGGCTGCTCTGAATATCCACCAGATAAGGGTAGTGAGCCTTACTGGCTTTGCTCGGGTTGGGTATACATCGAACTGTGCCATCAGAACTCCCTGAATTCGTCGCCGAAGCATCGATTTTGTTCGACAAAATCGTTGTAACTTTTTATCGCAGCGCGATTTTCTTCAACCCATTGTGCGGCTTCGCGTTTCGAAAGCTCTTCTTTCAGCGCTTGCTCCAGGGTGGCAGACAAATTAATGTTCAGTTCTCGGGTTTTACGCAGCAGATCGCTGTTGATTGAGAGGTTCGCTGCTTTTTTGGGGGCGGCTGAATCATAGAGTTCGGCCATGCGGGTCTCCGAAAAGATCTTGAATATACAGTTTGACCTTATGCGCATGGCTGTGCGCATGCAAGCATTTAGCCAATGGCTGTTGTCGGAGGTGCCTGCGCTGGCGCTCCGGCACGCCGCAAAGCCAGGGCGTTAGTGCTGATCGTAGTGTCCTCCAAGGGCGAAAATATAAATGGACTGGTCACCGAACCGGTAGATCAGCCTGTCCTGCTGTGAGATTCGTCTTGACCACAAGCCTGATAAGTTGTGTTTAAGCGGTTCAGGTTTGCCAGTGCCAGTGGATGGATCTTGAGACCGGAGCATGTCTTTCAATAGCTTACAGAGAGCCTTGTGCAGCTTTTTGTCTTTCTCGCGCATCCTCTCATAGGCTTCCCAGGTGTTGCCCTCAAATACCAGTGATCTCATTCATCTGCTCATCATCAGGTGTATATCCTTGGCCACGGCTGTGAGTATCGAGGGAAGCCGCAATCTGTTGCATCAGGTCTCGGTTCTGAAGAACGTGAAGGGTTTCTTGCTCTCTTTCCCAGTCCTCAGCGCTTATAATCACGAAAGCTTCTCCGGCACGACGCGTCACCTTGAGGGGTTCGTGCCTACTGATCACCTGCTCTACAACGCTTTTCAGGTTGTCTCTGAACTTGTTTACACTGATGATATCCATAACTCCCCTTTATGTACGGAAATACCGTACGATTTTAGCGTGATCACCCTAGCAAGGCCAATCACATCGACTGCTTTTTCATTGCGGCTTCGCCTCTACTACACGCTGGAAGAGGTGCATCTCGGGTCTGAATCTCTTGATCAGCAGCGCGTGGCCGAGAACGGCGCAGAGTATCTGGAAGCGGCCCGGACCCTGGTCGAATAACCCAAAAAGCCTGTTCTCCCATCACAGGCTTTCCCGCCGCTATCTGCTTCAGGTAGCGGCGGTTTTCGTATTCAGCCCTGCCAGCGCCTGGCGACCTTGATGGCCTGGGCCATGTGCTGGCAATACAGGCGTTGGCCGGGCACTTTATGAATACCTGTGCGGCGCAGCTTGAGGATCATACGTGCCTTCAGGCCGACCAGAATCACCCCGACGTTATCTCGCGCCATATCATCTAGCAGCGTTTCCAGGGCCATGATGCCGGTAACATCCATGCTGGGCACGTCGTGCATATCGAGAATCAGCGTTTTAATCGTCGGGTCTGCCACGCGCAATGACGCAAGTGCCTTTTCAGCGGCACCAAAAAACAGCGGGCCATCAATGTTGTACACCGCGACCCCGTCAGGCAGGGTCGCCAGGCTGATATCCCGGCGAGTATCGACTCGGTCACTCTGGGTCAGCAGCGCCATTCGGCGGATAAACAGCGCCGCTGCCAGAGCAATCCCGACGCCCACTGCTAATACCATATCGAAGATAACGGTCAGCCCGAAGCAGGTCACCAGAATGGCTACGTCATCAAAAGGGGCAGAACGCAGGGTACGCACGAAATGGCGCGCTTCGCTCATGTTCCAGGCGATGATAAACAACAGCGCGGCAAGTGCGGCCATGGGCACCAGCCCCAGCACGCCGGCCAGGGCAATCACGGCGAGCAATACCACCAGCGCATGCACTACCGCCGCCAACGGTGAGCGGGCGCCGCTGCGGATGTTGGTGGCGGTGCGGGCAATGGCGGCGGTGGCGGTGATACCCCCAAATAGCGGCGCGACAAGGTTGCCCAGCCCCTGGCCCAGCAGTTCAGCATCCGGGTCGTGGCGGGTCTTGGTCAGGCCGTCGGCGACGACGGCGCACAGTAACGACTCGATTGCCCCCAACATGGCAATCGCAAAGGCAGGGCCAATCAAGGCGCGAATCAGCTCGAAATTGACCTCCAGAGGCACGCCATCCGCCCCTGGCAGATGCCAGGGAGCCATCAGCACCGGTGCTACCGGCGGAATGCCGCTGCCGGTTTCACCGTTGATTTCCCAGCTAAAACGCGAGGCAATGGTTTCTATGCTGCCGCCGCCCAGCCACAGGTTCAGGCCATAGGCCGCCAGGGCGCCGACCACCAGGCCAATCAGCGGGGCGGGAATCGGCAGATTAAGCCGTGGCCAGTAGAGCATGACGGCCAGCGCGAAGACGCCCACGCCCAACTCCCATGGGTCAAGGCTTGGAAGGGATTGAGCGATGATGGCCAGGTTAGCGATAAAGTGTTCACCCAATTCACCCGTCTGCAGCCCCAGAAAGTCAGGAATCTGCAAGACCGCAATCACCATGGCGATACCGGCGGTAAACCCCAGCACAACAGGGTAGGGCACAAACTGGATCAGCCGCCCCATGTGGGTGAGGCCCAGCACAATAAGGATAACGCCCGCCATCATGGAAGCAATCAGCAGGCCGCCCAGGCCAAACTGCTGGACAATAGGAAACAGGATGACCACAAAGGCAGCAGTGGGGCCGGAGACGTTGAAGCGGGCGCCACCGGTGAGGGCGATAATCGCCCCGGCAACAATGGCGGTATACAGGCCATGCTGAGGCGGCACCCCGGTGGCAATTGCCAGCGCCATAGACAAAGGTACCGCCACCGTGCCAACGGTCAGCCCGGCCATGATGTCCTGACGCAAATCGGCGAGCCCATAGCCCGCCTGCCAGGCAGAACGTAGCCCGGTGGCAACGGCGGGAAGGTGAAACCTCAGCCTTCGGCGTGACATGGCAATGCTCCCATAACTACTTCTTTAGCAGGTTAAGTGGCTAACATAGCATTTAACCTGCTGGGCAGCATGCGTGTGGGACTAAGGTTAAAAGGGCGAGAAGTTTACAGAGTAGGGCAATCCGGCGGGTTTGAGTCGGCGGAGAAGACCAGGGTGCTGTAACGGGCAGTGGCATCGCCACCGGCGTTATCGCCATCGGTCATCAGCGCAACGCCATCAATGCTTGCCGGGCGTTCACCAAACAGCTGTTGATAGTCGGCCTGTACATCGCGCACCTCGGCAACCCATTGGCCCTGTTTCTTTTCACCGCTCTGCAGGGCCAGAAGCTGGGCGCGGTCGGTAAAGGCATTGGGCCAGGCGCTGCCTGCCGGTTGGTTGGATGACCAGACGTAATTAACGGATTCAACCTGCCAGGGTAACAGGCCTGTCTTGCGCGCCACGTAGACCCGCGCGGGGTAGTCATCGCCCGCCTTGGTGGTTTCATCCAGGTCAGGGTAGAGCGAGTCGACCTGCCAGCACCATTTCAGGTAAGGCGTCTTTTCAAGATCAATCTCGCGCTCCAGATACAACGCCGAGGCCTGGCCGTTGGCGCTGGCCTGAAGCGCTGCCTGCCCGTCTTCCTCGATGATCTGGTAATCCGTTTCGCCTTCAAAACTGCGGGTCGGCCAGTTTTCCATACGGTAGGCAGAAAAGCGCTGATCGTCGCTGCCGATGGCGGGAGTGATGGCTACCGCCAGCCAGGGCAGCAATAACCAGCGTAGCGCGGAAGACACTGACGTGCTTGAGGCAGGCATGGTTAGCTCCGTGATGAGGTGTCGTCGGTATCCGGCAGTTTATCGCCCAGGCCGTGAAGTAGCTCAAACTGGGATTCACAGCGTCGGCAGGCGCTGCACATCAGGGTATGCAGGCGCAATTGCAGCTGTTCCCGGCGCGTTAGTGAGCGGTCGAGTTTCAGCGACATCAGTTTGGTCGCTTCGCGGCACATGATCATGATCGGCCCCCTTGGGTGATCCACCGGCAGTTAATGGGCAAGCCAGCCTTTTTCAATACATTGACGCAGTTTCAGGCGCGCGCGATGCAGGATGACCCAGCAATTGGTTTCCGTGACGCCGATTTCCTCACAGATCGCCTGTGTGGAAAGGCCCATAAATTCGCGCAGCGTGAACACGCGGGCAATATTTTCCGGCAGGGCAATCATGCAGGCGTCGAGAGCTTGCCAGAACTGGCGATTTTCTAACACCCTATCCGGCTCACCCCAGGGTTGAGGGCGCGACGCCGCCTGCCAACGGCCACTGGCCTGGAAAGGGGCTTCCTGAAACAGCGCATCGAGGGCGTCATCCTGGCTCAGGCTGTCATCAAACTGCCAGTTGGCAAAACGCTTCTGTTGGCGCATGCGTTCAAGCATCTTGTTTTTGAGGATACCGAACACCCAGGTTTCAAAGGCTGAGCGGCCCTCGAAACTGGCATGCTTTTCGAGCGCCACGACATAGGTATCCTGCACCACATCTTCAGCGGCAGCGGCGTCGCGCAGTTGCAGCCTGGCAAAGGTCACAAGCCTTGGCCGCATCGCAGCAAGGTGATCCATCGGTGAAACTGTGACCTCAGTCATCGTGATTTAACTCCCTGTCTGACTTGCCGCATGAGAAGCCCTTGAAAGGGCGATGTTTGCCGATAGCAAAAGCGTACTTCAGTGGCTGGGGGCTGTATAGGCATTCTGCAGATGCATCGTCAGCGCAAGATTAATTATGGAACAACCGGTGCAAAAATGGCAAACCGCCATTCAACGCGTATAAGGCAGAGGCAGGATGTAAGGAATCCCCTGGCGCCTTCACTGAGTAGCTATAAGCTTTCCTGTGCCACCTGCCACGATAGCGATGGGCAATCGGGTTATCAGGGAGCCTTTGATCAGGCGTTTCCGCATAGCGTTAACATGGGGGTGCAGCAGTTTGGCATGGAGACTGTTTACGCCGATGAAATGGTGCAGATCTGCATGGTAGCGCCGATGGCGGCAGAGCCATTAGCCTGGGATTCTGACGAAATCGCTTCTCTGTCTGCTTTTGTGGTGGATGCCCAAGCTCGCTTTACAGAAGAGAATTAACTTGCTTTCATGTAATAAAGGTTGCATATAAAAGCACTATGACGGATTTCCATGGTCATACTATGTTGTTACATCTATGACTATAGGCAATGACTAGGGCAGGGCGATGAATATCGAAGAAGTGTCAAAAACACAGTTCAAGGCGAAAGCCTTGGAGTTTTTTCGTCAGGTTGAAGCTTCTGGCAAGCACGTTATTGTCACTGATAATGGACGCCCCACTATTGAAGTCAGGCGCTATAAAACTGATGAGCGGCCACCGTTGGAGCGGCTGCGTGGTAGTGTTATTGAGCTGGTTGACCCGTTTGAGCCTGTCTGGTGACAAGATGCCCAGTCGTTGCCGGAATTGAGCGGCAAGACTGGGGTTGTGGCGCCTCCGTGTCGGAGGCGAGTATTACACTGGGTAGCGGTCATTCACCCTACGGCATTCTGATCACCGATGATGCGCCGCCTGATTGCCGATGAAATCTGCTCAAAACTAATCACGGCCACCAGGATAATCAGGATGATGGCGGCTGCCTCGTCATAGCGGAACAGGCGCATGGCGGTTGACAGCTCAACCCCGATACCGCCGGCCCCCACCAGCCCCAGGGTGACGGCGGAACGGATGGCTTTTTCCACGCTGAATAGCGAAACCGCCGTCATTGAGGCAAAACTTTCCGGAATAATCGCCCCGAAGATAACCGATAGCCTGCCGGCGCCGGTGGCGGTTAACGCATTGGAGGGGCCATCGCTGACTTCTTCAAAGCGTTCGGAAAAGAAACGCGCGGCAAAGCCAATGGTATCCATGATGATGGCCAGTATCCCGGCGAGGGGCCCCAGGCCGACGGTAACCACGAAAATCAACGCCCAGATCAGATCCGGTATGGTGCGTGACACCGAAATGATGAACCGCGCGCTGACGTGAACCAGGCGGCTTGGTGAGGTATTACGGGCGGCCAGCAGGGCAAGGGGCACCGATAGGATGCAGCCCACCGTCACCCCGACCACGGCGATATTGAGGGTTTCCAGCATCGACCAGCCAATGCTGCCAGTGCGGCTGAAATCGGGTGGCAGCGCCTGACCAAGAAAGCGGACAATGTTGCTGGCGCCGCGGATCAGGCGGTCAACCGTGATGTCGGCGGCAATCAGGCCTTGAACGAAAAAGGCAAGAAACCCAAGGCCGAGTACCCAGGCCAGCGGGGAAGGTTTACGCAAGCGCCGCGGCATATGCTTGTTTTCAGTGATCATGTTGGCTGCAGTTCCGGTGAGATCGTGGGAGAATTCGCGCCGTCGTAGAGCTCGCTCAGTTCGGCATCGCTGATCTGTGAGGCGGTAGCATCCAGGGCGGTCACGCCGTTCTTGATGCCAACAATCCGGTCAGCGTAATGGCGCGCCAGATCCAGCTGGTGCAGGGTACACAGCATGGCCAGATTGTTTTCGCGGACAATTTCCCACAACAGATCAAGTACTTCGCGCCCACCGCGCGGATCCAGGCTGGCAATCGGTTCATCTGCAATCACCAACGAAGGCGCCTGCATCAGCATTCTGGCAATGGCGACCCGCTGCTGTTGCCCCCCTGACAGCTCTGTTGGCCTTTGCGCCGCACGTTCGGCCATACCCACCCGCTCCAGGCACGCCATGGCGTATTCGCGATCAGAGTGTGAGGCTGTCGCCGCAATGCAGTTAAGCAAGCCGAAGCGCTGAGCCCCTAACTTGCCCATCAGGACGTTCTGGAACACGCTGAGCTGGTTGACCAGATTGAACTGCTGAAAGACATAGCCCATGCGGCGGCGTATCTTGCGCAACTCCGAGCTTCGCGCCTGGGTAACGGACTCACCGTGAATCAGGATCTCACCGGCATGAGGGCGTGCGAGGCGGTTCAGGGTGCGCATCAGGGTTGACTTGCCTGAACCATTGGCGCCGAGCAGGACAACCCCTTCCGCCGCATGGATATCAAGCGACACACCGCGTAGAACGTCTACCTTGCCATAGCGCAGATGTACGGATTGAACGCTGACGGGATGCGCTGATGGCGAGGGTGAGCTATCACGCATGGTTTTTCCTTAAGCTGAAAACGGTAAAAAGCTACTCCGGTGAGCGGAGTAGCTTGAGATGATGCACGGTCAGGCCATGATGCTTGCCTGACCCTGAAAATCACTCGTCGAGCGGGATACCGGCAATTTCGTAGGCTTCGCGTACCTGCTGGTAGATGGCCGGGTCAGTCTCGAAGGATAGGTAGGCATCGCGCTCAATAAACTTGTCGGCGTTGCGTTCGGTGGAGGTCAGCGAATCCCAGACTTCATCACTGTTTTCAGCCAGGGTGGCGCGCAAGGCGTCGCGGCATTCCTGTGGCAGGGAAGCGCGCATGATTACCGGATCACCGGGCAGAGTGTCGGTCTGGGCGAGCAGGCGATATTCAGTATCCGGGTCTTGTTTACGAACCGCATCCCAATCCTTGTTGCCACCCCCCATGGCCGCGACGTCATCGTTGATCAATACCTGGATGCGCGCGTCGCCGGCCATGACGATATCCATTTCATCTGGATTGAGGCCAGCTTCGGAGAGCAGCTTCATCGGGAAGATGTGGCCGGAGGTGGAACCGACATCCTTCAGTGCTACGCGCTTGTCGGCGAGCTCGCTGAGGCTTTCGATACCGCTGTCGGCCTTGACCACAAAGCTTGAACCATAGTTGGGGCGCACCACTGAAAAGAGCACGTCAAGTTCAGCGAGGGTTTCGAAAAGTACGAATTCAGACGGCCCGGCAAAAACCATATCCACTTCATCGAACTGCAAGGCGGTACCGGCCGCCGTCCGGTTGGCCAGTGAAAAGAGCTCAAGCTCGACGCCTGTCAGCGCTTCGAAGGATTCAGCAAAGGGGGCAAAAGCTTCTTCCAGTGAACCCATGCCTTCGATGCCGGTATCGGCCATTGTCATGGGCGACGGGCAGCTATCAGCAGGGCTTGCCATGGCAACATTGGCGGTCAGTGAGCCGCCGAGGGCAACGGCAAGCAGGGCGCGGTTGAAGATGGGCTTTTTCATCAAGTGGACTCCATTGGCAAGTGGCAGGTCGGGTCGTAAGATCCTCAATACGTCCCCAACCTACAAATTCCCGATGACAGCTTGATGACGACTTCATGATGACGGAACGCCCTTTATGGCGCACCGATAGCAAATAACAATCGTGGTGTTACTCCGCAGGGCCGAACAGGCGCGGGGTGAGCTTGACGTACCAGGCGGCAGATTGCACTTGGATGATGTAGGCCAGGGCGATCAGCAGGGCCGCATCGGCACCAGCCTCGCCGAAGGCGTTCATGGCCAGTGCCAGGGCAATCGACAGGTTGCGCATCACGGTGCCGTAAACCAGAGCAATCCCATCGCCACGGGAAAGCCAGGTGCGCGCCACCCAGGTGCTCAATGCATAGTTGATGGCATACAGCAGCGCCAGCGGTACGAGGATATCCAGCAGTAGTATGGGCTGGCTCAGCAGATCATCAGCTTTCAGCGCCATGGCAACAAATACGATCCCCAGTACCCCCAGCGTTGCAAAAGGCGGAAACTTCGGGCCGATATGCTGGCGGTAATGGCGTTGACCATGGCGCTTGACCAGCCATTTGCGGGTCAGCTGACCGGCCACCAGCGGCAGGCCGATCACCAGCAGGATCTGCCGGAAGACCGCCACCAGATCCACCGGGATATTGGCGCCCATCAACCACTGCACGTAAAAAGGCGTTGCCAGCGAACCCAGCAAGAGGCCAATCACGGTCATCTTAACCGCGGCAGGCAGGTTGCCCTTGGCAAAGCCCGTCCAGGAAATGGTCATCCCGCTGGTGGGCAGCAAGGCAGAAAGCAGCAGGCCAAGCGCCAGATAGGGCTGGTCGGCAAACCACCACAGCCCGATGCCAAAGGCAATAAAAGGGATGACCGCAAAGTTGAGCAGCTGAGCAAGCCCCTGAGCGCGCAGGTCGCCACCGCTGAACAGTTCATTCAGACGCAGGTTGACCATCATGGGATAGATCATCAACAGCGTCAGCGGAATCACCAGAACACTCAGCCCGCTCACCGGCAGCAGGGCGCCTGCTACCAGGCCCAGCAGCATGGTGACAGGTATGGCCACCAGCAGGTTGCGGGTGAGGCGTTGGATCAGTTCCATTATGGCGTTTAGCGTCATCTTGACCCTCCGTGCGGATAGTTATTTCAGGCTTTTTCAGGTGTTGGCGCTGGCTTCCTGACGGTTGCTTTGCTGCCAGCCGACTAGCGCTATGGCGATGATCAGAATGGGCAACAGCATGGCAAGGTTGAGGGTTTCCCAGCCGAGGTGGTGCAAGAGTTGGCCGGACATCAGCGAGCCAACCGCCACCAGGGAGAAGATGATCAGATCATTGACGCCTTGCACCTTGCCGCGTTCTGCCTCGCTGTGGGTCGCGGCCAGCAGGGCGCTGCCGCCGATAAACAGGAAGTTCCAGCCGATGCCCAGCAGCACCAGAGCAACCCAGAAATGCGCCATGGAGGTGCCAAGATTGCTGAACAGCACGGTGCCCAGCAGAATCACCACCCCGGCGGTCAGAATTCGTTCAACGCCAAACCGGCTGATCAGGCTGCCGGTAAAAAACGACGGCGCATACATGCCCAACACATGCCACTGCATGATGAAGGCCACCTGAGACATCTCGAACCCCTGGCCGCGCATGGCCAGCGGTGTGGCGGTCATGACCAGCACCATCACCCCGTAGCCGATCGCCCCGGCAATCACGGCGACCCTGAAGCGTGGCTGGCGGGCAATGCTCGCCATGGGGCGAGTGACTTCACCGGGTTGAGGTTCGCCGTTGGCGGGCACCTTGAGCTGGCTGAGCAGGCCGATGGCGAAAAGCGCCAGCAGTGCAATGATCAGATAGGGGCCGCCAGAAGGAACGCCCGGCACCCAATCCAGGGTAGCGCTGGCATTCCAGGGGCCAAGGAAAGCGGCCACGACGCCGCCCGCCATGACCAGCGAAATGGCTTTGCTGCGAAACCCAGGGCTTGCCACGTCAACGGCTGCGAAGCGGTAATACATGGCAAAGCCCTGATACAGGCCAATCAGCAGGTTACCGGCGCAGAACAGCCAGAAAGAACCTGCCGCAATACCGCCAAGGCTTACCAGGCCGCCGCCAACACCACCGAGGCCCGCACCGAGGATAAACCCCATACGGCGGCCTACGCGTTTCATGAACAGTGACGCGGGCAGGGTGGAGGTCACGGTGCCAATCATCATGATGGCAATCGGCAGGGTCGCATAGGCCGGGTTGGGGCTGAGTTGTTGGCCAACCACACCGCTGAGCGTCATGACGGTGATGGTCGCGACCATGAACAGCATCTGACTGACCACCAGGATGGCCACGTTGAGTTTTTCTCTGCGTTGAGGCTGCACAGGCGGGGGCGCAGGCATGGGAAGGCTCCGATAGAAATTTGGCTATGGTTATAACGTTAGCATTCTTTCTATCTGTGACCTAGCCCGATAAAAAGTTAATCGGTCTGTAGAGCTTTCCAATGGCGTAGCGTTGAGGGGTGAACGCCAAAGTGTTCGGGCAGGGCAATGTCCTGCTCGGCGCAGAGCAGGCTGATCAGCGCCATATGATGAATGCTGTGGCTGGTCAGAAAAGCCAGTTCTCGCCCCAGGCTGCTGGGCAGGGCGGCTGTTGTGTGCGTCTCATTGGCGTCAAGCGGATAGCCAAGCGTCAGCGCCGTATCGGCAGGCAGTGTGGCCACTCTGGTCAGGGCGTTATCGATGGCGTTCAAACGGTACAACGCTGTCTGGGGGCAGGTTTCAAGCCGGGTGTCACGCTTGCGCCCTTCGTAATTCAGGCAGGTGCTGGCGTTCAGGTGATCAAGCAGTGTCTGATAATGTTCAAGAATATGCCGCACATGCTTGCCCACTGACTGGGTGGCCTGTGGTGTTTGCAGGTGCTGGTAGCTGACAGGCGAAATACGCTCAAGCAGCGCGGCCAGCTGATTGAGGGCCTGGCGGTTTTCCTCGGCCAGTGCGCCTGTGTAAGAGAGTAATCTTGCTGCCGTCATGACGTTCAACCTTGTCCTGTAATCACTGTGCCAGCGCCAGGGCTGGCACAGTGTGGTTTAGGTAATGAAAGGAGGGGGTTAACCTGCTTCCGGGCTGCCTTCTGCGCTACCTTCGCCTTCTCCCTCGCCTTCACCTTCTTCTTCATGTTCACCTTCGCCTTCCGCACCGCCTTCGGCGCTATGGGCTTCGGCCAACATATGAGGGGCATCTTCGAACTGGCTGTAGCTGCCTTGGGTGTCGTCAGCATGCGCCTGCATGGCCAGACCGCTGGCAGCCAGTGCCAGTGCCGGAGCGGTGTAGGCGAACTGGCGGCCAAGACGGCTGAGTAAGCGACGTTTGCTTTCTTGTTGAGACATGGTTTTGTTAGACATAACTTTTCCTCTTTATTGTCGGATCAGATGTCGATCAGGGTCGTGCAGTGCCACAAGACGTCATGGCACGGTTAAACGCCCGTGGGCGTCATTTCCTTCCACGCTGGCGTGGTGGGGAAAGCGGGAGCTGTCGCCAGGGCTTCCCGGCAGGCTTTTTCCAGGCTGGCCGGGTCGCGGGGGCTTAGGTGTAAAGGCACTTGCTGGCAAAAGGTGTGTAGGGTGCTGAGCGTCTGTTCATCCAGGGCGCTGCGCTGACCCTGAAAGGCATAGGGTAGCAGCAGGCTCATGGCTGCCAGCGGCCCTTTTTCTGCTACGGCTTCTTCAGGTATCAGCGCCAGCAGGGCCAGCGGCTGGCAATGGTTTTCAGCGGCGAAAGGCATGTCTGCCACCGGCAGGTTTAATGGGGCTAGCGCCGCTGTGGCGGATGATTCAAGGCGCGCGCCATGGGTCAGGGTGGCGCCCAGTCGATCAGCAACCTCACCCAGTGCTGCCAGGCAATCGGTGTCATTCAAGGTAGCCAGCAGGGCAAGCTGCTGCTGACCGGTATTCAGCAGCACCAGATCTATCACGCAGGTGCTTTCTCCTGCTACATGATTGAGCAGGGCGTGTTCAATCGCAGGGGAAATCTCATTCAGGTGCAGGCGTGAGCGCAGAATCCTGGCGCCATCGGTCAGGCAGTAGCCGTTGGCACTTTCCAGCACGGCTAAGTATAAGGAGGTGTCGGCATCCACAGCGGCATGGCCTGCCAGCAAGGGCCGGAAATGGGCTTGCAGATGATCTGCTACCGGCCCTTCCGGCGCACTCAGCTGCCAACCTTGCCCGGCAAAGGTTAGCGTCATTGCCTGGCTTGATACTGCGCGCTGGCTCCCCGTGCGCTGTATTGGCGGTGAGGTGCTATCGGCGGGTGCCAGCAGGCCATATTGCTGCCAGGTTTCCAGCGTGGCCCAAAGATCCTGTTCAATCTGCTGGCGGGAGGCGTCGCTCATGGCCTGCAGCTGATCCACAATGGCACTGACAGGCTGACCTTCGCCAAGCAGCAGCCAGATCAGCGCTGCGCTATCGTTGAGCTGGATAAACTGGCCGCTGTCATGCTGGTAAAGCGCCAGTTGTTCGTTATCGAACAGTTCGCTGACCTTATGGGCGCGCAGCGCCAGAGGGCGCTCGGGGGTGAGCCGGCTATCGGCCAGGCTGGGCAGCCCGGCAAAAGGGGTATAGTCAATGTCCGCGTTAGGGTAAAGCGTGGCGAAATTCCCTGCGCGCTGATGTTCGGCGGTAAGCGCGGCGGCATCAAACTGGCGAGGCGCTTGCTCGGGGCGATCCAGCCCGGTCAGGCTAATCATATCGCTGACCAGGCTGGCCTTGACCTCTTCTTCCACTATTCCGCCGTGTTCCGGGCGGGCGCAGATGCCCAGTGAGGGGCTGAGGTTGCATTCCAGAATCCACGGCTTGAGCTGATCATCCACCAGACAATCCAGGCCAATCAGCTCATAGCAGCCCAATGGGTCGGCGCCACTTTCGCGGCTGCGCGCACGCATGGCGTCAACACCGCTCAGGGCGGTCAGCGTGGCCAGATCGTGGATCTGCGCAAACAGCGCTGCGTCGTCATGGCCCTGCTCCCTTAACCACTGGCGGTAGCGTTCAAGGTCGATGAACTCAACCGGAACGTCAGCGTCTTCATTCAGGGCGTTGATATCCGGGTTGGTTAACTGGCTGTAGACGTTATCAATATCATCTGGGTCCCAGAGGGCGGAGGCCAGCTTGGCAAAGCCCTGGCGGTAGAGATAGATCCGCACCGGCTCGATACCGGCGATCAGCATATACAGGCGCAGCACATATTTGTGGCCACGGATGGTGTGTGGGTTGCCAATATATTCCTGTACCAGCCAGTTAGGCGCCAGCGGTGCCTCGCTAGGGTCGCCAATCACCCGAACCCCTTGGCCCTTGGACGCATTGGTCGGCTTGAGAATCCAGCCCTTGTGCGGGTTGGCCGCCGCGTCTTCCACCAGGGCCGGGTAGTCGCGGGGCATTTCATAGGCGCGCGGGAAAAATGCCAGCCGCTGAGTATAAGGGTGGTCTTCCCCGTACTGGACGAGGATACGTTCACGCATCCGCTTGAGGCTGTCATGCAGGCGGCTTTTGATGGTCAGCGCTGCATTGCCGGGAATATGGTTCATTTTATGCTGGGGCGAGGTGGCCTGAAACGCCGCCTTGGGCGGCATGCCGGTGATCCAGGCCGCCTGCCAGTCGCTGTCATCGCCTTGCTGCCAGCCGCTGGCTTCAAGCGTCTTGCGAAAAAAGTGATCCTGCTCCGCGTGGCGCTGCCCGCTTAACCAGAACTTTTTGGGGGTGCGTGAAAAGGTCATCGGATAACTCCTGAAAGCGGCTGGGTAATGGTTGAGTGACCGGTGCGGGTGATTCCTTACAGCTTTTTTCACAACCACCTTTCTATTTCACAACCACCTTTCTATTTCACAACAAGGCTCCCATGCTCGAATGCCATTGGTAGCAATCAGCATGGGATGGCTATATTTATATTCCAAAAAATAACTTTAACATTGTTTCCATATACCACAAAATTATATCAAATATAAAGCAATCGTTAACTCGCCATCTACCCCACAAGCCACGCCTTGCGGGTGTCCGGAGGACATATGTCTCGTACTGTTATCAGTTTGGCCGTTCTGTTTGGTTTTGCCACCCAGGCCCATGCCCTTGAGATGACGCCATTGGTTGACGCCAACTGGCTGGATCAGCATCTGGAATCCGACAACCTGGTAGTGCTGGATGTGCGTTCATCCATCGACAACGGTGGCGATGCCAATAGCTTCGGTGAAGCGCGTATTCCCGGTAGTCGTTATTCCAGCTACACCGATGCAGGCTGGCGGGAAACCCGTGATGAGGTGCCCGGCGTGATGCCCTCGGTGGATGAACTGGAAAGCCTGATTGGTGGCCTGGGCATTGGTAATGACAGCCAGGTGGTGATTGTTGCTGCCGGTACCGGGGCAACCGATTTCGGTAGCGCAGCACGGGTCTTCTGGACTTTCAAGGTGTTGGGCCATGACAACGTGGCGATTCTCGACGGCGGCTTTGCCGGTTGGCAGCAGCAGGGCTTTGAGGTGGCAAGTGGCCGAGTAGCAGCCCCTGAGGAAGTGGATTTCAGTGCCTCCCTGCAGGATGCCTTGCTGGCGAGCAGTGACGATGCCGCTGCGGCGATTGATTCCCCGACCCAGCTGGTGGACGCGCGCCCGGCAGGCTTTTTCACTGCCGATACCCAATCTCCAGCTACCCTGGCAGCCGGTACCATTCCTACAGCGTTGAACCTGGAACACCAGAAATACATCAGCGAGCGTGATGGCGCTTTTTATCTGGATGAAGCGCCGCTGATGACGCGGATCGATGAACTGGGATTGGACGCAGAAACGCCCACCATCGCTTTCTGCAATACCGGTCATTGGGCGGCGATTGGCTGGTTCATGCTTCAGGAGGTCGCCGGGTTTGAAAACACCTCCATGTACGATGGCTCCATGGCTGAGTGGACACGTCAAAATGAGCTGCCGTTGCAGGTAGCGGGTGGTAGCTTGACCACGGTAGGCGAACAGGTTAATTAATTCCGGCACAATTGCGCAGGGACGCGCAGGCGCCTAGAATGCCGGAATGACTTCCGGACGCCCGCTTTCCCATCATCCCGAGGCTGCTTTGGCAGCCGCCATGCAGACCTTCTGGCAGCTGGGCTATCACCATGCCTCATTGCGTGATCTGCTCGCTGCCATGCAGGTATCGCGTAGTACCCTCTACCACTCCTTTGGTAACAAGGAGGCCCTGTTCCTGGCCGCCCTTGATCATTACCGTGAGCGCCAGTTGGCACACTTGGCTGAACGACTGGCCGAAGCCCCCAGCGCCTGGGCTTTTATCGAGCAACTGCTCCATGACACCGCCCAGGACGCGGAAAGCGACCGGGCACGTCTTGGCTGCCTGATCTTCAATTCCGCCACTGAGCTGGGCAGCGAGCAGACACTACCCGCCCAGGCCGCGCAGGCAAGCCTTGAGGCCATCACCGGCTTTTTTACCCAGGTGATGGAGCAGGCCCAGCGCGAAGGAGTGCTTCCGGCTGAGCATAGCCCGCAAGGTGCCGCGCGTTTTCTGGCGCAGTCAGTTGCGGGCTTGCGGATGCTGCTGAAAAGCGGCATCCGTCAGGCTGAGGCTGAAGAAGTGGTGGCCTATATGCTCAGAGGCTTGCGCTGATCAGGCGTTGAACAGCTCGACCAATGCATCGGCAAAGGTATCCGTGTTGCCGGTGCCGCCCATATCCGGGGTGACCATATCACGGCGTGTTTCCAGTACGGTGCGGATGCCCTGACGAATGGCAGTACCTTTCTCGACCATGCCCAGGTGATCGAGCATCTGCGCGGCTGCCAGCAGCAGGGCGCAGGGGTTGGCGAGCTTCTTACCGGCGATATCCGGCGCTGAGCCGTGAACCGCTTCGAAAATAGCCGCGCTTTCGCCAATGTTGGCACCCGGTGCCAGGCCAAGGCCGCCGACCAGACCCGCACACAGATCCGACAGGATATCGCCGAACAGGTTGGTAGTGACCACCACATCAAACTGGTGCGGGTTCATCACCAGCTGCATGCAGGCGTTATCAACGATCATTTCCTGAAATTCGATCTCGGGATATTCCTTGGCCACTTCCCGGGCAACATCCAGAAACAGGCCGGAACTGGTCTTGATGATGTTGGCCTTGTGCACGGCGGTGACCTTCTTACGGCCATTATTCTTGGCCAGTTCAAAGGCATAGCGAACAATACGCTCAGAGCCCTTGCGAGTGACCTTGATCACTGAAATGCCGGTATTACCGTCATCAATAAATTCCTGGCCATCGGATAGGTAGGCGCCTTCGGTATTCTCACGCACCGTGATCATGTCAATATCATCGTAGCGTGAACGGGTGCCGGGGAAGCTGACGGCCGGGCGTACGTTGGCGTAGAGGTCGAAGTGGCGACGCATCTGCACGTTGATCGATGAAAAACCCTTACCGATTGGTGTGGTCAGCGGGCCTTTCAGGGCAATGCCGAAACGCTCGATGGTCTCCAGGGATTCCTTGGGGATCAGGGTGCCGTGATTTTCCAGCGCGCTCAGGCCAGCATCAATAAAGTGGTAGTCCAGACCGCAGTCCAGCGCGTCCAGAACGCGCAGAGTTGCATCCATGATCTCTGGGCCGATGCCGTCGCCCTTGATGACTGCAATAGACTGGCTCATTTCATTCTCCTGTTTGATGACGGCGAGCCACAGCTATGCGAACTAGATTGAATGAAACGCGGATAGATGTTTTCGCCGTGGGTTGACGGTGCAGTTGATAGGCGAGGCAATGGTACGCCAAAGTGAGGCAAAACGTCATCCTGCAAAAGCCGTAGGCAGAGTTCTTGGGAAGAGTTCTTGAGAAGAGGGTTTGGGAGGTTTCGAGAGTTATTCAAAAGTTTTTCAAGAGTTATACGTTGTGTCATAAGCGTTGAACCTGATAGCGTGAACTTGGGTCATAAAATCATGCGCTACGCGATTCGCTGATGGTTATTCGGGAGGCAAGCATGCCGACACTTCCTGTACGTCCATACCGCAAAATGGCTTTTGTTTTATGTATGTTGCTGGGGTTGCTGATGCTGGGCTGGCAGGCGCTTGCCCAGAGCAGTCAAACCCAAGCCAATCAAAATAGTGCCCTGGTGATGACCATTGAGGGTGCCATTGGCCCGGCCACCAAGGATTATTTTGAGCGCGGCCTGCGCCAGGCAAGTGATGAAAATCATGCCGTAGTGATCGTCCAGCTGGATACCCCTGGCGGGTTGGTGGAAACCACACGGGATATGATCAGCGCAATGCTCAACGCGGATATCCCAGTGGTGATGTATGTGTCACCCAGCGGCGCGCGGGCGGCCAGTGCCGGTACCTATCTGCTCTACGGTAGCCATGTGGCGGCGATGGCCCCGGCCACTCATCTGGGGTCAGCCACCCCGGTGCAGATGGGCGGTGGCGGTTTGCCGGGCATAGACCCCGAAGATGAGCCGCCTTCTGACTCTGATACCAATGAGGAATCCGCAGGTGATGACGCCGCGCAGGACGAAGCGGCGTCCGACGACCAGGCCGGGTCTGAAGATGAGGTGCGCCGTGGGGAAAATGCCATGGAGCGCAAGGTGCTGGAAGATGCGGTGAGCTTTATCCGCGGCCTGGCTGAGCGCCATGGCCGCAATGCCGACTGGGCGGAAGAGGCGGTGCGTGACGCGGTTAACCTGACCGCTCCTGAAGCGCTGGAAAAGAACGTCATCGACGTGGTGGCCTCGGATATTGACGATCTGCTGGCGCAGATTGATGGGCGCAGCGTGGTTATGCAAAGTGGCGAACAGGTGCTGGAGACCGCTGACCTTCAGGTTGAACGCTTTGATCCTGACTGGCGTACCCAGCTGCTGTCAGTGATTACCAACCCTAACGTGGCCTACTTTCTGATGCTGATTGGTTTCTACGGCATTATCTTTGAACTCTCAAGCCCGGGTAGCCTCTTCCCCGGTACCATTGGCGTCATCTCCCTGCTGTTGGCCCTGTTTGCCTTTCAGGTGTTGCCGATCAACTACGCGGGGCTGGCGCTGATTCTGGTGGGTATTGGCCTGATGGTGGGTGAAGCGTTAATCCCCAGCTTTGGCGTGCTGGGCGTGGGTGGTATAGCCGCTTTCGTGTTTGGCTCAGTAATGCTGATGGATGCTGAATACCTGGCCGTGTCGCTGCCCCTGATTGGCGGTATCGCCGCCCTGGCGGCTGGATTTATGCTGTGGACACTGCTTAACCTGATGCGTCTGCGTCGCAAACCAGCGCTGGGGGGTGAAGAGGAAATGCTGTATGAAGAAGCCGTGGCGCTGGAAGACTTTGAACGTAAAGGCCATGTGCGCCTGCACGGTGAGCGTTGGAATGCAGTCACCGAGGTGCCTGTGGCAGAAGGGCAGCGATTAAAGGTCATTCGCTTTGAAGGGTTGACCGTGCAGGTATCGCCAGCGCCGTTACCTGAAAAGTGATGCCCTGAGCTAAGCTTCCACTGATAGAAAACGCAAAATACAGACGAGGTGTCCGATGATTCTTTCCTATCTTGTTCCTGTTGTGCTGCTGGTGATGCTGCTGGCAGCGTCCATTCGCATTCTGCCTGAATACAAACGCGGGGTCGTGTTCTTTCTGGGGCGTTATCAGAAGGTCAAGGGGCCGGGCCTGATCATCATTATTCCCGCCATCCAGAAAATGGAAGTGGTGGACCTGCGTGTGATCACCATGGACGTTCCCGAGCAGGATGTGATTTCCCAGGATAACGTCACCGTGAAGGTCAATGCCGTGCTCTACTTCCGGGTGGTTGACCCGGAAAAGGCCATCATTCAGGTGGAGAATTTCACCCAGGCAACCAGCCAGCTGGCGCAGACCACGCTGCGTTCGGTGCTGGGTAAGCATGATCTGGATGAAATGCTGTCCGAGCGCGACAAGCTCAACGATGATATCCAGGAAATCATCGACTCCCAGACCGAGGAATGGGGCATCAAGGTGGCCAACGTCGAGATCAAGCACGTTGACCTGGATGAGAGCATGATCCGCGCCATTGCCCGCCAGGCCGAGGCCGAGCGTGAACGGCGCGCCAAGGTGATTCACGCGGAAGGTGAACTGCAGGCCTCGCGCAAACTGGTGGAAGCCGCTAACGTCATGCAGGAAAATTCTGCCGCCCTGCAGCTGCGTTACTTGCAAACCATGAGCGATATGAGTAACAAGAACGCATCAACCATTGTTTTCCCCTTGCCGATGGACATCATGGAGGCGTTCAAACATATGAAAGCAAAGCATGCATCCGAGGCATCCCAACCTGATAGCGGCAATCAATGACCGCTCCCCCCGGCCTGTCGCGCCGCCAGCAAGGGCTTTTGATGACCGCTGGCGGCGCCCTGATCATTTCCCCTGATGCACTGCTGATCAAGCTGATCAACCTGCCCGACAGCGATATCCTACTGTGGCGAGGCTTATTGACGGCGCTGGGCTTTGCCTTGATTGTCGCGCTGCGTCAGGGGCGTGGCTTTATTAATGCGTACTACCGCTGCGGCGGGGTGGGAATAGGCGTGGCGGTGCTGTTCAGCCTGTCGACCTTTGGCTTTGTGCTGGGTAACCAGTACACCAAGGGCGGTAATGTGCTGATGATATTAGCGGGTGCGCCGCTGATTGCTGCCGCGCTATCGCGCGTCTTTCTGCATGAGCGCCTGCCGCTGCGTACTTGGGTCGCGATTGGCCTGTGCCTGTTCGGCACCTCCCTGATTGTGCTGGATGATGCAGGCGCAGGCTCCTGGAAGGGCAATGCCTTTGCCCTGTTGGCTGCCACCGCTCTGGCGGCCAACTTTACCCTGTGCCGGGCACGCCCCGGTGTGGATATGAGCCCCATGCTGACCCTGGCAGGCCTGATAGTCGCTCTGGTGGCTTTTGTGGCCAGTGGCTTTGGCGCGGGGCTTTCGGCTGTGCCCGCCATGAGCGTTGTCTGGCTGGTGGTGCTGTGCCTGATGCTGTTACCGCTCGGGTTCACCCTGATTCAGCGCGGCCCCTTGTATCTGCCTGCCGCTGATGTTGGGCTCTTAATGCTCTCGGAGGTGGTCGTGGGCACGATCTGGGTGTGGTTGATCCTCAGCGAACGCCCGGCGCCCGTGGCCCTGGTGGGCGGTGCTATCGTGATCGGCACTCTGGTGGCCAAGGGGTTGATGGAACGCCGAATTGAGATGCGGCAGCGCAGCAGGGTGCAGTGACGGCTATTTGCTGCTAAACTCTTGCGCCTTTCATCGGCGCTGTTGGTAACCCTTGCTCAGCGTTGGCTTCATTCGGCACAAATGGCATCCATGATGGCACCTGCTTTTCGCGATACTGTTTTTATTAAGACAGCTTTTTTCAAGACAGCGCTTTCAGGGTTGATGACTCCACCCTAGCGCTTTCCTTCCTTTGCAAGCAATTCCTGCCTGGCGTTCACTGCGCTGTCACGGCGGTATGCCACGCTTGCGCCAAAAAATTGGCTTCTGCCCGAACGTCTGGCATTCGCCCAATCCGTTGGCTTGTCTTCATCCTGTGTGCTTTTTGTTAAGCCGTTTAACGCGGCCTTGATACGTCTTTGCAAAGGCAGTGTCATCGGTCGACTCAATCACCGTTCGATAACCCTGGACCCCCTGATGTACGAAAAATTCAAACTTTCCTGGCTCTCCAATCTCAAGGGCGACACTCTTTCTGGTCTTGTGGTGGCGCTGGCGTTGATTCCCGAGGCGATTGCCTTCTCAATTATTGCTGGCGTTGACCCCAAGGTCGGCCTTTATGCCTCTTTTGCCATCTGTGTGATTATCGCCTTTACGGGTGGCCGCTCAGGCATGATCTCTGCAGCCACCGGTGCCATGGCGCTGTTGATGATTACTCTGGTTAAAGAGCACGGGCTTGAATACCTGCTGGCGGCCACTTTGCTGACGGGTGTGCTGCAGATTATCGCCGGTTACCTGCGTTTAGCGGATCTGATGCGCTTTGTGTCGCGTTCGGTGGTCACCGGTTTTGTCAACGCTCTGGCGATCCTGATCTTTATGGCCCAGCTGCCGGAATTGACCGGCGTCACCTGGCATGTCTATGCCATGACGCTGGCTGGCCTGGCGATTATCTACGGCTTCCCCTATGTGCCGGTAGTGGGCAGGGCGATTCCTTCCCCCTTGGTGTGCATCGTTGTGTTGACAGCGGTTTATATGCTCACCGGCATGGAAATTCGCAGCGTGGGTGATATGGGTGAATTGCCCGATACGCTGCCGGTCTTCCTGTGGCCAGACGTGCCGCTGAACCTTGAAACCCTGATGATCATCTTGCCTTATTCGGTCATGTTGGCCGTGGTGGGGCTGCTTGAATCGATGATGACAGCCACCATTGTCGATGACCTGACCGACACCAAAAGCGACAAGAACCGCGAGTGTAAAGGCCAGGGGATTGCCAATATCGGTTCCGGCCTGATCGGCGGTATGGCCGGTTGCGCGATGATTGGCCAGTCGGTGATCAATATCAAATCCGGCGGTCGTCGGCGGCTATCCACCCTGATTGCCGGGGTTGCCTTGCTGATGATGGTAGTGTTCCTGGCAGACTGGGTCTCGCAGATTCCTATGGCCGCCCTGGTGGCAGTGATGATCATGGTCTCGATCGGTACCTTCAGCTGGGAATCAATCCGCGATCTGAAAAAGCATCCAATGAGCACCAACATGGTCATGCTGGCGACCGTTGCCGTTACCGTAGGGACGCATAATCTGGCGATTGGTGTCTTTGTCGGTGTGCTGCTGGCAGCGATGAACTTTGCCAACAAGGTCGGCAATATTCTTTATATCGGCTCGAAAGAAGTGAAGTCGGGCGTTGAGCGCGAATACGAGATTGTCGGCCAAGTGTTTTTTGCCTCATCTGAGCGCTTTGGTAATGCTTTCGATTTCAAGGAAAGTATTGATAAAGTGACTATCAATCTGACCCGTGCCCACTTCTGGGACATTACCGCCGTGCAGGCGCTGGACAGGGTGGTGATCAAGTTCCGCCGTGAAGGTGCCGAGGTTGAGATCATCGGCCTGAACGAGGCCAGTGCCACCATTGTTGACCGCTACGCGGTGCACGATGATCCTGAAGCCGTCGAAAAACTGATGGGTGGCCACTAAGCCATCCTGCAGCCGAGGAGTGTGAGATGTCAGATCATGTAATGGCCGCCATTGACGGTTCCAGTTTTTCAGAAAACGTCTGTGATTACGCCGCCTGGGCCAGCCTGGCGCTGGATGCCCCCCTGGTGTTTGTACACGTGGTGGATAACCACTCGGACGTGCCGGATGACGCGAATCTTTCCGGTAACCTGCGCTTTGGCGCCCGTGAACGCCTGATGAAAGAGCTTTCCGATCTTGACGAAAAGCGCGCCAAGATCAACCGTGAACAGGGCAAGCTGATGCTGGAAGCGGCTCGTGACCGGGCGATTGAGGATGGCGTCAGCGACCCCCAGACCCGTCAGCGCAACGGCACCCTGGTGGAAACCCTGGTCGAGCTGGAAAAAGACGTGCGCCTTTTAGTCGTCGGCAAGCGCGGCGAAAAGGCGGATCAGGCCACTGGCCACCTGGGCTCCAACCTGGAACGCGTGGTGCGTGAAATGCACCGCCCCATTCTGATGGTGCCGAGTGCCAAGTTCAAAACGCCAGAAAGCGTGATGATGGCCTTTGATGGCAGCAAGACCGCCCGTAAAGGCGTCGAGATGCTGGCCAAAAGCCCGCTGTTCAATAAAGCCGTTTGCCATGTGGTGATTATCGGCGCGGATACCGCTGAAAACCGCTCCCAGCTGGAATGGGCGCTGAGCACCTTGCGCGATGGTGGCCATGACGCTGAAGGCGCCATCCGCGCTGGTGATGTCGAAGCCACCCTGCACGCCTACGAGCAGGAAAACGCCATCGACATGATGGTGATGGGCGCCTACGGACATTCGCGCATCCGCCATCTGCTGATTGGCAGCACTACCACTGAGATGCTGCGCAACAGCCATATCCCGGTGCTGATCTTGCGCTGATATTAATGGATTAACCTGGGAAAGTTCTTGTGTTCACCAGTCCTATGATTAAGGGCTGGTGATTTTCTGCTTGTTCCTTTCCTGCTTTGCCCTTGCTGGACTGCTTTCCATTCAATGGTGCCTCCAGGCGGCACTGTTATCTCTCACCTCAAATCCCTCTTATTAATAATTGTATTCAGTTTTTTCTAATTAAATGACATAAGATGCATTAGAACACTTTAATTAAACGTGTCTAATGTTACAGATGGCTGGTGAAAAGCATTCAGTTTGCTAACCAGCAAGGAGAAATCCATGAAAAAACTCTATACGGCTTCTGCTATTGCTGCGGCGCTGCTTAGTGCGCCCCTGGCTGGTCAGGCGGCAACCGGTCAAACCAGTGTTTCTTTCGATCTACCGGGCATCATCATTCTTCATTATGTCAGCGACGTGACCTTTGATGTGCCCGCCAGCTACTTTGGTGGCGCTGATCAGGCTTTTGATGACAGCGCAGCCAAGACACTAATAAACGATTTTGATGACAATGCTAGCGTAGATATAACAGGTGGCCCGTCAGAAGCAGATATTGACGCAGTTACCGCCTTCATTCGCGATGCCTGGGCGGTACGCTCTATGTCTAGCACTGGTCAATCTCAGGTTAAAATCACTCTGGATACGGCCACAGCGAGCCATTCTACTGCAGGTAGCATTGCGCTTAGCAACGCCCAGGTCAGTGCGGACGGCACCACCTTTGGGGTTACCACACCCTTTGCTTCTCCTGGTATGAGTAGAAATAACGCTGAGTATGGTGATGTCAGCCTTGATCTTGATATGACCAATGCGACCTCTGCAGGTATTTATACGGGCGCTCAGTATACCATCGAAGCTACCAACATCTGATTGATGAGCTGGCGATGCCTCTTCTGTCACTGACAAAAAGCGTCAGAAAACCAAGCCACCTGTGCCTTAGCGCAGTGTGGCTTTTTTATGGTGTGGTGTTCAGCTTGTGGTCATCCAGTGCCTCAGCGGCACAGGGTTGCCAAGGAAAGAAACTCAACATCAATGGCAATGGCCTGGATTTCGGACAAATATCCCCTGGGCAGCTTGGGCTTTCTTCCTATGATATGGCGCTGGGTGCATCACCAACAGGGCCCACTCAGGTCAGTGGCCCCAGGCAAATCGAGATATTGCTGGATGGGGCGGTCTATTCAGATATGCCTGTATGGCTGACGCCAGAGCTTGTATCAATCAATGACTGGGACTGGCGCTGCCGTATGAAAAGTCCTGTCAATGGCAACAATATAGTGGTGAATTATCAACTTAGCGCGGCATCCGGGCAAAGTGGTGGTTTAAGTATTGGTGGGCAATTTATACCAGTGACTCTGGAAACAGATATTTCTGTTACTCCATTTAATCCTCAATTTGTTGAGGTGATAGGACGCATCCGCGCTTATCCGGATCTATCAGATCTGACTGTGGCCGGTGATGCGCAAGGAACGCTACAGATTGAGGTTTATGAACAATGAAGCTTCTTATCTTCCTGGGTATCCTGCTCGCCAGCTTAGCTGGCCAGTCGCTGGCCCAAGCGCCCGCTCAGATTTCAGTTTCCCCGGATGTCTTCCGGATCGATATAGATGACAACCGCCCTCATTCTTTGACGGTGATGAATCTTTCAGACCGAACTATTGAGGCCACCACCAGCGTTTCAGGCTGGACGCTGGAAAATGATCAGGTGGTCCCGACGCCGCCCACTCCCGCAAGCCTGGATCAGTGGATCATACTCAACCCGGTTGATATGAAAATTGCCCCGGGCGAGAGTCAGATCGTGCGCTTTGCTATCCGTCCTTCTTCCGAGCCTAAAAGGGGGGAGCATAGCGCCATGCTATGGATTCAGGAAAAGCATGCTATGGCCCCCTCGCGAATGGTGAAGGCACGTTTTCGTATTGGCGTGGCTATTTATGCAGATAAAAATCCGGTGGAGCGGGCAGGGCAGTTTATCGCCGCCCATATTGAGCCAGATAAAAACCGGCTGAAGCTGGAGTTCTCCAACCAGGGTAATGCCCATGATCGACCCTCTGGAACTGTGACGCTGGAAAACCGTAACAACCAACAGCAAGCGCCCATTACCCTGTCATTGCCCAAGCGCCCGATATTGCCTGGCAAGAAGGCGTCGCAATACGTCTTGCTGCCCACGCTGCCAACGGGCACCTACCTGCTGACGTTGGAAGGTCACTTCTATGACCGTCAACGCGTCTTCCAGCAGCAGATGGAGTTCAGGGCTCCCTAAATGCGCAGGTTGCTATGGATGGTTGGAAAGTGGCTGTTACTGCTTGGCGTGATAGCAAACAGTGCACTGGCAGCAACTCCAGGGCCTCCTGTGCTGGGCGCCCTGATTGTTCGCGGTGATGAAATTGCTGCCATCATGCCCCTGATAGGTAACGATGAAATATGGATTTCTGAAGATGATCTTCTGCTGGTGCCAGGGATCAGCCTGGATCAATCCAGCCGGGAACTCATCACACCGCTGGGGCGAACTCCCCTGGCTCGTCTGACTCAGGCCAAGGGCCCTCAAGGGTATATAGCGCTCAGCGCGCTGAAAACATACCTGGGGCTAAGAGGCAGCTGGAACCCGCAAACCATCGCCCTGGAAGTCAGCCCTCCCTGGCCTGTCAGCATGAACAATACCGGCTCGGCGGGAGATTTGCCAGAACCCGATTTTCGGTCACCGTCTTACAGCTTGAACGGCTTGCGCTATGACTACCGCATCAGTAGCGCAGGTGGTGCCAATAGTGAGATTGGCCAGGAGCATGAAGTTACCCTCAAGGGGCGGTTCAAGCGGGGGCCATGGAGGGCCAGTGCTTACCGTACCAGCGCCGACCGTGAAGGGCTTAGTGAATTATTCTGGTTAAATGACCAAGACAATTACCGGAGCCTGTTCGGCATTCAGTCCGTTCAGTATGGCTCGGTGCTGCCTGTAACGGAGTTCACCGGCTTACAACTACAGTATGCCAACTTTGCGCTACCTGACATCAGCAGCCTTTCTGATGCATCGCTGCAACCCAGCTTCGGCCCTGATCAGCGCATTATTCAAGGCGTTGGCCCCTTGGGCGGCACTGCTGAGTTGCGCCTGGATGGACGGCCTATTGTACGCAGCCGTATCGACTTTGAAGGCCGCTACCGCCTTGAAGTGCCTGCCGAGGTGGGTCGGTTTGGCTCTCTGGAAGTATGGATCTATGAGTTTGATCCAAGCGGTGAGCCAATTCGCCGGGAAGATGTCAATTACTTGTCCAATAGCCAGCTTCTTAATCAGGGACAATGGACAGTTCAGGGTGGGGGTGGTGCCAGTGGTAATGTGTTTGATACGCAATCCGACGCCAGCGGCGTGGCTATCTTTACGAATGCACGATACGGCATCACCAACCGGCTTACCCTTGAAGGTACCACGCTGCGTGATCAGCAGGGGCGCCAATATTTCGGCACCGGCGCCAGCTTTTTTCCCTTTGATGGTTTACAGGGTCATCTAGGGCTCTATCAGAATGAGTCTGGCAATACGGCAGGTAATCTTTCCCTGCAGGGTCAGTGGGGCCGTCACCAGTTGCAGGGCTATTGGAACGAACGCAAACGTGGTTTTGTCGATGATCAGCGCCAAGTCAATGCGCAACTGGATGCTTCACGGCAGTTTACACTTGGCTCAACGCGTCTGGGGTGGTTGGCGCGTCAGCGAGTTAATGAAACTGAAGAAGCCTCCTTTGCACTGCCTTATTTCCATTCTTCCCCAACGGCCTCTTTACGTCTGAGTTCAAAACCGAACTTCAATGGAGACTATCGCAGCGAAGTTCACTATCGGCCATCGCGGCCCTGGCACTTCCAATACCTGAATGAAGCTGCTGACGACACAGTGCGTGTGGACTACAACGTCTCTCCGGCGTGGCAGGTCTATGTGTCACGTCAATGGCGCGAAACACAGACGCGCGATGAAGCCGGTTTTGGCTGGTTTTCTCCCCAGCGTGAAGGGCTCTATGTGCAAGGCGCCCTGATTGATGAACAAGATGGATTCGGCTATAGGGTTAATCTGCGCCACCGCCTGATGCCAGGCCTTTATGCAAACCTGAGCGTCACACAGCGTGCATTACCCGAGTTACCCGGTTTCGAACAGGCTGAAGATTCAGATACCTTTGTGTTTCTGGAGCTCAGCGCAGATTTTGGCGTTAGCGGCGGTCGTTTGTATCCCGCCAGGGCGCTAAGCGGTAGTCAGAACCTGCGCGGCAGTCTTTATGGCACCGTGCGGCTGCCGGATGGAAGCCTTGCCCCGATAGATAACTTACGGCTTCTGCTGGATGAACAGCCACGCGATGCAGGCGGTGCGCCTGGCCGCTTCGCCATGGAAAATATCACTCCCGGCACCTATAAGGTGAAGCTGGACCCTTCATCACTGCCAATTGAATACTCACCAAAAGGCGGTGCTTATTGGGTTGAAGTGGAGCAGGGCGCCACCACTGCGCTGAATTTCGAGGTCGCGATTGAATATGGGGTGGCCGGGCAGGTCAGCCTATCAGGTGGTCAAGATGCTCAGGTAATACAGGTCGAACTGGCATCAACCCAGTCCGATTTTTACCGAGCTGCCTGGACAAACCAGTTTGGCTACTACCGTATCGATGGTGTACCACCGGGTGATTACACACTCACTCCGGTAGGGCATGACTCCCCGCAACGCCATGTGAAAGTAGATAATGACTTTGTATTTGGTCAGGATCTTAGCTTTTCTAAACCCGGTCAATAGAGGCAAAATGCACGGCTCAGGAAGGGTTGGCAAAATGCGTCAAGCATCAAGTATGTTCAACGGGGGAACATGAAGCGACTGTTAGGCAACCCGTTAGTGTTAAGATATAACAACGGTGCCGGTGAACAAACAATACAGGGTGGGATGCAAGCCACATGGGTGATTTCGAACTCCATAGCCGTAACCTGGCGCCTGAACATGTGGCTCACAGTCATGAGTTTCACCAGCTGATACTGGCGACCCACGGTACCACCGAGCTTGCCATGGAAGGGCGGGAAGAGCGGGTCACAGCGCGCCGTGGCTGTCTGATTCCGTGTACTCGCCATCATGAATTCCAGGGCGATGGCTGCAACCGTACTCTGGTGCTGGATATTCCGATTACCCATCTGGCGACACTGGAAAAAGGCGACGAGATTGCTCGGCTGTTCGATAAGCCACGCTTTTTCAACGTTCCGACCGGGCTTAACCAGCTCACCCATGCGCTGGCACAGCAGCTGGAGCAGTGCCCCGGGCTGCAAAATGAGATTGCCGTTCTGCTGCTGCGCGCCCTGACCATGTATTTACAGGATGTGCCGCAAGCGTCCGTCAGCCAATTAGGTGCGCCGAGCCGCAAGCTCAAGCTGAGTGGAAGACACTGCATCAGTGAGCGCCTTGATCTGAAACGCCTGGACGACTGGGTCGACCAGCACCTGGTCGATGATATTCGCGTTGAGCAGCTGGCGGCCCTGTGTGCCCTTAGCCCCGGGCATTTTCATGCCTGTTTTCGTGAGCTGACGGGCGTCACGCCGTTGGCCTATGTGCAGCGCCGCCGCCTGGAACATGCGCGCACCCTGGTGCGCCACAGCGCCCTGAGTCTCGGGCATATTGCCATGCTGGTGGGCTTTCGCGATCAGGGCAGTTTCTCGCGGGCCTATCGGCGTTATTATGAGATTGCGCCTTCCTCGGATCGCTGATGGTTCAGTGCTTGCCGTATTGGCCCGTTGGCAGGTATCAGCGGATTTGCGGGCAAAATGTTCCGAGTCTGGGGCAAGCGCTATGGCCAGCAACTTCGTACTCTCAAAGTGTTATTGCTATTCACCCTATTTTGAGAGAAAACGCCATGAGTGTGACTTACCACGACAGCAACGCCCGCATGAGCCAGATTGCCGTTCACAACGGCACGGTTTACCTGGCAGGCCAGGTGCCCACGGACGCCTCAGCGGATATGCAGGGCCAGACCGAGCAGGTACTGGCACGTATTGATCACCTGCTGGCCCAGGCCGGTACCTCCAAAGAGCACCTCGTCTCCGCGCAGATCTGGGTCACCAGTATGGATGAGTTTACTCATATGAACGCCGCCTGGGATGCCTGGGTAGTGCCGGGGCGCCCGCCCGTGCGTGCGGCAGTGGAAGCCAAGCTCGCCAAGCCGGAATGGAAAGTGGAAATCATGGTTATCGCCGCATTGCCGGAGGCGTGATATGCAGGTCATCTCTGCTGCCGATGTTGAACGTCATCTGGGTTGGGAAGGGCTGATCCAGCGCCTGAAATCCACCTTTGTGGACGGCGTTGAATCGCCACCGCGTCATCACCACGCCATGCATCGCCCAGATGGTGAAGCCACCATGTTGCTGATGCCCGCCTGGGAAGAAGCTGGCTACATTGGCGTCAAGATCGTCAATGCCTTTCCGCAGAATGCCGATCACGGTATCCCGGCGATTTCCGGCCTTTACCTGTTAAGCGAAGGCAAGCACGGCCAACCGCTGGCCTGCATTGATGGCAGCGAGTTGACCCGCCGCCGCACCGCGGCGGCCTCGGCCCTGGCGGCCGATGTGCTGGCCAAGCCAGAGGCTGACACCCTGCTGGTCGTCGGCACCGGCAAGCTGGCGCCCATGGTGATTGAAGCTCACGCCAGCGTGCGCCCGATCAAACGGGTGCTGGTATGGGGGCGCAGCAAGGCCAAGGCGGATGCAGTGGCTGCCGAGTATGCCGACCGTTTCATCACCGAAGGCGTCACTGATCTGGCCTCAGCGGTGGGTGAGGCCGATATCGTCAGTTGCGTCACGCTCTCTACTGAGCCGCTGATCAAGGGCGAGTGGCTGACCCCAGGCACCCATCTGGATCTGATTGGCGCCTTCCGCCCGACCATGCGCGAAACCGATGGCGAATGCCTGCGCCGCGCCGATGTCTTCGTCGATACCTATGCGGGCGCCAAGGGCGAGGCCGGGGATATTCACCAGGCAATCGAAGAAGGCTGTTTCGCGTTTGATGATATCAAAGGCGACCTGGCCGAAGTGCTTAAAGGCGACAAGCCCGGACGTACTCGCGATGAAGCGATAACGCTGTTCAAGTCAGTCGGCGCCTCGCTTGAAGACCTGGCCGCCGCTATTGAAACCTGGGAAAACATGGCTAACGCCTGACAGGGTGAACGATTGATGAAATGCTTTTACCATCCGGATCAGGCGCAGCATGCGCCGCCCACCTTTTTGTTGCGTGGCCAGCCGGCGCCTTCCCCGGAAGGGCCGGTGCGCGCTGAATTGCTTAGCGAAGGGCTGGCGGCAGCAGGTTTGAGCCTGACGGCCCCGACAGAAACTGACTCCCCGACCCTGCGCAAACGTCTGGAGCAGATTCACACCCCGCGCTATTTGCAGTTTCTGGAAACTATCCATGAGCGCTGGCATGCCATGCCGGGGGCGTCTGAGCTGGTCGCGCCCAACGTTCACCCCTGTGGCGGTGCGCGCCATTATCCGCGCCACCCCACCGGGCAGGCAGGCTGGCATCTACACGATATGGCCTGCCCGCTGAGTGCTACCAGCTTTCAGGGGGCGCTCGCGTCGGCATCAACGGCGGTTGCTGCTGCCGAAGATGTGCTGCGTGGAGCTGCCCGTTCCTATGCCTTGTGCCGCCCTCCTGGCCATCACGCCGGGCCGGATAACGCCGGTGGCTTTTGTCTGATCAACAATGCAGCGCTGGCCGCCAGCGTGCTGCGTGAGAAAGTGTCTAAAGTCGCTATCATTGATGTGGATTTACACCACGGCAACGGCACCCAGGATATCTTCTACACACGCGGCGATATCTGGACGGGCTCGGTGCACGTTGACCCCACGGATTTCTACCCCTTCTTCTGGGGAGGCGCCGATGAAACCGGTAGCGGCGAGGGGGAAGGTGCCAACCTTAATCTGCCCCTGCCGCTGGGCAGCAATGGCGAGACCTATCTGGATGCGGTGGCGACCCTGATCGAGCAGCTCAACCACTTCCAGCCAGAGGCTGTGGTGGTGTCGTTGGGGTTGGATATCCACAAGGACGACCCGCTGGCCGGGTTAAGCGTGGAAACCGAGGAGTTTGTGGCCCTGGGCGAGCAGTTGAGCGCGCTGACACAGCCTACCGTGGTGATTCAGGAAGGTGGCTATCCGACCGAGCATCTAAGCGCTAACCTGACCGCCTTTATGCGCGGTTATCTGCGAGGCTGAATGAGTGAGACAGGGTTGATAAAGACAGGCTTTTACTGGCATGAACGCTGCTTCTGGCATGATCAGGGCGCTATTGGGGTGTTTTCGGCGCCAGGGGAGTTTCTGCAACCGCAGGCTGCTTCGGAAAGCCCAGAAAGCAAGCGGCGGCTGAAGAATATTCTCGAAGTCAGTGGCTTGATCGACGAACTACAGGTTGTGAAACCCCCAGCGGCCACCGAGGAAGACCTGCTGCGTTTTCATACGCCACGTTATCTTAAGATGTTGGCGGAAGATGATGCCCGCGGGGGCGGGAACGGCGGTGACTGCGCGCCCTTTATGCCCGGCAGCTGGGCCGCGGCTCGCCATTCGGCAGGGCTTGCCGTGGCAGCGGTGGAAGACGTGGCCCTGGGCAAGGTCGCCAATGCCTACGCGCTGTGCCGCCCGCCCGGCCACCATGCCGAGGCCGATCAGGGGCGCGGTTTCTGCCTGCTGGGCAATATCCCGGTGGCGGTGATGCGCGCAAGGGCCTTGGGGCAGGTCAAGCGGGTGGCGATTCTTGATTGGGATGTGCATCACGGCAACGGCCAGCAGTCAGCCTTCTATACAGACCCAGAGGTGCTGACCGTGTCCATTCACCAGTCTGGCAACTATCCTCTGGAGACGGGCTATTTTGACGAGCAGGGTGACGGCGCCGGAAAGAGCACCAACCTCAACCTGCCGTTGCCACCAGGCTGTGGGCTGGGGGCTTATCAGTACGCCATGGAAACCTTGGTTCTGCCCGCGATGGAAGCCTTCGCGCCGGACATGATCGTGGTTGCCTGCGGTTATGACGCCTGCGCCAAGGACCCGCTGGGCAAGATGCTGCTCAACAGCGGCGCCTTTGCTGAAATGACCGCACAGCTAAAAGCGCTGGCCGAGCGCTGCTGCGCAGGCAAACTGGTGGTGGTGCATGAAGGCGGTTACTCGGAGGGCTATGTGCCTTTGTGTGGCCATGGTGTGATTCAGACCCTGGCGGGCAGTGATATTGCAGTGCCCGATCCGCAGAACGATGAAATTGCCGCCTGGGATTATCAGGCGTTACAGCCGCATCAGCAGGCGCTGATCGATGGCTGGCGCCAACAGTGGGAGCAAAATGCATGACACCGCTTTATGATCGCGATGGCTGGATCTGGCAGGATGGCGAATGGCTGGAATGGCGAGAGGCCAAGGTTCACGTATTCACCCATACCCTGCATTACGGCATGGGCTGTTTTGAAGGCGTGCGCGCCTATGCAGGCGAGCAGGGCACGGCGCTGTTTCGTGTTACTGAACACACCCGCCGACTGGCAGAAAGCGCCCATGCGCTGGATATCCCGATGGATTTCAGCGAAGCCGCGCTGATTGATGCCCAGCAGGAATGCCTGCGAAAAAACAAGCTGACCAACGCCTACCTCAAACCGACGGTCTTTCTTGGTGCAGAAGGCCTGGGCCTGCGGGCCAAAGGGTTAAGCACCCATGTGATGATTGCCGCCTGGGATCTGGGGCCTTATCTATCGCCGGAGGCCAAGCGTTGCGGGCTGCGTGCGCTGACCTCCTCCTGGGCACGCCACCACGTCAATATCAGCCTGTGCCGGGCCAAAACCAGCGGCCACTACGTCAACTCCATGCTGGCGCTGAATACCGCCGTCAAGGCCGGCTTTGATGAAACCATCATGCTCGACCCGGAAGGTTATGTGGCGGAAGCCTCGGCTGCCAATGTCTTCCTGCTGCGCGATGGCGTGCTGCACACCCCGGAAGTCACCTCCTGCCTGCAGGGCATCACCCGCGACAGCGTGATTCAGCTGGCCCGCGAAGCGCTGGGCATTGAAGTGCGCGAACGGCGCATCACCCGGGATGAACTCTACACCGCCGACGAAGCCTTCCTCACCGGCACTGCCGCCGAAATCCTCCCACTGCGCGAGCTGGATGGGCGAAAAATCGGCTTCAGGGCAGGCGCCCCCGCCGTAGATGCCCCTATCCCTGACGACAGCGTCACCGCCCGGCTACAGCAAGCCTACCAGCAAGCCGTCCGCGGCGAACTGCCCGCGTTCAAGCACTGGTTGATGCCGGTCTAGACAGAGAAACCATGATGGCTACCGTCCGGCAGCTCGACATCAATTCGCATGCGTCCGCCCAGGGATTCGATATAGCGTTTTAAAGAGCTTAGCCGGATATCTTGTCCGTCTCTTTCCATCTTGGCGATGGTCGGTTGTTTGACACCCATGGCTGTCGCCAGCTCTGTCTGCGTTTTTTCGGCCAAACGTCGAATTTCAGCCAAATGGATGTCCATCAGGATGTGATCCGCTTCCTGCCGAGCAGACGCTACAAGTTCTGGGTTTTCTTCTGCCAGTAGTTCTTTTAAGGAACGTGTCATGGCTGTCTCTCTCATGTCAGCGAATTTAAATGCTTCTCATACTCTTCATCAGCAATGGGAATCATCTCTTGATAAAAACGTTTGTCATTTTTTCCTTTATCGCCAGCACATAAAATAATCCCGGTTCGTTTAGGATCAAAAGCAAAGAAAGCTCTCAGCGGTTTTCCCTGGCTCTGGATGCGTAATTCTTTCATATTGGCGTAGCGGGATTCATTGACCGTATCTGCGTGGGGCCTGGGAAGATGAGGTCCTTGGTTTTCCAGTAACATTAACCCTACAATGACTTTACGTCGGTCTACGTCATCCAACCCTTTGAACCATTGTTCAAATCGAGCTGTTTGTTGTACATCCCACATGGCGGCGCTCCCTTGCCGATCATCATGTTTATATTATATAGCACAAAAGCTATAATTGGCCACTCAAGCATGTTGCTCCCTTGTGTGATGACGTAAACTGTCGGGTCAATAAATCGATTTATCAGATAACGACATGACCAGGGATGCGGCATGGCTCACTTACTGCGTATCGTGATGATTCACGGCCACCTCGACGGCGTGGTCGAGTTAAGTCTGGATGGTCACACCAATATCTGCGGCACCAACGCCTCCGGCAAGACGACCCTGCAGCGTCTGGTGCCGGTGTTCTATGGCGAGCTGCCTAATCGGGTGGTGCCCAAAACGCGCATGAAATTCGATGCGTTCTATCTGCCCAACAGCAACAGTTACCTTGTCTACGAATATCGCCGTGAAGCGGGTAGCCTGTGTCAGGTGGTGCTGACACGGGGAACCAACGGCGGCGTGGAATACCGTTTTGTGGCGGCCCCTTACCAGCCTGAAGATTATCTGCTGGAAAGCGAGGGCAGGGTGGTCGCCCGCGATTATCCGCAATGGCTGAATGGCCTGCGCCATAACGGCATTGCTACCTCCAGCAAGCTGACGGCCACCTCGGAATATCGGGCGGTGATTCAGAATGACTTCACCCCGATTCCCGGTATGGCCTCTCACGGCAACCGTAAAGAGGCGCTCAGGCTGCGCCAGATGGCCGCCCAGTTCAGCCTGGTCAAGCCGGAACACCGCATCCGCCATATGGAAAAGCTGGTCTCGGCGGTGCATGCCAAAGAGGGCAAAATGGATACCCTCAAAACCATGCTGGCGGCGATTTTCGAGGAAGACGGCGTGGAACTGCCGGTCACCCGGATTCGCAGCAACAAGGCGCGGGGCTGGGTCGGCCAGATGCGCCAGTCCATGCGTCTGGCGCCCTTGCAGCAGGCACTGGCCGAGCTGCGCGACACCGATGCGGAACTGGCCCGTCTTGAGGCCCTGCTGTGGCAGCTCAAGCCCCAGCTGGACGCCGACCGTCACCGCACCGAAGGCGATGCCGCAGATACCGACGCCGCGATCAAGGAGCACAAGGCGGCCTTCAAGGCCCAGCAGGAAGACTACGAAACCGCACGCGATGCGTTAAACGACCAGCTCAGCGCCCGTGAAAGTGAGCGTAAGCAGGCCGAGCGCAGCCTGGAAGACCTTCAGCAACGCTATGAAGCCTATGCAGACGCCGACATGCCTGCGCTTGAGCGTGACCTGCAGGCGCTGCCGCAACAGCGCGAAAAGCGCCAGCAGCTGAAAGAACATCTGGCGCTGATGCAGGAAGCCGCTGAGGCCAGCCAGGCGCGCAAGGAAGAACGCCTGCGCGAGCTGGGGGAAACCCTGGCCCGCCAGAGCGAAGAAATTCAGGCCCAGCTGGACGCCGTTGGTGAAGAGCAGGCGCAACGCCGTGAAGCCCACTGGAACGACCAGCAGCGCCTGACCGAACGCTATCAGCAGCAGCGTCAGACGCTGGATGCCAGTTTTCAGGGGCGTTTGTCCGAAGGTGTGCAGCGTCTGGCCATGCTCAAGGCGGCACTGGAGCATCAAGGCCCCAGCCGCGAAGAAAGCGCCGAGGCCGAACTGGCCCAGGCGCGGCTGGATCAGGCGCAAGGGTCGCTCAATGCGGCGCGTGAACATCACAACAGCTTGCGCCTGGAACTGGATACCCATAAGCGTGCCCGCGAACAGGCTGACAGCGCCTTCAATGCCGCCCGCCAGCAGCTGGCGCTTGCCCAGCAGCACAGCCGCGAACTGCATCGCCAGAAAGACCCGGAACAGGGCAGCCTGCGCCACTTCCTGCGCTTTCATCGCCCCGGTTGGGAGCAGTCCCTGGGTAAAGTACTGGCACCGGAACTGCTGGAGCGCCGCGATCTGGCGCCCGCCATGTTGGAGGTGAAAAACGCCTCCATCCGCCCGCCTGAGAGCGATAGCCTTTATGGCCTGCAGGTCAGCCTGAATGCTATTGCACTGCCGGATTACGCTCAGGATGAAGCCAGCCTGCTGGCTGCCATCGAGGCCGCCGAGGCCGCTGTTCTGCAGGCAGAAGCAGACGTTGAAGCCAAGCAGAAAACCCTGCGTCGCCACAGCGAGCAGGTCACCCTGGCCGAGCAGGCACTAAGCAAGGCTCGCCTGGCGGTGACCAGCGCTGAAGAAGAGCTTGAGTACGCCCAGCAAGCCCGCCACCAGCTACAGGAACGCCACGCCAACGCCCAGAAGCAGCGTCGCATCGAACAGGAAACAGCCCTGGCCGAGCAGCAAGCGGTGCAACAGGCCTTGGAAGAAGAGCAGCAGGAAGCCCAGGCTCAGCTGGAGGCCACCCATCAAGCCGAGCTTATCGAGCTCAAGGCCGATGCCCAAAGCCAGCAGGACACCCTGGCCGCGCGTTTGCAGCAGCATAAACAGCAGTTGAACGAACTTAAAAGTGAACACCAGCGCCAGCGCAATGAGCTGGAGCAGGCCTTTGATCAGGAGCTTCAGGCCAGTGGCGTCGACCCAGTCACCCTGCGCGATACCCGTCAGCGGCTGCAGCAGCTGGAAACGCATATTCGTGAAACGGCGGCCCGCCAGGAGGAGCTGGAAAACTATCAGCGCTTTATGCGCGTGGAGTGGGGGCAGCAAAAACCGGAACTGATTGAGCAGCTGAGTGAACTGACCCGCAGCTGCGATGAACTCAAGCGCGAGCAGAAAAACCAGCAGCAAGCCTTCAAGGCGGCCCAGGCGAGCTATCGCCAGGCCCTCAACCAATTGCAGGAAACCTACCAACAGGCCGAAGCGCTGCTCGAAGAGCTTAAACCGCTGCTAAAACAGTTGGATGAGTTGGCCCTGAGCGCGGATGCCACGCCTCAACAGGACGCGCCGGGAGACGTCAGTGAACGCCTGGCACGCGCCCGCCAGGCCCTTAAACAGCGGGCAGAGGCCCGCGATACCCTGCGCAGGGGCTGTCAGGAGGTGGAAAGCCAGCTGATCAAGGGCGCCAGCAGCGGGTTTGTCGAAATGCTGGAAGGCGAACGCGAAAAACTGCCTGATCGCGAAGACCCTCGCCGGGTGCTGCCACTGCTCGCTGATATGCTCAAGCTGCTGGAAGACCAGCAACAGCAACTGGTGCAGCAGGGGCGCAATATTGGCGATGATCTGGTCAAGTTCTTTACCGTCTTCCGTGACCTTAACCGCCGCATCAGCGCCCAGAGCCGTCGGCTTTCCGACGAGGTGGCGGACGATCTGCGCCTGGAAGGCATTACCAAGGCCGAGGTGCAGATCCAGTCAACCATCGACGAACTGGGCTTCTGGGAGCCACTCAAGGATTTTGCCCAGCGCTATCAGCACTGGATGCAGGCGGGCTATACCCTGCCCAGCGATGACTATCTGGATGCCCTGGCGGATGTGGTCGATCTGCTGCGCCACGATCAGCAATACAGCTTTGAAAGCCTGCTGCGCCTGGAGCTGCACCTCAACGAAGGCGGCGCGGATCTGATTATCCGTAATGATCGCCAGCTGCTGGAATCCTCCAGCCACGGCATGGCCTACCTGATTCTGTGCAAGTTTCTGCTGGCCTTCACCCGGCTGCTGCGCGGCAAGGCCGAGATCGCCATTCACTGGCCAATTGATGAAATTGGCACTCTGGCCTACCACAACGTCGAGAAACTGTTTGAGGCCTGCGACAGCAATCGTATTCATATTGTCGGTGCCTTCCCCAACCCAGAGTCGGACGTGCTGATGCTGTTCCACCACCGCTACCTGATTGAGCGCGACGCCGATGATAAGGATATCCGCCGCCTGAAACGCATTGAGCCGCGCCTGAGCCCGCTGGCCGCCCGCATCAAGGCGCGCAGCGAGGAGGTAACCGCATGAGCGAGATCAACCTTGCCAGGATGCTCAGCCATGGGCCTCTGCTGGAACGCCTGCTGGCCGGCGAATTTATCTGTGCGGTGAGCGATGAAAGCGCGTTTCGCCAGCTTCAGGACGGCAGCCTGCGTGAAGCGCTGGATGCTTATCTGCGCCCGCTCAACCGGCGGCTGGCCAGTAACGACGAAGGCAGCGTGTATTTTCTGGCCTGGCGGCAGGTGGATGATGCCGCCCGCGAACAGCTTTCCCGCCAGCTTAACGAGACGGTCAATCATCTGCTGCCGCTGCTGGAATGGCTGCAGCTGGTGCAGGAAGCGCTGGGGCGTGATGCGGTGCTGGCGCCAGGGGATGTGCTCAAGCCCGGCGAGCTGCAGGCCAGAAGCGAAGACAACCCCAGCCTGCGTGAGCGCATCGAGCGGCTGGCCACCGACAGCTTTTTTGGCTCCCAGAGCGAACAGCTTGATGCCCAGGTCAAACAGGTATTCAAGCGCCTGAAAGAGCACGGCTATTTGCTTCAGCCCCACAGCGACCGCCAGGTTTACCTGGTCACCGGCAAGATCGACTACCTGATTGACTGGGTGCGCTTTATTCGCGATGAAGAGCAGCTGCCGATTGATACACAGGGCGAGGCCAGCCAGGAGACGCTGCTGTGAGCCAGCTCAATGATGCCCAGAATGCGCCGCTGGAAAGCCGTTTGCTGACCACCGGCGTTGAACGGCTGGCGCTGATTGGGCGCCATGCCGACGTTCTGATGCAAGGCTACACCCAGGATGAAGTGCCCCTGGAAGGGCTGAGCAGTAACGCCCTGCGCAAGTTGCTTGCCGCGCGACTTCTGTGGCGCCCGGACGAGCATAGCGGCGTTAAGCTGACCCCCAAGATGCGCGAACTGATTGCCGATATGGTGGCTGATGAATCGCGTCGTCAGGTGAACGCCGATGTGGCGGACACCCTTGAGCAGATTCGCACCCAGGTCGCCAGTTACCGTGAATCCAGTCAGTTGGGCGATTACTGGCAGCAGGAACAGCAGCTGTTGCGCCTGCGCCAGACGGTGGACGACCTGAACGGCCGTTTTGCCGATGCCATCGATAGCCTGTGGCAGCGGCTTAACAGCGATTTCGGCTTTGTCAGCCGCTTGAATGACAAGGTGCGCGAAAACGAACGTGCCCAAAAGCAGGTGGTGCGCCTGCTGGATGGCCTGGCGCTGATCGATTTCGACGAGCTGATTGATCTGGTGGGTAGCGATGGCACCCTGCGCAAGCTGCTCATCAGCCAGCTTCAGCAGCAGCTTAGCCAGCATTTCACCAGCCTGCGCGAAGTGCAAAGCCGCCTGACCGAGCTGATGGCGCGCTTTCGGCGCATGCAGGCACGTAGCCGTCTGGTGTCGGGTATGGCCGCCTTTCTGCGCGAACACCCAGGCTTCACGCCGGGCAACTATGCCCGCCGCAGCGAGGTGCCAGAGCTTTGCAACCGTGCGGCACCGCTGTCAGCGGCTGGGTCTGCCGCGCTGGATCACCATCACGATATGGCCCTGCTGGGCAGTCTGTTGAAAAACCTGCCCAGCGTGACGCACTCTCCTGAGGTGACAGCCGCCGCTGGCCCCACGGTGATGGCAGAAAGTGCCATGGTGGCTGCTCGGCAGCAGGCCCTGAAGCAGGATGTTGAAAATTTCTACCTGCATGTGGTCGATAGCAGTGCCGATGAACCCCTCAGCGCCCTGGCGTACCTGCAGGCAAGCGAGCTGGCCTGGCCCGAGGAGATCTGGCTGTATCAGGTGATTGCCGAGTTTCAGGGGTTGGGGCAGCACGAGCAGCAGGCGTTTGATTGGCAGCCCGAAGAGAGCAAAGCCAGCCCCTTTAACGATGTGCGCCTGATTCATGATGTGGCGCTGCGCTTTGCAGGAATTGCATAAGGAAAGGAAAGGGTATGAAACTGTCCGGTCGGGCGCGCAAGAACCTGAATGAAGTGGATCATCTGCTGCGCCGTCATCCAGAAGTGGTCAAACCGCGCCGCCAGTGGGTGGATGATGTGGTGGCCTGGTGCCATGAAAACCATATCGACCCCGGCCTGCGCCTGAATGGCCGAGAGCTGCATTTTGACCGCGAGCTGATTAAGCAGATCAACACCACCCTGCTCAGCCAGGGGCAGCCGCCGGTCGGGCGCTCACTAAGCGGGCTGACCAGCCTGGAACAAGCCAAGGAAGGGTTTGACGAAGACAAGGGCAACCGTGAAGGCCCAAGAGCCCAGCGGGTGCTGGTCAACGCACCTGCTGACCAGCCTGAATGGCTGGGCAAGGCATCGCGAGCAATTCACGATGTGGATTGGCGCGGCATCCGGCTGGACGCCTGCGACACGCTGATTCAGGTGGAAAACCTCGACTGCTTCTACCACTTCGACCCCACGCGGCTGGCGCTGGAAAACGTAAAGCAACCTCTGATTGTGTACCGGGGAGATAAGCATTACGGCGGTGCCTTCAGGCCCCTGGCTGAAGCCTGGCGGACAACCCGCAAGGCACATTACTACGCCGGCGACTTCGACGTTCAAGGCGTCAGCCTCGCGCTTTCCAGCGGCGCCACCGCGCTTTTGGTGCCGCCGCTGGAATGGCTGCAGCACCACGCCACCGGCTTCCACGACCCAGCAGAGCAACAACCCTTCCGCCCCGCGCTGGAACGCCACCGCAACGCACTCCCCGCCGCCCACCCGCTGCAACCCTACCTGGCAATCCTACTCGGCTCACACCGAGGCCTCCGCCAGCAATGGTTCGAAACCCTGGTCAGCGTGCCGCTGCATCAGGAGTGAATATGCACTCAACACCGTCACGTCATTCCGAAAGCACCCAACACCATCATTCTGAAAGCACTTTAACACCGTCATTCCCGAAAGAAACCCCACACTGTCATTCCCGAAAGAAACCCCACACTGTCATTCCCGAAAGAAACCCCCACCGTCATTCCCGAATGGGGTAATCGGGAATCCATTTTGACCTTGCCAAAAGAGGCACAAACGTAGGGTGGCTTAGTAAAGCAAGCCACCAACACACCGCAGGCGAGAGCCGTTAAGCCCCCCAACACCGTCATTCCCGAAAGAAACCCCCACCGTCATTCCCGAATGGGGTAATCGGGAATCCATTTTGACCTTGCCAAAAGAGGCACAAACGTAGGGGGCTTAGTAAAGCAAGCCATCAATTCGCCGCAGGCGAGAGCCGTTAAGCCCCCCAACACCTTCATTCCCGAAAGCACTCAACACCGTCATTCCTGAAAGAACCCCCACACTGTCATTCCCGAATGGGGTGATCGGGAATCCATTTTGACCTTGCCAAAAGAGGCTCAAACGTAGAGTGGCTTAGTAAAGCAAGCCACCAAAACACCGCAGGCGAGCCCTGTAAGCAGCCTGTTATATCAGCCAACATCCACCAAAAGATGTTAGCCAAAGGCTGGGATTAAAATAAATTAACTGCTAGTCTTAAACTAGTTGGGTAGTGCAGACATAACGAGAATAGTTAAATATAAATTTACTTTTTATACAGTGTTATTGAAACCGCAAATGCAGCACGCACGCGAATTCTGAAAATGCAGCCTAAGAAGTATTAATTTTTTTGAGAGTCATGCAGTTATATCGGAAAAGGCAGGCTGCATTTGCCCGATAAACGTGCCAGCATGTTCATCCAATCATAGAGCGCGCTGTCTAATACGCTGTTATGCGGCAATTGGGGAGTCATACGATGTCAATAGATTCAATCGTTACTGTTCTTGAGCAATATGGAACCTGCAAAAGCCTTAGTCCAGAGTCGCTAGCCTATTACGCATACCATGTGGCTGTGAACAAAGATTTTATGCATCTGTACACATCTAGTGTTGCAACCTTTATCAGTTTGTCCATTGCTGCAATTGGAGTGTCAGCAGGTTTCCGAGAAAAGGTATTAGGTCAGGCTGGTCCTTTGGAACTCAATTGGTTAATTATTTCTTCTTGGTTCTTCTTGGCTCTAACGATATTGACTGGAGCCTATTATCTGTATGCCGCGCCAAAGCATATTGAGTTTCGTTATCAATGTGACCAGTTTACGCCATTTGGTATATGGCCTGGACATGCATATGGCGCATGTACGATTTTTCTACTGTTGGGTATGGCGCTTCTTTTTTCAGCCATAGTACGGCAGGCACGAAATGCCCCATAACCAGGCCAAGCACGGGAACAGCTTTTCCGTTTCGGCTTCGCCTTCACTACAAAGCTGCCCGTGTTGGCAACGTTATAAGTCTGAGGAGGCTCTTTGCCATCGAACGCACATGCAAAGTTCTTGAAAACAATAAGGCGTTGCGAATCTTTGGTCGCCTCATACAAGCAACTACAGGAAATCGACCAAGAAAATGGCGCTGCTGTTCCAACTCCAAAAGATATTGTCCGTGGCGCGGTGGTTCTGGCGGTTGCGGCGCTCGACACATACGTGACCGATGTTTTTTCGGAGAAACTGGTTCCTTACCTTCAGCGCTACAGACCTGATGAAGAGCTAATAGATCTCCTCCACGATGCAGGCCTGGACACCAAAGAGGCGCTTGTATTGCTGGGCATGGACAGGCCATATAGGCGGATTAGGACATTAATCGAGAACTACTATGGGTCGTACACGACTCAGAAATTCGACGTTATTGACCAAATTTTCCGTCCCTATAGGCTAATCAATATAACTGAAAACGCTGCCAGGAGAAGTGGCAGAATATCTATCAAAAAATCCGTTGGGAAATTAGTAGAGCGCCGGCATCAGATTGCTCACGCCGGAGATTACAATCGACACGGGCGAATAATAGACATTGATGAGGCACAGATTGCAACCCGAATAGAGCATCTGGAGCTATTTGTAACGAATATGGACGCAATACTGTGCAACAGGGTTTGACGACTTCTAACCAAGCCAAGCACAGCGACAGCTTTTTCGTTGTGGCTTCCCCTCCACTACAAAGCTGCGCGTGTTGGCGGCGTTAGGTATATCTAATCAGGAGGCATTTAAGTATGGCAACCATGACAAACTGCATTTTCAATGGTCGCACTATTGGCATTGATGAGGCTATTGAGATTAAAGACAGTGGGTCAAGCGCTGCCCTCGATTTTCGGTGTACGGAGTGCAATCAGCACGTCCGTCCTCACCGGTCAGGTGGCCATGCAGCGGCTCATTTTGAACATCTTAAGCGCAACTCAGATTGTTCGCAAAGCCATGTTGCGCGTTAAACTTAACAATTGGTTTCAGGGCAACCCGTAAAAGCGGCATTAAGCAGTCGTGTTGCGCCTAACGAGGTTGCAGAAGCGCGTGGCAAGATGCGCTGACCCAGAGGTGCCGCATATTTCTCCGCGGACCTTGCTATAATGAGAGCAAGGTCGACGTAAACCCTCCAGGTCTGCAAAAGCGCTTATCGTGATTACCTTCCGCCATCTTGAGGTGATTCGTGAAGACCTTGGGCTCAGGGGGTAATCAGTTGATAAGCATGTGGCCGCTCACATAAATGTCCAGGCTAATATCCTGGTGATCTTGTTTCCCTGCTTCATCTCTATTTCCCTGCAATCAACGGCGCCAAGCTTGGCAATCAGCTTTTTGGCGGGCTTAACGTTGTCAGCTTTTGAAACCAGGCTGGTAAACCAGCGGCATTGAGTGGCATACACCTGGCTTTCCTTTATCAGCTTTTTCAGAAAGAGCTGTTCGCCTCCTTTGCACCATAGCTCTGCTCCCAGCCCCCCGAAATTCAGCGAGGGGGATCTTGTATCGGTGTTTTGCTCACCGCGATGACGGGCCAGGTTATTGAGCTTAAGCTGGTTACCTTTAAGTGCTTCATCCAGCGAGGCGTGGAAGGGTGGGTTGCACACGCTGACGTCAAAGAACTCCCCCGCTTGAATGATCCCTGCAAAAATCTGATGTTTATCGTGCTGCGTGCGCAGCGTAAAGCGCGCTTTGAGTTGGGGGTTGTTGGCGATAATGGTGGCGACGTTGTCAAGCGACTGAGGGTTGATGTCACTGCCGACACACTGCCAGCCGTAAATCTGGCAGGCCAGTAGTGGGTAGATGCCATTGGCTCCCGTCCCTATATCAAGCAGTTTGACGCCGGGCTGTTCACGCTCGTCGCCTATTCCAGGCAGGTCCGCCACGTAGTGGATATAGTCAGCCCTGCCTGGAATGGGAGGACAAAGCGCGCCCTCCGGAATATCCCAACCGACAATATTATAGTGCCAGCGTAATAACGCGGCGTTGAGGCGCTTGACGGCCAGTGGGTCTGCGAAATCGATGGAAAGGTTACCATACGCATTGGGTTTTACATGGCGGGCCAGTGCCGGGTGGCTTTTTACCAGCGCTGGGAAGTCATAACCCTGGTTGTGCAGATTCCTCGGGTGCAGGCCTTTGTGGGCAGGCTTGGTCTGGCTTTTTGTACTTCGATGGCGGTTGCTAGCAGTCATAGGCCCGTGGCTTAGAGTTTTAAGAGTAGAGGGGGGCAGGCATTGTAGGCGATTATAGACGTCATTCAGGTGTGCGGGGTACTTGGCAGCTCAAAGCGCGCGAGAAAAGGCCTACACCGAAACGATGGCCCACAAAGCTGATGCTTGGAATAGTCTGGACACAGGGCAGCTGCTAAGCTGGCGAAAAACTGCCAATGCCGGAAGGGCCCATATGGATGTCAGAGTGAATTCCCCCGCACAGATCATCAAGTCGTTTTCTGCCTGGCTGCCCATGCTGTTGGTGGCCTTGCTGCTTTACGGTGTTGTCTTTGTGGGGTTTACCGTGTGGCTATTGATGCAGCCATTGGGGATGGCACCGGCGCTGGCTCAGCAGCTGGGGTTGATCATTGGCGCGGTGCTGCTCACCGGTGGGTTTTACCTCTATGTCCAATGGCTGATTGGCTCTCTGGCCGCCTATGAATTATCCCTTAACGGCCAGCAGTTGCGGGTCAGAGGGATTTCCGGGCGCGGTTCAATTGACAATGAACTGCCATTGGGGGAACTTAAAAAGGTTCATATCGGCACCCGTCACCATAAAATGGAAAAGCCTTCCTCCGGCCAGCGAGGAGCCAACAGTAAAGCCGCTGCCCGGATGATGTTTGTGCTCGATGATGGCCATTACTTCAAGCTGGATTACGCCGCCAACGCCTTTGATAACCAGTCTCTGTATGACTTTCTGAGTCATCTCAAACGTAAAGGCGTCGATATCAATATCAGTGAGTAGACGGGTGGTTAACACACAGTGGTTATTTCACCTTCACTATAGAGTCAACTGGAAAAGGAGTTCAGGGTCATGACTGCAACCGCATCCTCAAACGGACGCTCCCTAGTCGGTCGGTTTTTACGCGAAGAAGCTTCGTTTCTGGTGGCGTTGCTCACCTTCCTGATTTTTCATTTCGGGCTGCATGACGCCTTGAACAAAGCCGTTACCCCTGAAACCGCTCAACCCCTGATGGGCGTTTTCTTTGCCGTATGGCTGTTTGCCGTGGTGCTTTGGGCTGCCTTTAATGTGGTTCGACATGCTGATGTGCTGGCCATCAAGCTGGGTGAGCCGCTGGGTACGCTGATTCTTACTCTGGCGGTGGTGGGTATCGAGGTGTCGCTGATCTCAGCGGTGATGCTGACCGGCGCCGAGGCGCCAACAATGGCGCGGGATACCATGACGGCGGTGCTCATGATCGTATTGGGCGGCCTCACCGGCGCTTCCCTGCTGATTGGTGGTTTTTTCCATGGCGAGCAGGACTACAACCTGCCAGGCGCGCGGGCCTATCTTGGCGTTCTGGTGCCCCTCGCTGTCTTCGCACTGGTATTGCCCGATTTCACCGCTTCCACGGATAGCCCGACGTTCACTCCCATTCAGGCAGGGTTCTTTGCGATTATCACGCTGGTGCTTTACGGCATCTTTCTGGCCATTCAAACCCTCCGCCATAAGAGCTATTTTGAGCAACCCATGCAGGAAAGGGCGGCAGACCATGAAGCGGCGCCCGGGCACTCGCATGATCATGGCCCACAGCACGCAACAAGCTATCACGCTGTCCTGTTGCTCCTGACGCTGGTGACCATAGTGCTGCTGGCGGAACTTATCGCCATGATTGTCGATTTTGGCATTGTCCAGGCGGGCGCGCCGGTGGCGTTGGGTGGGGTGATCATCGCCCTGGTGGTGCTCACACCGGAAAGCATGGCGGCCCTGGCAGCCGCCCGTGCCAACCAGCTTCAGCGCTCGGTGAATCTGCTGCTGGGTTCGGCGCTGTCAACCATTGGCCTGACCCTACCCGCGGTGGTTGCCGTCAGCCTTATAACAGGCGCCAATCTGCAGCTAGGGCTTGATATGGCCCCCATGGTGTTGCTGCTGCTGACGCTGGTTGTGTGCCTGATGACCTTCGGAGGCACCCGAACAAATGTGCTGCAGGGTGCTGTTCACATCGTTCTGTTCCTGGCCTATCTGCTGCTGATCTTCAGCCCGTAAAGCGCAATCAGCCGCTATTTTTGCGATTTGGTACTCATCAGTAGTGATAGCGAAGATGGGCAATCAAGAGGGCGTCATCGGTGACTTTGTAAACGATACGGTGTTCTGCGTTGATGCGCCGGGACCAGTAACCGCTAAGGCTGTGTTTGAGGGGTTCGGGTTTGCCAACACCCTCAAACGGTTCTCGCTTGATTTCCTTGATCAGTTTGTTGATTCGGTTAAGGATCTTCTTGTCCGTTGTCTGCCAATACAGATAATCCTCCCAGGCGTTTTCTGAGAAGATGAGCTTCATTCAATCAATTCCTTTTCTTGACCACCTCCTTGCTCAAGCTCGGCGACGGATTCCAGCAATCGCCGCGCATTTTTTGGCGCTCGCAGCAGGTAGGTGGTTTCCTGTAATGCGTCGTAGTCTTCAAGGGACATCATGACCACAGACTGTGATTTGTTGCGGGTGATAATCACAGGAGAATGGTCTTCACAGACCTGCTCCATTGTTTTAGCCAGATGAGTTCTAGCGGCTGTGTAGCTTATGGCATCCATAAATCGCCTCCTGTACAGAATGTTGTTCTGTTCAGGATATCGTACAGATAAGGCTGTCGCAATCAGCGGTATAAAACCCTCCGTGAATAAGAGAGGGATGCAAAAGTTCAATGTCGACCATGGGCCGCCTGCTGTTGCACAGGCGGCCACGCGATATCTATTGCAGAAACGCGCTATTGCAGAAATTCACGTAGCGTTTCGCTGGACTGGCCAATAGAGACCACTCCGTCCAGATGGCCCCGGTTACCTTCCAGGGTTTCAAGGGTCACATCGCTGCCGCCTTCTTCAATCAACTCGGCGGTGCGGTGCACGCTTTTAGGCGGGAAGGCAAGATCATCCTCGCTGTAGAGCATCAGGGTAGGGGCGTCGATAGCGGCAAGGCCCGCTTCTAAGGAGTCGCCGTGGCCCGCCATAAAGGCCTGGTTGGCGCGCACCAGATACAGGAAATGGTTGGCATCGGAGGCGGCTGCCCGGGCGGCGGCAATGTCATCCAGCGTTTGCTCGACCGCATAGCGGGCGTTGATATCCTGGGCAGGGTCGCGTGCTTCGTCGGCCCAGTCGCGGTTAAAGGTCTCGTTGGCCCACCGCCAGTGATTGGCATCGAGCGTGACGAGCTTGAGCGATTCTTTCAGCCCATCGATGGGTGGCTCACCTTCGTAGTAATCACCTTCATTCCAGTTGGCATCCAGGCGGATGGGTGCTGCCCAGCGGTTTAGCCTGGATAATATCCAGGGGTCGGCTACGCCAGCGCCGATAACGGGGATCAGCCTGTCCACCTTGTCAGGGTAAACGCTGGCCCATTCAATCGCCTGAAGGGCGCCCATGGAGGCGCCCATGACCGCATGCAGGGCGTCAATGCCCTGGCTTTCCAGCAGGGCATGCTGGACCTCGACAAAGTCGCGGATGGTCACCACCGGAAAATCCATGCCCCAGGGTTCGCCGGTCTCCGGGTTGGTCGAGGCGGGCCCTGTGGTGGTCACATTCGGATCATTGGCATTGAGGTTTACCAGCGTATCCGATGCAATGATGTAGTACTCATCGGTATCCAGCGGCTTGCCGGGGCCGATGATGGCGTCCCAATAGCCGGTCGGCTCGCCATCCGGGTCATAGCGGCCGGCGGCGTGGCTGGTGCCGGAGAAAAAATGAGTAATCAGAATGACGTTATCGCGGGCCTCGTTCAATTCGCCGTAGGCTTCCCAACCCACATTGAGCTCGGGAATGCTCTCACCGCCCTGAGTGGTGAAATCCTCCATCGAGAACACTTGTTTCTCGACGATACCGTCCCAGGCGAACAGCGCCGACGCCGGAAGCAGGCTGAGGGTGGTCAATGCCGCTACGCTGAATAACGCTTGCTGTTGTTTGAATATCATGCGCTTTCCTTTGATAGAGGTGCCGTTGGCCATCACGGAGGATGAACTCTTTGCCATGCTCACAAACCCGAGCACTTGATAACCACCCTATCAGCCTAGCCGCTGTTAGCGCATTTTAAAGGGGAGGCTTCGACAGTGCGTCACTGCAGTCTCTGTGATAGATAATACGACTAAAGTTTAAGCAAGGCGAGTTGCATCAATGTTATAACATCGATAAATTTATTAGGTAAACTTGATTTATTGGCGCTCACAACGACCTCTTTCTCAATTTTATCCGCCTTTTTTAACCGGGGAATACATGTATACACGATTAAAAGGTGGATTAAAGGTCGGCATTCTATGCGCATCAATGTCACTATATTTTGATTTTACTGATGGTGATAATTTTTCATTTATTAACGCTTTGGTGGCTTTTTTAGGAGCATTTGTGGCATATGAAGCGCTTGGCTTAATAGGGACGCTGTTAAAAAAGAAGCTCGATTCATGATGCTTGCTAAGTCGTTGATAAGATCCTCTGGATGCTGGGTGGTCGCCATTACCACGTTGTTCCTCCTTTTATGGCTTTTGGGTGCTGTTTCTTCGAGCCAGGAAAACCGCGTCTATACTCAGCGGACAGAGTCACAAAAAGTTCAGGCCCACGTCATTATCAGGCACGAAAACCCAGCTTCCGGATTGGCGCATTATGTTGAGCACCTCGCCTGGTTAAACACGGTGGGGGCCAAACAGCGCAGCGCTGATCGGCACTCTAACGCCTGGACGAACCCCTATGCCGTCGGTTATTGGCTTTCCGGTAACCCTGATGAACTGAGCGATATCCTTCAAACCCTTTCAGGGCTTTTTGAGCCTCTTGAAATCCCTGCTGAATTTGCTGAAGAAGAGCGCGACATTGTTTTACGTGAATACGAGTCGCGTACGGTCGATAAGCCGGATGCACAAGCGGCGGAGGCGATGAATGTGTTTCTCTATGCGGGAAATACCCTTGCTTCTTCAGTGCTGGGCACGCCAGATGACATTCGTGGGTTCAGCTACGATGGCGCCCGTGCGTTGCATGCCGCTACCCATCGTCCGGAAAATACTACCTTGCTGGTCACCGGGGGTGTGACTGAGCGAGACGTTAACCGAGCGCTGAAGGATGTCGATTGGCCCGCCAAACAAGACGCTGGCGCAGAGATTCAGCCTCCAACCTTTGAGCTGGCTGAGCCTGCAGATACCTTGCTGCGTTACCCGGAGAAAGAGGCCTCTGCGCGAGTCATTCTGCGGCACGTGGCGGCGCTGCCTGAGTCTATCCCTTTTGACCTGCTGGAAACGCATGCCTTGCTGCTCGCGGATATTCTCAACGCTAACCTGCCTGGCGGTCTTGCCGGGCCGTTGCGTTTTGATAATGCCATTGCACGTGGCTTTGATGTGCAGGTCTGGCCCCTCGATGAGCGTCACATCGAGCTTAGATTTAGGGCTGCCCCTGACAGGGGCGTATCCCTGAGGGCTGTGCAAACAGCTTTCAAGGAAACGCTGGCTGAGATTACTGATACTGGCATTCCCGATGACACCTACCAGCGGGTGTTAAACCGTTTTGAGGACTTCTGGCCTGACTGGGAGGACGATGACGAAACCGCCCGCTGGATGGCAGATTACACCCTAGGGAGGGTTGCCGCGCTGCGGCACCCCTTGCCACGCCCTGATGTGGAGCGCCTTGAACAACAGCTTTCACATCAAACAATTAATACCTTGTTAAATGAAATAACAGGGGAAGGACGAACGGCCGTTGCGTTTATCGGCCCCAAGGAGAGGTTTGAATGATTCGATTGATACCACTTGCTGCTTTAGTTGCCAGTTTAGCTGCCTGTTCTGCAGAAGAGACCAATAAAAGTGGTCCCTCCACCAGTAACGAAGTTAGCCCAGGAGGCATAGCGTATACCTTGCTTGCTATGCCTAAAAGCGACGATGTGGCTGTTCAGGTCGCTTGGCCAACGGACTGGGCATACCGCGAGAATACCAATCCGGCCGCAGCGCTGGTGGGGTCGGAGTTGATTCTTGCCGGAGGTGCTGAAGGATACCCGGCAGGTGAGGTCAATGAGCACCTGGCGGATATGCAGGCGCAAGGCGGTTTATATGCGGCGGCAAACGATCACATAGTGGGCGCCATGGTCTTGAAGCGTGATGACCTCAGTGAGGTTGTCGAGATTGCCAACGCCCATTTGCGTGCTCCCTCACTGGAGCAGTCATGGCTGGATCGGATAAGTGATGGCATTTCTCAGGGCGTGACGGAAGAGCGTGCACAGCCTGTGGCCGCCGGGTTTGAGGCTGTTCGTTGGGCGGTATTTGGTGAACACCCCTTGCGTAATGCATTATCTCTGTATGACCTGAATCCACTGGATGAACTTACTCGCGACGATATTACTGGCTGGCATGCTGAGACCTTTACGCGCTCCCCAGAAGCCGTTGCTGTGGCGGGTGATATCGATGCCGGATCAGCCGGGGAAGCGTTGGATGCACTATTCGCAGGATTGCCGGAACAGGTGCGTGAGGTGCAACGAAGCGTCTCGCCAGACTTCACACCCCGCCGAATTCTACTCCACATGCCACAAGCAGAAGTGTCAACGCTGGCGTTTATTGCGCCGTTACCGCCAACCCGAGAGGGCGGCGAAGTTGAAGATTTGCTCCTGACGCATGCCCTGGGTGGCGATGACCAAAGCGTTCTCTTTGATGCCGTGCGCACGCAACTGCGTGCCAGTTATGGTTTTGGTGCAGGAGTGAATAATTATACGCGCGAGCACCGGATTCTTGCCATGGCCGGAGATATTGACACAAACCAAGTGGCAGAGACCGAAGCGGTGGTGCGTGAGGCATACGCCAATTTCCGGCAAGATGGCCTGAAAGGGGAGCTTGCAGACCATAAAGCGCCCCTGGCTTCTCGTTTGGCTGAACTCGCCGATCTTGTGGCGGTGCAGGCGAGCAGCGCCCTGGAAAGTGCCTTGGATGAGTATCCGGTAGAGCGTTCGCTAAACGAGGAGCTTGAGGCGGTAACAGAGGCATCGCTGAATGAGCGCCTTAATACCGCCTTCCCCAGCATGGATGAGTTTATTGTTATCGCCGTCTCACCCGATGCTGAGGCGTTGCCAGAAGCCTGTGTAATCATGACCCCGCGTGAGGCAGTGGATTGCTGATGAAGTGGGTGAGGCCGCTGCGCTGCCACCTTATCAGCCTAGCCATTGTTAGCGCATTTTAAAGGGGTTAAGGCCATTGGCCTGCTGCATCATCATGCGTTTGGCCAGTGGGAAGCGTTCGGCCAGTTGCAGGCTGGCATCGCCCAGGCGGCGCAGTGGGGCGGCGCCGGTAAACAGGTGGTGGAAGCTTTCGGTGGCGGCAATCATCGCCTGGTTGGCAACACGCCGCTGGATTTCATAGCGGTGCAGGGCGGTACTGTCGCCTACATCGCGCTGGGCGAGTAGGGTTTCCGCCAGGGCGTCGGCATCGTGCAGGCCGATGTTCAGCCCCTGGCCTGCCAGCGGGTGAACGACGTGAGCGGCATCACCAATCAGCACCAGGCGCTTGGCGATATAGCGCTTGGCGTGCTGGCGTCTGATTGGAAAGCTGGCGCGGCCGGTGACGCGGATCAGGTTGCCCAGGCGCTTGGGAAAGGCGGCTTCAATGGCGTCTTTCAGGCTCTCATCGCTGAGCATTTCCCGCTCGCGGGTGGCGGTATCGCTGTCGTACCATACCAGGGAGGCATGGTGGCCGGGCAGCGGCAGCATGGCGATAGGCCCGGTGGGGGTGAAGCATTGCCAGCTGACATCCTGCTCGGGCAGCTCGGTTTCCACATTGGTGATCAGCGCCCGCTGGTGGTAGTCATAGGTGGTGATCTCGATCCCGGCCAGCTCACGCAGGGTCGAGCGGGCACCGTCAGCGCCGACGATCAAGCCAGCGTTGAGAATCTTGCCGTTATCCAGCTCCACCACGCGGGCATCGCTTGCGGCCATGGTGGAGACAGGGGCGCAGTGAGTATAGATGGTGACGCCGGGCATACGCTCAAGGCGTTCCCAAAGCGCGCACTGCAGGGTGCGGTTCTCGATAAATACACCAAACTGATCCATATCGCTGTCTTCGGCGGAAAAGTGGCTATGGCCCTTGCCATCCTGGTTCCACACTTCGATATGTCGGAAGGTGCAGCAACGTTCTTCAGGTAAGGCGGTATCGCTGGCCTCGAGAAACGCCAGCGAGCGGGCATTGAGCGAGGAAATGCGCAGGTCAAAATCGCCTTCAGGAGGCGTGGGCGGCGCGCCTTGCTCTACCAGGCCGACATTCATACCGGCATAGCCAAGCCGCGCCGCCAGCGCCGCGCCCACCATTCCACCGCCAATGATTACCACTTCATGATCGCGTTGCATGCTGATTTCTCCCACCCAAAAACGTGACCCAGGCCCACTGTCTGGCCTGAAGTTGTTAAACTGATCATCACAGTATCGTTGAGATGTACAAGCCTTGCCTAGGGGTTAACATTATTCTGTGACCAAATCTTGATACAGGTAAATAAAATGCACACAAATGTCGAGCAGGCAGGTGAGGCGCTGGCCGATTATATCGACCGCTACCGCAAGCTATGGGTGATCAGCGGGGCGGGGGTGAGCACCGACAGTGGCATTCCTGACTACCGCGGCGTTGATGGCCAGTGGAAGCGCTCCCCGCCGGTTCAGCATGGTGATTTCATGGCATCCTTGAGTGTTCGCAAGCGTTACTGGGCGCGTGCCCTGGTGGGGTTTCGGGCGCTGAGTGATGCCCCGGTCAGCGGTGCGCATCGTGCCCTGGCGGCGCTGGAACGCATGGGCTATATCGAACAGCTGGTCACCCAGAACGTGGATCGCCTGCATCAGCGCGCAGGTTCGCAGCGGGTGATTGACCTGCATGGCCGGGCTGATCTGGTGTCGTGCATGTCCTGCCGCTACCGCATGATGCGCCACGCCATGCACGCCGAGATGGCGCGGATGAACCCGGCCTTTGCCCACCTGCAGGCAGGCCACGCGCCGGATGGCGATGCGGATCTGGAGATGGATTTCAGCACCTTCAAGGTGCTGGACTGCCCGCGTTGCAGCGGCATCCTGAAACCTGAGGTGGTCTACTACGGCGATGTGGTGCCCGCCAAACGCCGTCAGGCCGCTGAGGAAAGTTTGCAGCGTTCCCAGGCAGTACTCACGGTGGGGACGTCGCTGATGGTGTTTTCCGGCTACCGCTTTTGCCGCCAGGCCCATGCCCAGGGCTTGCCGTTGGCGTCGCTATCGCTCGGGGTCACCCGAGCTGATGGGCTGATGGCCCAGCGTTGGCAGGCGCCGATTACCCCCGTGCTGGAACATGCGGTGCACTGCCTGCAGGGCAGCGCCCGTTCAACGCGCCTTGGAGACCCAGGAATTACCCTCGTGCCATAGCCGCCAGGGCGCATCGCGGTCAGCGGGCTGGGCGTAGTCGATACCTACCCGCGGGCCGCTGGCAATCGCAGCAGGGGTTGCTGCCTGGGTGATCCAGAGTTGCTCAGAGCGAGTCATGTCATGGCCATACAGGGCTTTATCCACACTCAGTGCGCGGGTCAGCTTGCCGGGGCCATTACACAGTTGGCGGCCCTTGGCGCTGCGCAGGGCGCGCATGGCGTCTTCACCCTCCACGGGTTCCACGGCGCGGATCAGCACGGCGCAGGGGTTGCCTTCAGGCTGGGTGACCACATTCAACAGCCAGTGCATGCCATACACCAGATACACATAGGCGTGGCCCGGTGGGCCGAACATGGCTTCGGTTCTGGGCGTTTTACGCCGATGGGCATGGCAGGCGGAGTCTTCCGAGCCACGATAAGCTTCGGTTTCCACAATATGGGCGACCATCAATTTGCCCTGATGAAGGCGTACCAGTTGGCAGCCCAGAAGATCGCGCGCCACCTGCAAGGTATCGCGGTCATAGAACTCCCTGGGCAGCGGCAAGGGGGAGTGAGGCAAAAGCGCCGACGCAGGTGCCGATGTGGACGAAGCGCTTGAAAGGCCGGATGGCGTCATCTTGTCGCCTATTACTTGAGTAAAATGATAGGGTATTATAACGCTCAACAGATCAACAGTGGAGACCCCCATGCTGGCATTTGAACACCAATTTGCAACGCTGCCCGAGCCGTTATGGGTTGCCTGCCAACCCACGCCCGTTGAGGCCCCACGCCTGATTGCTTTCAATCAGCCACTGGCGGATGCCTTGGGCCTGGGAGAGGCGCCGGATGATGCCAGGCTGGCTGAGTGGTTCAGCGGTAACGCTCTGCCGCCCGGTGCTGAACCCAAGGCGTTAGGCTATGCGGGCCATCAGTTCGGTAACTTTGTGCCCCAGTTGGGGGATGGCCGCGCGCTGCTGCTGGGCGAGGTGGTGGATCAGCATGGGGTGCGCCGCGATATCCAGCTCAAAGGCAGCGGGCGTACGCCGTTTTCACGCGGTGGCGATGGCCGCTCGCCCCTCGGCCCGGTGCTGCGTGAATATCTGGTCAGTGAAGCCATGGCGGCGATGGGCGTTCCCACTACCCGTGCCCTGGCGGCGGTGGCCAGCGGCGAGCGGGTGATGCGCCAGATGGTCGAGCCGGGGGCGGTGCTGACCCGGGTGGCCGCCAGCCACGTGCGGGTCGGCACCTTCCAGTTTGTGGCGGCGCGTCAGGATCACACGGCCCTCAAGGCGCTGGCGGATTTCGTCATTGAGCGCCATTACCCAGAGGCGCAGCAGGCGGAACAGCCCTACCTGGCGCTGCTCGAAGCCGTCCTGCAGCGTCAGGCGGCGCTGGTGGCCCAATGGATGGGCGTTGGCTTTATTCATGGGGTAATGAACACCGATAACATGAGCATTGCTGGGGAGACCATTGATTACGGCCCCTGCGCCTTTATGGAGCAGTTCGACCCACAAAAGGTCTACAGCTCAATCGATAGCGGTAAACGCTATGCATTTTCCAACCAGCCGTTGATTGCCCAGTGGAATCTGGCGCGTTTTGCCGAATGTCTGCTGCCGTTACTGGAAGGCGAGCAGGAGACCCGCGTATCCCAGCTGACCGACATTCTGCGTGGTTTTGATGGCGTGTTTGCCGCCGAGCAGCAGCGTATTCACGCCGACAAGCTGGGGCTTGACGCCGAGGATGATCAGGCCAGCCAGCTGATGGCTGCGCTTGAAGCCCAGATGCAGCAAGGGCGCATGGACATGACCGCGACCTTTGATGCGCTGACCCAGCTGGCCCGAGCGCCGGGCGATACCTCCCGCCAGGCCCTGCTGGCCCTGTCGGCCACCCCTGAGGCGCTGGCGCCCTGGGTAGATGAATGGCAAGCACACCAGGTGGCCAGCCAGCAGGAACAGCGCTGGCAGGCCATGCGCAAGGCGAGTCCGCTGATTATTCCGCGTAATCACCGCGTGGAAGAGGCTATTCAGGCCGCCAATGATGGCGATCTTGCGCCCTTCCATCGCCTGTTGGCAGCGGTAACAACCCCCTATACAGATACCGCGGACACCCGCGAACTCGGCCTGCCAGCGAACGAGCAGCAGCAGGTACTGCGCACCTTCTGCGGCACCTGATACCCGCTGAGTTTGGCGGCGTTGCTACGCGCCGTGTCGCCTGTGGTAAACTGTTCATTCTTACAGGGTGAGAGGGCGGCAGGTGCGCAAAATCATTCATTGCGACTGCGACTGTTTCTATGCAGCAGTAGAAATGCGTGACAATCCGGCGCTTCGTGATATCCCCATTGCCATCGGGGGTAGCGTGGAGCGCCGGGGAGTGGTGGCCACCTGCAACTATCCGGCGCGTGCCTTTGGCATTCATTCCGCCATGCCCATGGCTCAGGCGCTGAAGCGCTGCCCGCACCTGACGGTAGTACGCGGTGATATGGCCAAATACAAGGCCGTTGCCCGGGAAGTCTTTGCCATCTACCGCGAGATAACGCCGCTGATTGAGCCGCTTTCCCTGGATGAAGCCTATCTGGATGTTTCCGCCATCACCGCTTACCAGGGCAGCGCCACCCGCATGGCCGAAGCGATTCGCGCCCGGGTGCGTGATGAAGTCGGCATTGTGGTTTCCGCCGGCGTGGCGCCCAACAAGTTTCTGGCCAAGATTGCCAGCGACTGGCACAAGCCGGATGGCCTGTGCGTGATTCCCCCTGAGGCTATAGATGATTTTGTGCGTGAGCTGCCAGTCACCAAGATTCACGGCGTCGGCCCACGCACCGCTGAAAAACTGCATGGCCTGGGGATTCATACCTGTGCCGACCTGCGCGAGTGGCCATTGGTGGCGTTGGTGGAGCGGTTCGGCCGCTTTGGCGAACGCCTTCACGCCCTGGCCTATGGGCGTGACGAGCGCCCGGTGAAAACCCAGCGCGAACGCAAATCAGTGAGTACCGAACAGACCTACCCACAAGACTTGCCCACCCTGGAAAGCTGCCGTGAGGCGCTGCCCGCCCTGATCGCCGATCTCGAACAACGCTATGCCAAGCTCGACCCACCCCCCGGCGTGCGTGGTGCCGTGGTCAAGGTCAAGTTCAACGATTTCACCCAGACCACCGTGGAACACGCCGACCCCGCCCCGGATGCCGCCCAGTTTGAAGGCCTGTTAAACATTGGCTGGCAGCGCGGCAACCGCCCGGTTCGCCTGCTCGGCGTGGGGTATCGGCTGGCGGAAGAAACCCGTGCCCAGCAGTTGGCGCTGTTTTGAGTTGGGTAACGGCTAGGCACTGCTGAATAGCTGGCCAAAGTGAGACTGCATCGTTTGCCATTTTGAGGCAAGATACTGACCAGACGAGTCATGCAAAAAATCATCTGCGTAAGACAAAAGAGTACATAGGATGTCTTCAAAAGAAAGCGAAATCGAGCAGCAACTGATTAAAAAGCTCAATGAGCTAAAGTACGTTTATCGTTCTGACATTCGCGATAAAGCCGCTCTTGAGCAAAATTTCCGTGAAAAATTTGAGGCACTTAACTATGTTCGGCTAACCGATGCCGAATTTGCTCGGTTGCGCGATGAAATTATCAATGCTGATGTTTTCCAGGCGGCTAAGTCGCTGCGTGAATACGGCCATTTCCAGCGTGAAGATGGTACGCCGTTGGACTACATGCTGGTCAATCTCAAGGATTGGTGTAAAAACGATTTTGAAGTTATTAACCAGCTGCGCATCAATACGGATAACAGCCACCACCGCTATGATGTGATTCTGCTGATTAACGGTTTGCCATTGGTGCAAATCGAACTGAAATCCATTGGTATCACGCCGCGCCGGGCGATGGAGCAGATTGTCCAATACAAAAATGATCCCGGTAACGGTTACGCCAATACGCTGCTGTGCTTTATGCAGCTATTTATTGTTAGTAATCGTCATAACACCTACTACTTTGCCAATAACCACAGTCAGCATTTTGCCTTTAACGCCGATGAGCGTTTTTTGCCGATTTATCAATTGGCCGGTGAGGATAATCGCAAAATCAAACACCTGGACGATTTTGCTGATAGCTTTCTGGCCAAATGTACGCTTGGCCAGATGATTAGCCGCTACATGGTATTGGTCGCCAGTGAGCAAAAGCTGATGATTATGCGGCCTTACCAAATCTATGCGGTGAAGGCTATTGTCGATTGTATCCATCAGAATCGTGGGAATGGCTACATCTGGCACACCACCGGCAGTGGTAAAACGCTGACGTCTTTTAAAGCGTCTACGCTGCTCAAGGACAACCCCGATATTGAAAAATGTCTGTTCGTCGTTGACCGCAAAGATCTTGATCGCCAAACGCGTGAGGAATTCAACAAATTCCAGCAAGGCTGTGTAGAAGAAAACACCAATACCGAAACCCTGGTGCGCCGCCTGCTTTCTGAAGATTACGCCGACAAAGTGATCGTCACGACCATTCAAAAGCTGGGGTTAGCACTGGATGAAAACAGCAAGCGCAACCAGCAGCATAAAGAGAACGGCAGGCTCACCTACAAAGAGCGCCTAGAGCCATTGCGCAACAAGCGCATTGTGTTCATTTTCGATGAATGCCACCGTTCCCAGTTTGGCGATAACCATAAAGCTATCAAGGCGTTCTTCCCCAGCGCGCAACTGTTCGGTTTTACAGGTACGCCCATATTTGAAGACAACGCAACGTATAAACAGATTGATGGCACTGTCGGGTCTTACCGAACCACTGAAGACATTTTTGAAAAGCGCCTGCACGCCTACACTATTACTCATGCGATTGAAGATCAAAATGTGCTGCGCTTTCATATTGACTACTTCAAGCACGAGGGTAAGAAGGAAAACGCAGACCAGCAGGCACCTGAAGGAAGCCGTACTGATAAAAAGCAACCCGCTAAACCCAGCGAGAACATTACCCAGCAGGCGGTGGTTGAGGCCATTCTAAGCAAGCACAACGCCGCCACTAACCAGCGGCGCTTTAACGCGATACTGGCGACGGCCTCAATTAACCATGCCATTGCGTATTACGAGCTGTTTAAGCAATTACAGGCGGAGCGTCAGGCATCAGATCCAGCGTACCAACCTATGAACATCACATGCGTGTTCTCTCCGCCCGCCGAAGGTAACAAAGACGTTAAGCAACTACAGGAAGATCTGCCCCAGGAAAAAGCGGATAACCAGCAAGAGCCGGAACAAAAGAAAGCGGCGCTCAAAACCATCATTGCCGACTACAACGCGCAATATGGCAGCAACCACAGCATTAACGAATTTGACCTGTATTATCAGGATGTGCAGCAGCGCATCAAAGATCAGCAATACGCCAACAGTGATTATCCCCACAAAAACAAGATCGATATCACCATAGTGGTGGATATGCTGCTCACAGGCTTTGATTCCAAGTACCTCAACACCTTGTATGTCGACAAAAACCTCAAGCACCATGGCTTGATTCAGGCGTTTTCTCGCACCAACCGTGTGCTCAATGACACCAAGCCCTACGGCAATATTCTTGATTTCCGTGGTCAGCAAACCACGGTTGATGAGGCTATCGCGCTCTTTTCTGGTGAGGATACCAGCCGCTCCCGCGAAATCTGGCTGGTTGACCCTGCTCCCAAGGTGATTGAAAAGTACGAAGAAGCTGTGGTGGCGATAGAAGCATTTATGGCAGAAAAAGGCTTGGTCGATGAGCTAGGAAGTAGTGACGAGGCCAGCAAGGTGATGGAGCCTGAAGGCGTTTACAACCTCAAAGGCGACGCTGCACGTACCGAGTTCGTTAATCGCTTTAAAGAAGTTCAGCGCCTAAAAACCCAGCTTGATCAATACACCGACCTTGATGAAGCGCAAGTAGAGAAAATCAACGCCCTCTTGCCTGAGGAGCAGCTAAAAGCATTACGAGGATCGTATCTGGAAACCGCGCAACGCCTTAAGGCTCAGCAAGGTAAACGTGGCGAAGAGGCCAGCGAGGTACAGACAGACATTGATCAGTTAGATTTTGAATTTGTGCTCTTCTCCTCGGCGCTGATTGACTACGACTACATCATGGGGCTGGTAGCCCGCTTTAGTCAGGAAGAACCCGGCAAACAGAGTATGAGCCGCACGCAGTTGGTTAATATGCTCTCTGCCAGCAGCAACCTGATGGAGGAGCGCGATGATATCGTTGCCTACATCAACCGCTTGGAGGCAGGTGAGGGCTTAAGCGAACACGCGATACGCGATGGTTACCAGGCCTTCAAAGCACAAAAAGCGGACGGAGAGATAAGTGAGCTAGCGGCAAGGCACGGTTTGCAAGCGGATACGTTGAAAGGCTTTGTTGACGCGATTTTCGACCGCATGATTTTTGATGGTGAACGCCTAAGTGACGTGTTTGAACCGCTGGAACTGGGTTGGAAAGCACGCAGCAAAGCCGAACTGGCGCTGATGGAAGAGTTAGTGCCCTTTTTGAAGAAGCAGGCCCAAGGGCGCGAAATTTCCGGGTTGGCGGCGTATGAATAAACCACCCAGCAACACCCAGGCCAGTTTCGATGCATTGCTACAGCAAATTCAGCGAGCGCGGCAGAAAGCCCTGCAAGATGGCCGCAGCAGAATACGCCTAATTCTCTCACCGCTGGTGAGAGAACTGCATCCTACCCGAAACACCGTTAAAGACCGACACGTGCAGGAATTTTCAGGCCTGCCCAAAACCCGCAGCAAGGGAGGTGCGGTACTATGAGTGAAAAACAAGCACTGATACCCCGCCTGCGCTTTCCAGAGTTTTGGGATGCTGGGGAGTGGAGGCTTAAAAAACTGGGCGATAAAGATGTATCGAGCTTTGTTAAGAAGCGAGTCCCAGTCAATGATCTTGATTTAGTTAGCTACGTTAGCACTGAGAATATCTTGCCAGATTTTGACGGTATAAATGTGGCGTCTAAGCTTCCGCCGTCTGGCTCGTTTACAAGTTATAAGCCCAAAGACATATTGATTGCCAATATTCGCCCCTATCTAAAAAAAGTGTGGGTGGCGGATAGGTGTGGCGCTGCATCCAACGATGTGATTGTCGTGCGGCCCATGCAAGAGGTGGCAGACTCATTTCTATCAGCACATCTAAAAAGCGAACACTTCATTGACCATGTAATGAAAGGAGCAAAAGGCGTAAAAATGCCAAGGGGCGATATTTCCTTGATAAAGGAATATCCGCTTGCTGTGCCAGACTCAAAAGAACAACAAAAAATCGCCGATTGCCTTTCGTCTCTCGATGAGCTGATCTCTGCCCAAGCGGAAAAAATCGATGCCCTCAAAACGCATAAAAAAGGGCTGATGCAGAAGCTCTTTCCCCGTGAAGGCGAAACCGTTCCTCGCCTGCGCTTTCCAGAGTTTCAGGGTCGAGGGGAATGGAAGACTAGCCAGTTACAAGATTTGGGTACAATTATTCGTGGAGCAAGCCCAAGACCCAGAAATGATCCAAGATTCTATGATGGTGATATTCCTCGGTTGATGGGACAGGACGTTTCGCGAGATGGAAAGTGGGTAACACCATGCATTGATTTTTTGACGAAAGAAGGTGCCAAGCTTAGCCGCTTATGCCAGAAAGGTACATTGACGATTATATGCTCGGGCGATGTAGGAATTCCGAGCTTTCTTGCCGTTGACGCATGCATACACGATGGCTTTCTTGCTTTAGTTGATATTGACATGCAAAGGATAAATGTCGATTACCTTTATTATTGTTTAGTTAATCTTCAAAGAGTATTTAATAGCTCTGCTACTCATGGCGGGATCTACAATAATTTAACGACTACGATTCTAAAAGAATTCTCGATTGGACTTCCGTATCTTGAAGAGCAGCAGATGATTGCCAACTGTCTCTCATCCTTGGATTCTCAGATCGCCGCCCAAATTGAAAAGCTCGATGCCTTAAAAACTCATAAAAAAGGTCTGATGCAGAAGCTCTTTCCTAGCGTGGTGAGCGTTGTTTCATGAGTAATGCAGTGAAAGATTTCGCTAGTCTTTATGAAACTGCAGCGCATCTGCGCGACTTTATGGACAACTATCGCTTTAACCCGGAGCTGTTTCTAGCCAAGGATGAGGGGGCCGTATGACTAATTTGATTCTCTACACCACCGAAGATGGCAAGAATCGGATTCAGCTGCGGGCGAATGGAGACACCATTTGGCTTAGTCAGCGTGAGATGGCGGAGCTTTTCAATGTGAGCGCCGATAATATTAGCCTACATCTCAAAAATATTTACATGGAAGGTGAGTTGCGTCATGAGTCAACTACCGAGGATTCCTCGGTAGTTCAGAACGAAGGTGGGCGTGAAGTGAGACGCTCTTTGACCCTTTACAACCTCGACGCCATTCTGGCGGTGGGCTATCGGGTGCGTTCGCCCAGGGGGGTACAGTTCCGTCGCTGGGCCACCACCGTTCTTAGCGAGTACCTGAACAAGGGCTTTGTCATGGATGATGAGCGCCTGAAGAATCCTGATGGCCGTCCGGATTACTTCGATGAGATGCTGGCGCGTATCCGCGATATCCGGGCATCCGAGAAGCGCTTCTATCAGAAAGTGCGTGATCTGTTCGCCCTGAGTAGCGATTACGACAAGACCGATCGGGCCACGCAGCAGTTTTTTGCCAGTGTGCAGAACCTGCTGTTGTATGCGGTAACGCAACAAACGGCCGCTGAATTGATCATGGCTCGCGCCAACCCGGAGGATGCGCATTTCGGGCTGCTCAGCTGGAAAGGCGACCGAGTGCGTAAGCAGGATATACTGATTGCCAAAAACTATTTGAGTGAAGATGAAATCGACACCCTCAACCGGCTGGTGGTGATCTTTCTGGAAACCGCTGAGCTGCGCGCCAAGAGTCGCCAGGAAACCCCCATGGCTTTCTGGCAGGCGCGGGTAGATGACATTATCACCAGCAATGGCTTTCCTTTGCTGACCCATGCGGGCTCCATCAGCCATATGCAGATGGATCGGTTGACCAGTGGCCGTTACGCCGACTTCGATCAGCGCCGCAAAACCCAAGCAGCCATTGCGGCTGACGAGGCTGATGAGGCAGAGCTAAAAGCAATGGAAGACAAACTCAAACACAGAACGCAGTATTAAGGTGCAGATAGAACCATGACCAAAGAGCAACTTAGCCAATTGGGTAAAACCCTCTGGGGCATTGCCGACGATTTGCGCGGTGCGATGAATGCCGATGACTTCCGCGACTATATGCTGTCGTTTCTGTTTTTACGTTATTTATCTGATAACTATGAGGCGGCCGCTAAAAAAGAGCTAGGGCCAGACTACCCTAAACTTGAAGCAAATGACCGTCGTGCGCCTTTATCCATCTGGTATCGGGATAACGCTGAGGACGTTCCAGCGTTTGAAAAGCAGATGCGACGTAAGATGCACTATGTGATCCACCCGGATTACCTATGGAGCAGCATTGCCGAACAGGCGCGCACCCAAGACGCCGAGCTTTTACAAACCCTGGTGCGGGGCTTCAAGTATATTGAGAACGAGTCGTTTGCCAGCACGTTTCAGGGGCTGTTCTCGGAAATTAATCTACACTCGGAAAAGCTGGGTAGAAGTGCCGCAGAACGCAATAAAAAGCTCTGCACCATTATCAGCAAAATTGCAGAAGGCATTGCGCAGTTCTCCACCGATAGCGATATTCTTGGCGATGCCTATGAATACTTGATCGGCCAGTTTGCGGCGGGTTCCGGTAAGAAGGCGGGGGAGTTCTACACCCCGCAATCGGTGTCGACCATTCTTTCGTGTATTGTAACGCTGGATAGCCAGGATCCTTCTTCGGGTAAAAAGAAAAAGCTCAACCGCGTGCTGGATTTTGCCTGTGGCTCGGGTTCGTTGCTGCTCAATGTGCGCAAGCAGATGGGCGCTCATGGCATCGGTATGATCTACGGTCAGGAAAAGAATATCACCACCTACAACCTGGCCCGCATGAACATGCTGCTGCACGGCTTGAAGGATACCGAGTTCAGTATTCACCACGGTGATACCCTGGAGAATGACTGGGATATTCTCAACGAGATGAACCCCGCCAAGAAGCTGCAATGTGATGCCGTGGTGGCCAATCCGCCGTTTAGCTATCGCTGGGAACCCAACGAGGTGCTGGGCGAAGACTTCCGCTTCAAAAGCCATGGCCTAGCGCCCAAGTCAGCGGCGGATTTTGCTTTTTTACTGCATGGTTTTCACTTCCTTGGTGATGAAGGCACCATGGCAATTATTTTGCCCCATGGTGTGCTGTTTCGTGGCGGTGCTGAGTCGCGTATTCGCACCAAACTGCTCAAGGATGGCCATATTGATACGGTCATTGGCTTGCCTTCCAACCTGTTTTTCTCGACGGGTATTCCTGTCTGCATTCTGGTGCTGAAAAAGTGTAAAAAGCCGGATGATGTACTGTTTATCAACGCTAGTGGCAAGGAGCACTTTGAAAAAGGTAAACGACAAAACACCCTGCGCCCTGAAGACATCGACAAGATCATCGCTACCTACCAGAAGCGCCCGAAAAACGTTGAGCGGTATGCCCGCAGTGTGGGGATGAAAGAGATTGAGAAGAATGATTACAACCTCAATATTTCGCGCTATATCAGCACTGCAGAGCCAGAGGAAGAAATCGATTTGGGCGAGGTGCATAAAACGCTGAAAGAAATTGATCAGCGCATTACATCGTCCACCAAAACACATAATGCATTTCTTAAAGAGCTCGGGCTGCCAATGCTGTAATTTTTGGCGTCCTAAACGTGTGCTGCTCACATTGTCAGCCTGGCAGAAGCTTGACGGTGTGAGTACCGCGCGTTAAAACAGTCGTATGATAGCTTGATCTGCGAAATAACCAATAACCTATGTTTTCTGACTGCTGACGCTGCGAGCCTGCCATGACTGTTGATAATACCCAACGCCCCCGTTTAGTGTTTGCTCATGCCAATGGCTTTCCGGGAATGAGTTATCGCAGTTTGCTGGCGCCGCTGGCGGAGCAGTTTGATCTGCACCCGCTGGATCGGCTGGGGCATCACCCGGATTACCCGGTGAACCATAACTGGGCGAACTTGGTGGATGAATTGTTGGCGCAGTTGCCTGCAACGGGCGCGCCGGTATTCGGGGTTGGGCATTCGCTGGGTGGCACCCTGATGGCCATGGCAGCGGCCAAGGCCCCGCAGCGCTTTCACGGGGTCGTGATGCTTGACCCGCCCTTGATGCTGGGCACGGACGCATGGGTGATGAAAGCGGCCAAGCGCTTCGGGTTTATTGACCGTATCACCCCCGCCGGAAAGACCCTGGGGCGGCGCACCGTGTGGCCGGGCCGTGAGGCCATGGGGATATACCTGCGTCGCCGTGGGCTCTTCCGTCAGTTCACGCCAGAGGCGCTCAATGACTATATTGAAGCGGGAACGCGGCTACTGGATGATGGCCGCGCTGAGCTGACCTTCGACCCCACGATTGAAGTCGCCATTTTTCGCCACCTGCCAGACCACCTGACGCGCCTGCCCAGGCGCTTCAAGGTGCCTGTCAGCATAGTAGCAGGAGAAGCCTCGGATCTGCTGACGGCGGCGCGTATCAAACGCCTGGAGCGCCACGGTCTGCAGGTGGACAAGGTGCCCGGCTCACATATGTTTCCCATGGAGCACCCTGAAGAGACGCGTAGCGCTATTTTGGCCGCCTGGCAGCGGCTAGCCTAGCCGCAAGTCAGCTTAATTGGCTTTTTTGGCTGATTCTTCGTCACCCGCCTGCTGGTTATTTTTACTGGCATTATCGGTGCCGGTAGTTTTGGTCTTGGCTGACAGCGTGGCTTTGCTGACTGCTGCTGTGCCGGAAGTAGGCGCTTTGTGAGCTCCACTGTCAAAGATACGTTCGAAAATTTCGTTGGCCGGATCCATATCGATACTGCCACGGAATTTACTGCCATCCTCGATAATCAGGTTGGGGGTAATAATGGTGCCTGAGACATTGGCGCCATCATGGATAGTGGCTTTTTCCAGCGCGACCAAATTGCCTTCCACCCGCCCGGAAACATGCAGTGTGTGGGCATAGATATTGCCATCCAGGGAGCCTTCCTGCCCCAGTGTGACTGTTTTTGCCTTGCAGGTCACCGTACCCTCTACGTTGCCATCAATCGTCAGGTTTTCGTCACTGAAGATATCGCCCTGTACGTCGGTATAGCGGCCTATGGATGAACCGGACGGGCTTGGCAGTGACGCTTTTGGAGCGCTGTCCGAGGCAATGCTGGCGAGGTTGTTCTGCTGTTTGTTCTCGACTTCGGCGCCTTTTTTTGAGGACACTGCCGGAGCGGTAGACTTATTGAACATTGCTATTTCCCTTGTTGGTTTGTGTGGGCGTGTATTGATTTGTTGATTTTTATGAATTCAGCTACTCTAGCACGAACATTCTAGTCAGTGAGTGTGTTATGCATGTTTTACATGATTATTCACGCTGATAAATTCAACTTAATGCGCTAGGTTTAAATTACCAATACCGCATATTATCCAAGGCTCTTGGCATGATTGATCAAGGTATATTGATTCTGGCGGGTGCGCTTTGCATGGTGCTGATTGTGGCTGATGGTTTGCGCCGTCGTCGTAAGAGCCACAAAAATGAATTAGCTGAGGAGGCGGCGGCTACTCAGGCCTTATCCCAGAAGGTGTTGAAGTCGGATCATCCAGAGCAACAACCAATTGATGCTGAGGTGGAATTGATGCCTGAACCGGCGGTGCATCGCGAGGAGCGTGGTAAAAACCTATCGGCAGGTTGTCATATCGGGCCGGCCACAACGGTGCACGGCCATCTGATTGCGCGTGAGAGTGTAATTATCAAAGGGTGTATTCTCGGAGCCGTACTGGCTGAAAATCAGCGCGTACACCTGGCATCCGGTGCCCATGTGACCGCTTCTATCAAGGGTGGGCAGGTCACCATTGACGGTAAGGTGGAGGGCGATATTCATGCAACACAGCGACTGGCGCTATTGCAGAAAGCCGATGTGCTGGGGGATGTAACCACCGTTCGATTTGATTGCTTAAGTGGTGCCAAGCTGCATGGTAGAGTGATGGCAGATAGTGAGGTCGGGTAACGCTTTCAGTGTCCGATGGCTCATATAGATTTCTTCAATGCCGTGTATGACTTAACGTGTATGACTTAAGGAGACACTATGTATCTTTCTGTCCAGCTTAGTTTTTATCCACTGACCGATGATTTCAAACCGCCCGTGCGTGAAGTGGTGAAGCGCCTGCAGGAAAGCGGCCTGGAAGTGTACCCCAACCGTATGAGCACTCAGGTGTTTGGTGAATTTGATGCCGTCATGGCAGCGCTGTCTGATGTGATGAAGTGGTCATTTGAAACCTACGGCAAGGCAGCGTTTGTCGCCAATTTCCTGGAAGGGGATCGCCGCCCTGAGGGTGCATGAGGCGTCAGAGTATGTGATTGCCAGCCATAAAAAAACCGCCCTTTCGGGCGGTTTTTTAACATCTGACGTGAGAGATTGCTCAGGTCAGTGCATCCAGGCAGGCTTCAACAATATCCAAGCCTTCGTTGAGAACGCTGTCTTCAATGGTGACAGGCATCAAAAAGCGGATGGTATTACCGTGCAGACCACAGGACAGCAGGATCAAGCCGTGTTCACGCGCCTTGGCGCAGACCTTGGCGGTCAGTTCCGGATCCGGTGTGTGGTTGGCCTTGTCCTTGACCAGTTCGAATGCCGCCATGGCGCCCATGTTGCGAGCGTTATCGACGCAATCAAACTTGTTTTCCCAGCCGCCGAAACGCTCGGCCAGTTTATTACCCAGTGCCTGACTTTTCTCGAGGATGTTTTCTTCCTCGAACACTTCCATAACGGCCAGTGCAGCCGCACAGGAGGTCGGGCTACCGGTGTAGGTGCCGCCCAGCGAGTTGGCGCCTGAAGCATCCATGTGCTTGTCGGTACCCACAACAGCTGAGATCGGCATGCCGTCTGCCATGCTCTTGGCCATGGTCATCAGGTCCGGCTCAACGCCGCTGTGTTCAATGGCGAACATCTTGCCAGTACGCCCGAAGCCAGACTGAACTTCGTCAATGATCATCAGGATGCCGTGCTCGTCACAGATCGCACGCACCTTCTCAAGGAAGCTCTTCGGCGCCGGGTAGAAGCCGCCTTCACCCAGCACAGGCTCCAGTACGATAGCCGCAGTGTTGTTGACACCGGCATCGGTTTTCAGCGCCATGTGCAGGCCGCGCAGCGCTTCGTCTTCGCTTACGCCATGATAATCAACCGGGTAGGGCGCACGGAAAACAGTGCCCGGCATGGGGCCGAAATCGGTCTGATAAGGAGCGACCTTGCCGTTCATGGCCATGGTGTAGAAGGTACGCCCGTGGTAGCCGCCATCAAAACAGATGATGTTGGAACGGCCGGTAGCGGCACGGGCAATCTTGATGGCGTTTTCCAGTGCTTCAGCGCCGGAGTTGGCCAGCATGACTTTGGCATGGCCGCGAACAGGGACGATCTGGCTGAGCTTTTCAGCTACCTTCACGTAACCTTCATAGGGCATGACGGTCTGGCAGGTGTGCATCACCTTATCCAACTGCGCTTTGACGGCGGCGACGACCTTGGGATGACGATGACCCACGTTGAGTACACCGATACCGCCCGCGAAGTCGATGAAGCGGTTGCCGTCGGCATCCCAGATTTCAGCGTTTTCAGCACGGTCAGCGAAGGCCGTGGCGGGGCTGGCAGCACCGGCAGCAACATATTTGAGTTTCAGTTCGTTCAGTTCTGCGTTATTCATGGTGTCTCCTCTTGTGAGCGACGACTCAATAGAAAAGCAATCTTCAGCTTAGCGTCTAAGGTAGTGTCACGCACCCTGCGTTAGCGTGAATGGCCTTTAATCGTGGTTCATATTGTAACGCTTTCAGCACTATTTATACACTTTGGGTATAAGTAGCTGTTTATTAAGGCTTAAAGCGGCGTTGTAGAAGTGTCTACAAAATGCCCAGCGCTTTAAGTCCGTCAATCTGAGTGTTATCCAGCCCCAGCTGTTCCTTGAGTACGCTATCAGTGTGCTCGCCCAGGGTAGGCGGGGCACTCTGTGCACTCATCTGGACCCCGTTAAAGCGGATCGGGTTATTGACCAGGTCCACTTTACCACTTGCGGATTCCGGGTGTGTTAACGCTTGCTTGAGTTCCCGCGCCTTGACGTGAGGATCATCAAAGACCCGATCCAGCGTATTGATGGGCCCGGCCGGTACGCCTACAGCCTCAAGGGCGGCAAGCCATTCGTCAGTGCCGCGGGTGGCAAGTACTGCCTGAAGTTCTGGAATCAGCTGTTCGCGATGACTGACCCGGGCGCCGTTGGTGGCAAAGCGCTCATCGTGAGCCAGTTCGCTGCGTTCGAGCACCTGACAGAGACGCTGAAATTGGCCATCGTTGCCTACCGCCACAATCATATGGCCATCAGCTGTGGTAAACGCCTGATAGGGAACGATATTAGGGTGAGCATTACCCAGGCGCTGGGGCACCTTGCCAGAGGTCAGGTAGTTAAGCGCCTGATTGGCCAATACGCCAACCTGTACGTCCATCAGCGCCATGTCGATATGGGTGCCTTCGCGGTTAGCGGCGTCCTGCTTATCTCGGGCATAGAGGGCGGCAAGAATACCATTGGCCGCATACAGGCCAGTAAAGATATCGGTAAAGGCGACGCCTATCTTGACCGGGCCACCTCCGGGTGTGTCATCCGGCTGGCCGGTCAGGCTCATGATGCCGCCCATGGCCTGGATCATAAAATCATAGCCTGCCCGGTGGGCATAGGGGCTTTGCTGGCCGAAACCGGTGATGGAGCAGTAAATCAGCGCCGGGTTAACTGCTTTCAGGCTCGCGTAATCCAGACCGTATTTCTTGAGCCCACCGACCTTGAAGTTTTCGATGACTACGTCGGATTTCGCCGCCAGTTCCCGCACCAGCTTCTGGCCTTCGGGCCGGGAGATATCCACGGTTACCGAGCGCTTGCCGCGGTTGGCAGACAGATAATAGGCCGATTCGCCGCGCTGTTCGGGCTGCTGGCTTGCCAGCCAGGGCGGACCCCACTGGCGAGTGTCATCACCCTTGCCCGGACGCTCAACCTTGATGACTTCAGCACCCATATCGGCAAGCATCTGGCCGCACCAGGGGCCAGCTAACACGCGTGACAGATCAAGCACCTTGACGCCCGCCAGCGGCGCAGGGGGAGACTGTTGCATTGTGATGCTCCTCATAAACCGTTATCGAAAACGCTTCGCCGCAGCGAAGCGCTCAAAATGCCAAGCGGTTTAGAAGAACGCCTGAAGACCTGTCTGGACGCGACCCAGAATCAGCGCATGAATATCGTGGGTGCCTTCATAGGTGTTGACCGATTCCAGGTTGACCATATGGCGAATCACCCCGTATTCATCGGAAACACCGTTGCCGCCGTGCATGTCGCGGGCCATGCGGGCGATGTCCAATGATTTGCCGCAGTTATTACGCTTGATCAGCGAGATCATCTCCGGTGCCCAGTTGCCGCTGTCCATCAAGCGGCCCACTTGCAGGGCAGACTGCAGCCCCAGGGTAATCTCGGTTTGCATATCGGCGAGTTTTTTCTGAATCAGCTGGGTTTGCGCCAGCGGGCGACCAAACTGCTTGCGATCCAGGGTGTACTGGCGGGCGGCATGCCAGCAGAATTCGGCGCTGCCGATAACACCCCAGGCGATGCCGTAACGCGCCTTGTTGAGGCAGCCGAAAGGCCCTTTCAGACCGCTGACATCAGGCAGCAGGTTTTCTTCCGGTACAAAGGCGTTATCCAGTACGATCTCACCAGTGATGGAAGCGCGCAGAGAGACCTTGCCTTCAATTTTCGGCGTGGTGAACCCTTCGGTGCCACGCTCGACGATAAAGCCCTTGATCTGGTTGTCATGGGCGGGCGATTTGGCCCAGACCACGGCCAGGTCGGCAATCGGGCTATTGGTGATCCAGATTTTGGCGCCGGTCAGGCGATAGCCGCCATCCACTTTTTCGGCACGGGTGACCATGGAGCCCGGGTCGGAGCCATGATCCGGTTCGGTCAGACCAAAGCAGCCGACCAGTTCGCCGGTGGCCAGGCGCGGCAGAAACTTCTGTTTCTGTTCTTCGCTGCCATAGGCTTCGATGGGGTACATCACCAGCGATGACTGCACGCTCATTGCCGAACGGTAGCCGGAATCAACGCGTTCGACTTCCCGGGCAATCAGGCCATAAGCAACGTGGTTGACGCCTGCGCCGCCGTACTCGGGGGAGACCGTCGCGCCCAGCAGGCCCAGCTCACCCATTTCGGTCATGATCTCGCGATCAAAACGCTCTTCGCGGAAAGCAGTCAGTACGCGGGGCTGGAGGTTTTCCTGGCAGTAATCGTAAGCGGCATCGCGAATCTGACGTTCTTCGTCGGTTAACTGCTGTTCGAGAAGAAGCGGGTCATCCCAGTTAAAGCGGCTCATGGCGTGTCCTCGTCGTTATAACTTGTGCGGTTGAAGCGTGAAGCTCCTGACCCAGTTAATTTATCGTTGTTATTTAAAAATTTCTACATTTTTTGAAATTTTTTATTGAGGCCCTCAGGCAAGCCCCTGTTGATGCATGGCCTCGGTGATGATGGGAACGGGCGTCATCAGGTGGTCGTGCATCATGGCCATGGCGTCTTCACGGCGGCGCTCCAGCGTGACGTCAACCACCGCTGAGTGCTCCTGGCGCTTCTGCTCCAGCGCCTGCTCGGAGAATACTGTCTCTTTCAGCCATAGGTGGCGGTAACGCTGTACCTTGTCAAAAAGCCCGGCGCGTACCTGCAGCAGGTGGGATGAGTTACAGCCACTGACAAGCGTGGTATGAAAGGTGCTGTGTCGCTCATCCCAGATAGCGAGCAGCCCTTCGGGGGTATTGCTGGCGCTGACGATATTCAGGTGGTGGGCCTTGGCGACGACATCGGCTTCCCAGGCGTCATCGCCGCGCTCGATCGCCAGCCCCAGCAGCATGGCCTCAAGCTGAGCGCGGGCATCGTAGATATCGTGCAGCTCTGCTAATGACATAGGCGCCACCCGGTAGCCACGCTGGCTGATGGCCACTACCAGATGCTCAGCCACCAGCTGCGAGAGCGCTTCACGCAGCGGGCTGATGCCCAGGTCATAGTGGGCCTTGAGGGCATGCATGCGCAGCTTTTCACCGGGTGCAAAGGTGCCTTTGATAATGTCGTTCTTGAGCAGCTGGTAGGCGCGAATGCCCAGGTTTTCGCGCACACCGTCCTTGGGCATTGTGGTGTCTTTGGTCGTCGGTGTGACTAACGGCGACGTTGGCGCCGGAGAAAAAATACGAGAAGACATGGGGAAGAATCCATAAACTGGCGAAACAGCGAAATTTTATTCCCCCATCATAAGGGATTCTGGAGGTAGATAGCATGTGGGATTTTGTCATCGTTGGCGGCGGCATCCTGGGGATGTCCACCGCCATGCAGCTGAAAAAGGCCTATCCGGACAAGCAAATGCTGGTGCTTGAAAAGGAAAGCGGGCCAGCACAGCATCAGACAGGGCATAACAGCGGGGTGATTCATGCAGGCGTCTATTACACACCGAGCAGCCTGAAAGCCAGGTTTTGCCTGGAAGGCAATCGCGCTACTCGTGACTTCTGCGATGAACACCAGGTGCCCTATGATATCTGCGGCAAGCTTCTGATCGCCACCAATGATCTGGAAAAGCAGCGCATGCAGGCACTGTGGGAGCGCACCGAGGCAAACGGCCTTGAGCGTGAGTGGCTGGAAGCGCAGGCGCTGGCAGAACGTGAGCCCAACGTCACTGGGGTGGCGGGAATCCATGTGCCCTCCAGTGGTATTGTCGATTACGCCCAGGTCGCCCGCGCCATGGCGGATGAATTTCAGCGCCTGGGTGGCGAAATCAGCTATGGCCAAGAGGTGGTCGGGCTTGAAGAACGCTCGGCAGAAGTAGTGGTCACCAGCCATAAAGACAGCAGCGAGCATGTTGTGACCAGCCGCTACCTGGTCAGCTGCTCAGGCCTGATGGCCGACCGGGTGATCCGTCTGCTGGGTAAGGACCCTGGCTTCACGATCTGCCCGTTTCGCGGTGAATATTATGTGCTGCCTGAGCATCATCAGCGGATCGTCAACCATCTGATCTACCCGATTCCGGACCCCAGCATGCCGTTTCTGGGCGTGCACCTGACCCGGATGATTGATGGCAGCGTTACCGTTGGCCCCAATGCGGTGCTGGCCTTCAAACGCGAAGGCTATCGCAAGCGCGATATATCGCTTGAGGATATGGGCCAGATGCTTACCCATGGCGGTATTCTCAAGGTGCTGGCCAACAATGCTCGCCCTGGGCTGATGGAGCTGAAAAACTCGCTTTATAAGCGTGGTTACCTGGCCTTGGTGCAAAAGTACTGCCCTAGTATTACTTTGGATGATCTTCAACCTTACCCGGCAGGCGTGCGTGCCCAGGCGGTGTCCCATGATGGCAAACTGGTGGATGATTTTCTGTTTGTGAATACCCGACGCACCCTGAACGTGGGCAACGCGCCTTCCCCGGCTGCAACCTCTGCGCTGCCGATTGGCGCGCATATTGTCAGCCAGGTAAACCGTATGGTGGAGGCTTGAACCCTATCTGGATAAGCCTTGCGTTTACGCCAGCGTTAATCGACAGTGGCCAAGCGCTTTTAAGTCGTGCTAGTTTTTGTTACATAGTCTGAACGTCTGTTAGCCAGCCTTGGCCTAGCCGTTTTGGTAAGTCGTTGGATCGAAAGATGCGTGTGTCATATCAATAATAATGCCCGAGAGGGCGAAGGAGTGCGTATGCAATCTCATAAAGCTTTCACAACCGTTACCACCCTGGCCGCTGCGTCCATGTTGGCCGTAGCGCTACCCGCCTCAGCCCAGCAGCTCTCGATTGCCACCGGTGGCACGGGCGGCACCTATTACCCGATGGGCGGCGGCTTTGCCGAGATGATCAATAACCATATTGAAGGCGCTCAGGCGACAGCCGAGGTGACCGGTGCCTCAGTTGAAAATATGGGCTTGATCATGCGGGGCGATGCGGATATGGCGCTGGCGCTGGCAGATACTGTCTATCAGGCGTATACCGGCACCGGCCATTTTGAGAGCCGCCAGATCGAGGATACCCGTGCTCTGGCATCGCTGTACCCTAATGCTGTCCAGTTGGTGACGTTGGCCGAATCGGATGTGCATTCCATCAGCGACCTGGCGGGCAAGCGAGTGTCTGTCGGCGCACCGGGCAGCGGCACCGAGCTGAATGCCCGAGCGCTGCTGGAAGCCAATGGCATCAGCTATGACGACTTCGACCCTCAGCGCCTGAACTTCAATGAAACCGCTGATGCCATTCGCGATGGCGATATCGATGCGGGTTTCTGGAGCGTTGGCCCACCTACTAGCTCGATTTTGAACCTGGCAACCACCCGTGATATCCGTCTGGTGGGTCTGTCAGACGAAGAGATTGCCAATGCTCAGGAAGAAGTAGCGGTCTTCGCCCGCTATGAGCTGGGTGAAAATCTCTACGAAGGCATGGACGAAGCGGTGCCGACCATTGGTGTTCCGAATGTACTGGTCGTCAATGCGGCCATGGATGAAGAGCTGGCCTATCAACTCACCGAGCTGTTATTCGAACAGACCGATGAGCTGATTGCCGTTCACCCAGCGGCCAACGACACCACCATTGACTTCACCCTGGAATCAACGCCGGTGCCGCTGCATCCGGGGGCTATCCGTTATCTGGAAGATGCCGGTGTCGACGTGCCGGATCGTCTTCGCCCCTGAGCGGGGTCTGCTGATTTATTAACAGGTGTCAGGCTGCCATGATCAAAATCATGTTCTGCCTGCTTCCCTGGGCAAGACGCTGGCAGATGTTGGTTCTGTTGGCTGTCTTCGTCACCTCTCCTGCAGCCGGAGCAGAGTCAGCCTCTGCTCCGGCTGTTGGCTATGAGCTGGTGGTTGAGCGCGATGTTCAGCCAGGTTCCCCAGGCAAGCAGAGGCTGATCACCATCCCTATGCCCCAAGGGGCGCAGTGGTGTGTGAAGTGGAATCACTCCGTTGCTCAGTTTGTGGTGCTTGACTGCTACCGAAATGTAGCAGGCCGAATGGTGCTGGAGCGCAGCCATCAACCGGATTTTGCAGCCGGTCTTGGCCACGTTCTGGGGCGGGGCGTACAGGTATCAGATGGCAAGGGTGGCTACTGGATCAAGGGGATTGACGAACCGGTACCCGGCAACCGCTACGCCTTGCGTGTCGGTGCCATGCGGGTGAACCATCGCCTTGTCTGGCCAGCGCAAGCGCCCACTAAAAGCGTCAGTATCAGTGAACAGGCGGCGGGGGAACGGGTGATTATTCAGCTTCAGGAAGCGGGCTATCAATAACCACTAACAAGCAAATCATACAGGGCCAGGTGAGAATTTCATGAATGAACCCAAACAACCTGTGGTGGTCATGCCAGGCGGCAAGATACCGCATTCACGCCCGATTTTATGGTGCATTACAGCAGTGGCCGTCGGCTTGTCACTGTTTCAGCTTTATTCAGCGGGCATTCAACCCTTAGGGCTTTTCTATCAGCGTAGCATCCACCTGGCGCTGATCATGATGCTGGCCTTTCTGATGTTTCCTGCCTTTGGGCCGCATCGCAAGCGCGGCCTGCTGGCAGGCGCGATTGATACGCTGTTCTTTATTGGCGCCATGATTACCGGTGGCTATCTGGTGTTGTTCCTGGATGACATCATCAATCGTGCCGGTTTCTGGAGTGACACTGATATTCTGGTGGCCTGTATCGCCACCTTTACGGTGCTTGAAGCCAGTCGGCGCGCCGTGGGTATCAGCATGACGATTATTGGCACCATTGCCATTCTTTATGCCATGGCTGGGCCGCGGGGTGATCTGGCCTGGCTGGGGGAATGGCTGCCAGGGATTCTGGCTCATCGCGGCTATAGCCTTGACCGTATTGCCGGGCAGCTGTACCTGGGGCAAGAAGGCATTTTTGGCCTGCCGCTGGGGGTTGCCGCGACTTACATCTTTATCTTTGTGCTGTTCGGCGCCTTTCTGGAAAGCACCGGGGCGGGTAAGTTTTTCATTGATATGGCCTACGCAGCCACGGGGCGCCAGCGCGGTGGCCCCGCCAAGGCGTCGGTAATTGCCTCGGCTGGCATGGGGTCGATTTCCGGCAGTGCGATCGCCAATGTGGTCACCACCGGTGCCTTTACCATTCCACTGATGAAAAAGCTGGGTTACAAGCCCAAGCAGGCCGGTGGCATTGAGGCCGCGGCGTCTACCGGGGGGCAGATTATGCCGCCTTTGATGGGGGCAGGGGCTTTCCTGATTGCCGAGTATACCAATACGCCTTACCTGGATATCGTCAAGGTCAGCATTTTCCCAGCAGTGCTGTACTTTGCCACTGTTTACCTGTTTGTGCATATCATCGCCCTGAAACAGGGTATGCAAGGGATGTCGCGCAGCGAGTTACCTCAGATGCGTGACGTTATGCGCGATGGCTGGCATTTCCTGTTGCCGCTGCTGGTGCTGGTATGGCTGCTGGCAATGAGTATGTCGCCGATGCGGGTTGGCTACTATGCAGTGATCACCATGGTGGCGGTTGCCGTGCTGCGTTATGTCGTGTGGTTTTTCTTTGTGGCCCCGGGGCAAGGTCAGCCGGTGACGGCCAGCCGGATGAAAATGGCGCTGGCCAGCGGTTTACGCAAGCTGATTGAAGGGCTGGAGCTGGGGGCACGCAACGCGGTGGCGGTGTCCATGGCCTGTGCGGTAGCCGGTATTATCGTTGGCGTGGTGGGCCTGACGGGGCTGGGGTTGAAGTTTTCATCGATGATGATGGCGTTCTCCGGAGGCAATCTGATTCTGGCCCTGGTGATGGTGTTGTTGGCCAGTCTGATTCTGGGCATGGGGTTGCCGGTAACCGCCAGCTATATCGTCCTGATTGTGCTGGTTGGGCCAGCGCTGACCCAGGAGTTTGGTATTCCGCTATTGATCGCGCATCTGGTGGTGTTCTGGTACTCCCAGGATTCCAATGTGACCCCGCCGGTTGCCCTGGCTGGGTTTGCCGGGGCTGCCATTGCGGGCAGTAAGCCCATGGAAACGAGCTTCCAGGCCTGGAAATTTGCCAAGGGGCTTTACCTGATTCCGCTATTTATGGTGTTCAACCCGGAAATCATCATGGGCGGGCCGGTTGCTGTAGTGATCTGGACGGGCTTTATTGCCCTGCTGGCGCTTGGGGCCTTTGCGGCGGCTTTGGAAGGCTACCTGTTTACTCACATGGGGCTGCTTTCACGTCTGGCTATCGGGGGGGCGATTGTGGCGGTTTTCTACCCTGATTTCATGATTGAAGCGGCGGGTGCGGTGGTGATGGCCGTCGCCATTGTCGCCAACTGGTTGGCGAGCCGTCGGGAGTCTTTACCGCAATCGGCTTGAATAAAAGCCACTGGTCAGTAAAAAAGCCCGGCGTTTTAACGCCGGGCTTTTTTAGTTAATCAGGAAGGATCAGGTAACTCAGAAGATGGATTCAGGTGATCCTGTCCCTTGAGAGCCACTCATCTCTTCCACTTCCTGGCTGACCGAGCGAGATTGATAGCTGGGCAGGTGGTCAACATCAAACAGCTCGGAAATACCGCCCGATTGACCGTCACGCAGGCGGCGTCCTGTGTCAGGATCAATACGTACGCTGACAACCGTCTCGGGTTGTTCGGGCCAGGCTTCCGGCTGACCTTCCAGCGCATCGCGCATGAAACTGATCCAGATCGGCAGTGCCGCATTGGAACCGTATTCAGCGATACTTTCGTTGTTATCCTTGCCCACCCAGACCGTGGCCACCAGATCACTGTTAAAGCCTGCAAACCAGGCGTCGCGCTGATCGTTGGTGGTGCCAGTCTTGCCAACGATATCACTGCGTTCAAGGCTTAAAGCGGCCCTGGCTGTGCCTCGCTCGACCACTTCGCGCAGCATATCGCGAATAATATAGGCGGCTTCCGGGTCGACCACCCGCGGGGCGATGGGAAACTCCCGGCCATCAATTTCAACACTTTCCTGGTCTGGCGGGCAGTTTTCACACACAACCCGAGGCGTTGCCTCGTAAACTACCTCGCCATTTTCCTCGCCTTGAGTAACGCGGTGAATATACCAGGGGTGAACTTTGAAGCCACCGTTGGCAAGAATCGCGTAGGCATTGGTCATTTCCAACGGTGTTAGGCTGCCGCTACCCAGTGCCAGTGACAGGCCTCTCGGCAAGCGCCCAGGTTCAAAGCCAAACCCTTCCAGGTAGTTGATGGTGTAGTTAAGCCCCATTTCACGCAGGATACGGATCGTCACCAGGTTGCGCGAACGGGCCAGTGCCGGGCGCAGGCGCATCGGCCCCAGAAAGTCGCGGCTTGAATTCATCGGGCGCCATAAGGAGTTGCTACCATCCGCCTGCACCAGCGGCGAATCATTGATGATGGTGGCAGCGGTCATCTCGCCGCTATGCAGAGCCGTCACATACACAAAGGGCTTGAAGATTGACCCTGACTGCCTTTCTGCCTGTACTGCGCGGTTGAACTTGCTGGCATTGAAGTCAAAGCCACCCTGAAGGGCAACAATGGCACCATCATCGGGGTTCTGAACCACCAGAGAGCCTTCCACCTGGGGGCGCTGTGACAGGCGCAGGTTGGCGTTCTCGTCTTCAATAACTCTTATCAGGTCGCCACTTTTGGCAATCTGGCCGGCTGATGTGGGGGCGGCACCCCGGCTGCGTGGGCTCAGGTAAGGCTGCGCCCAGGCCATACCTTCCCAGGGAATAGTGCGAATCTCATTATCCTGGGTGAGCACCTTCATTTCTCGACCGAGGGTTTCAACGACGATCGCTGGCTCCAGAACGCCGTAACTGGGGGTGTTCTGTAGCACTTGAATCCAGTTGCTGACATCGCCGTCGAAGCCATCGACCACGGTCTGGCTTCGCTCAGCGGCCTGACGGGCGGTCTCGCGAATTTCGGGGGATTCGCCCAGCTCTTCTTCCAGGCCTCGGGTAGCAGTGTTTTCCTGAGCTTCAACCAGGCTGGCCGGGATGTCACGCTCTTCCGGCCCTCGCCAGCCGTGGCGCCTGTCGTAGGCAAGCAGGCCGTCCGCAAGTGCCTGCTGAGCATAAGGCTGAAGTTCGCTGTCCAGCGTCGTGTAAATCCGGTAGCCGCCGGTATAGGCATCATTGCCGAACTCATCCATGGCGTATTGACGCGCCATTTCGGAGACATAGGCAGCATCCACTTCCGTCTGTGTGCGATGTCGCTGGGCAGTAATGGGTTCCTGCACCGCTTGCTGATAGGCGTCCTGATCGATAAAGCCGAGTTCGCGCATGCGGAACAGAATCCAGTTGCGGCGAATCAAGGAGCGCTCGGAGTTAGCCAGTGGGTTAAACGCTGAAGGTGCCTTGGGCAAGCCAGCGATCATCGCCGTCTGGGCGAGGCTTAGCTCGCTAAGGGGTTGGTTATAGTAGGTTTCTGAAGCGGAGGCGATACCGTAAGCGCGGTTGCCAAGAAAGATCTTGTTAACGTAAAGCTCAAAGATTTCTTCCTTGTCGAGCACCTGCTCCATTTGCAGCGCCAGCAGGATTTCACGAATCTTGCGGGTGAAGGTCTGCTCAAGGGTCAGCAGGTAATTTCTGGCCACCTGCATGGTAATCGTTGAACCACCGGACTGAATTGCCCCGCCACTTTGCGCCAGCTCAACCGCCGCGCGGGCCAGACCACGCGGGTCTACCCCCGAGTGCTCGAAGTAGCTCTGGTCTTCTGCCGCAATCAGGGCATCAATCATAGGCTGGGGAATATCGGCAAAGTCGACGGGAATACGCCGTTCTTCACCGAATTCACCAATCAGCTTGGCATCACGGGTGTAGATGCGAAGTGGCGTATGCAGCTCGAAATCCTGCAGCTGACGCACGTCCGGAAGGCCAGGGGCAAAGTAGAGTGCCGCGCCAATAACAGCCAGCGCAACGCCACCGGCCAGCGATACCAGCATGAAAAACAGAGATAAAATGATATTACGGATCAACTTCATGAACAAAAGCCCCTGTGGGCGATAAGGTGTGTTGTCACGTTTGATGATACACAGCAATCTAAAAGTAGACATACATGATAAGCGGGCATTATAGGAAGCTCAGCCTGCTCTCACCAGTGCTGATGTGATAAAAGCTGCCGGGTGTGCACATCGTTAAACTGATGTAACCTTCAGGCAGCGATCTTTTTTGCGGGAGTCAAACTCAATAATGCGCTTACTAAAGCCTAGCAAAGGGCTGATTGGCGTGGATATCACGTCGGCTACTGTCAAGCTGCTTGAGCTCAAGCCAACCGCTGGCAACTATGAGGTGGCCAGCTATGCTGTGCGGCCATTACGTGATGGGGCGGTTGTCGAGCGTCGCATCCAGGATATTGATGATGTGGCCAATGTACTTAGCCGAGCCGTTGAACATGCCAGGCCATCCACCCGTAAAGCCGCCGTGGCCGTTCCTGCCAGTGCTACCATCACCAAGACCTTATCCTTTCCGCTGGAGTTGAGCGAAGAAGATATTGAAGAACGCATTATTGAAGACCCTGAACGTCATATCCCGTTCCCTTTTAATGAGGTGGCGTTTGATTTTCAGCTGCTGGGGCCTTCGCCGTTCAATGAAGATGAACAGCAGGTGCTATTGGTCGCCTGCCGCCAGCAGGATGTCAGGCAACTGACGGAAACTCTGGAAAAAGCAGGGCTTGAGCCCGCCGCTGTTGACGTGGAAACCTTTGCCGTTGAGCGCGCTTTCGATTCACTACGTCGCCAGTTAACCACCAAGGGGGAAGCTTCGGCCTGCGTTGCGCTGGTGGATATTGGTGCTCATATGAACGCCTTTCATGTGATGCGCGAAGGGCATATTGTTTACAGTCGCGACACCGTGTTCGGCGGACGTCAGTTAACGGATGCCATTCGTGAACGCTATGACCTTTCGATGGAAGAAGCCGGGTTTGCCAAAAAACGCGGCGGTCTGCCGGAAGATTACCATGCTGAGGTGCTGACGCCTTTTCTGGAAACCGTCGTCCAGCAGGTGGGGCGTTCACTGCAGCTTTATTATACCGCGGGGCGCCACCACGAGGTGAAGGAAATCGTACTGGCCGGTGGCTCCAGCGTCATTCCCGGCTTAGCCGAGCGGATTGCCGAAGACAGTGGTATGACCGTTACCATTGCCAACCCGTTTCAGCACATGCTGGTCAGCAAGCGCCTCAAAAAAGACGCCTTGAGCAATGATGCGCCTGCCATGTTGACTGCGTGTGGCTTGGCCATGCGAGCCGGGCAATAGGAGAACTGGGCCATGAGCATAATGATTAATCTGCTGCCCTGGCGAGAGGCCCGGCGTGAAAAGCTGACCCGACGTTTCTATACCCTGTTGGTGCTGGCTCTGCTGCTAGGCGCTGCGCTGGGTGGTGCCATCGCTTTTTATTATTACGCGGAACTTGAAGCGCAGCAGCAGCGTAACGACTTCATTCGCCAGCAGGTCTCCCAGCTTGATGCGGATATTCGTCGCGTCAGTGAATTCAAGGCCGACGCCGACGAGCTGAGCGAGCGGTTAGCCTCGTTTCAGAATCTACAGAATGCGCGTGGCGCTACGGTGGCGGTGTTTAATGATATCTCTGCCAGCATGGTGGATGGGGTTGTCTATCAGCGGTTGTCGCGCAGCGCCCAGTTGCTGAGCGTCACAGCAGAAGCCGGAACGGATCGACAGGTCTCCGAGCAATTACGTCGGATTGCTGGAGAGCAAAGGCTGGGTACGCCCTCGCTTTCAGAAGTAGAGCGCGAGACAGATTCCACCCGGCGGCTGTTCCGCTTTGAAGTGCGCCAGACCGAGGCGGAGAGCAGCAACGAGGAGGCCGATGATGAAGGCTAGCCGCTTGAGCGAGGAATGGCAGCGCCTGCGCGATACCGATCTACAAGCGCTTGATCTCAAGGAAGCCGGCACCTGGCCGTTATTGCTCAGAGTGATCACCTTGTTGCTGGTCTTTATTCTGGCGCTGGTGCTGATCTACTGGTTCGTGATCAAGGAGCGTATCGAGCGGCTATCAGCGGCCGAGCGTGAGGAATCCAGTCTGCTGACGGAGTTCAGACAAAAAGCCATGGAAACGACCTATCTGCCAGAAATCGAGCAGCAGCTGGCAGAGATGGACACGCAGATGCAGCAGTTGCGGGCCATGCTGCCGACGAACGCTGAAATTCCTTCCTTGCTGGACAGTATCAGCGATGCGGCGCTGGATAACCGTTTGAGCGTGGAAACCATCCGCTTGCGGGAAACCACTCCCCAGACACACTATATTGAACATCCTTTTGATATCGAAGTGCAGGGCGGCTATCACGATATCGCACAGTTTGTGGCCGATATAGCTGCCTTGCCTCGCATTGTCACCCAGCATGATTTTGTCTTGGAGCCACTGGAGGATGACGAGCAGACGTTGAGGTTGGCCATACTCGCCCGGACTTACAGTGACCGACCTCAGAGCGAAGGCGCCGAGAATGACAGCACTCAGGGAGGTGAGCAATGAACCGTTGGCCAGGGTGGGGGCTGATGCTCATACTGATGGTGCTGCTGGGTGGCTGTGCGGATGCCAGGCTGGGTGAGCTGGCCGAGGAGCTGGAGCAGATACGCCAGGCGCCGGGTACGCAGCCGCCGCTGGTGGTGCCGCACATACCGGAATATCAGCCGCTCGCCTATACCCATGGCGGTGAGCGTAGCCCCTTTCTGGCGCCTGAAGCAGTGGCAAGCCAGTCAGCGCCTGTTTTGGTGGCGAATGCCAATCTGGCACCGGATACTTCCCGCGAGCCGCAGCCTTTGGAGCGCTTCTCGCTACAGGAGCTGGCGCTGGTAGGCATGCTAGAGATGAACAACCGCCAGCGCGCCTTGATCCGAACGCCTGAAGGCGATGTGGTCAGCGTCAGTGAAGGTAATTACATCGGCCCGGACTACGGGCGGATTGTACGCATTGGCGCAAAACGTATTGAAATAGATGAGCGTATTTTTACCCAGACTGAAGGCTGGCAGGTGCGCGAGGTGGCGCTTGTGCTGGACGGTGAGGAATGAAAATAAATACCGCTATCGGCAAGATTAAATATTAGGGGGCGCTGAATGTTGAGCGAGACGTTAGGTAAGACGCAGGTGCGCGGCATTCTTATCGGCATAGTGTTGCTGCTTGCATGGCTGCCGGGTGTCTCCTGCGCGGCGGTGCTGACCGATTTGAATGTTGATCATGCCAACGCAGACCGGGTAGATATCAATCTACAGTTCTTTGGCGAAGCGCCGACAGTCAAGGATTATCGGCTGGATTCGCCCCATCGGCTGATGCTGGATCTGGCCGATACAAGAAGCGCTCTTGATCGGCGACATTTTGATATTAACCATGCGGGGGTGGGGCGTGTAACAGCGGTTGAAGGCAATGGGCGCACACGGCTGATCATTAATCTGGCTGAGGCCTATGAATACACCACTCAGCGCGATGGAGAGTCTCTGCGCATTTCAGTGGCTGCGAACTCTGGCCAGCCTGGCCAGCCTGGCCAGCCTGGCCAGCCATCTGGCGGTATTAATGACATGGCCCGCATGGAAGAAGCGCCCGACCTGGAAACCAGCCAGGGGCCGCAGATCGAGCGGATTGATTTTCGTCGTGGCAGCGGGGGAGCCGGACAGCTGGATGTGGTGTTCAACCGTAACAATGTCCGTGTTCGGGTAGAGGAAGACGGTCGCAATCGGGTCGTGGTGGATCTGCGTGATGTGGCGATTTCTGATGCGCTCAATCAGATCTACGATGTCACCGATTTCGCTACCCCGATTCAACGCGTGGTGCCCAGGGCCACTCAGCGCGGTACCCAGTTGATTCTCGAAACCGAAGGCCCTTATGCCATGATGTCGTCACAAAGTGGCCAGACGCTGACGGTGGAAGTGGAACCAGCGAGCCAGGCACCCCAGCAGGCGCAAAGCGAGGACCAGGTCTATGAAGGCGAACGCTTAAGCCTCAACTTCCAGGATATTGAAGTGCGCGCGGTACTGGCGACTCTGGCCGAGTTTACCGGCCTGAATATTGTCGCCAGTGACAGTGTGACCGGCCGAGTGACGCTGAACCTTAATGATGTGCCCTGGGATCAGGCATTGGATCTGATCCTGCAAAGCCAGGGGCTTTCAAGCCGCGAAAAAGGCAACGTTATTGTCGTCGCGCCTGCCCAGGAGCTTGCCCAGTTAGAGCAGCAGGAACTGGAAGCCCGTAACCAGCGCGATGTTCTGGCACCGTTAATCACCGAGTTTATCGAGGTCAAGTACGCCAGGGCGGAAGATCTGGCGCAGCTGTTGCGCGGAGGAGACGGCTTTGGCCTGTTGACTGAACGTGGCCGGGTCAGTATCGATCAGCGTACCAACACCTTGTTGATTCAGGATACCCAAGAGCAGGTCAATCAGATTCTGACCACCTTGGATCGTCTGGATGTGGCGGTACGTCAGGTGCAGATTGAGGCGCGTATCGTCATTGCCCGGGATACCGCTTCCCGGGAGCTGGGCATCAACTGGGGCATTTCTGGCAATGGCTCGGTGAATAATATTTTCAGCGGTTCAAGTAACCCAGACGCGCTGACGTTCAATGGGGCTTCCAATGGTTCACCGGGTACCGGCGGCCTGGCAGTTGATCTGGGCGGTAATACTGCGGCGCAGACCACCTTTGGTTTTGGCTATCTATCCAGCGATATCCTGCTGGATCTGGAGTTGAGAGCGCTGGAAAGCGAAGGCAAGAGCCAGACGATTTCCCAGCCACGGATAATCACGGCCAACCAGCGCACGGCGATTATCAGCCAGGGCGAAGAGCGGGCGTTTCAGAGTGTCGACGGCAATGACAATCCGGATACTGAGTTCAAGGAGGCCTTGCTGTCATTGGAAGTAACCCCGCAGATCACGCCGGATAACCGGATTATCATGGATCTGGTTATCCGAAATGACAGCTTCCGCGAATCGGAATTTGGCGGTGAACCGCCGATTGACACCAACACCATAGAAACACAAGTGCTGGTTGATGATGGGCAAACCGTTGTCCTGGGTGGTATCTTGACAACGGAAGAGCTGCGTCAGATGGCCAAGACGCCGTTGCTGGGAGACATCCCCTTTATTGGAAGGCTGTTCCGTTACACTGAAGAGAGTAGTGAAAAAGTAGAGCTGCTGGTCTTTATAACTCCACGTTTACTTGATGATGGTTTGGCGGTTCGTTGATGCAGGATTTACCCAACCTCTTTCTGATCGGCCCCATGGGGGCTGGTAAAAGCACCATAGGTCGCCTGCTGGCAGCTGAGCTGGCCCGTGACTTCGTGGATAGTGACCACGCCATCCAGAACCGCTGTGGCGCCGATATTCCCTGGATCTTTGATGTTGAAGGCGAGGTTGGTTTTCGTCAGCGTGAAGTACAGATGATTGACGAACTGACCCGCCGCAGCCCCATTGTGCTGGCTACCGGTGGCGGTGCTGTGCTGCGTGAAGAAAACCGTCGCGTACTGCGCGAGCGTGGCACGGTGATCTATCTGATGACGACCGTTGAGCAGCAGCTCAAGCGCACCGCCAAGGATCGCAACCGCCCGTTACTGCAGTGTGAAAACCGTGAGCAGGTGCTTTACGACATGTATGCCAAGCGTGATCCACTTTATCGTTCAACGGCGGATGTTAGCGTACGCACTGACCGACGCAGCCCGCGGGCGGTGGTCAACGAGATTCTGCGCCGGGTTCAGCGCCTGAATGACCCCTTGCAGATGGATGGCGCAGCAGTTGAAGAGAAAGCTAAAAATACAGTCAATTAAAACAGTTAATTAAAACATCCAATTTAAAAGGTATCTTGATGACGCCGTTACCGGACGCCTTGCGCACTCTCAATGTTGACCTGGGTGATCGTAGCTACCCGATTCATATCGGCACCGGGCTGCTGTCCAATCCGGACGCCATCCTGCCTTATCTGGCCGGTCAGCAGGTGATGATCGTGACCAATGAGACCATCGCGCCCTTATATCTGGAAAAACTGACGCAGCAGCTGCCAGAAGCGCTGGATGTGCAGACCTGCATCCTGCCGGATGGCGAGCAGTATAAAACCATTGAACAGGTTAACCGCATCTGGGGAGCCTTGCTGGAGGCCGGTTTCAATCGTCGCTGCACGCTGATTGCCCTAGGGGGTGGTGTCATCGGCGATATGGCCGGCTATGCGGCCGCTAGCTATCAGCGCGGTGTGGCGTTTATTCAGGTGCCGACCACGCTGCTGGCCCAGGTCGATTCCTCGGTAGGGGGCAAGACAGGCGTTAACCACCGGCTAGGCAAGAATATGGTCGGCGCCTTCTGGCAGCCCAAGGCCGTGCTGGTCGACCTTGATAGCCTGGCTACCTTGCCAGACCGTGAGATGTCAGCAGGGCTTGCCGAAGTGATCAAGTATGGTCTGATTCGCGATGAGGCATTTCTGAGCTGGCTTGAAGCCAATATGGTCGCCTTGCGTGCGCATGATGCCAAGGCATTGGCAGAAGCAATTGCCAGAAGCTGCCAGATAAAAGCCGATATCGTGGCTGAAGATGAAACCGAGCAGGATGTACGTGCCCTGCTGAACCTGGGGCATACCTTTGGCCATGCCATCGAAGCGCATCAAGGTTATGGTAATTGGCTACACGGCGAGGCCATTGGTGCCGGTATGGCCATGGCGGCGACCCTTTCCCGGCGCCTGGAATGGATTGACGAGGCTGCACTGGCGCGCAGTCTGCAGGTGATTGAAAGTGCTGGCCTGCCATTGAAGGCGCCACTGGGTATGCAGCGCGATGATTTTCTGGGGCCTATGCGCCGCGACAAGAAAAACATTGATAGCCGATTGCGCCTTGTGCTGCTGCGCGAGCTGGGCGATGCCTGCATCAGTGATGAAACGCCCATCAGCCTGCTGAATGATTTGCTGGATCACTACCCACGCGCTTGAGCGCCGATATTCCAGATCGCTACAGATTCACTGCCAAAAAAACCCGTCGATATCCGGCGGGTTTTTTGGCTGGCTATAAAATACCAAGCCTGAAAAGCAGGCAGCTGATTGGAAGAAGGTCTCTGGTCGGCCAAAAATTGATAATCAGAATGCCTTATGCGCTATCGGCATGGCTTTTTAAGGTATTTCTAGACTAAAGTTTAATCTTTGGCAGTTATCGTTAAATTACCGTTGTGCTGCACTGCAAGTTATTGAAGCGTATCACTTTTTCATATTGAGTGTTGTGCAAGCTGTGGATTTGGCAAGGTTTTTAGCTTTCTTGTGAAGCCGATTCGATTGCACTACAGGGCCAGCAGTCGCTATGCTGATCAACCTTTTTTCACTCCAACGGTGGTTGTTTTACAGCCTAGGTACACCAGGACAGGCGAACAAACAAGATTAAAAAACCTTCCTTTTTACCACGGTGCCGTTGTAAATAAAACACGTTTTTTGAGGCACGCCCATGAACAGAGGTCTTCATCAGCCCGGCGAGTTTCGCGACAACTGTGGCTTTGGTTTGATCGCCCATATGCAGGGGCAAGCCAGCCATGAATTGTTGAAAACCGCTATTGAATCGCTTACCTGTATGACCCACAGGGGTGGTATTGCTGCCGACGGCAAGACAGGTGACGGCTGTGGTTTGCTACTCAAGATGCCCGAGCATTTCATGCGCGATGTAGCAAAAAGTGCCCTAGGGGCCTCCTTGGGCGACACCTTTGCTGTCGGCGTCATCTTTTTACCTGACGATGATGCACGCGCCGAACACGCTGAGTCCGTGCTGGAGCAGATGCTTGAGCAGCGTGGACTCGAGGTCGCAGGCTGGCGCACAGTACCGACAGATTCATCCGTCTGTGGTCCGATGGCGTTGGATTGCCTGCCGCGTATTCGCCAGATTTTTGTGATGCCCGGAGCCGGTGAGCACTTTGATGTTGATCTGTTCATGGCGCGTCGCCGTGCTGAAGAGCAGCTGCAGGACGAAGCGGATTTCTACGTGGCGTCGCTGTCTTCCGAGGTGGTGTCCTACAAGGGTCTGGTCATGCCCGCAGACCTGCCCGCGTTTTACCAGGATCTCAACGACCCGCGCCTTGAAACTGCCATCTGCGTGTTCCACCAGCGCTTCTCAACCAATACGGCACCGCGCTGGCCGCTGGCTCAGCCTTTCCGCTTGCTGGCGCATAACGGTGAAATCAACACCATTGAAGCCAACCGTGGCTGGGCCAACTCGCGTAAGAAAAACTTTATCAGCGACCGCCTGCCGGATGTCGCTGAGCTGAAGGAAATCGTCAATACCACAGGGTCGGACTCTTCCAGCATGGACAACATGCTTGAAGTGCTGCTGACCGGTGGCATGGATCTGCATCGCGCCGTACGCATGATGGTGCCGCCTGCCTGGCAGAATGTGGAAACCATGGATGCCGAGCTGCGCGCCTTCTATGAATACAATTCCATGCACATGGAGCCCTGGGATGGCCCGGCAGGCGTGGTAATGACCGATGGCCGTCAGGCAGTGTGTATGCTCGACCGCAACGGCCTGCGCCCGGCGCGCTGGGTAGTGACCAAAAATGGCTTCATCACCCTGGCATCAGAAATTGGCACCTATGATTACAAGCCGGAAGATGTGGTGGCCAAAGGCCGGGTGGGCCCTGGCCAGATGCTGGCGGTGGATACCCAGACCGGTGAAGTGCTGCATACCGATGATATCGACGGTCGACTCAAGTCCGCGCATCCTTACAAGCGCTGGTTGAAGCAGCAGGCCAACTATCTGGAGTCAGCGCTGACTGAGCTGGCACGTTTCCAAGTCATGGATACCGATGCCCTGAACACCCAGCAGAAAATGTTCCAGGTCAGCTTTGAAGAGCGTGACCAGGTATTGCGCCCGCTGGCGGAAAGCGGCCAGGAAGCAGTGGGGTCAATGGGCGATGATACGCCGATGGCGGTATTGTCATCGCGTCAGCGCCTGCTGACTGACTACTTCCGCCAGAAGTTTGCCCAGGTTACCAATCCGGCCATTGACCCGCTGCGCGAAGCGATTGTGATGTCGCTGGAAACCTGTATCGGTGCTGAGCGCAATGTTTTCAAGGCAACGCCGGAGCACGCGCACCGTATCATTCTGACGACACCTGTACTGTCGCCGCGCAAGTTCACTGCGTTGGTTAATGAGAAAGATCCGGCCTTTGCCAGTTATCGCCTCTCGCTGGGGTATAACCCTGAAGAGAAGAGCTTAAAGCAGGCGCTTGGTGAGCTGTGTGAAGAAGCGGAAAAGCAGGTGCTGGCGGGCAACGTCATTCTGGTGCTCAGTGATGCTGACATTCCTAAAGGCCAGATTCCCATCCAGTCTGTGTTGGCAGTCGGTGCGGTGCATACCCACCTGGGGCGCCTTGCGCTGCGCCCGAATGCCAATATCGTGGTGGAAACCGGCTATGCGCGTGACTCTCACCAGATGGCGGTGCTGTTTGGCGTAGGCGCTACAGCCGTTTACCCCTGGCTTGCGTATCAGGTCATGACGGATATGCAGCGGGTCGGTGAGCTGACCGGCAACCCCGCGGATGCGCGAGAGAATTACCGTAAAGGCATGCAGAAGGGTCTGTTCAAGATTCTTTCCAAGATGGGGATTTCGACCCTGGCCTCCTATCGCGGCTCGATGCTTTTCGAGGCCGTTGGGCTGGATAGCGATATCATGGCAATGTGCTTTGAAGGTATGGCGTCACGCATTCAGGGTACCGGTTTTGCAGAGCTTCAGCTGCAGCAGGAAGCCCTGGCCCGAACTGCCTGGATTGCCCGTAAGGGGATTTCTCAGGGTGGCCTGATGAAGTATGTGCATGGTCACGAGTACCATGCCTACAACCCGGACGTCATCATGTACCTGCAGCAGGCGGTACAGGACGGTAGCTATGAGAAATGGAAGAAATTTGCCCAGCTGGTCAATGAGCGGCCCGTGGCGACCATTCGTGACCTGTTATCCCTCAAGCCTTCGGCAACACCGCTGCCGCTTGATGAAGTCGAGAGCATTGATGACCTGATACCGCGTTTCGATACAGCGGGTATGTCATTGGGCGCAGTCTCACCAGAAGCCCATGAAGCCATGGCCCAGGCCATGAATGAGACCGGCGGGCGCTCCAATTCCGGTGAGGGCGGCGAAGACCCGGCGCGTTACGGCACCATCCGTAACTCCAAGATCAAACAGATCGCCTCGGGGCGTTTTGGCGTAACGCCGCACTATCTGGTCAACGCTGACGTGCTGCAGATCAAGGTGGCTCAGGGCGCCAAGCCCGGTGAAGGCGGCCAGCTGCCGGGTGGCAAGGTGAACGCCCTGATTGCCCGGCTGCGCTATTCGGTGCCCGGGGTAACGCTGATTTCACCGCCGCCGCATCACGATATCTATTCAATTGAAGATCTGGCCCAGCTGATCTTTGATCTCAAGCAGGTCAACCCGGATGCCCAGGTGTCGGTGAAGCTGGTGTCAGAGCCGGGTATCGGCACCATCGCCACGGGCGTTGCCAAGGCCTATGCCGACCTGATTACGGTCTCCGGCTATGATGGCGGTACGGCGGCCAGCCCGCTGACTTCCATCAAGCATGCGGGCTCGCCCTGGGAGCTGGGTCTGCCGGAAGTTCATCAGGCGCTACGTATCAATGGTCTGCGTGACAAGATCCGCTTGCAGACCGACGGCGGCCTGAAGACTGGTCTTGATGTGGTCAAGGCAGCCATTCTGGGCGCCGAGAGCTTTGGTTTCGGCACCGCACCGATGGTGGCGCTGGGCTGTAAATACCTGCGTATCTGCCACTTGAACAACTGTGCCACCGGTGTGGCGACCCAGGATGACTATCTGCGCGGTGAACACTTCCGCGGCACCGTCGATATGGTCAAGAACTACTTCCGCTACATCGCTGAAGAAGTGCGCGAACTGATGGCCATGCTGGGGGTGCGCCAGCTGACCGACCTGATTGGCCGTACGGATCTGCTGGAAGTGCTGGAGGGTCAGACGGCTTCCCAGCGCAAGCTGGATCTGACCCCGCTGTTGGGTAACGACTATGTGCCTGCGGATGCGCCGCAGTTCTGCCAGGTGAGCCGCAACGTGCCCCATGACCCGGGTGCCAAGAACCTGGAAGTGCTCGATGCGGTGAAAAGCGCCATTGAGGCCAAATCGGGCGGTACCTTCACCTTCCGGATTACCAACTGTGACCGCAGCGTGGGTGCCCTGACGTCCGGTGTGATTGCCAAGCACTACGGTGAAGCAGGGCTGGAAGAGGCGCCGCTGGATGTGCGCTTTACCGGCGTGGCAGGGCAGAGCTTCGGGGTGTGGAATGCTCGTGGCCTGAACCTGCATCTGGAAGGTGATGCTAACGATTACGTTGGTAAAGGCATGAACGGTGGCCGGATTGTGATCATACCGCCGCGCGAAAGCCAGTTTGAGAGCCACAAGACAGCGATTGTCGGTAACACCTGCCTGTATGGGGCGACCGGTGGCCAGCTGTTCGCCGCGGGTATTGCCGGCGAGCGCTTTGGGGTACGTAACTCAGGCGCCCGTGCCGTCATCGAAGGTGCTGGCGATCACTGCTGTGAGTATATGACCGGGGGCCTTGTCTGCGTGCTGGGTGAAACCGGAGTCAACTTTGGGGCCGGTATGACCGGTGGTTTTGCCTACGTGCTCGACGAAGACCGTACCTTTGTCGACAAGTACAACCACGAGCTGGTCGAGATTCACCGGGTTAACACCGAGACAATGGAAGCCTACCGCCGCCATCTGCGTGAACTGCTTGAAGAGTACGTCGCGGCAACAGGTTCCCAGCGAGGCGCCGATATTCTTGAAGACTTTGGTGATTACGTGCGCCATTTCTGGTTGGTGAAGCCCAAGGCGGCAAGCCTGAGTAGCCTGCTGGAGCAATCGCGACGGCACGCTGAATAAGCTGCTTTGCCTGAATAGCTGATGCCGAATCGCCGAGAGGAAAATGATCATGGCTAACCGATTGAATAATGACTTCCAGTTTGTTGATGTAGGTCGTCAGGATCCACAAAAGAAAGACGCTCGCTCACGGGCAAAAGAGTTCGCTGAAATCTACGAACCCTACAAGCCCACGGATGCTGCCAGTCAGGCGCATCGCTGCCTGCACTGTGGCAACCCTTACTGTGAGTGGAAGTGCCCGGTACATAACTACATTCCCAACTGGCTGCAGTTGGTGGTGGAAGGCAACATTCTTGAAGCCGCAGAGCTTTCCCACAAGACCAACTCGCTGCCTGAGGTGTGTGGACGGGTCTGCCCTCAGGATCGTCTGTGTGAAGGCGACTGCACCCTGAATGACGGCTTTGGTGCGGTGACCATAGGGTCGATTGAAAAGTACATTACCGATACGGCCTTTGCCATGGGCTGGCGCCCGGATATGTCCAAGGTGGTGTGGACAGACAAGAAGGTTGCGATTATTGGCGCAGGCCCGGCCGGGCTTGGTTGTGCCGATATTCTGGCGCGCAGCGGCGTCAGGCCGGTGGTGTTTGACAAGTACCCGGAGATTGGTGGCCTGCTGACTTTTGGTATTCCTGAGTTCAAGCTGGAAAAGAACGTCATGGAGCGCCGCCGGGCGGTGTTTGAGGAAATGGGCGTGGAGTTTCGTCTGAACACCGAAATCGGCACCGACGTCGAGTTCGAAACCCTGCTGCAGGACTACGACGCTGTCTTTCTGGGCATGGGCACCTATAAGTACATGGAAGGGGGTTTCCCCGGTGAAGACCTGCCAGGCGTCTACAAGGCGCTGGATTTCCTGATCGCCAACGTTAACCGCTGCCTGGGTTTTGAAAAAGACCCGTCAGACTACATCTCCATGGAAGGCAAGCGTGTGGTGGTGCTGGGCGGGGGTGATACCGCCATGGACTGCAACCGCACCTCGATCCGCCAGGGCGCTGCCAGCGTCAGCTGTGCTTACCGTCGCGATGAAGAAAACATGCCAGGCTCGCGCCGTGAGGTGGCCAATGCCCGCGAAGAGGGCGTCGAGTTCCTGTTCAATCGCCAGCCAGTCGCCGTGGTCGGCGAAGAAAAGGTCGAGGGCGTCAAGGTTGTACGAACCCGCCTGGGTGAGCCGGACGAAAATGGTCGTCAGCGCCCTGAGGTCGTGCCCGGTTCTGAAGAAATCATTGCCGCAGATGCCGTGGTGATTGCCTTTGGTTTCCAGGCCAGCCCCGCACCCTGGTTCAGTACGTCGAACATCGCAGTCGATGAGCGTGACCGCGTCAAGGCACCGGAGCACGGCCAGTACGCCTTCCAGACCAGCAACGAAAAAATCTTTGCGGGTGGCGACATGGTGCGCGGCTCGGATCTGGTGGTGACGGCCATTTATGAAGGTCGCCAGGCGGCAGAAGGTATTCTGGATTATCTGGGCGTCTGAGCAATTCAGGCGGTTGGGCATGTCATGGTGATAGCCGATGCCATGGCATGCCCTAAACGTCGTCGTTCAATTGAGCCTTTAGGCGTACTCTGCTATCCTGTCCTCCCATCCTGGTGTGGCTTTCTGCTGTGCCTATTGATCACGTTTCGACAGGTTTTCCATGACACGATATATCTTCGTGACCGGTGGCGTTGTGTCCTCGCTTGGCAAGGGAATCGCATCTGCCTCACTGGCGGCGATTCTTGAGGCGCGCGGCCTAAAAGTCACCATGCTCAAGCTCGACCCTTACATCAACGTCGACCCGGGCACCATGAGCCCCTTCCAGCATGGCGAAGTTTTCGTCACGGAAGATGGCGCCGAGACAGATCTGGATCTGGGCCACTATGAGCGGTTTATCCGCACCAAGATGACCCAGAGTAATAACTTTACGACCGGGCGTGTTTACGAGCACGTGCTGCGCAAGGAGCGGCGCGGCGATTACCTGGGCGGTACCGTACAGGTGATTCCGCATATCACCGATGAAATCAAACGTCGTGTCTACGCGGGCGGTGAAGGTTTTGACGTGGCGCTGGTGGAAATCGGTGGTACCGTGGGTGATATTGAATCACTGCCGTTTCTTGAGTCGATCCGCCAGATTCGCAGCCAGCTGGGTGCCCAGCGCGCACTCTTCATGCACCTGACCCTGGTGCCCTATATTGCCACGGCGGGCGAGACCAAGACCAAGCCGACTCAGCACAGCGTCAAGGAACTGCGTTCCATCGGTATCCAGCCGGATATCCTGATCTGCCGTAGCGAAGTGGAGCTTGAAGAAGCCGAACGACGCAAGATCGCGCTGTTCACCAATGTTGAAGAACGCGCCGTGGTGCCGCTTCAGGATGCCGATACCATCTATCGTATTCCGCTGATGCTGCACGAGCATGGCCTGGATGAGATCGTCTGCAACAAGTTCAATCTTGAAGCGGGCGAAGCCGATCTGTCTGATTGGGTGCGGGTGCTGGATGCCAAGCTCAACCCTCTGAAGTCGGTCAGCATTGCCATGGTAGGCAAGTACATGGAACTGCTTGATGCCTACAAGTCGCTTAACGAAGCGCTGATTCATGCCGGTATTCAGGATCGTATCAAGGTCAACGTTGACTATATTGATGCGGAAGATATCGAGCACCACGGTACTGAGCGGCTGGCAGGCAAGGATGCCATCCTGGTGCCCGGTGGCTTTGGTGAGCGCGGGGTGGAAGGCAAGATCATGGCGGCGCAGTTTGCCCGTGAGAACAAGGTTCCCTACCTGGGCATCTGCTTGGGTATGCAGGTGGCGGTGATCGAATATGCGCGCAATGTCGCCGGTTGGGAAGATGCCAACTCCACCGAATTTACCCACGACACTAAGCATCCGGTGGTGGGCCTGATCACTGAATGGCTCAATGCCGAAGGCAAGATTGAGCTGCGTGATGCGGCATCTGACCTGGGTGGCACCATGCGTCTGGGTGGCCAGGTGTGCCATCTGGAAGCGGGTACCCGAGCGAGAGCCGCCTATGGCGCCGATGAAATTGTTGAGCGCCATCGCCACCGCTTTGAGGTCAACAACCAGTTTGTAGATGAGCTGGAAAAAGCCGGCCTGGTGGTTTCTGGCAAGAGTGTTGATCAATCCCTGGTGGAAGTGATCGAACTGGCCGACCACCCCTGGTATGTGGCCTGTCAGTTCCATCCGGAATTCACCTCCACGCCCCGCGATGGGCATCCCCTGTTCAGTGGCTTTGTCAACGCAGCGCTGGAGCACAAGACGGCGCGCATTCGCCAGCAGTCTGCGACCCAGACACCGTCAACCGCAGGGCATAACGAGGAGTAAGCGACCCATGACTTACCCGCAACCTGCAGAGCGTCATATCAACATTGCCGGCCTAACCGCCGGCAATTCTTTGCCCTTGATGCTGTTGGGCGGTATGAACGTGCTGGAAAGCCGAGACCTTGCCATGGAAGTGGCGTCTGCCTACGTCGAGGCTACTGCCAAGCTCGGCATCCCCTATGTGTTCAAGGCCAGTTTTGACAAGGCCAATCGCAGCTCGATCAACTCTTACCGTGGCCCAGGGCTCGAAAAGGGCCTGGCCATTCTGGCGGAAATCAAGGAACGCTTTGGCGTGCCGATCATCACCGATGTGCACGAGCCCTGGCAGGCAGCGCCGGTGGCTGAAGTAGCGGATATCATTCAGCTACCTGCTTTTCTGGCCCGCCAGACCGATCTGGTGGTCGCCATGGCCAGCACAGGTGCCGTGATCAATATCAAGAAACCGCAGTTTCTGGCGCCTCACGAAATGCGCCATATCCTGAGCAAGTGCCAGGAAGCCGGTAATGATCAGCTGCTGCTGTGTGAGCGTGGCTCAAGCTTCGGCTATAACAATCTGATTGTTGATATGCTCGGCTTTGGTGATATGAAGCAGACCGGCTTTCCGGTCTTTTTTGATGTGACCCACGCGTTACAGCGCCCCGGCGGTCGGGCTGACAGTGCCGACGGCCGCCGTGCTCAGGTGGCTGAACTGGCCCGCGCTGGCGTTGCGGTGGGCTTGGCAGGTATTTTTCTGGAAGCGCATCCTGACCCGGATAACGCCAAGTGTGATGGCCCCTGTGCCCTGCCGCTGAAGCAGCTGGAGCCTTTTCTCAATCAACTGGTGCAACTGGATACGCTGGTAAAAGGGTTTGAGCCCTTGGTTATCCGTTGAAATACCCGCTGAGAGAATGATTCAAACAACCAGTATTGAACAAAGTTTTTAGTACCCATGATGTTAACACCAACAAAAAGGACGGCTTGATGACTAAAATTGTCGATATTCGTGCGCTGGAAGTACTTGATTCACGTGGTAACCCTACTGTCTCAGCCACGGTTCGTCTGGAAAGTGGCGCGGTTGGCGAAGCCTGTGCCCCAAGCGGTGCGTCTACCGGCTCGCGCGAGGCATTGGAGCTGCGTGATGGTGACAAGTCACGTTATCTGGGCAAAGGTGTTCTGAAAGCGGTTGAAGCGGTTAATGGCCCGATTCGTGATGCCCTGCTGGGTCTGGATGCCCGTGACCAGCGCGGCCTGGATAACGCCATGCTGACGCTGGATAACACCGAAAACAAGGCCAACCTGGGCGCCAACGCCATACTGGCGGTATCGCTCGCGGCTGCCAAGGCAGCGGCCAATGCCAAGGGCGTACCCTTGTACGCTCATATCGCCGAGCTTTATGGCCAGCCGGGCCAGTACAGCATGCCGGTTCCCATGATGAATATCCTTAATGGCGGCGAACATGCTGACAACAACGTAGATATTCAGGAGTTTATGGTGCAGCCGGTGGGGGCAGCCAACTTCCGTGAAGGCCTGCGTATGGGGGCAGAAATCTTCCATGCCCTGAAAAAAGTTCTGTCTGCACGGGGGCTGTCGACCTCGGTAGGTGATGAAGGCGGCTTTGCGCCTAACCTGGCCTCCAACGCCGAGGCGCTGGCGGTAATCAAGCAGGCCGTTGCCGATGCGGGCTATCGTCTGGATGAAGACGTCACCCTGGCGCTGGACTGCGCTTCTTCCGAGTTCTACAAGGATGGCCAGTACAACCTGTCTGGCGAAGGCAAAAGCTACGATGCCGAAGGCTTTGCCGATTACCTGGCCGGGCTGTGCGCAGACTACCCGATTGTCTCTATTGAAGACGGTATGGACGAATCTGACTGGGATGGCTGGAAAGCCCTGACCGACAAGCTGGGTGACAAGGTACAGCTGGTGGGTGACGACCTGTTTGTCACCAATACCAAAATCCTCAAGCGGGGTATCGATGAACAGATCGGTAACTCTATCCTGATCAAGTTCAACCAGATTGGTTCGCTGTCAGAAACCCTGGATGCTATCAAGATGGCTCAGGATGCGGGTTTCACGGCGGTTATCTCTCACCGCAGTGGTGAAACAGAAGATACTACGATTGCTGATTTAGCAGTGGGCACTTGTGCAGGCCAAATTAAGACGGGCTCACTGTGCCGTTCCGACCGCGTAGCGAAATATAACCGCCTGCTGGCGATCGAAGCCGAGTTGGGTAACGTCAGCTATCCTGGTCGTCAGGCTATCAAGGGTCAATAACGGCCATTAACCCTTGAGTAGCGTAAGAGATCTCTTCAATTCGTGTAAGATATCTCTTACACGAGGCGTAGAGATTAACGCAACAACAACTGTTTATCAGCCATAATGTAACAGTGTAGCTGGCAACTGATTGTTTTGGCATTGAATGTTACACAAGGCGGGCCAAGCAGCCCGTCTTGTACATTTTGGACGCCCTTGAGTCGACAGATAAATCTGCCACAATGAACTTATGGACAAGGGGAGGCAAGGACGCTCTCGAGCAGGATGCAACGGGATATACAGGTACGCCGGGTGATATAGGGGGTGTTGGCCCCGGCAGGGAATGTACCTGAGGATGTCAGGCATAGGGAATGCCTGTGGACATGCTGGGAGCGGGCGGCCTACGGGCCGCTTTTTTGTGCGCGTGATAAAAGCCTGGCTGACGCTTTCTTCAGGATGAGGCGGCACCCGAACGGCAATCTTGTTACCTGTTGGTATTGAACCTGTTGGTATTAAAACAGGGTGCCGCGCTGCTATCCGCTCATCTGATGTATAACGTCAGGCTAGCGTTCGAGCTTTTCCAGCTTGCCGGTCTTGCCATCCCACTCTTCTGCATCAGGTAGCGGGTCTTTTTTCTCGGCAATATTGGGCCACACCTCCGCCAGCTCGGCATTGAGTTCGATAAACTGCTCCTGGCCGTCGGGTAATTCATCCTCGGAAAAAATCGCCTCCGCAGGACATTCCGGCTCGCACAGGGCGCAGTCGATGCACTCATCAGGGTGAATGACGAGAAAGTTGGGGCCTTCGTAAAAACAGTCGACCGGGCAGACTTCCACGCAGTCGGTATATTTGCATTGAATGCAATTTTCGGTCACGACAAACGTCATCGCTAATTCCCTCTTCAAGTGCTGGTTATGTCGTCAGGTGGCATACCCAGACTGGTTTAATAACATTTGGATATAAAATTCAGTTTTTATATAAATAAAGTGTTGTATTTTAGAGGGTGACAGCCACTTGCGGCAAGTACCTGTCCCCTTGATAGGTAATTATTCTATTACACCCGCTCCCGCCACTGATACAGCAGTTCAAGTGCCTGACGGGGCGTGAGTTCATCAATGGCCAGGTTTTCCAGGGCTTCTACTACCGGGTGGGGAGCCTGGGCAAAAAGATCATCCTGCAGCGGCGCTGTCTGTGTGCCTGCTGGGTTGGGCAAGGTTTCATTGTCACGCTTTTCAAGGCTGTGCAGGGTTTCCCTGGCGCGCTGAATAACGCTAGTGGGCACACCCGCCAGTTGGGCAACCTGCAGGCCGTAACTCTGGCTGGCGGGGCCAGGCTCAATGCGGTGCATGAAGATGATGCGGTCGCCGTGTTCAGTCGCTGTCAGGTGGATATTGGCCACGCTTTCGGCATGTTCCGGCAAGGCAGTCATTTCAAAGTAGTGGGTGGCAAACAGAGTCAAGGCACGCAGCTTGGCGAGGTGTTCAGCGCTGGCCCAGGCCAGCGAAAGGCCATCAAAGGTGCTGGTGCCCCGGCCAATCTCATCCATTAATACCAGGCTTTGCGAAGTGGCGTTATGCAGGATGTTGGCAGTTTCCGTCATTTCCACCATAAAGGTTGAACGCCCACCCGCCAGATCATCGGAGGAACCAATCCGCGTGAAGATACGGTCAACCGGGCCGATTTCTGCCGCATCGGCAGGTACAAAGCTGCCACAGTGGGCTAATAGGGTGATCAGTGCTGCCTGGCGCATGTAGGTGGATTTACCGCCCATATTGGGGCCGGTAATGATCAGCATCGCCTGTTCCGGGTTGAGGCTGACATCGTTGGGCACAAAGGGCGTCTCACTGACCTGCTCAACCACCGGATGGCGCCCGGCGCGGATAGTGATGCCGGTGTCTTCCTTAAGCACTGGGCGCACCCAGTCCAGCGCATCGGCGCGCTCGGCAAAGGCGCACAGAACATCCAGTTCTGCCAGCGCGCGAGAGCTTGCCTGTAGTGCATGCAGATGGGTGTTGAGTTCATCCAGTAGGCGCTCATACAGCCATTTTTCACGGCTCAAGGCGCGGGATTTGGCGGATAGCGCCTTGTCTTCAAACTCCTTAAGCTCAGGAATGATAAAGCGTTCGGCATTTTTAAGTGTTTGGCGGCGAATGTACTCGGCCGGTGCCTGTTGGGCCTGGGCGCGGGGGAGTTCGATAAAGTAGCCGTGTACCCGGTTGTAGCCAACCTTGAGGTGGCTAAGCCCGGTGCGCTCGCGCTCGCGGGTTTCCAGGGCAACCAGATAGTCGCCGGCGTTTTCGGCCAGACCGCGCTGTTCATCAAGCTCTTCATCAAAGCCTTTGGCAATCACGCCACCCTCGCGGATCACCACGGGTGGATTTTCAACAATAGCCCGCTGCAGGGTCTCGCTCAGCGCCGGATAAGGCTGAATATGGGAGCGCAGATGGTCAATGACGCTACCGCTGTCCACCTGGCTTAACAGCGTCTGCAGCTGTGGAAGGGTGGCTAGTGCATCGCGCAGCCTGGCCAGATCCCTTGGACGGGCGCTGTAGAGCGCCACCCGGGAAAGAATGCGTTCCACATCGCCGACGGCGTTCAGCGTTTCACGCAAGGCTTCATAGGCGACATCAAGCTGCAGCAGGGCAACCCCGGCCTGGCGGTCATGGATGATGTCACGCTGGCGCAGGGGACGATTAAGCCAGCGTTTGAGCAGGCGTGAACCCATGGCGGTGGCGCAGGTATCGAGCACGCTGGCCAGGGTGTTGTCGCTGCCGCCGCCCAGATTGGTGTCGATCTCCAGATTGCGCCGACTGGCGGCATCAATCACTACCGCATCGTCACGGTTTTCAACGCTGATCGAGGTGACGTGCGGCAGGCGAGAGCGCTGGGTGTCGCGGGCATAATCGACCAGGACGCCAGCGGCAATCAGGGCGGTGGTCAGGTGGGCACAGCCAAAGCCGCGCAGGTCCTGTACCTCAAACTGATCGCACAGGCTTCGGGTAGCACTTTCCAGGTTATACAGCCACTCCCCCTGGCGGCGTAGGCCGCGCTGGGCGGAAAGCGGCTCGGGCAGTGCGAGGTTTTCCGGCACCAACAGTTCAGCCGGAGATAGCCGGGTCAGCTCGGCGAGCATCTCTTCGTCGCTTTCAAGCTCCAGAAGGCTGAAACGGCCGCTGGACAGCTCCAGCCAGGCAATCCCCCATTTGGCCTGGTGAGGCGCAATGGCGGCCAGCACGTTATCGCGGCGGGCATCCAGCAGGGCTTCATCGTGCAAGGTGCCAGGCGTGACGATACGTACTACCTTGCGCTCTACCGGGCCCTTGCTGGTGGCCGGGTCGCCAATCTGTTCGCAGATGGCGACAGATTCCCCTGCGCTGACCAGACGGGCCAGGTAGCCTTCTGCACTGTGAAAGGGGACGCCCGCCATGGGGATGGGTTGCCCGCCGGACTGGCCGCGCTGGGTAAGGGTGATGTCGAGAAGAGCCGCAGCGCGTTTGGCGTCATCAAAAAACAGCTCATAGAAATCCCCCATGCGGTAAAACAGCAAGACCTCGGGGTGTTCGCGTTTAATATTCAGGTATTGAGCAATCATCGGCGTGTTTGCCGGGCTAGTATTGGCCATGAGCGTCCTGAAATAAGCAGGGCGCAAGCTGTATACTGGCTTGCGCGCGGTTCCGTGAATTAGGTTCTACGCTTGAATGGGCAGCGCTTGGGCAGGCGGCCATTCTTTAGCCACGCAAAAGCCGCTATTCTACGCTGAAGTCATCACCGACATGAAGGAGTGAGCATGGAGCCAAGCGTTGAAAGCCTGAAAAATCTGGATCTGACCTTGTTGGCGCAGCGGTTGGGTAAACTCTGCCAGCAGCACCAGCTTGAGATTGCCACGGCAGAATCCTGTACCGGTGGAGGTATTGCCAGTGCCATTACTGCCGTACCGGGAAGTTCGGCCTATTTTGCCACTGGCTATGTGACCTATTCCAATGCGGCGAAAACCCGTCTTTTGGGGGTAGAGAGTTCGGTGCTTGCCAGTGAAGGCGCGGTCAGTGAGGCCGTGGTCAAAGCCATGGTAGCTGGGGCCTGCCAGGAAAGCGGTGCTGACCTTGCCGTGGCCGTGAGCGGCGTGGCAGGCCCGGACGGCGGTAGCCCGGAAAAGCCCGTGGGCACCGTTTGGCTGGCATGGGGTGACCGGCAGGCCCAGCAGGCAGAATGCCTGCATTTCCCCGGCGACCGCCACGCGGTACGTGAACAGACGGTTCGCCAGGCCATGGCCACCTTGATCATGTCGATCAGTGAGCGGTGAGCAGTGAATAATACGCGCCAGAGCATTTGTTTATGGTGTAAACTTTGGCATACTACTGGCTAGTTATACAGCATCTTTATGAGGAGTTTTTAAATGGCTCAGGACGAAAACCGCACCAAGGCGCTTAACGCAGCGCTCAGCCAGATTGACCGCCAATTCGGTAAAGGCACTGTTATGCGCCTGGGTGATACGCCCCGCGTGGTGATGCCGTCCGTGTCCACAGGCTCCTTGGGGCTGGATATCGCACTGGGCATCGGCGGTCTGCCGTTTGGCCGTGTCTGCGAAATATTCGGCCCGGAATCATCCGGTAAAACCACGCTGACGCTGTCGGTCATTGCCCAGGCGCAAAAGCAGGGCAAGGTATGCGCCTTTGTTGATGCCGAGCACGCCCTGGATCCTAGCTACGCAGAAAAACTGGGCGTCAATCTTGATGATCTTCTGGTGTCTCAGCCGGATACCGGTGAACAGGCGCTGGAAATTACCGATATGCTGGTTCGTTCCGGCGGCGTCGATGTGATTGTCATCGACTCGGTAGCGGCCTTGACGCCAAGGGCTGAAATTGAAGGCGAGATGGGGGATTCCCACGTCGGTTTGCAAGCCCGTTTGATGTCTCAGGCGCTGCGCAAGATTACCGGCAACATCAAGAACGCCAACTGTCTGGTGGTGTTTATCAACCAGATTCGCATGAAAATCGGCGTCATGTTTGGTTCACCCGAAACAACTACCGGCGGTAATGCGCTGAAGTTCTATGCCAGCGTCCGTCTGGATATCCGGCGTACCGGCTCGGTCAAGTCAGGCGATGAAGTGACCGGTAATGAAACCCGCGTCAAAGTGGTGAAAAACAAGGTGGCGCCGCCGTTCAAGCAGGCTGAATTCCAGATTCTCTATGGCAAGGGTATCTACCATGCTGGTGAGGTGATTGATCTGGGCGTACAGTGCAATCTGGTCGATAAAGCCGGTGCCTGGTACAGCTACAAAGGCAAGAAAATTGGTCAGGGTAAGGCTAATTCCGCCCAGTATCTGGAAGACCACCCGGATATCATGGAAGAAATTGAAAGCCAGATCCGTGGCCAGTTGCTGGCACCGCCTGAGCCTAAGGACAAAGACAAGGAAGAGGCGCCCGAGAAAGAAAAAGCCAGCAGTAAAAAAGGCGCAAAGGCAGCGGCTGCCACTGATGACACGGCTTTTGAGCCCGATAGCGGCGATTTGCTGTAATTTATGGCATGGGGCAAAGAACCGCCTTCACCGCGTGAAATGGCCATCGCCCTGTTGGCTCGGCGCGAGTACTCGCGCGCCGAGCTGGCAACACGTCTGCAGGCCAAGCAGGTGCCTGCGGATGAAATCGACGTTTGCCTGGACGAGCTGGCCGAAAAAGGCTGGCAGTCAGACGCGCGTTTTGCGGCCAGCTTCATACGCACACGCGTACTGCGCGGTCAGGGCTGGCGGCGCATTGAAAATGACCTTCGCCAGCGTGGGGTTGATGGCGAGATTATCCGTGCAGCGCTGGATGATGTGGTTGAGCAGGAAGCCATTGACTGGTTTGAGCTGGCCCGTGACGTGCTGGTAAGGCGTTTCGACTCGCCCGGTCAAACGCCCAAGGAGCGTGCCAAGCGCGAGCGTTTTCTGTTGGGGCGTGGCTTTGACTTTGAGCAGATCCGCTATGCGCTATCCTGCCTGTGATGCGTTTGTAAGATCTTCCGCTTATCTTTTTGAAAACCCCTTCGAAAACCCTGTTTAAGGGGGTTTTCAATGCCTTCTCACTCGCTGCCGCTTTAGTCGTTTGACAACTACGCTATAATGGCGTTTTTGCGACCCCGTTGGGTAGCGGTTAAAGCGCCCTGGGGCATCACGCCATCTCGTTAACGGATACCCTATGAAAAGCGCAGCGATCAGACAGGCCTTTCTTGACTATTTTGAACACCACGGACACACCCCGGTAGCCTCCAGTTCATTGGTGCCGGACAACGACCCGACCTTGCTGTTTACTAACGCTGGCATGGTGCCGTTCAAGGATGTCTTCCTGGGACGTGACCCGCGCCCCTATGTGCGCGCCGTGTCGGCACAGCGCTGTGTGCGGGCTGGCGGTAAGCATAACGATCTGGATAACGTTGGCTATACTGCGCGCCATCATACGTTTTTCGAGATGCTCGGTAACTTCAGCTTTGGCGACTACTTCAAGCGTGACGCCATCAGCTTTGCCTGGAACTTTCTGACCCAGACATTAGGGCTGCCGAAGGAAAAGCTCTGGGTAACCGTTCATATCAGTGATGACGAAGCAGAAAAAATCTGGAAGGACGAGATAGGCATTGATCCTGAACGCTTCTCCAAGCTGGATGAAGATAATTTCTGGCAAATGGGTGATACCGGCCCTTGCGGGCCAAGCTCAGAGATTTTCTATGATCATGGGCCTGAGGTCTGGGGCGGCCCGCCGGGAAGCCCGGAAGAAGACGGCGATCGCTATATCGAGATCTGGAATCTGGTGTTCATGCAGTTTGACCGCGATGCGGCAGGCAATATGAACCCGCTTCCCAAGCCGTCGATTGACACCGGAATGGGGCTTGAGCGCGTGGCGGCGGTATTGCAAGGCGTTCACTCCAACTATGAGATTGATCTCTTCCAGAACCTGCTCAAGGCAGCGGCACAGGCAACGGGTCATGCGGATATCTCGACACCATCGCTGCGCGTGATTGCCGATCACATTCGCTCCTGTGCATTTCTGATTACCGATGGCGTCCTGCCTTCCAACGAAGGCCGGGGCTATGTGCTGCGGCGGATTATCCGTCGGGCGGTGCGTCATGGCCACAAGCTGGGGGCAAACGAGCCGTTTTTCCATACTCTGGTGGAAGCTCTGGACGCAGAAATGGGCGATGCCTACCCGGAACTGCGCGAGGCCAAGGCGCAGATTGCGCGTATTCTACTCAAGGAAGAGGAGCAGTTTGCACGGACGCTGGATCATGGTATGGGGCTATTGGAAGCCGCTCTTGATGAACTCGACGGCAAGGTGCTGCCTGGCGCGACCGTGTTCAAACTGTATGACACCTATGGTTTCCCCTATGACCTGACCGCTGATGTCTGCCGTGAGCGGGATGTCACCCTGGATGAAGACGGTTTCCAACGCGAGCTCAACGCCCAGCGTGAGCGCGCCCGTGCCGCCAGTCAGTTTGGTGCCGATTACAGCGCCACGCTGGAGCTGGAGGGTGAAACCACCTTCAGTGGCTATGATCAGCTGGAAGACGACACCCGGGTGACGGCGCTTGTTGATCATCAGGGTAACGAGCTGGCGGCTCTTGAAGCGGGGCAAAAAGGGATTGTCGTGCTTGAGCGCACGCCTTTCTATGGCGAGTCGGGCGGTCAGGTGGGCGATACCGGCTACCTGCACTTTGCCGATGGGCGTTTTCAGGTGACTGATACCCAGAAGCAGAGCGGCCATCACCTGCATCACGGCGTCATGCTGGAAGGCACGCTTAATGTAGGCAGTCAGGTTCATCCTCAGGTGGATGCTTCGCTGCGGGCTGCGACTGTGCGTAATCACTCGGCCACTCACCTGCTGCACAAGGCATTGCGCATGGTGCTGGGTGACCACGTTCAGCAGAAAGGCTCGCTGGTGACCGCTGAGCGCCTACGCTTTGACTTCAGCCACTTTGAGCCAATGACGGCGGAGCAGCTCAAGGAAGTCGAGCGGCTGGTGAATGAGCAGATATTGGCCAACGCACCGACCAAAACCGAACAGATGACCTTGGACGAAGCCAAGGCCAAAGGCGCCGCCGCGCTGTTTGAAGCCAAATATGCGGATAATGTACGCGTGCTCACCATTGGCGCCGATGATTTCTCAATTGAACTGTGTGGTGGCACCCATGTGTCGCGCAGCGGCGATATTGGCTGTTGCCATGTGGTATCAGAAGCAGGTATTGCCTCGGGTGTGCGGCGTATTGAAGCGATCACCGGCGAAAATGCACTGGAATATTTCTATCAGCAGGAGGCGCGCGTTCAGCATGTAGGGGAGCGTCTCAAAGTCAAGCCGGAGCAGGTGGAAGCGCGGGTTGACGCCTTGCTTGAGCGCAACCGTCAGTTGGAAAAACAGCTTGAGCAGCTAAACGCCAAACTGGCCAGTGCGGCAGGCAGCGATATGCTGGCACAGGCGCAGGATATCAAGGGCGTTAAATTGATAGCGACCCAGCTGGAAAACGTGGCTGGCAAGGAATTGCGCAACGTGATGGATCAGCTTAAAAACAAGCTGGGTTCAGGCGTTATCGTACTCGGTGTAGCTGACAGGCAAGCGTCTAAAGTCAGCCTGATTGTGGGTGTGACCGAGGATCTAACGGGCAGTATCAAGGCGGGTGAGCTGGTCAATCACGTTGCCTCCCAGGTAGGAGGTAAAGGCGGCGGTCGTGCTGATATGGCGCAGGCGGGTGGTAGCCAGCCGGATGCCTTGCCTGAGGCCTTGAAGAGTGTTTCCAGTTGGCTGGAAAACAAGCTGGATTAATAAGAGGCCGGTGACATTCATGTTACCGGCCTTTATAGTTACGGCTATAAAAGCTTTTTAACACTTCATACTTCATTTCCGAACGCAACAGGAAAACTCCTATATGGCACTTTACGTTCAGAAGTTTGGCGGTACCTCGGTGGGCTCTGTCGAGCGCATCAAGGCCGTGGCAGAAAAGGTAAAAGGTTTTCGTGATCAAGGGCATCAGGTAGTGGTGGTGGTATCGGCCATGAGCGGTGAGACTAACCGTCTGACCGATATGGCAACGGCGCTTAACAGTGACCCTTCACCGCGCGAAATGGATATGCTGCTCTCAACCGGCGAGCAGGTGACCATTTCTTTGCTCGCCATGGCCTTGCAGAGCCTGGGGGTGCCGGCTACTTCGCACACCGGGGCGCAGGTGGGTATCCATACCGATAAAGCCTATACCAAGGCGCGCATCCAGCGCATTGAGACCGATGATCTACGCGAAGATCTGGATGATGGCAAGGTGGTAGTGGTGGCCGGTTTCCAGGGGGTCGATGAGGAAGGCAACATCACCACGCTTGGCCGCGGTGGCTCCGATACCACTGGGGTGGCGCTGGCGGCCGCGCTGAATGCCGATGAATGCCAGATCTATACCGATGTTGACGGCGTTTATACCACCGACCCGCGCGTGTGTTCCAAGGCTCAGCGCCTGGAAAGGATCACGGTGGAAGAAATGCTCGAACTGGCAAGCCTGGGTTCCAAGGTGTTGCAGATTCGTGCGGTGGAATTCGCCGGTAAATACAACGTTCCCCTGCGGGTGCTGTCGAGCTTTGAAGACGGCCCCGGTACGCTTATTGTTGCAGACTCTGACCAAGACGAGGACTCCATGGAAGAACCGCTGATCTCCGGTATCGCTTTTACCAAGAATGAAGCCAAACTGACGCTTTTGAATACGCCCGATGTGCCGGGTGTTGCCTCACGCATTCTGGGGCCGATTGCGGACGCCAATATCGAAGTCGATATGATTGTCCAGAACGTAGCGCCTGCAGGCGATTACACTGACTTCACCTTTACCGTTGCCAAGGGTGACTACAAGGCTACCAAGCGTATCCTGGAAGAGACGGTAATGCCTGATCTTGGCGGCGGTGAGCTGCGTGGCGATGACAATATTGCCAAGGTTTCACTGGTCGGGGTTGGCATGCGTTCACATGCCGGGGTTGCTTCCAAGATGTTCCGCGTGTTGGCCGATGAAAACGTCAACATTCGCATGGTCTCAACGTCAGAAATCAAGATCTCTGTTGTGATCGACGAAAAGCATATGGAGCTGGCGGTTCAGGCGCTTCACGACGCTTTTGGTTTGAGCAAATCTGATATCGAATCCGAGTAATTCGAGCCGTCTGATTTGCCAGCTGACAGGAAGCTCGTTGCTGCAAGGTAATGAGCTTCCTTTCATCGCGGGCTTGATGTGTTATATTTGTTGTACCAAAAGTGAAATAACGTGTCATGCCCGTAGAGGGTTTCGTATTTCGCTGGTGGATATCCCGTTGCATATAAAAACGTCTGAGAAGGAGATCAGCCATGCTCATTTTGACCCGCCGAGTCGGCGAAACCCTTATGATTGGTGATGACATTACAGTCACTGTGCTGGGTGTCAAAGGCAACCAGGTGCGAATCGGTGTGAATGCACCAAAGGATGTTTCTGTCCATCGTGAAGAAATATACCAGCGCATCCAGCGTGAACGTTCAGCCGACGTGAGCGATGAATAAATCGATGCTGATTTGTTCGCAGGGTTGGAAGTTGTTGTGACATGCGGTTGTGAAACGCTGTTATTCAGCAGTGTTTTAAAAAAGGAGTGGGCGGGTCGTATGGAATACACGTCAAGTGTCTTCCTGGGTTAAGGCGCAATTGGCCTTGCCAGCGGCGAAGTTAACGTCCACTCTCGCATGAAAACTGAAAAAAATTGTCATAAGTCTGGACAAGGCGCAGTAAAATCGGTAATATTCGCGCCGTGCCGTTAAGGAGAGGTGGCCGAGTGGCTGAAGGCGCTCCCCTGCTAAGGGAGTATAGGGTTTATAGCCCTATCGAGGGTTCGAATCCCTCTCTCTCCGCCACATGGCACAGTTCAGGTTAGACAAATGTGCGCCCGTAGCTCAGCTGGATAGAGTATCTGACTACGAATCAGAGGGTCGGAGGTTCGAATCCTCCCGGGCGCGCCATTTACGCTAGTAATTCTGGACTGTTGTAGTCGTTAAGTATCAGCACATTTTGTTAAGCGCCCGTAGCTCAGCTGGATAGAGTATCTGACTACGAATCAGAGGGTCGGAGGTTCGAATCCTCCCGGGCGCGCCAGATACCAAACCCGTTCTCAATTGAGAGCGGGTTTTTTGGTCAGCTTACCTGTTAAATGTACTGCCGAAGTGTTTCCTGCCCGTTTGCGATGCCATTTTGATGTGGTATCGCTTGATAAACGTTTTCCTTTAGCTGGATCGGCTGTCGCTCGCGACCGATCCTGCGATCGTGTAGCGCCCTCCCGTCTATTGGCGGTAGGGCGCTTTTTTTATGCGTGGCTTTCAGGTTTGAGTGTTTTTATGCATCGCTTGTTTCAGGAGTTTCAGTGACAACAAGGTTGTATAATAGATCATCGAGTCGGGTGATGCGTTTGAGGCGCTGAAACTGGACGTTTGCTTCAGCGTTGCCCTGGCGCATCTGGGCCAGCCATTGCTTAACCAGTGAGGTCACCACCCGTTCAGGCAGTTTCTGGCTCTGCAAATGGGCATAGGTTTTCAATACCTCGGCGCGCATGCTCCAGGTGGTTTCAGGTAGGCGCTGGCCGGTGGCTTGCCAATGCCGGATGCGTGGTGCCAGCCAGGGGTCGGCAAGGGCCGCACGGCCAAGCATGACATCACAGCAGCCTGACAGAGTGCGGGCTTTCCAGTAGTCTTCCAGCGTCCATATATCGCCATTGGCCACGACTGGAATGTCGATATGGTGGCGTATTCGGCCAATCCATTCCCAGTGGGCAGGCGGGCGATAGCCTTCATCCCGCGTGCGGCCATGGACCACCAGCTGGGAAGCGCCTCCGGCCTCCACGGCCTGGGCACAGGCGACGGCTTGAAGGCGGTTGGAAAAGCCCAGGCGTATTTTGGCCGTCACGGGGATTTCGCCATTCAGTGCTGTGGCAACCGCGTGGACAGCATTGAAAACCCGTTCAGGGTTACGTAATAACGCTGCTCCGCCATCGTGACGGTTGACAAGCTTGGCAGGGCAGCCGAAATTCAAGTCAATGCTTAACGCGCCCAGCTCAAGCGCTTGGCGTGCGTTGGCGGCCAGTGTTGTCGGGTCTGAGCCCAGTAACTGCAAATGCACCGGGACGCCACTAGGCGTTGCCACTGGTAACTGCTTTAATGAGTGTAGAAGCTCAGGGCAGTGCTTATAGAACACGCGAGAAGGCAGGCGAGCATCGATAACGCGGACAAACTCGGTGACCGTCCAGTCAAAGCCGGCTTCACGGGTCAGGAGGTCGCGGGTCAGGGCATCAATGACCCCTTCCATTGGCGCTAGGCCTATCCTGCCTTTATGTAGTAAATTAACAACGTTGACTTCCACTATGGCGCCATTGCATTCAATTCTGAGTGTGGCAGTTTAGTGTACCATTTTTATTGCGCCATTCATGGCTTCACCTCTTTTTGCTGGTCTGCGAGGCTTGAGACGAGGAGTGACTCTGATGCAAGATAGTGACTTATTGACGGAAGGCCTTGTCCTTATGGGGCTGGGTATGGGGTTTGTATTTGTTTTTCTTACCATTTTGGTAATTACTGTAACGCTGATGTCGATCGTTATCAGGCGCTTCCAGCCTGTAGCCGTCAACTCACCCACACAGAATACGCCAAAGGCCAGTTCCGCCCCTGTCGGCCAGGATGATGAGGTAATGGCGGTCATCAGCGCTGCTGTTCACCGTTATCGTCGTCATAAGGGCCTCTAGAAACACCCAGGCACTGTTTGTTTGCTAAGCTACGTAAATTACCTACAAGGTGTAGCGCCAGAAAAAGCGCTCCTGTGTCAGGGCGAGCGGATGCAGCAACGGCTTGTTTGGCGCCCTTTTTTACGATCCATTTCTAACGATTCACTTGTCAATGCGAGAAAACGTCATGAAAGAGACGAAGCGCCCTTTGGGTATTACTGATGTAGTGCTGCGCGACGCCCACCAGTCGCTTTTTGCCACGCGGATGCGCCTGGATGACATGCTGCCGATTGCAGAAAAGCTTGATCAGGTAGGTTTCTGGTCGCTGGAATCCTGGGGCGGCGCTACTTTCGATGCCTGTATCCGTTATCTGGGCGAAGACCCCTGGGAGCGGATTCGGGCCTTGAAAGAGGCCATGCCCAACACGCCACAGCAAATGCTGTTGCGGGGGCAGAATATCCTGGGTTATCGCCATTATGCGGACGACGTTGTGGATCGCTTTGTCGAGCGCGCCAAGATCAACGGCGTTGATGTGTTCCGCGTATTTGATGCGATGAACGACCCACGCAACCTTGAGCGTGCGATCAAGGCTGTGCGTAATGTCGAAGGGCATGCTCAGGGCACCATTTCGTACACGGTAAGCCCGGTACATACCCTGGATAGCTGGGTGGATCTGGCCAAGACCATTGCAGACATGGGTGCAGACTCTCTGGCTATCAAGGATATGGCGGGGCTGTTGACGCCGTATACAGCGTTTGACTTGGTAACGCGTCTTAAGCAGGAATTGTCGATTCCGATTCATATGCAGTGTCACGCCACAACAGGGCTTTCAACCTCAACAATTCTCAAGGCGGTGGAAGCGGGTATTGATAACGTTGATACCGCAATTTCTTCCATGTCCATGACCTATGGCCACAGCCCGACCGAGTCGGTGGTGGCCATGCTGAAAGATACCGAACGTGATACCGGCCTTGACCTGGAGCTGCTTGAAGATATCGCTGGTTACTTCCGCGAAGTGCGTAAAAAGTACGCGGCCTTTGAAGGTTCCCTGAAAGGTATTGATTCGCGGATTCTGGTGGCTCAGGTGCCGGGTGGCATGTTGACCAATATGGAAGGCCAGTTGAAAGAGCAGGGGGCCGGCGACAAACTGGATGATGTGCTGAGTGAAATCCCCCGCGTGCGCGAAGACCTGGGTTTTATTCCTCTGGTAACGCCGACATCGCAGATTGTCGGTACCCAGGCGGTGATGAATGTGATGATGGGCGCACGCTATAAGTCTATCTCCAAGGAAGTACAGGCACTTTTAAAAGGTGAATACGGTTCTGCGCCAGCGCCCTTTAATGCCGAACTGCAAAAGCGTGTGCTGGAAGGCGGCGAGCCGATTACCTGTCGCCCGGCGGATAACCTACAGCCGGAAATGGACAAGCTGACGACTGAGCTTCAGGAAAAAGCCAAGGCAGAGGGTATTCGCCTGGCTGAAGGTGAGCGTCAGGTAGATGACGTGTTGACTTATGCACTTTTCCCGCAGATTGGCCTCAAGTTCCTGAAAAACCGTGACAACCCGGATGCCTTTGAGCCCGCGCCGCAGGCGCAGGAAACCAGCGCATCAGGTGTGCCTGCCAAGGCTGAGCCGGCCCAGCCGCCTGCGGTTGCACAAGGGCCTGAAACCTACACTGTTAAGCTTAACGGTAAGGCCTATGTGGTAGAGGTGGCAGAAGGTGGCGACATTGCTGATGTTCAGCAGCAAGGTGAGGCACCCGAATCCGCACCCGCAGCAGCGGCGCCAGCCCCCAGTGGTGAGGCTATTAACGCCCCATTGGCCGGTAACATCTTCAAAGTGAACGTCAAACCTGGCGATACAGTGGCCTCGGGTGACGTGGTCATCATTCTGGAAGCCATGAAGATGGAAACCGAAGTGCGAGCCTCCAGTGGCGGAACCGTATCTGCCGTGAAAGTCAGTGAGGGCGATAGTGTCTCCGTTGGCGATGCGCTGATCGAACTCTAAGAGGTCTTCGTACTATGGATAAGCTAATCACGTTATGGGAAGGCTCGGGGCTTTATAACCTTGAGCTGGGCCAGGCGGTGATGATTGTGGTGGGGCTTTTACTGCTCTATCTGGCAATCTATAAAAGGTTTGAACCCTTGCTGCTGGTGCCCATTGGTTTCGGCGGTATTCTGGCCAATATTCCTGAGGCGGGTCTGGCCATATCGGCCCTGGATCAGGCCATTGAGGTTGGCAAGCCTGCGGTATTGCAGCAGCTTGCACCGGCGCTAGGGGTGGTGTTGAACCCTCTGGGCGACGTGGAAAGTTGGCGTGAAGCGCTGAAAAGTGTTGCTCATGGCAATACATCGGCGGAGGCGCTGCGCGCCGCCAAGGATGTGGCTACCAACGTTGGGTACAGCGATGGCATGCTTTACAGCTTTTATAGCGTGGCTATTGCGTCCGGTATCGCGCCTCTGCTGATTTTTATGGGCGTAGGGGCGATGACTGACTTCGGGCCACTGCTTGCCAATCCGCGGACCCTGTTTCTGGGGGCTGCTGCCCAGTTTGGTATTTTTGCCACCCTGTTTGGTGCTGTAGGGCTTAGCTCAATGGGTATCATGGACTTCTCGCTCAATCAGGCGGCTGCCATCGGTATCATTGGCGGGGCTGACGGTCCAACGTCCATTTATGTGGCCAGCGTGCTGGCGCCTGAGTTGCTGGGGGCGATTGCGGTCGCTGCCTATGCGTACATGGCCTTGGTACCCTTGATCCAGCCGCCGATCATGCGTCTTCTGACCACACAGAAAGAGCGTGAAATCACCATGACGCAGCTGCGCCCGGTCTCAAAACTGGAGAAAATCGTCTTCCCGCTGATGCTATTGATTCTGGTAGCCCTCTTTTTGCCAGATGCGGCGCCACTGCTGGGGATGTTCTGTTTTGGTAACCTGATGCGCGAGTGCGGTGTGGTTGAGCGTCTCGCCGATACGGCCCAGAATGCGCTGATCAACATAGTGACGATTGTACTGGGGTTATCGGTTGGCTCCAAGCTGATGGCAGAAAGCTTTCTGTCAGTGGAAACCCTGGGCATTCTTGGCTTGGGTATGGTGGCGTTTGCCATCGGTACATCCGCAGGCGTCTTGATGGCCAAGTTGATGAACCTGGTGAGTCGTATGCCGATCAACCCTTTGATTGGCGCTGCAGGCGTGTCAGCTGTTCCGATGGCGGCGCGGGTTGCCAATAAAGTAGGGCTTGAAGCCAACCCCCATAACTTCCTGCTGATGCACGCCATGGGGCCCAACGTGGCCGGCGTGATTGGCTCTGCGGTCGCGGCCGGGGTGATGATCAAGTATCTGGGATAAAAGTACTTAGGATAAAAGTACCTGGGGTAAAAGCACCTGAAGGAAAAGGCAGTAAGCCCTGATAGCGTCAATGAGTAGCTTCAAGGGAAATTCAAAAAACGGCATGTGCGAAGAGGCACATGCCGTTTTTTTGGCCGCTATGATGGGTCAGGCTGGGAAACCTTCGTGTCTGATTCGATAGTGAGAGTGCTTTTGAGACGGTTCTCCAAGGGGCTGAGATCAAGAGGCTTGTCTCGTGGCCAGCCGAGGGCCAGTCTAACGCCGTCTCCATCATAGTCAGCGCTGAAAACGGGCAAGGTATTTTCAGCGCACCAGGCGCGGACATCCGCTTCCTGGGAAAACTCCAGGCGCAAGGTCAGTGTGTCGCGCTCAATGATTTCACGGGTGGGGAGGGTGTCAAGCGCCTGGCTGACCGCCTGTGCATAAGCCCTTGCCAGTCCGCCCGTTCCCAGCTTGGTGCCACCAAAATAGCGGATTACCACGCAACCTATTTCACCAATACCGCTGCCGTTCAACACCTGGAACATGGGGCGGCCTGCCGTGCCACCCGGTTCGCCGTCATCAGAAAAGCCGATGGCCGTCTGCTCACCTGGGGCGCCGGCAATAAAGGCGCTGCAGTGATGGCTGGCGTTGGGATGGGCGTGTTTTGCCGCCGCTACCAGGGTGTGGAGAGCATCGGGCGAAGGGGTGTGTGCCACCCAGGCAATAAACTGGCTTTTTTCAATCTCGATGTGATGGCTATGCCAGCTATGCGCTTCCAGCGCGGGAACGAGATAGCGCATTAATGCTCCGTTAGATAGTGTTCAACCCCCATGACAAGGTTAAGTACCTGGATATCCTGGTTACGCAGGTAGATGGCAGGCACGTTGTCATCTTGCGCAAGCAGGTAGAGGCCATGGCGGTCAATGATCAGGCGTTGCAGCTTGATCGGCTTGTGATTGATTTCTGCACTGGCGGTTTCATTAGCGGTTCCCGTCTGGCAGCGACGGATGATAATGACATCTCCATCAAACAGGTTGCAATCCTGCATGCGGTTGCCGCGCACTCTGACCGCATAGGTAGTGTGGCGTCGTGTGGTGTTGTTGGCAGTGCTGGGAACAGGCGCCCTGCGGCTGGCCCAGAGCCGATTCACACGGTGAGAAAGGGAGGGTGCTTGATCAACGGAAATGGCAGTCGTGGCGCTCATTGATAGTCTCCAGCATCAGGGCAATGGATATAGGCAGGCAGTCAATCGATGCCTGTTTTGCTAGGCACGCTTTAACGAACCGTGCTTTACTGAGCATGTCTTTTCATACAGTGTTTTCAGTATACATGGTTTTCTATACAGTTCCAGCGGGTTTTCGGCCGACCTGTCAGGACGATAACTGGCAGTGCTGCTGCGACCTGGCGCCGCAGTGGGTGACTGGCGGGATAGACGCTTTCCGTGTAAAGTTCGCACACAATTAATTGTGTCTGGAGAGCGCCTTGAGCCTGTGCCTGCAAGCCCGTCAGCTAGCCTGCGAGCGAGATGAACGCTGGCTGTTCAAGGGCCTTGATGTGGACATTCGCAGCGGTGAAGTTGTCCGTATCGAAGGCCCTAACGGCAGCGGCAAAACCACTCTGTTAAAGATCCTTTCCGGGCAACTGACTGATTATCATGGCGAGCTGATTTGGAACGGCGAAGCGATGCGCCAGGTGCGTGAGCACTTCCTGGCCAATCTTTTGTATCTGGGCCATTCCCCAGGGGTTAAAACCGGGTTGAGCGCGCTTGAAAACCTGGCCTGGTATCAGGCGCTGGATGGCCAGAAAGATAATCAGGCTGCCAGTTGGAAGGCGCTTGAAAACGTCGGCTTAGCCGGATTTGAAGATGTGCCAGCCGGTCAGCTTTCCGCCGGTCAACAGCGCCGCATTGCACTGGCCAGGTTAACCCTGACGCCACGCATTCTCTGGGTGCTTGATGAACCATTTACCGCCATTGACCGTCACGGCGTTGCGGCACTTGAAGCGCAGTTGGTAGCGCATGCCAATAATGGCGGTTGCGTTATCGTGACGACACACCATGAGTTATCATCCTCGCCCGCCTTGCGCCGTATTCAGCTTGGGTAATCATGAAGGAGAAAAGTGGTGTCGCAGCCTGAAACCGCGAAGCTTGCCCCGGGTCTGAAACCGCATCTGAAAGAACCCTCAGAAAATTTATCATTGGCCCTTAAGGCAACGCTCAAGCGTGACCTGGTCTTGATGCTGCGCCGCCGTGGCGAGGTGCTCAACCCGCTGGTATTTTTTGCCTTGGTGATTACCCTGTTTCCAATTGGTATTTCACCAGACCCCAACCTGCTGGCGACCATAGCGCCGGGCCTTCTGTGGGTGGCGGCCTTATTGGCGGCGCTTCTTTCACTGGATAGCCTGTTTCGCAGTGACTACGACGACGGTAGCCTGGAGCAGCTTTTACTGGCCCCACAGCCATTGCCTGCGCTGGCCCTGGCCAAGGTGGCGGTGCACTGGCTGTTAACCGGGCTTCCGCTGGCGCTCATGGCCCCGGTATTGGGTATAATGTTGTCGCTTCCAGGGGGGAGTTATCTGATATTGGCTATTTCACTGGCGCTGGGGAGCGCGATACTCAGCCTGATTGGCGCGATAGGTGCGGCCTTGACGGTTGGCCTGGCGCGCGGTGGTGTGCTGCTGTCCCTGTTGGTGCTGCCGCTTTATATTCCGGTACTTATTTTTGGGGCGGGTGCCGTTCAAGCGGCGATTGCCGGTGATCCTGTCACTGCCCATCTGGCCATCCTGGGTGCGCTGTTGGCGGTTGCCTTAATGCTGTCACCCTGGGCGATAGCCGCATCATTGCGAATCAGTATTAACGGTTGAGGACACGTGTACATGTGGTCTTTTATTCATAAGCTTGGGTCACCCAAGTGGTTTTATCGGATTAGCGCAAAACTGCAACCCTGGTTCTGGGTGGCTGCCGCCGGACTGATAGTGGTGGGAACGGTCTGGGGTCTGCTATTTGCACCGGCAGATTATCAGCAGGGTAATAGCTTCCGGATTATCTATGTGCATGTGCCTGCGGCTTTCCTGGCTCAGTCGATATTTGTTTCGATGGCGGTGGCTGGGCTGGTCTTCATGGTCTGGAAAATTAAAGTTGCCGATATGGCCGCTGCGGTCATGGCCCCCCTTGGCGCTGCGATGACCTTTGTGTCGCTGTTTTCTGGCGCCGTGTGGGGCGTTCCTACCTGGGGAACCTGGTGGATGTGGGATGCGCGTCTGACATCCATGCTGATCCTGTTATTTCTGTATCTGGGTGTGATTGCGCTCAGGGGCGCGTTCACCAGTCGTGACAGTGCCTCCCGGGCGGCATCGGTGCTGGCCATGGTGGGGGTGATCAATATTCCGATCATCAAATACTCGGTGGACTGGTGGTATACCCTGCACCAACCGGCCACGTTCACGATCACGTCACGCCCGGCAATGCCCATGGATATGTGGCTGCCGCTGCTGATCATGGTGTTGGGTTTTTACAGCTTTTTTATCGCCCTGACCCTGATGCGGACACGCAACGAAATTTTGCGCCGTGAGTCGAATAAACGTTGGGTGCGTGAACTGGTTGAGGAGGCAAAGTAAATGGCTTTTGACTCTTTTGCAGAATTTATTGCCATGGGAGGCCATGCACCCTATGTCTGGTCCTCCTGGATTATCACACTGCTGTTGATCCTGGGGCTGGTATGGCATGCACGCTTTGAGCGTCGCCAACTGGTGGAGGGTCTCAAGCGCCGTGCCCGCAGAGAGCAGGTGCGCCAACAGCAAGGTGAACAGGCGACGGTTTATCCAGTTGATCAAGGGGAGTCATCATGACACCTAAACGCAAGCAGAAACTATTTGTGATTCTCGGTCTTGTATCGTTAACTGCCATTGCGGTCGGGCTGACGCTATATGCCCTTAGAGCCAATATCAATCTGTTCTTCAGCCCGGTGCAGATTGCTCAGGGCAACGCGCCTGTGGAACGCACCATTCGTGCCGGTGGCATGGTCAAGGAAGGCACGGTGGCCCGTGATGCCGAGACCCTGAACGTTGAATTTGTGGTGACCGATTACGTTGATGATCTGGATGTTTACTACAGCGGCATCTTGCCGGATCTGTTCCGCGAAGGTCAGGGCGTCGTGGTGGTCGGGCAGTTGCAGGCAGATGGACGCTTCCGGGCCGATGAAGTGCTGGCCAGGCACGATGAAAACTATATGCCGCCTGAAGTGGCTGAAGCTCTGAAAGAAGCAGGCTACAAGCCTGAAGACTATCAGGCAAAAGCAGCAGAAATTGGCAAGCGCCTTGAAGCCGAGGGTGTTCCCAAAGCGAGCGATTACTGATGCGGCCTGTATCAGCCTTGTCAGTAATTACGCCTTGCCCTGTTATCAAGCCCTGCTATCAAGATGTTCAGTTATCAAGACGTCACACGTGCTGAACCGGAGCGAACATGTTCACTGAAATGATCCCTGAAATTGGCCATTATGCCTTGGTAATTGGCTTGCTGATGGCCGCTGTACAGACCCTTGCCCCGCTGGCAGGGGCGGCGATGCGTAAACCTCTATGGATGGCTTATGGCCTGCCAATGGCGGCTGGGCAGTTTCTGTTTATTGCCATTGCGTACGCGTGTTTGACAGCAAGCTATATGCTGGATGATTTCAGCGTGGCCAACGTGGCCAACAACTCCAATTCGTTGCTGCCCTGGTACTACAAGCTTAGCGCCGTCTGGGGTAACCACGAAGGTTCTGTGCTGCTGTGGAGTTTAATGCTGGCAGGCTGGAGTTTTGTTGCTGCGCTGTTTTCACGCAACCTGCCGCGTGACATGGTCGCCCGTGTTATCGGGGTCATGGGGGCTGTATGCGTGGGCTTCCTGCTGTTCATCCTGATGACCTCAAACCCTTTCGAGCGCCTGTTGCCCGGTATTCCACAGGATGGCGCTGATCTTAACCCGCTGCTTCAGGATTTCGGCCTGGTGGTTCACCCGCCGATGCTATACATGGGCTACGTCGGTTTTTCTGTCGTGTTTGCGTTTGCCATTGCCGCTCTGCTCGGGGGGCGCCTGGATTCCGCCTGGACCCGTTGGGCGCGGCCCTGGTGTAACGTGGCCTGGGCGTTTCTTACCGTGGGTATTGCCCTGGGTAGCTGGTGGGCCTACTACGAGCTTGGCTGGGGCGGCTGGTGGTTCTGGGATCCGGTCGAAAACGCCTCCTTGTTGCCCTGGTTGACGGGCACCGCGCTGATTCACTCCCTGGCGGTCACCGAAAAGCGCGGGTCTTTCAAAAGCTGGACAGTATTGTTGGCCATTGCCACCTTCTCGCTGTCACTGATGGGAACCTTCCTGGTGCGTTCCGGAGTGTTGACCTCGGTTCACGCCTTTGCCAATGATCCTGCGCGTGGCTTTTTCATTCTAATGCTGCTGGCGATTACGGTGGCTATCTCGTTGTTTATCTTTGCCCTGCGCGCACCGCGCGTCAGCCATCAGGTGGGGTTCAGCTGGTTATCCAGAGATTCGCTGTTGCTGATCAACAACCTCCTGCTAGTGATCATGACGGTTACCGTCTTGTTGGGTACTCTCTACCCGCTGATTCTTGATTCCCTGAACCTGGGCAAAATCAGCGTCGGGCCTCCCTACTTCAATGCGCTGTTTGTGCCGCTGACTGTCATCATGAGTATTTTCATGGGTATGGGCCCGGTGTCGCGCTGGAAGCGCATGCCAGGTAAAGAGATTTACAAGCGTCTGTGGTTATCTGCTGTTGCCGCTGTGGTGATCGGTGCCCTGATTCCGGTGTTCTACGGCCCCGAATGGAACGTCTGGGTGGCGCTGGGCATGATAGTCGCCCTCTGGATCGTGATTCCCATACTGCGTGATATTTTTGACAAGGTGCGTCATGCCAGTTCTTTTATGGCGGGCATTAAAAAGCTTTCATACCCCTACTGGGGCATGGTACTTGGGCATCTGGGTGTCGCGGTGACCATAGTCGGCGTGGCGGTTGTTTCCAACTACAACCTTGAGCGCAATGTACGCATGTCGCCGGGTACCAGTGTGGAACTGGGCGGCTATACCTTCACCATGACAGAGCTGACCGAGCGCCGGGGGCCCAACTTCCTGGCCGATACCTCGATTATCAATGTGCAGCGTGATAACGGGCGCAATTTCATCATGCGGCCTGAAAAACGCCTCTACCTGGCAACCGGGATGCCGATGACCCAGGTAGCGCTGCGCCCTGGTTTCTTCCGTGACCTTTATGTGGCCATGGGTGAAGATCTGGGGGATGGCAGCTGGGCCATGCGGATTCAATTCAAACCGATGGTGCGCTGGCTGTGGCTGGGTGGCTTATTAATGGCTGCGGGTGGCCTGTTGGCGGTTGCAGACAAACGCTATCGTCGGGTCAAGGTGCGTCAGGATAAGCCGCAGAAAGCATCCACCGTGCCTGCTCAACCGCAAGCTGTTGGGGAGTCGGGCGCATGAACCGTCGCGTGTTGTTATTTTTACCGCTGTTAGGATTTATCGGCCTGGCAATGTTCTTTTATTACGGGCTGGGGCAGGATCCCTCCTATCGCGATTCTGCCTTGATGACACGGGACTTTCCGGCGTTTGAAGCCTCGACGCTGGAAGACCCGGAACGTCAGGTGGATCAGTCACTGCTGACCGGTGAGATTACCCTGGTCAACGTATGGGGAGAATGGTGCCCTGCCTGCAAACAGGAAATGCCTCAGCTGCTTGATCTGGCCGACCGGGGTATTCGCATGGTGGGTATCAACTATCGCGATACCCGTGAAAAAGGGCGTGAATTCCTCGACGAATTTGGTAACCCCTTTGAGGTCAATATCTTCGATCCTGAGGGTGATCTGGGGTTTGACCTGGGCGTCTACGGCGCCCCGGAAACTTTTCTGGTAGATGCGCAGGGCGTTATTCGCTATCACCATACCGGCTATCTCTCGCCGGAGGATGTGCGTAATACTCTGCTCCCGGAGGTGGAAAAATGGCGTTAACGAGATGGGTAACCGCCTTGGTGGGTGTATTGCTGAGTGTCAGCGTCATGGCGGCAGGAATAGAGCTGCGAGAATTTGATGACCCGGTGATGAAGGAGCGCTACCGAGATCTAACGGCATCAATGCGCTGCCCGCTGTGTGAGAATCAGGCGATCGATGATTCTGATGCGCCCATTTCAGCTGATATGCGTGAACGCGTCTATCGCCTGCTGCAGGATGGCCAGTCGGATATCGAGATTACCAACCATATGGTCGCCCGCTTTGGTGACTACATTCTCTACAACCCGCGTCTGGAAAACCGCACCTACCTGCTCTGGGGAATACCTATTGCCTTGATTGTTGGCGGTGGCTTACTGGTGGTGCTGATTGTGCGCGCCCGGCGCAATGCGTCAGCGACCTCTTTGAGTGCTGAAGAACAGGCTCGCCTGAATGAACTTATCAACCGTGAGAAATCTTCATGACGTCGCTGTGGATTGCCTTTGCTGTCTTGTTATTACCGGCTATCTGGCTGTTGATACTTCCGTTGCGCCAAGCACGCTCCCTGCACGATGCCCAGCGTGATTATGAAGCCAACGACACTACAGCCGAGCAGAATGTTGCGATTTACAAGCGGCGTCTGGCGTCGCTGGAAGCGGCAAAGGAGCGTGGAGATATTGACGAGGAGCGCTTCGCGGAAGACCGTCTTGAGTTGGAGCGCAGCCTGCTTGAAGATACCACCACAGTGAAACGCCGCCCTTTGAAAACGTATACTTCTGGCCGCTTTGTCGTTCCTCTGGTGCTGCTGGCTGTCGTGGGTACCAGCGTTGTCTGGTACCAGTTTAACGGGGCAGAAGGGGATCTGGTGTTGCTGCAAACCCAGCGAGAAGTGCAGAATCATCCGGAAGGCTCGTTGGCCATGTATTTGGAGCGCATGGAAGAGCAGGCGGTATTGCAGCCAGATAACCCTAATGTCTGGTCCGAGCTTTTCCCGCTTTATCGTCAGACGGGCCAGGCGGAAAAAGCCATCGATGCCCTTGAACGTTTGATTGCCATTGAAGGCCGCATTGCCCCTTTGCTTGCCCAGTTGGCTCAGTTACGTTTCTTTATGGAAGGGCGTGAGCTGACACCGGAAGTGCAAGGGCTGGTGGATGAAACCCTCGAACAGGATCCCAGGCAGCCTACCGTATTGGGGCTGTTGGGGATCCACGCCTTTGATGCCGGTGACTATGAAACCGCTATCGACCGCTGGCGGCGCGCTATGGCCAATATCGAGGATGCTGATACCGCCGAGTCATTGCGTGAAGGTATTCGGGTTGCCCAGCAGCGTCTGGGGGTTGATCCTGAAGAAGCTCCCATTGGCCAACCGCTGGATGAAGCCCAGGGGCCCGGTATTCGCGTTGAAGTCTCGCTGGATGAGTCGCTGACGGATCGGGTGTCACCGCAGGCAACGGTATTTGTCATTGCTCGGGATATGGCCGGTGAAATGCCGCCGTTAGCCATTGCCCAGGCCCAGGTGTCTGATCTGCCAGCTACCTTTGTGCTGGATGCCAGCAACGCCATGTCGCCACAGGCAAGTCTTGATCAGGTAGACGAAGCGCGTCTGATGGTGCGGGTCTCGCCCTCAGGCCAGGCAACGCCACAGCCGGGTGATCTGTTTGGCGACCTTGATAGCGCTCCGGTTGGCCCTGTTAACGACAGCGATACTGTCAGCGTTCTGATTGATAGCGTCTTTGAATAAGCCATTGTCTCTAGCCTCATGCGCCTGACGTCCATTCGCCTGGTAGGGTTCAAATCTTTCGTTGACCCCGTCAATGTTCCCTTCGATGGCAATATGACTGCCATCGTGGGGCCAAACGGCTGCGGAAAATCCAATATCATTGACGCCGTGCGCTGGGTCATGGGGGAGTCTTCCGCCAAGACCCTGCGCGGTGAATCCATGGCAGACGTGATTTTCAACGGCTCAAGTGCCCGCAAACCGGTGGGCCAGGCCGCCATTGAGCTTAAATTTGATAATCGTGACGGCAGCCTGGGCGGTGTCTACGCCCAATATGCTGAAATTGCCGTCAAGCGCCTGGTTTCCCGGGATGGTCAATCCAGCTATTTCTTTAATGGCCAGAAATGCCGCCGCCGGGATATTGCCGATCTCTTCATGGGTACCGGCCTGGGGCCGCGCTCCTACGCGATTATTGGTCAGGGAATGATTTCCCGTCTGATTGAAGCCCGTCCTGATGAATTGCGCTCGACCCTGGAAGAAGCCGCCGGGATCTCCAAATACAAGGAGCGGCGTCGCGAGACGGAAAACCGCATGCGTCGAACCCAGGAAAACCTCGACCGTCTCGATGACATTCGTGAAGAGCTGGATAAACAGCTTGAACGCCTCAAGCGTCAGGCAGAAGCCGCGCGCCGTTACCAGGATCTTAAACAGCAGGAATACCGTCTGAAAGGCGAGCTTGCGCTGCTGCGCGGTCGCGCCCTGCGTGCTGAACAGCAACAGCAGGAGCACCGGGTGCGTGAACTGGAAATAGCCGTCGAAAAAGACGTCTTTGGCGTGCGCGGGTGTGAAAATCGCCTGGAACAGGCCCGTGAGCAGCATGATCAACTGGCGGAGATACTGGAGCGCCATCAGCAACAGTTCTATGACACCACCACCCGGATTGCCCGTCTGGAGCAGGATCAATCCCACCGCCGCAGTCGGCTCGCCCAACTGGCCAGTGATATTGAAAGTGCGCGTCGGGATCTGGAGCAGCAGCGTCAGGTCAGCCGTGGGGATAATGAGCGGTTAGCCGCCATTGAAGAACGCTTTGAGATGTTGGTGCCGGAGTGTGATGGTCTGGAAGAGCAGCTTGCCGAGCTTGAAGAAACCTTAAACGATCTGTCGCCGGCCCTGGAGCGGGCCACAAATGCCTGTGCAGACGCCGATGAAAGCTGGCGACAAGTCTCGCGCCAAGCGGAGCGTGGCCAGGACCAAGTGCGTGATCTTGAGCAACGCATCCAGCGTTTGCAGGATGACCAGCAGCGTCGCCTACAGCAGCGCGGTGATATCGAAGACCTTGCGGCGCTACGCCAAGCTCATGCCGCATCCCAGGCGGAACTGAGCGCTGCCGAACAGGAAATGGCGCGGTTTGAACATCAGCGAGAGAGCTGGCAACAGCGTATCAGTGAGGCAAAACAGGCTCACAGCAATGCCAGTATGGCTCGCGAAAACGCCCAGGCCGCGCTCAGCCGCCTGGAAGGCGAGCGCGCTTCTCTTGATGCTCTGATCAATGCTGCCCTGGCGGATCATGACCCGGCGATAGACGATACCCTGAATGCGCTTGGCCTGGCAGAAGCGCCACGCCTGGGCGAGCAGATTCAGGTAGCCGACGGTTGGGAAGGGGTTGCCTCCTGGCTGCTCAAACCCTGGCTGAATGCCCGACTGGTATCAGCAGAAAAACTGGCTGCCTTGCCTCAGGCGCTGCCCGCTGACTGGTGTCTATTGGCCGATACGCCAGACCCGCAACCGGTGCCGGGGCGTTTATCGGCACAGCTAAAAGGGGCAGGTGCCCTGCATGAATGGCTTAAGACTATCCACTGTGTTGAATGTGCCGACGCGATTCCAGAGGCCCTGGCAGATCTGCCCGCTGGGCATAGCCTGTTGAGCCGCGACGGTGTCTGGTGCTCAGCTCAGTGGTTGCGCCAACAGGCAGAAGGGGAAGGTGTGGATGCCCTTCTGGTTACCCGCAAGCACCATTCAGACTGTGTACAGCAGATTGATGAGCAAAACGAAGCGCTGGAACAAGCGCAGCAGCGTCTGGACGAGGCCGCTGAACAGCTGGAGTTACTTGAACAGCAGCGTGATGCCAGCGCTGCAAGTGAGCGCCTGCACACCCAGGAGCGCCAGCAGTTAGCGCTCAAAGAAAGAAGCCTGGCCCAGAAAGTCGAACACCTGGAAGGGCGGGTGATGGAGCTGGATGAAGAACTCACTCGGCTTCAAGAAGATGAGGCGGAACTCTCGCTCACCCTTGAAGAAAGCCGTGGGCGCTGGGACGAGGCGATGGCAAACCTTGAACTGGCCACCACCCAGCGCGACCTTGCCAATGCCGAGCTACAGGCCCAGCGCGAGCAGCGTGAACGTCTTGAGCAGCAACTGGCTCCCCTGAAGTCGCGTCAGCAGCCCTTGGCGCTTGAACGCGAACGCTTAAAAACCGAGCGTGAAAGTTTGCTCGCCCAGCAATCTCGCAGCCAGGAAACCGACGAGCGCCTTTTGTTGCGTATTGCCGAGCTGGAAGAAACCCGTGAAAGCCTGATCGAGCCGGATGAACTGGCGGGCGAAGAGCTTGAACTCCTGCTGGAAGAGCGGGCAGAGCAGGAAGAGCGCCTCAATGCTAGCCGCGAGCAGGCAAGCGCACTGGCCGAGCAGCTACGTAATGATGAGCTGGCCCGTCAGGCGCATGAGCGCAGCCTCGAACAAAGCCGCGAACAGCTGCAGCAGCGACGTATGGATGCCCAGGCGCTGGGGCTGAAAGCCGCCACTCAGGATGAGCAGTTAGCTGAGCTGGGCCACGATGCACAAGCGCTTGCTGCCAGCCTGCCAAGCGATGCGCAAGAGCCTGCCTGGCAGCAGACTCTGGAAGCCACTTCAGACAAAATCCGCCGTCTGGGGGCAATCAACCTGGCAGCGATAGAAGAATATGATCAACAGGCAGAAAGGCGTGATTACCTCGAAGCCCAGCATGCTGAATTGACCGAAGCCCTGGAGACGCTGGAGCGCGCTATCCGGCGGATTGACCAGGAAACCCGGGCACGTTTCAAGGAAACCTTTGAACAGGTTAATCAGGGGTTTCAGGCGCTGTTCCCGCGAGTCTTCGGGGGTGGCAGTGCCTGGCTGGCGTTGACAGATGATGATCTGCTCGAAACCGGTGTGGCCATCATGGCGCGGCCACCGGGAAAGAAAAACAGCACGATTCACCTGCTATCCGGGGGAGAAAAAGCACTGACGGCTCTATCCTTGGTTTTTGCCATTTTCCAACTGAACCCTGCGCCGTTCTGCATGCTTGACGAAGTGGATGCACCGCTGGACGATGCTAATGTTGGGCGTTATGCTAAACTCGTAAAGGAGATGTCTGAAACAGTTCAGTTTATATACATCACCCATAACAAGATCGCTATGGAAGCTGCAGAACGCTTGATGGGGGTGACCATGCAGGAGCCTGGCGTGTCACGGCTAGTAACCGTTGATGTTGAAGAGGCGGCAGCACTAGCCGAAGTAAGCTGAAAAGTAGGGTGTTTTAACGTTTTATTTTGACTATAAATTTAATATTTATTTAACTAGATATAGCAGTTGTATAATTGTTTTGTTTGTAAGTTTTGTTGGCTCTATAGCAATACAGTTAACACTGTTGCTGCTCATGTTTAATATGTTCGAAAACGTGAAAAATAGTAAAAAAGCCCCATTTACAAAATAATAACGCTATTCTAGACATATAGCTGTAATCGGTGTAGATAATTTATCGTGTCATCATTGCAACTAATATCACAATTTGATGCCTTACAACTTCAAGCAATAAAGCTTGCCTCCGCTGTTGGCAAACGACCCATGGAATGTACAACATGGAACTAAGAGAATGGCTTATCATTTTAGGATTGGCGCTGGTCTCGCTTATAGTCATTGATGGCATCCGTCGTCTTAAGCGCCAGCGCCGGGTACCCCGTCTGGATCAGGCAGACGCTGCAGACAGTGGCATGGATCCAGAAGAAGCAAAACGCGAGGCGGAACTCAGCTGGGAGCTTCCCAACGGAGGCGCCCGGGTCATCAAGTCGGCAGATTACAGTAATCTGACTGGCAAGCCGAAGTTGGAGCGCCAGGAACACCCTGGCCCTTCAAGGGTGCTTTCCGAATTCCGGCGCGATAAGTCAGCATCGGCGGCGGCTGCCGAGAAGCAGCGGCCGTCTTTGCGCGCAGTTGATCCAGCTGAACGCACCACAGCAAATACCCATTCAGCGAGTGCAGAGTCAGCGAGCGTTGAGCCTGAAGAAAAGCGCGCATCTGAAGTGCCACCGCTCAGGGCGTCAACAGCTGAACCAGCCGCGGCTAACAATCAGGCCTTTACCCGCATGACGGCGATTGACGATGATGTTGAGCCTGCCTCATCAGCTGAGCCGCAGAGCAGCCATCACCCTTCCGGTTCCGGTCAGCCTGAGTCTGCGCCGCCTGAGTCCGCTCAGTCTGAGACAAATGCTCAGCATGAAGCCAAACGCCGTCAGCTGCGAAGCTCAACCGTGGGTGATTACTCTGATAGAACTGATAGCGATGAAACTGATAACGATGAAGAAGACACTTCCTATCAGCTGGTAGATTTTCACGGTATCAAGGATTCTTTCAAGCATCGTATGCAGGAACGCCTTGAAGAGCGCAAGCAGAAGAAGCTCGACAAGATAAAGCGCAAAGAGCAGCTTAAAGCCGAAAAGGCCGAGCGCGCCATTGAAGCCGAAAAACTCAAGGCTCAGCGTGCGGCAGAAGAAGCTGAACGTCGCCGCGAAGCACAGCTTCACGCTGATGCATCAAGAGCTGAACAGGCGGCACGTAAAGCTCAGGAGCAACGTGAACTGCATCAGACTCAAGGCGATAGGCAGTCTGGCTTTGAGAAATATAACGACGATGACCGTTTTGACCAGCCACCAAATGCAGATCTAGCCGCCGCGGATTATGGCAGCGAGCGGTATGCGCATAATGATAATGATCATTATGATGATGGCTATGCCAGTGAGGGTTATGCAAGCGACTACTACGATGACGTGGTGCGTCCGCATCCTACCCTGGCCAAGGCCATGCGTAACGATGTTTCAGGCAAGCATGCGGCTGACACCCTGCAGAATGCGGAAGAAGTCGTGGTTATCTCTGTCATGTCCCGTGATGAAGACGGTTTCGAAGGTGACAAGCTATTGGAACTGCTAATGATGTGTGGTCTGCGTTACAGCAGTGACATGGGCGTTTTCCATCGCCTGGAAACGGAACATCCTGAAAGTGAACTGCAGTTCTCCATGGTCAATGTGGTCAAGCCGGGTACCTTTCCTATTCAGGAAATGGATACCTTCGTGACACCCGGCATTACTTTCCTGATGCCGCTGCCCGGCGCCGAGGACAGCTCAGCTGCCTTTGAAGCCATGGTGGAAACGGCCATGGTGGTGGTGCGGCATATGGGCGGTGAGCTCAAGGATGAAAACCGCAGCGTCATGACGGCACAGACGATTGAATTTGCTCGCCAGCGTGTGCATGAATTTGAGCGTCGCCATCATCTGCATCGCGTTCAGGCCAACTAATCTCTGCTACTTTTGCTGTTAGTTTTTACCTTCCCCGTTCAACACCCGCTACCTCACAAGGCAGCGGGTGTTTTGTATAATAGGGCTAAATTTCAAGGAAGCACTCAATATGCGTCAAACAGGTTCAGATCAAACTCCAGACGTCGCAGAGGAAATAGCACGGCTGCGTTCTGAAATAGAAGACGCCAATTACCGTTACTATGTGCTTGATGACCCTACCCTTAGCGATGCCGATTACGACCGTAAATTCAGACGGTTGCAGGAGTTGGAGGCACAGCACCCCGAGCAGCTGACGGCGGATTCACCTACCCAGCGCGTCGGTGCCAAACCTGCGGATGGTTTTGAAGAAGTGGTGCATGCCATCCCCATGCTGTCGCTGGATAATGCGTTCAATGCGGATGAAATTAGCGCCTTTGCCCAACGTGTGGCAGAGCGGCTGGAATGCACCGCCGATGACCTGGAGTTCAGCTGTGAGCCAAAGCTGGACGGGGCGGCGGTGTCTCTGGTCTATGAGCAGGGGCGGCTGGTCAGCGGCGCGACGCGGGGGGATGGCCGAACCGGTGAGGGTATTACCTCGAATCTTCGCACTCTGCGTTCAGTTCCTCTGGTTTTGCGCGGTGAGAATCCTCCCGCGCTTCTGGAAGTGCGTGGCGAGGTGATTATCAGCCATGAAGGGTTTGAAGCCTTGAATCAGGCTGCACGGGAAAGCGGCTCCAAGGTGTTCGCGAATCCGCGCAACGCCGCAGCGGGGAGTCTGCGCCAACTGGACCCGCGCATTACTGCGACGCGCCCACTGGCTTTTCACGCCTATCAGGCCGCTCGCCTTGAACCCGATCTGGGCGATGACACCCATAGCGCCCTGATGCAGCGCCTATCCCAGCTGGGTCTGCGTACCAGCAAGGAACTGGCGGTAATGAAGGGGCCCCAGGCCGTGGTGGAATACTGTCAGGCACTGGGTGAAAAGCGTGACCAACTGGGTTACGACATTGATGGCGTGGTGATCAAGGTCAATAATCTGCGCCTGCAGCGGGAGCTTGGGTTTGTGGCCCGCGCCCCGCGCTGGGCAGTGGCTTTCAAGTTTCCCGCCCAGGAGGAAACCACCACGCTGAATGAGGTCGAGTTCCAGGTAGGGCGTACCGGCGCTATTACGCCGGTGGCACGTCTGGCGCCAGTCAGCGTGGCCGGAGTGACCGTCTCCAACGCGACCTTGCACAACGCCGATGAAATTGCCCGTCTGGATGTGCGCATCGGGGATACGGTGACGATTCGCCGCGCCGGGGATGTGATTCCCCAGGTCGTCAGGGTGGATCTGACCAGACGGCCCGAGAATGCGCGGCAGATTGAATTCCCGGATCATTGCCCAGTGTGCGGATCGGATATCGAGCGCCTGGAAGGGGAGGCGGTGGCGCGCTGCTCTGGCGGCCTGTATTGCCCGGCACAGCGCAAGGAGGCACTGAAGCATTTTGCCAGTCGGCGTGCGCTGGATATCGATGGGCTGGGTGAAAAGCTGATTGAGCAGCTGGTGGAGCGTGATTGGGTCAAATCCCCGGCCGATCTGTTCCAGTTAACGGTTGAAGAGCTGCAGAAACTGCCGCGCATGGGAGAAAAGTCTTCCTCCAATCTGGTGAAGGCGCTGGATAGCGCCCGTCAGACAACGCTGGCACGGTTTATCTATGCGTTAGGGATTCGTGAAGTGGGCGAGGCCACAGCAGCCAATCTGGCGGCATATTTTGGCACTCTGAACGCCCTGGAACAGGCGGATCTGGAAACGCTGGAAAGCGTCAATGATGTAGGGCCGATTGTGGCAGCGCATATACATACCTTCTTTCGGCAGCCACATAATCAGCAAACCCTGGCAGCGCTGCTTGATGCTGGCGTGAGCTTTGATGAAGTAGAAGTGCAGCATGGCCCCAAGCCGCTTGAAGGCCAGACCTGGGTGCTGACCGGTACGCTGGAGAGCATGACCCGGGATGACGGCAAGGCCCGCTTGCAGGCCCTGGGAGCCAAGGTATCCGGAAGCGTGTCGAAAAAAACCGCGGGTCTGGTCGCCGGGGCAGCTGCAGGCAGCAAGCTGACTAAAGCCGAGCAGCTCGGGGTCGAGGTGCTTGACGAAGCGACTTTTCTGAACCGATTGCAAGCCTGGGAGGCATCATGAGCCGATTTATCGAAGTGCCCGCGCGTATGCTGCCCAGTGAGACGCTGGCAGCCCTGCTGGAAACCTTCGTGACCCGTCAGGGTTACGACACCACGGATACTCAGTCAGGCATGCAAGGGTGGGTGACTGACCTCAAGCAGCAGCTGGAGCAGGGAGACTTGATCATTGCCCATGATCTTGAGCTGGAAATGACCGAAGTGATGACCCTGGAGCAGTGGCGTCGCTTCGGCCGTGACCTGGCAGATGATGAAGAAGAAGGCGATTACTGAGCGCGGATCAAGGCACTGATAATCCGCCGCCCGGGGTGAAGATGATCGACAAGCGGTGCTTCCAGTGGCATGGGCTCATCGCAGATACGTGAAGCAATCACCTCGGCGCACAGCGGCGCGCTGGCCAGCCCTCGGGAACCATGGGCAGCGCTGATCCACAGGCCAGGGTAATGCTGGCCAGCCAATGTCGGTATTCGGGTCGCATCTTTTCGCAGTAGCGCATAGTCCTGTTGCCATGCTTCAGCTTTGGGCACGGGGCCGGCGTAGGGCGACTTGTCCGGGCTGGCGGCACGCACAGCTGCTCGGCCGCCAAGGTTTTTGGGAGTGAGATCGACACCGGCCTTTTCAAGTGCGGCTGCCAGAGCGGGAAGCGTCTGGCGCAGCTCATCAATATTGCCCAAGTGATCCCGATCCTGCACCTCTGTGGTGGCGTTGTTAGGTACAAAGCTGGCGCCAAAGGTCAATACGCCATTCACTGCCGGGGGCACATAGCCGCCCGCGCAGACAACACTTCTGGGGCCTTCAATGTTTTCCGGCAAGTTAAGCGACGATACCTGACCGCGTACCGCCTGCAGCGGTAATTCGCGGGTCTGTTCAAAGCGGTTGGCCAGTTGGGCGTTCGCGACGACCACCTGATCTGCCTCGACGGTTTCACCATTGGTCAGGTGAATCAACCAGCCTTGTGAGCTTTCTTCCAGCCTGATGACCTCACCCTGTCGATAGGTGATACCTGGCTGAGAAAGTAAGTGTTCACATAGTTTTCTGGGTTTGACCCAGCCCGCCTGTGGATAGAAAAGTGCGCTTTCAGCGCTTGCATCCATGCCGATAATATCGCCAAGCGAGTCGCTATTTTCAGCTTTAAGCACGCCATCCGGCAGTGGATGGGCGGCCAGGAAGCGCTGCTGGCGCTGTGCCTCTTTCGCGTTGAGCGCCAGTTGAATGACGCCACTGTTGTGCCATAGCTGGTGAGCAGGGTCGAGGTTTTCCAGCCAGCGACGGCTATATAACAGCCCTGAGAAATACACGCGGCTTTGGTCATTGGTCTGGGCGGCCAGCTTGACGTATAGCGCCCCCTGCTGGTTGCCGGAACCGCCAGCCCCAATCGCCTGCTTTTCAATCACGCTGACGCGCAAGCCGCGCTTGGCCAGGGCGGCGGCCACACTGGCCCCGGCAATACCGGCACCTATCACCACGATATGCGCCGCGGGCCGCGCCGCTGGCGGTGTGAACCAGGGGGTCTGATGACGGCGGCAATCCAGCGGTGGAGTCTCTATCTGGCCTGCTAGCATTTCCCGTTTGCGCCCGAAACCGGGCACCTTTTGCCAGCTGAAGCCAGCCGCTTTTAGCCCGCGTTTGACAATGCCCGCACAGGTGAAAGTGGCGAAAGTGGCCCCCGGGCGTGAGCGCGCCGCCATGCTGTGGAAAAGTTCAGGCTGCCACATGTCCGGGTTTTTGGAGGGGGCAAAACCATCCAGAAACCAGGCGTCGACCTGGCCGTCAAGCAGGGCCAGTCGTTCACAGGTATCGCCAAAATGCAGATCCAGCGTCACCCTGTCCGTCAGATGCAGGCGGTGAATACCGCTGACAGCAGCGGGCCATTGAGTCAGCAGGGAAGCTGCGTGGCTAGCCAGTTCCGGCCAGGCATCGAGTGCTTGTGCCAACTCCGCGCGGGTTAGCGGGTACTTCTCGGTGGATAGCAGATGCAAGCGTGCCTGCTGGGGCGCTTGGCGTTCAAAGCATGCCCAGGCACACAGCATGTTGAGCCCGGTGCCAAATCCGGTTTCTCCAATCACGAAAGGGCGTGTTTCAAGCCAGTGCGAGAAACGTTCAGGCAAGCGGTTGGCGTGGATAAAAACGTGTTCCGTTTCGGCGCGGCCATTCTCTTTGGAAAAGTAGACATCCCCGAACGCTTCGGAATAGGGCGAAGCCGCGTTCCAGCTGAGTGAAGGTGCCGTGAGAGCCGCCAAGGGTGGCAGGGTGGGGCGTTGAGTCACGCAGATATCCCGTGCTGATAGAATGAGTCGTGAAAGCTGGTTAAAAAATGATCAATTTGCTAAGCGAGCCGTTATCTCTCGCCTAGCGCAAAGCGTCCGCCGGGTTTTCACAGAGTTTTCCACAGGCTTTGTGAAGAACTGAACGGCGCTCATTGTTTCACTTTTGAGTCAAGGCAATACTTTCTTGAACGGCTTGACGCTGACATGGGCATAGACGCCAGCAATCACATAAGGGTCCGCATCGGCCCAGGCCTGCGCTGCGTCCAGGCTATCGAATTCGGCAATCACCAGGCTGCCGCTGAAACCGGCCTCGCCGGGGTTGTCGGCATCAATGGCCGGATGCGGCCCGGCAAGCACCAGGCGCCCTTCATCGCGCAGGGTTTCAAGCCTTGCCAGGTGGTCGGGGCGTGCCGCCAGGCGGCGTTCCAGACTGTTGGCAACGTCTTCACTGATAATCGCATACAGCATGAATAAATCCTCGATAACAAGCGTGTGTGGATAACAAAGGTATATGGATAACAAGGACGTGTAATTGACCGTATCAATCCAAGGCCGCACTATAACCTGACTTTTGCCTAGCCAGAGTGCGCTATTTTGACAAACTCGACTTACGCCGTCATGCCTGGAACCGAACTTCCTGAAACACTTGATGCAGACCGGCGTTATCCACTTGATCTACACATGCATTCTACCGCCTCCGATGGCGCCTTGCCGCCCAGCGAAGTGGTCAGCCTTTGCGCCCAGCGTGGTCTGCAGCATATGGCGCTGACAGATCATGACACCATGGCAGGGGTCGCTGAAGCCCAACAGGCTGCTGAGAACCTGGCTATCAGCGTCTTGCCTGGCTGTGAATTATCCACACGCTGGAGTGGCGTCGGTATTCATGTGGTGGCGTTAATGCCCCAGGGGGCGCAAGGGGCCTTGGCAGAGGGTCTGGTTAGCCAGCGCCAGGCGCGTATAGAACGTGCCGAGATTATTGCCAGGCAGCTGGAAAAGCTTGGCCTGCCCGACGCCCTGGCCAAAGCTCGTGAACAGGCCGCTAGCGAAAGACCGCTCGGGCGCCCGGACTTTGCCCGTGCGCTGGTGGCTGCCGGTATGGCCCGGGATTGGGCGGATGCTTTCAAACGCTATCTGGGTAGCGGTAAGAAAGGGGATGTCAAAGCCCAGTGGCCCGAGGTTTCACACGCCACTGAGTGGATAGTAGCATCGGGAGGAGTTGCGGTGATTGCCCATCCATTACGATACAAGTTAACGCGGCGTAAGCGAGGGCTGTTGATGGATGCTTTTGCAGAAGCGGGCGGCCAGGCGGTTGAGCTGGTCAATGGCCAGCAGAACCCTGATGCCACCCGTGATCTGGCGCGCCAGTTGGTTGAGCGCGGGCTATACGCTTCGCTGGGGAGCGATTTTCATTTTCCCGGTGGCCACGCTGCTCCCGGCAGTATGAGCCTGGTACCGCGTACAGCAGCGCCACCCATATGGCAGCATCCGCTACTTGCCGAACATTTCAACGTATCAACTGACCCTGACATCAAAGGAGAATGACGGTGAGCCAATTTTTTCAGATTCATCCAGAAAATCCGCAGAAACGCCTGATTGATCAAGCCATCGAGATTATCAATAAAGGCGGTGTTGTCGCCTACCCCACGGATTCCGGCTATGCGCTGGGCTGCCATCTGGGGGAAAAGAAGGCCATCGAGAAGATCAAGTGGCTGCGTTCACTGGATGACAAGCACAACTTTACTCTGGTGTGTTCGGATCTTTCCGAAATCGGCACCTATGCCAAGGTCGACAACGATGTCTTCCGTCTGCTGAAAGCGCATACGCCCGGCGCTTACACCTTTATTCTTGATGCCACTTCTGAGGTGCCCAGGCTACTGTTGCACCCCAAACGCCGCTCAATCGGAGTGCGGGTGCCGGATCACCGTATTACCCATGCCCTGCTGGCCGCGCTGGGTGAACCCTTGATGAGCGTTACCCTGATTCCGGTCGGCGAAGATCTGCCCATGACCGATGCCGACGAAATCCGCGAGCGTTTTGGTGCCCATCTGGACGCCATTATCGATGGCGGGGCCTGCCATCTCGACCCCACCAGCGTGATTGACCTGCGCGAATTGCCACCCAAGATTCTGCGTGAAGGCCGCGGAGATACCGTGCCCTTTGAAGACTGAGCCTGTTTCAGGCGAATGGGAGTTGTCGTCCAGCCCGGTCACTCAGATGAACCGTCCGGGCTGGCATGTTGTTGCTTTTCACGTGGATCCTGGGTGTTTTCATCCAGCCAGGTACCGCAACGCAGGCAATAGTAGGCGTTTTTTTCATGGCGGTCGTGGCCGCAGCCGGGGCAGGCTTCCTCAGAATAGCGTTCTTCACGAATCGAGCGGATAACCTGGGCTGAAAATACCCCGGTGGGTACGGCGATGATCGAATAGCCGATCAGCATCAGGATGACCGTAATTGCCTTACCCACGGATGTCATGGGCACAATATCGCCATAGCCAACCGTCGTCATGCTGACAATGGCCCAGTAGATCGACATGGGAATACTGGTAAAGCCGGCTTCCGGGGATTCAATGGCATACATCAGGGCGGCGAACAGGGTGACCACCATCAGAATGCTGAAAAAGAATAGAAAGATCTGACGCGCGCTTCTTTTCAGAGCGTCAATCAACATGCGTCCTTCGCCGACAAACTCCATCAGCCGCAGAATACGGAAAATCCGCAGGGCACGCAGCACGCGGATCAGCACCAGACCTTGAGCACCGGGGACAATGAGTACCAGCCAGGCAGGCACAATGGCGATTAGATCGACCAGGCCGTAAAAGCTTTTAATGTAAAGCCAGGGCTTCTCCAGGCAGTAGATACGCAGGGCTAGCTCAATGGTAAACACTAGCGTGAAACCCCACTCAATATAGGCAAACAGGGTGCCGAAGCGCTGATGGTAAGCATCGACGCTATCCAGTAACAGGGCCGCCACGCTGATCAGAATGGCAAGAATCAGGGCGATATCGAAGGCTTTGGCACCCGGCGTGTCGGACTCGAAAATAACGTGAAAGATGCGGGTACGCAGGCCTTCTGCTGCGGGGCTGAAATGCATGGCAGTGTCCTTGGTTTGAGCGTGCAGTCAACAGGCTCTAGCTTAAAGCACCCGGCTCGCCAAGGCGACGGGCAAGCGCCAGGGCTGCCGGGCCATAGTGGATGTCAGGCTGGCCGTGTGAATCCAGGCCGGGTGCCAGCTGCTTGGCGAGTTCACGTAAACTAGCATCCAGCGCCGGATGTGCGGCTAGCTGTTGCAAGCTATCCTGCGCCGCGTTCAGATGAGCCATCCACTGGCTGTCGTGCCAGGCATCTAGCGAAAGGGTTGCGCGGTGTAGCAGGGCGCTTGGCGCGTGGGCATCCGGCAGCGGCCAGTGCTGCTTGGCCAACCACCTGCCGCGTGCGGCCTTGCTGCTGTCAGAAGGGCGCAAGGGGGCTGTGTTGGCGATCAAGGTTGCGACTTCCCATAGGGCGTCTGCATGGCCGCTTTTCAGCTCCAGCTCGATTTCCCGGATGTGAGTAATGTGCTGGCCGCTGACAATTTCACCTTCATCCAGAACGACTTCAATCTGGCTACCTGAATGCGCAATCTCCCAGCGGGTGCGCAGGAAATTGGTTTCCAGCTGAGGCGCCAACTCGGCCAGACGTGCTGAGTCAATATCGGCAAAGGGTGGCAGGCTCTTTAATCCTTCGATATCCAGCGCTGGCTTTTTCAGGGGCCATTCCCACTCCCCTCGGGTGGATAGGCCGCCGCCGCCCAACCCCGCCGTTTTGACGGTCTGCAGAATCTGGCCATCGTAATGGCGCAGGCGCAAGGCCATGCGTTGCCCGGCGAGCAAGCCGTCGGGCGTATCGTAATAGGTGTTGACCAGAGTGTGCTGCTCAGCGTCGTGGCTGGCCAACAGTGGATGGCGTTTGATCAGCGGAATGGATGCTTCAGGAAGGGCCAGTTTTAGCTCAACTTCCTGAGGAGAGGGCGCTTCCTGGTTTTGATACTGCATGAAAATGCCACCTTTCAAGATGAATTTAAGATTAAATTTACATGACAATGTGAACTTTTTGTGACGAAGCGGCGGCCAAACTTTATACTGCGGCGCTTGTTCGATGAATTCAGTTTTCCGGCTCACCGAGAACAGGCTAAAAGGCTTTATGGTTACCTCCAACCCTTTTTCTGCAATGTTTGGCCGATCGCCATTCCAACCGCTGCTGGCGCATATCGTCAAAACCCACGAGTGCTCAGAGCATCTGCTTCCCTTCTTTGAAGAAACCCTGAAAGGCGACTGGGAAGGCGCGGCCAGGCTGCGTGAGGATATCACTCGCCTGGAGCATGATGCCGACGTGCTCAAGACAGAGCTGCGTCTCAACCTTCCCAACACCATGTTCCTGCCTGTTTCACGCTCCGATCTGCTTGATCTGATCAGCGTGCAGGACAAAATTGCCAACAAGGTGCGTGATATCAGCGGCATCATGCTGGGGCGCAAGATGCGCGTGCCTGAACCGCTGGCTGAACCAATGCGCGTCTATATGCGCACCAGTGTGGCCTGTGTGGCCCAGGCCCGTCAGGCCCTTGAAGAGCTCAAGGAGCTGCTGGAATCCGGCTTCGGGCGCAATGTGTCAGATGTCATGCAGAACATGATCCGCGAGCTGCATACCCTCGAAAATCAAGCCGATAGCCAGCAGATCGCCATTCGCCGCCAGCTGTTTGAGCTGGAAAGCGAGTTGCCACCCATCGATGTGATCTTTCTCTACCAGATCATCGACGGAGTGGGTGAACTATCCGACCGCGCCGAGCGTGTCGGTAGCCGCTTGCAAATTCTGACGGCGCGTTAGGAGGTTATATGCAGATCATTGCGCAATACGGCGATATATTCATCATTCTGGCCTGCCTGTTTGGCTTCTTTATGGCCTGGGGGGTCGGGGCTAATGATGTTGCCAATGCCATGGGAACCTCCGTGGGTTCCCGGGCGATTACCATCAAGCAGGCCATCCTGATTGCGGTCGTCTTTGAATTCCTCGGCGCCTGGCTGGCAGGCGGTGAGGTCACCAATACCATCCGCAAGGGGATTATCGACCCGGAGCTTTTGCAGGATGACCCTCAGCTGCTGGTGTATGGCATGCTGTCGGCGCTGCTGGCAGCGGGCACCTGGCTGCTGATTGCTTCCATGAAAGGCTGGCCGGTCTCGACCACCCACTCGATTGTCGGTGCCATTGTCGGCTTTGCCGTGGCAGGCCTGGGCGCTGCCACGGTTGACTGGAACGCGGTGGGCACCATTGCCGCCAGCTGGGTAGTCTCGCCCTTGCTGGCGGGCACCGTCGGGTTTGTGTTGTTCAAGTCGATTCATCATCTGGTGTTTGAAGCGCAGAACCCGCTGGCAGCGGCCAAGCGATACTTGCCCGCCTATGTGTTCCTGGTTGGCTTTGTCGTCGCCATGGTCACCATGACCAAAGGGCTCAAGCATGTGGGGCTGACGCTGAGTTTTGCCCAAAGCCTGTTGCTCTCGGTGATTCTGGGCCTGGTGCTGATGGGTATTGGCTTTGTGATGGAGCGCCGGGTGGTTTACGTCAAAACCAGCGAAGACCACTTCGGCTATGCCAACGTGGAGCGGGCCTTTGCCGTGCTGATGATTTTCACCGCCTGTGCCATGGCGTTTGCCCACGGTTCCAATGATGTGGCCAACGCGGTTGGGCCGCTGGCAGCGGTTATCAGCGTGGTGCAAAGCGGTGGTGAAGTGGGCGGCGCTGCCCTGGTGCCCTGGTGGGTGCTGGTACTGGGCGGCGGCGGTATTGTGGTCGGCCTTGTGACCTATGGCCATAAGGTAATTGCCACAGTGGGCACCGGTATTACCGAGCTGACCCCAAGCCGTGGCTTTGCGGCCACATTAGCAGCCGCCACGACTGTGGTGCTGGCCTCCGGCACCGGGCTGCCCATTTCCACCACTCATACCCTGGTAGGGGCGGTGCTCGGGGTGGGCCTTGCTCGCGGCATGACCGCCCTGAACCTCAGGGTGATCGGTACTATCGCCATGTCGTGGTTGATCACCCTGCCGGCAGGCGCGGGCCTGGCTATCCTGTTCTTCTTTATGTTTAAGGGCATGTTCGGCTAGTTTAACGCTGTCTCGTTTTACCCTGTGAAAGACCCAGGCGGCATCTTTTCGGCATTTGATCATGCTGGGGAGGTGCCGCTGTTTTTTCAGCTCTGGTAAAGTAAACGCTGATATTTTCTTTCACCTGCTGCCGGAGAGCGGCCCTTGGATACACGCTTCCCCTTTGTTGACTGGTTTCGCAATGCATCGCCCTATATTAATGCCCACCGCGGGCGAACCTTCGTCATCCTGATTGAAGGTGAAGCGATTGCGTCGCAGCGCGGCGAACAGCTGATTCAGGATCTGGCGCTGCTGCATTCGCTCGGCGTTCGTCTGGTGGTGGTGTTTGGTATTCGCCCTCAGGTGCAGGCGGCTCTGCAGAAAGCCGGGGTGGCGCCGCGCCTGGTGGCGGGGCGCTGGGTGGCGGATGCCGCTGTGATGGCACAGGTAGAGCAGGTGGCCTCTCATCAACGCCTGTGGCTGGAAGCGCGTCTTTCTCTGGGGTTGCCAAGTACGCCCTTGCATGGGGTCGATCTGAGTGTGATTTCCGGCAATCTGGTGACCGCCAAGCCGCTAGGCGTGCGTGAAGGGGTGGATTTTGACCACAGCGGCGAGGTGCGCCGCGTACGCGCCGGGGCGATTGAAGGGCTGCTTGAAAAGGGCTCTCTGGTGCTGCTGCCACCGCTGGGCTTTTCCAGCACGGGGGAGGTATTTGATCTGGATGCCGCCGAGGTGGCCCATCATGCGGCGGTGGCGCTGAAAGCCGACAAGCTGATTCTGCTAGGGGAGTCTGACGGGCTGGCCAATGAGCAAGGTACCTTGCTGCGCCAGTTAAGCCCGGACGAGGCTGAACCGCGCCTGGCAGCGGCCGAGCAGGGCAGCGAGCTGGCACGCCATCTGAAGGCCGCCTGCGCGGCAGCCAGAGAAGGCGTGGCGCGCACTCACCTGCTGTGCTGGCGCAACCATGATGCACTCTTGGGGGAACTGTTTACCCGGGATGGCGTCGGCACCATGATCACCCAGCATCGCTACGAACAGCTACGCCCTGCCACCCTGAATGACATTGCCGGGCTACTTGAGCTGCTGGAACCGCTTGAACGCCGGGGCATGCTGGTGGCGCGTTCCCGTGAGCGCCTGGAGCATGAAATTGATGACTACCTGGTGATCGAGCGTGACGGCATGGTGATCGGCTGTGCGGCCCTGCATGTGTTTCCGCAAGCCGACATTGCGGAGCTTGCCTGTGTGGCCGTGCATACCAGCTACCGGGGCGGCGAGCGCGGTGAGCGGCTGGTGGAAGCCATTGAACAGCGTGCGCATCGCCTCGGCGTGGGCGCCATCTTTGTGCTCACCACCCATACTGCCCACTGGTTTGTGGAGCGCGGCTTTGTGTCAGCCAGTATTGATGATCTGCCGTTACTCAAGCGCGAAACCTACAATCACGCGCGTAAATCCAAGGTGCTGATCAAGACGCTTGCTTGACCGCTCATATTCAATCACTCACCGACTGCAGCGAGGGTATTGGCGCCATGTCTGATCACGTTTCATCGCTGGACTGGCAGTGCATTAGTGGATGCCCTTACGACATCGGCCTGGCCTTGGGGCGGGCCGGGCGTGATGCGGTACACCGCCATCTGTTGCCCAGTGACATCTGGGCGGAAGTGACCGCGCCGTGTCATCGTGAGGCCGTGGCCACCATGGCCGCTAACACTCAGCATTATTTCCCGGCGGTGTGGGAGGAGCTGGAAGGTCTGGCAGAGGGGCTTGCACTGCCTCTTGATGCGGTAGTTGCCTGGAACTGCCGTGGCGACTTGCTGCCCCATGTGCCGGATGGCTGTACCACATTGGTGATCCCTGGCGATAACCCGCTAGTAGCGCATAACGAAGATGGCCTGCCGTTTTTCAGCGGGCACTGCTTTATTGCCGAAGTGAACCCTGATCAGGCCAATGGGTTTATGGCCTTCTGCTATCCAGGCTCGATTCCCGGCCACACCCTGGCAATCACCCGCCAAGGCTTTGTGCAGGCGGTCAATAACCTGCGCCTGCATGGTGTTATCCCCAAGATGCCGCGCATGGTACTGGGCCGCGCCGCTTTGTATAAAAACACTATTGCTGAGGTGATCGCCCTGCTGGAGCAGCACCCCGAATGTGGCGGTTTTCATTTCTCGCTGGCCGAGCGTGGCCGGCCTGAGGTGATCAGCGTCGAGTTCGGGGCAGGTGCCCTGGCGCAGCGGGCCTTGAGTGTGCCTGCGGTACATGCCAATCATGCGCTTTTTCAGCCCCAGGGAGTCGCCGCCCAGTCGATCACGGCATCCTCCCGTGACCGCCAGCAGCGTGGTGAGCAGTTATTAGCCGCCGGTGAGCGGGTGCCTCTGGCGATTCTTCACGATCAACAGGTTGATGGCCTGCCCATCCTGCGCCTTGCCGCCGACGACCCGGATCAGGAAAACACCCTGGCCACGGCGGTGATGCGCATTGAAGCGGATGAGGTTGCCTGGGAAATTCATGATCGCCCCAACGCAGCGCCTGCCCATGCGGGAAAGCTGGCCTTCACCCTCGGCGGCTAACTGCTATTTACCCTGAGTAAAGCGCCGTTTGACCTCAACGCTGAGCCTGCCTTCACCCAGCCGCAGTTTGAGCTTCTGGCCGGGGGAGGTATCGGCGGCGCGGCGCACAATCTGGCCGTGTTCATCCTGGGCAATGGCATAGCCGCGCCCGAGCACCGCCAGCGGGCTGACCGCATTCAGCTCGCGGGCAGCGCTGGAAAGCTTTGTCTGGCGCCTTTCCAGCTGCAGGGCCATGGCGTTTTGCAGGCGTCGGTTGAGGCGTTCCAGATGCTGTTGTTCGTTCAGGTGGCGGCGTTGCAGATCTTCGACTGCCAGGCGTTTGCGCCACAGTTCCAGGCGTTCACGCGTCTGGATCAGGCGTTGCTGCATGGCTCGCTCAAGGCGCTGGTGCAACGCCTTGATATGCTGGCGCTGCTGGGCCAGCCGTTCGCCGGGATGACGTAATCGGGCGCGCAGGGTGTCGAGGCGCTGACTGTCGCGTTCAAACCGGGCGGTGATGGCGCGCTGCAGGCGCTGCTGCTGGTCAACCAGCTGGCGTTTGAGCTCTCGCTGGTCGGGCACCAGCTGTTCCGCTGCTGCAGACGGCGTGGGCGCCCGGCAATCGGCGGCGAAATCCGCCAGGGTGACATCCACCTCATGGCCAACGGCCGACATTACCGGTAAGCGCGAATGAAAAATCGCCCGGGCCAGATGCTCGTTATTGAATGCCCACAGGTCTTCCAGGCTGCCGCCGCCTCGGGTGATCAGCACCGCATCCCTGAGCGGGTCTAGCCGGTTCTGGCGGTTGAGCATGCCCAGCGCTGAAATCAACGCCGGGGCAGCCTCGCTGCCCTGTACCGGTACGGGAATCACGCTCACCTCAATCAGCGGCCAGCGGGCGTTGAGCACCGCGAGCACATCGCGAACCGCCGCGCCGCTGGGGGAGGTGACAAGCAGCAGGCGGCGCGGCGGAAACGGCAGAGGGCGAGCATTGGCAAACACGCCTTCAGCGTTGAGCTGGGTTTTCAGGCGCTCAAAGGCCGCAAGCAGCTCGCCCAGCCCGGTGGCCTGCACGGCTTCTACCAGCAGCTGGTAGTCACCGCGTGGCTCAAACAGGGAAACCCGCCCGCGCAGCCTTACCTGATCACCGTCGCGCATCGGCGCCGAGACAAAGCGTGCCCGCTGGCGAAACAGCGCGCAGCGCACCTGGGCAGTGTCATCTTTCAGGGTAAAGTAAAGATGCCCCGACGCAGGCCGGGAGACATTGGAAAGCTCACCTTCCACCCACACTTCGCCAATCCCCTGCTCAAGGGATTGACGCGCCCGCTGATTCAGCTGGCTGATGGTGAGGGCATCTTGCGGCTGATCTTCAAGCATCAGGTGCGGAAGCGCCATTCGCGCATAAGCGGCTCAGACATTGACAATATCCTTATCTATGTATGGTTTTAGCTCTTTGCGTAGCGCCTTTTCTGTCACAAGGTCTACAGGGCAGCCAAGTAAATCTTCCAGATAGAATTGCACACCAAAGTAGCGCCTGGAGGTTGCAGGGCCGTCAAAGCTCACCAACACGTCGATGTCGCTGCTGGTTGTGGCCGTGCCTCTGGCAGTCGACCCAAACAGGGCAAGACGGTCCACACCATAGCGCTCTTTTAACTTCAGCTTGCTTTGACGCAGTAGTTGAAGTGTAGCTTGCCTATCCATTGGTTCTCTCTTTCAGATGTTGAGCTGTGATGCCCGATAATCAGAGCATAAAACATTGACATGTCAATGTGCAGTGGGTGTGCGTCGCTCTGCCTTTTGGACACTGGGCTACATCGATAAGTTGACATGCGAAATGCAGAGTGCATTGCTGCCTTGGTCGCATAGGCGTTATAATGGGGGATTAACTTTTCAGCCCCATCTTCCCACTTCAAATTGGGTGTTGCCACTATGCTACGTATGGCCCAAGAAGCACTTACGTTTGACGACGTACTTCTCGTTCCTGGCTTCTCCGATATCCTGCCCAAGGATGTCAGCCTCAAAACCCGCCTGACCCGCAACCTTTCGCTGAATATCCCCCTGCTTTCCGCTGCCATGGATACGGTGACCGAAGCGCGTCTGGCGATTGCCATGGCTCAGGAAGGCGGCATTGGCATCATCCACAAGAACATGACCATGTCTCAGCAGGCCGCTGAAGTCCGCAAGGTCAAGAAATACGAAAGCGTGATCGTTAACGATCCGGTCACCGTCAGCCCCAAGGCCAAGCTTGAAGACCTGCTGGCCATGGCCCGTGAATACGGCTTCTCGGGCTTCCCGGTGGTAGAAGGCGAAACCCTGGTCGGTATTGTGACCGAGCGTGACATGCGTTTCCAGCCGAATCACGGCGACAGCGTGGCGGATATCATGACCCCGCGTGAACGCCTGGTCACCGTGCCGGAAGGCACCGGCATCGAAATCAGCAAGGCCAAGATGCGCGAGCACCGCATCGAGAAAATGCTGATTGTGGATGACGCCTTCCATCTGCGCGGCCTGGTGACCTTCCAGGATATCGAAAAGGCTCGCACCTACCCGATGGCCGCCAAGGACAACGATGGCCGCCTGCTGGTGGGCGCCGCTGTTGGCACCGGCCCGGAAACGCCGGACCGTGTAGCCGCGCTTGCCGAAGCCGGTGTGGATGTGATCATCGTGGATACCGCTCACGGCCATTCCAAAGGCGTGATTGACCGGGTTCGCTGGGTGAAAGAGCATTTCCCACAGGTGCAGGTGATTGGCGGTAACATTGCCACCGGCGCCGCCGCCATCGCCCTGGCTGAAGCCGGTGCGGACGCGGTAAAGGTCGGCATTGGCCCCGGCTCCATCTGTACTACTCGGGTGGTAGCTGGCGTGGGTATGCCTCAGATTACGGCGGTATCCAACGTCGCCGCAGCGCTGGAAAAATACGATATTCCGCTGATTGCCGATGGCGGCATCCGCTACTCAGGTGACCTGTCCAAGGCGATTGCCGCAGGCGCCAGTGCCGTCATGGCCGGTGGTCTGCTGGCCGGTACCGAGGAGGCACCGGGTGAAATCGAGCTTTACCAGGGCCGTACTTACAAGGCCTATCGCGGTATGGGCTCCATGGGTGCCATGTCCCAGAATCAGGGCAGTGCCGATCGCTACTTCCAGGATAAAACCGAAGGTGCCGAGAAGCTGGTGCCGGAAGGTGTTGAAGGCCGTGTTCCCTATAAAGGCATGATGGGTGCGATTGTCCACCAGATGATGGGTGGCCTGCGCGCGTCCATGGGCTATACCGGGTGCCGCACGATTGATGAAATGCGCACCAAGCCGGAGTTCGTCAAGATTACCGGTGCCGGCTTTAACGAATCCCACGTCCACGACGTGCAGATCACCAAGGAAGCGCCCAACTATCGCGCCAGTTAATTCCTAAGCGCTACATCACAGCGGCGAGGCTCTCCTCGCCGTTTGCTTTTTGGCTTTACCAGCGGCCCCATACCGCGTAACCGAGACCCCGCCATGAGTGACATTCACGCCCATAAGATCCTGATTCTCGACTTCGGCTCCCAGTACACCCAGCTGATTGCCCGCCGGGTGCGCGAAATCGGTGTATTCTCTGAAATCCGCGCCTTTGATATCACTGAAGAAGAGATCCGCGACTACAATCCCAACGGTATCATCCTGGCTGGTGGCCCGGAATCTGTGACCGAGCTGGATTCTCCGCGTGCGCCTGAATGTGTGTTTACCATGGGCCTGCCGGTATTGGGTATCTGCTACGGCATGCAGACCATGGCCGAGCAGTTGGGCGGTAAGGTCGCCGGTTCCAACCAGCGTGAATTTGGTTACGCCCAGATTCAGATCGACGCCGAAAACGCCCTGTTCAAAGCCATTAAAGACCACGTCGACGCCAGCACCGGCAAAGCGCTGCTGGATGTGTGGATGAGCCACGGTGACAAGGTCGCCGAGGTGCCGGATACCTTCACCGTGACTGCTTCCACGCCGAGCTGCCCAATTGCCGCCATGGCCTGGGAAGACAAGCAGTTCTACGGGGTACAGTTCCACCCGGAAGTGACTCACACCCTGCAAGGCCAGCGCATTCTTGAGCACTTTGTGCTGGATATCTGCGGTGCTGAAAAGCTCTGGACACCGGCACAGATCATTGAAGATCAGGTGCAGCGCGTACGCGAGCAGGTGGGCGACCGCCACGTACTGCTGGGTCTCTCCGGCGGCGTCGATTCCTCTGTAGTAGCGGCGTTGTTGCACAAGGCGATTGGCACCCAGCTGACCTGTGTGTTTGTGGACAACGGCCTGCTGCGCAAGCAGGAAGGCGATCAGGTCATGGAAACCTTCGCCAAGCATATGGGCGTCAAGGTCATCCGTGTCGATGCCGAAGACCTTTTCCTCGGCAAGCTGAAGGGCGAGAACGACCCGGAAGTGAAGCGCAAGATCATCGGCAACACCTTTATTGATGTGTTCGATGAAGAAGCCAGCAAGATTGACGGCGTCGACTTCCTTGCCCAGGGCACCATCTACCCGGACGTGATCGAATCCGCCGCCTCCAAGACCGGCAAGGCCCATGTGATCAAATCCCACCACAACGTGGGTGGCCTGCCGGAAACCATGAAGCTCAAGCTGGTTGAGCCGCTGCGCGAACTTTTTAAAGACGAGGTGCGCAAACTCGGCCTCGAACTCGGTCTGCCGTATGACATGGTCTATCGCCACCCCTTCCCGGGGCCGGGCCTGGGCGTGCGTATCCTGGGTGAAGTGAAGAAGGAGTACGCAGACATTCTGCGCGAAGCCGACGCCATCTTCATCGAAGAACTGCGCGCCTCCGGTTGGTACGAAAAAACCAGCCAGGCCTTTGCCGTCTTCCTGCCGGTCAAATCCGTTGGCGTCGTCGGCGACGGCCGCCGCTACGAATGGGTCATCGCGCTACGCGCGGTAGAAACCATCGACTTCATGACCGCCCGCTGGGCGCACCTGCCCTACGAGCTGCTGGAGAAGGTGTCCAACCGGATTATCAATGAGCTGGAAGGCGTCTCCCGCGTCACCTACGATGTCAGCAGCAAGCCGCCTGCTACTATTGAGTGGGAGTGAGTTTTTGCCTGAAAATTAATGAAACCAGAAAAAGCCACTTGGATGATCGGGTGGCTTTTTTATTTGCAAATAAAAATATCCTAGTTTATCTTTTCTTACAACCATAAATAATTATTGTTTAATTGGCTATTATTCAATATTTATCACCTTCCTATATGTTTTTAATAATGAGGCTGAAATGAAATTTGCCGTGATTCATATAAGTGATATACATATACGTGCAGAGGATGATTTGATTCTAAGCCAACACGGCAAAATATCAGCTGCTTGCTATAAGTACATGCCAGATGTGGAGCATGTTTTCTTTGCAGTGACTGGTGATATAGCCTTTAGTGGAAAAGCCTATCAGTATGAAGCAGCGAAGATTTTTTTAAATAAAATAAAAGACAATATTTGTAATGAATACAATGTAAACGTTTATTTTTTGTTTTGCCCTGGAAACCATGATTGCGATTTTAATAAAAGTAATTCAGTAAGAAAAATCCTTATTGAAAATGTTAAGAAAAATCCAAGAGACGAATTGAGCGAAGATGTGGTAAAACAGTGTGTATCTGTTTTAGACGAATATGAACAATTTGTATTAGAAATGAGCCCAACACCAAGCTTAGACTTAAAGCTTTTTAAATCATATCCTTTTCTCTTTGAAGGCGTTTCTATTAAGTTTAATTCTTTAAATTTTTCATGGATGTCAGAGTTGCATGAAAAACAAGGAGAAATGGTTTATCCAGTTGACTTGATTAGTAAAAATGGTTGCGATAAAGATAATAACGATATTGTTATTTCTCTTATGCACCATCCATTTAATTGGTTTGGCCAAGGAAGTTATCATGATTTGAAAGATAAGATATGTTCAGTGTCTTCAATGATTCTTTCAGGGCATGAACACACTTTTTTAAGTTCTGACATTGCTAATTCAAATAGCAGTAAATTTTACCATATTGAAGCAGGAGCTTTGCAGCAAGATCCTAGCCCGAATTTCTCATAGGGTATAAAAGAAAGCGGCTGAAAATGTTAAAGTTTCAGGACCTTACACCAAAAACCAACATCAACAGCCGCTTCCAAAATGGTACCTGAAAAACTGACCTTCTCGCCACTCTCACGCCGCCAGATTGAAGCCGATTTCTCCGGTGGCCACATTACCTCCGATGCTGGGTTGCTTCTGCTTCGTGAAATCGACAAACAACATCGCCTGACGCGCCGTTTGGCATCGGTACTGCATGATCCTCGGGCACCGGAGCAGATTCGCCACAAACTCGACACCCTGGTTCGTCAGCGGGTGTTCGGTGTCGCCGCTGGCTACGAAGATTTTAACGACCATGAAGCCCTGCGCTATGATCAGGCCCTTCAGACGGCACTGGATGAAAATGAGGTGCTGGCGGGCAAGTCAACGCTGTCCCGGATAGAGCAGAACGCTGATCGACAAGCGATAGTGAAGGCCCATGAGCTACTCTGGCATCACTTCATCGAGCAGCATGACGAACCACCCAAAGAGATTGTGCTGGACTTTGATGGCACTGATATTCCCGTGCATGGCGACCAACCCGGCAAGTTCTTTAACCGCTATTACAATCACCATTGCTACTTCCCACTGTATGTCTTCTGTGGCCACCATCTGCTGGTGAGCTATCTGCGCACCAGTGACCGCAGCGACAGCCGCCACAGCTGGGCCATCCTCGCCCTACTTGTCCGCTTTATCCGTCAATACTGGCCCGACACCCGCATTGTATTACGCGGCGATAGCCATTTTTGTCGCCCCCGGATGCTGAACTGGTGCGATCGGCATCACGTCGACTACATCGTGGGTATTGGCAAGAACAGTCGGCTGCTCAAGGAAGTGGACGTTCCCATGATGCTGGTACGCAAGACCCAGTGGCAGGTAGGAGGGAAAGTGGCAGAGACGTTCCGCTTCCAATATCAAGCGCACTCTTGGAAGTACCCGCGCTGGGTGGTGGCCCGCCTGGAAGAAGGCGAGCTTGGCTCCAATCCCCGGTTTATCGTCAGTTCCCGTTACGACGATGGCTTCAAGCTTTACTACGAGCAGTACTGTGCTCGGGGCGACATGGAGAACCGAATCAAGGATCAACAACTGAGCTTGTTTGCTGACCGCACGTCCAGCACGCACTGGTGGGCTAATCAATGGCGGCTGATCTTATCAGGCTTTGCCTATACGCTGTTCGAGCGGTTACGGGCTTACCTGAAGAACACGCCCTTCGCACGCATGAGCCCAAGTAGCCTCAGGCTCAAACTCATCAAGGTGGGCGCGGTTATCATCCGCAATACGCGCCGAGTCCGAGTACTCATGAGTGACAGCTATCCCTATAAAACGGCGCTATCCGATCTCGTCAGACAGTTGGTGCCGAACTGAATGCTCGGGCGCCCCCGGCCCGATGCAATGGGGGGAAGGGGGAAGTGTGCCTGAATGACGGAAAATGGTTAAAAAGTAGGCTATTTAAGCCGTGCCAATAGGTGTTTAGCGGCACGACATCCTGAGTGCGGTGCTGGCTGAGGTGCTATGAGAAATCCGGGCTAGCATCTTAGATGGTGAATTTTCTGTTCTAGTCTTTGATATGAAAAGAGAGATGTTTTTTTAAACTGGTTATGGCTGGGATGCTTCAAATGAGTGTTTTGTTGAAAAAAGAGAGAGTGAGTGGATTTCATATAATAACTTTTCAGCGAGCAAGAAATCGAGCGGCCTCTCAAATGAATTTTATGAACAAATAAAAGATGTAGGTGGGAATTTTGTTCATCCAACTAAATCTTCTTTGAATAGAGATGATGTTTTTATATTTCCAGAGTTAAAAAAGAGTGATGCCGATGTTGATGAAGAAAAGTACTGCAACTCTCTAGACCTGATTGATTCTTGTGAAAATCTATTTTTGCGCGGAGGTGAAAGCTCAGGCAAAACTTTTTTACTATATGAATTTTTTCTGAAGCACTACGACCTGGGTTTGATTCCGATATATATTGATTGTTTAAACGTCAGAAATGCAAGTTTGGCAAAAGTGGAAAGGTATGTTAATAGATGCGTAGAGAAGCAGTACTCCAAGAGTTTTTTAAATGATTATAATCAAACCCCAAAATCGAAAAAAATCGTTTACTTAGATAATTATGATCAATTGCGAGCTACCTCAGAGCATCGTGCAAAGTTTCTGAAATTTTTTATGGATAGATTTGAAAGGGTTATTGTTACTACAGGAACAAGTCTGGAGTATGGTGACTTAACAGACACAGAGATGGCCGATGTTTCTCAAGAGTTTGAGCGATATGAATTGCTACCTTTCGGTCATCAGTTAAGACATAAGCTAATACAGAAGTGGAATGGAGGGTCCTACGATTTAGAGGGTAATTTTGAAGACCCTGCTTATAAAATATCGGAAGCTGAAACTTCTATAAATTCAGTTATTGGCAAGCATTTGGTACCTTCTACTCCTTTCTATTTGCTAACTCTTTTGCAGAGTTTTGAGGCTGCACAAGATGGGGGTATACAAAATAGCTCATACGGATATTATTATCAATATTTAATTACAAGCTCTTTGAAAAGGGTTAATTTTAAACCGGATCAGCTTGACGAACTTTTTAATTATTGTAGTTTGTTGGCATTTGAGATGAGAAATAACGGAGATAAAAGCATCTCTTCGGATGAGTTTTTAGCCTTTAATGATTTTTATTCAAAAGAATATACTAGAGTTGATTTTGACCAGAGAAAGGAAAAACTTTTAAAGGCAAAGATTTTAACTTTTAGGCAGGATTTTTATTGTTTCTCATACTCTTATATATATTTCTTTTTTTTAGGGAAGTATTTGGCGATAAACTGGGAGGATGAAGTTGTAAAAGAGCTTGTGAAAGATTGTTGTGACCATTTATACATTAGAGATAATGCTCATGCTGTGATTTTTCTAACGCATCACACAAACAGAACAGATATTATAAAAAAAATAATAGAGGTGTCATCTGACCTTTTTTCAGACGTTGAACCTATCTCTTTTAATGGGGATACCGAGTTTCTGAATGACTTCATTGAGGAAGCGTCTAAAGTTATTATCGGTGAGATTGATACTGAAAAAAATCAAGAGGCGGAAAGGAGAAGTAAAGATGACATTGAGGTTAATGGAGAAGTGGATGAGTATGCACAACCTTTAGAAGAGTTGAATTTCCAAGATAAAATAAACCTTATGTTTAAAACTGTTGAAATACTTGGATTAATTGCCAAAAATTACTACGGTTCTTTAAGGAATTCTTTTAAAAAAGAAATCATAGATGAATCTTTTGAAGCCCCTCTTCGTGCTTTGAAACATTTTTTTATGGCTTTAGAAAAAGCTCAAGAACCCTTGGTTAGAGAGCTTTCAACAATAATGGCTGAAAGGTCTTCTGCGGAAGATGATAATGAAAAATTAGCTAAAAAATTGTTATTTGATATTTTTGGTATTATGTCTTTTTCTTTTATACATAAAGCAGCTGCTTCAGTTAGCTCGGCTAAACTAAAAGAAGTGATAAGTGAAGTGGCAAAAGAAAAAGATTTGGTTGCTTACAAGTTGATAGATTTATCTACTCGCATGGAAGTGCCAGGAAATATTCCTTTTGCATATATAAGTGAGATAAAAAGAATTACTGAAGGTAATCACTTTTCAAGAAGACTATTAGAGTCAGTTGTTATTAGGCATTTGTATATGTTTAAAACAAGTGATGCTGATAAGCAAAGGTTAAGTCAGATACTTAATTTTGATATTGGAAAGCAAAGGGCTCTTGCGTCTCAAAGCAATAAGAAGAGAAAGTCATGATTTTAATGATTTTTTAGCTTGTTTAAGTGCTGCGATATATATTAAAGCGAATTTTATTGGGGTGGTCAGGGAAGGACTCAGTCCAATGATATGCCCCCCATCTAGCATCGTCAGGTTGAGGTTATATCTTGCCAAAGAGGGTTCTTGCAGACATGCTTCTGATCGTTGGCGGAGTACACGACTAAATTGAATATAAATTTTTTCCATCATCCTCTTTGCGGTCTTAATCAGCTCCCATGACTAGCCCATGAGCCGAATATAAATCATAATCGGCTCATAATATGATCTGAATAGGCGGGCAATCGGCTCATGTATATCTGGGAACAGCGGCATTGGCCGCATTTTGAGTGGGATGAGCCCGTTCTTCGGCCTACGCTGGATGCCCTGCGGTTACTGCAGGGCAGGGTGTTGGGTAAAACTGAGGCGGCCTACGGTCAGGCTGATCTGGACGTGGAAATGGATGCGCTGATCCAGAATGCACTTCGTACCAGCGAAATCGAAGGTGAGCGCCTGGATGTGGACTCTGTGAGGTCTTCCGTTGCCCGCCAGCTAGGGTTAGAGCAGGCCGGTGTCTCTGCCAGAACAACACCAGAATCTGAAGCGCTGGTCGAGCTATTGCTGCAATCCACGCATCAGTTGGATGAACCGCTTTCCCGAGAACAGCTTTGCCTCTGGCAATCCATGCTGTTTGTGCAAGGCCCCGGCGTGCTTGGCAATGTACGTGTTGGCAAGTTGCGTGGCGATTACCCCATGCAAGTGGTTTCGGGGCGGCTTGATCAGCCTACCGTTCATTTTGAAGCGCCGCCACGTGGGCAGTTGGAGGTTGAGCTGGATGCGTTTCTTGCGTGGTTCAACCACCCACCTCAGGGGCTTGATGGGCTGGTTCGCGCTGGCATTACCCATTTATGGTTGATTACCTTGCACCCCTTTGATGATGGCAATGGCCGCGTCACTCGGGCGGTGACAGACCGAGCACTGGCACAGGCAGAGCATCAATCTGTCCGCTTCTATTCACTAAGCGCTGCCATCATGGCAAGGCGCAGCGCTTACTACGATCAGCTTGAAAGCGTTCAGCAAGGCAGCCTCGATATTACGCCGTGGCTGTTGTGGTTTCTGGAGACGTTGAAAGAGGCGCTTGAACAGGCACTGTTAAGAATCGACCGTGTATTAATCAAAGCCACCTTCTGGCAGCGTCATGCGACCACCGTGCTGAACGAACGACAGATCAAGGTGCTGAACCGGTTGTTGGATACCGCAGGAGAGGAGTTTGCGCAGGGTATTAATGCCCGCAAGTACCAATCGCTGGCTAAAGTGAGTAAAGCCACTGCCACGCGGGATTTGGCTGAACTGGTGGATAAAGGCTGCCTTTATCAGCTTCCCGGTGGTGGGCGAAGTACGCGTTATTCGGTGACGCCCAGATGAGTAGTGGATGTACGCAAGCCGCTATGCTATGACTAATGCTCTACGTCATCGTTATGGAACACGAAGGGTTGATGGCTTTTCAGGTGTCAGCCTATAACGACAAGGAACGGTTATGTCTGAACAATAAGTACGCATTTTTACCTCGACTGACGGCCAAGCACAGCTGGAAGTGGCGCTGGATCAAGAAACCATCTGGCTGAGCCAAGCTCAGATGGCTGAATTGTTCGGTAAAGATGTCCGAACTGTCAATGAGCATGTAGGAAATGTATTCGTTGAGGGCGAATTGGAAAAAGCTTTAACTATCCGGAAATTCCGGATAGTTCGCCAAGAGGGTAGGCGCCAAGTTCAGCGGGAGATCGATCACTACAATCTGGATATGATCATCTCCGTTGGTTATCGGGTGAAATCTCAGCGTGGCGTCCAATTTCGCAAATGGGCCACTCAAGTTCTCAAAGATCACCTAGTGCAGGGCTATACCCTCAATCAGCGCCGCCTAACCGAGCGTGGCATTGAGTTCGAGCAGGCCGTTGATCTGCTCAGCCGCACCTTGACCAACCAAGGCCTGGTCTCCAACGAAGGAGAGGCCGTCGCCCGGGTGATCAGCGACTACGCCCGCTCCTGGAGTTTGCTACAGGGCTACGATGAGCAGCAGCTCGCGGAAGTAGGTATTAAGCAGCCGGATATGCAGCCCTTAGGGTTGGAAGAGGCACTTCAGGCCATCGGCGAGCTTAAACAGACCCTGATTGCCAAAGGGGAGGCCACCGAGTTGTTCGGTCAGTTACGGGGTGACGGTCTGGCGTCTGCCCTGGCCACCATTGAGCAAGGTTTTGGGGATGAGCTTTTTTACCCTAACGTCGCCACCCGCGCTGCACACCTGCTTTATTTTGTGATCAAGAATCATCCTCTGGCCGATGGCAACAAACGCTGCGGCTCCTTTCTATTCCTGTGGTACCTGCGCCGCAACGCCGCGTTGCTGGCAAAGCGAGTAGAGCAATTTATCAATGACAATACTCTAGTGGCTCTGGCCCTATTGGTGGCGGAAAGTCAGCCGGATCAGAAGACGCTGATGATCCGGTTAATTGAGCACTTCCTGCTGCTGAAAGCGCCCAGCTGTGGATAAGGAGACCCCAAGACTGAAGGTCAGCTGGACGCAGAAGACGGCTAGGAAAGATTTGCGAAGCCCTGGTAAACGCCGTGGTGCATCGTGATTACAGCAATGCCGGGCGTGATATCAAAGTCGGCATCTACGATGACATACTGAACATCGTCTCTCCCGGTGGCCTCCCAAATGGCCTCACCCTGAGCGAAGCCTTAAAAGGCCGCTCGGAAATCCGCAATAAAGTGCTGGCCCGGGTCTTCAAGGAGTTGGGTTACATCGAACAGTGGGGCAGCGGCATGAGCCGTATTCGGGAACTGTGTCAGCAAGCGAGCAACCCCGAGCCTGCATTCAGTGAAAGCGGGGATTTTGTGGATATTGAGTTTGCCAGGGATACCAGCCTGGCGGCTACAGATACCGATGAAACAGGTGGCCCAATGGATGGCTCAATGGGTGGCTCAATCTCAGGGAAGGTGGCTCAAACCGAACTCACCGATCGCCAGTTAGCCGTACTGGAACTCATCAAGCGAGACCCACACATGCCCTACCGGAAAATGGCAGAAGAACTCGGTATCAACGACTCCGCAGTAAAGAAGCATTTGGACAAGCTGAAGGCAGCTGGCGCGATTGAACGGGTTGGCGGTACGCGGGGCTACTGGAAGGTGAAAGTATGAGAAGGGATAAGGCAATGAGATCGACTGGGCAGTTACGGGAGCCGTTGGCGGAGAGCGACCGGCTGGAAGCTGTGGAGCTAATACTGCAGCAAGCAGAGGTTTTATCGAATCATTGGACTCTTTCTCAGTATGGAATCAACATGACACCTAACCAAGCCCGCACGATCTCCATTCGCATCTTTTTGGCTGATGGCACCCCTGAAGGACTGCGAGCAGCTGAGAAATCCAATTGAACGGGTAGGGCAGTGGTCGCTAACAAGGCTGATCTGACATGACAAGCGTCGCCATTTTCGTGGATACCCAGAACGTCTACTACACCGTGCGCGAAGCCTACGGCAAACACTTCGATTATCGCCGGTTCTGGGCGAAGGTGACGGCGAACCGAGCAGTGTTGGCTGCCCGCTGCTACGCCATCGACAAGGGCGATGCCAAGCAGCGTGAGTTTCAGAATATCCTCCGTTCGATTGGCTTTGATGTTCGGCTAAAACCGTTTATCCAGCGCATGGATGGTTCCGCCAAGGGCGACTGGGACGTGGGTATCACGCTGGATGCTATCGAATACGCGGCGAAAGCGGATGTGGTGGTGCTGGTCTCTGGCGATGGCGATTTTGATCTGCTGGCGCAGAAAATTCGTGAGGTGTACGGCAAGCGTGTCGAGGTCTACGGCGTGGCCCAGCTCACCGCGGCCTCCCTCATTAATGCTGCGAGCCAGTTTATACCGATTGAACGCGATCTGCTGCTTGGGTGAGTCAGCATATAAAGTACCGATAACAACAAAGTCACAAATAGGAAATAGTTCCAAAGTTTGCCCAAGGTAATAGTGAACTTTATTGAATAAGTGAGCTTTGTGCTTTTAATTTGCCAAGTACCTTGTATTATTTAATTACATCATAATTAAGTAATTTAAGGGTTGTTAACATGAAGTTTCGCTATCTCTTGGCGCCAATTACGGCTGCTGTCATTTTATCTGGCTGTGCCACTAGTCAGCAAAACGTGACAGAAACCGAGGAATTCAAAGAGTTGATGAGCCGTCAGGCCCAATTAACGGCTGAGAACAATCGGCTAGAAGAATTGTTAAATGAATCATCCCAATCAAGTCTTCTGCCACCGAATGCCAAGCCTAATCATTGTTATGCGCGCGTTGTCGTTCCTGCTGTCTATAAAACCGAGACCGAAACAGTGTTGGTCGCTGAAGAAAGCGAGCGCGTAACGGTGATTCCGGCTCAGTATGAAACGGTTACCGAGCGGGTAGTCGTCGAAGAAGCCTACGAAGAACTCAGGGTAATTCCTGCTACCTATAAAACAGTCACCGAACAGGTTTTGGTATCTGAAGCCAGTACAGAGCTCAGGACAATTCCAGCCGAGTACCGTACGGTGACTGAAGAGATTATGGTTAGCCCAGCTTATACGACTTGGGAGAAGGGTAGAGGCGCGATTGAGCGTATTGATCAAGCGACGGGCGAGATCATGTGTCTTGTTGAAGTGCCGGCTGAATACAAGACGGTCACGCGTCAGGAGCTTGTCAGCCCTGAAAGAACCGTTGAAGTAGACGTGCCCGCCCAGTACAAAACGGTGACGCGTCGCGTGGTTGATCAGCCAGCACGCACTGAAACAGTGACTGTTCCGGCGGTTTATGAAACCGTTGAAGTGGTGCGTGAAGTGCGTAAGCCGCAGCAGCAAAAAACCAGGATTCCAGCGGAGTATGCCGAGGTGACCAAGCAGCGTATGGTCAGTGATGCAGACCTGGAATGGCGTGAAATACTGTGTGAAACCAACACGACCGAAGACGTCGTACGTCGTGTGCAAGTGGCGCTTGAGCAGAAAGGCTATGACCCTGTGTGGATTGACGGCGTCTATGGTGACAGGACACGTAATGCTGTTATTCAGTACCAGAAGGATAACGGCCTACCATATGGCCAGTTGACCATGGGAACATTGCAGCACATGGGCGTTGAGCTGTAAGCAGCGAGCCTGAACGACCCAAAAACTGATAATCATCATTTTAAAGCACCTGGCAGACGCCTTGTCTGTCAGGTGCTTTTTTGTGTAGGACTTACAAGTCAGCAGGGCTGTTCGGCCAAGCGCAGCCTGTTAACATACCAGGCGTTCTAGCACTTTTACCCGCTCACACTGTTTTTGTTTTAAGAGACTTCTATGTCTGATAGCCATCTCACCAATAATGCCATGGGGCTGTACATTGCGCTGATTCAGCACCGTTGGCAGCAATTTTTTGATAGCGCATCGGTGAATCGTGGCCTCTACTATGCCCAGCATGGGAATGTGTTGGACGGCGTGACGATTGAACGCGATGAGGAGTGGCTGACTCTCTCCGGTGAGGTTAAGGGGAGTGAAAAGTGCCCTTACCAGACAGCTATCACTATCAATGTGCTTGATAGGGAGTTGTTAACCGACTGTAGCTGTCCGGTGGGTTCCAGATGCAAGCATGCGGTGGCCTTGATCCAGGCTTTTCTGAACCAGATGATTGGCGGGCCTGAAAATCGGAAGGAACGTCAGTTGTCTTCCGGGGGTGCGGGTAAACCGAATGAACATGACATGCTCAAAAAGCGCTGGGAAAACTGGATCACACAGCTATCGTCAGCCTCAGCGTCGCCTGATCCGCAAGACTGTGTCGGTGCCGAGTACCGGCTGGCTCTTTTTGTTGATAGCCGTGATTGGGCGGGGCAAATTCAAAATCTCGCGGTGTTGCCGGTATGGTTGCGTCCCTCCAAGCAGAAAAGTAAAAGCAAAAAGCAGAGCTGGGTGTCGCCACGTCCTATTGATGTTGAGTACGGCGGCAAGCTGTTGCCAGCCCCTGAAGGAGGTTGGCCGTCTGAGCAGGAAGACCTTCTTGATCAACTGATGCACGGCGGGCACGAGTTCAGTTGGTCCAGAGCGCATGAACGCTTGAAGCTGGTATCCCATGCCTTTCAGGCCCGCGCATTGTGGACCCTGATAGAAAGTGACACACCGCCATTAGTGTTTTTCCGCAAGCAGACGGGGCCTCAGCTGGAACCTGGCGGCGATTGCCAATTGGCGCCGCGCTGGCAGGCAGACAGCAAGGGAGTGCAGCATCTGAAAGCCGCCACTTTGCCGGAAGGTGCCCTTTCATCTAATGCGATGATTGCCAAGGTTGGGCGCGGCCTTTGCTATCTCGACCCTGATAAGGGGTTGTTTGGCCGCATGGAGGGCTCTGTCGAGCTGGTTGAAAAGCTACATCGATCACCGCCGGTGCCACCAGAGATCAGCCGCTGGCTGAGTGAGCGGCTTGATCAATTGCCAGCGTTTGCTGATCAGCTTCCGCCGCCAACAAAAGTAGAAGAGAAAACCCTCAAGAATGTCGCGCCAACACTCAAGGTGACTATGTGCGTGGCGGAAGGCCAGGTTGGCTTTCGCCACGGTGCGCCGCTGCCGCGCTGGGTTCGCGTGGGGGCTGGCGTGGTGAGCTTTGACTACGCGGGCATTGACGTGCCGCCGGAAGAAAAAAACACCTCCCAAGGGTACCGTGATGGGCAGCGATTGACGGTTCAGCGGGATCTTGAAGCTGAGCGCGCGCTGGTACGCAAACTGCCATCCGGCATGGTGATCCTCGAACAGCTGATGAAAGTGGATGCTGTCCCTGATCATCTGGAGGTACCACCCTGGACCCTGCTGCTGCCCCGTAATGGCGAACTGCCCAGGCAGGCAACCGAGTGGCAAACGCATCTGGCCGGCCCCGATGAGTGGTGGGCGATGATTGATATCCTGCGTAAAGCGGGTTGCCTGATTGCGTTCAGCGATGAGTTCCCTAAACCCCCGATCTACCTGGAGCCTGAAGCCTGGTACGGTGAGCTTGAGCCGTCGGGCAATGGCTGGTTTGACCTGGCGCTGGATATCGACGTGGAGGGGGAGCGGATCAACCTTCTGCCGATTCTGCGGCAATTGCTCCGGCGTGATGATTTCCCCCTGGAAGCGGATGAAAATGAACCCAGTGAGGCAAGCTGGACGGTGGATCTGGGCGAACGTCGCCACCTGACGTTGCCGCTGGCGAAGTTGCGGGCCTTGATGGCGCCCATTCTGGATTGGCTGGGCGATGAGCGTGAAGCCGAATCCAGAGTTGCCTTGCCCCTGACGGCAGCCGAGCACCTTGCTCCCGTGGCGGAGCATGAGCGTTGGGGTGGGCGTGAGGAAGTGACCGCCCTGGCGCAGCGCCTGCGTAAACTTCCGGCAAGCTTGCCTGCACCGGATGGTTTCAGCGGTGAGCTGCGCGATTATCAGGCCAGGGGACTGGCCTGGTTGCATTTTCTCGCTGAGCTGGGGACAGGGGGCATTCTGGCTGACGATATGGGGCTGGGCAAAACGGTGCAGGTGCTGGCCCATGTGTTGGACGAGCGGGCACGTGGCGCCCTGAAAACGCCGACGCTGGTAATCGCCCCGACCAGTCTGGTCGGTAACTGGTGTAGCGAGGCAGCACGTTTTGCACCGACACTCAAGGTGATGGCGCTGCAGGGTAATAAGGCCCAGCGTGAGCGCCAGTTTGACCAGGCGCTGCCGGAAGCGGATCTGGTCGTGACCACCTATGCGCTGTTGATTCGTGATCTGGAACGTCTGCGTGAAACGGCCTTTGGTCTACTGGTGCTGGATGAAGCACAGGCGATCAAGAACGCTGCCAGTCAGACGGCTCGGGCGGTGCGTGCCCTGGACGCCGAGCGCGCTTTGGCGATGACCGGTACGCCCCTGGAAAACCACTTGGGTGAGCTGTGGGCGCAACTGGATGCCGTGGCACCCGGTGCGCTGGGCAGCCAGCAATGGTTTGGTCAGCACTTTCGAACGCCGATCGAGAAAGAAGGCAATGGGGCTGTTCGTGAGCAACTGTCGCGTCGCCTTGCCCCGCTGATGCTGCGGCGAACCAAGCAGCAGGTACTGGCGGAACTCCCGCAAATCACCGAGACCCGTCGTGAAGTCACCCTGACGGGCACCCAACGTGAGCTGTATGAAAGCCTGCGTCTGGCTCAGCACCAGCGTGTTCAGCAAGCCGTGGCAGAACGCGGCCTGGCCAGCTCCGGCATTGTGATGCTGGATGCCCTGCTTAAGTTGCGTCAGGTGTGCTGCGACCCGCGTCTGGTCAAGCTGGATAGTGCCCGCAAGGTTAAGCGCTCAGCCAAGCTTGACCAACTACAGACATTATTGCCGCCGCTGATTGAGGAAGGACGGCGAATTCTGGTGTTTTCACAGTTTACCGAAATGCTGGAGCTGATCAGTCAGGCACTGGAAAAGGCCGGTATCACCTACACTAGCCTGACCGGCGACACACCTGGCAAGGTGCGTACACAGCGTGTGGCAGCATTTCAGCAGGGTGAGATTCCGGTTTTTCTGATCAGCCTGAAAGCAGGCGGTACCGGGCTTAACCTGACAGCCGCCGATACCGTGATTCACTATGACCCCTGGTGGAACCCAGCAGTAGAGGCGCAGGCGACTGGCCGTGCCCATCGTATGGGCCAGCAGAACCCGGTCTTTGTCTACAAGCTGATCTGTGCAGGCACTGTGGAGGAACGCATTCATGATCTGCAGGTACGCAAGGCCGACCTTGCGGCCTCAATTCTGGAAGGCGGTGCTGAGCGTCAGAGCGATGGCCCGCTGTTTGAGGAAGAAGACCTGGAGTTGCTGTTCGCCCCGATAACCTGAGGGGCTATGCAGGACGTCTGCTTGGTTTTAGGCCATGTCGCGCTCCCACGCAGCAGCGTGGGAACACGTACAGCCGATAGGCGGGCAAGGAGCATCCGCTCATATTCAGGTTAATGGTGCGGGCCGTCAGCTTCGGCAATCATGCGGTCAACCGAAGAGACATGGTATTCCTCGGCAAAGGCCCCTTCAGGTTCTTTCAGCCAGATAAAGCAGATCAGCCAGCTCAGAAAGGCGCCTGCGGCCAGAATGTAGAAGAACTGGGTGGGGGTGACAAAGGTGAAAATGGTCAGGTAGACCACCGCACCGACGTTGCCGTAGGCACCCGCCATCCCCGAAATCTGCCCGGTAATGCGCCGCTTGATGGAAGGAATAATCCCGAAAGTGGCACCTTCTGAACCTTGAACAAAGAAAGAGGTAAAGATGGTCACCGCAATGGCGACGATCAGTGGCCAGCTTTCGTTCATGGTCGCCATCAGGGTAAAGCCGATGAAGATCCCGAACATATAGCTGAGCATGACAAAGCGACGGTTGCCCATACGGTCAGAAACAGCACCGCCCATGGGGCGAGCCACCAGATTCACAAAGGCAAATGACGACGCAATGATGCCAGCGGCGGCAGCGGTCAGCCCCCAGGTCTGCTCAAAGAACATGGGCAGCATGGAGATCACCGCCAGTTCAGCGCCAAAGTTGGCAAAATAGGTGCTGTTCAGGGCAGCGACGCTGTTAAAGGAATACTTGTCGTCCTCCGGCACGCCTTTTTTCAGGATGGGCACATTGACGCGGATGATCTGGGTGACCTGGTAAACGATGATCGCGAAGATCACCAGATAAGCGATGATGGCGGCACCTGTGGACATGAAGCCCAGATCCTGAATGCGCCAGACCAGAATGGCCAGACAGCCGACCAGAGGAATGGTCCACAGGATCAGCTTGACCATATCGCCCCAGGTGCTGACTTCCATGGCCATGGCCTTGCGTGTCTTACGGTGGGAATGGGAACTGGGGCCATCGGTAATTCCGAACCAGTAATAGACCCCGTAGGCGGCCATGACCACAGCGCTCTGGGCGATGGCCCAGCGCCAACCGTCGTCACCGCCATACAGGGTGATGGCAATGGTCGGCAGCGTCATGGCGGCAGCGGCAGAACCAAAGTTACCCCAGCCTGCGTAGAAGCCTTCTGCAAAGCCGATATCGCGCGGCTTGAACCACAGTGCCGTCATGTGGATACCCACCACGAAGCCCGCACCGATGGAGCTGAGGATCAGCCGTGAGACCAGCAGCTGGGTCATGGTATCGCCAAAGGCAAAGGTCAGCGCCGGGATTGACATAGTGACCATCAGAATTGAAAACACCCGCCGTGGGCCGAAGCGGTCAAGCGCCATGCCCACAATGATACGGGCGGGAATGGTCAGGGCGACGTTACAGATAGCAAAGAGACGAATATGATCCTGGGTCAGCCAGTCCATTTCACGCAGCATGCTGGTGGCCAGCGGCGCCATGTTGAACCAGACATAAAACGTAATGAAAAAGGCGATCCAGGTCAGGTGCAGTGCGCGTATCTCGGGCGAGCGCACCTGGAATAATTTAGCGACTTTCATGGGATGTGTTCCTTTTTACCAAGGCAACAGGGTGCCAACAGGGCTTAGCTGGACAGGGCTTAGGACAGGGCTTAGCTGGACATTATCAGCAGCGGGCATTCAGCGCGCCGGGTGAGAAAGGAGCTGACGCTGCCGAAGGTCATGTAATCCAGTTCATCAACGAAGTAGCTCAGCGACTGGGCAATCAGCCCGCCGTCCGGCGCGTGGCTGTGGCGAGCGATGACCAGCATGTCAGGAGAGATGCGCTTGCTGGCATCCAGCAGCATCTTGCGCGCATCGCCTTCAGCGATAACCCGCTCAACCTCCAGGCCTTCCTTCTGAGCCACTTCCACCCCTTCCTGCAGGCTGGCTTTCAGAGTGGCGTATTCCTCGTTGAACAGTTCTTCATTGGCATCGGTCGAATCACGCGGATTCTCGACCACGCCCACCAGTACCAGGGTGGGTGACATTGACTGAAACATGGTGATGACCTTGGCCAGTGTCAGCTTGGCGTTGCGAGAGCCATCGTAGGCAAGCATGATTTTCATGGTGAATCTCCACAGATCAGGGGCCGCCCTGAGGTGTCAGGGCGGCGGCGCATCAAGGGTTCTTGACGTAGGCGTTTTTGCGCAGGTAGAACCACCAGTTGACGATCAGGCAGAGGGCATAGAAGACCGCAAAGCCATACATGGCCATCTCTGGAGTGCCCGCCTTGATCTGCTCACCCATCACCCGGGGCGCGATAAAGGCACCGTAAGCGGCGACGGCCGATGTCCAGCCAAGCACAGGGCCTTTCTGCTGGAGGTCAAAAATGAAACCAATGCTGCGGAAGGTGGAACCGTTACCGATACCGCTGGCGGCGAACAGGACGATGAACAGCAACAGGAACATCCAGAAATACTGGTTCGGGTCGGTGGCGTTGTAGGCCAGCATCATCACATAGCCCACGGCGGCGGAGGCCACGACCATGACCACTGAAATTGCCTGTGTCACGATGGCACCGCCCAATTTGTCGGAGATCCAGCCGCCCAGCGGGCGAATAAGGGCACCGACAAATGGCCCCATCCAGGCCCAGGTCAGGGCGCTGGGCGCGTTCGGGTTGGCCACACGGGTGATGGTGCCGTCGGCGGCAACCTCCATCATGTTGCCGAAAATCACGCTGATGGAGAGCGGCAGGGCCGCTGAGAAACCGATAAAGGAGCCAAAGGTGGCGATGTAGAGCACTGTCATCGCCCAGGTGTGCTTGTTGGAGAAGATGGCGAACTGCTTCTGGATGTTGGGCTTGATATCACCGGGAATCATGCGCAACATCAGCAGTGTCAGGAGGATGGTCATCGGCAGGGCGACCCACATATTAAGCCAGCCAAGGGCAACGACACCGATAATGGCAGCCAGAAAGCCGACAGCATAAAGCCCGAGGATCTTGCCAAACGCCTGCAGAGGAGACCCTGGGTTGGGCGTGATGGCACGAATATTGTTCATTCCAAACCAGCCAGCAAAGGCCAGCGGAATCAGAAAGACCAGCCAGATAAAGCCTGCGTTCTGAATCCAGGTATCGGTGCCTGCTTCAATCCGGCCAATCAGGGTGCCGCTGGCTTTTTGCAGTTCCATGGGGTCGCCGCCGAGGGCACCAAAGATGCCCACCGTCATCACCAGCGGAATCAGGATCTGCATGGTGGTGACGCCGAAGTTGCCAAGCCCGGCGTTCATGCCCAGCGCATAGCCCTGCTGCTTCTTGGGGAAAAAGCTGGAGATATTGCTCATTGAATTGGCGAAGTTGCCGCCACCAATGCCGGAAAGCAGCGCCAGCGCCTGGAACATCCAGAAGGGCGTAGACGGGTTCATCAATGCAATACCGGTGCCCAGAGCCGGAACCATCAGCAGTGCCGTGGTCAGAAAAATGGTGTTGCGCCCGCCCGCGATCCGAATCATGAAAGAGGCAGGAATCCGCAGGGTTGCCCCGGAAAGGCCGGCAATGGCTGTAAGGGTAAACAGCTGATCAACGCTGAACGGAAAGCCGAGATTCTGCATCTGGGTGGTGATCATCCCCCACATCAACCAGACGGCGAACCCCATCAATAGGCTGGGAATGGAAATCCACAGATTGCGATTGGCAATGCGTTTGCCTTCCTGTTCCCAAAACGTGGGGTCTTCAATTTCCCAACGTTCTATATCGGCATTTTTTTTACTCATGGTGTACCTCCCCCTTGGACCAAAACACAGCGTCGTGCTGGAATATCAAGAAAGATACGCCTTGGTTAATGTTGGCGAAATGGGGGCGAAAAGGTACCGGAAAGCCTCATCTACCACTTGAGGGGTATAGGGGGTTTTTGATTAGGTGTATGATTTTATTGGTTTTTATATATTGTTGGCGGGTGTTATTGCAAGCAATTAAAGACCCCCAAGTCTTTGGGGGTATCTACACAGAATCGGGGAATAACTCAGTTAAAACCTTCCTGGACAGCCCAGACGGCGGCTTCTACCCGGGAGCGCAAGTGCAACTTCTTGAGCAGATGTTTGACGTGAACCTTGACGGTTCCTTCGGTGATATCCAGTTTACGGGCAATCAGCTTGTTGGACATGCCCGCGGCAAGCTCGCGCAGGATTTCCTTTTCCCGCTGGGTGAGTACATCCGCAGACGGGGTTGCGGGGGCCGCGCGGTGGTTGCGTAAGGCTTCAGCCAGCAGGGCGGTGAGGTTTTCACTGATGGCCATGCGCCCTTTGGCGGCCTGGCGCAGCTGATGCACCATGTCCTCGGGCTCCATATCCTTGAGCAGGTAGCCGTCGGCGCCACCGCGTAGCGCATCCACCACGTCATTTTCCTGATCGGACACCGTATACATGATAATTCGTCCGGTGTAACCGGCATCACGCAGGTTTTTCAGGGTGGTCAGTCCATCCATTTCCGGCATGTTGAGATCCAGCAGCAACATGTCAGGCTCAAGGGCGGTGGCCTGTTCGATGCCTTCTGCGGGGGAACCGGTATCAAACACCAGATCAAGGTCGTCCTCTATTTCCAGCAGCTGGCGAACGCCCCGGCGCAGTAACGGATGATCATCAATTACCATGATGGTCGCGGGTCGATCATCGTGGGTCGCAGTGGCCATACTTATGAGCTCCCTTCGTGAATCAGTCGGTCAGTTTGTGGGGTAAAGGTCAGGTGTACCCCGGTACCGCCTTCAGGACGGTTTTTGAATGTCAGGTCTGCATTAATGTTGCGGGCCCGGTCACGCATGATCACCAGGCCGTAGTGCATGGGCGGCGAGCGGTCATCGGCAAGGCCGATACCATCATCCTCAATGTCCAGATGCAGGGTGGCCTGCCGAAATGTCAGACTGACCCTGGCCCAACGGGCGTTGGCGTGCTTGAGAACGTTGGCCAGAGATTCGCGGGCAATCTGCAGCAGGTGTACTTCTTCATTGGCGCTCAATAGATGCGGCGGTACTTGATAGGTCAGCTCGACAGGAAAAGCCAGCCGTGCGCTGAACTCGTCAACCGTTTGCTGCAGAGCGGGCTGAAGCCCTGGCTTGTCGAGGGACAGTCGGAAGGTGCTGAGCAGCTCACGTAGCTGGCGGTAGGCGCTGTTCAAGCCTTCACGCAGATCCTTCATGACCCCGTTTTGCTGTTCAGCAGGCATACCTTTGGCCTGCATTCTTTCCAGCCTGGCGACCTGCATTTTCAGATAAGACAGCGATTGCGCCAGGGAATCATGCAGCTCCCGGGCAATAATGGTGCGTTCCTTGATCAGCGAAAGTTGCTGTTGTTCTTCGATACGCTGTTGCAGATAAATCGCGGTTGCCAGGTGGTCGGCCAGGGTGTTGAGCAACTGCCGGGTAGAGGCATCAGGAGGCGAGACATAGTTAACGGTCAGATAGCCCAGAATCCCGTGGCCCACGTTGAGCGGCAGCACCAGACGGTTGGGGCCATCCTGCACAGTGCTGTCAGTGGCCAGGCAGTTAGTCACTTCATGGTTATCGGCATGTGGCTCGTGAGCATTTTCCAGGCAGGCAAAGCATTCAAGGTTACGGCAGTAGCGCGGCCTGTGAAGTGAGTGAGTGGACAGGATTTCCATATCACTGGCATCGTGTTCGTTATGCAGCGAAAGCCTGACAGGGCCGATATCCAGTACCTTTTCAAGTTCTCGCAGCATGGGCGTAGCGCTGGAGCAAAGGTCATTTCCTCCCCCGTAAAGCATGCGGCTGCCATCATGAATGACCTGGAGGGCACGGTTCTGGCGCTCAAGTTCGGCCTTCTTGTGAGATACCCGTGCCTCAAGGGCCTGGTAGCTCTCGTTTAATTCCGATGCCATCTGGTCAAAGGTGCGCCCGAGTTGGCCGAGTTCATCGTGGCTGCGAAAGTGAGTGCGATAGTGGAAGTTGCGCCGCCCGGCTTCACGGCTGAGTACCATCAGCTGGCGCAAAGGCGTGATCAGGTTGTGGCGAATATCATAAAAGGCAATCAGCAGCAGCAGGCCAATCAGGGTCAGAAACAGTACCTGCATGGTGCTAATAAGACGCAGCTTGGCTTCGGTGCTGGCTTCAAGCAGCGATACAAAGTGGTCAATATCGGCGATAAAGCCATCCAGCTGGCGGTTTATAGCATCCATTGCTGAAATATCACTTGCGAGAGTGTTTTGCAAAGCGGGGCGGTGCTGTTCATGCCAGTCATTGTTGAGTTGGTTTAGCTCATTTATGACCTTATCGTTGTGGGTATAACCTTCTTTATGCGAGTCGTTAAGGCTTTCCAGTCGAGTTGAAAGTAACTCACTCAGAGCCTCTACCTTTTGTTCAAGTAGCTGAGAAGGCGTCTCGCTAGGGTTGCTTAAGGCCTCCTTGATCTGTGAGGCGTTCCAGCGTAGGGAGCCTGCAAGGTTGATGGCGGTGGCATCCCCCTGGCTACTTTGGGCAATCAGCATGGTTAAACCGATGCTGGCCATCGAAATGCCACTGATAACCAACAGAAAGGCCACAATGCGGGCAACCAGTGAATGTCTCAGGACTTTCATACCGCTCCTAAAAAATAGCTCTGTTGACGTATATGGCAGCCGCTACACGTATCAAGAGGCTCTGAATCGCTTAATGATTAATAGTGGTTAAAAAAAGATTCTATCTTAATGTAGTATACTTTGTACTTCTTTGGGGGTAGAAATTTGTGGGTAGTCAATCCCGGTTTACTTACCTCCTTTCCCCTTTTGACCCGCCTCACCAAGCTTCAGACAATAGACAGGGATATTTCAACCCTGTGAGGCCGTCATGTCGGCTGTGTCATTACGTTCGCAATGCTCCGGCGACGAGAAGGGGCGTTATCACCTGCTGGTCAGCCTGGTGCTGGTGCCTCTGGGCTGTGCGGCCGTCGTTGCTGGCTGGGTGCTCTTCGCCATGTTGGCGTTAGGCGCCTCAGGGAGTGCTGCCCCAGCGGGGTTGCCAAGGCTTTATTTCATGTTGCCACTGGTGTTGGGTGGGGTATTGGTGTTGCCCATCTACTGGCTAAGCCTGCGTTTGAATGCCTGCCGCATCATGTTAAGCCTGCTATTGCTTCAAGGGGGGATGTTGGCGTGGTTGGGCATGGCGCAGCAGCGCTGGGAGTTTTGTTTGATAGGCGTGGGGCTAGGGCTGACCGGAGGCATTATCAGTGCGGGTGTTGCCCATATTCGTGCCTGGGCGCCCCAGTGTTGGTCGGGCGTTGTGATGGGTGTTCACGGGGCCGTTCTGGCTGGCGGTGGTCTCTCCTGGTGGCTGGTGCCCACCGTCACCCTTGCCTACAGTTGGCGGATTGCCGCCTGGAGCCTGCTGCTTCCAGTGGCCATTGTGTGGCTGCTGCTCTGGTTATTTGTTGAGCCTGAGGTCGAGCGTTTCTAGAGCGCGGTTGTCGGGATATTCAACAACTGAGCCAACCGAGATGTGCGATTCTCCATCAGATCCGCCAGGGTGTAGTTATCGAGCACTGCCAGAAAGGCATCCAGCGCTTCATGAAGGATAGGTTTCAAACGACAGGCTGGGGTAATCACACAGGCGTTGTCTTTCCGAAAGCATTCGACCAGTGACATTTCCTCCGTATCCCGAACTAGGGCGCCCACCGAGATGGCACTGGGTGGGCTTGCCAGGCTCAACCCCCCGTTTTTACCGCGTGTAGCGGCGATGTAACCTTTCTGATTGAGCGTTTGAACGATTTTCATCACGTGGTTGCGTGAGATGGAAAAGGTTTCTGCCACCTCGCTAATCGTGGCGCGCTCGCCATTTTTCGCGGCGAGAAAAATAAGTACGCGGATGGAATAGTCAGTAAAACGAGTCAGTTGCATGTGGTACCACAAGCTATCAAAGGTTTATTTTACGATACTTTCTTGTCAAGAAGTAAGGAGTGACACCTTCCTCAATACTTTTCATTCACTATCTTCAGTTTTTGCTTCGATATGATGTGTTATTTCCATCATTTTGACGTATGCTGAGTGTGTGAAGCGATACACGTCTCTCACTGCAGCTGCTGCTCTCAGCACGTTATGCAGAATCGAGCAATTAAGGAGGTAGCGATGGAACTCATCGAGCATAACAGCGGTGACACTCTCATGCTGGCTGATCTAGGGCTCCCGCGTGAGGTATATACCGATCAAGTGGCCTTTATCAAAGCCGTCAGGGAGGGCTTGCCCGGCCGCGTGCTGCAAAAGGCGGTGAATGCTCTGCGTAGTGATCGCGATGTTTTTGTAAGGCTGCTGGAAACAGACTCGAGTAACCTGCATCGCTTCTTCAAGCGAAAGTCGTTGGGAAGAGTGCACAGCGAAGAAGTACTCGACACCCTGAAGCTGTACATTGAGGCCGCGACGGTTTTTGAAGACCCGGAGATCGCGCAGGAGTGGTTGCACAGCGAGGTCCGGGCGCTGGGTGGATCCAGGCCTGTCGATCTGTTTGACACCTTTGCGGGCCGCGATATGGTGCGTGACGTGCTCGCGAAAATTGAATTCGGGGAGTTCAGTTAGTGGGCCCTGGGCGTAACCCAATGAAGTTATATCGAATCACCAAGCAGAAATATCTCAATGACTTGTCTGGCCAAGGCGGGAGCTATCGCGAGGGCGGGCGCTGGAATCGGCCGGGAGAGCCCGTTCTGTATTTTGGCCTGTCAGCGTCGATAGTCATGCTTGAAATGGGTAATTACATTGAGAACCCACGGCATGTGCCGAAAAGTATGATGCTGGGGATCTATGAGGTCGAGACCAGCGCTATCAGCAAAGTGACACTTTCAGAGCTGCCCGTTGAGTGGGATCAGTTCCCCTATCCCTCATGCACTCAAAACCTCGGCTCCACCTTTCTGACCCAGAATCGCAGGCTCATTCTCCAGGTACCTAGCTGTGCTACTGGAGGTCTCGACGATATCGCCGTCGTGAATCCTCTGCACCCCGACGCTCAGAACATCCGGCTCGTCGAAACCATTACCCAGATCTATAATCCAAGGCTATTCTGGGGATTGACATCCTCCGACCACAGATAATGGTCAGCCATGGCGTCACCCTGTTTGAAGTTGAAGTCATTACCCCTGCTTGCCATCCGGTCGCGCGGTTAGCAGGGGTAAGCTGTAGTGAATGACAAATACCAGATAGCTGGCGCACCAGAGGATAATTACCAGGCTATACACCCAATGGCTGGTGTGAGGAAACACCATCAGCCAGAGTGAACGCAGCGCCGCCGCCAGCAAAAGCCCTGCCAGAGCCAGCCCAATGCCCGGCAAGGTGCGAATCACCCGCCCGGTATGGCCAAGAGAGACTCGGGCCATCATGGCAAGCATCATGGTGCCCATGCTGCCAATCGCCAGCGCATGCAGGGCCGTTTCCACCCGCTGCCCCGCCACCAACTGCCATGCCCAGAGCACAAGCCCCAGGACGATAAACCCATAGCTGAGATGTAACCCCCATAACAGCGGCTCCCGCCAGCTGTGGATGCCCTGCCAGTGTGCCAGCCGCCAGCCGTTGGCAGCGCCCGCCACCAGCATCAATGCCGCCATTAGGGTGTCGGCACGCCATCCGCTCAAAGTCACAAGCAACTGCAGCGCGACCACCAGGGCCATGCTGATCAGGCTGAGCCTTTCCACAATAGCCGCTTTGGGCGGGGTGGGCAGGCCGAGTTTACGAGCGGTAAAGAAAGGAATCACCCGACCTCCCATGACCACCATCAAAAGCGTCACCAGCAGAATACTCAAGTGGCTGGTATTGCGTATCAGCACACCATCTCCCTGGATGGCCCCCAGATGCATGGCCGCGTTGGCCGCCGTCAGCAGCAGCAAAATAGGCACAAATAAAAGATTGCGCCATAGCCGAGCGGTCATGATCAGGCGGGCCATGACAAGGGCCACCAGGGGCAGAAAGGCCAGGTCAATCAGCGCAATGGCAAGCAAGGGGAGAGGCCCGGGGTAGGCCAGTAAGACTCGTCCACCTAGCCAGACCACCACCAGCCCGAGGAGAGGCCAACCGGACAGGCTCGCTCGCCCCGTCCAGTTCTGCACTGCTGTTAACAGAAAGCCGCCAATGATGGCACTGCCAAAGCCGAATAGCATCTCATGCTGATGCCACCACAGCATGCCGCCGTAGGGGGTAATCCACAGGTTGCCATGCCAGAACGCCAGCCAGGCCAGCATGGCGAGGATGCTGTAAAGGGCACCCAGCAGGAAAAACGGCCGGAAGGCCAGCCGCAGCAGGGGAAGGCGTTCAGCAAGGGAAGAGGCGTTCATGATAATACCTGAGTGTTTTGATCTGATACTGGGGAGTCTAGCGGCCAGTCACAGACCCTACCTGATCTGGATCAAATCAGAAGCCTTTGTCGTGCGTCTATCTCCAGATAGCAAGACCAGCTATCCCCTTAGGGGTAGAGGGGGGTTATATGGAGGTAACCTGGCAGAAATTGCCCGCGTTATCACCCAGAATTGGTCTCCAAGGTACCTGTGTATCAGGTGATTGCTTTCATAAAAAAGCCTGGAGATCGACCATGAGTCATTTCATTGATCGGCTGAATTTTTTCCGCAAATCGCGCGAGCCCTTTGCCAACGACCACGGCGAAGTGCGCCAGGAAGATCGTCAGTGGGAAGACAGTTATCGTCGCCGCTGGCAGCATGACAAGGTGGTGCGTTCGACCCACGGGGTCAACTGCACTGGCTCGTGCAGCTGGAAAATCTACGTCAAGAATGGCCTGGTCACCTGGGAAACCCAGCAGACGGATTACCCACGTACCCGCCCGGATCTGCCTAACCATGAGCCGCGTGGCTGTCCGCGTGGAGCCAGTTACTCCTGGTACCTGTATAGCGCCAACCGTCTCAAACACCCGCTGGTGCGCGCCACCCTGATCAAGCTGTGGCGTGAAGCGCTGGCGCTGAAAAAAGACCCGGTGGACGCTTGGGAATACATTGTTTCCGACCCGGAAAAAACCAAGCAGTACAAGTGCGCTCGCGGTATGGGCGGCTTTGTGCGCGCCGACTGGGATGAGCTCAACGAGCTGATTGCCGCTTCCAACGTTTACACCGCCAAGCAGTTCGGGCCGGACCGTATCATTGGTTTCTCGCCGATCCCCGCCATGTCGATGGTCAGCTATGCCGCTGGTAGCCGCTATCTCTCCTTGATTGGCGGCGTCTGTATGAGTTTCTACGACTGGTACTGCGATCTGCCGCCCGCCAGCCCCCAAACCTGGGGTGAGCAGACCGACGTGCCGGAATCCGCCGATTGGTATAACTCTGGCTATATCATTGCCTGGGGCTCCAACGTACCGCAAACGCGCACGCCGGATGCCCACTTCTTCACCGAGGTGCGCTACAAGGGCACCAAGACGGTCTCCATCACGCCGGATTACGCCGAAGTCTCCAAGCTGACCGATGAATGGCTCTCCGCCAAACAGGGCACCGATGCCGCCCTGGCCATGGCCATGGGGCATGTGATTCTCAAGGAATTCCACCTTGAAAACCCCAGCGCCTACTTTACTGAGTATGTGCGTCAGTACACCGATATGCCGTTTCTGGTCGAACTGGAAACCCGCGAAGACGGCACTCTGGTGCCGGGCCGTCAGCTGCGCGCGGCGGACTTTTCCGACAACATGGGCCAGGACAACAACCCGGAATGGAAAACCGTCGTCTGGGATGAAAACCGCGACCAGTTGGTGGTGCCACGGGGCTCGATCGGTTTCCGCTGGAATGAAGAAGAAGTTAACCAGGGCAAGTGGAACCTGGAGCCGCTGGATGCCGACGGCGCAGAAATCAAGCCGCTGTTGACCCTGGCTAAGGCCCATGACGAAGTGGCTCGGGTGGCCTTCCCCTACTTTGGCGGCATCGAGCACGAGCATTTTGCCCATGTGGAAGGTGCAAGCGGCGACCGCCTTTACCATTGCCTGCCCGCCAAGAAGATGCAGAAGGCGGATGGTACCCAGATTCTGGCGGTCACCGTCTTTGACCTGATGTGTGCCAACTACGGGATTGACCGTGGCTTTGGCAAGGACGGCGAAGATGACGGTGCCACCTCCTACGATCAGATCAAACCATATACCCCGGCCTGGCAGGAAAAGATCACTGGCGTACCTGCCCAGCAGGCCGCGCGTATCGGTCGTGAATTCGCTGACAATGCCCACAAGACCCAAGGGCGCAGCATGATCATTGTCGGTGCCGGTATGAACCACTGGTACCACATGGACATGAACTACCGTGGCCTGATCAACATGCTGGTGATGTGCGGTTGTATCGGCCAGAGCGGCGGCGGCTGGGCCCACTATGTTGGCCAGGAAAAGCTGCGCCCGCAGACCGGCTGGCTGCCGCTGGCCTTTGGTCTGGACTGGACGCGCCCACCGCGCCACATGAACTCGACCTCTTTCTTCTATAACCACTCCTCCCAGTGGCGCTACGAAAAGCTGGAAATCAAGGAAATCCTCTCACCCCTGGCGGATACCTCACGCCACACCGGAAGCCTGATTGACTACAACGTGCGCGCTGAACGCATGGGCTGGCTGCCATCGGCGCCCCAGCTGGGTACCAACCCGCTGCGCATCGCCAAAGCGGCCAAGGCGGCCGGTATGGGCACCAAGGAATACGCCGTTGAGCAGCTTAAGAAAGGTGAGCTGGCGTTTGCGGCCGAAGACCCGGATAACCCCCAGAACTTCCCGCGTAACATGTTTATCTGGCGCTCGAACCTGCTGGGCAGCTCCGGCAAGGGCCATGAGTACATGCTCAAGTACCTGCTGGGCACCCGCCACGGTATCCAGGGCAAGGATCTGGGCGATTTCGGCGGCCAGAAGCCGGAAGAGGTGAAGTGGCTTGACGAGGCGCCGGAAGGCAAGCTCGACCTGCTGGTGACCTTGGACTTCCGGATGTCCACCACCTGCATGTTCTCGGATGTCGTGCTGCCAACCGCCACCTGGTACGAGAAGAACGACCTTAATACCTCGGATATGCACCCCTTTATCCACCCGCTGACCGCGGCCACGGACCCCGCCTGGGAATCACGCAGCGACTGGGACATTTACAAGGGTATTGCCAAGGCATTCTCCAAGGCCTGTGTCGGCCATCTGGGTGAAGAGACCGACCTGGTGACGCTGCCGATGCAGCATGACTCCCCCGGGGAGCTGGCCCAGGTGGACGTCAAGGACTGGAAAAAAGGCGAGTGCGAGCCGATTCCTGGCAAGACCATGCCAGCCCTGCTGGAAGTGCAGCGCAATTACCCGGAAACCTATGAGCGCTTCACCTCGCTTGGCCCGGCGCTGGAAAAGCTTGGCAACGGCGGCAAGGGCATCAACTGGAACACGGATGCCGAAGTTGAGCTGCTCGGCAAGCTGAACCATCGCAAGCTGGAAGGCTCCTCGAAAGGGCGCCCGTGCATCGAAACCGCCATTGATGCAGCCGAAACCGTACTGACCCTGGCACCCGAAACCAATGGCCAGGTGGCCGTCAAGGCCTGGGAAGCACTGTCAAAAATCACCGGCCGCGAGCATGCTCACCTGGCGCACCCCAAGGAAGACGAGAAAATCCGCTTCCGGGATATCGTTGCTCAGCCGCGCAAGATTATCTCCAGCCCCACCTGGTCAGGCCTGGAAGATGAGCATGTGTCCTACAACGCCGGTTACACCAACGTGCATGAGCTGATTCCATGGCGCACGGTGAGTGGCCGTCAGCAGTTCTACCAGGATCACGCCTGGATGCGCGACTTCGGTGAAAGCCTGCTGGTCTACCGCCCGCCGATCAACACCAAGGCGGCAGAGAACTTCCAGCTGCCAGCGGATAACGGCTACAAGAGCAAGGCGCTGAACTTCCTCACGCCGCACCAGAAGTGGGGGATTCACTCGACCTACTCCGACAACCTGATGATGCTCACCCTCAACCGGGGCGGCCCTGTGGTATGGCTTTCGGAAGACGATGCAGCGGAGATCGGCATAGAAGACAACGACTGGCTTGAAGTCTACAACGCCAACGGCTCGATTGCCGCCCGCGCTGTGGTCAGCCAGCGCATCAAGGTGGGCATGGTGATGATGTACCACGCCCAGGAGCGCATTGTGAATGTGCCCGGTTCGGAAATTACCGGCACCCGTGGCGGCATCCACAACTCGGTCACCCGTGTCTGCCCCAAGCCGACCCATATGATCGGCGGCTACGCGCAGCTCTCTTACAGCTTCAACTACTACGGCACCGTGGGCTCCAACCGTGACGAGTTCGTGCTGGTGCGCAAGATGAAGCACATCGACTGGCTCGATGGTGAAGGTAACGATTACGTCCAGGAGGCCGTGAAATGAAGATTCGCTCGCAAGTAGGCATGGTCCTCAACCTCGACAAGTGCATCGGCTGTCACACCTGCTCGGTGACCTGCAAGAACGTCTGGACCAGCCGTGAAGGCGTCGAATACGCCTGGTTCAACAACGTCGAGACCAAGCCCGGCATCGGTTATCCCAAGGAGTGGGAAAACCAGAAAAAATGGAAGGGCGGCTGGATGCGCAAGTCCGATGGCAAGATCGAACCGCGTATCGGCGGCAAGTGGCGGGTGCTGGCGAATATCTTTGCCAACCCCGACCTGCCCGAGGTGGACGATTACTACGAACCCTTCACCTTTGATTACGAGCATTTGCATAGCGCCAAGCAGGGCGAACATATGCCCACCGCGCGGCCGCGTTCGCTGATCTCCGGCGAGCGCATGAAAAAGATTGAATGGGGCCCCAACTGGGAAGAAATCCTCGGCACAGAGTTCGCCAAGCGGCGTAAGGATATGAACTTCGAGAAGGTGCAGGCCGATATCTATGGCCAGTTTGAAAACACCTTCATGATGTACCTGCCGCGCCTGTGCGAGCACTGCCTCAACCCGACCTGTGTGGCCAGCTGCCCGAGTGGTGCCATCTACAAGCGTGAAGAAGACGGCATCGTCCTGATCGACCAGGACAAGTGCCGGGGCTGGCGGATGTGTATCTCCGGCTGCCCCTACAAGAAGATCTACTACAACTGGAAAAGCGGTAAATCCGAGAAGTGTATTTTCTGCTATCCGCGTATCGAATCCGGCCAGCCGACTATCTGCTCGGAAACCTGTGTCGGGCGTATCCGCTACCTGGGTGTGCTGCTGTACGACGCAGACCGTATTGAAGAAGTGGCCAGCTCCCCCAGCGAGCAGGATCTCTACCATCGTCAGTGTGAGATCTTCCTCGACCCGCATGACCCTGAGGTGATCGCCCAGGCGAAAAAAGACGGTATTGCCGATAACGTCATTCAGGCGGCCCAGGAATCGCCGGTCTACAAGCTGGCAATGGACTGGGGTCTGGCCCTGCCGCTGCACCCGGAATACCGCACCCTGCCGATGGTCTGGTACGTGCCGCCGCTGTCACCGATCCAGTCGGCAGCCGAAGCAGGCAACGTCGAGTTTGATGGGGTGATGCCGAAGATTGAATCCCTGCGCATTCCAGTGAAGTACCTGGCCAACATGCTCACCGCCGGTGAAGAAGCCCCTGTGGTACTGGCGCTCAAGCGGCTGATGGCGATGCGCCTTTATATGCGCGGCAAGCACGTGGAAGGGCAGACCAATGCCGAGGTGCTGGATGAAGTAGGTCTCAGCGAAGCTCAGGTGGAAGACATGTACCGCTACCTGGCGATTGCCAATTACGAAGACCGCTTTGTGATTCCCACCAGCCACCGGGAAATGGCCACCGATGCCTTCCCTGAGCGCGGCGGCTGCGGCTTCACCTTTGGCGATGGCTGCCATGGCGAAAGCTCGCCCAGCTTGTTCAATGGCCGCAAGACCACCGCCACCATGGTCAAGCCAGTGGAAACCTTCGACCCGCATGCACAGAGCGAGGAGGCCCGTCATGGGTAATACCGCCCCGGCAGCCGAACATTGGCTGCCCGAAGCACATGAAGAAATGCTCAGCCTGCGCGTTCTGGCGCGCCTGCTGGATTACCCCAGCGCTGAGTTGCAGCAGGCCGCCAGCGAGTTGGTGGCGCTTATTGATGCGGAAAAACGCTGGCAGCCGGCATTACGCGCCAAGTTGAGCGCCTGGGGTCAGCGCATTGCCGAGGCGGAACTGCTCGACCTGCAGGCTGAGTACGTGGCGCTGTTCGACAAGGGGCGGTCAGTCTCGCTGTTGCTGTTCGAGCACGTTCACGGCGAGTCTCGCGATCGTGGCCAGGCCATGGTCGATCTGATGAATGAGTACAGCGTGGCGGGTTTTGAGCTGGATGCCCGGGAACTGCCTGACTATCTGCCGCTGTTTCTGGAGTATCTGTCCACTCGGCCAGAAGCGGAAATTGCCCGCTGGCTGGGCGAAATCCGCCACATCCTGGCGCTGCTGACCGCTCGCCTGGAAGAGCGCGACGCCGAGCATGCCCTGGTGACCTATGCGCTGCTGGCACTGATTGGCGCTGAAGCGGATATTGATGACCACCGTGACGAGGTCAAGGCAGAAGCACCTGACGATACCCCCGAAGCGCTGGATGCTGTCTGGGAAGAGGAAGCGGTGCGCTTTTCTGCCGAATCCGATCAGGACTGTGCCCTGCAATCGGCGGAAGGGCGGCGGCTTGCCGAACGCAAGAACGCCGTGCCCAGTGACCCCATTACCATCATGCCCAGCCCACACAACGCTGGGCAAGGCTTAGATCGCTAAAGGAGAACTGTCATGTTTAGCGAATATCTGCAGCACTTGATTTATGGCTACTACCCTTACCTGGCGGGCACGGTGTTTTTGCTGGGCAGCCTGATTCGCTTTGATCACGGCCAGTACACCTGGAAAACCGGCTCCAGCCAGATGCTGTCGTCGAAGAACATGCGCCTGGCCAGCAACCTGTTCCATATCGGTATCATTACGATTTTCTTTGGCCACCTGGTGGGCATGCTGACGCCACACTGGGTTTACGCGCCTTTCCTGCATGCAGGCACCAAGCAGATCATCGCCATTGTCGTGGGCGGGGCTGCGGGTATTGCTTGCCTGGTCGGGGGCGGAATGCTGCTCTACCGCCGTCTGTTCAACGCACGCGTACGGGCGTCATCGCACATCATGGATACCATCATCCTGGCCTTGATTGTCTCCCAGGCTGCCCTGGGAATGGCGACCGTCTACTTCTCACTTGGCCACCTTGACGGTGCCATGATGCTGACACTTTCCAGCTGGGCACAGTCGATCATCTTCTTCAGTGGCGGTGCGGCTGACTACATGGCCGAGGTCTCCTGGATCTACAAGGTGCATATCTTCTCAGGTATTACCATCATCATGCTGTTCCCGTTCACCCGCCTGGTGCATGTCTGGAGCGTTCCCTTTGGTTACGTTACCCGCCGTTATCAGCTGGTTCGTAAGCGGGCCTGAGAACAGTGCTTGAAAACAGGGCTTGAAAACAGGGCTTGAGAGAGGAAAGCCAGTATGCAAATGATTGATATTGAACAGCTACCGGGGGCCACCGCGCCCCCACCGGTGAAGGTCGGTGGGCGGGAAATCCTGGAAAGCGAGATTGCCCACGAAATGCAGTACCACCCCGCCGACAGTGCCGGCAGTGCCCAGCTCAAGGCGGCGCGGGCGCTGGTGGTACGTGAACTGCTCAGCCAGCGTGCCGAGCAGCTAGGGCTTCTGGCAGACGACGCGGATGAAGACAGCGCTGTGGCCGAACTGCTGGAACGGGAACTGGCGGTACCGGAGCCGTCGGAACAGGATTGCGAACGTTTTCACGCCACCCACCCGGAACGCTTCAGCACCCCCACCCGGGTCAATGTCCGGCATATTTTGCTGGCTGCCGCCCCGGATGATGCGGAATCCCGCGACAAGCAGTACCACCAGGGCGTCAGCCTGCTGGAAACCCTTGCTCAGCATCCTGAGCGCTTCACCGAATTCGCCCAGCGCCATTCGGTGTGCCCATCCGGGGAGCAGGGCGGCGAGCTAGGCTGGCTTGCTCCGGGGCAAACCGTGGAGGAGCTTGATCGTGCCTTGCATCACCTGCCCCTGGGGCTGCATGAAAAGCCCTTGGCATCCCGCTATGGCTGGCATCTGGTGATCATTGACGGGCGTGAAGAGGGCAAGCGTCTACCGTATCAGGATGTGGCCGACAAGGTTCGCCTGAGCCTGCATGAACAGGCCACCCGGCGCGGCCTGCGCCACTACCTGCTGGCGCTTGAAGCAGAGATGGGCGTTGAAGGGGTCGCGCTGGATGATGACAGCGGCGGCGCCCTGATGCAGTAAAAAACACGGCTGGTTGCCTGGATCAACAGGCAGCCACGCCCTATCAAACGCCACTTTTAAAAACTGACGAGGCCGCTATGCTGACAACCCTGGATGATCTGATTCACGAAGCTCGCCTGCAACCGGTGCCGCAGTGTTTACTGTTTGTTTTGACCCGTGCAGAACTACCTGATCTGCCCACCGATAAACAGCGCCAGCACGTGGCCAAGGGCGAAGGTGGTGTCTTGATGCCGGTGCTGTGTGTGGATAAATGCCCCACCGAAATCGACCACATGAGCGATCTGGTAGAAGAGTCGCGTTTGACAGGGGTGGATTGGGACATTGCGCTGGTAGCTGCCATGGATCATCCTGGCAGTGATGATGTGATCGAAACCCGCCTGTCTCACCTGGTGAAAGCGGTACAGAGCGGAGACATTGCACGTATGGTGGCGTTTGATCGTAACGGTGATGCCATACAGCTTGAAAAGACAGGCGTTTATTGAAGATTACTGGCTAAAGCGTAGAGCGCCTACCTTGTCCAGTGCTTTAAGCCCTTGCTGGCCAAAGGTGGCGGCTAGCAGGAGGGTCTCCTTGCCACGCTTGCCCTCCCTCTGAGCGACCTCAATGGCCACCTTGCCGCCCATGCGGTACACAGGAGCGCTCTGACTACGAAAGGTGGTTGCAAAGCGTGCGGCCCGGCGCAGCTCTACAGCATTTTGTGTATTGGCCAGCATCCGCGTGCCGCCACGGTTGTTCGCCAATACATTGCTATCCCTGAAGAGGTTGCCAAGTTGCCCCAGGCGGCGGGTTTCCCGTGCCTGTCGCGCTGCTCTCACCACTGGCTTACCCAGCCAGTCAGGCAGGCAGTTGGCCTAAACGCCGAGCTGTCTTTAATGTGATCAGGCTGCTTTTGGCTACCGTTGTGCCAGCCACGGCAGGGGCAGCAGCACCACCAGAAGCGGCCGCGCCCAGGCCACTGACTACCTGGGCGCCGGTTGCCAACACCCCCAGCGAAGCAAGAGCCACCATCATCTCATCAACCTCTTCACCCTGAGTAAGATTGACCCCTTGATTGGCCAGGTCGCGGACGTCGCCAATCACCCTTCTCAATTTTCATCCCTTCATGGATCTCGGGGTTATACAGATAGCACCAGGCCTCGCCGTGTCGGGTGGGGAAGATGGCGCGGTTGTAGAGCCCTTCGCTGGGCGCTGCAGCGGCATAGCCTTCCAACTGGTCGAGCAGGGCAAGCTGTTCAGCGTTGATGGCGTAGACTTCTACCACGGCTCCGCTGGAGGGCACGGCCTTGGCCCCGGGGTAAGGGCCAAGGTCATATAAGGTCAGGGCAGTGAGTCTGTCCTGGCCGAGCAGACGAGCGCCTTCCAGCCAGTGATGGTTACGTTGCCCTTGCTTGAGGGTGCCGTAAACCGCCACGCGGTGGCACTTAAGAATATCCTGTGTCAGGTGTGCCATGGGTCGCTCCTTGTGGGTCGCTGGGTTGAGGCGTTAGTGCTATAAGAACCCCATGGGCTGGCGCTGGCCGTGCTGCTCACGTTCTTCCAGCGTCAGGGCGTCCATCAGGGTATTCAGGCGCAGGGGTAAGCCACGCAGGTCGAGCTGATCCAGTGCCGTGCGCACATTACCCGGCGTCACGCGGCGCCTGGCCAGATGGTTGGTGGGGATGGTGGCCAGGCGGGCATGATCGCGTTCGGGCAAGACAGCTTTCAACAAATCACGCAACGGTTCTGGGGCAAGCGGTAAAAACTCGACCTTGAGATCAAAGCGGCGCATCACGGCGCGATCCAGGCTGTCTACGCGGTTGGTGGTGGCCAGCAGAATGCCCGCGAAGTTTTCAATCTGAACCAGCAGCTCATTGGTGTGAGAGATTTCCCAGCTTTGCATACCGTTATCGCGCTGCATCAGCAGGGTATCCACCTCATCCAGCAGCAGCACGGCATTCTGTTCACGAGCCTGCTCGAACAAAGCCGCCAGCTTGGCTTCGGTTCCTCCCACATACTTGTCCATCAGGCTGCTGGCGTGGGCGGTGATTAGCTTACGGCCCAGGCGTTTAGCCAGATGGCGGGCCAGGGCCGTCTTGCCACTGCCGGGTAACCCGTGCAGGCAGAGACGGCCGCGCTGACGACGGGTCAAGCGCTGCACAATGCCATCCAGCCCAGGGCGGGTGTTGAGCCATTCCAGGCGGTATTCCGGCATTTGTGGGCCATCGGTGCGGGGCGGGGCCTGTGTGCGTTCAGCGCTGTGGCCAAGGGCTTTCAGGCGGTGGTTCATCAAGGTGCCAAGATGTTGCTCGTTGCGCTGTGGGGTGCGCGGGTTCAATAGCTGCCCAAGACGGCATAGCTGCTCGGCGGCAGCGGGCGTCATCCAGTCCTGGCGAGAAAGGTGCTCGCGCCCTTGAGAGGTGACCGGCAAAGCCTGCAGCAATTGCTGGAAGTGTTCTCGCGCCTGTTCACCGCGTTGCGCCTTGACTTCAATGATCAGATCAAAGCGGCGTAGGTAGGCCGGGTCCAGCCAGTTGACGCTGTTGCTGATCCACAGGCCAGGCTTGGGATTGTTCTCAAGCAGTTGGTTCATCCAGCCTTTGGGCAGGGCGTCTTCGTCGTTGATGACATCCTCAATCTCATCAAACATCACCATGCCGGGGCGCTGGTCAATCAGCTTCTGCACTACCTGGTAACGGTGCAGACGTTTGCTGGGCGTGAGGACATCATCGCCCTTGTCTACCACGGGTACTCCGTAGAGCGGCACTTTCAGTTGGGTGGCCAGAGTCTTGACCAACTCCGTCTTGCCGACGCCCGGGTGGCCATAAATCAGGATATTGGCACCGGCCTGCTGGGTGTTGATCGCCTGTTGCAGGTAATCAACCGCGAGCTGGCGCAGGGGGACGGCGCCAAAGCTGGTTAGTGAGAAACGCCCGGCTTCCTGAATCGGGCACAGACTCATCAGATTGTCGGTGATGAAGGTACGCAGTGCGGTTGAGGAAAGCAGGCGAACGTCATGGTTCACCAGAGGCGCCAGATTACGCAGCATGGGGCCAGCTGACAGCACGTCGTCCAGATCAAGCAACAGTCGGCCGTTGCTCTGGGTGGTCAACAGTCCCAGGCGTTTCAGGCGGCCATTATCCTGCAGGCTGAGGTGGACTTCATCGCTGCCATGGCCGGTGAGCAGCGCCAGCAGTTTTCTGGCGCGGTTCTCTTCTACAGAGAGCAGTACCGGGTTGAGTATGGGATGGCGCAGACGCAGCCAGGTAAACATCAGCAGCTTTTTTTCCAGCGGGTTGAGCTGAAGCAGGTCAGCCACTTCGTCACACAGCAGAGTGAGCGTGCCCTGAACCTTGGCGTCTGGGTCAAGATTACCGATTTGCTGGCGCCACCAGCGCTTCAAGGCAGGGGCATAATCGCGGTAAAGATGGCTGTCATCGGCGCTTTTGGGGATTTTCAGCCCCAGCCAGCTGAATAAGCCCCGCCATTCATCGCTGTCCAGGTTGGTGTCCTTGCCCAGAAACATCACCATCTTGACGGTAATCATCTGAGCCAGCAGACGCTCTTCAGGATCCTGCCGTTCATCGTCGCGTGCGGATGCATCAATATCGAGTAACTGTCCCCACTGCATGGCTTTCTCCCGTTATGAGCACATCACCATGATAACGGTTCGGTGCGGCATTTTGTGTCGTAGTTTGATGTGAACGGCTGATAAAGAATGCAATGAAAAGCCAGGGCCTGTTGATGGCAAATCAGGCTATCGAGTCACTTGTCTTCATATTCCAGTGCTATGCTCAAAGTCCAATCCATTATCGAGGCGATGTTATGTCCTGTTGCGTTAAGTCTTTTGCGACGTCTCTGGTGACGGCCTGTCTACTTGCATCACCCTTGGTGCAGGCCAGTGCTGAGCGACTGGAAGGGGATCTTGGCGAGCTTTTTGCTCCTGGCGAGCTGAGCATAGGCAAGGTAAGTGAATCATCACGCGCTTCTCAAGTTGTAGCAGAAAATATTGTATTCGAAGGTCGGGATGGCGAACGCGTTCTAGTGGAGCGTTATGTGGTCAACGGCGATTATAACGCGCCTGATGATATACAACTGGAGAATATGCGGATTGAGGACACCCTGACAGGCAAGCCGCTGCTGAGTATTGAAAGCGTGACATTGGATGAGCCTGGAATGGCCGTGATCACTGAGAAGGCCTGGCAAGATCCTTCTTTTGAGTTGACACAGTTTGCCATGAATGGCCTGGTGGTATCACTGGATTCAGAGGTGGCCGATGAAGTATGGCAGGAGCTTTCGTTGGAGCAGGGGGCCGGGCAGCTGACGGTGGAAGATATTCAGGGAAATTCACTCTCAGCCAGCGCTATTGGTGCGCTTGAATTCAGCAATATGGCCATGCGGGGCAATAACATCGATGAGTTAGGCGATGTCTCTCTGATGATTGGGCGGTTTCGGGTGGAAGACGTTCAAGGTTTGCAGCAGGAGGAACTCGACAGTATCGGTGCCTTGTCGCTGGAACGATTGACCATGGAAAGCGATACGCTGGCAGCCAGCCTGGCTTTGTTAAGCCTGGATGGCGATCTGAGTGACGGCGCTGCCTCCGTTCAGTTGGAGTCTCTGGAGCTTGATCTCAACCGTATGATTGCCTTGGCACCCCCCGAAGAACGCACCCAGATGCGTATGGTCGCCAATGTATTAACCGATGGCAAGGGCCTGCTGGGCATCGACGCCGATTTTCTTGCCCGCTGGGAAGAGCAAGCCAGCCAGAGCCTTCTGGGTGGCGATGGCCAGATAGCCTTGCGTGACGCCCTCGGCTTGAGCCTCAATGTTGAACTGCCGGTTATATTGCCAGAAGGCGTGACGCCGGTAGATGTCCTGACGGATAGAGAGCCATTGGATAATGCCACCCTGCTCGGCGGAGAGGCAGTATTAACGCTGGATGACCATGGGCTGTTGACTCGCCTTGTGACCCTGGCCGCCACGCTTGAAGGGGTGACGGAAGAGCAGATTCTGGAGGTTGCCCGTACCCAGGCGAGAGGTTACGGAGTGGTGTTCGGGCCTGAAGTAGAGGCCGTATTGATGGGTGGAATGACTCTTCTTGAAGGGCGTGCCAGTCAAATGATCATGAGTATTACCCTGCCTGCTGAAAGTCGCCTGGACACTTACGCCGATGACCCGCTAGGGCTGCCCGACCTGCTTTCTCTGGAAGTGGAAACACGTTAATCACCTGATGCCGCTAGGCTTAAGGGCAGTCATTCGGGTTCAAGCGTTCCAAGGATTGATAACTTTTGCCCCCGCTGCCTCAAAATGGGTGGGGTTCCATGTGGCCACGGGAAAGCTATGGGTTGCTGCAATGGCAGCAGTATTGTTTCCACGGTGTTGGCATCAAGCGGCGCGGCATCCAAAGCCAAATGGCAAAGGCAATAACGCTGTATAGCCACCAGCCAGGCAAGGCCAATAGTAGCTTTGCTATCAAGGCCAGCACGTCGCCCTTATACACCATCTTGCCGCCTCGGCTGATCAGCTTGGTAAAGCGCAGTGCGCCGACCCTGTCCAAGGCAACCAACCCTTTTTGGCCAAAGGTGGCGGCAAGCAGGATGGTGTCCTTACCCAGCCTGCCGGCTTCCTGAGCGACCTCAATGGCCACCTTGCCGCCCACGCGGTACAGAGGAGCGCTCTGATGGCCAAAGGTGCTTGCAAAGCGTGCCGCTCGGCGCAATGCCACCGCATCCTGGGTATTGGCCAGCATCCGCATGCCGCCTCGGGTGCTGGCCAGTATATTGATATCTTTGAAAAGCGTTTCCAGCTGCCCCAGGCGTCGGGTTTCGCGTGCCTGACGTGCAGCCGTTACCACTGATTTGCCCAGCCAGGTGGGCAATTGGCCTAAACGTCTGGCCGTCTTCAAGGTGATCAGGCTGCTCTTGGCCACCGTTGTGCCCACCATGGCAGGTGCCGCTGCGCCGCCTGACGCGGCAGTGCCCACACCACTGGCTACCTGGGCACTGGTTGCCAACACGCCTAGCGACGCAAGGGCCACCATCACTTCATCGACTTCTTCACCCTGTGCAAAGTTGACGCCCTGATTAGCCAGATCACGTATATCGCCAATCACCATGAAGTCCGTAGCAACACTGGCAACTTGGCCAATTGTTTCGTCACTGCTTCCCCGTAGCAGGCCTTCACTCAGTTTGCCGAGCTGGTAACGCCAGTGGCCGCGTGATTCGTCAATCTGCTGATAAAGTATCTGCGCCTCAGGCGAATTCCCCACGTAATCATAGGCCATGAAGAAGCCCAGATAATCGGCGGCTTCTGCAAAACGTTCTTCCTCTACCAGTGCACGGGTTTCCGGCAAGGGGTCTATTCGCGTTAATGCCAATACCGACAGCGTGGCCTGATGCCACAGGGTGGCAGCGGCTACTCCAGCAATTAAAAGTACCGCGAGCTTGAAGGGAAGCTTGAAAAAGAAGGTCATCATCGTGATGTGCTCCTAAAGCACAAAACCAGGGCTGTGCGACAGTTGGAATCTGTGGAATAGCACGGTGACGGATAAAATGATATTGAGCAACTGGTCACTCATATCAAGGAAAGCAGAAAGGAGTCAGAAGCGGCGGGTGGGGGTGACTGAACGTTGAATAAACCAACGAGGATGGGCTCAATTTTATCGGCGCCTGACGGTCAACAATAAAATTGGCCAGAGAGATTCAGATGAGGTGTTGGGCACATATATGTCACAGGAAGTTAGCTTGATAACAAACGCAAAAAAGGCAGATCAGTAAGTGACTGATCTGCCTTATAAAATATTGGTAGCGGGGCCGGATTTGAACCGATGACCTTCGGGTTATGAGCCGGATTTATTTCGACTCCTTCATACGTTCTTATTTGTCACTATCTGCCCGTGATGCCTGTATCGTAAGTGTTTTGAGCATTTCTTAAAATGCGGCTCTTCGTCGTTGGGTGTGGAATTCGCCCCCTGAGCTGAGCCAGAATATTGCCTCCATATTAGCAGGAGGTACGACATGGACGGCACCCAGATTTTAACACTCGGCCTTGGCCTGGAAGCGCCCTGGATTCTCAAGGATCAGCACCTGGATACCGCTGCGTCGCCTCACCGCCTGGAGCTGTATGTCGAGGCGGAGCGTGGCAGCCTCTATCCCTGTCCAGAGTGCGGTAAGGCCTGCCAAGCCCACGACTTTGCTGACAAAACCTGGCGACATCTGAACTTCTTTCAGCACCATTGTTACTTGCATGCTCGCGTCCCTCGTACAAAGTGTCCTGAACATGGCGTCAAACGCATAAAGGTGCCCTGGGCGCGGCCCGGCAGTGACTTTACCCTGTTGTTCGAGCAGGCGGCCATGTCGCTCGTCAAGGAGATGCCAGTGCTGGCTGTCTCCCGGCAGTTGGAGATTTCCGACAAACGACTATGGCGCATCGTGCACCACTACGTGAACCGCATGCTGGGAGAGCTGGATCTGTCCAATGTGACCATGGTTGGCGTGGACGAAACCGCGTCCCGACGCGGGCATCGTTACGTCACCGTGTTCCTCGATATGCAGCGCAAGCAGGAACCGGTGATTTTCGCTGTTCCAGGCTGCGGCAAGGACACCATCAAGGCGTTCAGTGCCTTCCTGGCGGCTCATGGTGGCGATGTGGACAATGTGGTCGAGGTTGTCTGTGACATGTCACCTGCTTTCCTTAGTGGCGTCACCGAGTCTCTTCCCAAGGCGGAGGTAACGGTCGACTGGTTCCATATCGTGCAGACCTTCACCAAGCGACTGGACGAGGTGCGCAAGAAAGAACGCCGCGAGCAGAAACACCCCAAGTCGCTGCGCTGGGCACTGTTGAAGAGCCTGGAAAATGAGAACCACACACCTAAACAGATATCGGCACTTCAGGAGCTGGTTGCCGATCAGAGCGCCACGGCCGATGCTTGGGTGATCAAGGAAAAGTTAAGCTGGATCCAGAAAGCGTCAACGCCCAGGGCAGCGCGTTGGCGGATCACGAACTACCTAAAAATCATGAAAGCAGCAGTTTCTGAGAAGCCTCTACTGAAGCCGATGGGGAAAGCGCTGGAGACACTTGAGCGACACGCTAAAGCGGTAGTCAGGCGCTGGCACTCGGGGCTGACAAACGCGCGACTAGAAGGAATGAACGGCCTGTTTCAGGCGGCTCGTTCACGTGCACGGGGCTACCGAAATGAAGCTAATTTCATTGCTATGATTTACCTGATTGGTAGCCCGGTGGGCCGCCTGCTTGATCAGGCCAAATCCACATGAAATGACGAAGAGCCTAAAATGCTGACTAGGTAGTTTAAGGTCACTTGCGTACATCAAAGTATGTCACAAAGATAGATTCAATATTTACATCATAAATGACCTTTAGGCTTCTGCGCAGTGAGAGCAATGCTCGGACCGAGGCTGTAGCAGAGCTGGACGACCACAACAGGAGCGCGCATGTATGGGCGGTACTACTCATAAGTACCATGATACGGGCTACAAGGAGCTATTCAGCTATCCTGAGTTCGTTCAACAGTTGATTGAAGGCTTCGCACCTGCAGAGATTGCTGACCTCATGGACTTCACCACTCTGAAGCAGCACAGCGGCTATTACATCACCCCTATGTTTGAAGAGAAGATTGAAGATGTGGTGTGGTCGGTAAATGTGAGCTGGGAAGGTGTGACCCAAGAAGTGTATCTTTACATATTGCTGGAGTTTCAGTCCTCGGTAGACCGCGCCATGCCGATTCGGCTGATGCACTACGTGGCTTGCTTTTACAGCGAACTGCTCAAGCAGAAGGTTATTACACCCAGCCAAGGGTTACCGCCCGTGTTTCCGGTGGTGCTCTATAACGGTTCGAAGCCTTGGGTAGCACCGCTAGATATTTTTGAAATGATTACCCCCGAACCACCGAGCTTTCTGCGGGTCTACCAGCCACACCTGCGCTATTATCTGATCGATGAGGCGCGCTATACTGATGAACAGTTAGGTTTGGTAAAGACGCCGCTAAGCGGAATTTTCTGCGTTGAGAAGGCCTCCGAGGATCGCCGAAGCCTTCAACAGGCCGTAGATCGTATCGTGGCAATTATTCAGGCTAATCCCGATAAAGATCGTATTGACAGGATCATCACCCGCTGGCTCAAGCGCCACTTGCAGCGTCTCGGGGCTGAGATCAATCTGGGTCAGCTCAACAGTTTGGTGGAGGATAAAGATATGTTGGCAGAAAACTTAGAGAACTGGGCTCAACAAGAGCGCTCTGAAGGGCGGCTTGATGAGGCTCGCGATACACTTCGGGCGCAACTTAGCTTCAAGTTTGGCAAAGTCCCGAACTGGGTGGAGAGCCGGATCGAACAAGCCGATCATGACCAACTGAAGGTCTGGTCGCGCGATATACTGTTTGCCAGCAACGTTGACGAAATGTTCAAGCAGTAACTCGCCAAAAATCTGGTTGAAGAGAAAGAGCTGCTAGCTACAAAGTTGGACACAGAAAGAGGAGATGCAGATGGGACGACAAGAAGCACAACAACGCCTAAAGCAGAAGATTGATCAGCGTGTCTCGGAATATGTTGCGTGCGAGACAATTATTGACTGTGCTCGTCACGTCTAAAGTAGCCTGGTTTGCTCAGAACCGGTAAACTGATATCCCATGGCCTTGTAGCTTCGTTCGCGTTTTCGGAACATGCACTCAAGTATTGGCAGGCCAGTATCTAGGTAATCATAGATAGTGACTTCCTGCTTGCCCTCGGCACCTCGGTGAATTCTACCTGCATACTGCGACAGCGTTCCTTTCCAGGCGATGGGTAGCGCTAGAAACAAGGTGTTCAGCCGTGGTAAGTCAAGTCCTTCTCCAATGTATTTACCGGTTGCAACGATAACCTGGATCTTATGCAATTGCGCCTCTGTCGCCCGACGTTCTTTAACGCGCATCCCTCCACGCAATATCACTGACGATATGGATTCAGCGTCCAGAAGTGTCGCCAGTGTCTCGGCATGCTCACGTCGTTCGGTCAGCACAAGGCAATTTGCTTGGTTGTGCACACAGTGGGCGATATCCTGAGTGATAGTCTGATTTCGGGCTGTGCTCTCGGCAAGCCACCGGTAAACCGAGGCTATATGAGGCCGCCCATGGGGCTGATAGATGTCCGTGGGTGGTATTTCATGATATTCCCGCACGATAACTCGTTGGGCAAGTAGGGAGCCGTGTTCCGCACGAACTTTGTGACGAACGAGACCTGCCACCATCAACATGATTTTTTGATGCCCATCTTGGCGGTCAGGCGTTGCTGTCAAACCGTAAGCGTCCCGCCATCTGCATCTATTGAAGTCGCCTTGAAGCCTTGATCATGGCGTGGTGTTCACCGCCATCTCGGATCGAATGGAGGCTTCATGTCCCAGATTCCCACCACCTTGAAAGAAAAGCGTCGCTTCTGGCACTCGCATCTGGAAGCTTGGCGTGACAGCGGGCTTTCAATGGCGGGCTATGCTCGTCAGGCCGGGCTTTCTTCCAAGAACCTGAGCTACTGGCATGGCAATATCCGGCATGAGTCGTCGCCAGCGGCCACTACCCAGCGGCCTCGGCTGTTATCCGTGTCGGTGGCGGCAACAACAGCGCCGGACACCTCAGAACCATCGGCCAGCAACAATGCCGGGCTCTGCCTAGTGACCCGCCAAGGCCAGCGCGTCGAGATCGCCACCGACTTCGACCCCGCTACCTTGCAACGCCTGCTGACGGTGCGATCGCTACTGCAACAACAGCTGACAATGGCGGATATCACGCCTTTGCCGCAATCCTGCTGATCGCCATACGCTTACCGATCATCTCCTCTGAAGTGATCATTTTATATATTTTTGATCGTTCGAGAGTAAATATAATTGCATAAATGATAATTTTAAGTATTTTTTGATAATTTAAATGATTAATTGAGGCCTGGAATGATTCGCTACCACCTGAGAGAGCTGATAGCTGATAAGGAATTCAATGAGAGGCGACGGATTACGATAGGAGAGATTTCGAAAGAAACAGGAATCAACAGAATGACGCTGTCGAAAATCATCAATCATCCAGGCCATAGCGCGGTGACAGATAATCTGGACAAGCTTTGTTACTACTTTGATTGTGACATTGAGAAATTGGTCACTCATATCAAGGAAAGCAGAAAGGAGTCAGAAGCGGCGGCTGGGTGGTAACTGAACGTTGAATAAGACAACGAGGATGGGCTCAATTTTTATCGGCGCCTGACGGTCAACAATAAAATTGGCCAGAGAGATTCAGATGAGGTGTTGGGCACATATATGTCACAGGAAGTTAGCCTGATAACAAACACAAAAAAGGCAGACCAGTAAGTTACTGATCTGCCTTTAAAAATATTGGTAGCGGGGACCGGATTTGAACCGATGACCTTCGGGTTATGAGCCCGACGAGCTACCAGACTGCTCCACCCCGCATCAACGTGTTGCGTATTCTACGTATTTATACGCCCACGTCAAGTGGCGATTACCAACTTTTGCCTTATAGGCGTAATCGTCATAGTGCTGCAACATGATTGATGTTAAAACTGCTTAATATATTTCCGTTTTCGAGCCTGGTATCGCCACGTCAGCGCACTGCCTGGATTGTTAAACGGTTGAATAAAGCGGGTACGGTGTACTCACGATAAAGTTGACGGTGTCACCGTGGCTCCTGTTAGGTTATAGCTGTTGGCATGCCTTAGACCAATAATTGCAATTGAGCATGTCACAGATTCGGGCGCATATGCGCTTATCCACAATGGCTTGCTATATATGCTGCAATGCAAAACAAGCTATTTGTAATTTCAGGGAGGTAGTCAATGGCCAATCAAGTCCCCGTCGCCTGGGTAACTGGTGGAACCGGTGGTATCGGTTCAGCAATCTGTCGTTCGCTGGCTGATGCTGGTTATCAGGTGGTTGCTGGGTATCATAATCCCGAGAAAGCCAAAACGTGGTTGGAAGATCAGCAGGCAAACGGTTATCAGAATATCGCGCTTTCCGGCGTTGATCTTTCTGATTTTGATGCGTGCATTGAAGGCGCTCGCGCTATTGAAGCAGAACACGGTCCTATCAGTGTGCTGGTCAACTGTGCGGGTATTACCCGTGATGGCACCATGAAAAAGATGTCCCATGAGCAATGGAGCGAGGTAATCGATACCAACCTCAACAGCGTTTTCAACACGTGTCGTGGTGTGATTGAAAGCATGTTGGGTGAAGGCTACGGTCGTATTATCAATATTTCGTCGGTGAATGGCCGTAAAGGGCAGTTTGGCCAGGCGAACTATGCCGCAGCAAAAGCAGGCATGCACGGTTTGACCATGTCGCTGGCACAGGAAACGGCAACCAAGGGCATTACCGTCAATACCATTTCGCCCGGCTATATCGCGACCGATATGATAATGAAAATTCCCGAGAAGGTACGCGAAGCCATTCGTGAGACCATTCCGGTGAAGCGGTACGGTACGCCAGAAGAAATTGGCCGTCTGGTAACCTTCCTGGCTGATAAGGAATCAGGTTTTATTACCGGCGCCAACATCGATATCAACGGCGGCCAGTTCATGGGTTAATCGACAGATTAACCATGACAACGTCAGTTGCCCGGGTACTTTGATCGAACCCGGTAACCAAACAGAACGGGAGGCTTTTGCCTCCCGTTCTGCTGTGTTTTTAATGACATTGTTTTTAATGGCATTGTTTGCGTGGCTATCTACGGCGTGGGCCGATGCCGGTGTGCCCTCAGTGCGGTGGGAGCGGCGACAGACGGCTTAGCAGATCATCAAACTCGTTGATATCAGCCTGCCACAGCGAGCGCGGCATGGGGCCTAATGCCAGCAAGGAGGAGAGAATGGAAATGAGTTCTTCTTCCTGGCTGCGCTCCTGTTGAAGGCCATCATTCAGGCGCTCTACCTGAATGGCCAATCTTAGCGGCTCATCATTTTGCTTGACGCGGCCAAGAGCGAGTAGTGAAAGATGCACACGTAACCGTGCAAGCTCGTCTTTCAGCTGTTGTGTTTCGGGAGCGCTTGCCGTGGTCTGGCGCCGCAGCTGGTTACGCTTTAGATGCGCAGGTTTAAATTCATCAGGCAAGGGGATATCCAGTACGTCATCGGCATTGACGTCGGTGCCAGCCGCTGAGTGTTCAAGCACTGCCTGGTCAGCGTCCAGGTGTGCGTTAACGAGCGGCAGAATGGCCTGCCACTGCTGCACCCGAGCGGCTACTTTGAGCCGTTCCAGGCGTTCACGGCGAGCGCGTACAATACCACTCAGGCGCTTTTGCATGCCATCGCTGCGCCTATTGCGGGGAAGCGGTTCCAGCGCTGCCGCCTCGGCCAGAAAAGCTTCCAGCGTGGTGAGGTCGTCTGCATGGTTGGGCTGCCAGGCATCCATACGCTCAATCAGGGCCTGCATGTCGTCCAGACGCTGCTGTTGGCGGGAAACCTGCTCGCTTTTCTGGGCGTCTCTTTGGGCAAAAAGCTGGTCGCAGGCTTGGCGGAAGGTTTTCCACAGTAGCTGTTCCTGGCCTTTTGGCGCCCTCCCCAGGTTACGCCACTGTTGCTGCAATGTTTTGGCTTGGCGGGTACGTTCGGCAATCGGCGTGTCTTCCTGCTGGGTGAGCGCTTGAGCCTGCTCTACCAGCGCCTGCTTCTGGTCAGCGATTGCTTGTGCGCGGTCATCAATCAGCGCCTGCAAACGGTGACGCACCTTACCGAAGCGGCGGCCGATCTGCTCGGCATTTTCACGGGGAACGGGGGAGTAGTGCCGCCATTGTTGCCGTGCTTTATCGCGAATTTCACGCAATACGTCAGGGTCGGCATCATCAGCAGGCTGTTCAAGCAAGGCCTCAAGCTGCTCACACATGGCGATACGCGCTTCCAGATTGTTCTGACGTTCCTTTGCAAGCTGTTCCCGCCAGGGTTTGAGCCGCTCGTGGATGCGGTCTGAGGCGCTACGAAAGCGGGTGGATAGTTCGCGGTTGGCGGCAGCGTCACCGAGTGATTTCCACTCCTTAACCAGCTGGCGGTGATGTTGATCCAGCGCGGTTTCTGCCATGTGCTGGTCATCGGCGAGCGCTTCGATGCTTTCGCACAACTGTAAGCGTTTGGGACCAGCGACAAAGCCACGCCAGTCACGCAGTTCCGCCAGGCGCGCACCAAGATGCTTGAAGCGTGATGCAAGCGGTTTGGCCGAGGCATGTTCAAGGGCGTCGATACTGGGTTTGATCCGCTGGTGCAAACGGCTGGCACTTTTGAAAGCGCCGCGTTCAAGCAGACTTTCCAGGTTATCGAGTTCTTTATTCAGCGTTTCCAGTGAGGCTACGTTGGGTGTGTCCTGGTCATGCTTGGGCGTGCGGTTTTCCGCCTGAGTTGCCAGCGCTGCCTTGGCTTCCTGCATCAAGGCCGGAGGAGGTAGCGTCTCGGGCCAGCGGCAGGCATTGAGGTGCTGGCGCAGGCTGGGCGTCTGGTTGTCTGCCAGCGCCTGTTCCAGTAAGGGGGCGTATGCCTCCCAGCGTTCCCAGGCATTGATGACCTGTTCATAATGCTTGATGGCATCGGCATGCTGCAGGCGAAGGTCGTCGCTGCTTGGGTAGCTGTCTGCCAGGGTCTGCCAGCGCTGGGTAAACAGGCGATACTGGGCGCGCAGGCTATCAATATCCTGCCCGTTCAGAGCTTCACTTTGTTGCAATCCTTCGAGACTTTCTTCGAGGCCTTCCAATAACTGTTCGCGGGTTTCTTCTGCTTCTGCTTGTTGCTGCTCTTGATGAAGCCGCTCGCGTTCTTTGGCATCGTGGTCGTGGAGGATCTTCTGGCAGGCGAGCAGGGCATCATGATAGCGCTTTTCCTGAGTAGCATCAGGCGCTTTTTCTACCTGCTGCCATTCACGTTCGAGGTGACGTAGTCGACCGCTGTAAAGTGGCTCCCAGGGGCGTTTGGCCTGCTGTTCCAGAGCGTGGAGAATAGCTTCGCGCTTTTGATGTTGGTTCTTTTCCCATTCAGCGTCTTCTTTTAGCGCATTAAGCCGATCACGAGCCAGGCGCATGACCTGGCGGTCGCGCTGGGATTCCTTGAGCAGCCGTCTTAAACCCTGCTCGCTGGCAACACGCTCTGCTGCGCGATGACGGACGGCAACAACGCCATTGTGGCAAGCTTGTTGGATGATATCATCCTCATCCTGTAGCTTCTCGAGTGCGGCAAGGCGCAGGTCGAGGTTGTCACCGGCATGAGCGACAGCATGCAGGAGCCGAGTGTCAGCGACCTGCTCGAGCTGGTGGTGGCGCTCGCTCAGCTCAATCTGGCCGCGTTCTCCACTCAGGCGTTGGGCGGTGGCTTCAAACCAGGCGCTTTCGTCGCTGTGTTGGGCATAGCCTGCCAGCAGGCCGGCAAGGTCATTCAAGGCACATAAAGCGGCCAGGCGAAGACCTGGGTCAGTGTCTTGTGAAAGTGCCTTGAGCGCCTGTTGATGGTCGGGCTGTGTCGGGTCCAGGCGAGCAAGCGCCTGGCGGCGTATCTCTGGGTCGGGGTGTTGCCACCGGGGAGCAAAAAAGCGTCGTAACAGTCCGTGCATGGATCATCCTGAGTCGAGTGCCTAGCGTTAAAAAAGTTTAGCGCAAGCGTTTGGCGGTTGCAGTCGCCTGCACTGTCGCTTAGCTTTGTCTATTATATAGACGGGGCTTGTGAAGATGTGCCACCGTCAGGGTGTTTTCTACTATTCACTACATTCTATCTATTTTACCTGATCCAGGTGCGAATCTGGTCAAGTTACGGAGTTTTGGCCATGAGCCTTAAAGCGGATACGGCCGACGTGGCCTTTACTTTTAAAGGCGGCATGCTACCCATGACTGTCATGGAGTTGAGCAGCGCCGATCCCGAGCTGATTCGCCAGCAACTTCAGGGCAAGCTGGCTCAGTCACCCGCTTTTTTCCAGCATACACCTGTTGTGCTTAGCGTGGAAAAGTTGGGTGCCCCCAATTTGGCATTGGAGCGTATCTGCGCCGTGTGCCGCGAACATAAATTGCTGCCGGTGGCCGTGCGTGGCGGCACAGATCCTGTCCGTCAGTCAGCCTGGGCGCTGGGGCTTGGCTGGTTTGCACCGGTTGAGGGTGAGCGCGCTCGACGTCTGGCAAGCGTGGAGGTAGAGGCAGCGGTGGGTTCGTCAGTAACTGACCGTTCAGCGTCGAAAAGCCAAACCGCCAAACAGTCACAGGATGTAGCGCAAGACCCCGTTGCAGAACAGGCCACTACGCGGCTTTATCGCGGCACGGTGCGTTCAGGCCAGCAGGTAAGTGCCGCCGATGGTGATCTGATCGTGATTGGGGCCGTCAATGCAGGGGCTGAGGTGTTGGCAGGCGGCAGTATCCATATCTATGGCCCGCTGCGGGGGCGAGCGCTGGCGGGGATTCACGGTAATTTGTCTGCTGGCATCTATTGCCGCGAGCTTAAGGCGGAGTTGCTTTCGGTAGCGGGTAATTACAAACGTCTGGAAGACGTTGATTCACGTTTGTTGGGTGGGCCTGCTCAGGTTCATTACAGCAGCGAGCAGCTTGAAATCAAGCCTCTTATCTAAGCGCTAGTAAAACACTGCCCATACCCAACGGTACGTTAGTTTGGGAGCATGTAAACAGCCCCCAGCGGGTTCTGAGGAACTTAATTACATACACCCAGTCGGTATGCAGCACTGTCGTGCGTTTTATTGGCTATTATGTGTTTTGATTGTTGTATGTTTTTTGACCGTCGTGAGTGTTTTGAAGCATGTTTTGCCATATTCAGCCGGGGGGCTATAACGTAACATAGAGGCAATCTTCAGGGCTCTGACGCTGCGGTTTATATGTGTTCATCAGCGCGCGGCGGAGAGGAAGACAGTTAAAGTATTACCGAGCCGTTCATGGGCGCAAATGATGGAATAGCGTCAGTGCGCCAACGGCACACGATATTAAAAAGGATGGGTATCTTGGCCAAAGTCATTGTAGTCACTTCAGGTAAGGGCGGCGTAGGCAAAACGACCAGTGCAGCTTCCATTTCGACAGGCCTTGCGATGCGTGGTCAGAAAACCGTGGTCATCGATTTTGATGTTGGGCTGCGTAATCTGGATTTGATCATGGGCTGCGAGCGTCGTGTTGTCTATGACCTGGTGAATGTCATTCAAGGGGAGGCGGGCCTTAATCAGGCGCTGATCCGTGATAAGCGTGTTGAAAACCTGTTTATTCTCCCGGCCTCGCAAACCCGGGATAAAGAAGCATTAACCCAGGAAGGCGTTAAGGATATACTGGAAAAACTCAAGGAGGAATTTGATTTTATTATCTGTGATTCCCCGGCGGGGATCGAACGTGGCGCCCAGCTGGCGATGTATTTTGCCGATGAAGCCGTGGTGGTGACCAACCCGGAAGTGTCTTCGGTACGTGACTCTGACCGCATTCTTGGTCTGCTGGCTTCGAAAACCCAGCGCGCCGAACAGGCCAGCGACCCGGTTCGCGAGCATCTGTTGATTACCCGTTATAATCCGGATCGTGTGACCAGTGGCGATATGCTGACCCTGGAAGATATCCGCGAAATCCTGGCGATTGAGCTCGTGGGGCTGGTTCCCGAGTCCGAAGCGGTTCTCAGGGCATCCAATCAGGGTGTGCCGGTTATTCATGAAAGTGCCAGCGATGCGGGTATGGCATATCTCGATACAGTGTCACGCCTGCTTGGTGAAGACGTACCCTTACGTTTCCATCAGGCTAGCAAGAAAGGCTTGCTGACACGCATGTTCGGGGGAGGGACTCGTCGATGAAACTTATGGAATTTCTGAAACGCGAGCGTAAGAAATCTGCTTCAGTGGCTAAAGAGCGCTTGCAGATCATCGTGGCGCATCAGCGCAGCCAGCGTGGCCAGCCAGATTATATGCCCATGCTGGAAAAGGAGCTGGTTGAAGTGATTCGCCGCTATGTCCAGATTGACGATGATGCTGTCCAGATTAGCCTGGACAGCGAAGATAACTGTTCAGTGCTTGAACTGAACGTTACGCTGCCTAAGTCATAAACAATTCAGATAGATAATTCACAATAACGATTCACGATCGACGCGGAGTATGGTTTTTCATGGCGCCTAACCAGACGGTTCCCAGCAGTTTTCTCTGGCATGACTATGAAACCTTCGGCGCAGATACCCGGCGTGATCGACCGGCTCAGTTTGCCGCCATCCGCACGGATGGTGCGCTAAATGAAATTGGCGAGCCGATAGAGCTTTACTGCAAACCGGCGGATGATTACCTTCCCCACCCGACCGCTTGCCTGATTACCGGTATTACGCCGCAAAAAGCCCAGCGACGTGGTTTGCCTGAAGCCGAGTTTGCCAGTGAAGTATTAGGCTGCATGAGTGTGCCAGGCACCTGTGTGGTGGGGTATAACAGCCTGCGCTTTGATGATGAAATCTCACGTCATCTGTTTTATCGCAACCTGCTCGACCCTTATGCCCGAGAATGGCAGAACGGTAACTCCCGCTGGGATCTTATTGATGTGGTGCGGGCATTCTATGCGCTGCGCCCGGCGGGTATTGAGTGGCCACTGCGGGAGGATGGCGCGCCAAGTTTTAAGCTTGAAGACCTGACGGCGGCCAATGGCATAGAACATGCCGGCGCCCATGATGCTCTGGCCGATGTGCGGGCGACAATCGCCCTGGCAAGAAAGCTGCGCGAATGCAATGCCAAGCTGTTTGATTACTTGCTGGGTTTACGTGGCAAGCGGGCGGTGAGCAAACTTCTGGATATCCCCCATGCCAAGCCTCTGGTGCATATCTCCCGGCGTTACCCGGCCAGCCGCGCCTGTAGTGCTCTGGTAATGCCGCTGGCTGAGCATCCCACCAACCCCAACGGGGTGATTGTGTATGACCTGAGCGTTGACCCAGGCGAGCTGTTGAATCTGTCAGCTGAGCAGGTGCGCGAGCGAGTGTTTGTCAGCCAGCAGGATCTGGCCGAAGGAGAGACGCGCATTCCGCTCAAGGTTATTCATATCAACCGTTGCCCGGTGGTGTTCCCGGCGGGGGCGCTGAAGGATGTGGAAGGGCCGCATCAGGGTGAATATGGCACCCTTGTCAAGCGGCTGGGGCTGGATGTTGATGCCTGCCGCCAGCATTGGAAAACGCTTAATGCACAAAAGACGCAGGTGGCCAGCAAGGTCGCTGAGGTATTTCGGCAGACGTTTGCCGATGAGCCCCATGATCCGGATCTGATGCTGTATAGCGGCGCTTTCTTTTCTGCCGTAGATCGCCAGGCGATGGAGCGTGTTCGCAGTTTGTCTCCCTGGGATCTGGTGGGCCAGCGGTTTGCCTTTCAGGATCCGCGTCTGGAAGAAATGCTGTTTCGCTATCGGGCCCGCAGCTATCCGCATACCCTGGAAGGTGAGGAGCTGGCCCAATGGGAGGCATTTCGCTGGTCACGCCTGAATGATCCGGCGCTGGCAGGGTTCACCCTGAAAGACTTTGCCCGTGAAATCGAGCGCTATAATCAACAGTCATTGGACGACCATCAGCGCCAGATTCTTGAAGAAGTGGTGATGTATGTGGAATCCATCCTGCCCGCCCAGGCATTTGATGCCTGAGCGGGCAAGGTGGCCATCAAGGGTTAGCGTGGGAAAGGTGTCAGCATTTCACGAAACTCGCTGATATCACTTTTCGTATCCTTGGGGTCAAAGCGGATATCCAGCTGGCGCTTGCGCAGCGTTGACCACACCTTGCGGAGCTCGTCTGCGCTTATATCCAGCGCCAGTTCAGCGCGCTGTTCGCGGCGGTTGAACACAACCTCGTTGAGTGCGGTGGCTTGCCAGTGACGGTTAGCGAGCGCCTCAAGTCGGGTATCCCGCTGGGTTAGCCGTTCAAACACGGCCTGGCGATAGGGCGCAAGTGCTTCGTCATCCAGCTCCTCCAGGCGTTCATCGGCCCCTTGCAGGAAAGCATCCATGCGCTCGGCAATTGTAGCGCTTGGGGTTTCCGGGGATTGAACAATCATGGCAAGCCCTGGGGCTTCAAGCAGCGGTGAGTAACCGGCATTGACGATATAGCCAAGCTGCTCTTCTGTACGCAAGCGCTGATAAAACGGCGTTTCCAGCCATTGGGCCAAGACGCTCACGGCTGCCTGTTGGCGCAGCGAGGTGTCGTTGCCTTGCAGGTAACGCAGTACCAGTGATTCGTCGCGGGTACTTTCCGGGCGTAGAACGCTGGCCCCTGTCTTGACATGAAGGGGTGTCAGTTCGCTAATGGCGTCCTGAGTGAGGCGTGGGCGCAGCTTGCCGCGTGTCAGTTCAGCTTGCTGTTCGGCCTGCTCAGCGGTCAGGTTGCCTACTGCCATGGCATCAACGTACAGTTTTTCAAGAAAGCGCTGGCGGAAATCTTCCAGGTGATGGATCTGCAGCCGCTGGCTGGCAGCGAGGAGTTCACTGCTCGACCATTGAGGGGTCAGCAGGGCTTCACCGAGTGCGCGCTGGGCCTGGCGGGTGAGTGATGATTCCGGTGCATTGCGCCATTCGCGCTGCAGTTGATACTTCACCCGCTCGAAGGCGTTGGCTGAAATGGGCGCTTCGGCAAGTTGTGACAGTGTCTGCTCGATCAGGGGCGTCTGGCCGTCCCGCCAGCCGGACAGAGCCAGGGTGATGCCTCTGGAGTGGGCATAACTGTTGACTGAATGCCCCGCCAACCAGGCCGGATAAAGGGATTCATTCAGACTATCATTCAGCCAATTGGCCAGCAGCCTCGTCAGCACGGCTTCTTCCGCTGAATAGCTGGCGCTAGGGTGTTGCAGGCTGATGCGCCATTCCACCTTGGGCGTGTTAAAGCGTTCTTCCTGCATGTGCCAGGCACGAAAGCCGCGAGCCTCTATTAAGGCCTGTGGCTGTTCGTCGCTGCCTTCCAGCAGGGTCAGGTCATCGGCAATAAAGGGGTTGGGGGCAGGCAGGGCCAAGCCGGCCAATGGGTTGCCGGGAGTTGCGTCATCAAGGCGGCGCCATTGGGTATTAAACCAGGGGGATATCTGTTCGCTTTCCACGTCAGGGCCTGAGTAGACCCGAATCAGATTATCTGGTGTCAGGGCGTCCAGGTAAGTAAGGTGACGTTCAGGCTCGAAGCCGTCCATGCGGTAAGCAGCGTACTGAACATCTTCGGCCGGGTAACGCGACAGATTCATGGACAGGCGAGTGGCCTCCTGGCTGGGCGCGCCGGGCTGCTGGAAGCGGAAAGCCTGTTCACGCAGGCTGGCCTGTTCCTGGTAGCGCCATGCATCCAGGCCGTATTCACGAATGTTATTGATGGCGGCAAACAGGGTCGCCTGAATATCATCCAGGCGTTCAGCGCCTTTTGGCGTCAGGCTGACCGATACCGAAAAGAAAGCGTGTTGGCCATCGCGCCGACCGGTACCTGCTGACAGGCCGTCAGCCAGCCCTTCATCACGTAGCAGTGCCAGGGCGCTGCCTTCCCCTTCATCGCCCAGAAGGTGAGCAATCAGCTGAGTCGGCTGTGTCTGGTAATCACTGATAGGGTCCGGGATTGGAAAGTGAAACCGCACCTGACGGCGATCCTGTAGCGACTGACGCTGCAGGTAAATGGGCAGGCTGTTGTCCTGTACAAATGGAACGTCAATTTCCGCTGCGTTGAGCCCGCGGTTGGGAATATCCACAAAGCGCTCGGCAACCCAGTTCTCCAGGGTATCCAGTGATTGCGGGGCCACAATCGCCAGCGTCATGACATTGGCATCGTAATGCTGACGGTAGAACTTGATCACCCGGTCACGCAGGGAAGGCTCACCGTCGGGCCGGTCGGCCAGGGTTTCACGGCTGCCCACGGCGAAACGAGTCATGGGGTGATCCTGATTGAGCACCTGATTGAGGGCATCGTTCTCGCGGCGGGCTTCGTCGCGAATGCGCGCCATGTATTCTGAGTGAACGATATTGCGCTCGCTATCCAGCTTGTCGGCATTGAACAGCGGCGTCAGGAAGAAAGCACTGAATCTATCCAGCGCGCCGGGCAGGGCGGAAGGCTCGATATCAAAGAAGTAATTGGTGTCCTGGGGCGCGGTAAACGCATTAAAAGAGCCGGCGTTACGCGAAATATAGCCCTGGTAGGCGTCTGACTCAGGAAACGGCTCGGTGCCCAGAAACAGCATGTGTTCAAGAAAGTGTGCCAGACCCTGAAGGTCTTCCGGATCCTGAGCACTGCCCACGCGAATATTCATTGAGGTCGCGGCCTTGTCTGCTTGCGGGTCGCTGACCAGCAGGGTTTGCAGACCATTGTCGAGGGTCAGGACGCGATAGTCGCGTTCATCATGAGGGCTGACGATAGGGCTCTCCACTTGGCTGACGCCATCGGTTGAGCTGGCGTTGGCCAGCGGTATGTAGAGCATTCCCAGCGATAGCAGGGCCGAGGTGGCCAAAGGGTGGCCAGATGAAAAATATAGAAAACGTAACATTCACGACTCCTGAGTCGATGCCCATTTCAGCATTGGCCCAACGGGGTGGGCGCAAGCAGGTGACTGATAGGCGGGATTGTTGACATGTCTTGATACCGGAAAAGCGCCCAACAGTTCCAAAGGTGCGGGGGTTAGTTGCTGTTTAATAGCGTGCAATGTGCTTGCCGGGTGTAGCCAAGTATCCAGTTGGTTTGGCGCAATGATGACTGGAAGACGGTCAGTCACTGCTGCCAGGCAGGCATTGGCGGGCACGGTAATCAGTGCCATTGAATCGTTAAAGGTGGTCAGGCTGGTGTGATAGCGACACCATAACCCTGCCAGCAATAACGGTGAGCGTTGGGTATGAGTGATCAGGTACGGCTGTTTGCCCCGCGGCTGAACCTTCCAGGCATAGAAACCGCTGACAGGTACAACGCAGCGGCGTGCCTGCAGAGCCTCGCGAAACATTGGCCGACTTTCCAGCGTTTCAGCGCGCGCATTGTGGGGAGCGTGATCGAGAACCTCAAGCCAAGGGGGCGTTAACCCCCAGAACAGGGTGCCCAGTTGGCGCTTACCATGCTCCCAGCGAATAGCGGATACCCCCTGGCGAGGCGCCAGGTTGGGCGAGGTTATTGGTGGTTCTGCACAGCTGATCGGGGCTAGCCAGTCAGCCAGTGGTAAATCACGTACATAAAGGCGTCCTGTCACGTCACTCTCCGTTCAATGGGCCCTTCGATGGGGAGTTTACACCTCACAGGTGGCGCTTGATGTTGTGAACTTGATGAGCTGCAGGCAAATTGATAAATAAGCTATACAATAGTATCGAAAACAGTGTTTGATATAAGGTATCCTATACGAACCTGATCATGTAAAACAGCATGAAATCAGGCCTTCCTTCCGCAGTAAACCTGAAGAGAATGCCATGGCACGCCCACGACAGCATGCGCCCGATGCCCTCCATGCGCAGGTAATGCATGCCTGTGATGCCTGGCTGGCAGACAAACCGGTTCACGGCTTGTCTTTGCGTGCGATTGCCCGCGAAGTAGGCTGTGCGCCAAGCACTTTGCTCAAACTGTATGGCAGCTTCAATAACCTGCTTCAATATGTCAACGTTGACACCCTGGCACGTTTGCAGCATACGATTACCAGCCTGAACACCAATGCGCCAGAACCCTGGCTGCGGGCACTGGCACATACTTACTGGCAGTTTGCCAAACAGGACTGCTACCGCTGGCAGCTGCTGTTTGATTATCCATTGGCTCAGGAGGGTGAGCTTGATAAGCGCCAGAGTGATTTGATCGAAGCGCTGTTCACTCAGGTGGAAACCAGCCTGAAAGAATACCAACCCGCTCTGGATGACCTGGAGGCGCGGCGGTTGGGGCGTACCCTGTGGGGTAGCGTACACGGTCTGGTTCAGCTGGGTTTAAATGAGCGTCTGGGCTATTGGCAGGGTCAGCAGTTAAAGGTCGATGAGTTGTTGGAACAGTTGTTAAGTACCGTGCTTGCCGGTCTGCGTCATATTGAGGACGATGTGTGACCCTTGCGCGAGTGCGAACACGCCACCTGCTGCGCAAGGTGATTTATGCCCTGGTGCGGCTTATCTATCGTTTGCGCATTCAGGGGCGCGAGAATGTTCCCCGTCATGGGGCGGCGCTGATGGTCTGCAATCACGTCAGCTATATGGATGCACTGGTGCTCGGCGGCGCCTGCCCGCGGCCGATACGTTTTGTGATGGACCAGACCATTTTTAACTCACCCGTGCTGCAATGGTGGTTCAAATGGGTTGGGGTGATCCCGATTGCTTCTGAACGCCGCGATCCGGGGTCGCTAAGGCGTGCCCTTGACGACGTCAGTGCGGCGCTGGCCAACGGTGAAATTGTTATGGTATTTCCAGAGGGCCGGCTGACCCGGGATGGTGAGGTGGGCAGCTTTAGGCGCGGTATTGAAACCATACTGGCGCGTGATAACGTGCCGGTTGTTCCGGTCGGGCTGGCAGGTTTATGGGGGTCATGGACATCCAATGCGAGTGGCCCAGCCCTGAAGACCTGGCCACGCCGCTGGCGAGCCCGGGTAACGCTGAATTTTGGCAAGGCCCTCGACCCACTGATGATTTCAAAGACGTTAGGCCATGAGATTGCCTTGCGGCGCTATCTTGAAACTCAGGTACGCAGCCTCAAAGAGGCCGCCCAGCAGGGCGGCCATCCTGACGATTAGCGGCGCGGCAGGCGTACTGCTGGCCAGCAGCGTGCTGATGTGATCAGGTTGTCGCGAATTTCCAGGATTTCCATGCGAATTGAGCCTATCTGCAGGGAGGCAGGGCCTTCCGGAAAAGACTCAAGATGCTCTAGAATCAGGCCGTTGAGGGTTTTAGGCCCATCGGTTGGCAGCTTCCAGCCCAGCATTTTATTGATCTCACGGATATTGGCGGTACCTTCGATCACATGGCTGCCATCGTCCTGCTGGTGAATTTCCTGGTCTTCGGAAACATCTGTGGTGAACTCGCCGACAATCTCTTCAAGAATATCCTCCAGCGTGACCAGACCTTCCACATCACCGTATTCATCCACGACGATGCCAATCCGGCGCTTCTGCTTCTGGAAGTTAAGCAGTTGGGTATGCAGCGGGGTGGATTCGGGGATGAAGTAAGGCTCACGAGCCTCCTGCACAATCGCCGCCTTGGTGACTTCCGAGCGGGAAAGGAAGCGAGCGGCATTGCGCAAGTGCAACATGCCGATGATGTTGTTGATGTCGCCCTTGAAAATCGGCAGCCGGGTGTGCTGGCTAGTGCGTATCTGGGCAAGAATATCCGCCAGTGAGTCATCAAGGTCGATGCCCAGCACTTCATGGCGCGGTACCATGATGTCGTTCACCGTGACGTTTTCAAGATCGAGGATTGACAGCAGCATCGTCTGGTGGCGGTAAGGAATCATAGTGCCCGCCTCGTGGACAACGGTGCGTAGCTCATCCCGGGTCAGGCTATCGCCGCCGTTTTCTACGCTTTTGACTCCCAGCAGGCGCAACAGGCCGTTGGATATCAGGCTGACCAGCAGCACCAGCGGGTAGAGAAGCTTGAGCAGCGGCTCCAGAATCCGTGAGGCCGGGTAGGCAATGCGTTCCGGTTTGATAGCCGCATAGGTCTTGGGCGTGACTTCGGCAAAAATCAGGATGGTGATGGTCAGTATCAGAGTGGCGATAGCGGGGCCGGTCACTTCGCCGAAAAAATGAATGGCGATGATGGTGGCGATGGACGCTGCCAGATTGTTGATGAAGTTGTTGCCGATCAGGATCACGCCAATCAGTCGGTCTGGGCGCGCCAGCAAACGAAGCACACGCTTGGCTTGGGTGTCGCCGCTATTGGCCTGATGGCTCAGGCGATAGCGGTTGATCGACATCATGCCGGTTTCAGAGCTCGAAAAGAAAGCAGAAAGCAGAATCAGTAGGGCGAGTAATCCGAACAATAACCCCAAGGGGAAGTCGTCGCTCAAGTTGAAGGTTCCTTTATTGCTGGGTAGTCCGATTGTCAGAAGATAATGTACAGAATGTCAAACAGTTCCGTGTTGCACCAGAAAGCGTTGTGGTGTCAGGCTCGCATCAGGCGCCAAGCAGGATCTCCAGCACGAACTTGCTACCAAAGTAAGCCAGAATCAGAAAAATGCCCCCTGTCAGCGTCCACTTGACGGCCCGCATGCCGCGCCAGCCAAAGCGGTAACGGCCTACCAGCAGTGTCGCTAATATCAACCAGGCAGTAATCGACAGGACGGTTTTGTGCGCCAGATGCTGGGCAAACAGGTTATCCAGAAACAGAAAGCCGCTAATGATCGAGAGTGTCAGTAGCAGTACGCCGGCCCAGACAAGTTCGAACAGCACACGCTCCATGGTGGTGAGCGGCGGCAGTGATTGGACAATGCCGCGAATGTGATGATGGCGCAGCGCCTGATTCTGCAGGCCAACCAATACTGCCTGCGCCGCTGCAATCGCAATGGTTGCAAAGGCCAGCGCGGAGCTGACTGCGTGGAGAAGAATGCCTGGCGTAAGCCCTCTTGCGCTGCCCTCGCTAGGTAATCCAGCGGCTGCAATCAGGGCAATGCCGGCAATAGGGAATAGTGCGATACCCGCATTCAGCACCGGCTTGAACAGGCTGGCGACCAGAACGACATTGACGGCCACCGCCATGAAAAGGGTAACGCTGGTGGTGAAGCCGGGCAGAAAGCCGGGCGATTGCCCCAATAGCTTGACCACCAGAGGGATGTGCAGCAAAAGCCCCAGTGTGGCCAGCATGCGCACCAGTATCGGGCGGGCGGGCAAGCGGCGTAAAAGTGACAGCCCCTGCCAGAGGGCCGCCGCCATATAAAGAACAAGAGCAAGGGTGGCGAATGGGAGCGCCTGCATGATGCTATCCGTGCGCGTTAAGCGAGTAAGTGAAACCTGTCAGATTCGGGGTCAGAACTGTTGGCCCTACTATAACCAATCCTTTGCGCTGCGCACAGTCGTCACGAATGAAACACAACGTCTCGGCTACTTCGACCATGGAGAGTCGTGGCTTCAGCGCGTATAATCAGCGCATTCAATGTCCGCGGTACTTGCGCCGGGCGACCAAGACAGAGGCAGAGAGGCCCCATGTTTCAGAATCTTAGCGAGCGTCTTTCCCAGACGCTGAAGTCGATCAAGGGTCAGGCGCGCCTGACTGACGACAATATCCAGTCAACCCTTCGGGAAGTGCGCCGAGCGCTGCTGGAAGCTGACGTAGCGCTTCCTGTTGTCAAGGATTTCATCGAGCGCGTACGCGAACGGGCCGTAGGGCAGGAAGTTTCCAAGAGTCTTTCTCCGGGCCAGCAGTTCGTCAAGATTGTCCAGCAGGAACTTGAAGCGACCATGGGCGAGGCCAACGAAGGCCTGACGCTTAAAGGGTCGCCTGCGGTTGTGCTGATGGCAGGTTTGCAGGGCGCGGGTAAAACCACCTCTGTGGCCAAGCTGGCACGCTATCTGCGCGAGCGCGAGAAGAAGAAGGTGCTGGTGGTTTCCGCTGACGTTTACCGCCCGGCGGCTATCGACCAGCTGGAAACGCTGGCAAAAGAGGTTGAGGTGGAATTCTTCCCCTCCCGCTCTGACCAGAAACCGGTAGATATCGCCATGGCGGCCATCAAGCACGCCAGGATCCAGTTCCACGATGTACTTTTGGTGGATACCGCCGGTCGCCTTGCCATTGATGAAGCCATGATGGCGGAAATCCAGGCGCTGCATACAGCGATTACTCCCCAGGAAACCCTGTTCGTTGTTGACGCCATGACCGGCCAGGATGCGGTCAATACCGCCAAGGCGTTCAATGAAGCCCTGCCACTGACCGGTGTGATCCTGACCAAGGCTGACGGTGATGCCCGCGGGGGGGCAGCCCTGTCCGTGCGCCACGTCACTGGTAAGCCAATCAAGTTCATGGGGGTCGGTGAAAAAGTCGACGCTCTGGAACCCTTCCACCCGGATCGCGTGGCCTCACGCATTCTGGGCATGGGCGACATGCTGTCGCTGATCGAAGAAGCCGAGCGCACGGTCGACAAGTCCAAAGCCGAGCAGTTGGCCAAGAAGGTCAAGAAAGGTGATGGCTTTGATTTGGAAGACTTCCGCGACCAGCTCCAGCAGCTCAAGAAAATGGGCGGCATGAGTGGCCTGATGGGCAAGCTGCCCGGCATGGGGCAGATGGCCGAAATGGCACAAGGGCCAGGGCCTGAAAAGGAGCTGGGCAAACTTGAGGCGCTGATCAACTCGATGACGCCTAAGGAGCGCCAGAAGCCGGAAATTATCAATGGTTCGCGCAAACGTCGAATTGCCGCCGGTGCCGGGCTTCAGGTGCCCGACCTGAACCGTTTGCTGAAACAGCATAAACAGATGCAGAAGATGATGAAAAAAGCCGGTAAAAAAGGCGGCATGCAGAAAATGATGCGCGGAATGTCCGGCATGATGGGTGGCCAGGGGCCTGGCGGCCCAGGAGGCATAGGCGGAATGGGTGGCCCTGGCGGCCCGGGTGGTTTGCCCCGGCGCTAGTTTTCACTGGCCGAGGCTTTCCAAATAGCCCGCATTTGCGTAGAATGCTGCCTCTTCATGTGTAGGGGTGTGCCCGTTATATGCCGCTTTCTGCACCATGTGGGCTTAAACACGATCTTATATCGTTGATCGATTTATATCGTTGATCGTTTATATCGTTGATATAGAGGTACTAAACCACAGCGGTTTGGCTCTCTTGTAACCTCAACCGAAGGATAGTTATCGTATGGTTACCATTCGTTTGGCACGTGGTGGCGCCAAGAAGCGTCCCTTTTATCACCTCACCGTGACGGATTCGCGTAACGCCCGTGATGGTCGTTTCATCGAGCGTATCGGCTTCTTCAACCCGGTCGCCCGCGGCCAGGAAGAGCGTCTGCGTGTTGATCTGGAGCGTGTTGCTCACTGGCAGAGCCATGGCGCGCAGCTGTCTGGCCGTGTTGCTGAGTTGGTCAAAGAAGCACGCAAGCAGGCGTAAGCCTTTGAATGGCGCTTAGCGTCATTAGCTGTTGAACTGGGGTCGTCAATGACGCATAACGCAACACAGCAATCAGACGACACCTATGTGGTGCTCGGCAAGCTGACTAGCCCTCATGGGGTGAAAGGATGGTTGAAGGTCTATGCCTATACGAGCCCGATCGACAGCATATTTGATTACTCTGAATGGTGGGTTCGCCAAGGCGAAACGCTGAAGCAGCTCACGGTAATTCAGGGGCGTCGGCAAGGTAAGGGGCTGGTTGTTCAGCTCAAAGGCATTGATGACCGTGATGCGGCTGAAGCATTGGCCCAGGCGGATATCGTCATGCCTAAAAGCGAGCTGCCCGAGCTTGCTGACGAAGAATACTACTGGCACGAGCTTGAAGGCCTGAAGGTTTATACGCTGGCTGGAGAGTGTTTGGGGCAGGTAAGTTATCTGTTCGAAACCGGTGCCAACGATGTCATGGTGGTGCGCGGTGGTCAGGATGCCATCGACAAGCGTGAGCGTTTACTGCCCTATCTGCCCGGTGATGTCATCATCAAGGTGGATCTTCAGGCACAGCGCATGGAAGTAGATTGGGACCCAGAATTTTGAGATATAAATTTTGAGTGAACAGCCTGTTTTCAATCACGCCGAGGGCCCGGCAATGTGGATCGGTGTTGTTTCCCTGTTTCCCGAGATGTTTGCTGCATTAACCCAGCACGGTGTCACCGGGCGAGCAGTCGAGAAACGCCAGATTGCACTGGAATTCTGGAACCCTCGCGATTACGCCACGGACCGTCATCGCAGCGTTGATGACCGCCCTTACGGCGGTGGTCCAGGCATGCTGATGAAGGTGGATACCTTACGTGGTGCCATTGCGGATGCACGCCAGGGTGCCTTGCAGGCAACAGGCAAGCAGCCAACGGTGATCTATCTTTCGCCCCAGGGGCGCAAGCTGGATCAGGCCGGTGTGCAGCATCTGGCGCAACGCAGCCCTTTAATTGTGGTGGCGGGGCGCTATGAAGGCATCGACGAACGTATCGTTGAACATGATATCGATGAAGAATGGTCAATTGGTGATTATGTGCTGAGCGGTGGTGAGCTGCCTGCCATGGTGCTGATTGACGCGGCGGCCAGACTGATTCCCGGTGTGCTGGGGCATCAGGATTCCGCCGTCGAGGACTCGTTTAACGACGGCCTGCTGGATTGTCCGCACTACACACGTCCTGAAGAAATTGATGGGCGCAAGGTGCCGGATGTGCTGCTGAGTGGCAATCATGCTGCCATTAAGCGCTGGCGCATGAAGCAATCCCTGGGGCGTACCTGGCAGCGGCGGCCAGACTTACTTGAAAGCCGCGAGCTGGATAAAGCCCAGCAGAAACTGTTGGATGAGTTCATCGAAGAATACGCCAGAAAGGCGGCGGTGCAGGGCGAAGACAGCTGACAACCTTTGCGGTTGAAACGTCTTTCGGATCTGTGTCACCCATGACGACTCCCGGGCGGCTCGCCTTGAGCGCCGGGATCACGGCTTCCGCCATCCATTGTAGAGCGGTTGAGCCAACTGATATTTCAGGAGTAGATTATGAGTAGTAAGAACAAAGTGATCCAGGCGCTTGAGAGCGAGCAGATGAGCAAGGAAATTCCTCCCTTTGCTCCTGGCGATACCATTGTTGTCCAGGTTAAGGTCAAGGAAGGTAACCGCGAGCGTCTGCAGGCATTTGAAGGTGTGGTAATCGGTAAGCGTAACCGTGGCCTGAACTCCGCTTTCACCGTACGTAAAATTTCCAACGGTGTTGGCGTAGAGCGTACCTTCCAGACCTACAGCCCGCTGGTAGATTCAATTGCCGTCAAGCGTCGTGGTGATGTGCGTCAGGCCAAACTCTACTACCTCCGTGAGCGTAGTGGTAAGTCTGCACGTATCAAGGAAAAGCTGTCCTGATGATTGGTCGGCGGTGATCTGCACCGCCGGACAATGGATAGCTGGCAAGATAACCCCGTCACCGCTTTGCGGGGCGGGGTTTGTTTTTGTCTGGACGGACGGCAAAATATCCTTGCCAGGCCTGATCAGGCTGCCATGCAACAAGGAAGATGCTGGGTGGAGGATGCGAGATGAAGAGCGCCATATGGACCTGATAGATGCTTTCCTGGATGCCCTGTGGCTGGAGCGCGGTGCCAGCGAACATACCCTGGCTGCCTATCGCCGCGACCTGTCAGCTTGGCAGGGTTATCTGGCAGAGCAGGGGGATACCCTGACGACGTCTTCATCAGAACAGTTGGTCAACTGGTTTGAGCAGCGGCGTGCCCAGGGCTATCAGTTGCGCAGTAACGCCCGACTACTCTCCAGCTTACGCAGCTTCTACCGCTGGGCGCGTTTGAATGCCTATGTCGACAGCGACCCATTAGCCACTATAAAGTTGCCACGGGTGACACCCGGGCTGCCAGGTACCCTGGATGAAGCCGAGGTGGTTCGCCTGCTTGAAGCGCCTGATACGTCCACGCCTTTAGGGGTGCGTGATCGCGCCATGCTCGAATTGCTGTATGCCTGTGGCTTGCGTGTCTCCGAGCTAGTAGGCTTGACGCTGGATGCGCTGAATCTGAACCAGGGGGTGGTCAGGGTGCGCGGTAAAGGCGACAAGGACCGTTTGATACCGTTAGGCGAAGAAGCGGGCGCCTGGCTTGAACGCTACCTGCGCAGTGCGCGCAACGAGCTGATGTCAGACCCGATGCGGCCTGCGCTGTTTCCAGGCAGAGCCAACCGTGCCATGACGCGCCAGACCTTCTGGCACCGTATCAAGGCCCATGCGCTGACGGCCGGTATCAGTAAGCCGCTTTCCCCGCATACCCTGAGACATGCCTTTGCAACGCATTTATTGAATCATGGGGCCAATTTAAGGGTCGTACAGCTGTTGTTGGGTCATAGCGATTTGTCCACAACGCAAATTTATATATATGTGGCTCAGGCGCGCCTGGAAAATCTGCACGCTCACCACCATCCAAGAGGTTAAAAGGAATATGCGTCGTCTCTCACTATTACCCCTGGTTCTCGGGGGTGCGCTGTTGTCCACGACGGCCATTGCGCAATCTGTGCCGGAAGCACTAACCGAAACGCTGAGCGTCAACGGCCAGCCAATGCCGGTGGAAAACGTTAATGCAACGCCGCTGCAAGGTATCTACCAGGTACAGCTGACCAACGGTGAAACATTTTATGCCAATGCCGATGGTAGCTATTTTCTGGTCGGTGATCTGTACGCCAACCAGGAAGACGGCCTGGTCAACCTGACCGAGCAGGAGCGTAATCAGGAGCGCGCTGAGGTGATTGCCGCTATTCCTGAAGAAGAGCGGATTGTCTTTCGCAGTGTGGACGAGCCGGAAGCGACCATAGTGGTGTTTACCGATACCAGCTGCCCTTACTGCACACGCCTGCATGAAACCGTGCCTGAGCTGAATGAGGCCGGTGTGGCCGTGCATTATCTCGCCTTCCCACGCAGCGGTATGAATAGCGAGGCCGCCCGTGTTATGCAGCAGGCTTGGTGCGCTGATAATCCTCAGCAAGCCTTGACCGATGCCAAGCAGGGTAAGGCACTTTCAGGCAGCGCCAGCTGCGATAATCCGGTAGCATCCCAGTACCAGACAGGTATTGCGCTGGGCGTTCAGGGTACACCCGCCATCATCCTGCCAGACGGTGAGCTGGTGCCAGGCTTTATGCCGCCAGAGCGGCTGCTTGCCATGCTCGGCCTGGACGCAGAGTAATCGCTGGTATTCGCACCAGTGTGCTGCAAAATGCAGGTTTTAAAAATACGTTTGTAAAACAATCAGGTGCCAGAAGGAAAGGCGGCATGTATCCCTCCTTCTTCACCTTCACGATATCGATACGCTGTGACAGGCACCGCCAGGTGCACGATGAAACATATAAGGGGAATTATTTTGAAACCGGTGAGAGTAGGTATCTGTGGCTTGGGTACGGTGGGTGGCGGCACCTTCAATGTGCTGACACGCAACGCGGATGATATTGCCCGTCGTGCAGGGCGCCCCATTGTCATTGAGCAGGTCGGGCATCGCAGTATTCACCCGAACTGTGATATCACCGGCATCAAGGCCACCACGGATGTTTTCGAAGTTGCCCGCAACCCTGATATCGACGTCGTGGTTGAGGCCATTGGCGGCTATGATATTGCCCGCCAGCTGGTGTTGACGGCGATCGAAAACGGCAAGCATGTGGTCACGGCCAACAAGGCGCTGATTGCCGTGCATGGCAATGAAATCTTCCAGGCCGCCCATGAGAAAGGCGTTATTGTCGCTTTTGAAGCCGCCGTGGCCGGCGGTATTCCGGTGATCAAGTCGCTGCGCGAAGGCCTGGGCGCCAACCGCATTGAGTGGGTTGCCGGTATCATCAATGGCACGGGTAATTATATCCTGACCCATATGCGTGATGAAGGCCGGGCCTTTGAGGACGTGCTGGCCGAAGCCCAGGCATTGGGCTATGCCGAGTCCGATCCGACCTTTGATGTGGAAGGCATTGATGCTGCCCACAAGCTGACTATCCTGGCCTCGATTGCCTATGGGGTACCGCTGCAGTTCGAGAAAGCCTACACCGAAGGCATTTCACGGATTACCGCTGAAGACGTTGAGCAGGCAGATAACCTGGGCTACATCATCAAGCACCTGGGGATTTCCAAGCGCACCGAAAACGGCCTTGAGCTGCGTGTTCACCCTGCACTGATACCCAAAGATCGCCTGCTGGCCAACGTTCACGGCGTCAAAAATGCCATTGAAGTCATGGGCGATGCCGTCGGCCCAACCCTTTACTACGGTGCCGGTGCGGGTGCGGAGCCAACGGCTTCAGCGGTGGTTGCGGATATTCTCGACGTTGCCCGGGATATCGCCACAGACCATCACTATCGTGTGCCTTACCTGGCCTTCAGCGGTGTGGGTCAGGACGTCAATGCCGTGCCGATCATGCCGATGGAAGACATCACCACGGCCTACTATCTGCGTCTGTTGGCCGTTGACCGCCCGGGTGTGCTTGCGCGAGTGGCAACTATCCTCGCCGAGCAGGGCATTTCGATTGAAGCGTTGATTCAGAAAGAATCGCCAGATGGCGATCTGGTGCCGATCATCCTGATGACCCATCGCACCAAGGAAAAACAGATGAACGAAGCTATCCGTGAAATTGAATCCATGGCGGATATTCCCGGTACGATCACCCGTATCCGTGTTGAAACCCTGGACGAAGGAGAGTAAGGCCATGCGCTACGTCAGTACTCGCGGGCAAGCGCCTGCCCTGTCGTTTGAAGAAGTGGTGCTTACTGGTCTGGCAAATGACGGCGGTCTCTATGTGCCGGAAACCCTACCGCATTTCTCCGCTGAAGCGCTCGCCGATATGGCGGGCCTTTCCTATGCAGAGATTGCCTTTCGGGTCATGAAGCCGTTTGTGAATGGTGAGATCGACGACGACACCTTCCGTGGTCTGGTCACCGATGCCTATGCCACCTTCAATCATGATGCTGTCTTGCCTCTTAAGCAGCTGGATGCCAATCACTTTCTGCTTGAGCAGTTCCACGGCCCGACCCTGGCTTTCAAGGATGTCGCCCTGCAGTTGCTCGGGCGGCTGCTGGATCACTTCCTGAAAAAGCGCAACGAGCGCGCCGTCATCATGGGTGCCACTTCCGGGGATACCGGTTCGGCGGCGATTGAAGGCTGCCGTCACTGCGATAACCTGGATATCTTTATCCTTCACCCGCATAACCGCGTCTCTGAGGTACAGCGCCGCCAGATGACTACGGTGCTGGCGAACAATGTTTTCAATGTGGCCATTGAAGGCAACTTCGATGATGCCCAGGCGATGGTCAAGCAAAGCTTTGCCAACCAGGACTTCCTCAATGGCACCCGCCTGGTAGCGGTAAACTCGATCAACTGGGCGCGCATCATGGCGCAGATCGTCTACTACGTTGCCGCTGGAGTAGCGTTGGGCGCACCGCACCGTGAGGTCAGCTTTAGTGTGCCCTCGGCCAACTTTGGTAATGTTTTTGCAGGTTATATGGCGTACAAGATGGGCCTGCCGGTCAAGCAGTTCATTATTGCCACCAATGCCAACGACATTCTGCACCGCACTCTGACGGCCAATGATTTCTCCAAGCGTGAGCTGGCGGCGACCCTGGCTCCTTCCATGGACATCGTCGTATCGTCCAACTTTGAGCGCCTGCTGTTTGATGCCTATGAGCGTGATGGCGATGCCGTTGCGGCCCTGCTGGAGCGTTTCCAGACAGAGCCTACGGCCTTGGCAGAGGCACCGCTGGCGACGCTGCGTGAAAAGTTCTCCAGCTACAGTGTGGATGATGCCACTATTCTTGAAGTGATTCGTGAAGCCCATCACCGCACCGGTGAAATTCTCGACCCGCATACCGCTACTGGCTACCGTGCCGCCGAGCGTGCCCGCGCAGACCAGTCAACGCCTATGGTCACCCTGGCCACTGCCCACCCGGCCAAGTTTGCCGAAGCAGTGGTCAAAGCGGGCTTTCAGGGGGTACCGCTGCCCACCCATATGGATGATCTGCTGGAACGTGAAGAACGTTACAGCGTATTGCCTGCCACTCTGGAAGCGGTGCAGCAATTTGTGGTTGATAACCGCCGGTGAGCTTGATTCAGCAGGTTGAACATTGAGCATGAATGCACGCCAGGATCTACCGTTAAGTGTGACGCAGCCCCGCCTTGAACCGCGTCCGCTTGATGAGACAGTCTACGCTCGAGCACAGGCCGAAGGCCTGAATGAACTTCAGGCGCGCCTGCTGGCGTCACGCTTGCCCGGCTATCAGGGCGAGTTGGCGCCCCTGGTGGCGCCGAGCCTGCGCTATCTTGCTCATCCTGAAAAACTGGCCGATGGCCGCCGTGCGGCGGAACGCATTGCCCAGGCGGTGACCGAGGGTGAGTCGATCGGAATTCTGACCGACTACGACGTGGACGGGATTACCTCACACGTTGTGATCCGGCGCACCCTGGTCGAGCTTTTCGGTGTGCCGGAAGCCAGGCTACATAGCCTGATCGGCCATCGTATCCACGACGGCTACGGCATCAGCCTGCCCTTGGTGGAGCGCACCTTGGGCCTTTCGCCACGCCCGACTCTGGTGATTACCGCTGATTGCGGCAGCTCCGATGAGCCACGTATTGCGCGCCTCAAAGAGGCCGGTATTGACGTGGTGGTCAGCGACCACCACGCCCTGGCGGTTGAAGGGCCGCCAGACTCTGCCTATGCCTGCGTCAACCCGACTCGCAGCGACTGCGCCTACCCGGATAAAACCATTGCCGGTTGTATGGTGGCGTGGCTTGTGATGTCGCTGGCGCGCAGCGTACTGATTGAATGGGGCGCTTTGTCAGAGGCTACACCCAAGCTTTCGCCATGGCTTTCCTATGTGGCTCTGGGGACGGTGGCTGACTGCGTTTCCCTGGGTGGCAGCCCGGCCAACCGTGCCGTGGTCAGCCAGGGGTTGACCCTGATCAATCGTATGGATGCGGCCTGCTGGCGGGCCATGGCGCAACGCCTGGGCCAGGATAGCGTGCCGTTTAATGCTGAGACCCTGGCCTTTCAGATGGGGCCACGCATCAATGCCCGCTCGCGCCTGGATGACCCTTACGCGGCGCTGCATTTCATGCTCGCCGAAAGTGATGCGATCGCCAATCGTCAGCTGGATGTGTTGGATGATGATAATCAGTCGCGCAAAGCCATTGAAGCAGATATGGCCCAAGAGGCACGCGCCCTGGCCGCTGTGGAACTGGCGGCAGACGCCACAGCGCTGATTGTGCTTCTAGAAGACGGCCACCCTGGGGTGCAGGGCATCGTGGCCTCGCGCCTGGTGCAGGCCTACGGGCGCCCGGCACTGGTACTGACCCGGGCCGCCCAGCCGGGCATGCTCACCGGCTCCGGCCGCTCGATAGATGGCCTGCACCTGCGCGATGCCCTGCAGCGTGCCTATGAGCTGGCGCCAGAGGCCTTGCCACGCTTCGGGGGCCATAGTGGGGCGGCGGGTGTTGGCGTGCCCAGGGAGCAACTGGCAGCCTTTAAAGCGGCTTTCCTGCAGGCAGTGAATGAACAACTCGGTGATACGCCGCTCTACCCAAGGTTGTGGACTGATGGTGAACTGGCTAGCCAGCAATTGACCTTGGCTACCTTGAATGACATTGACGTTCTGGGCCCTTATGGCCGCGAGTTTGACCCGCCGCTATTCGAAGGCCGTTTTATCGTAGAAGCGCTGCGCCCGGTAGGGGCCGATGGTTCGCACCTGATGATGGAACTCTCCAACGGGCCGGTGACCTGCAAGGCGATCTGGTTTCGTGCCCTGACGCCAGGAGAGTTACCCCCTTTCGATGTGGGCGATACGCTGCACTGTGCCTATAAGCTCAACCGTAACCGCTGGCGCGGCCGCGAGTCACTCCAGCTGATGGTGGAACACGCCAGCCTGGTCTGATCCTGTTGGCTGACTGTCATTACCCTGACAGGCCAGTGATTTTTTCTACAAGCGGCGGACAGATCCCGCCGTTTGTTCATTGCAGAGGATGCATCATGCGTGACGACAATTTACCTCAAGATCCGCATCAACCTTATGAAGATGTCATGGCCATGCTGTTGGGTACGCTGTTTGTGGCTCTTGGCGTGACGCTCTATACCCAGGCGGTACTGCTAACGGGCAGCACGGCCGGGATGGCGCTGCTGTTTAACTATCTGACCGGCTGGGGCTTCGGGGTATGGTTTTTCGCTATTAATCTGCCGTTCTACTATCTGGCGATCAAACGCATGGGCTGGAGTTTTACCCTGCGTACCTTTGTGGCTATCGGTCTGGTTTCGGTGTTTTCGGAATTGACTCAGCGCTGGGTGACGTTTGAGTCAGTGCCATCACTTTACGCCGCTATCATGGGCGGTGCCCTGATTGGCGTGGGCATGCTGATGCTGTTTCGCCATCGTACCAGCCTCGGCGGCATCAATATTCTGGCGCTTTATCTACAGCAGCGCCACGGCTGGCGCGCAGGCTATGTACAGTTGGGGATTGATGGCCTGATCCTGCTGGTGGCCTTGACTCAACTACCGCTGGACAGGGTGGGCTACTCGGTGATTGGCGCCGTCACATTGAATCTGATCATTGCCCTCAACCACAAGCCTGGGCGTTATATCGGGGTGAGTTGAACCAGGTTCTCAACCAGGGTGGCAGTGTTCAATACATGGTGGGCTGACAGCCAACCCCCATAGTGTCTGCCAGGCTCGCCAGCCGCTTATCCAATGTCCACAACCTGGCATCTGGCGTTATCAGCGTTGAGGCCAATAAGCATATATCAACCAATCCACAGCCACGTCCATACAGGGTATCGCGCTCAATGAACGCCATGACTTCCTGTAAACTTGCCTGTTGGCAGGGCTTGAGAAGACTGATGTTATGCAACGTATGCGTGCGTGGTGCTGGCGGCGTGCCGCAGGCAAGTTCGGCGGTGACCATGGGGTGGCTCAGGGCGCGGTCGGCTTCCAGTAAACTGACCAGTACTTTATTTCCGTACTTGAAATGATCAACCCATACCGAGGAATCAACCAGAACGCTGGGAGCATTCATCAGGGAGCAGCCGCTTCTTGACGGCGTGGTATCTCCTGCATATCGGGCATTTTTCCCCCCAGGGCGGCGAGTCGCTGAGCGGCGCGTACCCTGACGTATGTCTTCATGGCTTCCCTGCAAAGGTCGGAGGCACTCGACACGTCCGGGTCAGCCAGTTCAAGCGCTTGCTGATACAGATCGTCATTGATCGTCACCGTGGTTCGCATTGTTTCTACCTTTTTGTTTCTCATCAATTTTGATGATGGCTAGTATCAATATAGGCATCCAGAAGGTCTTTGTGCAAGAAATTACAGAGTCACCGGTTGACCTTTTTTCCGTATTTTATCAGTGCCCTCAACCACAAACCCGGGCGTTATATCGGGGTGAGCTAAATTGACACCATGCAGAATTTACATTCTGATTGTTGGTATCGGTGATGCAGATTTGAAAAGAGAGTGGCAAGGGTCGCCTTGACTGAGTTTTAGGCTGGAAACAATGAATCACGATAATGCTTCATACGTTACACACCCGACAGAGCAAAAAAACAGCGACAAGCAGCAATTGGCAGAAGCGCTGCTTCGTGCGCATAGTATTGAACCCCCTGTTACGGTAGCGCCTGCGCCTGCCAATGCGGGAATCCTGCAACGCATGTACCGCGCTCAACATAATCTGTTATCAATATGGCGTGAGAAGGATTATTCCGTCTATACCTCACACATGAATCTGGCCAATCAGAAATATGTTGTTTGCAATAGTCCTGATACGGTGCGCCGTGTCTTCCTTGAGCAACATGACAACTATGATCGTAAAAGCCCGCAAATGCGGCGAGCACTGACCCCATTACTGAAAGACGGGTTATTTGTCAGTGACGGTGATTTGTGGAGCCAACGCCGACGCCAGTGCGCCCCCTCGCTCAGTAATGCGTTGCTACCGAACTTTTGCTCGGTGATGACTGCTTCAGCAAACGAAACTGCCGAGCGCTGGGCCGAGCAGCCGGAGGATGAGCCATTGGATATGCTGACCGAGATGGCTCACTTGACGGCACGTATCATTGGCCGAACCATTTTCGGCGATGACACAACCGACGAAGAGGCGGAGCAGGTTGTTGCGGGGTTTACTGAATATCAGCGCCATTCAGAGCATCTGGATATGGCGGATACTCTTGGGCTACCTTTTCTAAGGCTGCTGGGCAATCCTTTAAGGCGCAACCGTATCCGCTATTCGGCAGAGCAGGTGCATGAGGTGATTGACCGGATTATTGAACGCCGTATCAATACCTCCGATTCGAATCAGCACAGCATGATTGATAGCTTTATGACGGCATTAGAGGGAGGCGAGGGGTGCCCGATGGGGCGGGAAGCGGTGCGCAATGAAGCTATTGTCATGTTCATGGCGGGGCATGAAACGACAGCCAACGCTCTGGCCTGGTGCTGGTACCTGCTGGATTACGATCAGCAGGCCATGGCGCGTCTACAGTCCGAGCTTGATGAAGTCCTGAAGGGGCGAGCGCCGCGTTATAAAGATGTCGAGAAGCTCCACTACACCATGGCGGTGTTTGAGGAAGCCATGCGTCTATACCCTCCGGTACCCATGCTGACCCGTCAAGCGCGCGGTGAGGATCAGGTGCGTAATCGTGAGGTTCACCCGGGCACTGTCCTGATTGTTTGCCCCTGGCTGATGCATCGACACCGTAGACTATGGGAAGCGCCTGACCATTTTGTGCCGGAGCGCTTTTTACCCAATGTGCCACGCCCGGACAAGTTCACTTACTTCCCTTTCAGCGTGGGTCACAGGGTTTGCCTGGGTAAGCGGTTTGGGCTTTATGAGGGCGTTTTGTGCCTAGCGACATTGGCTCAGCGCTTCACTCCACAGTTGGTGCCGGGCCATAAAGTGGAAATCGAGTGTCGACTGACTTTGCGCCCCAAAGGAGGGTTACCCATGACGCTTCAAGCACGTAAACCCTATGACCAGTCGATTGATTGATCGTGATGCGGTGTTAGCCGCCGTGATGCAAGGGCTTCCTGTTCCAGTTGTTTCAGCTTTGGGAGCTCGTTTAGGTAGGCAATATGCCAAGCAAGCCTGGAACAGGCAGGCGCGCTGGGTCGAGCGTCTGGTCAAAAACCTCGAGTTTTTAAAGGGGCAATCGCTAGACAAAAGTGAGCATTGGGAACAGCTGGTGGCATATGGTGAACAGCTGGGGCGTGTGTATGCCGAGATTCCTGTTTTGTCGAAATTAGTCCACAGTTCGAAGTTCCGCATCATTAATGAAGAGATTGCTCATTCATTATCAGGCCCTTTTATCGCGGTGATGCCGCATTTGGCCAACTGGGAAGTTGTTTTTGGTCTTTCGGAACAAACAGTTTATCCACTGACGGTTCTTTACGAGCCGCGTGAGAACAAAACACGCATGGCATTGGTCATGCGCTCAAGGCAGCTACTAAAGCCATCCGCTCGCTTTATATCCACTGCACAACCCCAGCCTATGCGGCATTTGAAGAATGCTTTGTCACAAGGCGGTAAAGTGCTGATGTTGCCTGACTCACCGGCATCAAAGGGGTTAATACCCGCATTCGGCAAGGAATCCTTGATGCAAGGTAACCGCTGGCTGGCAGCGCGATTGGCGGCGAACCAGGGTGTACACATTTTGCCACTATGCGTGACGCGGCATGATAAAAACGAGTTGAGGCTGACATTTCATCCTCCATTGCCAAGAGAGCCTCTATTGACCCGTCAGGAACAGGCTATTCGCTACGCTGAGCAAATGGATGGATTGTTTGAGGCCTGGGTACGCCAGGCCCCAACAGATTGGTATTGGTTAAAAGATGTACGCCTTTATTAGCCGCTCAACCAGAACCACCAGATAATAGCGGCGATCAGGGCGAGGCCAGCGAGGTTAACCAGAATACTCATGCGCTTTGCTCCTGTGTGGTTGCGGTGTCTGAATGACGGGCAGTGTGCTGGCGCTGGGTTTTCCAAAGGCGTAGGCGGTTGGCGTTGCTGACCACTGTGATGGACGACAGCGACATGGCCGCCCCGGCAATCATCGGCGAAAGCAGCATGCCGGTCAGCGGGTAGAACACCCCGGCGGCAATCGGGATGCACAGCACGTTGTAGCCAAAGGCGCCGACCAGGTTCTGCTTGATGTTGCGCAGGGTGGCCTGACTGATCTCGATGGCATCTGCCACCCCATGCAGCGAACCGCGCATCAGGGTCATGCCGGCACTTTCAATCGCCACATCGGTGCCCTGGCCGATGGCAAAACCAACGTTGGCACGTGCCAGGGCAGGGGCATCGTTGATGCCGTCGCCGACCATGCCCACTATTTCTCCTTCTTTCTGCAGGCGCTCAATCTCTGAATGTTTGTCTTCAGGCAAAAGGCCGGCGCGGTAGTCGTCGATGCCCACCTCGCGGGCAATGGCGGCGGCCGTGTGCTGATTATCACCGGTCAGCATCACGACTTTGAGGCCATCGTTTTGCAGCCGTTTGATGGCCGCCTTGGTGTCGTCGCGCAGCGGGTCGCTGATACCAAACAGCGCCGTTAGCTGGCCGTCAACCGCCAGATAAACTAGCGTGCGTGCTTTGTCTTCGAGTTCGCGAGCAGTGTCCTTTCCACCGGCCAAGTCGATGCCCGCATTTTCCAGCAGGCGTGCATTACCCAGCAGTAAGGCTTTGCCGTCGGATGTTTCGGCCTTGACGCCACCACCGGTGACGCTATCAAAGTTACGGATCTCCGCTGCTTTTGCGTTGGCGTCTTCGCCATGGGCGGTGAGTGCTGCTGCCAGCGGGTGCTCCGAGCCACGCTCCAGTGCCATCACATAGCCAAGCGCGGTCTCTTCATCGCCCTGAAGGGTATGCGCCTCGGTGACGCTAGGCTTGCCTTCGGTCAGCGTACCGGTTTTGTCGACCACCAGCGTGGTCAGCTTGCTGGCGGTTTGCAGGGCATCGCCGTTGCGCACCAGCACGCCGTGCTCAGCGGCTTTGCCGACCCCTATCATGGTTGAGATAGGTGTCGCCAGGCCCAGCGCACAGGGGCAGGCAATAATCAGTACCGTGGTGGCGGTGACCAGCATATGAATCACCCTCGGCTCAGCGCCAAAGTTAAACCATACCAATGCGGTCAGCACGGCGATAATCATCACCGAAGGCACGAAAATACTTGATACCCTGTCGGCCAGTTCGCCAATCGGCGGGCGTGAGTTCTGAGCGTTGGCCACCTGCTCGGTGATCTGCCCAAGCCGAGTGTCAGCACCCACCCGGGTAGCCTGATAAACAAGCCCGCCCTTGCCGTTGACAGTGCCTGCACTGACCTCATCTCCGGCTGCTTTTTTCACTGGTACCGGCTCGCCGGTCAACATGGATTCATCAATATGGCTGGTGCCTTCGAGCACCTCGCCATCCACCGGCAGGCGCTCGCCAGGGCGCACACGGATATGGTCACCGCTGCGTACGGCGTCAATCTCGATTTCCTGCTCCTCACCGTCGCGGATCACCCGAGCGGTGCGGCTTTGCAGATCCAGAAGACGTTTCAATGCATCGCTGGTGCGGCCACGGGCTTTCAGCTCCATGGCGTTGCCGAGCAGAATCAGGCCAATCACCATGGCCGAAGCTTCAAAATAGATGCCGTGGGCGACTTCTGGCAGCCAGGGCGCAAAGGCAACCACCACCATGGAATACAGCCAGGCGGTGCCGGTGCCCATGGCGACCAAAGTGTCCATATTGGCCTGGTGATGCTTGAAATTCTTCCAGGCGTTAACAAAAAAGTGACGACCGGGAAAGGCCATGACCGCGAGGGTCAAAAGCCCAATTACCAGCCAGAAAAGTCGCCCGCCCCCCACGGGGTGAGGGTGGTAGACAAACATGCTAAGCATCAGGGGCAGGGCCAGTGCCAGGGCATAAGCACTGCCTTTCAGGCGTTGCTTATACTGTTTGGCTTCCTGTTCGGCGCGGGTTTTTTCCGCTTCGCGCATATCGACAATCGGCTCAGCGCTATACCCGACGGAATCCACCGCATCAACCAACGCCTGTGAATCTGCCTGGCCAAATACCTGGGCGGTATGAGTGCCAAAGTTAACGCTGGCGGTTTCAACGCCTGGGGTCTTTTCCAGTGCCTTCTGCACGCTTTTGACACAGCTGGCGCAGGACATGCCGCTGATGGCCAGACGAATCTGCTGGTTTCCTGAACCTTGGTGTTCGGCTTCCTGGCTGCTGGCTTTAGCGCCGGATTCGCTAGCTGCAGCGCTGTCTGGCTTGTCGTCTTCCGATGCCAGTTCACCGGGTGGGTAGCCAGCATCTTTTAAGGCTTGATCAAGTTCAGCGCTGTCGAGTGTAGTGGTAACATCCAGATGTTTTTCTGCCGGGGTACCGATTACATCAGCGTCGCCATCCAGCGCTTGAATGGCCTCACGCATACGCTTGACACAGCCCTGGCAGTTCATGCCAGGCACCGTTCGAGTCAGCTGTTGTTGAGATGAGTTGTCGTGGCTCATTGGGTCTCCTGTTCGTTGGGAAAGCTTTCAATCAGGCGGCAGAGAGAGTGGCCATCCGGTGCCGCATCCGGCATGTGCTGCCAGCTTTCCAGCGCGGCCTCCATGCGTGCGGCAAGTGCCTGAAGCTCATCAATCTGGGCACGCACCTGAGGTAAACGGTGAGCCAACAGATCGCGCACCAGCGGGCAGGGCGAGTCACCGTGATCAGCATGCGAGAGAATGTCGCGCACCTCAGCAATGCTGAAGCCGAGTTTGCGGGCTCGCTGCACAAAGCGCAGACGTTCCAGATCGCTTTGGGTAAATAATTGATAGCCGTTGTCAGGATGGCGCTCGGGCGTCAATAAACCTTCGCGTACATAATGACGGACAGTTTCGCCAGTGACCTCCGCCTGACGGGCTATTTCGCTGACTTTCAAATAGGCCTCCTTTCTGAACGCAGGTTCAGGTGTTCTTTATCTTATCTATACCTAGTTTAGAACCTTTGTGTTACCCATAGGTCAAGCAGTGGTTTTAATTATGTGACATTATGTTAAAACGATGATTTAAAACAGGCGTTCGACTAATGTATAAGATGAAAATAAAATAAAACGCTCGTTTGCCCTTGATCCTGAGCGCTGAGTGCGAGAAAACAGACGGGTACAATCAATGACGGCGACGGGAAGCGCCGCAGAATAATCAAACGTTGGGGGTAGTATGCATAACAAATTTAATAAATTGACGTTAGTCACTGCGGTTGCAGCCGTAACGCTGGCGTCTCAGGTACACGCCGGCGGGTATCAGATCAATGAACAGAGTGTCAGCGGCCAGGGGTATAACCATGCCGGTCGCAGCTCGAACATTAATGATGCCACCATTGTTTATGGCAACCCGGCAGGTATGTCGTTTCTTGAGCGTGCTCAGGTGACGGCTGGGGGAACTTTTCTTAGCGTCGATACCGAGCTGAGTAATGTCCAGGCCAACCGGATGTTGGATGCCGGGGTTGCCCAGGGTGGCGCCCCGGTAGGTACTCAGGTGCCGATCGGCAGCATTCCTGGCACCAATGAGGGGGATATGGTGCCAGGCACCTTGGTGCCCTTTGCCTTTTATGCGCACCCTGTCAACGAAAGACTGGCCTTTGGCTTCGGGGTATACGCACCTTTTGGTTCCAGTACAGACTACGAAAAGGATTTCCAGGGGCGCTATTTTGGCGATTACACCGAAGTACGTGTTGTCAGCGCTCAGCCAACGGTGTCTTATCGCTTTAACGACCAGTGGTCAGTCGGGGCGGGTATTTCCTACAACCAGATGGAAGGCGAGCTGCGCCGTCAGTTACCGACCGGGCCAGCATTTAACTCGGCGGCAGATATTGACTCACGGGTAACAGGCGATGACGACGGCTGGGGCTACAATCTGGGGCTGGTTTACCAGCCTGTGCCGGAAACCACCTTTGGCCTGACCTATCGCTCCAAGGTGGATTACGACCTGACCGGTGACTTTATCGCCAAGGATCCGGCGGGTAATGTGTTGCGATCCGATGACGCCAGCCTGGATATTTCCACCCCGGAAACCGTCAACTTCTCGCTGACCCAGCAGATGAGCGAGCGCCTGAAGCTGATGTTCGGGGCCTCCTGGACCCGCTGGAGCCGATTCCAGGAAATCAGGGTGCTTGGCAGTCAAGGGAATACCATCACTCAGGAAACCCAGAATTATTCCAATGCCTGGGCCTTTGCCACCGGTGGCGAATACCAGTTGACCCAGACGCTGGCACTACGTGCTGGTGTGGCGCTTGATTTCACCCCGACCAACGATGAGTTCCGCAGTGTACGGATTCCCTCTGATGACCGGCGCATCTTCTCGCTGGGTGCTGGCTGGACGCCCACCGATAACCTGACCGTTGACCTTGCCTATTCCTATCTGAGTGAGCGTGGCACCTCGATTGATCAGCAGCGTAGTGATTCATTACAAGGCGTAGGTGGTGCCACCTACTCGGCAGACTACAAGAATGAAGCCCATGGCATTGGCGCACAGATGACCTATCGCTTCTAGTGAAAACGTTTTTCTGACCTGTTAAACCCGGCTTAGGCCGGGTTTTTGCTGTTCCGTTGGCCGCTATGGATGCGATGTTGGCGGTGTTTGGTTACAATATCGGCCATTATCATGCGAGGCCGCTGCGGCAGAAGGTATGAACGCTACCTTATGCTGCAGCGGCGTCTGTTGTTTTTTCTGTCACTTTTTTATCAAGGCCAGAGCCATCATGCTGGAAACTAACCCGATTCATAATCAAATCAAGGACCTGTCTGAGCGGACAGAGGTTCTTAGGGGGTATCTTTGACTATGCCGAAAAGAAAGACCGGCTAGAGGAAGTCACCCGCGAACTGGAAGACCCCAACGTCTGGAGCAACCCGGACTACGCTCAGAAACTTGGCAAGGAGCGATCCTCTCTCGAAGCCATCGTCGCGACTATTGATCAGCTGGAGCAAGGGTTGGCTGACAGCCGTGACCTGCTGGAACTTGCCGAGATGGAAGAGGACGAAGGCACCGTTGAGGAAGTCAGCTCAGAGCTTGACGGCTTGCAGCAAGCACTTGAAAAACTTGAGTTCCGGCGGATGTTTTCCGGCGAGATGGATGCCAACAACGCCTATCTGGATATTCAGTCCGGGTCTGGCGGCACAGAAGCTCAGGACTGGGCCAATATTCTCCTGCGCATGTACCTGCGCTGGGCCGAGCATCATGGCTTCAAGGCTGAGATAATCGAGCTTTCCGGCGGTGATGTCGCGGGCATCAAATCAGCGACCATTCATATTCAGGGTGACCACGCCTTTGGCTGGCTGCGCACCGAAACCGGTGTTCACCGTCTGGTGCGCAAGAGCCCGTTTGATTCTGGTGGTCGCCGTCATACCTCCTTTGCATCGGTATTCCTGTCGCCTGAAATTGATGACAGTTTTGAGGTTGATATCAACCCGTCGGATCTACGCGTCGATACCTACCGTTCCAGCGGCGCGGGCGGCCAGCACGTCAATACCACGGATTCAGCGGTGCGGATTACTCACGAGCCCAGCGGTATTGTTGTCGCCTGTCAGAACCAGCGTAGCCAGCACGCCAACCGCGACTTTGCCATGAAGCAGCTCAAAGCCAAGCTGTGGGAAATGGAAATGGACAAGCGCAATGCGGCCAAGCAGGAAGCAGAAGAATCCAAGGCTGATATTGGTTGGGGCAGCCAGATTCGCTCCTACGTGCTGGATGATCAGCGTATCAAGGATCTGCGCACCGGCGTTCAGTCCAGCAACTGTGACAAGGTGCTGGATGGCGATATTGATCAGTTTATCATTGCCAGCCTGAAACAGGGGCTGTGAGTGCGCTGCCGCCATTGATGACGGCTTGGGATGATTGACCGGCTTTTTTTATTGACCAGCTTTTACATACAGGGTGCCATATGGCAAACCACGACGGATCACACGAAAACGAAAACCATCTGATTGCCGAGCGCCGTGCCAAACTGGCGGTGCGTCGTGAACGTGCCGCCGAACAGGGCAAGAGCGCTTTCCCTAACGATTTCCGTCGCGACAGCCTGACGATTGAGCTCACGCAGGCCTACGGCGATAAAGACAAGGCGACGCTTGAAGCGCTGGATCAGCATGCCTCTGTGGCTGGTCGGGTCATGCGCCAGCGGGGGCCTTTTGTGGTGATCCAGGATGTGGCCGGGCAGATCCAGCTCTACGTGGATAAAAAAGGTTTGCCCGCCGAAGTGCTGGAAGATATTAAAAGCTGGGATATCGGAGATATCGTGGCTGCCCACGGTCCGGTGCATAAATCCGGCAAGGGTGATCTGTATGTGATGATGAAAGAGGCGCAGCTGTTAACCAAGAGCCTGCGTCCGCTGCCGGACAAGTTCCATGGCCTGACCGATCAGGAAGCGCGCTATCGCCAGCGTTATGTGGATCTGATCATGAACCCGCAGTCGCGCAAGGTATTCGAGACCCGTGCAGCGGTGATCAGCGCCATGCGGCGTTTCTTTGAGGCCCGCGGCTTCATGGAAGTGGAAACACCCATGCTGCAGCCGATTCCCGGCGGTGCCACGGCGCGTCCTTTTATCACTCACCACAATGCGCTGGATATCGATATGTATCTGCGTATCGCGCCGGAGCTTTATCTCAAGCGTCTGGTGGTGGGCGGTTTTGAAAAGGTGTTCGAGATCAATCGTAATTTTCGCAATGAAGGGCTTTCCACCCGCCATAACCCGGAATTTACCATGGTCGAGTTCTACTGGGCCTACGCGGATTACCGCGACCTGCTGGATATGACCGAAGCTATGTTGCGCGCCACGGCGGAAGAGGTGCTGGGCACCACGCTGATCGAGTACCAGGGCGAGCAGTATGACTTTGGCAAGCCCTTTGCCCGGCTGACCTTGCGTCAGGCGATTCTGGATCATGGTGACGCCATCACCGATGCAGACCTGGAGTCGCTGGAAGCCGCACAAGCGCTTGCAGCAAAGCTGGGTATCAAGGTGAAAGAGAGTTGGGGTTTAGGCAAACTGCAGACGGAGATCTTCGAAGAAGTCGCCGAACACAAGCTGGATCAACCCACCTTTATTACCGAATACCCGGCAGAAGTCAGCCCGCTGGCGCGGCGCAATGACGCCAACCCCTTTGTGACTGACCGTTTTGAGTTCTTTGTCGGTGGGCGTGAAATTGCCAATGGTTTCTCAGAGCTTAACGACGCCGAAGACCAGGCCGAACGCTTCCGCGAACAGGTGGCGGAAAAGGACGCCGGTGATCTGGAAGCCATGTATTACGATGCAGATTACGTGCGTGCCCTGGAGTATGGGCTACCACCAACGGCAGGCGAGGGCATCGGCATTGACCGTCTGGTGATGCTGTTTACCGATAGCCCCTCCATCCGTGATGTGCTGCTCTTCCCGGCCATGCGTCCTGAAGTTGGTGAGTAAGTGTTTTCCATAACAGGTGACCGTTATCTGTTGGTCGTTCCTGAATAAAAGTCGCGATGGTTAAGATATGGGGCCGATGCCGTTATTGACCGGTATCGGCCTCATTTTGGGCATTAAAAAGACAAAGCGTTTGCATTGATGGCAAACTGCTACATAAGCGCCCATAATAGTGGCGTTTCGACGGCGAGGAGAATCCTATGAAACTGCTAAACCGCTCTGCCCTGAGTGTCAGGCCGACCCAAGCCTTTGTGGACTGGATCAATGCGCTCGAACCCACTCTGGGAGGCGACGACCTGACCCTGGACGACGTCGAACGCGAAAGTACCATTTACCTGATTCCCGAGATGGACACCCCTGAAGCGCTGGAGACTTTTGTCCAGGAGCGCCACCAGGTGATTCTTGAAACCGAACTGCGCGCCTGGGAAGAAGATGAGGCGCAATGGCCACAGTTGCTGGACTGGTCGCTGTTTCAGCACTTCCTGAGAGTCGAGCATAGCTACCTGGCCATTGACCTGGACGACGATACCGCTCTGGAAATCTCCGAAGTGGACGATGCCCTGCTGCTGGATAACGACGATACCTGATGTGTTCCCCATCTGTTTGAGTTCGCGATCACCTGCGCGATAACAAGACCGGCCAAGGCCGGTTTTTTCAGGACTCTTTGATATGCGGCTTTTTGAAAATCGCCCTGGCGACGACGGTCTTCCGGGCGCTGAGCGTTTCCTTGCCGTTCTGGCATTAATTACCGGTACCCTGATGGCGGTGGTGGATACCACCATGATTAACCTGGCGTTGCCCACCATCGCCGCGGATCTGGGAGTGTCCGGCGCGCGCGCCGTGTGGATCACTAACCTCTTTCAGGTTGTTTGTGCCGCTTTTCTGCTGGTTTTTGCAGGTATCAGCGAGTTGGTGACCCGTCGCCGCCTTTATCTGTTCGGGTTGAGTGTTTTCGTGTTGGCTGCCCTGGGGGCCGCGCTTTCAAGGCAGCTGGAAACCCTGTTGGTGTTTCGTGCCCTGCAGGGGCTTGGTGCGGCGGCGACGCTGTCAATTGGCCCTTCATTATATCGAGCGATCTTCCCCTCGCGGCTGCTGGGCAGTGCTCTGGGGCTTTCTGCCCTGGTGGTGGCCGGCGGTTATGCAGCAGGGCCTACCTTAAGCGGCGTGATTCTGTCGTTTGCCGATTGGCCCTGGCTGTTTGCCCTGAATGTGCCGCTGGGGCTGGTGTCGCTGCTGCTGGCGCGGCGCGCTTTGCCGAGGGATGTTCCGCGTAAGGGCAGTTTTGATACCTTGGGCGCCTTGCTGTCGATGATGATGCTGGCCAGCTTTTTCCTGGCCATGGATGCGATTGCCCATACAGCGCCTGTATGGCAAAGCGGTGGCTGGCTGGGCATGGCCGTCGTAGCGTGTACGGCCTTTATTCAGCGCCAGCGCCGCGCGGCCTATCCCTTGTTGCCACTGAGTGTGTTTGCCGAAAAGCGCTTTACCCTGGCGGTGTCGGCGTCCGGGCTTGCCTTTATTGGCCAGGGCTTGAGCTTTGTCGCCTTATCGTTTTTCTATCAGGAGCAAATGGGTTTTACACCGCTGGAAACGGCCTGGCTGTTTACTCCCTGGCCGCTGGCGATCATGCTGGTTGGCCCCTTGGCAGGGCGTCTGGCGGATCGCATCAACCCCAGCCTAATTTCCAGCACTGGCCTGGTGTTACTGATCGGCGGGCTGATCTCGCTGGGGTTGGTGGATGAAAGTACGGGCGTCCTTGGTAGCCTGTGGCGCACGGCGCTGTGCGGCATCGGTTTTGGTATGTTCCAGCCACCCAATAACCGGGAAATGATGGCTAGCCTGCCGCCTGAACGCAGTGCCAACGTCTCCGGGGTGATGAGTACCACTCGGACGGTAGGGCAGTCGCTGGGTGTGGCCTTGGTTGGCGCGGCTCTGGGGTTGGGGCTTGCCGTGCAGTGGACGCTATGGCTGGGTGCCTTGACAACGCTGATGGCGCTGTTGGCCAGCCTGGCACGGGTTCCGTTGGCCGGTCAGGCGCTACGTCAACGGCGTTTATCGTCTGAAGGGCGCTGACGGCGTATAATTGTCAAAACGCCAAGACAGCTTTTAAGCACAGGAGAAGGTCATGTCGCTACAAACGCAGATCGAGCATAAACTCGCGACACTTGAACCGGTGGTGGTGCAGGTAGAAAACGAAAGCCATCGGCACAATGTACCTGCCAATTCAGAGACCCATTTCAAGGTCACCCTGGTGAGCAGCCGCTTTGAAGGGCTGATGCCGGTCAAGCGCCACCAGCAGATGTATGCCTTGCTGGCCGATGAGCTTTCCGGCCCGGTGCATGCGCTGGCACTGCACCTATATACGCCTGAAGAATGGCAGGCCCGTGGAGGGGAACGTCCCGATTCACCCAATTGCCGGGGCGGCGGTCAGTGAACGCCGAAGTCATTCGACGGCAGTACCTGGATGCCATGGGTATTACCACCTGGGCATCCCGCTATCAGTTACCCCATGCGCTTGAAACGCCCGCCTGTGAATGGGAGGACGTAGTACCCCAGCGTGTCACGCCCAGCCAGCGGCTACATGCGCTGCTGGATGATGCCCAGCAGGCCGCAGCAGCTCAGCGCCAGGCACACCAGACGCCTGATGGCGCAGATGAAGCGCCGGTTCCGGTGCCTTCAGATTCCTCCTCCTCGCCCCAGGCCCTGCGTTCACTGTTAGGTGGCACGGCTGAGGAAGAGGCCAATACCTCGCAAGAGCAGCCGCCAGCAGAGGCAGCGCCTCGAGAATCAGCGCCTGATGCTCAACACAGCACGCAGGCAAGTGCGCCGAGCACGAAACCTGAGCCGTTGGTATTCACCCTGTCATCCTGCTGCATTGAAGGACGCTGGTTGAACCTGATGCCAGGCGAGCTTGGGCGCACCGAACAGGCATTGCTGAATAACCTGTTGGGCGTTATTGCCGGGAAGCCATTTTCTCCAGCCAACATGATGACCTTCAGCTGGCCGCCGATGGCCAATGGCCCTCAGCCGGATGATCCGCTGGAAGAAGCTCGCGATGGGCTTAATGCCTTTATCAGTGGTACTGCACGGCGTAATGGTTGGCAGTTGGAGCGTGTTTTGTGGTGGGGGGAACCACAGGCATCCCCCTTTGCGGCACTGCTCAACCTGGAGAATGGACAGAGTCAGACGCTTGGCCTGCCTGTCTGGCAGGGGGCTGCGTTGGATGAGCTGGCTCAAAGCGCCGATGCCAAGCGCCGGTTACTGCCCAGGCTGCTTGACCTGCGCCAAGCGCTTGGCGCCTGACAAAATGCTGGAAATCAAGCCCTTATCCAGTAATCATCTTCAAGCACTGCTCGAGCTGGAAGCCGCCGCTGCCAGTGGTATGCGCCCTGCAGCGCTGGCAGCGGCACTGAAAGCGCCAGCTATCAGGGTGCTGGGCGCCTGGCAGGGTGCAGATACACAAGGGGCAAGCGTGCTTATTGGCTATGCCATTGTGGCCATCGGACCTTTTGACGCCGAGATTGAAGCCATTGGCGTTCTGCCTGGTTGGCGTCGTCATGGGGTTGCCGGTTTGCTGATGCAAGCGCTGATTGACGCTGCCACCCAGGCTGGCAGTGAACGGCTGTTACTGGAAGTCAGAGAAACCAACGACTCAGCAATCAGGCTGTATCAGGCTTTCGGTTTTACGCTTGATGGACGCCGTAAAGAATATTACCCGGCAGTGGGGGGCACTGCCGGACGAGATGATGCGCTACTGATGTCGCGAGGGTTATGCAGCTGACCCAGGGGCAGTCGCGTTAGGAGGTGGCAGCGCTTTCCGTAATGTCGTCAAACTTGCTAAGTAGTCCGGTCAGGCGTTGCTCCCACTCCTCACGCTCCTGCTTGAGGCGCTGGTTTTCTTCGCGCAGCTCCTCGTTTTCCAGCTTCATCAGCTCCAGTGCTTCTACGGTGGCAGCGACTTTCTGGTCAAGCTGGTTGAACAGTTCCTGGCTCATTGACGTCTCCTTGGTTTTTTTGAGTTAAAGGGTCGGCCAAGCGTATCGTTACCCGCTTGGCGCGACAAGCGTTAAGATGGCGTAAATTAGCCCAATGCTCAACGGGGCACGCGCTGATAAAGTCTGGCTACGGTATCGCCGGCGCGAGCTTCACGGTAAAGCGACCAGTTGGCAGGTGTTTCAGGTGTTAATGAAGCTTCACATTCCAGGTAAATCATGGCGTTGGTTGTAAGCCAACCGTTGGCTTCCAGCATCGCGCAGCAGGGCTCGGCCAACCCTTGATGAAAGGGTGGATCCATAAAGGCCAGATCAAAAGGGCTCCCCGGCTGGGTCAGGAATGTATCCACATCGACGTTGAGCACTTGCCCGTGTTCAGCACCCAGGGTTGCCAGGTTGGCGCTGATCTGATCGGCGACCTTGCGCTCCCGTTCAACAAACACAAGGTCACTGGCACCACGGGAAAGCGCTTCTATACCGAGGGACCCGGTGCCAGCAAAAAGATCCAGCCCGCGCTGGGCATACAGGGACTGGCCAAGCCAGTTAAACAGGGTTTCACGTATGCGATCAGGGGTCGGGCGTAGCCCCGGGCTATTGAGTACGGGTAGCTGACGGCGGCGATAGTCACCGCCAATAACGCGCAGCTTGCCACCACCGGATGATGGCTTGGCATTGGCGCGTGCAGAGGGGGTTGAGCGTTTTCTTTTCATGATCAGATTGTAGCGGGCTGTGTATCCAAAGTCTTGATGCAGGGTGGTAGGATGGCAGTAATGTTCACTTTTTTCGCGGATGATAGCCATGTTCGGTTTTTTAAAACGTAAGAAACAGCAGGAAGCGGTGGATCAGACCTCTGAGCAGGAGATTGATAACCGCTCTGACGAAGAGGACGTTCAGGAGCATCACGAGGACACTGACAGCCTTCACTCATCCCAGCCAGAAGAGCCGCTGGCCCAGGCACAGGAAGCCGCTGAAAGCTCGGTTATGCCCGAGGAAAAGTTGCCAGACGCTGAGCCGGTGAGTGAGCCTGAGCCCGTATCGCTGCCTCCTGCTGCGCTACAGGAAAAGCCCAGGGCCGCTGAGAAAAAAGGTTGGTTTTCGCGCATCAAGGCAGGCTTGGGGAAAACCCGTGCCAACCTGACCGATGGCATCGCCGATCTGTTTCTAGGCAAGAAGCAGATTGATGATGAGCTGCTTGAGGATCTGGAAACTCAGCTGTTAATGGCGGATGTCGGTATCGAGGCCACCTCCGAGATCATTGAACGTCTGGAAGCGCGTGTGTCACGTAAGGAGCTTAACAACCCGGAGGCCTTGTATCGTGGCTTGCAGGAAGAGCTTGGCGCCATGCTGGAGCCGGTCGCCAAGCCTCTGAGCTTTGAGAAGGAAGGCGATGGCCCCTTTGTCATTCTGGTGGTAGGGGTCAACGGCGTCGGCAAGACCACCACTATTGGCAAGCTGACCCAGCGTTTTCAGCGTGAAGGCAAAAGCGTCATGCTGGCCGCCGGGGATACCTTTCGTGCAGCGGCTGTGGAGCAGTTGAAAGTCTGGGGGGAACGCAACAGTGTGCCGGTAATTGCCCAGCATACAGGTGCAGACAGTGCTTCAGTGATTTATGATGCAGTAGCTGCCGCCAAGGCACGCGGCGTTGATGTGCTTATCGCAGACACGGCGGGACGTCTGCATAATAAGGGCCATCTTATGGAAGAGTTGAAAAAGGTCCATCGAGTGATGACAAAGATTGATCCAAATGCACCCCATGAAGTCATGCTGGTGCTGGACGCAGGTACCGGCCAGAATGCCATCGCACAGGCCAGCACGTTTAATGAAGCCGTGCCGGTAACCGGGATTACCCTGACCAAGCTGGATGGTACGGCCAAGGGCGGAGTTATTTTTGCCTTGGCCAAGCAGCTTGAAACACCGATTCGGTTTATCGGCGTAGGCGAAGGGCTGGATGACCTGCGCCCCTTTGCAGCTAATGATTTTATCGGCGCGTTGTTTGACCGCCAGAGTGAAGATGAACGCACATGATCGACTTCGAGCATGTAGCCAAGCGCTATGGAGGGCGCTTTGAGGCGTTGGCGCACCTGAATTTTCGCGTTGACCGTGGAGAAATGGTGTTTCTGACCGGCCACTCTGGTGCCGGAAAGAGTTCGCTTCTACGCCTTATCATGCGCCTCGAAAAACCCAGCCGTGGACGCGTGGTGGTTGCCGGGCACGACCTGGCGAAACTGCATTCGAGCATGATCCCTTTTTATCGGCGCCAGATTGGCGTGGTCTTCCAGGATCACCAGCTGCTGTTTGACCGTTCCATTTTTCACAACGTCGCCCTGCCTCTGGAAATTCAGGGGATGGAGCCGCGTGATGCGGCACGGCGCACCCGGGCTGCCCTGGATAAAGTCGGCCTGCTGCACCGTGAAAAAGCCCTGCCGATTGAGCTATCCGGTGGTGAACAGCAGCGCGTGGGTATTGCCCGCGCGGTGGTCAACAAGCCCGCACTGCTGCTGGCTGATGAGCCGACCGGGAACCTTGATCCTCAATTATCCGCCGACATCATGGCGCTGTTCGAGGACTTTAACCGGATTGGTACCACCGTTATGGTCGCCAGCCATGACCTGGCGCTGATTGCCCGTTTGCGCCACCGTATGCTGCGTCTTCATGAGGGCCGATTGGTCGCCGATGAGGGGGCTCAATGACATCTACTCCACCTCCTCAACGTCGCGGTGCGCGCACCCAGCAATCGCGTTTTTCCAGCCGCCTTGAATCCTGGAAACTGCATCATCGCGCCATGGCCATTGACAGCCTGCGCCGTCTACTGCGCCATCCCTTGGGTAGTCTTTTGACGATGCTGGCGATTGCCATAGCGCTGATGTTGCCCGCAGGCCTGTGGCTAACCCTTGATAGTGTCCGTGGCCTGGATGCTGAATTGACCCAAAGTGCTACCTTGACGGTCTACCTGGACTCGACGGTGGATAGCGCTGAGGCAGAGCGTATTCATCAGGCAGTGATGGCGCAGCCGGAAGTCACCGAGACGCGCCTGATTGATGCCGATGAAGGCCTGCAGGAGCTGCAGCAGTCTCTGGGCTTGGATGACACCTTGGTTGGTCTTGATGAAAACCCCTTGCCATTTAGCATAGTGGTGCACCCGGACGATGTTTCGCCACAGACGATGCAAGCCACGGCGGACTATTTTGCCGATATGGCCGGTGTGGATGAAGTGCGTCTCGATCTGGCCTGGGTGGAGCGGCTTCGCCAGATTACCGAGCTGGGTAACCGAATTGCGCTGGGGCTAGGGGTTCTGTTTGGCTTGGGCGTGCTGCTGATTGTGGGTAATACCATCCGCCTGGCCGTGGAAAGTCGACGCCGGGAAATTGAAGTCGTCATGCTGATGGGTGCTACCCATGCCTTTGTGCGTCGCCCATTCTTGTATAGCGGTGCCTGGTACGGATTGGGTGGCGGTGTTTTGGCGCTGCTGCTGCTGGGGCTGGGGGGGCAATGGTTGGCGTTACCGGTCACCTCGCTGGCGCAAAGCTATGGAGCGGATTTCACGATGCCTTCTTTAGGGGTCGGCGGCTCTACAATTCTGCTGTTTTGCAGTACACTGCTTGGCTGGTTGGGTGCTTGGCTGGCAGTATCCCGCCATCTTTCCAGCATCAAGCCAGAATAGCGCTATCTTCTGATCAACAGCGGTAGGATCAGAATGTCAGAACTTGCAGATTTCAGGGTTTGCGAGTTGAACTATTTACTGCTAGAAAGTGTCATAAGTTTATAAGCCATAATGGTTATTTTTAGGGAGACCATCTGCACATGAGCAACAGTCTTCTACCGGTGGGACAGCTATCACCAGGCCATGATCTTGGTGGCTACATCAAGGCGGTCAACACCATTTCGGTGCTGAGCGCTGAAGAAGAGCGCGATCTGGCGTTCCGCCTGCATAATGAAGGCGATCTTGAGGCTGCTCGTCGTCTGGTGCTGTCGCACCTGCGTTTTGTGGTACACATTGCCCGCAGTTATTCTGGCTATGGGCTGCCCCAGGCAGACCTGATCCAGGAAGGCAACGTCGGCCTGATGAAGGCGGTCAAGCGTTTTGATCCTCATCAAGGTGTACGCTTGGTGTCGTTTGCCGTTCATTGGATCAAGGCAGAAATTCACGAGTTTGTGCTGCGCAACTGGCGCATCGTTAAAATCGCCACTACCAAGGCCCAGCGTAAACTGTTCTTCAACCTGCGCAGTGCCAAGAAGCGCCTGGCCTGGTTGAATAACGACGAAGTCAATGCGATTGCCGCAGACCTGGACGTCAAGCCGGAAGTGGTTCGCGATATGGAAGGGCGTCTTTCTTCATTTGATGCAGGGTTTGATGCCTCGCCCAGTGATGATGAAGACAGCGTTTATCAGTCGCCAGCACAGTATCTTGACGATGCTGACTCTGATCCAGCCACCCAGCTTGAGTACACTGATTACGAGCAGAACTCTACGCATCTGTTGATGGGCGCGCTGGAAGGGCTGGATGAACGTTCTCGCGATATCCTCCAGCGCCGCTGGCTGGCGGAGGATAAGGCAACGCTGCATGACCTGGCGGATGTCTATGGCGTCAGCGCCGAGCGTATTCGCCAGTTGGAGAAGAACGCCATGAAAAAGCTGCGTGAAAAAATGGGTGATTCGTTGGCGGCCTGATAGCGTCTAGCGAATGCGGTATCCAGATACAACAAAACCCCGAGGTCTTTGAGGCTTCGGGGTTTTTGTTTTGGTAACGTTCAAGCGGGTGGTGGCGTCTCTCGTAGTAGTGATCCAACTACCAGTGCCCACTGGTCTTCCCAATGTTCGGTAGGCAAGCGCTTGAAATCGCTGCGTACATACTGGGCGATATGGCCTTCAGCCTGAGCCACTAACAGGTTGGCAGCCGCTGTCGTGGTGATGGTCGTTCGCTGGCCTTGGTTGACTTCAGCCTCACGCAACACCTGTTTAAGCTGCAGTTCCAGGCGCTCAAACAGTTGGTGCACCCGCTGGCGCAGCCGGGCGGTTTCACCGGTCAGGACATCACCGTGCATGACACGGGCAAGGCCGGGGTTCTTTTCGGCAAAGGCGAGCACCAGGGTAAGAATCCTGGTGCAGCGGCCCATGGCATCAGGTACGTCATCCAGAATCCGGGTGATTCGGGTAAACAGGCTTTCCTCGATAAACTCGATCAGGCCTTCGTACATACGCGCCTTGCTGGGGAAGTGGCGGTAAAGCGCTGCTTCCGACACGCCTACCTGGCGTGCCAGTGCGGCGGTAGTAATGCGTTTACCGCTATCTTCTTCCAGCATTAATGCCAATGCCTGCAGAATCTGCTGGCGACGATCCAGTGTTGAGTCACGCCCCATGTGCTGCCTCCTTGCGTTAGCTTGCGTCAGTAATCAGTGTACCTACCCCGGCATTGGTGAAAATTTCCAGTAAAACGGCGTGGGGAACGCGGCCATCGATAATGTGGGCGCTGTTGACCCCGCCCTTGACTGCTTCCAGGGCACAGCGAATCTTGGGCAGCATGCCGCCGTGAATGGTGCCATCGGCAATCAGGCCATCTACCTGAGCGGTACTTAGCCCGGTCAGCACCTCGCCTTCGCTGTTCATCAAGCCGGCGACATTGGTCAGCAGCATCAGCTTTTCAGCGTTAAGCGCTTCGGCAATCTTGCCGGCCACCAGGTCGGCATTGATATTGTAGCTATTGCCTGCCGGATCGACGCCGATAGGCGCGATTACCGGAATAAAATCCCGGGCAGCGAGCATCTCGATCAGATCAGTGGAAATCGATTCCACCTCACCGACGTGGCCGATATCGATAATTTCCGGAGCGGTCATTTCCGGGCTCTGATGCTCGACCTTCAGCTGGCGGGCGCGAATCTGAGCGCCGTCCTTGCCGGTCAGGCCAATGGCCTTGCCGCCACTCTGGTTGATCAGGTTGACAATGCTTTTGTTGACCAGCCCGCCCAATACCATTTCCACCACGTCCATGGTGCGCGCATCGGTTACCCGCATGCCATTGACGAAGCGGGATTCAATGTTCAGCTTGGCCAGTAAGTCACCAATCTGGGGCCCGCCGCCGTGAACGACGACCGGGTTAATGCCGACTTCCTTCATCAGCACAATGTTGCGGGCAAAGGAATCGATCAGGGCGGTTTCCGTCATGGCGTTACCGCCGTACTTGACCACCACTGTCTTGCCTGAGAACTGCTGGATGTAGGGAAGTGCCTCGGAAAGGACTTCCACAACGACCTGGGGGTCGCGGCTTGATTGCATGGCGTTTTCCTCGCGTAATCCAATAGGCAAAAGCGTTACTCGGTCGGCAATGCAAGGCTAGGGTCTACCTGGCGCAGAGCCGCCGCGAAACTGGCCTGAATGCGCGCCAGTGCTTCGGCATTCTTGCCCTCAAAGCGCAGCACCAGCATGGGAGTGGTGTTGGATGCGCGGCAAAGCCCCCAGCCGTCCGGATAGTCAACGCGAATGCCGTCCAGGGTGGTTTTGATGCCGTCGCCGAAATCCCCTTCACGGGCCAGTTTGTCGACCAGGGCAAACTTGTTGTCATCGGTAACGGTGATATTGATTTCTGGTGTGCCCATATCCAGCGGGAAGCTGGCAAAATAGCTGTCGGCGTCGTCCGGTTGACCCGCGAGGATCTCCAGCAGACGCGCAGCGGCATACATGCCATCGTCGAAACCGTACCAGCGTTCCTTGAAGAAGATATGCCCGCTCATTTCGCCTGCCAGCAGGGCGCCGGTCTCTTTCATCCGCGCCTTGATCAGAGAGTGGCCGGTACGCCACATCTCCGGTTCGCCGCCGGCCTGCTCAATCACGGGCGTCAGGTTACCCGTGCACTTGACGTCAAAGATCACCTTGGCACCGGCATTGCGGGACAGCATGTCAGTGGCAAAGGCCATCAGTAGATGATCCGGGTAAATCAGTTTGCCGCTGGGGGTAATAACGCCCAGGCGGTCGCCGTCACCATCAAAGGCCAGGCCGATATCGGCGTTGGTTTCCTTGACCTTGGCAATCAGGTCCTTGAGGTTTTCAGGCTTGCCCGGATCAGGGTGATGGTTGGGGAAGGTGCCGTCGATCTCGGCAAACAGGGGCAGGGTTTCAACGCCCAGGCGCTCAATTAGTTGCGGCCCCATTTCGCCAGCGACGCCATTGCCACAGTCCACCACTGCCTTGAGAGGGCGCTTGACCTTGATGTCACCGATAACCCGTTCAAGATAGCGTTCGCGGACATCTTCTTCGCGCACTTCACCCTGGCCGCTTGCCAGCTGATTGTCGACGATGCGTTGATACAGGGCGCTAATCGCTTCACCAGAAAGCGTTTCGCCACCCAGAACAATCTTGAAGCCGTTGTAATCAGGTGGGTTATGGCTGCCAGTCACCATGACGCCAGAAGCGGTGCCCTCAAGAATATGGGTGGCAAAATACAGCACAGGGGTGGGCACCATGCCGATGTTGACCACGTTCTGGCCTGCAGCGATCAGGCCATGTATCAGCGCACCCTGCAGGCGCTCGCCAGAAAGACGGCCGTCACGGGCAACCACCACCGTGGATTCCCCTCGAGCAGCAGCTTCGCTGCCAATCGCCTGGCCGATCTGCTTGACACCGGCTTCGGTCAGGGTGTCGTCAACAATGCCGCGAATGTCATAGGCGCGAAAAATAGAAGCGGGAAGTGAGGTGGTGGTCATCATCAGTCCTGTCAGTGAAGGTCAAAAGGTTGAAAGCGTTTTTTAATTAGGGCAGTCATCAGTGGCGGCCAGGCGCTACTCAGACACTCAACGGCTACCGGTGCTGCCAAAGCCGCCCGTGCCACGAGCTGAGTCGTCGAATTGTTCAACAATCTGCAGTTGCGCCTGTACGACGGGCACGATCACATACTGTGCCAGCCGTTCGAAGGGCTCAAGCGTAAAGGCCTGCTGGCCACGGTTCCACACCGAGACCATCAGCTCCCCCTGATAGTCCGAATCAATCAGCCCGACGAGGTTGCCCAGCACGATGCCATGTTTATGCCCAAGCCCAGAGCGGGGCAGGATCATACCGGCAAGCTGTGGAGAGCTGATATGGATGGCGAGCCCGGTGCGTACCAGTTGGCAGTCGCCGGGTGCCAGGGTCAGCGGAGCATCCAGCAGGGCGTGAAGATCCATGCCCGCCGAGCCTTCAGTGGCATAGGAGGGCAGGTAGTCGCGGATGCGCTCGTCAAGAATCCGGCATTGCAGCAGCGGCGTGGTAAGGTCAGTCGGCAGTGTCATTCAAATCTCATCCAGGTATTCAGTACGTTACTGCGGTTTATACAAGTGTTCAGGAGCGCAAATATGCTCAGCGGTTTTTCAGGCGGCTATCGGCAAGTAGCAGTGCCCGCTGGATAATGGCATCCGCCAGCTGTTGCTTGGACTGTGCTGGCTGGTGCTCGCTATCAGTGCCCTCCTGGCTGCGCCATAGCAACCAGGCCGCGTTATCATCACTGCCAAAGCCTAGCCCCAATGCAGACACATCATTGGCAACAATCATGTCCAGCCCTTTGCGGCTCAGTTTATCGCGGGCGTAATGCTCGACCTCGCGGGTTTCGGCTGCAAAGCCGATCACAAGGGGGCGCTTGGGGGCAGGGAGTGCAGCGACACGGGCAATAATATCGGGGTTTTTAACCAGCGTCAGGGTCAGTGTCTCGCTATCATCGGTTTTCTTGATCTTGTGGGCGGAGGGGGCTTCCATGCGGTAATCGGCAACGGCCGCACAGCCGATGAATAGGTCCGCCTGAGGCGCCAGACGCTGAGCGGCGGCATCCATTTCGCGGGCGGTCTCGATATCAATTCGCTCAACCTTCTCAGGGGTTGGCTGGTTGACCGGCCCGCTGATCAGCGTGACGTTCAAGCCTTGGCGAACGGCGGCGGCGGCCAGGGCAAAGCCCATCTTCCCCGAGCTGTGGTTGGAAATATAGCGCACCGGGTCGAGCGGTTCGCGGGTGGGGCCAGCGGTAATCACGACATGCCGAGCGTTGCCAACTGGCGGTTGCGGCGGGGTAAAGTGCGCCCTCACAGCGTCGCCGATGACTTCAGGTTCGCTCATGCGGCCAAGCCCGGTGTCGCCACAGGCCTGCTCGCCAGCCGCAGGGCCGATCATCTTCCAGCCGTCTTCACTCAAAGTGCGCAGGTTGCGCTGGGTGGCTATGTGGCGCCACATGGCCTGGTTCATGGCGGGTGCCATCAGGCGCGGTGCGTCGCTGGCCAGGCACAGGGTAGTGAGGAGATCATCGGCCATGCCCTGGGCCAGGCGCGCCATGAGGTCAGCGGTTGCCGGGGCAATAACAATAAGATCTGCCCAGCGGGCCAGTTCAATATGACCCATACCGGCTTCGGCCTGAGGGTCAAGCAGGGAAGTGCGCACTTCTTCGCCGGAAAGTGCCTGTAGCGTCATCGGCGTAATAAATGCCTGGGCGCCCTGAGTCATCACCACGCGCACATCGCAACCCGCCTGTTTGAGCAGGCGAACGATGAGGGCACTTTTGTAGGCTGCAATCCCGCCGCTGACGCCAAGCAACACGCGTTTACCCGTCAATATGGCCATGCTGACTATATCCATGCCTATAAAAGGCCTTACCTTACCACTGGCAGGGTTGCTTTGGCATGTCTAAGCTTCAGAGACAAGGATCAACACCACCATTAGGCAGGGACGCAGATGGGCATCAATCATTGGCCGGAAGGCGAAAGACCGCGTGAAAAATTACTGGCCTTCGGGCCCCAGACTCTATCGGATGCCGAGCTGCTGGCAATTTTTCTACGGGTTGGGGTGAAAGGGCGTTCAGCCGTAGATCTGGCGCGGGATCTGCTGACCAGCTTTGGTGGCCTGCGCCCCCTCATGGAGGCAGACCAGAGCGCCTTCTGTGCTGCCCGAGGCCTGGGCAGCGCCAAATATGCCCAGCTGCAGGCCACGCTGGAGCTTTCCCGCCGTCATCTGGCCAGCCAGCTTGCACGGGGCAATGCACTGACTTCACCTGCTTTGGTGCGCCATTACCTGACCTCCCAGTTACGTCATCTGGGCCATGAAGAATTTGCCGTGCTGTTTCTGGATACTCAGCACCGCATCATTCGTTATGAATCCCTGTTTCGTGGCACTCTCGACAGCGCCTCGGTTTACCCTCGGGATGTTGCCAAGCGGGCGCTGGAGCTGGGGGCCGGTGCGCTGATTCTAGCCCACAACCACCCGTCTGGCGTGGCCGAGCCCAGTGATGCGGATCGTCGGATTACTGAACGCTTGAAGGATGCTCTTGGCCTGTTTGATATTCGTGTGCTTGACCATTTTGTGGTCGGGGACGGTGAAGTGGTCTCCTTTGCTGAGCGTGGCTGGATATAGGCGCCAAGTTGTGGGATCATATGCGGCCTTTAAAGATTGGCGCCGATAATGCGGTCAATGCCCCTTGTTATTTTGGCTGCTCATCTTTGAACCTCGTATTTCCAGTTATTTTTTGGGGTAGCGCGGGAAACCAGCCAGAGTCCGGAAGACGCCGACAAGGCATCTTTTAGGTCTTTTCTGGCAGTTTTGCTTGCTGCCTGCAAAGTCTTCTGGTATAAAATGCCACCTTTGAACTTGGGTTGAATAACGGGCTTGGGAAATATCCGGCAATATGCATCCGCCGACTGCTTCTCTGCTCCGGTTTGCCCGACAGTTTTGAACAACTCGCCAAGCGGTTGGAGGCTATCATGTCCAAAGTATGTCAGGTTACCGGCAAGCGCCCGGTATCCGGTAACAATGTATCTCACTCCCAGCGTAAGACGCGTCGTCGTTTCTTACCGAACCTGCACACCCATCGTTTCTGGGTGGAATCTCAAAACCGCTTCGTCAAGCTGCGCGTTTCCTCCAAGGGTATGCGTATCATTGATAAGCGCGGTATCGAGACAGTTCTGGAAGACATCCGCAAGCGCGGCGAAGCTATCTAAGCCAAGCTAAGGGCTATTCAGGCCAAGCCAGGCATCCTATTGGGAGAGTAAGACCATGCGCGATAAGATCAAGTTGGTGTCAAGTGCCGGTACTGGCCACTTCTACACCACTGACAAGAACAAGCGTAATACACCGGACAAGTTTGAATTCAAGAAATACGATCCGGTCGTACGCAAGCATGTGATGTATAAGGAAGCCAAGATCAAGTAAGCCTCTGGCACGCTGATCGGCTTTCACCGCAGGCGAGTTTGCCTGTTAAAAACCCGGCTAACCGCCGGGTTTTTGCATATTGGCCGATTGCTCGTGTGTTCAGTGTACGTCATTGCAGTGTAATGATTGGCGGCGAATATCATGCCTGAACTCCCGGAAGTTGAAACCACGCGACGCGGTATAGCGCCTTACGTGGAAAATCAGCAGATAAGTGAAGTAATTGTACGTAATGGCCGGTTGCGGGTTCCCGTGCCCGAGGCCCTGGCAGATGATCTGGTGGGGAGATATATCGGCAATCTGCGCCGCCGTGCCAAATACCTGCTGCTACCGCTTGAAAACGGTCAATCGGAACCCGGCGGGCAAGCGCGTACGCTACTATGGCATCTAGGGATGTCCGGCAGCCTGCGTATCGCCCAAGTCGGTGATCTGCCCAAAAAACATGACCATGTTGATCTGGTGTTCAGCAATGGTCATATACTGCGTTATCACGACCCGCGCCGCTTCGGTTTTGTGGATTGGCTGGCAGGGGATGAATACAGCGATAAACGCCTGACACGCCTGGGGCCTGAACCACTGTCACCCGATTTTACTGGCCAGCGGTTATATCGTCTTTCGCGAGGCAAGCGTGTCGCCGTCAAGCCCTTTTTGATGGACAACCAGGTAGTGGTTGGGGTAGGGAATATCTACGCCAGCGAAGCGCTGTTCATGGCGGGTATCGATCCGCGCCGAGAGGCGGGCCGTGTTTCGCTGGCGCGCTATCAGCGTCTGGCGGCTGCCGCCCAGGAAGTGTTGGCAGCAGCGATTACCCAAGGGGGCACCACCTTGCGTGACTTTGTCAGTGGTCAGGGGGAGCCGGGTTATTTTGCCCAGCGCCTGAATGTTTATGGTCGTCATGGAGAGCCTTGCCGGCGCTGTGGCGAAGAGTTAAAACGCATCACACTCGGGCAGCGCGCCAGCGTTTATTGTCCGCTGTGTCAGCGTTAGCCGCTATTTGGAGAATTGTGTGACCCAACGCCTGAGATTGAACAAAAACGCTGAACGCCGCCTGAAAGCCGGTCACTTGTGGATCTACTCCAACGAAGTGGACACCAAGGAAACGCCGCTCAAAAACTTCACTGGCGGTGAAACCGCCATCGTCGAAGAAGCCAACGGGCGTGCGCTGGGTGTGGCCTATGTGAACCCGCATTCATTGATTTGCGCACGCATCATGTCCCGTGACCCTTCCATGCGTCTGGATCGTTCACTGTTTATTCACCGCTTCAATCAGGCGCTGGCGCTGCGCGAGCAGCTCTTCAACAAGCCTTTTTATCGCTTGGTACATGGCGAAGGCGACCTGCTGCCTGGGCTGGTGGTTGACCGCTTTGGCGATATTCTGGTTGTACAGCTGAATACAGCCGGTATGCAGGCAATGAGTGAAGAGATTGTCGATGCCCTGGAAAAAGTGCTCAAACCCAGCGCCATTGTGTTCCGCAATGACACCGGTGGGCGCCGTCAGGAAGGCCTTGAGGCTCAGGTTGAAGTTGTCAAAGGCGAGCTGCCTGACGAAATCCTGATTGAAGAAAATGGCGTGCATTTCGTGGTGCCGGTGCTTAATGGCCAGAAAACCGGCTGGTTCTTTGACCACCGCGCTAACCGCGAATGGCTCAACCGCCATGTGGCCGGTAAGCGTGTCCTGGACGTGTTCAGCTATGTGGGCGGTTGGGGCGTGCAGGCCGCCGCTAGCGGTGCCAGTGAGGTGCTGTGTGTGGATTCCTCCGGCCCGGCACTTGAGCAGGTCGCGCGGAATGCCGAGCTCAACGGCGTTCACGAGCAGGTGGCGATTGCCGAAGCCGACGCCTTTGATGCCCTGGCAGCGCTCAAGGCAGATGGTGAGCAGTTTGATGTGGTGATTCTCGACCCGCCCGCCTTTATCAAGAAGCGCAAGGACATCTCTAACGGCGAACGCGCCTATGCGCGCCTCAACCGTGAAGCCATGCGCCTGTTGGGTCGCGATGGTCTGCTGCTGTCAGCTTCCTGCTCCATGCATCTGGCGCCAGAGCGCCTGGTTGACGTGGTGCGTGGCTCGGTGCGTCATCAGGATCGCCACGGCCAGATTATTTTCCAGGGGCACCAGGGGCCTGATCATCCGGTGCATCCGGCGATTGCCGAAACCGCTTATCTTAAGGCCTTGGGTGTGCGGGTTTTTCGCGATTGATAGCGTAGTCCACTTGATAGATAGCATGAAAACCATGCAAAGGGTGTTCAGCGCAGAGTGATAATAACAATGCTTTATACAGAACCAGGTTATGGCAGCCCAGCGCTCGCGTACCTTGGCTGAGCTTCAGCGCTGGCGGCGTACGCGTACTAAACGCCGCTGGTACAAACGCAGCTTCCGCCTTCAGGTCATGCTGTTGGTGGGCCTGCTGCTGGCGGTCATGTTGCTGGCTCAAGGCACCTACCTGAACTTCCGTCTCGCTGAGACAGTCACCCATCAGATGGGGCAGCGGGCATTGGCGGTTGCCAAAACGGTGGCCGCGATGCCGGAGGTTGTCGATGCCTTTTCAACCTCAGATCCTTCCTTGATCATTCAGCCGATTGCCGAGCGGGTTCGCCAGCAAACCGGCGCCCGCTATGTGGTGGTCGGCAATGCTCAGACGGTGCGCTATTCTCATCCGGTGCCTGAACGTATCGGCCAACGGATGGTGGGCGGTGATAATGAACAGGCGCTGATTGATGGTGAGTCCTACGTATCTGAAGCCACGGGCACCCTGGGGACTGCCATGCGCGGCAAGACCCCGGTGCGCGATGCACAGGGCACTATCATTGGTGTCGTCTCGGTAGGCTTTATGCTGGAGCGGGTGGATATGGATGTGGCCCGCTATACCAGCCTTGGTTGGATGCTGGTGACGTTAATGATAGTGCTTGGTTTTGGCGGCGCCTACTGGCTTTCCCAGCATCTTAAGAAAGTCATACTCGGGCTTGAACCCTACGAAATTGCCCGCCTTGCCATGGAAAAAGAGGCGATTTTACAGTCCATTCATGAAGGGATTCTGGCGGTTAACCGTGAGGGCCAGATTACCCTGATTAACCAGCAGGCACGTCGCTTTCTGGGCCTGTCGGACGAACAGGTGCTGTTGGGGCAGCCGATTCATGACGTAGTGCCCAACTCGCGGTTGCTGGAAGTGTTAAAGCGTGGCGAGCAGGAGTTTGATCAGGAAATGTGGTTGGGTAATCATCCCGTGGTGGCTAACCGCGTGCCGATTATTCATGACGGTGAAGTTGAAGGGGCTGTGGCTACCTTCCGTAGCCGCCGGGAAATTGTTGATCTCTCTCAGGCACTGACCCAGGCCAGTCGCGACGTGGATATGCTGCGTGCGCAGGCTCATGAGTTTTCCAACAAGCTTTACACCATTTCCGGACTTTTGCAGCTTGAGCGCGTGGATGAAGCCTTGGCGCTGATTCACCATGAAACCGAGCGCGCCCAGGCGCAGATGAGCTTTCTGATGCATCGTGTCGCGGATGCGGTGCTCAGTGGTACGCTACTGGGTAAGTTGACCCGTGCCCGTGAGTTGGGAGTGACGTTGGATATTGATGATCAGAGCTCGCTGTCCTGCCCGCTGACGGTGACCGGCCAGGAAGTGATGATGAGTGTGATAGGCAATTTGCTCGATAATGCCTGCTATGCCGCGTTGAATGGCCCGAACGCCGAAGCGCCAAAAGTACGCCTGTTCTTTACCGACCTGGGGGAGCAGCTACTGATTGAAGTTGAGGATAATGGCTCAGGGGTGGCCATCGAGCACGCACAGACGATCTTTCATGAAGGATTCTCGACCAAAACCGGTAAGCATAGTGGTATCGGGCTGGCGCTGGTTTCACGCCTTTGCCGTCAGCATGGCGGTGAAGTAACTCTGGAAGAGGGCGATCTGGGCGGGGCATGCTTTACCGTCGTGCTGGATCGTTCACTTTGTGCTCACTCTGGTTTGCCCATATAACTCGCACGCCGACCCTTATAATAACAACGTCAGCGGGAGAAACGACGATGTCTGCAACGCAATATGGCATTCTGGTTGTCGAAGACGATTTCCGCATTGCCGATATCCATAAGGCGTTCATTGAACAGAGTGACGGCTTTTATGCGGTGGGAATAGCGCGTAATGGCAGTGAAGCAAAAACGCTGATGGTCGAGCATGCCGATGAGATTCAGCTGGTTTTACTGGATGCCTACCTGCCTGACGTAGAAGGCCTGGAACTTTTATGGTCAATTCGCCGTGATTTTCTGCACGTGGATATTGTCATGGTGACGGCGGCCCGCGAGGTCGACACCATCAGTGAAGCACTGCGCGGCGGTGTGTTTGACTACCTGATCAAACCGATTGAAGCGGCTCGAATGCGCCAGATGCTGACCCGCTTCCGCCGTGAGCGGGAGGCATTGGCCAACCGGGCTGAGATGAACCAGGACGAACTTGACCATATGCTGGCGCGGCTGCAGCCAGGCGGCGACCTTCAGCGGCCGGGTCAAGGCTTGCCAAAAGGCATTGACCGCTTGACCCTGCGCCGGGTAGTGGATTCGCTGGCCTCAGAGCATGAGGCCCGTACCGCCATGCAAGTGGCTCGCGCCATGGGTGCCAGCCGTTCAACGGCGAGGCGTTATCTGGAATTTCTGGTCGCTGAACAGGCGGTCAATGCCGAGCTTGGCTATGGTGATGTGGGCCGCCCCGAGCGTCGCTACCGTCTGTTGGTAACGGCTCAGGCCTGGCTGGAGACACTATGATTGGCTGATTCAGTAAGATTGGCTGTGAACAGAATGAACAAAACGCCCAAAATGAACATTTTGTGATTAATGGTCATAAGCTTGTCCCTTGAGGTGGTGATCTTCTAACGTTCTGTGGTGACGCAATATCTATCACCATAACAACAGATCAAAACGTGGAGAACGCCATGACACTCAAGCCTTCCTTGAAGCACCTGACTCTGCTGGCCTTGCCGCTGGCAACTCTGACAACCTTTGCCAGTACTGCTGCCGCCTTCGAACCTGAGGGCAAGGTCGAGTGTATTGCGCCGTCTGACCCGGGCGGCGGCTGGGATTTCACCTGTCGCAGCGTGGGTAATGTCATGCAGGATCTCGATCTGGTGCCCGCCAATGTACAAACCATCAATATGGCTGGTGCCGGCGGCGGCGTGGCGTTTGCCCATACGGTAAGCAAGCGCGCCGGGGATGAGCAACTGTTGGTAGCTGCTTCAACAGCGACGACCACTCGCCTGGCCCAGGGGCAATTCCCAGGACTGAGCGCTGATCAGGTTAACTGGGTTGGCGCACTGGGCGCAGATTACGGAATCATCGCGGTTGCTGCAGATTCCGAGATTGAGGATCTGAATGAACTGATGGACGCGCTTAAGGAAGATCCCCGCAGCGTCAAGTTCGCAGGCGGTAGCTCCAAAGGGGGATGGGATCACCTCAAGGTGCTGATTGCTGCTCAGGCGGCTGAGGTCGAAAACCTTCCGCGGATTGCTTACCTTTCCTACAACAACGGCGGCGAAGCCCTCACCCAGGTGATTGGTGGGCATGTGGAAGCCTTTACCGGTGATATTACCGAAGCTCAGGGGTTCATGGAGTCCGGTGATCTGCGTGTTCTGGCGGTGCTCTCTGAAGAGCGTCTGCCGGGCGATCTGGCGGACATTCCGACGGCGCGTGAGCAGGGTATTGATGCACTTGGCCCCAACTGGCGTGGCTTCTATATGCCGATGGATATTTCCGAAGAAGCTGAAACCTATTGGACCGATGCCATGGATACTATCTATGCCAGTGAAGAATGGCAGAACGTCATGACTCAGAATGGTTTGATGCCTTTCCACATGACGGCGGGCGAGTTCGAAGCGTTTGTACTCAACCAGATCAATGATATCGAACAGCTTTCCAAAGACATCGGGCTGATCCAGTAATGACTTACAACGATCGCATCTTTGGGGTCTTGATGATCGTCCTGGCCGTTGCATACGGCTGGGGCGCTACTCAGTTCCCGGAACCCTTTGGTGGGGCTGAAGCCGTTGGCCCTGATACGTTTCCCAAACTGCTGGCTGTGGTGCTGGCCCTGTCCAGCCTGTACCTGATTGTGCGGCCTGACCCTGATAACGCCTGGCCCTGGAGCCGCACGGGCGTTGAGCTGATCATCGCAGTGGTCGTGCTTATCCTTTACGCCGTTCTGCTTCAACCGCTGGGTTTTATCATCAGCACTACGTTGGCGGTAGGAACCCTGTGCTGGCGCATGGGGGCACCTCCGGTTAATGCTTACATTACTGGGGCTGTCTCAGGAGTGGTAGTGTACTTCCTGTTCAGTTTTGCGCTGGATCTCGCCTTGCCGTTGGGTCTGCTTTCCTTCCTGGAGGTGAACTGATGGAAACGCTGGGTTATCTGATGGATGGTTTTGGGGTTGCCTTGCAGCCCCATAATCTTATGTTTGCTTTGCTGGGGGCCTTTCTGGGTACCCTGATTGGTGCTTTGCCCGGGTTGGGGCCTGCCAATGGCGTGGCTATTCTTATACCGCTGGCCTTCAGCCTGGGTCTGGCGCCTGAAACCGCCTTGATCATGCTGACGTCGGTCTACGCCGGGGCCATGTACGGGGGGCGTATCTCATCGATTCTGCTGAATATTCCCGGTGATGAGCCAGCCATGATGACCTGTCTGGATGGTTATCCCATGGCCCAGAAGGGCAAGGCTTCCGAAGCGCTGGCGATCTCTGCGGTTGCCTCTTTTATTGGTAGCCTGGTGGCAACAGTGGGGCTGATTTTGCTGGCGCCATTGCTGGCCAGCTTTGCCCTGACATTTGGCCCGGCAGAATATTTCGCGCTCTTTATGCTGGCCTTTGCGACCTTGGGAGGTATTACAGGCAAAAATCCGATCAAGACGGTGGTAGCGGCGAGTATCGGCCTGATGATTGCGACCGTTGGAATCGACAATACCGGGGTGCAGCGCTATACCTTTGGTGTGCTTGAGTTGTTTGAAGGCGTCGATTTCATTATTGCTATTGTCGGCCTGTTTGCAATTTCCGAACTGCTGTTCTTCATTGAAGAGCGTGCCGGGGGTGGCAAGGAAAAAATGAAGGTCAACAAGCTGTCGCTTAGCTGGAAGGATATTCGTGAGATACTGCCTTCAAGCCTGCGCGGTGGGGTGCTGGGCTTTATTGCCGGTGTGTTGCCGGGGGCTGGTGCCTCTTTGGGCAGCTTCATTGGCTACACTCTGGAAAAGAAGGTGGTTGGCAAGAAAGGTTATTTTGGACAAGGTGACCCGCGCGGTGTGGCTGGCCCGGAAGCAGGTAATAATGGTGCTTCCAGCGGTGCTCTGGTGCCAATGTTGACCCTGGGTGTGCCTGGTAGTGGTACGACGGCAGTGCTGTTGGCTCTGCTGATTTCGCTTAATATCACTCCAGGGCCGCTTATGTTCACCCAGAATGCCGACATTGTTTGGGGCGTGATAGCTGCCTTGTTAATCGGCAACTTCCTGCTGCTGGTGCTTAATATTCCTTTGGTAGGTATTTTTGTCAGACTGTTATCGGTGCCACCGATGTATCTGTTGCCAATTGTTACCATGATTGCCTTTGTGGGTATCTATTCAATCAGCAATACCACTTTTGACCTTTACTTCATGGTGGCTTTTGGTGTTGGCGGCTACGTTCTGCGTAAACTGGAGATTCCTTTGGTGCCGGTGATTCTTGGCCTGCTGTTGGGGCCGGAGATGGAGAAGAACCTGCGCCATGCCATGGATATTTCCGATGGTGACTGGATGATTCTGTGGGATAGCGGCCTGGCAATCGGTCTGTGGGTCTTCGCGGGGCTGGGCTTGATTCTGCCTTATATCGTTGGGCCACTGCTGCGTCGTCGTATGCGCAATCCTATCGAAGCTGGTACCCCTGAAAGCGACTGACGTTGACCGAGGTTGGTTTATCTAGCGGGGCATCGATCAAGGTCGGTGTCCCGTTTTTATGAGTGTAAGGCTGCACTTGTTTTCGACATTTTTGAGAAAAATTTGTCTGGGGACAGGTGTTTTTTGCTATTTTTTCTTCTGTAAATGATTCATTCAGTGGTTATTTTTGTTTTCCTGTTTTGGGTATAAGAAAGGCGTCTGATTGTGCTGTAATGACCAGATTGAAGCTAACCCGATACAGGAGAAACACCATGCAGGTTGCCGTTCCCAAGGAAATCAAGAACCACGAGTATCGTGTTGCATTGACGCCAACAGGTGCTCGCGAGTTAACCGGCCGTGGCCATCAGGTGACGGTTCAGGCAGGTGCTGGTGAAGGCGCGGGTTTCAGTGATGCCGACTACCAAGCCGCAGGTGCACACATTGAAGCGGACGTTGAAACACTGTGGCAGAACGCAGAATTGATCCTGAAGGTAAAAGAGCCGCAGCCGGAAGAAGTGGCTCGCCTTAAGCCTGAGCACACCCTGTTTACTTACCTGCATCTGGCCGCAGAAAAATCGCTGACCCAGGGGCTGATGGAAAGCGGTGCCACCTGTATCGCTTACGAAACCATCACGGATACGCGCGGCGGTCTGCCGCTGCTGGCGCCAATGAGCACGGTAGCCGGACGTATGGCAGTTCAGGCGGGTGCCCATAGCCTTGAGAAAGCCCAGGGCGGTGCGGGGGTTCTGCTGCCCGGCGTGCCGGGGGTGGCACCAGCAAAAGTCACCGTGATTGGTGGCGGTGTTGTGGGTGAAAACGCGGCGCGTATGGCGCTGGGCCTGGGGGCGGATGTGACCATTCTGGACAAGTCATTGCCGCGCCTGGAAGTGTTGGATGACCGCTATCAGGGGCGGATCAAAACCGTCTACTCAACCGCTGATGCGCTGGACTATGCGGCGCGCGAATCCGATATGATCATTGGTGCGGTGCTGATTCCCGGGGCGGCAGCGCCCAAGCTGATTAGCCGTGAAATGCTGGGCATCATGAAGCCAGGCAGCGTATTGGTCGATGTGGCCATCGATCAGGGCGGCTGTTTCGAGACCAGCAAACCCACCACCCATGCCGAGCCTACCTACATCGTGGATGGCGTTGTGCATTACTGCGTGGCCAATATGCCGGGCGCTGTGGCACGTACCTCCACCCAGGGGTTGACCAATGCCACCTTGCCTTTTGTGCTGGCGCTGGCGGATAAAGGCTGGCATCAGGCGCTGCGTGATGACCCGCATTTTCTGCCGGGGCTGAATGTTCACGCCGGTAAGGTCACCTATCAGGCGGTTGCCAAAGCCTTTGGCCTTGATAGTGTTGACCCTGCCAGTGTGATGAACTGATACATCCAGCAGCCAAGTGCTAATAAGTGTCAATAATGCGGCGGTATCTCGTCCTCAGGGCGGGATGCCGCCGTTTCGTTATCGGTTTGCTGGCTCTGCTGTTGTTCACGCAGACGCTGGCGCATCAGGTCGCTGATGCGTTCAAGTTTATCCAGACGCTGGGCCTGTTGGGCCACGGTGTGATCAAGTGTGTCCAGCCAGTCTTCCTGGAAGGCCAGCCGGGTCTCAAGCGTTTCAATTCGTTGGTAAAGCTCAGCGGGCGATAATGTTTCGGTCATGGTAACATCGCACTCTTGTAAAAGTATGACCGCTGCAAGCATGCAGCGGTAAGTAGTTGGACGAGATATTGTCCTTTGTCTGTTACCTATACAACAAGAGAGCCTTTTATATTTATGAATCCGAAAGTTGTTTTTCGCTGCTTTTTTATTAGTGTCTTGCTTGCTGCCCCGGCGCCTTTGCTGCTGGCCGCCATGGTGCATCTGTTCAATGCGGAGCTTGCAGCGTCGTGGATGTCTGAACTGGCGGTAAGCGGTATCGCTAGCATTTACCTGGCGGTTGCCGTTGGCAGCTTTATAGTCATTCTGCTGGGTGCCTTGGGAGCTGCCGCACTGGCACCGCCGATGCTGGTAACGCCAGAGGTGGCGCAGGTGGCCAAACCTGCCCAGCGGCAGTCAGAGCCAGACGAAGAGGAACCGCAATATGACGACGATGAAGAAGATATCATTGACCCCAATGATGGTCGTGAAGAAGGTGAGGTAAAGTGGTTCAACACCAATAAGGGTTATGGCTTTATCACCCGCGATAATGGCGAGGATGTGTTTGTACATTTTCGCGCTATTCGTGGGCGCGGGCCGCGTATGCTCACGGAAGGGCAGATTGTACGCTATTACGTGATTGAAAATGATCGTGGCTTGCAGGCAGACGATGTGAGTATTATTGACTGATAGTCTGAATGGCAGCACCCAGTACAACGGCCCCGCTTTTGCGGGGCCGTTGGCGTTTATGGGGGGTAGTCATGCAATGATTAGCGGCCGGAATCTGGCCAGTGAATGGCGCCTTCCTTGCCGCCGGGGAGCACCTGCCAGAAACGGTCAGGGTCAGCACCCGGATGCCAACCGCCCAGCGAGCAGCGTACCTCGGACAGTAGTGCTTCGGCGGCTTCCTGGGCCGCTTCCTGATCTGTGTGCCAGGGCATATGCGGGCTATCGAACCATAGGCTGGCATAGCCGTCGGCGGCTTTTTCCACCAGCAGGATAGGCACGCTATGCCCGTTATACTGGCCTTGGGTGCGCCAGCGCTGCTTGCCTGCCGGTGTGAGCGGTGGGGCCTTGAGTCTATCTCCCAGCCAGGCATTCAGTGCATCATGCGATGCCTGAGCCAGGTAGATTTCGATATCCGGGTACGGCTCCATCATGCAATCCCTTCTGAGTGGCTTTCAGCCTTGACGAACAGCGCTTCCAGCGTTGCTGCATAGATGCGGCTGAGGTCATCCAGATCCGCTGCGCGAATACGCTCGTTGACCTTATGGATCGTATCATTGAGCGGCCCGAGTTCCACTACCTGGGCACCGAGGGTGGCAATAAAGCGCCCGTCAGAGGTGCCGCCTGACGTGGAGAGTGTCGGGCGACGACCGGTCACCGCCTCGACACCCTGGATGGCAGCATCCACCAGAGCACCTTCGGCGGTCAGAAAGGGCTCGCCGTTAAGCGTCCAGTCCAGGCTGTACTCAAGCCCATGGGCATCCAGAATAGCGCTGGTTCGCGCCTGGAGTTGCTCATGGGTGACTTCAGTAGAAAAACGGAAGTTGAATATCACCTCGACGTCACCAGGAATGACATTGGTGGCGCCAGAGCCTGCACGGATATTGGAGACCTGAAAGCTGGTAGCTGGGAAAAATTCGTTACCGTGATCCCAGTGTTCATTCGTCAGTGCATCCAAGGCGGGCAGAGCCTGATGAATTGGATTGCGTGCCAGGTGAGGATAGGCCACATGGCCTTGCACACCCGTGATATGCAGCACGCCACCCAGGGAGCCACGGCGACCATTCTTGATCATATCGCCCAGTTCACGGGTGGAAGACGGCTCGCCGACGATGCAGTAATCCAGCCGTTCGTGGGTTTCGCGCAGATGTTCGACCACGGCGCGGGTGCCATCAATGGCTGGACCTTCCTCATCCGAGGTGATCAGAAAGGCAATGCGGCCGTCATGATCCGGGTACTGCCCAACAAAATGTTCAACGGCGGTGATCATGGCGGCCAGGCTGCCTTTCATATCGGAAGCCCCTCGGCCGCACAGCATGCCGTGGTCATCAATGCACGGCTCAAAAGGCGGAAACTCCCAATGGGTTGACGGCCCGCTGGGTACGACATCCGTATGCCCGGCAAACGCCAGCACGGGGCCGTGGTGGCCGCGCATCGCCCAGAAGTTATCGACATCGCCAAAGGGCAGCTTTTCGATATGAAAACCGAGCGCCTCCAGGCGCTCGATCAGGACGTCCTGACAGCCTTCGTCATCGGGCGTCACCGAAGGGCGGCGCAGCAGATCAAACGCCAGCTGTAACGTCGGTGACAGGGCATCCGGTTCAGTTATGGGCATGTAACGCCTCGTTCAATGCCACAGCGCTCTTGTTGGTCAGGCACTCGATCCGGCCGTTCTGAGAGTTACGACGCAGCAGCAGGTCATCCTGGCCGGCCAGTTCACGGGCCGCGACGGTATTCACTTCCTGGTTCTGGTCATCCAGCAGGGTGACCTTGGCGCCAGCGGTAATATAAAGGCCAGCTTCCACCGTACAACGGTCGCCCAGCGGAATGCCGATGCCGGCGTTGGCGCCGATCAGGCAACCCTCACCGACCTTGATGATGATGTTGCCGCCACCGGAAAGGGTGCCCATGGTGGAGCAGCCACCGCCCAGATCCGAGCCTTTGCCAACCATCACACCGGCAGAAATGCGCCCTTCAATCATGCCGGGGCCTTCAGCGCCCGCATTGAAGTTGACGAAACCTTCGTGCATCACTGTGGTGCCTTCGCCCAGATAGGCGCCCAGGCGTACCCGCGACGTGTCGCCAATGCGGATGCCGGTCGGTACCACGTAATCGGTCATCTTGGGGAACTTGTCAACGCAGTCAACTGATAGGGTGCGGCCAGCAAGGCGTGCTCTCAGGCGGCGGGCGGGCAGTTCTTCAATATCGATCGGGCCTTCGTTGGTCCAGGCAATATTGCGCAGCAGGCCAAACATGCCGGTAAGATCCAGGCCGTGAGGCTTGACCAGACGGTGCGAGAGCAGATGAAGCTTGAGGTACACCTCAGGTGCTGTCTGCGGCGGCTGGTCGGTATCGATAAACATGGCGACCAGCGGGCGGTGGCTGGCGCTCAAGGAGTCGGCAAGCTCCGCCTGGGCTGGATGGCCAGCGGCAGCGAGGGCTTGTGCCAGCGTTGAGCAGTGTTCAGGCAGAAAGCTGATAGCAGAAGTGCCTTGTGGAGCGTCAAGCGCTTCCTGGGCTGCCTTGACCAGGCTGTCATCCGGGTTCAGCAGAGGGGCCGGATAGTAAATTTCCAGCCAGTCGCCTTGAGTGTTCTGGGTGCCGATTCCAAGCGCAAAGCTCAGCATAAGGGTGGTTTCCTTGGTTGTGTCAGTTAAATGATCGGGTTGGAGAAAGTGAGCCGGTCAGTCTAGAGCTTGTCGTAATCGCCATCCTTGTAGCCAACAAGAATGGTGTCGTCATCGACTTCCAGCAGGGGGCGTTTCAGCAGAGTGGGATGCTTGAGGATCAACTGTCGCGCTGAGTTGGCGTCGTAATCCTTTTCTTCATCAGACAGTTCCCGCCAGGTCTTGCTGCGCTTGTTAATGGCCTCGACCAGCGGCACGCGATGGAGGATATGCTCAAGCAGCGCCGCCGAGAGGCCATCGTCACGCAGGTCGTGGGTCTTGTACGGCATGCCTTTGGCGTCCAGTGCCTTTTGCGCCTTACGGCAGGTATCACAGTTCTTGATGATATAAAGCGTCAGCATGGCGTCTTCTCCAGGTTGAGTCGATAGTGATCCGGGCAGCGAGGCTGCCTGCTCAGCCGCGTTCCACCAGGCGGCGAATGCGTTCAGCGGCTTCCCGAGTGGGGGCGACTTCCGCCACCAGCGCCAGGCGCAACCGGCCACTGCCGGGGTTAACGCCATTGGGGCCGGGGCGCCCCATCAGGCTGCCGGGCAGGACGCTGACGTGCATTTCTTCATACAGGCGTTGGGTGAAGGCAATATCATCACCACCCGGCACGGCTGGCCAGAGATAAAAGCTTGCTTCAGGTGTCGGGAAATCCATGACGGGCGCGAGTTCAGCGGTGACAGCGGCGAATTTCTCGCGATACGCCTCACGGTTAGCCAGTACATGGGCTTCATCCTGCCAGGCGGCTATCGAGGCGTGTTGCAGCGGCAGTGACATGGCGCAGCCGTGGTAGGTGCGGTAGCGTTTGAACGGGGTCAACAGATCCGCATCACCCGCTACAAAGCCGGAGCGCAACCCCGGCAGGTTGGAGCGCTTGGAAAGCGAATGAAAGACCACGCAGCGCCGGTAGTCGTGGCGGCCAATTGCGGCGCAAGCCTGTAACAATCCGGGCGGCGGTGTGGCTTCATCCAGATAGAGTTCTGAGTAGCATTCATCCGATGCGATGATAAAGTCGTGCTCATCAGCAAGGGCAATCAGCTGCTTAAACTCATCCAGTGGCGTAACAGCGCCGGTCGGGTTGCCCGGTGAGCAGATAAACACCAATTGGACGTCTCGCCAGGTATCCGCAGGAACCGCACTGAAATCCGGGCGAAAGCCGTTGTCCGCAGTGCAATCGAGATAGAGCGGTTGGCCACCGGCCAGCAGGGTGGCACCCTCATAGATCTGGTAAAAAGGGTTAGGGACGGCCACCTGGGCGGCGCGGCTGCGGTCAAGAGCTGTCTGCACAAAAGCAAAGATGGCTTCCCGGGTGCCGTTGACCGGCAACACCTGGGATGCCGGGTCGAGCCCCTCAAGCCCGAAACGCTGGCTGGCCCAGTTGGCAATGGTCTCACGCAGGGCCGGCAGGCCAGCGGTGGCCGGGTAGCGGGCGAACTCTGCCTGATGGGCATGCAGCGCTGCAAGCGCTGCGGCATAGGGGGCATGCTGCGGCTCGCCAATGGTCAGTGGAATGTGTGCCAGATCCGACGGCGGCGAGAGCGTTGCCTTGAGGGCGGCCAGCTTTTCAAACGGATAAGGGTGCAATGCGTCGAGATCAGGGTTCATGAGCGTCCAGTGGCCAGATTGCAGCGTTATGATGTTGGAAATGCCTGGTGATTATAGGCAAGGCGTCAAGCGAGCTCAAACGCCAGCACGCTCAGACGCTGAGCACGTCGATCAGGCGTTCACGTAACTGCTGCTGGCGTTCAGGGTCGGTCAGTGGTTCGCCGGCCTTGGTGGTGATGAAGAAGACATCCTCGACCCGCTCGCCAAGGGTGGCGATCTTGGCCGCAGACAGGGCGATATCCTGCTCCATGAAAATACGCCCGACGCGGGCCAGCAGGCCAGGGCGGTCAGGGGCACTGAGTTCCAGCAGGGTGCGTTCGTTGGCCGGGTCCTGTTCGATCAGCACCTCAGTGGTGACCTTGAAGTGCTTGAGCTGGCGCGGCGTATGGCGCGATACAATATTGGGGTAGTCATCCGGGTCGTCAAGCTCCTCGACCAGATGGCGGCGCATCTCCTCGATGCGTTCCGGATCCGAGATAGCCTGACCCTGATGGTCCAGCACAATAAAGGTATTCAGCGTCCAGTCATTATTGGAGGTCGCAATCCGCGCATCATGAATGGACAGCCCAAGCTGTTCCATGGCGGCGGCGGTGGCCGCAAACAGGTCGTCCACCGAGCGGGTGTGAATAAACACCTTGGTGCCGCCTTCTGTCATGCCTTTGGCCGGGGCGCTGATCAGCACCAGGGGGAGCTGTTCCGGCTGATGGGCAAGGATGCCCTGGGTCTGCCAGGCAATTTCACTGGGCGCGTACTGGAGAAAGTAGTCTTCGCCGAGGGAATCCCACAGGGGGTCGATCTGTTCCGAGGCAATGCCCATGGTATTCAGCAGTGAGCGTGCCTCCGTACGGGTTTCGCGTACCCAGTCATCGCGGTCGGGCGGGTTCTTGAGGCCCCGCCGCAAGGCCCGCTTGGTTTCAGCGTGAAGCTGGCGTAACAGGGAGGCGCGCCAGCCGTTCCATAGCGTAGGGTTGGTGGCGTTGATATCAGCGACGGTCAGCACATACAGGTAATCCAGGCGGGTTTCGTTGCGCACCGTCAGGGCAAAGTCACGGATCACATCCGGGTCGGTGATGTCACGTTTCTGGGCGGTCATCGACATCAGCAGATGATGCTCCACCAGCCAGCGTACCAGGCTGGTATCGGGGCTTGAAATGCGATGGCGCAGGCAGAACTGCTCGACATCATAGGCGCCAATCAGCGAATGGTCACCGCCGCGACCCTTGCCCACATCGTGAAACAGCCCGGCAATCCACAAAAGGTCAAGCTTGGGTAGTTGTGGCATAAGCGCGGCAGCCACGGGGAACTCTTCCTTGCATTCCGCTTTGCGAAAGCCATGCAGGAACTTGAGCAGCCGCAGGGTATGGGCATCCACTGTGTAGATATGAAACAGATCATGCTGCATCAGGCCGACCGCACGGCCAAATTCCGGCAGGTATTTGCCGAGGATGCCGTAGCGGTTCATGCGGCGTAACTGACGTGGCACGTTGCCGGGGGAGCGCAGCAGAGCGAGGAACAGGCGTTGATGCAGCGGATCTTCCCGGTAATGGTCATCGATCTGATGGCGGTGGTCGCGGATCAGGCGGATGGTGTCAGCACGTACCCCTTCAATTTCCGGGTGCTGGGCCATCATCAGAAACAGCTCCAGCATGGCGGAGGGCTTGTCGCGAAACAGGGTGCGTGAACGCGCCTGAATATAGCCGCCCTTGGTTTCGAAGCGCTCGTTGAGCACCACCGTTTCCAGAGATTGCTGGCCACGCAGGATAACTTCATCAAAATGCTGCAACAGCATGTCATTGAGCCCGGCAAGCGCAGTGACATGGCGGTAGTAGCGCTTCATGAACTGCTCGACGGCCAGGCGCTCGGGGTTATCACGAAAACCGAAAAGTTCGGCAATGGTGCGCTGGTGATCAAACAGCAGGCGGTCTTCGGCACGGCCCGTCAGCATGTGCAGGGCATAGCGCACCTGCCACAGGAAGGCCTGGCCCTGGCTGAGAATGCGCAGTTCAGCGTCGTTCATAAAGCCGTTAGCGACGATGTCCGCGTATTTTTCGGTGCCGAAGTGACGCTTGGCCACCCAGCCAATCATCTGGATATCGCGCAGCCCGCCCGGCGAACTCTTGAGGTTGGGCTCAAGATGATACTCAGAGTTGTTATAACGGTAGTGACGGGCAATCTGCTCCTGCCATTTGGCTTCAAAAAAGCGGTCGGCCGGCCACAGCCGATCAGCGCTCAAGCGCTGGCGCATGGCCTGGCGCAGCCGCTTGGGTCCAGCAATCAGGCGTGATTCAAGCAGGTTGGTGATCACGGTCACATCGTCTTTCGATTCCCGCTCGCAGTCGTTGAGTGAACGAACACTATGGCCAATATCCAGGCCGATATCCCACAGGAAGGTAATAAAAGCGGTCAGCGGCTCGCGATAGGGCGCATCGTCATCGTTTTCAAGCAGCAGAAGTAAATCGATATCGGAATGCGGGTGCAGCTCCCCGCGTCCATAACCGCCGACGGCCACCAGGGCAACGCCGTCATCCGGCCAGGCATGCTGTTCCCAGGCGATGGCCAGCAGTTGATCCATGTACCAGGCGCGCCCACGCACCAGGTCACGGATATCAGCGCCCGCCCGGAAGCGCTCATCCAGGCGTTCCTGAAGATCACGCAGGGCGGCCTTGAAGGGCGCTATGGGTGAGCGTGAGCCCACCATCTCAGCGCGAAAGGCATCCAGGTCGAGAAGCGACCGGTCGGGTTCGAAGCGGTAATGGTGAAGTAGCATCAGACGCTCAAAAAGCTCAGGTCTTCATCATTGCGAGCGGTCAATACTTCTACGCCGCTCTCGGTCACCAGCAAGGTGTGCTCCCACTGAGCTGACAGGCTACGGTCCTTGGTAATCGCCGTCCAGCCATCGCGCAGCACCTTGGTTTTATAGCCGCCTACGTTAATCATTGGCTCGATGGTAAAGCACATGCCGGGAGCAAGGGCGATATCGGCGTCGGGGGCGTAGCCGTCATAGTGAAGAAACTGGGGTTCTTCATGAAAGCTTGCACCAATGCCGTGCCCGCAGAAATCGCGAACCACGGAATAGCTGTGGCCTTCTGCATGCTTCTGGATGACCCGAGCGAGATCGGAAAGACGCACGCCGGGCTTGATGGAAGCAATACTTTTATACAGGCATTCCTGGGTCACGCGGCTGAGGCGTTCGCCCTGAATGCTCTCGCCTACCACGAACATGACACTGGAATCGCCGTGATAGCCGTCCGCCGTCTTGACGGTAATATCCAGGTTCATGATGTCGCCGTTTTTAAGCTTCTTGCTATCGTCAGGGATGCCATGGCACACCACGTGATTGATGGATGTGCAGGTCGCCTTGGGAAAGCCGTGGTAATTAAGCGGTGCGGGTGTGGAGCCCAGTTCATTAACAATAAATTCATGGCAGCGACGGTCAATCTCACCCGTCGAGACGCCTGTTTTGACATACGGTGTGATCATTTCGAAAACACGGGCCGCCTGGCGGCCAGCTTCGCGCATCTTGTCGATTTCAGCAGGCGTTTTAATCGGAACGTTCATGAGGTCTCGATGGTGTAGGGTGTTATTTCACACAATAAAACGGGCTGTACGGTGAGCCACGTAATGCGTTACGGCTTCATCTTGATCTGGATCTATGGTATAAAGCCGCGCGCTTCACTGCAATCGCCAACCGCATTCTTGATCAATTGATCGGTGCCTGGCTACTGCTATAGTGCACAATAGGTGGCGTGCAATGGTGCACGTTATCCAAACCGCAAGCCTTAAAACACACATGCACCGTCACATGGTCCCGGGTGCCTTTGCGTGCTGCTTACCTGCAACACTGTGCCGACAACCTTTTATGGCCGGTGTTATTGCAGAGCGATGCGTTCAGCCAGGTGCTGGGCTTATCCGGTAGCGTCTCTGGTCGGATCCATGGGGTGTATGGAGGCCTAACCCGAGTTTTCAGGAGTTTTATCATGGCACACGTCAATATGCGTGACCTGCTCAAGGCAGGCGCTCATTTCGGTCACCAGACCAAGTACTGGAACCCGAAGATGGGTAAATACATCTTCGGTGCGCGCAACAAGATTCACATCATCAACCTTGAGCACACGCTGCCGGCGCTGAATGAAGCGATCGACGTGGTTGAAAAGATGGCTGCTTCCAACAACAAGATCATGTTTGTCGGTACCAAGCGTAGCGCCAGCAAGATCATCAAGGAAGAAGCCAACCGTGTAGGTCAGCCGTTCGTCAACCATCGCTGGTTGGGCGGCATGCTCACCAACTTCAAGACTATTCGCCAGTCCATCAAGCGTCTGCGCGATCTTGAAACCATGCACGAAGATGGCACCTTCGAGAAGCTGACCAAGAAAGAAGTCCTGATGGCAACCCGCGAGCAGGAAAAGCTTGAGCGTTCCATTGGTGGTATCAAGAACATGGGCGGTCTGCCTGATGCCATGTTCGTTATCGACGTTGATCATGAGCGTATCGCGATCAACGAAGCGAACAAGCTGGGTATTCCGGTTATCGGCGTGGTGGATACCAACTCCAATCCTGATGGCGTCGACTACGTCATTCCGGGTAACGACGATTCCATCCGTGCGATCCAGATTTACGTCAAGGCCATCGCCGATGCCTGCGCCAGTGCCAAAGAAGGCCGTCCTGACGAATTCGTTGAAGTGACGGACGCTGAACAGACATCTGCTGACGCAGAAAACAGCGCGGCTGCCGAGTAATTCTGGCCGCCACAAGATGAGGTGCGCTGCACCGCATCGCATCAGGAGGGGGCCTGCGCCCCCTTTTTCCCGCTCAGGCGGACCTTATCTTTAATTTTCTAGATCCCATTAGATCAGAGGTGAATTATCATGGCAGCTATCAGTGCCTCTCAGGTGAAGGAACTGCGCGAACGTACCGGCCTTGGCATGATGGAGTGCAAAAAAGCACTGACCGAAGCGGGCGGCGATATCGACGTGGCAATCGAGAACCTGCGTAAGAATTCCGGCCTTAAAGCCGCGAAAAAAGCTGGCCGTACTGCTGCAGAAGGCGCTGTTGTTACGCGTGTTGCAGAAGATGGCAGCTATGGCGTTATGGTCGAAATCAATTCTGAAACCGATTTTGTTGCCCGTGACGACAACTTCAAAGACTTTGCTGCCAAGATTGCGGACGCTTTCTTTGCTGCCAAGAGCGAAGACGTTGCCGCTGTGATGGAAGGTGAGCTGGAAGTCGTGCGTGAGCAGCTGGTACAGAAAATCGGCGAGAACATTAGCGTACGCCGTGCTGCCGTTATCAACGCTGGCGAAGGCAACCTGGTGGGTGAATACGTCCACGGTGGTCGCATTGGCGTGTTGACCGTCATGAAAGGCGGCAATGCTGACGCTGCCAAGGATATTTCCATGCACGTGGCAGCGATCAACCCGGCCGTTGCCCGTCCTGAAGATATGCCGCAGGAAAACCTGGATACCGAGAAGGCGATCATTCTGGCTCAGCCGGACATGGCCGGTAAGCCGGAAAACATTGCTGAAAAGATGGTTCAGGGTCGCCTCAAGAAGTACCTGGCTGAAAACAGCCTGACTGAACAGCCTTTCGTCAAGGATCCTAACCAGTCTGTCGCTGAGTATGCAAAAGCGGCCGATGGTGAAGTACTGAGCTTTATTCGCTTTGAAGTCGGCGAAGGCATCGAGAAAGAAGAAGTTGATTTTGCCAAAGAAGTAATGGAACAGGCAGGCCGTAGTTAAGGTCGCAAGTTTCAGAAAGTGATGGCGTGCGCAGTTGCGCACGCTTTTGCGTATCCGGCCTTGGTGTTTTTTTGTGCCGCCATGTTTTTAATTTATACATAGTTTATATGTATATCGATTGGCGCATGTCATATGCATTGTGTCTGCGCGTGTTACATTGGATGTATGCTTATGTTACACATGCATGGTGTACAAAGGCTTTCGCCGTCGCCGAGTTTTAGCCGTCCAGTCTGCCTAATATATCCTGCCGAGGAGAAAGCCCATGTCCCACGATGCAAATGAGCCTTTGACCGCTGTTATTCCCAACAAGAAACCTGAAGGCTCAAAGTCGAAATACAAGCGTATTTTGCTCAAGCTTTCCGGGGAAGCCTTGATGGGTGAGCACGACTTCGGGATAGACCCCAAGGTGCTTGACCGCATGGCGCTTGAGATCGGTCAATTGGTGGGGATTGGTGTTCAGGTGGGTCTGGTCATCGGCGGCGGCAACCTGTTTCGTGGCGCAGCATTGAATGAAGCTGGCATGGATAGAGTAACCGGCGATCATATGGGGATGCTGGCGACTGTAATGAACGCATTGGCCATGCGGGACGCTCTGGAACGCTCCAATATCCGCTCCCGGGTGATGTCAGCTATTCCGATGAGCGGCGTTGTAGAGCATTACGACCGACGCACTGCTATCCGCTACCTGACTTCCGGCGATGTTGTGCTGTTTTCTGCCGGTACCGGCAACCCGTTTTTCACCACTGATTCGGCGGCCTGCCTGCGGGGTATCGAGGTTGACGTTGATGTGGTGATCAAGGCCACCAAGGTTGATGGCGTCTATGATAAAGACCCCGTCAAGCACGCCGATGCGGTGAAATACGACCGCCTTTCCTATGATGATGCGCTGGAACAGAAGCTCGGCGTTATGGATTTGACCGCTATCTGCCTGGTGCGTGACCATGATATGCCAGTGCGGGTATTTGATATGAACAAGCCTGGTGCCTTGCTTAACCTGGTGGTTGGGGGTAAGGAAGGCACTTTGATAGACAGAGGTGAATAGGGTGATTAACGAAATCAAGAAAGATGCAGAAGGGCGTATGAAAAAAAGCGTGGAAGCGCTGCATACCAACTTCAACAAGATTCGCACCGGGCGCGCGCATCCGAGTATTCTGGATTCTGTCACCGTCGAATATTACGGTAGTGACGTGCCGCTGAGTCAGGTCGCATCGATCAATGTGGAAGATGCACGAACGCTGACGATCTCTCCTTGGGAGCAAGGCATTGTGCCCAAGATTGAAAAAGCCATCATGACGTCTGATCTGGGGCTTAATCCCGCCAGTGCAGGTACGGTGATCCGTGTGCCGATGCCGATGCTGACCGAAGAGACTCGCAAGGGTTACATCAAGCAGGCCCGCCATGAAGCAGAAAATGCTCGGGTTGCTGTGCGTAATGTGCGCCGTGATGCTAACGGTGATTTCAAATCCTTGTTGAAAGATAAAGAGATCACCGAAGATGATCAGCGTCAGGGCGAAGATGAGATCCAGAAGCTGACGGATAAGTTCGTCGCGGAAATCGACAAAGCGCTGACTGCAAAAGAGCACGACCTGATGCAGGTGTAACGCATAGCTATTAACGTCACGGGCAGCCTGGCTGCCTGTGCGGCTTTCAGGGCCGGTTGGATGAATGACCATTGGTGTAAAAAACTTCATGACGTCACCGCTGCTTCCACACAAACAGCCAACTGCCCATCAGAAAGGTGGAGAGATATCTGAGCCGCGACCTTCTCATGTTGCCATCATTATGGATGGCAACAACCGCTGGGCGAAGGCGCGTGGCTTAGCGGGTGTGCGCGGTCATCGCGCCGGCGCTGAGGCGGTTCGCAACGTTGTCCGGCGTGCCGCTGAACAGGGTATTGACACCCTGAGCCTGTTTGCTTTCTCCAGCGAAAACTGGAAACGTCCGGCGCCGGAAGTCAATGCCCTGATGGAGCTTTTTCTGATGGCGTTAAAGCGTGAAGTCAAAAAGCTTCATTCTCATGCTATCCGGCTGACCATCCTGGGTAATCGGCAAGGGTTTTCGCACGCTATTCAAAAGCATATCCGTCGGGCCGAGGAAATGACCGCTAACAACAGCGGTATGCACCTGATTGTTGCGGCCAATTACGGTGGTCAGTGGGAAATTGCCTGCGCGGCACGCAGGCTGGCCCAGCAGGTAGCTGAAGGTAACCTGGCGCCTGACGAGGTTGATGAAAAGCGCATGAATGAAGCCATGGGAATACACCAGGTACCACCGGTTGATCTGTGTATTCGAACCAGTGGCGAACAGCGCCTTTCCAACTTCATGCTGTGGCAGTTGGCTTATGCAGAGCTATATTTTTCACCGCTACTGTGGCCTGATTTTGATGCCAATGCCTTTGACCAGGCGCTTACAGACTTTGCGCAGCGGCAGCGGCGTTTCGGTATGACAGGGCAACAGATAGAGGTTCAGGGTGCTTAAGCAAAGAATCATTACGGCCGCCTGGCTGGCGCCCTTGGTGCTAGCGGGTTTGTTTGGCCTTGAGGGTAACGCCTACGCGCTGTTTACAGCCTTGATTGTGCTGCTGGCAAGCTGGGAGTGGAGCAATCTGGCGGGTGTTACCACGTCAGCCTGGCGCGCTGCTTGTGTGGTGGCCATGGCCGCCCTGATGCTGCTGCTCTGGCTGGCTGGCGGTGAGGGGGCTGGCTGGCTTTTATGGGTAGGGGCACTGGGCTGGCTGGTCAATCTGTATTGGGTGACGCATTACCCGGGCAAAAAGGCTCATTGGCAGGCACCGTCACGGCGTTTGGGAATGGGTTTGTGGGTACTGCTACCCTGTTGGGTAGGATTTAATGTGCTGGAAACGGTAGGCAGCGTCTGGCTACTGTTTGTGCTGTTGTTGGTCTGGTCTGCGGATATTGGCGCCTACTTTGCCGGTCGTGCCTGGGGGCGACGCAAGCTTGCACCCAACGTCAGCCCAGGAAAGTCCTGGGAAGGCGTGGTCGGTGGCATGCTGGCGACCCTGCTGCTGGCGCTGGTGTTTGGTGCCTGGCAGCAGTTAGGGATTGTAGACAGCAGCCTACTTGTGCTGATAACCCTGATCGTAACACTGGCTTCTGTGTTGGGAGATTTGCTTGAAAGCATGCTGAAGCGTCACCGACAGATCAAGGATTCCAGCCAGTTGTTACCAGGCCACGGCGGAGTGCTTGACCGGATTGATAGTCTGACTGCAGCCGTTCCTCTCTTTGCTCTCCTTTATCCATTGGTAGCCGTTTTATGAGCGCTCAACAATGGGTCACCGTGCTAGGCTCCACCGGCTCTATCGGCACCAGCACTCTTGAGGTCATTGCGCTTCACCCTGAGCGCTACCGTGTCTACGCCCTGACAGCTAATTGCTCGCGTGAAGCTATGTTGGCCCAGTGTCTGGTTCATCGTCCACAGATAGCGGTATTGAGTTCACCAGACGATGGCCAGTGGTTGCGTGATGAGCTGGCAAGTGCCGGGGTGAAGACATTGGTTGAAACGGGTGCCGAGGCTCATAGTGTCGTCGCATCGGCTCCCTGCGTAGATATTGTGATGGCGGCGATTGTCGGGGCAGCGGGTTTGTTACCGGCTCTGGCAGCCGCGCAAAGTGGCAAGCGGGTGCTGCTGGCCAATAAAGAGGCGTTGGTGATGAGCGGCGCGCTTTTTATGCAGGCCGTTGAAAGTTCCGGGGCAACACTTTTACCTATCGATTCTGAACATAATGCCATGTTCCAGTGTCTACCTCTCCAACATCGTGGTGGTCTTGAACAACACGGCATCGCACAGCTGCTGTTAACGGCTTCCGGTGGTCCTTTCCGTGGGTGGGGGCAGGATGCCCTGGCAAATGTGACGCCTGATCAGGCATGTGCCCATCCCAACTGGTCGATGGGCCGTAAGATCTCGGTTGATAGTGCTACCCTGATGAACAAGGGGTTGGAGCTGATCGAAGCCTGCTGGTTGTTTGATGCCACACCGCAACAGATTTGTGTGGTTGTGCACCCCCAGAGCGTGATTCACTCCATGGTCGCCTACCATGATGGCTCCGTTCTTGCTCAGCTGGGAAATCCGGATATGCGCACCCCTATTGCCTATGGCCTTGCCTGGCCTGAGCGGATAGACGCAGGCGTCAAGGCATTGGATCTTTTCCAGGTGGCGCGGCTGGATTTTGAACCGCCGGATGAGCAGCATTTTCCTTGCCTGAGGTTGGCGCGTGAGGCCATGCAGGCAGGAGGAACAGCACCCGCCATCCTCAATGCGGCTAATGAAGTGGCCGTAGAAGCTTTTTTGGAGCAAGGCTTGGGGTTTGTCAGCATTGGCGATATTGTGGCATCTGTACTTGATCAATCGCCTATCTCCACCGTTGATAGCCTGGAGACGGTGCTTGATGCAGATCGGCGCGCACGAAAGCTTGCACAGCAGTGTATTATTCAACGGTTTCGTTAGTGGCTTTGTTAACGGCTTCGGAAACGTCTCGGTAACGGTGGGCAGAGGAGAAACGCGTGGGCCTGATTCAGAATATATTGGCGGTGATTGTCGTCCTGGGTCTGCTGGTGACCTTTCATGAATTCGGCCACTTTTGGGTGGCTCGGCGCTGTGGCGTCAAGGTGCTGCGTTTCTCGGTAGGCTTTGGCAAACCGTTCTGGTCACGCACTGACCGCCACGGAACAGAATTTGCCGTTGCCGCCATCCCGCTTGGTGGCTATGTCAAGATGCTTGACGAGCGTGAAGGGCCGGTGCCCGATGAGCAGCTTGATCAGGCGTTCAACCGTAAAAATGTCTGGCAGCGTATCGCCATTGTGGCCGCCGGGCCAATAGCCAACTTTCTGCTGGCCATAGTGGCTTACTGGGCCATCTTTGTGGCTGGAACCACCACGGTAGCTCCCTTGGTGGGCGATGTTACGCCTGCTTCGCCCGCCGCTGAGGCCGGGCTTGAGCGCGGTGATGAAATCGTTGCCATTCAGGGCGAGTCGGTGCGCGCCTGGGACGAGATCAATCTCAAACTGGTTGCCTTGATCGGCTACGATGGTCGGTTGGAAATTGATGCCCGTCCCGAAGGGTCTGAAAGTGCACGCACTTATGGGCTTGAGGTGGATAACTTTCTGGCTCGCCAGAACCCGCCCCAGCCATTTGGTACCCTGGGTTTTGAACCCTGGCGGCCAGATATGCCGGCGGTGCTTGGTCAGATTCTGGATGGCGAAGCCGCCGCCCAGGCTGGGCTTCAGGTAGGTGATAGGATTGTTGAAGTCAACGGCACTGCAGTCGGCGACTGGGTGGAATTTGTCAATGTCGTCAGGGTGAGCGCAGGGGAAGAGTTGTCACTGAAGATCGAACGTGATGGCGATCAGCAATCGCTGACCCTGACGCCGGGCACTAACCCTCAGGCTGACGGTGCTGAGATTGGCTATATCGGAGCGGGCGCCGAGCCCGTCACCTGGCCGCAAGAGCTGCGCCGTGAAATCCGCTATGGCCCGCTGGACGCCGTGGGGCAGGCGGTTGCCAAAACAGGCGAGATGTCGCTGCTTACTGTTGACGCTATTCGCAAGATGTTTGTGGGGCTGATTTCTCCCTCTAATCTGTCTGGGCCGATCACCATCGCACAGATTTCCGGCGATTCAGCGCGAGCAGGGTTGGAAGCCTTTGTTGGCTTTATTGCCTACTTGTCGATTAGTCTGGCGGTACTCAACCTGCTGCCGATACCTGTGCTGGATGGTGGGCATTTGCTTTACTATCTGGTGGAAGTGGTTCGTGGGCGGCCTGTCTCTGAGCAGGCGCAGGCGATTGGGCTGCGGATCGGTATCACCATGGTGGGTACCCTGATGATTATGGCGCTTTATTTTGATCTGATGCGTCTCTGGTAGTGAAGTGGATAGCATGGGTCGTGTAGCGTGAACAGAGAGTAGCGTGGGTAAGTAATAACGTGTGTAGAGGGCAAGTCAACTTGTCATCCCCCTACACAAATGTATATGGTGCCTGTCTGGAAAAATAACGGCAGACCAAAGCGAGCGGACTGACTGCATGAAAATCAAAACACTAGGGATGGCGGCCTTACTGCTGGCCGCGGCCAGCGGTGCCAAAGCACAATCTTTTGACGTTTCCGACATTCGTGTAGAAGGGCTGCAGCGCGTATCCGCCGCTTCGGTCTTCAACGCCTTTCCCGTCAGTGCCAGCGATACGGTGGATGAACGTACTCTCTCTGATGCTGCGCAGCGACTGTTCGAAACTGGCTTGTTCGATGATGTCTCTTTGGCCCGTGAAGGGGATGTGCTGGTGATTCAGGTAGTAGAGCGGCCAACCATTGCTCGCCTGAATATCGAAGGAAACGAACAGATTACTGATGCTGACCTGCGCCGTGGCCTGAGCGAGGCGGGGCTTTCAGAAGGCCAGGTGCTGCAGCTTTCAACGCTGGAAGAGATTCAGCGCGAACTGGAAGGCGTCTACCAGTCTCAAGGGCGCTACAACTCGAATATTGAAACAAGTGTCGACCAGATTGATGAGGGTCGCGTTCAGGTCGATATCAACATTCGTGAAGGTGAAATCGCCAGGATTCATCAGATCAATATCGTCGGCAACGAGGCCTTCGATGATGAAACCCTGCTGAACCAGTTTGAGCTTGAAGACCAGCCGGGTTTCTTCTTTGGCCTGTTTTCAAACGACAAATACTCCCGTGAAGCACTGGCGGGTGATATTGAACGCCTGCGTTCCTACTACCTGGATCGCGGCTATGTCGGCTTTGAGGTGACCTCTACCCAGGTGTCCATTGGCCCGGAAAAGAACAAGATATTTGTGACTCTCAATGTGGATGAGGGTGAGCAATATCGGATAGGGGAGGTCAGTTTTGATGGCGATCTGCAAATTGGTGAATCTGAAGCCCGTTCGCTGCTGCAGATTGAACAGGGTGAAATCTTTTCGCGCCGCGATCTGAATGCGTCAACCGAAGCGATTCGCCAGCGTCTGGGGGCAGAAGGCTTTGCCTTCGCCGAGGTAGAGGGTCGGCCGCAGCTGGCTGGTGACGGTACTTCGGTTGATCTGGTGATTGGCGTCAATCCAGGGCAGCGTACCTATATACGTCGCATCGAGTTTGTGGGCAATACCACCACAGAAGACGAAGTGTTGCGCCGTGAAATGATTCAGATGGAGGGCGCACCCGCTTCAACCGACGCCATCGCCCAATCGAGAGTGCGGCTGGAGCGACTGGGCTTTTTCAGTGAAGTGGAAGTCGACACCCGCCGGGTGGCCGGTGAGCCGGATCAGCTGGACGTCACCTATGAAGTCAAGGAGCAACCGTCGGGCTCTGTTTCTGCCAGTGTTGGCTTCTCGCAGAGCGCCGGGGTTATTTACGGCGCCTCATTATCCCAGAACAATTTCCTGGGCAGCGGTAACCGCGTCAATATTGGCGCGCAGCGCAGTGATACTTTTACCAGCGTCAACTTCGGCTTCACCGACCCGTACTGGACAAAGGATGGTATCTCACGGGGCTATAATGTCTTCTACCGTGAGACGGATTATGAAGACTCGGATATCTCCACCTACTCAACGGATGCCTACGGTGCAGGTATCAATTTTGGTTATCCCGTCAGTGAGATATCGCGGATTAACTTCGGTGCCAGCATTGAAGATACAACGGTCAAAACCTATAACGATACGGCCCAGGAAATCCGCCAGTACGTCACTGACGTCGGCGATAATGCCCAGAGCCTGAAACTGACAGGCAGCTGGACTCGTAATAACCTGAATCGTGGCATCATGCCAACGGCAGGTAATTACCAGCGTCTTTCTATCGAGACGGCCGCGCCGGGGAGTGACACCAGCTATTACAAGGCCCGAGCAAGAGCCCAGAAGCTTTTCCCGATAGATAACGATGATCAATGGTCGCTCAAATTCAGCGGTAACCTGGGCTATGCGGATACCCTGGGTGGTAACGATCCTTATCCCTTCTACGAAAACTTTTATGCCGGTGGCCTGGGCTCGGTGCGCGGTTTTACTGCCAACACCCTGGGTCAGCGAACCACGCCGCCTGAGGGTAGCACGCGTACCGGCACTCTGGGGGGTAATGTGATGATAGAAGGTTCGGCCGAGATTATCTTCCCGTTACCGTTTATCGAAGACCAAAACTCATTTCAGACATCGCTATTCTATGATGTGGGTAATACTTTCCTGACGGACTGCTATGCGATTGAATCCGGTACGTCGCGCTGCTCATCCGGCGTTGATCTGAACGATCTGCGTTCGAGTGTCGGGGTCGGCTTTTCATGGTTGACGCCGGTTGGCCCGCTTACCTTCAGTTTTGCTGAAGCCGTGGACAGCCAGGAAAGTGATGACACCCAGTTCTTCCAGTTCTCGCTGGGACAGTCATTCTAGATTGATCTGAGCCATTGATGGTGAGCATGTATCGAGCATGGAACAAGCGAGCATGGAACGAGTTAGACGCGACCCTGTCGCTTAATGGAAGCGAGTCATCGCTGTCAGCAATCGTGCGACCAGCGATGCACTCACCCAACGCACTTATATCTACAAGGAGTTAATCATGCGTAAACTGATTGCTGTTCTGGGGGTTTCGGCCGCCATGATCCTGCCCATTCAGGCGGCCTCTGCCGCGGAAGTGGCTGTACTGGACTGGCGCGCTGCACTGATGAATACCCAGTCGGCCCAGTCATCACTGAGTCAGTTGGAAAGCGAAATTGGCGCCAAACAGAACGAAGCGCAAAGTCTGGCCAATGAATTACAGTCTCTGCAGGAGCGTTTACAGAGCCAGGGTGATTCCATGGCACAGTCGCAGCGTGAGTCACTGGTTGCTGAGCTGCAGCAGAAAGGTGGCCGTTTCCAGCAGCTACGCCAGGAGGTTTTACAGGCTCAACAGCGTTCGGAGCAGGCATTTCTGGAACAATCTGAAGCCAAGTTGGAGCAGGCAGTTGATCAGGTCATTCAACGCCACAGCATCGATATTCTGGTTGAGCCGCAGGGGGTGTTGCATTCCTCCATGGATCTGCCCAACCTGACCAATGAAGTGACTGAAATATTCAACACGCTCTAAACAGCTAATCGTCCCCGGTGCGGCTTGGCCGCACCACTGGCATGACGGGTTTTTATGACGCACCCACACGTTTCAATGACGCTGGCAGATATCGCACGCCATCTCAATATTTCCGTCAAGGGAGATGTTAACGTCGCTGTTAGTGGCCTGGCGACACTGAAAGATGCTGGGCCTGATCAAGTTGCTTTTCTGGCTAACCGTGCCTATTTGAAAGACCTGGCGTCAACCCGAGCGGCGGCAGTATTGTTGCATCCTGATTATGCACAGGATTGCCCGGTAGCCTGCTTGGAAATTGCCAACCCTTATGTCGGCTATGCCCAACTATCGCAGCTGTTTGACCCTTTGGCCGCCAATCGTCTTGAGGCCGGCGTGCACCCAAGCGCCGTCGTGGCTGAAGATGCCGAACTGGGTCAAGGGGTGCGCATCGAAGCCCATGCGGTTGTGGCCTCGGGTGCGGTACTTGCAGACAATGTTGTAATTGGCCCAGGAAGCGTTGTGGGTGCGGATACGCAGTTGGGTGAAGGCTCGCACCTGCATGCCAATGTCACTCTTTATCACGGTGTGGTAATCGGCAAACGGGTCATTTTGCACAGTGGCTGCGTTATCGGTGCTGATGGTTTTGGTTTTGCCCATGATGGCACAGGCTGGCACAAGATTGCCCAGTTGGGCGGCGTGATTCTTGGCGATGATGTAGAAGTAGGCAGTTGCTCAAGCATTGACCGTGGTGCGCTAGGCGATACCGTCATCGGTAACGATGTCAAAATCGATAGCCAGGTACAGATTGCTCACAATGTGCATATTGGCGACCACACTGCACTCGCTGGCTGTGTGGGCATTGCTGGTTCCACTCGAGTGGGCAAGCATTGCATGCTGGGCGGCGGTGTTGGTCTGTCGGGTCACCTCACCCTGTGCGATGGAGTACAGGTGACGGGTATGAGTCTGGTGACCAACTCGATTCACAAGCCAGGGGTCTACTCATCCGGCACCGGCGCTATGGCCAACCATCAATGGCGTAAGAACGCAGTGCGTTTCAAACAGCTTGATGAGATCGCCAAGCGTCTGGCAAGGCTGGAAAAACACCATCAGGGCTGAGTTGGCGTACGCCATATTATGCGCTGAAAGGTTGAGACGTCCTTTCAGCAGGTTATAATGCCCGCCCCTTGCCAGCGCGAGCGTTGGACGTATCTGGGTCAACCCCAGGGTTTTTGTTATTAGAGGTCGCTACGATGGTCATGGATATCAACGAGATTCGCGAATATTTACCCCACCGCTATCCTTTCTTGCTGGTGGACAGGGTAACGCAGTTAAGCGTCGGTGAATCCATCGTTGCGTATAAGAATGTTAGCATCAATGAGCCGTTTTTTAACGGCCATTTTCCGCATCACCCCATCATGCCTGGCGTGCTGGTGCTTGAAGCGCTGGCGCAGGTATGCGGTATTCTGGGGTTTAAAACGGTCAATAAGCTACCCGCTGACGGCTACGTCTATTATCTGGTGGGCAGCGATAACGTACGCTTCAAAAGCCCGGTCATGCCAGGGGATCAATTGGTGCTTGAAGCCAAGGTGATTCGTGGCAAGCGGGGTATCTGGAAATTTGCCTGCCGCGCAACGGTAGATGGAGCGCTTGCCTGCGAAGCTGAGATCATTTGCGCTGAGAGGAAGGTGGCTTGATTCATCCTACTGCTCTGGTTGACCCAGCGGCCCAACTGGCAGATGACGTGGACGTCGGGCCTTTCAGTGTTATTGGCCCCAATGTCACCATTGGCGCGGGTTCAATCATTGGCCCTCATGTGGTCATCAAAGGCCCGACGGTGCTGGGCGAAAGAACGCGTATCTTCCAGTTTGCTTCGGTGGGTGAAGACTGCCAGGACAAGAAATATGCCGGTGAGCCAACGCGCCTGGTGATGGGGGATGACAACGTCATCCGTGAAGGCGTTACCCTGCACCGGGGTACCGTGCAGGATCGCGCAGAAACCACCATAGGCTCACGCAACCTGTTCATGGCCTATGTGCATGTAGGGCACGATTGTGTGGTGGGCAACGATTGTATCCTGGCCAACCAGGTGACCCTGGCAGGCCATGTGACCCTGGGTGATCATGCCATTCTGGGTGGGCTGGCAGCTGTTCACCAGTTCTGCCATTTTGGCGAGCATGCCATGGCAGGCGGTGGGTCAATCATCACCAAGGACACGCCAGCCTTCATGATGATTAACGGTAACCCCGCCGAGGCGCGCGGCCTGAATCTGGTTGGCCTGAAGCGCCGAGGGTTCAGCCGGGAAGCCCTCAATGCATTAACCGATGCGTACAAGCTTGTCTATCGTCAGGGGCTGACCGTTGAGCAAGCACTGACCACCATGCGCGAACGTTACACGCTGCCTGAAATCGAGCGTTTTGCTGCCTCCATCGAGCGCTCATCGCGTGGTATCGTGCGTTAACGTCTAGCGACGCCGATAAGACGTCATAGGCAAGGAGCAGGCACGATGACCATCAAGCGCGTTTATCTGGTGGCCGGTGAGCTTTCCGGCGATATTCTTGGGGCAGGCCTGATACGCGAGTTACAGTCGCGCCATCCTGAGGTGGAATTTCGCGGTATCGGCGGCCCGCGCATGCTGCGTCTGGGTATGGATAGCCGTTTCCCACTTGAAACCCTTTCCGTGATGGGATTGGTTGAAGTCCTTAAGCACCTTCCTGAACTGCTCAAAGTGCGCAAAACTCTGCTGACGGATGCTTTGGCCTGGCAGCCGGATATCATGATAGGTATTGATGCGCCTGACTTTAATCTGGGGCTGGAGCGCAAGTTGCGCGATAGCGGAGTGACCACGGCGCACTACGTCAGTCCTTCGGTATGGGCCTGGCGCCAGGGGCGCGTCAAAAAGATTGCCCTGGCGGTCGATGGCATGCTGACCCTGTTACCCTTCGAAGCCGATTTCTACCGTCAGCATCAGGTGCCGGTCAGTTTTGTCGGTCATCCGCTGGCAGATGAAATGCCGCTGGAAAATGATCGCCAAGGTGCCCGGGAGGCGTTGGGGCTAGCGGTCGATCAGCCGGTGCTGGCAATGCTGCCCGGCTCGCGGGCCAACGAAATACGCTTTATGGGCGCTACCTTTCTGATGGCACTGGAGAAGGTCTGTCAGTCTTACCCGGCCTTGCAGGTAGTGATTCCTGCGGCCACGCCCCAGCGCTCACAGGAGATCACCGCGCTGCTGGCTGATTTTCCAGCCTTACAGGGGCGCATCGTCGTGATCCAGGAGCAGGCCCGTGAGGCCATGGTGGCCAGCGATGCCGTGCTGTTGACCTCCGGCACCGCCGCACTTGAAGCTATGCTGTGCCATCGGCCCATGTTGGTGGCCTATAAGATGGCACCTGCTACCCACTGGCTGGCCAAGCGTTTGGTTAAGACCCGCTGGATTTCGCTACCGAACATGATCGCCCAGGAGAGCATCGTGCCCGAGCTGATTCAGGAAGCGGCGACCCCAGACGCCATTGCCAGCGAGCTTGTGCAGCTGCTGGGCGATGACACAGCGCGACGTGCCCTGGAAACCCGCTTTGCCGCCATGCATGCCGACCTGCAACGCAACGCCAGCCGCCGCGCTGCTGATGCCATTGAAGCCCTGATTGCCGGTCAACCGCTCTGCGAGGTCAGTGCCGATGGCTAAGCCAAAGCAACAGGCGCCGCGCAAAGCGCCACCCGAATGGCCGCCTATCGAGATTGCCTATCAGGGGCGTTTTCTGGCTGGCGTGGATGAAGTGGGGCGTGGCCCTTTGGTGGGTAGCGTCGTAGCCGCTGCCGTCATTCTCGATCCACAGCGACCCATTGAAGGGCTGGGTGATTCCAAAAAGCTGACCGCGCGCAAACGCGATGCACTAGACGGCCAGATTCGCACCCAGGCGCTGGCCTATTGCGTGGCACAAGCCAGCGCCGCCGAGGTCGATCAGCTGAATATCTATCACGCCACGCATCTGGCCATGCGCCGCGCGATTGATGGCCTCAGGCCCACCGCCGAATACCTGCTGGTGGATGGCAACCGACTGCCAGGTCATGCTTTGCCGGGCCAGGCGGTAGTCAAAGGGGATGCCCGCCATCATGCCATAGCGGCAGCGTCGATTATTGCCAAGGTCGCCAGGGATGCGCAGATGCAGGCGCTGCATGAGCGCTACCCCGAGTATGGCTTTGACCGCCACAAGGGCTACCCGACCCGGCAGCATCTGGCTGCGCTTGAAGCCTATGGCCCGCTGGCCGAACACCGGCGCAGCTTTGCGCCTGTACAGCGGCAGTTGGCGTTACTCTAGCGGGCCAGCCGCTGGCCTACGTGTTTTTCAGTCATTATTGTTTTCCATACGAGAGTGTCATGACGGTTCCCTTTGTTCATTTGCGACTCCATAGCGAATACTCCCTGGTCGATGGGCTGGTCAAGCTCAAATCGCTGGTGTCGACCACCGCTGCCCGGGAAATGCCTGCCCTGGCGCTGACGGATGAGGCGAACCTGTTTGGTCTGGTCAAGTTCTATACCGCCGCCCAGGGCGCCGGCCTGAAACCCATCATCGGCAGCGACCTGTGGCTGCATAACCCCCACGACGACGCCCATCCTTACCGGCTGACGCTGTTGGCGATGAACGCCACTGGCTACCGCAACCTGACCGAGCTGATTTCCAAAGGCTGGACCCACGGCCAGCGCCAGGGGCGGGCGATTCTTGATAAACGCTGGGTTATGGCGCAAAGCGATGGCCTGATTGCGCTCTCGGGCGGGCGTGACGGTGAGGTGGGCCGCCACCTGCTGAGCGAGCACTATGAGGATGCCAAGGCGCTGCTGGCCGAGTGGCAGACGGCGTTTCCCGAGCGCTTCTACCTGGAACTGGTGCGCACCGGCCGGGCGCTGGAAGAAACCTGTGTGCATGAAAGCGTGCGTCTGGCCATTGATACCGGCACCCCGGTAGTGGCGACCAATGATGTGCGCTTTCTTGAGCGCGAGGATTTCTGGGCCCATGAAACCCGGGTGGCGATTGGTGAGGGCAAAGCGCTGGACGACCCGCGCCGTGAGCGCCGCTACTCGGAAGAGCAGTATCTGAAAAGCCCTGAAGAGATGGCAGCGCTGTTTGCGGATATTCCCGAGGCACTGGAAAACAGCGTCATGATCGCCAAACGCTGCAGTGTCGATGTGCGCCTGGGTGAGATATTCCTGCCTGAATATGAAATTCCGGACGGCATGACCCAGGACGAATTCTTCCGCAAGATTTCCCATGATGGCCTGACTGAGCGCCTGGACTTTCTGTTTCCAGAGGCGCAATACCCACGCGACAGCGAAGAATACCAGGCCATTGATCAGCGCTACCGGGAACGTCTTGATTTCGAGCTGGATATCATCATCCAGATGGGCTTTCCCGGTTACTTCCTGATCGTGATGGACTTTATCCAGTGGGCCAAGGATAACAAGGTGCCGGTCGGGCCAGGGCGGGGGTCCGGTGCAGGCTCGCTGGTGGCCTATGCTCAGAAGATTACCGATCTTGACCCGATTGGCTACGATCTGCTGTTTGAGCGCTTTCTGAACCCCGAGCGTGTTTCCATGCCCGATTTCGACGTCGATTTCTGTATGGAAAAGCGCGACAAGGTCATCGACTATGTGGCTGACCGCTATGGCCGCGATGCGGTCTCCCAGATCGTCACCTTTGGCACCATGGCTGCCAAGGCGGTGGTGCGCGATGTGGCCCGCGCCCAGGGCAGGCCCTATTCGCTGGGCGATAAACTCTCCAAGCTGATTCCCTTTGAAGTGGGCATGACGCTCTCGAAAGCCATCGAGCAGGAAAGCGCCCTGAAGGAGTTCATCGACGCCGACGAAGACGCGGCTGAAATCTGGGAAATGGCGCTCAAACTTGAAGGCACCACCCGGGGCACCGGCAAACACGCCGGGGGTGTGGTGATTGCCCCTACCAAGCTGACCGACTTTGCCCCGCTGCTGTGCGATGAAGACGGCTCCGGCCTGATGGTGCAGTTCGATAAGAACGATATCGAAGAGGCCGGCCTGGTCAAGTTTGACTTTCTCGGCCTGCGCACCCTGACGATTATCGACTGGGCGCTGGAAATGGTCGATAAGGTGCGCGCCGTGAATGATCAGGCGCCGCTGGATATTGATGCCATTCCCCTTGACGACGGCGCGACCTTTGAAATGCTCAAGCGCGCCGAGACTACCGCGGTGTTCCAGCTGGAATCCCGTGGCATGAAGGAGCTGATCAAGCGTCTGCTACCGGATTCCCTGGATGACATGATCGCCCTGGTGGCGCTGTTTCGCCCTGGGCCTTTGCAGTCCGGCATGGTTGATGACTTTATCAACCGTAAGCACGGCCGCGCGGAAGTCTCCTATCCGCACCCGGATTACCAGCATGAGTTGCTCAAGCCGGTGCTCAGCCCGACCTACGGCATTATCCTGTATCAGGAACAGGTCATGCAGATTGCCCAGGTCATGGCAGGCTACTCTCTGGGTCAGGCGGATATGCTGCGGCGTGCCATGGGTAAGAAAAAGCCGGAGGAAATGGCCAAGCAGCGCGCTGGCTTCATGGAGGGCTGTGCCGCCAACGGGATTGATAAAGACCTGGCGGGTAATATCTTCGACCTGGTGGAAAAGTTTGCCGGTTACGGCTTCAACAAATCCCACTCGGCGGCCTATGCGCTGGTGTCCTATCAGACCGCCTGGCTCAAGGCGCACTATCCAGGGCCTTTCATGGCGGCGGTGATGTCCACTGAAATGGACAACCTGGACAAGGTGGTGCCGCTGATTGAAGAGTGCCGTCACCTCAAACTGACCGTGACGCCCCCGGATGTTAACGTCGGCGGCTACAAGTTTACCGTCGATGAGCAGGGGCGCGTGGTTTACGGCCTGGGGGCAATTCGCGGCGTCGGCGAAGGCCCCATCGGCGCCATCGTGGCCGCCCGCGAAAGCGAAGGCCCTTTCAAGGATATTTTTGATTTCTGTCGGCGTATCGACCCCAAGCGCATGAATAAGCGCACCCTGGAAGCGCTGATTCGTTCCGGCGCCCTGGATAATCTGGGCCCCAATCGCGCCGTGCTCGCGGCTGCCGTGGAAGACGCCCTGAAAGCTGCCGCCCAGAATCACACCAACCAGAATCTGGGCATGCTGGATATGTTTGGTGATGCCTTTGAGGCGGCAGAGGATAACGATGTCTACGCCGAGTACCGTCAGGTGCGTGAGTGGACCGATCGCGAGCGTCTGGCAGGCGAGAAAGATACCCTGGGGCTATATCTGACCGGTCACCCGATTGATGAATACGAGCGCGAACTGAAACGCTTTGTATCGACGCGGATTGTTGACCTTGCTGCTTCCCGCGAGCCTCAGCGGGTGGCTGGCCTGGTGGTTGGCGTGCGCACGATGAAATCCAAACGCGGTGATACCATGGCGTTTGTTACCCTGGATGATCGTACCGGGCGGATTGAAGCCTCCCTGTTTGGGGAGCTTTTTGATCAGGTGCGCAGTCAGATAGAGTCCGATCAGGTGCTGATCGTGGAAGGCGATGTCTCCAACGATGACTTTTCCGGCGGTCTCAAGCTGCGCGTCAAGGATGTCACACCCATGGTCACTGCCCGGGTGCGCTACGGTGAATCGATTGATGTGGCGCTTAATGCCGAGCGGATTAACGGCCGCCTGGTGGAAAGCCTGCGCAACAGCCTGACGCCTTACTGCGACCCGGCCGGGCTGCCCGTGCGCCTGCATTATCGCCACCCCGAGGCCAGCGCCTGGCTGCAGCTGGATAACAACTGGCACGTTGCCCCCAGTGATGACCTGCTGCTGGCGCTGCGCGATGTAGAAGGTCAATCCGGCGTTCAGTTACGCTACCGCTAACGGTTTGCGTCCCTGAATCAAGGTGCGATAATGCGTTCCAATAATTGATTAATGATGATCATGTGACCCGAAAGGCCCATTTTTAAGGCTAGCTCATGAACCCGAACTATCTTGATTTCGAACAACCGATTGCCGAACTGCAGGCAAAAATTGAAGAGCTGCGTCTGGTCAGCTCTGATAACGACGTCAATCTCAGTGAAGAGATTGAGCGCCTGGAAGAAAAAAGCCGCAAACTGACTGAGTCCATCTTCAAGGATCTCACTCCCTGGCAGGTGTCGCAGATTTCCCGTCATCCTCAGCGCCCCTACACGCTGGATTACCTGGAAAGCATCTTTACCGATTTCGACGAACTGCATGGTGACCGCCACTTTGCCGATGATGCGGCTATTGTCGGTGGTATTGCCCGCTTGAATGACCAGCCTGTCATGGTGATCGGTCATCAAAAGGGCCGTGATGTCAAAGAAAAGGTACGCCGTAATTTCGGCATGCCGCGCCCTGAGGGTTACCGCAAGGCCTGTCGCCTGATGGAAATGGCCGAGCGCTTCAATATGCCGATTCTGACCTTTATTGATACGCCGGGTGCCTATCCGGGCATTGATGCCGAGGAACGCGGTCAGTCAGAAGCGATTGCCTATAATCTGGCGGTGATGTCGCGGCTGAAAACGCCGATTATCTCCACCGTGGTGGGTGAGGGCGGTTCTGGCGGCGCTCTGGCGATTGGCGTATGCGATGAATTGCACATGCTGCAGTATTCGACCTACTCGGTCATCTCGCCGGAAGGCTGTGCGTCAATTCTGTGGAAAAGCGCTGAAAAAGCCTCTGAAGCCGCTCAGGCCATGGGCATTACCGCTGAACGACTCAAGGAGCTGGGGTTTGTCGATGCCCTGATCAAGGAGCCGCTGGGGGGCGCGCATCGCCATCCGATCCATACGTCCGAACGCATCAAGGAAGCGCTGACCCAGAGCCTGGGACGCCTTCAGGCGCTGGATACCGAGGCCCTGTTGGAACGTCGCTACGAGCGCTTGATGAGCTATGGCGCTCCCGCCGCTTGACGCCCTGACAGCCCGGCTTGACAACGCCCTGGCGGAGACCCCGCCGGGGCGTTGTATTTGGGTGGCGCTTTCTGGCGGGCTGGATTCCAGCCTGCTGCTCACTCTGGCGGCCGACGCTTGCCAGCGCAGCGGTCACCGCCTGGCAGCGATCCACGTCAACCACGGCCTGCAGGAAGCGGCCACCGCCTTTGAGCAGCATTGTCGTCAACTATGCCAGTCCCTGCCGGTGCCACTCACAATTGCCCATGTTGCGGTAGATACTTGCAGCGGGCAGGGTCTCGAAGGGGCGGCCCGCCAGGCACGTTACGCGGCTTTTGCCAGCCACCTTGCTACGGGCGATTTGCTCTGGCTGGCCCAGCACCAGGATGATCAGGCCGAAACCCTGCTGCTGGCGGCCCTGCGCGGCAGCGGCATCCGCGGGCTTGCTGGAATGCCCGCTGTTCGCCATTGGCAGGGGTTAACGCTGGTACGCCCCTGGCTGGACATCAGCCAGGATCAGCTGAATGAGGCAGCCGAGCAGAAATCACTTAGCTGGGTGGACGACCCCACCAATGCCCAGTGCGAAGCGGATCGTAACTTCCTGCGTCACCGCATTCTGCCTGTGCTGGAAACCCGCTGGAAAGGGGCAGGGCAGCGGCTGGCCAGGGTGGCTCAGCGCGCTGCAGAAGCCGATACTCTGCTGAATGAATACGCGCTTGATGAGCTGGCAAGCCTGTGTGGCGAAACGGGTGGGCTGGAGGTGGCGGCTCTGCTGGCGCGCTCGCAGCCCCGCCAGCGTTTGCTGGTGCGCACCCAGTGTCAGCGACTTGGCCTGCCCACACCGCCAGCCAAGCGCCTGGAAAGCCTGCTTGCTCAACTAGGTGCCGCGCCGGATGCTCAGGTAAGGGTCGTCTGGCCGGGCGGCGAGGGGCGTGTCTGGCAGGGGCAGCTGTATCTGCTTGATGCCACCGCTGAGCCTGAAAGCTGGGCGCAGGCCTGGAGCGGAAAAACGCCGCTTGTTACCCCACTGGGCGGGCGGGCGTTCAGCGTGCTGCCGGAGGCCGGGATGCAGTGGCCTGACGGAGAGCTGCAGGCTCGCTGGCGTCAGGGCGGTGAAGTTCTCCAGCTGGCGGGGCGCGGCCGCCGTGACCTGAAACGCCTGCTTCAGGAAGCCCGTCTGCCGCCCTGGGAGCGCGAGCGGGTGGTGGTCTTGACAGCAGCAAGTGACAGCCAGTGCATCGCCGCCTTACACTCGCCCAGCGGCTTAAGCTGGGTTGCTGCAGGGTGGCGGCTGATCTGGCACGACCCTGGCGTCTCAGCTGAGCTGGAGTGAGAAGCCAGCAGCCTTCATGAATGCCTGCTCCTGTTCAAGATCTGTACTGAGCAGCGTAGGTTCATCGCTGGCATCCAGGTGGATATGCAGGATGTCATCCTTGCAGGCCAGCCGTGGCAGCTCGGGCGGCGTTTCCGGGCGGGAATGATTGAACAGCACTGCAAGCCGCAGCAGGCGGGCCAACTTGGCGGCGTTGGCCTGCTGGGAAGCCGGTAGCGCCTGCCATTCCTTGATCGGGAACTTGCGCCGGTGGGCGCGTACCAGAAAGGCCAGCAGACGCTGTTCGGGGCGCGAAAACCCGGAAAGGTCTGAATGCTCAAGCAGATAAGCCCCATGGCGGTGAAACTGGCTGTGAGAAATCGCCAGGCCAATCTCGTGCACCTCGCTGGCCCAGCACAGGTAGCGGCGATGATCATCGTTAAGCTGCCAGTCTTCCCTGAGCTGGAAAAACAGCCGCTCGGCCGTTTCTGCCACGTTATCAGCCTGGCGGGTATCAACATCATAACAGCGCTTGAGAAAGGCCAGTGTCTTGAGGCGAGAGTCCTCGGCGCTATTGCGCCCGGCCATGTCATACAGCACCCCTTCACGCAGAGCGCCGTCAGCAAAGCGCATCTGCTCAAGGTCAAAGGCTTCAAAGACGGCACTGAGGATGGCAATGCCTGCCGGGAAGACCCTGGCGCGGTCGGTCTTCAGGCCTTCCAGTGCCACCTTGTCCAGATGCTTGCATTTTATCAGACGCTCGCGCAGCTTCTTGAGCCCTGCACGGGTTATCAGGCCTTCCTGAAGCGTATCACCATAGCTATGCAGCACATTGGCCGCGGCTTTGATGGTGCCGCTGGAGCCGACCGGGTCTTCCCAGCCCAGCTTCAGGTAAGGGCGCTGGATATTGGCCAGTTCGGAAAGCGCCGCCAGCTCGGCTTTACGCATGCGCTTCTCGGTCAGCTCACCATCCGAGAAAAATCGCCGTGAAAAGGTCACACACCCCATGCGCAGGCTTTCAAGCGCCTTGGGTTCAAAATCTTCGCCAATGATAAATTCCGTCGAGCCGCCGCCGATATCAACAATCAGACGACGCCCGCTTTCGGCCAGAGCGTGGGCGGCCCCCAGATAAATCAAGCGGGCTTCTTCACGCCCGGCGATAATCTCGATGGCATGGCCGAGCTGGGCTTCGGCACGGTCGATGAAGGTCTGGCTGTTGTAGGCATCACGCAGGGCGTTGGTGCCGACAATGCGCAGGTGATGCCCTTCTATATCATTCAGAAAGGGAGCAAAGCGGCCCAGGCAATCAAGGGCACGCTGCATGGCCTCTTCGCTCAGGTTGCCGTCTTCATCCAGGCCGGCAGCCAGCTGGACTTTCTCGCCCAGACGAGCCACCACCTGCAGGCGCTCATTCTGGTAGTTGGCCACCAGCAGGTGGAAACTGTTGGAACCCATATCAATAGCGGCAAGGCGGCGCGGGTCGCTCCCGCTGGGCCCTGAGTCAGAAGAATCCGCAGCGGTCGATGGTGAAGTCATGGAGAGCGGTGTGTCCTTGGGCATGTGTTATCCTTCAGGTTAGCTGTGCCAAGGTTGCGGTGCTCTCTGTCTGTTGTCAATTGTCCACTCGCTGCCAACAGAACGCACGCTGTTAACAGCAAAGAGGGGCTTGCGTTTATGGCGGCGCTTGACTACCATCAGGCCATTGGCGTGATGCGAGTTGCTCGATCGCCGTATCTACTGCCTCAGGCTTTAGCGACTCATGTATAAAGCCATCTCAATGTCCAAGTCGTCAGATCGCCCGCTGGTCTTGCTCTTATTTCGGTTCTATTCGTTACCTGTTGTGCATCGTAATTAACGCACAGGCAATAAACAGGCACCGAACAAGTACTGGAAACACTTACAGATCAGATTACAAGCGATAGCGCTCACCGGCTGAACAGGGCTTCAGGGTTCAGCACAGCATCTTCGAGCGTATGCCTACCGGGGTCTGAACGCACCTTACAGCGTTTTTGTAAGCGCTGTTATCATGCCTCCTTTCTTATTCCCGGCGCCTGGCGCCCAGCTTTCATGAGCAACGTTTAAACACACCGATGAATCTCACTGAACTCAAGCAAAAATCCGTCCCCGAGTTACTCGAACTTGCCCGTGAAATGGGCATCGATAACCTCGCTCGTTCGCGCAAGCAGGACATCATTTTCGCCATCCTCAAGAAGCATGCCAAAAGTGGCGAGGATATCTATGGCGACGGTGTGCTGGAAATTCTCCAGGATGGCTTCGGCTTTCTGCGTAGTGCGGACAGTTCCTATCTCGCCGGGCCAGACGACATTTACGTCTCGCCTTCACAAATCCGCCGTTTCAACCTGCGCAAGGGCGATTCCATTGCCGGCAAGATACGTCCGCCCAAGGAAGGCGAGCGCTATTTTGCCTTGCTCAAGGTCAGTCAGATCAACTTTGACCGCCCTGAGAACGCCAAGCACAAGATCCTGTTCGAGAACCTAACGCCGCTGTTTCCCGATGAGCGTATGCACATGGAAATCGGCAACGGCTCGACGGAGGATCTGACCGCACGGATTATTGACCTTGCTGCGCCGATCGGTAAAGGCCAACGGGGGCTTCTGGTGTCGCCGCCCAAGGCGGGTAAGACGCTGATGCTGCAGAATATTGCCACCTCCATTACGCGCAATAATCCTGAGTGCCACCTGATCGTGCTGCTGATTGACGAGCGCCCTGAGGAAGTCACCGAGATGTCACGTACCGTGCGCGGTGAAGTCGTGGCCTCTACCTTTGACGAACCCCCGGCACGTCACGTTCAGGTCGCCGAGATGGTGATCGAAAAAGCCAAGCGTCTGGTTGAGCACAAGAAGGACGTGGTCATCCTGCTGGATTCCATCACCCGCCTGGCGCGTGCCTACAACACGGTCGTACCCAGCTCCGGCAAGGTGTTGACCGGCGGTGTCGATGCCCATGCGCTGGAAAAGCCCAAGCGCTTCTTCGGTGCTGCGCGTAATATCGAAGAGGGTGGCAGCCTGACGATTATTGCTACGGCCCTTGTAGATACTGGCTCCAAGATGGACGAAGTGATCTTTGAAGAGTTCAAGGGTACCGGCAATATGGAAGCCCATCTGGATCGCAAGCTGGCAGAAAAGCGCGTCTTCCCGGCGATTAATATTCGCCGCAGCGGTACTCGCCGTGAAGACCTGATTGCCACTGAAGATGAAATGCAACGCATGTGGATTCTGCGCAAGTTGCTTAATCCCATGGAAGATGTGGCTGCCACCGAGTTTCTGATTGACCGCCTCAAGGATACCAAGACCAACCTGGAATTCTTTGAAGCCATGAAGCGTCGCTAGCCTGCTTTTCCAGCGCTCTGGCTGGAGAAGCGCTGTTTGCCGTCCCTTTGAGCGGGGCATTAGCTGCGGGAGTCTGCTGTGAAATACCACGATTTACGTGAATTCATCGCTGCGCTGGAAGAGAAGGGAGAACTCAAGCGTATCAGCGTGGAAGTTGACCCTTATCTGGAAGTGACCGAAATCTGTGACCGCACCCTGCGTGCCGGCGGCCCGGCGCTATTGTTTGAAAACGTCAAGGGCCACGCCATGCCGCTTTTGGGCAACCTGTTTGGCACGCCCAAACGGGTAGCATTGGGCATGGGGGAAGATTCAGTGGAAGCCTTGCAGGAAGTGGGCAAGCTGCTGGCGTTTCTGAAAGAACCTGACCCGCCCAAGGGCTTCAAGGATGCCTGGTCGAAGCTGCCCATCTTCAAGCAGGTGTTGAGCATGGGCCCCAAGGTGGTCAGGCGTGCCCCGGTGCAGGAGGTGGTCTATGAAGGTGACGATGTCAACCTTGATCAGCTGCCTATCCAGCACTGCTGGCCGGGCGATGCCGCCCCGCTGGTGACCTGGGCGCTGGTAGTGACTAAGGGACCGCACAAAAAACGCCAGAATCTGGGCATCTATCGGCAGCAGAAAATTGGCCGTAATCGCCTGATCATGCGCTGGCTTTCCCATCGCGGCGGCGCGCTGGACTTCCAAGAATTTCAGAAAGCCCATCCGGGTGAGCCTTTCCCTGTGGCAGTGGCGCTGGGCGCCGATCCGGCGACCATACTGGGCGCCGTGACGCCGGTGCCGGATACGCTGTCTGAATACGCCTTTGCTGGCCTGCTGCGCGGTTCGCGCACTGAGCTGGTCAAGTGCGGCCACGCTGAGCTTGAAGTACCCGCCTCGGCGGAAATTATTCTGGAAGGCTTTATCTACCCGGATGATATGGCGCCAGAAGGGCCCTTTGGCGATCACACCGGTTACTACAATGAAGTCAGCCACTTCCCGGTGTTTACCGTTACCCGCATGACCATGCGCCGGGATGCCATCTATCATTCTACCTATACCGGTCGCCCGCCGGATGAACCGGCGATTCTTGGCGTGGCCCTGAACGAAGTCTTCGTGCCGATCCTGCGCAAGCAGTTTCCGGAAATCGTCGATTTCTACCTGCCGCCGGAAGGCTGTTCCTACCGCATGGCGGTGGTGACCATGAAGAAGCAGTATCCCGGTCATGCCAAGCGGGTGATGATGGGCGTGTGGAGTTTTCTGCGCCAGTTCATGTATACCAAGTTTGTCATTGTCCTTGATGATGACGTCGATGCTCGCAAATGGGAGGATGTGATCTGGGCGATGACCACCCGCATGGACCCCGCAAGGGATACGGTGACAGTGGAAAATACGCCTATCGATTATCTGGATTTTGCTTCGCCAGTGGCGGGCCTGGGGTCCAAGATGGGTTGGGATGCCACCAACAAATGGCCGGGTGAAACCGACCGTGAGTGGGGCCAGCCCATCACCATGGATGAAGAGGTCAAAACCCGGGTGGATGAGCGCTGGGAAAGTTTCGGGATTGGCATTCCACTGCCTGACGCCCGCAAAGGAAGCGAATAAATTGACCGCACTCCCTGACCGTAACAACAAGAGGCTTTGATGAGCGCAAAAACCTTGACCTGCCAGGTCACCGAAGTAGAAGACCTCAACCCGGACGTGTTTGGCGTCACCTTGCAAGGCCGGGCAGAAGCCATGCGTCATGCCCCAGGCCAATATCTTGAGCTTGGCCTGGATGAGCAGACCTGGGTGCCGTTCTCGATCGCCAGCGCAGAGCGCGGCGATGGCAGGCTTGAGCTGCATATTCAGCACTGGCCGGAACGTGATAATTCTGCCCGCCTGCGCGAGCTGCTGCAGGTCGCCAATCAGCTGACGATCCGCCTGCCTGGCGGTGATTGCGTGCTTGACCTTGATAGCCAGCGGCCGCTTTTACTGGTCGCCGCAGGCACCGGGTTTTCACAGATGAAAGCGATTATCGAGGCGGTGCTGGAACATCAGCCAGAGCGTGAAATCTCACTGTGGTGGGCTGCCCGCGAACATCGCGATCTCTATCTTGAGCCATTGGCCTGCCAGTTGGCGCTGGAGCATGAAAATATCCATTTTCATGCGGTGACCGAGATGCCGCTGCAGGAAGAGATGACGTCCAGCGAGCGTATTCATCATCACCAGGGGCGTATAGATCAGGTGCTGGCCAGCGCCAATCTGTCACCGCAGAATTACGATGTTTACCTGTCCGGCTCGCCCGGCATGGTGTATGCCAGTATTGATGCGCTGGCGCCCCAGGGGCTTGACCAGTCGCGGCTGTTTTCCGATGTGTTCGCCTATGCGCCGCGTTGATCAATGTGCCCGCACCGTCAAAACGTCTAGTACGCACGGTATTACTCTCGTCGTAGGGGTAATGATCGGTTAATATGGGTGCACTATATTCCCCTGAATCCATCATCCGTTTAAGAGAGCTTTACTCATGGCCCATCATGAAGACGAAAACTTTAAAGATAACTCCGGTGTGCTGGCGATTATTGCAGGCCTGGTAGTGCTGGTTAGCATGAGTGCGTTGCCGGCTACCATTGGCTGGTACCAGTTGTTTGCTGGTTAATCTGCCTGTCAGGGCATTCGTGTCGCTAACCCTTTGATGCATTGATGAGAGAATGAACATGACAAACGTCACTTTTGAATGTCTGTTGTTACCGGCAGCCAGCCGTGTTCATCATTGTTATTGGTTTAGCCAAGCGGTGCCTCAGGCCGACGGCTAACGTCGCGCCGACAGGCACGCCCAACGGGTTGCCTGCCATGTTAAAGCCCCGGCTGGTAACCCCAGCCGGGGCTTTTGTTTGTTAGGACTTTTGTTTGACGTTGTGAAAAATGTGTAAGATACATAGTTGAAAACCAGATTTTTCGGAGGAGCAGCACCATGACCGTTCGCGCCCATTTCAATGCTATCGCCATCCCCTATATCGGCTATGGATATGGCTGGCGATTTAGCGTCGCGCGACAGGTCATAGCTGCCACCTCCGGTCGCGTTCAAACAGGTGGCGATACGGTACAACGATGTCCTTTACATTTGGAGAGTTAACCATGAATGCCCCTGTTTCCAGCTTGCCGAAGCGTCACGCCTCACTGTCTTCCACTGCTTCTGCTGCGAGCCTGCCGCCAGACGCTGCTCAATCCTGCCTTCCTTTGCCAACCCCCGCGGTACTGCGTCAATCGCTTGCCGTCGATGCGGCGCTTGAACAGCAGATCCACCAACAGCGCCAGGCCATCAACCAGATTCTCAACGGCGAGGATTCGCGCCTGCTGGTGGTGATGGGTCCCTGTTCAGTACATGACCCGGAAGCGACCCTGGAATACGCCGAGCGCCTGGCCCGGCTGAGTGAGGAGGTCAGCGCGCAGATTCTGCCGGTGATGCGCGTCTACGTCGAAAAACCGCGCACCACCGTCGGCTGGAAAGGCCTGGCCTACGACCCAGCGCTGGATGGCAGTGGCGATATGCCCACAGGGCTTGGGTTATCACGTGAGCTGATGCGCCGTGTTGCCCAGTGCGGCCTGCCGGTCGCCACTGAACTGCTGCAGCCCATGCTGGCGCCTTACCTGGATGACCTGCTCAGCTGGGTCGCGATTGGTGCCCGCACCACGGAATCTCAGCTGCACCGCGAGCTGGCCAGCGACCTGGCGGCTGCCGTGGGCTTCAAGAATGCCACCAATGGTGATATCCAGGTCGCCATTGACGCCATGAATGCCGCCGCTCACCCTCATCAGCGTTTCGCGCTGGATGCCCACGGTCAGCCGGTGATGCAGCAAAGCCCCGGCAACCCGCATACCCAACTGGTACTGCGCGGCGGACACGGCGAGCCCAACTACCAGGCGCGTCACGTCAACGCTGCCAGCAAAGCGCTGCGCGCAGCAGGGCAGAATCCGCGCTTGATGATTGACTGCAGCCACGCCAACGCCCGCAAGGATCACCGCCGCCAGAGCGAAGTCATGCTCGATGCCCTGGCACAGCGCAGCGCCGGTAATACCGATATCGTCGCGCTGATGCTGGAAAGCCATCTGCATGAAGGCAAGCAGCCGCTCAAGCCGGGTGCTTTGCGCTACGGTGTATCGGTTACCGATGCCTGCATTGGCTGGGAAACCACCGAACACCTGTTGAAGACTGCCGCAGAACGGCTGGCAGGCGCCAACTGAACAGAAGTTGCAATATCCCGGCCTTTGCCCGCTAGGCAAGGGCCGGTAAAATGATCACTAAAAGCGTTGTTCAACGAAGGATAAGAGGTCGCCCATGGCGGTAGTATTTCAACTGGAAGAGTACGAACCCGAGGTTTACCGCCGCAAGGCGCGTATGATCAGTGTGGCCATGGCCGGTCAGCTGATTATCTTCGGTATGCTGTTTGCCATGCTGCTGACCGCCACGTTTGGGAGCAGCTTCTGGCTTAATGCGCTGGGTGTCTTTTTAGGTCTTTTGGCCACCAGTGCCATGTTTGCCGCCTTGAAAGACAGGCCCTGGATGAATGAGGTGCGCTACGTCTGGCAGCTCAAGCATCACCTGGGTCAGATCAGTGGCTATCTATCCACCCTGCGCCGTGAAGTGAAAGCTGACAATCGCGTTGCCCTGGATATCCTGACCTTCTACCATCAGGGCATGCAGCAACTGGCCGAGCTTAACGATCGTACCCCGGACGATGACGCCGAACGCCTGGCAGAAAAGCTTGAGGTCAAACTCAAACGCGAAGAGCTGGGCATGCCAGAAGAAGTCACCCATTTCGACCCGCAGGATCTGAGTGCTTTCAAGCGAGGCTAAGCTCTGGAAGCAAAGCTCCTGGAAACAAAGCTCCTGGAAACCAATCCCTAGCCGTGCCGATCAGGAAGGTAGCTGACCGCGATGTACCATCAGACGGTTCATCAGCTCATTGATGCGGTGGCGGGTCATCATGGTGGTCAGGCCTGAAAACAGTGCCCAGCGCTTGCGGCGCCAGCCGGTCAGGCGCAGGTTATGGCTGACCAGACGCTGCATCAGCTGGTAGTCATCAAATTTGCGCCACTCGCTGGCCACCGACAGCTGGTAACGGGACATCACCGGTGCCAGCTCCAGGCGGAACACCCACTCAAGCTCCTTTAGGCTTAGCTCGTAGCGCTCGATGACCTCGACCATGCGCGCATAATCCCGCTCACCTGGCTCACGGTCGAGCCATAAAGGCGCCAACGCCAACCACAAGTCACCGCGCTCATCGACCAACTGCTGTGCGTTCATATCATCTTGCCTCCGCCACCTTGATTCAGCCTGCCATCCTGCCTTGAACCTCGGCCATTCTCAAGCGCCACCGCCTTGCGGCGACGCTGGCCACTACATGGGGGCGGACATAACGCCTGCAGCCAGTTAGAATTGGCGTCACAATAGCGCAACAGCGCATGACAGTGACCCAACACAACGAGGCTCAATGTGATTATCAAACCCAAGGTACGCGGTTTTATCTGCACCACCACCCACCCTGTTGGCTGCGAACAGAACATACGCGAACAGATTGACGCCACCCGCGCCCGCGGGCTGGATAAAGCCAGTGGCCCCAAAAAGGTGCTGGTGATTGGTGCTTCCAGCGGCTACGGCCTGGCGGCGCGAATCACCGCTGCCTTTGGCTACGGCGCCGACACTCTGGGTGTCTTCTTCGAAAAGCCAGGCACTGAAAAGCGCACCGGTACCGCGGGCTGGTATAACTCCGCCGCCTTTGACAAATTTGCCAAGCAGGAAGGGCTTTACAGCAAGTCGATTAATGGCGATGCGTTTTCCCACGAAGCTCGGGAAAAAGCCATCGAGCTGATCAAGCAGGACATGGGGGAAGTCGACCTAGTGGTTTACTCACTGGCATCGCCGGTGCGCAAACTGCCGGACAGCGGTGAGGTCAAGCGCTCCAGCCTGAAGCCGATTGGCGAGACCTATCGTGCCACTGCCATTGATACCAACAAGGACGCCATCATCGAGGCCGAAGTGGAACCCGCCACCCAGCAGGAAATTGACGACACCATCATGGTGATGGGCGGTGAAGACTGGGAACTGTGGATGGACGCGCTGGACAAGGCAGGCGTGCTGGCCGAAGGCGCGCGCAGCGTGGCGTTCAGCTACATCGGTACAGAGATTACCTGGCCGATCTACTGGCACGGCGCTCTGGGTAAGGCCAAGGAAGATCTCGACCGCGCGGCAACCGCCATTGATGACAAGCTCAAGCAGAGCGGTGGAAGCGCCAATGTGGCAGTGCTCAAGTCAGTGGTCACCCAGGCCAGTGCGGCCATTCCGGTGATGCCGCTGTATATCGCCATGGTATATCGCATCATGAAGGAAAAGGGCCTGCATGAGGGCACTATTGATCAGCTGAATCGCCTGTTTGATGACAAACTCTACGGCGATGATAACAGCACAGATGAGGTGGGCCGCGTGCGCCTGGATGACTGGGAGCTGCGCGATGATGTCCAGCAGGCTTGTAAGGATCTATGGCCGCAGGTGACCACCGAGAATCTTTTCGAGATCACCGATTACGCTGGCTACAAGCACGAGTTCCTCAAACTGTTTGGCTTTGAACGCGACGACGTGGATTATGAGGCAGATGTGAACCCTGTGGCGGAGTTTGATGTCATCAACCTATAGGGCCATATTTCGGGATGTCTGTTAGCGGCCCGGATATGTTGCTTTCGTTCACCGGTTATCATGGGAGTGTCTTATGGATACCCGAGAAAACCAGACCTCAAAAGAATCCGAAGAGGATGTTATAGAACGGCGTAAGCCTGAAACCTTTGAAGTATCTGAACCACAGCGTCAGCCTGAGGCGCAAAAGCCAGCAGGTAAACTGCCTTGGGCGCTGATAGCAGTGATCGTCGGCGTTATTGCCTTACTCGCCGTCTGGTTCTTGTCTGGCGCTAATTGATAGAGGCTGAAGGCTGGATATTGCCGGGCGCTTGCCCGGCTTTTATATTTCAGGCCTCCCTTTTTGCGTTAACGCGTGTTCCTGCTTGCGTAGTCTTGACGGGCATGGCAATAAATAAAGGTATAACAAGGACTTTTTACCACTGGCGTGGATAAACGATGTGAACGCACATGCCTTTTGACCCTATTCAGCCCCTTGCGCCTGCCCCCCGACGGCGTGTGGCCTTTGTGCTGCTGCCCGGCTTTTCACTGCTGGCACATGCCTGTGTCCTGGAGCCGTTGCAAATGGCCAACCAGCTCAGTGGTCAGCTGCTCTATCAGACCATTACCATCAGCCTGAGTGAGGCGCCTGTGCGCAGTGGTGCCGAGCTGTCTCTGAATGCCCAGCATGCGTTGGGCGAGCCGCTGGGGCCGCTGGATATGGTGTTGGTATGCGCCCCCGCGCCCTTGCCCTACACCTTGCCGCCCCGGCTCAACGAATGGCTGCGCGAGCAGCAGGGCCGTAAGGTGTGCCTGGGTGGGCTGGCAGGCGGTACTGAAGTGCTGGCGCGCTGTGGCTTGTTGGAAAACTACCGGGCCACCTTGCCCTGGCAGCGCTTTGATGCTTTTTCCCAGGCTTACCCTCAGGTGGCGCTTTCCCAGCAGCTGTTTGAGATTGACCGCGACCGTGTCACCTGTGGAGGAGGCACGGCTGCCATGGATATGATGTTGACGCTGATCGGTGAGCATCACGGGGCGCGCCTGGCCGAGCAGGTCTCAGAACACTTTGTATGTGACCGCATTCGCCTGGCGGATGAGCGCCAGCACGTGCCGCTGAAAAACCGCTTGGGCCATGCGCCACAAAGCCTGATTGATGCGGTGACCCTGATGGAAGCCAATATCGAAGAGCCGCTTTCGACGCTGGAGCTGGCCGAGCATCTGGGAATTTCCCGGCGTCAGCTGGAACGCCTGTTCAAGAAGTACCTGCAGGCGGTTCCCAGCCGCTACTATCTGGATTTACGTTTAACCGAGGCGCGTAAACAGCTGCGTGAGAGCGACAGCCCGGTAGGCGATATCGCCCTGAACACCGGCTTTTCCTCTGGCGCGCATTTTTCCACAGCCTATCGCAACCACTTTGGCCTGACGCCTCGTGAAGAGCGGCTGGTTTGAGGCCAAGGGCCCATAAGGGCGCCGCTTTTGATAATTCGTTGTCCCATCCCTGTAAGCGCAACGCCAGTGGCCACCCGTATACTGAATGTCATTCAACTTAATGTTATTCAATTTGCTGTTATTCAATTTACGGTTAATACAAGCACCGTTATTGAAAGATTGTTATCAAACATATTGCTCTCAGACACCAAGCCCGTATGGATATGTCGTCCACGGCTCACCGCTTTTCCGGAGGTAGGATTCATGATTACGACCCCGACACGTCAGGATTTTGATCACTACATGGCGCCCAACTACGCGCCCCAGCAGGTGATTCCGGTGCGCGGTGAAGGCAGCCGCCTGTGGGATCAGCAAGGGCGCGAGTTTATTGATTTTGCCGGTGGTATTGCGGTCAACTCATTGGGCCATTGCCATCCGGTGTTAGTGAATGCGATCAAGGAGCAGAGCGAAAAGCTCTGGCATCTTTCCAATGTCTTCACCAATGAGCCTGCTCTTAAGCTTGCGGAAGCCCTGGTCAAGCGCACTTTTGCTGACAAGGTCTATCTGTGTTCTTCCGGCGGTGAAGCCAACGAAGCCGCCCTGAAGCTGGCGCGTCGCTATGCGGTGGATCATTTCGGTGAGCAGAAAGACAAGATCATCTCCTTTACCCAGTCTTTCCATGGCCGCACCTTCTTTACCGTCAGCGTCGGTGGCCAGCCGAAATATTCCCAAGGCTTCGGCCCGGTACCGGGCGGCATACTACATGCCACCTTCAACGATCTGGAAAGCGTTCGCCAGCTGGTGGGTGATGATACCTGCGCCATCATGGTGGAACCCATGCAGGGCGAGGGCGGTATCGTCCCGGCGACCCAGGAATTCCTTCAGGGTCTGCGGGATCTGTGCGATGAAAACGATGCCCTGCTGATCTTCGATGAAGTACAGACCGGTGTCGGCCGCAGCGGCGAACTCTACGCCTACAAGAATTTTGGCATTACCCCGGATATTCTCACCAGCGCCAAATCCCTCGGCGGCGGTTTCCCGGTGGGTGCTATGCTGACCACTGAGGCCATTGCCAAGTCGCTGGCCATTGGCACCCATGGGTCTACCTATGGCGGTAATGCCCTGGCCTCTGCTGTAGCCCTGGCGGCGATTGAGTTTATCGATACGCCCGAGGTGCTTGACGGCGTGAAAAAGCGTCACGAGCTGTTTCGTGAGTATCTGCAAGCGATCAATCATAAATATGGCGTGTTCAAGGAAATTCGCGGCATGGGCATGCTGATGGGCGCAGAAATGTCGCCTGAATATGAAGGTCGCGCCAAAGACATCCTGCCTCTGGCGATTGAAGAAGGCGTGATGGCGCTGATTGCAGGCCCTAACGTCCTGCGTATGGCGCCGTCACTGGTGATCCCGGAAGCGGACATTAAAGAAGGCATGGCACGCCTTGAACGCGCTATCGAGCGTCTGGTAGCCCAGGGCTGAGGAGAACGGGATGTTGATCATCCGACCGGTATGTTCCGGCGATCTGGATGCCTTGCTGGCGCTTGCCGAACAGGCAAAGCCACGGCTGACCAACCTGCCTGCCAGCCGAGAGCGCCTGGAAGAGCGGATTGCCCGCTCAGAAGCCGCCTTCAGTCGCGACGTTGAGTTCCCTGGCGACGAACACTACACCTTTGTTATTGAAAAGCAGGTTATTGAAAAACAGGTTATTGAAAAGCAGGTTATTGAAAAGCAGGTCACTGAAAACAAGGCGACTCAACAAAAGCCGGGGAAGGCAGCGGCAGGCGCCACGGGAGAGGTGCTGGGTACGGCGACCATTCGCGCCCAGGCAGGGGCGGCGGAGGCGTATTATACCTACCGGCAGGAAACCCTGATCCACGCCTCCCAGCAGTTGAATGTGCGCCGTGAAGTGCAGACGCTTTCACTGTCCCATGAAGCCTCGGATGCCACCCTGCTGTGCGCCATGTCTTTGGACCCGCGCTACAAGGGCACTACGGCAGAAAGCCTGTTACGCCGCGCGCGCCTGATGTTTATCGCCCAGTACCCTGAGCGTTTTTCACGCATTCTGGCGGTGGCATTCCCCGGTTATCTGGATGCAAACAGTCAGTCGCCTTTCTGGGAAAGCGTCGGGCGGCACTTCTTCGCCCGCGGCTATCAGGAAATGAACCACATTGCCGGGGTGCGCTCGAAAAGCTTTATTGCTGAGGTAATGCCGCAGTTCCCGCTTTATCTGCCGCTGCTGACGCCTCAGGCAAGGGCGGCGATAGGGCGTGAGCACCCAGCTCACGAAGACGCTCTGGCAGAAATGCTGGCAGAAGGCTTTGTGCGCTCCCGGCACGTGGATATTTTCGACGCCGGGCCGATTGTCAAAGCCGAGCGTGACCGGCTGGAGAGTATTCGCCGCGCCGCCTGGCATCCGGTACGCATTCGCCCGGCACACACCCTGCCGGATGCAGAACCCGCCATGATTGCCAACCAGAAGCTGGGAGAGTTTCGCTGTCTGGTGGCGCGCTATGCGCTTTCCCCGACGGATCAGCTGATTCTCTCACCTGAAGACGCCGAGCACCTTGGCGTGGAAGAAGGGCGCGCCGTGTTGGCGGCACCGCTGGCGCTGTCGGCAGCAGTAGATGCCCACGATGAAGGAGAAATGTGATGCGCATTCGACCCATTGCCCGCGGCGATCTTGATGGGCTTCAGGTGCTTGCGCAACAGGCAGGCGTTGGCTTTACCTCCTTACCGGATAACCGTGAGTTTCTGGCCAGCAAGATTGAATTGGCCGCCAGCGCCTTTGAACAGCGCACCCCCAAGAATGATCGTCTGTACTTTTTTGTGCTGGAAGATGAAACCAGCGGCGAGCTGGCCGGCTGCTGTGCCATTGAAGGTGAGATTGGCCACGAGGTGCCGTTTTACCACTATCGGTTGGGCACCCTGGCGCATTCCTCGGTGCAACTGGATCTGCACCGCACCATTGATACGCTGTTCTTAAGCTCTGATCACACCGGGGATGCGGAAGTCTGTTCGCTGTTCCTGCGCCCGGAGTTTCGCGGCGAAGCCCACAAGCACCTGCGTAATGGTGCACTGCTCTCCAAGGCGCGCTGGCTGTTTATTGCCCAGTTCCGCGATCAGTTTCCCGGCAAGGTGCTGGCGGAAATGCGCGGTGTGTTTGATGACAATAACCGCAGCCCCTTCTGGGAGAGCCTGGGCAAGCACTTTTTTCCGATGGACTTTGACGAGGCCGACCGCCTGACGGGCCTGGGCCAGAAGAGCTTTATCGGCGAGCTGATGCCCAAGTTCCCGATCTACACTACCTTCATGTCAGAAGAGGCGCGCGGCTGTATCGGCCAGGTGCACCGTCATACCCGCCCGGCGCTGGAAATGCTCAAGAAGGAAGGCCTGCGCTGGGAAGGCTTTATCGATATCTTCGACGGCGGCCCGACGGTGGAAGCCTATATCGACGATGTACGCGCGGTGCGCCATTCACACCTTTATGACGTCAAGGTGTCGGCCACAGCCAGCGAGGAAAGTGTCAGCCGCTGGCTGGCTGCAACGACCGATATGCAAGACTTCTCGGCCTGCTGGATTGGCCGCGCGCCGCAAGATGATGTCATCACCCTCAGCGAAGAAGAAGCGCAGCGTCTCGGCGTTGTCAGCGGTGATAGCCTGCGCTTACTCGAAACCTAGGAGACTGTATGCACGCCAAGCCCATGAATCCCCAACAACAACAGCTGATCAATGGCGCCTGGGTCAACGGCGAGGCCGCTGAGCTGAGCAAGCACGACCCGGTATCTGCCACCCGCTTATGGCAGGGGGCCAGTGCCTCAGAGGCTCAGGTAGAAGCCTCCGTTGGTGCTGCTCGCCTGGCGTTTCCGAGTTGGGCACGCCAGCCCTTTGCCGAGCGCCAGGCACTGGTGGAACGTTTTGCCGAGGTGCTGGGAAAGCATCGTGAAGTCCTGGCTATTGCCATCGCCAGCGAAACCGGTAAACCGCTGTGGGAAGCCCGTACAGAAGTTGGCGCCATGATTGGTAAGGTGGCCCTGTCACTCAAGGCCTACCATGAGCGCACCGGCGAGCGTGAAAAGGACGTGGGCAGCACCAAGGCAGTGTTGCGCCACCGGCCCCATGGGGTGATGGCGGTGTTCGGGCCTTACAACTTCCCGGGCCACCTGCCCAATGGTCATATGGTGCCTGCGCTTTTGGCGGGTAACTGCGTGGTGTTCAAACCCAGCGACCAAACCCCGCTCACCGCTGATCTGACCCTGCAGTGCTGGCTGGAAGCTGGGCTGCCGGAAGGCGTGATCAATCTGGTGCAAGGCGGTGTAGCCGTGGGGCAGGCGCTGGCAGCGGCCCCAGGTATTGATGGCCTGCTGTTTACCGGCAGCGCCAAGGTAGGCGGCATGCTGCACAAGCAGTTTGCCGGGCAGATCGACAAGATTCTGGCGCTGGAACTGGGGGGTAACAATCCGCTGGTGGTCAAGGATGTACCGGATCAGCGGGCCGCCGTGCTGGCCATACTGCAATCGGCGTTTCTCTCCGGCGGCCAGCGTTGCACCTGTGCTCGGCGTTTGATCGTGCCGGAAGGCGAGGTGGGGGATCACCTGATTGATGCACTGGCCGAAGCGATTGGTCAGCTGCATCTGGCCGGGCAGTTCAGTAACGATCCTGAACCCTTCTACTCAGGCCTGGTCAGCGTGGCAGCGGCGGATGGTCTGCTCAAGGCCCAGGAGGCGCTCGAAAACCTGGGCGGCACCATCATCAACCGGATGCTGCGCCTGGAAGCCAATACCAGCCTGGTCAGCCCGGCGCTGATTAATGTGACCGGCCTGGACGTACCGGATGAAGAACACTTCGGCCCCTTGCTCAAAGTCTATCGTTACCGCGACTGGGATGAGGCACTGCGTCTGGCCAACGATACCCGCTATGGCCTGTCGGCGGGCCTGATTGGCGGTGAGCGAGCGGATTGGGATGACTTCCTGCTGCGTATCCGCGCGGGGATCGTCAACTGGAACCGCCAGACTACCGGCGCCTCAGGAGATGCGCCCTTTGGTGGCGTGGGCGATAGCGGCAACCATCGGCCAAGCGCTTTTTATGCCGCTGATTACTGCGCCTATCCGGTGGCCTCGATGGAGGCCGACAGCCTGGAAATGCCTGAGAAGCTGCCTCCAGGAGTGCATTTATGAGTGAGTCACCTATGAGTGGGGTGCGCGAAGTCAATTTCGATGGTCTGGTGGGACTGACTCACAACTATTCCGGGCTGGCCCATGGCAACGTGGCGTCCATGAGCCATGGTGGCCTGGTCTCCAACCCCAAGGAGGGCGCGCTGCAGGGCCTGGCCAAGATGAAATCGCTGATGGACGCAGGCTATGCTCAAGGGGTACTGCCGCCCCAGCAGCGCCCGGATCTTGGCGCCTTGCGGGCGCTGGGATTCAGCGGCACGGATGGCGAGATTCTCAGGCGCGCCGCCAGCGAGGCGCCTCAGCTACTGCGCGCGGTATGTTCGGCGTCGAGCATGTGGACCGCCAACGCCGGTACGGTCACGCCGAGCGTGGACGCGCCAGATCGCCGGGTGCATTTTACCCCGGCCAATCTGCAGTCGAGCTTTCATCGCTACCTGGAGCCGCCGACCACAGGGCGTGTCCTGCAGGCGATTTTCCGCGCTGAGGAGCATTTTGCCCATCACCCGGCACTGCCTGGCACCCCAGCATTCTCTGATGAAGGGGCGGCTAACCACACCCGCCTGTGCGGGGATTACGGCGAGCCCGGTGTGCATCTGTTTGTGTACGGCCGTCAGGCCTTTGGCGGCGAGCGTGAACCCCGGCGCTATCCGGCCCGCCAGACCCTGGAGGCCAGCCAGGCCGTGGCTCGCCAGCATGGCTTAAGCGAGGCACAGACGGTGTTTGCCCAGCAGCATCCTGATGCCATTGATGCCGGTGTCTTTCATAATGATGTGATTGCTGTAGGCAATGGGCCTGTGTTGCTGTATCACGAAATGGCCTTTATGGACGAAGAGCGCACCCTGAATGAACTGCGGGCCAAGATGTCTACCCCGCTGATTCCGGTACGGGTGCCGCTAGCGGCGGTGAGTATGGAAGATGCGGTGGCTTCTTATCTGTTCAACTCCCAGCTGCTTTTCAACCCAGATGGCAGCATGACGCTGGTGGTGCCCGGTGAGTGCCAGGAGCGCGAAACGGTGTGGCGCACTCTTCAGGATTTCATTCTGGCGGGCAACAACCCGATTGGCGAAGTGATCGTCAAGGATGTCAAACAGAGCATGCGCAACGGCGGTGGCCCGGCTTGCCTGCGCCTGCGTGTGGCGCTGTCAGAAACCGAACAGTCGGCCCTTTCAGGGCGTGTACTGCTCAACGATGATCTTTACGCGGATCTCACCGCCTGGGTTAACCGCCACTACCGTGACCGCCTGGCAGTGGATGATCTGGCTGACCCGCAGCTGGTGACGGAGTCATTAACCGCTCTGGATGAACTGACCCGCTTGCTGGATATTGGCTCGGTGTATCCGTTCCAGTTGGATTGATGCTGGCTGCCCAAAGCCCCATACCGTGTTAACAAGTGATTGATGGTAGGGGGCTTTACAGGCGTTGATCCGGGGCGAAATCAATATGCCGGGCGCTTTGCACAACCTGGCTGAAATCCGGGTGAGTAGGGTTAAGCAGATAGTTGAGTTCGCGGGGGACGACAACGCTGGGAACCGCCAGCGCCAGGCTTGTCTGGCTGGCCAGCCAAGTATCACCCAGCTGAGCCGTTGAGGCTGGCGCGGGCTCTTCATACCAATCGGCTGGCCACTGTTCGCGAGGTAGCTGCAATATTCCATCATCAGGCAGCTGAATCTCGATCAAGGTGTAGTGCTGTAAAATCCGATAGTCCTGAAGATGAACCATCACCTCAAGGATGGCCAACGATTCTGATCCCGCCAGATAGATACAGGGTCGTCCACGGCTGTTCCAGCGTCCTCCATAACGCCGTGCCCCCTCGCCATCAAAGGCGCTTCCCAACCATTTGTGTTTGACCAGGCGATAGACAAGCCGCTGGCTCATGGGAAAACACCGTGCTCCAACCGGCCAATCAGGTCGAGGACGGCTTCTGTTTCCGCTGAGGTCGCAATCATGTCAACCGGGCGGCGCCCGCCGAGTCCGCGTAGCGAAGAAAGCAGCCAGACGCCTGCCTGATCCTGATCACCTTCGAATAGCTCGACGGTCGCATTGAGGACTTCGGCAAAGCGGTAGAGGCGATCACTTTCCTCAAGGCTGAACCTGTCGGCTTTGGCGCGACGTTGAAGGGTGGCAGGAGGAATCGCCACATAGCGGGCAAGCGCTTTTTGTTCCAGACCCGAGGCTGCTGCCAGCTTTTTGAAGACGCTGAAAGGCATGCCTTCTTTCAGCGTCATATACAGCTGTGTACCACGCGCCGGTATGCCCACCTTCTGCCAGAAAGTCGGCGGCGTATTGGCCGGTAGGTAGTAGCTATTCAGTACACTATTCATGCCAGACACTATTCATGGTAGATCCCGGAATTTATCATTTGGTATATTTTTAAACTATCAGTGGGTAGGTAGAAGTGCAAGCTATGCCTGCCTGACTCCCCCAAGATTGTCGTTTGGCGCTAACGCACCGATAATGAAGATATGTAAATAGACGATTCAATCAACCAGTCAATCAGAAGGGGCTACCATGAGCCAGGCGCTTACCGGGCATAATCGCCCGCAGCAGGTTATCGATGCGATCACTGCCGCTAATGCCGGTTTGTCCACGGCAGACAGGCAGGCCAAGTTTGCCAAGATGGCCCTTTCACCCTATGCCTTTTTCCGTGGCACCAACCATCTCTACTGGGATGATGTCTGGCATGACTGGCGCTTTGCCCTGTTTGGTGGCTGGCCGGAGACCCAGACCTGGCTGCAGGGCGACGCCCATGCCTATAACTTCGGCGCCTATGGTCATCATGATGATCAAGTGCGTTATGGTATGGATGATTTTGATGATGCCCTGGTAGCCGACTACCAATACGACCTGTGGCGCCTGGCCATCAGTGTGGTGCTTGATGCCAGTGAAAATCTTGAGCTGTCTCCCAAGGCGATTGGCAAGGCATTGAAAAAGCTGCTCAATGGCTATTATGACACCCTGATCGAGCACAGCGACGGTAAGCCGGTGGAGGCAGTGACCCTGGAAACGGCCAAAGGGCCGTTAAAGCCCTTTCTGCGCAAGGTGGCCGATAAACAGAGCCGAGCCAAGATGCTGGCCAAGTGGACAGAAGTGGATGAACACCAGAGCCGCCGGTTTACCAAGCGTCCGGGTAAGCTGGCCAATCTGCCTGCTGATAAGGCCAGCCAACTGACCCGGCTGATTGAGCAAAGCTATCAGCAGACCCTGAAGCACCCGGTGAAAGAAGCCGACGCTGACCATTTCAAGGTCAAGGACACCGCTCGCCGCCTGGATGCGGGCACCGGTTCTCTGGGCCTTGAGCGCTTTTATGTGTTGATTGAAGGCGGTAAGGATCACGAGCATGATGACGTGATTCTTGACATCAAGGAGCAGACAGCGCCGGAAGCCTTTGTCTTAATGAACCCAGCAGAAAAGCGTGCCTGGCAGCGCACTTTTATTAATGAAGGTATTCGCCACGCAGCGGCGTTTCATGCGATTGCCGAGCATCCGGACCGTTATCTCGGCTGGCTGGAAATGAACGGCAAGGTGTTTTCGGTACGCGAGCGTTCACCCTTCAAGAAAGATGTGCCTACTCACAAACTCTCCGGGGCCAAATCCTACCGTCAGTTAGCCCGCCAGTGGGGCGAGATCCTCGCCCGGGAACATCTACGCGGGGCCAGCGCCTTGAACCAGGGCGATCCGAGTGGCTTTGCCAAGGCCGTCTGTCAGCGCCTGTCATCCCGTGAAGACAGCTTTGTGCACGTGGTGACCACCCTGGCATTTGCCTATGCGGACTGCGCCACCCAGGATTACCAGGTTTTTATCGAACACTTTCTGGCCACTGACACGCCCTGAGTGCTGAATTCGCTACAAGGCTGAACGTGGCAGGCTCGGCTGTGCTAGGCTTGCGGCCGCTATTTTTTTGAGGAGAGCAGGCGTGTCGCAAGTCGTTTATTGGCTGGATATGGCCGGAGTAGTGGTGTTTGCGCTATCTGGCGTGGTGCTGGCCTGTCGCCATCGCATGGACCCTTTCGGGATGTTGGTGCTGGCGGCGGTGACCGGCATTGGCGGTGGCACCCTGCGCGATCTGGTGCTGGGTGTCAGGCCGGTCTTCTGGGTGAGCGACCCGACCTATCTATGGGTGATCTTTGCCACCGTGGGCCTTGCCATGTTGGGCTTTCACTATATTCACCGCCTGTCGCGGGGCTTTCTGCCCGTGGCGGATGCCTTTGGCCTGGCCCTGTTCAGCGTGATTGGTGCCCACAAGGCGCTGCTGCTGGGTAGCCCTGGAGTGGTGGCGGTGCTGATGGGCATGATGACCGGTGTGGCTGGCGGGATGATCCGCGATGTATTGGCCCAGCGGGTGCCCATGGTGCTGCGTGAAGAAATCTATGCCACCGCAGCGATAGCTGGCGGCACGGTTTACGTGGTGCTGCATGGCCTGGGAGTCACCCCGGCAGTGACGATTCCTGCCGCCTTGTTCACAACCCTGGGGCTGCGCCTTTCTGCCATCTACTGGCATCTGTCGTTGCCGGTGTTTGCCTGGGTGACGTTGCCGCCCAAAAATGCGCCCAAAAAGGCAGCCAATGAACCCTTGGCTACGCCTCAAAAAGCCCGTGAACGGGTGCGCATGATTCGTCGTCAGCGTGACAAGGACTGAGCGGCCTGATGGGTTTGACGCCACTGTTCAAACCAGCGCCGTGGCTGTAACACCTTGAGCGTTGGCTCGCGGTCGATTAACTCAATCCCCAGGCCCAGCTGCCCCAGCTGGGCGTAAAGCGCCCCGTTGGCAGTGCTGTCCGCCAGCGTCAGATCGGCGAGCAGGGTCAGCGGGCCGCCACTCAGGGTAAGCCCGCTCAAGGCCAGCTGCTGCCTGGCCAGCGATAGATGGGTTCGGCCTTGAATATCGCGCACGCTGAGCAGGCGGCCCAACCAGTCGTTGTCTCTGGCGCGGGCCAGAAACAGCCGTGCCAGCAGGCCACTATCGCGTAACGACAGATCAACATCGGCTTCAAGGGTGAGCGGGGTTTGCCAGACCAGGGAGGCATCTTCCAGGCCGAGTTCTGCCCACCAGCCAGCATCCTGATGCCCATCGCCACTAAGACGGCGAACGTTTTCCAGGCGCAGGAAAGAGTCATCGGCGCTAAAGCGCATCTGTTCAAGATCACCCTCGGTCAGCTTGAAGTCCAGCGTCAGATCGCCTTTCAGGCGCTGGTCAAGCAGGGTCAGCTCAGCGCCAAAGGCGCGCAGGCTGATGTCACCCGCACCGTCCAGGCCTTTCAGCACCATCTCACTGTCCAGGCTGGCTTCACCGCCGTGCAGGGCAATACCGGTGCCGTCAGGCAGGTAGTTATTGTAACGGCTTAAGTCCGGCACACTGATAATCGGCAGGCTGATACGCGTGGTGACATGGCGTGGGTCCTGGCTTTCCATCAGGCGGGAAACCGCCTGTGTGGTGGTGGTCAGGGCAAGATGGCGGCCTTCCAGAGAAGCGCGTGAATCACCCTGGCGCTTGAGCCTGAAGCTGGGAATGCCCAGCGTCAGCTGAGCATCTTCAGGGCCGGAAAGCTGGGCGGTGAGTTCACCCCGCCCGTTGGCCTGGTAGTCCAGGAACTGCACTTCCAGTGGGGAAGCATCCACCCGCAAGCGGCTGGGGGCTATCAGGCGGTCATTGGCAAACTCACCTTCTGCCACCAGCTGGCCGCCGCCGCTGAGAGAAAGCCCATGGGCGTCAGGCAAGAAGGTATTCAGAAAGCCCAGCTGCTGCACGCTACCCTCGAGCGCAAAGCGGCCGCTGGGTGCGCCCTCTGTCTGATAAAACCTGCCTTCGCGCAGTACCAGCAGGCTTTCCAGCGATGGCTGCTGGGCAGCGTTTGCCAGCTGCCAACGCAAACGGGTGCCGTCAATATCCAGGCGACTGCCATCCAGCTGGGCATCGTTAACCTGAAGATCCAGCTGCATCTGGCTGGTCATCCTGTGATTCTGGGTGGCGCTTTGCCAATCCGTCACCCAGGCGGAACCGCTGAGGGTGGCAGAGCCGTCCAAACGCTTAGGCGTCAGGTTGAAGCTGCCCTGGCTTTGCGCTTGGCCACTGACTAGCGTAAGAGGGGCAGGCGAGGGCAGATAAGGAGCGAGATAGGCTTGCAGGGCGGCAATATCTGGCAGGCGAGCCTCGGCAAAGCTTAGCGTGGCGCGGGCATCCTGTCGGGCGCGTTCCGGGTCGATGGGGCTATCAAGATCAAACGTTAGCTCAGCGCCTTGCAGCAGGGTGCGTGCTTGATGGGTCAGGTTGGCGTCACTAAGTATCAGGCGCGCGTTCAGGGTGTCAGCATCAGTCAGTTGAGCGGTCAGGCGCCCTTGGCCACCGGTGGTGACATCCAGCGCGGTCGCCTGTAAGGCATTGGCGGTGACCTCAAGTTGCGCTGATTGCAGTTGATCCACGGAGAACAGCCCGCTAGCGCTGATCTGGCCGTTGCCGGACAGGGTCAGGCCGTCGTCGTCCAACAGCTCTTCAAGCGCATTGTTTAACGGCCGTTCCAGCATATCCAGCCGGGTGACCTGGCCGTTGAAGGCCAGCTGCGCCTGCTCAGGCACGCTAACCCGGTCAAGGCGGGTGTTGTCCACAGTGGTCGCAAAGGTGAGCGTCGCGCTATCCACATAAGGGGCTGAAAGAGGAGAATCAGAAGAGTCCGTATCCTTGGGCGCTTCATTAATACTGACGCCCTCAAGCGCGGCTTCAAGGGTTAACGTATTGGTATCAGGAACTTTCAGAGTGATGATGCCGTCGCCACGGGCCTGATGGCTGGGCGGCTGCGCATCTGGGCGAATCCAGCGGTGGTCGTCTTGGCGGCGCAGGGCTGCTTCATCAATACGTACGCCTAAGGCTGGCGCGGCAAGGGTCAGCTGGCTGTCGGCCTGTAAGTAGCCGTTGACAATATCCAGTGTGGCGTCGAGCTCACCGCGACCATCAACCGCCAGCCAGGGCAGCGGCGCCAGGTAGGGCATAAAGACATCCCAGGCATCGGCGTGGGCGCTTAGCTGAATATTGGCGGAGAGCGCCGCCGCCACTTCAGGGTTGAGTTCACCTTGGGCGGTGGTCAGGGTGATGGCATCCAGTTGGGCGTTGGCGTCAATCACGATATCCCGTGCCAGTACGGTGTTATCCTTGTCGCGTACAATCTGGCCGTTTTCCAGCTGTAATCGGGCTTGGGGGATGGCGAGGGTGTCACGGTTCAGGGTGGTATCACGCAGGCTGAACCGGCCATCACCCTGAATCGCCTGGTCACCTATTCTGAGCCGCCGTATGCCGTTGGCGTCCAGCGCGATGATCTGCAGCTCACCGCGCAACAGGGCAAGTAGCGACAGCGTGAGGCTGGCGCGTTCCGCGTGGATCTGAAGGTTCAGCGCCTCATCTTCCCGGGTGATGATCAGGCCTTCGACTTCCCAGCGGCCCGGATGGCGGCTGCGGCCCTGTTCCCATTGGATATCAATGCCTTCCAACTGGGAAAGCCGCTCTGGCAGCCATTGGCTGTTAAGCAGCCAATAAGTGCCACCTAGCCACAGCGCGACCAGGCCAAGGGCCGTAAACGTTGCTAATGCCAGCCAGCGGGGCCAGTGGCGCCTGGACTTATCAGCGCCAGGCGTCTGGGGATGTTCAGGTGTATCGGTTGTCAAGCGCAGATCTCACTGTGAAGGTTGCGTTTGTTGTTGACTCCAGTTTGCCACGCTTTTGTGGCATGATGCGCGGCAGCAATGAGTCTGTTTTACTATTTATCAACTTTTAACGTTAACGCTAGGCAGGCAGCAACCGCCATGTTCAAGGATTTTTACACGCAGAGCGGCGATCTTGTGGTGATCTCCGCGATGCAGGCCAGCCGCTTCGCCAAAGGCGTTGCCGGTGATTACAACCCGATTCATAACCCGGATGCGCGACGTTTCTGCGTGCCGGGAGATTTGCTGTTTGCCCTGGTGCTTGAGCGCTTTGGTCTATGGCAGCAGATGGAATTCCGCTTCACCAACATGGTCGGCGCTGATACGCCGCTGTGTTTTCGTGAAACGGACGACGGTGTTGTGCAGGTGTGCGATGAGCAGGGCAAGTGCTATCTGACCGCCACGCGCAGTGGCGATGTAACCCATGATGCCGCCGCTATTGATGCCTTTACGCGCTGCTATGTGGCGTTTTCGGGCAAGAACTTTCCGCATTACCTGAAGCCGCTGATGGAAACCCACGGCGTCATGTTTAACCCCAAGCGCCCGCTGGTGATCTACGACAGCATGGGGTTCAAGCTGGAACGCCTGGATGCTCAGGCGCCGGGGCTTGAGCTGACCGATTCATCGCTGACGGTGCAGGGCAAGCGTGCGGATGCCCGCCTGGAATTCTCGATTCAGTCCGGTGGGCAAGCCGTGGGAGTTGGCTCAAAAAAACTGGTGGTAAGCGGGCTGTGCGACTACGACCATGAACAGATGGACGCTATCGTCGCAGAGTTCTATCGCCTCAAGGCCGCCTATGAATCTGGTGGTGCCTAAACCACCAGAGTAACCGGGCAGGCTGCCTTGGAGATAACCTGTTGACTGGTGCTGCCCATTAGCGTTGCCTGCCATGGCCCCAGGCCGCGTCGGCCCATGATGATAATCGGTGGTTCCGGGGATGCCTTGGCCTGCTCCACAATCGCCTTGGCGTATTGGTTCGAGCTGATTGTGCGCTGTGCCAGGCCACAAGGAACATGGCCAAGCGCTTCACGGGTGAGGGCAAAGACCCGTTCGGTCTCCTGATCGGCAAGCGCTTGTGTCTTTTCTCCACCGGCTGGTTGGCAAAACAGCATATCAACCGCCAGTTCGGCGCCGCGTGCCAGCTGGCCAGCAAAACGGGCCGCGTTAAGGCTATGCCGTGAGCCGTCGGTAGGCAGCAGAATCCGCCCGATGTGATCCAGTGACTGGCTGTTTTCATGCAGCACTGTGATCGGCTTATGAGTGCTATGGACAACCGCATTAGTGACGCTGGCGCGAATCAGTTTGCCCAGTTCGCCCAACCGTCTGGCACCCATCACCAACATGGCGTTGGGGCGTGAGCGGGCATGCTCAACGATCGCACGGTCAGGGTGGGGAACATAGCTGTCTTCATGCAGGATAATATCGTCAACGGTCAAGCCACTGGCAAAGGGTAGCTCAGCCAATACCTGGTGAGCCTGGGCCAAGGCGGCGGTGGACTTGCTGTCAAACTGTTCCAGCGCGCGGTCGCCTTTGGGCTTGCGGTTGGCAGGCAGGTCGCTGAGCTCCGCCGGGTGCAGCGGCACCACATGCAATAACTCCAGTCTGGCATCCAGCAGATGTGCCAGCAAAGCACCATGAACCACGGCGGCACGGGAGGCGGGGGAGCGGTCAACCGGCACGATGACGACTGCGATAGGCTTGCTCATGGCTGTTTCTCCTGCATGGTGGCCTTCTCTCATCAATCAGGTTGTCAGCATAGGCGGTGTGGTAAGTCAGGCGCAATATACAGTGATCTTCCCGCTATCTTGCTCCTTGGTCGTAACGGGTGCCATTGCAAGCCCGGCTGGGGTATTCTCTGTTGTTATATACGGCAACTTCGCGATAACAATTAAACTGGCGCGCTATTACAGCCAAATTAACCGCTGGATTCTTCAAGAGGTCATGCACAATGCGACTAAAAACGCTAACGCTTGCTATCACTGCCACGGCCATTGCGGCTGCGTCAATGTCAGCTAATGCCCGGGATTTTCGCCTTGGCCTGATTACGCCAGCGCAACATATGTGGTCAACAGAGGCGGTTGCCTTTGCTGAGTCACTTCACGAGCGCTCTGACGGTGAGCACAGTGTCAGCGTTTTTCCTGCTCAGCAGCTGGGTAATGAAGCCCAGATGGTACAACAGTTGCAGACCGGCGCCCTGGATATGGCGTTTCTGACCATTGCGGAGATTTCCAACCGCATCTCGGATTTCGGCGCGCTTTACGCACCTTATCTGGTCGATGACGTTAACCATGCGGCGCGCCTGCTGCGTTCAGATGCCGCCGCTGAGCTGCTTGAGCTGATGCCGCAACAGGTCGGCCTGGTAGGCGTAGGCTATGGCATGGTGGGAATGCGCCAGGTGCTCAGCCGTGACCCGATTACGTCCGTTGACGATATGGATGGCCTGCGCTTGCGGATTACCCCCTTTGAGCCGATCCGCGATTTCTATACCGCCACAGGCGCGGCCCCGGAGCCCATGCCGCTGCTGGAGGTCTACGATGCCCTCGCCAATGGCCAGGTCGATGCCATCGACATGGACTTTGATTCCATCCTGATTCTGAAATTCTATGAGCAAGCCGAAAATCTGCTGATCTCCAACCATATGATGTTCCCCATGGTCGGCGTGGTATCCGGCCGCGTATGGCGCGAGCTTTCTGCTGAAGACCGTGAGCTGATTGACGCCACCATGGCCGAGCACCTTGAAAACGTGCTGTCAGGTTTTGAAGCGATGGACGCCGAGCAGGAACAGGAAATCCGTGAGCTGGATATCAATATCGTCGAAGCGGATGCCGAATTCTTCTCCGAGGCGATTGCCGAATGGGAGAGCATCTGGGCACCCAAGGCGCCGATGCTGGAAACCCTGCGCGCTGAAGCAGATCGCCTGCGAGAGGACTGATGCTGCAACGCTTATCCGCCGCTGTTGCCCATTGTGAAGAAATCACCGCCGCGCTGCTTGCCGCAGCGGTGACGTGTCTGATCCTGGCGAATGTCGCCATGCGCGCCTTGGGTAGCCCGCTGTATTTTGTCAGCGAGCTGGCGATCTACGCGATGATCTGGATGACTCTGCTGATTGCCAGCGCCATCCTCAAGCGTCGACAGGGAGTGGCGGTCACTCTGCTAAGCGATCTCCTGCCGCTGGCCGGGCGGCGCATGATAGGCCTTTGGGTTGACCTGAGCGTAGCGTTTTTCGGCTTGTCCATGGTGTGGCTGTGCTGGCACTGGTTCCAGCCGCTAGCGTTATGGCAGGCGGGGTTTGATGTTGGCGCCTTCCAGGGGGAGACCTTCAACTTCATCTATTCAGAAAACACCACCACACTGGGCGTGAAAAAGGTCTGGTTCTGGCTGATTCTGCCCTGGTTTGCGTTCTCGCTTAGCTTGCATGGCATCACTAATCTGATCGAGACCCTGACCGGCTGGCGCGACCCGGCAAAGCGCCGCGCTACGGAGACGCCGTCATGACCATCCTGGTTTTTTTTCTGCTGCTGTTTACGGCGGTGCCGATTGCCCTGGTGCTGGCGCTGACCGCCATGTGGTATATCCAGGCCTCGGGTAACACCGTGCTTTTCGAGTCTTACCCGCAGCAGCTATTCAGCGCGATTGAAAGCTATGGCCTGCTGGCGATTCCGCTGTTTATGCTGGCCGGTGAGCTGATGAATGAAGGTGGATTGACCCGCCGCCTGATTGCCCTGGCGCGGATTTTTGTCGGTGGGTTTCGCGGTGGTTTGGCCTATATCAACCTGATCGCCAATATGATGATGGCCTCCATCATTGGATCTGCCGCGTCGCAGATTGCCATCATGTCCCGAGCCATGGTGCCCGCCATGGAGCAGGAAGGTTATCCCAAGTCCTACAGTGCCGCGATTACCGCTGCCGGTGGGTTGCTGTCGCCAATTATTCCGCCTTCGATGTTGTTCGTGCTGTTTGGTGTGATGGCCCAGGTGCCGATTGCGGAAATGTTTCTGGCCGGGGTGCTGCCGGGGCTAGTGTTGGGGTTTACTTTTTTTATCGTGATTGCCGTTGTGGGGCTGATGCAGCAGTATCCAAAGGGCGAGTGGCCGAGTCGGCGTCAGGCGCTGCATGACTTTTTATGGGGGCTGCCCGCGCTATTGATTCCGGTGATTATCATCGGCGGTATTCTGCTGGGGATTGCCACACCAACGGAATCCGCTGCCTTGGCTTCTCTGGCTGCGCTGCTGATCGGCCGCTTTGTCTACCGTGACCTGAAACTGACGCTGCTGCCCGAGGTGCTGCGTCGCACGGCCATCAATGCTGGCCTGGTGATCATGCTGATCGCCGCCGCCGGGGTATTCGGCTGGGTAGTGATCTATGAGCAGCTGCCGCAGATGGCCGCCAGCTGGATCGCGGCCCTGACCACCGACCCTTTTATGTTTCTGCTGCTGATGATTGGGGTGCTTCTATTGGTGGGGATGGTCATCGATGGGATTGCCGCCCTGATACTGGTAGTACCTATCCTCCTGCCAATTGCCCAGAACCAGTTCGATATCAGCGCCTACCAGTTTGGCGTGGTGGTATGCCTGACGCTGGTGATGGGCCTGTTGACGCCCCCAGTGGGCGCGGGCCTTTACGTTGCCTCCTCCATGACGGGGGTTCCACCTCTGCGCATCTTCCGTTCGCTGCTGCCGTTTCTGCTCGCAACCCTGGTCACGCTGGTTTTGTTGGCCTGGCAACCCTGGCTGACTGAGAGGCTGGTTGGGCGCTAGATTCTTTCAAATATTGGGCATCACATTGATTTCATTGGTCATGTGATGCCTACAGGTAGTACTACCAATAAACGATGTTATTGTTTAAAAGTTAAGTCATGTAAAATTTTTGTGCTATCATTGTAAATCCAGCCTCTTTCTGTGATATTAGCAATGTTAATGTGTATTTAACAAGTTGATTAGCATCTGGTGATAATATAGTAGGCCATAATTTCAGGAAAAGCTTACTTTTAAAACTTCTTATAAACATATGTTGTAAGTTAGTGATTATAAAATGAACTCTGTCCGGAATACTTTTTATTTCTATTAATAAAGCATAGATCTGATATACACGTCATTTTTAGTCAAAGGCTATCTTGCTTCAGCTTAAAATCCACGTATTACGGGTATCTTATCTATTGAGATATAGCTTTATTAGAAATAATTTTAATATTGTTTCTGTAGTTAATGAATGGGAAGGAATCTCATGCGTATAGCCATTGTTGAAGATGACCCAATCGCCGCCAAGCTTGTTAGCAGCACTCTTGTCAAAGGGTTCAATAAATGTGGTTTTACAGTTGATATCACAGCCTTTGAAACGGGCACGCATTTTATAAGCATTGCCAGTCGGGATACGTTTGATCTCGTCATACTCGATTGGCATCTGCCGGACAGAACCGGTATCGAAGTGCTGGACTGGATGAAACAATATCTGAAAACACTTCCTACTGTTGTTATGGTGACTCAGCGTGATCACGATAAGGATATTATTGAAGCACTGAATGAAGGTGCCGATGACTTTATCAGCAAGCCTTTCAGCCCTAGCGTTTTGTATGCCCGTGTTTTTGCAGCCTATCGACGTCAATTATTTAACTCTTTGCGCGAGGCTAAGCAAAATGAACTGGATTTTGGCAGTATCCTGCTGGATGAGAAAAATGAGGTGGCCTATGTCAATAGTGAGCCTGTCGCCTTGACGCGTCAGGAGCTCAAGTTGGCTTACCTGCTGCTCAGCCGCGCAGGCAGTATACTTTCACGTTCCTATCTTTATGAATATGTCTGGGGAATCACCCATGGAGGTAAAACGCGTACTCTAGATGTCCACGTACACCGGGTGCGTAAAAAACTCAGCCTGACCGGCGAGCATGGCTGGAACCTGGAATCCGTCTACGGCCATGGATATCGGCTGGAAAGAATGGGGCCTCCCGAAGATACGGCAAGTTGAAATGATTTCACCCTCAGTTTGATGGCGAATTCCTTAACCCCCGCTGTAGACGAATTACTTTTCTCTTGGCTCATCGCTCACGCCTTGGAGCAGGTAATCTTACCTGCGGTTGTAGGTCTGGGAAACTACAATCACTTTATTTTTTGCTCCTCCCTATATCATATATAGCTTAAAAACCGTTTTATTAAGTTTCCACTATTTTAATGCCTGCGTAGATTTTCATAAAGAAATTACAATATAGAATAAAAATTAAATATTAATTTATGTTAAAAATTTTTCTTTTAATTGTATTTTTTGTTTTTTTTGGTAATGTGGTGGCCTTTAATATTTAAAGGCTGTTCTTATGAAGTGCCCTGAATGTGGTGGCTATGGAATTTATAAAGTCAGGCGATCATGGCTGGCCAAGCTTTTAAAACTCGAAAATTACTGCGAGTGTATTGACTGTCGGTTTTCTGCTAAAAGCAAGGATTTTAAATCGACTCGAAAAGCTCCAGATGACCATGGAAAAAAGTCAATAGATTCAAAGTGTCAGTAACTTACGGGAAGTCTACCCTCTTGGGGAAACAGCATTTGTTAAGGGGCTTGATTGGATGCCAGTTGGCGCTGTTATCAACTCTTGGGCATCACATCCACCTCGACGGTCATATGATGTTCGCCTCCGCCGTTCATCACCCCTTTGAGGGGAGTAACATCGGCATAGTCGCGCCCCCAGGCCAATACCGGATGTTGCTCGCTGGCAATGCTGCCATTGGTAGGGTCGAAGGGTGTATATAGATATAGAAACTTAGGCATGGGAAAGTCTATTTACCACACCGCGCGTAAAGCATCGCCCAATCGGGCGGTGATACAAGCGCGCACCGCAACGCGGTGCCCGGTTGATTTTGTTCCATACCCCTGATATTTTTCCAGTATGACAAAGCGCGCCTACAAAGAACGGTTTTATCCTACTCCCGAGCAAGCTGGGCTGTTGGCGCAGTCGTTCGGGTGTGTCCGCTTTATTTGGAATAATACCCTGGCTTATCGCATCGACGCGTATCAACAGCGCGGTGAGTCGGTATCTCACGCCCACGCTGAAAAGCGTCTGGTGGGCTTAAAGGCTGAGTTTCCGTGGCTCAAGGATGTATCAAGTGTGATCCTGCAGCAAACGCTCCGCGATCAGAAGGCCGCCTTCGACAACTTTTTCAACCCCAAGCTCAAGGCGCGGTACCCACGTTTCAAGAAAAAAGATGGGCGCCAGTCGATCCGGCTGACCAAAGCGGCGTTCCGCTATCGTGATGGTGAGATCACTATCGCAAAAGCGAAGACGCCGTTACCCATCCGGTGGAGTCGTCCGCTGCCCAGCGAACCTTCCAGCATCACGATTTCACGCGATCGTGCTGGACGCTACTTCATCAGCTGCCTGTGTGATTTCGCGCCCGTAGCACGCCCGGTCACGCCCAAGACAGTGGGCATTGATCTCGGGTTGACCGACCTGTTCATCACCAGCGACGGTGCAAAGTCTGGGAATCCGCGCCACCTGAAACGCTACGAAGCGAAGCTGGCCTACTTGCAGCGCCGGTTGGCGAAGAAGCAGAAAGATTCCAGCAACCGCAACAAATACCGTCAGAAAGTGGCACGGCTACATGCCAAGATCGCCGACTGCCGCCGTGACGCCACCCACAAAGCGACCCGCGCACTCATTAACGAAAACCAAGTCCTGTGCGTCGAGTCACTCAATATCACGGGTATGATCAAGAATAAACGGCTCTCTAAAGCCATTAGCGATGCTGGGTGGGGTGAGTTCGTCCGGCAACTGGAATACAAGGCCGCCTGGGCGGGGCGCCAACTAGTGAAAGTGAGCCAGTGGTTTCCCAGCAGCAAGCTGTGTCATGGCTGCGGCCACAAGGTTGAGAAACTGCCGCTGTCGCAACGTCACTGGCACTGCGAAAGCTGCGGCCACCCCATTGACCGCGACATCAACGCGGCCAGGAATATACAAACCGCCGGGCTGGCGGGGTTAGCCTGTGGAGCGACCGGAGCGGGGGCAGCGGCTTAGCCACTGTCTAGTGAAGGCGTGTGGAAGCAGGAAGGTTCTGGGGGTGACCTTGGAACCCTCGCCCAAAGCGCGAAGCGCGGCGGGCGAGTGTCAGCTTTCTCATGCCTGTTCGCTGTAATGCCCGCCGAGCAAGCCATGTGGTGTTATCGCTCACCCAGTGATTCACTTAGTGTCTTGATCACCGGTTTGGTCAAGTACTCAAGCACCGTGCGCTGGCCGGTCTTGATTTCCACGGTGGCGGTCATGCCCGGTTGAATATCCAGTTGCTGCGCTGGCGCGGCACTAAATGCGCGGCCATCGGTGCGTACCCGTACGCGGTAGTAGGGCGCCTGATCCTGTGACTGTTCATCGGTAACAGTATCGGCACTGATAAACACCAGCTCGCCGCTGAGGTCACCGTAGATGGTGTAGTCATAGGCGTCTATCTTGATGGTGGCTGGATAGCCGGTGGATAAAAAACCAATATCCCGAGGACTGACCTTAGCCTCAATCAGCAAGTTGTCTTCCAGCGGCACAATCTCCATGACCTCGTCACCAGCGCGGTAGACGCCGCCAATTGTGGTAATAGCGATGTTCTTGATTACCCCACGCATGGGCGAATAAATCTCGGTCTGTGCCAGCACGCTGCTCCGTTGGGCGAGCGTCTGGCGAGCGGATTCGAGCTGCTGTACCGTCTCTGAGAGTCGTGATTGACTTTCCTGACGGCGTTCATTACGCGCGGCTGAGATACTTGACCCCAGCTCCGCCACCTGACGTTCCAGGCGCAGTAACTCCGAGCGGCTGACATCGCCAGATTCAACCAGCGGCTCGTTCATTGCCATCTCTTCTTCGGCCAGTGCCTGCATCTGTTCCAGCCAGCGTAATTCTTCGGCCAATGCCTGGCGGCTGCTTTCCAACAGGGCTTGCTGGCTCTTGCGGATCTCGGCGTAGTCATCCAGCAGGGGTGTAAAAGTGATATCTGTTTCCAGAAGTTCAGCGCGAAGACGCGCGGATGTGGCCGAGAGACTGGCGACCTCGGCACGGGCTTCCAGGTAGTTGGCCTCGGCGCGGGTGCGGTCAATGCGAGCTAGCGGCTGACCTGGCGTGACGATATCGCCTTCCTTCACCAGCAGGGCTTCGAGTACGCCGCCGTCCTGAGTTTGCACCACTTGGGTGCGTGAACTAGAAATCACAGTGCCGGGCGCGCGGGTGACTTCATTTAGTTCAGCCCACCAGGCCCAACTGAAAAAAGCCGCTAATACCAGCAGTACCCCCCAGATAACGCGTCGTGAACTACGGTGGTCTTGAAAAAGCGAACGGGATTGGCTCATAAAGTGTCATTCTCAATCATACGTAATGCGTTGTTTTCGCATCAGAAGGCTGGGTTGTGTGAGGCGTGGTGCTGGCCTTGGTAGTGGCAGGATTACTTGATGAAGCACGCTTTTGCTGCATTGCCGCGAGCACTTTATCGCGCGGGCCATCGTACACACGCTGGCCTTTATCCAGCACGATAATACGCTCCACGTGCTTGAGCACAGCTGTTTTGTGCGTCACCACTACCAGCGAGGATTCCGGTGGAATTTCCTGGAAAAGATGCCGCATCACCCGGGCTTCCAGGGTGGCATCCATGGCAGCAGTGGGCTCGTCGAGCAGCATGATACGCGGTTTGAGCAGTAATAGCCGAGTCAGTCCTACTAGCTGGCGCTGGCCGCCGGAAAGCCCGCGCCCGCCTTCGGCAATGGGCAGTGCGAGCCCTTCGGGATGGTTGGCAATCACCTGATCCAGGCCGGTAAGCTGGCAGGCTTGGAGCACCCGCGAATCGCTGGGCGTGGGCAGCGCCAGGGTCAGGTTATCGCGCAGGGTGCCGTTGAACAGACGAACATCCTGGGGCAGGTAGCCGATATGCTCGCGCAGAAACGCCGGGGCCAGGTGCTGCATGTCCATGTCATCCAGGTACACGCTGCCGGAGGTCGGCTTGTAAAGCCCGGAGAGCAGCTTGATCAGGGTAGATTTCCCTGAGCCGACTGCGCCGATCACCGCCACGCGCTCGCCGGGGGCGATACGCAAATCTTCCAGCGAGAGCGCGGGGGCCGATTCATGAAAGTGAAACGCGGCCTTGGTAATACTCACTTCTCCCCGGCACTGTTCGGGCACCACCAGGCGGGCATCGTGGTCGCGGTCACTGGGCATCGCCATGATGTTATCCAGCGCCTCCAGGGCGATGCGTGCGTGGTTCCACTGCATTACCATCTGCGGTAGCTGGGAAATCGGCGTGAGCGCACGCCCAGCGATGATCGAGCAGGCGATCAGCGCGCCCATGGTCAGCAAGCCCTCAGTAATGGCAAACGCCCCTACCGCAATCATGCCCACATAGTTGGCCTGTTGCACCGCCTGGCTCATATTGGTGGCGCGGGTGGAGAGCTTGCGCAGCTTCAGGTCACTCTGGGCGATAGTGGCAGTAAGCTCACGGTGGCGATCAGCCATCTTCCACTCACCGCCGGCGGCCTTCACCGACTCGATTCCGTCAATAGCTTCAATTAACAGGCCGTTCTTCTGGTTGGATTCCTGCATATGTTCGGCGGTAATCGCCTTGATCTTGCGTAGAAAGAACAGGCTGGAAAGTAGCGCCACCGGAATCATCACCAGTGGCACCAACGCTACCGGCCCGCCAATCATCGCAATCACCCCGACAAAAAACAACGCCAGCGGCGCATCGGCCAGCAGGTAAAGTGTTGAAGACGTCATGAAGTTGCGCACGGATTCGAAGTGGCGGATTTGCGAAGCAAGGGTGCCCACGGTAGCCGGGCGCGCATCCATGCGGATATCCATTGCCTTACCGAAGAACACCTCCGAGAGCTCCAAGTCGATCTTCTTCGATGCAAGATCGACGATATAGGCGCGCGACTGCTTCATCAGAAACTCCAGCGCAATCGCCACTGCCACACCCACACTCAGCACCCATAGGGTGGAAAACCCCTTGGTAGGCACCACGCGGTCATAGACCTGCATGGTGTAGAGCGCTGTGAACAGCCCCAGCAGGCTGATCACCACGCTGGCAATGATGCCTTCAACAAAGACCCGCTTATGCTGGCCCAGCGCATAGCGAAACCACGCCTTGGCCGTTTGTGGGCGCGGTGCAGAGCGCGTGCTGCCATATTCCAGGGTAGGCGTCAGGTGTAGCAGCTGGCCCTTGGCGGCCTGCTCCGCGGTGAGCTCCGTGGCGTTGCCCTCACTATCCTCAGCGCTGAACACGCCATTGCTCTGGCGGCCACGGATCAGTAGCGCGTGCTCGTTATCTGCCGCTACCCACAGCAGGGGGTAGTCGCCGCGTTGCACCTTACGCAGTGCCAGTGGCGTTACACCTCCTTCAGGGAAGCGAGCTTGCCACCTTTCACAGGCCTGTCTATCACGTGCCAAAGTGGCTAGTTCAGCGCCGTCGCGGCCATGTTCAAGCAATTCGAAGCGAAATGCTGGCACAGCCTCGCCTTGTAGAGCGGCAAGCCGAGATAGCAGCTTGGCCAGAGTCACGTTAAAAGTGGCACTCTGCGAAGACAGTGCAGCAGTGTCAGCGTCATTCATTTAGGGTCGTGCTCCTCATTAAAGGGCGAAAGGCACCGGTCAGTGCCTGTAGGCGGAACTTGGCCAGCAACAGAGGCATCTCGATATCGGTTTTCAGGTAGTAGGCTTGGGCTTTCTCGCCTTGGGCGTTGAGCACATCAAGCCAGCTTTTCTTGCCCACGCGAAATTGGCGCAGGTAAGACGCCACCATGGCCTCGGAGCCTTCGACAATGGCCTGCATGGGGCCACGCTGAGTATCAAGCGCCTCAATCTCAGCCCAGAGCGATTCTACCTGCTGACGTAGTGCCCGGGCCTGGTCATCCAGGGCATCCTGCGTGGCCGCCCGGCGAGCGCTGGCGGCACTCACGGTGGCACGGCTGGAAAGCCCGGCGCCGCTCTCGACGTTCAGGGTCAGATAGACCTCGCCTTCATCGCCGCGCAGGTTTTCGCGGTCATTCAGGGTCTGACGATATCCGAGTGCCAGGGTGGGTAGCGTTTGTGCCCGTGCCAGAGTGATATCCGCTGAGCTTTGCTCACGAGTAGCGGCCAGCCGCGCGCGCTCCGGGGAGAGGCGCAGGGCGGCTTCCATCAGCGCCTCCAGCGGCTGCTCTATCAGCGCAATATCCGCCGGAGGTGTGAGAATGGTAAGCGGGCGCCCCAACGAACGGGCCAGCGCTGTGCGCGCCTCAGCCAGCTGGCGCTGAGTCTGGATACGCTGAGTGGTCGCGCGCTGCAATCGCGACGCGGCCAGCACGGCATCAGAGGCGGGGCTGATCTCTGCCGCTACGCGGCGCTCAATCATTTCCAGCAGGCGCTGATGCTCGGTTTCATTATCCTGAGCTACCGCCAGGCGGTCGGTCAGGCGCAGGGTCTCGAAAAATGCCTCGCCGGTGGCCAGCAGCACCTCGCGCTGGGCCTGGGCCAAGGCCGCTTCGGCTACCTGCTCGCCAGCGGCGGTACGATCAATCTGCCCGCTGAGACGGCCACCGGCCCACAGCGGTTGTTCAACCCGGGCGGTGAGCGCTACGCCATCGTCCAGCGCCTCGCTTTCCAACCCCGCGGTGGGGAAGCGCCCCCACTCGGCGGCATCACGCTCGAAGCCAGCGGCTTCACGCTCGCCCTGGCGCTGGCGCACCTGGGGGTGGCGCGCCAGTGCCTCCTGCAGCGTGGCGGCTAAATTAGAGCCCGGCGCGGCAATGATCGGGCTTGCCGCTAAGTGGGCCTGGGCGTGCGCCTGGGGCGCGGCAAGCCAAAGCCCTATGGCCAAACCTCCCGCACCTAATAACAGTGTGCCGCACCCGAAGGCGCGGCGAAGAGAAAACCACAACACAGATAACCTCGTTGGCGGCCAGAGTGGCCGCCATTGGTGTGTTTGATTGTTGATCGGATGATCGTATGCGCAGAAAGCCTTTAACGGCGCAGGCAGGGCAGGGTAACCGCCCAACCTGCGCTCGTTCAGGTGCTTAGCTGTACTTAGGCATAGATAGGGCCTTGTGCTTCAGGCAGCCAGTTGCTGCTACCGAAGTCGTCATCCCCCAGCGTGTGCAGCAGCGCCAGCTGGTTGAGCTCGCTGCCCTCGATGGTGGCATCGTCACTGCTGGACTGGGTATGCGCCCAGATCGCCGTCTGGCTGGCATCGTCGGAGGCGGTGACCGCAAACAGCGTGGTATTCAGCTCGCCGTTGTCATCGCTACCGAGCTGGGCGTCCGGGAGGCTAAACAGCTCGTTGAGCAGCGTGGCCACCGCTTCAGCGTCGCCCAGTTCTGCGGCCGCGACTGAAGCACTCGTCGGAGTAGATAGCGTACTGGCAAGGCTTACCTCAGGGAATACGATCGCATTCTGGTTGGCATTGCTGGAAACGCTGGCAAACTCCGTGGTGCTAAGATCCAGAGAGTTGTACTCACTAATAGCGCTAACGTCGCCTTCCACGGTGGATTCCAGCAGTGCCCCTTCCAGCTGAATCACATCCTGGCCGAGCTGGAAGTTGTGCACCACGTCCGGCGCCTCGTTGCCCAACGCCACCACCGTGACCTGCGCTTCACCTTCGCCATCGCCCCAGTCGAAGGGCGCAAAGCCTTTATCGTCCTGGGCGATCGCATCATCGCTGACGGCGTCTTCCGTGGCGTTTTCGCCGGCGATGCCGGCATCACCGTCTGTGCTGCCATCGGCGATATTGATGCGGCCGTTCAGTTCCTCGTCATCGCGGCTTTCGTAGGTGCCGTCATCATTATCATCCGTGCCGCCGGAGAGGTAGGTGGTCTCCAGGCCATCATCCACGTACTGGCCCGGGTCGGAGCCGAAGAGGTCGCTATCGCCCTCGGTAGTGCCATTTTCGTTTGTGGCGGGTGAGTCGTTTTTGGCGTCATAGCCGCTATCTGGATTGGTGACGGTCTGGTTAACGCCCTCTTCGCCGGTTGCCGCGGGGTCGCCGTTGAGGGCGGCGTTACCGTTCTCACTGCTGGCTAGCCCGTTAATGCCAAGCTCGCCCGCGGTCTGGGTGTAGCCGTTTTCCGGGTTGGTGAAGGTCTGGGTCGCGCCTTCGCCTTCACCGGTCAGGGCTGTGTCACCGGCCAGGGTTGGGTCGGTGTTGGCGCCGCTCGCGTTATCGCTAACAGTGTCACCGGGGTTGGTCCAGCGTTGGTCTTGCGTGCCACCGGGGGCAATGCCCTGGCGCAGCTGGTCGTTGATATCTAGCGTGCCAGCAAACTCATTCGCTGGTGCGGGCATGAGCGTATTGCCGTTGGTATCGGTGAAGGTGTAATCATTCGCCATGGCCGCCTCGCTGCCACCATCGCCTTCGCTCTCGCTGTAGCTCAGCACGCCCGGCGCACGGCCGGTCGCGGCGCTGCCTTCGCCGGTTTCATCGTTGATGGTGGCGGTATCGTCACCGTCGATGAAGGTGAGGTCGCCCGCTTGAGGTTCTCTAATTAGATAAAAACCATCAGCGATCGTGTCATTGATGCGTACTTTGATTTCTTGCTCACTGACATCGCCCAGTACATCGGCACCGTTACGAGTCGCGGTCAGATTCAGCGGTGTGAAACCAAACTCTTCCGCACTGATCGTGGCAGTGGCGACGTTGCTGTGATTGTCGTCAAGATCCTGCTTAAGGCCTTCTACAATGGCACTGAGCAGCGTCTCGCTCGCTTCGTTGTCTGTCACGGTGTAGCTCAAGGTGACATCACCGAGTGTAAGCGTAATGGTATCCTCAGCTACAAGGTTATTAAATCCGCTGTCATCAAAAAGTACTGATACTTTTTGCGCGCTGCTCTTCTCGGGATCTTCCACCTCATAGCTGAAGCTGCCTACGTTCAGGGGGTCTTCGCCTGAATCTTTGGCATTCACCAGTAGGCGGTCACCGCTGATGGTAACGGCGTCATCGCCTTCGGCGAGTACATCCACGATTGCCTGTGCCTGAGTGGCTCCATTGCTGCCATCGCGGGCATTCAAAATGGCCTGCTTGAGGTTGGTAAGGGTTTCGGCCTTGTCAGCGCCGGAGTCGGCGCTGATGGTGGTACCGTCGATTTCCAGGCTTACTTGGGCACGGTTGTCCTCGGCATCCATGCGGTCATCCTCAAATGCCACACTGCTGACATCCACCTCGGTGACCTGGCGCACACCCTCAACACTCAGGCTGGCTTCGGTGATATTGATAGCGCCGTAGCCATTGGTGGCTTCAGCAGCCGTGAAGGTGACCGCGTAGGGCACACCATCCTCGCCACCGGAAAGCGTGGCATCGCCGATTTTCTGAATCAAGGATTTGCCAACATCACCCTCGAATTCAGTTTTAGTGCTTAGTAGCTGGTTATCTTGATCCGTATCTACCAACTCCATGGAAAAAACCACAACCTCAAATGGCTCGTTGCTTTCCTGTTTTATGATGAGTTCATTACTGGTCTCATCAATTGTGATCGTCAGGTCCGTGTTGTTTTCAACGTCTGTCTTAAGCCGTGACAGTGTTGGAGCACTGTCAGAACTGCTCTTAAATTGTCGTGGGAGACTGTTTTCGTCTTTAGGTGGCAAAGTAAAGGTACCCAGCCAGTTCGAGTTACCATCAATATCAACGACATCGTCATTTTCATCCTTGAATTGCAGCCGCAGCACAGGCTCTGGATTCAGCAAGGTGTCGATTTCATTGTTGAGAGCATCCAGCGTGCCTGCGGCGTTACTATCGATCATATCAACGCTGATCTCTTCACCATTCACCGTCAGGCCAAGGGTGCCGCCGCCGAAGTAATCGGCATCATCGCTGGAGAAGTTGACCGAGGCTTGTTGCGTCTGCTCTTCGACGCTGAGCGTGGCGTCGGTTACATCAAAGGTATTGACCCCACCTTCGGCGGCAGTGAAGGTAAGCTTGCCGTCTTGCTGGGCGACGGACTCGATAATGACGGAGAGATCGCCCTCCGTGCCTAATTGGGCGTTGATGGCATCAAGCAGGTTGTCGAGGGCTGTTTCTGCAGAAGTGGCAAAAGTAGTGTTCGCTTCGAAAAAGAAACTGTCCAATGCCTGTTTTTCATCAAGGGTACCAATCAAACCAGCAGTGGCAACAAATGAAGCTTGGGGGATACCTTCTTTAAAGGAAACCTCAAAACCTGGGTTGGTGTCGTCGTTGTATTTCTTCGTGGAAACGCTAGTAACCTCGTCCAGGCTTTCAATCCATCCAGCCAAAATGTGGGCATAAGGGCTACTGCCGCCAGTTGTGATGGAGGTATTGATATTACCTAGATATTGATCAAAATCCTCTCGGCCATAGATTTTTTCTCCAATCTTGAGCTCAAAGGCAAGTGTGTCTTCTGTATCACCGTCAAAGAGGTAAACATTTTTTAAATCATCTGCTTCGATATTGGCTACAATATTGAGCGGTTCAGCTGTGGGTGTTGTAGGCGCCATAGCCGCCTTGACGGTAACAGGCGCGCCTGGGCCATTTTCACCCTGCGGCGTAATCATTACTGCCAGCTCGCCATCTGCATAGTAATCAGCATCATCGGTGCTGAACTCCGCCGTGGCAATCTGCTTGACGCCCTGGTAGTCCAGCGACACGTCACTGACTTCGAACAGATCCTGGCCCTTGTCCTTCGAGGTCAGAATGATCTCGCCGTCATCGTTCAGAGTCGCGCCTTCGAGGAGGGTAGAAAGAACATCATTGGGTTCTGATGCGAAAGTTTCATCGCTACCTTGCTCATCCAAAATTGTATTTAATGTATCTGGTTGGTCGCCCACCTTGAGACTGAATGTTAAGTTGCTACCGCTTCCAACCAGCTCGTTTGTCAGTACAAAATTTCCTGAATCATCGATCTGCGCCGTCACTCCGTCAGGCAGGCCTAAGTCATTCAGATAACTGACCAGATCATTTACTCCTAAAAAGTCATCTTTAGCTGCAACAGATGATTCGAGATCAAAGCCATTCAGGTCAACCTGAAGAGAATTCTTTGAATTTCCTTCCAGAACAAAACTTTTTTCCTCACCGTCAACAGACCAGGAAATATTAAGTACCTCCGACAAACCACCAGTTGTCGATCCTCCAATACGAGAGACGTCTTGCAGATCAAATGCACCGGTTCCGAAAACGTCTTCAAATTCACTCTGTTTGATAACAATCTTTGGCGACTCGGCTTCTGCGACTACGCCGGTAATCTGCTTGTTGATCTCATCAACCAGGGCCTGGGAAGTGGCAGCGGCGGGGTCAGCTGAAACAAAAGAGTTAAGGGAAGCACCTTGTGATAATTCAACTGTGTCTTTTCCGTTGGATGCAGACAAAACATGACCACCGAAAGAAAGAGTATCGCTGAATTGTATGAGCTGAAAAGTGACACCCTCCGAAAAACTAGATATTAACTCAGGCGAAACCAGTAACTCTACAACACCATCTTTGAACTCATAAGACTCTATGCTATTAGTATCCTTAAGGTCATCAAGGTATTCCTCAAGTGTATCAGCAGAGCTAACTAAAACATCTTCCCGTTTACTTTCCGCAGAATTGAAGGTGGTTCGGCCAGGATTGTCTGCCTGCATGTTCAAAGCAAGCGGTTCGCTATCTTTACCCGCGAGCGTTAGCACCAACGGAGGTGGAACAAGCCCCGTCATATCAACCGACACCGTGGTTTCCCGAGCCGCCACTCCACTCAAAGTGGCATTGGCATCCGCCTCTTCCTTGATGGTCACATACGCTTTGCCGCCTTCGTAGTAGACCGGTGCGCCTTCGATCCCGGTATCGGTCAGGTCAGTGCCGTCGCTAAGCTGGGTGTAGTTCTCGGTCGTGTCGAGGGAGAAGGTGGCTTTCTGCTTCACGCCCTGGTAATCGAGGGTGACATCGCTGATTTCGAAGGTCTGCTTGCCCGGCTCGGCGGCGGTGAGGGTGACGGTGCCGTCGTCCAGTGAGGCGCCTTCGAGCACAAAATCTTTCCCTACTCCATTACGGAAAGTAGCTCCTTCAGGCGTTTCGATCCGAAAAGTAAGGTACTGGTTAGCACCCTTCTCAAGGGAAGAAAGCACAAGGTCTCCGTCTTCATTAGTGCCCGCTTCAAAGTTGGGGATGCCAACTGAGTTCAGAAAATCGACTAAACCCTTAACACCCGTAAACTGGTCAGGAACTGAGCCTTCGAATTCAATGGAACCCGAAGTATCAACGGTATACGAACCATCAGTTAGTGTCACTTGGAAGAAATCAGTTGTGAAATAACCGTCTTCTGGATCAAGTAAGGCAACAGAGAGACTGTTTAAATAACTGGACGCAGGCTGGGAGAGTTCTATACCACCACTATCTGCTGTTACACCCTCACCAAAGATGCTCTCGAAGTCTTCAGCTTTAATTACTACTTGTGCTGGGGTTCCCTCAGCCAGTTTGTTGATCTCATCAACCAGGGCTTGGGACGTCATTTCGTCTGAACTTAAGACATCCTGCCCGACAAAGGCGGTGGGACTGTCATCGTTGAACCTAACCTTACCGTTAGGTGGCACGATGCTGACACCAAATTCCGGTTTAATCAGCAGTACGGCACCCGTGATGTCAGCACTGGCAATGCCCGGCTGTTCTTCAAAGAATTCGGCCATACCTGCGAGCGTTTGCGGCTTGTCACTCACAGAAAAAGCCGCATTGGTGATATTGGCATCGCTACCATCAGCGAGGGTTACCTGCCATGCACCGATATTGGTGATCTTCGCATCAGGGGCTATTTTGCTTGTATCAACGCGAACACTTTCAGGTTGCATCTCCGCTGATACAGTAATCGGATCGCCACCATCGGTTGGGGTGATGGTTACATACGCCTTGCCGCCATTGAAATAGACCTCGGCGCCGTCTACCCAGGTACCATCGCTGAGTTGATCGTACTGCTCTGCATTTTCCAGGGAGAAGGTGGCCTGCTGCGCCTCGCCGGGGAAGGAGAGGGCCGCGGTGGCTTCCAGCGGGTCGGGTTCCTCGGTGGCAGCGGTGAGGATCAGTTGAGTAGTAGTGTTGGCAACTGTTAGAGCGTTGATATCCGTGCTTGGAAGTTTGGCACTCTCCAACACCCCATGCAGCACTCCCCCTTCAGCAGTAGCGTCGTTTATTGCCTGTTGCAATGCGGCCAAAGATTCAGCAGCACTACCGGCGACCATATCCGCAGTGATGGTCTCACCCGCGATGGTGGCGCTGAGCGTGCCGCCTTCGTAGTAATCATCGCCGTTTTCGCTGAAGGTCAGCACGGTTTCCTGCTGCACGCCATTCTGATCAATCGCGGCAGAGTCGACGGTGAAGGTCGGTGCGCCGTCGTCAGTGCCAGGAATTTGCGCGCCAATGAATGTCATTGTGAGACCGTCCACCATGACATCTTCGATAACGCCATCCAGTGCGGACGTGTTTTTAACCGCCTTCGCCAGTGCCTCAACGGAGGCTACCGGATTTGGATTGTCGGGATTGTCGGGAACATCGTAAACGACATCTACCGCAACCACTGTGGTCACTCCGTCGACATCGATGTTCACGCGCAGTTTGCGGGTGAACTCGGTGGTGTTGTCGCCGTTGGTCTCTGTCGGCCAGTTACCCTCTGGTTGATCAGGGAAGGTGACATCGAACCGCGTGACAAGGCCGTTATTGACGATGGCAGCGGTATTCTCGCCGCCCGCCGCTACGTCCAGGGGTTCACCGGCCTGGCCGTACAGTGTCAGGGTGTTGCCATCAATACGGATGTCTGTAAGGGCGCCGCCTTCACCGACAATGTAATCACTTACCTTACTGGCCGCTTCGGAGCGGGCTTCATCCCTCTGATCAGCAGTCGCCTCAGAATAATCCTCCACCTCGAGAACGTTCTCCAAGTAAGAGCGGGCAAGCAGATCTTCCACCAGATTTTGGGAGAGGCTGAGCAGGGGGAGCTCCTCGGTACCTAACGCTCCATCGAAGGGGTCAAAACTTCCCTCGAAGTTAAAGATCGGATCCTGATCAAGATAAACGCGATCGCCACCGCCTTTCAGGGCCGTTATTGCAGCAATTTCTGAACTTGCGCCATCCATAGCAAGCATCAATAGGTCGTTGATGGTGATGAAGAGGTTGCCTGAGGGTACGGTATAGCTTCCGTCTGCGGCGAGATCAGCCTGGGTGATAACATTACCTTCAGATAATATCTCGGTGAATCCATCGATGTTGTTGCTAATCACAATCCCGACGAGAGTGTTATCAGGTTTCTGCACCGTGCGCTCGACCAGATACTCCTTGAATTTCGCCAGCTCATCCTCAACCAGGTCATCAACGATATCCGTGTCGCCGTCATCAGAGCTAACTGTGTAGGTGTACTCTTTGCCGTTGATGGTGATGTTAAGTTGCGAGCCCTCGCGGTAGTCACTCGGCTCATCTGAGAAGTTCAGCGTCGTTTTGGGTACGACTTTCCCGTCGTTAACGCTCTGGTAAACAATTTTATCCGGGGACTCATCGACATAGGTGAGATTAATAGTATCGGCACCCAAGCCGCCGACGATCTCGGTATCCGCATCCGAGGAGTTGAGGAAGTCATCACCTTCGCCGAGCTCTACGCGGATGGCGGTGCTTTCGTACTCATCCAGTTCAACACGGTTGTCGAGCTCGTTGCGCTGGATCAGCTCGGGCTTGACGATATCGTCGATCTGAGGCTGCAGATCTTTGACATCTTTTAAGAGTTTTTCCACTTCAGTTTGCACGTCGCCAAAATCACCTGTTGCCAAGCTCTGAAGTGATTGTACTGTTTCATTCAACTCATTGAGTTTAACGTTAACGGCTTCTAGGTCTTCGACGTCATTCTGAAGTTCTTGATCCAACTGGCTTATCTGGCCTTGCAGGTTGCTGACGCTGGTGTTGAGCTGCTCGGCCAGGGCGTCGATAGCGCCTTGCAGAGTGTTCTGAGCACTGGCAAGGTTCTCGGTGGCAGCCGTGGCGTTATCACCCACCAGGCCTTCCAACGCACTCAGGGCATTTTGCAGGTCACCCAGCTCAGCGGCGTTGCCCGCTATGTCGCTGTCGTTGCCGTTGATCTGACCTTGCAGGTTGCTGACGCTGGTGTTGAGCTGCTCGGCCAGGGCGTCGATAGCTCCTTGCAGAGTGTTCTGAGCACTGGCGAGGTTCTCGGCGGCAGTCGCAGCGTTATCACCCACCAGGCCTTCCAACGCACTCAGGGCATTTTGCAGGTCACCCAGCTCAGCGGCGTTGCCTGCTATGTCGCTGTCGTTGCCGTTGATCTGGCCTTGAAGGTCATTGACGCTGCTGTTGAGCTGCTCGGCCAGGGCGTCGATAGCGCCTTGCAGGGTGTTCTGGGCGCTGGCGAGGTTCTCGGCAGCAGCCGTGGCGTTATCGCCCACCAGGCCTTCCAACGCACTCAGGGCATTTTGCAGGTCACTCAGCTCAGCGGCGTTGCCCGCTATGTCGCTGTCGTTGCCGTTGATCTGGCCTTGAAGGTCGTTGACGCTGCTGTTGAGCTGCTCGGCCAGGGCGTCGATAGCGCCTTGCAGGGTGTTCTGGGCGCTGGCGAGGTTCTCGGCAGCAGCCGTGGCGTTATCACCCACCAGGCCTTCCAACGCACTCAGGGCATTTTGCAGGTCACTCAGCTCAGCGGCGTTGCCCGCTATGTCGCTGTCGTTGCCGTTGATCTGGCCTTGAAGGTCGTTGACGCTGCTGTTGAGCTGCTCGGCTAGGGCGTCGATAGCGCCTTGCAGGGTGTTCTGGGCGCTGGCGAGGTTCTCGGCAGCAGCCGTGGCGTTATCACCCACCAGGCCTTCCAGCGCAGTCAAGGCATTTTGCAGGTCACCCAGCTCAGCGGCGTTGGTGGCAATATCGCCCTCGTTGCCGTCGATCTGGGCCTGGAGGTTGCTTTTCAGCGTATTAATAGCTGTTGCCACCGTCTCACCAAGGTTATCCAACCCGGCTTGCGCGATGGCTACCGCCTGTTCGAGGGTCAGCTCGCCGTTAATCTGCAGCGGAATCGTCGTGGGGTTGTAGCCGGCAATCTGGGCGGTGAAATCGTCGCTGAAGGTGTTGCTATCAGCGTTGAAAACCTCGCTGGCCGCGAGGATTAGCGGTGAATCGCCGCTCCAGTCGGCATTCACGGTGAAGGCGAGCGTGTCGCTGGCGCCGCTTGCGGTGGAAGGGTTGCCTGCTGGGTCAAGGGCGATGGCTTTGAGTGTATTCTCACCTTGCAGCAAGGCGGTAATAGACCACTGGCCGTTCTGATTGGCCACTACCGTGCCAAGTACATTATCCGCAGTTTCACCTTCGCCTTCGATCAACAGGGTGACTTCAGCGCCTGCTTCGGCGGTGCCGCTGATCACGTGGGTGGCGTCCAGCGAGGTGATCTCGCCGCTGGTAATTACAGGCGCCTGCGGGTTGACGTTATCAAAGCTGTACAGGGTGTTGGAGGGCACGCCGTCGGCCCCCGGCTGTTCAGCGGTGGCGGTGGTGGCACGAATCGAAATGCTGATGTCGTAAACTTCGATGTTTTCACGCGGAGTGAAGACAAAAAGAGCTTCATCATCAGCACCGGCTTCACTATCAAATGTGAAGATCGGGTTGTCGAGTTCGTCACTTGCCAGCGAGCTGCCGATCAAGCTGCTGCCGCTGTAGATGCGCACGCCGTTGGAGGTATCTTCATCGGAGGTTTGTGCAGTCTTGACGCGCACTGTGCCGTTTTCAGGGTTGACTTCAAACTGCGAAATCAGCGGCCCCACTAGTGAAAGCGCGCTGGCTACCTGCTCTTGCAGCACTGCCAGTTGATCCTGCAGTACGTTGAGTTCCGCACCGGCAGTTGAGTCGTCACCTGCTGCATCGGTAATAATGCCGACTAAAGTTGTCAGGTTGTTCAGCTTCGTGACATTGCCCGCTATGTCAGTGTCGTTGCCGTCGATCTGGCCTTGCAGGTTGCTGACGCTGGTGTTGAGCTGCTCGGCCAGGGTGTCGATAGCGCCTTGCAGGGTGTTCTGAGCACTGGCGAGGTTCTCGGCGGCGGCCGTGGCGTTATCACCCACCAGGCCTTCCAACGCACTCAGGGCATTTTGCAGCTCATCCAGCTTCGTGACATTGCCCGCTATGTCAGTGTCGTTGCCGTCGATCTGGCCTTGAAGGTCGTTGACGCTGCTGTCGAGCTGCTCGGCCAGGGCGTCGATAGCGCCTTGCAGAGTGTTCTGAGCACTGGCGAGGCTCTCGGCGGCGGCCGTGGCGTTTTCACCTACCACGCTTTCCAGCGCACTCAGGGCATTTTGCAGGTCACCCAGCTCAGCGGCGTTGCCCGCTATGTCGCTGTCGTTGCCGTCAATCTGGCCTTGCAGGTTGCTGACGCTGGTGTTGAGCTGCTCGGCCAGGGTGTCGATAGCGCTTTGCAGGGTGTTCTGGGCGCTGGCGAGGCTCTCGGCGGCGGCCGTGGCGTTTTCACCTACCACGCTTTCCAGCGCACTCAGGGCATTTTGCAGCTCATCCAGCTTTGTGACATTGCCCGCTATGTCAGTGTCGTTGCCGTCGATCTGGCCTTGCAGGTTGCTGACGCTGGTGTTGAGCTGCTCGGCCAGGGTGTCGATAGCGCCTTGCAGGGTGTTCTGAGCACTGGCGAGGTTCTCGGCGGCGGCCGTGGCGTTATCACCCACCAGGCCTTCCAACGCACTCAGGGCATTTTGCAGCTCATCCAGCTTCGTGACATTGCCCGCTATGTCAGTGTCGTTGCCGTCGATCTGGCCTTGAAGGTCGTTGACGCTGCTGTCGAGCTGCTCGGCCAGGGTGTCGATAGCGCCTTGCAGGGTGTTCTGAGCACTGGCGAGGCTCTCGGCGGCGGCCGTGGCGTTTTCACCTACCACGCTTTCCAGCGCACTCAGGGCATTTTGCAGCTCACCCAGCTCAGCGGCGTTGCCCGCTATGTCGCTGTCGTTGCCGTCAATCTGGCCTTGCAGGTTGCTGACGCTGGTGTTGAGCTGCTCGGCCAGGGTGTCGATAGCGCTTTGCAGGGTGTTCTGGGCGCTGGCGAGGCTCTCGGCGGCGGCCGTGGCGTTTTCACCTACCACGCTTTCCAGCGCACTCAGGGCATTTTGCAGGTCACCCAGCTCAGCGGCGTTGCCCGCTATGTCGCTGTCGTTGCCGTCGATCTGGCCTTGCAGGTTGCTGACGCTGGTGTTGAGCTGCTCGGCCAGGGTGTCGATAGCGCCTTGCAGGGTGTTCTGAGCACTGGCGAGGTTCTCGGCGGCGGCCGTGGCGTTATCACCCACCAGGCCTTCCAACGCACTCAGGGCATTTTGCAACTCACCCAGGTCAGTGGCGTTGCCCGTTATGTCGCTGTCGTTGCCGTCAATCTGGGCCTGGAGGTCATCGTCCAGGGCATCAATTTGTGCCTCAAGCCTGCTGACCAACGTGCTATTCAGCGCTTCAATATCGGCCCACAGCCCTGTAGCTGCTGAGCTCTCAGTGGATCGTTGGCCGATGGCGCTGGCAATCTGCCCACTTACGGAGCCTTCACCGTCGCCGGTCAAAGTATCAAGTTGGGAACTTAATGCGGCCAAGCCATTGCTGAGTGACACCAAGGTTCCAAGGGGGGTACCTGCTGCGAGATTCGACTCATCACCGCGTATTTCGCTAACGGTCTCTTCCAGGTCGCGCAGTTGACCAGTGAGTTTAGTGACGGAGGGGAATGAAGCTTCGCGAATCGCAGCGATGACATCATCTATCGCTTGCTGTTCAATATCCGCACCCTCTGCAGCCTCGATAGTAATGTTCTGCGCTTCACCTGGTTCGTTATCACCAAAACCAATGATAATTTTATCGCTGAGTAGTGTCACCAGTTCCTCAAGCTGGGCCTGATTATCAACTTCCAGCGTCAAGCGACCCAGGCCGGTGCTACTGACCAAGCCGGTAGCAGTAACAAACTGATTGTAGGTAAGCACTACCTCAGAGTTGACCACGTACTCAACATCGTCTGCCACACGTACCGAACGCAGATCTGCGGTACCTTTCTGAACTTCGATGGTATTGAAATTGGAAAGGTCGCTTTTCTCGGAGATGACCACAAAGTCCAAATTATCTTCAAAGCTGAAGATAATTTGCTGGACTTTATCGCCCATACCTGTGGTGTTGAGGGTAAGGTTCTTGCGGTCGGCTTTACCCTCCTGCACATCATTGATATCAAATACGACCGCTTCAACGCTATCTGGCTGGCCACTGAAGTTGATTTCAGCACCGTCGTCGGCGCGGATACGCAGCGACTTGACAGTATCACCGTCACCGGTACTACGGTTGGTAGTGAAATCGGTAATACGGAACTCGACGTTCTGGTTGGCGCCACCCCGCGATAAAGTGGCACCGTCCAGCTCGTTTTCGCCATCACCATCACCATCGCGAGCACTGCCAGTGAAGTCGATACTGATAGGGCCTGTGGCTGTGCCAGAAAAAGTGACAACGCCGTCGTCTTCGTTGTTGCTATCGCCTGTGTCTGAATCGGTTCTGGTATTGGGCTGTACAACTTCAATAGTAGGGAGTTCGGTTTCAGAGGCGTTGCTATCATTGTCACGAGTGGCGATTAGCGCTCCGCCTACACCCACCAAGCCTAAGCCGAGCAGGGCAGGGTTGATGCCAGCACTGACACCGGAGCCTGCTTCGAGCAGTTTGGCGGCAGCTTCGTCATCGCTCTCTTCAGCGGCAGCACTACCGCCAGCGGCTGCAGTTCCCTCTGGGTCGGCTGGCATAACCTCCTGTGTGGATGGCTCTGAGGAAGTCTCGTTTTCATCTGGAGCATTCTGCTCCTTAGAAGCTTCTTTCTCGTCTTTTTCGCTTATATTATCTTGAGTATCAGTATGTTGCGTTTTATTTTTTGTCTCAATTCCCGTCTCAGAAGCATCATCTGGCACACTATCAAGCGCAATTATAGGCTGCTCGGGCATCTGTGATAGATCCTCCCCACCAGCAATCAGTATATCCGGCTGTTGTTGAGAGGCATTTATCGAGGTATCTGAAGAAGTGGCAGCGATTGAGGAGTTAGTGCCTGGGGAGTTGATGTCTGACGTGTTGTTTGCGGCCATATTGATATTCTCTTGAGTAATCGTGGATGCCATGAAAGCGGCGACTGTCGTATACCAAGTGGTACCAGTAGGCATCAGTTATTTAGCCAGCGTGAAGCAGTACCTGAGACAGTATTTAGTAAAATTTAGTGTCATGAATGTAAGCAATAAGCCGGGTGGTTAATACAGTCAAACACCGACTTTTTGCGACGAAATCCGACATTTTTGAATAAAAATTAACTTTTTGACCTTTAACCTATTATTCGCCGATGATACGAAGCTTTCTTTTGCTTTTGATTAAGAAAATAGCAATTAAGAAAATAATTAATGAGAGACTTTAAATGTCAAGGCGTCATGTATTAGTGGTTACCGATGATATTGCTCTGTTGGAAACATTGGTGACCTTTCTCAATACACAGGGGTTGTGTACGGATGGCTTAACATCTGTAGCGGGGCTGCCCGCCTGGCGGGAAACGCATGATGTTGATACCGTTGTAATAGATCTGGATATTGCGGCTCTTGGATCTGATTGGCTGGAACAGCAAACTCATTGGCTGCAACCCCTCAGTGTTATTGCATTAAGTAAACACGAAACGCCACAGTTACGTATTCGGGCTGTTCGCGCTGGGGCAAACAATTATCTGAAAAAGCCGTGTGATAAAACGGAGCTTTACCATCTTATTGAGAACTTGGCAGCGAGGCGGTTAGCAAAAAATTTGATGGTGCCACAATGGAAACTGGATCTTGTAACGTCTCGGTTAGTGGCGCCAAACCAGTGTGATGTCAAAGTCACTCCTCTACAGAAGCAGTTATTGATAGCGCTGGGTCAGAAGCCCGGCACGTTATGCACTAAAGCGGAAATGGCGGCTGCCATTGGTCAAGCGGTTGAGCATTATGATATGCGTCGACTGGAAGTGCTGATGCGTCGGCTACGCAATAAAGTAAGTGCTCAGACAGGATTGATACTACCAGTGGATACGGTTCATGGTAGGGGATATTGCCTGACAGCGGTGTTGATAATGGAGGAAGCTTTTTGATCAGGCAACGCCTTTTGGGTGCTTTTCTTCACGTTGTTATATTCATATATTTGACAGTTGGGAGCGGTACAAGTATTGCTGCTGAGCCGCCAGTGATTAACGAGCATCTTAATTTACTGGACTATATAAGCTTCTATGTTGATCCAACGGGTGAGGCAACCTTTGAGCAGGTAAGTAAAGGTTCGCTTGCTAACGCTTTCATACCGACAGATGAAGCAGGCCATAGTATCAATGCTGGCTTTACCACGGCAGCCTATTGGGTGCGTGTAGACCCTGCCTTCGTGCGTGCACAGCAGGGGCGCGAATGGCTATTGGAGCTTGGCTATTACTATCTGAATGACGTGCGCGCCTATATTGGCGATCAGCCGATGATTCAGACAGGGAGCCTTTATCCGTTTGATTCTCGACCAGTGCCGCATAGGCATTATGTCTTTCCTATTGATGAAAAAGTTGCCGATGATCGCATTTTGTTGCGCATCGAAACGGATCAGATCATGACGCTGCTGTTAAATGCCTGGGATGTCTCGACTTTCACCTTGGCCACTCAGCGTGATGCTTGGACAAAAGTGCTGTATTTCGGGGGCCTATTGTCGCTGGTGCTGTTTAATCTGATGCTATTCAGCGTGCTGCGCGAGCGCAGTTTTTTGCTGTATTCGCTGTTTACACTCTCCATCGGCATGACAGTGGCTGCTTCAAACGGTTTTGCTCGCATGGGTCTGTGGCCTGAGTGGCTCCTATGGGATCACATCGCCGAGATGGTTTTTTACTGTGTCGCGGGTACGCTAGGTGTGCTGTTTACCCAGACATTTCTCAGAACGTCTGTGTATGCGCGTGGCTTTTATCATGCCATGTCAGGATTCGCCGTCGGGTATCTGGTGTTTTTGGCCCTGATTGTCTGGGGAGCAGTAGTGCATCAGACGCTGATTCGTATCTGGACACCGCTGGTCATTTTTATTCTTATTTCGGGCGTTGTGGTGTTGTGGTCGGCTATTGTGGTCTATTTCCGGGGGCATCAGGCAGCCCGATTTTTTATTCTTGCCTGGGCGGTACTATGGATAGGGGGTCTGATCGCCGTATTGCGCGGGTTTGAATTGCTTCCCACCAATATATTTACTGTGTACGCCATTCAAATTTGTTCTGCCCTTGAAATGATCTTGCTCGCATTATCGCTGGCGGACCGTATGCACCTTGATCGTCAGGCGAAGGAACGCACGCAGCAAGCATTGATAGAGAGCGAGCAACGTCGCCTGGCTGTTTTAAGTGTCAGTGAGAAGCGGCTTGAAAAGGAGGTCTCGCAACGTACGGCAGAGCTCTCAACGGCGCTGGATACGGAGCGCTTGTTGCGTGCTCGCCATCAGCGCCTCAATGCGATGATTTCACATGAGTTTCGTAATCCCTTGGCGATTATCAGCAGCCAGATAAGTTTGTACCATAAAGAACACGCCAGAGGGATTCACAATATGACAAAACGCTTGCGAGCAATTGAAAGCGCCACCCAGCGTCTTCAAGTGCTGGTACAACAGTGGTTGCGCAGCGATCGTTTGCACCATAGTGAATTGATTCCTCAGAAACAGCCGTTGGAACTCGCAGCGTATCTGGACGAACAGCGCGCCATGTTACAACAGCTGCATATGCATCATTCGCTCTGTATCGAAATAGATGACCAGCCAGTATGGGTCAAAGTCGACGCAGAGTTGCTGGATGCAGTGGTATTCAATCTGGTTGAAAACGCCTGTAAGTACTCACCTGCAGGCACGACAGTCACCATCAAGCTCAGGGCTATGGAGATGTATGCAGACATTGCCATTATTGATCAAGGTGTTGGCATCCCAGAGCATCAGCAAGAGATGATCTGGGACGACTACTGCAGGGGCGAGGCTCAGCGGCTTGCCAGTGGTTTGGGGTTAGGCTTGTCGTTTGTCAGACGGATAGTAGATCTTCATCAGGGCGATATTGTGTTGGAAAGCGTGTTTGGGCAAGGTAGCTGTTTCTGTACGCGCTGGCCGCTTCTCGACGATATGTCTACTTGATGAGTCGTGTACACTGGTCAATAACGCTGTAGCTGTGGTGTTCATTATGCAACCTTCTTCTATTCCTTTATGTTCGATTAACGTGCTTGTTGTTGAAGATGAACAAGACCTTCGCGAAGCGATAGCCGATTATCTCTCTCTTGATGGTATGCAAGTCATTAGTGCAGCGACGTTAGAGCAAGCAGAGCACCACATGGCACATTTTTCGGTAGATATACTGGTGCTGGATCTTGGGCTGGGTGAAGATGATGGCCTTGTCTGGATTCAGCAACGGCGAGATATATTAAGCCAATGTGGCTTGATTATGGCCACCGCGCGTGGACAGCAAGAGGATCGTATTCTAGGGGTGCAGGCAGGTGCAGATGTTTATCTGACAAAACCGTTTGTCCTTGAAGAACTAAGTGTATTGATCCGTAATCTCTATCAAACGTTGAGTGCTGATAGCGCATCGCCATGTTGGATCTTGTTATATATCCTGAGCTGTTTGAACGCGCCCAATGGCAAGCATGTCAAGTTGAATTTTTCGGAAAAGCGTGTGCTTGAAATGCTGGAGCAATATGCGCCTGATGTGTGTCCCCGTGATAACTTAATAGAAGCTTTGGGCGAGGATGTAGATACCTTTGACCCTAAACGTCTTGAAGTGATGTGCCGGCGTCTCAAACAGCGTGTTAAAAAACATACAGAGTATGAATTGCCCATCGAGACGGTTCATGCCCAAGGTTATCGCCTGATAGCTCCAATATTGATTGAGAGAGGCTGATGCTATCTTGCCTGCTACCTTTAGCTGAAGCTGGGTGCTGAGTTCAGAATGATAACTCAAGGCCTTCCCCTAACCGGGCAGGCCTTTTTTGTTGGCGGCTGGTGACGGGTATTGGTCTTTTGTCGGGTTAACTGTTTTTATCTGAATGTTGACGCTTACGTCAACTTCTTGCTATACCATTGACCCTGTAGCAATCATCCTGTTTCCAATGGTGCGCCATCAAGCGCGCCCGATAAATACAAGAGCGTCGCCCCTCAAGGAGTGCGCCAGCCAACTGGAGAGATGTAATGCCGATTCGCGAAATCCCCATGTATATTGACGGCCAGCCGGTACAATCACAAAGTCAAGACTGGCGCGATGTCGTCAATCCGGCCACTCAGGAAGTGGTTGCCCGGGTGCCTTTCTGTACCGCAGAAGAGGTTGAGCGTGCCGTGGCCAGCGCCAAGGAAGCGTTCAAGACATGGCGTAAGGTGCCGCTGGGCAAGCGCATGCGCATCATGCTCAAGTTGCAGGCGCTGATTCGTGACAACACCGCTGAGCTGGCGGCACTGATTACCGAAGAGCATGGCAAGACCCTGCCGGATGCCGAAGGCGAAGTCGGCCGTGGCCTGGAAGTGGTTGAGCATGCCTGCTCGATTACCTCTTTGCAGTTGGGCGAGTTGGCCGAGAACGCGGCGAACGAAGTGGATGTCTACACCATGCACCAGCCGCTGGGCGTGGGTGCAGGTATCACGGCGTTCAACTTCCCGATAATGCTGCCATGCTTTATGTTCCCCCTGGCGATTGCCACGGGCAATACCTTCGTGCTTAAGCCTTCCGAGCAGGACCCGACTTCAACCATGCGCCTGGTGGAACTGACCCATGAAGCCGGTATCCCCGCCGGTGTTCTGAACGTGGTTCACGGCGGGCCGGATGTCGCTAATCAGATTGCGGATCATCAGGATATCAAGGCGCTGTCGTTTATCGGTTCAAGCCATGTCGGCTCGCTGCTGTATAACCGCTCAGCCGCTGCGGGCAAGCGCATGCAATCCATGATGGGCGCCAAGAACCACTGTGTGGTCATGCCGGATGCCAACCGCAGCCAGGCGATCAACAACCTCTTGGGCTCCGCCTTTGGGGCGGCGGGTCAACGCTGTATGGCCAACTCCGTGGTTGTGCTGGTAGGCGAAGCGCGTGAGTGGCTCGGTGATATCGTTGCCGGAGCCCAAGGCATGAAGGTAGGGCCGGGTACCCAGCGTGATGCTGATCTTGGGCCGCTGGTATCGCCCCAGGCCAAGGATCGCGTTGAGCGCCTGATTACCGCCGGTGAAAAGGAAGGTGCCAAGCTACTGGTCGATGGCCGAGGCTGCACGGTGGAAGGTTACTCGGACGGCAACTTTGTAGGCCCGACCCTGTTTGCCGATGTGACCGCTGATATGACCATTTATCGCGAAGAGGTTTTTGGCCCGGTGCTGTGTGTGGTGTCGGTTGAAACCCTGGATGATGCCATTGAGTTCATCAATGCCAACCCGAACGGTAATGGCACGTCTATCTTCACCAATTCCGGCTGGGTCGCCCGCCGCTTCGAGACCGATATTGATGTTGGCCAGATTGGCATCAATGTGCCGATCCCAGTGCCGGTTGCCTACTTCAGCTTCACCGGCTCACGCGGTTCCAAGCTGGGTGATCTAGGCCCCAACGGTAAGCAGGCCATTGCTTTCTGGACACAAACCAAGACCGTCACCGCTCGCTGGTTTGAGCCTGAGAACGTTTCCAGTGGCATCAATAGCACGATTTCACTCAGTTAAGGCTGGGGAAGATTGGCTATTAGATAAACGCATAACGCCCCGCTCAGGTGGGGCGTTATTGTCGTTATGATCAAGTTCAGCTCAGGGCGGGCCGAAAAGCGGCAGGCTTTCAGCAAGCAGCCTCTCGAAAGGCTCCAACTGGCTTTCATGCAATACCAGTACAGAGGCTTCACTGATAAAGTCGCGCTCCGGCGGCGTCAGGAAGGCAAATTCGCCGTCCTCCAGGTGGAATTCATGAATTTCACGCATCCCCGCCGAGGTATGGCATTGGCTGCTGCGATAGGCATCGTCTTCGCTGTAGGTCAGGCGGTGATACATTTTAAACAGCGTATAAAGTGCCAGGCCGCCTTCAAAATCAGGCCAATGGGCGGGATGGTTGCGGGTGTCGTGATCCAGCAAGGCACCCTTCGTCTGAGCGTTAGCAATTGCCTGGGCTAGAGGGGCGGCCAGCAGGGCATCATCGGTTATCGGAAAGGGAGACGCTTGCCGAGTAGAGGCATGGAAAATGGCGCTGACACGCTGCAAGTCAGCAAGCGCGCTCATAGTGTATTCAACGTACTGCAGATCGCCAGGTTCGCAGCCACCGTTTTGCCAACCATGAATCACCCTCAAGGTTAACAGCCCCCTTTGCATGGGAAGGACAGCCAGTTGGTAGAGCATCACACGAATATGCAACCGACGCTCGTGGCTATCGTTATCGAACGCCGTGTAAGGGTCGGCAAATAGCTCATGCAGGCGGCCAGGGGTGTGTTCCTTCGCTTCGTTGTAGCGCATGGGGACGTCTCTGAATAGTCGAACAAGCAGCGGTGCTGGGCACACGCAATTAAATTAATAAGTGTTAATTCGTCTGTCTTCAAGTATGGCGAGCGAATAGATAAAAGGAAAGCCTTCACCACTTTTATGGCCACGGACCCTCACGGACAGCACGGACAAAACCTTTTTTTATGAAAATGTTGGTTTTGACCTTGTCCGTGTTGTCCGTGAGGGTCCGTGGCAACTCACACAACACACAACACACAACACACAACACACAACACACAACACACAACATTCCCGAATCACCCCCAGCCCCGTCATTCCCGAATGGGGTTATCGGGAATCCACCTTGACCTTTCCCGCTGAAGCCCGAAAACCAAGGTCAAAATGGATTCCCGCTAAAGGCATGCGGGAATGACAGGTGTGGAGCACCATTCACCATTGACAAAAACAAGGAACCACTATGAACACATCACTCAGCCGCTTCGGCGTGCCGGAAGAACTCACTGATTTGCCCGCCGATATTCGCGATACCATCCTGGCCGTGCAGGAAAAAGCCGGTTTCGTGCCCAATGTATTTTTGATGCTGGCCCATCGGCCGGACGAGTTCCGCGCTTTTTTCGCCTATCACGACGCCTTGATGGAGCGTGAAGCCGATACTCTGACCAAGGCCGAAAAAGAAATGATCGTGGTAGCCACCAGTGCCCGCAACCGCTGCCTTTACTGTGTGGTGGCCCACGGCGCCCTGGTGCGTATCTACAGTAAGGACCCATTGTTGGCAGACCAAGTAGCCATCAACCATCGCACCGCACCGATCAGCGAGCGCCACCGAGTGATGCTGGATTTTGCCCTGTATTGCGGGTTGGAAGTGGGCGAACTGACCGACGACTGGGAAGCACGGCTGGCGGCGGTCGGGTTCACCCGTGACGATATCTGGGATATTGGCGCCATCACCGCCTTTTTTGGCCTCTCCAATCGCCTGGTCACTCTGACAGGCACGCCGCCCAATCCTGAGTTCTACCTGATGGGCCGGGTACCGCGTGACAAGGCCTGATGCTTTACTAAGTATGGGCAATCCGCAACAATAACGCCGACAACTTACATTCACTGTCGCCAGGGGAGCCAACCGGCTGAGAAGGCAGGCGTTGTATCGCGCTTGCAGACCCTGGAACCTGATCCGGTTAATACCGGCGGAGGAAGTGCGGCATGCCATACTTGACCGCCGCTGCGCTTGGCGCGGCACTTTTCTGCTTTGCATTTTTGGGCCTGCGGGCGCGTCGGGCGCATAGCCTGACGGGTGCCAATGCCGTGGATGACTATCTGTCGGCGCGCAACTCCCAATCCTCGCTGACCATTGGTTTGTCCTTTCTGGCCTCCGGTATGGGCGCCTGGATTCTGTTTGCTCCCCCCGAGATCGGCGCCTTTGTCGGCCCGGTAGCCTTGGCTGGCTATGCCATTGGCTCGGCGCTGCCGTTTATCGTGCTGGGCCTCTATGGCCCAAAAATCCGCCGTGCCTTGCCTCATGGGCGCAGCATCGCCGAATTTGCCGAGGCTTGCTATGGGCGCGGCGTGCGCCACTGGGTGTCTCTGGTGTCGGTGGCCTATATGGCGTGTTTTCTGGCTGCTGAACTGACCGCCATCGGGGCGATTACTGCGCTGTTATCGGATGTGCCGCCGGCTCTGGTAGTCATGGGCGTGGCGCTGACCACGCTACTTTACACCGCCGTGGGCGGCCTGCGTGCCAGTCTGGCCACTGACCGCTGGCAGGCCTGGCTGCTGATTGCCCTGCTGGTGATTGTCGGCGGCGTGGCGTTAACAGCCTTGCCGGAGCTGCCCAGCGAAGCGGCCATGCCCTCGGCGCCGCTGGGCAGCGCGCTGAGCGTTGCCCTGACTCTGGTGATTGCGGTCACCGCCGCCAACCTTTTCCACCAGGGCTATTGGCAGCGGGTATGGGCGGCGGAAGACAACCAGAGCCTGTCGCGGGGCGCCTGGCTGGGCGGCGCCGCTACCGTGGTAGTGGTGATGGTGATTGGCGGCCTGGGCATTATTGCTGCTATGAGCGGTGTGGCCCTGGGTGAGCCGCCGATTCCGTTTTTTGCACTGCTTTCCGAAGCTCCCGCCTGGCTGGCGCTGCCCGCCTTGGTGCTGGCGGTCACTCTGGTAGCCTCCAGTGTGGATACGCTGCAAAGCGCGATTGCCTCACTGGCCAGCGAACAGTTCTCCACCCAGGGCGGCTCGCTACCCCTGGCCCGCTGGGCGACGGTAGCCTTGATGGTGCCGGTGGTGATCGTGGCACTGCAGGGCGTTTCGGTACTGCGACTTTTCCTGATCGCCGACCTGCTGTGCGCCGCTATCGTGGTGCCGGTATTGCTCGGCTTGTGGCAACGGATGACCCCGTTCGCGGCGATTGCCGGCGGGCTTGCTGGCATGCTCGGCGCCATCCTGCCCGGCTGGGTGATGCAAGGCAGCCTCAGCGCTGGCCTGCTGGCAGCCAGTTTCCCCAACAGCATTCCCACTCTGGCGCCTTTTGTCGGCGCGCTGCTGGCCTCCACATTGGTCAGCGTAGGGCTGGCGCTTAGTGCTCGCCGCGTGGCAGCGGCTTGACGGCCTCGGAGTGAGTGGCTCGGCCCCTCAGGGCGCGTAACCGAAGTGCCAGCAGCCCGAGGCCAGCGCTCATCAATATGACCAGGCCCGCCAGCAGCAGCGGGAAAGCCCCGGCGCCCAGCCAGTCAAGCAGGGGGCCGGTCAGCGAGGGCACCACCAGGGCGCCGCTGCCAGCGGCGGTGAAAATTGCCCCTGTGGTGCGTCCGCGCATTTCCATTACCTGGTTGCTCAGCGCGTAGAGGGTCGGGAAGAAGGCTGAAGCCGCCAGCCCGAACAGTAGGGCACCGATAGACAGCGGCACCCACAGCGCATGCAGCGCCCAGGCAGTAAGAAGCCCAAGCGCCGCACAGCCACACAGCACCCACCAGGGCGAGACCACCCGCAGTAGCGGAATAGCTAACAGCCGCCCGGCAGACAGCGTCAGCCAGAACAGGGTGGCCAGAATAGCAGCGTCCTTGGCGGCCAGCCCCACCAGCACCCCGTAGGAGGTCACCCAGCCGGCGAAGGTGATCTCCATACCCACATAAAGTGCGAAAATCAGCATGAACAGCACTAGCAAAACAGTATCGCTGTGCTTGGGGATGGCAGGCAGTGTGTCACTATCAACAGGGGGCGTTTTGTGCGGGCTGGCAAAGCGCAGCAAAGGCAACAGAGTGAGCAGGGCAAGGGCACCGACGACCCAGAATGCCCAGTGAAACTGGCCGGTGAGGGAAAGCGCCGCTACCATGACAAGCGGGGTCAGCATATTGCCAAAGCTGAAGCAGAAGTGCAGGGCGCTGATATTCGGCCCGGCATCATCACGATGCAACCAGATCAGCAGGGTATTGCCGCCGGAATTCAGCGCCACCTCGGCAAATCCAAGTACGCCAAACAGCCCCGCCAGGAGGATCAGCAGCGGGCTAAAAGGGGTAATCGCCAGCCCCGTCACCATGATGGCGCCCATGGCAAACAGCACCCTGTGGCCATCAAAGCGGTCGAGCAGCAGGCCCGTTACAAAGGCACCGCTCATATTGCCCACCGCGCGGGCGGTAAACAGAATGGCAATCTGGCTCATGCTGGCGCCCACGCTATCCGCCAGGTGCGGCAAGGCAGGGCCAAGCAGGCCGCCGGTCATGCCGATGGCAATAAACAGCGCAAAGTAACGCCAGGTCAAACGGCGGTGATAGGCAGTGGCAAAGGGCAGCATGCAAAACTCGTCAGTAGCAGGAGAATACGTATCAATACAAAAAAGCCGCCTAGCTTGAAGCGCTCGGCGGCCTGCTGCAAGCCGCAATATCATCACGGCTTATCTCACGGGTAGGTTGAGGTGGTTGAACGGCTAGGTTAGCGGCGCCTGGTGTGCATCTTTGTGTGCCTGTTCATGTTCAAGCAGCCAGCGCTTGCATGCCAAACCACCGGAGTAGCCGGTCAGCTGGCCATTGGCGCCAATCACTCTATGGCAGGGCACAATAATCGGCAGCGGGTTGCGCCCGTTGGCCATGCCCACCGCACGGCTAGCGGTGGGCTTGCCAAGCGCGCTGGCGATAGCCCCATAGCTTGCGGTTTCGCCAAAGGGAATCTCCCGCAGCGCCGCCCATACCTGCTGCTGAAAAGGCGTGCCTTCAGCCGCCAAAGGGATATCAAACGCCTGGCGCTGGCCCTTAAAAAACGCCTCCAGCTGCTCCCAGCAGCGCTCAAGCAGCGGGTGAGATTCAACTGCGTTGAGCGCTGACCCTTCCTGATCAAAGTAAATCGACGTGATGCCCTCATCATGGCCCTCAAGGCGAATGACACCGAAGGGCGCAGGGGCAGTGAAGTATGCTGTATATAATGTTTTCACGAGGGCTCCTTCTGATAGGCTTTCAGGAGTATGACGAGTTTTCAAGCAACCCATCAATATTAAATTCTCCTACCCCGCTGGCACCGAGAACGAAATTTGCTATCTTCTCGCAGATTACGCACGCCTTCGAATAAAGAGAATAAAGAGGGTCAGATCCAAATTAACTGACTGGCTTTCATTAACTGTCAAGGAAAGTGCGGAATGATTAATTTGGATCTGACCCTTTTTATTCAGGAGCCTTTTAATGACCCAGACCGCTACTTCTCCCAAGGTGCCCGTGACGTTGCCGGATACCATGGCCGCCATGGTGCTGACCGGCCACGGTGATATCGACAAGCTGGAATATCGCCAGGATGTACCGGTGCCGACACCCAAGGCGGGGGAAGTGCTGGTGCAGGTGACCGCCACCGCCAAGAACAATACCGACCGCAAGGCCCGCGAAGGGCTTTATCCGACCAAGGACAAAGGCGATGTGACTTCCTTTGCCATGGGCGGCGAGCCAACCTTCACCTTTCCGCGCATTCAGGGCGCCGATATTGTCGGGCGCATTGCCGCGGTAGGAGAGGGCGTTGATGCTAGCCGGATAGGTGAGCGCGGCCTGCTGGATTTCAACCTCTACGCCGATGCTCGTCGGGATATCAACCTCACGCCGGATTACTACGGCCACGGTGCCGATGGCGGCTATGCCGAATACGTCGCCGTGCCAGCGGATCAGTTCCATCATATTCCCAATCCGGAACTGGCCGATGCGGAGCTGGCCAGTATGGGCATGTGCTCCTACCAGACGGCGTATCACATGATGACCTCGGCCAATGTTAGCCGTGGGGAACGGGTGCTGGTTACAGGCGCCAGCGGCGGCGTAGGCACAGCGCTGATTCAGCTGTGCCGCATTATCGGCGCCATTCCCTACGCGGTCAGCCAGCTGGACAAGGCTGATGCGCTGAAAGCCATGGGCGCAGAAGACGTCATCGACCGCGGCGACCTGCCCACCTTTGTTGAGCGCGTACTGGTAGCGACTGGCGGCGCGCCGATTGATGCGGTGATGGATCTGGTTGGCGGTGATATGACCAACCTTTTCATCGACACCATGATCAATGACATGCAGGCGCGGAAAAGCTACCCACGGCTGTCGATTGCTGGCGCCAGTGGCGGTAATCTCAGCGAAATGATGTGGACCCGCATCTACCTGTATCAGGTACAGATCTTCGGCGTCTCCCACGGCACCCGCGAAGAAGCCGAGCAGCTGATGGCCTGGATTCGCAGCGGCGACCTCAAGCCCGTTCTGCATGCGGCTTTCAGACTTTCTGAGCTGCACGACGCCGAGCGTTACTTCGTCAACCGTGACAGCAACTACCTGGGAAAGATCGTTATCGTCCCCGATAGCCAGTGGCACACCCACGGCGCCCCCTTCAGCCTGAACGGCTGAGCCAGGAGAACAACAGCATGAAAACACGTCATAGCATCCAGCTAATGGATACCCATGCGGGTGGGGATGTCAGCCGTATCGTTACCGGCGGGATTGACCCGCTACTCGGCAAGACAGTGCGCGAGAAGATGGAATACCTGCGCGACAACGCCGATGGCCTGCGCGAACTGCTACTGTTTGAACCCTACGGCATTCCCGAAATGTCGGTGGACCTGATTGTGCCCGCCACCGACCCCCAGGCCGCCGCGGGCTATATCATCATGGAAGTAATGGGCTACCCGATCTACTCCGGCTCCAACACCTTGTGCACCGCCACGGCCGTACTCGAAGCCGGTATTGTTGAAAAGCGCGAAGGCGTGCAGCATTTCAAGCTTGAAGCGCCAGCCGGTCTGGTCAACATTGAAGCTACGGTCAAGGACGGCGTCGTTGAAGCGATTACCTGTGAAGGCCTGCCCAGCTACATCGATACCTACCGCGCCTCTATCCATGTGCCCGATATCGGTGACGTCACCTACTCCATTGCCTACAGCGGCGGCTTCTATGCCCTGGTGGATGCAGGGCAGCTCGGCTTCAAGCTGGTGCGTGAAGAAGAGCGCGCCCTGGCGGAATGTGCTTACAAGATTGTCGAAGCCATCAAGGCGGAGCGCGGTTTCTCCCACTACACCCTGGGCGATGTCGGGCCGCTGCCGTTTTTGCACTTTATGGGGCCGGAAGAGCAGGTGGCGGATGGCTATATCCGCTCGCGTTCCACCACCTATGTACACCCGGGCGTGATCTGCCGCAGCACCACCGGCACCGGCACATCAGCGCGGCTGGCGCTGATGAACCATGAAGGGCGCCTGAATATCGGCGACAAGCTGGAAACCGTCTCGCTGCGGGAAACCGGCTTTATCGGCACCGCCACCGGTTGGCACCAGCAAGGCACCTTCCAGGTGGTCGAAAACACGATTACTGGGCGCAGCTATGTACTCGCCAACTCGGAAATCGTCATCAACTGCGACGACCCCATGGTCAACTGCGGCAAACTCCACCACCTCCTCACTGATCGTTAGATTTTTTAACCACGTTTTTTAGCCACGGATGTACACGGATAACCACGGATAAGGTCAAAACCAAAAAGGTTTTATCCGTGGAAATCCGTGTTATTCGTGGCGGTTTTGTTATTCCTCACGCCGCCGTGCCGATCACGATAGCCCGTGGAAGATGGCGTTGGAGTCATATTTTCAAGAGTTTCTGGACCTGCTGTTCCCCGCCATTAATGAACAGGTGGACTGGTCACAAGGTTACAGTTTCCTTGATAAGGAGCTTCAGCAGATTACGTCGGATGCAGACAGTGGAAGACGCCACGCGCAAAGATGTCAAGGTTGCCCTGATTCGGCTGCTGTATGAGCGGGGCTACAGCCGAGAACAGATAGTGCGGTTGTTCAATATCATCGACTGGATGCTGCAGCTACCCAGAGCACTGGAACCCGAATTTGTCCAGGCGGTCTACGCCATACAGGAGGAAAAGCAAATGCCTTATGTGAACACAATTGAGCGCCTGGGTATCGAGAAAGGCGAAAAGTTGGGTATTGAGAAAGGCCGACAAGAAGCCGAACAACGCGCTCTGGAAAGCAAGCGCAATGCTGCCCGTAAGTTAATTGCCTTGACTGAGATGAGCGACCAGCTTATTGCGGAGATTGAAGAGCTTCCGGTTGAGGAAGTCGAAAGGCTGCGCGCCGAAACGCGACATTGAAACTTTTTACGTCGCTACGAAAGGTCATTAGCACGGACGCTCACGGACGGCACGGACAAACCCCTTCCGTTTTTTATGAGCAGTTTGGTTTTGGCCTTGTCCGTGTTTTCCGTGAGGGTCCGTGGCCATTTTTTACTCACCATGCCGCCTAAGCGCTTTAACATCTGCTTCGCTGAGTCCTGAAGCAGTCGCGATCTGAGCATCAGTCAGCAGCCCCATATCAATCAGGTTTAGCGCCACTGCTTCACGCCCTTGCTCCAGCCCTTGCTCCAGCCCTTGCTTCAAGCCTTCTTGCCTGGCGTCACTCAACAACGAGACTTCATCATGTAGGGCGCGTTCGCGAACAAAGGCAAGGCGACGGGTTTCTTCATCGGCACTTAGCTCCCGGATACGGTTCATCGCCCGTTTAACCGGTTCATGCGATACATTGGCCATGGTGAGTTCCTCCTGCCAGTGTTTGAAGAAAATGATCCAGGCGCCGAGAGGGCCTTTTGACAAACCCAAACGATCTGCCTTATTTAATTCGATCAGATTCATCTGCAGCGTGTTCCCGAGAGTGACCTCAGGCCTGAGGGATCCCCACAAATATTTCAATAAAATCAGCAGGTAATGTTGAAGGAGCCTGCATGAGTCGGCATGTTGTTAATCGCCAAACAAACAATATGCCTAAGGAGACCCATGCAGGCCCCACGATTCTTACACAATTGGCTCACATCAGCACTCCCCTCAATACATGCCAAACGTCTTCAAGCACTTCTGGATACGGTGGGTGCCTTGCTGACGGATCGTCGATTGGGGTTAACAGCGCTCGGGCGTGCTTTGCCAGGGCCGGTAGCGCCTCGGCATACCATTAAGCGCGTCGACCGGCTATTGGGCAACCACCATTTGCACGAGGAGCGCCCCTTGTTTTATTGGCTGGTGGCTAATGTGTTGATCGGTCATATGACACGTCCCCTGATTCTGGTCGATTGGTCGCCTATCGATCATTATGGGCAGCAATTTTTGCTGCGTGCTGCTATCCCCTTTGCCGGGCGCTCATTGCCGATCTTTGAAAAGGTTCATCACAAAAATGGATGTGCGTATTGCGAAGCGTATCTATTAGAAGCCATTGCCCGCCTGTTGCCTGAAGGGGCAACGCCTGTGCTGGTGACCGATGCCGGTTTTCGTAACCCGTGGTTTCGCGCTGTAGAGAAGCGTGGCTGGTATTACGTCGGGCGTGTACGTAGCCCCACCCATTATCAGGCATCCGGTGCAGCGTGGCAGGCGGTCAGTTCATTGTTTCAGCAAGCCACCTCGGTACCCAGTGCCCTTGGAGAAGTTCAGATAGCGCGCAGCAACCCACTGACGACTCAGATGGTGCTCTATCACCAATCGCCCAAGGGGCGTAAAGATCGTAACAAGCGTGGACAGGCCTCTCAGGACAGTGCGAGCAGAGCCATCGCCCGCCGTCAGGAAGAACCCTGGGTATTGGTCACTAATCTGCCGAAGCGCTCGACACAGGCGAAAAAAGTGGTCGCCATCTACCGGCAACGAATGCAGATCGAAGAAGGTTTTCGCGACGTCAAAAGCCCCCTTTTTGGGCTGGGCTTTGGTATGCATCAATCGCGTCAGGGCAGGCGTATCGAGATCCTGCTGCTGATCGCGATGTTGGCCAATATGGCGATGATGGTCGCTGGCCTGGGCGTGAAAACCAGAGGGCAGCAGAAACACTACCAGAGCAACAGTATCAATCATCGCAATGTTTTATCGGTATGGCGCCTTGGGCTGGAATGGCTGCGTCGACAACCTTCCGGCGCTGTGCCCTGGCCTTGCTGGACATCGCTGAAGGCCAGCCTGAGAGAAGAAGCCCACGATCAGGCATTATGCGACGCATAGCGCCAAATCCGTGGGGATTCTTCAGACCTCAGGCTGGTATTCATCACGCATTTCAAACCGCCAAGTAGCTTGCGCTTGCTCTCTTTCATTCGCGGTAAACAAATCAAAATCGAGGAGATGCAAACCCACGGAAGCACGCAGATCCTGATAATTCTCACCGGTGCTCAACTGCCGGCTCAAGGTGCGAGCCAGATAAAATAAGCCGCGTTTATGCCAAGCATTATATCGTCGCACCTGTACCTCTACATTATAGCAGTCGCCCGCATTATCACGCGCCAGCACATCGAGGATAATGTATTTCCCTGTCAGTTCGACCGGTTCAATGTTGGGGTTAATAATTTCGACGGAAACAATATCCGGCAGATCAGGGCGTAAATCATTAATCAGATCAACTAATAACGCGGGAGCCTCAGCAAACAAACGCTTGAAGACATAATCATTGGTAGGGTCCAGTAATTCGTTCATACGCATCCATGCCTTTATAGTTTTCACTAATATTATCACAATACCGTAGGATAACGGCACCAAACCGTCATTCCCGAACACCCCCAGTACCCGTCATTCCCGAGGGGTAATCGGGAATCCACTTCAAAAAAGGCCAGTTAGCCACGGACTCTCACGGACGCCACGGACAAACCCCTTTCGTTTTTACTGATAGTTTGGTTTTGACCTTGTCCGTGTTATCCGTGAGGGTCCGTGGCTATTCACGCCGCCGCAGCGCTTTAACATCTGCTTCGCTGAGCCCTGAAGCAGTCGCGATCTGAGCATCAGTCAGCAGCCCCATATCAATCAGGTTTAGCGCCACTGCTTCACGCCCTTGCTCCAGCCCTTGCTCCAGCCCTTGTTCCAGTCCTTGCTCCAGCCCTTGCTTCAAGCCTTCTTGCCTGGCGTCACTCAACAACGAGACTTCATCATGTAGGGCGCGTTCGCGAACAAAGGCAAGGCGACGGGTTTCTTCATCGGCACTTAGCTCCCGGATACGGTTCATCGCCCGTTTAACCGGTTCATGCGATACATTGGCCATGGTGAGTTCCTCCTGCCAGTGTTTGAAGAAAATGATCCAGGCGCCGAGAGGGCCTTTTGACAAACCCAGGCGATCTGCCTTATTCAATTCGATCAGGTTCATCTGCAGCGTGTTCCCAAGCGTGACCTCAGGCTGGTTTTCATCACGCATTTCAAACCGCCAAGTAGCCTGCGCTTGCTCTCTTTCATTCGCGGTAAACAAATCAAAATCGAGAAGATGCAAACCCACGGAAGCACGCAGATCCTGATAATTCTCACCGGTGCTCAACTGCCGGCTCAAGGTGCGAGCCAGATAAAATAAGCCGCGTTTGTGCCAAGCGTTATATCGTCGCACCTGTACCTCTACATTATAGCAGTCCCCCGCATTATCACGCGCCAGCACATCGAGGATAATGTATTTCCCTGTCAGTTCGACCGGTTCAATGTTGGGGTTAATAATTTCGACGGAAACAATATCCGGCAGATCAGGGCGTAAATCGTTAATCAGATCAACTAATAACGCGGGAGCCTCAGCAAACAAACGCTTGAAGACATAATCATTGGTAGGGTCCAGTAATTCGTTCATACGCATCCATGCCTTTATAGTTTTCACTAATATTATCACAATACCGTAGGATAACGGCACCAAACCGTCATTCCCGAATTGCCCCCAAAACTGTCATTCCCGAGTGGGGTTATCGGGGATCCACCTTGACCTTTGCCTGATGTTGCCTAGCTGGTAATGAGCCACGTCAGTTAAGCACGTTGTGCTAAAGTAATGGCACTAAGCGACAAGGAGTCATTATGAGCGATCAGGACGATGGCCGCCGTGCCGATCACGATAGCCCGTGGAAGATGGCGTTGGAGTCATATTTTCAAGAGTTTCTGGACCTGCTGTTCCCCGCTATTAATGAACAGGTGGACTGGTCACAAGGTTACAGTTTCCTTGATAAGGAGCTTCAGCAGATTACGCCGGATGCAGACAGTGGAAGACGCCACGCGGATAAACTGATCAAGGTGTACGCAAAAGATGGCAGTGAGACCTGGGTGTTAATTCATGTCGAGGTTCAAGGCGAACCTGAAGAAGCGTTTGCCGAGCGGATGTATACCTATCAATATCGGCTACGAGATCGCTACAACATGGACGTTGTCAGCTTGGCGGTATTGACGGATACCCGCCAGAACTTTCGTCCGACAACGTTCCACTTTGCACGCTGGGGATGCGAGCTGACGTTTACTTTCCCCACGGCTAAACTGATTGACTGGGAAACGCATTGGGCAGACCTGGAAACGAGCAATAACGTCTTCGCGTTGGTAGTGATGGCTCAGGTTCAAGCCAAACGGGTAAAGGACGGCGCCACGCGCAAAGATGTCAAGGTTGCCCTGATTCGGCTGCTGTATGAGCGGGGCTACAGCCGAGAACAGATAGTGCGGTTGTTCAATATCATCGACTGGATGCTGCAGCTACCCAGAGCACTGGAACCCGAATTTGTCCAGGCGGTCTACGCCATACAGGAGGAAAAGCAAATGCCTTATGTGAACACAATTGAGCGCCTGGGTATCGAGAAAGGCGAAAAGTTGGGTATCGAGAAAGGCGAAAAGTTGGGTATCGAGAAAGGCGAAAAGTTGGGTATCGAGAAAGGCCGACAAGAAGCCGAACAACGCGCTCTGGAAAGTAAGCGCAATGCTGCCCGTAAGTTAATTGCCTTGACTGAGATGAGCGACCAGCTTATTGCAGAGATTGAAGAGCTTCCGGTTGAGGAAGTCGAAAGGCTGCGCGCCGAAACGCGACATTGAAACTTTTTACGTCGCTACGAAAGGTCATTAGCCACGGACCCTCACAGACGGCACGGACAAACCCCTTTCGTTTTTACTGGCAGTTTGGTTTTGACCTTGTCCGTGTTTTCCGTGAGGGTCCGTAGCCATTTTCACTCACCCGTAGTACCCCATTAATACCCGTCGTGCTTTGGGAGTTGCTACGCTCATAGAACAATTCCAACAGGAGCACGACAATGAGCGCCAAACGCATTCTGATGATTACCGGTGACTTCACCGAAGACTACGAAACCATGGTGCCGTTCCAGGCGCTGATGGCGGTGGGGCATCAGGTCGATGCCGTCTGCCCGGACAAAAAAGCTGGCGACAGCGTGGCAACGGCGATCCACGATTTTGAAGGCGACCAGACCTACACCGAAAAAACCGGCCACCGCTTTGCCCTGACTGCAACCTTTGCTGATATCGACCCGGCCAACTACGATGCCCTGGTCATCCCCGGTGGCCGAGCGCCAGAATACCTGCGCCTCAACGGTGCGGTGCTGGCCATGGTGAGGCACTTTTTCGAACACGATAAACCGGTTGCGGCGGTGTGCCACGGTGCCCAGCTGCTGGCGGCGGCAGGCGTGCTCAAGGGCAAACAATGCTCTGCCTACCCGGCCTGCCAGCCAGAAGTGGAACTGGCCGGTGGCCACTTTGCCGATATTGAGGTCACGGATGCGGTTACCGATGGCAATCTGGTAACCGCCCCCGCATGGCCCGCACACCCGGCTTGGCTGGCCCAGTTTATGGTGCTGTTGGATCGCTAAAGAGGTCTATACTTGGGCGGTAAAAACGCAGATAAATCGCAGCTGACCAGGAGGCCCTATGTGCAGGCTATTTATCAATGCCGACCCGACGCTATGGCAAAGCCAGACCCATTCGCTGCGCATCGACGGCATGGTGACCAGCGTACGCATGGAAAACTACTTCTGGCAGCTGCTGGAAGAAATGGCCCGCCGCGACGCCATGAACACCGCCCAGCTGATCACCCGGCTCTATCATGAATCGATAGACGCCGGGCACGATCTGGGGAATTTCACCTCTTTCCTGCGGGTCTGTGTGTTGCGCTACCAGGCACTACTGGCCAGCGGCGAGATTCCCCCCAGCCCCGATGTGCCCATCAACTCGCTAGATGCCGACGCCATCCTCGAACGCGAACAGACCAAAGCCCACCGCTCACTGCATTAACCGGATCTTGTTAGCCACGGATAACACGGATAAATGCGGATAAGTTCAAAACCAAAAACAAAAGGTTTTTATCCGTGAAAATCCGTGTGCATCCGTGGCGGTTTTAACTCATCTCTTAGCACTCACCTGTTATATTAGCATTGTGACCCTTCATAAAACGGAGCTTGTGATGAGTAAACCTAACATCGAAAAATGCCTGTCCACTGGCCTGGTGGCGGGGATTGCAGCCCTGGCACTCAGCGGTTGTGCGGCAACATCGGCACCTTCCGGCACAGGCAGCGTGGCTGAAAAAGCCCCCTTGCTGCCTTCCAGCCTGTTTGCTGGCCAGGCAGAGCGCTTTGATGGCTGGCGCTGTTCGCCTGCCAACCAGAACCTGGTGACCGCCGTGAATGATGAAAGCCTGCGTCTCTGGTCAATGCACGGTGCCTGGCAATTACCCCAGGCCATTGTGGCCAGCGGTGCGCGCTACCAGCAAGGCGATATCAGCTTATGGAACCGCGGCGATAAGGCGCAGGTAGAAACCCCCCGTGGGCAACTGCAATGCCAGCTGGCCCAACAGCGCCAAGCCTTCACTCGGGAAGATTACCCGGATGTCATGTTTCTTGGCCGAGGCAATGAACCCGGCTGGATAGTCAAGCTCTCCAGCCAGACCCCCGAAATGACCCTGATCTCTAACTACGGCCGTGAAACCCGCACCATGCCCTATATGGTCAGCGTGATGGATAATGACGCAGGGCGGGTGGTGATCGAAAACGCCAAGGCCGATGACTTCTTTCGCGTACGCATCGAATCCAGCGCCTGCTTTGATGATATGAGCGGCGAACCCTTCCCTGCACGCGTCACTCTCTCCATTGATGGCGAGCAATATAAAGGCTGTGGCCAAGGTATTGCTTCAACAAATTAACAATAAAATGCCGATGGTCATCCAATTGCGGTCAAAAATATGTTAAAAACTCTCAAATCTTTTCAGGGTTACGCAAATTTCACAGCAAATTTTACAAATACCCCTGTATAAATAGACAGCTTGAGTAAGCAGTCTGACAAACAGTGCTGTAGTATGCAGGCGCATCTTTTGGTGCAGCATAAATGCAACACACGGGCAGTATATAAGTGAATTTTTGGCTGACAGCTCTATTCGCCAGGGCAACCCCTGGCGAATCCATCTATCTGGGTAAGGTATGTTTCAACATATTCTGGTGGTCTGTATCGGTAATATCTGCCGCAGCCCGGTGGCGGAGGCAATGCTGCGTAAGCGGCTGCCCGGCAAGCAGCTATCCTCAGCCGGGCTGAGTGCCGTGGTGGATGAAGGGGTAGACCCCAAAGCCCGCCAGCTGGCCGAACAGGCCGGGCTGGAAGTGGCCAGCCACAAAGCCCGCCAGCTGACCCCGGCCATGCTGCAAGCCGCTGACCTGGTGCTGGTAATGAGCGATGGCCAACGCCGCGCGATAGCCGATATGTCGCCGGCGATGCTGGGCAAGACCATGCGCCTCGGCCAATGGCTGGAAAACGGCCAGGGCAAGGACATCCCCGACCCCTACCAGAAAAGCCAGGAAGTCTTCGATTATGTACACCGGTTAATGGATGACGCCACACGCGCCTGGGCCAGCAAGCTTGGCCGATAGTGCCGCCGCCACCTAATGTCGAGATTCAAAAACGTGGATACCAAGAAAGCATGAGTGACGTCATTTCCCAGCAAAACACCGCCCAGCAAAGCACCGCCCCACAGGATGATGAAATTGACCTGGGCCGGCTGTTTGGCCTGCTGATAGACCATAAATACCTGATTGTCGGCATTACCGTGCTATTTGCCGCTATCGGCGTGGTCTACGCCATGCTGGCCACCCCGGTTTACCAAGGCGATGCGCTGGTACAGGTTGAGCAGCGTTCCTCAATCAACCCAATGGGTGAGCTAAGCGAAGTGCTTGGCCAGGAGAGTGAATCTTCTACCTCAGCTGAAATACAGATCCTGCAATCCCGCATGGTGCTGGGGCAGGTGGTAGACAGAATTTCCCTGGATACCTCAGTCACCCCACGCACCTTGCCGCTAGTGGGTGATTTCATCCAACGGCGCGGCATTCAGCGCCCCGGCTTTATGCAGGAAAGCCCCTATGTATGGGGCGGAGAATATATCAATGTCTCCCGGCTGGAAGTTCACGATAGCTACCGGGGCCAGCCATTCACGCTGCAAACAGAACCCAGCTCACCCGGCCAGCCAGCTCAATATTCCCTCTGGCTGGAGGGCGAACGTCTGGGCACCGGCCAGGTCAGCCAGCAAAGCCAGTTTCTGCAGGGTGAAGTGATCGTTAATGTATCTGAGCTACAGGCAGCCCCCGGGGCAGAATTCACGCTTACCAAGCTTGTGCGTTCTAACGCCGTCAACAATTTGAAAAGCCGTTTAAGCATTGCCGAAGTAGGTGGAGGGCGTGGTGGTAGTTCCGGTATGCTGCGCCTGACGTTAAGCGGTGAAAACCGCGAAGAAATTCGCCGCTCACTGGATGCCGTCACCCAAACCTTCCTGACCCAGAACGTTGAACGCCAATCTGCCCAGGCGGAGCAAAGCCTGGCGTTTCTGGAAGAGCAGGCGCCGGAAATTCGCAGCGAGCTGGACCAAGCCGAAAACCGCCTGAATGAATTCCGGGTGGAATCCCAGAACGTCGGTTTGGACTCTGAAGCCCAGTCCGCGATCAACCGCTACATTGAGCTGGAAGAGCGCCTTAACGAATTGCAATTCCAGGAAGCCGAGCTGGCCCAGCGCTATACTCCGAGTCATCCCGCTTATCAGGCACTGCTGCGCCAGAAGCGCTTTGTGGAAAGTGACCTTGACGAGCTGGATGCACGAGTAAGCGAGCTACCCGCTGCCCAGCAGGAAATTATCCGCCGCACCCGTGATGTCGAAGTCACTCAGGCCATTTACGTGAATGTGCTGAACAAGATGCAGGAACTACAGATGGCCAAGGCGGGTACCGTGGGCAACGTGCGAATTATTGACGATGCCCTGGTAGGCGGCGCCATTGCCCCCAAAAAGCCTCTGATTGTGGTGCTGGCTACACTTATGGGTGGCATGCTGGCCGTGGGCGGCGTATTGCTGGTAGGCCTGCTGCGCCGTGGGGTAGAAGGCCCGGAGCAGCTGGAACAGGCAGGTTTGCCGGTGTATGCCAGTGTGCCGCTTTCTGCTACCCAGCAACAGCTGGTGCGCAAGATAAAAGTAAAAGGCAGCAAAAAAGCCCATGAAGTGAATACCGGCGTGTTGGCCCACTATGAACCGGCAGACCTTGCCGTAGAGGCCCTGCGCGGGCTGCGCACTAGCCTGCACTTTGCCATGATGGAAGCCAAGAACCGCAGCATCATGATTACCGGTTCCAGCCCGGATATCGGCAAAAGCTTTATTACCATCAACCTGGGCGCCGTGTGTGCCAACGCAGGCCAGAAGGTGCTGGTAATAGATGCGGATATGCGCAAGGGCCATGTTCACACCGCCTTTAACGGCAAAAGCGAGGGTGGCCTTTCAGATGTGCTCTCTGGGCGCAGCACCTGGCAAACTCAGCTGCGTACCACCCCGATAGAGAACCTTAGCTATATGGCCCGCGGTTTGGCGCCCCCCAACCCCTCAGAGCTACTGATGAACGAGCGCTTTGCGCAAATGCTGGAAGAAGCCGAGCAAGAATACGACCTGGTGATTGTGGATACCCCACCGGTGCTGGCCGTAACCGACCCGGCCGTAGTGGGCAGCCTGTGCGGCACCACTCTGCTGATTGCGCGCTTTGAGCGCAACACGGTAAAAGAGGTGCAGCAAGCCGCCAACCGCCTGACCAGCGCCGGTGTAGTGGTAAAAGGCACCATTCTAAACGCCATGGAAAAGAAAGCCGCCAGCAGCTACGGCTATGGTTACGGCTACTACCACTACAGCTACAAGCCCACGATTGATTAAGGTAGCTGGGCCTGTTGATGCCAACAGGCCCGGTACCCCAACCCGAAATTTTTTTGCCCTAAAGTGGATGTTAAAAAAAGTTAGGTCATGTAGTATTATGTTCAATTGTAAGTAAGCGATAAATGTGGCTTAGAAAGAAACAAAAAGACAGGGCAAGCAGGGCACGAGGAAAGCCCGGACACAACCTCCGGGCGGTAGCGTGCCTGAACGCTTTTCGAACATGGTTAAGGTCTAGGGAAGATCAATGAAATTACTGATCACCGGCGGTGCGGGTTTTATCGGCTCAGCCGTTATTCGTCACATCATCCGCAACACTACAGATAGCGTGGTGAACGTTGATAAGCTCACCTACGCCGGTAACCTGGATTCACTTGTAGAAATCAGCACGAGCGAACGTTATACCTTCGAGCAGGTTGATATCTGCGACCGTGCAGCACTTGATCGGGTGTTTCGTGAGCATCAGCCGGATGCAGTGATGCACCTAGCGGCTGAAAGCCATGTAGATCGTTCCATTGATGGCCCGGCAGACTTTATCGAAACCAATATTGTGGGCACTTACACCTTGCTGGAAGCCGCCCGCCACTATTGGCAGGCGTTGGAACAAGGCCGCAAAAACGCCTTTCGCTTCCATCATATCAGCACGGATGAAGTCTACGGTGACTTACCTCACCCCGACGAGATCGACAACGCCAGTCAACACCTCTTTACTGAATCAACGGCCTACGCACCCAGCAGCCCTTATTCCGCCAGCAAAGCCAGCTCAGATCATCTGGTGCGTGCCTGGCGGCGCACCTACGGCCTGCCAACGCTTATCACCAATTGCTCAAATAATTACGGCCCTTACCACTTTCCTGAGAAGCTGATCCCACTGGTCATTCTCAATGCGCTGCAAGAAAAGCCACTGCCGGTGTACGGCAAGGGTGATCAGATCCGCGACTGGCTGTATGTCGAAGATCATGCCAGAGCGCTTTATCAGGTTGCTACCCAAGGGAAAGCAGGGGAGACCTACAACATCGGCGGGCATAACGAGAAGCAGAACCTGGAGGTTGTGCAAACGATTTGCGACATCCTTCAGGAGCTTCGCCCTCAAACAAGCCATTACCGCGACCTGATTACCTACGTAACGGATCGCCCCGGCCACGACAGGCGCTACGCCATAGATGCCAGCAAGATTGAACGTGAACTGGGCTGGCAGCCTAAAGAAACCTTTGAAAGCGGTATCCGTAAAACCGTGCAGTGGTATCTGGATAACCTTGAATGGTGCCAGCGGGTACAGGATGGCAGCTACCAAGGCGAACGCCTCGGGCAAATTTAAGGTTCAAAAGGAGCGTTTATGAAAGGCATCGTTCTGGCAGGTGGCTCCGGCACCCGCTTGTACCCCATCACCCGTGGCATCTCCAAGCAGCTGCTGCCGGTGTATGACAAGCCGATGATCTATTACCCGCTTTCGGTGCTAATGCTGGCAGGTATTCGCGATATCCTGGTGATTACTACCCCGGAAGACCAAGACGGCTTCAAGCGCCTGCTTAATGATGGCAGCCAGTGGGGCGTTAACCTTAGTTATGCCGCCCAGCCCAGCCCGGATGGCCTGGCGCAGGCGTTTATCATCGGTGAAGAATTTATTGGCGACGATAATGTGTGCCTGGTGCTGGGCGACAATATCTACTACGGCCAAAGCTTTTCCAGAATGCTGCAATCCGCCGCAGCACGCATCAGCGGTGCTACCGTATTTGGTTACCAGGTAACAGACCCAGAACGCTTTGGAGTAGTGGAGTTTGACGACCAAAAGCGCGCCATCTCCATCGAAGAAAAGCCGACCCATCCAAAATCCGACTACGCGGTCACTGGCCTTTACTTCTACGACAACGATGTAGTGGACATTGCCAAGAAGGTACAGCCTTCACACCGTGGCGAACTGGAAATCACCAGTGTCAACCAGGCCTATCTTGAGCGCGGCGACCTTAACGTTGAACTGCTTGGCCGTGGCTTTGCCTGGCTGGATACCGGCACCTTTGACTCCCTGCACGAAGCCTCAGGGTTTATCGAAACCCTGGAAAAACGCCAAGGCTTGAAAATTGCCTGCCTGGAAGAGATCGCCTACCGCATGGGCTTTATCCAGGCCGAACAACTGGCAGCAGAAGCCGAGCTGTTGAAGAAGAATAGCTACGGCGCCTACCTGAAAAAACTGCTTAACGCCACGACCTAAGCGAGCCAGCATGCTGATCACGCCCACCCGTATTCCTGATGTCAAACTGATTGAACCCAAAGTCTTTGGTGATGAACGCGGTTTCTTTATGGAAACCTGGAACGCTAAAGCCTTTGCCGAGGCAGGCATTCACCACACCTTTGTACAGGACAACCACAGCCGCTCAGTCAAAAATACCCTGCGCGGCCTGCATTACCAGATCAAACAGCCCCAGGGAAAGCTGGTGCGGGTAACCCGAGGAGAAGTGTTTGATGTGGCCGTAGACCTACGCCAGGGGTCATCTACCTTTGGCGAGTGGGTAGGCGAAACACTTTCTGAAGATAACCAGCGCATGCTATGGGTGCCGCCGGGCTTTGCCCACGGCTTTCTGGTGACCAGTGACACCGCGGATTTTCAGTACAAATGCACGGACTTCTACGCGCCGGAGTATGAGCGCTGTATTCGCTGGGATGACAATGCCCTGGCAATTGATTGGCCGCTACCTGAAGGCGAACTACCCACCGTCTCAGCCAAGGATGCTGTGGGCATGGGTTACGCTCAAGCGCCCACCTATCCAGACCTATAATGGCCCCTTTTTCCTTTCATGCATCGCAACGTTGATGTTTGAGGTTTCATGTTCGCTCGTCTAAAAAAACTTTACTCCCTGCTGACTGCTGAACAGCGCCGCAAGCTGATTGCTCTGCAAGGCCTGGTGGTATTAATGGCTTTTGCCGAGGTGGCGGGTGTGGCCGCCATTGGCCCCTTTATGGCCGTGGTGGGCGATATCAGCCGCCTGGAAGGCGAGGGCACACTGGCACAGCTCTACGCGGCCAGCGGCATGCAAACCCCAAGGCAGTTTCTGTTCTGGTTGGGCATTGCCGTCATGGTGGCGCTAACCGGTGCGGCGCTGGTTTCCATGTTTGTCACCTGGAAGCTGGCCCTCTATGCCCAACAGGTAGGCGCTGAGCTTTCCACCCGGCTTTACCACCACTATATGCAGCAGCCGTGGCTGTTTCATGCCAGCGGCAGCAGTAGTCAGTTGACCAACAAGATTGCTCAGGAAACGACGCGCATAACCAATCAGGTTATCCAGCCACTGATGCAGATGAATGCCAAAGCAGTAATGGCGTTGGTGATGGCGACGGCAATTTTTCTGTTTAGCCCTGTGGTGGCGATTACGGGGCTAGTGATTTTTGGAGTGGCGTATCTGGTGCTGTTTCGTACCGTGCGCAAGCGGCTTGCGCGGAACGGAAAGATTATTACCGATACCAATCAGCTGCGCTTCAAACTGATGAACGAAGGCTTTGGCGGGATTAAAGACACCTTACTGCTCGGCCGCCAGGCAGACTTTAACCAGCGCTTTGCTAAGGCCAGTAAAGAAATGGGCGTTGCACAGGGCGTCAACGTTGGTTTCTCTCAAGTGCCTCGCTATGCCATGGAGCTAATTGCCTTTGGCGCCGTGATCTCTCTGGTGCTCTATTTGCTGGCAGCCTATGAGGGCAATCTAGGCAATATCCTGCCGGTACTTTCCGTCTATGCTCTGGCGGGCTTCAAGTTACTGCCTGCCTTCCAGCAGATCTACACTAGCTTGGCGAATGTGAAAGGCAATATTGCCGCCTTTGATAGCCTGGAATATGACCTGATAGCCAGCCAAAACGCCACCCCCGGCAAGCCAGCCGTAGAGGCCGGTAAATGCAACCCCCAGCAGAACATTACCCTGGATAACATCCACTTTGCCTACCCTGGTAAAGAAGAAAAAGCACTGGATGGCCTGACGCTGGAAATTCCCCGTAATCAGGTGATCGGCCTAGTAGGTGCCTCCGGCTCGGGTAAATCCACGGCGATTGATGTGCTGCTGGGCCTGATGACGCCCCAGCAAGGCGCCCTGAAAGTGGATGGTGAAACACTCAGCGGCCAGCGGCTACGCGCCTGGCAGAACAGCGTTGGCTTTGTGCCGCAAGCCATCTTCCTGGCGGATGCCTCCATTCGTGAAAATATCGCCTTCGGCCTACCCGCAGAAGCTATTGACGACACCAAGGTGCAGCGCGCCGCCCAAATGGCCCATCTGGGTGAGCTGCTGGAACGCCTTCCGGATGGATTGAATACCCGGGTGGGTGAACGCGGCATACAGCTCTCTGGCGGCCAGCGCCAGCGCATTGGCATTGCCCGAGCGCTTTATGACGACGCCGAAGTGCTGGTGCTGGATGAAGCCACCAGTGCCCTGGATGGCATTACTGAAAAGCTAGTGATGGATGCCATTCACGATTTTGCAGGCCAGAAAACCATCATCATGATTGCCCACCGTCTTGCAACGGTAAAACAGTGTGACTGTATCTATCTATTGGCCAACGGCCAGGTGGTGGATAAAGGCAGTTATCAAGCGCTTGTTGAGCGTAATACAACTTTTCAGCGCATGGCGGAACATGCATAACAGACTCGATTGGGAACTCACCTAATGTTCGATGAAGCAACGATTCTTATCACCGGCGGCACCGGCTCTTTTGGCCATACGTTCATTCCTATGCTGCTTGAGCGTTATAACCCCAAAAAAGTGATCATCTTTTCTCGTGATGAGATGAAACAGTGGGAGATGGCCAAGAAGTTTGAAGGTGATGGACGCGTACGTTTCTTTATCGGTGATGTGCGCGACCGAGACCGCCTTTACCGCGCGCTGGATGGTGTGGATTACGTTGTGCATGCTGCCGCTACCAAAATAGTACCCACCGCCGAGTACAACCCCTTTGAGTGCATCAAGACCAACGTGCTGGGCGCGATGAACCTGGTGGATGCCTGCATTGATAAAGGTGTAAAGAAACTGGTGGCGCTTTCCACTGATAAGGCCAGCAGCCCAATCAACCTTTACGGTGCAACCAAGCTGACATCAGATAAGCTGTTTGTAGCAGGCAACCACTATGCCGGTAATAACCGCACGCGTTTTGCGGTGGTGCGCTATGGTAATGTCATGGGGTCACGCGGCTCGGTGATTCCCTTCTTTATGTCGATCAAGGACAAGGGCACGTTGCCGATTACAGACAGCCGCATGACCCGCTTTATGATCTCGCTGGAAGAAGGGGTAGAGCTGGTCTGGCACGCCTTTGAAGATATGGAAGGCGGCGAGATCTATGTCAAGAAAATTCCTTCCATGAAGGTCACCGATCTTGCCCGCGTTGTTGCCCCTGAAGCCGAGCAAAAAGAAGTGGGTATTCGCCCCGGCGAAAAGCTGCATGAACAGATGATCAGCGCTGAAGATGCCTACTACACCTACGAATACCCCGAGCATTTCAAGATACTGCCTCAGATCAACAGCTGGGATAAAGACGCCAACCGCATCAAGGATGGCAAGCGGGTACCGGAAGGTTTCGTCTACTCTAGTGACAACAACCGCGAATGGATGAGTGACGCCGAGCTGCAAGCCTGGATTGATATCAATCGCGAGAAAATCGGAGCCATCTAATGATTCCCTACGGTCGCCAGGATATTCAGCAAGCGGATATTGATGCCGTGCTTGAGGTGCTTTCCTCAGACTTCCTGACCCAAGGCCCCCAGGTACCGGCCTTTGAGCAACAAGTGGCTGAGCACGTGGGCGCCAAGCATGCCCTGGCCGTTAACAGTGCCACCTCTGCGCTGCATATTGCCTGCCTGGCGCTGGGGTTGGGTGAGGGCGACTGGTTATGGACATCACCGGTGACCTTTGTCGCCTCTGCCAACTGTGGGCTGTATTGCGGCGCGCAGGTGGATTTTGTGGATATCGACCCGCGAACCTACAACCTTTGCACCAAGGCGCTGGAAGCCAAGCTGGAGCAGGCGGAAAGAGAAGGGCGCCTGCCCAAGGTGGTGGTGGCGGTACATCTCTGTGGCCAGCCCTGCGATATGCAGGCTATTCACACCCTCAGCCGTCGCTATGGTTTCAAGATAATTGAAGATGCCTCGCATGCGATTGGAGGCAAGTATCAGGGTGAATATATCGGTAACGGTCGCTACTCGGATATCACGGTGTTCAGCTTTCACCCGGTGAAAATTATCACCACGGCGGAAGGCGGCATGGCGCTGACCAACGATGATGAACTGGCTAACCGTATGAGCTTGTTGCGCAGCCACGGCATCACCCGCGACCCGGCACAGATGACCCATGAATCCGAAGGACCCTGGTATTACCAGCAAATAGCACTTGGTTTTAACTACCGTATGACAGACCTCCAGGCCGCCCTGGGCCTAGCCCAGCTTGAACGCCTGGATGAATACGTGGCTCGTAGGCATACACTGGCCAAGCGCTATGATGCCTTGTTGGAAGAGTTACCCGTTAAGACGCCCTGGCAGCATCCCGATAGCTATTCAGGTTTGCACCTATACGCCATTCGCCTGCAGTTGGATGCAATCGACAAGACCCACCGCCAGGTATTTGAAGCACTGCGCGAGAAAGGCATCGGCGTTAACTTGCACTATATCCCCGTGCATACTCAGCCTTACTATCAGGATATGGGCTTCAAACCAGAAGATTTCCCGGAATCGATAGGCTATTACCGCGAGGCCGTCAGCCTGCCAATGTACCCGACCATGACGGAAGAGCAGCAGGATGAGGTGCTAGACGTTTTGAAGGAAGTATTATCCTGATGCAGGTTGCCATCATTCCAGCCCGTGGCGGCAGTAAACGTATCCCGCGTAAGAACATCAAAGCGTTTTGCGGCAAGCCCATGATTGCCTGGTCGATTCAAGCAGCGCTTGAAAGCAGGTGTTTCGAGCGTGTGATTGTTTCCACCGATGATGCAGAAATTGCTGACGTTGCGCAGCAGTGGGGGGCTGAGGTGCCGTTTATTCGCCCAGCAGAACTCTCGGATGATCACACCGGTACTATTCCTGTCATCGCCCATGCTGTTCAGTGGTTGGGCAATGCGGGGCAGGCACCGAGCTCTGCATGTTGTATTTATGCCACAGCGCCTTTCGTGCAGCCACAGGATCTGCAACGGGGTGAACAAGTCTTGCAGCAATACCCATATGTTGATTACGCCTTTTCCGTGACCAGCTACGCCTTCCCTATTCAGCGCGCACTGCGCCTCACACCTGAAGGCCGTGTTGCTATGTTCCAGCCCGAAAACTTCAATACCCGTTCCCAGGATCTCGAAGAAGCCTGGCACGATGCCGGGCAATTCTATTGGGGCAGAGCCGAGGCATGGCTTGCTGGCCAGGCGCTGTTTTCTGAACAGGCTATACCCGTAAAACTTCCGCGTTACCGTGTTCAGGATATTGATACGCCCGAAGACTGGAAGCGAGCTGAAGGGTTGTTTAAAGCGATGCAAAAGGGCTGAGTTCATAATGAAAATCGCCTTCCGCGTAGACGCTTCAATAGAAATTGGCACTGGGCATGTAATGCGTTGCCTGACGCTAGCAGATGCATTGCGCCAACAAGGCCATACATGCCGTTTTATCTCCCGGGCACATGATGGCCATTTGGGTGAGGTGATTAGGCAAAAAGGCTTCACCCTGCATTTATTGCCACAGCCTGAGACCCAAGAACCATTGGAAGAAGAGAGAGCTCAACTTGCACATGCCGATTGGCTGGGCGCTTCCTGGCAAGCCGATGCCGAGCAAACATTGGGCTGTATTGCCGATGAGCATTTCGATTGGCTGGTGGTGGATCACTATGCCCTAGATGCCTGTTGGGAAGCCGCAGTAGTGCCAAGCCAGACGCGGCTATTAGTAATTGACGATCTCGCAGATCGGCACCACTTAGCTGATGTATTGTTGGATCAAAATCTTGGGCGCAAAGCAAGTGATTATGACCGCCTGGTACCTGATCACTGCCAACGTTTGATTGGCCCTGAATTTGCCTTGCTGCGCCCTGAATTTGCACAGTGGCGAGAAGCAAGCCTTACGCGTCGGCGTGAGAACCCTCAGCTCAGGCATCTGCTTATCAGCCTTGGTGGCGTTGATAAAGATAACGTGACTGGCCAGGTGCTAGAGGCGCTTGCAAGCTGTGAATTGCCTGATGAAACGTATATTACTGTGATTGTGGGCAGTACAGCCCCATGGCTGGAAGAAGTGAAAGCCAAAGCTAAGGCGCTGCCCTGGCCAACCGAATTTGCGGTCAGCGTTAACGATATGGCGCGCCGTATGGCAGAAGCCGATCTAGCCATTGGCGCAGCGGGCAGTACCTCCTGGGAACGCTGTTGTCTTGGATTGCCTACCTTGATGTTGGTATTAGCAGAGAATCAAAAAGAAGTTGCATGTTACCTTGATCAATTAGGTGCTGCCAAGTTGGTTGGCATACCTGCTGATCTTCCAAGAAACCTTCCTGTTTCTATATCTGAAATGACTGGTAGTGTTTATACCCGCATGAGCGAAATTTCTTCTGAAATTACAAAAGCTAATGGAGTTTGCAGCTTGGCTTTTGTAATGAAAGATTTTGAGAGCATATTAAAAATGGAGCCGGAGAGATAATTCATGGAAAAGCAGCTAGGGAAGTTTCGAGCTATTCAAAATAGTGATCTTGAGCTGATGCTTAGCTGGCGTAACATGCCTTCTGTGCGCCGGTATATGTACACACGCCATGAAATTACTCTTGAAGAACATCGTCTCTGGTGGGAAAAGGTTTGTAGCCGTAGTGATCAACAATATTTTCTTTACGAGTATGATAGTACACCACTAGGAGTGGTGGGGTTTTCACAAATTAACAACGACGATATGAACTCAAGTTGGGCATTTTATGCATCACCAGAAGCTCCACGTGGTACTGGCTCTAGAATGGAGTATCTTGCTCTTGAAAAAGTATTTAGAGAAATGATGCTTCACAAGTTGTACTGTGAAGTTCTTGATTTTAATGGTGCAGTAATAAAGCTGCATCAAAAATTTGGATTCAGTATTGAAGGTACTTTTAGAGAACATCATCAAGTAGATGGGGAGTACGTTGATATTATAAGGCTTGGTATATTGAAGGGCGAGTGGGAATTAATTCGTGAAAGTATTTTAAAAAAACTTATTTCTCAACGCTAAGGAAAAAATTATGCCTAGTATAACAATCGACGGACGTAATATTGATCAGAAGAATTCTCCTTATATCATCGCTGAGCTTTCTGCCAACCATAATGGCAGCATTGAAACTGCAAAAAAAATTATAGAAGAAGCGGCTAAAGCCGGAGCTGATGCAGTCAAGCTGCAGACATACCGCCCAGACACCATTACGCTTGACTGCGATGATGATGAATTCAAGATCAAAGGTGGCTTATGGGATGGCCGAACCCTCTATGAGCTTTACGAAGAAGCGCATATGCCCTGGGAGTGGCACAAGCCACTGTTTGAGCATGCCCGTAAGCTTGGCATTACCATCTTCAGCTCTCCTTTCGATAATACAGCGGTAGACCTGCTAGAAGAACTTGGTGCCCCAGCCTACAAAATTGCTTCTTTTGAAGCCGTTGATCTGCCGCTGATTGAGTACGTAGCCAAAACCGGCAAACCAATGATTATTTCTACTGGCATGGCTGATATAGAAGAGATTCAGGAAGCCATCGAGGCAGCACGTGGTGCAGGTTGTGAACAGCTGGCGATTCTCCACTGTGTAAGTGGCTACCCCGCCCCAGCGGCAGACTACAACCTGCGTACCATCCCTGATATGATCGAACGTTTTGGCCTAGTAACAGGCCTCTCCGACCATACCATAGATAACACCACCGCCATCACCAGCGTTGCACTCGGCGCCAGCCTGATCGAGAAACACTTTACCCTCGACCGCAACGGTGGTGGCCCCGATGACAGCTTCTCCCTGGAACCCGCAGAACTCGCTGCCCTATGCCGTGATACCAAAACCGCCTGGCAGGCCCTAGGCCAAGTCGATTACGGGCGTAAATCCAGCGAGCAAGGCAATGTGCAGTTCCGCTGCTCGCTGTATTTTGTGAAAGATCTAAAAGCAGGAGACGTAATTACCGAAGACGCGGTGAGAAGCGTAAGGCCGGGGTATGGGTTAGCCCCGAAAAGGTTAAAAGAGGTTGTTGGCCAGAAAGTAAACTGTGATGTTGTTGCTAATACGCCGGTTGGTAATGAAGTGCTGAATCCTGGTTTTGAATAAACCAATAGCTTTTAGTTAGGTTATGCTATGCCTGGGGGTAAATATGAGTCAAGTTGAAATTATGAATAAGGTCGGTGATAGAGTTTTCCTTAATCCTTACCCCCTATATAGCTATGAAGAACTCGCACTTAAGAGCCTTGGATCGAACACATATAGAGGTTTTCATAAAATAAATAAAAAGATGGGTGGTGCAAAATCAGTTTTTACACGTGTGCTAATAGAGGAAAAGGAAAATATAATAAAGGGTATTAAACTGGCTGAGACGGTGAAATGTATAGATCAGTTTTCAGGTGAAGTCTGTAGTATTATTTCGGATGAGTTGAAGAAAAATATTAAAGGTCATCAGCTGGAGTCTTACAATAAGATCAGGAAGCCTGTAGATATAGTTATTGAGCATATGACAGCTATGTACGAAGGCTTTGAAGACGTAAGAGAGAGAAATACTAAATTTTTATTCCTGCCTTTAGATAGTTGGATGTTTAAATCTGAGTTTTGTTTAGCGAGGAAGAAACAAAAAAATTAAAAATAAAGAGAGGCTTTTATTTTAAGGATATAAGGTGCCGGTCACACTATTACGAAATTCAGGATTTTCTAAAGGATAAAGCTAACCATATTGGCTTAAATAACCGTATATATTTCGATCTGTTATGGAATAAACGTTACAAGTCATCTGGAACTAACTTGTTTCATACCAATCCAGTTAAGAAATGCTAAATAACCACGAATTATGCGCTATGCGTCGTATAATGCTTGATTGTTAAATTCTTTCCCAGTAGCAATGTACTTCTCACACCTCTAACGGCTCGGCTGTCGTAGAAGAAATTCAGGAAGCTATCGATGCAGCCTGTGGAGGTTGAACAGCTAGAGATTCTTCATTGTATAAGTGGCTACCCAGCCCTAGCGGCAGACTACAACTTGCGTACCACCCCGATATGATAAAACGCTTTAGCTTAGTAAAAGGCCTCTCCGACCATACTATTGATAACACCAGCGTCATCACCAGCGTTGCACTCGGTGCCAGCCTGATCGAGAAACACTTTACCCTCGACCGCAACGGTGGCGGACCCGACGACAGCTTCTCCCTGGAACCCGCAGAACTCGCTGCTCTTTGCCGAGATACCAAAACCGCCTGGCAGGCCCTAGGCCAAGTCGATTACGGGCGCAAATCCAGCGAGCAGGACAATGTACAGTTCCGCCGCTCGCTGTATTTTGTGAAAGATCTAAAAGCAGGAGACGTAATTACCGAAGACGGGGTGAGAAGCGTAAGGCCGGGGTATGAATTAGCTCCGAAGATGTTGGTCTACATTATTGGGCAGAGAGTCATTAAATGTGGGGTCCCTGATGATCACATGGGCTATAGAAGTTATCCTCTATTGGCCGCTAGAGAGCTTCTACAGCAATGCACCCGGGAGCAGGTCTATAGACATCAAACTGCATAAGCAAGCGATCACGACACCCATAATCCGTGCTGAGATTCAAGCAGCACCTGCCAATATCAGTGATAGTGAATTGGCGCGCCAGTTTAACGTGACCGATTCGACGATCCGGCGTTGGCTATACCGTGACGATGTTCATGATCGACCGCACACACGGCGTAATCTGCTCGCTACCCTGACGCCTGAGCAGGAAGAAATTGTGATCGCTGCTCGTGAATTTCTGCGCCTTGGCTTGGATGACCTATTAATTGTGGCACGCGAGTTTCTGAATCCTCGTTTGTCGCTCAGCACTGCACCGTATGCTCAAGCGGCGCGAGGTGCAGACACTGGCGGAACTCGCCCGACAAGATGCTGGCGATGACGGTAAGCCCCGGCACAAGCCGTTTAAGGATTATGAGCCGGGTTATATACACATCGATATCAAGCATCTCCCCCAGATGCCTGATGAACAGCACAAACGCTATTTGTACGTTGCCATTGATCGGGCCACTCGCTGGGTGTATCTAGAGGACAGGAACAGCCAATCTTCCAAGGATGCGAAAGCGTTCATGACGCGTGTAGAAGAGAAGGTGCCTTTCAAGATCCAGACGGTGCTGACCGACAATGGTAAATCGTTCACAGACCGCTTCACGCAGGCGGGTGAGCGACAACCGAGTGGCCGCCATCCTTTCGACCAAGTGTGCCAAAAGAAAGGCATTGAGCACCGTCTGATCAAACTTGGGCGACCTCAGACGCATGGCATGGTAGAGCGTTTCAATGGCCGTATTAGTGACGTTCTCGCCACCCGTCGGTATGAATCAAGCGAGGATTTGGAGCAGACACTGAAGCGCTACAATTGGCTTTACAACCACCATATCCCCCAGAAGGCACTGCACCATCAGTCGCAGATCTCAGCGATGAAGGAATGGTAAATTAAGCGGCCCGAGTTATTTAATAAACGGGTAATTAATCACGCGGGACCCGACATATAGAAAAGAGCTAGCTTATATTATGGAAAAAAAAGATGAGCGCAAGAAAATATGTATCATAGCACCATATTCTGGCACTAAGTCTGGTGGTAATCTTGTTCTTAGAAAAATAAAAAACCATCTTAATGGAAAAAATGAATGCACCATGCTTTACGCACCACCTTATTTAAGGGTTAAAGGTTATCGTTTTCTGTTCAGGCTTGCGAAGTATCTAAGATATATTTTGTCTGGTAACTTGTTTAAAAACAAAATTTATTTCTGTAAAACAGTGCCAGATGTTTTGTTTTTTTCTTGGCCTGACGACATTGAGTATGTGGAAGAAAAAAAAATTTGTAGAATCGTTCAAGTAGTACAGTCCGATGATATATGGGGAGCAGAAGTAGAAAATGTAATAAAGGTGAAAAATAAAGATAGCATTGAAAAGGTATATGTTGCTAAACACCTTGCCTCGGATAATGGAAAAGATTTAATAGTAAATTTATTTGAAATGCTAGGTGAAATTAATTCTGGAAGTGTTGGGAAAAGAGGGCAAATTTCTTCTTTTATATCAGGGGCTTGGTTTAAGGGAGCTTATTTAAACGACTATTACTCTAGGCTCTTAGCCAACGAACTTAATTTAGAATACGTTTCCTTCGGGCAGGGGGGAAGTTCCATTTCTGATCGCAGTCTGCCATACTTAAAAAAACCAGATTTGATAAATATTTTGTCGCAAAGTAAGCTGTTCATTTCTCTGTCGCATCATGAAGGTATGCCTATATTGGTTCTTGAAGCTATCGCATCAGGGACACTTTGTGTACTTTCTGATATCCCTGCTCACAGAGAAATCTTTCATAACTTCCCTGAAAGAGTGTATTTATTAGATAGGTCAAAAAAAATCTCTGATTTGAAGGATGAGATAAAAATCAAATTAAATGATTTTGAAAATTTACCCCAGTTGAGAAGTATGAATGAAGAAGGTTATCAATCTTTTGATAAAATATTAGAGTGCATATTGTGAATCGAACTTTATTATTCAGAAGTCACTTGAAGTGGACTAGTTCAGTAAAAAGGTTTTTATATGAAACCCAAGCAACTGGCGCTCCTCCCAAGCGGAAGAAAGATAAAATAAAATTACTTATTATTGCGTTGTTGTCGATTGTCTCTCCTCAGGTCAATTTCAATAAATCATCCAATGTTTTCATCAGAGTGAAAAACAGACAAACTGAAGAAATAGCAAATAATTACTCATCAATTTATATCGGAGGAGACAGAGAGGTTGGTTTTTACCAAATAATATCTGCGCTTGATATGCTTATAATAGATAAGAACTTCATGCCTAGGAGGTTAAGGAAGCTAGCTTTATTTTTGCTGCTAAACTGGATAGATGATAAAAAAACAAAGCTAATTGAAAAAAACTTCTATGTGTATCAAGACTTTTTTAATGGGGAGTCATTTTTAGTATCTTATTTAGGGGTTGTGAATAGTTTTTCAGTTGGTTATCAACATGGGCTTATGCGCTCCAGTATTTTTAATAATTCTAACATATTTCCATGCATTAGATGCAAAATACAAGTAGTTTATAACAATGCCTATAGAGAAAAATTTAGTAAAAAAAATCCTGACGCCTTTTATTTAGTGCATGGATTTCCGGTCGAGTGTTTGGGTGAAAATAATATAAAAAGGTATCCGGTTAAAAAGATTGTTTGGGTAAGCAATAGGGATATAGAAATTAACGATTTTCTAATAAATGGCCTTGCAGATGCTTGCAATGAAGCTGGTATAATATTTTTGATTCGGCTGCATCCAAGTGAATGTAAATCTACCTTCTTTAATAGAGGCTTTGAAATTCAAGAGAAAAATTGTGTGGATGAGGAGACTTTATATGTTGGGGAATTTTCAACTTTTCTCCCAGGAAAATATTATTCAGGAGTACTTGCTGTCGTCATATCGGATCAACTGACAGATGAAGAAGTTAGTTTTTTCGCTGAAGGAAGTGAATCTGTTCCTATTACTGATTTTTCTTCGTTAATTGAAGCAATTAAAGAAAATAATTTTGGCGATTTCATAGCATTAGAGAGAAGTTATGATGCTGGAAAAAAGTCTGAAGAGCTTCTTAAAACCATACGTAGACTTAAGAATAAATGAGTGAGATTTTAAATGGGTACTGTTCCAGATTTTTATTTGGTAATTCCACGTTTTTATGGCTATGAAACTATAATTCGTAAAGAAGCTCAAAGGCTTAATATATGTAGTAAGGTTGTTACTTACTCGAGGATGCCATTCGCAATCACCAAGATTTTGACGTTTTTAGGTTTAAGAAAAAATCTCAATTTAATGAAATTAAAAAGAATAAAAAAAGGGATTTCATCAATCAAAAATAAAAATGTATATGTAATACTAGTTTTAGGTCATGATATTTCGTCTGACGATATTGTTTTTCTCGCAGAAGCTGGAATAAAACCTATATTATATTTATGGGACAAAGTCTCTGATATAGATGAAATATCTTTAATTGATATGAAGAAATATAGCAGCATTGTTTACTCATTCAACCCACAGGATTGCGTCAAATATGATCTTGACTACTTGCCTGTTTTTAGTATTGTTCCGGCATCGTTAGAAAGAAAAAACATCATTTTCAATGATGTTTTTTTTGGTGCGTTTTCGCAAGAGAGAGTGGGCGATTTAAATTCTCATATTTGCAAAGAAGCCAGCGATAAATTAAATATAATATTTCTTTCTACTAGAAGTTTTAAGACTTGGTTTAAAAATTTTAGGTGGGTTCTAAGTTGCCTTGTTAATGGTGCTTCAAGAAAAACAGTTTTTATATTATCTCCTGTGCCTTTTTCCGCAAAGATTTACTATTGGATTGCAGCGAGATCAGCTCGAATACTTGAACACCGTTCCTTAGATGATTCATCAGTGTCTCAAAGATATCTTGACTCTGAGAATCTTGGTGTAGATTTCATTAACTTGGTAAAAAAACAGCGCAACGACAGTTCTCAATATGTGTCAAGGTATGAGAAAAATATAAATTTTGAATCATGGATAAATAGAATTCTGGCTTCGGAGAAGTGAGATATATTATCTTTAAATTAATATTTCTGTATATTTCAGCAGCATATTAACGGTTTAATTTATAGCTTTACTCTCACTGACTGCAAAAACGATAATAACTTGAATCCGTGGGCTTTTTTTAAAAAAATAATTTAAAAAAAGAAAGATAGACCATTTTTCGTTTCATCCAAAATCACGCCTGTTTTTTATAGTAAGTAATTGATGATAAAGATTTTATTCGAGGCTCTCACGGATTCAGTGATAAGGCATATCGAGTGCTTCAGAAGTTTATGGGTTTGTGACTGAAACTGAGAGGGCTTAATGAAGATTATGGTCACCGGTGGTGCTGGCTATCTCGGTTCCCACACCGTGCTGGAGTTGCTTCGCAATGGACATAACGTTGTGGTGTTGGATAATCTTTGCAATTCCTCGCGAGAATCACTGCGAAGAGTGAAGCAACTGGCCGGAACAGATATGGTGTTTGTACAGGGCGATATTCGTGACCGGACTTTGCTGGATCGTTTGTTCAGTGAACATGCGGTCAAAGCCGTGATTCACTTTGCCGGGCTTAAGGCGGTGGGGGAAAGCATGCGGCAGCCGCTCACCTATTACGAGAATAACGTCACCGGCACCGTTACGCTGTGCCAAGCCATGAAGGCGGCTGGAGTCACGCGCCTGGTGTTCAGCTCTTCGGCCACCGTATATGGTGATGCCCACACCATGCCGCTGCATGAAGGCCTTATCACCGGGCTGCCCACCAACCCTTACGGCCGCTCCAAACTGATGGTGGAGGAGGTGCTGAGGGATCTAGCCGTATCGGATCCGCACTGGTCCATTGCGCTGTTGCGCTACTTCAACCCGGTAGGCGCCCATGCAAGCGGGCAGATCGGCGAAGACCCTCAAGGCATTCCCAATAACCTGCTGCCCTATGTGGCTCAGGTCGCCGTGGGACGCCGAGAGTGCCTGGCGATCTATGGCAGCGACTACCCAACGCCAGATGGCACCGGAGTTCGAGACTACATCCATGTGATGGATCTTGCAGAAGGGCACCTGTGCGCGCTGAATGCCCTGGCAGAACGCCACGGAGTGCGCACTTGGAACCTGGGCACTGGCCAGGGACACTCGGTACTCGAGGTGATCAAGGCCTTTGAGGAGGCTTCGGGACGGGAGGTGCCCTATCGCATCGAGCCGCGCCGCTCCGGCGACGTGGCCTCTTGCTGGGCCGATGCGTCACTTGCCGAGCGAGAGCTTTGCTGGAAGGCCCGCCGCAGTCTGGGCGATATGATGGCCGATACCTGGCGCTGGCAGCACAAGAACCCTGATGGCTATCGATGAGAGCAGTATTGCACTTGGGTATTGTGGGCCCGCTTGTATGGACCAATTTTTTTGTCTTTTGTCTGGATAGCTCCTTGAACGTAGAACTATTCTCCAAGTACTCCCGCCTGGGCGCCAGCAGTCGTCTACGCTCCTTGCAGTATCTGCCAGCATTGAAACAGGCTGGTATCAATGTGACTTCCTATGCCTTGTTTGATGATGAGTACCTGAAACATCTCTACGAAGGAAAAGGGCGCTCCTTGGTTTCTGTGGCTTGCTGTTATCTACAACGCATCAAGCAACTACGCAACCTTAAGCAGATTGATCTAATCTGGCTGGAGTATGAAGCACTGCCTTATATCCCATATTGGTTAGAGCAGGGGCTGCTGCCACGTGGTGTGCCGTACGTTGTGGATTATGATGATGCCGTATTCCATAACTATGATCTTTCTTCTCGGCGTTTAGTACGTTCCCTGTTGGGTCAAAAAATAGACAAAGTGATGGCCAATGCATCGGTAGTCATCTGTGGCAATAGTTACCTGGCTGAGCGAGCACACCAGGCCGGTGCAAAACAGGTTGAGCTAGTTCCTACCGTTGTCGATGCCGCCCGTTACTCTGTTTCCAATAAAATATGTCATGAGAAAAGCACACCACTTGTGATTGGCTGGGTTGGCTCGCCTTCCACTCAGCACTACGTGTTGCAGCTGAAACCAGTGCTAGAAGCGATGCATCGCAAATATGGTGTTCGGCTTGTGCTTGTAGGCGCGCATCCTGAGTTAGCTTTTCAGTTTGGCGAATTGCCGGTAGTGATCTTGCCCTGGTCTGAAGAGAGTGAAGCGCATTCAATAGAAAGTTTTGATATCGGTATTATGCCGCTGCATGATGGCCCATGGGAGCGCGGTAAGTGCGGCTACAAGCTGATTCAGTATATGGCGGCTGGTAAACCAGTGGTCGCTTCCCCGGTGGGCGTCAATGTTGAGATAGTTCAGCACTGGCAGTGTGGCGAGCTGGCCGAAAGTTCAGCACAGTGGAGTGATGCGCTTAGCCGCTTACTGGTGGACTCTTCATTACGCCAATCGCTAGGAAAACGGGGCCGACAAGCTGTAGAGCAGCATTATTCATTGCAGGCGCAAGCACCCCTGTTAGCCAACATTCTTTTAAACGCAGGAAGGAAAGGCTGACGATGTGTGGCATTACAGGTTTTTGGGGTCACTCTGCGCCGCAGGAGAATATTGCACGCCATATGGCCTCGCAGATTATTCATCGTGGCCCTGATGACGTTGGTACCTGGTGCGAAGAGCAAGTAGGGCTAAATCTTGCCCACCGGCGCCTCTCCATCCTCGATCTCTCCCCAGCGGGCCATCAGCCCATGCACTCGGCGTGTGGGCGCTATGTGATGGCGTTTAACGGCGAAATTTATAACCATCTGGATATTAGGCGTGAGCTGCAGGAAGTAGAGGGTGAACAAGTTCAGTGGCGGGGTCATTCGGATACCGAGACCCTGCTTCAGGCGGTGGCACACTGGGGCATTGAAGAAACACTAAAGCGCTGTGTGGGCATGCTGGCCATTGCACTGTGGGATCGTAAAACGCACACGCTGACGCTGGCACGTGACCGCTTTGGCGAGAAGCCGCTTTACTATGGCTTTGCCCAAGGTGTCGGTAATGATGATGGCGATATTACTGGGCGTGGCCCCTTGCTGTTTGGTTCAGAGCTTAAGGCCTTAATGGCTCACCCAGAGTGGCAGGGAACTTTAGCTACTGAAGCGTTGGAGGGTTATCTGCGCTTTGGCTGCGTGGGGGGCGGGGCGTGTATCTTTCAGGGCGTGGCCAAGTTGCCGCCGGGGTCTCTGCTGACCATCACTCATGCTAATGTTCAAGCGGGTCGGTTGCCAGCGCCTGTGCAGTGGTGGTCAGCAGAGCAGGCGGCGCGGGCTGCCATGGCAGAACCGCCATTGGCCTCACCAGAAGCAGCTATTGATGCGGTAGAGAAGGCATTGGGCAACGCTGTGCGAAGCCGCATGCTGTCTGATGTGCCTTTGGGGGCTTTTCTCTCCGGCGGTATTGATAGCTCGCTGATTGTGGCCCTGATGCAGCGCCAGTCTGAGCACCCGGTGCGCACCTTCTCGGTAGGTTTTGATGATGCCCGCTATGATGAATCCCGGCATGCAGAAGCCATTGCCAGCCACCTTGGCACACAGCACCTGACGCTGAATGCCACCTCAACTATGGCGCTGGATCTTGTGCCAAGCCTGCCAGAACTCTACGACGAGCCCTTTGCCGATTCCTCCCAGCTGCCTACTGCTCTGGTGTCACGCTTGACCCGTGAGCACGTGACAGTTGCTCTCTCCGGCGATGCGGGTGATGAGCTGTTCGGCGGTTATAACCGCCATTTATGGGTACCGCGCATTTGGCACAATCTCAAACGTTTGCCGTTACCGGCGCGGCGTGCTCTGGCGATGACGCTTAAGGCAATCCCTTCCCACCGTTATGATGCGTTGATGCGCATGGGGGGTAGGGTGATGCCCAAGCGGTTTCAGATGCGCACCTTTGGTGAGAAACTGCATAAGCTTGCTGCCGTGCTGGAAAGTTCTAGCGAGCGGGCGCTATTTGCTGGCGTGGCCTCAATGAACCGCCAGCCCGCTGCGCTGATGAACAATGCTGGCCAGAATGCGCAGCCGGAAGCTCTTTTCCCGGCACTGGCTCACTTCAATAGCGTGGAGTGGATGCTGCTGATGGATACCCTTCACTATATGGTCGACGACGTGCTGGTCAAGGTGGATCGCGCCAGCATGGCCTCTAGCCTGGAAGTACGCGTGCCTTTCCTGGACCCAGAAGTGTTTCATACTGCCTGGCGCATCTCCGCTGAAACCAAGCTCAAGGATGGCCAGGGCAAGTGGGTATTGAGCCAGCTACTCTACCGCCATGTGCCCCGCGAACTGATAGAGCGCCCCAAGATGGGCTTTGCCGTGCCCCTGGATGACTGGCTGCGCGGCCCGCTGCGTGAGTGGGCGGAAAGCCTGCTTACCCCCGCCAGCTTGCAGGCGTTACCCATGCTGAATGCCTATAAAGTGCGCAGGCTTTGGCAGGCGCATCTTAAAGGCCAGGGCCACCATGCCCAGCAACTTTGGGCGGTGTTGCAGCTGCTGGCGTGGCAGCGGCGCTGGCGTCCAAGCCTGCCATAGGTTTTCTATTTAAAGTGCTGCCCCTGCAGCCTTTGTTTTGTAAGTGAGCGTTATGCTGCCTTATTGGTTGTTTTTTTTAATACCCGCCGTTGGTGTGCTTTCCAGACAACGTTTGAACGCCCGCTCTCAGCCTGTGATGTGGTGGCTGGTGGGTAGTTTGTTTACCTTGGTGATAGGTCTGCGCTTTCAGGTCGGCGCCGATTGGTTTTCTTATCTTGCTTATGTAGATCGCGCCGCTGCTATGTCTCTGTTGGAAGTGGTTACAAACGGCGACCCCGGTTATTACCTGCTTAATTGGCTAGCAGTAAAGTTAGGCGGCAATATCTACTGGGTTAATTTGGTCTCTGGCGCAATTTTAATGGCGGGGATTGTTGCCTTTGCGCGCCGTCAGCCCTTGCCCTGGCTGGCGCTGCTGGTGGCTGTGCCTTACCTGATTATTGTGGTGGGTATGGGGTACACCCGTCAGGCTGTCGCCTTGGGGTTTGTGTTGTTAGGCCTGGTGGCGCTGGGCGATGGCCGTGTTCGTACTTTTGTGTTTTGGGTGCTGATTGGGGCGGCGTTTCATAAGTCAGCGGTGCTGATGTTACCGGTGGCAGGCTTGGCGGCTAGCCAGAGCCGCTTTATATCCCTGGCTTGGGGGGCAGCTGCTTCCTTAGTTGGTGGCTATCTATTTTTGTTTGATTCCGTAGACCAGCTATGGGCTAACTACGTAGAAGCGGATTATCAATCTCAGGGTGGGCTAATACGGGTACTGATGAACGCCGTACCGGCCATTATGTTTTTGCTGTTTAACCGGCGAATGCGCTTAAATCGATCTGAACAGCGTTTATGGTGGTGGATGTCAGTATTCGCTATTGCTTGTATTCCCTTAGTGGTGCTGTCATCTACAGCCACGGACCGTGTTGCGCTTTATTTGATTCCACTGCAGTTGTTTGTATTTTCGCATTTACATCTTATTGTCAGTGGCGGTACTAGCCGAGGTTTTATTGTTTTAGGGGTCGTGGCCTATTACACCTTGGTACAGGCAGTCTGGCTGTTCTTTGCCGCCCATGCCTATGCCTGGTTGCCTTACCGCGTGGTGGGTCTTTGATGCAACGCCATCACACTATCGTCCTGGTCGCTAATACCTCCTTTTACCTCTACAACTTTCGCCGTGGCACGCTGTTGGCTCTGCGTGAGGCAGGTTATCGGGTTGTGTCGCTAGCGCCCTTGGATGATTACGCCCAACGCCTGGAAGATGAATTGGGCATTGAGCATCAGGCGCTGCCCATGGAGGGAAAAAGCACTCGTTTGCTTGGCGAGGCCAAAAGCCTGTGGGCACTGGGTAATGCGCTGCGCCGCCTTCAGCCTGCCTTTGTGTTCAACTTTACCGTAAAGGCCAACATTTATTCCGGGTTGGCCTGCCGAGTGCTGGGGATTCCTTACGCTAATAATGTTTCTGGCCTGGGCACGGCCTTTCTTCACGATACCTGGTTGTTTCGCCGGGTACGTTCCCTGTATGGCGTGGCCAACCGTGGCGCCAGGCGGGTTTTTTTCCAGAACCAGGAAGACCACGATCTGTTTCAGTCCCATGGTTTGCTGCGCACCACACCCACCACCGTATTACCTGGGTCGGGTATTGATACCGCCCGCTTTGAATTTTCTTCTCTCCCCGAAAGTGGCCCCTTCACCTTTGTGATGATCGCAAGGCTATTGGGCGATAAGGGTGTACGCGAATACGTGCATGCCGCCGAGCAAGTGATAGCCCAGCACCCCAATACGCGTTTTATGCTGATTGGCCCCCATGGCGCCAGCAACCGCACCGCGATCACTGAATACGAGGTGCGCCAGTGGCAGCAGGTGGGGGTGATTGATTACCTGGGCGAACAGCCTGATGTGCGCTTTTTTATCCAGCAAGCCCATGTGCTGGTGCTGCCTTCTTACCGCGAAGGCATGCCGCGCACCGTGCTGGAGGCAGCGGCCATGGGGCGGCCAGCCATTGTGTCGGATGTGCCGGGTTGCCGCCATGCGGTTAAAGCCGGGGTAACTGGCTGGCTTTGCCAGGTAAAAAGCGCGGATTCATTGGCTAACGCCATGTTGGCTTGCCTTGATAAGCCTCATGCAGAGCTACAGGCGGCAGGCAATGCCGCACGTTTGCGCATTGAGCGTGAATTTGATGAACTGATCGTCATTAATGCCGCCCTGGGTTGTTTATTACCGGATTAAAACCGAGCCCCTGCAAACCAAAGCGTTCATCCCCTCCCTTCAAATCAATCTTATTAAAGGATTCTCGATGCTTAGCATGGATAACGCCCGCCTGGGCATTATCGGCTTGGGCTATGTCGGCCTGCCGTTGGCTGTGGAATTTGGCAAGGTGCTGCCCACTGTGGGGTTTGATATTAACAGTGGGCGAATTGCTGAATTGCGCAGTGGAGTAGATAACACCCTGGAAGTGGAGCCGGAGCTGCTGGCAGAGGCGACCCAGCTTAGTTTCGCCAGTGAGCTGGAAGCCCTGCGTGATTGCAATGTCTATATCGTCACGGTACCCACACCGATTGATAGCACTCGCAGGCCAGACCTTACCCCTTTGATAAAAGCCAGTGAAACCCTGGGCCAGGTGGTGGCCAAGGGCGATGTGGTGATTTATGAGAGCACCGTCTACCCCGGTGCCACGGAAGAAGACTGTATCCCCGTGGTAGAGCGCGTTTCAGGCCTGGTCTACAACCAGGATTTTTTTGCGGGCTATAGCCCGGAGCGCATCAACCCGGGGGATAAGGAGCACCGCGTCACCACCATCAAAAAGGTCACCTCAGGCTCTACGCCTGAAGCCGCTGCTTTTATTGATGCACTTTACTGCAAGGTGATTGTGGCGGGCACCCATCTGGCCAGCAGCATCCGCGTGGCTGAAGCCGCCAAGGTAATTGAGAACACTCAGCGCGATATCAATATTGCCTTGATCAATGAGTTGGCGGTGATTTTTAACCGCCTTGGGATTGATACCGAGGAGGTGCTGGAAGCCGCAGGCACCAAGTGGAATTTTCTGCCTTTTCGGCCGGGCCTGGTGGGTGGCCACTGCATTGGCGTGGACCCTTATTACCTGACTCACAAGGCGGAGCAGGTGGGCTATCACCCGGACATGATTCTGGCCGGGCGGCGCCTGAACGATGGTATGGGCGCCTATGTGGCGGGCCAGCTGATCAAGCAGATGCTCAAGCAGCGCATACAGGTGGAAGGCGCGCGGATTCTGGTGATGGGCCTGACGTTCAAGGAAAACTGCCCGGATATCCGCAATACCCGTGTGGTGGATATTTTGGCGGAACTTGCGGATTACGGTGTCCATGTGGATGTTTTCGATCCTCAGGTGAACAAGGCCGAAGCCTACGCCGAATATGCTATTCACCCTGTCGCAGAGCCCGAGATGGGTGTCTATGACGCCATGGTGCTGGCGGTTTCTCATCGCGAGTTCCGCGCCTTGGGCGCTGAGGGCATTCGTGCCTGGGGCAAGCCGGATCATGTGCTGTATGACCTGAAATATGTGTTGCCTAAAGAAGCGGTGGATCTGCGCCTTTAACGTTCATTACTTGCTTGCTCACCTGGGAAGAAACTCTATGAAAGTGCTTGTTACCGGCAATGCCGGCTTTATTGGTTTTCACACTGCTAAGCGGCTTCTTGAACGTGGCGATAGCGTGATCGGCTTTGATGTGGTGAATGATTATTACGATACAAGTGTCAAAGAGGCGCGCCTTAACATATTGGAAGAGACTGCAGCACGTACGGGCAGTGACTATGTGTTCGTACGCGAGGATCTGGCGGATCAGGTGGCGGTGAATACAGCCTTTGAGGCACATAAGCCAGAGAGAGTGATTCATCTGGCGGCACAGGCGGGGGTGCGTTATTCATTGGAAAACCCGCACGCCTATGTGCAGAGCAATGTGGTGGCTTTTACAAATATTCTTGAGGCTTGCCGTCATCATAAGGTTGAGCATCTCAGCTATGCCAGCACCAGCAGTGTGTATGGCGCGAATACCAAGATGCCGTTTTCTGAACATGAGAGCGTCAATCATCCACTGCAGTTCTATGCGGCCACAAAGAAAGCCAACGAATTGATGGCGCATAGCTATAGCCATCTCTATCGTTTGCCGACGACAGGGTTGCGCTTTTTTACCGTTTACGGCCCCTGGGGGCGCCCGGATATGGCCTTGTTCCTGTTCACCCGGAAAACCCTTGCCGGTGAGCCTATCCAGGTGTTTAACCACGGCAACCACACGCGTGACTTTACTTATGTAGATGATATTGTTGAGGGTGTTGTCAGGGTCAACGATAATATTGCTACGCCAAACCCGGAATGGAACAGCGATAACCCTGACCCGGCTAGCAGTAATGCGCCTTATCGTATTTTCAATATTGGCAACAATGATCCGGTGAAGCTTTCCGCTTATATTGAAGCCATTGAAGAGGCATTGGGCAAGACCGCTATCAAGGAACTCCTGCCGCTTCAGCCGGGTGATGTTCCGGATACCTATGCGGATAGCACGGCATTGGAAAACGCCGTAGGCTATAAACCGGCTACGCCTGTTAAAGAGGGCGTTGCCAACTTTGTTGCCTGGTATCGCGATTTTTACCGCGTCTGATGTTTTTGATGTGAGATTAGTAAAGGAGTAGTAATGAAAATCGCTATTGCGGGCACCGGCTATGTCGGGCTTTCCAATGCCATGTTGCTGGCTCAGCATAATGACGTAGTGGCAGTGGATATCGTGCCGGAAAAGGTCGCGTTGCTGAACGCGGGTACATCACCGATTGAAGATGCGGAGATCAGCGATTTTCTGGCCAACCGAGAGCTTGCGTTCACCGCCACTCTGGATAAACAGGCGGCCTATGGCGATGCGGATTATGTGGTAATCGCCACGCCCACGGATTACGACCCGGTGACCAACTACTTCAACACCCGAAGCGTTGAGGCGGTGATTGAGGATGTGTTGGCGATTAATCCTGAAGCGGTGATGGTGATCAAGTCTACCGTGCCGGTGGGTTATACCGTTGAGGCCTGTGAGCGCTTTGGCACCCGCAACCTGATCTTCTCGCCGGAATTTCTGCGCGAGGGCAAGGCGCTTTTTGACAACCTCCACCCATCGCGGATTATCGTCGGCGAGCGTTCTGAGCGGGCCGAAACCTTTGCGGCGCTGCTTAAGCAGGGCGCTATCAAGCAGGATATTGATGTGCTGTTCACCAACAGCACGGAAGCCGAAGCCATTAAGCTGTTTGCTAATACCTACCTGGCCATGCGGGTGGCGTACTTCAATGAGCTGGATACCTACGCTGAAACCCATGGGCTGGATACCCGCCAGATCATCGAAGGGGTAGGGCTGGACCCGCGCATCGGCAAGCACTACAACAACCCGAGCTTTGGCTATGGCGGTTATTGTCTGCCCAAGGATACCAAGCAGCTGCTGGCCAACTATGAAGATGTGCCGAGCAATATGGTGCAGGCGATTGTGGATGCCAACCGCACCCGCAAGGATTTTATTGCTGAGCAGGTACTCAAGCGCCAGCCTAAAGTTGTGGGTGTTTACCGCCTGATCATGAAGACCGGCTCGGACAACTTCCGTGCCAGCGCCATGCAGGGCGTGATGAAGCGTATCAAGGCCAAGGGCATTGAGGTCATCGTATTCGAGCCTGCCCTGGAAGAGGAGACTTTCTTCGGTTCTCGCGTGCTGCGCGATCTGGACGCGTTCAAGCAGGAAGCGGATGTGGTGCTCTCCAACCGCATGGCGCCTGAACTAGATGATATTGCAGAGAAAGTTTATACACGAGACTTATTTGGTAGCGACTAACAAGCGGCTTAATATTTAATATATATAATTTAGATTTAATTAAAGCAGGCGTGTGCATTTATGCATGCCTGCTTTTTTTTTGGATAAAACTGGAATTAATGTTACAAAAGATGCATTATTTAACACTGCCAGCAAGGCTAAAAAGTTGATTGAATCTGATATTGACTGCCCCGCCTGTTTATTGATAACCGACACACGATAATGGATCATCATGGTCGTTACTCCGTTCCTCCCGTTTTTTGCGTTAATAGTTTCCAGCTTAGCTATTTATTTGCTTCGCTATCCTGCTAGTTATTTAGGTTTAACTGATAAACCTGGTGGGCGCAAGCAGCATCAAGGCATCATTCCCTTGACCGGCGGGTTAGGGGTATTTTGCAGCTTTTTTCTTATACAGCCTTGGTTATCTATTGATTTAATTGAGTTTTTGCCTTTTTATCTGGGGGCTTTGCTCTTATTGATATGTGGTGTTATTGATGATGCCCGTGATATGCAGAGTACAGTCAAGTTGGCTATTCAGGTGCTTGCTGCACTGATAATGGTACTTTGGGGAGGGCAGCAACTTACTTATCTGGGGCAGTTTCCTTACTTTGGTATTATTTCCCTTGGGTGGTTTGCCATACCCTTTACCGTGGTGGCTGTTACAGGGTTGATTAATGCTATCAATATGATGGATGGCGTAGATGGGTTAGCAGGGGGAAGCACGTTAAGTATTTTGGCATGGTTGGCTGTTATTGCCTCGCTTCAAAGTCAGTTACAGCTTTTCAGTATGATATTGGTGCTGGGTGCTGCCATCATCGGTTTCCTGCTATTTAATATGCGTCATCCCTGGCGACGTAAAGCTAGTGTATTTATGGGTGACGCGGGCAGTATGGCGCTGGGGTTTGCAATTGCCTGGTTTGTTATCGCGTTATCACAGAGCGAGCAGTCAGTGCTCAGCCCTATTGCTTATGGTTGGATATTGGCGCTGCCGGTGATGGATACCATCAGTTTAATGTTCCGTCGCCTGCGTAAAGGCCGCAGCCCATTTTCGGCCGACCGTGAACATCTGCACCATATTTTTTTACGTGCTGGATTTTCACCTGGCCAGACTTCGCTCATCTTAATGATACTGGTGGCGTCGCTAGGGGGGGCGGGTGTGTCATTCTCCCTGGCCGGTGTTCCGGACTTACTGCTCCTGGTTGGCTTGCTTGCGGTGATTGCTATCCACGATGTATTCATCCGCCATGCCTGGTTGACCAGCAAGGCGTTGCGCCGCCTTCATCTTGCCATTCTGGGGCGTGAAAAGCAGGCACGCCCACAGCGCCTTCTGTTGCGGCTACAAAACCGCCCTTATGTCGGTAGCAAACGGTACTATGTTGCCATGGTGGGTGCTTATATCATGGTGGCTACCATGGCATTGGATGGGCGCATCGCGCTTATAGGGCTGGCTATACTTTTGGTGGCAGCATTCGTTTGTTGGCCAGTGTTGTGGCGAGACATGACGCGGTTATCCATTTTTTGGGTAAGCCTGTTGCTGACGGCCTATCTGGTGTTGCGAATGCTTCTTGCTGATACCTCTCAGCAAGGTGCATGGTGGCCTTATCTGGGGTTGTCCGGCCTGGTCAGCTTGCCGGTAGCATGGTGGCTTGCTCAGATGCGGATGCATTGGTTCTGGCTGTTTACGGTATGGGTAGGCGGGGGGGCGGTGGCGTTCATGCTGAATGCAGATTGGAGCCAACTGAGCCGTGGAGTCTTTGCAGCGCCGAACGCATGGGGAAACCCAGGGCGTGTCGGGTTTCTTACCAGCGTGGGGTTAATCATGCTGTTGGCCATGCTGTTGTCCAGTTTGCAACGTGTTGGCCGGGGATGGCGGCCTGTTTACCAGACAATGGCGATTGTTATCTTGATCATACCGGGGGTTATGATCTTGATGGGAACAGGGTATGTCACTGCCTGGCTGGCAACACTGGTGGGAAGCATCAGCCTGTTGATGTTAACACTTCTGCTGGGCAAGCATGCCCAGATGGCACCGCGGTTTGTTAGTCCATCCCGCTTTGCACCAATGGTTGTGTTGTTGCTACTTGCCTTCGGTATGCTGAGTCATTACTGGATCACGCGTAACCCTCTAAGTTTTGTTGAAACGGTGCTGCCGCCATTGGAAGCGATTGGCATGTTTCTACGTGGTGAAGTTGAGCAAGCCCATCTTGTGCATGCCGGGACTGTCGAGCGTCTGATGCTCTGGCAGCAGGCCTGGCAAACATGGCAGCTGAATTGGCTGTTTGGCGCGGGTGATGTCGTGGCGGGGAAAGAAGGTGCGTGGTTGATCGGTTATCAGGCTTATCAGTCTTTTTTGGTTAATGTGATCGCCGGAACAGGCTTGGTCGGGGCAAGCGGATTTATTGCTATCATTGTGTTGCCATGGCTATCACTGGGGTGGGTACTATTGAACCGCGTCTGGCGACCGGCGTGGGTCACTGGGCTGTTGAGCTGTCAGGTCGCAGTTCTGGTGCTTTGCATGTTTTCAATGCCCGCACGTTTTTTGGAGCCGCTGGTCTTTTTGATCTTGTTGAATGCCGCAGCGCAGGTCGCTATCTTTCAGCGTAACTGGAGTCAATCTTCCACCCCGTGAATAGTTAACGGGGTGATCTTAGGTTCAGAGTAAGTGTATGCTTCTTCAGCATTAAAAGAGCAAGGACACCAGCATCGCCAATAAGGCGCCAGCCCCCAGCCGCAGTGTCAGTGACAGCGGAATCTTGCCATGGTGTAACCAGGTAGCCAATTCGCCGCAAGCGGCAATACTGATGACGCCCACAAAGGCTAACAAGGGGGGCGATGCGGTACTGATAGCGAGAAGTCCGATACCTTTGATCACGAAGTCATACAGAATCGCGCCGATAATCATCCACAGCAGCCATGCACTGATCGGGTGCTGGAATAGTGAGCGAAAAAAGCGCTTTTTAGGCTGCTTTTTGGGTGTTGGCGTGGGTATTTCACCGCGGAAGGCATAGGGAAGAGTAACGGGCATAGCACTGCACCTGATTGGATAACCTGTATTCAAGCAAAGAAGGCTAGCGAGTGGGGCTGATCAGGTCAACGAGAATATGCGGGGTTGAGTTGATTCACTTTTTCAGATTAAGCTTTTCGACGCTTTAGGGTAGACACTTGTACGCGTTCGATAAAACAGGCCGTGCCAACCAAGTTGGCACGGCCTGTTTTGTTTTGGTGATATGGGGAATTGTCATTCCCGAATTCCCCACAGAACTGTCATTCCCGAGGGGGTAATCGGGAATCCATCTTGGCCTTTGCCTGTTGGTGTTTAGCGGGTAATGAGATATGTCAGTGAATTGCCTTGTGCTAAAGTAATAGTATTAATCGACAGGGAGTCATCATGAGCGATCAGGACGATAGCCTACGCGCCGATCACGATAGCCCGTGGAAGATGGCGTTGGAATCATATTTTCAAGAGTTTCTGGCACTGTTGTTCCGTAAGCGCCCTTAAACCGGCATCTACCGCTCTCGCTTTTATCCCCTCACACTGATGCCATCAGATCTTTGTGAGGGGGTGTCATGACGCATCAAGAACGTGAGCAATATTGGCAGCAACAAGTCACCGAATGGCAAACCTCTGGCTTGTCCGGCATGGCGTTTTGCAAGCAACAAGCGCTAAAGTACCATCAGTTTTCTTACTGGCGTCAAAAGCTCTTGGCCAGCGCATCGTCAACAAAAGAGCCAGTCGCCGGTTTTGCCACCGTCGCATATCCCAATACCGGCACCGCAAAAGAAATAGACTCCACGGGGCTTACGGTATCACTGCCCGGCGGTATCACGGTCACGGGCTTGCACGCGGGCAACGTGGCGTTACTGGGCGATATCCTGAGGCAACTGTGAAGCGGCCGCGCTATTTACGCCCCGCGTGGGAAATGCCCGAGATCTACCTGTACCGCGCACCGGTCGATTTTCGCAAGCAAGCCAACGGCCTGGCGTTACTGGTGGAGCAAGAACTGGGACACAACCCCTTTAGCGGGGCGCTGTATGCCTTTACTAACCGGCAGCGAAATAAAATCAAGTGCCTGATGTGGGAAGACAATGGCTTCGTGCTCTACTACAAGGCGCTGGCCGAGGAGCGCTTCAAGTGGCCCGGCCCCTCGGATGACGTTATGGCGTTGACTGGCGAGCAGATCAACTGGCTGTTGGATGGCTACGATATCACCCTGATGCGCGGCCATAAAACACTGCATTACGACAGCGTCGGATAGGCCATAAAGCTCTTATTTTCAGTGCTTTAACACACCGAATCTGGTATCATTGGCCCATGAAAAAGCACCCCGAAGTCTCCTCCCAACTGCCTGATCTCAGTGGCCTCTCCGCCGCTGAGGTAGTGGCTCTTGTGGCGGGGCTTCAGCAACAGGTGACGGCTCAACAGACGGCGTTACAGCAACGTAATCTCTATATTCAATTGCTCGAAGAGAAGCTGCGCTTGCAGCGCATTCAGCAGTTCGCCGCGCGCAGTGAAAAGTCTGCGAACCAGGCTCATCTGTTCGATGAGACGGAGTTGGAAGCTGACATCGAGGCGCTACGCGATCAGTTACCCGACGATGTCGAAGAGCAAGACGCGCCGCGTCCCTCACGTCAACGTCGCCAACGTGGCTTCTCCGACACTCTGGTCCGTGAGCGTATTGAGCTTACGCTCAGCGAAGAAGAAAAAGTCGGGGCGACCAAGACCTTCTTCGCCAAGGTAAAAGAAGAGCTTCAGTTCATCCCCGCGCAGCTGAAAGTCCTCGAATACTGGCAGGAAAAAGCGGTGTTCCCGCTTGAGGGCAACGACCATCTCCTTACTGCGGAGCGTCCGGTTCATCCGCTAGGCAAGTGCACGGCGTCGACGTCACTGCTAGCGTACGTGATCACCTCCAAGTACGCAGACGGTTTGCCGCTGTACCGCTTGGAAGGCATGTTCAAGCGGTTAGGCCACGCTGTTAGCCGCACGCAGATGGCCAACTGGATCATCCGCCTGAATGACGTCTTCACGCCCTTGATCACGCTGATGCGCGAAGTGCAAAACAGCAGCGCGTATCTGCAAGCCGATGAAACGCGGCTGCAAGTGCTCAAGGAAGACGGCAAGACCGCTCAGTCAGATAAATGGATGTGGGTCACCCGAGGTGGCCCACCGGATCAACCGTCGGTGCTCTTTGCCTACGACCCGTCCCGCGGCGGCAGCGTGCCGGTGCGCCTACTCGACGACTTCTCAGGGATCCTGCAGGCCGATGGCTACGCCGGTTACGGCCAGGTATGCCGTGCCAACGGCATTACCCGCATTGGCTGTTGGGACCATGCGCGACGCAAGTTCGTGGAAGCGTCTAAGGCAGCCAAGGTCAACGCGAAAGGCAAGGGCGCCACGCCGGCCAAGGCCGAGGTAGGGCTTAGCCATATCAACAAACTCTACGCCATCGAACGGCAGATCAAGGATCTCAGCGAAGTGGAACGCTACCGTGTCCGCCAGGAGCTGAGCCTTCCGCGTCTTGAGGCCTTCAAGGCTTGGCTAGAGGCTAATGTTACCCGCGTCATGAAAGGCAGCCTGACGCGTCAGGCGATGGAATATACGCTGAACCAATGGGACTTCCTCATCGGCTATTGTGCGCGCGGCGACCTGCATATCAGTAATGTTCTGGCAGAAAACGCCATTCGCCCGTTTGCCGTTGGTCGAAGAGCCTGGCTGTTCGCGGATACCTCCCGCGGCGCTCACGCCAGTGCCACCTGTTATTCACTCATCGAAACGGCAAAAGCCAATGGCTTGGAGCCTGCTGCCTATATCCATTATGTGCTGGAGCACATCGCCACCGCTGATACGTTAGAGGCACTGGAAACGCTGCTGCCCTGGAACGTGAACTTGGCGCCCGCCGAAAAAAAGTGAAAGAACACGGCTAGGTCAAGTGTGTCGATTTAAGGGCGCTTACGTTGTTCCCTGCCATCAAGGAACAGGTAAACTGGTCAAAAGGTTACAGTTTTCTGGATAAAGAGCTCCAGCAGATTACGCCTGATGCCGATAGTGGAAGACGCTACGCTGATAAGCTGATCAAGGTATATGCCATCGATGGTAGTGAGACTTGGGTGCTGATCCATGTCGAGGTTCAAGGCGAACCTGAAGAAGCGTTCGCTGAGCGAATGTATACCTATCAGTATCGGCTGCGAGACCGCTACAGTATTGATGTTGTCAGCCTGGCAATATTGGCAGACACCCGCGAGAGCTTTCGTCCGACGACATTTCATTATATGCGTTGGGGGTGCGAGCTGACGTTTACTTTCCCCACCGCTAAACTGATCGACTGGGAAACGCATTGGGCGGAACTCAGCGCCAGTGACAACGTTTTCGCATTGGTAGTGATAGCTCAGATTCAAGCCAAACGGGTGAGGGACGGCGCTACGCGCAAGGATGCCAAGATTGCCCTGATTCGGCTGCTGTATGAGCGAGGCTACCGCCGAGAACAGATTGTGCGGCTGTTCAATATCATCGATTGGATGCTGCAGCTACCCAAGGCAATGGAACCCGAGTTTGTCCAGGCGATTTACGCCATACAGGAGGAAAAGCATATGCCTTATGTGAATACAATTGAGCGCTTGGGTATTGAGAAAGGCGAGAAGCTAGGGATCGAGAAAGGGCGTCAAGAAGGGCGTCAAGAAGGGCGTCAAGAAGGGCGTCAAGAAGGGCGTCAAGAAGCCGAGCAGCGCGCCTTGGAAAGTAAGCGCAATGCTGCCCGTAAACTGATTGCCCTTACCGAGATGAACGACCAGCTAATTGCGGAAATTGAAGAGCTGCCGGTTAAGGAAGTTGAAAAGTTACGTGCTGAGACGCGGCATTGAGGCTTTTACTACCTGGGATATATTCGTAGGGTGGCTTCGCGAAGCAAGCCACCGACCCGCCGCAGGCGGGCAGCGGTACCCGCAAAGCGCGTGTAGGTGCCGAGAATTGGTGACTTGCGTCGTTCATCCGCCCGGCTACGGTTCTGCCATTCCCGAAGCCTCCTCCAAACTGTCATTCCCGAGTGGGGTAATCGGGAATCCACCTTGGCCTTTGCCTGCTGGTGTTTAGCGGGTAATGAGATATGTCAGTGAATTGCCTTGTGCTAAAGTAATAGTATTAATCGACAGGGAGTCATCATGAGCGATCAGGACGATAGCCTACGCGCCGATCACGATAGCCCGTGGAAGATGGCGTTGGAATCATATTTTCAAGAGTTTCTGGCACTGTTGTTCCCTGTCATCAAGGAACAGGTAAACTGGTCTAAAGGTTACAGTTTTCTGGATAAAGAGCTCCAGCAGATTACGCCTGATGCCGATAGTGGAAGACGCTACGCTGATAAGCTGATCAAGGTATATGCCATCGATGGTAGTGAGACTTGGGTGCTGATCCATGTCGAGGTGCAAGGTGAACCTGAAGACGCCTTTGCCGAGCGGATGTACACCTATCAGTATCGGCTGCGAGACCGCTACAGCATTGATGTTGTCAGCCTGGCAATATTGGCAGACACCCGCGAGAGCTTTCGTCCGACGACATTTCATTATATGCGTTGGGGGTGCGAGCTGACGTTTACTTTCCCCACCGCTAAACTGATCGACTGGGAAACGCATTGGGCAGAACTCAACGCCAGTGAAAACGTTTTCGCATTGGTAGTGATAGCTCAGATTCAAGCCAAACGGGTGAGGGACGGCGCGACGCGCAAGGATGTCAAGATTGCCCTGATTCGACTGCTGTATGAGCGGGGCTACAGCCGAGAACAGATAGTGCAGTTGTTTAACATCATCGACTGGATGCTGCAGCTGCCCAAGGCACTGGAACCCGAATTTGTCCAGGCGGTCTACGCCATACAGGAGGAAAAGCATATGCCTTATGTGAATACAATTGAGCGCTTGGGTATTGAGAAAGGCCGTCAAGAAGCCGAGCAGCGCGCCTTGGAAAGTAAGCGCAATGCTGCCCGTAAACTGATTGCCCTTACCGAGATGAACGACCAGCTAATTGCGGAAATTGAAGAGCTGCCGGTTAAGGAAGTTGAAAAGTTACGTGCTGAGACGCGGCATTGAGGCTTTTACTACCTGGGATATATTCGTAGGGTGGCTTCGCGAAGCAAGCCACCGACCCGCCGCAGGCGGGCATGGCGTAGACCATTTTGTTACGTGTAGGCGTCGAGAATTGGTGGATTGCGTCGATCATCCGCCGGTGAGTTTGTTGATTGGTTCAGGTTATTTGCCAGGCGGATGACGCCGGGAATCCACCCTACGGGGATCATGACCTGTGGGTATTGCGTAGGGTGGCTTCGCGAAGCAAGCCACTAATCAAGATTGCCCTGATTCGGCTGCTGTATGAACGAGGTTACCACCGAGAACAGATTGTGCGGCTGTTCAATATCATCGATTGGATGCTGCAGCTACCCAAGGCACTGGAACCCGAATTTGTCCAGGCGGTCTACGCCATACAGGAGGAAAAGCATATGCCTTATGTGAATACAATTGAGCGCTTGGGTATTGAGAAAGGCCGTCAAGAAGGCAGTCAAGAAGCCGAGCAGCGCGCCTTGGAAAGTAAGCGCAATGCTGCCCGTAAACTGATTGCCCTTACCGAGATGAACGACCAGCTAATTGCGGAAATTGAAGAGCTGCCGGTTGAGGAAGTTGAAAAGCTACGTGCTGAGACGCGGCATTGAGGCTTTTACTACCTGGGATATATTCGTAGGGTGGCTTCGCGAAGCAAGCCACCGACCCGCCGCAGGCGGGCATGGCGTAGACCATTTTGTTACGTGTAGGCGTCGAGAATTGGTGGATTGCGTCGTCATCCGCCATTGTTTTCATTGGTTCGTCCAGGTTATTTGCCAGGCGGATGACGCCGGGAATCCACCCTACGGCACTGTCATTCCCGAGTGGGGTAATCGGGAATCCATCTTGACTTTGCCTGATGGTGCTTGTGTACTGGCCCCGAAAGGTTCGGTTATCCAGTGTAAAATTTGATAAAAAACAATTGCCATCAACTACGTCTTACATGGCTTTATCATTGACGAGAATCGGCAGTATTTCAGAGCTCAATCTTGATGACAGACTCTCAAATTAAAGCACCCTGGAGATATGAGCGTGGCGAAGGCCGGCACAAGCACCGGTGGAAAAACGACTACGCGGGTTTTGAGCCAGAAGATAAAGGCCCCATTGGAAAATGCCCGAAAAGTATAACTCAAGAGTTGGCCACTGAAATCCTGAATCAAGGTGTGCCATACTATGATGATCCCGATGACCCAGTACCTGCAAAGATTTACGTGTGAATCTCATGTTCGATGGCGGTTGCCACAAACTGGTTTAGACTCTGCCCCCTAGCAGTAGCAGCATCTACTGCATGCTCGTGAATTTCAGCAGGCAGGCGAACCTGGAACTTGCCCGAATAGGACTTGGATGGCTGAATACCGAGACGCTCGCACTCTTCAAGAAAAATGCGAAGGGATACCCGGCCTTCCTTGTGAAGGTCGGAGACACTGTCGGCGTAGAAATCGGCGCCGCCGTTAAGTCCGACGAACTCGCCGCGAAACATTTCAACCTCTGGATCGTATTGAATTACGGCGCGATAGCCGTCGATAGCCATGATGTTGTTCATGGGGCTTCTCCATTCTCTTCTAACCACTTACGGATACTGGCAACGGCACCCTTGTCTGTATCTGGCGATGGGTGCGGACGGTGAAATACGCGCACTTCGCCGAAGAGCACAACCGCGATGCGCGAGCCTTCGCGCTCATTAACCTCAGCACCAAGCGCCACGAACAGAGATTCTATGTCGCTCCATGCGATGGTGCCTGAAACAGGACGACTAAAAATGGCGGCCAGTGTTTTCGCGTGCTTGCGTTTCAACGTCATTTAGTACTGCTTTTTGGTACTATGAGTTTATTGGAAGAATCTTAGGCGTCACTGAGCATTGCGTCAAGTTCTACGCACTGGGTTGAGCTGCAAAGATGGCGTAGAATTTGCTGCCATCTGGCCTGTGAAGTGAGTGGTGCAGTGAGGCCGCCACCCCCAGTGTCAGGATAAGTGTCGCAACCTCTGATATGCTTTCTTAAATGTTGATCAGGGGGCCAAAGGAGACACTCATGCCTCGCTATTCAGACGAACGCCGCCAAGCGGCCGTTGCCAAATTATTACCGCCTCACAACTTATCGCCGCACGATGTAGCGGCACAAGAGGGGATCTCATTAGCCCCCTCTGTCAGCCTAGTTGCCCAGTTGGCGAGATCGCCTAACGTTAATCCAAATGGGGCGGCATGCGGGAATGGCGGGGTGGTGGTAAACCGTCATTCCCGAACTCCCCACAGAACTGTCATTCCCGAGTGGGGTTATCGGGAATCCATCCACCTTACGTCGCTGGTTAAAGGTCTTTAATACCAATCTTCAACTCGCAATGCCTCAACTCGGTCAAACTCCCGGGTATTGCGGCTTACCAGAGTGGCACCATGGGCCAACGCGGTTCCAGCAATCAGAGTGTCATAGGGCCCGATGGGTCGGCCATCACGTTCCAGAGTGGCACGTAGCTTCGCAGCAGCCTGTGCCTCTCTTTGTTGGAAAGGTACTATCTGCACGACAGAGGTAAGCTCCGCAAGCTGCCGCATGCGTTTTTCCGGTGCCGAGGATTTTGCGATACCTACCTGCAGCTCGTAGAGCACAACTGAGGGGATGCCTATATCCTTGGGCGCCCGTGCTAACAGCTCCTCGGCAACGCGCCCTTCACCTTTGAAGAAATAGATCAGGGTATTGGTATCTAGCACCCACATCAGAACGTTTCCCGCTCGGTGTCGGTATTTGTGGTGGCGCGCAATTCTTCCAGCGAGGGAAAGTCCTCCCAGCTCCCCGGCAGTTCCCGAACCGTATACGGCCAATCGTCCACCAGTTTTTCCCGAATGACATTGGCAATCCACTTGCTCTTCGATAGCTTCATTACCCGGGCATTGGTGATCATCTTCTGTTCGGTTTCATCATCTAGATAAATGGTTACTTGTCCCATTTCATGACCCTTTTAAAAGTATATGTGAAAATATATGTTTGAAAGGCAGCCCAGGTCAACTAACTACGGAGCCCTATCAGGTAAAAAGCAGTCATCGGGAAACTGTCATTCCCGAACTCCCCACAGAACTGTCATTCCCGAGTGGGGTTATCGGGAATCCACCTTGACCTTTGCCGCTGTCGCCCGAAAACCAAGGTCAACATGGATTCTGAGGCTTTCTGGATTCTGAGGCTTTCGCGTTTCCATACCAACGAACCTACTATGTTAATCTAAAAGCAACACCAAGGCTGCGCCAAGCAGGGGAGTACCATGGAACGCTTTTTCAATAACGCTGGCCCCACCAAACCGAATAAGCACTACCATATTGACCCGCTTAGCCGCGTGGACTGGGATGATATTAAGCACCTGATTGATCAGGAGCGCTATTTTGTGCTCCACGCCCCGCGCCAGACGGGTAAGACCACCACGCTGTTGGCGATGATGAAGGCGCTTAACGAACAGGGTGATTACGCCTGTGCTTACGCCAACATCGAAGGGGCGCAGGCAGCGCGAGGGGATGAAAGCAAAGGCATTCCCACCGTATGTAGTGCCTTGGCGCGCAGCATTGAGGATTATCTGGGTACGAAAGCGGTGAATGTCTGGTGGCATGAAACCGGCCGCTACGAGCAGCCTCAGGATCAAATGACGCAATTGTTGCGTTATTGGGCCAAGCAGTCCGCATTGCCTACCGTGCTGTTTCTGGATGAAGTGGATGCGTTGGTGGGCGATACGCTCATTTCTCTGTTGCGCCAGATTCGTGCTGGCTATGCCCAGCGCCCGGCGGCGTTTCCCCAGTCGATTATCCTATGTGGCGTCCGCGATGTACGCGACTATCGCCTTCATCAGGAAGGTGCCGAGGTGATTACCGGCGGCAGTGCTTTCAACATCAAAGCCAAGTCGCTGCGTATGGGCAGTTTTACGTATGAAGAATGCGAGCAGTTATGGTGTCAGCATACCGAGGCCACCGGGCAGCCTTTCGATTCCCGTATCTTCCCTGAACTGTGGGAAGACACTCGTGGCCAACCGTGGCTGGTCAATGCGCTTGGCCATGAGCTGACCTGGGAGTTTAAGCCTGCCCGGAAGCGCTCTCGTCTACTGACACTGGAAGATTACCGCAGCGCGCGCGAAAAGCTGATTCAATCCCGCGCTACTCATTTGGATCAGCTGACCGATAAGCTGCGTGAGCCACGGGTTCAGCGGGTGATGAGCGCGCTGCTCTCCAGCGAGGAGAGCCTGGAGATCCAGAATATCGCGCCGGACGATCAGCAGTATGTGGAAGACTTGGGCTTGATCGAGACCTATCCCTCGCTACGTATCAGCAACCGGATCTATCGTGAAGTGATTCCGCGAGATCTCACCTGGATCATGCAAACGCGCATCCCTAACCAGGAGCAGGTGTGGTATTTAACCCCTGAGCGCCGGTTGGACATGCCAAAACTACTGGCGGGGTTCCAGCAGTTTTTCCGTGAACACGCCGAGAGCTGGCTGGAGCGCTTTCAGTATAAAGAGGCTGGGCCGCAGCTGTTGATGCAGGCGTTTTTGCAGCGAATCATCAATGGCGGCGGGCGTATCAGCCGTGAATATGGCCTGGGGCGCAAGCGCACAGATCTGTTCATCGAGTGGCCGCTGGATGAGACGCAGGGCTTTACCGGCCCGGTGCAGCGTGTGGTGATTGAGCTTAAACTCCAGCATCAAAGCCGCGAGGCAGTCCTGGCCAAGGGGCTGGAACAGACCGCCGACTACGCTGATCGTGTGGGGGCAGATGAAGCGCATCTGGTGATCTTCAACCGCGATGAACAGGTGCCGTGGGACGATAAGATCTGGCAGAGCGAAGCGCATTGCCATGGTTGGCGAATTGGTATCTGGGGGGCGTAGCACTTCTGGAGGCGCTAACCACTGCACTGTCATTCCCGGATCAATCCCTGTGAACTGTCATTCCCGAGTGGGGGTATCGGGAATCCATCTTGATCTTTGCCGCTGCCGCCCGAAAACCAAGGTCAACATGGATTCTGAGGCTTTCTGGATTCTGAGGCTTTCGCGTTTCCATACCAACGAACCTGCTATGTTAATCTAAAAGCAATACCAAGGCTGCGCCAAGCAGGGGAGTACCATGGAACGCTTTTTCAATAACGCTGGTCCCACCGTTCCGGCCGACCATTACCACATTGATCCGCTCAGCCGTGTGGACTGGGAGGACATTGAGTACCTGATCGCGCAAAAACGCTATTTTGTGCTCCATGCCCCGCGCCAGACGGGTAAGACCACCACGCTGTTGGCGATGATGAAGGCGCTTAACGAACAGGGTGATTACGCCTGTGCTTACGCCAACATCGAAGGGGCGCAGGCAGCGCGAGGGGATGAAAACAAAGGCATTCCCACCGTATGTAGTGCCTTGGCGCGCAGCATTGAGGATTATCTGGGTACGAAAGCGGTGAATGTCTGGTGGCATGAAACCGGCCGCTACGAGCAGCCTCAGGATCAAATGACGCAATTGTTGCGTTATTGGGCCAAGCAGTCCGCATTGCCTACCGTGCTGTTTCTGGACGAAGTGGATGCATTGGTGGGCGATACGCTCATTTCTCTGTTGCGCCAGATCCGTGCTGGCTATGCCCAGCGCCCGGCGGCGTTTCCCCAGTCGATTATCCTGTGTGGCGTCCGCGATGTACGCGACTATCGCCTTCATCAGGAAGGCGCCGAGGTGATTACCGGCGGCAGTGCTTTCAATATTAAGGCTGAATCCCTGCGTATGGGCAGTTTTACGTATGAAGAATGCGAGCAGTTGTGGTGTCAGCATACCGAGGCCACCGGGCAGCCTTTCGATTCACGTATCTTTCCTGAACTGTGGGAAGACACTCGTGGCCAGCCGTGGCTGGTCAATGCTTTGGGCTACGAGCTGACGTGGCGTTTCAAGCCCGCCCGGGAGCGCTCTCGTCTACTGACACTGGAAGATTACCGCACCGCGCGCGAAAAGCTGATTCAATCCCGCGCTACTCATTTGGATCAACTGACCGATAAGCTGCGTGAGCCACGGGTTCAGCGGGTGATGAGCGCGCTGCTCTCCAGCGAGGAGAGCCTGGACATCCAGAATATCGCGCCGGACGATCAGCAGTATGTGGAAGATCTGGGCTTGATCGAGACCTATCCCTCGCTACGTATCAGCAACCGTATCTATCGTGAAGTGATTCCGCGAGACCTCACCTGGATCATGCAGACGCGCATCCCCAACCAGGAGCAGGTGTGGTATTTAACCCCTGAGCGCCGGTTGGACATGCCAAAACTGCTGGCGGGGTTCCAGCAGTTTTTTCGTGAACACGCCGAGAGCTGGTTGGAGCGCTTTCAGTATAAGGAGGCCGGGCCGCAGCTGTTGATGCAGGCGTTTTTGCAGCGGATCATCAATGGCGGTGGGCGTATCAGCCGTGAATATGGCCTGGGGCGCAAGCGCACGGACCTGTTCATCGAGTGGCCGCTGGATGAAACACAAGGCTTTACCGGCCCGGTGCAGCGTGTGGTGATTGAGCTTAAGCTTCAGCATCAAAGCCACGAGGCAGTGCTGGCCAAGGGGCTGGAACAGACCGCCGACTACGCCGATCAAGTGGGGGCAGATGAAGCGCATCTGGTGATCTTTAACCGCGATGAACAGGTGCCGTGGGACGATAAGATCTGGCAGAGCGAAGCGCATTGCCATGGCTGGCGAATCGGTACCTGGGGAGCGTAGCAATCCTCAAGAGCATGTGGGAATGACGGGGTTGTGCAATGTGCGTGAATGGGTGGATTGCGTCGTTCATCCGCCGGTGAATGTATCGCCTGGTTGACGCTATCTGCCAGGCGGATGACGCCGGGAATCCACCCTACGGGGATCATGATCCGTGGGTACTCGTAGGGTGGATTCGCGAAGCAATCCACCAACCCGCCGCAGGCGGGCAGCGGTGCCCGTGATATTTCGCGCAGGCATCGGCATTGGTGGATTGCGTCGATCATCCGCCGGTGAGTTTATTAGTTCGTTCAGGTTATCTGCCAGGCGGATGACGCCGGGAATCCACCCTACGGGTGATCATGATCCGTGGGTACTCGTAGGGTGGATTCGCGAAGCAATCCACCAACCCGCCGCAGGCGGGCAGCGGTGTCCGTGATGTTACGCGCAGGCATCGGCATTGGTGGATTGCGTCGATCATCCGCCGGTGAGTTTATTAGTTCGTTCAGGTTATCTGCCAGGCGGATGACGCTGGGAATCCACCCTACGGGTGATCATGATCCGTGGGTATTTCGTAGGGTGGCTTCGCGAAGCAAGCCACCGACCCGCCGCAGGCGGGCAGCGGTGCCCGTGATGTTACGCGCAGGCCCGAAAATCGGGATCAACATAACTTCTGAGGCTTTCGCGTTTCCATACCAACGAACCTGCTGTGTTAACCTGAAAACAACACCAAGGCTGCGCCAAGCAGGGAATTATCATATGGAACGCTTCTTTAATAACGCTGGCCCCACCGTTCCGGCGGATCATTACCACATTGACCCGCTTAGCCGCGTGGACTGGGAGGATATTGAGCACCTGATCGCGCAAAAACGCTATTTTGTGCTCCACGCCCCGCGCCAGACGGGCAAGACCACCACGCTGTTGGCGATGATGAAGGCGCTTAACGAACAGGGTGATTACGCCTGCGCTTACGCCAATATTGAAGGGGCGCAGGCAGCACGCGGCGATGAAAGCAAGGGGATTCCGGCTATTTGCAGTGCCGTCGCGGGGGCGCTACGTCTTTATCTAGACGATGCGCGTATGGTCGAGTGGTTCAGCCAGCATCGTGACCAGCCTGCTGAGGATCAGCTCAAGCAACTGCTTGAATACTGGACGCATGTCAGCGACAAGCCGACGGTGCTGTTTCTGGACGAAGTGGATGCGTTGGTGGGCGATACGCTCATTTCTCTGCTGCGCCAGATCCGTGCTGGTTATGCCCAGCGCCCGGCGGCGTTTCCCCAGTCGATTATCCTGTGCGGCGTCCGCGATGTACGCGATTACCGCCTTCACCAGGAAGGTGCCGAGGTGATTACCGGTGGCAGCGCTTTCAATATTAAGGCTGAATCCCTGCGTATGGGCAGTTTTACGTATGAAGAATGCGAGCAGTTGTGGTGCCAGCACACGGAGGCCACCGGGCAGCCTTTCGATTCCCGTATCTTTCCTGAACTGTGGGAAGACACTCGTGGCCAGCCGTGGCTGGTCAATGCTTTGGGCTACGAGCTGACGTGGCGTTTCAAGCCCGCTCGGGAGCGCTCTCGTCTACTGACACTGGAAGATTACCGCAGTGCGCGGGAAAAGCTGATTCAATCCCGCGCTACTCACCTGGATCAACTGACCGATAAATTACGCGAGCCGCGGGTGCAGCGGGTAATGAGCGCGCTGCTCTCCAGCGAGGAGAGTCTGGAGATTCAGAACATCGCGCCGGACGATCAGCAATATGTGGAAGACTTGGGCTTAATCGAGACCACTCCCTCGCTACGTGTCAGCAACCGGATCTATCGTGAAGTGATTCCGCGAGATCTCACCTGGATCATGCAAACGCGCATCCCTAACCAGGAGCAGGTGTGGTATTTAACCCCTGAGCGCCGGTTGGACATGCCAAAACTGCTGGCGGGGTTCCAGCAGTTTTTCCGTGAACACGCTGAGAGCTGGCTGGAGCGTTTTCAGTATAAAGAGGCCGGGCCGCAGCTGTTGATGCAGGCGTTTTTGCAGCGGATCATCAATGGCGGTGGGCGTATCAGCCGTGAATATGGCCTGGGGCGCAAGCGCACGGATCTGTTCATCGAGTGGCCGCTGGATGAGGCGCAGGGCTTTACCGGCCCTGTGCAGCGTGTGGTAATTGAGCTTAAGCTCCAGCATCAAAGCCGCGAGGCAGTGCTGGCCAAGGGGCTGGAACAGACCGCCGACTACGCCGATCAAGTGGGGGCAGATGAAGCGCATCTGGTGATCTTCAACCGCGATGAACAGGTGCCGTGGGACGATAAGATCTGGCAGAGCGAAGCGCATTGCCGTGGTTGGCGAATCGGTACCTGGGGAGCGTAGCACTTCTGGAGGCACTAACCACTGCTCTGTCATTCCCGGATCAACCCCTGCACTTGAACTGTCATTTCCGAGTGGGGGTATCGGGAATCCATCTTGATCTTTGCCGCTGTCGCCCGAAAACCAAGGTCAACATGGATTCCAAGGCTTTCTGGATTCTGAGGCTTTCGCGTTTCCATACCAACGAACCTACTATGTTAATCTAAAAGCAACACCAAGGCTGCGCCAAGCAGGGGAGTACCATGGAACGCTTTTTCAATAACGCTGGCCCCACCAAACCGAATAAGCACTACCATATTGACCCGCTTAGCCGCGTGGACTGGGATGATATTAAGCACCTGATTGATCAGGAGCGCTATTTTGTGCTCCACGCCCCGCGCCAGACGGGCAAGACCACCACGCTGCTGGCGATGATGCAGGCGCTTAACGAAGAGGGGGATTACGCCTGCTCTTACGCCAATATTGAAGGGGCGCAGGCAGCACGCGGCGATGAAAGCAAGGGGATTCCGGCTATTTGCAGTGCCGTCGCGGGGGCACTACGTCTTTATCTAGACGATGCGCGTATGGTCGAGTGGTTCAGCCAGCATCGTGACCAGCCTGCTGAGGATCAGCTCAAGCAACTGCTTGAATACTGGACGCATGTCAGCGACAAGCCGACGGTGCTGTTTCTGGACGAAGTGGATGCGTTGGTGGGCGATACGCTCATTTCTCTGTTGCGCCAGATTCGTGCTGGCTATGCCCAGCGCCCGGCGGCGTTTCCCCAGTCGATTATCCTGTGTGGCGTCCGCGATGTACGCGATTACCGCCTTCACCAGGAAGGTGCCGAGGTGATTACCGGCGGCAGTGCCTTCAACATCAAAGCCAAGTCGCTGCGTATGGGCAGCTTTACATACGAAGAATGCGAGCAGCTATGGTGCCAGCATACCGAGGCCACCGGGCAGCCTTTCGATTCCCGTATCTTCCCTGAACTGTGGGAAGATACCCGTGGCCAACCGTGGCTGGTCAATGCGCTTGGCCATGAGCTGACCTGGGAGTTTAAGCCTGCCCGGGAACGCTCTCGTCTACTGACGCTGGAAGATTACCGCAGCGCGCGGGAAAAGCTGATTCAATCCCGCGCTACTCATTTGGATCAGCTGACCGATAAACTGCGTGAGCCACGGGTGCAGCGGGTGATGAGCGCGTTGCTCTCCAGCGAGGAGAGCCTGGACATCCAGAATATCGCGCCGGACGATCAGCAGTATGTGGAAGACTTGGGCTTGATCGAGACCTATCCCTCGCTACGTATCAGCAACCGTATCTATCGTGAAGTGATTCCGCGAGACCTCACCTGGATTATGCAGACGCGCATCCCCAACCAGGAGCAGGTGTGGTATTTAAACCCTGAGCGCCGGCTGGATATGCCAAAACTGCTGGCGGGTTTTCAGCAGTTTTTCCGTGAGCACGCCGAGAGCTGGCTGGAGCGCTTTCAGTATAAGGAGGCCGGGCCACAGCTGTTGATGCAGGCGTTTCTGCAGCGAATCATCAACGGCGGCGGGCGTATCAGCCGTGAATATGGTTTAGGGCGCAAGCGCACGGATCTGTTCATCGAGTGGCCGCTGGATGAAGCGCAATGCTTTACCGGCCCGGTGCAGCGTGTGGTGATTGAGCTTAAACTCCAGCATCAAAGCCGCGAGGCAGTGCTGGCCAAGGGGCTGGAACAGACCGCCGACTACGCTGATCGTGTGGGGGCAGATGAAGCGCATCTGGTGATCTTCAACCGCGATGAACAGGTGCCGTGGGACGATAAGATCTGGCAGAGCGAAGCGCATTGCCATGGCTGGCGAATCGGTACCTGGGGGGCGTAGCACTTCTGCCACTTGAACAAAATGCTGCCGCATTCTGCGATTCAATTCTTTGAATGAATCGTCGGAGGGTTCAATTGGCGTAATAAGACATACCCTACCAGTTCCGTTTCGTGTTCAATGCTGGGTTAAAGCAAGTTTGCCGCCGTTAACGCAGCTTTGTTGTTGGTTCTCCCATAAAAAGTCGGCAATTTTACCGTTTGGCCGATAGTCAATGGGGGCTTTCAGCAATATGTCTCGCAGTGTTTCATAGTCTGAGTGCTCACAGGCATCGTGAAGCTGTCTCAGGATTCTGTATAGCTCATCCCAAGGTAAGGATACCTCCTTGGCACTCATGATACGTGAGTGACGGGTACTGCCAACGTTGTCACCTATCAGCAGTTCTTCATACAATTTTTCGCCTGGGCGCAACCCTGTAAATACAATGTCGATATCACCGATACGTTGATATGCGGCGCTGTCACCTTCTTCACTGCTTTGAGGATAACTGGGCTCCATTCCTGAAAGACGGATCATATGTGAAGCGAGTTCGGCAATTTTGATGGGCTCACCCATGTCCAGGACAAAAACATCGCCGCCACGAGCCATGGCGCCTGCCTGTATTACCAATTGGGCCGCTTCGGGAATGGTCATGAAGTAGCGTGTGATCTCAGGGTGGGTAACCGTCACAGGGCCACCAGCGGCAATCTGGCGGCGAAAAAGCGGAACCACTGAACCGCTCGATCCCAAGACGTTACCAAAACGCACCATCGAAAAAAGCGTTGTTTTTTGCTTCTCGCCCAGCGCCTGGCATACCAGTTCGGCCATACGTTTGCTGGCGCCCATTATATTGGTCGGGCGAACAGCTTTGTCAGTCGAGATAAGAATAAAGGCTTCTGCATTAGCGGCTATGGCGGCTTCGGCGCAGGCTAGTGTGCCTAGAACGTTATTTCTTAGCCCTTCAATCATGTTGCGTTCAACCATGGGGACATGTTTATAGGCGGCAGCATGATAAACCGTTTGCACCCGAAAAGAACGCATGATGGTTTTCAGTTGTGCGCCATGCTGTACTGAGCATTGCATGGCAAAGATAGAGACATCGATATCTTGGGTATTGGCGAGCGCGCGCAGTTCTGATTCGATCTGATAGAGAGCAAATTCTGATATTTCCAACAGGATCAGCTGGCGGGGGTGCTGGGAAATAATCTGCCGACACAGTTCACTGCCAATTGAACCGCCAGCCCCTGTGACCATGACAATCTTGTCAGTAATATTAGCGCCGAGCAGCGTGGGCTCGGCAGGAACCGGGTCGCGCCCAAGCAGGTCTTCTACCGCGACATCACGCAATTCGGTTACTCGGGATTTACCTGACACCAGATCTGAAGTACTGGGAATGCTTTGCACAGGAATGGACAATGGTTCGAGAAAATGCAGGATTTCACGTCGTCTTGCGCGGGTAACACTAGGCATGGCGAGCAAAATCTTATCAACGCCGTAACGCTCGATCAGCAACTGGATATTACCAGGGGCGTAAACTTTTAACCCCTGTATGAAGGCATCTTGTAGAGGTGGGTGGTCATCGAGAAAGCCGACAGGTTCATGTTCGCGGCCATGACGAAGGGACTCAACCAGTTGGCGACCGGAAACGCCAGCCCCATAAACAAGGATCCGTTCCTTATAGCGCAATTGATTTTTTAGGTAGAGGGCGCGCAGCGCAAAACGTACACCACCGATAGTTAGTAATGCCAGCATGGCGTAGATGACAGGCACTGAACGCGGCACGGGAAGTTGCAATAAGTAGTTCACTATTACCAGTGATATAGCGGATGCACCAATGCCGATGGCGACGGTTTTGAATGCCTGCATGCTCATGTAGCGAATAACAGCCCGGTAAAACCCCAAGCGAATAAATATCATCAGGCTGACGGGCAAAAGAACAGGTAATACCCACCACACACGTGGCTCGCTGATAAAAGCCCAACTGTCCAGACGTAATAGCATTGCAAAAAAGAAGCTGGCAGTAATCAATGTGCTATCAACGCACAGCTGGATAGCACGCTTGTAGCGACAAGGAAGCTTGAAGAGTGGCTGAATCAGTATCGTGACCATACGCAATGATTATATCCTTATAACTTCGTCGAAAAGAATCAGGCCGCTTAACCATTTACAAATATTAACATAGCACTAAGGAAATAAAAGGCCGTTTCTAAGCTTTTTGAATGAATAAGCTTTCTTGCATGAATAAGCTTTTAGGATGAATAACCTTTCTAGCCACAAGATGCTTTCCGGGACGCTGTCATTTAAACGTTTGGCAGGCTGTCGATCGTCGATCAAGGACTGGAGCTAATGGCTTGTGCAGAGTAGACTGATGCAAAATTTAACCTTTGACTATTCTCTGCATGGTTGATTACTTGCCGTGATCAGTATGTGTTGACTCTCATGAGCTGAGCTATGAATCGGAAAATTCTTTTTCTACCCGCTGTGGCGGTGTTTTTTGGGGTTGTGCTGAGTGGCTGTGCACTAGCACCCGGTGGCAATATCGAGTATCGCACCGAGAGTCCCCCCCTGGATGATCTGGTAGATATCGAGCCAATAACGCCGGGGCTTGTATCCACCTATCGCTCAGTTGTTTCCAGGGCGCAGCCGCTCAGCGCTGAACAGCGCCAGGCATTTGATGACTATGAATACTTGGTAGGCCCTGGCGATGTATTGAGCATCATCGTGTATAACCATCCTGAACTGACCAACCCCTTCGGCGCCGGGTCAGATCGTTCGTTGAATGAATCTGGCAATCTAGTGCAATCTGATGGCAATATCAGCTATCCCTTTATTGGCACGCTGGAAGCAGAGGGGCGCACGGTCAAGGATATTCAGCAGGAATTGTCCCGCCGCTTGAGTGAATATCTGACTGATCCTCAGGTGGTCATACGGGTGGCCGCGTTTGAGTCACAGAAAGTCTTTTTGAGTGGTGCCGTTGGCTCTGCGAGGGCGCTACCGATTACCAATACACCGCTAACCATTATTGATGCCATCAGCCAGGCAGGTGGTCTGGCGGATAATGCCAACTGGCATGACGCCGTGTTGAACCGCAACGGGCAAGAGCGTGAAATATCCTTGTATGCCTTGTTGAAAGAAGGCGACCTGAGTCAGAACCTGCTACTTGAAGATGGCGATGTTTTGCATGTGCCTACTTCGGATAATCAGGCGGTGGCGGTAATGGGGCAGGTGCGCGCACCGGGCAGCCTGCGTATGGGCGCTGATCGCTTCTCATTGACCGATGCTATATCACGGGCGGGCGGCCTGGATGAAACACAGGCTGCGCCCTCAGGTATTTTTGTGTTACGCCGTCAGTCTGAGGAAAGCGATAAGCTGGCCACCGTTTATCAACTGGATATCCGTAACGCTACTGCCTTCATGGTGGGTAGCCAGTTCACGCTTGAGCCACGCGATGTCGTCTACGTCACGACAGCGCCCATTGCGCGCTGGAACCGCGTGATTGACCTGCTGCTGCCATCGATGGACTTCCCGGGCGACGGCGTCAATATGCGTGATAGCGTAGAAGAGCTGCTTTAAAAAGAGGCGCTTTTACAGATAGTTGAGTAACCCGTCAGGTAGTTTAGAGAGGAGTCAGGATGTTGAGTGGCGCGTCATTAGTTCCTCTTTCGTGGTCGACGCACAGCGGTTTAATGTGGCAGCGGTTTACCTCTTACCACTTTGCTGCTGAGGCCCATTGGGTGCCTCTGGCTGAACAGGAACTTGCCCAGGCGGCACTGGCCTTTCCTGTTGCCTTTCGGTTTGAGGGGGGGGCATGGACGGTGGTGGCATTGCTTGGCCTGGCGCCGGGGCAGAATGTCTGGGTAGATGACGACGGGCGCTGGTGCCAGCGCTATGTGCCGGCCGCCTTGCGCAGCCAGCCGTTTGGGGTGCAGCGTGAAACGCCCGATATACTCTGCGTTGATGAGAACTCCGAGTGGCTGGTACATAGCTATGAAGGCGAGCCGCTGTTTGATGAGCAGCGCGCTCCGGCAAGCTTTGTGCAAGAAACGCATGAATTTTTAAAAGTATGGGCGAACGGCTCCAAGCAACTGGGGCGATTAGCTAAGGTGTTGGATAATCATGGCGTGTTAACCCAGTGGAAGTCACCTGCATTGAAAGGGTTGCCTGAGCTTTATCATATCGATGAACAACGCTGGAATGCTCTTGACGATGCGGCTGCTATCAGGGTGCGTCGCCAAGGTGCGCTGCCGCTGATCTATGCGCACCTGCTGGCCAAGGCTAACCTGAACATTCTTTATGCGCGTGCCCAAACACCACGTGAATCCCAGCCTTCTGCTTCGCCCCCTCGTGAGCAGCGTCAACAAGCCGTGCTGGAGAGCTGGCGCGATGCGCTGGCCGAAGAACCTGCGCCAGACGAGTGGACGTTTCCGAGTCGTTGAACGCAGCATCAACCGGCCTGATGATTTCAACCGCAAGGAGTGAGTGTGAACAAGCAGAAAAACGGTCTCGTCAGGCGCCCGGCGTTGCTGATAGCCTCTTTATTGACAGTGTCGACTTACTCAACTGCGGCCTTTGCTCAGACAACTGAACTGCAGGATGAGCCGTATTCTGAGGTTGATAATTACAGTGTTTCAGAGCCACAGCCTGCCTTTTCAGCCACGACTGAAGAAGTGCTGGCGCCTTTTTATTGGCAGGCCGCTAACCCTGACGCTGCCAGTGCGGGCCAGGCATTGCGCCAACGTCTGTTGCAGGCCCTGGATCGCCAGCCGCGCTTGCAGGCGCAGTGGGCGCAGGAGCAGGAAAGCCGGCTACGCATCGATGAAGTGCGTGCTGAGCGCCTTCCTCAGGTCAGTATGGGGCTGGAGCAGCGTAATAGTCTGCAGGAAGTGAATCGTAATGCTTTTGATAGCGGCAACCGGCTGGATGCCTATGTCAGCGTTTCGCAGCTACTTTATGATTTTGGTGCCAGCGGTGAGCGGGTCGACAGCGCTGAACTCAGTGCCAGGGCGCAGGTATGGGAGAGCCGGGTAAGCGCTGAAGAGCTGGTGCTGGATGCCCTGACCGCCCACTTTGATGTGGTCCGTTATCAGGCCCAGTTCGCCATTGCACAGGATAATCTTGAGCAGCATCAGCAGATTCTGGAAGATGTCAGCGCTCGACGCCAGGGGGGCGCCGGTTCCAGTGCGGATGTGCTGCGGGCGGAAAGTCGCCTGGCCGAAGCCAGTGCCCAACAGACCAGCCTGCAGGGTCAGCTCGCCCAGGCCCAGAATCGCTATCAGGAGCTTTTTTTTCAGGTTCCTACCGGACTGGCGCTACCAATGTTTGAGTTGCCGGAGGTGCCCGTCATAGAAGCAGCTCTGGATGATGCCATCACCGCTAATGCTGAACTGCAGCGCAGCCTGTTCGATACCGACGCGGCCCAGGCCGAAGCGCGTGCCACCCAGGCCAGCCAGCTACCAAGGCTCTCAGCGATAGTGGAAGGTCGCCAGTTCAACGTGGACGAACCCTCTGAGTCAGAAAGCGATCTGGCCCTGCGCTTTCAGGTCGATTATCAACCCTATACGGGCGGTGCTGCATCCTCACGTAGCGCTCAGGCCGAACAGCGCGCTGAACGTGCCTATCAGGAGCGTGAAGCGCTGCGGCGTGACCTTGAAGCCCGCCTGCGCACTGCCTTCACCGATGTTAAGGCGCAACGCGAACTGTGGAAAGCGCAGTCATTGAACCTGGAAGCGAATGTCGAGACGCTGAGTGCCTATCGTGCCCAGTTTGGTATCGGGCGACGTGACCTCAATGACGTGCTCGACGCCCAACGGGAACTGTTCCAGAGTGCTACTGCGCTGGTGGATAGCCGCACGAATTGGGAGCTGGCCCGTTACCGTCAGCTCTTGCTGACAGGTGAGCTGTTGCCCGCCCTTGATATTGACGTTTTGCCCGAATTCAGAAACCAGGATAATGAATGACCACACCGAGTGATGCACAGGACGAGCATAACAGCGCTCAGGATGCTGAGCAGGAAGGATGTCAGGACAGCCGTTCTGAAGACAGCAGCGCTAATGGCTCCTATCAGGGAGATCCCCTTGAGCAATGTCTTATTTTTCTGGCCCGCCATTTGGAAATGCCTGTTTCCGACAGTGCCATTCGCGCTGGACGGGTAGGGCTTGATGCCACCCTTGATCCGAAAAGCTTTATAGAAGCGGCTGAACGCCATGGGCTGGTGGCTGCACTTGGCGAGTATTCTCTGGATCAGCTACCTAATAGTCTATTGCCTGCTGTTGCACTGTTGCGCGGTAACCGTGCTGTGGTGATTACCCAGAAATTGCCCGACGGCGGTCTTGCGGTTTACGACCCTGCATTGGGTGACACCACCGTTGAGTACACTCAGGCCACGCTGGCTCAGGATTACCTGGGACATATTATTGCTGTGCGGGCGAAACATCGCCCGGCCGCCACCCAGGCGGGGCCAGCGCTTAGCCAGGGCCACTGGTTCTGGAGCGCGCTCTCATCCAACCGTTGGATTTACGCTCAGGTGGTGATGGCGGCGGCGCTGACCAACTTTCTGGGGCTTTCCACTTCGCTGTTTATCATGGTGGTCTATGACCGCGTGCTGCCCAATGAGGCGATTGAGTCACTGATCGCCCTGACGATTGGCGTCAGCGTGGCGCTGCTGTTCGATTTCATGGTCAAGACGCTGCGTTCGGTGTTTATTGACCGCGCCGGTCAGCAGGCGGACTTGCGTATGGGACGGCGCATTTTTGACCATGTGCTGAATCTGCAGATGAGCGCCAAGCGCGGGTCGGCGGGCGGCTTCGCCAATACCTTGCGTGAATTTGAAACCCTGCGTGAGTTTTTCGCCTCGGCCTCGCTGGTGGCGATTGTCGATTTACCCTTTATTTTCCTGTTTATCTGGGTGATCTATCTTATTGGTGGGCCGCTTGCCATTGTGCCCTTGGTGGCGGTGCCGCTGGTCTTATTGGTCGGGGTGGCGGTGCAGCCCTTTCTGCGCCGCCTGTCGAATACCGCTTTTGAAGAAGGGCGTAACAAGCAAGGCGTGCTGGTTGAGGCTATTTCAGGGCTGGAAACCATCAAGGCTAGCGGGGCGGCTCCCTTGATCCGCGAGCGCTGGGAAGAAAGCGTGCGTCAACAGTCGGATACTGGTCGACGCGGTCGTGCGATTCAGCAATTTGCCCTTAATGCCACGGCCTTTACCCAGCAAGCCGCCCAGATCTGCATTGTGGTTTATGGCGTATTCCTGGTTGGCGACGGTGTGATCTCCATGGGGGCGATGATTGCCTGTGTCATTCTTACCGGGCGCACCTTGGGGCCATTGGCGCAACTGGCCCAGACAATGACGCGGATCAACCAGGCGCGTACCTCGTTTCGTGCCATTGACCAGTTGATGGCCATGCCGTCGGAGCGCCCGGAAGGGCGGCGCTATCTGAGCCGCCCGGCGTTGGAAGGCAAGCTGGCGCTGCAGGATGTAAGCTTTCGCTACCCGGATCAGACCGTTGAAGCGTTGGCTGATATCAACATCACGATTCAGCCAGGTGAGAAAGTGGCCCTGCTGGGGCGCGTGGGTTCTGGTAAAAGCACCCTGGCGCGCCTGCTGCTGGGTATCTACCCGCCTGAGCGCGGGGCGGTGCTGGTGGATGACACGGATATCCGCCAGCTTGACCCCGCTGATCTGCGTGCCAGTATCGGTAGCGTGCTGCAGGAATCCTGGCTGTTCAGTGGTACCGTGCGCCAGAACATTGCGATCGGCGGTAATCACCCGACTGACAAGGATATTCTGGATGCCGCGAAACTGGCCGGCGCGCATGACTTTATTGCCCGCCATCCGCATGGCTACGATATGGTCGTCGGCGAACGGGGGGAAGGGCTTTCTGGCGGCCAGCGGCAGTTGATCTGTCTGGCCCGTGCCTTGTTGGGCAGCCCGCCGATCATGTTGATGGATGAACCGACCAGCGCCATGGATATCCAGACGGAAAAAGACGTCATTTCACGTCTGAAAGGCGCCGCCAAGGAGAAAACGCTCGTGGTGGTTACCCACCGGACAAGTCTACTGGAACTGGTGGATCGTGTGATTGTGCTGGACCAGGGCAAGGTCGTGGCGGATGGCCCCAAAGCCGAGGTCATGCGTCCGGTTGAAACGCGTAAACGGCAGCCTAACCCAGGCAAACCTGCCATGGAGGCTAAATCATGAGCGTCGCTTCTCAACGTGAAGACGAGTTTGAGCATTTCCTGCGTCATGGAAAAGCCCGCCGCCCTATCGCCGGGAGTCTGTTGCTCGGTCTGATTCTGGCTTTTTTTGCAGCGGCCTTCACCTGGGCGAGTGTGACCGAAATCGATGAAGTGACCCGGGGTCAGGGCAAGGTGGTGCCTTCCCAGAACCTGCAGATTGTGCAAAGCCTGGAAGGGGGTGTGGTGGAAGAAATTCGCGTCAGGCGCGGCGACCGTGTCGAACAAGGCGATGTTCTGATGGTGCTTGGCGCGGGCCTTTTTGAAGGGGAATATAATGAATTGCAGCAGCGTTATTTTGCGCTGGAAGCCAAGATTCAGCGCCTTGAAGCGGCCCTTAATGATGAGGAACTGGTTTTTTCACAGGCGGTAAGCGACGCTGCTCCCAGCGTGGTAGCCACCGAGACCCGGCTTTTCCACGGACGCCGCATCGAGCTTGAATCAGAAATTCAGGTATTGGAGCGTCAGCGTTTCCAGCGTGAGCAGGAACTGGTAGAAGCACGCGCTACGCTTGACGCGGCTCAGTCAGGTGTGGGGTTGGTAAGAAGCGAGCTGCAGCTGATTGAACCCTTGGTATCACGTGGGCTTGAGCCTGAAACTTCGCTGTTACAATTACGTCGTACGCTGAATGACTTAAGCGGTGAGGTGGCGCGCCAGCGCAGTGCCGTGCCGCGACTGCAAGCCGCCATCGAAGAGATCGAGGAACGTAAACAGTCGCAGCGCAATGCCTACCGTGCCGAAGCCCTGGCGGAACTTTCTGATGCAACAGCACGCGCGGCAGAGTTGGAGAAAAGCCTGCCTGCCAGGGCGCGTCAATTGGCTCGTACAACGTTGCGCGCCCCTGTGGACGGCATTGTTAATCAGGTGCATGTGCATACCATTGGCGGCGTGGCACCGCCGGGAGAGCCGCTGATAGAAGTGGTGCCGGTAGGTGATGACCTGGTGATAGAGGCCCATGTGCGTCCTGCGGATATTGCCTTCCTTTACCCGGGCCAAACCGTCAAGGTAAAGCTGACTGCCTATGATTTTGCACGTTACGGCGGGCTGGATGGCGAGCTGACCATGATCGGTGCAGATGCCGTTGAAGTGCCCAGTGGGGAGTCTTCTGAATTGATGTACCCCGTGCAGGTACGCACCAGTGGCAGTTTATACGACATAGATGAACAACCGCTTGACGTGATTCCCGGGATGGTTGCGCAAGTGGATATTCTGAACGGTAAACGTAGCGTGCTCGACTACCTGCTTGAACCGGTCATAAAAGTACGTGATCGCGCTTTACGGGACTAAACGAAAAATAAAATTGATTTTGAAAGTCAAGTAGAATATAGAATTATTTGTTTGGGAATAATAAGGCAAGACAACATTGCACCTTACACCCTTAATCTTCTATATTGACTGTTGACTTAACTCATGGATAGGCAAGTCTAGTAACTTACTTTGCTTGCCAAGATGATTTGCTGTCATTCCTAAAGATTAGTTTTATTGAAAGTAATCAGGAAAAAAGACCGGCTGATAAATTGTCGCTATTCATAAGAGATCGCTAAGATAACTCCAGGGGAACCCATCATGCAAAACTCTTCACCTAAAAACCTACACGCCAAGTTAAGTCAATTCCTATCAAAGACTCGACAAGGCTTCATTGCTGGTCAACCATTAAATCATGTGCGCGTGATTGATCAACAACATGAGCAGAACCTGGCCATTCTTGCTGAGCAGCCAGGTAGTGGCGTGACTCGTGTCAGTGTGCCTGTTGACCCTACCGAGCGTGTGCGTTTTGTGCGCAAGTGGATGGCTAAACATCAGCGCAAACTTGCGGGTGGTGCACTGGCCAGCACTTTGGTATTACCAATGCTTGCGCAGGCAGCTGAAGGTGAAATGATTGCGGTGGGTGACTTGAATGGCGTTATGGCCACGGAAGAGTTAGCCAATGGTGGCTTGCAAATCATTTTTGAAGATGGTCGTGTTGTTCAACTTGGCGCTGACCATGTGCAGATGATGGGTGAGCAGGTTGCAGTGGATGCTCAGGCACTTCAGGGTGCACTGGATGCTGCTGCTATACCGGCTGAGCGGCTCGAAGGCGTTGAGAACGCTGCGCTCAATGGCGATGGTACCGCGACGATCACCATGGAAGATGGTCAGCGCATGCTGATAGAGCCGGGTGCCATGCAGGTACAAAACGGCCAGGTTACCATGACTGAGGCGCAGATATCCGGTGCTGGCCTGGGCGGTAATTACAGCTTCAGTGCCCCGTTAGAGGGTGCGGTAATGAGCAGCGGTGCTTCTTCGGCTACCTCTAGCTCCTCAAGTGCATCTGGTGACGGTATGCTGGGTGGCTTAACGGGTACCCAGCTTGCGATGGGAGCCGCGGGTGTTGGTGTCGTAGCTGCACTTGCTTCTTCTGATAGTAGCTCATCGTCTACTCCAGAAGAATCGACGGAAGCGCCGACCGAGGCCCCGTCAGAAGCGCCTACAGAAGCTCCGACTGAAGGACCTACCGAAGGGCCTACCGAAGGACCTACCGAAGGACCTACCGAAGGACCTACAGAAGGACCTACAGAAGGACCTACAGAAGGACCTACAGAAGGACCTACAGAAGGACCTACCGAAGCGCCCACAGAAGCACCGCCGGAAACCGCATCCGGTAACGTGCAGGATGGTTACATCGTTAATGCCAACGTTGTCTTCCTGGATGCTGATGGCAACGTGATTGGCTCAACCACTTCGTCTGCTGAAGAAGGTTCACAAGGTGACTTTGAAGCTGAAGTTGATGGTGATGTCGATACTATCGAAGTGCGTGGCGGCACCGATATTGCAACCGGCAAAACCTTTGCTGGTGTGATGAAGGCACCGGGTGGTTCTGAAGTTGTTAGCCCTTTAACGACCTTGATCCAAGCCCAGGTAGCGCAAGGCCGTACCGTTGAAGACGCTGAAGCTAATGTGCGTGAGTCTCTTGGATTGGGTGACTTGGGTACAGGCAGAACCCTGCTTAACTTTGATGCCTGGGCAGACGATACAGAGGTTGGCCAGGCGGTTGCTAAAGCCGGTATTCAGGTCGCTGCTCTTATCCAGGTTGCATCTGCCAATGCAGACAACACAGGTGTTGATGAAGAGCGCTTTACTGCATTGATGAATGACTTTGCTGCGCGCTTAAGTGATAGCGATAACCCGTTGGATCTTTCTGACCCGGATACGTATGAAAATAACGTCAAAGAGTTCCTGACAAGTAACGGTGTTACTGAAGAGCAAGCGACTAAAGCCTCACAAAGCAGCAACAGCATTAGAGCATCAGAGACCCGCGAAGAAGCTGCTGATGTCCAGCGTGATAACGCACCCGGTGAAGTGGTAGAACCGCCGACGGAAGCACCGACAGAAGCACCGACAGAAGCACCGACAGAAGCACCGACAGAAGCACCGACAGAAGCACCGACAGAAGCACCGACAGACGAACCGACCGACGAACCGACCGACGAACCAACCGACGAGCCGACGGACGAACCAACGGAAGAGCCGACGGAAGCACCGACCGACGAACCAACCGAAGAGCCAACCGACGAGCCAACCGACGAGCCGACGGACGAACCAACCGACGAGCCGACGGACGAACCAACCGACGAGCCGACGGACGAACCAACGGAAGAGCCGACGGAAGCACCGACAGACGAGCCGACAGACGAGCCGACAACCGACAATGTAGAACTTTCTTTGTCCTTTAGTGATGCGTGGGTAGAAGGTAGTAACAATATTCAATTAACACTTTCATATCCCGCAAGTGCTTCATTGGAAGGTGTTTCTTTACAAGGTGGGGGAGCAATTTCGTCCAGCCTATCCGTTATAGCTGAAGGTGATACTGCAGTAGCTACCTATTCATCATTGCAGGCTAATAATGGATCTTCTAATGGTACGTTGATTTTTGACTTTGCTGTTGCCCCTGAAGATCTTGCTAGCTTCCGTGTAGAAACTAGTGGATTAAATATTAACGGCAGCGATATTAATAATGCGTCTTACATTTATGAAGATGGTTCATTATCGCTTGTCATCGATTCTGAAAATGCGTTGGCAGAAGCTCAAGAACTTGATGTTAGAACAAGTTTACAGGATCGGTTAACGGACGACATTACTGCCAACCTGAATGGAAATGGCGAGATTGTCCGCGACGATCTGGATGCATTGATTGCCTATCGTGAAGCTATTCAACAAGCTGTCGAGTTGGCTGGAACAGGTGACGCTCAGGCGTTCTTCAACGGTGATGATGCGCCTAATCTGACCGTCATTCTTAACAACCTCGCGGGTCTGAGCGTTGATGGAGCCGTGTTTACTCAAGCCAATGCAGACACGGCTATTGCACTGGTCAATGATGTGGGTGCCCTGGCCGCTGCCAATCCAGCACAGCTTGATGCCCTTGCTGAAGTTGCCTTCACCACCCTGACCGGTGGCGTGGATGCTACGCAGTTCAGCGAAATGCTGGGTGAGCTGGCTACTCAGCTCAACGATGAAAGCATTTCAATCGGTGGCCTTTCGCTTGACGCACAAAGCGTGACGCAGCTGCAGGCCTTGTTTGATGGTCTGGGATCTGACGCTCAGGCAGTGGCGCTTGCATCGGCACAGGATCTGCAGATCAATGAGTTGCTTGACCCGCAGGCGTTCTTCACTGAAGCATTTGCTGAAGCACTCAAGTTGGAAGTGGAAAGCAATGACACCCTTGGTGCTCTTGCCGTTCAACAATCCTTGGTATCGTTCATCGAGAAAGTTGGGCAGTTAGAAGGAGAGCAGTTTGAAGCTGCTGACTTCGGAAGTGACGGGCTAATGGCTACCTTGGCAAGCCAAGTGGATTCACTATTGGCTACGGCAGAGGCTAATCCAGCCTTGGTACCTGCCGGTGCGGAGATCGATGGAGATACGGTCAGCTTCAATGGTCTTTCGCTGAGCGTCAGCCAGCTGGAATCTGCTGTTACCGGTTACGGTAACCTGAACCCTGAGAGCCAGGCCACCTATCTGGAGAACCTCAACAATCCGGATGATCTGTCCTTGTTGACTGACTTGGGTTCGGCTCTGGAAACACAGTTGGTGCAGAACATCGCCAGTGAGACAGAAGATCAGACCATTACGCTGGGCGTAGGCGACTATGAAGGCGTGGCTGGCGTTGTTAGTGGCAGCGGTGATGACAACATTACAGGCAGCTCTCTAGACAACACCATCGATATCAGTGCGGGCGGCACTGACACCCTTACCTTTGCTGCCAGCCTGGCTGACAATGGTACGGATACGGTTACCGGTTTCAGCGTTGGCGCAGCGGCTGATGGTGGTGACGTGATTGACTTTGAGGGTCTGCCGGCCGAGCTAGGCACTAACTACGAAGTTGACCCTACCGGTGAGTTGGGTGCTGATACAGGACTGCTGGTGTTTACAACCACAGCAGGTCCAGAGGCTTCTACGCTTGGGTTGACGGAAGGTGACACGGTCATGGTGCTGGAAGTCGCCGATAACGGTACGGATGCCCAGCTCCTCAAGGTTGAGGTTGGTGCCAGTGATTCAACGACCGCTGAGCAACTGGCAACCTTCGAAGGCCTGGGTGGCAGCCTTGGTAGCCTTGTCGACGATAACCTGCAGGACTTTAACCTGACCAATACCTGATCAGGTCGTTCTGAAGCGTTCGCCTGCGGCTCGCCGCAGGCGTGATAAACACACCAACACCTTGTTGGTGTGTTTTTTTTGTTTACTATTGGGGTATCTACCCGTGCAAACTATGGCCATACCATGACTGTTCTTTTACCTGCCTGTCGCAGACGTACACCTTTCAAGCAAACTTTGACGCCACACAAGCAAGGTAAACGCCTTAAGCAGCTTGCTTTGGGTAGTTCGCTGTTGCCTCTTTTGGCATTGAACGCTGTCAATGCACAAGAGCGTATAGCGCTTGACCAGATAGAAGGGATTGAGGAAGTGTTGCCTCAGCCTGATGGTAGTGTGATTGTGGTGCGCAGCGATGGCATTCGCCTGCAACTTGCCGCAGAAGCCGTTGAGATCAACGAAGGTGTGGTCACCATTACCCAGAGCCAAATAGTGGATCTGGGCCTGGTTATCCCCGCGGGTTCTGGTGCCGTGGATGGGGGCGCTGGATTGAGTGCCATGGCATCGCCAATGAACCTGGCAATAGGTGCCGGGGCAATAGGTATCGGCGCGGCAGCCGCTGCTAGCAGCGCCTCTTCAGATACCTCTGAGCCACGTAATCTGACCTTGCTTGAACAGGTGAATAGCGCAGACTCAAGCGGTCGTATTCTGCGTATTCTGGACGGTTATTCAAATGAGCTTGACCCACTGGTTCAGCAAACGCTCGAGACCATAGGCGCGCAGCCTCTTGTCGGTGACCGGTTGCTTGATCAGGCAGCGCAAGCGCTATTGGATCGTAGGCCTGAAGGTGGTTTTGCCGATCAGGCTGCACTGGAAGATGCCGTACGGGAAATAGCAGGCCTTTCTCCAACAGAAGAACCCACGGAAGAACCCACGGAAGAACCCACAGAAGAACCCACAGAAGAACCCACAGAAGAACCCACAGAAGAACCCACAGAAGAACCCACAGAAGAACCCACGGAAGAACCAACAGAAGAACCAACAGAAGAACCAACAGAAGAACCAACAGAAGAACCAACAGAAGAACCAACAGAAGAACCAACAGAAGAACCAACAGAAGAACCAACAGAAGAACCAACAGAAGAACCAACAGAAGAACCAACAGAAGAACCAACAGAAGAACCCACGGAAGAGCCCACCGAAGAGCCTACGGAAGAGCCCACCGAAGAGCCTACGGAAGAGCCCACCGAAGAGCCTACGGAAGAACCAACTGAGGAGCCAACAGAAGAGCCTGGTGGTGAGACGTTTACCAGTTCGGCAGAAAATGAGTCGTTTGATCTGACCGGTGGTGGAAGTGACACTCTGTTGCTAGGCGCTACGCAGGCAACCAATGGTGTGGATACCATCACAGGCTTCAGTACCGGGATATTATCTGCGGGCGGAGATATTCTTGAGTTTGCCTCACTGAATCAAGGTGCATTGCGTGGTTCAGGTGTCGACGCAGAAGCATTTGATTCTGACAGTTTTGCCCTGGGTGATAACACTGGCATGGTGGTGTTCACCACCAGTGTGAGCCTGAACCCGGAAGATCGAGACCCTGCATTGATAAACCTGGTGCTGGAAATGGACGAAGGAGATGCTTTATACGTGCTGGCGGCTGAATCAGGTGACGGTGATACGCAGTTGGCTCGGGTGGAACGCACGGGAAGCGGCTTTACTGAAAGTGATCTTGACGCTCAGCGCCTTGCCCTATTTGAAGGGCTTGGCAGTGACGGGTTAGGCAAGATGATTGATGACAACATAAGTGATTTCCAGCTGACGTAGTGCTATTGCCCCGCCTGCTATTGATAATCCTTTGGTGGGGCTAGCTTGTCATGTTGTCTATTCGGTCAAATCGGCTCTGGTACTTTCACCAGGCTGGTAATCGGTGCCTGCACTATATGCTGGCGGTAGTCGATGCCGCTGCGCAGAATAAAGTCATCCAGCGAGCGTGCATTGCCCAGTGAGTAGGGAGGGGCAAGCTGGTTATCGATCAGTTTGCTTAAGCGTTGGCGCGCGCTGGCACGGCGTTGCGTCCACTTGACGGGCCTTTTGATATCGAGATCCTGGCGCCAGTGCAGATTGGAGGAAGTAGTGTTGGGCTGTTTGTAGAGATGGAACAGAGGGACTTCACTGAACGAGGGGTGAAAGATTTCCCAGCCATGGGTAAAGGCACGCAAGGCAAGGTGTTGCTCTTCACCGTGAAAGTAAAACTGCGGATCGTAAGGAACTTCGCGCACGAAATGTCCTAGTGTTAATAAGAAGCCGCCAGCTATATGAAAGCCACAAGCGTAATAGGTGCGTCTGTCCTGAGGCGCGGGCTGGTAGGTGACTCTGAAGGTCAGTACCGGGTTGTCAGGTGTCAGACTCTGGTCTGGCTTGACTTCAAATATGGCCAGGCTCTTGCTGATATTGCTCTTTTGTGATGGTTGCCCGTTGGCATCGAACTCAAATCCGGGTGGATAAATGCTTAAGACAGGGCGTGGATGTATTGTCTGCAAGTTCTCCATATGTTGACGCAGCACGCCGTCCCAGTTCGGCGTGAACCATGTATGCGAATCAATCTGTAAAAAATACTTTTCGTCATCATAGAGCGTCTGAGCCAGATGGCGCGCCCAGCTAACGCCTTTTGAATGCAGTGGGTCGATATGTAGATAGCGGATCTGGTCGGCATGTGCCAGCGTAGAGATCCATGTCTGCTGTGATTCATGACTTTGGTCTACGATGCCTAAAAACAGTTTTTCAGGTTCACTCGCCTGGTTAAATAGCGACTCAATGGTAAAGCGCAGAAAGGGATCACAAAATGCCGCTATGCTGATGAACAGGTTGCTGTTTTCAGCCGCTTTAGAGGTGCTGGTCTGGCTTGAATCCTGTGTCATCGGGTCTCCACAAACTATCAGGTCATTATTGTGCGCTACGGTTACCACAACCCCTGGACGCGGCGTTCCTGTGTCAGCTCAAACAGGCGCTCGCGGCGTTGCAAAACGCTGCCGCTGTCACTGTCGAGTGCTTGCCAGCGCAGTGCCGGAGCTGTGGATGCCTGGCCTAACGACAATGGCATGCTTAACGTCAGGGTGGGGGTAATAGTGTGTTCCCGAGCATTACTAAAGGTACTGGAAAGACTGATGCTCACCCCTGAGAGTGTCTGGTGTGTGGCGGCCAGGCGCACGCCCGTGTCGCCGCCGAGATAGCGATGCAGCCCTGCTTCAAGCAAGAAGGCGTCATCATTGCCAGGGTAAAGATAGACGGTGGCATCGCCGGTCCAGCGGTTGTCATCACGCAAGCCAAAGGGTTCGTCGAATTCACGTTGGTGTACGTGGGCGGCATTCAGGCTCCAGGCCAGCGGGCTGGCAAAGGGGCGATACAGCAACTCAGCACCGACACCTGCATACTGGGTTTCAAGCAACCCCGCATAGGCCATGCCAAACCAGTGGTTGCCCAAGGGGGTTGCCTGGTTATATTGCAGATGAGACAGGGTGAGGGGTTCTTCGGCGTAATAACCGCGCAGGCTGCGTGTTGGTTCAGCATCGTTCAAGGGGTCGATAGTTGATGGACGTGTCAGATTGTGCGCCAGGGTATAATCCAGCCCTGCACTCAACCAGCCGTTCAACGGCGCCTTGTCGGGTAGTTGGTAGCGTGCTTCAGCCAATGCCGCCAGGCGATAACGGTAGCCATGAGTCTGACTACCGGCATTCTGCTCTAACAGAGGACGTAGTGACCATTCAAAACCTTCGCGGCTTGCCTGGTAGTCGGGCGTGCCTTTTTGTGGGGTCAGGGCGGCGCGAGCATAGATGCTATGCCGTTGTTGGGTGTCTGCTGTGCTGCTGGCTTGCGCAGCGCCAATGGCACTACGCAGATAGACGTCTTCACGCAGCGGCATGCCCGCTCGTTCCCAGCGGTAGATAAATTGGCGCGGTGGCGCCTCTTCGTCAGCGGTGTGCATATAAAGCAGGGTGTTGGCCGCGCTGTAGGCGGAAGAAGCAGCTTCTTCCTGACCGGTATAGGTCGCATTCAGCTGCAGGCTGTCTCCACTGCGATAGACCTCATGTACCTGAATTTGGCCATGATGTGCCAGGGTACGGGCAGTATCATTCCAGCTAAGTGGGCCGCTAGGTAGAGGCGGTACAGGCGCTGTTTCAGCGGTAGAAGGCTGGTTGAGATCAAAACGGTACTGAAAGCCCGCGCTGAGTGTAACGCCGCGCTCCCAGCCAAGGCTGACGGATAACGGCTTGCTCAGTGCCAGGCGCAAGCCGCCCTGCCAGCGGCTGCTTTGTTCACGTGTATCGCCGACGGGCCATTGCGTTGTATCGCTTCCGCTGTATTCCACGGCCAAACTCAATGGTTGCCAAGGTGTCTGGTAGCTAACGCCACCAAACACGCTGGCAGAGCCCTTGAACCAGTCGCTTTCCTTATAGGGTTCCAGACTTTCGGGAGTGCTGCGGGTGTCCCAGCGCTCGCTCAAGTCGTTGAACGGTGCTTCAGCATCGCCAGCACTGCCCAGTGCCCCCCAGCCAATTCCCAAGCTGAAATCCCAGGCGTTCCAACGTTTGCTGGCAACCAGGTATTCGGCATTGAAAGGGCTGTTGTGGCCGATATCGCGGGCACCCAAAGCAATAGCTGGCAGGTAGCGGGTTTCATCCTGCCAGCGCCATTTGATATCCAGTTGAGGGTCGTAGTTGCGTCGCGGTTGGCCATCTCGGGGTTGGCGTTGGCTGTAGCGAAAGCCAAGCTCCAGATGTTCAGTCGGCTGATAGAACAGCGGTAAATGCACATCGGGAGATGCGTAGTGCCCGCCGAGTGTCAGGCTGCCTGCCGGGGCTGTCCGTGCGCTGGGCATTGTCCAGATGCCGCCGCCGCCCAGGGAGCTGTAGGACGTCTCATCGGCGTTTACTATTGCGGGTAGCAGTATGAAGACCAAGGCTAAGGTGTTACGTGACGTCACTGGGACTTCTCCTGGGGCCATATCTGGCAATCTTCGCCTGGCAGTTGTGTGGCGAGCCATTGGGGGAGACGCTCATTGACCCAGCGGCGTTCAACGTTAACGCCCATGCTAGGATACTGCGCGGGCCATTCGACGACTACACGACTGCCACGGGCAAGCAATACCGGTTCATTATTCCATTCGGCAATGCCGTGGCGCTCAGCTTGACCTTGCGGTGAGATATGCCATGCATGGGTTGAAGCCGCCGATCGGCTTTCTGACACGCTTTCCAGGGTCAGTGATGGTCGCCAGGGCTGGCGGCTCACGCCATGGATGCTCCAGACTTCAACCCAGGGTGGCGGCTGGCAGTAGCCCCAATGCGCCAGTTCACTGAGAGGCAGGCGTTCGCTGGCCGGTAAGTGGCGGCTACGCAGGGGGGCATTCAGCTGGGCCATGATAACGCTGCGCCACTGTGCCATGGCACTGCGTGAGGCATCATTGCCTCTAACAAGGGCAGCGCGCTGTAAGGTGGCCAGCTCATGCATCAGACGAACCCCCGCTTCACGGGTATCTCGCTGGTCGTAAGGGAGCAGGGCAAAAGAGATGGCTTGGTCAGGCCAGGCAGATTGCATATCACCAAAGGTGTTCTGATTGGCCAAGCGTGTAAGCGCTGGTGCCTCTTGCATGATTCCAGCTGTAGGTGAATAGGCCAGTTGGGTATCATGAGTGCCGTGATAGCCGGAGGCACAGCCGGCGAGTAAACTATTAACAGCCAATAGCAGGTAGGCCCGACTTTTGATTAGGTGCTGCTTGAAGTAAAGGGGCAGGCCGGAATACGATCCTGTTCGCAGCTTCAACGGTTGTTTGACGAAACTTGGCGTCAACAAGGAGGTCTCCTGACAATTTGGCAAAGCAGCGCCGCGCCGCAAATGAAACAATATATTACCTATATAATAACGAGACTCAATGTTTAGATCAGGGCAATCGCACGTGAATAAGCTTTCTCATTCCCAGCCAAGCAAATGTGCACGGTAGATATCTGACGTAGCAGCAAGGATGCGCTTCGCCTTGAAACTCCCTTTGCGCTTCACCGGACCCAGGCGAATCAAGGTAAGTGTTAGACGTTTGAGCAACTAAGCCGCGCATCCTACGCATCGACGCACAGCGTGATGCGCTAGTTTAGCGGCTTTGAATTCAAACAGGTAAATATGACCACCAAAGTCGACGGTCATATCGACGTTACCATTGCTGCTGGCATAGACCTTGGAAACAATAAATCCGCTACACTGGCGCAACACCTTAAAACCGTGGCATGGAGTCATTATGACTAAACCAGCATCCAAGATGATTGATCTTGCCCTTCAGGGCGGAGGTTCTCATGGTGCGATTACATGGGGCGTGCTCGACAGGCTACTGGAAGACACGCGGCTGAAAATTTCGGCTATCAGTGGTACCAGCGCAGGGGCAATGAACGCGGTGGTATTGGCGGATGGCTTGCAAGAAGGTGGTCGGGAAGGCGCGCGGGAATCACTACATAAGTTCTGGCGGGGAGTGAGCGATGCCGCGCGATTTTCACCTATCCAGCCAGCGCCCTGGGATTGGCTGATGGGCAACAGCAGTCTGGATCATTCGCCGAGCTATCTGCTGTTTGAGAGCCTGACCCAGCTGGTGGCGCCTGCCAAGCTGAATCCTTTGGGAATCAATCCGCTGCGTGACCTGGTGGCCGAACTGGTAGATTTTGAACGGGTCAATGCCTGCCGCAGTGCCACGGTGTTCGTGACGGCCACCAACGTGAGAACCGGGCGCGCTAAGGTGTTCAGTCAACCTGAGATTAGCGCGGATACGGTGATGGCGTCTGCCTGCTTGCCCTTTATGTTTCCGGCCGTTGAAATTGACGGTGAAGCCTACTGGGATGGCGGCTACAGTGGTAATCCGGCGCTGTTTCCATTGGTCGATCATCGCGATTGTCAGGATCTGATCGTGGTTCAGGTTAACCCCTTTGAGCGTCAGCAGACGCCGCAAAGTGCAAGGGATATTATCAACCGGATTAACGAGATCACCTTTAATACCAGCCTGATCAAGGAGCTACGTAGTATTCAGCTGCTGCAGCAACTGATCGACACACAGCAGTTGGACACAGAGCGCTATCGCTCTATGCGCATTCACCTTATTCATGCAGAGCACGAGGTGGAGCAACTCAGCGCTTCAAGCAAACTCAATGCGCAGTGGAACTTTGTTTCCAGCCTGTTTCATCAGGGGCGACGCTGGGCCGATCAGTGGCTGGATGAAAACTTCGATGCCCTTGGGCAGCGTTCAACCTTTGATCTCGATGCTGTATTCAGCGATACCTTTCGTCCGCTGGAAAGAGGCTGCGGCCCCGATGACGATTCAGGGCAATAGGGCTTCCAGTGGTGATGGGCAGGCTTCCAGGATTCGCGTGGCGTTATTGACCGCAAGGTCGATACTTGGCTGGCAATAAAAGCCGCCGTTGACCTGGGTGGCATGCATCACGGTGCGGTAGAAATAGTTGAATAGCTGCGGGTTGGGCGGTGTGGGTGTATGCCAGAAATCTGCCAGTGTGCCCTGGTGGGTCAAGCCGGGTAATTGATAGATGGGGTCGCTGAGCGCATGGGTTGGGCAGCCTTTTTCCAAAGAGACAATGCCCACGGTGCTATTAACGGTCACTGTTCCGGCTGCCTGTTTAACAAGCAGGTTCAGATCTCCTGATTCCAAGTAGACAATGCGTTTTTCCAGGCCGAGGTGTCGGGCGAGTGCGCGGATGGCGCTTGTATAATTGACCAGCCCCATATCCAGCGGGTGATTCTTGATGCATAGCAAGGTGTCTGAATCTGCATGCCGGGCAAACGAGGTCATGACATCGCTAATGACTTCCTGCATGTTGGTGTAGGGCGAATGGTCACGAATCTGGGCATCGGTATTGAGCTGCAGTGGCAGCATGAAAAAGCGTTTGCCCGATGCCAATAACGTCTTGATACGTTTGGCGTCGCGCCGCTTCCAGGCCTTGAGCTGACTGAATCGCTTGGCATAGCCGAGGTATTCAACGGGCGCTGTAATCGGTGAATGATTACGGTAATGGGGCGCCACCAAGGGGTTTGCAAGGCCCGCTGCGTGGTAGCGGATATCATGCAGGGCACGAATCTTGAACGATGATTTGAAGTACACCGGTTTTTGCGGTGCAGGTAGCGCCTTGCCGGTGGCATAAAACCATTCCGGGTCTTTGGGTAGCAGTGAATGCCCGTTAACGCCTTCTCGTTCCAGAGTAACCCAGAAAGGCCGGAAGTAACCCTCTTCAAACACATGGGTACGCACGCCAGCCGCCGGTGCATTATCCACCGCCGGGCGATGGATGGGGCGGCGGTCACCAAACAATACCTGGTCGGTAATCTCGTAGCGTTGCCACAGATCCTGAATATAGTCGCCGAGTTCATCCAGCTGGCCGCGAAACAGGTGGCTCTTGCTATGGGTGTGCTGCCAGTACAGCAAGTCACCCGCATTGAAGTTGACCTTGACGACCCTGTGGCCATCATCGGTCAGGCGTCGCGCCAGGCGCGGATAAAACGGTGAGCAGACACCTTGCAGAAAAAGAAAGGCACGTTTTTGTGATTTCAATCTAGTGTCTTCCTATCAGTAAGTTGCGGTAGTGGCGGTAAAGCTGTTGCTTCCATGTCAGGTGCCTGGGCCGCAGGCGCGCCTGTTCCAACAGGGTGATCACACTTTCGATATGGCACAGCTGATGGGTGGCCGGGTCGACATAGCCGGGGTAGATGATCAGGGTACCGGCCAGCAGAGCATCCAGAGACAGTTGGCGCTGGCGACGTGGGCAGTTAAGCGCGTCCTGGGTCAGCCCCCATCCGGCATAGAAGGGCAGCCCGTGGGTATACACTTGCTTGCCGCGCAGCAGGGCCTCAAAGCCGGTCAGTGAACTCATGGTATGCACGGCATCCACGCGTTCGAGCAGGGCGCTGATATCACACTGGCTGACATCAATATCATAATGGCTGTGAGCGTCCGCCGGGAGCTGGCCAAGCCGCGCTCCGCCAACAACATCCGGGTGGGCCTTGTAGGCAATCAGGGCATCAGGCTCTGCTCGACGAACGGCCGCCAGCAGCGCCGCATTGGTCTGAATCTGAGGGGAGCCGCAGGCAATCGAGGCGTCACTTTCAACTTGCCCAGGCACCAGTACAATGCGCCTGTTGGCGGGAAAATCAATGTTCTGTTCGCCTTTGATATTGTATTTCGATAGCTTCAGCGCCACCAGCCGCTGACGAATGCGCGAAGCCCGCTGGCACAGGTGCTGATCAAAATCATGTTGACTGAGAATCTGCTCCAGGTCACTGGGCTGGCGGGCATCGTAGTAGATGCCGCTTTGGTCAATCACCAGCGAGAGCGGTTGAGTCAGATCAACGCCCAGCCCTACCGAGCGGACAAAGCCATCCTCCATCTTCCACAGCCTTGATGTGCTGCCTGCCGGGGCGGTTTTAAGACCGCTGGCCCAGGTCAGCACTCGGGCTGACGTTGAAGCGTCTGATGACGCAGTGTCGGGCAGCTCAGGCTGATAGGTAATGCGGGCCTGATCGCCGAGAAAATCGCCGATAAAGCGCTTTTTCCATCCTGAGAAGCCGCAGGCCAGCCACTCCCCACGATAACGCTCCTGCTGGCGGCGCTGATCGGCAATCAGGTCAATACAGGCCTCAAGGCTTGAGGCTTCACGGGTATAAGGGTTGGCGTAGCGGGTATAGCGCAAGTAAGTGCCAGCAAAAACCTCTTTCAGGCTGCGCTGGCGTTGGCGGCGCGGGCAGTCAAGGGCGTCATGGGTCAACCCCCAGCCGGCGTAGAAGGGCTGGCCAAAGCAGTGTACCTGTTTGTCGGCCAGCAGGGCCTCAAAGCCTAGCTGGCTGGTGACCACGTAGACGTGCTCAACACCGTCGAACAGCGCCCACGGGTTGATATCCTCGCCGATCACCCGGCAGCGGGGGTGATCAAAAGCGCTACTGAAGTGGCCGCTTTTCTTGCCTGCAATCACATCCGGATGCACCTTGATCAGGATGTCCGCGTCTGGGTGCTGAGACAGGGCGGCATCGAGCATGGTGGTGAAGCTTTCGGCGTTGGCTTGACCGTAGGCAATAGAGGCATCCCCTGCCGTCTGGTCGACCACCAGCACATGGGGCCTATCCGGCAGTTCAAGGGGCTGATCCGGGGCGTGGTTATATTTGGACAGTCGATGAACCGTCAGCTGCTGGATGCAGTGCTCTGCGCGTTCCAGCTCCTGAGCCGAGAAGTCAGCGTGATTAAGCAGCTCTTCAAGATCCGATGGCCGTGAGGCATCGTAATAGATACCGCGTTGGTCCACTACCATACTGACCGGCTGATAACCCTGTGAACCCAGGCCCAGAGAGCGCAAAAAACCATCTTCAAGGGCCAGATAGGGCAGCTGGTGGCGTTTGGCGTATTGGCGAGCGCGCTGACTGGTCGGTTTCAGCCCCCAGCCAATCACGATATCAGGCTTAGAAGCCAACGGCACAAGGCGCTTGAAGCGGGAAATTTCAGGCAAAAAAGCGGCCAACGCCCCTATCTGTCTGATGCCCTGTGAAGTGTAGCCTGCCGTAACATTTTCCATGAAAGCCTGAAGGTCTGCGGTACAAAAATTCTGGTGGAACTTACGTGAAAAGCGAGAATAGGGCAACTCTGGGAGAGCGCCTTCACCATGGCGCCATAATGTCATGTTAGCGTCAGAATTTCTCGCTAAGCTTATTTGTTTTGCATAAGTTTACCCACTTGATGGCGGTGACAAAATGGATGATCGCAGGGCGGAAGTCACACAGAGCGCTGATCAGAGCGTTGCAAGTCAGGGCGGCCGTAAAAAAGAGGTATTCAAGGCATTTTTACTCTTGGGGCTTAGCTCGTTTGGTGGGCCTGTGGCGCACCTGGGCTATTTTCGTCATGAGTTTGTGCAGCGCCGACAATGGCTAAATGAAAAAGCCTATGCCGATCTGGTCGCGCTGTGCCAGTTTCTGCCCGGGCCTGCCAGTAGCCAGGTCGGTTTTGCACTGGGTTTGATGCGCGCAGGCCCGTGGGGGGCGGCACTGGCCTGGCTGGCCTTTACGCTACCTTCGGCCATCCTGTTGCTGGTATTTGCTCTTGGCGCTGCTTGGCTGGATGGCCCTCTTGCCCAAGGGTTGGTGAGCGGCTTGAAGATAACGGCGGTTGCTATTGTGGCTCATGCAGTATGGGGGATGGCAAGAAACCTGTGCCCGGATAAAACCCGAACGGGAATTGCCCTGGCAGGCGTGTTTGCGGTGCTACTCATCCATGGCCCGCTGGGCCAGATAAGTGCGATTCTGGTCGGCAGCCTGGCGGGGTGGCTGTTATGCCGCGAGGCGACTGAATCGCTGAGTGAACCTTTGACGTTTGATATTTCACGCCGTGTCGGGCTCATAGCGCTGGGGCTTTTCGCTGCCTTGTTGTGTCTTCTGCCACTGGCGGCCAGCAGTGCAGCCTGGCTGGAAGTGGTGGACGGCTTTTACCGTTCGGGGGCGCTGGTATTCGGCGGTGGCCATGTGGTGTTACCGCTGCTGGAAGCGGAAGTGGTGCAGTCAGGCTGGGTAAGTGCGGATGAGTTTCTGACCGGCTATGGGGCCGCCCAGGCGGTGCCAGGGCCGCTGTTTACCTTTGCCGCCTACCTGGGTGCCTTATTGCCAGAAGTTAACCCTCTGGTGGGCGCATTGTTGGCATTGCTGGCCATCTTTGTGCCGGGTTTGCTGTTACTGGTGGGTGTGCTGCCTTTCTGGAATACCTTTCGTCAATGGCAGGGGGCCCAGGCGCTGATGCGCGGTGCCAATGCGGCCGTGGTGGGGATTCTGGCAGCAGCGCTCTATCAGCCTGTGTGGACCAGTGCGATTATCGGGCCCTATGAGTTTGCGCTGGCCCTGAGCGGCTTTCTGCTTTTGAGCGTCTGGAAACTCCCGGCCTGGGCAGTAGTAATCGTCATGGCCCTTGGCGGTGTGGTTACAGCGTTTTGAGAAAGTGCGTTTTGAGAAAGTGCGTTGAAGAAAGTACGTTGAAAAAAGTATGAAGGAAAACGCCCCCACAGGGTGAGGGCGTTCAAGAGAGATCATCATTCAGGCGCGGCTGACCTTGACCGGTAGCCCTTGACGCACGCTGGCGCCGCTGATCGGTTCCAGCCAGGTGCCATCTACATTACGGGTCGGGTCCTTGAACCCCAGGTCATTGATATTGATGCCTGCCCGCATCCACGGCATATCCGGCTGAGACTGGCCATCAATCTCATGGGGGGTAGCGCCCAGGTCGCGGTGGCCATAACCGTGCTCAATTCCCAGTGAGCCAGGCATGACGCTCTCGCTGACCAGCGCCAGGCCGACCACTCTGCCACCCGGGCTTTCAATCCGGATAGTATCGCCATGCTGGATGCCAAAGCGTTCGGCGTCCTGGCGATGCATCTGGACCGGATTGTAGGGCTTGATCATGCGCAGCCGTTCGTTGCCAATGGCGTAGGAATTCATCAGGTTGGATTTGAATGAGAACGCCAGCAGCGGCCATTCCTGCTCGTTAAACACCTCACGCATGGGCGTCTTGTCGGCCATCAGTGGCAGGCTGTGGCGGGGAACTCCGCTGTTATGTCGGCCGCTGGTGGTATCAATGCTGGTGCCCACTGTTTCGTTATAGATACACAGCGTCCTGCGCCAGGCGCTGGTTAACCGCTCGCCCTTGAAGTGGTCGCTGAAGTCTTCAAAACGTCCGCCGCGCGCATAGAGGTAGGCCACCGGGCCGCGTTCTTCCGGCTTCAGGGTGCGTTCGACCTTGCCCAACAGGGGCGCAATGCCGCTGTGAGCGATATCGGATTCGTCAGCTTCCGGTAGTGGCTCGTTTTGAAAGGCAATGTTGGCCGCAGCGCGCAGGTAATAATCTTCTGCCCGGTTGAGCGGATGCAGATTGCCATCGGCATCGGGAATGGCATTATCGCCAAAACCGGCCAGCCCCAGACGCTTGGCCACGGCAATGAAAAAGCTGTCCAGGGATACCGGCTCACCCTCAGCCGACTTTTGCTGGCGTGGTTGAACCACTGGCCAACAGGCGGTGGTCATCTTGCCGAGTGCGCCTTTCCAGGCACCCGAGAAGCCCCAGACTTCATACATCACAGAATCAGGAACGATGTAGTCTGCGTAGCGGTTGGTCTCGTTGATAAACCCATCGACCGCCACAAAAAGCCCCAGACGTTTGGGATCTTTGAGTTTGTCGGCAATCAGGGTTTCAAGGCCGGCCTGACCATAGATGGGGTTGGCCATGCAGCCGATCAACGCCTTGATTGGGTAGGGGTAGCCATCCAGCGCCGAAGGCAGGTGCTCGGTGAGGGTCGGGGGCGCAAAGGAGCGCCAGGGGGCCTTGGCTGGATAAGGGTTCTCACCGGCGGCCACCTTGCGCTGATATTCCGATGACTTTTCATAGGGAAAGCGCGAGCGCGACAGAAAAACCCCCTTGGGGCCACGCTTGCCGGGGAAGTTGGCCAGGTCATAGCACGGACCCTGGCCGGTGCCATTAAAGGTGCCACCGCCGACGGCGCTGCCGCCTTTCATATTGTAGTTGCCCGCCAAGAGATTAAGCATCTGTACGCTGAAAGCTGCATAGAAACCATTGCCGGACATCATGCCGCCGTGGCAGTTGACCGCCGCCCGGCGCCCATGCCGGGCAAAGCGCTGGGCCAGTTCGGTAATGGTGTCTGCGCCAATCCCGCAGTGGCTGGCATAGGTGGCCAGATCATATTCATCAGCAGCGTCGCGCAGCAGGGTCAGGCTGCTCTTGACCCGAACGTCGCTGCCATCGGCCAGGGTGACGGCCTGATCCACAAACAGCTCAGCGGTCATGACGCTTTCAGCCTCGACCAGGCTGGCATCCGCCACCACCATGGGCACATCGAACTCACTGCCTGCGTCTGCGCGCCCGAGATCACTGGCGCGCAGAAAATGCCCGAAGCGCGGGTGTTCCGGGGTATCAATCACCAGATGGGTGGCATTGGAATGGGTGGCTTCACCCGCCGCATCGGCGGCCGCCTTGCCGGGCAGTTCGAGAAATGCCCGATTGTAGCCATCGTTATGCAGTAGCCACTGGATCACTGCCATGCCAAAGGCACTGTCGCTGCCGGGCTTGATGGGCACCCAGCGATTGTGATCAGCCGCGTGGGACACTGACGCATTCAGGCCAGGGTCAATCACCACGTAATCCAGAGTTCCTTGAGCGCGGGCCTGAGCAATCAAACGGCCCTGACGCTTGAAGGGATTACCGGCCTGGCTGGGCGCGGTGCCGATATACATGATGAACTCGGCATGTTGGATATCCGGCTTGACGTGAGCATTCTTGCCAAGATCATTCATCACCGCCCCGGATCCCATACGGAACGCCAGCCCGCAGTAGGAACCGTGGTGGCCATAGTTGCGAGTGCCGAAGGCATTGAAGGCAAACCGCTTGAGCAGGGCGGAGCGTCCGTAATCGGTGGCTTCCATAACCATCAGCTGGTTGGCTTTGGGGCCGTATTCCGGGTTATTCGGGTCGATCAGGGTATCATGATCATGAATGGCCCTGAGGCCCTCGATCCGGCCTTCCCCAAACAGGTCGCCACCCTCACAGATTTCTTCGATCAGCTGCTCAAAAGAGACCTTCTGCCAGCGGCGTTCGCCACGTCCGCCCACCCGCTTGAGGCAGTGGTCAACCCGGTAAGGGTTATCCAGCTGGCTCATCATGGCGTTGCCACGGGCGCAGGCGGTGGAGCGGTTCTGCTGGCCCTGATCGCCATAGGCGCTGACGCTACGCAAGGCATCAATCACAGGGGTACGCATGGGCAGATGCTGATCCGCGGAAAGCGGGTGATAAGGGTTGCCGGAGACGCGGAGAATCTTCTCGGTGGTGTTATCAATACGTACCCGCACGCCGCACTTGGTGGTGCAGCCGTAGCAGATCGTAAAGGCGGTACGCTGATCAGGGTTAAGGGTCAGCTCGCCGCTATCAAGATCAACCTGATACTCAGGCGCTAGTGAGTTGCCATGAATGGGATGCTGGGGCTTTTCCCCGGCGCTGCCACTGACACCTTTGGCCATTTTCAGCAGCGGGTCGGCGTAACCCACCCCAAAGGTGGCTGCGCCCCCGGCGGCGGCCGCCCCCTTCAGAAAGCGCCGACGTGAGGTGTTGACGTTAGGATTAGCCATGACGAGGGGCTCCTTGAATAGCAGGGTTGGCGGAAGACTGTGTGTTGGAAGGGAAGCCGGATGGAGTGACAGCCCCCCCTTGCTGCGCCTGACGCCAGGGAACGAACAGATCAATAATCAGCACGGCAGCCAGCCATAGCCCGAAGGTGCCGACAATGCCCAGAAGGCCCGATGAACCGGCGGGAATACCATAGTGATGGAAGCCAGCGCTATGGCGGGCGACGGTCTGCACATCCATAAGCACTACCCAGCGGAACATCCAGCCCATGTGCAGGGCGAACAGGCCAATCAGCCATGCCCAGGCCATCAGGCTTGCCTGCTCACCCGCTGGCCGGGTCAGCGCCCAGACAACGACTGCAAACAGCGCCACGCCCGAGATCGCACCCCATAGTGCGGTATTGCGCCAGGAGCTGCTATAGCGCACGGATTCCAGGGCGGCAGCCACCGAGCCTGAATCAGCCAGCAAGCCGTTGAGCAACCAGCCGATGGCGATGAAAGCAGCGACACCGCCGCTTGCCAGCAGGGTCTTGAGCATGAAGCGGTTAGTGTCTGCATTCTGAATACCGCTGATACGGTTGAGCACCAAGATCAGGCCTGCTGCGCTGATAAAGCCGGTGGCGATCAGCATGGGAGGCAGCCACAGGGTGTTCCATAACGGCCTTGCCTTGACGACGGCAATCTCAGCACCGGTGTACAGCATGATGCCGATGGACAGCACCAGGGCAGCCAGACCAACAACAGCCACCAGCCATTTTGGGGTAGGGCCGCTGCCAAAAGATGCCAGTCTGGCAACCAGCCCTGACAGGCCAGCGGCATCGCGGTTTGCCTGTAGCGCCGGGCGCCAGGCCAGCCAGCTCAGTGCCAGCACGCTGACCACATAAAGGGGCAGGATCAGGCTGCCGATCGACATCCACGAAGTGCTGTTGGCATAGGCGTAGAAATGCCAGAAGCGTAACGGCTGATGAAGATCCGCGAGCAGAGCGACCGGTGCCACCAAGGTGGTGGTGATACAGGCCAGCAGCGCCAGCCGTGCGGTAGGTAGCCAGCGGGTTTTTCCCAGTACCAGAGCAGGGGCTGCGAGCCACAGGCTGGCGTAGGAAAGCGCGATCATAAAGAAATACTGCACCGCCCAGGGGTACCAGGCGATATCGTAACGTGGGGCGAGTAGCTCAATGGTGGAATTCATAACCCATCTCCTGGCCTTGGGGGTCGAGAACTTCGAGGGCAACCGGCTCGGCTTGCGGGCGGGTCACGAAGCGTTCATCCATGCCCAGATAAAACACCTGGGGAAAGGTGTTCTTTTCCGGCTGGAGCACCATCAGCTCGCTTCTGTGCTCTTCCAGCATACGGCTGATCTGGCTGTCCGGGTTGCGCATGTCGCCAATGATGCGCGCACCGCCCACGCAACTTTCCACGCAGGCAGGCAACAGGCCGGCTTCCAGGCGATGGGCGCAGAAGGTGCACTTATCGGCTGTCTGGGTTTTGTCGTTGATAAAGCGGGCATCGTAGGGGCAGGCGTTGACGCAATAGGCGCAGCCTACGCAGCGGTCACTATCAACGACCACAATGCCATCGCGCTGCTGGTAAGTGGCCTCTACCGGGCAGACCGGCACGCAGGGCGGGTTCTCGCAGTGATTGCACAGACGCGGCAGCATGAAGGTGGCCAGCTCGCCGCTGTCCTGATGTTCAACCTCGTACTGGGCGACCGTGGTACGAAACTTGCCAAGTGGCGCATCGTTTTCGATATGACATGACACCGTACAGGCCTGGCAGCCAATGCACTGGCGCAGGTCAATCAGCATGCCATAGCGTTTGTCGGGATTGCCTTCACGGCGGGGTGGTTGGCTATTGATACCGGCCTGGGCCACGCTTGATAGCGGAACCAGTGCCGCACCGGCGCTGAGACGTGCCAGCTGGCCGAGCAGTGAGCGGCGGATGGGATCCATGGTGCCTCCTAGATATAAAAGCTGATTAACAATCAGGTTACGCTGAATGCCCAATAAGCCGCTTGACACGTATCAAGGAAGGAGGTCGGTTTTTTTAATGTTCAGTTAATAGTGAGTGGTGAGTGGTGAGTGGGCCGGAAAATAAAAAACCAGCCGCTGGGGCTGGTTTGGATGAAAATCGGTTTAGCAAAGCTCCGCGTAAACCCTCGCCCAGTCGTCGGGCGGGGATATAAGCGGGCAGCGCGATAGCGCTGCAGGGGGTTGATCTTTACACTTCGCCGTTTATGATGGATAGATATACAGCCTTAATGACCCCATGCCATGCTGAAAGCCACGAAAATACGTCTCTACCCGACCCCTAAACAGGCAGCGTTCTTGAACGCTCAGTTCGGTGCGGTGCGGTTTGTGTACAACAAGGCATTGCATATCATCAGCACACAGTACAAACGGCATGGCACCAAGCTCCGCGCCAAGAAAGATCTCAAGCCGTTACTGGCAGTGGCGAAGAAGTCTCGCAAATACCCCTGGCTTAAAGACTACGATTCGATTGCGTTGCAACAAGCGTGTATTAACCTGGATCGGGCTTTCCAGAACTTCTTTAATCCCCAGCTAAAAGCTCGATATCCGAGGTTCAAGCGCAAGCACGGCAAACAATCGAGCTATCACTGCACCGGCATCAAGCTCGGTGAGGGCGATATCAAGATACCGAAACTCACCCCCATCAAGGCACGCCTTCATCGTGAGATCACAGGTACACTGAAAAGCATTACTTTGACCCGCACCACCACCGGCAAATACTACGCCTCGGTGCTGGTCGATGACGGAGAGGAAGCCCTGGCACCGCTGCAAACAGTGGACGCCATACTGGGTGTGGATATGGGGCTGACACACCTCGCCATCGACTCTGAAGGTAACAAGACGGCCAACCCCCGCTTCCTCAAGCGGGCGCGCGCCAACCTGCGGCGCAAGCAGAAATCACTCTCCCGCTGCCAGAAAGGCAGCAAAGGCCGTGCGAAAGCACGGGTCAAGCTCGCCAAGGCGCACGAGCGTCTGGCGAATACTCGTGCTGACTTCCAGCACAAGCTGTCTCGACAACTCATTGACGACAACCAAGCGGTAGTGGTCGAGACCTTGAAAGTCAAAAACATGCTGAAAAACCGCAAGCTGGCAAAACACATTGCCGATGCCAGTTGGTACAGCCTGATCCAAAAGCTGGCGTATAAGGCAGAAGCCCAAGGCAAGCACCTGGTTAAAATTGATCAATGGTTTGCCAGCACCAAGACCTGTGCTGGCTGCGGCCACAAGGTCGAGAAGATGCCGCTCAGTATTCGCACCTGGGATTGCGCGGGTTGCGGCACACAAGGCATTGATCGCGATATCAACGCCGCGATCAATATCCGCCAGCAGGGGATTGTTAAACTACGAGCCGAAGGACTGTCGGTTCCTGCCAATGGAGGTATGCGTAAATCCGGCCACGCTTCGGTTGCTGCCTGAGAAGTTGGAAGCCTCGCTCGTGGCGCGTCAGCGCTTAGGGCGGGGAGCAGTCACCTGAGAAATTGGATCATTAATGAAAAGGTGTCTGCGCCTCCAAGGTGCTGCGCAGTTGATGCAGCTCATCAATATTAAGATGCTCAAGGCGCCCGGCCAGCAGATCGCTGATCTTCTGCACCGGAAGGCCAGCTTGCCGTGCAATATCCCGGCTTGCCAGCTCGGAAACGGCAATATGACGAGTGATAATACGCATCAAACGTGTGCGTTTTTCAAGTTCCCTGACGTCTAGTTCGTCAGGGCAGCTTCGCGGAGGGTCGGAAATATCCGCATGCGCAGAAAGGCGTACCGTACTCATGATGCTCCATCAGTCAGAAGTTACCTGCACACAATGACGCGTGACGAAATGCTTTTCAATACTTCTTCACGCTAAATTTCAACCTTCTCGTTTATGCGCTGTTTGTGGCGTGCTCTGGTAGACTATGCGCTTTAATTTTCAAGCGACCCGAGGAATGAAACATGGCAGCGAACAGCGCGCCCCGCGTTGGGGTGATTATGGGATCAAAGTCTGACTGGCCGGTTATGGAGCACGCCGTACAGATGTTGGAAAAACTCGGCGTTGACTACGAAACCCGCGTGGTATCGGCGCATCGTACCCCGGATCTGCTGTTCGACTATGCTAAAGGCGCTGCTGAACGCGGCCTGCAAGTGATTGTGGCCGGTGCCGGTGGCGCTGCGCACCTGCCGGGGATGGTGGCCTCCCAGACGCCGCTGCCGGTGTTGGGTGTGCCGGTGGAGTCCAAGGCGCTGAAAGGCCTTGATTCCCTGCTGTCCATCGCCCAGATGCCGGGCGGCATCGCCGTGGGCACCCTGGCCATCGGCAAGGCAGGCGCCACCAATGCAGGGCTTCTGGCCGCGCAGATTGTTGGGTTGCAAGATGCGGACGTGCGCGCCGCTGTCGAACAGTTTCGCGCTGAACAGACTCAGGCGGTGCTGGATAACCCCGACCCGCGTCCCCATGATTAGTCACCCACGATTAAAAGGAGCAACGTCATGAATATTGGCATTCTGGGTGCCGGGCAGCTTGGTCAGATGCTGGCGCTGGCAGGCTATCCGCTGGGCAACCGCTTTACTTTCCTGGACACCACTGGCAAGCCGAGTGCCGACATTGGTGAGGTGGTGATTGACCCCGATAACCAGCATCTGGCTGCATTTCTCGACAAGGTTGATGTGGTGACCTATGAATTCGAGCATCTGCCGGTGGCCTTGGTGCGCGAAATTGAACAGCACAAGCCGGTCTACCCCAGCAGCCGGGCCATTGAAGTATGCCAGAACCGGGTAGAGGAAAAGACGCTGTTTGACCGTCTGGGCATTCCTACGCCAGCGTATCGGGTGGTGGAAAGTGCTGCCGAGCTTGAAGCTGCCGCGGGTGAGTTGGGTTGCCCTGTGGTCGCAAAGTCGGTCACTGAGGGTTATGACGGCAAAGGCCAGGCGGTGCTCAGAAAGCCCAGTGAGGCGGCCAGCGCCTGGGCGGCGATTGGTCACTCCCAGCTGATCGTGGAAGCCTTTGTGGATTTTGTCCGCGAGGTCTCGATCATAGCGGTACGCGGGCGCGACGGCAGCGTTAAATGCTATCCGATGGCGGAAAACCAGCACGTTGATGGCATTCTGCGCTATTCGGCCGCGCCGTTACCGGATCTTGACGCCGGTGTGCAACAAACGGCTGACCGCTATATCCAGGCCCTGCTTGATGAGCTGGATTATGTTGGCGTACTGGCCCTTGAGCTGTTCCAGAGCCGGGAGGGTACACTGCTGGCCAATGAAATGGCGCCTCGGGTGCATAACTCTGGTCACTGGACCATGGATGGCGCCATCACCAGCCAGTTCGAAAATCATCTGCGCGCCATTCAGGGCCTGCCGCTGGGGGAAACCAGCGCTCTGGCACCTACCTGTATGGTGAATGTGATTGGGCGTGAGCCGTCAAGCGTCGAAGTCCTGAAGCTGCCCAACGCTCACTTGCACCGCTACGGCAAAGGCGAGCGGGCCGGGCGCAAACTGGGGCACATCAACCTGCTGGCCGACAGCCATGCCGAACTGATGGCCAAAACCCGTGACTGCGCCAAGCTGTTGCCGGACGCGCCCGCGCCCCATGTGACCTTTGATATGTAAGCCTGCCTCTCGGCGGCGGATGTTAACGTATCAAAGTGGGTATTGTGACCAGCAAAAAAACGCCTCCCCGGCGATTAACGGAGAGGCGTTTGTATTATCAGACCGACTGTCAGTTAAGCCAGCTTATTTCGCATCAAAGTAGCGGGTGTGGATTTCATCGTAAGTGCCGTTTTCCTGAAGTGTAGCCAGTGCTTCATTGAACTGTTCGGCAAGCGCCTCATCGCGCTGGCGGAAGGCAATCCCGAAGCCCTCACCGAAGTACTCTTTCGGCTCGGTAATCATCTCACCGACGACCTTATAGGCGCGGTTATCGCTGTTCAGCAAGGTTGACTGACCGACCGGATAATCCAGGAAAAGGATATCCAGACGCTGGGCTTCCATATCCAGCACCATATCATCGGCGGTGGAGTAGCGATTGACGTTGGCGACATCACCGAACATATCAGTGACGTAGTTATCCTGCAGGGTACCGCGCTGGACGCCAATGGTCAGGCCATCAAGGGTTGCTTCTGTGGTATCAGAAAGCTCGCTGCTTGCCGGTGCAAACCAAGCGGATGGTGGGGTGATATAGGGTTCAGAGAACAGTACCTGGTCACGGCGCTGCTCGTTGATGGTCATGGATGACATGATGGCATCATATTTACGTGCCAGCAGACCGGGGATAATGCCGTCCCAGCCTTGTACCACCCACTCGCAATCAATGCCAATCTCGGCACACAGGGCGTTACCCAGATCGATATCAAAGCCGGTCAGTTCACCGTCCGGCGTACGGTATTCCATTGGCTCGTAGGGAACGTCCACGCCAATGCGGATCTCATCGTAATCCCGTGCCTGTGCGCTGGTAGCGGCAATGGCCAGGCTAAGCAGTGAAGTCGTCAGTATTTTTTTCATTGTCTATCTCCAAGTTGAACGTGCACACCCATAAAAGTGTTCGCGTTTAAATTAACTCACTCAGACATGAATGCCAAAAGTCTGGTCAACGTTTGAACTAACGTTTGTTTCATCTCGTCTGGGGCACGCCAGCTCACGACATGGGCTGTAAATGCGCCAGCAGTTTTTTCTCCAGATAACGGAAAAAGTACAGAATCGCAAAAGTCAGGCACAGATAGATGGCCGCAACAAACAGAAAGGCTTCGAAAGGCGCATAAAAGCGCGCATAGACAAAGCGGGCGGCGCCGGTCAGATCCATGATGGTCACCACGCTGGCAATCGCGCTGGCGTGGAGCATGAAGATCACTTCATTGCCGTAAGCGGGGAGTGCGCGGCGGAAGGCGCTGGGCAATACCACACGCCTGAGCATCAGGTTAGTGGACATACCGTAGGCACGTGCTGCTTCGATTTCCCCTTTGGGCGTTGACTTGATGGCGCCACGGAAAATTTCTGTGGTGTACGCCGCCGTATTCAGGGTGAAGGCAATCAGTGCCGGCATGAAAGGATCTTCCAGAATCACCCATAGCCAGGTTTCCTGAATGCCGTCAACAAAGACGACGCCGTAGTAAATCAGGTAGAGCTGAATCAGCAGCGGTGTGCCGCGAAACACATAGGTATAGGCGAAAATCGGCCATTTGATCCAGCCGCGCTTGGAGCTGCGGCCAATCGCCAACGGCACCGCCAGCACCAGGCCAATTAGCAGGGATAGAAATACCAGTTGAACGGTGACCGTCAACCCTTCGGTGTAATAGGAAAGCGTTTGCAGGGTGAAGATGCTGTTATCGGCCAGCAATGCTTCAAGCTGAGTCATTAGAGCATCCATCAGTCAGCCTCCCCGTAGCCAATATCATAGCGTTTCTGCAGGCGAGCAAAGAACCACTCAGAGGCGCTGGCAATCAAGAGGTAAATCAGTGCCACTGTGATCATGAAGGTGAAGGGCTCGCGGGTCGCTTTTGAGGCTTCAGCGGCGATACGTACCATATCGGAAAGGCCGATCACAGAAACCAGGGCGGTTGTCTTGAGCAGTACCATCCAGTTGTTGGAAAGCCCGGGCAGGGCGTGGCGCATCATCTGCGGAAAGCGGATGCGGCGGAACACCAGGGCATTGCTCATCCCATAGGCTTTACCCGCTTCGATCTGGCCGTGTTCAACGGCCATGAAAGCACCGCGGAAGGTCTCACCCATATAGGCGCCAAAAATCAACCCGATCGTGACGACACCGGCAACAAACTCGTTGATATTGATAAAGATATCGATACCAAACTGCTCGTAAAGCCAGTCAGTGATCATGTTGACGCCAATCTGGCCACCGAAGAACAGCAGCATCATCAGCACCAGATCCGGCACGCCGCGAATAATGGTGGTATACAGGGTTGCGGTTCGATGCGCGACCCAGCTACGTGACATCTTTGCTGTCGCGGTCAACAGGCCAAGAAGAATGGCGACCAACAGCGACAGTAACGCCAGTGATAAGGTGACCCCGGCGCCTTCAAGCAGGCGTGGGCCGTAGCCTTGGAGATCAATCATGATAAGACTTGCTCCGTGCGCAGGATCAATAATTGGGGGCGAGAAATTGCTGCAGGCGCGGCGATTGAGGGTTTTCAAGCACCTCTGCCGGGCGGCCCGCTTCTTCAACTCGGCCTTCGTGCAGATAAATCACCTGGCTGGAAACATCCCGGGCAAAGCTCATTTCATGAGTGACCACCACCATGGTGCGGCCTTCATCGGCAAGGTCACGCATAACCTTAAGTACATCTCCCACCAGCTCCGGGTCAAGCGCTGAGGTGGGTTCGTCAAACAGCATGACTTCCGGGTTCATTGCCAGGGCGCGGGCGATGGCACCCCGTTGCTGCTGCCCGCCAGACATCTGCGCCGGGTAGGCATTGGCTCGATGAGAGAGACCGACCCGCTCAAGTAACGCATGGGCGTGTTCAACGGCTTCAGCCTTGGGCTTTTTCAGCACATGGATAGGGGCTTCGGTGATGTTTTCCAGCAGGGTCATGTGGGCCCAAAGGTTGAAGCTCTGAAATACCATCGACAGCTTGGCGCGCATATTGACGACCTGGCGCCAGTCGGCCGGCTCGCGCCCGTGCTTGGTTGTCTTGAAGCGAATCTCTTCACCGTGGACGAATAAATCGCCTTCATTGGGCTGTTCCAGCAGGTTCATACAGCGCAGGAAGGTGCTCTTGCCGGAGCCTGATGCGCCAATCAGGGTAATCACATCGCCCTTGTGAGCCTGTAGCGAAAGACCTTTCAGCACTTCGGTATCGCCAAAGCGCTTGGTGATATTACGTACTTCCAGAGGAATGGGCGTTGCGGCCATTGTTTTTGACTCCATTACAGGGGTTGCCGCAGCAACATGACAGTATGACGACACAGGGTGGTCAACTGGCATTATTATATCCGACTTTAGTGAAAGCAGCTCAAACGCTGTTCACCTCGTGTGGCTGGCGGTTGTCATACTATTTTTATCGTTATTGTGTGTATTGATTACTGATAGCAAATGGTGGAAACCTTAGACGCGACTAGCCTCCACAGGGGCAACCAGCAATGCCGCGCGGGCGCCGATTTCCACATTGGCGTTTGGAAACACCACGTGAAGTGGCGCCTCGCCGACCTTGAAGGCTCCAGCGTGAGCATCCTGAGCCAGCAGTGTGCCTGATGGGAAGGCGGTAAAGTTGGGTATATCGTCATCAAAGCATAGAGTGAATTCATCACTTTGGCGCATGATTTCCTGCGCTACCCTAAAAAACACCATCCTGTCAGGCGGTTGCGCTGCTGGCGCCTGAGCGCAAGCCAGTGCCGCCAGTAACGCCAGCATGGGGCGCAGCGCGTCCAGATCATTGGCACCAAAAGGCGCCACCCGGCCCAGCTCAAAGGTAAAAGCCTGAGCGCCGTGGTAGTGTTTGCTGTAGTGGGAAAATGTCCAGCTATGCTGATGCTGATGAAGTACTGCCTGGATGTCAGCACCCGCCAGCCATGGCCACTGTTCATCCGCTGTGTCTGCTTCGGCAAACGGCTCGACGACAAAACGTGGATAGAGGCTTTCCCGAATCGCAGTATGCAGATCGTAGTGAAGGGCGGGCAGCTCGGCATGGCGTTGATAGAACTGATCCACCTGGCTCATCAGTTCACGGGCGCGCGCCGGCTCATTGCCCTCCAGACTCAGGCCGCGCTGGAACAGGCGGTTGAGGTTGGTGTTGATAAAGCGCTTGCCATCGCGCAAGGCGGGCAGGTTGCCCAGAATCACCAGTACGGGGGAACCCAGCGCCAGCAGGCCAGCTTCAATCTGCGCAAGCAGTTCACCAAGCAGCTCAACCGGTGCGGTTTCATTGCCATGAATGGCCGCTGAAAAAACGCAGGCATGGGGGTTGTCGCCCAGGGTTTCAGGCGTCAGTTCAAGTATCCCAGGCCCATGCAGTGTGTAGTTACCCGATGCCAGCGGGCCACTGCGGCGCGATGCAGGTTTACCTTCCAGCGTCCAGTCAAGCCATTCGGTTAGCATAGGGCGTTCCTTGATATTATTTTTCAACGATCTTTGTCTGATGCCACCTTTACCTGAATATTAGGCCGACGCAAGCCAAGACGTCGTTGGAGTGAAAAAGCCGGTGCGCAGGTGAAACAACCATTGACCTCCTCTCCTCCCTCAGCTTCTTAGGAAGCTGCCGCCTACGGCGGAAAGGAAGGAGATTCCCTGGTTGTTGCCTTCCAGGTTCCTGCTTCGCAGCCCGTTGCCTTTGGTGATGACACCGCCGGTCTTACACAAGCTCCACAGGCTTAACCTCCCGTAAGCCCTACGGTAGTCTTTTCATGCTGGCGGAGCTTGTCAGCCCCTGCCAGAATCGCTTTGCCCGATTGTAAAATGTTGCGAGCGGCGTTTACATCGCGGTCAATACCTTGAGTGCCGCAGCTCGGGCAGTTCCAGGTGCGGATAGTGAGCGGCATCTTGTCAGTGATATGACCACAGTGAAAACAACGCTTCGAACTGGGGTACCATTTGTCTATCTGCACGAATTGACGCCCATGCCGCTCGGCCTTGTAGGCCAGCTGCTGGAGCAGTTGATGCCAACCCACGTCGCTAATCGCTTTGGCCAGCTTACGGTTTTTCAGCATGTTTTTGATCTGTAAACTTTCGGCAGCAATAACTTGGTTCTCGTGAATAAGCTGCGTGGAAAGTTTATGGTTGGCGTCGCTGCGCTGATCGGCCAATTTGGCATGCACCCTGGCCACCCGATGCCGCGCTTTGGCACGGTTGTTTGAGCCTTTCTGTTTGCGGGACAGGCTTCGTTGCGCTCGTGCCAGCTTGCGCTCAGTGCGCCGCAAAAAACGTGGGTTGGAGATTTTATCGCCGTGACTAGTGATGACGCGGTGGGTTAGTCCCAGGTCGATACCGACCATCTTGGGTGTCACAGGGAGCGGCGTCACCGCTTCTTCCACTAAAAAACTGACGTGGTAACGGCCAGCGGTGTCACAGCTCACCGTGATGCTGCTAGGTGTGCCGGAAAAATTACCGACTCCAGCGGATAGCCAGCGGGTCTTTGTGCTTGGCGAGCCACAGCTTGCCATCGCGCCAGCGAAAGCCATTGGCCATGTAAGTGGCTGATTGCTTGCGCTGCTTTTTCTTGAAGGTGGGATACCGCGCCTGGCCTTTAAAAAAGTTGCTAAACGCTCGATCCAGGTGCCGGAGCGACTGCTGCAGGCAGACGTTGGATACATCGGCCAGAAACGCCGTTTCTGGTTGTTTCTTAAGAACAGTGAGCGCTTTGGCAGTGGCGTTATAGTTCATGCGTTCCTGACGCTCGAACCAAGCATCGGTACGCTGACGCAGGAAGTGGTTGTAGACATACCGCACACAGTCAAACATCTGGGCAAGCTGTCCAGCTTGCTCAGGTGTTGGGTAAAACCGATATCTGTAGGCGCGGTGTACGGTGGTCATTCCTAAAATTTAGCGTAGTATAAATAGCATGTCAACATAGAGGCGCTGCGCGCCTCGCGTTTTCCTTCCTCGCACTAAAAGTACGAGGTTTGACGCGCATTTTGATTAATTCGACTGAGCGCGTCGAAATCTTTCGCTTTTATCCGTGCAGTGAGTCGCTATGCTTGTACCGTCAATTAACACGCTGATTGTATGGCGATAAATCAGCCCAGATCAGATTAAAAGGAGCAAGGCAATGACAAAGGTACTGGTGCTTTACTATTCCATGTATGGCCATATCGATACCATGGCACAGGCAATTGCTGACGGTGCGAAAGAAGTAGCGGGGGTCGAGGTGACCGTCAAACGCGTGCCGGAAACCATGCCGCAAGAGGCGTTCAACAACGCAGGTGGTAAGCAGGACTATACAACCCCCGAAGCGTCGCCTGAGGAACTGGCCGATTACGATGCGATTATCTTTGGCACGCCTACCCGGTTTGGCAATATGGCAGGGCAGATGCGCACCTTCCTTGATCAGACCGGTGGGCTATGGGCTAACGGCGCCCTGCGCGGCAAGGTAGCCAGTGTGTTCACCTCAACGGGTACTGGTGGCGGTGATGAACAGACGATTACATCAACCTGGACCACCCTGGCCCACCACGGCATGATCATCGTACCGATTGGCTATGGCGTGGAAGACCAGTTTGATATTTCCAAAGTCAGCGGTAACACCCCTTATGGTGCCGCGACGCTGGCAGGCGCTGATGGTTCGCGCCAGCCGGATGAAAGCGAGCTGAAAATTGCCCGTTTCCAAGGCAATCTGGTCGCCAAAACAGCTTTAAAGCTGGCTAGCTGATACGCCGCTGCTGTTAAGCGCTGTTGCAGGCATGGGCCTTGAACGCGCCTAAATAGCTCATTGCAACAAAAACGCCTCGCTGGCACTGTCAGCGAGGCGTTTTGCAGTTTTCTGGGGGCCTTTTCTGGCGGGCAGCTTATAGGTGCTCAGTAATCGCCTTGCCCAGAGTCTGGGTGTTGCCCTGGCCGCCAATATCCGGGGTTAGAACCGCCGGGTTGCCTTCTTCGAGCACGGCCTCAATAGCCCTGACAATGGCATCGGCGGCGGCCTGGTGGCCAAGGTGCTCCAGCATCATGGCACCGGACCAGATCTGACCGATCGGGTTGGCAATCCCCTTACCGGCAATGTCTGGTGCACTGCCGTGTACCGGCTCGAACAGGCTGGGGAAGTGACCCTGTGGGTTGATGTTGGCCGACGGTGCAATGCCAATAGTGCCGGTACAGGCGGGGCCAAGATCCGAGAGAATATCACCAAACAGGTTGCTGCCGACCACCACATCAAACCAGTCTGGATGCAGCACAAAGTTGGCGGTAAGGATATCAATATGGAATTTGTCCACATTGACCTCAGGGTAGTTGGCCGCCATGGTTTCCACCCGCTCATCCCAGTAGGGCATGGTGATGGAAATACCGTTGGATTTGGTGGCGGAAGTCAGCTTTTTGCGTGGCCTTGACTGGGCAAGCTCAAAGGCATATTTGAGGACACGGTCGACGCCGGTGCGAGTCATTACGGTTTCCTGAATGACCACTTCCCGCTCGGTGCCTTCAAACATCTTGCCGCCGACGCTGGAATACTCGCCCTCGGTATTTTCGCGCACCACATAGAAATCGATATCTCCCGGCGCCCGCCCGGCCAGTGGGCTTTTGATCCCGGGCATGAGCTTGCAGGGGCGCAGGTTGATATATTGGTCAAAGCGGCGGCGAAACTGCAGCAAGGAGCCCCACAGCGAGATATGGTCAGGCACCGTGTCTGGCCAGCCAACGGCGCCATAGAACAAGGCATCAAACCCCTTGAGCTGTTCGAACCAGTCATCCGGAAGCATCTTGCCGTGATTCAGGTAATAGTCACAGCTGCCAAACTCAAAGGTCTGGAAATCAAGCTCAAGAGCAAACTTGCGTGCGGTGGCATCGAGTACGCGCAGACCTTCCGGCATGACTTCAGTGCCAATACCGTCACCGGCAATTACCGCAATACGCTGGGGCATGAAAATTCCTTATTGTTTATCGTAAAGTCGAAAGGTTTAATCCGGGCAGCTATCGCCCTGAGCAACGTCAATCAGTTCATCGGTAGGAAAATCCATTTCGGCAGCGCGTTCGCGCAGGCGATTCTCAGTCGCCTCATCCATTTGTGGTGAGCGCGAGAGTATCCATAAGTAGTCGCGGTTAGGCCCGGACACCAGCGCCCACTGATAGTCGTCATCAAGTTCCAGAATATTATAGCCGCCATAGAAGGGGCCAAAAAAGCTGACTTTCAGACGTCCGATATCTTCTTCCTCAATAAAATAGGCGCGGCCTTCCGCCTCATCCCAGGCTTGCTCTTCAGGGTTATAGCCGCGATTGATTACACGTACGCCGCCATCATCACGCATGCTATAGCTGGCAGTGACGCACTCAAGTCCGCGCTCAAAGGAGTGATCCAGACGGGCAATTTCGTACCACTCACCCAGATAGCGGTCGAGCTCGAAATCAGTGACGGGCTGGGTGCCGGAGGGGATGCCGGTGCAGCCGGTAAGCAGACCCAGGCTCATGACCAGTGGGATCATGCCAGTGCGCATGGTGACTCTCCTGCAAAGTGGTGGGTAAAAGGCGGTGTGTAAAGGGTCTAGCGCTGAAAGCGTGAGAGTGGCTGTTGATTGAAGTAACGACACAGTAGCCCATACAGATCCGGGTAAGCATCTGCGAGAATCGCGGGGGCGCAGAAAAATGCTTCGCAGCATACGGCAAAGCATTCTCCGGGGTGGCTGGCCGCATAATCGTCAATCGGGGTTGGCTGGCCACACTGAAGCCTGCCCTGAAGGTCATTCCATACGCCGCTGAATACACCGTGCCACTCTGCCGGTGTAATGCTCGTGGGCAGCGGTGGAAAACCGTCAATATCAATGGCGTTGCCCATATCGAGTTTGTGGGCCAGTTCATGGATCAGAACATTGTAGCCGTTGAAATCGCCACTTTGCATCAGGTCGGTAAATGACAGCACCACAGGCCCCTGATAAGAGGTTTCGCCCGCTCGGCTATCCGTGTATTCGTGGACGACACCAAACGTATCCATTTCTTCCACCTGGCGGGTAAACCCATCAGGCAGCAGGATAATTTCGTGCACGTTGGAAAAGGCATCGGAATGTTCGAAACTGCTCCATCCAAGCGTCAGTAAACAGGCCTGACCGGCCAATACCAGGTAAGCCGGTCGGTCAAAGGCTACGTCCTGTAATTCAGGGTGAAAGGTAATGCGTTTTTGAGCCAGAAACTGCCAGGCGCGTTGGCCAAGCTGCTCGGCTTCTTCATCGCCAAGTGTATTCAGTAATGCAACACGTTGGCAGGCTGTCTGCCAATCCGCCGTGGGAAAACGGCGCGATGACGGGGACGGGCTTAGCCAGCGAATGGGCATGGGCGCAGACCTGTTTGAACGCAGAAAAAAGAATGGAAACATTCATGAATAGCCCTTCTTATACTAAGGGCGAAAGCGATTTGCAATCCTTTACGTTCACTTACCTGCGTCTTTTTGTCAGATAAACAGACGATAACGTCTTGCTAAAGCAGACGTGATTGCTTTGAGAAGGAAGATGAGAGACTGTATCAATAGACCGTATTAATAGACCGTATCGCCAGAACAACCGAACAGAGGAAGAAGCAAGCGCCATGCCACGCCCTGAACTGCTTGAGCAGATCTATACCATTGTGGAAAAGATTCCTGCAGGACGGGTAACCACCTATGGGCGTATTGCGGCGATGACCGAAGGCGCGACCCCGCGCATGGTCGGTTCAGCGTTGCGCAATCTACCCGCAGGGCACTCATTGCCCTGGCATAGGGTGATTGCGGCATCGCTTAAGCTGGCAGACCACGGCGGTGCTGAACGCCAACACCAGAAGTTGCGCGATGAAGGTGTGGTCTTCGACAGCAAAGGGCGTATCTCTTCTGATCTTGTCTGGCCTGATTGAAGCGGCCAATTTTTTTGCTGCCCTAAAGTATAACGCCGCCCGAGCGGGCGGCGTTATGCGGTCAGTCTTCCAGATTGGCGCCAGACTTCCACGACCAGTCGCGCCAGCGCAGATCAAACAGATCTTTGCGGCGGTCCTTGAGGTTGGTCACCGAACCTTCAGCGCGCAGCACCGTCAGACGGGTCAGGTCCAGATCCGAGAAGAAGATCATCTCGGTGTTGGGCGTGGTTTCTGCCAATACGGCGTCGTGAGGGAAGGCAAAATCAGACGGCGAGAATACCGCTGACTGGGCATACTGGATATCCAGATTTTCGATCGACGGCAGGTTGCCGACACTGCCGCACAGCACCACATAACACTCGTTTTCAATCGCGCGAGCCTGGGAGCAGTGGCGTACTCGCAGGTAGCCGTTCTTGGTGTCAGTCCAGAAAGGCACAAACAGGATATCCATTTCCTGATCCGCCAGCAGGCGGCCAAGTTCCGGGAACTCGACGTCATAGCAGATCAGAATGCCAACGCGCCCGGCATCGGTTTCAAATATCTGCAGGTTGTCACCGCCTTCAATCACCCAGTCGCGGCGTTCCTGAGGCGTGATGTGCAGCTTGGCCTGGCGCTCGACGGTGCCGTCGCGATGGAAGAGATAAGCAATATTATAAAGCCGATCATCTTCGCCGACTTCGATCATCGAGCCGCCTACAATATTGATATTGTAGGACACCGCCATACGCGACAGCTCAGTCTTGAACTGTTCGGTAAAGCTGGCCAGAAAGCGGATGGCCGCCATCTGATCCTGCTGGGCGGCACGATCCTGCAAGCCCATCAGTGGCGCATTGAACAGCTCCGGGAAGACGGCAAAGTCACTCTGGTAGTCCGACAAGGCATCCACAAAGTATTCAATCTGCTGAAGGGCTGCTTCCACCGAAGAAAATTCGCGCATCTGCCACTGTACGGCGCCAACGCGTACCTGGGTAGGGCGGGTATCGAGAATATTGGCGGCAGGCTCGAACAGGATATTGTTCCACTCAAGCAGGGTGGCATAACCCTTGGACTGCTCATCTTCCGGCAGGTATTTACGCAGCAGGCGCTTGACCTGAAAGTCATTGGCCAGCTGGAAAGACAGAATCGGGTCGTAGAGCTCCTTGCGGGATACTTTGTCGATATACTCTGTGGGCCCCATTTCATCAGCATGCTGATGATATTCGGGAATCCGTCCGCCGGCCAGAATGGCCCGCATGTTGAGTGAGCGGCACAGTTCCTTGCGCGCCTCATACAGGCGGCGCCCTAGACGGTAACCGCGATAATCCGGGTGAATCAGGATATCCAGGCCGTACATGGCATCGCCGTTACTGTCATTGAGGATGACTTCACGGTGGCCGATCAGGTCGTCGTACTTGTGAGGATTGGAAAACTCGTCGTAATCCACCTGCACGGTCAAAGCGACCCCGACGAGCACACCGTCATCTTCAATGGCGATCTGACCATCCGGGAATTCATGGATCAGTTTGTCAATCGTATGCTTTGGCCAGGCGCCTCCAATATCGTGATAGACCGCATCCATCAGTGATTTGAGCTGAGAATAATCCTCAGAGGTCAGGTTACGCGTGTTCAGGTGCAGATCTTCTAGGGACATAGTGTCTGGTTTTCCCAATTCAAAAATATAGCGTTACTCTAGCATTTCTGCGCCGCTACTGTTGAGGTCGGTCTGGCTTCCACTGGGCCAGTGTCTGCTTGAACGGCAGGGTCAATGTCTGTGCCATGATGACACCCCCGAGAATCAAAAGACCACCAATAATGTGGAAGACGGCCAAGTGTTCGCCCAGAAAGATCATGGCAATAATGGCACTGAACAAGGGCATCAGATTAATGAAAATACTTGCCTGGTTGGCCCCGATCTGACGCACCGCGCGCATCCATAGGTACGTTGTAATGATCGATGCCGGAATGCCCGCATACAGAATCAGCCAGACATTATGCCCATCAACGGGCGTCTTTGGCCCGAGCAGATAAGGGGGCAGCAGAATCAGCACCGCAAAGCATATCTGGCCATACAGCATGACCCAGGGCGGCAGCTTCATCTGCCAGCGCCGCAGCATGACCCCATACATGGCATAACAGGTGGCCGCGACCACCATCAAGGCATCCCCTGGTGATACCTTTAGCTGCAGCAATGATAACGGGTTACCTTGGCCAAGCAGCACGGTGACGCCGAAAAAGGCCAGAACGCCGCCCATAATACCGCCAAGGGTGGGCGGCTCGCGCAGGATCAGCGCACTAAGCAGCACGGTCAAAAGCGGCACCATGGCCGCGAGAATGCCCATATTGGTGGCCGAGGTTGTCTCTGCTGCCACATAGGCCAGGCCTTGCCATAAGCCCATTCCCAGCATGCCCAGTAGCGCAAGCCTTGGCCATTGCTTGAGAATCTCATCGCGATGACGCCAGGCGGCAGGCAGCACAAAGGGCGTCATCACCAGCAAGGCCAATAACCAGCGTAGAAAGGCAATACTGCTCGGCGCAATGCTGCCCACCGTTAGCTGGTTGATGGTCATGTTGCCTGACCAGATCAGCACCGTGGCCAGCGGCGGCAAAAAGTAAATCAGTCGCATGTAAAGGTTCCTGAAAAAAGGTTCCTGAGAATAGTTAGCCTGTTAATGTGACGCGCATTGAAACAAACGACAAGGGGCAAGGTTGTGATTAACTCATCTAGCCATCGTTGTCGTCCAGATTATCGAACTCAGGGGTGTTCCTGATCAGAACAATGTCATACGCTTGTTTGAATAGCCGCAAACAATAACATCTGCTTGAGTGAGGAAGCCCGATGACTGCCTACCCGCATATTTTCCAGCCGCTACAGCTTGGCCCCTTAACATTGCCCAACCGCGTATTGATGGGGTCGATGCATACCAACCTTGAGGAATCACCCAATGGCTTTGCCAGGCTGGCACATTTTTACGCGGAGCGCGCTCGGGCAGGCGTTGGCCTGATCGTTACCGGTGGCATTGCGCCTAATCCTGAAGGCGCTGTTTTTCATGGGGCCAATGCGCTGATAGATCACTCCCAGCTTGCTGAGCATCGTCAAGTAGTGGACGCGGTTCACCGCGAGGGTGGGCATCTATGCATGCAGATTCTCCACGCCGGGCGCTATGCCTACTCGCCTGAGCTGGTGGCACCCTCTGCTATTCAGGCGCCGATCAATAGGTTCACCCCGCGAGCGCTTGATAGCGACGAAGTCGAGCAGCAGATCGCCGACTATGTGCGCTGTGCCCGTCTGGCCCAGCAGGCGGGCTATGACGGCGTTGAAATCATGGGCTCTGAAGGCTACCTGATTAATCAGTTTATCTGCCAGCGCACCAATCAGCGTGATGATCAGTGGGGCGGGAGTTTTGAAAACCGCATTCGCTTTGCTATTGAAATTGTACGTCGGGTGCGTGCAGCGGTCGGCAAGGACTTTGCGCTGATTTTTCGTTTATCGATGATTGATCTGGTAGAAGAGGGCAGCACTCATGAAGAGGTGGCTGCCCTGGCCAAGGCCATTGAAGCCGCGGGGGCTGATGCGCTGAATACCGGCATTGGCTGGCATGAGGCCAGGGTGCCGACCATCGTCACCAGCGTGCCACGCGCGGCCTTCACCCGTGTGACACAAAAACTGCGTGATGAGGTCACGCTGCCATTGATTACCACCAACCGGATCAACATGCCGGAGGTGGCTGAACAGGTGCTGGCACAAGGCCATGCGGATATGGTCTCCATGGCTCGTCCGTTTCTGGCTGACCCTGAATGGGTTAACAAAGCCGAGGAGGGGCGCGCGGATGAAATCAATACCTGCATCGCCTGTAATCAGGCCTGTCTGGATCATACCTTCGCTGGCAAGCTGACGTCCTGCCTGGTCAATCCGCGTGCTTGCCATGAGACGGAGTTGGTGGTGACACCTGCGGCCAAAATCAGGCAGGTCGCGGTTGTGGGGGGTGGCCCTGCGGGGCTTGCGGCAGCCGTGACTGCTGCTCAGCGCGGGCATCAGGTGGTGCTGTTTGAACGTCAGGCCGAGTTAGGCGGGCAGTTCAATTATGCACGCAAGATTCCTGGTAAAGAGGAGTTCAACGAGACTCTGCGCTATTACCGGGTGATGCTGGAAAAATACGCGGTGGACATCCGACTCAATCACCAAGCCAGCGTAGAGGATCTGGCAATGTTTGACGAGGTCGTATTGGCCACCGGCGTACAGCCGCGTCAGCTGGCGATACCCGGTGCAGACCATCCCAGTGTGCTCTCCTATGCCGAGGCGATCCGCGAGCCGCAGCGTGTGGGCCACAAAGTCGCGGTGATCGGTTCAGGTGGTATTGGCTTTGACGTGGCTGAACTGCTGGTCAATCAGGTGCCTACGGCCTTGGATATCAATGCCTGGTGCGATGAATGGGGCGTTGATCTTGAGATTAGTCAGGCAGGTGGACTGAAGACCCCGCAGCATCCGGCCAGCGCCCGAGAGGTGGTAATGTTGCAGCGTAAAACTTCCAAGCCCGGCAAAAACCTCGGCAAGACCACTGGTTGGGTGCATCGAGCTTCGCTTAAACAGCATGGCGTTACCATGCTGGCAGGGTGTGAGTACCTGCAGATCGACGATCAGGGCTTGCACATCCGCCATCAGGACACAGTGCAGCTGCTTGCGGTAGATAGCATAGTGGTGTGTGCGGGTCAGGAATCTGTGCGTAACTTACTGGAGCCTTTGGAAAAGGCTGGTATCAGGGTACAGATTATTGGCGGTGCCGAGGAAGCGGCCGAACTGGATGCCAAGCGTGCCATTGAGCAGGGAACCCAAGTGGCTGCAGCGCTCTAAGTGCAGGGTATGAATCATAAGCAACATAAAAAAGCCCGCTGGAAAGCGGGCTTTTAACATCTTGGTGCACGAACAGCGCTTAGGCAGCGGCTGTCCAGGATTGGCACCAACCTTCTGGTGCGACGCTGTTCTGCGGGAACAGCTGGCAGCCTTGTTTATCGGCAATCCAGAACATGCAGTTATCACACTGCTCGCCTTCAGAATAAGCAGGATGATCGCTTGCTTCGCTAGCGACTTCTACATAGTTCAACGCCTGAGCGTTACTGGAGGAAGGATCCAGGCGTGGCAGATCCTGGGCGAAAGCAGTCTTGGAAAGAATGCCAGCACCAAGCGGCAGTGCCGCAAGGCCTAGCATACTGTTGCGCATGAAGTCACGACGGCTTTGATTAGCCATGATCTCTCCTTATCGTCACGGTCTGACGTTGTATTCACGGTCTTGTGGGTGGTTGTCCACCTCTTCAGGGCTCCGACAGAACCTGCTTAACCGGAGTTCACAGGTATCTTAGCGTAAGTGTCTGCAGAGTGCGAATAAGCTTATCATCCAGCGACAATTCGCCACGTTAAGGGGTTGTTAAGTCCTGCCTAATAAGTCTTACTCAACCCGTCTGCGCAGTCACTCATTGTGCTGTTATACTTTGGCACAAGAAGTTCTAATACGTTCCTTGGTTGTTGAATATTATTATTTCGTGAGGCTCGCCATGCAAAACGCTGTTATTTTGATCAATACCGAAAAAGGCCAGGTAAAGGCTGTGGCTGAACGTCTTGCTGATGTGGAAGGTATCAGCGAGGTGTATTCCACCTGTGGTCGCTATGATCTTGTCGCTATCGCCCGCACGCGGGATTTTGAAAGCCTTGCTGAGCTTGTCACTGAGCGCCTAAATAAAGTGGAAGGTATCAGTGATACCGAAACGCTTAACGCCATGCAGGTGCATTCGCGCCATGACCTGGAAACCATGTTCTCAGTGGGCTGGTAACACCTGCCCCTAGCTGTATTTTCCCGCACTACTAAAAGGAGTTAGTACCTTGGGTCGCGCAATGTCTCGTTTACGTCGTCAGGGCCGTCGCCTCGCGGTGACGGCCCTATTTATTGTGATTGGTTCAGGCCTATGGCTATTTCAAGAGCAAAGCTACCGCGATGCCTATACCTGGGAAGGGGTGCCCACCTGGGACGAACTAAGCCTGACATCCTTTCACCGCGTGATGCGTAACGACGGCTACCTGCTAGGGTGGTCAGATGTGCGTGCAGGGGCCTTATGGGTCAGCTATCAACTAGCCGCCGTTGACGATGCCGCCATTGGCAGTCGCCCAGGCTTCTCAGCCGATTGGCGAACGCTCTGGCCAATCGGCACTGATAGCTACTCGGGCAGTGGTTACGACCGTGGCCACCTGGCGCCCAACTACGCCATCGCTGCGGTGCATGGCCGCCAGGCTCAGGTAGACACCTTTCTGATGAGTAACATGTCACCGCAAACGCCAGAGTTGAACCGCCAACTATGGCAACGTCTGGAAGAAGCGGTGATGGATCATTTCGCGCCGCGTTTCGAGCAACTTCAGGTAATCACCGGGCCGATCTACGCGGAAGGTTTCAGCAATGCCATGGATCGCGTTGGCTTTGTCGAAGTGCCGGTTGCGTTCTACAAGATCATCGTAGCGCCACACCCGGAAAACCCGCGCGCGTTAGCCTTTATCATGCCGCAGAAGGTTCGCGGTAATGAACCCCTGGATGACTACTTGGTATCCATTGATGAGGTAGAGGCAAAAACAGGGCTGAATTTTTTCCCCGACCTGACACCAATCGTCGAGCAAACTCTGGAAGGTCAGATAAGTACTAACGGCTGGGCGCTGGAGGACGTTGCCCGCAAACCAGGGCGATTTCAGTAAACCCTGAATTCCCAATATCCTACCCATAAATAAAAGCATAACCACGGCTTGTGGATGTGCTTTTATTTTTTAGCCTTGATTCGCCAGTTGTTCTCTCTAAACCCCCTTCCTCTCCGGCAAAACCTCAGCCGTTTAACGCATTCTGAAACGCTGGTGGATGTAGCATTTGTTTAGAATCTAGCGTTCTGAAATGCGATAGGTTAGCCGATTGTATTTGCTTATATTCGTCAAGAGACAAGCATTCCCGAGGAAGGAAAATGGCATATCCAGAAATTGAAAACGGCACGGTGACAGATTTGTATGAATGGTTCAGGGATGGCACTGATCCAGATGGGAACTCTATTCCGGATATAACCGGCCTGGACACCTCCAATGTCATCAGCATGGCTGCCATGTTCAATGGAGCTGATTCGTTTAATCAGGATATTGGTGGCTGGGATACCTTTAGCGTTACCAGTATGGAGCGTCTATTCTCCGGCTCAACTGCCGATATGGGAGGAATGCTCTCCGGCTCCACTATATTCGATCAGGACATTGGTGGTTGGGATACTTCCAGTGTTACCAATATGTGGAGAATGTTCGAAGCCGCTGCTGCGTTTAACCAGGATATTGGTGGCTGGGACACTTCTAGTGTTACCAATATGGGATATATGTTCGATGGTGCCGACTCGTTTAATCAGGATATTGGTAGCTGGGATACGTCTAATGTCATCTACATGAATGATATGTTCAGCGGTGCCGATTCGTTTAATCAGGATATTGGTGGCTGGGATACGTCTAGTGTTATTTCTATGCACGAAATGTTCAGTTATTCCAATTCGTTCAACCAAAATATCGGTGGCTGGGATACGTCTAGTGTCATCTACATGAATGATATGTTCAGCGGTGCCGATTTGTTTAATCAGGATATCGGCGCCTGGGATACTTCTAGTGTTACCAGTATGAGTAGTATGTTCAATGGTGCCGGAGTATTCGATCAGGATATTGGTGGTTGGGATACATCGAGTGTTACCAGTATGAGTAGTATGTTCAATGGTGCCGGAGTATTCGATCAGGATATTGGTGGTTGGGATTCATCAAGTGTTACCAGTATGAGTGGTATGTTCAAAGGTGCTGGAGCATTCGATCAGGATATCGGCGGTTGGGATACGTCGAGTGTTACCAGTATGAGTGGTATGTTTCAGGATGCTACTAAATTTAACCAGGACATCGGTAACTGGAATACTTCCAGCGTGGCAGGTATAAGTAATGAACTATTTTTAGACCTAGAAGAGATTGATCCTTTCTGGGGATCAAATTTTGTTTCTGGTATGAGTAGTATGTTTGCTGGTGCCGTTGCATTCGATCAGGATATAGGCGGTTGGGACACCTCTAATGTCACTGATATGCGTTTAATGTTCTCAGGTGCATCAGCATTCAATCAGGATATCGGTAGTTGGGATACTTCTAGTGCTCTCTATATGAACAAAATGTTTGAAGATGCCGACGCGTTTAATCAGGACATCGGTGATTGGGACACATCTAGCGTTACCCATATGAATGATATGTTCTGGCAAGCTGATGCATTTAATCAGGATATTGGTGATTGGGATACATCCAACGTCATCAGCATGTGGGGAGTGTTCGCTGATACTGAGGCGTTTAATCAAGGTATAGGTGGCTGGGATACCTCCAGTGTTAACTATATGGGGGCTATGTTCTCCGGTGCTGATGTATTCAATCAGGATATCGGCGACTGGGATACATCCAGCGTTGTGTATATGGCTGGCATGTTCGAAGGCGCTACTGCTTTCAATCAGGATTTATCGGGCTTTGAAATTCAGAATGTAGCCGACATGGAGAGCATGCTGGATCATTCCGGCTTATCTATTAGCAATTACGATGCCACCTTGAACGGCTGGTATCAGCAGGCATTGACAAGCGGTGTGCAAGAGGGGGTTTTACTAGGGGCAGAAGGTCTTCAGTATTCCAGCGAATCACAGGAAGCCCGCGACGCGCTGATCAATGACTTCGGCTGGAACATTGAAGGTGACTCGCTATGGGAGCCAGTTGCCAATAATGATCCGGATGCCATTGATGATGTTATTGAAATGGATGATACAGATGGTTCCGTTAGCTTTAATCCGCTAGACAATGATCAGGATGAAGACGGCGATGAGCTGACGATTGATAGCTTGACGGATCCAACAAATGGTTCGGTGGTTTCCAATCTTGATGGCTCGCTCACCTACACCCCGAATGCCAACTTCAATGGCACGGACAGCTTCACCTACACGGTAGGTGACGGTAACGGAGGCTCAGCAACTGCAACGGTTAACGTTGAGGTTGCCGCAGTAAACGATGCGCCAGTTGCCGAAGATGACACAGCAACGACCGATGAAGACACCGCTGTTACGGTTGATGTGCTGGCCAACGACAGCGACGTAGATGGTGATGCCTTAACGGTTGCCAGCCTTGGCGCAGCCGCCAACGGTGAGCTGATCAACAACGATGATGGCACGGTGACGTACACACCGAATGCCGATTTCAGCGGCAATGATAGCTTCACCTACACGGTAGATGACGGCAACGGCGAAACCGCGACCGCTAAGGTGAATGTCGAAGTAGCGCCTGTCCCAAATCCGATGCCGGAACCGGAACCGGAACCAGAGCCGCAACCAGAACCAGAGCCGCAACCAGCACCGGAGCCGGAACCAGAACCAGAGCCACGCCCTGAGCTACCTGGCATCACTCCGCCGGTTTCAGTAACGCAGAATGTGGCACCTGTAGCGGGTGATGATGCCGTGGCTGGCAGGTTCGGTTGGCTGATGAGCGGTAATCTGCTGGCTGACAACGGTAGCGGGGCGGATCAGGATGGTGATGGTGACACCATTGCCATCACTCAGATCGAAGATCAGGCGGTTGTGTTTGATACCGAGATGGAGCTGGAGTCTGGCGCGACAGTGATTGTGCAGGAAAACGGTGACTTTGTTTACGACCAGCGTTCAGCGTTTGAAGGGTCGACTGAAGCGTCAGCCGTGGATACCTTCGAGTATTCCATTGAAGATAGTCAGGGAGAAGAATCATCAGCCACTGTGTCCGTTGAGCTAGCGGATGTGATTAATAGCGTTGAGGTATCAGCTGTTGAGGCGCTTTATCAGGAAGCATTTGATCGCGAGGCGGATACTGGCGGGCTGGAATACTGGACCGGTATTCGTGACGAGGGTAGCAGCATCTTCGAAGTGGCAGACTACTTCTTTGGGTCGGAGGAGTTTGTCAGCGAGCACGGAGATAGCCTGAGTGATGATGACTTCCTGACGCTGCTCTATGACAACGCCTTTGACCGTGCGCCGGATGCAGAAGGATTCGAACACTGGTCGGAAGGGCTTGAAACCGGACAGCTCGACCAAGGCGATGTGATGGCATATTTCGCCTCATCCGATGAAATGCAGACCAAGTACCTGGCGGAAGGTTTTATCTTCGCCTGATAGCGAACCTTAGGTAGTTAAATGTAGCAACACATAAGTGACTATTCTTCTTTGGTGTTTGTAAAAGCCAAGAAGGGTAGTCATTTTTTGCTTAGATCAGATAGTCGCAATAATAGCGCCGATGGCTAAACGCTGGGCGTGGGTATTCAGGAAGTATTCAGATAAGGAGTAGGGCTGGGAAGTGATGCAGCGGTAAAAAAATAAGAGACAGACTATCTAGGAGCGCGGTGATAGTGCTTACAAGCGTCGTGATTGAAGGATAATGCTGGGAAGGATGCTTTATGTCTCAACAGTATTGGTGCCCAGGAGAGGACTTGAACCTCCACGACCATACGGTCACTAGCACCTGAAGCTAGCGCGTCTACCAATTCCGCCACCTGGGCCTTAGATCTTGACTGAGTCTATCTAATGCTCTGACACATAGCTAAACAGTGTTCGGTTGGTGCCCAGGAGAGGACTTGAACCTCCACGACCATACGGTCACTAGCACCTGAAGCTAGCGCGTCTACCAATTCCGCCACCTGGGCGAACACTTGCTAAATTTTTTACTACTCAATAACCTTTGCTGCTACATCTTTGTTTCGTCAGCTTTTAGATAGCTGAACAAAAGATGTGGTGCCCAGAAGAGGACTTGAACCTCCACGACCATACGGTCACTAGCACCTGAAGCTAGCGCGTCTACCAATTCCGCCATCTGGGCAATTGGCGCGTATGATACCGAGATGGCCATGAAATGCAAGTGCTTTTCAGCTCAATTTGCTATCTCTTGCGCTTTAATGGAGCACGGGGTGTTGTTTGGCAACAATTCTTCTACTTACGTGGTTGGGTGATGCTGCCAGCAGCGCTATACTGCCTACATGATCAAACATAATTGTATAAATTTCAGCTGTATTGCCGCTGACCCCGCTTGTATGCGACACCTGACGCTTGCGAAATCTCACCGCGCCCCATTAGCTGAAGATAAAGAAGCCGAAGATAAAGAATCAAGGATGCCGACTTTATGAATAAGTGGACGCTGAGTGACGACCCGCACGCGAGCCGTGAAGCACAAAAATATGATAATCCGGCACCAAGTCGGGAATACCTGCTGGCCGCGTTGGAAAATTACGGTAAGCCAATTACCCATGAAAACATGAGCCGCCTGCTGGGATTGGAAGATGAAGACCATCAGGAAGCGGTGCGCCGTCGCCTGGCCGCCATGGAACGTGATGGCCAGGTGCTGCGTGACCGCCGAGGCGCCTATGCATTGATCAACAAGCTTGATCTGATCAAGGGTAAGGTGCTGGGCCACCGCGACGGTTTCGGGTTTGTGCTACGCGATGATGGCAAAAAGCCGGATCTGGTATTGCCGCCGCGTCAGATGCGCCGTGTCTTCCACGGCGACCATGTGCTGGTGCGCGTTAGTGGTCGCGACCGGCGCGGCCGCGATGAAGCTACCATTGCCGAGGTGATTGCGCGTAACACCCAGACCATGGTGGGTGTCTATCGTAGCAATACGCCTGAATTTGGCGTGCTGGTACCGGAAAATCCGCGTATCACCCAGGAAGTCATCATTCCCCATAGTGCTTCTGGCGGTGCCCAGGATGGCCAGGTGATTTCTGCCAGGATCACCCAGCAGCCTGCCACTCGAGTTCAGCCGGTGGGTGAGGTGATTGAGGTGCTGGGTGAGCGTATGGATCCAGGTATGGAAATTGATATTGCTATCCGCAGCTACGATATTCCGGCGGAGTTTCCGCCTGAGGTAATGGATCAGATCTCGACCATTTCCGCAGAAGTCGTTGAAGCGGATAAGCAGAACCGGGTTGATCTGCGCAATACGCCGCTAGTGACCATTGATGATGAGTCGGCCAAGGACTTTGATGACGCCGTCTGCGCTTGGAAAACCAAGTCGGGCAGCTGGAAGCTGGTGGTTGCCATTGCTGATGTGTCCCACTATGTGCGCCCTGGCGAGCCGCTGGATGATGAGGCGCGTACGCGCGGTACCTCAGTGTATTTCCCAGGGCAGGTCGTGCCCATGCTGCCAGAGCTGTTGTCCAATGGGTTGTGCTCACTGAACCCCCATGTTGATCGCCTGGTCATGGTCTGTGAGATGAATATCTCCAAGACCGGCGCGATCAGCCGTTATCGCTTCTATGAAGCGGTAATGAATTCCCATGCGCGGCTGACCTATAACAAGGTGGCGGCGATTCTGGATCCGGACAGTGACGAAGGCGAAACGCTGCGCAGGGAACATGCCAAGCTGGTCAAGCCGCTCAAGGATCTACATGAGCTGTATGGCATTCTGCACGACGCACGCATTGAGCGTGGCGCCCTTGAGTTTGACACGACCGAAACAGCGATCATCTTTAACGATGAGCGCAAGATTGAAAAAATTGTGCCGCGTAAACGTAATGACGCGCACAAGATGATTGAAGAGTGCATGCTGGCTGCTAACGTCGCTACTGCCCGTTTTCTGGACAAGCATGACCTTCCGGCCCTGTACCGTATTCACGAAAAGCCGACGCCTGAACGCCTCGACAAGCTACGTCTGTTCCTCAACGAGCTGGGGTTGACGCTGCCCGGCGGCGATGATCCGACACCGCAGGATTATCAGGCCCTGCGCGAGACGATCAAGGATCGCCCGGATGCGGATATCATCCAGACGGTGATGCTGCGCTCAATGAATCAGGCCGTGTATTCGCCCCAGAATGAAGGCCACTTTGGCTTGGCCTATCAGGCTTATGCACACTTTACCTCACCGATTCGCCGCTACCCGGATCTGCTGGTGCACCGCGCCATTCGCTCGGTGGTGCGCGGCCCTCGCCAGACCAATACAGTAATGCGGGTAGAAGGCGCACCGGTTGAGCCACCCAGCAAGTGGTGCCCGTATACCTTTGAGCAGATGGTCGAGCTGGGCGAGCACTGCTCGATGGCTGAACGCCGCGCCGATGATGCCACCCGTGACGTGGAAAGCTGGCTGAAATGCGAGTTCATGTCCGACAAGCTGGGTGAGACCTTTGACGGTACCATTGCCTCGGTGACCCAGTTCGGCCTCTTTGTGCGCCTGGATGAGTTCTATGTGGAAGGTCTGGTGCATGTGACGTCACTGCCATCGGATTACTACCACTACGAAGCAGAGAAGCACCGTCTTAAAGGTGAGCGTACCGGCACCACCTATCGTCTGGGTGACGGCGTTACCATTCAGGTGGCGCGGGTTGATATGGATGACCGCAAGATCGACTTCAGCCTGGCCGATGAGAAACCGCGTCCGCGTCGTCAGCCACGCAAGCGCCCGGCAGAGGCCAAGCCGTCGGGAGGCACCAAGGCAGCCGCGCCCAAAGAGACTGCCAGGAAGTCGGACGACAGCAAACCCAAGTCGAATCGCCGTGGCCCGCAGCGCTCACGCCGTTCGCGCAAGCCTGCTGATAAATAATGGCTGGTCAAGGTAAGGAACCTCGCGTAAGGAACAACATGAAGTCGGCATCTCGTCGTGGAGCCAAGGCTCCTCAAACGCCTAAAGCACCTCAGGGGCTTGAGGTTGTGTATGGCATCCATGCCTTGCAAAGCCTGCTGGATCGCGGTGAAGCCCCCCGCGAGCTATGGTTGCAGGCAGGGGTGGAAAAGCGCCTGGAAGAACTGGCTGTCAAGGCAGAACAGCTGGGCGCGCGTCTGGTTAAGCAGCCGCGCGAGATGCTCGATCAGATGACCCAAGGGGCGGCGCATCAAGGGGTAGTGGCATTCTGTAAGCCGTTGGTGGCGGAAGGGGAGGAATCCCTGTGGCTGAAGTTGCGTGCCTGGTCGGCGCCGACGCCACCTTTACTGCTGGTGCTGGATGGCGTCACCGATGTGCATAACTTTGGCGCCTGTCTACGTAGTGCTGATGCGGCCGGCGTGCACGGTGTGATTGTGGCCAAGGACAAGGCCGCACCGTTAAACGCAACGGTACGCAAGGTGGCCTGCGGGGCGGCAGAAGTTGTACCCGTCTATCAGGTCACTAACCTGACGCGCACCCTGGAGAAGCTCAAGCAGGAAGGTGTCTGGATCGCTGGAACGGCCGGTGAAGCGGCAACCAGCCTTTATGAGGTTGATTTTACCGGGCCGATGGCGCTGGTCATGGGGGCTGAAGGTAAAGGAATGCGCCGACTAACCCGCGAAGCCTGTGATCATCTGGTCAAATTGCCGATGGCAGGGCAGGTATCCAGCCTGAATGTTTCGGTGGCCACGGGTATCTGCCTTTTCGAGGCGGTGCGTCAGCGCCAGCTTGCAAGTTAATCCCCTGCCGACTAGAATGCATGCGCCCGTTTATCCATTAGGCGGGTGTTGCGTATGGCTGTTTTTAGCGACACTGTTCGTCCTAATAGAAACATTCATACGACAGGATCAGTGATAACCACTGTCTCCAGTTCTGTTTGATGCTCCAGCGTCGTTCGCGGCAAAGTTTGGGGTAACTTTTCAGTCAACTCCTTGCTTCCCTGACGCTCCATGGCTATGCCAGGGCGCTGAGGAAGCTGCCAAACCGTAAGGAGATTTTATGCGCCATTATGAAATCGTGTTCATGGTCCATCCGGATCAGAGCGAGCAAGTGCCGGCCATGGTCGAGCGCTACACCAGTATCGTTGCTGAAAATGCGGGTACTGTGCATCGTCTTGAAGATTGGGGCCGTCGTCATCTGGCCTATCCGATCAACAAGATCCATAAAGCCCACTACGTTCTGATGAACGTTGAATGTAACGCTGAGACGCTCGAGGAAATCGAGAATATCTTCCGTTTCAACGATGCCATCATTCGTAGCATGGTCGTGCGTTGTAAAGAGGCCATCACTGAAGCCTCTCCGATGATGAAGCCGGTTGAAGAGAAGCGTCAACGTCGCGAAGAAAGACCGCGTACTGAAAACGAGTCTGAATCCGAATCTGAATCAGCCTGATCTATCCACCGCACGCATAAGGAGCTTTATCCATGGCACGTTTTTTCCGTCGTCGCAAGTTTTGCCGCTTCACTGCTGAAGGCGTCAAGCAGATCGACTACAAAGATCTTGACACGCTGAAGGCTTATATCACCGAAACTGGCAAGATCGTTCCGAGCCGTATCACCGGCACCAAAGCACGCTATCAGCGTCAGCTGGCATCCGCCGTTAAACGCGCGCGTTACCTGGCACTGCTGCCCTATACCGATAGTCACCAGTAAGCGGATACGTAATGCTGGCACTTGCCCGATGGTTAATGAAAGGCACGCCATACGCCGCCGGTGGAGCCGCTTTGGCCACACTGGTGCCGTGGCTGTTCTGGTTGGGTGTTGCCATTGCCGGACTAGTAACGCTCAGGAAGGGATTTGCGCCTGCGCTTCCCGTCATCATCGCAGCGGCAGTACCCTCTGGTTGGTGGTGGGTTCAGGGTGACGTCATCCCGTTGGCCAGCTTACTGCTTGTCACGTTGATGGCCGTCGTGCTGCGAGAGCGTATGCGTTGGGGGTTTGCCCTGATTGCTGGCACTGTCGTGGCATCCGCCATGGTGCAGTTAGGCATTTTCATCCCGCCGCAGGGCACCGAGCTGATGCTTGAGCAACTGCGCCAAGGCTCTGAAGAAGTGAATGGCATGCTCACTGAGCTGACCAACCAGGGTTACGATACTCAGACACTGGCCTCGCTGGTGGTGGGGAATGTAACAGGGTTGGTGGTATTGCTGGCCTCCATTGCCTGTCTGACCCTGGCGCGTAGCTGGCAAGCCGGGCTGTATAATCCTGGCGGGTTTCGGGCTGAGTTCCATGCTTTCAGGCTGACCCCGAAAGAGCTTTTAACGCTCTTCGCAATTGGCGTTGCGGGAATGCTGTTGGGTGTCTATGCACTGGCGATGCTGAGCTGGATTCCATTGCTGATAGCTGGCATTGCGTTGGTACACGGTGTTATTGGATTAAAGGGGATGAATGGGCTATGGCTGGTCGCTTTCTATGTATTGCTGATCACCACCTGGCCTACGATTCTTATTGTGCTGCTTCTAGGGTTGATGGATACATTCGCGAACGTTCGCGCCCGTCTTGCCCGCAGCAATTGACAAGAGGTTTACGAGATGGAAGTCATTCTGCTCGACAAAATTGGTAAGCTGGGCGGCCTTGGTGACAAAGTCACTGTTAAGCCTGGTTACGGTCGTAATTTCCTGGTGCCTTACGGTCATGCCGTGCCGGCCACCAAAGAAAACATCGCTGCTTTTGAAGCCCAGCGTGTAGAGCTGGAAGCCCAGGCCGCTGAGCGTAAGGCTGAAGCTGAAGCCCGCGCTGAGCAGCTTAACGACATCGAACTGTCGCTGGTTTCCAAGGCAGGCGATGAAGGCAAGCTGTTTGGTTCAATCGGCCCGCGTGATCTGGCAGACGCCATTTCCTCTGCCGGGATCGAAGTGGCCAAGAGTGAAGTGCGCATGCCACAGGGTCCGATTCGCCAGACCGGCGAATACGATATCGACCTGCACCTGCATGCAGAGGTAGATGCTACCGTTCGTGTTGTGGTAATGGCTGAGTAAGCTTGCTCGGTTAACCACCATGCGGTACATGAAGGGCGCGGGCAATCCCCGCGCCCTTTGCTGTTATAGTAAAAATGATAGTGGCTGGAAAACGTCCGTGGATGTGTGAGTTAAGGAGTGCATGATGCAGGATCCCGCCGATCAGGAAACGGCTGCTCTCAAGCTGCCGCCCCATTCACTGGAGGCTGAGCAGTCTGTTCTGGGTGGGCTGATGCTCGACAACCAGGCCTGGGATAACGTGTCGGATCGTCTGGTGTCTGATGATTTCTATCGCTATGAGCATCGTCTGGTGTTCAACGTCATGACGCATCTGGCAGAGGCTGGGCAACCACTGGATGTGGTGACATTATCCGAGGCGCTGGATGGTCGAGATCAGCTGGACACCGTCGGCGGTCTCGGGTTTCTTGCCGAGCTTGCACGCAACACGCCGTCAGCCAGCAATATTCGCGCTTATGCCGATATCGTCCGCGAGCGGGCTACCTTGCGTAAGCTGATTCGTGCGGCCAACCAGATTGCTGAGGGGGCGTTTGCTCCTCAGGGGCGGCCCGCAGATGAGTTGCTCAATGAGGCCGAACGGCTGGTTTTCCAGATCGCAGAAGAGCGGCCCAAGACTGGCGGCCCGATCGGGATGAGCGAACTGCTGACCAAGGCAGTCGATCGTATTGACGAACTGTTCAATATGAAAGGCCAGATGACAGGGCTCTCCTCGGGCTTTCGTGATCTTGATGACATGACCTCCGGTTTACAGCCCTCTGATCTGGTGATCATTGCCGGAAGGCCCTCGATGGGCAAATGTTTGATGAGTGGCTCGCGACTGGTAGACCCGGAGAGTGGCGCTTTGGTCACAATTGATGAGCTGGTAGCACGACAGCAGGCTTCTCTGCTGACGTTAACCAATGACTTCAAATTGAAGAAAACCTGCGCGTCAGCCTTCGTCGATGACGGTCTTAAACCGGTTTTTCGTGTCCGTACTGCAACGGGAAGGGAGGTTGCAACCACCCTGACGCATCCGTTTTTAACGGGAGAAGGTTGGCAGCCTCTGGGGAAAATTGATGTCGGCGAGCGTATAGCAGTACCGCGTGAAATCCCAGTGTTTGGCCATGAAGTAATGCCTGAATATCAGCTCAAGATCTTGGCTTATATGCTGGGCGACGGTGGCACAACCCAGACATGCCCGATGTTCACCAACAGCAATGAAGCATTACGTGCTGATTTCGCTGACGCAGTGGGGCATTTTCCCGGTGTGACATGTCGCTTGGTGGATAAGGCAGAAAGAAAGACTGAGCGAACGCCTACCTTAAGGGTGAGCCGAGATGCAACACGTTTATACTCTTTAAGAGGGCAGTTTTCACACGTATTACGTGAAAAGCTTCAGGCAAAGGGGATGACGGGTGAGGCACTAGCATCGGTGTTAAATGTGAGCAAGGCAGCGGTGAGCGGTTGGTGTAATGGGAAAATTGTGCCTGTGCAGCCAACCTTTATGCGTCTTTGCGAGACGCTGGATATACCGATTACTAGTGACTTCTCTGCGTCTGACTATTCCTCTGTGGGGAAAAATAGCCCTAACCCGGTTAGGCGCTTTCTTGACGTGCACGGCGTGTGGGCTAAAAAAGCCTTGTACAAGCAGGTGCCAGACTGCGTATTCCGCCTGCCTAAACAGCAACTGGCGCTATTCTTGAACCGTCTTTTTGCCTGTGATGGTAGCGCTTTTGTGCAGGCGAATGGTCAGGGGCGGATTAGCTATGCGTCATCGAGCCGTGAATTGATTCGTGGTGTGCAGCATTTGCTATTGCGTTTTGGTATTTTGAGCAAGATTCGTGAGAAGCAGAACCGCTATGTCAATCTGCGTCAGTCCCCCTGGGAGCTTGAGATTCTTGATCAAACAAGTCAAAAACGTTTCATTCAGGATGTCGGCATCTTCAGCAAAGAGCAGGCATTAGCAGAACTGAGCGCCTGTATTAACGCCAAGCGAATGCATAGTAACTGCGATAGTTTACCTAAATCGGTCAACCATTACGTGCTTGCAAAAAAAGGCGAACGTTCGTGGCGCATGCTATTCGAGAAATCCGGTAAAACGTTACCTGCTGGCTATAACCCGCATTTGTCGGGTTCTGGCGAACGCTGTTTATCACGTCATCGAGCCGCTGAGTTTGCCGATTTGCTAGACGCCGATAGGTATCTTGAAAGCCTGGCTTCATCTGATATCTATTGGGATGAAGTGGTCGCTATTGAGCCGCTTGGAATGCAGCAGGTATATGATCTGACAGTGGACGATACCCACAACTTTGTTGCAGAAGATATCTGTGTGCATAACACCACGTTCGCGATGAATCTGGTGGAGCATGCGGTGATCGCCAGCGACAAGCCGGTGATGGTGTTTTCCATGGAGATGCCCGCGGATTCCCTGATGCTCAGGATGCTGTCGTCACTTGGGCGAATTGATCAGACGCGGGTGCGTACCGGCCAGCTTGAGGATGAGGACTGGCCGCGTTTGACCTCGGCGGTCAACCTGCTTAAGGACAAACAACTGTTTATCGATGATACCGCCGCGCTTTCTCCTAATGAGATGCGCTCGCGTATTCGTCGCGTCGTGCGTGAGCACGGCAATATGGCGATGATCATGATCGACTATCTGCAGCTGATGCAGATACCAGGGTTCTCGGAAAACCGGACCGGTGAAATCTCGGAAATTTCCCGCTCGCTGAAAGGGCTTGCAAAGGAATTCAACTGCCCTGTGGTTGCTCTCTCGCAGCTTAACCGCTCTCTGGAGCAGCGTCCTAACAAGCGCCCGGTGATGTCGGATCTGCGCGAATCAGGCGCTATCGAGCAGGATGCCGACGTGATTGCCTTTGTTTACCGTGATGAGGTGTATAACCAGGATAACCCGGATAACCAGGGTCTGGCTGAGCTGATCATCGGCAAGCAGCGTAATGGGCCGATCGGGACGGTACATATGGCATTCATCGGCAAATATACGCGCTTTGAGGATCTGGCGCCGGATAGCTATGGCGAAGCCTTTGGTAGCTAGCTTGAGCTCTGGAAAGCAGCTCGTATAATATTACTTTACTTTTTAACCTATTGGTTGGTAAAACAGGAGAAGACGTAATGGCAGGTGGTTTCCGGCGTGGTAACAAACAGCGAACCCCCAAGCTGCAGGCGCGTGGCGAGTTGCAGTCGCTTGAACGGGAAGGGCCTTTCAAGGAATGGCTGGGTATGCCGGATCTCTATCGCTATTTTCTAGTGGTCGATGGCGAAAAATACAGCTACCAGACCGAAGATAGTGAAGTGCCGGTAAGCGTTGGTGATCAAGTAGTATTTCGCTATAAGGAAACCAAGGCGGGTAACTGGATTGACCGTAATTCACTGGGTAAAGCGATTGACCCGTCAGAATATCAATAAATCCAGGTAGGGCTACCCGTTGGGTAAATGTTTGACCATGAACGCTTTCGGCTTATAAATGTCATATATCTGACACATTCAGGCAACAGGATCTTCACGCGGCGTTGTTAGGCTGTCCTGCAGTTTTAAACCGTGCCCATGAGCCTGTTTCCTGTGGGTGAAAGATGAACGATAAAATCAAAAAAGATGATATACGAAAGAGGTATTTATGGAACTCAAGGAACTGAAGCAATTCGTGGCAGGCCACGATAACTTTGAAATCAGGGTAATTACCCATTCAGGTAGCCGCTTCTACCAGGTTGAACTGGAAGATGTAGAAGGAGAGCGACACATGCTGACCCGCCGAGCCAAGCCGATGCTGTTTCGTTCGCTGGATGATGTCTATCTTGAGCTTAAGCGCGCAGGCATCCATCGGGCTTATCTGGTGCAGCATGTGCCTCAGGATGAAGTCATTGGCCGTGATGCGCATTACAGTGCGCCGTTGACATCGCGTATGCCGCTGGTGTTTTAATCACGTCATTTTATTTTATTGGCTGAATACACAGCAGTGAATGCTTGTTCATTTCATTCAGCCAATGGTGGCCGTTAGTGCTATCAACCACCATCAAATCAACTAATCGTAACGTTCGTTGCCTTCATTTCTTTTTGCGTTTTTCCCACCAGTTGCCCAGCCTAACCCGGTAGCGGGCAAACAACCGATACCCAACATCCATCATGCCGCTTATGATCGGCAGACACGAAAACCTGACCAGGCGCTGATACCCCAGAACGGCATAAAGGGCACGACTGGCATCCATACCGATGTACCAGTGTCCCGCGTTATCCAGCACATGCAATTTTCCCATCATGGTGTCAAAAGAAGCGCCATATTCACCTTCCAGAAAATCGGCCTGCTGGATATCCACCAACTGAATGCGCTGGTGATGGCGATGCTTGGCGAGCCAGTCAACCTCAACGCGGCAGAAAGGGCAGTGGCCGTCGTAAAAGAGGATGACGGGCGCTTTAGCGTTCAGAGTATCTCGTTGGCTCATCGTGGCCTCGTGGTTAAGTAATTAAAAAGTGTGCTGTATGTCATCTGTCAGTCAGAATAGTAACCGGCGGTATGCGTCGGCTGGCCATAGCCGGGTGCTGACGACAGCTCGCTAAGAAACTGTTCTGCCTGTTCGCGCATGGCAGTGCGCTTTTCGTCCTTCATGCGGTCAAGGGATCCATAGATCAGCTTCATACGCGGATTGTGGTTTAACGCAGGTCGGTGAGTTTCCAGGAAGTGCCAGTAAAGGCTATTCAATGGGCAGGCCTTGGGGCCGGTCACCTGCTTGGGCGAATAGCGGCAGTGCTGGCAGTGATCAGACATCTTGTCGATATACTTGCCTGATGCACAGTAGGGCTTGGAGCCCATCAAGCCGCCGTCGGCATGCAGCACCATGCCCAGGGTATTGGGCAGTTCGACCCATTCACACGCGTCGGCATAAACCGCCAGATACCAGTCGCATAACGCTTCTGGCTTGACGCCGCACAGCAGGGCAAAGTTGCCTGTCACCATCAGGCGCTGGATATGGTGGGCATAGCTGTTATCAATGGTCATCTCGATTGCGCGTTTAAGACAGCGCATATCCGTCTTGCTATCCCAGAAAAACGCCGGTAGCTCGCGTTGGAAACCGAGGCCATTGCGGGTTTTATATTCCGGCATCTGCGTCCAGTACAGGCCGCGCACATACTCACGCCAGCCCAGCACTTGGCGAATAAAGCCCTCAGCGGCGTTGATTGGCGCCTGGCCTTCTAGATAAGCCTGTTCAACGGCGTGGCACACTTCCCGAGGGGACAGCAGGCCGATATTCAGAGCGACGGAAATCCGTGAGTGGAACAGGTAGGGTTCAGCGTCGCTGATCGCATCCTGGTAACGGCCAAAATCACTGAGGCGATAGCTGATAAAGTCATCCAGTTCTGTCAGTGCCTGCTGGCGGGTCACGGGCCAGTTAAAGTTATTGATGCATCCGATATGCTCTGGAAAGTGGCGAGCTGCTACGTCCAGTGCTTCCTGGGTGATGTCATCAATGTCGTGTTGGCGTTGTTGGGGTGGGGTAAAGGTGTCCGGTAAAGGTTCACGGTTATCATGATCAAAGTTCCATTGCCCGCCCACTGGCTTTTTATCGGCATCCATCAGCAAGCCAGAGCGCTTGCGCTGCTCGCGATAGAAGTATTCAAGACGCAACTGCTTGCGACCCTGTGCCCATTGGCCAAAATCATCCGGGGTGGTGAAAAAGCGGTCATCTTCCACCAGTTGCCAGGGGATAGCGCCGTTGGCACGAGACTGTATGGCTTCCCATAAGCGCCATTCGCCGGGGCGTACCACCAGGATATGGTCGCAGTGGTAGGCGAGGGCCAGTCGCTCGGCTTCATCAATCAATGAATGGGTGTTATCGGGGTCATCCAGTGCGCTGAGGTGAACCTGCCAGCCAGCCTCACGCAGCTGTTGGGCAAAATGTCGCATAGCGGCCAAAAAAAGCCCAATCTTGTGAATATGATGAGGCACATAGGAAGCTTCATCGGCGACTTCGCAGAGCGCAACGACGGCGTTATCAGGCGCCTGGCGTAGCGTGGGCAACGCAAGTGACAGCTGGTCACCGAGTACCAGTATCAGCGGCTTGGACATGAGTTTACCTACTATTATACAAATGATGTTGATAGTATAACTTCATGCCGCCTTTTGGCTAACAGTGTTACCATTCGGGTTAGAAAAATTCTTTTAGTTGCAGGAGACTGAAATGACAGAACAGGTAGAGATGGATCATCCCGGTGAAGGCCGTCTGGCCCATGCGGACAGCGACCACCCGCCGGTGGTGTCACATGCCAAGGTAGGCGTTGTGCTGGCGAATCTGGGCACTCCCGATGCCACTGATTACTGGTCCATGCGCCGCTACCTGAGTGAGTTTCTGTCAGACAAGAGGGTGGTCGATTATTCAAGCTGGCTGTGGCAGCCCTTATTGCAGGGAATCATCCTGTCAAAACGACCATTCAGTTCAGGCGAGGCGTACCGCAGCATTTGGAACACTGAAAAGAACGAAAGCCCGCTGCTGACCACAACCCGTGCACAGACCGATAAAATTCGCGAACGTCTGAAGGCATTGTACGGAGACGACGTAGAAGTAGATTTCTGCATGCGCTATGGCAATCCTTCAACGCGGAGCGTGCTGAACCGTCTTAAGGAAAGAGGCTGCGAGAAAATTGTTTTCTTCCCTCTTTACCCACAATACGGCGGGCCGACCACCGCCACGGCTAACGATCAGGCGTTTCGCGTACTGATGGAAATGAAATGGCAGCCATATATTCGTACCGTGCCTGCATACTTTGAGCACCCTGCCTACCTTGAAGCGCTGACCAACTCGGTCAAGGAAGCCTATGAAGGTCTGGAAACTCGCCCGACCAAGCTGGTGGCCAGCTACCACGGTGTGCCCAAGCGCTACCTGATGGAAGGCGACCCCTACCACTGCCAGTGCCAGAAGACCACACGCCTGATGCGAGAAAAACTCGGCTTCAGCAAGGAAGAAGTGGACACCGCCTTTCAATCCCAGTTCGGGCCTGAAAAGTGGGTAGGACCGCAGACCGTTGACCACGTAGCAGAGCTGGCCAAGCAGGGTCATAAACATATTGCCATTCTGTCACCGGCCTTCTCATCTGATTGCGTTGAAACCCTGGAAGAGATCCAGGAAGAAATCTATGAGAGCTTTATCGAAGCCGGAGGGGAAACGTTTACATACATTCCCTGTCTTAATGACCGTGATGATCACATTGAGGCGCTGCTGCAGGTAGTCAACAACGAATTGTCAGGTTGGTTGTAACCCCAGGTCGCGTTGATAAACCAGTTGAAAAAGCGGCGAGCCATGGTTCGCCGCTTTTTTTATGTATGGAGTTTTGTGTATAGAATAAAGTCGTAACTGTTATTCAAAAGCTGGATATTCAAATGGTGAGGGTGTTGTTCATAAGGAGAGCAGCTTGATACAGCTAACCGTTATAGCAGGGTTTATCCTGGCAGCATCGGTACCTTTGCTGCATCGTTGGTTCGGTGAACGTACCAGCCTGATACTTGCCCTCTATCCGGCGCTATTGGCCGTCTGGTTATTTGAGCAGATGCCAGAGGTGCTGGCGCAAGGCAATCTGCTTTTCGAGTGGCAATGGGTGCCGTCCCTGGGCATCAGCCTGACCTTCATGCTCGATGGCCTGGCGTTGCTGTTTGGCTTGCTGATCAGCGTGATTGGCGTTTTCGTGCTGATCTATGCGGGAGTCTATCTCAGGAATCATACAGATCTGCCGCGTTTTCATATTGCCCTGATGGCCTTCATGGTGTCGATGTTCGGGCTGGTGCTGGCAGATGATTTACTGACGCTGTTCATTTTCTGGGAGCTGACCAGCATTACGTCCTATTTGCTGATCGGCTTCAATCACGATGATCTGGAAGCGCGCAAGTCGGCTCGCCAGGGCTTGTTTGTAACCGTGGCAGGGGGCCTGGCGTTAATGGCTGGCCTGGTGCTGTTGGGCGTTGCCAGTGGTCACTGGTCGCTTTCAGAGATACGTGCTGATGATACCGACCTGCGTGAACACGCTCTGTATACGCCGCTTTTAATCTGTCTTCTGATCGGTGCCTTTACCAAGTCAGCCCAGTTTCCGTTTCACTTCTGGTTGCCTAATGCCATGGCGGCCCCTACGCCCGTATCGGCTTACCTGCATTCAGCCACTATGGTAAAGGCCGGCATCTATCTGTTGGCCCGCCTCCATCCTGAGCTTGGTGGCACTGCCCTGTGGGTGACCGTGCTTTCCGTTGTTGGTGGCCTGACCATGTTCACCGGCGCTTTTCTGGCCATCCGTTTTACCAATATCAAAAAGCTGCTGGCGTATTCAACCGTGATGGCGCTGGGTGCGCTGACCATGCTGTTGGGGATTGGTACGCCTGCCGCCATGGTGGCGTTTGTGGCCTTCCTAATGGCTCACTCGCTCTACAAGGGGTCTCTGTTCATGGTGGCAGGTGCCCTAGATCACTCCACCGGCACCAAGGACGTTACCGCCATGGGCGGGTTGCGCTCATTAATGCCGGTGACCAGTGTGATTGCGTTTTTTGCCGCTCTTTCCCTGGCAGGTGTGCCCCCGCTGCTGGGCTTTGTCGGTAAGGAGCTGATGTTTGAGGCGGCCTTGGGGGCCAACGCCTTCCATTTGCTGTTGGTGCTGCTGGCGTTTGCTTCTGCGATTCTTACCATCGCCGTGGCGGCCATCATTGCGTTGCGTCCTTTCTACGGGCCGCGCTTGATCACTCCTCGGGTGCCGCATGAAGCACCGCTGAGCATGCTGCTTGGCCCTGGAATACTGGCGTCACTTTCCCTGCTGCTGGGTGTTTTTCCAGGCGTTGCCTCGGAGTTGACGGCGGCAACGGTTACCTCACTGACAGGCCAGCCTTCAGACGCCTATCTTTCCTTGTGGCACGGTTTTAATCTGCCATTGTTGATGTCGATCATCAGCCTGGCGCTGGGTTTTGTGGTCTTCAAGCGCTGGGATCGCCTCAGGCCCAAGCTGGCACTGCTGGCCCCCTTGATGCGCTATGGGCCGGAAGCGGGTTACGAAGCGTTGATGGAAAATATTGCCCGGTTTTCCGTCTGGCAGACCAAGGTGCTGCAGAACGGCTATATGCGTAACTACATTCTGGTCATGTTGCTGACTCTGATTGGCCTGCTGGTCAATTCGATTCTGGTGCGCCATTCACCGCTTATCAGCTTTTCACTGGATGTGCGCTTTTACGAGGTGATGGTGGTGGGTACCCTGGCAATGGGGGCGCTGTTTGCCACCTTGACCCGTTCACGCCTGGGCGCTGTGGTCTCGGTGGGCATTATGGGGCTTTCGATTGCGCTGACGTTTATCTTTTTCAGCGCGCCGGATCTGGGCATCACCCAGCTATTGGTGGAAACCCTGACCGTGATGTTGCTGGTGCTGGTGCTGTTTCGTTTGCCGCGTTTTACCAGCTTTTCGACAACTCTGGAACGCGTCCGCGATGGCCTGATTGCCGGTGCCATGGGCGCACTTATCTGTCTGTTGATCCTGACCGCCTGGAGCATTGATCAATTTGCGCCCATCTCAGGGTATATGATCGAAAACAGCGCTCCTCTCGCCTATGGGCGCAATATCGTCAACGTCATCCTGGTGGATTATCGTGCCCTGGATACGCTGGGTGAAATGTTTGTGCTGGCGCTGGCGGCCATCGGGGTGATCGCCATGCTGAAGTTTGACCATAAAAGCAGCCAAGGCCCCCAGGCTGAGCGCAAGGAGCCCTACGATGGTTAAATCCGGCACGGTGATTCTCAATACTGCCGCGCGGTTTCTGATGCCGTTGCAGCTGTTATTTTCAGTCTTTCTGCTGCTGCGCGGTCATGATGAACCGGGCGGTGGCTTTATTGCTGGCCTGGTGGCTGCCGGGGCTTTCACGCTTTATATGTTTGCCTTCGGCGTGAGTGCAACGCGAGGCGTATTGCGCATGATAGACCCCCGAGACCTGATTGGCGTAGGGCTTTTATTGGGCATGGTCTCCATCGTGCCAGCCTGGTTTGTCGGTGAAGCTTTCATGACGGCGCAGTGGTGGACGATTCCCGTGGTTGATTTCAAGGCATCCACGCCGCTGATTTTTGACATTGGCGTTTATCTTGCTGTGCTGGGGGCTGTTACAGGTATGGTCATGTCGTTGATGGAGGTGGATAAAGATGAGCCATAACCGTCGCTGTATCCAGATGCCAAAAGGAGGCTCTGTATGGAACCGCTAATGGCAGTTGCGATTGGAATACTCTATGCCACGGCTATTTTCATGATGCTCAGGCGTTCAATCGTCAAGCTGGTGATTGGGCTGATGCTGCTTTCCAACGCGGCCAACCTGCTGATTTTTACCACAGCAGGCATGACCCGAGGCGCGCCACCGTTAATACCTGAGGGGATGAGCGCCCCTGTGGGCAATGTGGCTGACCCGCTCCCTCAAGCCGTCGTATTGACCGCCATCGTGATTGCTTTCAGCGTGCTGGCGTTTGCCGTCGTACTGATCCGGCGTGCCTACGAAGTGGTCAAGGCAGATGACCTGGACAAGATGAAGGAAACTGACACGTGAGGCCTGAAGTAGCACTGCCCGTTCTATTACCTCTGCTATCCGGGGCTATTTCGCTACTGTTCTGGCGCTCGCGTCCGGTGCAGCGCTTTATCGGCATTGGCGGTAATCTGGCCCTGCTGGTGGTTAGCCTCTGGCTGTTTGTCGGCGTAATGGAAGAGGGTTATATCACCCTGGAAATGGGCGGCTGGCCGGCACCTTTTGGCATTGTGCTGGTGGCCGATGTGTTGAGCGCCGTCATGGTATTGATGACGGCCATTATCGGCTTGCTGATGGGGATCTACTCACTGGCAACCACGGGGCGCGGGCATGAAAAGTTTGGCTATTACCCCTTGATGCACCTGCTGCTGGCCGGTGTGGCAGGCGCCTTTTTGACCGGTGATATCTTTAACCTTTACGTCTGGTTTGAAGTCATGCTGGTGGCTTCCTTCGCGCTTATGATTCTGGGCGGTGAGCGGGCACAGATGGAAGGCGCGATCAAATATGTGACCCTCAACCTGCTGGCTTCGATCATCTTTCTGACTGCAGTGGGCCTGACCTACGGCACTGTGGGTACGCTCAACATGGCAGATATTGCCCTACGTCTGGACGCTGCCGAGCACAGCGGCATGGTGGAAGTGCTGGCGGTGATGTATATGGTGGCCTTTGGCATCAAGGCGGCGGCCTTTCCGTTATTTTTCTGGCTGCCCGCGTCTTATCACACGCCACCGGTCGCAGTCTCTGCGCTGTTTGCTGCCTTGCTGACAAAAGTCGGGGTCTATTCACTGTTTCGGGTGTTTACCCTGGTGTTTGATCAGAGCATGGAGTACCTGCAGGACATCATGCTCTGGGCAGCGGCCATTACCATGGTCACCGGGGTGCTGGGTGCTGCGGCACAGTTCGAGTTCAGGCGTATCCTGTCGTTTCATATCGTCAGCCAGATTGGCTATATGCTGCTGGGATTAGCGCTTTATACGCCTTTAGCCATCGCCGGGGGCGTTTTTGCGGTGTTGCATAACATGGTGGTAAAAACCAACCTGTTTTTGATCAGCGGGATTACCCATCGTCTGCTGGGCACCTACCAGCTTAAAAAGATGGGTGGCCTCTACCGTGAGCGCCCCTGGTTGGCAGTGGCCTTCTTTGTTTCGGCGTTTTCGCTGGCCGGTATTCCACCGCTATCCGGGTTCTTCGCCAAGTTTGTGATTGTGCGTGCCGGGATCGAGGCAGAAGCCTATGTCGTTACCGGTATTGCCCTGGCGGTCGGCTTCATGACGCTGTATTCCATGGTCAAGCTGTGGAACGAGGTCTTCTGGAAAACCCTACCGGAAGACAATAACGTGCCGGAAGATGCAACGCCCGGCGGGGATGACGGTCGGCTGATCAAACCAAGTCTGGGGATGATGTATTTCCCGGTGATGATGCTGGCTGCAGCAACCTTGATGATAGGGGTGTTTGCCGAACCCATCATGCAGACGATGAACCTGATCGGTGATCAATTGCTGGCACCAGAACATTATATTGAAGCGGTGCTGGGGGTGACGCCTGGTAATGAAGCTGAATGGATCGACCTGGTGACGGCGCCACAGGATGGCGCGCAAAGTGAAGGGGGTACACCATGACAGGGGCGATCTGGAACCTGCTGCTGGGGCTTGCCTGGGTGATGTTATCCGGTGATTTCAGCGGACTGAATCTACTGGTGGGGTTGGTGTTTGGTTATATCACCCTGGTGCTGATCGAGCCTCAGTTGGCATCCCTCAAGGGGTATCCGGCGCGCATTCCGCGGATTATAGGTTTTGTGGGCTTTTTTCTTAAAGAGCTGGTTCAGGCCAATCTGCGCGTTGCCTTTGACGTATTAACCCCGCCCTGGCATATGCGCCCCGGGGTGATTGCCATGCCGCTGAATGCCAAAACCGAGATGGAAATCACCATGGTGGCCAACCTGATTTCATTAACTCCCGGCACCCTGAGTCTGGATGTTTCCGATGACCGTAAAGTGCTGTATATCCATGCGATGTTTCTCGATGACGAGGAAGGTTTGCGTCGCAATCTCAAAGAGATGGAACACCGCGCACTGGAGCTTTTTCGCTGATGAATCATGTGTATCTTATTGGTCAGGTGATCATGAGCCTGGCATTGGTGTTAGCTTTTGTGCGCGTGGTGCGTGGGCCAAGCCTGCCAGACAGAGTGGTGGCGCTGGAGCTGTTTACAACCACCATCGTAGGAATGGTGGGGTTGCATGCCATCAAGTCAGGCGTGCCCAGCTTTCTTGATGCGGCGATTGTCATTGCCCTGATGGGGTTTCTGGCGGCAATTGGTTTTGCCCGTTTTCTGGAACGCGGAGGGCCAAGGGATGATTGATTTTATCAAGGGAACTTTCATTATTGCCGGGTCATTGTTCATGTTGCTGGCGGCGATTGGCATTCTGCGCCTGCCGGATCTGCTCACCCGTATGCACGCCACTACCAAGGCGTCAGCACTGGGTGTCATGTTGATCATGCTGGCAGCAGCCATGCATTTTGCCGAGACCAGCATTGCGGCCAGGGCATTGGCGATCGTTGTGTTTATCCTGATGACTGCACCGGTAGCGGCGCATGTCATAGGGCGGGCCGGGTATTTTGTAGGTTCCAAGTTATGGAGTGGTACCGTCAAGGACGAACTGCGCCCCAACTATGATCCGCTCACCCATGAGTTGAAAAGCGGTATGGAAACCCAAGAAAATGCCAAACGCCAGCCTCGCGATACCGACCCTGACTGAAGCGCTGTCAGTAGCGTTGCCACCCCAATAACTTCCTGTTAAGCCATTCATACGAATGGCTTTTTTAATATCTGTAAAATAAAAAGAAAACCACATCTTGGTGGTGCTCAAGATGTTTGACATGTACAATAATTGTACCAAATTGCTATTTTGTAGAATTTTTAATTAATCGACTAACTATAATGCGACGTAAAGCTGACTTACCCCAAAAAACCTGCGCTTTCTGTCAACGCCCTTTTGCATGGCGCAAAAAATGGGCCCGCGACTGGGATAACGTGCGCTATTGCAGCGAGCGCTGCCGCAGAACGGCAAAAAACAGCACAGCCAAAAATGCGCGGCGTGAAAAGGAGACAAACCCATGATTCGTTCCATCGTTGATATTGTCTGGTTGCATAATGATTTACGCATTGCCGACAACCCCTTGTTAAACTTCACATCTCGCCCGGAACAACTGCTGTGCGTTTATGTACTGGATGAGCGTTGGCTTGAACAGGCTATTCCCGGCCAGCAAGCCCCACGGATTGGCCCACCGCGGCTACGTTTTCTATGGGAAAGCCTGATGGAGCTGCGCGGTGAATTGTTGCAACGTGGCAGCGATTTACTGGTACGTATTGGCTCGCCTGCCGAGGAGGTGGCGCACCTGGCCAATCATTTTGCAGCCCGTTCTGTTCGGGTTTCCCATCAGTCAGGCAGCGATGAAAACCGCCAGATGTCGGCGATTGTGCCGCTGCTGGAAAACGGCACTGCACTTGAGGTGGTCGAAAATAACCGGCTGTTTGATCAAACTCAACTTCCCTTCAGGTTAGGCGCATTACCCGGCAGCTTTTCAGCGTTCAGGCGCAAGGTTGAAAAGCACTGCGAAGTACCCTCGGCTGCCCATGCTCCTATCACTTTGCCGCCCTGGCCTGAGGCAGCACCCAGAGGTTTTCCGCCACTCAAACAGGTCTGTGAACTGTCAGCAGGCTGGCATCCTGATGAGCGTAAAGATGTAGGCTGGGCGGGAGGGGAAGCCTCTGGGTTTAAGCGCCTGCGCGCTTTTGTCTGGGATCACAATGGCCCAGCCACCTATAAGCAGACGCGTAATGGCCTCTTGGGTGACTTTTTTTCGACCCATCTTTCGCCCTGGCTGGCGCACGGTTGCCTTTCACCCCGCCAGGTCGTACAGGAAGTTCGCGCCTGGGAAGCCCGCAATGGCGGCACTGAGTCCAGCTACTGGATCTTCTTTGAGCTACTGTGGCGTGAGTACTTTCACTTGGCAGCACAGCTTGAACAGCACCGGCTGTTCGGCCGGTTAGGCCTGCCAAATGCGGACGCCGCCTTTGTTGCCTGGCAGGAAGGCAAAACCGGCGTACCCTTTATTGATGCGGCCATGATTGAGCTTGCCAGCACTGGCTGGCTATCCAACCGGGCCAGGCAGAATGTGGCCAGCTTTCTGGTCAAGGATCTGAAGGTTGATTGGCGTCTTGGCGCTACCTGGTTTGAACATTGCCTGATGGATTATGATGTGGCCTCCAATTGGGGGAACTGGCGTTATGTTGGTGGTGTCGGAAGAGACCCGCGTCAGGATCGTTACTTCAACGTGCTCAAGCAGGCCAGCCAGTATGATCCCAACGGCGAATATGTTGCGCACTGGCTACCCGCCCTGGCAGAGTTGCCTAAAGGTGCGGCCCGGCATCAGCCTTGGCGTGCAGCGCCATCGCATTTTTCACCTCCCAGGGTGGAGCCGCAAGCCTGGCAACCCTGGCTGATTGATCAAGTCACTCCATGAGAGGTCGCTGAATGAGTTCAAGCGGATTTCCAGCGGCGTTGATGACGCGCCATCGCACCGCCTGGGGGCTCGGGCTGTCCGGGCTTATCCCTTTTATTGCCTGCCTTGTGGTGGCCTTTCTGGGCCCGACGGCCTGGCAAGTCACAGCGGTTTATGCCTTTGTGTATTACGCAGCAGTGATTCTGTCTTTTCTGGGGGGCGCCCATTGGGGCGCTGTGTTGCAGCGCGCTGACAAGGCACGCATGCCCGGTGATATTCGCCGCCTGGCCCTGGCGATGTTGCCCAGTCTGATTGCCTGGCCGTCCTTGATGCTTAGCCCGGTGATGGGTATCTGGGTATTGATGGTTGGTTTTGTGCTGATCTGGATATACGATCTCAGCCGGGAAGGGCGCTTTGGGTGGCCCAAGTGGTACCTGCTGCTGCGTTCAGTACTCACGGTCGTGGTGGTGCTGGCCCATGCCGGTATGGTCTTGCGCCTGGGCGAGAGTGCCTGGGGTTTTTGACGCGAACTGGCGTTGGCGTACGATGGATTTTTTTATTGACTGTTTAAAGGACTAACCTGATGGCCCCTTTCACTATGACCTTAAGGCCCTATCGCCCTTTGCTGCTGGGTGTTTCCCTGGTGGTTCCATTTACCTTGCTCTCGGCCTGCGCGTCGGCGCAGCCACCATCCGGCCAGGGGGAGGCACCTGATACGCTGGTATCGGCTGAACCATCGTCAATGCTGTTGGCGCAGAATACCCAGTCGTCAACGTCCGCACAGCCGTCTCGGTCAGAGGTGCAAGACCACGCCAGCTTCGATGCCTGGCTGGCAGACTTCAAGCGCGATGCGGCTGCCCAGGGGATCAGTCAGCGGGCGCTGTCGGCACTTGATAATGTTCGCTACCTGGAAAGGGTTGTCGAGCTTGACCGCTACCAGCCCGAGTTTGTGCGGCCCATCTGGGAGTATCTGGATAGTGCGGTTTCCAGCACCCGTGTGAGCAATGGGCGCGAAAAGCTGGCGCAGCATCGTCAGACGGCGGCACGTATGGAAGAGCGTTATGGGGTGCCTACTGAAGTGATCGTGGCTATCTGGGGGATCGAAAGTAATTATGGCGGCAACTTTGGCGACTTTTCGGCCTTAAACGCCTTTGCAACCCTGGCCTACGATGGTCGACGCAGCGATTTCGCCCGCAGTGAACTGCTGGCCGCCCTGCGGATTATCGACAGCGGTGATATCGCCGCGCAGGATATGATTGGTTCCTGGGCGGGTGCCATGGGGCATACCCAGTTTATTCCATCGAGCTTTGAAGCTTATGCCAAAGACGGCGATGGCGATGGTCGTCGTGATATCTGGGGGAGCATTCCCGATGTAATGGCCTCTACGGCCAACTACCTTGCCCGTGCCAATTGGCAGCCGGGCCAGCCCTGGGGCGTTGAGGTAACCTTGCCTGCGGATTATGACTACGCCCAGACCCAACGTCGCAGCAGTGCAGAGTGGGCAGCTCAGGGCGTGCGTGCCGCCAACGGCAGTAGCCTTCCAGCGTTTGACAGCGCGGCAGTGATCGTACCCGCCGGTGCTAAAGGGCCCGCTTTCATGGTGGGGCCAAACTTCCGTTCCATTCTGCGCTATAACAACGCCACCAGCTATGCGCTGGCAGTCGCCACCCTGAGTGATGCGATTGCTGGGCGTGAAGGCATTCAGCAGGCCTGGCCCCGGGATCAGGTGTCACTGACCCGTGCTGAGGTGCGTGAACTGCAGCGGGGGCTGAATGCACTGGGTTACAGCGTAGGCGGCGCCGATGGCATTCTGGGGCCGAATACGCGTAATGGCCTGCGTGCTTTCCAGCGTGATCAGGGCATGGTGCCGGATGGCTTTGCTAACCAAGCGGTTCTTGAGCGCATCAAACAGCGCTAATTAGCTGATTTCTAGCTTTATCCCAAGGAGGCTTATGGCAATTGCGCAATACATCGCCAAGCGTTTGAATGGCCTGGCAAAACCAGCAGGAAGCCTAGCGGAGTACGCCTGTGGGCTGCTGGTTTGTGGGCTGCTTGCGGCAAGTCTTGGGCTGACGGCTGCTCAGGCCGATACAAAGCAGCAGGATAACGCTGATGTAGCGCGCAAGGATGCCTTACAAGATACGCATCAAAAGGTGTTTGGTTGGGTAGAAAATGCCGTGATGATGCCCTGGGGAATCCAGGTGAAAGCCAAGCTTGATAGCGGCGCTCTGACCTCCTCGCTGGATGCCCGTGAGATTGAAACCTTTATCCGAAGTGGTGAGGAGTGGGTGCGCTTTCGCCTTAAGCTGGAAGACCAGGACAGTGGCGAGGTATTCAGTGATGAACTTGAGCGGCCGCTTTACCGTGACCTCAGGGTGCGTGGTGCAGGCGGGCGCGATGAGCGCCCAGTGGTACTGCTCGAAGTGTGTATTGGCGATACCACCTACGAAGAGCAGTTCAGCCTGCGCGACCGGGAAGAGATGAACTATCCCATGCTGCTAGGGCGTCGGACAATCAGCCACCTGGGGCTTCTTGATGTGCGCGAAACCTTTATGCATAAGACCCCAATCTGCAACGCGGATACCCCCTTTGTTCCCCACGAGCCGGATGACTAGCGGTTATCTAAACGGCTTAAGAGAGTTGCTTTGCTGAATACGGGTCAGAAAAGCCGCGCCAGCAAGGCCGTGACGGCGGTTTCAACGCGCAGGATGCGTGGTCCTAGATGAATGCCTTCGCAGCCAGCGGCCAGCAACTTCTCTACTTCCCATTCAATAAATCCCCCTTCAGGTCCGATCAATAAAAGGGTGTCACCTTCAATGCCGCGCGGGCAGGCATTTGGCATGCCTGGGTGCGCCAGCAGCCCGCGTCGATTGTGCAGCAAGCCAGGTAGTTCGTCTTCAACAAAGGGGCGGAAACCTTTAAGTAAGTTAACCCTTGGCAAGATGCTATCCTTGGCCTGTTCAAGCCCTAATAACAGGTGTTGATGGATCTTGTCGCTATCCAGCTCTGGCGATTGCCAATAGCTTTTTTCCACCCGGCGAGTGTGCAGCAGGGTGATGTCCTTGACGCCCAGCGCGGTGATGTGTTCCAGCGAACGCGCCAGCATGCGCGGCCTGGGCAGCGCCAGCACCAGATGCACGGGCAGGGCAGGCGGCGGCGGTGTGTCAAGTGTGTCTATTTTCAGCCGGGCATGGTCTTTATCGAGTGACTGCAAGGTTGCTTTGCCGAGCTGGCCGCCCAGCAAGCCAACGGAAAAGCGGTCCTGCGGTTGGGCCCGGTGGACATCCCGCAGGTGGCGCAGGCGCCGAGTGTCGCGAATGATAAACTCATCAGGCGTGATGGCATCTTCGGGGTCGAGTAAGATGACGTTCATGTGGCTCGCTGTGCTGATTCATTATAGGTTGAAAAGACGGATAATCATCTCTGTGCTTGCATGGTGGCGCAGGGCAGGCACAATAGCTGCAAAGAAAATAACAGCTTTTTTTGCGTTTCAAGGAGAGTCGCCGTGCGTGTGATTCGTAAGTATGCCAATCGTCGTTTGTATGATACCGAGCAAAGTCGCTATGTCACGCTGGAAGACTTGCGCAAACTGATTCTGGAAGAAGCCGCTTTTCGCGTTGAAGATGCGAAAAGCGGCGAGGATATCACGCGGACCATTCTGCTCTCGATTATTATCGAGCAGGAGCAGGCCGACGGTGAGTCGGAGGTTTTCTCCAATGACCTGCTGGCCCAGTTGATACGCGTCTACGATATGTCGTCTCCCTTGCCGCTGGCGCGTTACCTGGAGCAGGGAACCCAGCTGATGCTGGAACAGCAAAAACGCATGCAGGATCAATGGCAGAAAGCGATTCGCCATTCACCTATGGAGTTCATGCGCGAGCTGGCCGAAGAAAATATGCGTTTTTGGCAAAACACCATCAATAAGGATGACAACGCGCCGGGGATGGATACGCGAAAGAAAAAAAATGATGAAGCAGATAGCTGATTGGCGTACTGGCTAATAGGCGGACTGGGGGAAAGGCAGCCGACATCTACAGACACAAATAGGCTGTGGCATAATAGGCGTTTCTCCATATTACGATGATTCCTGCCGAAAAGGGCTCACATGAAGGTTTTGATGATAGGCGGCGGTGGCCGTGAACATGCGCTGGCCTGGAAGTTGGCGCAATCGGATAAGGTAGAAAAAGTCCTGGTAGCACCGGGTAACGCGGGCACGGCGGGTGAGTCCAAGCTTGAAAATATTGACCTTGCTGTCAGCGACCTGGAGGGCCTGTTGGCGCTTGCCAAGGCAGAGCAGGTAGGCCTGACGGTAGTGGGTCCTGAGGCACCGCTGGTGGAGGGCGTGGTGGATCTTTTTCAGGCAGCAGGGCTGGCCACTTTTGGCCCGACCCAGGCCGCTGCCCAGCTGGAAGGCTCCAAATCTTTCACCAAGGATTTTCTGGCCCGCCATCAGATTCCAAGCGCTGCCTATCAGACCTTTACCGAGGTGGAACCTGCGCTGGCTTATCTGCATGAAATGGGCGCGCCGATTGTTATCAAGGCGGACGGTCTGGCTGCCGGTAAAGGCGTTATCGTCGCCATGAACGAAGCCGAAGCGGAAGCGGCCATTCGCGATATGCTGGAAGCTAATGCCTTTGGTGATGCCGGTGCCCGGGTGGTGATCGAGGAATTCCTTGAAGGCGAAGAAGCCAGTTTTATCGCCATGGTCGACGGTGAGAACGTAGTGCCCATGGCCACCAGCCAGGATCACAAGCGTGCTTATGATGGCGATGAAGGCCCCAACACCGGTGGCATGGGCGCCTATTCACCGGCCCCTGTGGTAACGCCGGACGTTGATGCGCGCATCATGCAAGAAGTAATTTTGCCCACTGTGCAGGGCATGGCCGCTGAAGGCATGCCATATAGTGGCTTCCTGTACGCGGGCCTGATGATTGATTCAGCCGGCAACCCGAAAGTGATCGAGTTCAACTGCCGTTTCGGAGACCCGGAAACCCAGCCGATCATGCTGCGCCTGACGTCTGATTTTGCTGAGCTTTGCCTGGCCGGTGCTGAAGGCAAGCTTGCCGGATGTGTCTGTGAATGGGATCCGCGTGCCGCAGTGGGGGTCGTCATGGCTGCGGGTGGCTACCCCGGCAGCTATCGCAAGGGCGATGTGATTGAGGGAGTGGATGCTGCCGAACAGCGTGGCTGCAAGGTGTTTCATGCGGGCACGGCACTGTCAGCGGAGGGTGATGTCACCACGGCCGGTGGGCGTGTCCTGTGTGTTACCGCACTGGGCGAAAGCGTTTCCCAGGCGCAGCAGCTCGCCTACCAGGGCGTTGCCGAGATTCGTTGGGAGGGTGCCGAATACCGTTCGGACATTGCCTACCGGGCCATTACCCGCGAGCAGTCTCATTGATGACATGATTTTAACCTGCCAGACGTCGCCGCTGATCCTGTCAGACTGGACGTATCAAATGGAGCCTGAAAAATGGAGCGTGTAAAGCTCGACTTTCCCACTGATGCGGTGATCCATCATCATTCGATCAGTGTGCGGGTGACGGATATGAACTATGGCCGTCATCTTGGCCATGATGCTTTGGTATCCCTGCTGCATGAGGCCCGTTTGCAGGCGCTGATGGCTCTGGGGTTTCCCGAGTGGGATCTGGCAGGCTACCCAAGCGTGGTGGCGGATCTGGCCGTGCAGTATCAAAGCGAAGCGCGCTGCCCTGATGTCCTGGTGGTTGAGACCGCAATCCCTAATCCGCTGGGGAAGGCGCTGAGCGTCTATCACCGTGTGCTGGCGGATGAAGGTGCGCGGCTGGTCGCAACGGCACGCCTTAACCTCTTGGTGATCGACCCTGCCGAAGGCCGCCCGGTGGCGGTGCCGGCTGAGGTTGTTCAGGCCCTGGCAAAAGCGAGACTCTGCTGATGTCCCGCGAGTATCCGATCATCTCTGTCACGGGGTCCTCTGGGGCGGGTACCACCACAGTGCGGCGCAGCTTTGAGCGCATGTTCCAGCGTGAGGATGTGCATGCGGCCATGGTGGATGGCGATGCCTTCCACCGTTATACCCGTAAAGAGCTGCACCGCATGTTTCGCGAAGAGCCGGAGCGCAAGGATGAACTCTCGCACTTTGCGGTGGAGGCCAACCTGCTTGATCGTCTTGAGGGGCTGTTCAGCGAATACGGTGAACACGGCACGGGGCAGTTCCGTCACTATATCCACGCAGAAGATAAACAGAAGATCGAAGCGGGCTACCGGGTAGGCACCTTTACTGAATGGCAGTCGTTACCCTGTGGCACGGATCTGCTGTTTTATGAGGGGTTGCACGGCGGCCTGGTAACGGAAGACTACGATATTGCCCGCCATGTGGATCTGATGATTGGTGTGGCGCCGACCATGAACCTGGAGTGGATCCAGAAGATTGACCGCGACACCAAGATGCGCGGTTACTCTCAGGAAGCCGTGATTGACACCATTCTGGGGCGCATGGACGATTATGTGCGTTACATCCAACCGCAGTTCTCGCGCACCCATATCAATTTTCAGCGGGTGCCGACGGTGGATACCTCCAACCCCTTTGAGGTGCAGGATATTCCCACCGATTCGGAGTCCTTTGTGGTTATCCGCTTCCGTGATCCTTCTAAGGTGGATTTTCCCTGGCTGCTGGCGATGATCCAGGACGCCTTTATGTCCCGCCCGCATACCCTGGTGGTGCCGGGGTCACGAATGTCACTGGCGATGGAACTGATTCTTGCTCCGCTGGTACGTCATTTGCTCGCCCAGCGGCGTTTTCGCTAAGCTGGAATCCTTACGCTCGCTGCAACTGCTGACCAATAACCTGCTGTATCCAGATCAAGGAGCTTTCCATGGATTGTCTGTTCTGCAAAATCATCAAGCGTGAAATACCGGCGGATATCGTTTATGAAGACGATGAGGTGTTGGCCTTTAATGACATCAACCCCCAGGCACCCACGCATATCCTGATCATCCCCAAAAAGCATATTGCGACCCTCAATGATATTGAGGAAGCCGATCTGGCCATTATTGGCCGCCTGCAGTACACCGCCGCCAAGCTGGCTAAAGAAAGAGGCTTTGCCGAAGACGGCTATCGGGTAGTGATGAACTGCAATGAAATGGGTGGCCAGACGGTCTATCACCTCCATATGCACCTGATGGGCGGACGCGAATTCACTTGGCCAGCAGGCTGATCACGACGTCACGAGGTGGGTAGCCTCCGATACCTTGTCTCTCGGCCAGAGAGGCAATTGGCGATCCAGTGCTGAGCAGTGCTTGCACTGCTCATTAAAAACAATTCTTTAAACCTAGAAAATATTTGAACTTGAAAACGTCAGTTCACGTTCAGAATGCGACACAGGGGTATTCTTTAGGCGATCAAGGTCTATTCTTATTTATGAATATAACAAAGCCTTGTCCCACCCCGCAGTCAAAACGCATGCATTACGGTTGGCAGGTCAATAATAACAACGCCCATAAGGGCTCCCTTCATAGTAATAGAGGCAGCCATGACTCTAAGACCCGATCCTACCTTTCACGCCACCGCCCAGCTGGCGATGCAGGCCCCCACCGAGAAATACGGCTTCACTGTCATGTTGAGCCCAGATGGTTCTCAGCCGGATGGTATCGCTGTGGTGGACCTTGACCCAGATTCCGACCATTACGGCACTATCATCAACACCCTTGTCATGCCCTATACCGGTGACGAGTTCCATCATTTTGGCTGGAACGCCTGCTCATCTTCTCTGTCGCCCTTGAGCGGCCATGCCTTTCTTGAGCGCCGCTATCTGATTGTGCCTGGCATTCGTTCATCGCGGATTTACGTCATTGATGTCAAGAACCCTGTAAATCCTGAAATTCACAAGATCATCGAACCGGAAGAGGTCTTTGCCAAGACCGGCTATTCGCGTCCGCACACTATTCACTGCGGCCCAGAGGGCATTTACGTTTCTACTCTGGGAGGCGGCGGCGAGGACGGCACAGACGGCCCTCCTGGCATCTTCATCATGGACTGTCAGACCTTCGAGATCATTGGCCGCTATGAGATGGATCGTGGCAAGCAGGACAAACACTATGACTTCTGGTGGAATCTGCCCCAGGATTACATGGTGAGTTCGGAGTGGGGCTTGCCGCCGCAGTTTGAGAACGGTCTGGTTCCTGAAGACCTGCTGTCGAACAAGTACGGTCACTCGATCCACTTCTGGGATCTGCGTCGGCGCAAGAATATCCAGACCATGGATTTCGGCGAAAACTATCAGATGGCGCTTGAGATTCGCCCCGCTCATGATCCCAAGAAATCCTACGGGTTCTGCGGCGTGGTGGTCGACACCCAGACATTACAGGGCGTGGTCTTTACCTGGTGGCGGGGTGAGGACGGTACCTGGCAATCGAAGAAAACCATCACTATAGATCCACGCCCGGAAAAAGCTGAAAATCTGCCGCCGCTGCTGAAAGGCTTTGAAGCGGTTCCGCCGTTGGTCACCGATATCGACCTCAGTCTGGATGATAAATACCTCTATGTGCCCTGTTTCGGCCTGGGCGAAGTGCATCAGTATGATGTCACCGACCCCCTGAACCCGGTATTCGTCGACAAGATCGAGCTGGGTGGCATCGGGCGCGGCACCCGGCATCCCAGTGGCAATGATTTTGTCTTCGGCCCTCAGATGGTAGAGATCAGCCGCGATGGCAAGCGTGTCTACTTTACCAATTCACTGTATTCGAGCTGGGACGACCAGTTCTATCCGGGAGAAGAAGGCGGCCAGATGGTCATGGCGCGGGCCGGTGAAAATGGCGGGCTGACACTCGATGAGGACTTCTACATCGATTTCCCGGCGGGCTATCGGGCTCACCAGATTCGTCTGGAAGGCGGCGACTGCTCTACTGACAGCTTCTGCTATCCCAACGTCTGAATGGGCGTTAGTACTGACACCGCGATGGCGCTGTGGGGAGCGGTGATCTTTTCAGGGATCTACCACGGTATTAACCCCGGCATGGGCTGGCCGCTTGCCGTTTCGGCCGGGCTTATGGAAGGCAACCGCCGCGCCATGCTTAAGGCCATTGGGGCATTGGCCGTTGGTCATTTGCTGGCCATGCTGGCGATCCTTCTGCCGTTTTCAATGCTAAGTGCCCTGGTGATCTGGGAAACCCAGATCCGCGTGATGGCAGGGGCGGTGGTGGTAATCATGGGGGTGTATCTGCTGATCAATCGCCGCCATCCAAGGTTTCTGGCCAGGGTGGCGCCTAGCCGCCTGGTGCTGTGGTCGTTCCTCGCGGCCATGGCACATGGTGCTGGCCTGATGCTGGTGCCCATCTACCTAGGTATGTGCAGCGTTGCTCCCAGTGATGGCGGCCACGTTGCGGCCGAAGCGCTTATGAACCAGAACCTTCAGTCAGCCTTCCTGGTGGCGCTGGCGCATACTGCTGCCATGACCCTTGCGGGTGGTATCATTGCCGCCGCCATTTATTTCTACTTCGGCCTCAAATTTTTGTCGCGCACCTGGTTCAATCTGGATGTGGTCTGGGCACTTAGCCTGGTGCTGGTTGGCGCTTTCGGAATTTATTCTGCGCTGAATGGACACTAGCTACGCTCAGCACGCGTTGAGCCCAGCAAGACGGCATCCATACCTCGGCTCGTCAGTATGCGTCTTAATACTGTGAAGATTCTGGTCGGCAAGGTGACAGCGTAGCGAGCCTTTGGGCGTGGGTGCTCGAGTGCGTGAATCAATCGGTCAACGACAGCATCAGGTTCAAGGGTGAAGGGCGTCTTGCCTCCGCCTGCCCCTGCCAATCGGGCTTCAACTTTCCGATAGGTGGAGGCGTGAGCACTATGAGCAGTATCAATGTTGGCCTGAAATGCGCGATAGGCATTATCACGAAAACGGCTGTTGATCGGGCCAGGCTGGATCAGGCTGACATGGATGCCACTGCCATAAAGTTCCAGGCGCAGGGTGTCGGTCAGCCCTTCAAGAGCAAATTTTGAGCATACATAAGCGCCCCGATAAGGCAGTGCAGCAAACCCCAGTACGGAACTGTTCTGCACAATTCGGCCGTGGCCCTGGGCGCGCATCATCGGCAGCACCCGAGCAGTCAGTTCATGGGTGCCCAGCAGGTTGACCTCGAGCTGTTGGCGTAGCACGTCTCGGCTCAGGTCTTCTACTGCTCCTGGCTGGCCGTAGGCGCCGTTATTGAAAAGTGCATCGAGCTTGCCTCCGGTTCGCTTCATCAGTTCTGCCACACCGGCTTCGATCGAGGCGCTGTCGGCAAGATCAATCTGAAAGGCTTCGAGGCCTTCTTGCGTTAATCGTTGCACGTCGGCGGGTTGTCTGGCGGTTGCCAGCACTCGCCAGCCACGTGATTGAATGGTGTGCGCAGCGGCGTGACCAATGCCGCTTGAGCAACCTGTGATCAAAAGAGTGGGTGGCGAACCTGTTTGCTTGTCAGCCATAGGAAACTCCCTGGAGGGTGGGTACCAAAGGCGTCAGTAGTCCAATGGGACGTAAAGTCAGCATTAAAAAAAGCACCCCGGTGTCCTGTTCCTGACGGGAAGAAGGGCCGGGGTGCCAGTCAGCAGTAGTGTCAAACGCCTGGATCAGGCGTCGATACGCTTGTACTTCATGCGTTTCGGGGTGTCGTTGCCGACGCGTTTCTTGTGATCTTCTTCATATTCGGTGTAGTTACCGTCAAAGAACACCACCTGAGAATCCCCTTCGAACGCCAGAATATGGGTGGCGATGCGGTCAAGGAACCAACGGTCGTGCGAGATCACCATGGCACAGCCAGGGAAGGCCAGCAGGGCTTCTTCCAGGGCGCGCAGGGTTTCAATATCCAGGTCGTTGGAAGGTTCGTCCAACAGCAGCACGTTGGCGCCCTGTTTCAGGGTCTGTGCCAGCTGCAGACGTCCACGTTCACCGCCGGAAAGTTCATCCAGGCGCTTTTGCTGATCATTACCCTTGAAGTTGAAACGCCCGACGTAAGCGCGCGACGCTACTTCATAGCCGTTGATATTGAGAATATCCTGGCCCCCTGATACAGCTTCCCAAACGGTCTGCTTGTCATCCAGAGCATCGCGAAGCTGTTCAACGTAAGCGATGTCGACGGTTTCACCGATCACCACTTCGCCGGCATCGGGCTGTTCCTGGCCGGTAATCAACTTGAACAGCGTCGATTTACCCGCACCGTTGCCGCCAACAATACCGACAATGGCGCCGGGCGGAATGGTAAATGACAGGTCTTCGTAGAGCAGCTTGTCATCAAAGCGCTTGGTGACATTGTGGAACTCGATGACCTTGTCACCCAGGCGTGGGCCAGGCGGAATATAGATCTCGTTGGTCTCGTTACGCTTCTGGAAATCTCCGGACTGCATTTCCTCAAAGCGGTTGAGGCGCGCCTTGCTTTTGGCCTGACGCCCTTTGGCGTTGGAGCGCACCCACTCAAGCTCCTGCTTGATGGCTTTCTGGCGCGAGGCTTCCTGCTTGGCTTCCTGATTAAGACGCTGATCTTTCTGTTCGAGCCACTGAGAGTAGTTGCCTTCAAACGGAATGCCCTGGCCGCGGTCAAGTTCAAGAATCCAGCCGGCCACGTTATCCAGGAAGTAACGGTCGTGGGTAATGGCGACGACAGTGCCGCTATAATCGTGCAGGAAGCGTTCCAGCCAGGCGACGGATTCGGCGTCAAGGTGGTTGGTTGGCTCGTCAATCAGCAGCATGTCCGGGTTTGAGAGCAGCAGACGGCACAGGGCTACCCGGCGGCGCTCACCGCCCGATAGATTACCGACCCTGGCTTCCCACGGCGGTAGACGTAGCGCCTCGGAGGCAACGTCCAGCTTGCGCTCCATGTTATGCGCATCAGCGGCCTCGATCATGTTTTCAAGGCGTGCCTGTTCGCTGGCCAGGGCATCAAAATCGGCGTCCGGCTCGGCATAGGCGGCATAAACGGCATCGAGCTGTTCCTGGGCTTCTTTCAGGGCGCCCAAGGCTTCCTCGACGGCATCGCGGACGTTCTTGTCGTCATCCAGCTCCGGCTCCTGGGGAAGATAGCCGACATTGATGCCTGACATCGGGCGGGCTTCGCCTTCAAACTCCTGGTCAACACCGGCCATGATGCGCAGCAGGGTTGATTTACCCGCGCCGTTCAGGCCGAGCACACCAATCTTGGCGCCAGGGAAGAAGGACAGTGAGATATCTTTAAGAATCTGTTTCTTGGGCGGCACGATTTTGCCGACCCGGTTCATGGTAAATACGTATTGCGCCATGGAAATCCGATAGGTTGGGAAATGAAAGTTACTGATTAAACGTTACTGAATAAAAGTCATCGGCTGCTTGATAATCAAAAAGGCTATAAAAGTAAAGCCGTGATACCAAGCAGATCTCATATGATGATAGTGCCGAGCGTGACTAAAGGCCAGAACCGTATCTCAGAACCGCGCGTTACGCCAGGCAGCAGTAGGGGAGGCGATGCTCAGTCGTCGTCGCTGTACCAATCGTCGTCAAGGGCCTTACGCAGGCGACGCTCTTCAAGCAGGGCCTCAACGCGACGCCGGGCTTTCAGCGTATCGCTTTTGCTCGAACGGCTGCGTCCGTAATGCTCGTCGTTGACTGCTTCCTGGGAATCCAGGTCATCGCTATCGAGAAAGTCCGAGGAATGATCAGACGGATAGTGGTGGGTATTACGATCAATGGGGTCACGGCGCATATCGAGGCTCTCCAACCCAAGCCGGTAAACCGGCAGCTTGAGACTTCACCATGGTGAAGGGCTGTGTCATATAGCGACAGCCACCCATAATGTGGCTGCGTTTATCGCTATATAACGCCGTCGAGGTTGGAGATCAAGCCCCTGAAGCATTTTTCCTGACAATGGTGGCTAAATGCACCCTGTCCGTCGTCACTGTGGCGTGTCTTCCTGCTGTTTACGCAGGGCATCCAGTGCCATCTGGGCTTCGACCCGTTCCGTGACGTCTTTCTGAACGCCGATGTAATACATCAGCTTGTCGTCTTCATCGTAAACAGGCGTGATGGACAGCTCATTCCAGAAGGTGCTGCCATCTTTACGGTAATTACGCAGCACTTCCCGGGAGGGCCGCCCTTCTTTCAGTGCTTCGCGAATTGCCTGAAGCGCCTCCTGGTCACGGTCGTCATTCTGTAGAAAACGGCAATCGCGATAGAGGATTTCGTCTGCGCTGTAGCCTGTCAGTCGCTCAAAGCCTTTGTTGACGTAGATCAGAATATTTTCATCGCCTTCCTGTTCGGCAACTACTATGCCGTCTTCGGAAGCGTCAACAATCCGCTCGAGTAATTCCGGGCTGATCAAGGGAGATCGTTTCATTAAGAGTTTCCTGTTGCAGCTCCAGTCCTTTCCGCCGACCATTTTATGAGTGAGCCATGGCCAGTCGGCACTTCTTTGGGTGCTTGTCGGTTTGTTTAACAGTGTATCAGAACCAGAATAGCAAATGTCGCCTTGTCTGGCTTGCTTACCCTGCTACCTATATTGTCGAGCTATACTGGGTAATGCAATCCATGCTTGAAGTCTTGACTTGTTGGCAGCCTGTGAAGCCACTATTCCACCTCCGGCAATTGCCGGGCACTAAGAACGGCGCCAAGGGCCGCCACAGCAAGCACAACCAGTAGGGCTGCGCTGCCCAGCCATTGCGCAAGCCCGCCCAGAACGCCGCCGACGATCAACATTAAGACGCCGGTCAGGGTGTTGGAAAGCGCCACATAAAGGGCGCGGTTATCTTGGCTGGCCATATCCACCAAATAGGTTTTACGCCCCAGACGCACCCCGTGATGAACAATGACCAATAACCCATAGATCAGCGCATAAGGCCAGATTTGCGTGGTCCAGTCGGCTGGTAACCAGGCCAGCAGGGCACCCAGCAGGCAGCAGATCAGGGTGCCAATGGCCGCATCACGCATGACCCGGCGACTGGAGGCGTCTGCCCGCTTGCCCCAAACAGGGTCGGCCAGCATGCCTGCCAAACCGGATACCACCACCAGCAGACCCAGGCCCCCCAGCTGAGCGCCGCTCTGCTGCTGGCCGAGTAGCGCGATATAGGGCAGGGCCAGAGCACTTGACAGCAGTAGGGCGCGGGCCAGGTTGAAGTGTAGAAAGGTACGGTCTTCTTTAAGCAGCGAAAGACCAAGCTTCAGGCTGTCCCAGGCGTTTTCGCCGCCGTCGATAGCCCCCGGTGTTTCCTGAATACGCGCCGCACAAAAAGCGTTAAGTGCCCAGCCAAGTGCCGCTATGCCAAGCAATATCGCCAATGCCAACTGGCCAGGGCGGTCTTCAAACAGCATCAGTACGCCACCGGCCAGCAGGGTGGCCGCACCGGCAACGCTGCCGCTCCAACCCATCAGGGTGCCACGGCGCTTTTTGGCAATGGTCTTACCCATTACATCCTTGGTGGCAATGGATGAAAGCCCACGGGCCAGAGATAAGGCCACCAGCGCGACCAGTACCAGCGTACCCCCTAGCGTGCCACTGCCCATAAGAGCCAGCAGGGCCAGCGCCAGGGCGCTCAGCGCCTGCAACAGCCCACCGGCCACCCAGACCCATTTGCGCTGGGGTTTGAGGCGGATAAAACCGGCAACAAACACCTGCGGCAAAAGGGCGCCCGACTCGCGAATGGGCACCAGCAGACCGACCATCCAGACCGGGGCACCAATTATTCCCATTAGCCAGGGCAGCACCAGCCGGGCACTGGAGAGCTCATCAGCCAGCTTGTTGCCCAGCGATGCCCACAGGTGGCGCATGAAGTTTTGGGGTTGATCCTTACAGGCGCTGTCAGGAATGTCATCGCACATCCGGGTGTTTTCATCGCCGGTCAGCCATTCATAGATCTGCGTCTGAGAAATGTCAGGTCCTGCCATTACGCCTCCACGGCTGTTATGTTAGGGCCATCACAAGCCCAGAGCTTAAAATCTTGCCTGCCAACTATATGTATATGGAATGAAAAAAATAATGAAGCCTACTTCTCAGCCTAGCAAGCTTTTTGCCCACTTAGGAGCGGCGTGATGTCTCGTCTTGTGTGCCGCTTACCCGCTACAGACAGCTTAACTGGCGCTTGTGTCAGTCCGCTGACTGAGAGCACCTCGAAGGGTTTTTGCGAGGGTGAAGCATGAATCAGGATAGACAGGCAATCCTCTATGGCCTGGGCGCGGTCATGCTGTGGTCGACGGTGGCGACGGCCTTCAAGGTGGCGCTTGAATGGATGACCCCGCTTGAGCTGATGTGGGTGGCGGCACTGGTGTCCTGGCTATTGATGGGCGCCCTGGTGGTATGGCGTGGCCAGGGGCGCCAGGCGTTGATGTCTGGCTGGCGCACGGCGGCCTGGGCCGGTTTGATGAATCCGGTGGCCTACTATCTGGTGCTGTTTGCCGCCTACGACCGCTTGCCTGGGCAAGAAGCCATGGCGCTCAACTACACCTGGGCGCTGGCGATGGCCCTGCTGGCCGTGCCGATTCTGGGCCAGCGGCTGACGCGCATGGATATCGTCGCCGGGCTGGTGGCCTATGCGGGCGTTTGGGTGATTGCCACCCGCGGGCAGGTGTTGAACGTGCAGTTTGCCGATTCCCTTGGGGTGCTGCTGGCCCTGGCCTCAACCCTGCTGTGGGCACTTTACTGGCTACTCAACGCGCGGGATGCCCGCGAGCCGCTGGTGGGCCAATGGCAGAACTTCAGCGTCGGCCTGCCGGTGCTGACAGCGCTATTGCTGTTCGGGCCGGGGTTTAACTGGCATGGCTGGCCCGCCTTGGGGGCGGGCGTTTACGTAGGGCTGTTTGAAATGGGAATTGCTTTTATTCTTTGGCAGCTTGCGGTGCATAAGGTCTCGCGCACCGCCAAGGTCTCCAATCTGATCTTTCTTTCGCCGCCTATTTCACTGCTGTTGCTGTTCTGGGTGGTCGGTGAACCGATTCTGCCGTCTACCCTGGTCGGGCTTGTACTGATACTGGGCGGGCTGGGGCTGCAGCAACGCCAGAAAACCGCTGCCTGATACGCAGCCTCAGTCGTTGGCCTGCTGGGCGAGCTGCTGCTCTACGCTGGGAGCCAGCAATGGCCAGACGTTTTCCAGAATAATGGGCTGTGCTTCTGCTGTAGGATGAATGTCATCGTCCTGCATCAGCTCATCATTTAGGGCAACTCCCTCAAGCAGGAAGGGAAGGAAAGCAACATCGTAATTGTCGGCCAGTTGGGTGAAAACGTCTTTGAACGCCTCGCGGTAGGCAGAACCGTAGTTCGGCGGTATATCAATACCCAAGAGGATTACCTCGGCATCAGCGGCCTGGCTCTGTTCGATCATCTGGGCCAGGTTGTCATGCATCTGCTGTGGCGAAAGGCCGCGCAAACCATCGTTGCCGCCAAGCTCAAGAAGAACCATGTTAGGCTCGTGCTGTCGCAGCAGGTCAGGAAAGCGTTGAGCCCCGCCACTGGTGGTTTCGCCGCTGACGCTGGCGTTGATCACATCGACATCATCGCCCAGGCGTTCAGCCAACAGGGCGACCCAACCCTGTTCCTGCTCCATATTGTAGGCAGCGCTGAGGCTATCACCCATCACCATCAGGCGCAGACGCTCATCTGCCTGGGCCGTGGCCGGTATCAAGAGGACAAACATCATTAGCAGTACCACAAGCGGCCATGTCACACTTGTGGATCTAGGGTTTTCCCAACCCACATTTATTGAAAAAGTCTTTATTAAAAAAGCACTTATTGAAAAGGTACTCCGCTTCATGTCCGATTCCTCTGATTCATCATCCAGGGTTACGCCTGAAACGTTGACCGCTTCTGGCCAACAAGGTGCAGAAAATACGGTGCTCCAGGCAACATCGTTATGCAAGACTGTCACCAGTGGTGAACGTACCTTATCCATACTACAGAACCTATCGCTAAACGTCGTGGCAGGTGAAAGTGTTGCCATACTGGGCAAAAGCGGGGCGGGTAAATCTACTCTATTGGGGTTGTTGGCAGGTCTGGATATCCCTAGTGAAGGCGAGCTGATCATGTTTGGTCATGCTCTTGGCCGCCTTGATGAAGATGGCCGGGCAGGGTTGCGCGCTGGAAGGGTCGGGTTCGTTTTTCAGAATTTTCAGCTGTTGCCGACCCTTAGCGCGGTTGAAAACGTGCTGTTGCCGCTTGAACTTTCGCCGCGCTCCGGGGAGCTGAAGACAGCCCAACACTGGTTGGAGCGGGTTGGACTTGGCGAGCGTACCAGCCACCTTCCCAAGCAGCTTTCCGGCGGCGAACAGCAGCGGGTCGCAATTGCCCGTGCCTTTGTGACCGACCCGGAACTGGTCTTTGCCGATGAACCCACCGGCAACCTTGACCCGGAAACGGGCGCTCAGGTGATAGATCTGTTGTTTACCCTGAATCAGGAAGCCGGTACAACCCTGATTCTGGTAACTCATGACCATGCCCTGGCGCGCCGCTGCAGCCGCTGCCTGCGCCTTGAAAACGGCTATCTCAGCGAATTTCAGCCCGAGGCTGAAGCGTCCAGTGAGGAAAGTGCATGAATGCCAACAACGTTCGCCTTGCAGGGCGCAGCCTGAAGCGTGATTTACGCGCAGCGGACGTGCGTGCCCTGTTTGCCGCCCTGGTACTGGCCGTTGCGGCATCGACCATGATTGCTTTTTTTATCGACCGGATCGAGCGTGGCCTGGAGCGTCAGGCCAGCCAGCTGCTCGGCGGTGATCTGGTGATTGAGCAGCGTGACCCCTTTGCCCCTGAAATACGTGAAGCGCTACAGGGCGCCGGGTTCACCCTGAGCGATCAGGTTGATCTGGTATCGATGATTCGCAAGGGCGAACGCTTCCAGCCGGCCAGCCTCAAGGCGGTGGATGATGTCTACCCGCATTACGGGGTGTCTCAGGTTGAGCGTGGAGACGGCGTGGAATCCCTGGCCTCCGGCCCGTCTGCCGGAGAGGCCTGGGCAGACCCGCGCCTGGCCAATCTGATTGATCTGGCGTTGGGGGATGAGGTCAAGGTGGGCGATACCACTCTGACTGTCACAGGCTTTATCGAACGGGAAGCCGATCAATCGGCCGGTTTTGGTAGTTTCAACCCGCGCCTGATGGTGCATGTTGATGACCTTGAAGCAACTGGGCTGATTCAGGAAGGCTCGCGGGTGGAATTTGAGATTCTCGCCGCAGGGCCGCCGGAAGCGCTCGACGCCGTGCAGCCGTTATTGAATGAGCTACGCCGTGAAGGCGTTGAAGTACGTGATATTCGTGCCGATCGGCCCCAGCTGGGCAATGCCCTTGAGCGAGCGGAAAGCTATCTGGGCATTGCCGGGCTGGCGGCAGTGTTGCTGGCCGGGGTTGCCGTGGCGATGTCGACCCGCCGCTATGTCGAGCGCCACTTGGATACCGCTGCCTTGCTACGCTGCTTTGGCGCCAGCCAGCAGCAGCTGGGTATCATTTTCGGGTTGCAGCTGATCGGCCTGGCTCTGGTGGCCTCATTGTTAGGGGCACTGCTGGGTCTGGTGGGGCAGGCGATTCTGCTGGCGTTGCTGGCTAATTTCCTGCCCATGACGCTGCCGCCGCCGGGTATCATGCCGCTGCTGCTGGGTGTCTTTACTGCCATTGCCGTGCTGGTGGGGTTTGCCGGCCCTACTCTTTTACGCATCCAGCGGGTCAGCGCGCTCAAGGTGCTGCGCCGGGAACTTGACCCGCTGCCCCCGTCGGCCTGGCTGGTGGTGGTGTTTGCGGCCCTGGTGTTTGGGGGCCTGCTATGGCTTTATTCCGGCAGTGCGGTGCTTTCTTTGGCGTTGCTGGCCGGTGGTGGGGTGATGCTGGCGCTGTTGTGGGCGCTGAGCGCCTTGTTGCTGAATGCTGTGCTCCGTCTGGTGCAAACCCTGAAGGGGCATGGTGAATGGCAGCAAGCGTTACGCCTGGGGGGGCGCCAACTGGCCAGGCGGCGTCAGGCCGGGCTTGGCCAACTGCTGGCATTTTCGGTGACCTTCTTTGCCATGGCCATGATGGTGCTGGTGCGCGGTGACCTGCTGACCACCTGGCAAGCTCAGCTGCCTGAAAATACCCCCAACTATTTTGCAATCAATATTCAGCCCCCCGAGCGTGACCCTTTTGAAGAGGCCATTGCCCCGCATGTGGCGGCGCAAAGCACCCTCTACCCCATGGTGCGCGGGCGGATTACCCAGATTAACGATATGCCACCCCAGCAAGCGGTCGACCCTGAGGCGCGCGGCGATAATGCTCTGCGCCGCGAGCTGAACCTGACCTGGCAGGCAGAGCTTCCTGAAGGTAACGAAGTGGTGGCCGGGGAATGGTTCGACGTCGATCCCAGCGAAGAGGTGCCATCCATCGGCTGGATGGCCGAGCTGGATGCCGTTGAGCAACTCCCGCCGGTGCCTGTTTCCATGGAAGACGGCCTGGCCAATCGCTTGGGGTTAGGGTTAGGGGATGCCCTGACATTCAGTGTTGGTGGTCGTGATATCAAGACCCAATTGACCAGTTTGCGTAGCCTCAACTGGGACAGCTTCAAGCCGAACTTCTATGTGATTTTCCCCCCAGGCGTGCTGGAGACCTTTGGCCATAGCTTTATTACCGCCTTTTATCTGCCCGAAGATGAGCAGAACCTGACCCGTGAGCTGGTTGAGCGCTTTCCGGGCGTCACCTTGTTAAACGTTGACGCCATTCTTGGCCAGGTGCGCGATGTGCTGACCCAGGTCACCCGGGCGATTGAGCTGATTCTGGTGCTGGTATTGCTGGCCGGAGTGAGCGTGCTGTATGCCGCCCTGACGGCCAGCCGCCCGGTACGTGCCCATGAAAGTGGCCTGCTGCGGGTGTTCGGGGCTGGCAACCGGATGATTTCACGTATTCAGGGCGCCGAGTATGCGCTGTTGGGCGTTGCCAGCGGTTTGATGGGCGCGGCCCTGGCCGAGCTTGCGACCGCGGTGCTTTATATCTACTGGCTGGATCTGCCGCCGCGCCTGCATGGCATGCTGTGGCTAGTGCTGCCCCTGGGTGGCGCCCTGCTGATCGGTGTGATTGGCCACTGGCTGTCGCGTGGGCTGCGTCGCCAGGCGCCTGCGGCCAGCCTTGGGTTATTGGGAGAGGCGTAACCATGACGGGTCTGGATGAAAAAGCGCGGCGCTATGCGTTGCTGAAAGCCCAGCTGGATATGGCGCAGCGTGAAGACAAGGCGGTGATGCTGGTGGTGGCGGGTCACGCCGCTACCCATAAAAGCGTGCTGGTCAACCAGCTCAACCACTGGTTGGAAAACCGCCAGACCGAGGTTCATGCCCTGGCCCCCAGCGAGGAAGACCGCCTGCGGCCCTACTGGTGGCGCTACTGGCGCAGGGTGCCTGCCCGTGGCCGAGTAGGCGTTTTCGTGCATGGTTGGTATGGCGATGTTCTGTTTTCCCGTGTGGAACAGCGCATTCAGGCGGGGGCCTTTGCCGATCGGCTGGATGAGATCAATCGCTTTGAAGCCACTCTGGCGCATGACAACGTAGTAGTGGTGAAAGTCTGGCTGGATATCGGCGAGGCGCAACAGGCAGAGCGCTTACACCATCTTCAATCTGACCCGACGCATGCCTGGCAGGTCAGCGAAAGGCACTGGCAGCGTCATGCCCAGTACGCGGCCATCCAGCAGTGTGCTGAGCAGATGCGTGCAGCTACTCACACCGCGCATGCGCCCTGGCACTGCATTGCCAGCGAGACACCGTCACAGCAGTTGAAGGAAATCACGGCCTTGTTGCAGGATGCCCTGTCTCAACCCGTGCCATTGCCTGCTACGTCTGAAGGGAGACTATTGCAGGGGGCAAGCAGGCGGCTCAAAGGCGATAAGGCCCGCTTGGCGCCACAGCGTTTAGCCATTGATGACGAACTCGCTTCTGAGGGGAGTGCCAAGAATTCAAAAATCCCTAAAAAGCGCTATCGCCAAGCCCTTGATGAGCTGCAGGCCCGGTTAGCCAACAACCACAGGCGCTGTCTGCAGCGCGGCATACCTGTGGTGCTGGCGTTTGAAGGCCATGATGCTGCCGGGAAGGGCGGCAGTATCCATCGGGTAACGACCGCCCTGGATGCCCGCTACTACCGGGTTTACAGCGTATCGGCGCCAAGCGATGAAGAGCGCTTGCAGCCTTGGCTGTGGCGCTTCTGGCGGCGTTTGCCCCAGGATGGCCGCGTGGCGATTTTTGACCGCACCTGGTACGGGCGCGTGCTGGTTGAGCGAGTGGAAGGCTTTGCCAGGAAAAGTGCCTGGCAGCGCGGCTTCACGGAAATCTGCCATTTTGAAGACCAACTGCTAGCCCATGGTGCCGTGGTGGGCAAGTTTTTTCTGGCTATCAGCAAGGACGAACAGTTGCAACGCTTCAAGGCCCGCGCCAATACGCCGCACAAGCAGCACAAACTCACCGATGAAGACTGGAGGAACCGCCAACGTTGGGACGATTATCAGCAGGCGCTTGAGGATATGCTGGCCCATACCCACACCCAGGGCGCCCCTTGGCAGCTGGTCAACACTGACGATAAGCGCCGGGCACGCTTGACCGTATTGAGCCAGCTTAATGACCTGTTGGAAGCCCGCCTGGAAAGCCCATGAGCAGGATTCATGGTCGACTTGATCAACAAGCAATGAAACCCTTGCTCGCCTGCGTTATGATAGCGGCCCTAACTGTTTTTCCAGTCTGACCTTTCGCTATGAGGTTTACCGCCGATGTTCAGCCGCGACATGAAAATTGCCGGATTCGATGATGTGCTGTTTGATGCCATGCAGAAAGAAGTGGAGCGCCAGGAAGCCCACATCGAACTGATCGCGTCCGAAAACTACGCTAGCCCCCGGATATTGGAAGCTCAGGGTAGCCAGCTGACCAATAAATACGCAGAAGGCTACCCGGGCAAACGTTACTACGGCGGCTGTGAGTTTGTGGATATTGCGGAAAACCTGGCGATTGATTACGCCAAGGAACTGTTCGGCGCCACTTACGCTAACGTACAGCCGCACTCCGGTTCCCAGGCGAACAGCGCCGTGTTCCAGGCGTTGGTCAAGCCCGGTGACACCATTCTGGGCATGAGCCTGGATGCCGGTGGCCACCTGACCCACGGTGCCAAGCCCAATTTCTCTGGCAAGCATTACAATGCCATTCAGTATGGCCTCAATGAGCAGGGGCTGATTGACTATGATCAGGTGGCTTCCCTGGCGCGTGAGCACCAGCCGAAGATGATCATTGCCGGTTTCTCTGCCTACTCACAAATTGTTGATTGGGCAAAGTTCCGTGAGATTGCCGATGAAGTGGGCGCCTACCTGCTGGTTGATATGGCCCACGTGTCTGGCCTGGTCGCCGCAGGTGTTTACCCCAGCCCACTGCCGCATGCCCATGTGGTTACCTCGACAACTCACAAGACCCTGCGCGGCCCACGTAGCGGCGTGATTCTGTCCGCTGAAGGCGATGCCGACATCGAGAAGAAGCTGCAGTCAGCGGTCTTCCCCGGTGGCCAGGGCGGCCCCTTGATGCACGTTATCGCGGCCAAGGCGATCTGCTTCAAGGAAGCCATGGAGCCTGAGTTCAAAGCCTACCAGCAGCAGGTCATCAAAAACGCCCAGGTGATGGCCGAGGTGTTTATGGAACGTGGGTTCGACATCGTTTCCGGCGGCACCGAAGATCACCTCTTCTTATTGTCCCTGATCAAGCAGGGTGTCACCGGTAAGGACGCAGACGCGGCCCTAGGGCGTGCGCACATTACCGTCAACAAGAACGCCGTGCCTAACGATCCGCAAAGCCCCTTTGTGACCTCTGGCCTGCGTATCGGAACGCCTGCGGTGACCACCCGCGGCTTTGGTGAAGACCAGTGCCGCCACTTGGCAGGCTGGATCTGCGATATTCTTGATGTGTTGGCACGCGGTGAAGATACCAGTGAAATCGAGCAAGCGGTCAAGAGCAAGGTCGAGCAGGTATGTTCGCGCTTCCCGGTTTATCAGTGAAAGCAATTTGCTGATTAATTCGATGATTGGATGATTCAAGGGCGCCTTTTGGCGCCCTTGATGTGTTATAGGACTATCAAAATACCTTGGTTACTAATACCCTAGATAATGTAAAATTGCATTTAACATTATTGTGATCAATTGCATGACGTTAAAAGGATAATGCGTGGCGTCACCCAGGAACTTGAACATATTTTCTTGGCTGCTCACTTTGCGCGGACGACTGGTTTTCGGGTTGGCGCTTACCTGGCTGGTCATTGTGGCCTTGGTACTGGCGATGGGCTGGTACCTTGGGCAATCCATGCTGCAACAAAGCAATATGGCCCACCTGAGTTATGAATCCAGCATGCTGGCGGATGAAATATCCCAGCATATGAACGCTCGCATCAATGTTCTTGAACGGGTAGCTGAAAGCCTTGATAAGCAAGACAGTACGGTGCAGGCCGAGCAGGTGCTGGCAGAAAACGATGTACTGCTGGAGTGGTTTGAAGGCCTGCTGGTCGCCGATGCCAACGGGGTGATCATCGCTGATTGGCCGATACTTGATAACCGCATAGGGCTTAAAAGCGCCGGAACGGAGTTCTTTCGCATGCTCAAAGGCAGCCGCAAGGCCTATGTCAGCGAGCCCTTTGTCGGCCCGGTCAGCCACTACCCTATGGTGATTGTGGGTATTCCAAGGCTTGATGAAAATGATGAGTTCGTCGGCTATGTGGGGGGAATCATCAGCCTGAAAACCAGCGGCCTGTTTTCACGCCTGGCACGCATGCAGCCCAGTGCCGGCAACTATGTGGTGGTTATGACGGCATCTGGCAAACTACTTTATCACCCTGATCGACAGAAAATCATGGATGATGTGCCGCCCCCGGCCGATAACTCCTGGTTGAATCAGGCGTTGGATGGCTGGCAAGGGCAAGTGGTTGGCCCTCTGATTGATGGCGAGCATGGTTTGCAGTCTTACAGTCAGGTGTGGTCAGCCGGTTGGGTGGTAGGGCGTTTTCTTACCATGGAAGAGGCTCAGACCCCTCTGGCGGGCTATATTCAGACGCTATGGTGGGCCTGGTTGGTGCTTGCTTTCTTGATGATGCCTCTGTTGTGGTGGATTCTTGGTCGTATGTTGCGTCCCTTGCGCCAACTGGAATACCAGATAGGTGAAGTCGGTTTGGGGCGGCGCAGCAAAGTCACTTTGATGACGACCATGTGTGAGCTTAAAGATGTGTCGCTGACGTTTAACCGCGTCGAAGATGAGCGCCAGTTGCTGTTAACCAGCCTGCAGGAGCGGGAAGCGTTTCTGGACTCCGTGCTGAATGCCACGCCTCAAGGTATGTTTGTCGCCAATTTTGATGGTGATATCACCTACATGAATCCGGCTCTGCTCGATATGCTGGGTATTGCTGCCACCATGCCAATGTCTGCCTGGTTACAGCAAGTCCACGCGGATGACCGCCAAGGCGCGATTGATATGTGGCAACACAGTCTGAAAACCCATCGTGACTTTATTCGCCAATTGCGCTTTGTGCGTGCCGATGACGAAACCCTGTGGCTAGATGTGCATGCGCGGGTTGTCATGGTATCCAAGGCTGAGCACTCGCTGGGGATGGTGGGAGTCGTCAAGGATATTACCGCACGCCGCGAGCAGGAGGCCCTGCAGCGCTGGGAAGCCGAGCACGACCCACTGACGGGGCTTTTGAACCGACGGGGCTTTGAGCGTCGTCTTGAAGAAGCCTTTGCGGAATATCAGAAAACCAGTACTCCATCGGCCCTGCTGCTTTTTGATCTGGATCATTTCAAACCGATTAATGATGAAGGCGGCCACGCCCTGGGCGATGAAATGTTGCGCCGGATTGCCCAGGTGGTAGCCTGGGAAGTGCGCCGCAGCGACCACGTGGCGCGCCAGGGTGGCGATGAATTCGGCGTGCTGCTGCCCAGCTGTACGTTAAATCAGGCCAGTACGATTGCTGATTCGCTACGCAAGGCCGTCAGTGAAATTTCCGTCACTCATCAGGGTAAGGAATATACGGTGACGTTGAGTCTTGGCGTCACGGCCTTTGATGAAGACGATCATATCATCCAGGATGTCATGGCTCGGGCGGACGCGGCGAGCTACGAGGCCAAGGGGGAAGGCCGTAACGCCTTGATTGTCAGAATACCCGGCAAGCCGGATGTTGAAGCATTGTTTGATTAAGTAACCTCGTGTGATTGAGAAAATCCTAGTCATTGAGAAAACCAGTGTGATTGAACCGGGAGGGTGGGGCCTGTGAGCCTGTTGGAACTGTTTGCACGGACGCTGGATGTCACTCTGCCTGTGTTCGTTATGGTGTTTCTGGGGGTTGTGCTCAAACGCCTTGGCTGGGTGGATGGCGCCTTTATCAATACAGCCTCTGCGCTGGTGTTCAAGGCGACCTTGCCCACGCTGATCTTTATGAGCCTGATACAGGCTGACCTGAGCGTGGCGCTGAATGTGTCGCTGCTGGTGTTTTTCGCGCTTGCCACGGTTGGGCAGTTGCTGCTCAGCTGGCTATGGGCGTGGCGGCGGGTGCCTTACGCTGATCGTGGGGTGTATATACAGGGGGCCTTTCGTGGCAACTGTGGCATTGTCGGCCTGGCGCTGGCCGCCGCCATGTATGGCAATTACGGGCTGTCTGCTGGCGGGGTGCTGCTGGGCGTGGTGATCCTGACTTACAATATCCTATCGGTGATCGTGCTGACGGCGTTTCATCCTGATAAACGCCTAAGCTGGCGCCCGTTGCTGATCAGTATTGCTAAAAACCCGCTGATCCTTTCCGTTGTGCTGGCCATTCCCTTTGCCGCCTTTGCAGTCCCCTTGCCTGATTGGGTGCTGACATCGGGTGAATATTTTGCCTCCCTGACGCTGCCGCTGGCGTTGATCTGCATTGGAGCGACCCTGTCAGTCACCTCATTGCGCCGAGGGAGCCAGGCAGCGGTAGGTTCCAGCCTGCTGAAAATGGTGGTGCTCCCGATCGTTTCCACGCTAGCGGCCTGGCTGATCGGCTTTTCGGGGCGTGAGTTGGGGCTGTTGTTCCTGTTCTTCGCCAGCCCGACCGCCGCCGCCAGTTTCGTGATGGTCAAGGCGCTGGGCGGCAACACGGCCTTGGCGGCCAATATCGTCGCCATCACCACCCTGATGGCCAGCCTGACCATTACCTTAGGAGTCTTTGTATTACGCCTAATAGGGTGGATTTAACCCGCTGATCATAGAGGTGTTTCGTACCCGGAGGTTGGCGCTGGCGCCATCAGTCGTTATACTATTGGCCCTTTCGTTATGTCCCTGTAGCTCAGCAGGATAGAGCAGCCGCCTCCTAAGCGGCAGGTCGCAGGTTCGAATCCTGCCAGGGACGCCATTGAAACCATTTCTTAGCTATATTCTTCCTGTTTGATTTCTTACTGGCTCAGGTTTTCCTGTTTCAGACGCTTACCAGCTTTTTCTTACCGATGATATTTCCGTCACGCACAATTAGTTCATAGTGTGCAGACTGTTTGACCGCCTGGATAATGCGCGGGGTAAATAGCCCCCAGCAGGTAGCGCCGGGTTGGCGTACAGAGTGATATTGAATGCCTGGTGAGCCGTTTGCACGACACTCACTGCCCAGGGCGCGGGCGGCGGCGTAGCTGTCAGGGTGGTAGATGTCATGGTCGATGGGCAGCTGTGTGGCATCGTGAACATTATCAGCGGTAAAGGTGCAAGCCAGCCCGCGTAATACAATGCGGTCAAATTTCAGATCTTCGATATTGGCCAGGTAGTGGCGTTGATGGTGGGTTACCTCTGCAAGGGCGGTCTGCAGGGTATCCGCAATATACAGCACGCCATAGTCGCCATTGCTGAATCGGCTGCCTTCAGGGTTAACGTGGGTAAATGGCGCCACTGCGTAATGGCAACCCGCTATGCCCCAAGGTATCTCGTCCAGGTCGATGTAGTTCAAGTCGCCGGTTTCTTGCTGCAACCGGGGGTTAGTCATGGCTTGTAGCGCGTATAGATCTGCAAACTCTTCCGGGCTTGCCACATCATTGAAGATGGCAATGGGCGGCAGCTTGGAGTTGATCAACCGGAAACCCTGTGTTTCAGGTAGGGTGATTGTTGGGAGAGTCAAGGTGGTCATCGCTGCTCTCTTACCACAGGCCGCTTCTGAGGTGATCCACCCGTTTGAAGGTTTCGTAAAGCGCAGCAAAGTCTCCGTTACCGATGACATCTAGCGGAGCTCTACCGTGGAAGTAGGCGTTGTGGTTGCGCTTGGTCATAAAGCCATAGACGTTGTCCGGGTTATCGAACACGATGCGCAGTGCTTGATGGATGTTCAGTAGGTAGCTGATACGAGTGAGTTGATCTTGATCCAGACGAGCGCTTTCGGGGTGGCTGCGATATTTGTAAAACGTGGCCCTGGGCAGGCGCAAAATTGCCTGCATCTGCTCTGCATTGCAGCCCCATTTTTCGAGGATATTCAGCGCCGCTTTCAAACCACTTGCCCCCATTTTCGCTGTGGGAGCAGACGGTCTGTCAGTCGTGGAGGTATTCATAACGCTTTCTCCCATTGCATGGCGTAGGCAATATCAATTACGTTGCTCACCTTCTTAATGTAGAGTAGTTAAGTATACATGTCTATATAGAGAAAGGGCGATAAGGCGGCACGGATGTATCCAGGTGCTTCTCTTCCAGGCTCCATGGCGCTTCCAAGCCCAAGCTAAGCGTTAGAATCCAGGTAACAAAATCTTCGCTTCACTCCGGTTTTGCCAACGATGATGGCGGACGTTGAAATCAGCTCTAACTTAATTGCTATTACTGGTCCGACCACGCCATCGCTCCAACCCGCCATCACCCGAAGCGGCGTTGGCTGATGGCGATGCCGAGTAGAATCATTACCAGGGCCACATAGCGGTCGGCGGTGGCGGCTTCGCCCAGAAAGGTGACGCCAGCGGCGAACGCGATCACCGGTATGATGTAGTTGATCATGGACAGAAAGCTCGGGCCCTGGCGCTTAACGATCGTAAAGAAGACCCAATTGGCCAGCCCCGACGAGAACACCCCGAGTATCACCACTGCCCCCAAGGGCACCCAGTGGATCTCCAGCGTCCAGGGGCGATCTACCACCAGCGCCACTGGCCACAGCATCAGGCTGCCCGCCACCAGGGTGCCGGTACCGGCCACCAGCACGGATAGCTTCGGCAGTCGTTTGGTGTAGATGCTATTGACCGAATAGCAAACGGTGGCTGCAATAATCGCCATCTGCGCCCAGAAGGCATCCCCGCCGAGGTTGGCAAGCGCCTCAGCACCGACCAGTATCAGCACACCAAGAAAGCCAAGAACAAACCCGATTGCCTTGCGCAACGACATGGGTTCGTTGGCAATAAAGAAATGTGCCAGAATCATCACATTGATCGGCATCAAGGCCATCAGGATGCCGGCCAGGCTGCTGGAGACATACAGTTCGCCCCAGGAAATCAGCGAGAACGGCACCACATTGCCAAGCACTGCCAAAGCGGCGAATCGCTGCCACCAGCCTTTATCCGCTGGTAGCCGCAAGCCTGCAGCGCGCATGATGATATACAGTGTCAGAGCGCCAAGGCTAAGCCGCACTGCCACCAGCGTCAGCGGTGGAAACGACGGCAGCGCCAGGGCGATCAGCATGAACGCCATCCCCCAGGCTATCGAGAGGTACAGCAATAGAATCCAATCCAGCGGTGTGCGTATCGGCATCTTGGGCAACAAAGCTATGTTAGTCATTTTGAAAGAAGCGCCGAGTGTAGTGCATCCGTTGTTGGCCAACCAGTAATCACACCGCGTTTTAACGCCTTTGACGTCAGGGAAGGAGGCGGCTAGAACTATTTTTGATCCACCTTCTGAATAACAGCGAGTCCTGTGATGTATTTTGATGACTATCGGCAATATGATGCCACTGGCCTTGCTGAGCTGATTCAGCGCGGTGAGGTCAGCCAGAACGAGGTTTTTGAGGCGGCGGTTAGCGGTATTGAGGCGCTGAACCCGAGCCTTCATGCGGTGGTGAGAACGCGCTTTGCCAAGGCGCAGCAGGAAAGCCAGCAATGCCCGCAAGGTGCAGTATTTGCCGGTGTGCCTACTTTGAGCAAGGATCTGCTGATGGCGATTGCCGGTGAGCCGCTGGCTTTTGGCAGCGCGGCGCTGTCGGCGTGGTGCCCCAGTGAAGACTCGCTGATCATTCACCGGGCGAGGGCGGCAGGGCTGGTGATAATGGGGCAGACTGCCACACCCGAGCTTGGTTTGATGGGCATTACCGAACCCAAAGCTTTTCCCCACCCGCAAAACCCCTGGCGGGAAGGCTATTCCCCCGGTGGCTCCAGCGGCGGGTCGGCCACGGCGGTGGCTAGTGGCATGGTGCCGATTGCCCTGGCGGGAGATGGCGGCGGCTCCATTCGTATTCCGGCCAGTTATTGCGGGCTGTTTGGTTTCAAACCGTCACGCGGGCGAGTGCCCTTGGCGCCGCATCACGCTGAGGTGTGGCAGGGTGCTGTGATTGAGCACGCCCTGACCCGCAGCGTGCGCGATAGCGCGGCGCTTTTGGAGCAGGTCAACGGTATGGCCTCCGCTGGCCCTTATCCCATCCCGCGTGAAACCGGCTATGTGGCGGCGTTGGCGGCGGCTCCCAAGCCGTTGCGTATCGCGGTGTCGATGGGGGATTTTCTCGGCCAGGGGCTGGGCACCCAGGTCAGCGCGGACGTCAAAACGGCGGTGGAGAAGGCCGCCAAGGCGTTGGAATCCATGGGCCATGCGGTTGAGTGGTGTTCTCCGCCGGTGAATGGCGATGTGTTGGCGGACAGCTACCTGACGCTTTATTTGGGGCATCTGGCAGCGGATCTGCAGTGGATCAGCCAGCAGACCGGCGTGGCGGTGTCGCGTCTGGACATTGAGCCTTCCACCCGGGCGGTAGGCCGTTTGGGTGCAAGGCTGTTGGCGCGGGATTACGAAATGGCAAAGCGCTATTGGCAAGTGGCGGCTGAGCAGATGAGCCGATTCCATCAGCGCTATGATGCCTTGATCATGCCGGTCGCGGCGGGCACAGCCCCCAGAATCGGAGAGCTTTATCCTTCACCGGCGCGGGAGCGCTTGATGTCGTTACTGGCCATTCCGGGCGTGCCTGCTCTGGCCTTGAAGGCGGGTATATTGAAACGGCTGGCAAGCGATGCCTTGCAGTACACGCCCTTTACGCAGCTGGCCAACCTCACCGGGCAGCCAGCCATGTCTGTACCGTTTCATGCGGCGGACAACGGTTTGCCCATCGGGGTGCAGGTGTTGGGGCGCCTGGGCGATGACAAGCTTATGTTGCAACTGGCTGGTGCCTTGGAGCAGCATGAAAATTGGCGTCATATGTCCTACTCGTTATAGAGGGGCTTGGCTCAGACTTAGGTTGACCTATAGGGCAACCATTTGTCTAAGTCCTTGGAAGGGTAGGAATTGCGGTTTTGTGAGTAAAATATTTGCCAGTTTTAAAGCTTTTTTGTACAACTAGTGGTAACTTTTGTAAAAGTTATGAACGGCAAACAAAGGTGTCCAAAAAATGACTTCGACAACATCCACCGCTGATATGAAAAAATCAGCAGCGGCAGAGCTCTTTCCGCGTACTGTCATGCTCGCAGGTCAAGACCCCGAGGCGACGCGTAAAGAGATCGAGGCCTGCTTCACCGCGACCTTCGACCGCTACGAGTCGCTGTTTACCACCCTGGTCAGCGAAGAATCCTATATTCGCAAGTCAATCCCCCTCAGGCACCCGCTGATTTTCTATCTTGGCCATCCCGCCACCTTTTACGTCAACAAGCTGGTGCTGGCCAAACTGCTGCCATCGCGTATTGACCCCAGGATGGAATCCACCTTTGCCGTTGGCGTGGATGAAATGAGCTGGGATGACCTCAACGAGGATCATTACGAGTGGCCGACGGTGGATGAGGTCATGGCCTACCGTGGCAAGGTCCGCGCTGCCGTACTGCAGCTGATTCGTGAGTTGCCGCTGACCCTGCCGATTGGCTGGGACAGCCCCTTCTGGCCGATTGTGATGGGCATAGAGCACGAGCGAATTCACCTGGAGACATCGTCGGTATTGATCCGTCAGCAGCTGCTCCACCTGGTCACTCCCCAGAAAGAGTGGGAGCCGCTGCGCATCAGCGGTGAGCCGCCGGAAAACAGTCTGATTACCGTGCTGGGGGGCGAGGTCACCCTGGGCAAGGATTTCGATGATGCCTTTTACGGCTGGGATAACGAGTACGGCCATCACAAGGCTGAAGTGGACGAATTCAAGGCCAGCCAGTTCCTGGTCAGCAACAGTGAATTTCTCGAATTTGTCGAAGCCGGTGGTTATCTGAGCGATGAATTCTGGTCGGAAGAGGGGTTGGGCTGGCGCAATTTTGCCGAGGCCAAGCACCCGACCTTCTGGGTGTGGAAAAACGAGTGGCATCTGCGCCTGATGACCGAAGAAGTGGAAATGCCTTGGGATTGGCCGGTAGAAGTTAACTTCCACGAAGCCAAGGCATTTTGTAACTGGAAGAGTGCACAGCTCGGCCAGCCGGTGCGCATGCCCACCGAAGATGAGTGGCACCGTCTGGCAGAGGAGGCTGGGGTGTCCGAGCTGGAAAACGATACTCCTGCCAACGCCAACCTGCACCTGGATCACGGCGCTTCTTCCTGCCCGGTAACCCGCTTCCAGCACGGCCAGTGGTTTGATGTGGTGGGCAACGTCTGGCAGTGGATCGAGACGCCGACCTATCCGTTCCCGGGCTTTGATGTTCATCCGCTGTACGATGATTTCACTACGCCGACCTTTGATAACCAGCATAACCTGATCAAGGGAGGTTCCTGGATTTCCTGTGGCAACGAAACGCGCCTCAGCGCCCGCTATGCGTTCCGTCGTCACTTCTTCCAGCACGCCGGCTTCCGCTACGTGGTGTCGGATGCCGAAGTCAAGATGCCCAGCGCCTACTATGAAAGCGATGCCCGCATGGCCGAGTACGCTGAATTCCATTATGGCGATGAGTGGTTCGGGGTTGCCAACTTCCCACAGGCGCTAGCCAACAAGGCGTTGGCCAGCATGGCCGGCCGCCAGAAAGCTCGTGCCCTGGATCTGGGGTGTGCCAGCGGGCGCTCCAGCTTCGAACTGGCCCGTGAGTTTGAACACGTGGATGGGGTCGATTTCTCGGCTAACTTTATCCGCCAGGGTGTGGAAATGGCGGAGCAGAAAGTGCTGCGTTACACCCGCGTAGAGGAAGGCGAGCTGGTCAGCTATCAGGAACGCACCCTGGCGAGCCTGGGGCTGGAAGATTCAGCCGAGCGCGTCAGCTTCCATCAGGGCGATGCCTGTAATCTCAAGCCGCAGTTCAACCACTATGACCTAGTGCTGGCCGCCAACCTGATCGATCGCCTGTACAAGCCGTCACAGTTTTTGCAGAGCATCCATGAGCGCATCAATGCCGGGGGCATTCTGATGATTGCCTCGCCCTATACCTGGCTGGAAGAGTACACGCCCAAGGAAGAGTGGATTGGCGGATTCAAGCGCGACGGGGAGAATGTCACCACCCTGGAAGGCCTGAAGGAACTGCTTGAACCGCACTTCCGGATGATCAGCGAGCCTGAGAAGGTGCCCTTTGTGATCAGAGAGACCATGCATAAATATCAGCATAGCCTCTCGGAAGTGACCCTCTGGGAGCGTCGCTCCTGAAGCCTCTGATGGGCGGCTAGCCAACCAGAGACTCAATCGCCCGGTTAATCGACGCCTGTTCGGTTAATCGGGCATATAAAACTTCATCAGCCGCTTCAGCGTTGATCAGCCCCAGCAAGACCCCCAGTACGGCGCCTCTGTGAACGTTGTCACCCCCCACTTCAGCATTGATCTGCAAGGCTTTCATCGGGTGATCGTGGTGTTTGCACGCCAGGTAGAGTACGGCTGGCCAAGCATCGGTGATGTAGCAGGCCGTTGATAGCACCCCACCAATCACTTCCCGCTCGCTATGCTGGCTTTTTACCAGAGTAGTCAGTTCACGCTTTGCCAGGCTGCGGGTGGCGTTAAGCAGCGCTTCCTCAATGTGGTCGTCCGTATCTCTGAACAGCAGGTTATCGATCAGCTCCACATAGGCATCACACACGTCCGCCAGGAAGGTATCCGGGTGGGTCAGGGCGAGATGCTGACGGCAAAGTTTGCGGGTATCTGCCAAAGAGGTGCCCTTCAGGCGTTCACCAATGGCCAGCGGCGCTATGGTTACCAGCCCACCAATCGACGGGGTGTCGTGGGTGACGGCGCCACACTGCTTGGGCGGCAAGCCTTTTTCCAGGTTGGCAAAAAAACCGCGATGGTAGGATTCCGCGTAGGTATCCGGGTGGGCGGGCGTTTCGGCGGTCATCAGCTGGATGTAAGCTTCCAGAAAGGCATCGCTGTCATAATGCCGGTCAGTGTCTGCCATGCTGTGCATCAGGGTTAACGCACAGTGGGCATTCAGGGTGTTGTCACCGGGCTGCATGCCCTGATGATAGTGAACATTCGGGCGATTCCAGTAGCCCTGTTTGCCCTTGAGTATGACGTCGCCGACGATCTCGGGCTGCGGGCTGCCGGAGCGCTTGCGGCCGCCGCTGCTGGTGGAGTGCATCGACATGATTGACGATGGGTGAAACTCAGGCGGTGCTTCAAAGGTGGTGATGCCATCTGGAAAAGCACGGTCAATATCGTGAACGTTGTAGAACCAGTGGACGGGCATGGCTAATGCATCGCCAATAAACAGGTTCTTGAGTGCAGCGCTTGCGCGGTCAGTTACCTTGGGGGTCATTTAACGCATCCTCTGGCGGTATGTTGGAAGCAGTGCAGCTATTGACGTTCAACCCTTGGCCTCTATGGCATAATTGTCGTCCGTGTTTATTTCCTCAAGCTTATCAATTTAAGGGGCGGTATGAGTGACTTTTTGATGGGGGAGGTGGCGTCATTGGCATGACGCCACGGTACAAGCATTGCCGCGAGGGCTTGTCTCATTCGAGGGTAAAGGGCGTGCTCGTCAGCACCTCGCCGCTGTCGGACGCCTTGTAGCGGATCTCATAGTTACCCGCTGCGCTGGGGGCGAAAAGTTGCAGGGGGCTGCCTTGGGATGCACGTGCTTCGCGGATGGCGGCGGTGTCACTGGGACTGTCAGCTTCGACGATCTGGATAAAGTCTTCGTAGCGCCCCGGCCCCTGCCAGTTCACTGTCACGACGCCACCCACCTCTGGAGTACCCTCTATACTCAGGCTGACGTCGCCAGCCCCGACGCTGACGGGGACGCTTTCCAGGGTCCGGCCTGATTGCTGAATCACGTAGCGCACCTCATAGTCACCTGGTTCAGCGGGAGCATCAAGCGTGACGGTTGAGCCTGTGCGGGTACGTTCGTAGTCGGTATAACTGCCTTCAGGAGCACCGGCTTCAACGATAGTGATGTAGTCCCTGGGGTTATCAGGGCCTAGCCACTCCACCTGAAATGTTCCATCTGGGAGAATAGGCTCATCGACCATCAGCTGAGCCGTGGCGGGCGTCAGGCTGATGGGTTGATTGGCCAGGGTGCGCCCGGATTGCTGGAGTACGTAGCGGATCTCGTGATTACCCAGCGCATCCGGGGCGGTAATCGTCAGCGGCGAGCCTGTGCGGGTGCGTTCATAGTCGAGGTAGCTGCCTTCCGGGGCGCCGGCTTCAACGATGGTAATATAGTCCTTGGGGTTATCGGGACCTTCCCATTCGACGTCGATGACTGAGCCAACAACGGCTTCCTCGGGGGCTGTGACGCTGGCAGATGCCGGGATCAAAGAGATGGGTTGACTGGCCAAAGTGCGCCCGGATTGCTGGATGACGTAACGAATCTCGTGATTACCCAGCGCATCCGGGGCGGTAATCGTCAGCGGCGAGCCTGTGCGGGTGCGTTCATAGTCGAGGTAGCTGCCTTCCGGGGCGCCGGCTTCAACGATGGTAATGTAGTCCTTGGGATTATCAGGGCCTTCCCATTCGACGTCGATGACTGAGCCAACAACGGCTTCCTCGGTGGCAGAAAGGCTGGCTTCCACAGGGGTTAGGGTGATGGGGTGACTCGCCAGCGTCTCACTGCTTTGCTGATGCACATAGCGAATCTCGTGATCACCCAGCGCATCCGGGGCGGTAATCGTTAGCGGCGAGCCTGTACGGGTGCGTTCATAGTCAAGGTAGCTACCTTGCGGGGCGCCAGCTTCAACAATTGTGATGTAGTCTTTGTCGTCGTCCGGCCCCGTCCACGCCACCTCAATGATCGAGCCCGCAGGCGCCTGGTCAGGTGCCATCAGCTCGGCAGCGGGTGGAGGTTCTGGCTCGGGCTCGGGCTCGGTGACAGGGGCCGTCGCGGCCTGTTCCACCTGGTTCAGAGCGCTGGCCAACTCAGCCCCGGAATTCGTTTGAAACAGCTGCCCATCGGTCTCTTCGGTCACGCAGGAAAGCTGCTGAATCTCACTGTCGCTAAGCCCAAAGCCGACCACGTGGGCACGAATCGCCATTCCCTGCTCGGCCAGTCGCGCCGCTTCCGCGCAAGGGTCGCCGTCACAGGTCTCCAGACCATCGGTTACCAGGATAATATCGGCAGCTTCGGCGGTGCGAGGGATCTGCTCGGCAGCGAGGCGCAGACTTTCGGCGATGGGTGTCATGCCCTGAGGATTCAGAGCACGAATCTGCTCAGCCAGAGTGTCAGCATCCTGTAGAGTCATCGCGGCGATGATCTCGATATCTCCACAATCGCCCCGGCGGTTATGGCCATAGGCGAGGACACTCAGGGGAGTTTCAGCGTCGCGATCCTGGAGGTATTCTGCGATCACGTCGCGCGCCACCTCGATGCGTGTGATATCGCCGTCCATACGGTTCCACATCGAGCCTGAGGCATCGAGTACCATGACCCCGACGCGTTCGGCCATGGCAGGAGTAGCACCCAGCAACAGTGCTGCTGGCAGGAGGGATACGATCCGGTTCAAGCAAGCCATGCTGTATCTCCAGGTTACTAAGCGTAAAATCCCAGCATAGCAAAGGGGCTGGCACTGCACCCTCTCCATTCAGGTAGGGCCTGCCCCTGATCTTCAGTGCCAGAGAAGTGAGCGTGTAGCAGTAAGTGAAAGTAATACTGCAGGATTGAATAAGAGGAATAGGGTTTTATCAGAGTGGTTATGGTTGCCGGGCTTTGTTATGCAGGCTTGGCAGGTGCTGTTAAATGGAGTGCAATGTGAGTGACTTTTTGATTGTAGGCGGTGGCGTCATTGGCATGATGACGGCACTGCAACTGGCCGACAGTGGCTTTGGTGTAACCCTGGTGGAGCGCGGTGAGACCGGGCGTGAATCGTCCTGGGCAGGCGGCGGCATCGTCTCGCCGCTTTACCCCTGGCGCTACAGCACGGCGGTGTCCAATCTGTCACGCTGGTCAGAAGGTTTCTACCCTGAGCTTGCCCTGCGTCTGCTGGAAGAAACCGGCATTGATCCGGAATATCGCCAGAAAGGGCTTGTCTATCTGCGCGTGGATGATGAACAGCAAGCTCTGGACTGGGCGCGCCAGGTGGGTAAGCCTCTGGAGAGTGTAGCGGGGGACTTTCTCTACGCCAAAGAACCGAATGCTGCACCGGGCTTTGAAACAGCGCTGTGGATGCCGACCCTGGGCAGTATTCGCAACCCGCGTCTGGTACGCGCCCTGAAGGCCCGGCTGATGGCTATGCCAAAGGTAACGCTGCGTGAAGGCGTCAGCGTTAATGGTTTTGCCCGTCAGGGTGATCGGGTGCTAGGCGTTGAGACATCGGCTGGGCGAATCGAGGCTGACCAGATCATCGTGTGCGGGGGTGCCTGGACGGCTGAGCTGCTAGGGAGCCTTGATGTGCATCTGCCGGTGCGTCCCGTCAAAGGTCAGATGATTGTCTTCAAGGCTCCGCCGACCCTGGTCAACCGCGTGGTGCTGATGGACGGGCGCTATGTGATTCCGCGTGCCGATGGACGGGTGCTGGCAGGCTCAACCCTGGAAGAGGCTGGTTTCGACAAGACCCTGAGCGGCGAAGCGCGGGAATCCCTGTGGCACAGCGCCACGCGGATTATTCCTGGGTTGGCCAAGTGTGAGGTGGAACACCACTGGGCCGGATTGCGCCCCGGCTCGCCAGATGGTGTGCCCTTTATTGGCCGTTTGCCGGGGTTGGAGAATCTGCACGTCAATGCCGGGCACTACCGCAACGGCCTGGTGCTGGCGCCTGCCTCCACCCGCCTGTTGGTCGATCAGCTGCTAGGGCGTACGCCTATTGTGGATCCATCGCCCTATCTGCTATCCGCCAGCCTTACGGCACCTCCTGAATAATACCGGCCTGGCGCAGCTTGTCACGGGTATCGTGATCGATACCCAACTCGTCAAGCACTTCCTCGGTATGCTGGCCAAGGGCTGGCCCACCATTACCCAGCCGGCCCGGTGTGGCGCTGAGCTTGGGCAGCACGCCGGGAACCTTGAGCGGCTTGCCGTTGGGGCGCTTAAACGATTGGATCATCTCGCGGGCCAGATAGTGTGGGTCGCTGGCAATATCTGCTGCCGTATAAGGGTAGCCGACAGGCACTCGGGCGTTATCCAGCGCTTCCAGGATTTTTTCGCGCGGGTGCTGTTCACTCCACGCCTGAATGGCCGCATCAATCTTTTCCGCCTGCTGGCTGCGGCCATCGTTATGGGCCAGCGCTGGATCATTGGCCAGGTCGTCACGGCCAATCACGCCCATCAAGCGTTTAAAGATGCTGTCGCCGTTACCGGCAATCAACACATAGTCGCCACCCAGGCAACGGTAGGCATTAGATGGCGTAATGCCGGGAAGAGCGCTGCCGCTGGGTTGGCGAATCTCTCCGCTGGCGTCATATTCCGGTAACAGGCTTTCCATCATGGCAAACACGGATTCATACAGGGCGACGTCGATTTCCTGCCCGAGACCGCTGCGCTGGCGTTCCTGCAGGGCCAGCAGGGTACCAATCACGGCATACAGTGCCGAGAGCGAATCACCAATGCTGACCCCGACACGTACAGAAGGCTTGTCAGGCTGGCCGGTCAGGTAGCGCAGCCCGCCCATGGCTTCGCCTATCACGCCAAAGCCCGGTTTATCGCGATAGGGGCCTGTCTGGCCATAGCCTGAAATGTGCACCATGATCAGCCGTGGATTAAGCGCTGACAGAGCCGACCATCCCAACTCCCAGTTATCCAGAGTGCCGGGGCGGAAGTTCTCGACGACGACATCAGCTTCACAGGCCAGCTGGCGCACCAGTGCCTGGCCTTCTTCGCTACGCAGATCCAGCGCGACCGAGCGCTTGTTGCGGGTTTGAACGTGCCACCAAAGTGAGGTGCCGTCTTCTATTAGTCGCCATTTACGCAGTGGGTCGCCGGTGCCGGGTGGCTCAATCTTGATCACATCAGCGCCAAACTCGCCGAGCATCTTGGTGGCGAAAGGCCCGGCAATCAGTTGGCCAAGCTCCAGAACCTTCAGCCCTTCAAGCGGCAATTGGCGTGCTTCTGATGGTCGCATGGAAAGCTCCTTTTTTGTTGGTATCTTGTTGGTGTCGCGCATCAGTATACAACGCAAAAAAACCAGCGATTGGCAGGTGTGCCCTTGTATTTGCCTTATACATCTCCATCTAGGAGGTAAGCGTTAAGTTAACAAAGTTGAATAGCACTGTTTTCAAGCAGTCAACCTGCAGGAGCATGTATGAGCAAGCAGATTCTGGTAGTCCTGACATCACACGATCAACTAGGCGATACCGGTAACAAAACCGGTTTCTGGCTGGAAGAGCTGGCCGCCCCCTATTACGTGCTCAAGGATGCGGGCGCGACCCTGACGCTGGCATCACCGAAAGGTGGTCAGCCACCCTTGGATCCGGCCAGTGACGCTGAAGAGAGCCATACAGACGCCACTCGGCGTTTCGAGAAGGATGCTGAGGCCCAGGCGGCGCTGGCGTCTACTCATCGCTTAAGCGAGATGAAGGCCGAAGATTTTGATGGGGTTTTCTATCCCGGTGGCCATGGCCCGCTGTGGGATCTAGCGCAGGATGCTGACTCAATCCGCCTGATCGAAGACTTTATTGCCCAAGGCAAGCCCGTCGCCAGCGTCTGCCACGCACCGATTGTTCTGGTCAATGCCAAGACCAGCGACGGCGAGCCGCTGGTCAAGGGGCGCGAGGTGACTGGCTTTACCAACGGTGAGGAAGAAGCGGTTGGCCTTACCCAGGTAGTGCCGCACCTGGTGGAAGAAGCACTGCAAGCCTGTGGCGGGGTCTACTCCAAGGCGGATGATTTCACTCCCTATGTGCGCGTGGATGGCCAGCTGATTACCGGCCAGAACCCGCCGTCTTCAGCGCCCACGGCTGATGCTCTGCTGGAGTGGTTTGAAAAGCAGTGAGTGGTTAAACGTGAATGGTGAATGGTGAATAGTAAGTCGCCTTAACCCCGTCTTCCCGTGAGGCCCACTAACCCCGTCATTCCCGGGTGCTTTTAGCGGGAATGACAAATTAAAGCCCGCCCTGTTCAGACAGGACGGGCTTTTTTGTCGCGGGTGTTTCGTCAGCGCTTTAGCTCGGGTTACTTGCTTTTCTTGGTCTTTTTGGCCTTGGTGTCTTTGGCCGTTGGGGTCTCTTTCTTAGCGCCTTTCTGGGGTTCTTCCTTGTCGCTTTTGCTATCCTCGTCAGGCTTGGCGCTGCCCTGGTGGGCAAGCGGGCTGGCTTTGTCCAGACGCGGGTGGTTATCCAGAAATTCGCGCTTGAGATCCTTGATGCCATCCAGCGATTTGATGGTGTGAGTCAGGGCATGAATGGCGGCCAGCACGTCCTGGGTGTTACCCGTTTCGGAAATGGTGTGCATGTTGCGAATCGGAAAGCCAATTGAGGTGGCGGCGCTGTCTACGGAGGCCAGCACACCGGCCATGCCGTCGGTGCCGGTATCCACGCCGACAATATCGCGCTGCATGGGAATCTCGTTGTCGCTGGCGGCCTTGGCGATCACCCGGTTGAGCTGCTCGCTGGCGATGGAGCCCACGGCCATGGTGAAGCCTTTACCCATTTCCAGCGGCTGCATGCGCTTGTCACCAATGCCCGGTGCGGCGACATAGTCATGGTTAACGTCAACGCCAATCAGCGCATCCGGCTTGAGCTCACCGGCAAACACGCGGCTGCCAAAGCGGCCGATTTCCTCGTAGCTGGCAATCGCAAACATGACGCGTACCTGCTGGGTGCCACCAGCTTCGGCAATCAGGCGTGCCACTTCAGCGGTGACAAAACAGCCCAAGCCGTTATCCAGGTAGGCACCGTAGAAGGTGTCAGGGCTGAAGCCGGGGCGGATAGGGCGGTCAAAAATGATCGAATCGCCCGGGCGCACCCCCAGATTGAGCACCTGCTGCTTTTTATTCTCACCGTGAATCTGCAGATCAAGATAGATCTGCTCTTTCTTGATGCCTTTGTCACCGGTGCGCACCGCCGGGTCAGAGAAGTGGATGGCGCCAAGGGCTTCCACGGTGCCGCCTTCAATGCTGCGGTAGCTGCCCGGGGCTTCCGGGTCTTCGCTGAACAGCTTGACCTCATGGCCAATCAGTACGGTGGGCAGGAAGGAATCGGTGTTGATCCAGATTTTGCCGTCTTCACCAATTGAGCGCACCTGCATGCGGATCTTGTCGGCGTGACCAATGATCATCAGCTTGAACATATCATCCTGGCCCGGATGCGTATCCAGCACGACACCGGCGTTGCCGCGAAACTGATGCAGCTGCCAGCTTTTTGGCGCAAAGCTCTCGAAGTGCGGTTTCAGTACGCCGTAGGTCATCGCACCTTCAAGCCCCACGGGGCTGGGGGCGGCGAGAATGTCGCGCATCAGCTCGAACTGCTTTTCCGGCATGGGCTGTGCCCAGGGCTGGGTATTTGCGCTGCGTTCGCTCATTACAACCTTCTCCTTGATCGTGTGCCGATAGTGAAAAACGGCAAGGTAATTTAACCTGTCCAGTGTGCCAGACAACGGCGTTGCTTGCCTTGTCTATCTTGTGGTGACCGGGCTTCACCGTTAAACGCTGGGTTGATGGTGGTAGGGGGCCCGTCGACTTAACGTGCCAGCCAGATGCCGACTACGACGGCACTGATGACAGTGACAAAAAAGATCCAGTTGCGGCTGCGGGTATCACGGCGTTGATTCATAAAAGCCTCTTGCAGTTTAAAAATGAGCCAAAGTCGAGTTTGCTGATTAAGGCTGTCAGAGCCAATAATGGTAGCGATTCGATACCACAACGTCACCTGCAGATGGGCATAAACATGGGAGATACCAGGCTTTTGGAAACAACCGTATCAGCCGATTCACCGCAAGCGCTCACCCTGGCCGGAGGGCGCCTGGCGGCGCTGAGCTGGGGTAGCCCGTCAGCGCCGACCTGGCTGGCGCTACATGGATGGCTGGATAACGCCGCCAGCTTCAGCCATCTGGCGCCGCGCCTTGCCAGTACCTTGGGGGTGCGTATTGTCGCGCTGGATTTTCGCGGTCACGGGCACTCAGCCAGCCTTGCGCCATCGGAATCTCAGGATATTGCGCTGTGGGACTATTGCCATGATGTGCTGGATGCCATGCAAGCTCTTGAGCTTGAACAGGTAAGCTTACTGGCTCATTCCATGGGGGCCGCGGTCAGTTGCCTGCTGGCCTCAGCATTGCCTGAGCGCGTTAATCAGTTGATGTTACTCGATGGATTAGGGGCCTTGAGCACTCCGCCTGAAGAAACGCCTGACCAGTTGCGCAAGGGGTTACTGGCCCATCGCCGACCTGCATCAACGCCGCCACGTTATTCAGGGCTTGAAAGTGCTGTTGCGGCCAGGGTCGCTGGGGGCGTGACGCCCATTGATGCCGACACCGCACGGCCGTTAATGGCGCGTAATAGCTATACCGGTAACGACGGTGGCTGCTATCTGCGTACCGATAGGCGCCTGATGAAGCCTTCATTAGTGCGGTTTACGCCTGACCAGGTGTTGGCGCTTTTAACTGCAATACGCTGCCCGGTACTCCTAATTGAAGGCGATAAGGGCATTCTGGGGAACCGGCCCTGGGCAGAGCGTTGTCGTCGTGCTGTCGCCGACCTCAGCCGTCATGTGCTGGTAGGCGGCCATCATCTGCACCTGGAAAAACACACGGTTAACCAAGTCGCTGACGTTATTGTCCAACATCAGAATCTTCGAAAGGAAGCGCTTAATCATGCAATCTCATGAACTATCCACTCAGCAGGACTCACCGGCAGCGCAGCGCGAGAAACTGTCTCAGGCGGGCAACAAGGTTGCCCTGATATTGGGCAGTGGTGGGGCGCGTGGTTATGCGCATATTGGCGTGATCGATGCCCTGGAAGCCCGCGGCTACGAGGTGATCGCGATTGCTGGTTGCTCCATGGGGGCCCTGGTCGGGGGCGTGTATGCCGCAGGCAAGCTGGAGGAATATCGCGACTGGGTATCTCAGCTCGACTACCTGGACGTACTGAAACTGGTGGATGTCACCTGGAACCCGATGGGCGCCATGCGCGCCAACAAGGTCATGCAGAAACTCGAAAGCCTGCTCGGCGATAACCTGATTGAGGATCTGGCTATTCCGCTGACCACTGTCGCCACGGATCTGGTGCGCCAGCGCGAAGTCTGGTTTCAGGATGGCCCGCTATTGCAGGCCATTCGCGCTTCTATTGCGGTACCCGGGGTGATTACCCCGGTGCATCTGGGGGATCAGGTGCTGGTGGATGGCGGCCTGCTCAACCCCCTGCCGATTATGCCGGTGATTGCCGCCCATGAGGCGGATATGGTGCTGGCGGTGAATGTTACCGCCCACACGCCACAGCCGGTGACGCTGGAATCCTTGTTACCTGCAAACGCCGATGTTGCCAAGGCTGGCGCCGCTTCATCAGATGGCACAGATGATGACGCTGAAAACGACGATACCAGCAGCTGGGTTGACAACGTGCGCGAGACAACCCAGCGGCTCTGGAAAGGGCTGGGTAATCTGGGCGGTGAGGATGACGCAGGCGCGGAAGAACGTGGCAAGCGAGACTGGGGCAAGCTGGATATGGTGATGGAATCCTTTGATATTACCCAGGCGGCGTTAGCCAAGTATAAAGTGGCGGGTTACCCACCGGATATCCTGATTGAAATACCCAAAACCGTGTGCAGCGCCTATGAATTTCACCGCGCCAAAGAGTTGATCCAGCTGGGCAGAATGCTGACGGACGAAGCCCTCAATAAGCATCACCCACTCAAAGCGGGAAACTAGTGGCCTTTGCGGCGTAACAGCACATAAAGAGCACCGGTGCCGCCATCAATGTCAGTGGCCGAGCAGAAGGCCAGTACGCCCGGCCATTCCCGCAGCCAGGTATTGGTATGGCTTTTAAGCACCGGGTAGTCGGCATCGGTACCCCAGGCCTTACCGTGCACAATCAGGACGCTGCGCATTCGCTGGTTGATGGCATCACGTAGAAAGCCTTCCAGCTGATGGCGGGCTTCTTCCAGTGTATAGCCATGCAGGTCAAGGCCTGCCTGCCAGGCCAGCTGGCCGCGTTTTAACTGGCTGAAGGTGCGCCAGGGCAGATCCGGAACGCTGAACTCCAGGTATTCAGAAGGGCGAACCGCTTCAACACGACCATCAGAGGTACGGCCGTTGGTTTGCAATACCTGGTTTTCAACCGCCGCACGGCGGCGCGCCTCATGGGCTGGCTGGTGCTGTCTGGGGCGGCCAGGGTCAGCGCGGTTAGTGGTGATACGCCGAACGCCCGCTGTTTCCAGCGCATGGCGAAAGACATTGATCTCTTCCTCTTGGGGCGTATGGCGACGAGTCATGGCATGCTCTGATGGAAAAGGACGTAAAAATTGGACGCTAACAGTCGAACGCAAAAGCGCTACTTTAAAACTCTGTTAAAAAATGCAGCAACGCACAGTATAGCGAGATTAACGCTGCTGTGAACCGGCTGGAGTGAAAGGTACAATCATTGTCATACCGCTTACTCAAGTGTGATGTCACCATTAATCAGGAGCCATTGTGGCCACGTTATCTTCCACTGAATTAGCTGACCATGCTGCTATCGGCACCTCAACGCTGTGTTTGAGCGATGTCGAACTGGCGCAGGAACTCTTTACTCTGCGCGACTATCTGCGTTGGACGGCCAGCGAATTTCATCTCGCCGGGTTGTACTATGGCCATGGTACCCAATCCGCCTGGGACGAAGCGGTCGCGCTTTGCCTGGGGGCGTTGCACCTGCCCTGGAACGTTGACCCAGCAGTGCTGGAAGCTCGCCTGCTGCCCATGGAGCGCAGCCGTATCGTGGCGTTGACCCGGGCGCGCGTCAAGACGCGCCGCCCGCTGCCCTATCTGCTGGGCGAGGCGTTTTTTGCTGGCTACCCCTTCAATGTGGATGAGCGCGTGCTGATTCCACGCTCGCCGGTGGGCGAGTTGATTGAAGATGGTTTTGCCGCCTGGTTCCCGGAGGAGCCGCCAGAGCGGGTGCTTGATCTGTGTACCGGGTCAGGATGTATCGGGATTGCCACGGCGCTGCATCTGCCGACCTGTGACGTCATTCTGACGGATATCAGCCAGGAAGCGTTGGGTGTCGCCCGTGAGAATATCACCCGCCACGCCGTGGGTGACCGGGTGCGCGCGGTTGAATCCGATGTGTTTCAGAACCTTGAAGGGCAGCGCTTTGACCTGATCGTCTCCAACCCGCCTTATGTGGATGCCCGCGATCTGGCCACCATGCCGGCTGAGTTTCGCCATGAGCCTGACCTGGCGCTGGGAGCGGGCAGCGATGGTCTGGATATCGTCCGCCAGATTCTGCGCGATGCCCGAGCGCATTTGAGCGATGACGGCTGGCTGATAGTTGAGGTGGGCAATTCTGACCGCCATCTTGAACAAGCATTTCCCCAAGTGCCATTTATGTGGCTTGAATTCGAGCGCGGTGGCCAGGGCGTATTTGCCCTGAGCGCCGCTGAACTCGACGCCCATGCGGCGTCTTTTGCGTAAAGGAAATAACGCCCATGTCCGGCAATACAATTGGCAAACTGTTTACCGTTACGACCTTTGGTGAGAGCCATGGCGTCGCGCTTGGCGCCATTGTGGATGGCTGCCCGCCGGGGGTCATGCTCAGCGAGGCGGTTCTGCAGCGTGACCTGGATCGCCGCCGCCCCGGCAGCTCCCGCCATACCACCCAGCGCAAGGAGCCCGATCAGGTGCGGATTCTTTCCGGTGTGTTTGAAGGCATGACCACTGGCGCCTCGATTGGGCTGTTGATTGAAAATACCGATCAGCGCTCCAAGGACTACTCAAAGATCAAGGATCAGTTTCGTCCGGCCCATGCGGATTACACCTACCACCATAAATACGGCCACCGGGACTATCGCGGCGGAGGGCGTTCCAGCGCCCGCGAAACGGCCATGCGCGTGGCCGCCGGTGCGATTGCCAAACAGTTTCTGGCCAGCCAGGGAGTTCAGATACGCGGCTACATGAGCCAGTTAGGGCCGATCAAGATCGACTTCAAGACCTGGGACAGTGTCGACGACAACGCCTTTTTCAGCCCTGACCCGGCTAAGGTGCCGGAGCTTGAAGCCTATATGGATCAACTGCGCCGCGACCAGGATTCTGTGGGCGCCGAGGTGACCGTTGTGGCCGAAGGGGTGCCCGTAGGGCTGGGCGAGCCGGTGTTTGATCGCCTGGATGCTGAACTGGCCCATAGCCTGATGAGTATAAACGCGGTCAAGGGCATCGAAATCGGCGATGGCTTTGCCAGCATTGACCAGCGCGGCAGCACCCATCGCGATGAAATGACCCCGGAAGGCTTTCTTTCCAACCATGCGGGTGGGGTGCTCGGCGGTATCTCCAGCGGCCAACCGATTGTTGCCCGTCTTGCCCTCAAGCCAACCTCCAGCATTACCACGCCGGGGCGCTCTATCGATATCCATGGTGAGCCTGTCGAGGTGGTGACCAAGGGGCGTCACGACCCCTGTGTCGGTATACGCGCAACCCCGATTGCGGAAGCCATGATGGCCATTACACTAATGGACCACTGGCTGCGCCAGCGCGGCCAGAATGCCCATGTCAAGGTGGATACGCCACGCCTTGGCCAGTGCTGAAAAGCACCAAAGGCATAGCGTTGATAGCCGGGTGTCATAGCAGTGTCATCCGCAGCGGTGAAACTAACTTTTGACTGCTACACTCAGGGGAGAGCGATAAGGAGCCGCCGATGAAGATTAATGTGGAATTTGATCTGACCCCTGATGAATTTCGCCGTGCGCTGGGTCTGCCGGATGTAGAAGCCTTTCAGAAAAACCTGCTGGATAATATCCAGCGTCAGATGGAGTCCGGCGTTGAGGGTTATGATCCGATGAGCCTGATGAGTCCTTTCATGCAGCAGCCAATGATGCAGCAGGGGCTATCGCAGGGGCTGTCAAATTTTGGCACCTATCAACAGATGATGCTGGATATGCTGCGTCAGGCCGGTAATGCCAGTTACTCCTCGGGCGGTACTGATAGCGACAGTTCCGCCGCCAGTGAAAAAGGGTCATCAAGCGGTGATAGCGGCACCGCCAGCCGCAGTAGTCAGCAGAGCAGTAACAGTAAAAGCAAAACCGGTACCGCGTCAGCCAGTTCACGCGCCAAGCGGTCTAAAAGTGATTAGCCTTAAGCCTGACGCAACGGCGTAATAACCATGTTTTCTGCATGAAACGTGGCTAAAGATTAACCCGTTACAGTGTTAACGGTTGCAACGCTGAGTATTACGGGCTAGTCTTTGTGCAGTGCAGCATAGACGACAGGGCAGCTCAGTCGGCCGCCCAAATTTTTCAAAAAAGGGTGATAACGATGCAAGATAAAATGATGGATGCTTTCAACACGCAAACTCGCCAGATGTTTGAGCCGATGCGCAAGGTTAACTCGCTGATGCTTAACAACATGGAAAAGATGACCCAGTACCAGCTGGAAGCCATGAAGCGTTACAGCCAGATGGGTACTGACCGGATGCGTAGTGCCAGCGAAATTGATGACGCTGATGACCTGCGCGAATTTGCTGCCAAGCAGGCAGAAATGCTCAACGAGCTCTCCCAGCAGATGCAGGAAGATGCCAAGACCATGGGCGAGATGAGCATGGAATTTAAAGCTGAAATGGAAAAACTGTTCAGCGAAGCCACTCAGCAGATGAACGACCAGGTTAACACCGCTGCGGCCAAGAAAGACGAGACGCCCGCCAAGGCTACCAGCCAGGCATCTCGCGGTAGCAGCAAAAGCTGAATAAATGATTGCACGGCGCCAGATTAACGGCGCCGTGTTTGTTTTGTCGGTTAAAAAACACTCGCCTTTTCAAGGCTAGTGTTTTTTAGCGTGACGAAGAGAATAACGGTCAATGGCCTATGCGCAAAGCTGTCATGCGTTTGCCATAAGAGTGGGAGAGTAAGTATGCAATCAGGATGGGAAATGCCATCTCAGGTCGATATGGATGCCTGGAATACCCAGTTGAAAGAACTTGGGGAACAGTATCAGGGATTGATGCAGGATCTGATGGCGCGCATGGCGCCCAGCGACGCTGCAGATTCTGTCCATAAGGATATGCGCGAAAGTTTCGAGGCCGGTGCACAGGCGCTGATGCAGAACCCCACGCTCTTATGGCAAACCCAGGCGCGTCTATTGCAGGATCAATGGCTCCTGTGGCAGCAGAATGCCAGAGCCATGGCTGGCGAAAACGTTGACCCCTTGATCAAGCCTGCCAAGGGTGATCGTCGTTTCAAGGACGAAGCCTGGACCAAGGAACCTCAATACTTGGCGATCATGGAGCAATATCTGCTGTTTGCTCAACTGGTCGAGGAGCTGATCGATAACCTGGATGGGCTGGATGAGACGCATAAGCATCATCTGCAGTTCTATGCCCGTCAGTTAGTCAATGCCATGGCGCCCACCAACTTTGTGGCCACCAACCCTGAAGTGATGCGGCGCACCCTGGAAACTCGTGGTCAGAACCTGGTCGATGGCTTGGCGCTTCTACGTGAAGACCTTTCCAATTCGGCTGAAGGTATCAATGTGCGCATGACTGACCGAACCGCTTTTGCGGTAGGTGAGAATATTGCCGTCACGCCCGGTTCAGTCGTGTATGAAAATGAGCTGATGCAGCTGATTCAATATACGCCCACCACCGAAAAGACCTTCAAGACGCCGCTGCTGGTCGTGCCGCCCTGGATCAACAAGTACTACATTCTTGACCTGCGCCAGGATAATTCCATGGTCAAGTGGCTGGTGGATCAGGGCCATACGGTGTTTCTGATTTCCTGGCGTAACCCTGGGCCAGCCCAGCGCGATGTCACCTGGGCAGATTACATGCAGATGGGCCCGATCAGCGCGATTGAAGCCATTGAGCAGGCCTGTGGTGAAAAGTCGGTCAATCTGTTGAGCTACTGCATCGGCGGTACGCTGACGGCGTCTACCCTGGCTTATCTGACCAGTACCCGACGCGGGCGCAAGGTGAAATCGGTTACCTATATGGCGACCCTGCAGGATTTCCGTGACCCGGGCGACATCGGCGTTTTCCTGAATGAAGGTGTTATTGAAGGTATTGAAAAAACGCTGGAAACCAAAGGCTATCTGGATGGCCGTTCCATGGCGTATACCTTCAACCTGCTGAAGGAAAATGATCTCTTCTGGTCTTTCTACGTCAATAACTACCTGAAGGGCGAGCCGCCGGCGGCCTTTGACCTGCTTTACTGGAACACTGACGGTACCAACCTGGCGGCGGGTACCCATGCCTGGTACCTGCGCCATATGTATCTGGAAAACCGTCTGGTTGAACCGGGTGGTATTGAGCTGGATGGCGTCAAGATCGATCTGCGCAAGATTTCCACGCCCTCCTACTACGTTTCCACCAAGGAAGACCATATCGCCAAATGGAACAGCACCTATTATGGCGCCTTGTTACCTAAAGGGCCGATTACCTTCGTGCTGGGCGGTTCAGGCCATATTGCCGGTATTGTGAACCCGCCGCACAAGAACAAGTACGGCTACTGGACCAACAGTGAGCTGCCTGACAACCACGAGGACTGGATGGCCGGTGCGCAAGCCAATGAAGGCTCCTGGTGGCCTCACTGGCAGGCATGGATGGTGGAAAACGGCTTTGTTGACCAGGAGAAAGCGGTTGCTGCACGCCAGCCGGGTGAAGGTGAGTTGCCGACTATCGAAGCTGCACCGGGGCGTTACGTGCGTCAGACAATTCCTGAAATTATCAACGCAGATGAAGAAGCCATCAAGGCTGCCAGCGCTAACAGCAGCCGTTAAAGCATCGATTACTTCAGGTTGTGTTGATGTTGTTGTAGAAAGTACGTACACCACAAGGCGCCCCCAGGGGCGCCTTGTTGGTTTCAGGGTTTGTTTAAGGGCTTGCTTTGGGTTCTGGCGCGGAGGTGTTTACGCCTGATCCTTTCTGCCCAGCCGCAGGGAAGGTAGCACCAGCAGGCCAGCCAGCAGCCAGACCGGCCAGCTACCCATCTGGGTGAAAGGGGTCAGGCCTTGCATGGCATAGAACTCACCGGTCAGGGTGGTAGTTTCAAACTGCGGCGCGCGTTGGGTTATCTGGCCCTGCGGGTCGATGATCACGGTAATCCCATTGCTGGTAGCGCGCAGCACGTAGCGGCCGTTTTCCAGTGCACGAAGGCGTGCCATCTGCAGATGCTGGTGGGGGCCAATTGAGCGGCCAAACCAGGTGTCGTTGGAAATGGTAATGATGGCCTGGCTGTTGCGTGCCCGGCTGGCCACCAACTGAGGGTAGATAATCTCGTAGCAGATGGCATTGCCCAGAGAAATGCCTGCCGTCTGCATCGGTGGCTGTTGATCTGGCCCTGGCGTGATGAAGGAAGTGGGCAGGTCAAAGAAATTGATCAGACCCCGCAGCAAGCTTTCCAGTGGCAGGTACTCTCCAAAGGGCACCAGATGTTCTTTCTGATAATCGCCTTCGACGTTACCAACACCTATCACGCCGTTGAAAAATTGCTGGGCCTGTTCATCCTGTTGCAGGATGCCGGTAATCAGCGCTGTGTCAGCGGGAAGGCTGGACTGCACCTGCTCGAGTACAGGTCGCGCCTGATTTTCCAGCATGGGCAGCGCGGTTTCCGGCCATATAATCAGCTCAACGTCATCGCTGATAGTCTGGGTTTGGCGGGTATAGGTGGTAACGGCTTCGCGCTGACCGTCAGCGGTCCATTTGATCAGTTGGGGCAGGTTGCCCTGCACCATGGCGACCTTGGTGGGCTTCTCGCTGGGGGTCGTCCATTGGGTGGGCAGGATGAAGGGTGTCAACCAGATCGCCGCCAGGGGCGCGATGGCCCACAGGCGGCGCTTGATCAGCAGCGTTACCAATAAGATGCCACTGAAGGCGACCAGTAACGACAAGAGGTAAACGCCACCGATAGGTGCCCAGGCCGCCAGTGGCGAGTCGACAAAACCGCTGCCAAGCAGCAGCCAGGGAAAGCCGGTAAACAGATAAGTGCGTAGCACCTCGGCCAGCACCCAGATGCCCGCAAAGCCTAGCAGCGAGTAGCGCGGTGAGGTAAAACGTCGGTAGACCCACAGCATGGCGGCAAAAAATAACGCCAGTGCAAACACGAACAGCGCCGTGAGCAAGCCGGCAAGCAGGGGGCCGGTATGGCCATAATCGTGAATGGAAACGTAAACCCAGGAAGCCCCGCTGGCAAACAGTGCCAGCCCATAGACAAGGCCCTTGAGCGCGGCGTGGGCGGGCGTTAATGCATGGCTGCCCCAATACACTAGTGCTGCGGCCAAAGGCCCCAGCCACCAGAATTCAAACGGTGAGGCGGTCAGGGTTGTGAAGCCCCCGGCAATAACGGCAGCCAGAAGCTGCCAGCCCAGGGAAGGAGAGAATCCTGTATGCATCAATGACTATCCTTATCGATAGACGCGGGTAATCTGAAGGGTGTCGTCTATCAGCCTGATTGGCTGGTGAGGTCTTCTTCATTTCTGCTGTCGTCGAAGTGCACGTCGAGCAGGCGAATACGCCGATTGTCTGCGTTCATCACCACAAAGTGCCAGCCGCCGAGTGAGGTCTGTTCGCCGCGCCGGGGCAGGTGGCCAAACTGCTGCATGACCAGGCCGCCTACGGTGTCAAACTCATCGTCAGAAAACTGGGTGTTGAAGCGTTCGTTGAAATCTTCAATGGGGGTCAGGGCGCGAACAGCAAAATGACCGTCTTCCAGGGCACGGATATCATCTTCTTCATCTGTGTCGTGCTCATCTTCAATATCGCCGACAATCTGCTCAAGAATATCTTCGATGGTAATAATCCCAGCCGTGCCGCCGTACTCGTCCACCACAATCGCCATATGGTTGTGGGTATCACGAAACTCTTTCAGCAGGCTGTTGAGACGTTTGGATTCAGGGATAAACATCGCTGGGCGGGTGATATCCTCAAGCTGGAAGGCATCCCGCTGGGCCTGGGTCTGGGAGAGCAGGGGCAGCAGATCCTTGACCAGCACAATGCCTTTGACATCATCAAGATTCTCACCGATGACCGGATAGCGCGAGTGGCCGGTTTCCTGAATGAGCGGCAGATAGTCATCGCTGGTCTGATCAATTGGAATGGCGGCGACCTGAGAGCGAGGAATCAGGATCTCGCGTACCTGCTGGTCGCTGATCTGCAGCGCGCCTTCAATGATCATCATGGCATCCTGGTCGAGCTTCAGGCGGCCGGCCGTGTGGCGCAGAAAGGCCATCAGCTCTTCTCTTGAGCTGGGCTCATCGTTATCCCCCGTCAGGGCACCAAACAGCTTATCAAGCCAGGATTTTTGAGGGGGGGCGGTGCTCGATCGGTCTTCGCTCATACAGTTGATCTCTTGTTTTGACAGCGTTACTGCGTTTCACTCAGATACGGATCAGGAATATCAAACCTGGCCAGAAGCAGACGCTCAAGCTGCTCCATAGCCTCGGCTTCGTCGTCCTCAATATGATCATAACCCAATAAATGCAGGGTGCCATGTATGACCATATGCGCATAATGCTGCATCAGCGGTTTTTGCTGTTGCTGTGCTTCCTGTGCAACGACATTCTGGCAGATGACCAGGTCGCCAAGTAACGGTAGCTCAATACCCGGGGGCGCTTCAAAGGGAAAGGACAGTACATTGGTCGGTTTGTCCTTGCCACGGTAGTCAGCGTTGAGCGCTTGGCTTTCATCCGCATCCACGATGCGGATGGTCACTTCATGGCGACTTTCCTGCGGGTGCTGCTCCAGCACTGCAGCGACCCAGCGTTCAAGCTGAGCCGCATCGGGCACCTGGGTGGACTGTGTCGCCAATTGATAGTCAATCAATGCCGTCACTGAAGGGAATCCTCACGTTTTTGCAGACGCTCTTCGCGGGCTTGCTGACGTTCCTCGCGAACAGCGCGCTCCTTGGCTTCCTGCTCGGATTCAAAGCTGTCGTAGGCTTCGATAATACGCTGTACCAGCGGGTGACGGACAACGTCCTTGGCAGCAAAGTGGGTCACGCCTATCCCGGGGGTGTCCCTGAGAACTTCAAGCACCTGAATCAGGCCGGAGCGCTGGCCGCGGGGTAAATCCACCTGGGTCACATCGCCGGTAATCACCGCCGTGGAGCCAAAACCTATCCGGGTCAGGAACATCTTCATCTGCTCAGGGGTGGTGTTCTGGCTTTCATCCAGGATGATATAAGCGTTGTTCAGGGTGCGTCCGCGCATATAGGCCAACGGCGCTATTTCAATTACCTGACGCTCGATCAGTTTGGCGACCTGTTCGAAACCGATCATTTCATACAGGGCGTCATAGAGCGGGCGCAGGTAGGGGTCGATTTTCTGGGCCAGATCGCCAGGCAAAAAGCCCAGTTTCTCACCGGCTTCAACGGCCGGACGAACCAGCAGGATGCGGCGGACTTCCTGCTGGTTCAGTGCTTCAACCGCTGCCGCAACGGCCAGATACGTCTTGCCGGTACCTGCCGGTCCAATACCGAAGTTGATATCGTGCTCACGGATGCTGGATACGTAGCGCTGCTGATTCATCCCGCGGGGTTTGATCATGGTGCGTGGCGTGCGCATGATCACTTCGCCGTCTTCCGGTTCCTCTTCCTCGGCAAGCGCTTCAAGCCCGGATTCCTGCAGGAACAGGTGAACGGTGTCCGGGTCAAGCTCGTTGGCAGCGGTTTCCCGGTAAAGGTGTTCCAGTACGTTGGCGGCGGCCTTGATGCGGTTGGCCGCGCCCGCCAGTTGGAAGATGTTGCCGCGGTTACGCAGGGTAACGTCCAGACGGCTTTCAATCAGTTTCAGATGCTCATCCTGCTGCCCACACAGGCTGGCGAGCCGCTGCGGGTCATTGGGTTCAAGGCTGAGCGTGATAATGCGATTGGCCTGAGATGATGGCTGGCTCAAGAGTAAGAAACCCGTTGGTTAATGAGTGTGAGGTTCAGCTTACTGCCCCGAGTGGCCTCGGGGCAATTGCCTGGGCGATGAGAGTTGTTAATAACGCTCTGCCGAGGCGAGTTCTCCGCGCAGGGAGTTGGGTAGCGCCTCGGTGATATCGACATCCACAAAGTAGCCGATCAGCTCGGTCGGGTTGGCCGCACGGAAATTCACAACGCGATTGTTTTCCGTACGCCCGGACAGCTGCCCCGGATCCTTGGGTGAAAATCCGCTGACCAGAATGCGCTGGCGAGAGCCCACCATGCGACGACTGATCTGCTGGGTGTGCTGGATAATCCGCTCCTGCAGAATCGCCAGGCGCTGCTTTTTGACCTCAGCGGGAGTGTCGTCTTCAAGCGAAGCCGCCGGCGTGCCGGGACGAGCGGAATAGACAAAGCTGAACGAGTGGTCAAAGCCAATCTTGTGGATCAGGTCCATAGTGGCTTCAAAATCATCCTCAGTTTCACCGGGGAAGCCGATAATGAAGTCCGAGGAGAAGCTGATGTCCGGCCGGTTGGCGCGAATGCGCTCCATCTTGTCGATATATTCCTGCGCGGTATGGCCGCGTTTCATGGCGCTGAGAATGCGGTCAGAGCCGGACTGAACGGGCAGGTGCAGATGGCTGACCAGTTCAGGGATGTCGGCATAGGCATCGACCAGGCTATCGGTGAACTCAACCGGATGTGAGGTCGTGAAGCGAATCCGGTCAATGCCATCAACGGCGGCAATGCAGGCAATCAGTTCCGCCAGGTCGATCTCGTCACCGTAGTCGTTCTCGCCCCGGTAGGCATTAACGTTTTGGCCAAGCAGATTGACTTCGCGCACCCCTTGATCCGCCAGATGGAGAATTTCATCCATTACCGCTTCAAACGGACGCGAGACTTCTTCGCCACGGGTGTAGGGCACCACGCAGAAGGTGCAGTACTTGGAGCAGCCTTCCATAATTGAAACAAACGCCGTTGCACCATCTGAAGAGGGCTGCGGCAGGTGATCGAACTTCTCGATTTCCGGAAAGGTGACATCAACAGCGGCAATCTGGTTATTGCGCTTGGCATCCAGCATCCCAGGAACGCGGTGAAGTGTTTGCGGGCCAAAGACCATGTCGACGTGAGGCGCGCGCTTGCGTAATGCCTCACCTTCCTGACTGGCCACACAGCCACCGACACCAATTACCAGGTCGGGGTTGGCGTCCTTGAGTTTTTTCCAGCGGCCAAGCTGATGAAAGACCTTTTCCTGCGCTTTCTCACGAATAGAGCAGGTATTGAGCAAAATGACATCCGCTTCAAGCTCGTTATCAGTGAGCTCCATCTGGTGTGATTCGCCGAGCAGGTCTGCCATGCGTGACGAGTCATACTCGTTCATTTGGCAGCCGTGTGTTTTGATGAAGAGTTTCTTCGTCATCGGTACCTGTCATCTATGGGTCGTCGGGTGACGAGGATGAATGGTGGTGCGGCGGTGCCGCGACGTTGAGTGAGTATTATACGGGCACAGTAAAGCAGGGGCTAGCATTGGAATAAATCCACACTTGACCACAGCGTTTGTATGAGTATACTACGCACCGTGTTTAGGTAGTTCCCTGATAGCTCAGTTGGTAGAGCAAATGACTGTTAATCATTGGGTCGCAGGTTCGAGTCCTGCTCAGGGAGCCAATCACTACCCAAGCAATTACAATATCAGCCCTAGCATCAACTAGCTGGCAGATAGTGTAAAAGGTGTTGAATGTTCCTCGATAGCTCAGTTGGTAGAGCAAATGACTGTTAATCATTGGGTCGCAGGTTCGAGTCCTGCTCGAGGAGCCAACGTTCACATCGTCCTTTCGGTTATTCCCCGATAGCTCAGTTGGTAGAGCAAATGACTGTTAATCATTGGGTCACAGGTTCGAGTCCTGTTCGGGGAGCCAGCCAACTTCACGCTAGTTAATCCTCTCCTTTTTCCTCTTTCTTTTTGATTCTTCCTACCCTTTGCAAGTACCTAATTCGCTATACTAATCGTCAGCTTTCGTTTGTGAAAGGTTGGATGATTCTGTGAATGCCGCGACTGCATTACCGTTAATGCCGCTACAAGTCTTTAAATGTCTGAGCGACGACACGCGTCTGTCACTGGTGCTGCTGATTGCCCAGGAAGGCGAGCTTTGTGTGTGTGAAATGACCTACGCTCTCGAGCTCTCGCAACCCAAGGTGTCTCGCCATCTGGCTCAGCTGCGCCAATGTGGCCTGCTGAGCGATCAACGCGATGGCCAATGGGTGTATTACCGCCTTGCCTCTGGTCTGCCCGGTTGGGGGCAGGCGATTATTGAAGCAGGTCGAGAGGGTGAGCGTCAGCGTCTGGAAAAGCTCACTCGGCGGCTGCAGGCCATGGGTGAACGTCCGGGTCGTCGGGCGGCTTACTGTTAGGGCCTGATAGTTTGGCATTCACAGCTTGCCAATAAAAACCGAGGCCATGAGGCCTCGGTCAGTGTTCAAGGTGAAGAGATCGGGAAAAACGCTCAGCCCGTTTTGATCACTCCCGGTTGGCTAGGCGCTGAGCTGTCTGCAGCTGAGCATAGTCAAGAAGAATTTCAGCAGCTTCCAGCACCTGGGCGCGTTCAGCCGGCATGACGTCTTCCTCCTCTTCTTTTGCCTGCTCGCTGCCATTTTCTTCCTCGCTGTCTACCTGGGCGCTGGTCCATTCTTCCAATGGTTGGGCGCCAAGCGCAATGCGCCGCTGGTTTTCCAGAGCAAGCTGTTCGGCTTCCTGGGCCTGCATCTCCCTTTTGCGCTGTTCGCGGTTCAGGCTGACGCTGGTGTGCTGCTCACGCAGCTGGCGTGAAAGCTCTGTCTGACGCTCAAGGTAGAGGAAGTTGGGGTTATCTTCAGCGCGCGCCCGGTAGCGATTGATCAATGTATCAAGGTAGTTTTCCGGCTCCCCGTAGCGGCGATACTGCACGTTTTGAACGGAATCCCACGCCAGTGCATGGTCAAGGCTGCTTTCGCCGATTCTTTCCGGATCAATATCCATCGGGAAGCGAATATCCGGTTCAACGCCGCGATTCTGGGTGCTGTCACCTGAAATGCGGTAGAACTTGGCACGCGTGATCTTGATTTCACCATGGCTAAGATCGCTCAGCGTCTGCACGGTGCCTTTGCCAAAGGTGGGGGAGCCCACCACAATGCCACGGCCATAATCCTGAATGGCGCCGGCAAAGATTTCTGACGCAGAGGCCGACAAGCGGTTGGTAAGCACCGTTAATGGGCCATCGTAATGGGTGCCCGCGTCACTGTCGCCGTATAGCTGTATGCGCCCTCTGGCATCACGTACCTGAACGGTCGGGCCGCGATCGATAAACAGGCCAAGTAGGCTGTTGGCTTCCTGTAATGCGCCGCCGCCGTTGTCACGTAGATCCAGTACAATGCCTTCTACGCCGGCTTCCTTGAGGGCAGTGATTTCCTTGGCGACATCGCGAGTGGTACTGCGATAGTCATCTTCACCTGCTTGCCAGGCTTCAAAATCGACATAGAAGGTGGGCACGGTGACCACACCGACCTTGTGCTGTTGGCCATCACGTTCCAGCTCAATGACTTCACTTTGTGCGGCCTGGTCTTCAAGTTTCACGGTGTCACGGGTGATCTCGACCACTTGAGTACGCGTAACATCAACGGCCTGAGCGGGGATGACTTCCAGACGCACCACGCTGCCCTTGGGGCCGCGAATCAGGTCGACAACGTTATCCAGGCGCATGCCGATAACATTCACCAGATCTTCTTCGTCTTCCTGGCCAACCGCGACAATACGGTCGGCTGGATCCAGTACACCGGCCTGGTCAGCAGGGCCGCCTGGCACAAGGCTGGCAACCTTGACGTATTCGCCGTCGGCCTGAAGCATGGCGCCAATACCTTCCAGCGACAGGCTCATCTGGATATCAAAGGATTCTCCCTGGCGCGGTGAAAGGTAGCTGGTGTGGGGGTCCACGGTGCCGGTGACCGCTGCCATCAGCAGGCCGAACACATCTTCAGCTTCGGTTTGTTCAACCCGCGAAAGCTGTCCTTCGTAGCGTTGGCGCAGTGTGGTCTCAATCTGTTCGTTGTCCTGCTCTGCGAGTACTAGCGTCAGGGCAGCATTCTGCAGACGTTTTTCCCACAGGGCGTCAAGCTCACTGATATTGCTGGCCCAGTTGGCCTCTTCACGGTCAATTTCGAGGCGCTCATCACTATCGAACTGATAGTCCAGTCCCTCGTCGATGCGCTCAAGCAGCCAGTTCAGGCGGGCTTCACGGCGTTCGTTGGAACGTTCGTGCAAGGCAAAGGCGTCATCGATATCGCCTTCGAAGATCAGATCAGCCATCTGTGTTTCGAGGTGCCGATAAGGCGCGATATCACTTTCCAACAGATACAGGCGCTGGCCGTCGAGGTTGTCCAGATAGCGCTGAAAGGCTTCTGAAGACCAGTCATCGTCGAAGGTGATGTCAGCGTAGTGGCTATAGCGCAAGGAGTCCGCAATTTCAACGGCGACTTCACGCTGCTCATCGGTGGGTTCCAGTGCCCATAGCGCTGGACTTATAAAGGTCAGCGCGGTCGCCAAGGTCACCGAGCGCGTAAGAGTTGCAAACCAGCTCATTAATCAAGCTCTCCTGGATTTGTGTAAACTCGTACAGACTGCATGCTTTATATGACTGACAATCTGCCGCTGAGTTGCGAAATGGAGTTGCGAAATGCAGCCAATCACGGCCGTTAACCAACCACGTCGTTTATCTGCTGCAATAACAGTTACCTGAATACTTGCATGAAACAGACAAGTATTGTAACAGCTCTTGTGCGTTGCTGAGACTACTTCATCGTTGTTAAGAGGATTTTCATGTCACACATTTTAAAGTCTGGCCTGCTGGATCGGCTGTGTGCGTTTTTACAGGCATCGCCAACCCCCTGGCATGCTACCCGCAATATGGCGCTGCGCCTGGAGGCGGCGGGTTACCAACGGCTGCAGGAAACCGCCAGCTGGCAGCTGGAAGCAGGCAAGCGTTACTACGTGACCCGTAATGATTCATCCATCATTGCCTTTCAGTTGCCTGAAGGTGGAGTGCTGAAAGACTTGCGTATGGTCGGGGCTCATACCGATAGCCCAGGCCTACGCCTGAAGCCCAACGCAACTCAGCGCAGTGCTGGCTGGTTACAGTTAGGCATTGAGGTCTATGGTGGTGCCTTGCTGGCGCCCTGGTTCGATCGTGACCTGGGCATTGCCGGCCGGGTGCATCTGCGTCAGCCGGATGGACGTCTGACCAGTGTCTTACTGGATGTTGCTGAGCCGGTGGCTATCCTGCCGAGCCTTGCGATTCACCTTGATCGCGAAGCCAACAACGGTCGCGCGATCAACCCTCAGACCCAGATGGCGCCGGTCTTGATGCAGGACGATCAACAGGACCTTAACAGCCTGCTGCAGGCCTGGATTCAGGCACAGCATGCGATTGAAAACGCCGATATCGTCGATTTTGAATTGAGTTTTTATGATCTGCAGGCGCCGTCGCTGATCGGCGTTGAGCAATCGCTGCTTGCCAGCGCTCGGCTGGATAATCTGCTGTCGTGCTTTATCGGCCTGGAGGCGTTACTTGCCAATGATGGCCAGCAAGGTGCGCTCCTAGTGGCCAACGACCATGAAGAAGTGGGAAGTGCCAGTGCCTGCGGTGCCCAGGGGCCGTTTCTGGGCGATGTGCTAAGCCGCCTGAATGCCCAGCTGGGCGGCGGTAGCGAGGAGTCTCTGATTCAGCTGGTTCAGTCGTCCTGCATGGTTTCCTGTGACAACGCCCACGCTCTGCACCCCAATTTTCGCGACAAGCATGACGAACAGCACGGCCCCTTGATCAATGCAGGCCCGGTCATCAAGGTGAATGCCAATCAGCGCTATGCCACCAACAGTGCCACCAGCGCGCTGTTCCGCGATCTCTGTTGTGAAGCCGACGTGCCGGTGCAAGTGTTTGTGACCCGTGCGGATATGGGCTGCGGGAGCACTATCGGGCCAATTACGGCCACTCAGGTGGGGGTGCCAACGGTGGATGTGGGCGTGCCGCAGTGGGCGATGCATTCGATTCGTGAAACCGCAGGAAGCCAGGATGTAGAGTATCTGGTGCGGGCGCTGACGGCCTTCTATAACCGCGCCAGCCTGGGGCTGGTCGAAAGCTGATAACGCTTTCTGCCGACACAAAAAAGCCCGCTGGCGTTTCAGTAAACTGAAATTTCAGCGGGCTTTCTGGAATATGGTGGCTACGCCCTGATTTGAACAGGGGACCCCATCATTATGAGTGATGTGCTCTAACCAGCTGAGCTACGTAGCCATTCAACGGAGGCGGATATTACTCAGCATTTCTATCGGCGTCAAGTCTTTTCCGTCTTGTGCCAGGCAGGTGGCCCGTCTAGACGTTGAAGCGGAAGTGGATCACATCACCATCTTTGACGATATATTCCTTGCCTTCCAGCCGCCATTTACCGGCATCCTTGGCACCCTGTTCGCCACCCAGGGTGACAAAATCGTCATAGGCGATCACTTCAGCGCGGATAAAGCCTTTCTGGAAATCGGTGTGAATGACGCCTGCAGCTTCTGGTGCGCTGGCACCTTCCTTGACTGTCCAGGCGCGTACTTCTTTCACGCCGGCAGTAAAGTAGGTCTGCAGCCCCAAGAGGGCGTAACCGGCGCGAATGACCCGGTCAAGGCCAGGCTCGGACATGCCGATCTCATCCAGGAACATGGCGCGTTCATCGTCGTCGAGCTCGGCGATTTCCGCTTCAATCTGGTTGCATACCGGCACAACGATGGCGCCTTCTTCAGCGGCAATGTCATTGACCACATCAAGGTAGGGGTTGTTATCAAAGCCGTCTTCATTGACGTTGGCAATGTACATGGTGGGCTTGAGGGTCAGAAAGCCAAAACTTTTGACCTGTTGCTTTTCATCATCGCTGAGCCCGAAGCTGCGCAGTGGCATGCCTTCGGCCAGATGCGGCTGAATCTTGTCCAGCACGGCTTTGGTGGCGATGGCATCCTTGTCGCCGCCTTTTACCACGCGCACCAGCCGCTGGCTGGCTTTTTCGACCGTATCCAGATCGGCCAGGGCGAGCTCAAGGTTGATGGTTTCAATATCGGCCCGAGGGTCAATCTGGTTGGCAACGTGAATGACGTTATCGTTATCAAAGCAGCGCACCACATGGGCAATGGCCTGAGTTTCACGGATGTTGGCGAGAAACTTGTTGCCCAGACCTTCGCCCTTGGAGGCGCCTGCCACCAGCCCTGCTATATCGACAAACTCCATGGTCGTCGGAATGACTTTCTGGGGTTTGACAATCTCTGCGAGCTTGTCGAGCCGTGGGTCCGGCATGGGGACGATACCGACGTTAGGCTCAATGGTGCAGAACGGAAAGTTTTCTGCATCAATGCCAGATTTGGTAAGTGCATTGAACAAGGTGGATTTGCCGACGTTCGGCAGGCCGACGATACCGCAGTTAAAGCCCATGAGTGTTTCCTGAAAAGTGTTCGATGAAGTAAGTTGAAAAGCAGTCAATAAGACGGTTTGCCAGGCATTCTACGCGACACCGCTGAATACACTAAGCAGCGCCTGCCACTGAGGCGTCATTCGGGTACCGCCGAAAAACGATGCTGGCGATTCATGGCATTGGCCCAATCGCCGCCAAGCGCCAGCGGCAGGGTGGCCAGGCATTCATCAAGCGCTTGTTCAATGGCTAGTTGCTCGCTTTTACCCGGGCGCCCCAGCACGTAGTTGACGACCTGATTGGCGCTACCCGGATGGCCAATGCCAATACGTAAACGGTGAAACTGCTTTTGATTGCCCAGGGCACTGATAATGTCGCGTAGGCCGTTGTGGCCGCCGTGGCCACCGCCGGTCTTGTAGCGCGCCTGCCCGGCAGGCAGGTCAAGTTCGTCATGGGCAATCAGAAGCTGTTCAGGTGAGAGCTTGAAAAACTGACAGAGGGCGGCCACTGAAGCGCCACTGCGGTTCATGAAGGTTGTCGGATTAAGCAGGTGTAGCGTATGGCCAGAAAAGTTGACCTTGGCATAGAGGCCGAGAAACTTCTTTTCCGGGCGCAGTTGGGCGTTGGCCGCACGGGCCACAGCGTCGACTGCCCAGGCGCCAGCATTGTGGCGTGTGGCAGCATACTCGGGGCCGGGGTTACCCAGGCCGATCAAGGCCGATACGTGGCTCATCCTTAGTTCCTCATGGCGTTAGGTTGGGGCTGTCCAGACGGCAAAAAAAATCAAGCGCCAGAGGCGCTTGATCATGATACTGAAAAGGGGCCATGGTTGGCATGGCCCCAGGCAAGCGCTTATTCAGCGTTATCGCCTTCAGTGCTTTCACCTTCGCTGTCGCTTTCTTCTTCATCACCACCACGTACCTTGACCTTGGTGACGCTGAGAATGGCGTTATCGTGATCTTCGCCGTGGGACAGATCAACAGAAGTAACGCCTGCTGGCAGGGTCAGGTCAGACAGGTGCAGCGTCGTGCCTACCTCTACGGCGGAAATGTCGATTTCCAGGTAGTCAGGCAGATCCTTCGGCAAGCAGCTGATGGCCACTTCGTTGGCCAGGACGTGGAGTTCGCCGTCCTGATCCTTGATGCCGACACAGGTGTCTTCGCCAGCCACGTGCAGCGGCACGCTCATGGTGATTTCATGGGTAGCATCAACGCGCAGGAAGTCAGCGTGAGTCAGCAGGGGCTTGAACGGATGGCGCTGCAGGTCACGCACAACTACCTGCTGCTTCTTGCCTTCAATCACCAGCGTGATTACTGAGGAGAAGAAGGACTCATCTTCGATAGCTTTGTAAAAAGCGGTTTTTTCAACCGAAATCGACTGCGGCTCCTGAGTACCACCGTATACAACGGCAGGAACCTGCTGATTCGCACGACGCAGGCGGCGGCTCGCACCTTTCCCCAGGTCGTGGCGAATATCGGCGTTAAGGATAAAATCGGACATGTTGGTTGCCTCTTGGTTAAAGTAAGGAAACGCTGCCGCCCGCGACCAGACGACAGCGTTCCCAGAAGCTCTGAAATAGAGCCGTGTATGTCAGGCTCTGATGATCACATCAGTGGAACATGGCGCTGACAGATTCTTCGTTACTCACCCGACGAATGGCTTCCGCAATCAGGCCGGCAACGCTGAGTTGGCGGATGCGCCCGCTGCGGCGTGCGGTATCTGAAAGCGGGATAGTGTCGGTCACTACCACTTCATCCAGCACGGAATTGACGATGTTGTCGACTGCCGGTCCGGAAAGAATGGGGTGAGTCGCGTAGGCGACCACGCGCTTGGCGCCGTGGTCTTTAAGGGCCTCACCGGCTTTGCACAGCGTTCCCGCTGTATCAATCATGTCGTCAACGACGACACAGGTGCGACCTTCAATTTCGCCAATGATGTGCATGACCTGGGCCTGGTTGGCCTGGGGGCGACGCTTGTCAATAATCGCCAGATCGGCATTCAGCTGCTTGGCAATGGCACGGGCACGTACAACGCCGCCTACATCCGGTGAGACAACCACGAGATCGCTGTAATTCTGGCGTTCGATGTCATCAAGCAGGATGGGTGAGCCGTAGACGTTGTCGACCGGCACGTCGAAGAACCCCTGAATCTGGTCGGCGTGTAGATCCATGGTCATGACGCGATCCACGCCCGCTTTGACCATCATGTCAGCCACGACCTTGGCCGAGATGGGAACCCGAGCGGAGCGTACCCGGCGATCCTGGCGGGCATAGCCAAAGTAGGGCATTACCGCCGTGATACGCGTTGCCGAAGCGCGGCGCAGGGCATCCACCATCAGGATCATTTCCATCAGGTTGTCATTGGTCGGTGCACAGGTAGACTGCAGGATGAAAGCATCCTTACCGCGCACGTTTTCGTTGATTTCAACCGCGATTTCACCGTCGCTGAACTGTCCGACTGTCGCATTACCCATGCGGCTGTCAAGGCTGTCAGCAACCTTACGAGCGAGCTCGGGATTGGCGTTCCCGGCGAAAACCATCAATTTTGACACGCGCAGCCACCTTTGCAGTGTTGAGATTCGTGGGAGAGAACGCCATTTAATGCTGAGTTGGCTGGGGTACCAGGATTCGAACCTGGGAATGCCGATACCAAAAACCGGTGCCTTACCACTTGGCGATACCCCAGCAGGATGAACTGCCTGACTGGCCAGAAATCATTCGACCAGTATCAGCAATATCAGTGCCAGATTCAGCACAGGGTGCGTTCAGTCACCCAGAGCAACATGGAGAGGAGAGCGATTCAGCCCTTTGGCTACCCAGGCGGGCCAATGCTCAAGTGCCTTGTTGGCAACATCAACAGCCTCTGCCTGGTGTGTAAAACCAGCAAAAATACAGGCGCCCGTGCCGGTCAAACGTGTGTCTGCGAAGCCCCCAAGCCACTCGATGGCTGCCGCAATTGGCGGATAAGCCCGAGTAACCACGGCTTCACAGTCATTGCGCCATGACGACGCTCCCCCCTGCAATGCGCGCGCCATGGTAATAGGCGGCGTGTTGCGTGTCAATTGTGGATCCTTGAACACCTCAGGCGTTGAAACGCTAACCCCTGGGTGAATGACCACAAACCAGGGCGTATCCAGAGTGACCGGGGTGAGCCGTTCGCCAATCCCTTCTGCCCAGGCGCTGGTGCCATGTATGAAGACCGGCACATCGGCGCCCAGCCTTAAACCCAGCTCGGCAAGCTGATCAGGAGAAAGGCCGAGTTGCCACAGCTGGTTAAGGCCGACGAGGGTGGTGGCGGCGTTTGAGCTACCACCTCCCAGGCCGCCTCCCATGGGTAGTGTTTTGTCTTCAATGGCCAGGGTAGCGCCAAGGGGGCAGCCCGTGGTGTCTTGTAACAGGCGGGCGGCGCGCATTACCAGATTGTCCTCGCTGGCGATATCAGCAAGATCATCGCGCAGTACCAGCTGGCCATCCTGGCGCAGCGTGAAAGTCAGCGTATCGCACAGGTCAATCAGCTGGAACAGGGTCTGTAACTCGTGATAGCCATCCGCACGCTGGCCAACGATATTCAATAGCCGATTAAGCTTGGCCGGAGCGGGGAGTCTCAGAGTGTGTGCGGCAGCTGCTGGGGGAGACACTTGCATACTGGGGCCCTTATTGGCTATCCGGTTGCCATTGATTGATCACCAGGGTAATTCTCACCTCGTCATACTCCATTACCAGACGGCGGGGCAGCCAGAGTTCGTCGGTGCGTTCCCAGTCGCGATAGTCAATCGTCCAGCCGTCCTGGGTCAGGTGGCTGGGGAAGCCAAGTTCGTCGGTTTCGAGCTGATAGCTTTGTTCTTCATCCGGCAGGCCACGCACCCAGAAGGGCATGGCGCTGACGGGCAGCGACCAGCCCAGCTGCTCTTCCATCAAGGCCTCGGGGGATTCAGCTTCAAAGCGTCCTTCGTTGTTGGTCAGGCTGAAGCGTCCTTCGCGGCCTTCAAGTACGGTGCGCCCACCACCAAAGGGGCCGCTGACCAGCAGGCGAAAGTAATGCGGGTACTGGTTCCAGTCGAGGTTGGCGCTGGTGTTTTCTTCAGGGGAGCGCAAACCCGCCTTGCCGGCCAGCTTCCAGGTTTCCAGGGCCTCCAGTGATGCTTGCTGGGATTCCCACTGGCCGGACTGGCGGCTGCCATCATCGACAGGTGTTGATGTGGCGCAGCCAGTGAGCAGGGCAAGCGACAGTATGATGGTGGTAAAGCCGCTGGGTGAAAAGCGGCGCAGGATGTGCGGGATGGCGAGGGTAGGCATCTTGACTCCATTCAAAAAAGTAGCGTGTGGGCAGAGAGCGTGTGGACAAATCAGCGAGGTAAGCCCAGCAGTGTAAGCCCTGTGGTGTAAATATCAGGGCGCCAGGCTGGGCAGCCGCTCCAACAGTTCATCAATAGCAGGATGCTCGCTGGTCTGACGCATCAGGGCGTCGATTAGTTCACGGGCTTCTTCGTTGCGGCCTAGTGCATGCAGTACTTCAGCCAGATGGGCGGCTATTTCCTGATCCGGCATGGCCGCAAAAGCGCGCTGTAGCCAGTCAAGTGCACGTTGAGGTTGGCCCTGGCGGTAATAGACCCAGCCCATGCTATCCAGTACGGCAGGGTCATTGGGCGCCAGTTCGTAGGCACGTTCAATCAGACGCTGGGCTTCGTCAAGGCGTCCGTCAAGGTTTTCATCTGCCAGCGTATAGCCCAGGGCGTTCAGCGCATTGGCGTTGTCCGGCTCATTGGCCAGCAGACGCTTGAGGTCAGCTTCCATCTGCTCCAGGTCTCCGGCTTCCCAGGCCCGCATGGCGCGTTGATATAACAAGGTGCTGTCATCCGGCGTGCGGGCCAGTTCGCGGTCAAGCAGTTGGTCGGCTTCCTGGCTCTGGCCATATTCATCAAGCAGCTGTATTTCCAGCGTCAACAGGCTGTTGTAATACTCATCATGCGCCATGCGCTCAATGCGCAGAAACGCCCGGGCATCCAGAAGGCGCTGGTTGTCGATCAACATGCCAGCCGCTCGGGCGCGGGCAGGGATGAATTCATCACCTTCGCCAACCTGGCGGAAGTAAAGCAGGGCGTTATCAATTTCCTGCTCGGCCAGGGCGATTTCGCCCAGCAGGATATAGACAAGGTCCGGGATTTGCGGTTGGCCTATAAAAGGTTGCAGCAATTGTTGAGCGGGTTCGGGATAGCCTTCATCCAGATAAAGCTGGGAGAGCGCCAGGCGCAGTTCATCACCGCCTTGATGATTTTCAAGCAGCTGATCGGTTTGTTGCTGTGCAGCGTCGATATTACCCAGGCGAATTTCCGCTTGAGCCAGCAACAGAATGAAGCGGACATCTTCCGGGTTATCGGCAAGCCCCTGACGGGCAGCCTGACGCGCCTTTGTGTAGTCCTGGGTTTCCAGCCCCAGGCGTGCAACGGCCAGCCACAGTGGGCGGCCGTTGCCACCCTGTGCCCTGGCGGCCTCCAGATTGGCTTCAGCCGCCTGGGTATCGCCCAAGGCGATTTCCAGCAGGGCGGTCGCAATCAGGGGGTCGCTTTGCAGGCTTGCGGCGTCCTGTGTGGATACATAGGCGCGCAGGCGCTCAAGCAGGGCAGGAAGAGGGCCGTTTTCAGCGATGGCAAATTCCGCAAGAGCAGTCAGGTCGGTATCTTCTCCCGCCTGGGCAATGGCCAGGCGCTGTTCAAGGCTTTCAACCCACTGCCCTTGCTGCAGGGCAATAGCGGCCAGCAAACGGTTCGGCGCAGTGGTATCCGGGGCCAGTGCCTGCCAGCGGCGGGTAGCGGTGAGCAGAAGCTCAGGGGCATCACTGTAACGCGCGGTAAAGGTGGCGCGTTCGGCCAGGGCGGCGACAGGATAGCGCTGGGTGGCATCCAGGTAGCCCTGGCTTGCACGCTGGTAGTCGCCACGCTGAGCAGCCAGTTCGGCGCCGAGCAATAGGCTCAGGCCTTCAGCATCAAGGCCTTGGGTGATAGGCGGCGCGTTTTGCAGTGGGTTGTCATCGGCCACGGTAAAGGAAGACGAGCTGGACGAGTTGGCGACCAGCTGACAGCCTCCCAGCATCAGCATCGTTATAAGAACAATGGCCATGGCGGGAAATGGGGTGTGTTGAACAGCACTTGAGCGTGGCATGCATCCCTCGATTCGTTGGCCGGATGTCCAGCATAGCGGCTTGCAGGAAGATGGCAAAGTGGTATGGGCCTGTTGAGGGTGGATTGTGATAGAATCATCGCCTCAATATTTTGCATCAGCAAGCATCCATCTCACGTTTCAGACCGACACACTAGCGAAGACGCACAACGCATGACGCTTCTTGCCTTGGGAATTAATCATCGTACCGCCACGGTTGCCGTGCGCGAGCAGGTCGCTTTCACGCCGGCGCAGCTTGAACGTGCGCTGGAGGAATTGCGTAGTCTGCCACAAATCAGTGAGGCGGCGGTGTTATCGACGTGTAATCGCACCGAGCTCTACTGTGTGACAGACGCTGCTGGCGAGCAAACCGTACTTAAATGGCTAGGACGCTTTCACAACCTGCATGTCGATGAACTGGCGCGCTGCGCCTATCATTATCTGGATGGTGATGCAGCGCGTCATTTGATGCGCGTGGCCGTGGGGCTGGATTCCATGGTGCTGGGTGAACCGCAGATTCTGGGCCAACTCAAGGATGCCTACCAGCAGGCGCGTGATGCGCGTGGGCTGGGGGGCGAACTTGAGCGCCTGTTTCAACACACCTTTGCCGTCGCCAAACAGGTGCGCACCGAAACCGGGATCGGTAAGAACCCGGTTTCAGTGGCCTATGCGGCGGTGAGCATGGCCAGCCGCATTTTTGATGACTTCAGCCGTTCACGGGCGCTGCTCATTGGTGCGGGCGAAACCATTGAACTGGTGGCCCGCCACCTGAGTGAAGCCGGGGTGCGCCAGCTGACCGTCGCCAACCGCACCCGCGAACGGGCTGAGGGGATTTCGGCTGCGCTTGGAGGCAATGCCATCACGCTGTCGGAAATTCCCGATGCGCTGGAACATGCTGACATTGTGATTTCCTCTACCGCCGCGCCCTTGCCGATTGTGGGTAAGGGCATGATGGAGCGCGCCCTTAAGAAGCGTCGTCACCGGCCGGTGTTCATGGTGGATATTGCCGTACCACGGGATATCGAGCCGGAAGTTGGCGAACTCGCGGATGTATTTCTGTACACCGTGGACGATCTGGAAGAAGTGATTGAGGAAAATCGTCGCCATCGTCAGGTGGCGGCAGATCAGGCCGAATCGCTGATCGAACACGGTGTCAGCAGCTGGCAGCATGAACGCCGGGTGCGCCTTGGTGGCCACCTGATACGTGAATATCGCCAGCACGGTGAATCACTGCGTGACATGACACGGGATCAGGCGCTGGAGCGCCTGGCCCGCGGTGAAGACCCTGCCGCAGTGGTCGAGCGTCTGGCCCATCAGCTGGCCAATCGCCTGATGCACCAGCCGACCCAGTCGATCCGTGATGCTGCCTCTGTCGAGGAGCATGCACTGCTGGCCGCTGCACCGCGTTTATTGCTGCCGGCCAAAGCCGCTTTTGAAACCCCACCTGCCGCCAAGCGCCGCCAGAAGGATAATTCACCCGCATGAAAGAGTCGCTGCGCCAACGTCTGGATAGTTTTGTAGAACGTTTTGAAGAGCTGTCGCTGCTGTTATCAGAGCCTGATGTGATTCACGATCAGCAGCGCTTCCGCGATTATTCGCGTGAGTATTCTGAGCTGGAAGCCCTGGTGTCCCATTGGCAGCGCTACCGTGATATCGAAGGTGATATCGATGCTGCCGAACAGCTGATGCGCGACAGCGACGCTGACATGCGTGAGCTGGCGGAAATGGAGCTGTATGAAGGGCGTGACAAGCTGGAGGCGCTTGAAATTGAGCTCAAGCGTCTACTGGTGCCCAAAGACCCGGACGATGGCCGCGGCGTGTTTCTGGAAATTCGCGCAGGCACAGGGGGCGATGAAGCCGCACTGTTTGCGGGCGATCTGTTTCGGATGTACTCCCGCTATGCTGAAAAACGCGGCTGGAAGGTTGAGGTTATCAGCGCCAGTCACGGTGAAATGGGCGGCTACAAGGAAATCATTTCGCGTATCAAGGGGGATAGCGTCTACGCTAACCTGAAGTTTGAATCCGGCGCACACCGAGTTCAACGCGTGCCTGCAACGGAATCCCAGGGGCGTATTCACACGTCTGCCTGCACCGTGGCGGTCATGCCTGAAGTAGATGATGTCGGCGATATCAATATCAATTCAGCCGATTTGCGTGTGGATACCTTCCGCTCCAGCGGGGCAGGTGGGCAGCACGTCAACACCACGGATTCTGCCATTCGTATTACCCACCTGCCCACCGGCGTTGTGGTGGAGTGTCAGGAAGAGCGCAGCCAGCACAAAAACCGCGCCAAGGCCATGTCGCTGCTGGCAGCGCGGCTCAAGCAGAGCGCCGAGGACGCCCAGCGTCAGTCCCAGGCCGATGAGCGCCGTTCACTGGTTGGCTCCGGTGATCGCAGTGAACGTATCCGTACCTATAACTATCCTCAGGGGCGGATTACCGACCACCGTATTAACCTGACGCTTTACAAGTTGAATGAAGTCATCAGCGGTGAGCAGCTCGACGATGTGATTGACCCCTTGATTCATGAATACCAGGCTGAACAGCTCTCGGCCCTACAGGGCGGCGAATGACCCTGGATGCGCTGCTGATTGAGGCAAGCCTGCGCCTGAGCGCCGCAGGTTCGCTCACGCCCCGCCTGGATGCCGAAGTGCTATTGGCCCATTGCCTGGGGCGTGAGCGAACCTGGCTGTACACCTGGGGAGATCAGGCGTGTGATACCTGGGTTCAGGCGCGTTTTGCGGCCTTGGTCGCTGCCCGTGCACAAGGGCAGCCTATCGCTTATCTGACCGGAGAACGTGAGTTCTGGGGGCTTGCGCTGGCAACTTCCCGCCAGACATTGATTCCCCGCCCGGATACCGAGACCCTGGTAGAGGCTGCCTTGCAGCGCGCGCCTCATGGGTCAGGCGCGCTGCTTGATATGGGCACTGGCACCGGCGCCATTGCGCTGGCCTTTGCCAGTGAGCGCCCCGGCTGGCAGGTGGTGGGCGTAGATATCCGCCGTGAGGCGGTTGAACTGGCCGAAGGCAATGCCCGACGGCTGGGTATCGCCAACGCCACCTTTGTGTACAGCCACTGGTTTACTGCACTGGCCAGCACCGCAGCACCTGCCCGCTTTGATCTGATTGTGGCTAACCCTCCCTATATTGCCGAAAACGACCCTCATCTTGAGCAGGGCGATGTGCGTTTTGAGCCGCGCTCAGCGCTGGTGGCGGCGGATCAGGGCATGGCCGACCTTCACCATCTGATCAAATCTGCACAAGGGTTTCTGCACCCGGAAGGCTGTCTGCTGCTGGAGCATGGCTATACCCAGGCAGCTGCCGTGCGTCAGGCATTCATAAGTGCCGGTTATGAAAACGTTGAAAGCCTGTGTGACCTGGCAGGCCAGGAACGGGTTACGCTTGGCTGCTTTATGACATCGCCGTGATGCCTTTATTGGATCTTGCCATGAAATCAAAAAACAGAACGCTGGACCGTATTGATCTCAAAATTTTGCGCTGCCTACAGGAAAACGCGCGCATTTCCTATGTTGACCTGGCCGCTGAAGTTGGCCTTTCCACCACGCCCTGCCTGGAACGGGTCAAGCGCCTTGAGCGCTCGGGGATTATTCGTGGCTATCAGGCCCTGCTCGACCCTCAGGCGCTGAAGGCCAATCTTCTGGTGTTTGTTGAAATCAGCCTGGAAACCCAGTCACCGGCAGTGTTTGACGAGTTTCGGCGCGCCGTTGAGCAGTTGCCGCAAATTCAGGAGTGCCATCTGGTGTCCGGCCAGTTTGACTACATCCTGAAATGCCGGATTCCGGAAATGTCGGCTTATCGTCAGCTGCTGGGCGATGTGGTGCTAACCCTGCCGGGCGTGAAGGAATCCAAGAGCTATGTGGTGATGGAGGAAGTTAAAGAAAGCTTCAGCCTGCATATACCCGAGCTTGAGGAGCTTGATGATAAGCATTAAAGCCCTGTGGAGAGGAGTTCGCCAGGATGATGGATGACCAGGCCTTATTACGTTACAGCCGCCAGATCATGCTGCCGGAAGTGGAGATCGACGGTCAGCAGCGGCTGAATGACGCCCATGCGCTGATTATCGGCGCCGGTGGCCTGGGCTCGCCCGTGGCGCTTTACCTCGCCGCGGCTGGAGTCGGCAGGTTGACGATTGTCGATGCAGATGTGGTTGAGCTTTCCAACCTGCAGCGCCAGATTGCCCATCAACAGGCGGATCTGGGGCGCAACAAGGCGGCTTCAGCGGCGCAAAGTGCCCAGGCGGTCAACCCCGGCTGCCAGATCGTGGCGCTGGAAGAACATGCTGACAGGCAGCGGTTGGCGGCGCTGGCCGCCTCAGCCGATGTGGTGCTGGACTGCACCGACCGCTTTTCCAGCCGCTACGCAATCAATACCGCCTGCCTGGCCGCCGGTGTGCCGCTTGTTTCCGGGGCGGCCATCCGTTTTTCCGGCCAGCTGGCGGTGTTTGACCCACGCTTGCCCGATAGCCCTTGTTACGCCTGTCTTTATCCGGACGACGGCAGCGGCGACGAAGCACTTTCCTGTGCCGAAAGCGGCGTGATGGCGCCTTTGGTCGGGCTGATCGGCTGCTTTCAGGCGGTGGAGGCGTTCAAGTTGTTGAGTGGCGCGGGCCGTGCTCACCAGGGCCTGGCCACCTTTGATGGCTTGAGTGGCCAATGGCGCCATTTTCAGGTGCCGCGCGATCCGGCCTGCCCGGCGTGTGGCAATAGCTGAGTATTTCCGCCTGGCGAATACTTTCAAACACGAGAATTTTTGGCCCTAAACTTGCGATAGGGGTAAGAGCATCGCAGAATCTGGCGGTCATCACGGAACACAAGAGACACAAGAGGAGATGTCTTGATGGGTAAGCTACACAAACTTTCCGCAGCCGTTGTGGCCGCCACCTTGGCCACAGCGGCAGCCACCGCCCAGGCCAATGAAGTACGGGTATACAACTGGTCAGACTACATTGCCCCGGAAACATTGGATAAATTTACCGAGCAGACCGGTATCGACGTTGTCTACGACGTGTTTGACAGCAACGAAGTGCTGGATGCTGCCCTGCTGTCAGGGCGCTCAGGCTATGACGTCGTTGTTCCCTCTACCTATTTCCTGACCCGCCAGATCAAGGCAGGCGTCTATCAGGAACTGGATCACGACAAACTCCCCAATCTGGATAATCTTGATAGCCAGCTATTGCAGAACCTTGATGTGGTCGATGAAGGCAGCCGTTACTCGGTGCCGTACATGTGGGGCACCAACGGGATTGGCTATAACCGGGACCGAGTGACCGAGATTCTTGGCGACGATGCGCCGCTGGATAGCTGGGCGCTGTTGTTCGATGCCGATATTACCACCCAGCTGGCCGAGGCGGGCTGCGGGCTGTCAATGCTGGATTCCGGCTCTGAAATGCTGACACCGGCGCTTGCCTACCTGGGTCTTGACCCGCACAGCAATGACATGGACGACCTGCAGGCAGCAGGAGATCTGATTGCTTCCGTGCGTGACAACATGACCTACTTCCATTCTTCGCGCTATGTATCTGACCTGGCAAACGGCAATATCTGCGTGGCTGCTGGTTATTCCGGTGATGTCTTCCAGGCGGCGGATCGCGCCGAAGAAGCCGGTCGTGATTTTACCATTGCCTACTCCATCCCCAAGGAAGGCGCCGAGCTCTGGTTCGACATGATGGCGGTGCCGGCGGATGCGCCTAATCCTGACAATGCCCACGCCTTTATCAACTTTATTCTCGAACCCGAGATTGCCGCTGAAATTACCGAGTATGTCCGCTACGCCAACCCCAATGCGGCAGCGGATGAATTCCTGCCGGAAGACATTCTCAACGACCGTGCGATTTACCCCAGCGACGAGGTGATGGAAAACCTGTATGTCATTGCTGAAAAACCGCAGGACGTTCAGCGCGCGCGTACGCGTATCTGGAACCGGGTGAAATCCGGGCGCTAAGCTGTCGTGTACTTTGGATTTGGATAACTCTGATTCTGATGTCTCTGATATTGATCGCGGCGGGCTGAAAAGCCCGCTTTCAGTTTGAGTGCCATGCAGGCTTGACCTGGATGGCACGATTGGGGGAGTAGGCATGGCCACAACACCCTTGCCGGACGCAAGTGCGGGGTTAACGAACACGTCTCCAGCTGCCCAGCGTGCGCCGGGCAAAGCACCGCGCTTTCGTGAAGATATCGTCCTTAAGGTCAACCGGCTCAGCAAGCGTTTTGATGATGCCGTGGCGGTGGACGATGTCAATCTGCAGGTCAAGCGCGGGGAGATCTTTGCCTTGCTGGGGGGCTCCGGGTCGGGAAAATCGACCCTGCTGCGCATGCTGGCCGGGTTTGAAGCACCCAGTGAAGGGCGCATCGTGCTGGATGGCACAGACATTACCCAGATGCCGCCGCACAAGCGCCCGATCAACATGATGTTCCAGTCCTATGCACTATTCCCGCATCTCAGCGTTGCCCAGAATATTGCCTTCGGTCTGAAGCAGGATCGCTTGCCCAAACAGGAAGTGGATGAACGCGTAGCGCACATGCTCAAGCTGGTCCATATGCAGCGCCTGGCCAAGCGCAAACCTCATCAGCTTTCTGGCGGTCAGCGCCAACGGGTGGCACTGGCGCGTTCGTTGGCCAAGCGCCCCAAGCTATTGTTGCTGGATGAACCCATGGGGGCGCTGGATAAAAAGCTGCGTACTGAAATGCAGCTGGAAGTGGTGGAAATCATCGAGCAGGTCGGGGTGACCTGCATCATGGTCACCCACGACCAGGAAGAAGCCATGACCATGGCGGATCGCGTGGCGATTATGAGCGATGGCTGGATAGAGCAGGTGGGATCGCCGGTGGATATCTACGAAAGCCCGGCAAGCCGTATGGTTGCTGAGTTTGTCGGTACGGTAAATATGTTCGAAGGTGAGATTGCCATGGATGCGGCTGACCATTGCCGGATTGATTCACCGGTGCTTGAGCGGCCCGTGTTTATCGATCATGGGATTACCACCCAGGCAGACAACCTGCGGGTGTGGGCAGCGCTGCGACCGGAAAAGATCTGGCTGACCCGCGATAAGCCCGAAGGTGACTACAACTGGGAGCAGGGCGTGGTAGAAGACATTGCCTACCTGGGTGGTTTTTCGCTGTATTACATCCGCACTCATCTGGGCCAGCTGATCAAGGTCAGCATGGCCAATACCAAGCGTCGCGGTGACCGTCCTACCTGGGAAGACGCTGTCTACGTCTATTGGGAAGATCACAGCCCGATTGTGTTGAACCGCTAGGGAGGGGCAATCAGCATGCAGCCAATCAAAGTCTGGCTCAAGCGGTTAAAACTGGGGCGTCGTGCGGTCATTGCGCTGCCGCTTGTGTGGCTGACGCTGTTTTTTCTGATGCCCTTCGCGCTGGTGTTGAAAATCAGCCTGTCTGAAGCGGCGATCAGTATTCCACCCTATGGCCCGCTGGTCGAATATGCCGATCAGACGCTGCAGGTTTTTCTCAATCTGGGCAATTATCTTTTTCTGCTCAGTGACTCACTTTATATCGCTGCCTACTGGGGCTCGATCAAGACAGCCTTTGTGGCCACCCTGGTGTGTCTGCTGCTGGGTTACCCCATGGCCTATGCCATGGCACGTGCTTCCGCGCGCTGGCAGTTGATCTTGCTGCTGCTGGTCATGCTGCCGTCCTGGACGTCTTTTCTGATCCGGGTGTATGCCTGGATGGGGATTTTGAGTAACTCAGGCCTGATCAATAACACCCTGCTGTGGTTAGGCGTGATTGAAACCCCGCTGCAAATGATGAATACCCAGCTGGCGGTGATTATCGGCATCGTTTATGCCTATCTGCCGTTTATGGTGCTGCCGCTCTATGCCCACCTTGCCCGGCTGGACAATGCGTTACTGGAAGCCGCTTCAGATCTGGGGTCGCGTAAATTCAACACCTTCATCAAGATTACGCTGCCGCTTTCAACCGGCGGCATTATTGCCGGTTCCATGCTGGTATTCATTCCTGCGGTAGGAGAATTTGTGATTCCTGAGCTTTTGGGCGGGCCGGATACGCTGATGATCGGCAAGGTACTGTGGGAAGAGTTCTTCCTCAACCGTGATTGGCCCGTCGCCTCCGCCCTGGCGATGGTGATGCTGTTGCTGCTGTTGATTCCGATTGTCATGTTTCATCGCTACCAGTCGCGGGAGTTGGAAAAATGAGGCTGCTCTTTAAACGCCCGGACTTTACGACCGTCATGCTGGTGCTTGGCTTGCTCTTTCTGTACCTGCCCATGGGGGTGCTGGTGGTGTATTCATTCAATGAATCCCAGCTGGTGACCGTCTGGGCCGGGTTCTCGCCCAAGTGGTATGGCGAGCTGTTTGCTGACAGGCAGATTCTCTCGGCAGTGTGGACAAGCCTGCGGATTGCCTTCCTGGCGGCCAGCATGGCGGTGTGTCTGGGAACGGTCGCAGCCTTTGTAATGACGCGCTTTGGCAAGTTTCGCGGCAAAACAGCGCTTTCCAGTATGGTCACGGCGCCTCTGGTGATGCCGGAAGTGATTACCGGGCTTTCGCTGTTGCTGCTGTTTGTGCAGATGGCCCAGCTAATTGGTTGGCCGACGGATCGCGGGATGGCCACCATCTGGATCGCTCACACTACCTTCTGTAGCGCCTATGTGGCGGTCGTCGTCGCGGCCCGTCTGCGTGAAATCGACCGTTCGATTGAAGAGGCGGCGATGGATCTGGGTTCGCCGCCGCTGAAAACCTTCTTTACCGTTACCCTGCCGGTCATTTCACCTGCCCTGGCGGCAGGCTGGCTGCTGGCGTTTACCCTGTCGCTGGATGACTTGGTGATTGCAAGCTTCGTGTCCGGCCCGGGTGCCAATACGCTGCCCATGGTGGTGTTTTCATCGGTACGCATGGGGGTATCCCCGAAAATCAACGCCCTGGCCACGCTGATTATTCTGGTGGTGTCGGTGGCGACCCTGATTGCCTGGTGGTTGATGCATCGCAAGGAGAAAAAACGTCGTCTGGCGCTGCAGGAAGCTGAAAGCCAGTAATTCCGTGCGATTAAAGCACGTCGTCATCGCGCCCGTAGCGTATCTGTTCAAGTTCGCCGGAAACCGGGGATACGGTCACCTCCAGCTGGATGGGGGCGCAGCATCGCTGGCAATCTTCCCAGGTGGTGTGGCTACCTTGAGAGGCATCAATCAAAAGCGTCATGGGGGTGGCGCAGTAAGGGCAGTCAATCTCATACGAGATTAGCGCATCATCGTACATAAGAGCTCCTTGAAATTGTTGTTGAGTGAAAAAATTGGAGCAGCTGGAATAAAGTCGAGTAGAAGTATAGTCAACGATGATGGCGGGGGCGCATCCTGGCGCCGAATCGGTTACGATGACTTACTAACATCATTTAACACAGTGAGGATAACATGTCTTTTCGTATCTTTTTGGCCACAGCGGCTTTGACACTTCCTTTGGCGGCCCAGGCGGAATCTCCTAATGTGACGCCGGGTGAATGGGAGTTTGTCAGCGTGACTGAGGTGACCGCAGACGTCGATATTCCCAATCAGACCAATACTGAGCGCCAATGCATCAGCCAGGAAGAACTTGATAGCGCTGATTTTGGGTTTATTGAAGAAGAGCAAGGTTGCGAGCTGCTTGATCAGACCATGAACGCCGACGGTTTATCCTACAGTATGATTTGCCGCGCTGATGGTGGAGAAGCCACTATCGAGGGTGAAATGCGCTTTATGGGCGAACAGATCGAGGGCGACGTGGATATCGTGACCGAATCGCCCATGGGCGCCATGACCATGAATACGCGCATCGAAGGTGAGCGCCTCGGCGATTGCTAGTCTGATTGAACCTTGTTACGACCCTCTGAAAACACCGCCCCACTGAAAAGTGAGGCGGTGTTTTGCTTATGGCATGTTAATGGTTCCCTTCCTGGGAGCTGGCCAGTTCGCGTTCCAGCTGATGGCTTATGGCCTTGGGTGAACTGGTGCGGCGTGCCAGCAGGTCATAGGCAACCGGCACCACAAAGAGAGTAAATAGTGTCGCCGCGCCAACCCCCGCCATAATAACAGTACCGATCACCAGGCGGGATTCAGCCCCTGGGCCGGTAGAAATAATCAGCGGTATGGCGCCCGCCATGGTGGTGATGGCGGTCATCAGTATCGGCCGCAGGCGCGTGGTGGAAGCGTCAATCAGCGCGTCTCTGAATTCAAAGCCCTGGTCGCGCAACTGATTGGTGAATTCCACAATCAGGATGCCGTTCTTGGCCGCAAGACCTATCAGCATGACCAACCCCACCTGGCTATAGATGTTCAGCGACTGCCCGGTGAGGTATAGGGCAAACAGCGCCCCGCTAATCGCCAGTGGAACTGTCAGCATGATCACGAAAGGGTGGACGAAGCTTTCAAACTGCCCGGCGAGTACCAGGAAGACCACCAGTACGCCCAGGGCAAGCAGGAAGGTTGTCGCGCCACTGGCTTCCTGATAATCCCGGGAAGCCCCTTTGACATCTGTCTGAGCCTCGGCAGGAAGTACCTCGCTGACGGCATTATTAAGGTATTCCAGCGCTTCACCCAGTGGGTAGCCATCCACCAGATCAGCTTCTATGGTGACGGCACGCAAGCGGTTAAAGCGGTTGAGGTTACTGGGGCCGGCAAAGTCGGTCAGGGTGACCAGGCTAGCAAGCGGAATCAGCTCGCCGGAACGCGCCGAGCGTACCCGGATATTTTCCAGCGAGCGGGGGCTTGGATTGGCACCGCTTTCAGCTTCAAGAATCACATCATATTCCTGGCCGTCATCCACATAGCGGGTAACGCTGCGCCCGCCGAGCAGGGTTTCCAGGGTGCGGCCAATTTCAGTGATAGTGACGCCCAGCGCGGCAGCTCGGGTATAGTCGATATCTACCCTGAGCTGAGGCTGATTTTCCTCGAAATCGCTGTCAATCCTGGTCAGCTTTGGGTTGTCGCTTTCGATATGCTCAATCAGGGTGTCGCGCCACTCGGCAAGCTGCTCATAGGTACCCCCGCCGAGTACAAACTGCACTGGCTTTTCCGTTCTGCCGCCAAAGCCCTGTCGCATTACCGGGAAAGCTCTGATGCCGGGTAAGTCACTTAGCAACTCACGGACCTCCTGCATGATGGGCCAGGCGCTACGCCGCTCATCCCAATCGGCGAGGTTGACGATGACGAAACCGCCATTGAAGTTTTCAATATTGCCCCAGCCGCGGGGTGCCCGCACCAGCACCCGCTCGACCTCGCCATCGTCCAACATGGGTAGCATGCGCGCTTCGATTTCATCCATGTAATCGAGCATATAGGAATAGGTCGCGCCAGGTGGACCATTAACGATGACAAAAAAGTTACCACGATCCTCCTGAGGGGTATATTCATTGGGCAACTGCTCGTTGAGCCAGAGCATGGCGCCCACCAGCGCAAAAAAAGCCACAACCACCAGCCAGCGCAGAGTTAATACGCCTGTCAACATACGCCGATAGATGCGGCGTACTGCATCCAGAGTTGCGTGAATGGCTCTGGCAATAGGACCTTCGTGCATATCGGCGCTGAGGATTTTCGACGCCATCATCGGCGTCAGGGTCAGTGCCAGCACGCTGGATAGCGCCACGGCGGCGGCCAGGGTGAGGGCGAATTCCGAGAACAGGCGGCCAATGTCCCCCTGCAGGAAGCTTAAAGGTACAAAGACGGCTATCAGTACCAGAGTCGTCGCCACCACCGCAAAGGCAATCTGGCGTGAACCACGAAAGGCGGCAACCAGAGGGGTTTCACCGTATTCCTGCATGCGTCGATGGATATTTTCCAGTACTACAATGGCGTCATCGACAATCAGGCCGATGGCCAGCACCAGGGCGAGCAGGGTCAGCAGGTTGATGGTGAAACCCATGACTGCCAGAGCAGCAAAGGTGCCAATCAAGGCAATGGGAACCGTGATCGCCGGTATAAAGGTGGTGCGAATGTTACCCAGAAAGGCAAAGATCACGATCACTACCAAACCCATGGAGATCAGGAGGGTGATCATCACCTCCTTGATGGCACCGGATACAAACACCGATGCATCAAAGTTCAGGCTGAGTGACATGTCATCCGGCAAGGTGGCCTGAAGGCGTTCCATTTCAGCCTGAGCACCCTGGGAAATTTCCAGCACATTGGCGGTTGACTGCTTCATCAGACCAAGCCCGACCAGCGGCGTGCCGTTACCGCGAAAGATGGTTCTTTCCTCTACCGAGCCAATTTCCACCCGCGCCACATCATCCAGGCGAATCAGGTAGCCGCTGTCGCTTTCTGCCAGCACCAGGGAGCGAAAGTCTTCCGGCGTGCTGAAGTTACGTGGCAGGCGGACAATAAACTGGCGCTCCTGAGATTCCACTGCACCGCCGGGTAGTTCTACGTTTTCCTCCCGCAGAACCTGTTCCACATCGCCCACGGTGAGCTCGCGAGCCGACAGGGCATCGGCATCCAGCCAGACCCGCATGGCATATTCTCGCCCTCCACCCACACGTACCTGAGATACCCCGGGGAGAACTGACAGGCTGTCCACCAGATAGCGGTCGGCGTAATCGGTCAGCTCCGCCATGCTGTAGTTCTCACCTGAGAGGCTCATCCACAGCACCACATCAGAGCTTGAATCAGCTTTCTGAACTTCCGGTGGGTCGGCTTCTTCAGGGAGGTTATCCAGTGAGCCGGAAATCCGGTCGCGGATATCATTGGCAGCGGCATCGATATCCATATCAAGGCTAAATTCAACGTTAATGCTTGAGCGGCCATCCTCGCTGCTTGAGGAGATGACCTCAATGCCTTCCACTCCGGAAATACGGTCTTCCAGCAGTTGGGTGATGCGCGTCTCGACAATACTGGCCGAAGCGCCCGGGTAGCGGGTATCAATGCCCACCACCGGCGGATCAATGGACGGGTATTCCTGCAGCGGCAGGCGCTCCAGGGCAAGCAGGCCGAAGGCGACAATCAGTGCCGCCAGTACGGTGGCCAGTACCGGCCGCTGGACAGAAAGGTCAGAAATAACCATTAGCGCGACTCCTCACGGCGCAGCAGTTCAGCAATGCTGGTACTGTCATCCATGATGCCCAGAAGCTCAGGCTGCTGACCTTCACGAACCCGCTCTGTGCCGTGGGCGACGACCAGATCACCGCCGTCCAGCCCGCTGATGATCTCGACTTCGCCTTCGCGTCGCGAGCCGATCTCGACTTCCTGCCAGCTGACCCGGTTGCTATCGTCTTCATCCAGCTGCCATACAAAGTGATTCTGACCTTCCGGGACAATGGCAGATTCAGGAATCACCAGGGCTTCCCGGGCAGTCGGGGCCAGGGTGACCTGCATCAGCATGCCGGGGCGTAAATGTAGTGAAGGATTATCCACTTCCGCGCGCACCGTTACGCTGCGCGAGACCGGATCAACCCGGGTGCCGATGGTGGCCACTTCACCTTTAAATTCGTCATCAGGGTAAGCGGCGCTGGTGGCGGTGAGCGACAAACCGGCTTCCAACTGGCCAAGGTAGACCTCAGGCAGGTTGAAATCGAGCTGCATGATATCCAGCTTATCCAGGGTGACCAGTGACATGCCGGGCGTGACCAGGGCACCCAGGCTGATGTCCCTGAAGCCGACGCGCCCGTCAAAGGGGGCAGTCAGCCGGTAGTTGGTCAAGCGCGCTTCCAGGGCATCCGCTTCAGCGGACGCCTGACGCAGGCGTGCCTGATTGTCTTCCACATCGGCACGGGCAGACAGGTTACGCTCCTGCAGCTGAGTGACGCGGTTCAGCGCGTTGCGTCGCTCATCCTCTAGAGCTCTGGCCGCTCTGAGCTGGGCCTGTTCTTCATTATCGTTCAGCTGGATAAGCAGCTGACCGGCTTCTACCAGCTCGCCATCGCTGAAATTGATCTGTGTAATGGTATCGGTCACTGTTGCTGACAGGGTAATGCTTTCATCGGCTTCCAGGGTGCCGAGCGCCTTGATCGGGTCTGACCAGTCAGTTACGGCGACCCTGGCGGCAATAACCGGCGGCGGTGGCTGCTGTGCCCAAGTGGCCTGGATACTCATGAGTGCCAGGGCAAGCAGGGAAATAAATAGTGCCTTGGTTCGCAATGCCAATAAAAGTAATCGACTGATAGATCGCTGTCTGGGTTGAAATGGAAAACACGTCATAATCGTCATGGTACCCTGGGTAATAAAGTTAAATATTGATAATAAAGCGCTTTCGTTGTGCTTGATTGATCACTTGAGGTGATGTGCACATCAAAAAAATATATTGTACATAAGTTATACCATTTATGGATTGATGTACATTTTAGCCGCCTTATCGACTTTCCCTATCTATGCATCAGGTCAGGGTGTCTTGCGGCTATTGAGCAGTCTGACGCTGGTGAGATTCCAAGCCAACTGGTAGGCTAGCCGCCAAATATCTGTCAGCCGTTGAGCTGGCTATCGAATCTGCTTTTTACCCCTTAACCAATGGGAAGGCTGACCATGGGCCATGTTGCCATGACCTACGATGTTGTCGTTATCGGTGCCGGTGCGGCAGGTTTGATGTGCGCTGCTCAGGCTGGTTATGCCGGTCGGCGTGTGGCACTGCTGGATCATGCCAATAAAGCGGGCAAAAAAATCCTCATGTCTGGTGGCGGGCGCTGCAACTTTACCAACCTGGCCACCACACCACAGCATTTCTATTCGCAAAATCCTTATTTCAGCATTTCCGCTTTGAAGCGCTATCGACCGGAACATTTTGTCGAACTGGTGGAACGCCATGGCGTTGACTACGTTGAAAAAGCACCAGGGCAGCTGTTTTGTGCCTCCTCTGCCAAGGACATCGTTCAGCTGCTGTTAACCGAAGCGCAATGGGCGGGCGTGGATATCCAGCTTAAAACCCAGATACATCGCTTGGAGCGTCAAGGGGAGGGCATCTGCCTGGATACCTCAATGGGGCGTATCCAGGCCGGTGTAGTCGTAATCGCCACTGGAGGTTTGTCGATTCCGACCATGGGCGCGACGGGTTTTGGCTATGAGATTGCTCGTCAGTTCGGCCTGGAAGTGCTTCCCACCCGACCGGCGCTGGTACCCTTTACTTTGGGTGAACCCTGGAAAACCCGTTGTGCAGCACTTTCTGGTGTCAGCCTGGAAGTGGCCGTGGAATGCGGCGGCGGTTATTTCAAGGAGCCGATGCTGTTTACTCATCGCGGCATTTCGGGGCCTGCCATGCTGCAGATTTCGTCGCTCTGGCAGTCCGGCGAAGCGCTGCGCATTAACCTGCTGCCTGATGAGGATGTCGCCACCAGCCTGCGCTCAGCCCGTGAGCAGACGCCCAAACGCAAATTGCAGACCTGGCTAGGGGAGCGTTTTCCCAAGCGTGTGGCCCAAGCGTTAACTGAATGGTATGGCAATGATGCTAACGAAACGCCGCTGGCCCAGTACAGCAATGCCCAGCTGGATGAGTGGGCACAACGGCTTAACGATTGGCAGCTCAAGCCTACCGCGACCGAAGGTTGGCGAACCGCTGAGGTGACGTTGGGAGGTGTATCCACCGAGCATATTTCATCACGGGATTTCAGCGTCAAAGAGTTGCCGCAGTTGCGCTTTATTGGTGAAGTGCTGGATGTCACCGGGGAACTGGGGGGATACAACTTCCAGTGGGCCTGGGCGAGTGGCGTTGCCTGTGGGCAGGCGTGTTAGGCAAAAGGCTACAGGCAAGGGGGCATAGGCAAGTTGCTTGTGCTTGAAAGATGATTGGAAGCAAGGCGGTCAGCGTGTCAGCTGGCGCACTCTTTTGGCAACGGCATAGCCCGAGACGGCTTTTTTACCCAACTGCATCAGGCGGCCGGGTTTGCGCGTCAGCTTCCAGGCAACAAAGCCGCCGAGCAGGTAGAGCGGCTTTTTGAAACGAATCAGCTGTTGCCAAGTAGCATCAATGGGCGCAGCAGCTCTATTAAGGCGCAAGCTATCTACCATAATGTCGATACGCTGCTGTTCAAGGGTCTGCAGCAGGGCCTGCTTGCGTTCGCGCCGTGACGGCTGCTTATTCGGCGTCTTTTCAGCGCTTGTGTTCGGCGTTGGCATCCTGTTCAAGCTCCAGCAGGGCACGGTCGGTGGCGAATTGTTTCAAGGTTTCCTTGAACAGCGTATGCCGCCTTGCTTTGCGAATGGCGATCAGGGCAAGGAGCAGGCTTGTTGCAATCAGCATACCTGCGCTAATGGCAATGGCCGCAATCCGGTAGCTATCCCAGAAAATAATTACCACCAGTGCGGTAAGCGTTGCAATGCCCAGTAGCAAAAGCACCAGGCTTGCCCCTACCAGTAGCATCAGGCCGAGCAAGCGCGCACGTTCTTCTTCGAGTTCCAGTACCGCCAGACGCAAACGCGTCTCGCCATTGGCGAGAAGCGTTTTTAACAGGCGTCTGGCGGCATCCAGGGTACGTTGGGCTGGCCCTGAAGACATTTATTTACGTCCGAGCATCAGACCTACCAACAAACCGGCTGCAGCGCCGATGCCAATACTGGCCCAGGGGTTTTCACGCACATAGCGGTCGCAGCTGTCGGCTTGATCTGTCAGTACGTCGCGGGTGCCGGTATAGAGTTGCTCGCCACGTGCTTCAAGGCGCGCCCGGGTATCTTTCAGGCTACGTTCGGCGCGGCTGCGCAGGTCACGCATTTCCGAGCTGGCATCTTCAGAGGTGGCATTAACCAGCTCTTCAACGGTGTCAGTAAGATGGCGCAGGTCAGCTTTAAGTTGCTCTGTCTGATCAGCGTACTTGGACGAATGCTGGCTCATAACAATGTTCCTATAGGTTGGTGAAGGTAGCTTTACCTGATGACTTCAGGATAGCACCTTCAATCATTGTGACAACCCAGCGGCTTATCGGTTCAGCCCGCTGGGGGTGAAAAGCGGGTTCAGACTGAAGCCGAGGCTTAAACGGTGTACCCGGTGGTCGTAATCAATCAGGCTTTCACCGTACCCGTAGTAATACTGGACATGGGCTCGCAGGCCGTTGAACACCGGCCAGCTATAATCAATCTGGGTGCCGTGATTTCCCGCATTCGGGTTGCCGCGCCACTGGGCAATCATTTCGTGATCGTTGTTCAGGCGTTTAGCCAGGCGCAGGTCGCCGTAGCCCATATAACGCTGTATGTCCGGGTTGTCGTCTTCGCTGTCTGATTCAGGCACGCGCCAGTGGGGGGCAACGACAAACGCCCAGTCGCCACGCTGAAAGGTGCTTTCTGCATAGAGTCGGTTCCAGCTGCGCGAAAGTTCGCCAGAGCGACCGTTGGACTCATGGTTAATAGAAACCCGGTTGCGGGTATTGACCCATCCGAGCACCTCCCAGGCACTATCAAAGTCAACAAACAGTTCCGGTTCGTAATTGGTTTCGCGAAAGGGCGACGATGCTTCCGTATTATAGGCCTGCCACCAGCTTCGCTGTGAGTAGCCAAAGTAAAGATCTCCATAGTTGGCAAATAGCCCGGTGGCAAGGCCGACCTTGACACTTAGCTGAAATTTAAGTTCGGTGTTGTTTGGCTCATCGTCCGGGTCGATTTGTGCAAAACTTTCACGGTTAGGCTCACTGTTGTAGCTGACTGGCAGAAGATAGTTGGTGCGATGGGTAGTGATTGCGAAAGGATTGCGGTTGGAAGCCTGCTCCAGGTCGCGCCGTTCATTAAGGTCTTCGATGGCAATTGCCTGGGGTAACAGGCGCGGCTTCAGGATGTCAGAACCTGCGAATATATTATCCTCAAAGGCATTGTCTTTAACGTTTGAGGCGGAGATGTCGGGCCAGGTTTCAAGTTCCTGCTGGAGTACTTCCAGCTCATTGTTCAAGGCTTTGATCCGTGCCTCAATTTCAGCCCGGTTAGTGGGTTGTGCAAAGGTTTGCGCACCGGGAAGCGAAACACTCAATAAGGTGATGGGGAGTAGGCACAGTAACCATCGGTGTCGAATGAACATGGTAATAACTCATTGAACAAAAAATCCATGTTAGCGCTTTTTGCCATCTTCTGCCTGCCCAAGTCTTCAACCCGTCATCCTTGATTTTGGTGATTGCGCTTAGCGGTGACGCAACGGACAATGCTTCGGCAACCGATAAGATAACCTGGCAGTGAACAAGTGCTGCCAACCAGTTTATGGATACACAGGGGCAGCCGTTGCCAGCCAGGCTCACCCTGTCGCTGCTTTAAGAGGAAACGCCGGTGTCGAGACGTGTAAGCGGGTTGATCTGTCTGCTTTTATGCTGGCTAGTGGCCGGGGTGTCCATGAGCGCCATGGCGCTTGAAATTGAGGGTGTTCCTGAGCGCGGTGAACTTGACGCCCGGCTGGCAACGCTGGAAGACATGCAAAGCGAGCCCAGCGCTGCCCAGCTGCGCGAACAGCAAGCGCTGGAGGCGGCGTTAGGGGCCTATGATCGCTTGCTTGCTCTGGATGAGCGCCAGCGCCTGCTGGAGGAGCGTGTTGAACGTGCGCCGGATGAGCTTATCAGCCTGGAACGCCAGTTAGCGGAAATAGCCGCAGAAGGTGAACCTGTCTCCTTGGCACAGCTCAATAACCAGTCGCTTGAGGAACTGGATGCGCAGCAAGCACTGGCAGTGACACAGCTTCAGCAGCTACAGAACCAACAGGCAGAGATCAGCGCTCAACTGTTATCCGCACAAACCCTGCCAGAGCGTGCCCAGCAATCAATTGCCACCGCTTTACAGCGGATTGAGCGGCTGCGCCGTGACTATGATGCTCGCGATGCCCTTCTGAGTGAGCAGGAACGCAGCACCAACAGTGATGCACAGTTGATCCAGCTGCGCCTGGAAAGAGTGCTGGCCGAGCGGGAAGTGGCGTTTCATCAGCGTGAGCTGAGTACCAATAGCCGTTTGCGCGAAATTGCCCAACAGCGGCGTGATCTGGTTGCCCTGCAGATCGCCCGTCAGGAGCAAGCACTTGAAACCCTGCAGAGCGTGATTGATCGCAAACGTCGCTCGCAATCCGAACAGGCGATTGCCGATGTTGCGCGTGATAATTCACTGATTGTCGCGGAGCATCCATTAGTCGCCCGCGCTCAGGAAGCGAACCAGACCTTAAGCCAGGAACTGCTGCGTACCACTGACCGTGCCAATAGCGTGGTGCGTGAAAATATTGATACCCAGCGTCAGCTGGACTACACCCGTCAGTTGCAGCGTAGCCTTAACGAGCAGATTGAAGCGATTCGTGGCAGTCAGCTGCTTTCCCGCATCCTCCGTGAACAGCGTCAATCCCTGTTGACAGTGAGTGACCGCCGTGACTTGCAGGATGAAATTGCCGACTTGCGGCTCAAGCAGTTTGAACTGATTCGCCAACGCGATGAGCTGCGCCATGGCGATCGGCTGGCATCCCAGCGATTGACGGAAGCCGGGCTTGAACAAGCCCCGGAGCTTCTTGAGGCGTTAACGCGCCTTTATCAGGCTCGCCGTGAATTGGTTGAACGCCTGGAACAGGCTTACGGCACCCTGCTAAGCGCGGCAATTGAGCTGCAGCTTAATCACCAGCAGCTGGTCAGTATCACTCAGGATCTGCGCGCCACCATTGAAGAGCAGCTTTTTTGGGTCGCCAACAGCCGCCCGCTGGATTTGAACTGGTTACGTAGCCTTCCTACGGCCTTGCATGATGAGTGGTATAACGGCGAATGGCGCAGCGTGGTGAGTAACCGCTTATCGCTGGATTCCTGGTCGGTGTTTAAAGGCACTCCCGTCATACTGCTGGCCGCCGTTTTGCTGCTCCTGCGACGGAAAATCAAGCATCAGCTTGGCCTTCTGCATGCTCAGATAGGGCGGTTGAAAAGCGATACCCAGCTACATACGCCCAAGGCGGTGTTGTTGAATGCGCTGCTGGCACTGCCGCTGGCGACGCTGTTGGCAGGCGCTGGGCTATTGCTCAATGCGCCGGTGCTGATGCAGGTCGCGCTGCTCTGGGCGGTGGTGGCCTGGGGGCGCCGTATTCTGGTGGTGCACGGCGTTGCCGAACAACACTTCAAATGGCCAACCGGGTATTCACGCAGGTTGCGTTCGTTACTGGGTGGCTTGGGTATTGCCATGGTGCCGGTGGTGGCGATTGCCGCCATGGCAGAAGAGATTCAGACACCGCTTGCGATGCGGCCCTTTGCGTTTGCTCTGCTCACTGTGGGTTTGGTGGCGATGAGCGTGTTACTGGTCAAACTGGTGATTGCTCACCTGCCATTTTTTGGGGTGAGGCTGTTCCGTCTGACACTGGGGCTAAGCATGGCGGCGGTGCCGCTGGTGATGATGGGGCTAGTGGCTTGGGGGTATGAATACACCGCGCTCAAGCTGATTCAGCGCTTTGTGATCACCCTGTATATTCTCGGTATGTGGGTGGTGGTGGAGGCCACTGTGGTGCGCAGCTTGGCGGTGGCAGCGCGGCGCCTGGCCTATCAGCGTGCTCTGGCCAAGCGTCACGCCCAGTTGCAGGAAGATGCCGAAGGCAGCAACGAATTAGTGGAAGAGCCCCCTTTGGATATGGAGCAGATCAGCAACCAGTCGCTGCGCCTTTCCAAGCTGATTTTGCTGATTGCCTTCAGCACGCTGATTTATGGCGTCTGGTCGGATCTGCTCGGGGTTCTCAACTATCTCGATCAGGTGGCGCTGGTGAATCTTTCCGATGAGGCCCTGGTGGAAGATGTGCTGTCAATTTCCGACTTCTTTACGGCGCTGTTTATTATTGCCGTGACCACCATCATGGCGCGCAATCTGCCAGGGCTTTTAGAGGTAATGGTGCTGTCGCGGCTGGCCCTCAAGCAGGGCAGCGCCTATGCGATCAGCTCGCTGCTGTCCTATACCATCGTAGGGGTGGGCGTGGTGATGTCGCTTGCCGCGCTGGGCGTCTCCTGGGATAAGCTGCAATGGCTGGTGGCGGCCTTGAGTGTGGGCCTGGGCTTTGGGCTGCAGGAGATTTTTGCCAACTTCATTTCCGGCCTGATCATCCTGTTCGAACGGCCCATCCGGATTGGTGACACCATCACCCTGGGTAACCTGCATGGAACCGTTAACCGTATCCGTATTCGTGCCACCACGGTGACTGATTTTGATCGCAAGGAAATCATCATCCCCAACAAGACCTTTGTAACCGATCAGCTGATTAACTGGTCCCTGTCGGATAACGTCACCCGGGTCGTGCTGACCTATGGCGTGGCCCATGGTTCAGACCTTGCCATGGTGCATCGACTGTTGCATCAGGCGGCAGCGGAAAATACTCGGGTGCTTAGCGACCCGGAGCCGCAGGTGTTCTGCGTCCATTACGGGCCGCATAATTTCAACTTCGAACTGCGCATCTTCGTCAATGACATCATGGATCGTCTGTACGCGTCAGATGAGATCAACTGCCGGGTGGATGAGCTTTTCCGCAACGCCGGAATACGGGTCGCCTTCGAGCAGATGGATGTCTGGCTGCACAGTGATCGCTCAACGCCGGTGCAAGTGCAGTCCATTGCGGCGGATGCTCGCCGTCAGGCGGAATGATTCAAGCGGGCATGGAGCAGAAACTCCCGATTACCGTCGCCGCCGGTAATCGGGCTCTCCTGCCAGTCGAGAATCGTCAGCTGATTTACCTGGCAGGTGTGACGCAGCTTGTCTTCAACCTGAGCAAAATACCTCGAATCAGTCACCACGCCGCGCTTGTCCAGCGCCTGGGGGCTGAGCTCAAACTGCGGTTTGACCAGTGAATAAAGCTCACCACCATCAGGCAGCAGGGCGGCTATCTCGGGCACTATCAGGGTTTGCGAAATAAAGGAGACATCCATCACTACCGCATCCAGCGGTGCCTCACCCAAGGCGGCCAATACCTCTGGCTGCTGACTCATTCGCCGAGCATTGATACCTTCCAGGCAGATGACCTGAGGGTGTTGGCGAAGCGCTTCAGCCAACTGCCCGTGGCCTACCTCAATACCAATCACAATCTTTGCCCCAAAGCGCAGGGCGCAGTCAGTAAACCCGCCGGTGGACTGGCCAACATCCAGCACTGTCTGTCCATCAAAGCGTTTGTTTCTGGCCAGCAGCAAGGCTTCAAGCTTCAACCCGGCGCGGGAAACATAGCGTTCTTCCGGGTCATCCGCGACGGTAAGCGGGGTGTTTTCAGCCAGTTTTTCGCTGGCTTTGGTCAGAGTCTGTTGCGTATCCACACGGCTGACTCGCCCGTGGCGAATCAGCCGCTGAGCGCGGGTACGTGAAGCGGCCAGCCCAAGGCTGACCAGCAGTTGATCGAGTCGTGGCATAAAAGCGTCAGGTTTGAGGCGGCTCGGGCGGCGCCACGCCTTCCTCCGCCTGTAAGTCTGTCGGGGGAAGGCGGTCAGCGCCCCAGCTGCGTGCCAGGTGGCCCTTTACTGTTTCCAGCTCTGCGTCGGTGACGTTGGCAAGCTCGCCGCGCTCCAGAGGGTCGAAATGGTAAATATACAGGCGCGAGGCAAATTGCTCAAAAGGCAATGAAGCTTCACCGAAACGCTCGCCATGGCCAGAGGTGCTGACCACAACACCGTCGCCCCAGTTCTGTCCGCTATCGTTATTGGGGTTGTAGAAGTAGATGCGCATCTGATCATTGGGGCCAAGAGAGGCTCGCAGTATGGTAATCGCATGCCAGCCGATAAACCGCGCAGCGCTGTCAGTCACCGCAATACCCGCGGGCTGAGGGTGGATAAGCGGCTGATTGCCGTTGTAATAGGGGTGGTAGCTGGCGTAGAAGTGGCGCAGGAAGTCATCCACATCCATCAGCTGGCCGCTGGCCACATCGACGTTGATACGAAAACCGCGACCCGCCCACCAACCATGAAATTCCGGGTTGACCCAGCGGTGCGGGTCACCTTCACGGCCTATGCAGCGGCGGCCCATTTCGGCATAAATGCGGTCCAGATGCGGTACAACAATTAATGAGACCGCGTCCAGATCCATGGGAAGCTCGGTTGCCACGCCGCTCTGGCTTTGGAGTGACGAAATCGGCTGGCCTTCAAAATGCATGACGATTTCATCATCTCGGGCGGCCCAGGCAACCATCTGCAACATGTAATCCGGGTCGTTATAGGCCCACATGGAAAGCGCTCGCGCTGACTGGCAGGTCGGGTTATTGCCTTGACCAACCCCAAGCGGCAGGCCAAGCATGCACAGCACCCCTTCCAGCAAGCGCGCCTTGGGGGATGCATTGGTGCCATAGGCGATATTAAGCCGCGATTCTGACCACTCGGAAAGCGAAAGGCCAAGCTGGCGCCACAACGCAGGGGCAACAGGAGACTGATAGAGAATGCCGCGCTCAAGCATTAGCGCCAGACCGTAGACTGACTGGCAGGTGGCGGGGTACACGCCACCGCGTATCAGGGCGTGAACCAGTTCCCGGTAGCACAGCAGGCAGTCGCGCCCGGTGGAGGAAAGCCCCAGTGCCTCAGCTACCAGATAGTCGCTGACATCAAGCAGATGGCGGATAAGCACTGGGTGATAGGGCGAGACCAAGCCGGTGTCGTGCATGGCGCGGGCAAAGCCGGTGGCTTCTGCCTGCAGGGCGGCGTTGTCCATGACTTCCAGCCGCTGGCGATAAATATCAACGCCGGGGTCTTCCTGACAGGCCTGGGTCGGGCCATAAAGCGAGCTGACCAGCCGCGCAGCGCCCTGGCCGCTGCTACCCAGGTCAATCTCCGGGTTGGCCTGACACAGAGCAATCTGGGTGATCATTTGCTTGATTGAATCAACCTGGATGGGCCGCTGCTTGAGAATCCGCCAGATCTCGTCGATCAGCTGATCAATAATATGCTCGTAGCCGATGCGTTCAGCCAGGTGTTGAAACAGCTGGCGCGAAATCAGTGCTAAACGCCCCTGAGTTTCGCGCTCGGCCTCTGACGGAGCGGAGAACAGCTGCCACAGGTTAATGGCCATGACCTGGGTCAGGTAATGGTGGGAATGCTCAGCGGATACCGCAGGGTGAACATAGCTGCCTTTGGCCACCGCCAACAGACGCAGTTCGCTCAGTGCCTCAATGACCACCCTATTGGCATCGGCGCTTTGCAGCGCATAGGTCGTCAGGGAGGGCACCAGAAATTGGGGGGTTGCCCAGTCTGAACCTTCGAACACGCCAGCGTTTTCCAGGGTGGCGGCGTGAGATTCAAGTGCCGCACAGCCACCGGGCTGAAGCAGAACACGCCGCGCAGTATCGAATACTCGCGGCAGTTTAGCTGGCTTGGAAAAAGCCGGCGCCTGATCGAGCAGGCGCACGGCATCCAACAGCTTTTTGACTAACAGGTTCAGCTTTTCATCTTCGGGGGAAGATGTATCGTTTTCCGTCGTCACGGTGACTCCTTATCCCAACCTTTGGGTAGGATTATACATAGAAGTCGAGGTCTTCTTGGTGTTTTAGCAAATCGCGAATTGTGTGAGCATCATCGCCCTTGAAGTAAATCAGCCCCCAGTGGGTGCCGAAGGCGGTACGCTTGGTCACGGTTTCTTCCATCGGTGGCGTCAATTCGTGAGATTCAAAGTAAGGGTGATCTTCGACTTCTTCGGGGATTTCCAGACGGCTGACCACGCGGCGGCGTGGATACACCCCAAAGCAACCAGCGTAACCATCGGCGTCAACCACTTCTTTCGGGAAGAAGCTGGCGACTTCCTCTGGGGTGGTGTGGGGGTCGAACACCAGCATGGACGCCTGATAGGCGTTAAAACCATACACCCGCTCCAAAAGCTCAAATACCTTGAAGCCGGGGGGACGATAGGCCACTTCGCCAAAATACATCTCGCCATCGCTGGTGACAAAGTACTCGGGGTGGATCAGGCCGAATTCGATATCAAAGGTCTTGATCAGTTTCTCAATCTGAGCAGTGATCTGCGGGCGATACTTTTCGATTTCCGGCGAGCCGGGTACGAAGACCGAGTACCCCAGGGTGACGTATTCGGAAATGTTCAGAAAGGCAATCTTGCCGTTGTGAATCCAGGCTTCGACAGCAAATTCCCAGCCATCAAGGTGGGATTCCATCAATACCGGAAATTCTTCCTCGGGGATGGTATCCACTTCATCCGGGGTGCGAATCACCCGATGGCCCAAGCAGCCCGCCTTGTCGAACGCCTTCAGGTGAATGGGGTCGTTCGGGTCGCCATCCAGCTTGAGCAGCGTCTGATTGACGCGCTTCAAAAAGCGCACAACGTCTTCCTTGTCATGGGCTTCTTCAAAAATACCTACCCGGATACCACCCAGCTGGGCGCGACGCTTCATCAGTGCCTTGTCGCGCAGCAGCAGCGACTGGCCATAAAGGCGCGGATTATCGAGCAGTACCGAATTGATGGCACCGGCCCATTCGACGGTTTCCTCGAACAGTGGAATGGCAACATCGACCCCTTTTTCCTTCAGGGTCTCGGCAATTTCCATGGAGCGATCATTAAGGCGCTCAAAGTTCCATGGAACATGGGGGATATCATGTTTCTGGCAGTAATCTTCTGCCCAGTCGGGGGCAACCACGATATAACGTCGATCAAACGTTTCCGCAGCTTCAATAGCATTGAGGCTCCAGCCAAGTAAAGCGATATAACCTTTATTGGGATCCTTCTGCATAATGATAGCTCCTGAGTTTAAGGTGGGCGCTGAATGATGAACCGTAAAGCGATGGTTACTTTTCTACCATACAGGCCTAAACACGCACCGGCCATGGCTGTTTGAACTCTGCATCAACGCTTTGCAGGCAAAATACCCCAGCTGTGGTAGGCTTGCGGGTTTTTACGGGTAACAATGCCCAGAGGTTCAAATGCCAAGAGGAAAGGGTCAAAATGGCGGCTAAGCCGATTTATCGCGTCGTCGTTCACCAGCACGGTGAAGTATGGGAACTCTATGTGCGTGAAATCTTCCAAAGTGAGCTGTGGGGGTTCATTGAAGTGGAAGAATTTGTGTTTGGCGACCCCAACCGGGTTGTCGTGGATCCCACCAGCGAAAAGCTTGAGCGCACTCTGGAAGGTGTGAAACGCAGCTATCTGCCCCTGAATGCGATTATGCGCATTGATGAAGTGGAAAGGGGTGGGCCGCTGAAAGCGGTTAAAAGTGAGGCGCGGGTGGCTGAATTTCCGCGTCCTTTCCCACTGCCTTCGCGGGATAGCTGAGCGACTTCGCGATGACCACCCTTAGGATGAACATTTTTAGGACGAAAAATGAAGCAATTCACTCAACGCCGTGCCCGTGCAGCCATGACGATGTTACTGCTTGGGCTGACCAGTGGTACTGCGCTGGCGCAGTCTAACGAAGCCTGGGTGAGCGATGAACTGAGTACCTATGTGCGCAGTGGCCCAACCGATGGCTACCGGATTATCGGTACTCTGACCGCCGGTGAACAGGTCGAAGTACTGGAAACCAGCGGTGATTACACTCGCGTACGTAACAGCGACGGCAATGCTGTCTGGGTCCTGAGTGATGAACTTCAGGGTACTCCCAGCGCCCGAGAGCAGCTGCCTGCGCTTGAAGGCCGAGTTCAGGCGCTGTCTACCGAACTTGCAGGTATTAACGAGCAGTGGGAGCAGCGGGTGGCTAGCATGACCGAAACGCTGGATGTTCGTGAAAAACGTATCAGCGAGCTTGAAAACCGCAACGCTGCCCTTGAAGAAGAAGCCAGCCAGCAACTCCAGCAGGTGCGTGAACTGCAGGCGCGTCTGGATACTCAGGAAGAAGATCTACTATTACGCTACTTTATGTATGGCGGCGGTGTCGCGGGGGCAGGCCTGATAGTGGGCTTGATCGTGCCGCATCTGCCGCGTCGGCGCAAGAAACGTGATCGCTGGTTTCAGTAAGGAGGCAAACTGATGCGTGAACAATGGCTGCAACGCTGGCGTGAAGGGCGCATCGGTTTCCACCGCAACGACACCCATCCGGCGCTTGCGCACTTCTGGCCAAGCCTCGATATTCCCGCTGGCACCAAGGTGTTGGTGCCGCTTTGCGGCAAAAGTCTGGATATGCATTGGCTCGCTGACGCTGGCCATCCGGTGCTGGGCGTTGAGCTAGCGCCTGAAGCCATTGAGCAGTTTCTTGATGAGCAGCAGGGCAACCCCTCACAGGCGGGGGTATCACGTTATCGTCAGGGCGGTTTTGCGATTGCGCGGCAAGGCATGGTGGAACTGTGGCAAGGCGATTTTTTTCACCTGCATATCCGTCAGGTCGATGAGATAGGCGCGTTTTATGATAGAGCGTCGCTGATTGCCCTGCCGCCAGCAACGCGTCAGCGCTATGCGTTTCATCTGGCTCAGCTGGTGCCAGCCGGTGCACAGGGCTTGCTGGTCAGCCTTCATCATGATGAGGGTGATAAAGGCCCACCTTATAGCGTTAACAAAGCCGAAATCGAAACGCTATTTACCCCCAATTTTGTGCTCACCGAGCTTGGAAGCGGTGCCAGAGATGCCCAGGGGCGAGTGGAAAGCATCTGGGGGCTGCGCCGCCGTGGGCCGCTGGCCTGACAGGCTCAGCGGCGGAGAACGCCGCGGCGACACCATTGCTAGCGGGCCAGTAACTCGCCCAGTTGGCGGTCGCTGAAGGCGCGGTTCAGCGCATCACTGAGAAGCTCGTTAAGCATACGGGTATTGGCGCCCTGGCCTGGCTTGACCGCATAGCTCTGAACGCGACGGGACGTATAAGTACCCGTATAGGTCGCCCCCTGGTGTTGCACAATGGCGCGCAGCACTCCTTCAATGTTGGCTTCATTCAGGCCCAGCTGGCTGCTGTCACCGTGGGTATAGTTGAGGCTGGCAAGCTCCAGCGTCAATATCGGCCTGCCGTCAGCCCTTTCCTGTGTGGGTGTAAACCCCATATCCGCCACCGCGCGCTCGGCTTCTTCCTGAAGTTTCGGCATCAGCTGGTGGCTATCCACGGTAATCACAGAGGTCGACATGTCCTGACCGGTGCGATGGCCAATCACATCAGAGTCACGGGCATCCTGGGCAAATACGCTTACGGATTGCCCGTTGCCAAGCTGTGGCACCTCGGCCGTCCGCGTTGGTGAGAGTGCCAGGTAATGAGGGCTGGCGCAGCCGGCTAGCCAGACACCGGCTAACAGCACGCAGAAAAGTGGAACAAGTTGACGACGACCCATGCAAGACTCCGGTTTTATTATCTGAGGGTAAAAGCGTGAATCGTCATTATAGCGGTTCAGGCGACCGGCGCATTGGCTTTGGTGGTGCCCGGCTGTTGAAAACGATGATACTGGCGAGGATGTGCGTAAAGCCGCTGGCCACGGCTGAGCGCCAGCTGTTCAAAATCGGTATGGCGCACGGTGGCAAGCCAGGGTTTGGCGAGCCAGTCGGCTTCGAGTTCAACGCGCACTTCGGCACCCACGGGGGAAATCGCCGTGATGGTGACCGGCAGATGGCTTTCAGCCGTGGGGGAAGCCGCCAGGCGCACCTCGTGTGGCCGAAGCAACAGTTCCTCATGGCCATCGGGTAGGTCAACTTTCAAGCGTGCATCGCCACAGGTGAGTACCCCTTGGCTGACATAGCCTTCCAGATGATTGACGTCGCCCAGAAACTCAAACACAAAGCGGTTTTTGGGCGCACGGTACAGAGTTTCCGGGGCGTCGATCTGCTCGATACGGCCATTGCTCATCACGACCACTCGGTCAGATAGCTCCAGTGCCTCTTCCTGGTCGTGGGTGACAAACACGCTGGTGAAGTTGAGTTCGTCGTGAAGGTGGCGCAGCCAGCGGCGCAGTTCCTGGCGCACCTTGGCGTCGAGGGCACCAAAGGGTTCATCCAGTAACAGGACCTCAGGTTCTACTGCCAGCGCCCGAGCCAGGGAAACACGCTGCTGCTGGCCGCCGGAAAGCTGGGCCGGATAGCGGTTGGCCAGATGCTCAAGCTTGACCATTTCCAGCAGGCGCAATACCCGTGAGCGGATCTCGCCGCTGCTGGGGCGTTGCTTGCGTTCCATGACGGTCAGGCCAAAGGCCACGTTATCGAATACCGTCATATGCCGAAACAGGGCGTAATGCTGGAACACAAAGCCTATGCGACGATCGCGCACATGCACCTGAGTCACATCACGTTCGCCAAATAGAATCCTGCTCGGCTCTTGGGTGCGGTCAGCGCTTTCCAGCCCGGCAATGATCCGCAGCAAGGTGGTCTTACCTGAGCCTGACGGCCCCAAAAGACCCACCAGCTCACCGGAGTGAATATCAAGATTGACCGGTTCCAGCGCCAAGGTCTGATGGCGGCCACTGCCAAAGTGTTTGCCGATATTTTGCAAGCGAATGCTCATGCGAGTGCCTCCCGGCGCGCTTGGCGCCATTCCAGAGCGGCCTTGGCGGCCAGCGTCAGCAGGGCGATCAGGGCGAGTAATGCCGCGCTGGCAAAAGCGCCGACGGTGTTGTAGTCCTGATACAGTTGTTCAAGGTGCAGGGGCAAGGTGTTGGTCTTGCCGCGAATGGCCCCGGCAACCACTGAGACGGCGCCAAACTCACCCACCGCCCGGGCGTTGGTCAGGATCACGCCATACAGCAAGGCCCAGCGGATATTGGGCAGGGTCACTCGCCAGAAGGTTGTCCAGCCGCGCGCGCCCAGGGTAACGGCGGCTTCCTCTTCACGGGAGCCTTGGGCCTGCATGAGGGGTATCAGCTCCCGGGCAACGAAGGGGCAGGTCACAAACACGGTGACCATCAAAATACCCGGCCAAGCAAACATCAGCTGGATGTCGTAACCGTCCAGCCAGTTACCCAGCCAGCCGTTGCGCCCGTAAAGCAGCAGGTAGATCAGCCCCGCGACTACCGGCGACACCGCAAAAGGGATGTCGATCAAGGTCTGCAGCACCCGCCTGCCCGGAAAGCTGAAGCGCGTGACCAGCCAGGCCAGCGCCACGCCGAACACCAGGCAAACGGGAATGGTCAGCAGTGCAATGCCCAAGGTCAGACCAATGGCATGCAGGGTGTAGCGGTCACTGACGTTACTCCAGAACACATCAACACCCTGGGCAAAGGCCTGGGCAAAAATAGCCACCAGGGGTAGCAGCAGAAAAAGTGCCGACAGTGCAACGGCGGTGCCAATCAGCACACGGCGCACGGCAGGTGCATCACCAATACGGCGCATTAGCCTTTTCCTCCGTGTAAACGGCGAACAAACCGGCCCTGCCAGATATTGATCGCCAGCAGTAAGGCCAGTGAAACAAACAGCACCACAGAAGCAATCGCCGAGGCACCGGCATAGTCATATTCCTGGAGCTTGACGAAGATCATCAGGGCGGTGATTTCAGTCTCATAGGGCGTGTTGCCAGCAATGAAGATAATCGCGCCAAATTCCCCCAGCGAGCGCACAAACGCAAGCCCGGTGCCGGTGACCAGGGCCGGCCACAAGTGCGGCAGGATCACCCGGCGAAAAGCGACGCCATCGCGTGCGCCCAGCGTCATGGCCGCCTCATCCACCTCGGCAGGCATGTCCTCAAGCACCGGCTGCACGGTGCGCACGACAAAAGGAATACTGGTGAAGGCCATGGCCAGTGCAATACCCACCCAGGTATAGGCAACCGGAAACCCCAGCGGCTCAAGCCAACGGCCCATCCAGCCGTTGCTGGCGTAAAGGGTGGCCAGCGTGATACCTGCCACGGCGGTTGGCAGTGCAAAGGGCAGGTCCATCAGCGCATCCAGCAGGCGCTTGCCTGGGAATTCGTAACGCACTAGTACCCAGGCAAGCAGCAGGCCGAACACGGCGTTGACCAGGGCAGCGACCGCCGCGGCCCCTATGGTGACCATGTAGCTCGCCACCACCCGGCCTTCGCTGATGATGGCCCAGTATTCGGCCAGGCTAAGCCCCGCCAGCTGGCCGAACAGGCCGGTCATGGGCAGCAGCAGAACCAGCGAGATGAACAGTACGCTGATGCCCATGGAAAGACCGAAACCCGGAAGAACCCGTTTCTCCGTCTTGAAGGGCAGGGCGCCAAACCTAGCCAGGCTCATAGCAGACCTCAGCGACGCTGCAGCTGGTCAAGCAGACCGCCGCTACCGAAATGGGTTTCCATGGCGTTGTCCCAGCTACCGAAAACCTCTTCTACCTGCAAAAGCTCAGTCTCAGGGAAGTTATCGGCAAATTCAGCGACGACGTCGGGATGGTGAACGCGGTAGTTGAAGCCCGCGAGCAGGCGTTGGGTATCTTCAGTGTAGAGAAATTCCAGATAGCTCTGGGCCAGGTCGGCATTGCCGTTGCGCTCGGCGTTGGGGCCGACGACCGCGACCGGGAACTCAGCTAGAATGCTCACCGGCGGTACCACCACTTCGTAGTCGTCACTGCCGTACTCGCCGCGGATGTTGTTGACCTCGGATTCAAAGCTGATCAGCACATCGCCCATGCCACGCTCAATAAAACTGGTGGTGGCACCTCGGCCGCCGGTATCAAACACCACGACGTTGCTCAGGAAATCGCGCATGAAGTCGCGCACCTGCTCTTCATCACCGTCGAACTGGTCTTCAGCAAACCCCCAGGCCGCCAGGTAGGTGTAGCGCCCGTTGCCGGATGTTTTAGGGTTGGGGAACACAATCTCGATATCATCCCGCGCCAGGTCTGCCCAGCTTTCGATACCTTCCGGGTTGCCTTCACGTACCAGAAAGGCCGTCGTGGAATAGTAGGGTGAGGCGTTGTTGGCAAGCGCTTCCTGCCAGTCCTCAGCCACCAGGCCGGCATCAGCAAGCACCTGAACGTCGGTCACCTGGTTAAAGGTCACCACATCTGCGCGCAGGCCTTGCAGAATGGCCCGGGCCTGGGCGGAGGAGCCACCGTGGGATTGGCTGATGGTGATCTCTTCATCGTGTTCTTGCTGCCACCACGCCGCGAACTCAGGGTTGATCTCCGCGAACAGTTCACGGGCGATATCATAGGAAGAGTTCAGTAGCTCGCGATTATCTTGCGCCAGCGCATTGGTGGAGGCGCTGGCCGCCAGCGTCAGTGCCAGCAGGCTGGCACCCAGACGGGCGTTGCTGATGGTAGGCAGAACAGAAAATGCCATCTTGTAACTCCTTTAAGGCCGGTGAGCCTAACGTGTTAAGGGAATGGCAAAGAAGATTAAACCTACATTTATGGAATTACAATCACGTTTTATATTCTTTTTTAGAATATAAGTGTAGGCAATTTTTATCTTGATGCGCTAGCTTGCTGCAAACGCATGATTTTAAGGTCTGGTATCATAGGCACGAATTTTTCATCTATGACCTGGATAGCTCATGACCACTCCACGGGATTTTCTGATTGCGCCCTCTATTCTCTCCGCCAACTTTGCCTGTCTGGGTGAAGAAGTGGATAAGGTGCTGGCCTCCGGCGCTGACTGGGTGCACTTCGATGTGATGGATAACCACTATGTGCCTAACCTGACCATTGGCCCCATGGTTTGTGAAGCGCTACGCAAGCACGGTGTCACCGCACCGATTGATGTGCACCTGATGGTCACGCCGGTGGATCAGATGATCAGTAGCTTCATTGATGCCGGGGCCGATATGATTACCTTTCACCCCGAAGCCTCCCTGCATATTGACCGCTCGCTGCAGTTGATCCGCGATGGCGGCTGCAAAGCCGGGCTGGTTTTCAATCCGGCAACCCCCTTGTCCTATCTGGATTACGTAATGGACAAGATCGATATAGTGCTGCTGATGAGCGTTAACCCCGGTTTTGGCGGTCAGGCGTTTATCCCCGCGACGCTTGATAAGCTGCGTGAAGCGCGGGCCAGAATTGATGCCTCCGGCCGCGATATCCGCCTTGAGGTGGATGGCGGCGTCAAGGTTGATAACATTGCTGAGGTCGCGGCGGCGGGTGCCGATACCTTCGTGGCCGGCTCGGCTATTTTCAGTGCCCATCAGGCCGATGATCCGAACGGCTATGACAGCGTGATCAGCCAGATGCGCGCCCGACTGGCTGAAGCAGGGCAATAACGGAGGCGCCGGTGCACGCACAGCTGAAAGACAAGCAACTGGTCGCCTTTGACCTGGACGGCACCCTGATTGATTCGGTGCCGGATCTGGCCGTCGCGGTTCAGAAAACACTGGCAGGCGAGGGGCTTGCCCAGCCGCAACAAACTCATGTGCGCGACTGGGTAGGCAACGGTGCGCCGGTGCTGATCGAACGTGCGCTGCGCTGGGCGCTAGGCAAGGCGCCGGATACGACACTCAATGCGCGTGCCTATGATTCCTTTCTGGCCTATTACAGCCAGGCGCCTGACCATTTGACCCGCCTCTACCCAGGCGCATTGGACGTGCTCAGGGCTGTGCGTGCGGCGGGTTTACGCCAGGTATTGATCACCAACAAGCCCGAACGCTTTATCGTGCCGATTTTGCAGCACTTCGCCATGTTAGAGTATTTTGATCTGTACCTGGGGGGAGATTCCCTGGCGCAAAAGAAACCTCACCCGTTGCCACTGCTGCATGCGGCCAAAACATACGGCGTCAGCCCGGCTGATTGCGCCATGGTGGGGGATTCCCGTCACGATATCGGGGCAGGCAAGGCGGCAGGTTTTACCACCTTTGCATTGCCAGACGGCTATAACCACGGTGAGCCGATTGCCCTGAGCGCCCCTGATGTGCTGCTTGATTCCCTTTTTGATTTAATCGCTGAAACGCCCTGTGCGACAAGGATTGCCAGATGATGACGCCGGACACCTTTGCCGAGCTGGCCCAGGCGGGCTATAACCGTATTCCTGTTTCCCGTGATGTGCTGGCGGATCTGGATACGCCGCTTTCCACCTATCTGAAGCTGGCCAATACGCCCTGGACTTTCCTGCTGGAATCCGTTCAAGGCGGTGAAAAGTGGGGGCGCTATTCGATTATCGGCCTGCCTTGCCAGGAACGCATTGAGGTACGCGGTTTTACCGTGCGCCATATCCGCGAAGGCGAGTCTGAAGGGGTGACGGAAGTGGCTGACCCCCTGGACTGGATCGAGCAGTTCCAGCAGCGTTTCAAGGTGCCCAAGCTGGATAACCGGCCGCGTTTTGACGGTGGTCTGGTGGGGTATTTCGGCTATGATACGATTCGTTATATCGAACCCCGTCTGCGTGGCGTCGAGAAGCCCGACCCCTTGGGGGTGCCGGACATTCTGCTGATGGTGTGCAACGACCTGGTGGTGTTTGACAATCTCTCCGGGCGCTTGACGCTGCTGACCCATGCCGACCCATCCGAAACTGAGGCGTTGGCCAAGGCTGAGCAGCATCTTAACCATCTCGAACAGCGTCTTCGTGAGGCCTACACCCGGCCGGAAAGCAAAGGAAGCGGTCGCTCTGCCGTTGAAGAAAGCGACTTTGAATCCGGCTTTACCGAAGAAGGCTTCAAGGCGGCCGTGGAAAAAATCAAGGAATACGTGCTGGCCGGGGACATCATGCAGTGCGTGCCCTCCCAGCGTATGTCGACGCCTTATCAGGCGCCGCCGCTGGATCTGTACCGTGCCCTGCGCAGCCTGAATCCATCTCCTTACATGTTTTATCTCAATCTGGACGATCATCAGGTGGTCGGCTCATCGCCGGAAATCCTGACCCGCACCGAAGAGGGTGAGGTCACGGTACGCCCGATTGCAGGCACCCGTAAGCGCGGCAAGAACGAGGAAGAAGACAAGGCGCTGGAAGCTGAACTGCTGGCAGACCCCAAGGAGCTTGCCGAACACCTGATGCTGATCGACCTGGGCCGTAACGATGTTGGCCGCATCAGTCAGACGGGCAGTGTCGAGGTGACCGACCAGATGGTGGTGGAGCGCTATTCCCACGTCATGCATATCGTCTCCAATGTCACCGGCCAGCTGATGCCGTCATTGACCGCCATGGATGCGCTGCGCGCGACCTTCCCGGCAGGCACGGTATCCGGGGCGCCGAAGATTCGCGCACTGGAGATTATTGACGAAGTCGAACCGGTCAAGCGCGGTATCTATTCCGGCGCGGTGGGCTATCTGTCCTGGCATGGCAACATGGATACCGCCATTGCGATTCGTACTGCCATGATCAAGGATGGCCAGGTACACGTCCAGGCCGGAGCAGGCATCGTCGCTGACTCCGTCCCGGAACTCGAATGGCAGGAAACCCTTAACAAGGGCCGCGCCCTGTTCAGAGCGGTGGCCATGGCGGAAGGCGGATTGGACGAGCGCTAGTCTGCACAGAATCAGATCGGGTAATCTCCTGATTAAGGGGCATCACCTGAGAAATAAGTCGATGGAGTTTCAAACGTTATGCCTCAAAAAGTTCTGATGCTGGATAACTACGACAGTTTTACCTTCAATATCGTCCAGTATCTGGGTGAATTGGGCGCTGAGGTGCTGACACATCGTAATGATGAAATAAGCCTGGCTCAGATCGATGCCCTGGCGCCCAGCCATATCGTGATTTCACCCGGCCCCTGCACGCCAAATGAGGCGGGTCTTTCGATGGATCTGATCCGCCATTTTGCCGGTAAGCTACCTATTTTAGGGGTATGCCTTGGGCATCAGGCCATCGGTCAGGTGTATGGTGGTAAGGTGGTGCGCGCGCCTCAGGTAATGCATGGCAAGACGTCGGCCATCCAGCATGATGCGCAAGGCGTGTTTGCCGGGCTTGAAAACCCGCTGGAAGTCACCCGCTATCACTCCCTGGTAGTGGACAAGGACAGCCTTCCTGAGTGCCTGGAGATTACCGCCTGGACAGGAGCCGATGATGTGACGCCGGATCTGATTATGGGCCTGCGCCATCGTGAACTGGATATAGAAGGCGTACAGTTCCACCCGGAATCGATCCTGACCCGTCAGGGCCACCAACTGTTGGCCAATTTCCTCAAACGTAGCTGAAAACGCTCATTATCTCAGCCTGGAGGCTCACAAATTCATGCTCATGCGAGATGCCATTAACGCTGTGATGCAGCGCGAGAATCTGACTTTTGACCAGATGCACGCCTTGATGCGTCAGATCATGACCGGTGAGGCGACCGATGCCCAGATTGGCGGCTTGCTGGTGGGGCTGGCAATGAAAGGCGAGAGCGCGGTTGAAATCAGTGCAGCGGCCCAGGTGATGCGCGAGCTGATGAAGCGGGTGACTCTGGATACCGACAATGTGGTTGATATTGTTGGCACTGGGGGCGACGGTGCCAATCTTTTCAACGTCTCCACGGCGGCAAGCTTTGTGGCCGCCGGTGCCGGGGCGCATGTGGCCAAACACGGTAACCGCAGCGTTTCGTCTTCATCAGGCAGTGCGGATCTTTTTGATATTGCCGGTATTTATCTGGATCTCAATCCGGAGCAGGTCAGCCGCTGTATCGAGCAGGTTGGCGTAGGCTTCATGTTTGCCCCCAATCATCACCCGGCCATGCGCCACGCCATTGGCCCGCGCCGCGAGATGGGGGTACGCACTCTATTCAATATTCTCGGGCCACTGACCAACCCGGCCGGTGCGCCGAATCAGGTGCTGGGGGTTTACTCGCCTGAGCTGGTGCCGCTGATGGCTGAGGTGTTGCAACAGCTGGGTAGCCGCCATGTCATGGTAGTGCATTCCGAAGATGGGCTGGATGAAATCTCCCTGGCCGCGCCTACTCTTGTGGCAGAGCTGAAGGACGGTGCCATCCATCATTACACCATTGAGCCGGAAACCCTAGGCATCGAGCGCCAGAGCCTGGCTTCCCTGAAAGCCAACAGTGCGGCGGAAAGCCTGCAGTTGGTAAAGGCAGCCCTGGCAGGCGAAGGGGCGGCGGCGGATATGGTGGCGCTGAATGCCGGTGCGGCGCTTTACTGCGCCGGTGTGGCAGATACCCTGAAGGAAGGCGTGATGGTCGCCCAGGACGCCCAGGCTTCCGGCCTGCCATTGGAAAAACTGCGAGAGCTGGCGCATTTCACCAGCGTCTTCAAACAGTAAGAGAGACCTTATGACTGATCAGGCAACGCCCACCATTCTTACCCGTATTCTGGCCCGCAAGGATCAGGAAGTCGCCGAGCGCCGCGAGGCGGTGTCTGAAACTGACCTGTTGGCGCTGGCCAAGCATCAGAGTGCCCCGCGTGGGTTCATTCAGGCGTTGAACCAGCGGATCGCCAGCGGTGACCCGGCCGTGATCGCGGAGATCAAAAAAGCCTCACCGTCCAAGGGCGTGATTCGTGAGCACTTTGAGCCTGCCGAGATTGCCAGGCGCTATGCCGAAGGCGGTGCCGCCTGCCTGTCTGTGCTGACCGATGCGGACTATTTTCAGGGCCATGAAGACTACCTGATTGCCGCTCGGGATGCCTGCAGCCTGCCGGTCATCCGTAAGGATTTTATCACCCACGGCTATCAGGTCTCTGAAGCAAGGGCGATAGGCGCTGACTGTATTCTGCTGATTGTTTCGGCGCTGGATGATGCCAGAATGCGCGATCTTAACCAGCAGGCCCAGCAGCTGGGGATGGATGTGCTGGTGGAAGTTCACGACGGTGACGAGCTGGAACGGGCGCTGGCGCTGGATCTCAAGCTGGTGGGTATCAACAACCGTAACCTGCACACCTTTGATACCAGCCTGAACACCACCCTGGACCTTCTGACACGTATCCCCGCAGACGTGACCGTGATTACTGAGTCAGGCATTCATACCCGCGACGATGTTGAGCTGATGCGTGACCATGAGATCAACGGTTTTCTGGTCGGTGAAGCCTTTATGCGCGAAGAAGACCCCGGCCAGGCGCTGAAAAACCTGTTTTTCTAGCGCGTTTATCTTTGCGCTCCTGCGACAAGCCCCGCTTCAGGCGGGGCTTGTCGCGTTTCAGCGGGTGACTTTTCAGCGGATAACTTTCTGCTCGGCTGAATGCTCGGCGGATCTTAACTGCGTCAGCAGTGCCTGTAACGGGTGAGGCAAGGTCTGCTGTGAAAAGCGTTTGACTTGGCTGCGGCAGGAATAGCCGGTGGCCAGTAGCCGTCCGCTATTTTCCTCGGCTTCCACCTGAGGTTGCCAGGATTGGGCATAGATGGTTTTTGAGGTAGCCACGTTACGAGTTTCATGGCCGTAAGTGCCCGACATGCCACAGCAGCCGCTGCTGGCCAGTTCAAGCTGTAAACCAAAGGCGTTAAACACCTGCTGCCAAGCCTTGGGGCTGCCGGGGGCATTGGTTTTTTCAGTGCAATGGGAAAGCAGCCGAAACCCTGGGTCATCTAGTTCAAGCTGCTGTGGCGCCAGGGTGTTCAGGCGTGTGGCCAGCCATTCCTGTAGCAGCAGCACGGGGGGTACAGCTTCCTGACCAAGGGCTTTGACATATTCCTGACGGTAGGTCAGCGTCATGGCCGGATCAATGCCCACCAGCGGCACTTCAAAACGCGCCAGGGTGGCTAAGCGCTTGGCCTGCTGACGGGCGGTGCGTTCGAAAGCGCCCAGAAACCCCTGCACATGCAGCGGTTTGCCGTTGGCGGAAAAGGGCATGACCAACACCCGTATCTCCAGGCGCGTCAGCAGCTCGATAATGTCCATCACCAGGGTGGCTTCAAAATGGGTGGTAAAGGCATCCTGAACCAGAACCACGCTATTGGCGCGCTGCTTTTCCGTCAACATGGCCAGCGAGGTAGGCGTGGCTTCCGCGACGCCCCAGGCGCGCAGCTGTTTTTTGACACTGGCGCGGGAGACCTTGGGCGAATCGCTGATCCCCAAGCCCTTACGCATCAGGGTATCCACCCAGCGCTGGCCGATCACGGCATTATAAAGCGGGGCCGCTCTGGCCATGGTCGGCAGCATATGTTCGGTGCCGCCGACGATATAGTCGCGCAGCGGGCGCAGGTAACGGCCGTGGTAGACCTCCAGAAACTGGGAGCGGAACTGGGGCACGTTAACCTTGATGGGGCACTGCCCAGCGCAGGACTTACACGCCAGACAGCCCGCCATAGCGTCATACACCTGATGGGAGTAGTCGTGGCGCTGTTTTCTGCTCAAGGTATTCATGGCGCGCAGCGGAAAGCTTTTAATAAAGCCAAAGACACCTTCGGCTTTTTTCTTGCGTGACTCTTCCACTACGTCAATGCCCGCGGCCTGCTGCAAGCGCAGCCATTCGCGCATCAGGCTGGCGCGGCCCTTGGGTGAATGCACGCGATCCCGAGTCGCCTTCCACGATGGGCACATGGGGTCATCCACATCGTAGTTGTAGCAGGCGCCGTTGCCGTTGCAATACACCGCCGCGTCATAGGCCTGCCAGGCGCGTTCATCAATTTGACGGTCAAGCTGGCCGCGGGTGGTCACGCCATCCACCTTGAGCAGGGCAGGGTCGCTGTCCCGGGCAATCACGCCATCATCAGGGTTGACGGAAGCGGGCAGGGGCGAAGCAATCTTGCCCGGGTTGAGCTGGTTTTCCGGATCAAACGCTGCCTTGACCCGTTGCAGGCTAGGGTAGAGTTCAGAAAAGAATTTAGGGCCGAACTCGGAGCGTACTCCTTTACCATGCTCGCCCCATAGCAGGCCCCCATATTTCTGGGTCAGGGCGACGACTTCATCCGAGACCTCGCGGATCAGGCGCTCTTGTTGCGGGTCTTTCATATCAATGGCCGGGCGCACGTGAAGCACCCCGGCATCCACATGGCCAAACATGCCATATTGCAGCTCGCGGGCATCCAGTGCGGCACGGAACTCGGCGATAAAATCCGCCAGGTGCTCTGGCGGCACGGCGGTATCCTCGACAAAGGCAATCGGGCGTTTTTCACCTTTGACATTGCCTAACAGGCCCACGGCGCGTTTGCGCATGGCGTAGACTTTCTGAATGTCTGCACGCCCTTGGGCCAGGGTGTAGCCCAAGCGCTGAACGCTGGTATCCTGGCTCAAGTGATCCGTAAATGCCTTGATCCGGCGGGTCAGGCGCTCAGGGTCGTCGTCATTGAACTCGACCAGATTGATGCCGCGGATCGGTGTATCACCTTCGGGGAAAAAGGTGGCAACGCTATCCCACACAAAATCGTCCATGGCCAGCAGTAGCACCTGATCATCGACGGTTTCAATCGAGGTCGGCCGCTCGCTGCTGGCCATCAGCGCCTTGGCATCGCGCAGAGCATCCATGAAGCCCGCGTAGCGCACGTTGACCAGGGTAGAGTGCTTAGGAATCGGCAGCACATTCAGGACGGCTTCATTCAGAAAGCCCAGCGAACCTTCCGAGCCGCACAGCAGGCTGTTGATATCCAGCTCGCCCTGTTCAGTACGCAGATGGGCCAGGTCATAGCCGGTCAGGCAGCGGTTGAGGGGCGGGAACTTGGCCTCAATCAGGTCTCGCTGCTGGTCAATAATCCTGGCGGCGGTGCGGTGAATATCCCCGATGATGCCTGCCTGCTGGCAAGCAGCGTCTTCCTCAGCGCTGCTGAGTGGGCGGCTATGCAGGTGTTCACCGCCGATCAGGACGGTATCAAGCTCCAGCACGTGATGGCGGGTCTTGCCGTATTCACAGCTGCCCTGGCCGCTGGCGTCGGTTGAAATCATCCCGCCAATGGTGGCGCGGTTGGAGGTGGAAAGTTCCGGCGCGAAAAACAGCCCGTGGGGTTTAAGGGCCGCGTTAAGCTGATCCTTCACCACGCCTGCCTGAACCCGAACCCGACGGTTCTCTACATCAATATCCAGGATGCGGTTCATATGCCGCGACACATCAACCACGATGCCGTCAGTCAATGACTGGCCGTTGGTGCCAGTACCGCCGCCACGAGCAGTGAGCACAATATTGCGGTTAGGCACCTGAGCCGCCATTCGGGTAATGCGCGTGAGGTCTTCGCTGTGCTTAGGATACACCACCGCCTGGGGCCAACGTTGATAGATGGAGTTGTCGGTGGCCAGCACGGTGCGGCTGGCATAGTCCGGGCAAATCTCACCTTCAAAGCCATTGGCCTTGAGGATTTCAAGGAAGCGCACATAGTCACTGCTTAGCGACTCAAAGGCGACGCGGTCAGAATCCAGGGATGCAATCATGGTAGGGGCTACGCCATCGTTATCGGCTCGGCTGCCTCAGGCAGAACGAGGTGAAAGAACACGGCCAGATTCCAGCCATTCGAATGCTTCCACTTTACCGCAGGCACCCCCTGACTGCACACAGTAGCATCGGCAAAAAAGGCCATAAAATGGCCACTGAGCACCGGTAACTGATTAGCTTGCCTTGGCTTCCTGGGAATCTTTTTTCTCTTCAGCAGGCGCCGGCGCTTCGCTTGCGCGCAAACTCCGCCCAAGCCAGATCACGGTGCCAAAACACAAAACACTGAGTAAGATGATACCGCCGTATACATAAGGCATGACATTTTCCAACATGACCTCTACCTCTCATTTCGATACATGGATAACGCTATCCATATTAGCGGTTGGGTTGAGCCATTTATTGACCCAGGTCGTGTTTTGTGACTGCAAGTTGGAAATGTTCATATGCCTGGCTATTGGGTGAGGAAAAGACGTCTCGTTCTCGGCACTACATAATTACCCCAAGTGCAGCGTTTCCACCTCAAAGGCTATTATCTGCCGTCTAGCAATCGAGAACTCCACGCCAATCATATGGATAGGCTTACCGCTGGCAAGATGTCTATCGGCGTAGCCTTTGGTTTTGATCTGCTCCAGCGCTTTGCCCTGTGGTTCCTGCTCAACCACTTTGAATTCAAACAGATAAATATGGCCGCCAAAGTCAACGCTCATATCCACCTGGCCTTTGCTGCTGGCATCTTCCACCTCAGACATCAACATCAAACTGGCTGAGCAGTTCGTATTCAGCCTCCCAATGCTTTAGCTATGGCGTAAACACACCGCGTTCTTTCAGCAGGTTGACCAAAAAGGTGGGTGTGGCACTTTCAAACCAGTAGGGGCCAAATTCGCACTCTTCCATCAGCAACAGCACATCAAAAGGGTTGTAGACAGCATCAATCTCTTTATTACCCCAGCGGTAACCGTTATACCAGCGGCGGATTTCTTCCCGGTCAAGGCCCGGAAGCTCTGGCGTAAAAACGTTATCAATATCTTCGTCGGTATAGCCGCAGATGGCTGCATAATCCGGTGAAAGAGTGATATCGCGAAGGTTGTTCAACCCCGAAAACAGGCTTACCTTGCTGAACTTGGACACCCCGGTGAGTAGCACAAAATGCAGGTAGGGGTCGGCGTCCTAGAGGACGCTATTGTAGTGGTCGTGGTGATCATTCACATATTTTTGTGTAGGCAGAAAAACTGCTCTTCTATGGGCAGTTAGGCCGATCAATGGGATTAAGCGGCTAAATGGTTTATCAGCAGGCTTTCGTTGTTGAGTTCAAGTATGTTGGCATACTGAACCAAGGCAGCTTTGGCCTGTGCGGCACCTTCGGCATTGGCTCCGGGTTCTAGCACAACGAAGGCCGTGATGTTTTCATGTGCCTGTTTGAATTCTACCAGCTTGCCCAGGGTTTGCATGACAGTAGACCAGTGTGGATCCTGTCCTCGGATAGAAATGGGCTGAATCACCTTGGCATGGTCTGTATTGATATCAACCGCGAAGGGGAAGGTGAGTTGGTGCCCGCTAGCACCTTGGGTGGTGAAGTTGCGGGTGATACGTTGCCTGGCCAGCCCTTTGTTGAGAATCTCCCCAACCCTGTCTTCAAAGCTTTTGGGCGCGCCTGGAAACATCTCGCTTATTGCATCACTTAGACGAATAGAGGCTTCAAAATACCTGGGTAAAAAGAGGCTGAGTTCATCCTGCCTGCAGGTTCCAGTCACTTCCCCAGTGTTCTTGATGGATAAATGGTAGGCAGACAATAGCTTATCCAGCTTTTCTATTCGCCGCTTAGTGATGTTGACGCCGTGGGACTGCGCCGTAAAGAGCTGGTTGCCGTCATCGGTGATCACAAGGTTGCCTTGACCATCATCCACTACATAAATTCCCAATGATTCGGGATCATAACCATGTGTGAACGCAGAATTCAGGAAAAAAACACCCTCTTTAACCGGAGTGCATTGGTACCCAAGCGCCTCCTTTATGTTCATGCAATTCATGGTAGTAAACTCCCTTGTTCTTCAGGGGGCATGGTGAATGCAGGTGCCTGCCTGATGCCAGCTTCTTTTAAGAATAGCTGCCAAAGCAGCGTTGTGCCCATTGGTTTAAGCGGCTTTGCGTAGCCATAGCTGGCAGATTCAATCGGAATATGTAGATGGGGGTGGGGGATAATCTGCTCAAAGTATTTCAGCCCTTCACCAACTTTATTGGTATGAGTGGATGGCTTTCCATCATCCACGCCAACAATACGTGCATTATCAACAAAAAACGAGGCTGAAAAAGCGTCTTTTGCTAACCCGCTGGGTGAGCGTTTATAGGCAATCTCAACAAAGCATCCTTCTATGATAAGATCATCAACCTACAGTGAAGCACGGATCTTGAAGGTTGACGGTACGCTGTTTGAGCTAACCCAGCCTTTTGCAAAGGTAGCTGGGCCATTCCAGCGCTTATCCTTCTGAATAAACTCAATGGCACGGGCATAACTCACCTGTTTTTGGTTTTTACCCATTACGCCTCCTTGCTACATTGCCTTCTACTGTCATGCCAAGTATCCGTCATTAACCGCTTAAGTCATCTGCGTAACTTAAATATAAATTACCATATTCTTAAATTCAGAGTTTTGCTATAGCACAACGCTTACACGCTGACATCCATGGCTTACACCCAAACCCCATAGCCGTGCCTTGCGCTTTTGCCTACAATAGGCACCTTTATCACGGCGCTGGCCGTGACGTTCACTGAATTCAGGCGAAGGAATGACTCATGCTCGACCCGAAACTGCTGCGCGGTGACCTTGATACGGTGGCGCAACAACTGGCCCGCCGTGGTTTTATGTTGGATACACAGGCGCTGCAGGCGATGGAAGCCAGGCGGCGCGAACTGCAGACGCAGACCGAGCAGCTGCAGAGCGAACGCAATACCCGTTCCAAGGCGATTGGCAAGGCCAAGGCCAATGGTGAAGATATCCAGCCGCTTTTGAATGAGGTCAGTGACCTTGGCGAGCGCCTGGATGCCGCCAAACAGCAACTGGCCGAGGTGCAGGCGCAGTGGGATGACCTGGTCAGCGGTATTCCTAACCTGCCTCATGATAGCGTGCCTGAAGGCAAGAGCGAGGACGATAACGTTGAGCTGCACCGCTGGGGCACGCCGCGTGAGTTTGATTTCAAGGTGCTGGATCATGTCGATCTGGGCAAGCAGTCGGGGTATCTGGATTTTGACCTGGCGTCAAAGCTGACTGGCGCCCGCTTTGCGGTGATGCGCGGGCCGATTGCGCGCCTGCACCGGGCGTTGGCGCAGTTCATGCTGGATACGCAAACCCTCAAGCATGGCTATGAAGAATGCTATGTGCCTTATATGGTCAACCGTGATTCGCTGATGGGCACCGGTCAGCTGCCCAAGTTTGGGGAAGATCTGTTCCGGCTGGATGATGAGCGTGACTATCACCTGATTCCCACCTCGGAAGTGCCGCTGACCAATTTCGTCCGCGATGAGATTGTTGATCAGGCGGCGTTGCCGATGAAACTGACGGCGCATACGCCGTGCTTCCGCTCTGAAGCGGGCTCTCATGGGCGGGACACCCGTGGCATGATTCGTCAGCACCAGTTTGATAAGGTCGAGATGGTGCAGATCGTTGAGCCGGACAAGAGCTATGCGGCACTGGAAGACATGCGCGGCCACGCAGAGGCGCTGCTGCAGGCGTTGGATCTGCCGTACCGGGTAGTCACCCTGTGTACCGGTGATATGGGCTTTGGGGCTGCCAAGACTTATGACTTGGAAGTCTGGTTGCCTAGCCAGGAGACCTACCGGGAGATTTCGTCAATTTCCAATTGTGAAGACTTTCAGGCTCGGCGTATGCAGGCGCGTTTCCGCCATCCTGATGAGAAAAAGCCGCAACTGGTGCATACCCTGAACGGTTCTGGCCTGGCGGTGGGGCGTTGCCTGCTGGCGGTATTGGAAAATCACCAGCAGGCAGATGGTAGCGTGACGATCCCTGAGCCACTGCGGCCTTATATGGGCGGTAATGCCTCGGTCAATCTTTAAGTAGCCACTCCACGCTGACCTCGGCATCAATTCGGATGGTGCCGGGGCGGTATTCCGCCTGGGGCGCCTTGCTGCCAGCCGCATCGTTGAGCTCAGCGCTCACCGCCATCATGCGCGGCTGGTAATTGGGCGACTGGGTTTCCTGAATACGGTGTACCTTGCCCAGTTCTGCGTCCAGGGTGTTGGCCATCAGGTCAGCCTTGTGGCGGGCCTTTTCCAACGCCTTGACCAGCGCTTCGTCGGTCACGGCGTCTCTATCCTTAAGGTCAAATTCGACCCCATCCAGCTGATTGACGCCTGCACTGATCAGGGCATCCAGAATGGCGCTGACCTGTTCAATATCATCCAGCTGAACCTCGATAGGGCGCTCAAGCCGGGTGCGCTTGAGGGTTTCACCGTTGCCGTCTTCATTGCGGTTGTGGATCTGGCGCGGGTAGATGTTCAAGGAGCCAGCGGAAATGGCATCGCGCTCGATACCTTGTGATTCAAGCGTGGTGATCAGCTCGCTGGCGCGGGTTTCAAGCCTTGCTCTTGCTTCACTCAAGGCGGCATCTTCTTCCTCTGCCAGCCGCTCGATGGCGGGCGTTTCTTCCCATAGCCGTGCATTGAGGGTGGCCCTGTCGGGCACGACTTCGATATGCGCCTTGGCATCTACACTAAGCCGTGAGGTCTCGCTGGCCTGAGCAGCCGGGGCAAGTGCCATTGCCGTCATGCTGCCGGCCATGAGCCAGTAGGGGACACGTGGAAATGTTCTGGACAGTGTTCTGGAGAATGTTCTGGTGAGGGTTTTCATAAGAGCCTTCCTGACAGTATTTAACGATAGCGAAGGTGATTCGCTGAGTAGCTGTTGACCCTGACGGGTACCAAGTTCGCCTTTGAGACGATTAAAGAGCAAAAGTTCTTGCTACCAGCAAAGTTCCCTTTATTAGGGTTTTGCTCCATCCTAACGCGTCTGATGTTTGTGCAAAGTGTTTCAAGGCGTCATCATGCAGTATCCACCACCCTGCAAGGAGGCTTTGCGCGTCATATGCTTGACCCCGTTAACAAACCGCCACAAGACGACAGCTACAGCAGTATGCCGCTTAATGCCACGCTATCTCTGGCGGCGCTGGTGATTATTATTGGTGGCATGAAAGCGGGCTCCAGCTTGCTGGTGCCGCTGTTGCTGGCGTTTTTTATTGCGGTGGTGTGTACATCGCCGGTGCAGTGGCTTCACCGCTTGGGGTTGTCGATGCGTTTGGCGGTGTTGCTGACCTTGATGGTGCTGCTGGGGCTGGCATCGCTGCTGGGCTTGCTGGTGGTTAACAGTTTCAGCACCTTTGTCGATTCGCTGCCGGATATTGAGACGCGCCTTTATGCGGCCTATGAGAGTCTGCTGAATACCCTGTCTTCCATGGGGCTTGCGATTGACCCTGAACAACTGAATACCCTGTTTGATAATCAGAGCATCACGTCCTGGATGCCGGCGATTCTGGGTGAGATCGGCAATCTGTTCATGCAGAGCATAGTGGTGTCGCTACTGGTGGTGTTCATGTTGTTCGAAACGCTGCACTTTCGCGATAAGGTATCGTTGGCGCTGGAAAATCCGGCCCCTAGCCTGAAGCGGTTCTCTGAGTTCAGCCGTACGTTCAAGCGCTATCTGGCGGTTAAGACGATTATTAGTCTGGCCACGGCAGTGCTGGTGTGGATTTCCTGTCTGGTGGTGGGGGTTGAATTTCCGCTGTTGTGGGCGGTCTTGGCATTTGCGCTGAATTTTATACCCAATATTGGCTCGGCCATTGCGGCGGTGCCGCCGGTGTTGCTGTTGCTGGTTTCTCAGGATAGTGGTTTGTGGCAGGCGTTCTTGCTATCAATGTGCTATTTGGGTATTAACTTCGTGCTGGGTAATCTGGTGGAGCCACGCTTGATGGGGCGAGCCTTGGGATTGTCGACGCTGATCGCGTTTCTCTCCCTGGTGGTGTGGGGCTGGGTATTTGGTGCGGCGGGAATGCTGCTATCGGTATTGTTGACCATGACGCTCAAGATTGCTCTGGATAGCCATCCGCAAACCCGCTGGATGGCGCATTTGCTGGGACCAGGCGCGCATCTGGAGGATTCGGTTGAAAAGCCACTACGTGAAGCGACCAAGCCTCCCATGAAGCGGGATGAATAGCGGGCGGCAGATATAAAAAAAGACCGCCACAAACGGCGGTCTTTTTGATAGGCCTGATGGCTATCAGGCGTTTTGCTCAATAAACTGATTGAGTTGGGATTTGGATTGTGCGCCAACCAGTGAAGCAACCTTGGTGCCGGACTTGAACAGCATGACGGTGGGGACACCACGCACGCCTTGTTCAGCGGCAATTTCAGGCGCGTCGTCAACATTGATACTGACCACTTTCAAACCATCGCCGCGTTCCTCGGCAACTTCGTCAACCACCGGTGCCATTACTTTGCAAGGGCCACACCAGGGGGCCCAGAACTTCAGTAATACGGGCTGTTCGGCGTTGATCACTTCTTGCTCAAAATTGGCGTTAGTGACATCAACCTGGGACATAGAATTCTCCTGTTTGCGTTACTCTTGCAATGGCGTTGCTTAAGTCGTTGCTATAGTGAATGCAACATAGGTCGTGCGAATCAATAGCGCGTTTACAATGCGCCAAGCCGACAAATGTTAGCGGTCATCGGCACTGGTGGCAAATAAACCCGTCTGCCATGGATTTTTTTATACTATAACGATATTATGATTATGTTTTTTATTCTATTAGATTGAGCATCCGCTTGTCGCCTACGTGGGTCAAAAAAGGGGATAAACGTTCTGCTTAAGTTTCAGGGTGGTTCAATGAAGTTACAACAACTACGTTACATTTGGGAAGTCAATCGGCATAACCTGAACGTCTCTGCGACAGCGCAAAGCCTGTTCACCTCTCAGCCGGGTATTTCCAAGCAGATCCGCTTGCTTGAAGACGAATTGGGGGTCGAGATTTTCGCGCGCAGTGGCAAGCACCTGACGCGGGTGACGCCCGCCGGGCAGGCGATTATTGAACTGGCCGGCCAGGCCTTGCGATTATCTGAAAATATCAAGGATGTGGCCCAGGAATACAGCGATGAGCGCCGGGGTAGCCTGTCAATCTCGACGACTCACACCCAGGCGCGCTATGCGCTGCCGCCGATCATCACTGAGTTTACCCAGAAATATCCGGATGTTGCCCTGCATATGCAGCAGGGTACACCCAAACAGATTGCCCAGATGGTGAGTGAAGGGCAGGCTGATTTTGCGATTGCCACAGAGTCGTTGGAGCTGTTTACCGACCTGGTGCTGCTGCCTTGTTACCGGTGGAACCGCTGCGTACTGGTGCCGAAAGATCACCCGCTGGCAGCGCTAGACGGCCCGTTAACCCTGGAGGCCCTGGCCGACTATTCGCTGGTGACCTATGTCTTCGGGTTCACCGGACGCTCGCAGTTGGATGACGCCTTCAGAGAACATGGCCTGACCCCGAATGTGGTGCTGACAGCGGCTGATGCCGACGTTATCAAAACCTATGTGCGCCTGGGGATGGGCGTGGGGATTGTGGCCCATATGGCGGTTGACCCTGAGCATGACAGTGACCTGGTGGCGCTGGAAGCTGGGCATCTGTTTGCAAGTTCTACCACCAAGATCGGCATTCGGCGCGGCACCTTCATGCGCGGCTATATGTATGACTTTTTGGAGCGCTTTGCGCCGCACCTGACCCGCGAGCGGGTTGACGCGGCATTGACCGCTGGCCCGCGTAATGATCAGGATTTATTCAAGGACGTCACGCTGCCAGAATATTGACTCACGTTGAGGTCAGCGCATTGATCAGGTGGCGGATCTTGTCGAGGGTTTCATCGTACTCGGCATCCGGTTGGGAATCTGCCACCAGGCCGCCGCCGCCCCACAAGTGTAGCTGACCGGCGTCAGCCACCACGGTACGAATGGCAATCGACGTATCCATACTGCCAGTGTGATCAATATAGCCCAGGCTGCCGCAATAAACGCTGCGCTGGCAGGGTTCCAGCTCATCGATAATCTGCATGGCGCGAATCTTCGGCGCGCCGGTGATCGACCCGCCCGGTGAGGCGGCTTCAAGCAGTGCCAGCGGCGTGTTTGCCTTGTCCAGCTGGCCCCTCACCACACTCACCAGATGATGCACATTCGGGTAGCTTTCCAGTTCACATAGCTGGGGCACATGGATGCTGCCGAACTGGCACACCCGCCCCAGATCATTGCGCAACAAATCCACAATCATGACATTTTCAGCACGATCCTTAGTGCTGCTCAGCAGCTGCTGGGCAAGTTGCTGATCGTGTTCCCTGGTGGCGCCACGTGGGCGGGTACCTTTGATAGGTCGCGTTTCGACCTTGCCCCGGTGCGCCTGTATGAAACGTTCGGGCGATAGGGACAATACCGCCTTGTCCTGCCAGGCCATAAAGCCCGAAAACGGCGTAGGGGTAGCACGGCGCAGGCGCAGATAGGCAGACCAGACATCCCCTTCATAGTGTGCGGAAAAGCGCTGGGCCAGGTTGATCTGGTAGCAATCACCGGAACGGATATAACGCTGCACCTGAGCAAATCGCTGGCTATAGCCTTCGCGGGTCATTTGCGCTCGGAAAGCCGTCGTCAAGGCAAAGGGCCCATCAGGTGCAGCGGCGGCGTCCAGCCATTGCAGAACCTGCGCACGCCGGGCCTGGGAGGCCAGCAGGGTGACTTCCTGCTTCAGGTGGTCAATTACCAATGCCCAGTCATACAGGCCCAGGCGCGCCAGTGGCAGCGACGTAGGGGCTGGGCGTTGGCTATCGAGCTGCTGGGTATAACGCCCCAGATCATAGCTCCAGTACCCGATCAGGCCGCCGCTAAACGGCAGATCGTTCTTTGGCATCGTGATGTCAAGCTGCGCCAGTAACCATTCCTGCAGCGCAAAAGGAGCTTTGTGCAACGCATCCGGTGGCTTGGGTAACGCACGGGAGTTGAAAGCTGCCTCGCCGGTAGGGCCAATGGACAGTGTTGCCAGCGGGTCGCTGCTGATAATGTCATAGCGGCCGTTGGCGTCAGGTCGGCCACTATCGAGCAAGACGGCCCCAGGCCGTTTGCGCAAGCGTGCAAACACAGTAAGTGGGTCCGTTACATAAGGAAGAGACGTCAGTGTCAGCGCTACGTTCATGCACCATCAACCAGGCGAGTGAATGGCTGCACAGTTTAGGGGGGCAATGAGTGTTAAGCCAGTGTCGCCAGTCGACGCGGTTTCCACGTTTTATCCACCACCTGCCAGCGGTTTTGCCAGCCGGCGAGGCAAATAGCATTGACAAAGACAATGCTAACGCTGGTTTCAGGTAGATTGTTGACACTAAGTGGTAGACGAAAGGCAAGAGTACAACGAAAGATGCATAATATCGGCTATATTGGCTAGTTGACGCCAGTATCAGACGAGGATAAAGTTCATTCACACCATAATTGTCGACAATCAGCCATGACATCACTTGCTACGCGTTCATTACTTACCTCGGCCGAAACGGCTGAAGACGCATCACCGGAAGTACGTACCCTGGCAGAGCGGGTCTTCCATCAGTTGCAGGATGCGATTGTACGTGGAGAGATTGCGCCAGGCAGCAAGATTACCGAGCCGGGGCTTTCAAAAACCTATGGCATTTCCCGTGGGCCGCTGCGTGAAGCCATGCGTCGTCTGGAAGCTCATCGCCTGATTGAGCGGGTTCCCCATGTTGGCGCACGCGTGGTGCAGCTATCCATGCAGGAACTGCTGGAGCTCTTCGATGTGCGCGAGGCGTTGGAAAGCATGGCAGCGCGGCTGGCCGCCGAGCACATGACCAAGGATGAAATTGCCGGTCTGCGCAACGTATTGGCCGTGCATGAAAGCCAGGATGACCTTAAACGCGGTGAGGCCTATTACCAGCGTGAAGGGGATCTGGATTTTCACTACCGCATTGTATTGGGCAGCCATAACAAGATGTTGATGAATCTGTTATGCGATGACCTTTATTACCTGGTGCGGCTGTATCGCACCCAGTTCAGCGCCAGCGGTTCGCGGCCTCATCGCGCCTTTGTCGAGCATCATCGCATCGTGGATGCCATTGAAGCAGGAGATGCCGAACTGGCAGAGCTGTTGATGCGTCGTCACGTCAGCGCCTCGCGGGAAAACGTGGCTGACCGCTATGCGGCGGCACTTGAACAAAAAGCACAAACAAAAGGCTAGCGGATCAGTTAGCTATAGACGCTGGCCAACCAGCCGGCTACCCAACCGGATTTATAAGGAGACACTCCATGCCATCATCAGCTTCCTCACCACGTACCCCCGGCGCACGCTTTCGTGCCGCGCTGGAAGCTAATCGCCCGCTGCCGATTCTGGGCACTATCAACGCTTACACCGCCATGATGGCGGAGCGTGTGGGCCATCAGGCGATCTATCTTTCGGGTGGTGGCGTTGCCAACGCTTCCTTCGGCCTGCCAGACCTTGGCATGACGATGATGAACGATGTGGTTGAAGATGCCCACCGTATCTGCGGCGCCACGGACTTACCGCTGCTGGTGGATATTGATACCGGTTGGGGTGGTGCGTTCAACATTGAGCGTACCGTCAAGGAAATGCAGCGCGCAGGCGTTGCGGCAGTTCACATTGAAGATCAGGTTGCCCAGAAGCGCTGTGGTCATCGCCCGAACAAGGCAATTGTCTCCCAAGAAGAAATGGTTGACCGCATCAAGGCCGCCGCCGATGCGCGTATTGACCCGGATTTCTATCTGATCGCACGTACTGATGCCTTTCAGAAAGATGGCCTGGATGCGGCCATTGAGCGTTCTCAGGCGTGTATCGAAGCCGGTGCTGATGCCATCTTCGCCGAAGCGGTACACACCCTGGAAGATTACCAGGCCTTCTGCGAGCGCGTTGACGCGCCGATTCTGGCCAATATTACTGAATTTGGCGCCACGCCGCTGTTCAGCCAGCAAGAGCTGGGCGAGGTGGGCTGCCGTATGGTGCTGTATCCGTTGTCAGCTTTCCGTGCCATGAACGCTGCTGCGCTCAAGGTTTATCAAAGCATTCTGGATAACGGCCATCAGCGTGAAGTAGTCGATATCATGCAGACCCGCGATGAGCTGTATGACTTCCTCAACTATCACGACTTTGAGCAGAAGCTGGATAAGCTGTTTGCCGAGCAGGGCGGCAACTAAGCCGCAGATTGACCCCTATAAAAGGCGTCATGCCTAAGGCGTGACGACGAAATAACGCTTTCAGGAGTACGTAAGATGGCAGATGCAAAGAACAGTGGTGCAGGTCTTCGTGGGCAAAGCGCAGGTGAAACGGCGCTGTGTACGGTAGGTAAAACCGGTTCGGGCCTGACTTACCGGGGGTTCGATATCAAAGAGTTGGCCGAAAAAGCGACCTTTGAAGAAGTGGCTTACCTGCTGTTGAAAGGCAAATTGCCTAATCAGGCTGAGCTTTCTGCCTACATCGCCAAGATGAAAACCCTGCGCGGTTTGCCGGACGCGCTCAAGGCCGTACTGGAGCAGATTCCCAAGGACGCGCATCCAATGGATGTGATGCGCACCGGCACCTCCATGCTGGGTAACCTGGAAACCGAGCAGAGCTTTGATGAGCAGCAGGATGCGACTGACCGTCTGGTCGCTGTCCTGCCGTCAATCATCTGCTATTGGTACCGTTTCTCCCATGACGGTGTGCGTATTGAAACTGAAACCGACGATGATTCTGTCGGCGCTCACTTCCTGCATCTGCTGCGTGATGAAGCGCCCAGCAAGCTGCATGCGGATGTGATGAATGTGTCATTGATTCTGTACGCCGAGCACGAATTCAACGCCTCTACCTTCACTGCTCGCGTTTGTGCGTCGACTTTGTCTGACCTGCACTCCTGCGTGACCGGTGCGATTGGCTCTCTGCGTGGCCCGCTGCACGGCGGTGCCAACGAAGCGGCCATGGAAATGATCGAGGACTGGACCTCGCCGGAAGAAGCCGAGCGCGAAATGATGGGCATGCTGGAGCGCAAGGAAAAGATCATGGGCTTTGGCCATGCCATCTACCGCACCTCCGACCCGCGTAACGAGATCATCAAGCATTGGTCCGAGAAGCTTTCCCAGGATGTCGGCGACACCGTACTGTACCCGGTTTCCGTGCGCTGTGAAGAAGTGATGTGGCGCGAGAAGAAGCTGTTCTGTAACGCTGACTTCTTCCATGCCAGTGCCTATCACTTCATGGGCATTCCGACCAAGCTGTTTACACCGATCTTTGTTTGCTCGCGGGTGACTGGCTGGGCCGCTCACGTGTTCGAGCAGCGCGCCAACAACCGCATTATTCGCCCGAGTGCCGATTATACCGGCCCCGAGAAGAGCGAATGGGTACCGATCGAGCAGCGCGACTGATAGCAGCGTCTGTTCTGATCATTCTCCCGGCGGCCATGCCGTCGGGAGCTGATACCCCCGCTTTTATGATCCCGTCTTTTGATCTCTCGCCGTGAGTTGCCGCCATGAATACCGATTACCGCAAACCCTTACCAGGTACCGACCTGGATTACTTTGACACCCGCCAGGCCGTTGAAGATATCCACCCAGGTGCCTATGCCGAGCTTCCTTACACCTCCCGCGTGTTGGCCGAGCAGCTGGTGCGCCGCTGCGACCCAGCCATGCTGACCGATGCGCTCAAGCAGCTGATTGAGCGTCGCAGCGACCTGGATTTCCCCTGGTATCCTGCCCGTGTGGTGTGCCACGACATTCTTGGCCAGACGGCGCTTGTGGATCTGGCAGGTCTGCGTGATGCCATTGCTGAAATGGGCGGTGACCCGGCCAAGGTCAATCCTGTGGTGCCCACCCAGTTGATTGTTGACCACTCTCTGGCGGTCGAGCATGCCGGTTTTGAAAAGGATGCCTTCGAGAAAAACCGTCAGGTGGAAGATCGCCGCAACGATGACCGCTTCCACTTTATCAACTGGACCAAAACCGCGTTCGAAAACGTCGACGTGATTCCGCCTGGTAACGGCATCATGCACCAGATCAATCTGGAGAAAATGTCGCCGGTGGTTCAGAAGCAAAACGGCGTGGCTTTCCCGGATACCTGTGTCGGCACTGACAGCCACACGCCGATGGTTGATGCCCTCGGGGTCATTTCCGTCGGTGTCGGTGGCCTTGAAGCGGAAAGCGTTATGTTGGGCCGTGCCTCCATGATGCGCCTGCCGGACATTGTCGGCGTCAAGCTGACCGGCAAGCTGCAGCCGGGCGTTACGGGTACCGATATGGTGCTGGCGATTACCGAGTTTCTGCGTGAATCCAAGGTGGTCGGTGCCTACCTGGAGTTCTTCGGTGAAGGCGCTGATAGCCTGACCGTAGGCGACCGTGCCACCATCTCCAACATGACGCCTGAATACGGCGCCACGGCGGCCATGTTCTACATTGATGGCCAGACCATTGATTATCTCAAGCTGACCGGGCGTGATGACGACCAAGTGACGCTGGTGGAAACCTATGCCAAGCAGACGGGCCTGTGGGCGGATGACCTCAAGGGCGTCACTTACGAGCGTGTGCTGGAGTTTGATCTGTCATCGGTTTATCGCACCCTGGCAGGGCCTTCAAAACCGCATGCCAAGCTGCCTACCTCTGAACTTGCCCAGCGGGGGATTGCCGTTGGCCTGGAGGCGGCGCGTGCTGAAGAGGCGGAAGGTAAGATGCCGGATGGCGCTGTGATCATTGCCGCCATTACCAGCTGCACCAACACTTCCAACCCACGCAACATGGTGGCCGCAGGCCTGATTGCGCGCAATGCCAATGAGTTGGGGCTGATCCGTAAGCCCTGGGTCAAGTCTTCTCTGGCGCCGGGTTCCAAAACGGTCAAGATGTACCTGGAAGATGCGGGCCTGATGCACGAGCTGGAAAAGCTTGGTTTTGGCGTAGTGGCCTATGCCTGCACCACCTGTAACGGCATGTCTGGCGCTCTGGACCCGAAAATCCAGCAGGAAATCATCGAGCGTGATCTCTACGCTACCGCGGTGCTTTCCGGTAACCGTAACTTTGATGGGCGTATTCATCCCCATGCTCAGCAGGCGTTTCTGGCCTCGCCGCCGCTGGTGGTGGCCTATGCGATCGCCGGCACCATCCGTTTTGATATCGAAAAGGATGTGCTGGGTTATGATGCGGAGGGCAACCCGGTCACTCTGAAGGATATCTGGCCTGACGACGCGGAAATTGATGCTATCGTCAAAACCGCAGTTAAACCCGAGCAGTTCCGCCAGACCTATATCCCGATGTTTGATCTGGACAAGAGCGCCAAGGCACAGATTGAGCCGCTGTACGAATGGCGTCCGCAGAGTACCTACATCCGTCGTCCGCCGTACTGGGAAGGCAAGATGTCTGGCGAGCGTAACCTCAAGAACATGCGCCCGCTGGCGATTCTGCCTGACAATATCACCACCGATCACCTGTCGCCGTCCAACGCCATCATGATGAACAGCGCAGCAGGCGAATACCTGCACAAGATGGGCCTGCCGGAAGAGGATTTTAACTCCTACGCCACCCACCGTGGTGATCACCTGACCGCTCAGCGTGCCACGCTTGCCAACCCCAAGCTGTTCAATGAAATGGTGCGTGATGAAAACGGTGAGGTGAAGCAGGGCTCGCTGGCGCGTATCGAGCCGGAAGGTAAGGTGACGCGGATGTGGGAAGCCATTGAAACCTACATGGAGCGTAAGCAACCGCTGATCATTATTGCTGGTGACGATTATGGCCAGGGGTCATCACGTGACTGGGCGGCCAAAGGTGTGGCGCTTGCTGGCGTTGAAGCGATTGTGGCGGAAGGCTTTGAGCGCATTCACCGTACCAACCTGATTGGTATGGGGGTGATGCCGCTGCAGTTCCAGTCGGGCACGACGCGTCATACGCTGGCACTGGACGGTACTGAAATCTATGACGTTGAAGGCGAGCTTTCGCCGGGTACCGAGCTGACCCTGGTTATTCATCGCACGAGCGGCGAGGTTGAACGTGTGCCGGTCATCTGCCGTCTGGATACCGCTGAAGAAGTCACCATCTACACAGCGGGCGGTGTACTGCAGCGTTTCGCCCAGGACTTCCTCGAATCCAGTGAAACGGCCTGATCGCGATACCGGGTTGCAAGGACGTATCATCCTTTGATGATCAGAATAGGCCCGGCACCCTGGTGTGCCGGGCTTTTTATGAGATGTTAGCCGTGGAGCAAGACCATGAGTTCAGTGCCACAAATCAGAATTCCGGCCACCTATATGCGTGGCGGCACCAGTAAAGGCGTATTTTTCAACCTGACCGACCTGCCTGAAGCCGCGCAGGTACCCGGCGAAGCTCGGGATAAACTACTGCTGCGGGTGATCGGCAGCCCTGACCCGTACCAGAAGCAGATTGATGGTATGGGCGGTGCGACGTCGAGCACCAGCAAAAGCGTGATCCTGTCAAAAAGTGAATCCGCCGAGCATGACGTGGATTACCTGTTTGGCCAGGTGTCTATTGATAAACCCTTTGTTGACTGGAGCGGTAACTGCGGCAACCTGTCAGCGGCGGTGGGGCCTTTTGCGGTGAACAACGGCCTGGTGGACCCTGCGCGGATACCCGAGAACGGGGTGCTTGAGGTACGTATCTGGCAGGTGAATATCCAGAAAACCATTGTTGCCAAGGTAAGCATCACTAACGGCGAAGTGCAGGAAACCGGCGATTTCGAGCTGGATGGGGTGACCTTCCCCGCCGCCGAAGTGCCCGTGGCCTTTATGGATCCTGCAGACGGTGAGGGCGCCATCTTCCCGACCGGTAACCTGGTGGATGATCTTGAAGTCCCTGGCGTTGGCACACTCAAGGCGACCATGATCAATGCTGGCATCCCGACGGTGTTTGTCAACGCCGACGAGATTGGCTATACCGGCGCTGAGCTGCAGGAAGCCATCAATGGTGATCCGGTAGCACTTGAAAAGTTCGAGACCATCCGTGCCTATGGGGCACTCAAGATGGGGCTGATCAGCGATCTCAGCGAGGCAGCCAATCGCCAGCATACCCCCAAGGTGGCTTTTGTTGCCCCGCCAGCCAGCTACACGGCTTCAAGTGGCAAGGCGGTCAAGGCCGAGGATGTCGACCTTCTGGTTCGCGCGCTTTCCATGGGCAAACTGCACCATGCCATGATGGGCACGGCTGCCGTGGCGATTGGCGCAGCGGCGGCGATTGAAGGCACTCTGGTGAACATGGCCGCGGGTGGTGGTAAGCTTAATGCCGTTACCTTTGGGCATCCTTCCGGCAGTTTACAGGTAGGCGCTGAAGCCAGCCTGATAGACGGGCGCTGGCAGATTGATCAGGCGGTGATGAGCCGCAGTGCCCGCATACTGATGGAAGGCTGGGTGCGGGTTCCCGGCGATAGCTTCTAGAGCGGGGCGCTTTAGCCTTAAGTACTGCTCACGACTTCAGCTACCCGAATGTTACCGGGTAGCTGAAACGTGAGTATGGGTGAATGTGTTTGGAAACTACGAATCAGAATTCAATCTGGTCTTTGAGGCCTTCTACTGTGGCATTGCCGATACCGCTTACCCGGGTAAGGTCGTCAGCGCTGGTAAACTCTCCGTTGGTTTCACGCTCCTGAATGATGGCTTCAGCGCGGGAAGGTCCGATGCCGGGAAGTTCTTCCAGCAGGGCCGCATCGGCGGTGTTGATATTGATCGGGGCAACCTGCTGTGCCAGCAGGGGCGAAGACAGGCCCAGGCACGTGGTGATCAAAAGTGCTGCCAGCCATCCTTTTGTGGTGATTTTCATCGTCTTTCTCCTTTGCGATGTTAGATCTTTTGGTGTGGGGCGTGCCGAGCCTTCTGGCTTGCCACTCTTCTAAATTAGCTAAAGTTATTATAATTGCTGTAAGACATCGGCTTGCCTGTTTGTAAGAGATCTCGCAATTTTTTGTCATGCAGGGATTACGCTGACCATCAGACTGATATACTCCAGACTTTTATTGACGGGTAAATGGAGCGCTTCTGTGGCAGTCAACTCTCCTCTTATTATTGCCTTGGATTATCCTTCACTGGATGCGGCCCTGTGCATGGCTGATCAGCTCGACCCGGCTCAGTGCCGTGTCAAGGTAGGCAAAGAGCTGTTTACCCGCAGCGGGCCCGCTGTGTTGGAAGCCTTGCATGGCCGGGGCTTTGAGGTATTTCTGGATCTGAAATTTCACGATATTCCCAACACCGTGGCAGGCGCCGTTCAGGCGGCGGCCGAGCAGGGTGTGTGGATGGTCAATGTGCATGCCAGCGGTGGGCGCAGGATGATGGAGGCCGCCGTTGAGCGTTTGCAGTCGCACCGCCTGAGCACGCATTTGATTGCGGTCACCGTGCTGACTAGCCTGAGCGCTGAGGAACTGCATGAAACGGGCGTATCAGCGTCACCGGGTGAGCAGGTGGAGCATCTGGCGCGCCTGGCTCAACAGAGTGGTTTGCATGGGGTTGTCTGTTCGGCGCAGGAATCGGCGGCTATCCGGCAATCTTGTGGCGATGATTTTCTGAAAGTGACACCGGGCATCCGTCCTGCTTTTGCCGCAGTAGATGATCAGCAGCGTATCATGACGCCAGCGGCGGCCATGCAGGCGGGCAGCACGCATCTGGTGGTGGGCAGGCCGGTCACCCAGGCTGAAGACCCCATGACAGCGCTGGCAGCGATTGTGGCGGAATTATCCTGAATGTCTACTGGGTAGCAAGCCAGGCTGTCGGTTATTCGCCTTCTACGCCGGTAACGGGTTCGATGGTGCCCCAGTGGCGGCAGCTGGGGCATTGCCACTCTAAGGTATCACAGCTGAAACCGCAGTGACCGCAGCGGTGGCGTGTACGGTTCTTGAGCAAGGCGCGGGTATGGTGTTTGAGCAGTAGCAGGCGCTTATCCGGCTGTGTGCGGCCATCCAACTGCTGGCTTTCGATGTAAAGATCAATCAGGTGATCCAGGCCGCCCAGGCTTGGGGCCCTGGCGAGTAAGTCCCCGGTGATCCTGATCGCTTCCTCGACATCGTCCTGCTGACGTATCTGTTCGCTTAATCGAATGATCACACTGGTGAGGGGCGCTTGCTCAACCAGTGACGATAGATGCTGCCTGTAGCCGCCTATGTCATTGCCAAGCCAGTAGGCACGCTCAAGGGTCGGCAACATGCTGGGGATATGCGCAGGGGCGTGTTGTGCGAGTGCCTCCAGATGAGCGATGGCAGGGTGGTGGTGGCCATTGTCTATCTCCAGCTCTGCCAGTAGCAGGTAGGCTCGCGCACAGGCAGGATCCAGCTGCAGGGCCTTTTTCAGGTGGCGTTTGGCCAGTGAGCGGCTGGACTGTTGGATCTCCTGTTGAGCGATTTCACATAGCCAGTGGGCAGCAGGGCGCGCCATCCGAGGTTGCTGTCTGAGCATCGGTAAGAGGATGTCCAACGCCTCCTGCCAGGCCTTCTCGCGCTCAAGAAGGTCAACCAGCAGATGCTTGGCACTGATGCGCTGGGCATCCTGTTGAGGAGTTTCAATGATGCCGCGAAGCAACCGCTGGGCGCGGTCGTGAACGCCGAGGGCAATAAAGTCACGGGCCAGCTCAAGCTGTACCTGTTCATTCTGCTGCGGGCTTAAAGCGGGACGGGCAAGCAGATTCTGGTGGATGCGCGCCGCTTTATCGGCTTCTCCCCGAGTTCGGAACAGCTTACCCAGGGCAATATGGGTATCAACGTTTTCACTGTTGACTTCAAGCGCCTGGATAAAGGTGTGAATAGCTTCATCGGGCTGCTCGTTAAGCAGATAATTAAGCCCGACGAAGTATTCCCGCCTGGGGGTCTGAGACGATGACCTGGCGTTGAACGACGCACGCCTGCTGGCTTGCCGGTACCCCAGGCCGTAACCGATGGCAATCGCTGCCATTAATACAATCAGCAGCACGACATCGAGCATTTAGGCCAGTTCCTTTAGCTCCTGGGTACGCAGGCGATCAAGTTCTTTCTGTTGCTGCTTGTTGCGACGCTGAGCGCGTGCCAGATGTGCCTTGAGGCGCGCATAGACACCCAGCATGGCGACCATACCCAGAATGACGCCAGCTGTCAGAGTGGCCAGCAGCCAGACGGAGAGTGATATGGGTGGCAGTTCCAACCAGATCAGGTTAAGGCCAATTGTCTGCTGGTTGTTAACAGCAAATAGAATGCCAACCAAAAGCACCACTAGTAAGATGACGGCTAGAATCAGCCCTTTGATCCAACGCATGTTTAGGTTTCCTGATTTATGACGAATGCAATAACGCTATTGTGTATGACTCTTTGCCTCACGTCATCCCGCATAAGGTCGCAGAGACCGCGTTTGGTGGTATTTTTTGTGATTCAGTAGCCAAGTGTGCGGCTGGCATCTACCTGCTCGCGGAGTTCCTTGCCAGGTTTGAAGTGGGGAACGTATTTACCTTCCAGCTTCACCGGATCACCTGTCTTGGGGTTTCGTCCGGTGCGTGGTTCGCGATAATGAAGTGAAAAACTGCCGAAACCGCGAATTTCCACCCGTCCTCCTTCTGCCAGGGTGTCGGTAATATCATCAAGGATCAGCCGAACGGCGGTCTCAACGTCTTTGGCAGACAGCTCGGGCTGTCGCATTGCAATCTGTTCAATCAGTTCTGATTTAGTCATCAGTAGGCTCCATGCGAACTCGTTAGGCCTTAGTGCCTTGGCGGCATCGTCTCAGGTGCCGTTATGGGTACCGTTATTGAAGTAGTCACAGACAGTTCAGCATACTGTGCAATAGTGCATAAAACAATTGAGGTAAAACAACCCTCTAGCAAAAAATAACTGTTTCTTTGCTGGGTAGGCAAGTGGCATGGCTGCCTTGCCCTGTCTGCTCAGGTATACTGAGGCTTCATTTCATTGATTCAGTGAGGCTGACGTTGAACGACGACACTTCTGCACAGGCGGTTCTACGCAAGCGGCTATACTGGCACTCTCGTCGGGGGATGTGGGAATTGGATCTGCTACTGATCCCTTTCCTTGAGCAGCGTTACGATACGCTGGCCAGCGACGACCAAGAGGCGTTCCAGGAGCTGATCACAGAAGAGGATCAGGATCTTTTTGGCTGGTTGATGCGTCGCGAATGGCCTGAAACACCGCACCTGCGCCGAATCGTCCAGATGATCGTGGAACATGCTGAAACCGTCGATAACGCTGTCTATCGTACCCTCTAGATGGCAGATCGGTTGTCATGGCTGTCTGTTTGTCACTGGGCTGAGCCTGCTCGCCTGGCAGTTGGCAGGCTGGGGCCTATTGCTACTGGTGTGGCTGGCAGGATTGATACTGTTAAGCGTATTTTTCAACCGTGCTTGGCCATTTAGCGCCCATCAGCAACAACGGCAGACGAAAACCCTGTGGGTTGAGCCAGCTGCCAACGTCTTAAAGGGGCGTTGGCTGCAGAGTAACGGGGAATTGAGTCACCCGCATGCACTGACATGCCGCTACCTTGGGCCTTACCTGATATGCCTTAAGGTGGGTGGAAGAAGCCTCTGGCTGTGGCCTGATAGCGCCTCACCACAGGCGCAGCGAGAACTGCGCCGGTATCTGCTGCTATATCGCTCCTGAGTTTCCACTCTTCAACTCCGCCGCTAGGTGCACTATCTTTGGCTCGCTATGGCTTTTCTCGCAGGATGCCCTCTCTCTCAGAATAGCACTCAAACGTTCCGTTCAGAAATCAGCTTGCCAGCTTCGGTAAATCGGCAAGTCGCAGCCGTGAAGGGCGTGCGCCGGGCAGTTTTTCGGGCCAGTCAGGTGAGTAGTGTAGCCCGCGTGACTCATGGCGCTGTTGGGCAGCCAATACGCTCAGACGCGCCAGCTTAAGGCTATGCAGTAACCGCCGACTATCCGGGTGGGCCGTGTCAGGGTCGAGGGTGTGCAGCTGATGCGCCAGGTCGATAAGCTGCTGGGCAAGCGCTGCCATTCCTTCCTGATGACGGACTATCGCCAGGTGCTGGCTCATACTGGCGCGCATTGACTGACGCAGTGCATACAAGGCAGCTGAGTCTGGTGTTGTGGTGGTGCTGGTCATCAATGGTGCTGTGCCCAGCGATTGAGCAGGTGGAGCGATGGGGCGCGCCAGTAAGGTCTGGGCGCAACTGCGGGCAAATACCAGACACTCCAACAGCGAGTTGCTGGCCATGCGGTTGGCACCGTGCAAGCCGGTGTAGGCGACTTCCCCAATTGCATAAAGATGACTGACCTCAGTGGCGCCGTTCAGATCGGTAGCAACACCGCCGCAGCTGTAATGGGCAGCCGGAACCACGGGAATCGGCGCCTGGGTGATATCGATACCGCGTGAGGCGCAGTGCGCCAGAATGGTAGGGAAGTGGTGGCGAATGGCTGCTTCGCCCAGATGGCTGATATCCAACCATACATGGCCCAAGGTGCCTGCCTGAATTTGTGCGTCAATGGCTCTGGCAACCACGTCGCGGGGTGCCAGTTCGGCGCGGGCATCAATGCCCGGCATAAAGCGTTCACCCTGCTGGTTGAGCAGCTTTCCGCCTTCGCCTCTGACCGCTTCACTGATCAGGAATGCTGGGCCGTGGGGGTCGTATAAGCAGGTCGGATGAAACTGTTGGAATTCAAGATTCATCAGGGAGGCACCCAGGTTGGCTGCCATCATCATGCCTTCGCCGCTATTGGGTGAGGGAGTAGTGGTGTGCTGAAACAGACCGCTCGCACCGCCGGTTGCCAGCACGGTGTAATGGGCATACAGGGTGTGGCTCTGGCCAGCGCTGTCGACGGCCAGGGCGCCGTTGCATTCCCCGGCCTGGTTGGCGAACAGGTCAACCACGGTAAGGTTGTCGCGCTGGGTAATATTGGGGTGCTGCTGGGCGTTATGGTGGAGAGTTTCCACCACCGCCTTGCCGGTGGCGTCATCGGCATGGATGATACGCCGCGCATTGTGGCCGCCTTCCCGCGTCAGGTGATAAGGAAACGGAGCATCAGGTGAGGTATCCGGGGTAAAAGGAACGCCGCTGTCAATCAGCCACTGTATGGCCGCTGGACCGTTTTCCACAGTAAAACGTACGGCGGCTTCATCGCACAGGCCATCGCCTGCTACCAGGGTATCCTGAACGTGGGCATCCAGGTTGTCAGCGGGGGAGAGCACAGCGGCAATGCCGCCTTGCGCCCAACGGCTGGCGCCCTGATCATCCTGGGCAGGGCGAATCAAGGTAACCTCGTAACGACTTGCCAGCGTCAAGGCGAGGGTAAGGCCGGCGACACCGCCACCGATAATCAAAACGTCGCTATGAGACACGCCCATTAGCCGCTCCTGTTGCGCCAGATGATTTTTAAGATATTCCTGCAAACACTGCTGAATCGGTCTGCATAGATCGTCTTAAAACAAAGAAAACATAATAGCGCGCAAGGGATGGTTTGACGATGCACAGACGTCAAAAATCGGCCAAGGGGTTGGCTTCAGTCATCAAAGAATTCAGATATATAGAGAGATGATTAACAAATTGGAGGGCTAGTGCTGAGAATGCTATCAGGGGGGATATTTATGGTGCCCGGAGCCGGACTTGAACCGGCACGGAGTTACCTCCGAGAGATTTTAAGTCTCTTGCGTCTACCAATTTCGCCATCCGGGCTGGGCGGGAGTCAAACACCGAAGTAGTGATAATCGCCGCAAGAAATATGGAGGCTGGAGTCGGAATCGAACCGGCGTACACGGAGTTGCAGTCCGCTGCATAACCACTCTGCCATCCAGCCTTTAAGTCTGTTGAGAGACTTTTTCTGAGTTGGAGCGGGAAAGGAGCTTCGATCGGACTGGCGTTCCAGCTCACGACCCTCTCATTACCAGCTACATACTCTTTTCTGAGTTGGAGCGGGAAAGGAGATTTGATCGGACTGGCGTTCCAGCTCACGACCCTCTCATTGCCAACTACACACCCTTTTTCTGAGTTGGAGCGGGAAAGGAGATTCGAACTCCCGACCCTCGCCTTGGCAAGGCGATGCTCTACCACTGAGCTATTCCCGCTTGACTCGGATGCGAATTATACGCGCTGTTAAGGGTTTGTCAACGCATAATTTTTACGCCGAGCTACAAGACGCTCACATCGAGCGCGTCAGATGCGGCCAGGCGGCCTGCAGATACTGAATCATCGACCATAGTGTCAGCCCTGCTGCCACAAACAGGGTAATAATACCCACTGAGGCGATGGCATGACCGGGCGGGAAGGCAATCAGGATAAAAATCGACACCATCTGCAGAGTGGTTTTTATCTTGCCAATCCATGAAACGGCCACCATGCCTCGGTTGCCCATCTCCGCCATCCACTCGCGCAGCGCTGAAATCACGATTTCACGCCCGATAATAACCAGCGCAGGCAAGGTTAGCAGCCAGGAATCAAAGCGCTCGATCAATAGTGCCAGGGCAATGGCCACCATCAGTTTGTCAGCCACTGGGTCAAGAAAGGCGCCAAAGGGAGTCGATTGATCCCAGCGACGTGCCAGATAGCCATCGAGCCAATCTGTGATTGAGGCCAATCCAAACAGCACGGCAGCGGTGGGCATGCTCCATGAATAAGGAAGATAGAACAGCACCACCAATAAGGGGATGAAGGCTATTCTGATGAGTGTCAGGATATTAGGTATATTCATCGCGGGCTGCGATCCTTGCCAAGTAAGAGCGGTAAATTAATTTTGTTCATTCTATCCCCCTTGGGCAACGGCATCCATGCCGGGAAGCTTTTATCCGTGTAAAGATTGATAAATCGTCTCTGCCAGCGCCGCGCTAATGCCCGGTACGCGTGCCAGTTCGGCCTTGCTGGCTTTCTGTACGCCCTGCAAGCCGCCAAAAAATCGCAGCAGCTCACGCCGCCGCTTGGGGCCAATGCCAGCGATTTCCTGGAGAGTGGAGGTGCGCCGGGCCTTGTCGCGCTGTGCTCGGTGCCCGGCGATCGCAAAGCGGTGGGATTCATCGCGAATATGCTGAATCAGATGCAGGGCTGATGAGGTGCTGTCCAGCGGGAGAGGGTGCTCTGGCGAGTCAAGAAACAGGGTTTCCAGCCCGGCCTTGCGAGTGGTGCCCTTGGCAACTCCCAGCAGGGTGATGGCGTTGAGCTGCATTTCATCCAGTACGGCGCGGGCCATGTTTAACTGGCCTTTGCCGCCATCCACAATCAGCACATCTGGGGCAATGGCCTCACCGCTTTTAACTCTTTTCAAGCGTCGGGTCAGTGCCTGCTGCATGGCGGCATAGTCATCGCCCGCGGCGACGCCTTCAATCCTGAAATGGCGATAGTCGCCCTTACGTGGCCCGTTCTGGTCAAACACCACGCAGGAGGCCACAGTGGCTTCGCCATGGCTGTGGCTGATATCAAAGCACTCCATGCGTTGGGGCATCTCGCTAAGCCCAAGCGCCTCCTGGAGCGCCTTGAAGCGCGCTTCCATCTGTTGGTGGCTGGCTAAGCGTGAGGCCAGCTGTTGCTCTGCATTGGTGATTGCCAATTGCTGCCATTGAGCGCGCTGCCCGCGCACCTGATGCGTCACGCGGACACGCTTGCCAGCCTGCTGGGAAAATGCCTCGGCCAGCAGCTGGCTGTCCTCCAGCGGCAGGCTGGTGATGATTTCGGCTGGCAAGTCATGCGGTTGGCCAAGGTAAAATTGGCTGACGACGTTGGTTAGCAGAGTCGCCGGGTCAAGATCCAGGTCGTTGGTCGGGTTATGATGGCGGGCACCCAGCATGCGGCCATCGCGCACGCTGATGATGGATACCGCAAGCCCGCCCGGGCGCTGGGCGAGTGCAAAGACATCGGCGTTGCCCTGTTCATTATCCACAAACTGGCGCTGCTGTAGTTGGCGCAGCTGCTGGATCTGATCCCTGAAACGGGCCGCTTCTTCAAAGTTGAGCGCCTGGCTGGCTGCTTCCATTGAATCTGTCAGTGCCTGGGTGACGTGCTCGCTTTTGCCTTCCAGACACATCACCGCATGCTCAACATCACGCCGATATTCTTCTGCGGAGATATAGCCAACGCAAGGTGCGCTGCAGCGTTCAATCTGGTACTGCAGGCAGGGGCGTGAACGATGGGCAAAGACACTGTCCTCGCAGTTGCGGATCCGAAAAATCTTCTGCATCAGCGCCAGGCTTTCGCGCACTGCGCCACTGCTGGGGTAGGGGCCCAGATAGCGTCCGTCGTTACGCCGCTGGCGAACACGCTTATATTCGAGTGCCGGGTAGGCATGGCGGTCGCTGACAAAAATGAACGGGTAGGATTTGTCATCGCGCAGCAGGATGTTATAGGGCGGGCGCAGCTCCTTGATCAGCGTCTGTTCAAGCAGCAGGGCTTCCGTTTCGGTACGGGTAACCGTGATCTGGATATCCGCAATACGGCTGACCATGGCCTGGGTCTTGGCGTTAAGCTGACCACGGAAATAACTGGAAAGACGGGCATGCAGCCGCTTGGCTTTGCCGATGTACAGGGTGTTGCCCTGTTCATCGAGCATGCGATAGACCCCGGGAGCGGTGCTGACAGAGGCCAGAAACTGTTTTGCATTAAAACTCATAGAATGGCGTTAAATCCTGACGGCGCGCTGAAATGTGTGGGTGTTGATGCTTCAGCCAGTGGACGCCTCGTAGCCTTCAACCAGGCCGTGGCGCAGCGCCAGATGAGTGAGTTCTACGTCGCTTGCAACCTTGAGCTTTTCAAACAGGCGGTAGCGATAGGTGTTGACGGTCTTCGGGCTGAGGTGCAGGCGGTCGGATATCTCCTGCACCCGCTGGCAGTTGACGATCATGATGGCAATCTGCAGCTCGCGATGAGAGAGGTCTGCAAACGGGTTTTCCTGATCAGAGATATTGGAAAGTGCCAAGCGCTGGGCAATTTCCTGACTGATATAGTGGCTGCCATGAAATACCTGGCGAATGGCGTTGGTCATTTCGCTGGGGTCAGCGCCCTTGCTCAGGAACCCGGCAGCACCGGCTTCGTACATCTTTTTGGCGATGTTGTCATCCAGGTGCGCGGTCAGGATCAGGACACGGATATCAGACAGGCCGCGCTGAATTCTCCGCGTTGCCTCAAGGCCACCAATGCCGGGCATGCGAATATCCATCAACACGATATCCGGCCTGAGCTGGCGGCACTGGGAGACAGCGTTTTCGCCGTCGTTGGCTTCACCTACTACATGGATATCACCCTCGTTCTCAAGCAGAAGTGCAATGCTGCTTCTTACCAGATGGTGATCATCGGCAACCAACACATTGATCAAGGGGGCAGCTCCTGTTTTTTTAGCTCGCTAACGACACTGTCAGGCGTATATTGCCACAGTTATTATTCACTTCGCATTAGCGTTAAGGCGATGTCTTAACGACTTGACGCGCAGCAGCGGTGTGAGTACTATCTGCGCACTCTGAAGCAGAGTGTTTTCTGTAAATGATTAGTATCTGGGGCCTTAGCTCAGCTGGGAGAGCGCAACACTGGCAGTGTTGAGGTCAGCGGTTCGATCCCGCTAGGCTCCACCAGATTTTAAAAAAACCGCTCTAGGATATTCTCCTGAGCGGTTTTTTTGTGGCTACTGATTTGAACGTTGTAGTCACTGATAGTCAGCAGATGGCTGTCAGGCCACCTTGCCAAGCAGTAAGAATTCAATCAGTGCTTTTTGGGCATGCAGACGGTTACCGGCTTCCTGCCAGACAACGGCACGCGGGTCATCCAGCAGAGTGGTGCTGATTTCCTCGCCGCGATGAGCGGGCAAACAGTGCAGGAAAACAACATCCCTGGCAGCCTGATCGAGCATCGCTTCAGTCACCTGAAAACCCGCAAAGTCAGCTTCGCGCTTGGCCTGTTCCTCTTCCTGGCCCATGGAGGCCCAGACGTCGGTGGTCACCAGGTCAACGTCCTGAACCGCTGCCTGTGGGTCATGTAGAACCTCGACCCGGCTACCGGCAGCGGCCATGATATCTTCACGCGGCTCATAGCCTTTCGGGCAGCAGATACGCAGATTAAAATCAAACTGCCGGGCGGCATTGATCCATGAGTGGCACATGTTGTTGCCGTCACCAATCCACACAGCGGTGCGGCCTTTCACGCTACCGCGCAGCTCTGTCCAGGTCATGACATCGGCCAACAGCTGGCAGGGGTGGTAATCATCCGTCAGCGCATTGATCACCGGCACAGAGCTTGCGGATGCAAAGGTTTCAAGCCCTGAGTGCGAGAACGTACGCACCATGACGGCATCGACCATTTCGGACAGCACGCGCGCGGTGTCTTCGATGGGTTCGCCGCGGCCCAGTTGGGTGTCTCTGGGAGACAGAAACAGGGCGTGGCCACCAAAGTGGGCCATGGCTGTCTCAAAAGATACCCGGGTGCGCGTGGATGATTTTTCGAAAATCATCGCCAGAGTGCGGTTAGGCAGCGGAGTGTAGCTTGGCCCCTGGGTTTTCAGGTTGCTTTTGATCGTAATGGCACGCTGAATCAGGTAGCTCAACTCATCAGGTGTCAGATCCAGTAAGGTCAGGAAATGGCGTGTCGCCATGGTCGCTCTCCGCGTAAAACCTTTATCCTAGCGAGGCCTTAGGGGATGCGCAATGGCAATGCTCAGCGTAGAATAGCCGACATGTCTAAAGCCTAGTGCTATAGTCAGGTATTGCAGGTGTGTGGCATCATCAATATTAGCTAGCCTATTGACAGGCGTCAGTGCGTGGTCAACATAACGACGTTTATTTTTTTATTCCTCAGGAGGTCCTATGAGTTCAACGCTGGAAAACATTCAACAGCAAATCGGCGAAAACCCGATCCTGATTTACATGAAAGGCACGCCGCAGCTGCCCCAGTGTGGTTTTTCTGCGCAGACGGTACAGGCGCTGATGAACTGCGGTGAGCGTTTTGCGTTTGTCAACGTGCTGGACAATCCGGATATTCGCACTGAACTGCCCAAGTTCGCTAACTGGCCAACCTTCCCGCAGCTTTGGGTAGAAGGCGAACTGGTAGGCGGTTGCGATATTGTGATCGAAATGCACGAAAGCGGCGATCTTGAGAAACTGGTAAAAGCCGCTGCAGAGCGCGCTAACAGCGCCGAAAGCAGCGACAACGCCTGATTCAGCTTTGTATAGCCGCAGTTTCTGCGGTTGGCGGGCTGAGGCTCAGCCGCTAGAATGGCACATTAGCCATTTCATCAAGGCACCTCAGTCCGCCAAAGGAAATCCTGCTCCATGAGCTATCAGGTTCTGGCCCGTAAATGGCGGCCACGTACATTCCATGAGTTAGTCGGTCAGGCCCATGTGCAGCGCGCACTGGTCAATGCGCTTGATCAGGGGCGACTCCATCACGCCTACCTGTTTACCGGCACGCGAGGCGTGGGTAAGACCACCCTGGCAAGAATTCTGGCCAAGTGCCTTAACTGCACGGCCGGTGGGCGAGGCGATGAAGGCGTCACCTCGAACCCTTGCGGCGAATGTGATAGCTGCCGCGCCATTGATGAAGGGCGCTTTGTTGACCTCATTGAAGTTGACGCAGCCTCTCGCACCAAGGTTGAAGACACCCGCGAACTCCTTGATAACGTCCAGTACGCTCCCACTCAGGGGCGCTATAAGGTGTACCTGATTGATGAGGTACACATGCTATCCACCAGCAGTTTCAATGCTCTGTTGAAAACGCTGGAAGAGCCGCCGCCTCACGTCAAATTCCTGCTGGCCACGACCGATCCACATAAATTGCCCGCCACGGTGCTGTCCCGCTGTCTGCAGTTTACGCTCAAGCATATGCCGCCTGAGCGGGTGGTTGAGCACCTCCAGCATGTACTGAGTGCCGAGCAGGTAAGCTTTGAAGAGCGTGCTCTGTGGTTATTGGGGAAGGCGGCGGAAGGCTCCATGCGCGATGCCATGAGCCTGACCGATCAGGCCATTGCCTTTGGCCAGGGCGAGGTGCGCTATGCGGATGTGGCGGCCATGCTGGGCACTCTGGATCATCGCCATGTGCTGGCGCTGGTGGAGGCGCTGGCGGAAGTCGATGTGGCCAAGCTGTTGAGCGAAGTGGCGATTCTGGCAGAGCAGGGGCCGGACTTCGCAGCCGTACTGGATGATATCAGCGCGATTCTGCATCGTCTGGCTGTCGCCCAGATGGTGCCGGATGCGGTGGACAATAGCCATGGCGACCGTGACCTTATACTGGCTCTGGCCGCGCGCTTTACCGCTGAAGACGTGCAACTTTACTATCAGATTGGGATTCAGGGCCGAGGCGATATGGCCCACGCGCCGGATCTGCGCAGCGCACTGGAAATGACGCTGCTGCGTATGCTGGCGTTTCGCCCACAAGGGGTGCCCAAACCGCCGCAGACGCCTTTGCCGCTCAAACCTGAACCTCATTCTGAACCTCATGAGGATACGGGCACCCCCTCCGCTGAACCTGTTACATCGGCAACGGCTGACCGGCCAACGCCGCAGGTTGAGGGGCAACCGGCCAGTGAGCAGGCCGCCGTTGAGCCAGCGCCTGTTGAGCCAATGCCCGTTGAATCGGCGTCCAGTGAGCCAGCGCCTGCGGAGCGTGTGGCAGTGGAATCGGCCCCACCCTGGGATGCTGGCGAAAAAGCAGAAGACGCGGCTGAGTCAGGCGCTCCCTCAGAGCCAAGTCTCGAGCAGCCCGTCATTGAGTCGGGCGTTGCTAAGCCTGACATTGCTGAGCCTGATATTGCTGAGCGGGCATCTCCCGAGCCTGACGAAGCTGCTGAAACTGGAACTGCTGGTACTGAAACTGCTGAACAGAGCACTTCCGAGCAAGCTGGCTCTGAGCAAGCTGATTCTGAGCATTCCTCTTATCTGGATCACAGCCGCTGGCTGGCGCTTTTCGACTCTTTAGGCCTGGGCGGACTGACGCGCAATCTGGCTGCGCATTGCCAGTGCGGTCACGATGACGGTCATACCCTGGTGCTGTTGCTGGCACCCAGCCAGGAGGCGATGCGTGCGGAAATCCATCAGCAGCGCATTGCCAAAGCGCTGCAAGCCCAAGGCGTTGAGCGCCAGGTGGTGTTTGAAGTACAGGCCCTTGACCCTGCGCTGGAAACACCCCAGCAGCGAGACCAGCGGATTGCCCAGCAGCGCCATGCAGAGGCCATTGATACCCTGAACCGCGACCCCAACATACAGAAACTCCAGCAGGCTTTTGGTGCCACACTATTAGAATCCAGTGTCAAACCGGCGTCGGCTAGCCGATAATTAACTAGGTTAACAGACCCTAACAATCTTTTTACCAGCAACGTTGACTGGTTCGTTAAACGGGAGAAATACCATGATGAAAGGCGGAATGGGTAACCTGATGAAGCAGGCCCAGGAAATGCAGGAAAAGATGCAGCAGGCTCAGGAAGAAGTCGCCAAGGCGGAAGTACATGGCGAAGCCGGTGCGGGCATGGTGAAAGTCATCATGAACGGTCGCCACGATGTGATCAACGTGGACGTTGACCCCAGCGTGCTCGAAGAAGATAAAGAGCTGCTTGAGGATCTGCTGGCAGCAGCCGTCAACGACGCCGTGCGTAAGGTAGAAGCCAGTTCCAAGGCTATGATGGAAGAAGCCACTGCCGGGCTTAACCTGCCGCCTGGTTTCAAGATGCCGTTCTAGTCCATGCGCTTTTCACCCCTTATTGAACAACTGATGGAAGCGTTTCGGGTGCTGCCCGGCGTTGGGCCTAAAACGGCCCAGCGCATGGCGTTGCATCTACTGGAGCGGGAGCGGGAAGGAGGAAGTCGGCTGGCCGCTTCAATTACTCAGGCTATTGACGACGTGGGCTATTGCCAACGTTGCAGAACCCTCACGGAAGCGCCGCTATGCGCGCTGTGCGAAAGCCCGCGCCGCGATGACGCCCTCTTGTGTGTGGTTGAATCCCCCGCAGATCAGCTGGCGATTGAAGAAGCTGGCGGGTTCAATGGCCGATATTTTGTCCTGCATGGGCACCTGTCTCCCATTGATGGCGTTGGCCCTGAAACGATAGGGCTGGATCAGCTTGAACAGCGGGTGGCTCAAGGCGAGGTGGCCGAAGTGGTTCTGGCCACCAACCCTACCGTGGAAGGCGAGGCGACAGCCCACTACATTGCATCGCAGCTGGGTGACTATGGCGTACGCTTCTCACGCCTGGCCTATGGCGTGCCGATGGGGGGTGAGCTTGAGTACGTCGATGGTGGCACCCTGAGCCGCGCTTTCAATGGTCGCCTGCCTTTCAGCAGCGACTAGACGCTGTCAAGCCGCGCCCTACTGCACGTTATTTATTAACCGGGAATCAAGCCTTTGTCTATTGCCTCACCGTCTTACCGCTGGATTGATACACCCCAGGCGTTGGATGATGCCTGCGCTGATGTTGCCCATGCCAGCGTGATTGCGCTGGATACGGAGTTCTTCCGCGAGAACTCTTTTTACCCGGTGCCCGCCCTGGTGCAATTCGCCTGTGATGACACCGCCTATCTGGTCGACCCGCTGGCGGTTGAATGTACGCCAGCGTTTCAGGCCTTGCTGACAGGGCCAGCGGTTAAGCTGTTGCATGCCAGCAGTGAAGATCTGGATGTGTTCCAGCGCTGGGCCGGGGTTTTGCCGTCGCCACTGATTGATACTCAGGTAGCTCAGGGATTTCTGGGCGACAATCCGGGAATGGGCTATCAGAAGCTGGTAGAGCACTGGACTCAGGAAGTGTTGCCCAAGGAAGAAACCCGCTCGAACTGGCTTGAGCGCCCGCTAAGCCCGGCGCAGTGTGATTATGCGGCCCTGGATGTGATTTATCTGCTCAAGGTCTGGGCCCAGCAGAAGGCCCAGTTAGAATCACTCGGCCGGCTGGCGTGGGTTGAAGAGGAATGCCAAGCGGTCGTCGATCAGGCGCACACTGAGAACGCAGATCAGTGGTTTACCCGCCAGCGCTTGCTGTGGCGGTTGACGCCGCGCCAGATTGAAGCCTATCGCCTGATGACCCTCTGGCGTGAAGCCGAAACCCGCCGGCGTAATCTGCCCCGGAACTGGCTGGTAGGCGATAAGCTGCTGTTTGCGATTGCTGATGCCATGCCTAAAAACCGTTATGAGCTGGCGGCGGTAGAAGGCGTCAAACCTGTGCTGGTCAAGAAGGAGGGGGATACCCTGCTGGCGTTGGTCAAGCAGGCCTACGAAACGGCGCCTGAGGCGTTACCCCTCGCCTGGCCAGACCCGGCCAGGCCCCCCTTCAAACCACTCTTCAAGGCACTTAAGAAAGCGGTGGTTGCCCAGGCAGACGTACTCGGCGTGGCACCAGAGATGCTGATGCGCCGCCGCGATATTGAACGCCTGGTAATGCAGTCAATGGCTGGCGAGCCTTTGACACTGCCCCAGGGCTGGCGCGGTGAATATCTCAATGCGCCTATCCAAGAAGCGCTACAGGAAACTAGCCAATGAGTCATCACACCCGTGGTTCCCAGATCAGTTCCAGTGACAGTTCAAACAACTATCTCAATGCCAAACGCTTGATCTGTGAAGTGTTCAGAAGCCCGCGTAAGGAAGAAATGTATCTTTACGTTGATAAGCGCAACGGGCTGGCCGACGTTCCGGAGGGCTTGTTGGAGCGTTTTGGCAAGCCGATATCGATCATGACCCTGATGCTGACTCCGGATAAGCCACTGGCGCGCGCCAATAGCGCCGATGTGTTGGCCGCAATCCGCGATAAGGGCTTCTACTTCCAGATGCCGCCAGCCAAAGATGATTACTTGCTGGATCTTTACCGGGCACCCACAGAAGCACGTTATTGAGCCATACGCAGCCGAAAAAAGGAGGGCCTGAGTGTCTGAACAACTACGTGAACGCTTCTGGGAGCGCTATCCGCTGGAAGCGCTCACCCAGCCAGAGTGGGAAGCGCTGTGCGACGGTTGCGGGCAGTGTTGCCTGCTGAAGCTCCATGATGATGACACTCAGGAAGTGGCGGTGCTGAATGTGGCCTGCCGCCTGTTGGATACCCACAGTTGTCAGTGTAGCGATTATGAAAACCGCTTTGATAGCGTGCCGGACTGCACTCAGTTGACACCTGAACGGGTGAAAGAGTTTACCTGGCTGCCACACAGCTGTGCCTATCGGCGGGTTGCCGAAGGGCGCAAGCTGGCCGGTTGGCATCCTCTGCTGAGTAATGATGCCGAACGCGTCCACCGTAAAGGCGTCAGCGTTCGTCACTTTGCGGTTTCCCAGGACGATGTCCCCGAGAAAAAGCTGGAAGAGCATATTATTGCCATCCTGCCGATATCACCTTGAGTGAATGCCTTAAAGGTTTGCCATTCAGCAATAAGGGTGCTTTAACCAGTCTCCGGTCATTCAGCTTCGGTGCGACCTAATGCCCACAGGATAAACGCATCCTGTCGGGCGGCTTCTCGCCATGCCTTGAAGCGACCCGAAGCGCCGCCGTGGCCGCTGCTCATATCGGTATGCAGCAGGATGGGGGCGTCGCTCTGCTGGCATTGGCGCAATTTGGCGTAATACTTGGCGGGCTCCCAGTAGCTGACCCGCGTATCGAACCAGCTGCCTTCGATCCAGATGGCGGGATAATGGCGAGGCGCAATATTATCAATCGGTGAGTAGCCCTGAATGCGTTCGGCGACGCTTGCGTCAGCCGGGTTGCCCCATTCGCTATATTCTGCGGTGGTCAGCGGTAACTCGGGGTTTTGCATGGTGCGCAGCACATCGACAAAGGGCACATCAAGCACGGCGCCACAGAATGCTTGCGGGGCGCGGTTCAGGCAGGCGCCTACCAGCAAGCCGCCTGCGCTGGCGCCGCAAGCCAGGATGCGATCCGCCAAGCTCAGCCCTTCGCTGACCAAGGCGTTACGGGCGGCCAGAAAATCATGAAAGCTGTTTTCCTTGTTGGCCATCTTGCCATCCAGATACCAGGGCTCGCCGCGTTCGCCGCCACCGCGTACATGGGCAACCGCAAAGGCGATGCCGCGTGATAGCAACTCCAGTCGGGCAATCGAAAACCAGGGGTCAAGCGGCTCGCCGTAAGCACCATAGCCGTACAGCAAGGTGGGCAGGGCTTGCCCTGCCAGGTCAGCGCGCATCACGATGGATACCGGCACTTTTTCGCCATCATGGCTGGTGGCCCAGATGCGCTGGCTGATCAGGTGTTCCGGCTGGAGATCACCGTGAAGCGGCTGTGTCTTGATCACACGGCGCTCAAGGGTGGCGAGGTCCAGTTCGACCCAGCGCGGTAGCTGAGTGAAGGATTCTTCGCGTAAGCGCAGCTGGGTGGTATCAAAATGCGGAGCATCTTCAAGTAACTGTGAGCAGGGCGTTTCCGGGAGAGCAAGGCGTTCATCCACTGTCGCCCTGTGCTGCGGGTCTAACACCAGGCGACGGAGATAGACCTGCGCCTGCTGGTGGTCACGTTCAGCGATCACCAGCCCCCAGCTAAAGGCATCGACACCTTCCAGGGTGGTGTCATTGCGGTGCTCAATCAGTGTCTGCCAGGCATCTGCCTGGCTGATGCGAGCTTCGTCGATAACGTCCAGCTGGAAATGCGCACTTTGCTGATTATGCAGGCGGTAGAAGAAACCAGGGCGATGCTCAATGCTGGCTTCAACGCCTGGCTGGCGCGGGTGCAGGCAATCAAGTGGCGAATCTGGAGCTTTGGCAGCCAGTAGCAGCACTTCGCTGGTGTCCTTGGAGGCCGATTCAATCAGCAGCCACTGGCGTGAGCGGGTCTTGCCGACGCCCACCCAGAACTCCGGATCAGCTTCCCGGTAGACCAGTGTTTCGGGCAGCGCCGTGGCCGTGTCCTGATCAAACGTCAGCGGTAGCCGCCATACGCTGTCTGGCCGCTGGGTGGCATCAAAGCGGGTAAACAGTAGGGTGGCGCTGGTGTCAGTCTGGTCTTCTGCCCAGCACAGGCCAGGGCCAATATCCTTGAGCAGGCAGTGTGCTGAACCCTTGGGTAAACGTTTGATCCATAGCGAAAAGCGCTCATCGCCCTGGGTATCCTCGGTCCATGCCAGCCACTGTTCATCAGCGGGCAGGGCCATATCGCCAATATCGAAGAACTCATGCTGAGCAGCACGTTCCGGTAGATTGAAAAAACACTCGCGCTGCTCGGGCTGGCCGTTGGGGTAACGCCACCAGCAGGGGTAATCCTGATCAGCGTCGGTTACCGTCCAGAACGTAAAGTGATCAAGCGCTGTCTCAAGCCCTGTAACGGCCAGCTCCCTGCGGGCCAGATGGCCTTGGTAGAGTTTTTCGGCCAGAGGCTCTAGTGGTCTAAACCATTCGGCGTGTTGTGCGTTGGCAGCCGACAGGAAATCACTCACCTTGGGGTCCTTGGCATCCTCAAGCCAGTGCCAGTCTGGGTCATCTGGGTGATAATAATGGTTAAAATCGTGGCTGATCGCTGAACTGGGCTCGTGTTGCGGCTGTGCTTTGGTCAATTGATAGGTACCATAGAAAAAGTGAATGTTGGGTGAGAGCACCCTGATAAGGAGCATTATGCTGGTTGAAGAATCAATGTCACTGCTTTGGGCGAGTTACTATGCAATCTCGCTGTTGGTTTTTGTTGCGGTCTATCTGACCTTTATCATTCTGCCGCGCTTTTTGCGCCTGCTGTTGACCTGGATAATTGCGGGCGCCATGTGGGCGCCTGCACGTTTCAGCCTGCCGCTGGTGGAAGAGGGCGAGTTTTACACGGGCTGGGCGCCTGCGGCCATGGTCGCGGCGGTTGGGTTTCTGGAAAACAACACCTCGGCATTCAAGGAAGGCCTTTTGTGGTTATTGATGGGAGTAACGCTGGGCGCCTTGATCGGGCTTGCCATCTGGTGGCTGCGCCGCCCGTCGCCAGACGCCAAGGCGGATGCTGCCTCACAAACACCCACCCAGGCCGCGGAAGATACCAAAGGGGCCCAACGTCAGGAGCCGGTCTTATAAGTTCGTTGGATTTTATAAGAAACGTCAGTTTATACACACCTTGAGTCAGTAAGGGAAAACAGGATGCCGCCGCATGTGTGAGCTCATGGGCATGAGTGCCAATGTGCCAACCGATATCTGCTTCAGTTTTGCCGGGTTTTTACACCGTGGTGGTGGGACAGGCCCTCATCGAGATGGTTGGGGAATCGCCTTCTATGAGGAAGGTGGCTACCGGGAATTCCGCGACCCTCATCCGTCGGTGGATTCTCCGATTGCGCGCCTGATCTGCGATTACCCGATCAAATCCAATGTGGTCATCAGCCATATACGCCAGGCTAATGTGGGCGGGGTCAAGCTGGCCAACACCCACCCCTTTACCCGTGAAATGTGGGGTAGACCCTGGTGTTACGCCCACAACGGCCAGCTCAGCAGTGATTGGACAAGCCTGCCTCTTAATGGCTTCACGCCGGTTGGCACCACCGACAGTGAACATGCTTTTTGCTTCATAATGGGGCAGTTGCGTGAGCATTTTCCGCAGCCGCCAGATGACCCTGAAAGGCTCTGGGCGCTTCTACATCGCCTATGTGAACAGCTGCGTGGGTTGGGTGTTTTCAACATGCTGCTTTCCGATGGCCATTATCTGTATACCTACTGCTCAACGAAGCTGGCGCATATCACCCGCCGCGCGCCCTTTGGCGAAGCGGAACTGTCTGACGCGGAAATGACCGTCAATTTTGTGGAGCACACCACACCGGATGACATTGTGTCAGTTATTGCGACCGAGCCGCTCACCCATAATGAGTGTTGGCAACGGCTGCAGCCAGGTGAATTAGTTGTCTGGAAGTCGGGAGAAATTTGCGCACGTTACTTGTCAAACTAGTCAATGCTTGATGTTTGTGTACTCATCACTGTGCTGGATAGATGGTTAAGCAGGTGCGGTTGAAGAGGTAGCTTTTAAACGATAGTTTCAATCACTCGTTTTACAGCTTGTTCAGCATCGTATATTGTTAATACATCGGTGGCGCCCAAGTCACCGTCAACAATAATAACGTGTCGGTGTCCAGCATCGACTCTGACAGTGGAGATTGCCGATGAGTGCACATGCCAATGCCCCGATTCTCACAGGGCCAGCGCTGGAAGGTCTCGATCAATACAGCTCGGTCACCGATATCTTTCATGCTGCGGTCAAGCGCTTCGCCCCCAAGCCTGCCTTCACTTGCATGGGGCAGACGCTTAGTTTTGCTGACCTTGACCGCCTGTCAGGCGACTTTGCCGCCTGGCTTCAGCACGAAACCGATCTGGAACCCGGGGATCGCATCGCTATCCAGTTGCCTAACCTGCTGCAGTTCCCCGTTGCGGTGTTTGGTGCGCTGCGGGCGGGCCTTGTGGTGGTTAATACCAATCCGCTGTATACCGAGCGGGAGATGGCCCACCAGTTCAAGGATTCCAACGCCAAGGCCATCGTGATTCTGGCCAATATGGCCAGCAAACTTGAAAAGGTGCTCGATAAAACCGAGATCAAGCATGTCTTGGTGACCCAGTTGGCCGACCTGCATGGGGCACCCAAGCGCTGGCTGATCAACACTGTGGTCAAGCACGTGAAAAAAATGGTGCCTGCCTATTCGCTTCCCGGGGCATTGAGCTTTCGCAGTGCCTTGCAAAAAGGTTCTAAGCTGTCGCATCAGGATGTCCACCGCGACCTGGATGATCTGGCAGCTCTACAATACACGGGGGGAACCACCGGCAAGCCAAAAGGGGCCATGCTGACCCACCGCAACCTGGTAGCGAATATGCTGCAGGCACGGAAGGCGATTGGCAGTACTCTCACAGATGGTGAAGAGCTGATTATTGCTCCATTGCCGGTGTACCACATTTATACCTTTACGGTTAACTGCCTGTTCCTGATGGAAACCGGTAATCACTCATTGCTGATTACCAACCCGCGTGACCTGGATGCTTTTGTCAAGCAACTCAAAGGCCTGCCGTTCACTGGTTTTATCGGTCTGAACACGCTTTTCAATGCACTATGTAACCGTGAAGATTTCAAGCAGTTGGATTTTTCCAAGCTGCGATTGACGATCTCAGGTGGGATGGCATTGACCAGCGCCTCAGCCAAACGCTGGAAAGAGGTGACCGGTTGTGATGTGGCCGAAGGTTATGGGCTCACTGAGACATCGCCCATCGTAAGCTTCAACCCGGTTGACGCCAGCAAGCTGGGCAGTATTGGCAAGCCGGTGGCTGGCACGGCCGTCAAAGTGGTGGATGGCAATGACCTTGAATTCGGCCAGCCGGGCGAGCTTTGTGTGCAAGGGCCGCAGGTCATGAAAGGCTACTGGCAGCGTGAAGAAGAAACGGCCAACGCCATTGATGCCGATGGCTGGTTCCACACCGGGGATATCGCGGTGATTGACGATGATGGCTACATCCGCATCGTTGATCGTAAAAAGGATATGATTCTGGTGTCGGGTTTCAACGTTTATCCCAACGAAGTAGAAGATGTGATTTCCGGCCATCCGGATGTTCTGGAAGCGGCCGCCGTTGGCGTCGCAGATGAAGAGAGTGGGGAGGCTATCAAACTGTTTGTTGTCTCCAAAAACGACCAGTTAAGCGTTGAAGACGTGCGTAAATGGTGCAAGAAAGATCTGACAGGCTACAAGGTGCCGAGATATGTGGAGTTCCGTGATGAACTGCCCAAGACCAATGTGGGCAAGGTGCTGAGGCGTCAACTACGCGATGAGCCAGCAGGTTGATGCTGGTAGGCTGACGTTGGCTGTAAGCCATAATTTATTGTGCAAAGCCGCACGCCGTTAGCCGTCTTTTGCACAAAGGCGTTACAATAGATGGCCCGTTCATATAGAGCGGGCCATCTTGGTATAAGTTGTAAACCACCGTGGCCCGACCTGACAGGAAAATACGCTGATTGTGACTTCAGAAACGCCGGTAAGCAGTAGTGATGCGCAGCGCCTTGAGCAGCTGCGTCAAGCAAGCTCCCGCGTGATGGTGCGCGAGGCTGAACAGCTGGAAAAGCGTCTGGCAGGTTTGCAGCGTCGGCTGCACAACCGCCAGCCGATTGACCGTGGGCTTGATAAGGTCGAGCACGAATTACAGCGCGCCCAGGCAACGCTGGCCAAGCGTGAGGCGCTCAAGGTGGCGTTGAATTACCCGGCTGAACTACCGGTTGTCGAGCGCCGCGAGGACATCATGCAGGCGCTTGAAGCGCATCAGGTAGTCGTGGTGGCCGGGGAAACCGGGTCAGGTAAAACCACCCAGCTGCCCAAGATCTGTCTGGAACTGGGGCGCGGGCGGCGTGGCCTGATTGGCCATACCCAGCCGCGCCGCCTGGCAGCGCGCAGTGTTGCCACTCGCCTGGCGGAAGAGCTGGAAGTGCCGCTGGGTGATCAGGTAGGTTATCAAGTACGTTTTCATGACCAGAGCAGTGCCAGCACCCTGGTCAAGCTGATGACCGACGGCATCCTGCTGGCGGAAACCCAGCATGATCCTTTGCTGTTACGCTACGACACCATCATTATTGACGAAGCCCACGAGCGTAGCCTCAATATTGATTTCCTGCTGGGCTATCTTAAACGTCTGCTGCCTAAACGGCCGGACCTGAAAATTATCATTACCTCGGCGACCATTGACGTTGAGCGCTTTGCTGCGCACTTCGGCAGCACTCATACACCTGCTCCTGTCGTGGAAGTGTCTGGCCGCACTTATCCGGTCGAGGTGCACTACCGGCCACTGGTACGCGATACCGACGATGAAGAAGATCGCACCCTGCAGGAAGGGATTATTCATGCGGTAGAAGAAATCGAGCAGATAGAACGCGAAAAAGGCTGGCTACACGGTCCGCGAGACGTGCTGATCTTTCTGCCCGGTGAGCGCGAGATTCGTGAAACAGCGGATACCCTGCGCCGTGCAGAGCTGAGAGGCACGGAAATCCTGCCGCTGTATGCGCGTCTGTCCAATGCTGAACAGAACCGGGTGTTTTCCTCCCATAGCGGGCGGCGCATTGTGCTCGCTACCAATGTGGCGGAAACCTCGCTGACCGTGCCGGGCATTCGCTACGTGATCGACCCTGGGTTGGTGCGCATCAGCCGCTACAGTTATCGCTCGAAAATCCAGCGTCTGCCGGTGGAGCCGGTCAGCCAGGCCAGTGCCAACCAGCGTAAAGGGCGCTGTGGGCGGGTGGCAGAAGGGGTTTGCCTGCGCCTGTATGACGAAGAGGATTTTCTCTCGCGGCCCGCCTTTACTGACCCGGAGATCCAGCGCACCAATCTGGCCTCGGTGATTCTCTCCATGCTGGCGCTGAAGCTGGGCAACATTGAGGCATTTCCTTTTGTTGACCCGCCGGACAGCCGCTTTGTTACCGATGGGTTTCGGCTGCTTTTCGAACTGGGCGCGGTGACCGAGCAGCAGCACCTGACGCCCCTTGGGCGTAAGCTGGCGCGACTGCCTATCGACCCACGTCTGGCGCGGATGGTGCTGGAAGGCGCTGAACGCGGCAGCTTGCGGGATGTGCTGATTGTCGTCTCAGCGCTGGCCATTCAGGATCCTCGCGATCGCCCGGCGGATAAACGCCAGGCCGCCGATCAGGCGCATTTGCGCTGGCACGATCCGGATTCGGACTTTGTCGCCATCCTCAACCTCTGGCATGGCATAGAAAACGCCCGGGAAGCGCTCTCGGGTAACCAGCTGCGCCGCTGGTGTCGCGAACATTATATCAACTACCTGCGGGTGCGCGAATGGCACGATACCTTCCGCCAGCTGCGTCAGCTGCTGCGTGATATGGCGATTGAAGTGCCGCCCCCGCTACTGCTGGATCCAGAGCAAAGTGAAGAGCAGGCCCGTCAGCTGCGTCGTAAGACTTCCAGCAAACTGCATCAGGCGCTGCTTTCCGGCCTGCTGTCGCACCTGGGTATGCTCAGTGAAAACCGCGAATACCTGGGGGCGCGCAATCGTAAGTTGATGATTCACCCAGGCTCGGGGCTGGCCAAGAAGTCGCCCAAGTGGCTGATGGCGTTTGAGCTGGTGGAAACCTCGCGGCTGTTTGCGCGCACCGTGGCCAAGATCGACCCGGCATGGATCGAGCCTCAGGCGTTGCATCTGGTCAAGCGCAGCTACGCTGACCCGCACTGGGAGATGAAGCGTGCCCAGGTCGTGGCCAAAGAGCAGGTCACTCTGTTTGGCCTGCCAATTGTGGCCGGGCGCCGGGTGCACTATGGGCCGATTGCGCCGCAGGAATCCCGTGAACTCTTCATTCGGCGTGCCCTGGTTGAAGGCGAGTTCCAGACGCGGGGTGAGTTCTTTGCCCATAACCGGGCGCTGATTGATGAAGTCACCGACCTTGAGGATCGCGCGCGGCGTCGGGATATTCTGGTGGACGAAGAGACCCTGTTCGCCTTTTATGATCAGCGTCTGCCGGACAATATTGTTAACGGCAAAGGGTTTGAACACTGGCGTAAAAAAGCCGAGCGTCACGATCCTGACTGCCTCAAGTTTGATATCGAAACCCTCAAGGCGCGGGATGCCGCCGAAGTTACCCAGTCAGATTATCCGGATCATCTGATTCTCAACGGTAATGCTTATCCGTTGAGCTATCATTTTGATCCTGAAGCCGAGGATGACGGGGTCACGCTGACGGTGCCCGCTGCCATGCTGCCGCAGCTGCCGGTACACGCGCTGGAATGGCTAGTGCCTGGGCTGCTGCGGGAAAAGTGCATCGCACTGATGAAGTCTCTGCCCAAAGCGATACGTCGCCAGGTGGTGCCGATTCCCGACTGGGTCGATGCCGCCCTGGAAACTCTGGTGCCGGACGAGCGCCCGCTGACTGAAGCGTTGGGTGAGTTTATTCGTCGGCGCACGGCGACACGTGTTCACCCAGATGACTGGCGGCTGGATCAGTTGGCACCGCATCTGTTCATGAATCTTAGGGTGGTCAACCACGCCGGTGAGGTGATTGGCCAGGGGCGCGATGTGCGTGCCCTTGAAAAGCGCTTTGAAGAAGCGGCCAGCGCAGGTGCCAGAGCCATGGCAGAGCAGGCCAGCCAGGCGCCGGCTGTCCGCCGGTTGCCGGATGAGCCACTGCCAGCGTCTAAGGTCACCGAGCAGGCCGGTATCCGGGTAGAGGCGTACCCTGCGCTGGTCAACGAAGACGCTCAGTTCAATATCGTCCTGTTTGATCACCCCGCTAAGGCGGAAGCAGCGCACCGGGATGGCGTCACCCAGTTGGCGATTACCCAGCGGCCAGATGCGGTCAAGGCCATCAAGCAGCTTAAGGGGCTTGAAACCTGTGCGCTCCTGTTTGCCAAAGTAGGCAGCAAGCAGGCGCTGGTTGATGATCTGGTCAAGGCGGTTTTCTCCCAGGTCGTGGCGGTAGAACCGCTGCCGCGCTCTGCAGCAGAGCTTGAACAACGCCTGGCAGGTTGCGAAGACGCGCTGCTGGCGCATGCAGAAACCCTGCTGGCACAGACAGAGATTGCGTTGAAAGCTCATCTTGAGGTCGCCAAGCGGCTTAAAGGTAAGCTTAACTTTGCGCTGGCATTGACCTACAGTGATATCAAGGCGCAGATGCAGCGCCTTGTCTATCCCGGCTTTATCACTGATGCGGGTGAATGGCTGGCGGAATACCCACGTTACATGGAGGCTGCCTTGATCCGTCTTGAAAAGGCGCCACGTGAACGGGGGCGCGACCAGATGATGATGGCCGAAGTCCAGGCCCTTGAAGAGCGCTGGGAGGCACGCCGGGCTGCTGAGCGACGTGGCCAGCTCGAAGCCCCAGAACTGGTGGCGTTTGGCTGGTGGCTGCAGGAGTTGCGGGTTTCTCTGTTTGCCCAGCAGTTAGGCACCCATATGCCGGTCTCGGTAAAGCGTCTGGAAAAACACTGGGAAACCATTACTCGGCAGTAATGCGATGAATCTTTGTTAAAACGCTAGTTAAGCAGCGCAGAAAAGCACAAAGTAGACGTTAAACCCAGTACGCTATCCACCCATGATGCAGGTGAACTGTGATATGAGTGGCTAGATGGCATTAAAAAGGCGCCGTGTCGTCTAAAGGAGAGAGTGCATGACAGATGTGGTGATTACCGGTACGGGGTTGTACACGCCGGAACACGCCATTGATAACGACGCTCTGGTGGCGACGTTCAACGCCTGGGTAGAACAGGAAAATGCACGAAACGCCGAGGCCATTGCCGCCGGTGACTGCCAACCGCTGGCATTTTCGAGCAGCGACTTTATCGACAAGGCTTCGGGCATCAAAAGCCGCTATGTGCTGGATGCCGACGGTATTCTTGACCCTCAGCGCATGCGCCCCAGGCTGCCCCAACGCGCTAATGATGAACTGTCGATTCAGGCTGAAATGGCGCTGGCAGCGGCCAGGCAGGCGTTAACTACTGCCAGGGTCGATGGCGCTGATATCGAACTGGTGATTGTCGGCTGCTCAAACCTGGAGCGCGCCTATCCGGCGGTGGCCATTGAGGTACAGCAAGCTCTGGGTGCCCAGGGTTATGGGTTTGATATGAATGTGGCGTGCAGTTCAGCCACCTTTGCGATTCAGACGGCCGCCAATGCTATTGCCTCAGGCAGCGTAAAACGCGCGCTGGTGGTCAACCCTGAAATCTGTTCTGCGCACTTGAATTTCAGAGACCGTGACAGCCACTTTATTTTCGGCGATGCTTGTACAGCAGTGGTACTGGAAAACCGGGCCGATGCGATAGCACCCGAACAGTTTTTACTGCTGGGCACACGGTTGACGACGCGTTTTTCCAACGCCATACGCAACAACGCGGGTTTTTTGAACAGAGTGACCGATAGTGATCCTCAGGCGCTGGATAAATTGTTTGTGCAGGAAGGGCGACGCGTCTTCAAGGAGGTCTGTCCGCTGGTGGCTCGCTTGATCACTGAGCATTTGGCGTCGCTTCAGCTGGCAGGCAGCGATCTGAAGCGTATGTGGCTACATCAGGCAAATCGCCATATGAATGATCTGATTGCCCGTAAGGTTCTGGGCCACGAACCCGATGCATCACAGGCGCCGATTATTCTGGATCGTTATGCCAATACCAGCTCAGCAGGGTCAATCATTGCGTTTCACCTGCATCGTGAAGGGATTGAAGAGGGTGATGTCGGCGTTATCTGTTCTTTTGGCGCCGGCTACAGTGCCGGATGCGTGGTGTTGGAGAAAGTGGCCTAGCGCCAGGTGAGCCTTGCCATACCCATGGCTGCTTGCGAGTAATTAATGGGGCTTGCCCTCTGATTCTGATAGTGACATTTTGAGAGTGAATGCTTTGAGAGACAATGCAATGCTAACGCCGTCGGCTAAGCGTAATAAGGTCACCGGGTACAACCCAGGGCGGCTTGTCGTTCCCTTGATGTTAAGCCTGATTATGGTGCTGGGAGGCTGTGCCACGACGCAACCATCCGAGTCTGAGGAGGAGTCTTTCAGTGCCCATCCGGAAGACCCTTGGGAAGGCTTCAACCGCCGCGTTTTTGCGTTTAATGACGTCTTGGACCGTTATACGCTCAAGCCCATTTCACAAACCTATGTCAAGGTAATTCCCAGCCCGGTTCGAACGGGTGTGGGTAACGTCTTTTCCAACCTGGGTGAGATGCGCACGGCAGTCAACAGCCTGCTGCAGGGGAAGCCTAGCAACGCCGGTCTTGCAACTTCCCGTTTCCTGATCAACTCGACCGTGGGGATAGGTGGCCTGCTGGATTATGCCACCCTGATGGAAATTAGCGCAGACAAGGAAGACTTTGGCCAGACTCTGGGCGTATGGGGCTGGGAAGATTCCCGTTACCTGGTGTTGCCTCTATGGGGCCCAAGCACCCTGCGTGACACGGTAGGCCTGCTGCCGGATCGCGAGCTGTATCCGATCACCTACCTGGATGGCGATGTTGAAATCCCTTTACAGATCCTGAGGATTGTCCATGCGCGTGCCGGCATTCTTGATCAGGAATCCATGATTCAGGGGGAGCGCTACCGCTTTGTGCGTGATGCTTATCTGCAGCGGCGTAACTTCGTGATCAATGATGGTGAACTGGGTGAAGACCCGTTTGCGTCAGACGACTTTGAATTTGATGACGCGGACTTTGACGACGACGCGTTTGCCGATTGAGGCTTCTCATGCAGCGTTCGAAGCAGTTAATTGCGGTCATTGACGAGCCAGGTGAAGAAAGAGATGCTCTGGCGGAAGCGATCACCTGTAATGGCCTAGGGGTGTTTGCCGCCGATAGCGTTGAGCACCTGCCTGCGGAAACGGCATTGATTGTCGCTCATGCGCGAGCCGTGCCACGTCAGCATTGGTCGGGCCTGTCGCATCGCCTGCCTACCCTGGTGGTCAGTGAATCCCGCCAGGATGCTGACCTGATCAAGGCGATTGATGTTGGTCTGGTGGACTATATTGTTCACCCTTTGCGCCATGCAGAACTGTTGCGCAGAATGATTCGCAAAGCCATTGAGCTGCATCAGCTGGCCCAGGAGCGCGAGCAAGATCGTCTGCGTCTGGCTGAGCTTAACGAAAGCCTTGAAACGCATCTGGCATTACTGCGGATGGACCAGCAAAGTGGTGGTCATATTCAGCGGCGATTGCTGCCAGCACATGCCATGACCATCAATAATGCCTACTTTGATTACTGGTTTGCACCTTCGCTGTATCTGTCAGGCGATTTTCTTGACTATCAAGGTTTTGATGAGCGTTTCAGTACCTTCTATTTTGCCGATGTGTCCGGCCATGGGGCCTCGTCGGCATTTGTCACCGTGTTGCTAAAATACCTTTGCAACCGCTGGCTGCACGAGTGGGATGGCCAGCACCCAGAGCGGCTACCTGCCGACTGGCTGCTGGGATTGAACCGTGAGCTACAAGGCACCGATATTGGCAAACATGCCACTCTGTTTGTGGCGGTTATTGACCATCTTGAACACAGGCTTCACTATTCGCTTGGCGCTCAATTACCTATGCCGTTTTTGAATATTAACGGCCAGATAACACGCCTTGAGGGCGAAGGAATGCCGGTTGGGCTATTTCCCGATGTGGAGTATCCCTCGTTCAGCCTGGATTTACCCGAACAGTTCTCACTGTGGCTATGTTCCGATGGTGTCCTTGAATGTCTTGCCGGCGCAACGCTGGATGAAAGACTCGCGGAACTGGAGCTATTGATCAGTCAAAGCACTACCCTGGAACAACTAAGAGACCAGCTGGCGTTTACCAGTCAGCTGATCAGTGATGATGAAGCATTCGATAGCGACATAACGCCTGATCGTAATGCTCTGCCCGACGATCTGACAATCATGATGGTGAGCGGATTTGGTCATGTTGATTGAAGAAGGCCGTATTAAAGCCGCATTCGAGTCTGGCGTATTTGTTCTCAAGTTATGTGGAGATGTGCGCCTGACACTGTGTGCTACCCTGGATTCGCAAGCGCAGCGCCTGGCGAAAACCCCCGGCCTTGAGGCCGTCATGATTGACCTGCGTGAAGCCACTAACGTGGATTCGACCGCATTGGGGTTTCTGGCCAAGGTGGCAATTGCGGTAAAGGGGCGATTGGAGCAACCACCCACTATTATTGTGGATAACCCGGACGTGCGGAAAATGCTTGATGTCATGGGCTTTTCGCACTTCTTTACCTTGATGAAAATGCCCCTGGAGCAGCCGTTGCCTGAAGCCGCTGAAACGGTTGCGGAAGTGCCTGCCGATGAGCAAGGGATGCGCCAGCGTATTCTGGAAGCACATCGCATCCTGATGCACATGAATGAGCACAATCGCGAACAGTTTCAGCCGCTGGTGGAAATGCTTGAAGACCAGGATAAACCACCCGAGTAAACAGGCAGCGAAACTCGGGTTAACCAGGCGCCGCCGATGTACGTCGGCACCTGGGGGTTTGTTTCGCTTAGCGGCGGCTCAGTTCGCCAAGTAGTTTTTCCAGCTGGTATTGATCGGCCATAAACTTGCGAATGCCTTCAGCTAGCTTGTCATGGGCCATTTCGTCTTCGTTCATCTCCCAGCGAAAGCTGGCCTCGTCAAGTGGTGCGTCAGCCGTGATGGTGTCCAGGTTGGCAGTCAGCTGCTGAGGCAGGTCACCTGTCTGCTGGTCGAGTTCATCCAGCAGCTTGGGTGAAATGGTCAAACGGTCACAGCCAGCCAGGGCTTGAATTTCCCCTATGTTACGAAAGCTGGCACCCATCACGATGGTGCTGTAACCGGCCGCCTTGTAATAGTCATAGATACGCTTGACCGATTGTACGCCGGGATCCTTGCTGCCGCTGAAATCAGCTTCCGGCTGGCGAGCCTTGTGCCAGTCGAGAATGCGCCCGACGAAAGGGGAGATCAGGGTAGCACCCGCGTCTGCGCAGGCCTGAGCCTGAGCGAAGCCGAACAGCAGGGTCAGGTTGGTGCGAATTCCGTTACGTTCCAGTTCCCGCGCGGCCTGAATGCCTTCCCAGGTGGAGGCAACCTTGATCAGTATACGTTCGGCGCCAACGCCTTCGCGCTGGTAGCGCTCGATCAGAGAGTATGCTCTGCTGATGGTGGCTTCGCGGTCAAATGATAGTCGGGCACTGACTTCCGTTGATACATAGCCGGGCACCAGTTCGCTGATTTCACGACCGATTTCCACAGCGACCCGGTCAACGGCTTCGTTGATATCAGCGCTGTCTTTGGCAATCTGCGCTAACCGCTCGCGCCGGGCTTCCTGCTGTGAGGCCTGCAGAATCAGCGAGGGATTGGTAGTGGCATCCTGCGGTTGAAAACGGCGAATCGCTTCAAGGTCGCCTGTATCAGCAACCACTGTGGTCATCGTTTTAAGTTGAGAAAGCAAGCTCGTCGCCATATAACACTCCTGGGTAGTTGTTGCGGCTACTTTACCAAGGTGTTGGCGCTTCGAACAGCTACCGACATTGCTGAAAAAAGGCGATATAATTAGCATGCTAATAACTTTGCTGAAAAAGGAAACTCATGCAACTTAATGCACGCCGTGTAGCGATACTCGTTGCTGCAAATACGGCATTGGCGCCCTTTGCTATTGATGCTTACCTGCCCGCCATGTCGGCACTGGCAGCCGATGTGGGGGCCAGTATTCACCATACCGAGCTTTCAATCAGTGTGTTTCTGTTTGGGTTTGCGTTTGGCCAGCTGTGCTTTGGACCATTATCTGACCGCCTGGGGCGTAAACCGGTGCTCCTGGGTGGCCTTTTGGCGTTTGCCTTGGCCAGCCTGGTGATTACTCAGGTGGATAGCCTGACATCGCTACTGGTCTGGCGTTTTATTCAAGCGCTGGGCGGCGGGGCCTGTGTGGTCAACTCTGCGGCCATTGTGCGCGACTGCTTCCAGGGCCGCGAAGCTGCCAAGGTGATGTCGACCATGGCGATGATCATGATGCTGGCGCCGCTGGTAGCACCTGCCGTGGGGAGTGTGCTGCTGTTTGTGGCGGGCTGGTGGTTGATCTTTGTATTTCTGGCGGCGTACGCGGCTTTTCTTGCCTGGCTTTTAGGCACGCGTTTGCCGGAAACCCGCGATATGACTCAGCCGGTGGCCTCACCGCGCCAGGTTATCCGTAATTACGCCAGCGTGCTCAAGCATCGCGAAGGCATGGGCTATATCTGTGCGGCCGCGGCGTCTTTTGCCGGCCTGTTTGCTTTCGTGACCGCCTCGCCGTTTTTGTACCTGGAACATTTTTCGCTTTCTCCAGCGGTGTACCCCTTTGTATTCGGGGTAAATGTGGTGGTGATTGCGCTTTCTAACCGGGTCAATATCTATCTGCTTAAAAAGCGCACACCCCAGCAGAACCTGCGGCTTGGCTTAACGGTGCAGCTCTTTGCCGCTTCGGCGCTAGTGGCCGTCATGCTGTTGGATCTGGCCAGTCTGCCCGTGGTGGTGGTGCTGGTGATGATGTTTACCGGAATGATTGGCCTGATTACGCCTAATGCCATTTCGTCATTACTGGATCATTTTGGGCATATAAGCGCCACAGCCACAGCGCTGCTCGGCGGTATCCAGTTTGGCTGTGGGGCGCTGGCAGGCATGATGGTGGGGTTGTTCGAGGTCGAGCATATCGCGCCCATGGTGCTGACCATGCTGGCCGCCTCGCTGTTGGGTAATATCGGCGTGCGCTTGCTCACCCCACCGGCCGTGGTCGAAGGCGCCAGCTAAAGGAAAATTCATTACACAAATTAACAAAATCGTTTTGGCGGTTGTCATGAATCTGTCATGGAAGGTGGGCACTGTGTGTATTGCGAAGGCTAGTCCCCTTACATGAACAGGAGTATTTCGCATGAACCGTATTCTCAAGACGACCGTAATCGCCGCTGCCGTAATGAGCGTTGCCGGTGTTGCTCAAGCCCGCGACCAGATCAACATCGTGGGTTCAAGCACGGTTTATCCTTTTGCCAGTTTTGTGACTGAAGAATTTGGCGCCACTACCAATTACCCAACACCGGTAATTGAATCCACCGGTTCTGGTGGTGGTCTGCGTCTGTTCTGTAACGGTGTTGGCGATGACACGCCGGATATTACCAACGCCTCACGTCGCATGAAGGTATCTGAATTTGAGCGCTGTGAAGAGAACGGCGTAACCGACATCACTGAAGCCAAGATCGGTTCTGACGGTATCGTCATGGGTCAGTCAACTGAAAATGATTCAGCCGACTTCACCCTTGAGCAGATCTTCATGGCAGTAGCGGCTCAGGTACCGGTTGACGGCGAGCTGGTTGACAACCCTTACACTAACTGGAGTGAAATCGATTCTTCCTTGCCGGATCGTGAAATCTCCATTTATGGCCCGCCCTCCACGTCAGGTACCCGTGATGCTTTCGAAGAGCTGGTCATGGAAGCTGCCTCTGAAGAAATGGATGTTTACGGTGGTGAAGGCTACACCACTGTTCGTGATGACGGCCCTTACATCGACGCCGGCGAAAACGACAACCTGATTATTCAGCGCCTTTCTGAAGATACAGAGGCTTTTGGTATCTTCGGTTATTCCTTCCTGGTTGAAAACCCCGATACCATTCAGGGTGCCAGCATTGGTGGCGTAGAGCCTGAAGCTGAAGCCATCAGCTCGGGTGATTACCCGGTAGCCCGTTCACTGTGGTTCTACGTCAAGAACCAGCACGCTGACGCTGTGCCGCCGATGTATGAATACGTTGATATGTTCATGGAAGAGCAAATGATCAGCGATTCTGGTTACCTGGCTGAAATCGGTTTGATTCCGCTGCCGGAAGCTGAGCGTGCTGAGTGGCGTGAAAGCGTTGCTAACCGCACTGCGATGACGGTTGACGTCCTGAAGTAAGCTGCAAAGCTAAGTAAGTTAAAAGCCGGCAACTTGGGTTGCCGGCTTTTGTTTTAATGGGGTGTTGTCATTTAAGTGTCATGTTTATGACTTAGTATCACTTGAAATAGCTCCGATGGTTAACCTGAGATATCAATGATGCAGACCAACCAGCTACTCTTAATATTTTGTAGTGTCCTCTTAATTCTGGGCCTGATTGCTTTCTTCGTCGGCCGTTCAAAAGCAGCTCGCCTGCGTGCTTCAGGCTCTTCCATGTATGCCCAACCAGATCAATATGCCTGGTTTGCGGTGCTTTCTACCGCCGGCCCTGCAGTATTGGTGGGTGTGTTAGGGGCCTTTGTTTTACTGCTTTTGGGTGCTGAAATCCATCCGCTTTATCTCTTATCAGCAAGTCTGGTGGTGGCTGCGGCCGGCTTGGCTGTCGGTGTCGTACAAGTAAGGGCTGATTTTCATGCTCGCAAAGCCATTGAGCGCGTCATTCGCTGGGTGCTTGCAGGCGCTGCATTGATATCGATCTTCACTACCTTTGGGATTTTGATTTCGATTATTTTCGAGTCGCTGCGTTTCTTCAAGATGCACAGCTTTTGGGAATTTATAACTGGAACGACCTGGAATCCAGGCGCCAGCTTCCTGGCGGCTGCCGGTCGTGGTGATGGCAGCGGCGCTGAGTTTGGCTCAGTGCCACTGTTTGCTGGCACCTTCATGATCACTCTGATTGCCATGCTGGTGGCGGTCCCCATCGGTCTGGCTTCAGCCATATACATGTCGGAATATGCGCCTACCAAGGTGCGCACGATTGCCAAGCCACTACTCGAAGTGCTGGCCGGTATCCCAACCGTGGTGTATGGCTTTTTTGCCGCCATTACCGTGGCGCCCATCATTGTCAATATCGCCGGTTTTTTTGGTCTGGATGCGTCCTACAACAATGCCGTGGCGCCAGGGATTGTGATGGGCATTATGATTATCCCATTTATTTCTTCTCTGTCTGATGATGTTATCAACGCCGTGCCGGACAGCATGCGTCAGGGATCGCTAGCCTTGGGCATGACCAAGGGCGAGACGATACGCGATGTGGTTGTGCCAGCAGCACTTCCCGGGGTTATTTCTGCTTCTCTGCTGGGTATGTCTCGGGCTTTGGGTGAAACCATGATAGTGGTGATGGCCGCGGGTATGCGTCCTAATCTAACGGCCAACCCTCTAGAGGATATGACCACAGTTACCGTACGTATTGTGGCGGCACTGACCGGCGACCAGGAATTTGAAAGTGCCGAAACGCTCTCCGCGTTTGCTCTGGGGCTTGTGTTGTTTGCAGTGACCCTGACGCTGAACTTGGTATCAGTGATCATGATCCGTCGCTTCCGTGAAAAATACCGTGTTAATAACCTGTAACGCTCGGGATATACATCAATGAGTGATTCATTCGATCAAATCAGTCAGCAACTCAAGCGTCGTCACCGCAAATCAGCACGTTTGAAGTGGCTATCCATGGGAGCACTTGGGCTAGCCGGGTTGTTCTTGCTGTGGTTCTTTACCGATATGTTAATAAAAGGGCTGCCTGCGTTTCAGCAAGCCTACGTTGAAACCGAGATAAGTTATTCCGAGGAAGCTGCCAAGGACGCGCGACAGGCCATAGACTCAGACCTGATCCCTATCGTAAGTCGTACCGAGATTCGCAGCATTCCACTCTTGCTACGCAACGAGCCGGATAGGATTGGTAGTCGAGAAACCCGTTGGCTACTAGCGAACAGTGAAGTGGACCAGTACCTCAAAGGCCATCGCAGTAAGTTGAGTGATAAAGAGATCGCCACGGTAGAACGCTTGGTAGCCTCTGGACAGGTTGAACAAAAATTCAACTCGACTTTCTTTACCCAGGGCGATTCAAAAACGGCCGAAAGCGCAGGTATCCTTTCGGCGGTTGTCGGCACCATCATGACTATGATTGTGACCTTGGCGATTGCCTTTCCGATTGGCGTGATGACGGCTATATATCTTGAAGAATTCGCACCGGATAACCGTTTTACCCAGCTGATTGAAATCAATATCAACAACCTGGCGGCGATACCTTCCATTCTATTTGGTCTGTTGGGGTTGGCAATATTCATCAACTTCTTCGGTGTACCTCGCTCCTCGCCACTTGTGGGTGGTATGACGCTGGCGCTAATGACGCTACCTGTGATTATCATTTCCACGCGTACTGCATTACGTAGCGTGCCGGAATCCATTCGACACGCGGCCTTTGGATTAGGATGTTCACGTTGGCAGGTGGTGAAAGACCACGTTTTGCCGCTGGCCATGCCGGGTATCATGACCGGTTCTATTATCGGCCTGGCCCAAGCCATGGGCGAAACGGCCCCTTTGATTATTGTCGGTATGGTGGCGTTTATTCCTGATGTCGGGGCCTCCTTTACAGAGGCGGCAACCGTGATGCCTGCCCAGATATTTACCTGGGCCAGCGAACCTGAAAAAGCCTTTGTAGAAAAGACGGCCGGCGGAATTCTGGTACTGCTGACTATTTTGATTTCACTCAATGCCTCTGCGGTTGTATTACGCAAGAAATTTGAACGTCGCTGGTAAGCCGGCCGTTATCAAGGAACTCACTATGAACAGCATGAACACTCAAGCAACTGTACAAACACCTGGGCAATCAGCTGAAAGGGTTGAGCAGCAAACACCAGCGGTTGGGCAACCTTATACCCGCAACAACGAGGCCAGCCATGAGCTAAGCATTCGTGTGCGTGATTTGAACCTTTGGTACGGCAAATCACAGGCGCTGAGCAATATCAGTATCGATCTTTTTCAAAAAAACGTGACTGCCCTGATTGGCCCGTCGGGCTGTGGCAAATCAACTTTCTTGCGTTGTCTTAATCGCATGAATGACCTGATTCCCAGCGTCAGCGTCTCAGGGCTGGTGGAAATGGACGGCCGTGATGTTAATGCCGCCAAAATGGATGAAGTGGCGCTGCGCCGTCGTGTTGGCATGGTGTTCCAGAAACCTAATCCGTTTCCCAAGTCGATCTATGAGAATATCGCCTACGCACCGCGCATGCATGACATGGTCAGCCGCAAAGCCGATCAGGATGAGCTGGTTGAAAAGGCGCTGCGTGATTCCGGTTTGTGGAATGAAGTAAAAGATAAGCTGCAGGAACCGGGCACCTCGCTATCCGGTGGTCAGCAGCAGCGCCTGTGTATTGCCCGCGCCATTGCGGTTCAGCCGGATGTGATCCTGATGGACGAGCCAACCTCGGCGCTTGACCCCATATCGACGGCAACCATCGAAGATCTGATGGACAAGCTCAAAGAGCAGTTCACGATTGTAACGGTGACACACAATATGCAGCAGGCGGCCCGTGTGGCAGATTACACCGCTTTCTTCCATCTGGGTGAGATTATCGAGTACAACGACACTAAAGTGATGTTCTCGACCCCGGCCCAGAAAAAAACCGAAGACTATATTTCCGGTCGCTACGGTTAATCGTGCCAAGCCCGTGAGCATCACGGGCTTTTTTCGTTCGTTATATATATGGAAAATTGTATATTCAAGGCGTTCTGATCAGGAGGGTAACAGCATGGCAATCAAAATCGGTATCAATGGCCTGGGGCGGATCGGGCGTTTGGCCCTGCGTTGCCTGTGGGCTGCAGTCACAGAAGGGCGCGTAGAGCTGGTGCGGGTGAATGACCCCGGCGGCGATGCGGCCACCTTTGCCCATCTGCTGGAATTTGATTCCGTACACGGTCATTGGTCGCCAGGGCAGGGGCTTGAATCCACGTCAGAACAGATTCGCATAGACGGGCATGGCATTGCATTCAGTGCGAACCGCCAGATCGACGAGTGCGACTGGTCAGGCTGTGACGTGGTTATCGAGTGTTCCGGTAAGCATAAAACGGCGGCGGTGCTGCAGGGCTATCTGGATCAGGGCGTCAAGCGCGTTGTGGTTAGCGCACCGGTCAAGGAAGAGGGCGTGCTAAATCTGGTGATGGGTGTTAATGATCACCTCTACGACCCTGCTCAACACGCGATTGTGACGGCCGCCAGCTGTACCACCAACTGTCTGGCGCCGATCGTCAAGGTGATTCAGGAAACCTTTGGCATTCGCCATGGCTCGATGACCACGGTTCACGATATCACCAATACCCAGACGATTCTGGATGCGCCGCATAAAGACTTGCGCCGGGCCCGCGCCTGCGGAATGAGCCTGATCCCGACCACAACCGGTTCAGCCAAGGCGATTACTGCCATCTTCCCGGAGCTGGAAGGCAAGATCAATGGTCACGCCGTGCGGGTGCCGCTGGCTAATGCGTCTTTGACCGATATGGTGTTTGAGCTGGAACGCAGCGTTACGGTGGAAGAGGTCAATGCGGCACTGAAAGCGGCGGCAGAAGGTGAGCTGGCGGGAATTCTGGGCTACGAAGAGCGCCCTCTGGTATCGATTGATTACCGCACCGACCCACGCAGTACCATCGTCGATGCGCCCTCAACCATGGTGATTAACGGTACCCAGCTCAAGCTTTACGCCTGGTACGACAACGAGTGGGGCTATGCCAACCGTACCGCGGAACTCGCGCTGAAAGTGGGTGGAGCAGATGGGCTGTGAGTGATTCCGTACTGAGCCGTATTCGGGCGCTGCCTTTCGAGGTGCGCCAGTATATGCTGATTACCGGCAACTATTGGGCGTTCACCATCACCGATGGCGCCCTGCGTATGCTGGTCGTGCTGCACTTTCATCAGCTAGGCTATTCACCGTTTGAAATCGCCATGCTGTTTCTGTTCTATGAGGCCTTTGGCGTGGTGACCAATCTGGTCGGCGGCTGGCTGGGCGCACGGCTGGGTTTGAACCGCACCATGAATATGGGGCTGGCGATCCAGATTGTGGCTCTGAGTATGCTGCTGGTGCCTGCCGGCATGTTGACCGTGGTGTGGGTGATGATTGCCCAGGCGCTTTCGGGAATCGCCAAGGATCTGAACAAGATGAGCGCCAAGAGTGCCGTCAAGGTGCTGGTGCCCAGCGATAGCGCCAATGCCAACAGCGCGCTTTACCGTTGGGTGGCGATGCTTACCGGCTCCAAGAATGCCTTGAAGGGGCTGGGCTTTTTCGTTGGCGGTGTCCTGCTGACGCTGATTGGTTTTCGTGGGGCGGTATTGGTCATGGCGCTGATGCTGTGCGTGGTTCTGATGCTGTCATTATGGCGCTTGAAAGCCGATCTGGGGCGCCAGAAGCGCAAGCCCAAATTTTCCGAGATATTTTCCAAATCCCGCGCCATCAATGTGCTTTCTGCCGCGCGTCTGTGTTTGTTCGCCTCTCGGGATGTTTGGTTTGTCGTAGCCCTGCCGGTATTTCTGTATGACCAGCATGGCTGGACTCACTGGACGGTGGGCGGCCTGTTGGCCGTATGGATTATCGGCTATGGCGGCGTGCAAACCCAGGCGCCCAAGCTGACTCGGCTGATCAAGGGCGACGCCCGCGTGCTGACCGCCAGCTGGGCGGCAGCGCTTGCCGTGCTGGCAATTGCCCTGGCGCTACTGCCGCTGGCGCAGGTCGGCTGGCTGGTGGTGGGGCTTTTGGCATTTGGTGTGCTGTTTGCCATCAACTCCAGCTGGCATAGCTACCTGATTGTGCACTACGCCCGGGCGGATGGTGTTTCTATGGATGTCGGTTTTTATTATATGGCCAACGCCATGGGTCGCCTGATTGGCACCTTGCTGTCCGGCTGGCTGTATATGGCCTATGGCTTGAGCGCCTGCCTGTGGGTTGCAGCGGTTCTGGTGGCGGCGAGTGCCATCATGGCACTGGCATTGCCAGCAGATGATAGTAGCGCTGGATCATCCCTGGCCTGAGCCTAGCGCTGGCGCGGCGTTTGTACTGCCGCGCCATCCACGTATAGGCGGCGCAGCTTCCACCAGCCTTCGCAATCAATTCGCAAGCCTTCACCCACCAGTTCATTGTCCATGTAAACCTGAATACCGTTGAAATCAAAGCTGGCATAGTCCGCAGGCGCGTCTGGCGCACGGGTTTCGGCAATCGCCAGGCTGGCTATGCCGCCACAACAGCCGTGACGCGGGGCCAGTCGGACAGTGACAACACCGCCATGTTGTTTGATGAAGTCTACGGCGTTGCTGTCGATATCAATGACATAGTTCATTGCTAACTCTGAAACATTGTTACGGTATTAGCTTGCGGGGATAGTAGATGGTTTCGCCATCTTCTTTGGTAAAGTGTGCAATGGGCTGCTCAAGCAGTTCCAAAACCTGTTCGGATGGACGACACAGGCGCGCGCCTTTTGGCGTGATGACGATAGGGCGGTTGATCAGAATCGGGTGCACCATCATGGCATCAATAAGTTGTTCATCGTCTAGCGAAGTATCATCCAATTTTAGCTCATCATAGGGTGTGCCCTTTTGGCGTAGTAGTTCTCGCGGGGATATCTTCATCATCGCTAGTAGCGCAACTAAGCGCTCTCGACTGGGCGGTGTGTCTACGTAGTGAATTACCTCGGGATCTTCGCCTGACGCTTTTATCATTGCTAGCGTATTGCGCGAGGTCCCGCAGTTAGGGTTATGGTAGATAGTAACTGACATGGTGAGTTATCTCTCTTCCCTAGGTGGTAGGGTCGGTTTTAGGCGCATTGCGCTGAGTGGGCGACTTATTAAACGCAGGTGATAGCGTTGTGGGATCTTGCTTGGCTTTGTGCGATTTGGCCGCTTCTGCCCACCACGTTAATTGACCCAGTGTGCGCCCAAAATAGCTTCCCCAGCGTTCTTGCTCCTGGGTAAATTCTCCATAGGTGTTTAGTGCTTCATGAGCTTTCGGTATATGGATCATGGCGGAGACTGGCAGGCATCCCAGCTCAGATAGAAATGTGCGCATACTGACCGCAGCGCGTGCTCCTCCCCACTGTCCCATGGAGTAAGTCACGATAGCGCTGGGTTTGAAGGCAAACAGTGACGCGCCAAAATGATTGAGCAAATGGCTCAGTGCCGGGCTCATGGAATGGTTGTATTCAGGGCTGACCATCACATAGCCATCAGCTTGTTCAATTTTGCTAGCCAGTTCTGCCAAGTCATCCGGCACTTTGCTTTTTGCGTAGGCAAAATGCGGTTTGAACGCTACCGGAAGTGATAATGACAGTGGGTCAATAATTTCTGCAGTGGTATTGGGTAGCGATGAAAGTAGGCGTTCACAGGCTTTGGCTACCCGTTCGCCCAGGCGAGCAGGGGCGGGTGGTGTCGTTGTCCGAGTTGAACCCAAAAATACCAGATAATGTGCCATCCGCTTTATCCTTCGCTTATATAGATCGCTGATTAACGCGTGTAGAGAGTTCTTCAGCACTTTCTTTACGTTCAGAGTAGCGATCGGTCAACCAGTCAGTTTTATCCCGGGTAAGATAAGTGAATTTAACCAGTTCCTCCATTACATCCACAATACGGTCGTAGTACGCCGAGGGCTTCATACGGCCGTTGTCATCAAATTCCATAAATGCCTTGGGTACCGAGGACTGGTTCGGGATCGTCAGCATGCGCATCCAGCGGCCCAGAACGCGCAGCTGGTTGACCGTGTTGAACGACTGAGAACCGCCATTCACCTGCATAACAGCCAGCGTTTTACCCTGAGTCGGGCGTACGGCACCCAATGATAAAGGTATCCAGTCAATCTGGGTTTTCATGATGCCGGTCATGGCGCCATGGCGTTCAGGCGAGCACCACACCATGCCTTCTGCCCATTCAGCCAGGTCACGTAACTCGGTCACTTTGGGATGCGATGTTTCTTCTGCATCCGGCAGTGGCAGATCTCGCGGATTGAAAATGCGCGTTTCAGCGCCCATTGCCTGCAACAGGCGTGCAGCCTCTTCCACGGCGAGCCGACTGAAGGAGCGTTCACGCAGTGAGCCGTAAAGCAGCAGGATACGCGGAGGATGAGCAGCATCAGTCAAGGAACCTAGCGCCTCGGCGGTGGGTGGGTTAAAAAGAGCCTGATCAATATTGGGCAGATCATCAAGGGAAGAAGGGGTAACCATACTGAGCGCTATCCTCGGCTAGAATATCCATGGGAAATTATATCTGCATCATGTGGGTCACAGAACAACTGACAACAACAACGCCCCTAGCGGTCACTTGTTAACAGTCAGTGGGCAAGGGGCGCTGGTTAGGGCTTCAACCTTGCAGCATGCTCTCAATCTTGTGGCGATTCGGCACGCTGCCGCTGTGGGCGAGTTTGCCGTCGATGGCGACTGCTGGCGTTGACATGACCTGATAACCCATGATGGCCGCAGGATCGGTCACTTTTGCCACGTCAACCTCGACGCCAAGCTCTTGCGCGATGGCCTCAATCTGTTCGGCGGTGGTGGTGCATTTTTTGCAGCCTGTGCCTAAAACTTCGATCTTTTTCATCTTGATTCTCCTTGCGTGGATTTTGTTTAGAACCTGCCGCTGAAAAGCCAGGGGCTCAGCAGGTTGATCACCCAGCCAACGACCATGAAGTTGGCCAACAGGATGACAAAAATGATGGCGAGTAAGCGCCACTGCATGACTTGCTTGAGCATGATGAATTCCGGGAAACTGGCGGCGACCGTGCTCATGCAGAAAGCCAGGGTAGTACCGACAGGGAGTCCTTTCATAATCAGGCTTTCCATGATGGGGATAACGCCAGTGGCATTGGAGTATAGCGGCAGGCCAGCCAGCACCGCCGCTGGCACATTCCACCACTGGCCGCTGCCAAGGTTGTCGGCAAACCAGCCGTCAGGCACAAAACCATGCAGTGCAGCGCCGAGGCCAACACCGATAATTACCCATTTCCAGATGCGTCCGACGATTTCCTTGAGTTCATCGCGTGCAAATTCGTGGCGGTCTTTAAGGGTTAACTGGGGTGTTTCCCCTTGAGACTGATTGTCAGTGGGGTTTTCTGCCGCCTGCTGGTAGGCTTTGGCAGCGAAATCTTTTAGCCAGCGTTCACCGCGCACAGCATCCAGGAGCATGCCGCCGCCAATGCCCACTGCCATGCCGATGGCTATATACACTAAGGTGAATTCCCAACCCAGCAGGCTCCACAGCATGATCACCGCGACTTCATTAATGATCGGCGAGGTGAACAGAAAGGCCATGGTGATGCCCAGCGGGATGCCCGCGCTGGTAAAACCCAGAAACAATGGAATGCTGGAACAGGAGCAAAACGGTGTGATAGCGCCGAAGCCTGCTCCAAAACCATAGCCCGCCAGACGGTTTTTCTGCTGGATGTAATGTCGCACACGCTCAAGATTCAGGGAGGCGCGCATCAGCGCAATGATGTAGATCATCACCACGAGAAGGGCAAAAATCTTGGTGGTGTCCTCGACGAAAAAATGCACCGATGTTCCCAACTTGCTGTTGGGGTTGAATCCGCCAAGATCGTAGACCAGCCAGTTGGCGAACCAGGTAAATACGTCCAGCATGGTAGTCAACCTCGTTGAGTGCCTATAGAAGAATGTCTATAGAGAAGACGCACCAGACAGGAAAAGGATACTTCTGCAAGGCTCATTAATTCTCAGGCAAGGCACGATGGCAGCAGATACGCCCGTTGGCATCAAAGGTGATCTGGCACTGCTGGATCAAGCGCTCACGGAGGCGCTGGCGGGCACGCCGCAGGCGCGCCTTGGTGGCGGCTAACGTCAGGCCATGGCGACGGGCATAATCGGCCTGCTTTATGCCGTTAAGGTCACATTCGCTCAGAATGTGGGCATCGTCGGCCTCACAGTGGGGCAAGGCGTTGGCAATACAGGCCGCCAGGCTATCTACCGGCATGCCGGCGGCGGGTTCGTCGGCAATGTCAATATCATCAACATCGACCCAGGGTTTACGGCGACGCTGTTCATCAATCCATTGACGTTTAGCGACGGTATAAAGCCAGGCTCTTGGCGTTGTCAGTTCACAAAACTCGGTTTTATGGGTGAGCGCTTGCATATAGACACGCTGGAGCAGCTCGTCGGCGGCATCTTTGTCCCCGCAGTGTTTGGTCAGAAAACGGTAGAGTTCCTGATGATGCGACTGCCATGCGGCTTCAATGCAGGAAACTTTTTTGTGCATGTTCAGGTGGCCTCCGTCAGCGTGGCTCAAGGTGAGGAGATTATCCTTTCGCAGGTGCCGGAAAATGCTGGCGTGTCTTATTGGCAATCCGCACCAGCGCGAGCATCAGCGGGACTTCTACCAGCACGCCGACAACGGTGGCCAGCGCCGCACCGGATTGAAGGCCAAACAGGGCAATGGCTGCCGCAACGGCCAGCTCAAAAAAGTTGCTGGCTCCTATCATGGCACCGGGTGCTGCGATGTTATGCGGTACCTGCCAGGCTTTGGCCCAACCGTAAGCGATAAAGAAGATCAGGAAGGTTTGCAGAATCAGCGGGATGGCAATCAAGACAATATGCAGCGGGTTATTGAGGATCACTTCACCCTGAAAAGCAAACAGTAGTACCAGGGTAATAATCAGAGCGGCGGGCGTAATGGGCCCAACGCGTTTCATAAAGACGTTGTCGTACCATTCGCTGCCGTGTTTCTTGATCAGCGACTGACGGGTGATATAGCCCGCTGTCAGCGGTATGACGATATACAAAAGTACCGAAAGGGCAACGGTGTTCCAAGGCACCTGAATATTCGAAATACCCAGCAGAAAGACAACAATCGGCGCAAAGGCAAACAGCATGATGAGGTCATTCAGAGAGACCTGAACCAGGGTATAGGCCGCATCGCCGCGGGTCAGGTAACTCCACACAAAGACCATAGCCGTGCAAGGCGCAGCGCCTAACAGAATGGCACCGGCCAGGTATTGATTAGCCAGTTCAGGGGCGATAAAGGGGCTGAACACCACGGTTAGAAAGAACCAGGCAATGGCGAACATGCTGAAGGGCTTGATCAGCCAGTTCACAGTAGTGGTGATAATCAGCCCCTTGGGCTGGCGCCGAACGCCGAGGATGGCAGTGAAATCTATCTGCGCCATCATGGGGAAGATCATCGCCCAGATCAGTATCGCCACCGGAATGGATACCTGCGCATACTCAAAGCGCGATAAGGTTTCCGGCACGGCAGGCGCCCATTGCCCCAGGGCAATGCCGGCAATAATTGCCAAGGCCACCCAAAGGGATAAAAAGCGTTCGAAGAGCCCCATGCCTGAAGACGTGCTGGGGGCGCTATTGTCTTTATCAGTGGTCATGACATTCCCTCGGTTTTGAGCAAAGTGCTGATCGTCAGTGTTATCATATACGTTATTGCGTATATTTTTAATGATTGCCACAGAAATGTCATTTTGCAGGTGTAGCGTTAGCAACACATCAACCTGAAGAGTGTTACCGCTATGTCTAAACGCCGCGTTCTGTTTTTGTGCAACGCTAACTCCGCCCGTTCCCTGATGGGAGAGGTGCTTCTGCGCTCCATGGCGGGTGACCGGTTTGAGGCGTTCAGTGCGGGTTCCGAGCCGGATCAGCCGCATGCATTTACGCTGGAAGCGCTTGAAAAGCAGGGCTTACCGGTGACCAATCTAAAGAGTAAGTCACTGGATCTGTTTGAAGGCGAACACTTTGATTGCGTGATTGTGCTTTGCGATAAAGCACGCCAGGCATGTCGCGAATTTGAAGGCGGAGCAGGTGAAATTCTGCACTGGGATATCCGTGACCCGAGACTGATCGGTAAGCCTGATGCCTATGAACAGGCGCTGTTGGAAATTCGCCGCCGCTTGCAGCTGTGGATTCCTCTACATAAATAACAGCCGTCAACAGGCGCTAGCTATGGGTGGGGAACCACCAGAACGGGGCAGTCAATTCCTTCAAGAAGCGCTTCTGCGGTATTGCCCAGCAGGCGCTCTTTGAACCTGCTGTGGCCTTGTTGGCCAATGATCAGCAGATCGGCCTCCCAGCGCTTGGCTTCGTCGATCAAGGCTTTGCGAGCCTGGCCTGAGACAATCACACTATCGAGCTTGGGAATGCGAGTGGCCAGGGCGATAAGGTGAAGTTCAGCCACTTCACGGCCACGGCCGTCCGCGTAAAGTAAAGCCTCTGAGATCAGCGCCACCCGGTTGCGGAAATGTTCCGCCAGTTGTTCAAACAGTCGCTCGGCAGGTACTGCAGAAGACGAAACATCTGTCGCCAGTATCAGTGTCGTGTAACCATGGCGAAGCTCATACGCAGCGTTGATAGGTTCCATCCATAAAGGTGTCTGGCTTAAATGGGAAAGCCGTTGGATGGTGCTGCCCAGCAGCCTTTCAGTAAAGCCGCCGCTACCTTTGCTGCCGCACAGAATGACGTCGGCTTGCTGTGCTACTGCCATTGCTGCCAGGCATTCACTGGGTTTGCCTGCGTCAATCAGGCAAGTGACTGCCAAGCCGATATCCCTGAACGGCTGCGCTTCATTTTCCAGACGTTGCTGCAGCTGTTGTCTGTCGCTCAAGGTGGGGTTAGCAATTTCTTTTGGGCTGATGATGCTCGCCAGCGTAATGGTGTTAACCCCTTTGCCACGCAGGCGCATCAGACGCTGCTGAAGAACTGGCCAGGCGGCAGAAAAATCAACGCCAATCAATACGTGAGCGAACATCAGTCAGGCTCCTGTTAAACGTTCCTGTTGTCAGGTAAGTCTAGTTGATCAGCTCGATGGCAACCGCTGTGGCTTCACCGCCGCCAATGCACAGGCTGGCAATGCCGCGCTTGCCTCCCTGGGTACGCAAGGCATGAATCAGAGTAACAATGATCCGTGAGCCGGTAGAGCCAATCGGATGGCCTTGGGCACAGGCACCGCCATAGATGTTCACTTTCTCATGGGGCAGGCCCAGATCATCCATCGCCATCAGGGTAACCACAGAAAAGGCTTCGTTGATTTCAAACAGATCTACATCGTCAACCGTCCAGTCAAGCTTGGCCATCAGCTTTTCAATGGCGCCAACCGGGGCGATGGTGAACTCACTGGGATGGCGCGAATTTGTGCTGTGCCCGAGCATGCGTGCGAGCGGTTGCAGGCCTCTCTGATCCGCGAGGCTCTGGCGCGTTATGATCAGCGCGGAAGCACCGTCCGAGATAGAGCTTGAGTTAGCGGCGGTCAGGGTGCCATCTTTGGCAAACGCCGGGCGTAATTCACGGATCTTGTCCAGCTTGGCCTGAAACGGCTGTTCATCGTGGGAAACCACGCTTTCGCCTTTGCGGCTTTTGACTGTGACAGGGGCCATTTCTGCGTCCAGGTGGCCAGCATTGGTAGCCTCCATGGCGCGTTCCAGGGAGGCGATAGCAAAGTCATCCAGCCGCTCTCGGCTGTAACCGCGCTGGGTGGCAATCTCCTGGGCAAAAACCCCCATCAGCTTGCCGGTCTCGGCATCTTCCAGCCCGTCCAGGAACATATGGTCTTTGAGTTCCCCATGGCCCAGACGATAACCGGCACGCGCTTTGGTCATCAGGTGAGGAGCGTTAGACATGGATTCCATGCCGCCCGCCAGTACAAAGTCGCCACTGCCCGCCTTGATAATATCGTGAGCCAGCATGGCAGCTTTCATGCCTGAGCCACACAGCTTGTTGATGGTGGTGGCACCGTTGGCATCAGGAATGCCGGCCTGGCGCATGGCTTGCCGAGCCGGGCCCTGCTTGACGCCCGCGGGAAGCACACAGCCCATGATGCCTTCATTGATATCCTCGCCTTGAATACCTGCACGCTCAACCGCAGCGCTGATGGCCACTGCCGCCAGCTCGGGAGCTGTCATGCTGGAAAGGCTACCCATCATGCCGCCCATTGGCGTGCGTGTGGCGGAAAGAAATACAACATCGTCACGTTGGCTCATACGTTTCTCCTGCAATGAATTGGCTTGTTATGATTGTTCATGGGTCGTTGACCCCAAGGCAGCGCTATGGTCTTCTTGATAGTAACCAAGCAAGCGCTAGTGTAAACACTATGAATGTAATGAATGCATCGCCCCGTCGCAAGGAGTTAACCCGCCTGGCCGCCCAGTTGTTTGTTCAGGAGGGCTTTGATCGCACAACGGTGCGTATGCTCGCCCAAGAGATGGGGATCAAGTCGGGAAGCCTGTTTCACCACTTCAAGGATAAGCAGGAAATTCTGGCGGCGGTGATTGAAGAGGGCACACATAACGCCCTGGCAATCGCCAAACGCTCTCTGGATGAAAGTTCGCCTTCACCGGAGGCCCGCCTGCGGGCGATGGCCAGGGCGCATCTGGAAACCCTGTTCACTGATCGCAATGCCCATGTGGTAGCACTGTTCGAATGGCGCCGCCTGGACGATTCAGCAAAGGCGCACCTGAGTCATTTACGCGATGCCTATGAAGCACTCTGGGTGCAGGTGATTGAAGAAGCGCTGGCGGCAGGCCTGATCCACGGCGACCGCTTTCTGATCTCGCGTTTTGTACTGGGCGCTCTTAACTGGACAGTGCGCTGGTATGACCCGGCGGGCCCACGAACGCCGGATGAGCTGGCCGAAGAGTTGATTGCCATGATCATGCCAGCCCGTTAACTCAACCCTTCTTTTGACTATTGTCTAATTATTCCCTTCCCGCGAAGACTTGCGCTTCCCGCCGATTCCTTTTAGCTTGTGAGTAAGTTTCCGTTAACGTAAACGGATAATATTGGTTATTTAACGCTCACCATCATAATCACAACACAAGAGAGCCATCATGACTGCAACTTCATTGCCAGCTTATCAGGACTATCTTGACGATTTTTCTGTTGATGACGTCATCAGTCGTCTCGACGACCATCAGGATGGGTGCTTCAACGCCTATGAGGCGTGCTGTGGTCGCCATGTGCGAGCAGGGCGGGGGGATGTGCTAGCTCTGGTTCAGGAAGATACCCAAGGTAATACGCACAAGTTGACGTATACGGAACTTGATCAGGCCAGCGCCCGTCTTGCTGGCTGGTTTCAGTCGCAAGGCTTAGGGGCAGGTGACCGTATCGCTTGCATGTTGCCACGTACACCGGAACTGTTGATTGCGGTGGTGGCCTCCTGGCGTATCGGGGCGGTGTATCAGCCTTTGTTTACCGCTTTCGGGCCAGATGCAGTGGATTATCGCCTGGGCCGTGCTAATACCAAGCTGGTGATCACCGATCATGCCAATCGCTATAAGTTCGACGGTTTGACTCAGTGCCCACCGGTGCTGGCGCATGGTGGGGCGACCAGCGAGCACTCTGATGATCTTGACTGGCAAGATGCCCTTGGGCATGCCGCGATGACCGACAAGCCGCCACGCTTGCGGGCGGATCAACCGTTTCTGCAAATGTTTACCTCAGGTACTGTCGGTAAGCCCAAAGGGGTGGCTGTGCCCTTGGCGGGGATGACGGCCTTTGCGCTATATATGGAGCTGGCGATTGATCTGCGTGAAGACGATCGCTTTTGGAACATGGCTGACCCCGGCTGGGCCTATGGCCTTTATTACGCGATTGCTGGACCGCTCCTGCTGGGTGTCACCACGCATTTCTGCGAAGCCGGTTTCAGTGCGGAAGGCGCGCTGGCCTTTATGAAGCGCCACCGGATTACCAACTTTGCCGCAGCGCCCACAGCTTATCGTCTGATGAAAGCGTCCGGTCTGTTTGATGATGCCCATCAGACCCTGGAGCTGCGTGCGGCCAGTTCAGCAGGCGAGCCGCTTAACACAGAGGTGGTCACCTGGGTTGAGAAATCATTAGGTTGCCCGGTGATGGATCATTATGGCCAGACCGAAACAGGCATGACCTGTAATAATCATCATGCGCTTGACCACCCCAAGCATGTCGGTGCCATGGGGGTGCCCATGCCGGGCTATCGGCTGGCGATTCTGGATGCGGAATACAAGGAGCTGCCGGCTGGCCAACCTGGCGTGCTGGCGGTTGATATCAAGAATTCACCCGCGCATTTCTTCCAGGGCTATACCTGGCAGGAAAAACATCCGTTCGCGGAAGGTTATTACCTGACCGGCGATGTGGTGATTCGTAATGAAGATGGTACCTTCCAGTTTGCCGGGCGTGATGATGACATCATTACCACAGCGGGCTATCGGGTAGGACCTACTGACGTTGAGAATAGCGTGATGACGCATCCAGCCGTTGCGGAATCTGCAGCCGTGGGCCAACCGGATGATATTCGCGGTGAGGTGATCAAATCCTATATTGTGCTGCGTGACGGCTATGAAGCCAGCGATGATCTTGCAGAAGAAATTCGCCAGCAGGTACGTGAGCGTCTTTCTACTCATGCTTTCCCACGTGTCATTGAATTTGTCGATGAGCTGCCCAAGACGCCCAGTGGTAAGATTCAGCGTTTCAAATTACGTGCCCAGGCGGCGCAGGAAGCCACGTCAGATAGCCACTGATGCACTGGTTCAAACGAGGATATGTAAATGCAGCTGACTGATAACACCTTTTTGATTACCGGTGCAGCATCGGGGCTTGGCGCCGCGTCTGCCCGGCGGATTGTCAATGCGGGTGGGCGGGTCGTTTTGTGCGACCTGCAGGAAAGTGTCGCGGATCAGGCAAAGGAATTGGGCGAGGCCGCTACCTTTTGCCTGGGGGATATTACCTCCGATACTGATATGCAGCAGGTCATTGATACCTGTGTGGCGCACAGCCAAGGGCGCGGTCTGGCAGGTGTGGTGCACTGTGCGGGCATTGTCAGTGTTGGCAAGCTGGTGGATCGCGACGGTCATCCGGCCAGCCTGGAAGCCTATAGCAAAACCATCAATATCAACCTGGTGGGCACGTTTAACATCATGCGATTGGCGGCGGCGGCGATGGCAGCCAATACGCCGGGCGAAGACGGTGAGCGGGGCGTTATTATCAATACAGCCTCTGTTGCTGCCTTTGATGGCCAGGTCGGCCAGTGTGCCTATAGCGCTTCCAAGGCAGGCGTTGCGGGCATGAGTTTGCCCGCTGCCCGGGAACTCTCGCGCCACGGTATTCGCGTCATGGCCATTGCCCCAGGTGTTTTTGAAACGCCCATGATGAGTGATATTCCTGAAGATGCCGTTAAAGCGCTTTCTGCGGCCGTGCCATTTCCCAAGCGTTTGGGCAAGCCTGATGAGTTTGCACTCATGGTCGAACAAATCATTGTGAACACCATGCTCAATGGCGAGGTGATCCGCCTGGATGGTGGTATTCGCATGCAGTAGCCAACAAGTTAATTCGCCAATCCTTGTTGAAAACCCGCGATATCGCGGGTTTTTTCATGTGGTGCGACTAATGTCGGGGTTCAGGTTTTTGCTTGATGGTCAGGAACGCCTTGACGCAGTGACCGACGAGGGATAGATTCAAACGTATGTTTGAAAACCTTGCTTTTGTCACTGACCGGGAGTTCCACCATGCCTACCTATCAAGCACCTTTGCGTGATCTGCGTTTTGTTATGGAAGAAATGTTTGATTACCCAGCTCATTATGCGCGTTTGCCTGCGGGTGAAGATGCAACGGTAGATGTGGTTAACGCGATTCTTGAAGAGGGCGCACGTTTCACTCGTGAAGTGCTCCTTCCACTGAACCAGAGTGGTGACACCCAAGGGTGCTCATTGGACAGCGGCAAGGTAACCGCCCCGGATGGTTTCAGAGAGGCCTATCAGCAATATGTGGATGGTGGCTGGCCGAGTCTGGCGGCAGACCCTGCGTTTGGCGGTCAGGGGTTGCCACATTCCTTGTCTATGGTGTTTTCGGAAATGATCAGCTCCGCCAACCTGGCGTGGGGCATGTATCCTGGGCTTTCCCATGGAGCTGCAGATGCGTTAAGTCATCACGGCACCCAGGAGCAGAAATCTACCTATCTGAGCAAGCTGACGGAAGGTGTCTGGACAGGCACCATGTGCCTTACCGAGCCGCATTGCGGTACAGACCTTGGGTTGATCAAGACACGTGCAGTACCGGTCGAGAATAGTGATGGCTACACCCTGACCGGAACCAAGATATTTATCTCTGCTGGCGACCATGATCTGGCAGACAATATTGTGCATTTGGTGTTGGCCAAGCTGCCCGATGCGCCAGAAGGCTCAAAAGGTATTTCGCTATTTGTAGTTCCCAAGTTTCTGCCGGATGCTGAAGGGAACCCGGGGGAGCGAAATGGCGTCAGCTGTGGGTCGCTCGAACATAAAATGGGCATTCACGGTAATGCCACCTGTGTAATGAATTTCGATGATGCCGTTGGTTACCTAGTCGGTGCGCCGCATAAAGGCCTGGCCTGCATGTTTACCATGATGAATGCCGCCCGTCTTGGCGTTGGAATCCAGGGGCTTGGGTTGATCGAAACCAGTTTTCAGAACTCGCTGAGCTATGCCCGTGACCGATTGCAGATGCGGGCGCTGTCGGGCGCCAAAGCACCGGAAAAAATGGCAGACCCGATTATTGTTCACCCTGATGTGCGTCGTATGCTGCTTACCCAGAAAGCCTTTGCCGAAGGTGGGCGCATGCTGGTGCTTTATACGGCAAAAATGCTGGATATTGCTGATCATGTTGAAGCCGGTGATGAAAAGCAACGCGCAGAGACTCTGCTGGGGCTACTAACGCCGATTGTTAAGGCGTTTCTGACCGAAGTGGCTTTCGAATGCACTAATGAAGGTGTGCAGATTTTTGGTGGACACGGCTTTATTAAAGAGTGGGGTATGGAGCAGCTGGTTCGCGATGCACGTATTACTCGACTCTATGAAGGCACAACGGGCATTCAGGCGCTAGACCTGCTGGGTCGCAAGGTGCTGATGAGTCAGGGCGAGTCGCTGAAAGTATTGACCAAGGAGATCCATGTCTTCTGTAAGACAGAAGCTAACAATCCATTGATGAAAGAATTTGTTGAGCCGCTGGCAACGTTAAATGCTGAATGGGGTGAGCTGACCATGGGGGTAGGCATGAAGGCCATGCAGGATCGTGACGAAGTAGGGGCGGCTAGCGTTGACTATCTGATGTATGCGGGCTACGTATCACTGGCCTATATGTTTGCCCTGGCCGCCAAAAAAGCCCTGGCACCTGAAAAGGAAGGCGACGGTGCATTCTATACCGCCAAGCTGGATACTGCGCGATTCTACTATCAGCGTATCTTGCCACGCACGCGTGGCCATGCAGCCATGGTTCAGGCAGGAGCCGCTAGCCTGATGGCAATTTCCAGTGAAAATATGGGGTTAGGTTTTGAAATTTGAAGAACAAGACCTTGGTATAGTGATTTTTTCAAATAACTCTTGCATCCCCGCGGGTAAATCCGTAGAGTACGCATCCGCTGCCGGGGACGCACAGCGTTACTAGCGGTGATTGAAGGTGAAAACCTTCGGTTTGTCAGAGGGTTAGAGAAAACGTCGACGAGAAGTTGCCGCGTCTAATTTCCTCGCTGAAATCGATCGAAATACGGTATCGAAATCAGCAGTTGACAAGCACACAGGAATGCGTAGAATATGCCTTCCTCGCTGAGGCAAGTCATTCAGGTCACCGAATGACAAGGGTTAATAACCGTCTCGCGAACAGCTCTTTAAAAATTTGATCAGGTAATTCATGTGGGCGCTTGCCGATGAGGGTGATAAATCACCAACTATCAAGGCAAGCGGTCATGAGAACGACAGTTTATAAACGTAAGTTTTTAAACAATAGTTGAATGAATTCGTTTGAACCTTGAGCCAAGTTTGATGCGCTTTTGTTACCTTCGGGTGACGAGTAAGCATCACAATGATTTTAAACTGAAGAGTTTGATCATGGCTCAGATTGAACGCTGGCGGCAGGCCTAACACATGCAAGTCGAGCGGTAACAGGGGTAGCTTGCTACCCGCTGACGAGCGGCGGACGGGTGAGTAATGCATAGGAATTTACCCGATAGTGGGGGATAACCTGGGGAAACCCAGGCTAATACCGCATACGTCCTACGGGAGAAAGGGGGCTTCGGCTCCCGCTATCGGATGAGCCTATGCCGGATTAGCTGGTTGGTGAGGTAATGGCTCACCAAGGCGACGATCCGTAGCTGGTCTGAGAGGATGATCAGCCACATCGGGACTGAGACACGGCCCGAACTCCTACGGGAGGCAGCAGTGGGGAATATTGGACAATGGGCGCAAGCCTGATCCAGCCATGCCGCGTGTGTGAAGAAGGCCCTCGGGTTGTAAAGCACTTTCAGCGAGGAAGAACGCCTGGCGGTTAATACCCGCCAGGAAAGACATCACTCGCAGAAGAAGCACCGGCTAACTCCGTGCCAGCAGCCGCGGTAATACGGAGGGTGCAAGCGTTAATCGGAATTACTGGGCGTAAAGCGCGCGTAGGTGGCTTGATAAGCCGGTTGTGAAAGCCCCGGGCTCAACCTGGGAACGGCATCCGGAACTGTCAGGCTAGAGTGCAGGAGAGGAAGGTAGAATTCCCGGTGTAGCGGTGAAATGCGTAGAGATCGGGAGGAATACCAGTGGCGAAGGCGGCCTTCTGGACTGACACTGACACTGAGGTGCGAAAGCGTGGGTAGCAAACAGGATTAGATACCCTGGTAGTCCACGCCGTAAACGATGTCGACCAGCCGTTGGGTGCCTAGCGCACTTTGTGGCGAAGTTAACGCGATAAGTCGACCGCCTGGGGAGTACGGCCGCAAGGTTAAAACTCAAATGAATTGACGGGGGCCCGCACAAGCGGTGGAGCATGTGGTTTAATTCGATGCAACGCGAAGAACCTTACCTACTCTTGACATCCTGCGAACTGGTGAGAGATCACTGGGTGCCTTCGGGAACGCAGAGACAGGTGCTGCATGGCTGTCGTCAGCTCGTGTTGTGAAATGTTGGGTTAAGTCCCGTAACGAGCGCAACCCTTGTCCTTATTTGCCAGCACGTAATGGTGGGAACTCTAAGGAGACTGCCGGTGACAAACCGGAGGAAGGTGGGGACGACGTCAAGTCATCATGGCCCTTACGAGTAGGGCTACACACGTGCTACAATGGCCGGTACAAAGGGCGGCGAACTCGCGAGAGTCAGCGAATCCCTTAAAGCCGGTCTCAGTCCGGATCGGAGTCTGCAACTCGACTCCGTGAAGTCGGAATCGCTAGTAATCGTGAATCAGAATGTCACGGTGAATACGTTCCCGGGCCTTGTACACACCGCCCGTCACACCATGGGAGTGGACTGCACCAGAAGTGGTTAGCCTAACGCAAGAGGGCGATCACCACGGTGTGGTTCATGACTGGGGTGAAGTCGTAACAAGGTAGCCGTAGGGGAACCTGCGGCTGGATCACCTCCTTAAACGATGCATCATCCCTCGCGGTAAGCGCTCACAATGAATTACCTGATCAGATAAACGCTGACATTGCGCAGTGATAAACGAACACACGCCTCTGGCAACAGATGCGCTTGGAAGAAAACGTCTTCCTTATCGGTTCTTTTATCACTGCGCATAGCAGTCGCTCTTTAACAAGATATATCAAGCTGATAAACCTTTTGAAAGGTCAGTGATTCATCACGTTTTACGTGGTGAGACCCTGCCTGAAAAAAGGTGTACGTAGTAAATTGTTGTGTGATACGTCTCAAGCGTATCCGGCAATCGTTATCATTGCGCGACCAGACTCCTTCGGGTTATAGGGTCAAGCAATGAAGCGCACACGGTGGATGCCTAGGCAGCCAGAGGCGATGAAAGACGTGGAAGCCTGCGATAAGGCTCGGCGAGGTGGCAAACAACCTGTGACCCGGGCATTTCTGAATGGGGAAACCCACTCATCACAAGATGAGTATCTTACGCTGAATACATAGGCGTAAGAGGCGAACCAGGGGAACTGAAACATCTAAGTACCCTGAGGAAAAGAAATCAACCGAGATTCCCCTAGTAGCGGCGAGCGAACGGGGACCAGCCCTTAAGCATGTGACTGATTAGGCGAATGCGCTGGGAAGCGCGGCCATAGTGGGTGATAGCCCCGTAGTCGAAAATCTGATCATGTGAAATCGAGTAGGTCGGGGCACGAGAAACCTTGACTGAAGACGGGGGGACCATCCTCCAAGGCTAAATACTCCTGGCTGACCGATAGTGAACCAGTACCGTGAGGGAAAGGCGAAAAGAACCCCGGAGAGGGGAGTGAAATAGACCCTGAAACCGTGTGCGTACAAGCAGTCGGAGCGGACTTGTTCCGTGACGGCGTACCTTTTGTATAATGGGTCAGCGACTTATATTCTGTGGCGAGGTTAACCGATTAGGGGAGCCGTAGCGAAAGCGAGTCTTAACTGGGCGATGCAGTCGCAGGATATAGACCCGAAACCGAGCGATCTATCCATGAGCAGGGTGAAGATTGAGTAACATCAATTGGAGGCCCGAACCAGGATCTGTTGAAAAAGATTTGGATGACTTGTGGATCGGAGTGAAAGGCTAATCAAGCTCGGAGATAGCTGGTTCTCCTCGAAAGCTATTTAGGTAGCGCCTCATGTAGCACCACCGGGGGTAGAGCACTGTTTCGGCTAGGGGGTCATCCCGACTTACCAACCCGAGGCAAACTCCGAATACCGGTGAGTGACGCGTGGGAGACACACAGCGGGTGCTAACGTCCGTTGTGAAAAGGGAAACAACCCAGACCGTCAGCTAAGGTCCCGAAATCCTGATTAAGTGGGAAACGATGTGGGAAGGCTCAGACAGCTAGGAGGTTGGCTTAGAAGCAGCCATCCTTTAAAGAAAGCGTAATAGCTCACTAGTCGAGTCGGCCTGCGCGGAAGATGTAACGGGGCTAAATCAGGTACCGAAGCTACGGGTTCATCCTCTGGATGAGCGGTAGAGGAGCGTCGTGTAAGCCAATGAAGGGGAATTGAGAAGTTCGCTGGAGGTATCACGAGTGCGAATGCTGACATGAGTAACGATAAAGGGCGTGAAAAACGCCCTCGCCGGAAGACCAAGGGTTTCTGTTCGACGCTAATCGGAGCAGAGTGAGTCGGCCCCTAAGGCGAGGCCGAAAGGCGTAGTCGATGGGAAACGGGTCAATATTCCCGTACCGGACATGATTGCGATGGGGGGACGGAGAAGGCTAGGTGAGCCAGGCGTTGGTTGTCCTGGTGAAAGCAAGTAGGCCGAGTGCTCAGGTAAATCCGGGCGCTTAAAGCCGAGATGCGAAACGAACTGACCACGGTCAGGAAGTCACTGATGCCACGCTTCCAGGAAAAGCCTCTAAGCTTCAGATCATGTGCGACCGTACCCCAAACCGACACAGGTGGTCAGGGTGAGAATCCCAAGGCGCTTGAGAGAACTCGGGTGAAGGAACTAGGCAAAATGGTGCCGTAACTTCGGGAGAAGGCACGCCGGCGTAGGGTGACGAGACTTGCTCTCCAAGCCCGAACCGGTCGAAGATACCAGGTGGCTGCAACTGTTTAGTAAAAACACAGCACTCTGCCAAGTCGCAAGACGACGTATAGGGTGTGACGCCTGCCCGGTGCCGGAAGGTTAAGTGATGGTGTTATCCTCGGAGAAGCTCTTGATCGAAGCCCCGGTAAACGGCGGCCGTAACTATAACGGTCCTAAGGTAGCGAAATTCCTTGTCGGGTAAGTTCCGACCTGCACGAATGGCGTAATGATGGCCACGCTGTCTCCACCCGAGACTCAGTGAAATTGAAATCGCCGTGAAGATGCGGTGTACCCGCGGCTAGACGGAAAGACCCCGTGAACCTTTACTATAGCTTCACACTGGACGCTGATGTTGCCTGTGTAGGATAGCTGGGAGGCTTTGAACCTCGGACGCCAGTTCGAGCGGAGCCACCCTTGAAATACCAGCCTGGCATCATTGGCGTTCTCACTCAGGTCCGTTATCCGGATCGAGGACAGTGTGTGGTGGGTAGTTTGACTGGGGCGGTCTCCTCCCAAAGCGTAACGGAGGAGCACGAAGGTACCCTCAGCACGGTCGGACATCGTGCAATGAGTGCAAGAGCATAAGGGTGCTTGACTGCGAGACAGACACGTCGAGCAGGTGCGAAAGCAGGTTCTAGTGATCCGGTGGTTCTGTATGGAAGGGCCATCGCTCAACGGATAAAAGGTACTCCGGGGATAACAGGCTGATACCGCCCAAGAGTTCACATCGACGGCGGTGTTTGGCACCTCGATGTCGGCTCATCACATCCTGGGGCTGAAGTCGGTCCCAAGGGTATGGCTGTTCGCCATTTAAAGTGGTACGCGAGCTGGGTTTAGAACGTCGTGAGACAGTTCGGTCCCTATCTGCCGTGGGCGTAGGATGTTTGAGAAGGGCTGCTCCTAGTACGAGAGGACCGGAGTGGACGCACCTCTGGTGTTCCGGTTGTCACGCCAGTGGCATTGCCGGGTAGCTAAGTGCGGACGGGATAACCGCTGAAAGCATCTAAGCGGGAAGCCCCCTTCAAGATGAGACATCCCTGAGGCCTAGAGCCTCCTGAAGGGCCCAGCGAGACCAGCTGGTTGATAGGCACGGTGTGGAAGCGCTGCAAGGCGTTGAGCTAACGTGTACTAATGGCCCGTGAGGCTTGACCCTATAACACCCAAGGGGTCTGAAGCTAGTGATAACGACGCGCGAAAGCGCACCGGATACGCAGAGACGATCACCGACATTACGCAGCGGCCATTGAACGCCGTTGAATCAGCTTGCTATATCACCTGTTACGCCTGACGACCATAGCGAGTGGGAACCACCTGATCTCTTGCCGAACTCAGCAGTGAAACCGCTTAGCGCCGATGGTAGTGTGGGGTCTCCCCATGCGAGAGTAGGTCATCGTCAGGCACCTATATAGAAACGTCCCATGCACACCGTGTACGGGGCGTTTTGCTGTGCGTGTGTTAAAAAAACCTTGCCCTCCGGCAGAGGGCTTTGCTTTTCTGTTCACGATTCACGATTCACGATTCACGATTCACGATTCACGATTCACGATTCACGATTCACACCAAATCACCGGTGAAACTGCTTTTCCCGTTCAGGTTGCCAGAAGATTGCGTCAATACGTAAGCTAACATCTCCATGATTAGGCACTGGCCAATCGATAACATCGCCTATTTTGAGACCAATCAGACCAGTACCTATAGGGGCCATAACAGATATGGCATCTTCTATGTTAGCCAGTGAATGAGGGTAGACCAGTGTGCGTACCATTTGTCTTCCGCGCGATAGATCAGTGAACTGAATCTGACTATTCATACTGACCACGTCTTGAGGAATATCTTCAGGATCCACTACCTCACCGCGCGCCAACTCTACTTCAAGTAATTTGGCCACTGCATGATCTTTACTCTCTGCGTTATCGATCAGGCGTTGGAGACGTTCGGCATCCAAACGGTTTATCAGGATAGGGGGACGGAATCCCATCTTATTTGTGCTCCATGGTAAGGACGTATTTTATATGCGCAAAAATCATATCTTAAAATAAAAAACAGTCCTTTCTTGCAAGCAAGAAAGGACCGATAAGATCAATCAGGCGGTGCCGATCAGCAAATATATAGGGTCATGTTACTCCTTGCTCGATCATGGCGTTAGCCACTTTTCTGAATCCAGCAATATTGGCACCTAAGACCAGATTTGTCGGTTCGCCAAATTCTTCAGCTGTTTCTGCACATTGGGTATGTATATTTTCCATAATGGCCTTAAGCTTACTATCTACCTTATCCAGCGACCATTTCTCCATGCTGCTGTTTTGAGCCATTTCCAGCTGACTGGTTGCAACGCCGCCGGCATTTGCAGCCTTGCCGGGACCATAAGCAATTTTGGCAGTGAAGAACTTATCGACGGCATCAGCCGTGGATGGCATGTTGGCGCCTTCGCTGATGCAATAAATGCCGTTCTCAAGCAACGCATCAGCATCTGCACCCGTCAGTTCATTCTGGGTAGCGCAAGGGAAAGCCAGGTTGGCCTTGAGTCGCCAAACACTATGACCATCCTCTGGGTATTCCGAGTTGGGTATATAGTTTGCCTGTGTACGCTTTTCCAAATAATGTTTCAATGAGACGCGCCTGGTTTCCTTCAGTTCTTTTAGCAAATCAAGGTCAATACCATTCTCATCAACGATAGTGCCAGATGAATCTGAGCAGGTAATAGGTTTGCCACCTAATTCGTATAGTTTTTCTATCGTATAAATTGCCACATTGCCGGCACCGGAAATAAGGCATGTTTTATTGCTGATCTCCTGACCGCGGGCTTTTAGCATATTCTGAGCAAAATAAACGGCACCATAGCCGGTTGCTTCTTTTCTTCCAATAGAGCAGCCCCAATCCAGGCCTTTGCCAGTCAATACACCTTCATATAGCCCAGTGATACGTTTATATTGGCCAAACAAGTAACCGATTTCACGCTTACCTACTCCAATATCACCTGCCGGTACATCTGTGTTTGGCCCGATATGGCGGTAAAGTTCTGACATGAATGCCTGACAAAAGCGCATGATTTCCCCATCGGACTTTCCCTTGGGGTTAAAGTCAGAACCGCCTTTACCTCCGCCAATAGGCAGCCCGGTAAGCGCATTTTTAAAAATCTGTTCAAACCCAAGAAATTTTATCGTGCCTGAGGTAACACTCGGATGGAAGCGTAACCCTCCTTTATAGGGTCCCAGTGCAGAGTTGAACTGGACTCTGTAGCCTTTGTTGACCTGCACTGTCCCCTTGTCGTCTACCCAGCAGATGCGAAACATGATCTGACGTTCGGGCTCAACGATTCGCTCGATAATGCTGTGCTCAAGGTATTCTGGATAGCGCTCAAACAGCGGGCGTAAGGTAAGCGCCCTTAAATCGACACACTTGACCTAGCCGTGTTCTTTCACTTTTTTTCGGCGGGCGCCAAGTTCACGTTCCAGGGCAGCAGCGTTTCCAGTGCCTCTAACGTATCAGCGGTGGCGATGTGCTCCAGCACATAATGGATATAGGCAGCAGGCTCCAAGCCATTGGCTTTTGCCGTTTCGATGAGTGAATAACAGGTGGCACTGGCGTGAGCGCCGCGGGAGGTATCCGCGAACAGCCAGGCTCTTCGACCAACGGCAAACGGGCGAATGGCGTTTTCTGCCAGAACATTACTGATATGCAGGTCGCCGCGCGCACAATAGCCGATGAGGAAGTCCCATTGGTTCAGCGTATATTCCATCGCCTGACGCGTCAGGCTGCCTTTCATGACGCGGGTAACATTAGCCTCTAGCCAAGCCTTGAAGGCCTCAAGACGCGGAAGGCTCAGCTCCTGGCGGACACGGTAGCGTTCCACTTCGCTGAGATCCTTGATCTGCCGTTCGATGGCGTAGAGTTTGTTGATATGGCTAAGCCCTACCTCGGCCTTGGCCGGCGTGGCGCCCTTGCCTTTCGCGTTGACCTTGGCTGCCTTAGACGCTTCCACGAACTTGCGTCGCGCATGGTCCCAACAGCCAATGCGGGTAATGCCGTTGGCACGGCATACCTGGCCGTAACCGGCGTAGCCATCGGCCTGCAGGATCCCTGAGAAGTCGTCGAGTAGGCGCACCGGCACGCTGCCGCCGCGGGACGGGTCGTAGGCAAAGAGCACCGACGGTTGATCCGGTGGGCCACCTCGGGTGACCCACATCCATTTATCTGACTGAGCGGTCTTGCCGTCTTCCTTGAGCACTTGCAGCCGCGTTTCATCGGCTTGCAGATACGCGCTGCTGTTTTGCACTTCGCGCATCAGCGTGATCAAGGGCGTGAAGACGTCATTCAGGCGGATGATCCAGTTGGCCATCTGCGTGCGGCTAACAGCGTGGCCTAACCGCTTGAACATGCCTTCCAAGCGGTACAGCGGCAAACCGTCTGCGTACTTGGAGGTGATCACGTACGCTAGCAGTGACGTCGACGCCGTGCACTTGCCTAGCGGATGAACCGGACGCTCCGCAGTAAGGAGATGGTCGTTGCCCTCAAGCGGGAACACCGCTTTTTCCTGCCAGTATTCGAGGACTTTCAGCTGCGCGGGGATGAACTGAAGCTCTTCTTTTACCTTGGCGAAGAAGGTCTTGGTCGCCCCGACTTTTTCTTCTTCGCTGAGCGTAAGCTCAATACGCTCACGGACCAGAGTGTCGGAGAAGCCACGTTGGCGACGTTGACGTGAGGGACGCGGCGCGTCTTGCTCTTCGACATCGTCGGGTAACTGATCGCGTAGCGCCTCGATGTCAGCTTCCAACTCCGTCTCATCGAACAGATGAGCCTGGTTCGCAGACTTTTCACTGCGCGCGGCGAACTGCTGAATGCGCTGCAAGCGCAGCTTCTCTTCGAGCAATTGAATATAGAGATTACGTTGCTGTAACGCCGTCTGTTGAGCCGTCACCTGTTGCTGAAGCCCCGCCACAAGAGCCACTACCTCAGCGGCGGAGAGGCCACTGAGATCAGGCAGTTGGGAGGAGACTTCGGGGTGCTTTTTCATGGGCCAATGATACCAGATTCGGTGTGTTAAAGCACTGAAAATAAGAGCTTTATGGCCTATCCGACGCTGTCGTAATGCAGTGTTTTATGGCCGCGCATCAGGGTGATATCGTAGCCATCCAACAGCCAGTTGATCTGCTCGCCAGTCAACGCCATAACGTCATCCGAGGGGCCGGGCCACTTGAAGCGCTCCTCGGCCAGCGCCTTGTAGTAGAGCACGAAGCCATTGTCTTCCCACATCAGGCACTTGATTTTATTTCGCTGCCGGTTAGTAAAGGCATACAGCGCCCCGCTAAAGGGGTTGTGTCCCAGTTCTTGCTCCACCAGTAACGCCAGGCCGTTGGCTTGCTTGCGAAAATCGACCGGTGCGCGGTACAGGTAGATCTCGGGCATTTCCCACGCGGGGCGTAAATAGCGCGGCCGCTTCACAGTTGCCTCAGGATATCGCCCAGTAACGCCACGTTGCCCGCGTGCAAGCCCGTGACCGTGATACCGCCGGGCAGTGATACCGTAAGCCCCGTGGAGTCTATTTCTTTTGCGGTGCCGGTATTGGGATATGCGACGGTGGCAAAACCGGCGACTGGCTCTTTTGTTGACGATGCGCTGGCCAAGAGCTTTTGACGCCAGTAAGAAAACTGATGGTACTTTAGCGCTTGTTGCTTGCAAAACGCCATGCCGGACAAGCCAGAGGTTTGCCATTCGGTGACTTGTTGCTGCCAATATTGCTCACGTTCTTGATGCGTCATGACACCCCCTCACAAAGATCTGATGGCATCAGTGTGAGGGGATAAAAGCGAGAGCGGTAGATGCCGGTTTAAGGGCGCTTACGGCGTAAGCACTCGAGCACTTCTTCAGCGGCCTGATAAAATTCTGTTTGCGCTGGGCTGTTTTTATGCAGGCATTCTAAGGTGTTGTGGACGTAGGGCATTGTTTATCTGTTCAATCCTTGTTTATATGATGTCGAAAGTTGTATGAGTAACTTGCCCTATTAAACGTGCGTTATGCGGCAAATGCATACCCCATTACAGTGCTGCTATGCTCTATGAGAGGGAGAAATTAGACTAAAGGCGAATTATTCTATGCACCAAAAATTAACATATGGATAATCACATCTATGTTATTTAAACGATATGTTTGAGTTCTGCTGGTCTATTGGCCAACATGCTATGATGTCCGAATATTTGCCATTGTTGGCCGATAATCCGAAACTCCGCTGTTTGTTGTTAAATTATCCATCGTTTTAAGGTGAGCTAAGTGCCCCAGATTTTTCCGGCAACCTGGCTGGTTTATTGCCGACCTGGTTTTGAAAGGGATGCATTGGCAGAGTTGCTGCACCATGCCCAAAGACATGACGTGGCTTGTGAAGGTGATAGTGGTGAAGGGTGGGCGAGTGTTACCCGTTTGGATAACGAACCTATCAACGAGCTTCATCGTCTTGTTTATTTTGACTTGCTGATTTTTGCTCGCCAGACGCTGATCGCGTTGCCGCTGCTGGACGTTGGACGTGAAGACCGTCTGACATCCCTGGTTGCTCAGGTGGTTGATGCAGGTTGGAGCTTTGAAGACATCTGGCATGAAACGCCGGATACTAACGAAGGTAAAGCACTTAGTCGCCTGATAAAGACACTGTCTCGGCCATTGGAAAGTCTACTGAAAAAAAGAGGAGCTTTGCGACGTAAGGCAGGTGGACGCAGGCTACACCTGTTATGGGTCAGCGGCTCTTCGCTGCAGGTTGGTCTTTCATTTCCGGGCAATCGCAGTGATCTGCCTAATGGAATTCGCAGGTTGCGTGTGCCTTCCCGAGCGCCAAGTCGTTCGACGCTTAAACTTGAAGAAGCCTGGCATGAGTTCATTCCTCGGTCGCAGTGGGAAGAGCGCCTGGAAGGGCATCTGACGGCGGCGGACCTGGGAGCGGCACCGGGTGGTTGGACGTGGCAGTTAGTTCAAAAAGGTATGTATGTCTACGCTATCGATAATGGGCCAATGGCAGCTGATCTGATGGCATCAGGGCAGGTTGAGCATCTGAAGGAAGATGGGTTTACCTGGGAGCCACCTTATCGTTTGGATTGGCTGGTCTGTGATATTGTCGATAAACCAATAAGGGTCATCGCCATGATGGAGCGCTGGCTGGTCGGGCGCTGGTGCAGGGAAGCAGTATTCAATTTGAAATTACCGATGAAAAAGCGCTGGGAAGAAGTTACCAAGTGCTTGTCACATCTTGAGGATGTTTTGCATGCAGCTGGTGTGAAATACACATTACGCTGCCGTCACCTCTACCATGACAGGGAAGAGGTGACAGTGCATATCCGCTTGCAATAGATCAGAAGCTGGGTTCATAGATGCGAATGGTTTCTTCCTCGGTGAGTAGAGGTAAAATATGTTGCATCGCATTGGACCGGGCTTCACTGGTATACCATTCTTTCCAGGCGCGTAGATCACGCCATTTGGTTATCATCAAGCGCCTATCCGAATGACCCATCTCAACCAGTGTCTCTCCACCGACAAAGCCTCTGGCACCCAGGGAAACACGCATTGCCTGGCGTGCTGCCTGTTCATAATCTTCTTCCAAACCAGGCATAATACGTCGTTCAATGATAATTTTGATCATACCTTACACTTCCTGAATCGAGAATCTGAATGAGTGAAACTTTACCTGAATATGATGAACAATTGGACACCCGTGGGCTATTTTGTCCAGAGCCAATCATGATGCTTCATAATAAAGTGGCTGAGTTAAAGCCGGGGCAAGTGTTGCAAGTTGTCGCCACGGACCCGGCGACTACCCGAGATGTGCCCAAGTTCTGCCAGTTTCTTAGCCACGAGCTAGTGACTCAAACAGCCGTTGACGATGAGTTTTATTACTATATACGGGTTTGTGATTAATCGCTTTCATAGCAAGGGAAACGTGTACGAGGGAAGCAGGTTTTAATTGCTTCCCTTTGCTGCAAAAAACTCATTTCAATGCGCAGGTGGAACCACCATAAGCGCAAGACTTTCCAGCGTATCCGGATCTTCCTCAACGATCTGATTGGCAATATGGCGTTGAAAGAAGTAAACCTTGGGATGACGTGAACGAGTACTGTAGAGGCAGGCATCTTTCAACAGTATGGGTGTCATTGTGGCTTTACTTTCATCAGCAACCAAGGCATCGACACTGCCATCGCTGTATAGATTCCAGCCGTAGACAAGCTTCATCTGCCAAGGTTGATGGTGGCCCTCCATGCACAGGGCATGGGTGCCCTGATGATCGGGGATCTGCTGGATAAGGGTGAGTTCCTGAGAGGCTTCGTAATCAAAATACTCAGCGGACGCGGAGAGTTCATGCCACTTGTGTTCGGGAGGGTCAGTAAATATTTCTTCTGTTTCTGGATCACGATAGCCAACGAAACACCCCTGTTCCCTGCTATTGAGCAGGTGGCAAGGGGTCAGTTTTTCCATCCATGGAATCAGACCGACAACATGGCCATCTTCACGTAACCCCCAGGCAAGCACAGGCATGCTGTAAAAGCTTTCAGGGTCAGCATCCAGCTGGTAGACCATTTCCAGCCCATCAAGCTCCGGAGAAAGACGTACCAGACATTTTTGCGCTTCATGCCGCTGACGTGCGGTTTCCAGGTCGATAACCTGGGCAAAACGGGGTGACAAGGTGGCGCCCATGGTGTCCCTCCTGGTGCTGCGTGGTTTCGACGTTGGCAAAGCAGAGATTTATGCCCGCCACATATGTCACCAATAGCACAGCTTTAGCCGAAGGTTAAGCCTATTGGATGATTTTTTATAGTCGGGTACTCGCTTCGCGCCTTCTTCAGCTTACCCTGGGCAGGCTGCGAACTGGCTACGAATAGCCTGGTGGCGGTTCAAGGCGCTATTGAAAACACGCCATGGCGCCTCGTCATTGGTCAGCGACAGCCAGTTCTGCTGATAGTCTTGCCATGCTTCAGGCGGGTCAATCGGGTGGCTATTGACGAGTTGATTGATCGCCTTGAGCCATTCATGAGCAACGTTTTCCAACTGTTGCACCTCTGTCATGTCCCAATCCGGCAGGCACTCAGCGCTGGCCTGTTCGAGCATCAGGCTGGCCTCGTCAAGCCGTTGAGAGGCCAGGAGCAAAGCACGCAGTATTTCAGCGCTGAGAGGGCGCTGATTTAATTCTTTAAGGTGATTTTCCAAACGGCTTGAGTCCTGTTCCCACTGGCGGTCAAACTGATGCAGCGTCATGCGTTGCAGATAGTCCACAGCCTCCAGTGCGGCGTCGATATCTTGCAGCGTTGTGGAAGATAAAGGAGTGCTCGCGCGGGAAAAGCTTTTTTGCCACTCTGTTGACTCGAAGATGGCATTCCAGCTGACGTAGGGAAGCTGTGCCGTCTTGTTCATCGTCATATCGAGTAGGCGTTCACGATTCTCTTCGGAGAGCTGCTCAGGCGTATTGGTGTTCCAGCAGCTGCTTAGCTGTTGCCAGAGCTCGCGTTCGTATAACCATTGCTGGCTGGGTGGCGCTACCTTGCCTAGCTGGTTGTTACGTGCTGCGATAAGCGAGGTAATCTGGCATCCACGCAGGGCGTAGATATTGAGCATTCCCTCGCGCATTTCTTCAATCTCAAAAACCAGGCGCTGTGTCTCCGGGAAGGAGGGAATATTATCAGGTTCAGTGGTTTCAATCGGCGTACTGCTGAGAGCATCGCCAAGCTGTTGGTGATACTGCTGCCAGTCATCGTTGTCATTGTTGCCACAGCCTTGCAATACCATCAAAGGGAACGCCCATAACGCAGCATTCAAAACATGACGCAATCCGGGTACAAACTCGGAAACAAACGACATAGCAGCTACTCCGGTCGGCTTATCACATGTAATCGCCAGGCCAATAATAGTGCGGCGGTGCTAAGGCCTGCAATCAAACCGATCCAATAACCGTGTACCCCGAGTGCGGAAATCTCACCGAAACCTTGGCGGCCCAACCAATGACCACCGCCCAGGCCGACACTCCAATAGGAAACCACGGTAATCAGCATGACGACCCGGGTGTCCTTATAGCCGCGCAGAGCCCCTGCCAGGTTTGCCTGCAAGGAATCCGAGACCTGAAAAAAGACGGCCAGGGTCAATAGGGAGGCGGCAAGTGCTTGGACGTCTGGGTCCGGTGTATAGAGCGAGATCACCCAACGGCCTGTTAACCAGAGAAGAGAACTATTGATTGCCGCTGTTAGCAGACTGATAGCAATGCCGTTCCAGGCAACCTGGCGAGCGCGTTCAGGGCGTTGTTGTCCAAGGGTATTACCCACCCTGACGGTGAGTGCCATGCTTAGCGACATGGGGAGCATGAACAGTATGGTGGTGAAACTCAGGGCAATCTGGTGGGCTGCCACCGTAATTTCACCCAGGCTGGCAATAAACAGCGCAATCAGGGTGAACAGAGTGACTTCAACAAAAATCGCCACCCCGATAGGAATCCCGACAACCAGCAGTTCGCGTATGCCAATCCATTGGGGCAGAGCAATTTGCTGCCACAAGGATACCTCACGGTAGGCTCGGCCCTTTTGGGTGTAGAGCATCATGGCTAATGCCATTGTCCACATCGATATGGCCGTGGCGATGCCACAACCCAGCGCACCCAGCGCAGGTAGTTGCTGCAACGATGCGGGAATCCAGGTGCCGAACAGCTCGACCAGGCCGTCCCCACCGTAAATCAACAGATAGTTAGCGGGTATATTGACGCCCAGCCCTACCAGGCTGATCCACAGGGCAGGACGGGTATGATTCATGCCATCAGAAAAGGCGCGCAGTGCCTGAAACAACGCAATACCGGGCATACCGAAGGCAACCGCCGACAGATAGGCGGCTGAACTGCGGGCAACATGCTCAGGCACTGCCATTAGCTGAAAAACCGGTGTCACCAGAAACCATAGCAAGCCTGCTGAAATAGCCCCGAGCAGAAGGGCTATCCATAATGCCTGGTGTACGGCAGGCCGGATGCCTGCATGGCGTTTGCCGCCCAGCATATGGGCGACAATCGGCGTTAAGCCCATCAGGGTGCCGGTCATGAACAGCATCAATGGCATCCACAGGCTTGAACCAACGGAGACAGCTGCCAATGCCGTCGGGCTTTGGCGTCCGGTCATCATGACGTCGACCACGCTCATGCCGGCCTGAGCCAGTTGGGCACCGCAAATCGGCAGTGCCAGGCGCACCAGTAACCGGGTCTCCGGCCAATAAAGGGTTTTGAGTTGCTTGCTCAGGCTTTCCAAGGTGGACTTCCTAGATAGTGGATATTCCTGTTTAAAAAAACGATTCTAGCAGCTATTGCTGTTCGTTGATCACACCACATGACGTCATAGGGTGTCGGTCTTTATAATCATCATCATGTGCCATTTTTTCGTGATCAATATTCAACCGGATAGAATTTATGCATGACGAGACCCGCTGGACGCTTGCCGATATTATCGCTCTGTTTGATGGTGTATTTGCCAAGCGTTACCGCACCCGGCTGACGCGTGGTGGCGATGAACCTTTGTATCAGCCAGCCAGCGGCGATGCTGACTACCATCAGGTGATTTTTGCCCATGGGTTCTATGCCAGCGCATTGCATGAAATCAGCCACTGGTGCATCGCTGGCGAGCAGCGAAGACAGCTTGAGGATTACGGCTACTGGTACCTGCCCGACGGTCGTGATGCCCAACAGCAAGGTGCCTTTGAAGCCGCAGAGATTGCTCCACAGGCACTTGAATCACTGTTCTGTGAGGCCAGCCAGCGCCCCTTTCATGTCAGCGTGGATAATCTGGGGGGCGAGGCAGAAGTAGACCGGGAAAGTTTTGCTAACAAGGTGTTATCGCGGGCGCAGCGCTATCGGGCTGAAGGGTTGCCACGCCGCGCGGCTGCTTTCCAGATGGCCTTGCAGCGTTATTATCAACAGGCAGCTTCACTGGATCAGGCGTGCAGGGCCGGGCTGGCGGTGCTGGATCACTCGGCGTCATCACCTTCAAGTCGTTGATGTAACGCCAGCATGGCGCTTACCTCATCTTCAGGGCGCATTGGCTCCAGGCCCAGTTGATCAAACACCTCGCGGCGTTGACGCTGCCATTCTGCGTCGTTCAAGCCTGGGTACAGGCTTTCCGCAGGGGCAAGCTCAACGAAGGGGTCAATGCCGTAGGTGTCAAACAGGCGCGCCAAGGCGAGCTCATCTTCGCCGCTGCCACTGGTGTAGAGAGTCTCATTGAAATAATCGGTTTCCAGCTCACGAATGACATCCAGCGGGCTGACGCCAAAGCTCTCCAGTTCCTCTGCGCTATATTCGTTGGTGACATGGTCGGATTCTGCAATCCAGCTGTCATCTGGCTGAATCAGGGTGTGCTTGATGCGCCCATCCGCCAAAGACCAGGCAACCGAAAGTGGCAAGCCTTCCTCGTCGCCTGTTTCAATGGCAATAAAGCCGGGTAATTCACTCATTAGGGTTCCTTTTAGGTGTTACAGGTGCTTTGCAGCGGCTGACTCATTGACCAGCGATGGTAACCGGAAAAAGCGCTGCGCCGTCGCGCTGCTGGCGGCTGCCAGCCGAGCTTCACTGACGCCGTGCCAATGGGCAATTTCACGCACAATCCACGGCAGCAGTGCAGGTTCATGGCGCCGCCCCTTCAACTTGGCCGGTAAATTGCGCGGTAAAAGATACGGGCAGTCGGTTTCTACCATAAGCCGATCAAGAGGGATATCCTTGACCAGTGGCTGCAGGTGGTGACCGCGTCGCTCGTCGCAAATCCAGCCGGTGAGCCCTATGTGCAAGTCTAGGTCCAGATAGCCGTAAAGGGTATCTTTGTCGGCGGTAAAGCAATGAATAACAGCGTCGCTGATATCTCCGCGCCAGTGCTGCAGCATATCGCGCATGCGCGGCCCCGCATCACGCTCATGCAGAAAAAGGGGCAAGCCGCTGCTGGCGGCCAGCGCAAGCTGTGCTTCAAAGGCGCGTTCCTGCTCCTGCGGAGTTGAAAAGTTGCGGTTGAAATCCAGCCCGCATTCGCCCACCGCCACAACGCCCGGATGCTGATGCAGTTCAGCCAGTTGCTGGCCGAGCGTGTCTGTCCACTGGCTGGCATCGTGAGGGTGAATGCCCGCCGTGGCAAAGACACCGCTGTACTGCTCGCTGAGGCTGGCTGCCTGACGAGCATGAAGTAGATCGGTGCCGGTCAGGATCAGGGTGGTGACGTTGGCAGCATGGGCGCGTTCAATGACCTCTGGGAGATCACGCTGAAAACTGTCGTGAGTCAGGTTGGCACCAATGTCCACCAGCGGGGCAGGTGATTGAAAGCGCAAGGCTTCGGGTAGTGTCGAATTGTCACGCAGAGTGGTCACACAAGGCTCCTTCAGGAATTTAGCCACAGCGAATTTGCAGCGCTCAGTCTACCTTGCCAAGAAAGCTTCCACGAGACGTCTGCAAGGTAAACATTATCAAGGCAGCATGCGTTACACTATGGCCTTTATTATGCGTTTCATGATGATGGAGAACACTGAGTGACCTTGTTACGACTTGAACAGCTGCAACTCGCTTACGGCACCCAAGTATTGCTTGACCGCGCTGACCTGACGGTCGAAAAAGGCGAGCGGCTGGCGCTGGTCGGGCGCAACGGCACCGGTAAATCAACGCTTTTAAAGCTGGTGGCTGGCGATATCAAACCCGATGATGGCACCATCTGGCGTGCGCCTGGGCTGAAAATTGGTGTTCTGTCTCAGGAGTTGCCGGAGTCTTCCGGTATGACCATCTTCGATATGGTTGCCCAGGGGCTGCCTGAAGCCGGTGACTTGCTTTCCGAGTATCACCATCTGATCAACGATCCTGACCCTGACATGAACCGCATGGCGGTGTTGCAAACCCGGATCGAGGCGATTGATGGCTGGTCATTCCATCAGCGTATTGATGTGGTGCTTACTCGCCTGGGGTTGCCACCTGAAGCTGAAATGAGTGCGCTTTCCGGCGGCTGGCGGCGGCGCGTAGCCCTGGCGCGGGCCCTGGTGGCCGAGCCTGATCTGCTGTTGCTGGACGAGCCGACCAACCACCTGGATCTTGACACCATCGCCTGGCTGGAAGAGCAGTTGCTGGCGTTTAATGGCGCTGTGCTACTGATTACCCACGACCGTGCCTTCCTGTCCAAACTGGCCACCCATATTCTCGAACTGGATCGTGGCAAGCTGGGCCGCTACCCCGGGAAATACGCTGAATACCAGGAACGCAAGCAGCACGAACTGGAAGTCGAAGCGCGTGAGAATGCGCTTTTTGACAAAAAGCTGGCCCAGGAGGAAGCCTGGATTCGTCAAGGCGTCAAGGCACGTCGTACCCGTAATGAAGGCCGTGTACGCGAGCTTGAGCAGATGCGCATGGAGCGCAGCCAGCGTCGCGAACGTCAGGGCACGGCCAATCTGTCGGTGGATAGCGGCGAGCGTACCGGTAAGCGGGTCGTCAAGCTGAAAGGCGTGACCCAACGCTTTGGTGATGAGGTCATCCTGCGCGATGTCAATCTGGAAGTCATGCGCGGCGACCGGATTGGTTTTCTGGGCCGTAACGGCGCCGGTAAGACAACCTTGCTTAAAATTCTGCTGGGAGAGTTGGCTCCCACAGAAGGCAGCGTACAGCTGGGTACTAACCTGCAGGTAGCCTATTTCGACCAGCTGCGTGCCGGGCTTGAGTTGAACAAAACCGTCTATGATAACGTGGCCCAAGGCAGCGACCGTGTCAGCGTAGGGGGCAAGGATCGCCATGTCATGAGCTATCTGCAGGACTTCCTGTTTACGCCTGATCGGGTGCGTCAGCCGGTCAAGGCGCTGTCTGGCGGTGAATCCAATCGTCTTCTGCTGGCCAAACTGTTTACCCAGCCTGCCAATGTTCTGGTTCTTGATGAGCCGACCAACGATCTGGATATGGAAACCCTGGAGCTGCTTGAAGAGCTGCTACTGGATTTCGACGGAACCCTGTTGCTGGTCTCTCACGACCGTACCTTTATGGATAACGTTGTCACCAGTATGTTGGCGTTTGAAGGTCAAGGCTGCGTGCGTGAGTATGTGGGCGGCTATACCGACTGGATTCGTCAGGGTGGCAAGTTGCCCCCGGCGCCGTGGGACGGTGCGGCTCGTCAACACACCGAGCCAACCAGCGAGGTGGCCGAGAAAGCTCAGGATAAACCGGCGGCCGAGCCTGCGCGTAAAACCGTCAAACTTTCCTACAAGTTGCAGCGTGAACTGGATGGGTTGCCGGCCGATATCGAGCGCCTTGAAGGCGAAATAGAAACCTTGGAGCAGGAGGTGGGTGATCCAGCGTTTTACCAGCAGGACGCCAGTGTCGTCACGGCCAGGCTGCAGGCGCTGGAAAACGTCCAGCAATCATTGGAAGCCGCCATGGAGCGTTGGATGGAGCTTGAAGCGATGGCTAACGGTGAGCAGTAATTAGCGGCTTGGCAAGGCAGTTCTGTCAGTAGCGACCCAGTAAGAACAACAAGGCACCCGAACGGGTGCCTTGTCAGATTCACTAAGAGCTTGTGTTGAACGATACGGTTACTCGGCGCTTTCTTCGCCTTTCTTACCAACGCGCACAGCAAGTACATCGCACTGAGCGCCGTGCAGTACACCAGTTGATGTAGAACCCAGCAACAATGCGAAACCATGACGGCCATGGGAGCCAACGACAATCAGGTCCACGTCGTGTTCCTGGGCAAAACGATGGATTTCAGTATCCGGCATGCCCACCAGCACGTGCTGGTCTTCGCTGGGAATATGCGTTTCGGCAATTTCTGCCAGGCGCTTTTTGGCGTGATCATCCAATTGATCCTGAATGCTGGTGAGATCCATGGGAATATCGCCGCCATAGGCAAAACCGAGGGGCTCCAGGGTATGCATGATGGAGATCTTGGCGTCATTGTTACGTTCGGCAATCGCCACGGCGCGTTCAAGGACTTTATGGGAATCTTTGGTCAAATCCACCGCGACCAGAATATGATGGTAGCTCATGGGTGCTCCTCAAAATAAGACAGTCAGCTGAGAACAATAAAGTGTGTACTCTTTACTTTAGGCGGGTTTTCGTTAAGTAACAACGACCTGGATCATTATTTTGAAGATCTGCTAGATTTTCGGGCAGATCGTCCATGTCGTCATCCCTATACCCAGAGAGGCAAGCAATGGAATGGTTTTTTATTATTATCGTGGTGATGCTTGTGGCGGCACCGGTGATGTGGCTGAAGCCTAGCCCGCGTCAGCAGCGTCAGGCGTTGCTGCGCAACAGTGTGCGCAAGCAGGGCGTTGATGTGAAAATGGCTGTGCCGCCGCTGCATGATGTCAAACAGGCAATGCCTGGTTACCAATGGCGTTACCCGCAGCAAGCCCCCGGGCCGGATTTTCTTCTCGTCCGAGACAGCGATGCCAGTGATGCCCTGACCCCCTACCATGCAGGCTGGCGCTGGCGGATAGCACCGTTACGCGCCTGGCCGGAACCGGCGGATAGCGTTCTCAAGGCCTTACTGGAGCGTTTGCCCCAGGATGCCTTGGTGCTGGAGTCCAGCGAATCCTCACTGACCTTATGGTGGTGGGAGTCGCAGAATGCCGAACGCTTTTCCAGCTATATCGAAGATTTTGTCACGCTGCGTGATTGCCTGAAAGGCCACGCGGACCGCCCGAAAAAACAGCATAAAGCATCGGCCTTGACTCATGGCAGGGACGACGTCTCTGCCTCCTGATCCTGTGCCTGAATCGCCAGGCCGTTAGCCTCGATATGCGCAAGCCAGTCCTCAAGCTGTTGTATTTGCTGGTCACTTAAGCCAGCAAGCATTTCCTGACGGGCCTTTGAGGCAATCGCATCAATCTGTTCAAGCAGAGGCAATGCTTCATCGGTCAGATAGATACGTTTGGCCCGCCGATCATTGCCACAGGCCTGGCGTGTAATCAGCCCCTGGGATTCCAACTGACTCAGCGTGCGTACCAGCGAAGGTGCTTCAACGCCGATATTACGCGCAAGCTCGCATTGGGTTTGCCCATTTCCCATGCGCCAGAGGTGGTACAAGGTGACCCAGCGGGTCTGAGTGAGGCCTAGCGGCGCCAGACGACGATCAATGATCGAGCGCCATAAATGTGGGAGTCGGGCAATGCGGAAGCCAATAGTAGACGCCATAAATCAACCTGCAGATGGTGGCTATGTTAAATACCCATGTTCATTACCAAGTGTCGATAGGCAATGAGTTGAATGCAAGTCCTGGTTGAGAGCGCCATCCACTGGACAGATGTCATTCAAGGCTTGACGTCTGAAATAATCTCGACCAAGCTAAGGCAATCAAACGGTCGTATGAATTTGTTTCTGTCACCAGTCCAATGGAGTAAGGCGGATGATCTATCAAGGTAATGCCATTTCGGTGGCGCGCAGCGATGACGATATCGCAACCCTCACTTTTGACCTGCAGGGTGAATCTGTCAACAAGCTTTCCAGCGCGGTGATCAAAGAGCTTGGTGAGGCCGTCCAGGCCCTGAATGCCGAGCATGGCCTGAATGGCCTGATTATCGCCAGCGGGAAAGAGGCATTTATTGTCGGCGCGGATATTACCGAGTTTCATCAGCTCTTCGATAAAGGCCAGGATTATCTTGTTGAGATGAACCTCAAGGTGCATGAAATTTTTAATGCCATCGAAGATCTGCCTTTCCCCACTGTCACGGCTATCAATGGGCTAGCGCTGGGCGGTGGCTGTGAAGTGCTGCTGACCACCGATTTTCGCGTGATGAGCGAAAAAGCCAAGATTGGTCTGCCGGAAACCAAGCTGGGGATTATTCCCGGCTGGGGTGGCTGTGTGCGCCTGCCACGCATGATAGGCGCAGATAATGCCATTGAATGGATCGCCGGAGGAACGGAAAACCGGGCCGATGCCGCTTTAAAAGTCGGTGCCGTTGATGCGGTAGTGCCGCAGGACGACCTGCTGGATGCCGCCGCTGATATTCTGCACCGCGCCAATGCCGGTGAGCTGGATATTGAAGCACGTCGTAATGAAAAGAAATCAGCGCTGAAACTCAATGCCATTGAACAGATGATGGTGTTTGAAACGGCCAAAGGTTACGTTGCAGGTAAGGCGGGGCCGCATTATCCGGCACCGATTGAAGCCATCAAGGTGATCCAGAAAGGCGCCGGTGAAGAGCGCGAACGTGCTCAGCAGATTGAAGCCAACACCTTTGCGCGCATGGCCCTGACGGATGTGGCCTTTAACCTTGTTGGCCTGTTCATGAATGACCAGCTGGTCAAGAAAAAGGGCAGCGGTTACGAAAAGCAGTCTCAACCGGTTAAGCAGACTGCCGTGCTGGGCGCCGGCATCATGGGGGGCGGTATTGCCTATCAAAGTGCCTCCAAGGGCACCCCCATCCTGATGAAGGATATCAAAGACGATGCCATTGAGCTGGGCCTTAAGGAGGCGCGCAAGCTGTTTGCCAAACAGGTTGACCGCAAGAAACTCAGCGTTGACCAGATGGCAGCTCGGCTTTCCAATATTCGCCCCACGCTTTCCTATGGTGATTTTGGCAACGTTGATCTGGTGGTCGAAGCCGTGGTTGAAAACCCCAAGGTGAAAGACGCCGTTCTGACTGAGGTAGAAGACAAGGTCAGCGACAGCACCATCCTGACCTCCAACACGTCAACGATTTCGATTAACCGTCTGGCGAAAAACCTTAAGCGCCCGGAAAATTTCTGCGGCATGCACTTTTTTAACCCGGTACATCGTATGCCGCTGGTGGAAGTCATCCGCGGTGAAAAGACCTCGGACGCCGCCGTTGCCGCGACCGTTGCCTATGCCCGTGCCATGGGCAAGACGCCGATTGTAGTCAACGATTGCCCGGGCTTTCTGGTCAACCGTGTGCTGTTTCCCTACTTTGGCGGTTTCAGCTTCCTGATGGAGCAAGGCGCTGATTTCCAGCGAGTCGATAAGGTCATGGAAAAATTCGGCTGGCCGATGGGGCCTGCCTATCTGCTGGATGTGGTCGGGCTGGATACCGCCGTGCATGCCAATGAAGTGATGGCCGAGGGTTTCCCGGATCGTATGGCGCGTGAGACGAAAACGGCCATTCAGGTGATGTTTGACAATGACCGCCTGGGGCAGAAAAACGCCAAGGGTTTTTACACTTATGAAGAAGACAAGAAAGGTAAACCCGTCAAGGTAAGCGATGAGCAGGCGCATTCGCTGGTCAGCAGCGTGGTCAAGGAAACCAAGGAGTTTTCCGATGACGATATTATCGCCCGCATGATGGTGCCGCTATGCCTTGAAACGGTGCGCTGCCTGGAAGATGGCATTGTTGATTCTGCCGCAGAGGCAGATATGGCCTTGATCTATGGGATTGGTTTCCCGCCTTTCCGTGGGGGCGCGCTGCGCTATATCGATGCCATGGGTGTCGCTGAGTTTGTCGCCCAGGCGGATGCGCTGGCCGAGGAGCTGGGCGCACTCTATGCCCCGACCCCGAAACTACGTGAAATGGCGCGTGATCATTCACGTTTTTATCCCGCTAACGCCTGATCAACCACCGCACAGAGGAGATTGAAAATGAGTTTGAACCCGAGAGATATCGTGGTGGTTGATGCAACCCGTACCGCCATGGCTAAAGCCAAGCAGGGTGCCTTTCGCCATGTTCGTGCTGAAAACCTGTCGGCCGCTGTCATGCAGTCACTGTTTGATCGCAACCCCAACCTTGATCCGTCAGAAGTGGATGATGTGATCTGGGGGTGTGTCAACCAGACCCTGGAACAGGCCATGAACATCGCCCGCAACGCGGCGATCATGACCGGCATTCCCCGCTCTGTGCCTGCGCAGACGGTCAATCGGCTGTGTGGATCCTCCATGAGCGCCCTGCATATTGCAGCGGCGAACATCAAGGCGGGTATGGGAGACTTCTTTATTATCGGCGGCGTTGAGCACATGGAGCATGTGCCCATGACCCACGGCGTGGATGTTAACCCGGCTGCCAGCAAACATGCGGCCAAGGCCGCCATGATGATGGGCCTGACGGCAGAACTGCTGGGCAAGATGCACGGCATTAGTCGCGAAGATCAGGACAAGTTTGGCGTGCGTTCCCACCAGCGCGCTCAGGCGGCGATGGAAAACGGCTACTTTGCTAACGAAATTGTTGGTGTGGAAGGGCATGATGCCAAGGGCTTCAAGGTGCTGGTGAAAAACGACGAAGTGATTCGCCCGGAAAGCACTCTGGAATCCATGGCGGCTCTGAAGCCGGTGTTTGATCCGCGCAGCGGCACCGTGACCGCTGGCACCTCATCGGCCCTTTCGGTCGGGGCTTCTGCCATGGCGGTAATGAGCTATGAGCGTGCCCAAGCATTGGGCCTGACACCCATGGCCAGGGTTCTGTCAACCGGTGTAGCTGGTTGCGATGCGTCTATCATGGGCTATGGCCCGGTGCCTGCTTCCAAAAAGGCGCTTAAAGCGGCTGGGCTTAAAGCAGACGATATCGACACCGTTGAGCTTAATGAAGCCTTTGCAGCCCAAGGCCTACCCGTATTGAAAGATCTTGGCTTCCTCGATGCCATGGATGAAAAGGTCAACCTGCACGGTGGCGCGATTGCCCTGGGGCACCCCTTGGGCTGTTCGGGCTCACGTATCTGCACCACCTTGCTGAACGTGATGAATCAGCAGGACACGTCACTTGGCCTGGCCACCATGTGTATTGGTATGGGGCAGGGCGTCGCTACGGTGTTTGAACGCCTGAAATAAACGCGCCAGAGCGCTATGCGGGCGCTTTGAACGTTGCATAAGCCAGCCATGTAAGGCGGCGGCATCTTGATAAAAGGTGCCGCCATTTTTGCGTCAGGAGCAGGCGTTTTTAGCGGCCGTTTTTAACAAATTTTTTAACACCCGCTTTTTAACAACCCAGTTCAAAGGAAATACGCTCTGCAGTATCGAGCAATTGTCCCTTGAGCGCGCTGATGTGGTCATCGCTACTCATCAGGGCGTCAGGGCCTGAAATATTGATCGCGGCGACGATATTCCCTTGATAGTCCTTCAGCCCGGTGGCAATGGCGGTGGCATAGTCAGAGCGGTGCATCACCCAGCCGTTGGCTCTATCCTGGATAACCGTCTGTTTGAGTTCAGGCAGGGTGCGGGGTGCTGGCGCCGGATAGCCGTCCAGACGTACGTGTTGATAGAGCGCATCCAACTCCGCTTCGTCTAGGGCGGTAAGCAGCACTCGCCCCATGGCGCAGCTATGGCAGGCAATGCGGGTACCCACCGGGATGTTCACCGATAGCCGCTGAGACGCAAAGGAGCGGTAGATATACACCGCTTCACGGCCCTCGCGCACACTGAGATGGCAGGACATTGATACCTGATTGCGCAGGTTATTCAGGTGCGGCATGACGATATCGACAATATCCCGACTGGCCAGGTAGCTAAAGCCCTGGGAGATTACCTGAGGGCCCAGCTGATAGGTGTTCTTGGCGACCTTTTCAAGATAATGCATCTCGGTCAGAGTCGACACGATGCGGTAGATGGAGGCTGTAGTGACATCAAGAGCGTCAGCAAACTCCTGGGTCGTCAGAACCCGATGCTGGCTGTCGAACAGCTCAAGAATTCTAAGACCGCGATAGAGGGCGGGAACCGTATAGTCGTTCTCTTTGCTGGAATGTTTCGCCATAAGCGTGATGAGGCTCAGCTGAAGGGTGGGGAGATTAAAACGGCCGGGTATTGTTCCAGACCGTTTTGATTGCGCGCTATTTTAAGGGGCGCTTGGTTGGCTGACTAGCATGGCGCACCACCGCATCAGCTTTCCAGCGCGTGCTGCAAGGCCGTCACGCTCAAGGGCTGGTCGTCAAATTCCTGCATTGCATCCAGCATCACCGACCAGAAATAACAGGCCAAAGCCGTGTCGACCAGCAGATAGAAGCAGGCACCGGCATTAATGACGATGGCGTTGGCGCGGGCAACCGAGGTTTGCGCCACCTGGCCCGGCGCAAAGACGTTCGGGCGCATATCAACACCGCACAGCTTGGCCATCACTGCGCTGATGTGTGGGCCACTCAATGCCAGCCAGGCGTGGGTGTCCTGGCGTGGCAGGCAGTAGACGCCGCTCTGGTGAGAAGGCCATTGTGTTTCATGCTGGCTGATCCGCTGGCCTGCATCCGCAAGGCTGCCCAGGAGCAGATATTCGCTGGCGGAAAGCCGTGCCACCAGGCTGCCATCCGGCTGTTTTACCGCCTGATTCGGGGCTGATGGCAGCTGATAACCATGCTTAGTGAGAAAACCTGCCGCCTTTTGGCCACGCACCCCAAGGCGAGCCAGCGCAGACAGATCCGACAGGCTGCACTGGGTGAGCCGTGCAGCATTTGCCTCCTTGCCATCATCCGGCGTTCCCTCAACGGCATAGCCATTCAACGGTTGCCAGTGGTCGTTTACTGAGCGGGCCTGATGAAGGTGGTAAAGCGGCGTGCGCTTGGGAGCAAGAGCCTCTTGTAGAGTCGCCATGGTTACATCTCCTGTCGGCTATTCTGGGCATCGTAGAAAGGTAGCTTGACGACCTCGGCGTTGACTTCTGAACCACCTTCGACACGGATGGTAATCTGGCTGCCGGGGGATTTATCAGGGCTGGCATAGGCCAAGCCAATAATGCTCTCCAGGGTGGCCGAGTATTCACAGGAGGTGACGTTACCAGTGATATCCGCCCCGTCGAGTACCAGATGGCCTTCCAACGGTTGGGCGCTGGAAGCGGGCAGCTGGAAAGCCACCAGGCGGCGCTTGGCAGGCTGGCTTTCGAGGATATCCACGGCGCGGCGGCCAACGAAAAACGGTTTCTTTCGGTTGACGGCCCAGCTCATGCCAATCTCGCCAGGGTGGCTCATGCCGTCGGTATCCTGGCCGATGATGACATGGCCTTTCTCAAGGCGTAGCAGGCGCTGGGCCTCAACGCCGAAGGGGCGGATATTCAGCTCGGCACCGGCTTCCATCAAGAGGTCCCAAAGGTACTCGCCGTAACGCGAGGGTACGTGCAGCTCATAGCTGAGTTCACCGACAAAGCCGGTGCGCATGATGCGCGTTGGCGCCTCACCGATATGACCTTCACGCAATTCCAGATAGGGTAGCGCCTCTGCACTGAGGTCAACGCCGGTGCACACTTTTTCCAGTACCTGGCGTGATAACGGGCCTGCAATGTTTACTGCGGCATACGCCGAGGTGACATTGGCAATATCAACGTCCAGTCGCCACTGGGCATTCCACTGCAACATACTCTGGAAGACGCGACCGACACCGCTGGTCGTCGCGGTCACGTAAAAATGATCGTCAGCGAGGCGGCAGGAGACGCCGTCATCGATGACCACGCCCTGTTCGTTGGTCATGGCCGCGTAACGGGTGCGTCCCACCGGCTGCTTGAGGAACCCAAAGGTGAAAATGCGGTTAATAAACTCTGCCGCATCAGGCCCGCGAATGTCGATGCCGCCCAGGGACGAGACATCAATTAGCCCGACGCGCTGCCGGACCTGCTGGGCCTCTTCCTGCATGCACTGATGACGGTCAAGGCGGCCATCTGCGCAGGGGTAGTACGCCGGGCGTTGCCAGTCGCCGGCGGGCATCATTTTCGCCCCCAGTTGCACATGGCGCTGGTGCATGGTGGTCATCCGGTAGGGGTCAAAGCTGCGCCCGGCAAGGTGCGCCAGGGTTTCGGCGCTAAAGGGCGGGCGCGCCGTGGTGACGCCGGTTTCACTGACAGAGCGCTGGGTGGCATCAGCCACCAGCCGCGCAGTTGGCAGCGCCGAGTGGCGGCCCTGGGAAGGGCCCATGCCAACGGTGGAAAAGCGTTTGACCAGTTGCACATCTCGGTAACCGTGGCGAGTGGCGTTGACGATATCGCGGATCTGCAGGTCTTCGTCAAAATCGACAAATTCCTTGCCTTTGGGGTGGGCGAAAATGGGCCAGGGAAAGTTGACCTGTTTAGCGGGCGGCCCTATGGGCGCCGTGCCCGGTGTTGGCAAGCCGAGGCTTAACAGTGCCTGAGTAGCCGCGTAGGCGCCGTCCTGAATCACCTGATCCAGATCATGCAGGCCATTAACCGAACCAGCCACGTATAAATGCTGGGGCAGGTTGGAAAGTGAGAACTCAGCGGCAGCGTCGTTATAGCTGAGCTTGCCGCCTGCCTGGCACACCAGCTGATAGACCGGCATGTAGCCTGCGGTCATGCACAGCAGATCACAGTCAAGGGTAATGCTGTCGGTTGCGACCTCACCTCGACGGCTGATACGGCGTATATCAACGCCTGTCACCCGGTGCAGGTGCTTATCGCTCAGCGCTTCAAACACCGTGTGTTCCTGGTACAACGCAATGGCGTGTTGCTTGAGCGTTTCCATCAGCGCCGCATCCGCCGGGCCAGATCGCATATCGACCAGAGCAGCCACCTTGACGCCTTGCTCATGCAGATCAAGAGCGGCCAAATAGCCATCATCATTACCGGTAAGTACCACCGCGCATTGCCCTGGACGAACGGCGTAATGGCGCATCAAGCGCTGGGCGGCGCTGGCCAGCATGACCCCTGGCAAATCGTTGTTACGAAAGATAACGGGCTGGTCGAAGGCGCCGCTGGCGACGATGCATTCCTTGGCACGCACCTTGTACATCCGCTTGCCCTGAATGACCGGCAGGTAGTTATCGGTGAACCAGCCATTGCAGGTGGCATCAACGAGCACCCGGATATTGGGGTGGGCTTCCACAGCCGCGACCTGTTCCTGACGCACCTGGGAGGCGCGATGGCCCTGCGCATCGAAACGGGCATAAGTCAGCGCACCGCCGAGCAAGGGGGATTGTTCGACCAACAGTACCTGAGCGCCTGCCTCGGCGGCGGTCAAGGCCGCGTTGAGCCCGGCAGGGCCACTGCCCACTACCATGATGTCGGTAAACAGGTAGGCCTTGTCGTGATAATCACCGCTTGCCTTGAGGTCAAAGCGTCCTAGCCCGGCTTTTTTGCGAATCAGCGGCTCCCAGACTTTCCAGGCGCCCTTGGGCTTATAAAATGAGCGGTAATAAAAACCCACCGGCATGAATTTCGAGAACTTGCCAAGCCGCATGTCACGGTCATGGTCGAGGCTGCCGTTATAGTTCTGGCCTGTGGCGTTCAATCCCTCAGAAACAGGGTGGGTATCGGCCAGCACGTTGGGTTCATCGGGTAGCTGCACCAGGGTATTGGCATCCTGGCCGGCCATGGTCAACGGGCCGCGCGGGCGGTGGTACTTGAACGAGCGCGACAGCAGGTAGCGGCCATCAGCCGCCAGGGCGCTGGCAATGGTATCGCCCGCAAAACCTTGGTAGCGCACCCCTTCAAAGCATATTTCAACCGCTGCCTGACGGTCGATATGGCTGCCCATGGGGGCGGGTAGGCGCGTTGAAGCCGTCTGGGAGTCCGTGGCGTCGTGTTGGCTCATGCGTCGGTCTCCTGTGTGGAAAATTCAACCCGCTCCCGGAAGATTTCCTGAGGGTCAAAAGTGCGCAGAATCTCGTCCGTGACGGTATGCCGTTCGGCCAGAAACCAGTAGCTGGACGCCGCATGCATCCACCACTCGGTGACAACGACTGCGGTGTTGTCGCTGTAAAACACGTAGCCTGCCCATTCCCGGTCGCTACAGGCGTCGGGCATTGGCTTGAGCTCGCCGCCATAGATAAATTCACTGATATTACGCGGCCCGTTGAGCGGGCAATGCATGACTTTCATGGAACCTGCCTCTTGTTAGTGGCTGGCCGCTGTCGCGCCCATTTCGTTGACTTGCTGGAAGTTGGCAAAACGTTCCAGCTGGAATGGCTTTATCAGTGTGGGCACCTTGCCGCCACTGGCGACCAGTTCGGCCATGGTCTTGCCGCAGATAGGCGTGGCCTTGAAGCCCCAGGTGCCCCAGCCGGCATCCAGGTAATAGTTCTCGACCGGACTTTCGCCCATGATCGGGCTGTAATCAGGGGTCATGTCAGTAATCCCGCCCCATTGGCGCATCAGTTTGGCCTTGGCCAGGAAGGGAAACATCTCGATGCCACTGGCAATCAGGCTTTCTTTCATTTCAAGCGTAGAGCGGGTGTTGTAGAGCGGATAAGGGTCTGAGCCACCGCCGAAGACCACTTCCCCTCGGCTGGTCTGCTGCACATAGCAGTGCAGGGCAGAGGAGCTGACCAAGGGGTCGAGAAAGGGCTTCACTGGCTGGGTAACCATGGCTTGCAGCGGATAGCTGACGATAGGTAGGCGAAAGCCCGCCTTCTGGGCCAGCACCGAGCTGTAACCGGCCACGGCCTGGACGGCGCAACCACACTGGACGGTGCCGCGATTGGTTTTGACGCCGGTAATTCGCCCGCCCTCGATGATCAGGTCCTGAACGTCGGTCAACTGATGGATTTCCACGCCACGCTTGGCGGCTTCCTTGGCATAGCCCCAGGCCACGGCATCGTGGCGGGCCGTCGCGCCGTCGCGGTGCCAAAGACCTGCCAACACTGGCAGGTGTCCCGGGTCGAGGTTGAGTGTCGGCACCAGTTCCTGAATCTGCTGGCGGTCGATCATCTCGGTGCGTCCGCCAAAGTGCTTGTTGACTTCAGCCCGCTGACGAAAGGCGCGCACGGTTGCATCGGTGTGCGCCAGGGTCAGTTGGCCGCGCTCGGAATACATGATGTTGAAGTCAAATTCGTTTGAGAGGTTCTGGAACAGCTTGACCGACTCGCTATAGAACTTGACCCCTTCCGAGGTCAGGTAGTTGGAACGGATCACGGCCGTATTACGCGCTGTGTTGCCGCCGCCAAGGTAGGCCTTCTCAAGTACGGCAACCTTGGTGATGTGGTGATATTTCGCCAGATAATAAGCGATGGCCAGCCCATGACCTCCGCCACCGATGATCACCACATCGTAGGAGGGCTTGAGCTCTTTGGGGGGAGGCAGATCCACATCGACCGTGTAGTCCGAGGACAAGCCGTACTTCAATAATCCAAAAGGCATGGGAGCCCTCCTGTGGTGCATCGATTAATGACTGGCCCAGCGTTAACGTCAGGAGTGGTTATCTAGCCAGTTCATTGCTGTAGGTGTCTTTATTTTTATATGAATACTTAAATTCATATATGTATTATAAATGGGGTTATTTTCCATTTTTAGCCATATTTTATTCACAATAAAGATTATCTTTATATTTAGACGTTTGTCGAGCCGAAAATTGTCCAGCGTCGTTGAGAGACCAGCATCCGTCGAGGAAGGATCACTGTCTCTCAAAGCGTGCAGCGCAAATGGCTAAGTGTGTGGCGTGTAGTGATGTGTACTTATATAGCGAGGGGGCGTGCAGCTTGGGAAAAGGCGAGAGTGAAATATCTGGCGTTCAGGCAGTCGGCTCAAACATCCGAGCGTAAATATGGCAATCGACGGCATAGCAGAGGCAAGCCGCTGCTTCGAGGCCAAGGCGGTTCTCGTGCCAGGCGTGCCTGTAATTCATGAAAATGAGCGCAGGCCGCTGATTGGGCAATCTGGTTCATCAAGACGTCAAGATAACGTTTCATCAGCTGCTCAATCACCGGGCTTTTTGCCAGGTGCGCCTGAAAGCGTGCCGATGACATGCAAAGCGCCTGGCCCGCACCCTGAACCAGCATCTGTAGCGAGCTTGTGTGAGAGCCGAGTATCAGCGAGACACCCACCATGCCTTCATTGCCGGCCATGGCAACTTCCAGGCGGTTACCGCCTTCCAGCGTGGCAATCAGGGAAATAAGGCAGTCAATGGGAAACAAGGCATACGAGACTCTTTCACCTGGCTCGGTCAATATATCGCCAAAGTTCATCTCGACTATTTCGCAGTCAGCAAGAAAGGCGTTTTTTTCTGTGTTGGGCAAGCTATCGAGAAGTTGATTAGTATTGAAAGCATGAAAGGTGCCCATGTGCTTACTCCTGATGGGAACAATTGGCCAGCGGCACAGTTGCTGATCAAGGCTATGGTGGCGATTGCACACGGCTGGGAGTGGTTTCGCCGCCCATAAACAGCGAAATACCCACAATTCCCTCGGCGCCGACGACGGCAATCTCGGTCGAATCACCATCTTCCATAACACATAGCAAGGATACGATAGAATCTGTCGGAAAATAGACATGCTGCATCGCTTGTCCGGACTCGACCAGCGAATCGCCCAGTACCAGATCGACCTTTTCCATATCAGGTGCCAAGCGCTGATATTCATCCATCGGTAACGCCGCTAAAAGGTCATTCTGACGAGGGTCGCAGCCGTGCGGATCATGATGTGGCGGGATCATGAGTAAAACCTTCATGTGAGTTAATGGGGCAGTGATAAAGCGCTACTTAATAGGTGAGTTTATAGAAAATCAGAGAATCGCTATGTACGCTAGCGTACTAAAGCGGTGCCGTCACACCATTATTATTACTTTTTATTGGATAAGCCCCAGAATTTCATCCAAACTGGCATTATTGAAGCGTGACTTGGCAAAGCGATAAACTTAAACATCCATTTATATTAAAATTGTCTTTTTTAGATTTATATTTATAATGAATTCTGAAAAATGCCTGGCGCTATAAACCACCGATAAACCTTTGTTATCGGGAGAGATTCGTCGAGTAAACATAATGATGAAACAACAAGATGCTCGCTGTACGCCAGCGTTGATTGACGACCTGGAGCAGGTCAATGCTCATATGCTGCAGTCAGAGAAACTCGCTGCCATTGGCCAGCTTGCCGCAGGAGTTGCCCATGAGATCAATAGCCCGATCGGTTATGTGTCCTCCAATCTTGCTACCCTATCAGAATATCTCAGCGATATTCTGCGTCTGACCGACGGTATCGATAAGGTGGCGAGTCTGGATGAACTCAAGGAGCTGAGGCAGCAGCTTGATTACGGCTATATTCGCGACGATATCGAGCAGCTGGTAGCTGAATCCAATGAAGGTATCCAGCGGGTCAAGCGTATTGTCATGGCGCTCAAGGATTTTTCGCATATTGAAGATGAGACGTTTCGCCTGGCGGATCTGCATGATGGACTCGATACCACCCTCAACCTGGTCAGTCACGAAATCAAGCACAAGGCCAAGGTGAGCCTGGAATATGCAGATTTGCCCCAGGTGGAATGCATGCCTTCCCAGATCAATCAGGTGGCGCTGAATCTCCTGACCAATGCGGCTCATGCGGTAGAGGTGGGTGGCCAGATTATCCTGCGCACGGGCCGTGATGCGGATAGCGTCTGGTTTGAGGTAGAGGATAATGGCCATGGAGTGGCTGCCGAAAACGTTGATCGACTTTTTGAGCCGTTTTTTACCACCAAACCCAAAGGAGAGGGAACAGGGCTTGGTCTGGCGCTTTCCTATAGCATTGTATGTAAGCACCACGGTTGCATTGAAGCCTTTAGTGCCGAAAACAAGGGGAGCCGCTTTCGTGTGTGCTTGCCGATCACCCAGCCAGCCCATGAGCCTACGCTGGCGGAAAGCCCATGAGCATAGCGCTGAGTGTACCCGTAGGTGAGACGACCCTTTTACTGGTGGACGATGAACCTGAGGTGCTTCACGCCCTTGGGCGCCTGTTGCGTAATGAACCCTATCGTCTGCTGTTTGCAGCTGATGCTGACCAGGCGCTAGCGCTGTGTGCGGATAATGTTGTAGATCTGGTCATGACTGACTATCGCCTACAGGGGCAGGATGGCGTTGAGCTGCTGGGCCGTATCCAGCAAAGCCACCCGGATTGCCTGCGCCTGTTACTGACCGGGCAGGCCGATATGCAGGCAACCATTCGTGCCATCAATGATGGTCATGTCTATCGCTTTATCGCCAAGCCATGGAATAACGAAGAACTGCGCCAGGTACTTAAGCAAGCGCTTTCCCATCAGCAGTCCGAGCGTGAGCAGCAACGTCTGAAAGTGGTGACCCAGCAGCAGAATCAAGCGCTTGAGGCACTTAATGCCAGCCTTGAAGAGCGAGTTGAAGCCCGTACTCAAGAGCTTCGCCAGTCTGCTGCTATGTTGGATGCCGCCTATAGTGAGCTGCAGCAAAGCTATGTTACCGCTACCCAGGTGTTCTCCACCTTACTGAATCTGCGCTTGCCCAAACGATTGCAGAGCAACGGCCAGGTCGGTGATCTGCTGGAGGGGTTTGCATCTCGTTATGGGCTTGACGCCGAGCTTGCCAGAGACCTTGCCATGGCCGCAGCGCTCTATAATCTTGGCAAGCTGTGCTGGGACGACCGCCTTCTTGATACCCCGTCCGAACAGCTTTACGGGGCGGATCTGGATATCTACCGTAACTACCCGGTGGTTGGTGAAAGTCTTCTCATGTCGCTTGAGCACCTGGCCCCGACAGCACATATTATTGGCCATCACCATGAGCGCTGGAATGGCAGCGGATTCCCTAACCACCTTAAAGAAGAGGCGATTCCCTATGGTGCTCGCCTGCTGGGAATTGCGGTGGATTTCATCGAGCTGCAGCGGGGCATGCTGCTTAAACGCAAAGTGCCGCGTGATGATGCCTTGATGTTGCTTGAGAAACTGGCGGGTCGGGTCTACGACCCGGTGCTATGCCGTGACTTCATTACCCTGTGCCGCGAAGACGCCCCGGACCTGGGGGTTAAAGACCCGGATATTCAGGCGCTGGCAACCCGCCAGGTAGAGGAGGGCATGGTGCTTGCTGAAGATCTCTATACGCAAAGCGGTGTGCTGTTACTGAATGCTGGCAAGGTTCTGGAGCAGACATTGATCGACAAACTGATACGCTTTGAGGAGCTTGAACATACGCGCTATACGCTGCTTGTCAGACCACCGGAAGAGCCATCCGACGATGAATAAACATGCCCTTGTATCCCGCGTGACAGCATGAAGATTTCTGACCTGCTGCTTGAAAAGGATCCGTTTTTTACGCTTTCTCTTGACCTCTTTGCCTGGGTGGATCGCGCTGGAAACTTTCTGCAGCTTAACCCTGCTTTCAAGCGCTTTCTGGGTTACGAAATTGATGAACTAAAAGGTCAATCCTTTACTTATCTGGTGATCGCTGAGGATTGCTATCTGGTGGAGAACGCGCTCCAGTGCCTGGATGCCGAGTCGCCAGTGCAGGATCTGGTGGTTCGCGTTGAGGATTCATGGGGGCACATACACTGGATGGAGGTCAAGGCCGCTCTGTGCGCGCAGGCGCTGATTCATATGGTCGCCCGGGATATCACGCATCGCCGACGCCTGGGGCAGGAGGTTGACCGTCTGGCTGAGCGTCTTACCACCACGCTGGATAGCATTACGGATGGGTTTTTTACGCTGGATCACGAATGGCGCTTCACCTATCTGAATGTCACTGCGCAGCGTCTGTTGAAACATGAGCTGGGCGAGCTTGAAGGTGTCAGCCTATGGGATGCCTTCCCCGAGGGGCTGGGCACCCAGTTTGAACGCCAATACCGACGCGCTCTTGACGATAACATCAGCGTCTCCTTTGAGGCTCGCTATCCGGATCTTGGGCTCTGGCTTGAAATCACTGCCTACCCTTCCCGCGAAGGGTTGGCCGTGTATTTTCGTGATATCACTACACGCAAGGCCAATGAGCAGCGGCTGTATATTCTGGAACGCAGCATCGCCGCGAGCATCAATGGCGTGGTGATTACCGATGCCACCCAGAGTGACCATCCGATTATTTATGCCAACCCGGAATTCGAGCGGCTGACCGGCTATCAATATGAGGAAATTCGAGGGCGAAACTGTCGCTTTCTCCAGGGGCCAGACACTGATCCCCAGGGCATTGCCAAGGTGCGCGCCGCTATACTTAATGGCCAGAAAACCCAGGTTATATTGCGCAACTACCGCAAGGATGGCACGCCATTCTGGAACGAGTTGAATGTTTCACCCGTCGTGGATGAACAGGGTCAAGTCACCCACTTTATCGGTGTACAGCACGATATCACCATTCAGCGCAATTACGAGCAGCGTCTGGCCTTTAACGCCACCCATGATCTTTTAACTGGGCTGGCTAATCGCACTTTGCTGGAAGACCAATTGACAGAAGCGGTTAACAACACCCCCAAGGACACTGTGTTGGGCGTGCTGTTTGTCGATCTTGATGGCTTCAAACCGATCAACGATACGCTTGGGCACCGGGTTGGCGATAAGCTGCTTAAGCAGGTTGCCAAGCGCCTTTTGCAAGAAATTGAACCTGACAACACGGTTGCCCGTTTTGGTGCCGATGAGTTTGTGGTGGTCATGCCAGCCTGTACAAGCCTGGCGATAGTGCAATCCATGGCCGAAAGGCTGCTTGCCATCATTGCCCAGCCCTATCGGATTAGCGACAACGAATTGCGCATCACGGCTAGTATTGGTGTCGCCATCAAGGAGGGGTTGTTGGCGTCGCCGATGATTCTGGTACAACAGGCGGATATGGCCATGTATCGAGCCAAGCACCAGGGCCACAATGCCATTTACTGGTACCGCAAAGAGCTTGGGCAAAAGGCAAGCGAGAGTGTTTCATTGCGTCGTGACCTGCAAAAAGCCATTGATAACGAGCAGTTTAAACTGTATTACCAACCCCAGATTCACAGCCCAAGCGGGCGAGTGACCGGCTTTGAGGCGTTAATCCGCTGGCAGCATCCTGAACGTGGCCGCGTATCGCCTGCGGATTTCATTAGCCTTGCTGAAAGCACTGGCCAGATTATTCCGATCAGCGATTGGGTGTTGGCTACCGCCTGCCGTGATGGTAAAGCGCTCAATGCCCTTGGCCTGGGTGATTTCAGCATGGCGGTCAATATCTCACCCATGCAGTTTCAGCGTACCTACTTTGTGCGCGATCTTCTCCGCGTGCTCAAGAAGAGTGGCCTGCCGCCGGGATTGCTTGAACTTGAGTTGACCGAAGGGGTGTTGATGGAAAGTGCGGATTGGGCACTGAACACCTTGAAAGGCATAAGAAGAGAAGGGATTCAGCTAGCGATTGATGATTTCGGCACCGGCTTTTCGAGTCTTAGCTACCTTAAGCATCTGCCCGTCAGCAAGATCAAGATAGACCGTGCATTTATCAAAGACATCATCAGCGACCATCGTGATGCAGCGATTGTGCGGGGAACCATTGCCATGGCGCGGGCGATGGAGTTTGAAGTGTTGGCTGAAGGCGTTGAGACCCATGCCCAGTTTGCTTATCTTTCCCGCCAACTGTGCACACACTATCAGGGTTTCTATTTCGCAAGGCCCATGCCGCTGGATCGCTTGAAAGTATTTCTTGAGCAACATCATCGCGAGCAGGAGGCCTTTGAAGCCCAGGTGGATGAACCCACAAGGCCGACGCTTTTACTCCTTGATGATGAGGTGAATATCTTGCGCGCTCTTTCGCGTCTGCTGCGTCGTGAAGGGTACCGTATCCTGACGGCGCAAAGTGTCCATCAAGCCTTTGAACTATTGGCCAGCGAGGAAGTTCACGTCATTATCAGCGACCAACGAATGCCGGAAATGAGCGGTACCGTGTTTTTCCGTCGGGTCAAAGAGATTTATCCTGACATCGTTCAGGTCATGCTGTCGGGGTACACTGACCTGAAAACAGTCACGGAGGCAATTAACGAAGGGGCAATCTACAAATTTCTGACCAAACCCTGGGATGACAGCGAGCTGCGCCAGGTGGTCAGGAAAGCCTTTCAGCAATCAGCCTTGCAAGCGCTATCCTGAAATAGGCGTCATGCTTATAGATTGCAATGGCGTAATCGTGAGGGAAAAGCAGCAGGTTCTGTTGATCACATCAATCAACAGGTTTATGCAGTTTGGGCTTGCTACGCTTTGAGCGCATAGCGCAACATCCTTGTTTAAGCATTTCCCTTGCCATGCTCAACCTGAGTATGACGCTTATGATATTCAGTCACCGTGCGCTAGCGAACGCAGGGTTGAAAAGAACAATTAATATGATTTATAGCTGCTTGTGTGCGTTAGCGCACAGAGCAGGCACCGCCCATGGCCTATGCTGATTGTAGATGCTGCAAGGGAGGGAGGGAACAAGCTTTACATGGAATGTTGCATCGTGCGTCGCAAGGATTGCGACGTCACCAATACGAACATATCAAAACAACGCCATCAAGGCTATTCGCTAACGTGGCAGTATCAGACCTGGCCAGACGCTCTCATGAAAACATTTTGTATTGTATTTAATACGATATGAAATACTATTAAGCCTTTACGAATATGGCTATCACGGAGACGTCTCATGCCTCGCCCCGGTATCACTTATGAACAGGTCGCCCAGGCGGCCAACATATTAGTTGAGCAAGGCAATAAACCCACCATACAGCGCATTCGGGATGAGCTGGGCACGGGAAGCCCGAACACTATTCATCGCCACCTGCGCGATTGGAAAGCAACCCAGGTACCTGCAGAACGTAAATCCATTCAGCTGCCTGACGCCTTGATCCGCGCAATAGCCGATGAAATAGAGCGCCAGGTGTCGGTAACGCGGGCTGAAGTGGAAGCACAGGCCCAAGAGTCACAGCAAACCGCTGATACACTGGCAGAAATCGGTGAAGAGCTGGAAGCTCAGGTTGAGCAGTTGCTGTCTCAGGTCAGCCGTCTGGAAGGCGAGCGTGATGATGTCATTGAAGAACGTGATACCGCACAAAAAGAGGTTGAGCGCCTGGGTAAAGCACTGAATGAAGAACGCCTGGACGCCGAAAAAACGCGAGAGGCTCTAACCCAGGCTCAAGCGCGTATCAAACTGCTTAGCGAGCAGCGCGATGAATATTATCATACAAGCATGGAAAACCAGCGCAAGCTTCAGGCGATTGAGCGCCTTCAACGTACCACCGAGCGTGCCAAGGCGGCCGCTGAAGCCAAGCAGGCCGCTGCAGAACACAATGCAATAGATCAGCGCGAGGCCCTGAAAGCAGAACGCCAAGCCCGCAAGCAAGATGCTGACGCCGTGCGTAAGGAGATCGCCCAGATGCGCAACGAGTGGAAAGAGCGCCTGACAGTTCTGGAGCAAGGCGTTCACAGCGCCGAGCAGCGCGCCATCGCCGCTGAACGGGCACGCTCCAAAGTGGAGATACAGCTAAAAGCGTTCAAGAGCCAGGATGGTGTCAGGCCGCCGGGTAAGCGGCGTTTGAGCAAAGACGGTTAGGAGCTGCCTCCTGCTTGCCACTGTTCGAATCGCTTATGTAAATGGTCTCGCACCCGTGCATACCAGCCAACATCCTTGGTGATGGCCGTCCGGTTGTTATAGGGATGCGTAGGTATGTGTGGGCGAATATCAAAGCCGTCAGGGTGTTTATGAAGCAGGGCCGAGGCAGAGTGGCGGGCGGGGCCATAGGCAATACGTTCTGCGACGGCTGCCAGTCGTTGGGTGCTGGTAGCAAAGCGAATAAATTGTTGAGCGGCCACCTGATTGGTAGCCGACGTTGGAATTGCCCAGGTCTGATGTTCCTGTATCTGGCTGTCCCAGATAATCTGAATCGGGCTGCCCTTGGCAATGGCGGCAAAAAAACGTCCGTTATAGCCAGATGCCATAACTACTTCGCCGCTTTCCAGCAGTTCTACCGGTTCGCTACCTGCCTGCCACCACAAAGTGTGCGGCCTGAGCGCGTCAAGGCGCTCAAATACCAATGCCATGCCCCGCGGCGTACTCAGCAGTGGGTAAAGGGATTCGCGGGGTACATCAAACGAACGTAAGGCCCACTCAATATTGGCATCGGGGATGTCCTGAAGGGCGCGCTTGCCCGGAAAATCCTGCAGGTTGAACAGGTCATGAACGCGGCTGGGAATAAAGCCTTTGAACGCTCGGGTATCGTAGGCAATCACGGTGGCATACAGAAGATGGGTTAGCGCACATTCACTAAAAGCGCTGTCAATAAAGTCGCGCCTGGCGGGTGTGCCATCAGCGCCATCAGGCAGGTCATCAAACGTCAGAGGGATAAGCTGCCCTTGTTCGCATGCGGCCATGGCAGCGTTTTTGGTCATGTCGATCAGATCGGGCGGCGTTGCCTCAAGTATTTCCAGTCCACCGCTATACGGCACTGTTTCGACTTGAATGCCGGTAGCGGCCGTAAAGGGTTCAAACAATACTTCTTCAAGTACTGCCTGGTAGGCACCGCCCCATGAAGCCACTACCAGAGGCGTTGGCTGGGGCTGTGGAGAAGCGGCTGCCAGCACAGGCAAGCTGGTTGAAACGCATACCAGCAAAGTATTAATTAGGCGCATATTCCTCCCGGCGCATATCAGCCAGAATATCCAGATAGGCGCGAATCACATCCGATTCAACAACAGCTCCAATCAGGCGATATTGCCTGTCGATAACCGGTACCCGCTCGCCCACAAATTCACGCAGGGCCTGCATGCTTTCCCATAGAGGGGTATCGCTATACAGGCAGAGGTCGTCCGGCGGGGCGTATTGACGGGCTTCATCCTGTGGCGCTGCGCCGATCAGCGCATGCAGGTGCACGGTGCCAAGGTAGTGGCCAGCAGCGTCTACCAGATAGGCTTCTGCGACTTGCGCCTGGCTCATTGCCAACATGGCGTCCTTGACGCTGGCGCGGGGGCTGAGCTGCAGACAGTTCGGGTTGATCAGTGCTTGCAGCGTATGGGCTGTCAATAGCGCCTTACTGCGCCCGCCGGATAGGTCGATGCCGCGCTGATGGAGCTGGCGATCAAACAGAGAGCGCCCAAACAGGCGAGACGTGGTCAGGCTGGCAAGCGCCACGCTGCTCAATGCGGCAATGGTCAAGGGATAATGGCCGGTCATCTCGAATACGATGACTACTGTGGTCATGGGCGCGCCAATTACCGGTGCGGTCACCGCCACCATGCCGCACACGGCATACACCACCACGGCTGAGCTGTTGACTCCGCTTAACGTGGCAACCAGGCTGCCGAACAAGGCCCCGAACAGGCTGCCAATCAGCAGGGCGGGGCTGAATACGCCGCCTGCAAAGCCCATGCCGAGGCACCAGGCGGTGGCCAGTATTTTCAGTATCAGCAATATCGCCAGCTCCCAGCGGCTGAAAGCTTCATCAATCAGTGCAAAGCGCAGATTTTCACCACCCGCGCCGAGGATTTCGGGAAACCATAGCGCCACAACCCCCAGCGCTGCGCCAGCAAATGCCGGCCGGGTGATGGCTGGAATGGGCATGGCGCTGGCGCAACGCCCAACCCAGAGGATGGATTGCATATAAGCCACGGCCACCAGCGCGCTGGCCATACCAAGCAACAGAAAAAGCCCGAATTCCCAGAAATGCAGGATTTCGGCAGATTCGATCTGCAAAAGAGGCGGTTGAGGAAGAATGGTATTGGCAGCCACATAGCCAACAATCGAAGCAACGGCGATAGGCGCCAGGGCGCGCAGTGAAAAATGGCGCAGGATAACTTCCTGAGCAAACAGGATTCCCGCAATCGGGGCATGGAAAATGGTCGAGATAGCGGCGGCCACGCCGCAGGCAATCGCGATATTGCCCATGGAAATATCCATGCGGAAAAGCCGTGACCATAGTGAGCCTAGCAAGCCGCCAAGATGCACCAGCGGGCCGTATTGGCCCACTGAAGCGCCACTTCCCAATGAGAGCAGGCTGGCAATACCCGATAAAAGCCCTGGCTGGGTAGCGGGCACTCCCTGGCGGGTCTGTACGGTGGCAATGATATCCGGCGGGCCATGAAAACGTTTGCCATCAATAAAGTGTCGGATAATGCCCACGGCCAGCCCACCTAGTGCGGGCACCATCACGGTAGCTATCAATAACAGCCATTCGCTGCTTGCCATCATGCGGCTGCGCGGTGAGATCAAGAGGCTATCGTTCATCCACACGATGCCGGCCACAAAGAGGTTGGCAATAACCGCCGCAGACAAGCCAATCAGGATACCCAGGCCGGCGACATAGCTGGTTCGCAGCAGCGTGTTTAGCGTTGCCTTCATCCGCATTCCCGGACGCTTTTTTGAGTGGTTATTTTTGTTTGCATTATTATGAGTGTAGCCAGAATATCCTTGTGCCTGAATAGCTGAATAACAACATACGTTAATATCTGGATTATTAAGGGGCAGTTAATGAAAACTCTTGGCCTTTTGGGTGGCATGAGCTGGGAATCTACTCAGACCTATTATCGACTGCTTAATCAGCAGGTTGCGCAGCGTCTGGGCGGCTTGCATTCGGCAAAGTTAATTCTCGATAGCCTGGATTTTGCCGACGTTGAAGTGTTGCAGCGGGAAGGGCAGTGGGATGCCCTGGCGGATCTGCTGGTTAAGCATGCCCTTCGGGTCGAAGCCGCTGGCGCTGACGGCCTGATAATTGGCACCAACACCATGCACCGTGTTGCACCACAGGTAGAAGCCGCGCTGTCCATTCCGCTGTTACATATTGCCGATGCCACGGCACAGGCGTTACTGGAGGATGGCGTTCAAACCGTTGGGCTTTTAGGCACCCGATTTACCATGGAACAGGCATTCTACCGCGAGCGTCTGGAAGCCCAGGGGATTACCGTGCTGGTGCCGAATGATGCTCAACGTGAGGAGGTTCACCGGATTATTTACCAGGAACTATGCCGGGGTGTGCTGGATAAGAACTCCCGCGCGGCGTATCTGGACGTAGTGGAAGATCTGCATCGACGCGGTGTTGGAGGGGTCATTCTGGGCTGTACGGAGATCGGTTTATTGATCAATCAGCATGACACCACTGTTGCGCTGTATGACACCACCTTCCTGCATGCAAAAAGCGGCGTTGAATGGGCGCTTGCATGATAAATCAGGGGTTTAAGACCAAAGAATGACGTTTACGTAAAGGCGCTGTGAGTGATTTTCGCTTGTCGACAGATCAGCCGGTTTTCGAGTTTTATATAGCGATTTTGGCGTTATTTAGACACTTTTAGCTTTTTTCTCACTGTGATTGTCAACACTTTTGGCGGGGTGTTCGTGCTGCAATGCACGAAAGGTCGAATGTTCTCTTGGCTTTCAGCCACGTAAAACAGCTTCAACCAATAACAACAATAGCCATGAGGATTCGATAATGAACAACCAGACACCGTGAGGAAACGTCGTGCTGCTTAAACGTAAATACGGGGAAGAACATCCCTACTGGCCGCTTGGCCCTTTCAAGCTTCGCCTGCCCTTTATCCATTTCCGCTGGGAAATTCCCGAGACCATTCAGGCGCTGGTCATGTTTGTCATCGGCTTGGGCATGATACCGCTGCTTGAGCAGTATCTTGGGCTTCCTTATGAGGTGGCACTTGCCTACGTGGTAGTGTGCGGCATCGGCTTTATCCTGCCGCCGCTTTTAGGGGTGCCCTTTGTAGCGGGCTGGATTACCCCGGCAATTCCAGTGGTTTTGTTGTTTATTGGCCAGTTTGAACCGGGGCCTGAAGCCATTCGTGCCATGGTGGCCCTGCAGCTGATGGTCACCCTGATATTTCTGTTTATGGCGGTGACCCGGCTGGGAACAAAGCTGGTTAACAGCGTGCCGGATTCAATCAAGGCGGGCATTCTGCTTGGCGCGGGTATTGCTGCTATCAGCGGTGAGATCAGTGAAGGCGGGCGTCTGTATGAAACGCCTATTTCCCTGGGTATCGGTGGCCTGATTACGCTTTATGTGCTGTTTTCTCTATCGTTTCGTGACCTGACCGAAAAATTCCGCTGGGCGCGTAACATCGCTGCCTATGGCATGGTGCCGGGCATGCTGGTGACCATGGCGATTGGCTGGGGCGTGGGTGAGTACCCAATGCCAAGCGTTGAGTGGGGCATTGCGGTGCCTGATTTTGGCGGCATCTGGGCGTATCTGCCCTTCAGTATTGGCCTGCCGGGTATAGAGCTTTTGTTGGCGGCGATTCCTACGGCCATCATTGCCTATATCATTGCCTTTGGTGACATCATCGTCGGCCAGAGCCTGATCAAGCGCGTTGATCATCTGCGTCCGGATGAAAAAATCGAAGTGAATGTTGATCGCGTTCACCTGATTACTGGCCTGCGTAACCTGATGCATTCCTTCCTTGCCCCTTACCCGGGTCTTGCAGGGCCACTGTTTACCGGTGCCATGGCCACCATTGCCGAGCGCTACCGTTATGGGCGTGGTGCCATGGATACCATCTACTCAGGGGCTTCGGTTTTCTGGATTGTTGGCTTTCTGGCGCTGTTCCTGCTGCCGCTGGTCACCCTTTTCCGCCCGGTATTGCCGATTGCGCTGTCAATTACCCTGCTGATTACCGGTTACCTGTGTATTGCCGTGGCCGTTGAGCAGATCAAGAACGCTACCGCCATGGGCGTTGCCGGTATCATGGGTGTGGTGTTGGCAACCCATGGCGCCGCCTGGGGGCTGGGCGTTGGTGTGGTGTTGTATCTGATGATTGAGCATCGTTCACGTCGCCACGCTGAGGATGAAGCCGATGAGCCGATCCATGTTGAAGATGATATGGCGGTAGAAGCTGAGGAAAAACCGGCTAACTAAGCTGCTATGTCAGCATGATGAGTAGTTAAACAAAAAACCGGCGGGCTCAATAAAGCCCGCCGGTTTTTTTGATTTGTATTGCCAGTGACTGACTGTTTACAGGCGCTCAAAAATGGTCGCAATTCCCTGGCCGCCGCCAATACACATGGTAACCAGCGCATAGCGTCCACCGGTACGCTCAAGCTCATAGAGCGCCTTGGTGGCAATAAAGGCCCCGGAACAACCCACCGGGTGCCCCAATGCAATGGCGCCGCCATTCGGGTTGGTTTTCTGCATGTCCAGCCCCAGGCCTTTGGCGACGGCCAGTGCCTGAGCGGCAAAGGCTTCGTTGGATTCAATCACATCCATATCGTCAAGCGACAAGCCAGCCTTTTCCAGCGCCAGACGCGAGGCAGGGATAGGCCCTTCGCCCATGATCTCATTCGGCACACCAGCCACTGCGTAAGACACTATGCGGGCAATCGGCTTGTGTCCGGCACTTTCGGCGGCTTCTGCAGACGCCAGCACCATAAAGGCGGCACCATCGTTAATCCCTGAGGCATTACCGGCAGTGACGGTGCCGTCTTTCTTGAAGGCCGGGCGCATTTTCCCCAGGCTTTCCATGCTGGTGCCCGGTTTTACATGCTCATCGGTATCGACGACGACGGTGCCCTTGCGGGTCTCAAAGGTGATCGGGACGATCTGTGACTTGAAGCGTCCTTCCTCAATGGCGCGGGTTGCGCGGGCGTGGGACTCCATTGCAAAGGCGTCCTGCTCCTCGCGGCTGATATCCCACTTTTCGGCCAGATTCTCAGCGGTTATGCCCATGTGCCCAACCCCGAAAGGGTCATTCAGAGTAGCCACCATCATGTCGACCATGCTGGTATCGCCCATCCGTGCCCCTGAGCGCATGGCAGGTGACAGGTAACCGCCCCGCGACATCACTTCAACGCCGCCCCCGACGCCATAGTCGCAATCACCCAGCATGATGTTCTGGGCAGTGGTCACGATGGCCTGCAAACCAGAGCTGCACAGGCGGTTAACCGCCATGGCGACGGAATCCATCGGCAGCCCGGCCTGAATGGAGGCAACGCGTGCAACATAGGCAAAACGGGAATCGGTTGGAATGCAGTTGCCCACAGTGACATAGTTGATCAAGGCGGCATCTACCTGGGAGCGGTTGACTGCCTCTTTCATGACCTGGCCCGCAAGCTCATGGGGTTCTATGGAGCTTAATCCGCCACCAAAGGCGCCAATGGCAGAACGTACGGCACTTAATACAACGACTTCTCGACTCATTACGGGCGTTCCTATTGTTGTCTGTTGTTTTCCGCTGCTTAAAAACTGACGCATTAATACTTACAAATATGTAACAAACTCATTTATGAGGGTAGCACATGGCAGCGGTTTTACATGATCAAAATGGTATTACAGGCGTTGATTCAGCGTTTTAGCGGGCCAGTTGGCTCATCGCCGCTTCCAGGCCCTCCAGCGTCATCGGGTACATGCGGTCATCAATCAGTTCACGAACCAGCTGGGTAGAGTAGGTCATTTCCCAGGCGCGTGGTGGCATGGGGTTGAGCCACGCCAGACGCGGAAACGTTGCCGTCAGGCGCTTTAACCAGATGCCGCCGGCTTCGTCGTTGAAGTGTTCGACGCTGCCACCTGGGTGAGTGATTTCATAGGGCGACATGGCGGCATCGCCGACCACCACGACCTGATAATCATCGCCGTAGGTATGCAGCACATCCATGGTCGGAAGTCGTTCATTGCCACGACGGCGATTGTTTTTCCAGACGCCTTCATACAGGCAGTTATGAAAGTAATAGTGCTCAAGATGTTTGAACTCCGAACGCGCGGCGGAAAACAGCTCCTCGCAGACGCGGATATGGTCATCCATGGAACCACCAACATCGAGAAACAGCAGAATCTTGACGGCGTTGTGGCGTTCCGGGCGCATTTGGATATTCAGCAGGCCCGCATCCCGGGCGGTTTCACGAATGGTGCTGTCGATATCAAATTCTTCGAGCGCCCCTTGACGGGCAAACTTGCGCAAGCGGCGCAGTGCCATCTTGATATTGCGGGTGCCAAGCTCGAGAGAATCATCGTAATCGCGAAAGCGACGCTCATCCCACACCTTGACGGCGCGTCGATGGCGCGAGCCGTCCTGGCCAATGCGAATGCCTTCCGGGTTGTAGCCATAAGCCCCAAACGGGCTGGTGCCGCCGATACCAATCCATTTGTTGCCGCCCGCATGGCGCTCTTTCTGCTCTTCAAGGCGTTTCTTGAAGGTGTCGATTAACTGTTCGAGCCCGCCCAAGGATTCGATCTTGGCCTTTTCTTCATCACTGAGCTGTTTTTCAAACTCACGGCGCAGCCATTCATCGGGGATCAGGGCGTCAATCGCGGCATCCATATCCTCAATACCCTTGAACCAGGCCGCAAAGGCGCGATCAAAACGGTCGAAATGACGCTCATCCTTGACCATGACGGTGCGTGCCACCTGATAGAAAGCGTCCATATCGGCAAACACCACGCCACGTTCAACGACAGCGTGTAAGTCCAGCAGCTCGCGCAGCGACACCGGCACGCCAGCACGTTTCAGCGTTTCAAACAGGCCGATAAACATGGCTTAGCGCCCCGTGTTCTTCTGGCGACGCAGCATGAAGGCCAGCCGTTCAAGCAGTTGGGTATCCTGCTCGTTCTTGACCAGCGCACCTGCCATCGGCGGGAGGGCCTTGACCGGGTCGCGGTGATAAAGGGCTTCCTGGGCCAGCTCGTCGGCCATCAGCAGTTTCAGCCAATCCACCAGTTCGGAGGTCGAAGGTTTTTTCTTAAGCCCCGGTGCGCCACGTAAATCAAAGAAGACTTCCAGCGCTTCGCTGACCAGACGGGGCGCAATATCGGGGAAGTGAACGTCCACAATCGCCTGCATGGTCTCGCGGTCGGGGAATTCGATGTAATGGAAAAAGCAGCGGCGCAAAAAGGCATCCGGCAGCTCTTTTTCGTTATTCGAGGTGATCACGATGATCGGACGCTGCTCGGCACGAATGGTTTCACCGGTCTCATAGACGTGAAACTCCATACGGTCGAGCTCTTGCAGCAGGTCGTTGGGGAACTCGATGTCCGCCTTGTCGATTTCATCAATCAGCAACACCACGCGCTCACCGGCGCTGAAGGCTTCCCACAGCTTGCCGGGCTTGATGTAGTTGCCGACATTTTCCACCCCTTCCACCCCGAGCTGCGAATCGCGCAGGCGGCTGACGGCGTCATATTCATAAAGCCCCTGGGCCGCCTTGGTGCTGGACTTGATATGCCAGGTGATCAGGCGTGTACCCAAGGATTCGGCCAACTCCTCGGCCAGCAGGGTCTTACCGGTGCCCGGCTCACCCTTGATCAAAAGCGGCCGCTCCAGCACAACGGCAGCATTGACGGCTTGCTTGAGGGCATCGGTAGCAATGTAGGAGGACGTGGATTCAAACGCCATGGCGGTTCCTTAACGAGTGAGAACTGAATTCAAACAAGTGTACGTGAGGAGAATGAGGATGTCTTGGCAGAAGCGCTGCACTATCATGTGGCAGTGCAGCAAATTTTTGCGCTACCAAAGAGCGTGTTGCAGTGCGTCAACACCCAGTGGCTGGCTTGAAGAAATAGGTTTATTTTTTAACTATTTGAAAATAAAAAGATAATTATTTTTTGGCACGTAAGTCGCAATATATAAAGTACAAGGCGGATAAGTCGCCGCCTACATCGCTGCCACGCAACATACAGCGTCATTTCAGACTAACCTGTATTTGCACTGGCAACGGTACACCGAGTGAGCTGGCGTGCTCCACCTGGTCCCCTTCGGGGGGCCTTTTTTATGTGCGCCTTTTATACTTTATGGGCGCTATGACGAAGGGTCAGGGCGTCAGATTCTCGTGGCCATTTTCTGTAATCACAATATTGTCTTCGATGCGAATACCGCCGCAGGGCGTAAGTTGCTCGACCAGAATCCAGTTGATGGGCAGTGGCTGGTGACGCAAGGGTGCCAACAGCATGGGAATGAAGTAAAGCCCCGGCTCGATGGTGATGACCATGCCCACTTCCAGTTCCCGAGTCAGGCGCAGGGCCGGGTGTTCAGACGGTGCGGGGGCTGGCTCGCCAGCTGGGGTGCGTAGCCCAGCCACATCGTGAACCTGAATGCCCATCAGATGCCCCAAGCCGTGGGGGCAGAAGGCGCGGGTAACGCCTTCACTAACCGCCGACTCGGCGCTACCGCGATACAAGTCATGATGAATAAGAATGTCCGCCAGGGACTGATGCATTTCTTCCTGTAGGGCAGTGAAGCGTTGGCCGGGTTTGGCTTTTTCGATCAGCTGATCCTTCAGATCATGCAGGGCGTCAATCAGGGCCTCAAACAGAGCAGGGGCATCCGGGCCCAGGTGGGTGCGGGTGATATCGGCGCTGTAACCGCGATAGCGGCTCCCGGCATCCACCAGCAGGCTGAACCGCTGATGGGTCGTCTGGGCATTGTAGTGTTGGTAATGCAGAATGCCCGCATGCTCATTCATGCCCACGATGTTGGCATAAGGCAGCTGGGATTCACGCTGACGGCTGGCCGCGAGGTAAGCGAGTTGGATATCCAGCTCGCTGGCAGCCCCGGCAAAGGCGGCATGCGCTGCCTGATGGCCGGCCATGGCCAGGCGGTTGGCTTCACGGATGCAGCTGATTTCATAGTCGCTTTTGATCACCCTCAGCTCATCCAGGGCCAGCAGCAGAGCGTGTGGGTTGACATCGCCTTCAGGCATTGCCAAGCCGGCCTGCTCAAGCGCTGCCGCATCGCCGATCCAGGCGCTGTTCTGGCTCAGCTGGGGTGCCTGAATGTCGTTGCACAACACTACCTCAAACTCACCAACCCAAGGCTCTTCCGGCAGGGTAGTGGGCTGATGCCAGAAATCAGCCGGTGCGTGCAGGTGGAGGGTGGGCCTTGCGTCCGGGTGAATCACCAGCCAGCTATGCGCGGCATCCACCAGCGGCACCCAATGCACGAAATGGCCGTAAGCCTGGAAGTTGGTCAGCTGGTCATCCGCGTAATGTGCGCTCGGGTGTCCGCTGTAGATGGCAATGGCATCCAGGTTGAACTGGCTCATCAATGAGCGGTAGGCGTTAAGCAAATGGCGTAGGTGGTCAAGTTGCTGTTGGTGGAGCGATTCGGGCATTGTGGTTGACCTTTCAGAATATGGGAAGGCTATAAAGAAAGCACTAGCGATGTGGAAATGAGTATGTTGGAAGCGCGTTCCAGAAAGCGTCAAGGTCGGTATGCTGTTGTACTTGATGGCGGTATAAGCGTATTTCCAGGGGTACGTCCCAGCGCTTATCACCCGCTCTAATCAGCGCACCGTTAGATAGTTCAGCCTGAACACAGCGCTCAGGCAGCCAGCTCATGCCATAGCCAAGAACCACTAGCTCCTTGATATTGGCGGCAAACAGGTTTTCACTTTGAGTGTTTAAATAGCTGCTGATGGGCATTCGCGTAAGGTGTGCTTTGAGCGCCGACCCCAGCAACCCGCGTTCAGGGTAGGCAAGCCACGGCAAAGGGGCGCTTCGCTTACCGGGTAACAGGTTACGCGGCGCGCCATTGTCATCACAGGCGGTAACTGGAATCAGCCGTTCTTCGCCTACGACCCGGTAGCGACAGTTGGATGTGTCGATATCCAGATCGCAGCGTTCTATGGGCCAATAGCACAAAGCCAGGTCACACTCCGCCCGTGCCAACGCCTGAAAATAATCACCTGCGACCCAGGCGGTTGCCCGCAGGTAAGGCTGAATACGATCTTGGCCACCCTGTGCTGCAAGCCATTCGGGCATAAAATGTGCCAGTAGGCTCTGCGGCGCGGCCAGCATAATTCGTCGCTGCTGCCCGGCGCTGATTTCGCGTACTCTGTCACGGGTCAACCGCACCCGTTCAGTGACCTGTTGGCACAGTGTTAGAAACTCCTCACCGGCTGGTGTGAGGGATAAGGGTAGGGTCTGGCGGTTGATCAGTGTTACCCCCATTTCCTCTTCCAGCAGCTTGATGCGCCGTGAAAAAGTGGGCTGGGTGACATGCTGTTCATCCGCCGCCCGTGAGAAGTGCCGAGTTCTGGCCAGGGCAATAAAATCTTCTAGCCAGCGAATTTCCATGGGCCTTCCTGGTTGGTAGAACTATTAAAGGTAATGATTATAACCGGTCTTCCTCTACGGCGTGGCAAGCGACCCGGGTTCCATCATTCTGCGTTTGCAGAACTGGGATTTCCTGCTTGCAGCGCGCATTGGCGTAAGGGCAGCGTCCATGGAAAACGCAGCCGCTGGGTAGATTAACCGGCGTGGGGACTTCGCCTTCCAGGCGAATATGCTGTGGGCGATCGTCTTCCAGGCGTGGAATAGCCGATAGTAGGGCCTGAGTATACGGATGACGCGGCTTGGCAAACAGCGTTGCGGTGCTGGAGACTTCGCACACCGTTCCCAGATACATCACGGCAACGCGGGTGCCAAAATGTTCGACCACAGCCAAGTCATGGGTGATGAACAGGTAAGTGAGGTTATGCTGGCTCTGGGCCTCCATCAGCAGGTTCAACACCTGCGCCTGGATGGATACATCAAGTGCCGAAATCGGCTCGTCGGCGACAATAAATTCAGGGTCTACTGCCAGAGCGCGGGCAATGGCAATACGCTGGCGTTGGCCACCGGAAAACTCATGACCAAAGCGTTTGCCCCAGTCAGGGTCAATACCGACAGAGTGCATGACCTCTTCGACCTTCTCGACGATGCGTGCGCGGTTCCAGTCCGGGTGGTGAAGGCGCAGCGGTTCTTCCAGTGTCTGCTGAATGGTCATGCGCGGGTTCAGCGAGGCGTAGGGGTTCTGAAAGATCATCTGCATGCGTTTGCGATAGGGCAAAAGCTGGCGTGAGCTCAGGTTATCAATCCGCTGGCCGTCATAGTGGATCTCGCCTTCTGACGGGTTGAGCAACCCCATAACGGTGCGTGCCACGGTGGATTTGCCGCAGCCGGACTCACCCACAACGCAAAGCGCTTCGCCGCGTTTGATATCCAGGTTTACGCCATTGATGGCATGCACATGCTCCTGATGACGCACCAGCTTGCCGCCTTTGAACTTTAGCTGGTCGAGAAAATCACCCGATAACGAAAAGCGTTTTTTCAGATTGCGAATCTGCAACAGTGAATCCGCACTTTCTTCATTTTGGGTCGGAATCGTTGGATCCCGCATCGCCTCTGCCTGTGCGCTCATGAGGTTTCCTCCTTAAGTCGGCGATCTTCCAGCAATTCAGCCACCATATGGCAGGCGACACGACAGTTGCCGGATTCAACGAATTCAGGTACTTGCTGCATACATGCTGGCCTTGGCTGGCCATCGGCACGGTTGATGAAATCGCAGCGCGGATGAAAGGCGCAGCCACTTGGCAGGTTGGACAGTGACGGCATGCTGCCGCGAATCTGGTTGAGCCGTTCACCCGGTGTGGCCATCTGCGGTAGGGCGTTGATCAGCCCCTGAGTGTAGGGGTGCTGAGGATCATTGATGATCTCGCGGGTTGGCCCTTGCTCAATCACGCGTCCGGCGTACATCACCAACATACGCTGGGTCACCTGGCTGACCACACCCAGGTCATGGGTAATCAGAATCAGGCCGACATTGTGCTTTTCACACAGTTCCAGCAGCAGCGCCATAATCTCTGCCTGAATGGTGACATCCAGTGCGGTGGTGGGCTCATCGGCAACGATGATATCCGGGTCAAGCAGCAGGGCGATGGCAATGATAATGCGCTGACGCATACCGCCCGACAGTTCATGAGGGTACTGATCAAGCCGCGTTTCCGGTGAGGGAATCTGTACCTGGCGGAGTTTGTCCAGGCAAATATCGCGGGCTTCCCGGGAGGAAATACGCCGATGGGCTTTCAGACATTCGACCATCTGTTCTCCGATGGACAGCACCGGGTTCAGGGTCATCATCGGGTCCTGAAAAATCATCGAAATACGGTTGCCGCGCACTTTGCGTAAAGCGCGCTCGGACATGGTATTCAGCGGCTTGCCATCGAAATTGATGCTGCCACCGGCGATGTAGCCAGGTTTGGCAATCAGATTAAGCAGCGAAAAGGCCGCGACCGATTTGCCCGCGCCGGACTCACCGACGATCCCCAGACGCTCACCACGTTCGAGAGTGAAATTAACATCGCGCAGGGCGTGAACATCGCCCTGACGCAAGGCGAAACGAACATCCAGTTGATTGACTTCCAGCAGTGCCATGGTCTTCAGCCTTTGTAGAGTCGTGGGTTCATGACATCGCGCAGCCAGTCCCCAAGCAGATTGATCGACAGCACGAGCACGATCAGCACAGCACCGGGAATCAGGGTGATCCACCAGGAACCGGACTGGATATAGTCGAAGCCTGCCTTGATCAGCGAACCGAGTGACGGATGGGTTTCTGGCATCCCCAGGCCCAGAAACGACAGGGCGGCCTCGGAAATAATTGCATTGGCAATCTGCACCGTGGAAATAACGAAAATCGGTGACAGCGTGTTGGGCAACACATGGCGGAACATGATGCGTTTGCTGGATAACCCCATGACGCGGGCGGCATCCACATATTCCTTGCTTTTCTCGGCCAGCACTGAGGCGCGCACGGTACGTGCATACTGCGGCCATTCTGCCAGACCGATAATCAGTACCAGCAGCGGCACGGCGTAAGCACTGAACGTCGCGCTACCGAAGACAGCTTTCACAAGGGCACCGACAATGATGGCGACCATAAGGGTGGAAAACGACAGTTGGATATCCGCCAGACGCATCAGGAAGGCATCAATGCGTCCGCCCAGGTAGCCGGCCATCAGGCCAAATACCACCCCAAGCAGGGCCTGCAGGGCGACAGCGCCAAACCCGATGATTAGTGATACGCGGGCACCATAAAGAATGGTGGAAAGCATGTCACGACCCTGGGCATCAGTGCCGAGCAGGTATTGGGCATCACTTCCCGATACCCAGAAGGGGGGGAGTTCCGAGGCCAGAATATCGATCTGCGCCAGGTCGTAAGGGTTCATCGGCGAAAGCCAGGGAGCCAGCACTGCCACGGCGACCAGCAAAATAAAGACCGCGAGACTGACTTGAGCGATGACATCACGCTTGAAACTGTAAAACAGATAAGAGTCGCGGAAGCGTTCCCAGCGGCTGGGAAGCCTTGTGGATGTTTCATTCATGAGGGCTTTCCAGTCAGTTTAACGGTGGGATTCACCAGTCCGTAGATCAAATCGACAATCGTGTTGGTGATAACGAAAATAAGACCCACGATCATCAGATAGGTCACAATCAGTGGAATGTCGGAGCGCTCAATGGCATCAAGAAACATCAACCCCATCCCTGGCCATTGAAAAACGGTTTCGGTCAGAATGGTGTAAGCCACGAGGGTGCCGATCTGAACCCCCCCCACGGTGATCACAGGAAGCATGGTGTTTTTCAGGGCATGCAGAAAGTAGATGCGGCGCATGGAAATGCCTTTGGCCCGTGCAAATTTGACGTAATCTGACTGCAGGACTTCCAGCATTTCGGCACGAATCAGGCGAATAAACAGCGGCAGCATGATGGAGGCCAGCGAAATGGCGGGCAGGACGAGATAGCTCAGCCCTTTAAAACTGGCAAAGTTGGTATCCCAGGTGCCAAACACAGTGACCGGGTCACCGCGCCCATAGGCGGGCATGCCACCCTCGGTGGAAATCAGCTCGTTAAGCCAGTTTCCCCAGCCAGTGTTGGCTGGAAAGGGTGTCCAACTAATGCCAATAGCGAATATTTGAATCAGCATGATGGCAGTGAGGAAAACGGGAATCGAAATACCCACAATCGATATGCTCATAAAAAACCGCGTGAGCAGAGCGCGTGGTTTTATTGCGCTGTAAACGCCAATGGGCACCGAGAAGACGATAATCAGAAACGTTGAGGCAGCGACAAGCTCCAGGGTTGCCGGAAGGTGGCGTGCAATAACCTCTGTGGTGGGTTGGTTGAAGACATACGAATAACCAAAGTCAAACTGCGCCGCATTGACGGCAAAGCGGGCGTACTGAACCAGCATGGGGTCGTTGAGCCCAAGCTCTTCGCGCAGGGCTTCGCGTTCATCTTCTGGCACCGACTGACCGACCATCTGTTGGATCGGGTCGCCGAGGTTATCCTGTATGGCAAAGGCGATAATGCTGATGACGAACATCACCAGCAGCGCATGGAAAAGGCGCTTGACCAGGAAGGCGATCATGGGGATGGTTCCGTGGAGACAGGTGAGTAGCGCGCTGAAACTTAAGTTTCAGCGCGCGCGGGTTAAATAAACGGGGTTAATACCTGCTAGCGTTACTCGCTATCTTCTATCACCAGATCACCCAGGTAGGGGAAGTTCATCACGTTGAGGACAGGTTCAATGTTGACCCGGTTGGAAGACGCCCAGGCCAGATCCTGCCAGTGAAGCGGAAGGATAGCCGCTTGATCGTAAAGCGTCTGTTCAACCTGCTGAAGCATTTCAGCACGCTGCTCACGATCGACTTCAACGTTGGCGGCAGCAATCAACGCATCCAGTTCCGGGTTACAGAAGTTACCCGCGTTGTACTGGCCTGCGCCGCTGTCCGCATCTGGGCAGGCGGTCAGGTATTCGTGGAAGTTGGCGCTATCTTCAGTATCAGCATGCCAGCCAATCATCATCATGTCGGCGGCGCGGTCGTCAAACTCGCCCCAGTACTGCGCTTTGGGCATGGTTTTCAAGTCAACGGTAACGTTGATACGCGCCAGCATTGCAGCCACTGCCTGGGCAATTTTGGCGTCATTCACATAGCGGTTGTTAGGCGCCATCATGGTTATGTCGAAACCGTCGGCATAACCCGCCTCAGCCATGAGTTCTTTGGCACGTTCAACGTCATAACGGGGTTCCAGGCTTTCTACATGCCCGGCGTAGCCTTCGGGGGAGAACTGCGCCGCCGGTGTGGCGAAACCTTTCATCAATCTATCGGCAATACCTTCCTGGTTGACGGCATAGGCAAATGCCTCACGCACGCGCTGATCCTGGAACGCCTCGACACGCTCCTGATTCATGTGGAAAAAGATGATCCGTGTGCCGGACATCGTCACCAATTGGGTGTCGTCGCTTTCACGAACCCTGTCGAGGTCATTGGGCGGTACCGGCGCAATGAAGTCGACATCGCCGGAAAGCAGCGCGGCAACACGCGTGGCATTCTCGCTGATCGGCGTCAGGATGATATTGTCAACGTTACCAGGCGATTCGTTATCCCAGTAATTGGGGTTTCGAGTAAATTGGGTACGAACGCCCTGTTGGCGGTCGGTGACGGTGTAGGGGCCAGTGCCCGATACATTGCGAGAGGCATAGGAGTTGCCGTTTTTGACGATTTCATCTTTCGGATCGCCGTCTTCATCGTTGCCGGAATAGAACTCGCTATCCATGGGAAAGACATAGGTCGCCAGATTCAACAACAGCGGGTACGGCTCTTTTGTGTTGATTTCGACAGTGTAATCGTCGATGACTTCAACGCTTTCAATAGGCTCAAAAATCGCTCTGAAGTCAGGGCTCTGCTTCAATCGTTTAATGGTCCAGGCGACATCGTTGGCAGTGAAAGGGTTGCCGCTATGGAACTCGACGCCCTCACGCAGTGACATGCGCATGGTAGTGTCATCCACCTGCTCCCATTCGGTCGCCAGACGGGGTTCAAAATCCAATGATTTTGTCCAGCGAACCAGAGGGTCATGCGTCATATGCGAAAGCTGGAGGATGCCGCCGGAAAGCTGCTCATGAATATCCAGAGAAACCGGGTCGGCGTCATAAGCCATACGCAATGTTTCAGCGCTAGCCGTCATTGGCAGCAGTGCTGCTCCCGCCATGGAAGCGCCCACCAGAGAAGCCAGTAGCGTCTTTTTAAAGGTCTTTTTTGTCGCAACAGCATTGAGCGTCATAGTCGTTCCCGAATTGTCTTGCCGATTGATTCCAGGGTGTCGAAATGCGTTCACTCACTTGCAAGCACTCCCCGGCGTTTGTTGTTGGTGCCGTTCACTTATTGCGAACGCTCTCGTTAACATAGAGAGCGACACACAAGGTTCACAATCGAAATAATGACACGGGTTATTCAACTTATGAATAAAGCCGCCATTCAGGGTGCTGCCGCCGTTGTGCATAAGACTAAAGGCGAGGTGATAGGCCAACGGTTGTTTGATTGCTCAGTCGGCTGTTTGCAGTAACGCAAGCCTGGATTTACCCAAACCGCTGTTGCAAATAGGCATTGATATCATCGGATTCATACAGCCACTTTACGCTGCCGTCATCTTGCTGGATTTGCAGGCAGGGCACCTTGACCTTACCACCACCCTCTAACAGATCCTGCTTGTGCTGAGGATCAAGCTGTGAGTCACGTACCTCAATGTTCAGCCCCAGGCGCGCCATCTGCTTGCGTACCTTGATGCAGAAAGGGCAGGTGCGAAACTGATAGAGCGCGAGTTTTTCACACGCCTTGTCCACCTCGGCCTGGGCTTCAGGGCTGCGCTCAACGGATTTCGGGGTCGATAGCTTTTCAGCCACGATCATGAAAGGTGCCAGCAGAATACGCAGAGTACGGAAAAAATAGCGCAAGACGATACGCATGATTTAACTCCAGGGTTGGTGTTCAGGGGTTGAATGATCAAGGGTGAATAAATGCACCAGGCGCATCCTGCATCAATCCTTGTGTATTGTCACATTGATGCGCCTAATCCAGGTGAGACTCGTCCGCTTCCATGCTAGGCTGAGCGTTGTTATGTGGTTGTCACACAAGGCATTGGTAGGCGTTGCCGCTGGGTTGTTCCGCCAGCCCTATGGTGTTCCGCCAGCCCTGTGGGCAGCTACTGGCATATTATCTTACCAGAGCCATTATCAGAGGAAACAAGGCGCGATGCATCTGCATATTATAGGGATTTGCGGGACTTTCATGGGTAGCCTGGCGCTGTTGGCGCGAGAGCTTGGCTACACAGTGAGTGGCTCGGATGCCAATGTGTATCCCCCCATGAGTACACAGCTGGAAGCGGCGGGTATTGCGTTACAGCAAGGCTACCGAGCAGAGAACCTGTCACCTGCGCCTGACCTGGTGGTGGTAGGCAACGCGCTTTCACGTGGCAATGCCGAGGTGGAGGCTCTGCTCGATAGCGGCCTGCCCTATACATCTGGCGCCCAGTGGCTGGCTGAGCATGTGCTCCAGGGGCGTAAGGTGATTGCCGTCGCGGGTACTCACGGCAAAACCACAACCGCCAGTCTGCTGGCCTGGCTGCTGGAAAGCAGCGGGCTGAAACCAGGCTTTCTGATTGGCGGTGTGCCGCGTAACTTCGGTGTTTCCGCTCGGCTGGGTGAAGCTGATGCGCCCTTTGTAGTGGAAGCAGACGAATACGATACGGCGTTTTTCGACAAGCGCTCCAAGTTTGTCCATTACCGTCCGGATATTGCCCTGCTGAATAACCTCGAGTTTGATCATGCCGATATCTTCCCTGATCTGGCAGCGATTGAGCGGCAGTTTCACCATCTGGTAAGAACCGTGCCCGGTAAGGGAAAACTGTTGGTGGCGGATGATCAGCCCGCGCTGCAGCGTGTGTTAGAGCAGGGGGCCTGGACGCCGGTAGTGCATTTCGGTGCCCATGCGCAAAGTGACTGGCAGCTGGTGCTGGAGCGCGACGATGCCAGCCGTTTCCAGGTAATTCACCGTACGCCCGATGGCGATGAAGAGGGCGACGAGGATAGCGTGGTGGACTGGTCTTTGAATGGTGAATATAACGCTCGCAATGCGTTGGGTGCCCTGGCAGCCGCCCATGCCTGCGGGGCTGATCTGGCGCGCAGTTGTGCCGCACTTTCACGTTTTGAAAGCCCCAGGCGCCGCCAGGAGGTGCGTGGCGAGGTCAATGGCATTCAGGTGATTGACGATTTTGCCCATCACCCGACAGCTATAGCGGCGACGCTTGGCGGGTTACGCGCGGCGACCCCCAGAGGGCGTCTCTTGGCAGTGATTGAGCCGCGTTCCAATACCATGCGTCTGGGGGCGTTGAAGGCGCGTTTGAATGACAGCGTTGCCGCAGCAGATCACGCCTTCTGGTATCAGCCAGCCGGTATTGACTGGTCTATGCAGGCATTGATTGAACCTCAGGGCGAACGCGCAACCCTGTGTGATCAGATGGATGAACTGGTACAGGCGGTGGTGTCTGAGGCCGCCCCGCTGGATCGAATTGTGGTGATGTCTAACGGTGGTTTTGACGGAATTCATGAGCGCCTGCTGGACGCCTTGAAGACCCGTTGGCCCACCTGAAGCTGTCACTGTGCAGCGTCTATTTCTTGCAGGAGTGTTTTCTTGAATCAGGCAATAACGTTTAAACCGCCGATAACGGTGGCGCTGACCGGTGCGTCAGGTGCCCAGTATGGCCTGCGGCTGATTGACGTGCTGGCCGCTGCCGGGCATGAAGTCTGGGTGATGATTTCCAAGGCGGCACATATGGTGATTGCCACCGAAACGGAGATTTCATTACCGGCACAACCCCAGCGTCTGGCTGAGGCGCTGATCGAGCGCAGCGGCGCCCAGCCCGGCCAGATTCGCTGCTTTGGCCGTGAGGACTGGATGGCGCCGGTAGCCTCTGGGTCTGGCGCGCCATCGGCCATGGTGATCTGCCCTTGCTCTACGGGAACGCTTTCCTCAGTGGCTACCGGCGCCAGTAATAACCTGATTGAGCGGGCTGCAGACGTGGCCATCAAGGAACGCCGCACCTTGGTTATGGTGCCCCGGGAAACGCCGTTTTCCCCGATTCACCTTGAACATATGCTCACCCTGAGCCGCATGGGCGTAGTGATACTGCCGGCGGCACCTGGCTTTTATCATCAGCCAGCCTGTATTGACGACCTGATTGATTTTATCGTTGCGCGAATTCTTAACCAGCTGCAAATCAGCCATAATCTGATGCCGCGCTGGGGCGAGCCGTCAGCCTGACTGCTTGCGAACCATTCGCTATTGATGCAAGGAAACCCACTGATGCTTTCATGGGCAACGCTGTCTGTGTTTGTGCCGACTTTTCTGCTTGTCTCGTTAACGCCGGGCATGTGCATGACCCTTGCCATGGTGCTGGGGATGACCCAGGGCGTGAAGCGAACCTTATGGATGATGGCTGGAGAACTGCTTGGCGTCGGCCTGGTGGCCATGGCGGCGGGCGCCGGAGTGGCGGCACTGATGCTCAAGCATCCCGAGATTTTTGCCCTGTTCAAGTGGCTAGGCGGTGCTTATCTGGGCTATCTGGGCGTAATGATGTGGCGCTCTCGTGGGCGTATGGCAATTCCTTCCGAGCTTGAGGCGGGGCCGCCAGCAGGTCGCTTACAGCTTGCTATTCAGGGCTTTTTAACCGCAGTGGCCAACCCCAAGGGGTGGGCGTTTTTCATGGTGTTGTTGCCGCCGTTTCTGGATAGCAGTCGCCCTCTGGTAGTTCAGTTGAGTGTCTTGATCAGCGTGATTCTGAGCATTGAGCTCGCCAGTATGTTGATTTACGCCACCGGCGGTAAAACCCTGCGCCGGGTGCTGGGCAAGAGCGGCAATGTGCGTTTGATGAATCGCATTGCAGGCACCTTGATGGTGGGGGTCGGGTTATGGCTGGCCCTTGGCTGATGTCAAGCGGTGGGCAGCCAGGTCATACGCGCTATTAGCAGCACACCAGAGGCAAGGATTAACCATTGCCAAGGCAACCAGACTTCTACATGCGGTCGCTGCTGCCAGTTTAACCGTACCAGGGCGCATACCATCAAACCCAAGAGAGCGCCGCCGACCAGATCCGTCAACCAGTGAACGCCCAGCACCAGGCGTGAAAGTGCCATGGGTAGCACTGTTGCTATCGCTGCCCAGTACACCCATACCCGCTGGGAGCGTTCAAGCCTGGCGGCGCCAAACGCCGCTGCCAACCCGACGATCACCACAGCGCTGGATGTATGGGCGCTGGGGTAGGCCATGGAATCCGCCAGTTGCTCTGTGGCAAGCGGCCGCTCACGCCCTATCAATGCCTTGCCAAGACTATTCAGTAGCGCAATGCCCAAGATGGCGGCCAACCAGTGACCCAGCAACGCCCAATAGCGTTTAACCAGCATCCAGATGCCCCAAGGCGCTAATAGGGCGCAAAGTCCATATAGATCGCCAACTCGTGCCAGGATGGATGATAGCGCTATCAGGGTATCATTACGCAGCCAGTCGAAAAGTCGCTGAGCAGACACATCCAGCGGGGTGGGGCCTTGTTGAACCATGACCCACAGTGTCCAGGCGGATAGCCCCCCAACACTAAGTACCAGCAGCAATAGGGTGGCAACCGGCACGTCGCCGTACTGGCTCATGGCCAACCAGGGGCGCCTGAGCAGCGGGAGGCGTTTTACAGCGAGTAATGACCAGCGGTACACAGCCCCTTGTCGGCCTGCCTGCAGGCGGCCCCAGGAGAAAAATACCGCAAGCAGCACAATGCTGGCTGCCAGTGTGAGCAGCGCCATTTCCAGCCCGGCGGGCATCGCCAGGCGCTGTTGCCAGGTATGGCCCAGCCAGTAACCAGGTAGAGTGTAGGCGGGCGCCCAAAGCAGTGCGGAACTGACATTTGCGCCTAGAAAAGTGACGGGTGGCATACGCATCATGCCTGCCACCAAGGGAATAATGGGCCTGATGGGGCCAATGAAGCGGCCAATAAAAACCGAATAAACGCCATAGCGGTCAAAAAACCGCTGGCCACGTATCACCCAGTCAGGGTGTTGCGAAAGCGGCCAGCGCTTGAGTACACGGCCGTTTTCCCAGTAACCGAGCCTGAAACTGATCATGTCGCCGCTTACGGCACCGATAAAGGCAGCCGCCAGCATCCAGGAAATGGCAACTTCTTGGTGGCCTGCCAGCGAGCTTGCTGCGGTGATCAACACGACGCCGGGTACCAAGAGCCCCACCAGCGCCAGGGATTCCAGCAGCGCAATAATGCCAACCAATAACATCAGCATCATAGGTGACGGGTTTAACTGCTGTATAAAATCCATGTCTGAATAGTTCCTCAACCATTGCGGTGGAGGATGATAACGCTAACACTCGTAAAAAAGGAGAATAACTGGCTTATGCGGGCGTCTCTGGCAGTGTGTTGGCAATAGCGTGGCTGCGTTCTTCCAGGCGCTGTATAAACAGATGGAAAAACTCCTGGTGTCTGGGCAAGTAAACAACAATATCGGCAACCAGCAGTCCTGTTTCAACCAGCACGCAGCAGGACAGGCTGCGCTTTAAGCGCTCACGTACCAGTAAGGCGCCGCTTTCTGAGGTGTCTGGCAGTACCAGCCAGAAGGTCGCCTGGCTGGCTCGCCCCAGCAAGTCGTGGTCGCGGCAGCTATCATTCACTTCATTGCACAAGGTTTCCAGTAAAGTGAGCTGGGCTTTGCGTCCAAACTGTTCTCCTGCCATATCAAATTGTGGCAGATGTATCACCAATACCGCCAGGCGGTTACCGAGGATACTGGACCTTTGGTATTCATTGCGTAGACGCTCTTTCAGGGCATCACTCTGGTAGGCGTTACAGTCGCTGTCGTTGGGGTCTGTGGCAAACAGCAAAGCCTGACGGCGCAAGTGCTCCCAGCGGGGTAATGCAAGTAACAGCAGGAGCGTGAGGATACTCTTCCAGCCTTCCTGGTCGCCCGATTGTGCCAACAGCCACCACCAGATAGGCAACAGGAGTATATTCAGGGTTAGTGCTGGAATAAGCGGCAGGAAAATCATTGATACCGCAATGGGAAGCCCTAACCACAGGGGGGAAGTGCCGCTGGAGGGTTCTAAAGCCGCCTGGCTGACCACCAGATAGAGGCAACCAAGCAATATAAGGCGAGGTATATAGGGGCTGACCCCTTGCCCGATATGCATCAAAAGGGCTGAGAGTGCCAGCAGCGTCAAAAAAGCCGGCATGAAAAAAAAGCTATAATGGCCAACTACATACAGCCATGTAGTGTAAGTGATCAGTAAAAGCAGGCTGGTGATATAGGCAATCGTCATCAATCGATGAGAGATGTTAGGATCAATCACAAAAGCTCCAACGGAAACAGGGCTTGCTTTTCCATGATGAAGTTATCCAGGTTTAGCTCTGTAAGTTCAATATCTGATATCTCGATATAACGGCAGGCGCTTTTGTCGGGAACTGCCTGAATCAAATGTTGGCGTCGTTTAAGGCCTTCACTGGGGCTGCGTGATAGGATTAACGTCGCTAGCATCCTGTTGTTAAGGCGGTAGACATTTTCGAAATGATAAATTATCTGACAAAGTTGGTGGGCGGTATGCCAAAGCTGATGACGCTTGACCTGCAAGATAATCAGCTCAGCGTGGATGCCTTCGCGTTTGCAGCGGGTCTGTTCACGTGGTAAATCCTGTGCAAGTTGCTCTTTGGCCCAGATGCTCATCCCGGGCACCAGCCGGGCACGCTGGCGAATGGCGCTATTGATGGTATTCAATTGGCGGGCGCGGGCCACTGACAGTACGCACATCATCAATAGGGCTGCAAACATCAGCCATTGGTCAGGGAAGGGCAGGTAAGGTGCGAGCAAAAACAGGCTAATGGCGGCAAGCAAAGCGTTCAGGGCGACCAAACTGTAACTTTGTGGCAACATGAAAACGGCGACCCAAGCCCATACTAGCATGCTGCTACTTTCGGGCATTGTCGCCAGTAATGCCGCAATTAATGCACCAGGAATCAACTGCCAGGGAATCTTAATGGTTCGCCTGTGGCTGAAATCAAGTAGCAGGGCAGTAGTGAACAGCCAACCAACGGCCACCCAGACAACCGCCAGTGCATTAAGCGTGGATTCAGGCGTAAATAACGCTAGACCCACCGCTGCCGCTAGCAGGTTAGCGCGTAACATGTTTACTTTGTATTTATTTTGCATGGCGCCTTACTATTCATGCATGTGACATTTATGCATCTTATTAAAGATAACCTGATAGTGTCAGGTCTAAGTTTTCTTTAATAAGAGTACTCCTTGTACAATGGTTTGTCATTGTCACAAGCCAGTATATTTTTTTGTGTTACGAAGGTAACAAAACTTTGTGCCGTTTAATGCGCTTGAAGTACATGATATGCCAGCTTTAAACGGCATTTAAGCCGAGAATTTAAAATGGGCAATATTGGAGATACCATGAACGATACCACCCTCAGCCCGGAAAGAATGTCAGCCGCTGGCGAGGATATCACCGCTTATATGCAGACAGTAGGTGCCGCTGCGCGTGATGCTGCCCGTATGACGCGTCGGGCCAATACACAGCAGAAAAATGCTGCTCTGCTGGCAATGGCCAAGCACCTTGAAAGTGGCCGTAGCCGTGTGCTGGAAGCCAACGCAGACGATCTGTGCCGCGGCCAGGAAAACGGCCTGGACGCTGCCTTGCTTGACCGCCTGGCACTGAATAATGCGCGTGTGGATGCGATGATCGAAGGTCTGCGTCAGGTGGCTGCCTTGCCTGACCCCGTCGGGGAGATCGACGGCCTACGCGCGCGGCCCAGCGGTATTCAGGTGGGCAAGATGCGTGTTCCACTAGGCGTGATCGGGATCATTTATGAGTCGCGCCCCAATGTCACTCTGGAAGCGGCCAGCCTGTGCCTTAAATCAGGTAATGCCTGTATCTTGCGTGGCGGCTCGGAAGCCAGTGCGTCTAACGCTGCCTTGAATGAATGTATTCAGGCGGGTTTACGCGATGCGGGTTTACCTGCTGGCAGCGTCCAGGTGGTGGTTACCACTGATCGCGCGGCGGTGGGCGAATTGATCAGTATGCCTGAATTTGTGGATGTGATTATTCCACGTGGTGGCAAGTCGTTGATTGAACGAATCTCTCGGGAAGCGCGAGTGCCGGTGATCAAGCATCTGGACGGCATCTGCCATGTTTACATTGATGCCAGTGCCGACCTTGAGAAAGCGCTGGCAATCGCTGTTAACGCCAAAACCCATCGCTACGGCACCTGCAACACCATGGAAACCCTGTTGCTGGATGCACCGATTGCGGATGCCTTGCTGCCGCATCTGGCCAGCGCCTATGGCGAACACCAGGTTGAGCTACGCGGCTGTGCGCGAACCTGCGGTATCTTGCCTGACGCTGTCGCAGCAAGCGAAGAGGACTGGTCAACCGAATACCTGGCTCCGCTACTGGCCATCAAGATCGTGGACGGTATTGACGAGGCAATCAGTCACATCGAGCGCTTTGGCTCTCATCACACGGATGCCATCGTGACGGAAAACTACCACCTTGCGCGCCACTTTATGGCCAGTGTGGATTCAAGCTCGGTGATCGTTAATGCCTCCACCCGTTTTGCTGATGGCTTTGAGTATGGCCTGGGAGCCGAAATCGGCATTTCCACCGACAAGCTTCACGTGCGTGGGCCAGTAGGGCTAGAAGGCCTGACTACCCAGAAATATGTGGTGCTCGGCGATGGTCAGGTACGCCAATGAGTGAGGCACCGCTGCGGGTGGGGATGTTTGGCGGCACCTTTGACCCCGTACATCTGGGGCATTTGCGTAGTGCCGTTGAAATTTCCGAATGTTTGCAGCTCGACAGGCTGCATATGATTCCGGCACCCCAGCCACCCTTGCGCGACCAGCCGCAGGTGTCGGCGCAGGACAGGCTGGCGCTTCTGGAGGCCGGCGTAAAAGACACGCCCGGCCTGATAGCCGATGGCCGCGAGTTGCGCAGGCAAGGCCCTTCATACTCGACCTTGACGTTGGCGGAGCTGCGCGAGGAATACGGGGATACGGCGCGCCTTGTCATGGTGCTGGGCCAGGATGCGTTCTTGCGCCTGGCGGATTGGCACCAGCCAGAGCAACTTTTTGCGCTTGCCCATGTGGTGGTGATGGCTCGTCCGGGATATCAGCCCAACCGTTCGGCAGCGCTTAAGGAACTGATTGGTCAGCGTGAAGTCGATAATGTGGAGTCATTGATGGAAAAGCCCAAAGGCAAGCTTCTGGCTTTGACGCTGCCGACGCCAATGGGTATTTCTGCCACGCATATTCGCCAGCGCCTTGCTGAACATTACAGCGTGCGTTATTTACTGCCTGAAGCCGTTGAAGAGCAGATTCATGCTCGGCAGCTGTATACATTTTAATTTGTGTGACGGGTTTCAATAAGCGCTGGCAGTCATACGAATAGCCGTTACAATGGCCGACTGAAGGGTATTTATTGAGATTTTATGCTCACTACTATCGCAACCAAAGGGGTTGGCAATTAGACGTCATGCAAACTGAAACACTGAAAACACTCGCCGTCGATGCACTTGAAGAATTGAAAGCCCGTGATATTACCCACCTGGATGTAGCGAAGCTGACCGATGTAACCGATCTGATGATTATCGCCAGCGGTACGTCTACCCGTCATGTTTCTGCGCTGGCGCAGAATCTGGTGGAAAAAGCCAAGGAGCAGGAGCTGCAGCCGCGCGGTGTTGAAGGCGGAGCCAACGCCGACTGGGTGCTGGTCGACCTGGGTGATGTTGTTGTACATGTCATGTTGCCGGAAGCCCGTGCCTTATACGACCTGGAGCGCCTGTGGGCAGATTTGCCAGCTGACAGTGCACTGGCCCACGATATGCTGCGCGAACGTATGGACGGGCAGGTAACGGATTCATGAAACTACGCATGCTGGCGGTAGGCAACAAGATGCCAGCCTGGGTAGAAGAAGGTGTTGAAACATATCGCAAACGCCTGCCACGTGAATTCAGCCTGGAAATTGAGGAAATAGCGCTGGGCCAGCGTGGCAAGAATGCCGATGTGACCAAGGCGCGATTGCAGGAAGCAGAACGTATCAAAGCCAGACTTAAAGGCGATGAATACCTTGTGGCACTGGAAGTCAAGGGCAAGGCCTGGTCAACGCCGCAGCTGGCCAGTGAAGCTGACCAGTGGCGAATGCAGGCTAAGGATGTCGTGCTGTTGGTGGGAGGGCCGGATGGATTAGACCCTGCACTTTCGGCACAGGCAGATGCCGCCTGGTCGCTTTCACCCCTCACATTACCTCACCCGCTGGTGCGTATCATGTTGGCTGAGCAGCTTTACCGTGCCTGGACGCTACTTGTTGGGCACCCTTATCATCGTTAAACACATTATCGTTAGATACTTAATCATTAAATACAACAGGCAGTGGCGTTAAGGAAATGGCGTTTGGATAAAGCTCCATTGTTGATCGCCGCTGCCGGTTAAGTGAGAAACTGGTTGCCTAATGCCGCAGCGCCCCGAGACATTGAAAAACAGTGAGACTGAGCTACAGATTTTCCGGGTACGCGCCTTCCTCGCTATCTTGGTTGTCATTGTGCTGACGGGTCTCTTGATGGGGCGTCTGGGCTATCTTCAGGTTGTTCAGCATGACCTTTACAGCACCCGTTCGGAAAATAACCGGGTGCGCGTTGAGCCACTGCCACCCACCCGAGGGCTGATATTTGACCGCAATGGTGAAATGCTGGCTGAAAACCGCCCTACCTATAACCTCACCCTTGTGCGTGAACGCGTCGATGACCTTGATGAAACCCTGGGCTTTCTGATCGAGTTGTTGGCCTTGCCGGATGAGGAGGTTGAGGCGTTCAAGCAACGCTCGCGCCAGCGTCAGCGGCCTTATCAGCCAGCGCTATTGATGAGTGATCTGACCGAGACCCAAATTGCCAGACTTTCAGTCAATCGCCACCGTTTGCCGGGGGTCGAAGTTGAAGCTCAGCTGTTGCGCTACTATCCCGACGCCGAAATCATGGCTCATGCGCTGGGTTACGTTGGGCGCATCAATGCTGACGAACTTAAATCCCTTGACCTTGGTAGCTATGCAGGCACGCACTTTATCGGCAAGACCGGGGTGGAGCGCTTTTACGAAACTGAACTGCATGGTGAAGCAGGCTTACGCAAAGTGGAAACCAATGCCCGTGGGCGTGTGTTGCGTGAGCTGGGTAAGAACGACCCTGTTCCTGGAAAAAACCTGACTCTGACGATTGATAAAGAGCTACAGATGTTGGCTTATGAACTGCTGGACGGCCGGCGAGGTTCCATCGTCGCCATTGAGCCGGCTAGCGGCGATATTCTGGCGATGGTGTCTGTGCCGGGGTTTGACAGCAATCAGTTTGTCACCGGCATCAGCGTCGAGAACTACCGTGGTCTTCAGCAGGATCTGGATTTGCCGCTATTTAACCGCGCCATTCGCGGACATTATCCGCCCGGTTCGACGATCAAGCCTTTTCTGGCTCTGGCCGGGCTGCGCGAAGGTGTTCGCACACCCAGTACCACCATTAACGACCCGGGCTACTACCAGCTGCCCAACGACTCACGGCGCTACCGTAACTGGCTGCGCTGGGGGCATGGGCGGGTTGATCTTGAGCGTTCGATTGCGGTCTCGAATAACACCTATTATTACTCGCTTGCTCATGACCTAGGCATTGACCGCCTACATGAACAGATGAGTGCCTTTGGGTTTGGTCAGCGCGTTGCCCATGATGTACAAGGTGAAAGTGATGCTTTGATGCCTTCCCGTGAGTGGAAGCAGGCACGCTACAACCAGCCCTGGTACCCAGGAGAAACCCTCTCGGTCGGCATAGGGCAAGGCTATTGGCAGATTACGCCGCTACAGCTGGCCACCGCTACGGCAACATTGGCCAATCGCGGTAAATGGGTCAAGCCGCACCTGGCCCGCATGATCGGTGATACACCTCTGCCTGAAGTGCTACCTGAGACGCCTGCTGATATCGAGCTTAGCAGTGACAGCTGGTGGGACGATGTATTTCAAGGTATGGAAAAAGTGCTGACGGGGCGTGAAGGTACGGCGCGTCGCACTGGCGTAGGGCTTGACTATCGAATGGGCGGTAAATCCGGTACGGCTCAGGTGTTTTCGCTTGGCCAGGATCAGCGTTATGACGCCGAAGAACTGGAAGAGCGCTTGCGCGACCACGCCCTGTTCATGGCCTTTGCGCCCTTGGAAAATCCTCAGATTGCGGTGTCAGTGATTGTTGAAAACGCTGGCGGTGGCAGCACCCATGCCGCGCATCTTGCCCGTGCCATGACTGATGCCTGGTTACTGGAAGATGAGACACCTGACGTTGAAGAGGTGCGCGAGATCCTGGAGCAGGATGACGCCAACCTTGATGGATAAAGGATACTAACGCATGGCCTGGCAAAAGCTGACACGTCCTTTGCGACGCTACCCCGTTAGGCCACCTGACAGTGGGATCGCGCGGCGTAAAAGTTTCTGGGAGAAAATCCATATTGACCCAGTGCTGGTCGGATTGCTGCTGGTGTTGATGGCCTCTGGTCTGGTGGTGCTGTACAGCGCCTCCGGTCAGCGCATTGACGTCGTTTACGCTCAGGGTATCCGCTTTATTGTGGCGCTGGTCGGGATGCTGGTGATTGCCCAGCTTTCACCGACGACCTTTTTACGCTGGGCGCCCGCTGCGTATCTGGTTGGGGTAATGATGCTGCTGGCCGTGGAGTTTTTCGGTGATATGGGGATGGGCGCGCAGCGTTGGCTGGTGATTCCCGGAGTGATACGCTTTCAACCGTCAGAAATGATGAAGCTGGCTGTTCCACTGATGGTGGCTGCCTATCTGAATCGCTGCCAGTTGCCTCCGCGTCTGCGCGATATTGTGGTCTGCGCTATCATCATCGGTATACCGGTGGTGTTGATTGCGACACAGCCGGATCTGGGGACTTCCTTGCTGGTGGCCAGTGCCGCTGTGATTGTGGTTTTGCTGGCGGGACTTTCCTGGCGCCTGATTACTTTTGCCGCTGCCTTGTTGGCTTCGGCACTGCCGTTTTTGTGGATGAGTCTGCATAATTATCAGCGCCAGCGAGTGCTGACCTTTCTGAACCCGGATTCTGATCCTTTGGGGGCCGGTTGGAATATCATCCAGTCGACCACTGCGATTGGCAGCGGTGGGGTATGGGGGAAAGGCTGGCTACAGGGAACCCAGTCACAGCTGGAGTTTCTGCCCGAGCGTCATACTGACTTCATCATTGCCGTGCTGGGGGAAGAGTTTGGCCTGGTAGGGATGCTGCTGACCCTGATGCTGTACTTTCTGATTGTCTCCCGTGGCCTATGGCTGGCGGGAGCTTCCCAGGATACTTTCGGGCGTCTGGTGGCAGGCAGTATCATTCTGACCTTTTTTATTTATGTCTTTGTTAATGTTGGTATGGTCAGCGGGATTCTGCCTGTAGTCGGGGTGCCTTTGCCGCTGGTCAGTTATGGCGGCACATCCAGCGTTACCCTGCTGGCGGGTTTTGGTATTCTTATGTCCATTCATGCGCATCGCAGGCTTTTGCCGCGTTAATGCATACAACGATAATCTCTAAGGAGTCGCATTGATGACAAGGGCCAAGGGAGGCTTTCGGCGCGCCTGTGTAATGATGCTGCTGATGGGGGGAAGCGTGTCCAGCGCTGCGGCCAGTACGCCTGAGGTGGTGAGTTTTCATCCTGACCACCACCCTGATACGGCGGCCCTGGTATCTGAACTGATGGCACAGGGCCTGTCACAAGAGTGGCTATACGATGTTCTGGCGCGGACGTTTTATCGTCAAGAGGTGCTGGATGCCATGGAAGGTGCTGCAGAGCGTCGCCTGGTATGGCACGAGTATCGCAATATCTTCCTGAAAGATGAGCGTATTGAGCAGGGCGCTGATTTTATGCGCCTGCACTTGCCAACCCTGGAGCGCGCTACTGAACAGTACGGAGTGCCTGCAGAAATCATTACCGCCATTATTGGTGTGGAAACCTACTATGGGCGCTTTAAAGGCAAACACCCGGTACTTGATTCTCTCGCCACCCTGGGGTTTCACCATCCTACTCGTGGACGTTTCTTCCGCGGCGAACTAGCCGCCATGCTGAAAATTGCCTATGAACAAGGCGTTGATCCGGCCGAGCTGAGAGGTTCATATGCCGGGGCGATGGGCTACCCTCAGTTCATACCCACTAGTTATCAGGCGTATGCGGTGGATTTCGATCAGGACGGCATTCGTGATCTGTGGAATAACCCGATAGATGCCATTGGTAGTGTTGCCAACTACTTTGCTGAGCATAAATGGCAAGCTGGGGAGCCGGTCTATCAGCAGGCTGAAGGGCCGCCAAGCCCGCCTGAAACGCTTGAGTTCAACCAGTCCAGTACGCCCACCCTGACTTTGAACGAGGTAATGGAGGCGGGTATAACCCCCCAAGGGCAGGGGGCTGAAAATTTTATGTCCGACCCTGAACGGCGGGTGGTTCCGCTGTATCTGGATATAAGTGAGGACGTGCAGGATTATCGGTTGGGTGGCTTTAACTTCTACGTAATTATGCGTTATAACCATAGTCATCTTTATGCAATGGCGGTTACCGAGTTAGCACAAGCCATTGCGGAAAAGGCGGCAGTGGAAGACATCAGTACTCTGGAGGGGACAAGAAGTGACACCATGGCGAGTGAAAAGGATATCCAATGAGTAAGCAAGCCCCCACTCTTGGTTGTAAGGGGAGTCTTCCAGCCTGGCTGGCGCCTGGGGCTATGACATTTGCCTTGATGATGACAGGTTGTGCCAGTAAGGCGCCACCACCAGCTCCGGCTACCGCTGAGCCACCCGAACTGACGGGCGGTGGGCGTTATGCCATCAGCGCTGATGCCTATCCGCTTGACCCGCCGGATGTGTCTCAGGTGCCGAATGCTGAACCGAGAGTAGAGCCGCTTTCCCGCGCTGGCAATCGTCCAAGCTATGAAGTGTGGGGCAAGGTCTATCAGGTGCTACCGAGTGCCAGAGGCTATGTGCAGGAAGGCACGGCTTCCTGGTATGGCGAAAAGTTTCATGGCTATGCCACGTCCAACGGTGAAATCTACGATATGTATAAAATGTCGGCCGCCCACCGCTCGCTGCCCTTACCCACCTTTGCCAGGGTGACCAGTCTGGATAGCGGTAATTCTGTTATCGTCCGTATCAACGACAGAGGGCCTTTTCATAGCGAGCGTGAAATTGATCTTTCCTATGCCGCGGCCTATCAACTTGGTTTTACCGAGGCCGGAACAGGGCGGGTAAGAGTCGAGGCAATCGACCCGCAGGAGCTGACGTTAGCCTCATCTGCAAGCGCGGTTCAGACACCAGAAAGCCAAATATTAGATACCCGTACCGATTCATCGGGATATCTGCAAGTAGCCGCGTTGAGTGATCGTGGCAGTGCGACACAGCTGAAGCGCCAGTTGGAAAGTCGCCTTGATCAGAACGTCAGGATAGCTGATGACGGCGGTGTCTATCGCGTTCAGGTAGGCCCGGTAGGCCACCAGCAGGAAGAGTTGGCGCTGCGTGAGACGCTACGTCAAGCGGGCTACCCGCAAGCATTTATTGTAAAGTAAGCCATAAAGTACATAGTTCCTTTGTATGCCTCTTGTGAGGCCAATGATTTTAACGAGATATTTTTAGTTATGAAGACGATTTCAACGCTGTTTAAAAAGGTACCACTACCGGATCTATCACGTCTTGGTCGCAGGTTTTCGCTCTCTCTGCGACTAAGACGCGCAAGCCTTGTTGTTGGCGCAGGCGTGATGACCACAGTGTTGGCAGTAACCGCCAATGCCCAGGCGATTCCCCAGCCTCAGACGATTATTCCCTCGCCGCCCCAGCTGGCTGCCAAGTCGTGGATTCTGATGGACGCCAATAGCGGCCACGTATTGGCAGCACATAAACCGGATGAGCAGCTGCCGCCTGCTAGCCTAACCAAGCTGATGACGGCCTATCTGGTTGAGCGCGAACTGGACCGCGGTACCATCAAGCCCAACGATATGGTCAATATCAGCGAAAAGGCCTGGCGTACCGGTGGTTCCAAGATGTTTATTGAGGTGGGTACCCAGGTGTCGGTGGATGACCTCTTGCACGGTATCATCATTGTCTCGGGTAACGATGCCAGTGTGGCCATGGCAGAGCATCTGGCCGGGGGAGAAGTGCCTTTTGCGGACCTGATGAACCAGCATGCCACTCGCTTGGGAATGCATAACACCAATTTTGAAAACCCGACTGGGCTTCCGGGCGAAAATCATTATTCAAGTGCAAGGGATATGGCGTTGCTCGCCCAGTACATTATCAATGACTATCCTGAGCACTATGCGATTTATTCTCAGCGAGCCTTTTCATTTGGCGGGATTGATCAGCCTAACCGTAACCGTCTGCTGTGGCGCGACCCAACCGTGGATGGCCTGAAAACCGGCTGGACCTCTGAGGCGGGTTATGGTCTGGTGGCGTCAGCTGAGCGTGATGGTATGCGTCTGGTGTCGGTGGTGATGGGTACCAACTCTGAGGAAGCCCGCGCTCAGGAAACTCAGAAACTGCTCAGCTACGGTTATCGTTTTTACGAAACGCTGCCGATCTATGAGCAGGATGAAGTGCTGGCTTCGCCGCGCATCTGGGGCGGCGCCAGCAATGAAGTCAGCGCGGGTGTCGGCGATGAAGTTCATGTCACCCTGCCGCGCAACCGTAACGAGGAATTACGTGCCAGACTGAACTTGAATCGTGATCTGATGGCCCCCATCTCAAAAGGTGATCAGGTAGGCCAGTTGGAAATTGTGCTTGGTGAAGACGTGGTGGGAGCGCGCACCCTTGTTGCGCTGGAAGACGTTGAAGAGGGTGGCCTGTTCAAGCGTCTACTGGATCAGGTGCGGCGTTTCTTTAGCGGCTTGATCAGTGGGTTTCTGGACTAGCCGCCAGAAAGTGACTTTTTTCTCACCGGAGGGTTCCCTCTGGTAAGCTGAACGGCCTGGAAACTCCAGGTCGTTTTTGTTGATAAACCGTTTGGATGTTGCGATGAAATCAAGTGGTAAAAAAACGTTTCGGGATATGCGTCAGCCGGTGACTAATGACCCTTCGGCAGCCAAAATTACCTTCCCCTGTGATTATCCTATCAAGGTGGTTGGTGATGCGGCCGACGACTTTGCAGAAGCCGTATGTAAGGTGGTAGAAACCCACTCGCCAGCATTTGATGCCAGTACGGTGGTCGTGGTGGATAGCCGCAATGGCCGTTTTCAATCCGTCCGGCTGACGATTCAGGCCACCAGCGAGGAGCAGATCAAGCGGCTATTTGTCGACCTTAAGGCCACTGGCCGCGTGCATATGGTGCTGTGATGGATAAACAGTCCATTGAGTTACACCTGTTGGGGATGCGTCCCTATCTGCCCGTCTGGGAGGCCATGCGTTCACTGACGGATACCCGTGACGCTGGAACGCCCGATCAGTTCTGGTTGGTGGAACATGAGCCTGTTTTCACCCAAGGGCGCGCCGGTAAACCTGAGCACCTTTTGATGCCAGGCGATATTCCTGTGGTGCATACCGACCGTGGTGGGCAGGTGACCTACCATGGCCCCGGGCAGGTCGTGCTGTATCCGCTTTTGGATGTACGTCGGGCGGAAGTTGGGGTGAGAGACCTGGTAAGCGCGCTTGAAAACGCGGTGATTGATGTCCTGGAAAACTATGGAGTAAGAGCCAGAGCCAAGCCGGATGCGCCAGGCGTCTATGTCACTACTGCGATGGGCGAGGCCAAAATCGCATCATTGGGCCTGCGCATTCGGCGGGGGGGCAGCTTTCACGGCGTAGCGCTCAATGTGGATGCTGACCTGTCACCGTTTGAGCGCATTAACCCTTGCGGCTATGCTGGCATGCAGATGACTAATCTGGCTGATCTGGTTGAACGCCAGGTTAGCTGTGACTCTGTGGGCAGAGAGCTTGCAGAAGCCTTGGCAGCACGGCTTCAGCGTCGGTTAACGCCAAAGCCGTAAAAACCCAGCTAGCCGACGTTGAAAGCCGGAATAAGATTGCTGTCTTCTTCTGCCTGGCCAGGCACTTTGGCAGGCGTTGCCAGGCCAAGGTTGTTTTTCTCGAATACCCGGTCAGCGCGATAGCTGGAGCGTACCAGAGGTCCGGAAGGCACTTCCATAAAGCCCTTTTCGAGCCCAAGTTGACGCAGCTCTTCAAACTCTTCCGGTGTTACGTAGCGTTCAACCGGTAAGTGATTCTTGGTGGGGCGCAAGTACTGGCCGAGCGTCACGATATCCACACCAATCTCGCGCAGGTCGTCAAAGGTCTTGAGGATTTCTTCCTTGGTTTCGCCCAGCCCCAGCATCAAGCTGGTCTTGGTGATGATATCAGGACGATAGCGCTTGGCATGGGCCAGAACGTCCAGCGTCTTGCGATAGCCAGCACGAGGGTCGCGAACCCTTCGCGTCAGCCGCTCAACGGTCTCGACGTTCTGGGCAAACACCTGCAAGCCTGAATCAACCACCCGCTCAATGGCTTTGGGTTCAGCGTCAAAATCCGGTGTCAAGGCTTCCACGACCACCTCAGGCGTATGGCGCTTGATGGCTTGTATGCAGGCCGCGTAATGGGAGGCGCCGCCATCGTCAAGATCATCCCGATCCACCGAGGTAAGCACCACATAACGTAGCCCCATCAGTTCAACCGACTTAGCCGTATTCTCAGGCTCATCATGATCCAGCCAGCCTTTGGGGTTACCCGTATCGACTGCACAGAAGCGGCATGCCCGTGTGCAAACAGAGCCCATCAGCATGATGGTTGCCGTGCCATTGCTCCAGCATTCACCCATGTTGGGGCAGTGGGACTCAGCGCATACGGTGCTTAACCCATGCGACTTGACGTTTTTCTTGACGGCTTCAAAACGTCCGCCGCCGGGCATTTTGGCGCGCAGCCAGGCAGGTTTACGCTCAGGTAAGGTAGACGGTGTTTCCGGTACTTGCTTGCTTTGTTTGATGCCGTCCTTGATGACGGCCATGCCATGTTCATTACGGAATTTTTCGCCGCTGGAAATACGCTGCGAGGGGTGATTGCTCATAATAAAGCGCCTCTGCTATGGCGAGAGCGGTCAGTATCTGGCCTCGTTAACCGCTCGGGAATATGGGTCAATGTCGACAGAAGTCTATGGGGCTCAATGTAACATATTTGGCAGAAAGCGGGGTATCGTTACGTCAGTGTAAGGTAGCGCTATAAAGGATGATGAATAACAGCGGCGAATATTGTCATGATCAAATCCTGTTTCTGTGTCTGATGCTTTGGTTTTCCGGTTGGTGCAGCGTTAAAAGTGAACAATCACAACATTGGCAGCGATAAAGTAGCATTCTTCATCGACGTTGAGGGCTGTGTGAATTACACTATATTGCGTTGCAGCATAAAACGATTTAGGGCCATGGCACTCATGCTGGCCCAAGGGAGAATCCATGAACTTTCTCGCCAACCCTTTTATGCCATCAGCGCCGACTGGCAATGATGGCGCCATCGCCGACTTTCCGTTAAATGCCGGAACCCAAGCGATGATGACCCTGTGTGACCCCTTTGGTTTTGGCCGCGCTGCGCTTGACTACTGGCGCGACGGCCTGGAACGCAGCATTCTCTACTGCGATGTGATGCGCCAACGGGGTAATCAATACCTTGAGCACATGGAGCAAACCAAGCCCAATGTGCTTGGCTTTAAAACCGAAGTGGTCATGGATGGCCGCGAGCTTGAGCATCCTACCAACTACGAATTATTGCGCGTTCTGCCGCCGGAAGGCGTAGAGATTGACGAGCTCAAGCGCCCCTTTGTGGTCGTCGACCCCCGCGCCGGGCACGGCCCGGGCATTGGCGGTTTCAAGCCTGACAGCGAGCTGGGTGTTGCCATGCGCGCTGGGCACCCTTGCTACTTTATCGGCTTTCTGCCTTTCCCGGAGCCAGGGCAGACGGTTGAAGACGTTGTAGAAGCGGAAATCGCCTTTCTGCGCCACGTAAGCTCTCTGCATCCGGATACCTGTGAAAAGCCGATGGTGGTGGGTAACTGCCAGGCGGGCTGGCAGATCATGATGGCGGCAGCGCTGGAACCTGACGTGTTTGGCCCCATCCTGATTGCGGGTGCACCGCTTTCCTACTGGGCAGGTGAACGTGGCAAGGCGCCGATGCGCTATACCGGCGGGATTACCGGCGGCAGCTGGGTGACTGCCTTGACCAGTGATATTGGTAACGGTCTGTTTGACGGTGCCTGGCTGGTGCAAAACTTCGAGCGCCTGAACCCGGCCAATACCTATTGGAAAAAGCAGTATCACCTGTTTGATAATATCGATAACGAAGCCGAACGTTATCTGGAATTTGAACGCTGGTGGGGCGGCCACGTGGTGCTGGGTGGCGAAGAAATCCAGTACATCGTGGATAACCTGTTTGTCGGTAACCGTCTGTCGACCGCTCAGCTGGTGACCCGTGATGGGCGTCGCGTTGACTTACGCAATGTCCGCTCGCCGGTCGTGGTGTTCTGTTCGCGCGGTGACGATATTACGCCGCCGCCCCAGGCGCTTGGCTGGATTCGTGATCTTTACGAAGGCGAAGAGGACATCATTGCCAACGACCAGACCATTGTCTATTGCCTGCATGACACCACGGGCCATCTGGGCATCTTTGTCTCCGGTAGTGTTTCCCGCAAGGAGCATTCCGAGTTCACGGCTAACATGGATTATATCGATGTGATGCCGCCTGGGCTCTATGAAACCAAGATTACCCGTGCTTCCGAACGATCAGACGCTGAGCTGATCGAGCGTGAGTATCTGCTCGAATTCGAGACGCGCAACTTTGATGAGCTTGATCAGGAAGTCAAGCCTATCGCCGAAGATGATCGTCGTTTCGCGACCGTTGCGCGCGTATCAGAAATTAATCTGGGTATTTACCGTTTAGCGGTTCAGCCCTGGATTCAAGCGCTTAATACGCCTGAAATGGCGCGCTGGATCCGGCGCATGCACCCGATCCGCCTGGGCTACCGGTTAATGTCGGATCGTAACCCTCTGACCGTTCCCTTGCCGGTCATGGCAGATGCGGTGCGCGCTAACCGTCATCAGGTAGGCCACGATAATCTGTTTAAATCCATGGAAGGTATTGTGTCCGAGCAGATCGTGTCCAATCTGAACGCCGTGCGTGATCTGCGTGATAGCTCGCTAGAGCGCATCTTCCTGGATGTTTATGGCCAGCCTCTTCTGCAGGCCGCCGTTGGTCTCTATGGCGATGCCCATGTCCATCGTCGTCGTCCAGGCGCAGAGCCTGAGCATCGTCGCTTTATCCAGCAGCGCCGTGAAGAGCTGCGCGAGCGGATTGCGCATGGTGGTGACCACGAAGCGGTAATGCGTGCGGTTATTTACGTGCTCGGCGGTTCGCCAGCCACGGATGAGCGTAACTTCAAGCGTCTGCGGGCGTCACGCGCTGAGCTTGAGCCGGGCAGCTCGCTGGATGAGTTCAAGAAACTGGTACGTGAGCAGTTCTTTATTCTCAAGCTTGATCGTGAAGAAGCCCTTGCTACCCTGCCGCAGCTACTGGCTGGTCAGAGTAATGCCCAGATTGATGCGCATATTGATCATCTCGATCATGTACTGGCCGCCAGCGGTGATCTGTCGGAACACTCATCAGAACGTTTTGAGCAGGTCAAGGCATTGTTTGATCAGGCGCGCCCTGAAACACTGGCTGAAGTGCCAGTCGAGTCAGCGCCGGTTGAGCCAGCGCCAGTTAAGCCAGCCCCTGAGGCTGAAGTAAAAGCAGAGCAAGCGTCCGCCAAGGCGGAAAACGCTGAAACGGCTGCCAAGCCAGCTGCTACGCCTGAGCCAAAAGAGCCGGAAGCGCCTGTAAAAACGCAAGCAAAAAAGGCCCCCGCTGCCAATAAAACCACTACCCGTGGTCAATCGCGCAAGCGCTGATTGAGCGGTTAACTCAACGCCCCGGCAAAATGGCTGGGGCGTTTTTGTATATATCAAATTTTTCGAAGGTTGCCGTTTTGCGCCTGGCAGTCTAGTGTCTAGCTGAAGTTGTCAGGCAAGTGTACGCTGGTTTAACGTTGTTCTAGGCTGGCGCTTCTGCATGGCCTGGGGTAGGGTAAGCGCTTTTTTTCAGGCGTGCAGTGGTCATCAGCTTGTGCACGTTTTTGCATTCATTTGCCGCCTCACATCAGCCGGCACGTTATTTAAGTGGAGCACTATGGGCAAGTCACTGGTCATCGTCGAGTCGCCTGCCAAGGCGAAGACGATCAATAAGTATCTCGGCAACGATTTCATCGTGAAGTCGAGCGTGGGTCATATTCGTGACCTGCCGACCAGCGGCTCGGGCAAGACGGCCTCCGATCCAAAGGAGCGTGCCCGTCAGGCGGCGCTAACGCGCAAAATGTCGCCGGAAGAAAAGGCCGTTTACAAACAGCGTAAAGCGCACGATCAGCTGATCCGACGCATGGGTATAGACCCTGATAATGGCTGGCAGGCCCATTATGAAATTCTGCCCGGCAAGGAAAAAGTGGTTGCCGAGCTGAAAAAACTGGCAGAGAAAGCCGATGCGGTTTATCTGGCTACGGATTTGGACCGTGAAGGAGAGGCGATAGCCTGGCACCTGCGTGAAACCATTGGTGGCGATAACGAGCGCTACAAACGTGTGGTGTTTAACGAGATTACCAAGAATGCCATCCAGGATGCGTTCAAGGCCCCTGGTGCGCTTAATATTCCCAGGGTAGAGGCGCAGCAAGCCCGGCGCTTTCTTGATCGTGTAGTGGGTTTTATGCTGTCGCCACTGCTGTGGGCCAAGATTGCGCGCGGCTTATCGGCGGGGCGGGTGCAGTCGGTGGCCGTTCGCCTGATTGTTGAGCGCGAGCGTGAGATTCGCGCCTTTGTGCCGGAGGAGTTCTGGGACGTGCACGCGGATCTGGTTTCGCCAGAAGGTGAGCTGATACGCTTTGAGCTGGCACGTTACAACGGCAAAGCCTTTCGGCCTGCCAGCGAAGCGGAAACCATGGAGCAGATTGCCGCCTTGCGCCACGCACAGTTGGCAATCACCTCGCGGGAAGACAAACCGACCCGTTCAAAGCCGAATGCCCCCTTTATTACCTCAACGTTGCAACAAGCGGCCAGCAGCCGTCTGGGATTCTCGGTCAAGAAGACCATGACCATGGCTCAGCGTCTCTATGAGGCGGGCTATATCACTTATATGCGTACCGATTCGACCAATCTTTCCAAGGATGCTGTGGAAAGTGCCCGTACCTATATTGGTGATGCCTTCGGCGCACAATATCTTCCAGAAGAGCCTATTCGCTACTCCAGCAAGGAAAGTGCTCAGGAAGCCCACGAGGCTATCCGTCCTTCCAGCGTAGAGCGTAAAGCGACAGAGCTTGCCAGCATGGAAAGAGACGCCGAGCGCCTGTATGAACTGATCTGGCGGCAATTTTTAGCCTGCCAGATGACACCTGCCGAATACCTTTCCACCACCCTGAACGTGCAGGTTGACGGCTATGAACTACGCGCCAAAGGACGGGTACTCAAGTTCGATGGTTATACTCGGGTGATGAAGCCGGGTGGCAAAAATGAAGATCAGCAGCTGCCAGATCTGGCGGAAGGCACCCCGATGCAGCTGGAAAAGCTCGACCCGCAGCAGCACTTCACCAAACCAACGGCGCGGTATTCGGAAGCGGCGCTGGTGAAAGAACTCGAAAAACAGGGCATTGGCCGGCCGTCCACCTATGCGTCGATTATTTCAACGATTCAGGATCGTGGTTATGTAAAGCTTGAAAATCGGCGTTTCTATGCTGAGAAACTTGGCGATATTGTCACCGAGCGGTTGAAAGAATCTTTCCCTGATCTGATGGATTTTTCATTCACCGCACGCATGGAAGACAGCCTGGATGAAGTAGCCGAAGGTGAGCGCAACTGGCGGGCCTTGCTGGATGCCTTCTATCACGAATTTCGCGATGAACTGGCAAAAGCCGAAAGTGAAGATGGCATGCGCCCCAATCAGCCAGTGCCGACGGATATCGACTGCCCAAGCTGTGGGCGTAAGATGCAGATTCGTACTGCGTCGACCGGGGTTTTCCTGGGCTGCAGTGGTTATAACCTACCGCCGAAGGAACGCTGTAAGACCACCATTGACCTGATTCCCGGTGAAGAAGCGGTGGCCGCCGATGCCGGGGAGGAAGCCGAAGTTGATGCGCTGCGCGCCAAGCGTCGCTGCCCCAAGTGCGGCACGGCCATGGATAATTACCTGATTGATGAAACCCGCAAGCTGCATATCTGTGGTAACAGCCCTGATTGCGATGGCTACGAAGTGGAAGCGGGCAAGTTCAAGATCAAGGGTTATGACGGGCCGGTTATCGAATGTGATAAGTGCGGCAGTGAAATGCAGCTCAAGTCAGGTCGCTTTGGCAAATATTTTGGCTGTACCAACAGCGAATGTAAAAATACCCGTAAGTTGCTAAAAAGTGGTGAGGTGGCGCCACCGAAAATGGATCCGATTGCGATGCCGGAACTGGCTTGCCAGAAAGTCGAGGATCATTATGTGCTGCGCGATGGTGCCAGCGGCCTGTTCCTGGCGGCCAGCAAGTTTCCGAAAAACCGTGAAACCCGCCCGCCTCTGGTCAAGGAGTTGAAAGCCCACGCGGATGAGCTGCCTGAGAAATATCACTTTATTCTCAAGGCGCCGACCGAAGACCCGGATGGACGCTCTGCCCAGATTCGCTTCTCGCGCAAGAACAAGGAGCAATATGTGATGACCGATGAAGACGGTAAGGCCACAGGGTGGAAAGCAACCTTTGCTAACGGTCAATGGCAGGTTGAGGACAAGCGTAAATGACCCCGAAATCGCGTACCAATCAGCTCTTCTATCATGCCCAGCTAATGGCAGATACACCTGCAGGCGATGATGAGCATGCGACGGCACGTAAGATGGCTATGGAGGAGAGCGCCCTGGCGCTTCTTGAGCTGGCACTTGAATCGATGCTCAAGGAGCTGACTGAGCATGCCCGCCTGGACACTCACCGCTGGCAGTTACTGCTGGCAGCCGATGGCCCTGATGTGGCTGAGCTGCAACGGCTTAGAGACGTTGCCGCTGACGCCGATTCATGGCTGGGCTGGCTGATCTTTCAGCTTGAACGCTTGCATAGCGACCAGGGGGCTGCCCGCCGACCGGTCGCCAACCCCGGCATGATAGCACTCGGTAGTGAAACCGAGTTCGCCGATCAGCTGTTGCAGTGCATTCAGTCGGCCAAAACTGAAGTGGCACAGCTGCGCGAAACCAGCCAGGAATGGTAGCTGTAAAGGGCATGTGCTCAAGCGTGATGGCTATCCGCTAATTATCCACTAAAAAAGCATGCCGTCAGCGAGCAAACCTTGTTAATTTGCTATTTGAGCAAAATACATAAACCATTGATCATGAGTAAACGAGGAGACAATGATGCGCTATCACCGGGTAAAGGATCTGGTTGTCTGGGCAGCTGACTTCCATCAACGTATGGCTCAACAGTTTGAAGAGGCGGCACGCAAGTCCGAGTCAGAGCGCGCCAGTATGGTGTTGGATTATCTTGCCGGGCGTGAAAAACGTATGGGTAAAGGTCTTGAAAGCGTGTTTGACGATGGCTCTGATCATACCGATGTACTGGAAACCTGGTTTGATGACCCTGCTGATTTTCCGCAGCCCCCTGTGCTTGTCCAGATGGCTGAGCAGGCCGTAGCCCATGATGATATTGATGCAGCCATGAAAACGGCCTTGAGCGCAAACGACACTCTGAAAGCAATGTACGAGTACCGTGCAGAAAAAGCGGTGATTGAGCCAGAACAGGCGTTCTTTGTTTCTTTGGCCGAAGGCCATGAAAGTGAAGCGCGCCAGATTGTCACTCACCTTGAGGAATTTTCTGACCTTTAAGCATGCAAGCGTTAAAGTCAGTGTTTTGAGACATCATAATGCCCGTCAATCGTCGTCAGTTTCTTGCTTATGCGCTGTGTTTGCCCGCATCCGTTTCCATGGCATATGTACCCGCTGGAGAGGAGCCGGATCTGATTGAGACGCTCATTTCCCGCGCCCATGTGCCGCGTTTTACCGATGAAGTCTGGGTGTTGATTGATGATCAGGAAGCCACTCTGAGCGTTTATCGGGGAAACAGACGGCTCGAGCATTATGCGCCGGTATCGCTGGGACGCTCTGGGGCAAAAACCCAACGTCTCAGAGGAAGTAATGTAACCCCTAAGGGGGAGTTTCGTATCAACCGGTTTAATTACGAAAGCCAGTGGCATATCTTTGTGGGTATTGATTATCCGACACCGGCGCATGCGCGAATGGCCTTAAAGACGGGCGTTTACTCTCAGCAGGACTACGATGACTATTTCGATTACTACCGTCGCTATGGCTCTCCGCCACAGGACACCGTGCTAGGCGGTGCCATAGGCGTTCATGGCCTGGGTGGGGCAGACCCTGAAATTCACCAGCAATTTCACTGGACGCAAGGTTGTGTTGCATTAACAAACGCCCAGATTGAACGTTTTAGCCAATTGATCGGGATTGGCACCCGGGTTGTAATCCGCTAGGCTGAATCTGTTAAGATAAAATCTAGTTTTTAAAAACGCGGCTATAGACAAATGTTGTGGACTATAATACAACAGCTTCTGTCGATTTTGCCAAAAGGCATAAGTCGCTGAAATGAACCTGCATCGCAGGTAGATAACGTCCAATAGCAGTTGCTGCAGCGTTATCTTGCCTTTAACGTAGTACCAAGGAAGACTCAAGGAGAACTATATGACTCTGAAGACTACTCTCAAGCTGTCCGTCGCTGCTGCTTCTCTGGCCGTTCTGGCAGGTTGTGCTTCTACCAGCGCCCTGGAAGAAGTTCGCATGACGGCTGAATCTGCCCAGGCAGACGCTGCAGAAGCACGCAGCATGGCTTCTCAGGCAATGAACACTGCTAACCAGGCGCAGCGTGACGCGCGTGCGGCCATGCAGATGTCTGAGCAGAACCGTGAAGAAATGAACCGCATGTTCCAGCGTTCCATGCAGAAGTAAGACAGGTTGATAACCCACCTGAAAGCTGGCTTTCAGGTGGGTTTAACCAACTGCTAGCATCACTTGGTTGTAATGAAACATCGTTGAGTGTTTCAGGTCTGTAAAGGTGTTTCTAGATAACAGGCTCTTATCAGCCAGCGTGAACAAAAAACCCTGCCTCGGCAGGGTTTTTTGTCTTCAGACATCAGGTTTGTCTTCAGGCATCAGGTGAGTGTTCGGAAGTATCACCGAGTTCGATCTCATCAATCAGGTTGTTATCCCATTTCTTAGGTTCCGGTGCGGCAGGCATTTGCGGGCCATGTACGGCGATCATCTGCCCGTTGGGCTGCTCTATCACTTTCTTGACCTGAGCATAATCGACACTGATGTCATCGGGGGCTTTTTCCGCGACACGCTCAAGCGCATTCAGCAAGGGCTCGAAGTTACCCATGTTTTCTTCAAGCTGTGGGAAGGATTGCACGAAGAGGGTGCCACCCTTAGCCCAGCCAGCTTTGAACGGGATATCGACCAGGTTTACCTTGGTGCCGCTTGGCAAGCGCTCATATAGCGACTTGATATCTTCCGGATACATGCGAATGCAGCCGCGGCTGACCCGCATGCCCACACCGTCAGGACGGTTGGTGCCATGTATCAGGTAGCTGGGCATGTCCAATAGAATGGCATGTTCTCCCAGCGGGTTCTGTGGCCCCGGTGGGACGATTTTGGGCGGTGGGTCGCCGCGTTCAGCGGCTTCCCGGCGCATGGAAGCAGGCGGTGCCCAGGCAGGATTTTCGACCTTGATGGTGGTCCGAGTGACGCCCACCGGGGTTGCAAACTCATCACGGCCTACACTGACAGGGTAGGTTTCGACAATCTCCGGGTTATCGGCCGGGTAATAATAGAGGCGCAGCTCCGACAGGTTGATCACAACGCCTTCGCGAGGTACAGGCGGAAGAATGTATCGGGCGGGGATGACCACTTCGGTGCCTTCTCCAGGAACCCAGAGGCTGACATCCGGGTTCGCCATGCGAATCTCTTCATAACCGATATTATGGCGACGTGCGATATCGATCAGCGTCTCGGCGTGATCATCGACCGTGATGGTGTAGTGCTGGCCAATGAGGTCGCCTTCTTCAGGCATGACGAACTGGCCGCGAGGCAGCTCATTGGGGCGAGCGCTATCCGGCGTTGCGGCCTGGTTTGAGATGGCGGGCGATGACGTTGCCTCCTTGGCCGTTTGAGCAAGACTTGGAGCGGCGGCCAGTGCAGTGGCCACCAGCATCACTGCAGGCAGGCTATCGTGAAACAGCCTGGCCAACCTAAGGAGCGGGTGAGTGGTCATGCATTTTCCCTCTATGTTTTAGATTGCGTCTGTGCGATCGGTACTGATGCGTTCAGGGGTGAATGGCCAATACATTGCAGGCCAATCGACGTTGTGTTTCAGGACAGTTTGCCCCAGACGTCAAGCGGCGGCTACTTTTTGATTCAGTTGATCAAGCAGTGCCTCCAGCTGTTTAAAGCGGGCGTCGACGGATTCCATCGGCAGTTCAAAGCGCAAGGTGTCTGAGCCTTCAAGACGAAACTGCTGGGGTGAGCGCTGGATCAGGTTGACCAGCGTCATGGGGTCAACCGGTGTCTCGCTTTCGAAGGTGATTTTGCCGCGTGTTTCGCCGGCTTCCAGCCGCTTGATACCCAGTTGATCCGCCCGCTGGCGCAATTGGGTCTGGCGGATCAGGTTTTTCAAGGGGGCAGGGAGTAACCCGAAACGGTCTATCAATTCGACCTGCAATTCCTTGAGCTGTTCGCGGTTCTGGGTATTGGCGATGCGTTTATACATCACCAGCCGCTGCTGGACATCGTGGATATAGTCGGCGGGTATCAGAGCCGGAAGGTTCAGGCTGATTTCCACGCCGGTATTGAACGGGGCGTTAATGTTGGGTGTCTTGCCTGAACGGATGGCCTTGACAGCGCGGTCGAGCATTTCCATATACAGCGTGTAGCCAATCGTTTCCATCTGCCCGCTCTGCTCGTCACCCAGCAGCTCGCCAGCGCCGCGAATTTCCATATCGTGGCTGGCGAGAGTAAAGCCTGCGCCGAGGTCATCGGAAGCGCTGATCGCTTCCAGGCGTTTTATAGCGTCCCGGGTCATGGCCTTGGGAGGTGGTGTCATCAGGTAGGCGTAAGCCTGGTGGTGGCTGCGGCCTACCCGGCCTCGCAGCTGGTGCAGCTGGGCAAGCCCGAACTTGTCCGCGCGCTCAATGATAATGGTGTTGGCATTAGGCACATCAATGCCGGTTTCAATAATGGTCGAGCAGACCAGTACATTGAAGCGGCGGTGGTAAAAGTCCGACATGACGCGTTCAAGGCTGCGTTCGGGAAGCTGACCGTGAGCCACAGCAACCCGGGCGTCAGGCACCAGCTCGCGAATCTTTTCTGCGGCGTTTTCAATCGTCTTGACTTCGTTATGCAGAAAGTAGACTTGTCCCCCGCGGAGGATTTCGCGAAGCAGAGCTTCTTTTATCGTGCCATCTTCATGGCGCTGAACGAAGGTCTTGACGGATAAGCGCCGGGCGGGAGGAGTGGCAATGATCGAGAGGTCACGAATGCCGCTCATGGCCATATTCAGGGTGCGTGGAATAGGTGTGGCGGTCAGAGTCAGAATATCGACCTCGGCGCGCAGGGTTTTGAGCTTTTCTTTCTGGGCTACGCCAAAACGGTGCTCTTCATCGATAATCAGCAAGCCCATCCTGGGCAACTCCACGCTCTTGGAGAGCAGTTTGTGGGTACCAATCACGATATCGGTCTGCCCGTTGCGGATACGCTCCAGGGTGTCGTTCATGGTCTTGCCCTGGGTGAAGCGGGATACCAGGCTGATGTTCACCGCCGTATCGGCAAAACGGTCGCGAAAGTTTTCGTAGTGCTGGCGAGCCAGCAGAGTAGTGGGCACCAGCACCACTACCTGGCGATTGGACTGGGCCGCCAGGAAGGCGGCGCGCATGGCGACTTCTGTCTTGCCAAACCCTACGTCCCCGCAGACGACTCTATCCATGGGCTGGGGGGAGGTCATGTCGTTGGTCACTGCTTCAATGGCGGCCTGCTGGTCCGGCGTTTCCTCAAAGGGGAAACTGGCCGCAAAACGTTGATATTCATCGTCCGGCGCGGCATAAACCACGCCTTCCTGAGCTTCACGGCGCGCGTAGATATCCAGCAGCTCGGCGGCGGTGTCGCGGATTTTTTCAGCGGCTTTCTTGCGCGCTTTTTCCCACTGATCGGAGCCGAGCTTATGCAGCGGCGCCAATTCATCCGCGCTGCCGCTGTAGCGTGAAATCAGGTGCAGGCTGTCTACTGGTACATAAAGCTTGGCGCCATTGGCATACTCCAGGGCAAGAAATTCACTGGCCTGGCCGCCTGCTTCAAGGGTTTCAAGCCCCAGGTAGCGCCCAACCCCATGGGCCTGATGGACGACTGGCGCGCCTTCTTTCAGTTCGGAAAGATGGCGGACAGCAAACTCATTGTCGTCGGTTACTTTTTCACGTCGGCGGCTCTGGCGTACCACCTCACCAAACAGCTCTGATTCGGTGATGACGGCCAGGTCAGGGCTTTCAAGCCACAAACCCTGCGCCACCAGGCCCTCGCTAATCGCATAAGGCAACTGGCTGTCAAGAAAGTCAGCAAAGCGGCTGACATAAGGCAGCTTGAGTGCCAGCGGGGCGAGAAGGTCTTCAAGCGCTTCCCGGCGGCCACGGGATTCAACAACAAAGAGGACGCGTGTGTGAGTATGCGTGGTCAGGAAGTGCTCAAGCGCTGCCAGCGGCGTCTTGCTGCGGGCATTGATGGTGACCTCCGGCAGGGTACGGGCTTGCGGTACCTGAGCATGCCGATTGTCTTGATCCCTGGTTAACTCAACCCGTGGGCGCTGGTTGATAGCGCTAAAAATATCGTTACTGGCAATAAAGGCGCGATGGGGCGGCAGCAAGGGGCGTGTCGGGTCGACGCCGAGATTAGCGTAACGCGCTTCGATAGACGCCCAGTGCTGCTCAGCAGCTTCGCGAATACCTGGCAGCAGGGCAACCTGAGTGGCGTCGCTCAGGTGTTCAAACAGGGACGCCGTCTGTTCAAAAAATAGCGGCAGGTATTGTTCAAGCCCTGGTGAGGGAATGGCTTTTAGAGCGTCGTTATACAAAGGGCATTGACGCGGATCAACGTCGAAAAGCGTTTCAAAGTTTTCACGAAAGCAGGCAATGGCACTACGGCTGAGCGAATACTCGTGGGCAGGCAGAAGCTCAATATCGTTGATCTTTTCAGTCGTGCGCTGGGAGCCCGGATCAAACAGACGCAGGGTTTCGATCTCGTCGTCAAACAGGTCAATACGGATGGGCGCATCGACGCCCATGGGGTAGAGGTCAATCAAGGCGCCACGCAGGGCGTACTCGCCTGGCTCATAGACGGTTTCCACGGCGCGGTAACCTGCTCGGGAAAGCGCTTCACGGAAAGCTTCGCGATCCAGTCTATCACCTGCCTTGAGCGACATCACACGCCCGGCGATATATTCCACCGGTGGCAGGCGCTGCATCAAGGTGTTGATGGGTACCAGCACGATGCCGTGAAGGCCGTCCTGCAGCTGGCGCAAGGTGCGCAGGCGTGCGGAGACAATATCTTGGTGGGGAGAAAAACTGTCATAAGGCAGCGTTTCCCAATCAGGAAAGGGCAGCACCGGTGTTTCGGTGTAAAAACTCAGCGCCTGTTCCAGGGTTTGCGCATCCGCCGTGCTGGGGGTAATCACCAGCAAGGGCGCCTTGCGCGCTAGGCGGGCCAGCCCCAGTGCGACCGCGCTGCCTGGTGGGTTTTCCCAGTAAAGCGTTTCACGCGCCCCTTTAGGCGCAGGCGGTTCCAGCAAAGAGAAAGTCGGCATAATAGAAATATCGGCTGCACAAAAAATGAAAACCCCGATGATACACGACCATGGCGACTGGCGGCTTGAGCTGACGCGTTTTTGTAGTCAAAAACGCGTTTGTGTAATCTCCTTACACGTAGTGCGACTATCCAGTGATTGCAGCCCTTATTCCAGGTCGGGATAATAGCCACGTCCGTACCCTACTATTTCACTATGAAGAGGTTGCCCGTGAGTCAGCAAACGCTCGATAACATATTCCAGGAATGGCAAAGCAATGAAGCGCTCGCCGAGCAGATGATCCCCCTCGTCGGCCGTCTCTATCGCCAGAATAACGTTGTCGCTACCATGTTCGGGCGTTCGCTGATCAAGCGCTCTGTCATTCGCATCCTGAAAGACCATCGCTTTGTGCGCAAGATTGAAGGCACTGAGCTGTCCGTTCAGGATACCTTTCCGATTGTCAAAGCCATGTGCGACCTTAATCTTGGGCCTGCTCATGTCGATATTGGCAAGCTTGGCGTGATGCTTAAAAAGCAGGGCGGTGGCGACGTTGAGGCCTTCCTGCGCAAAGAGCTGCATGAAATTGTCGATGGCTATCAGCCTGGTGCCAGCATTGGCGAACCTAAAGATGTTGTTCTGTATGGCTTTGGCCGGATTGGCCGCCTACTGGCGCGCATCCTGGTCGAGAAAGCCGGTGGCGGTAACCTGTTGCGCCTGCGTGCTATCGTCGTACGCGGTCGCGGTGACGTCGCCAAGGATCTGGAAAAGCGCGCCAGCCTGCTGCGTCGTGATTCCGTCCATGGCCCGTTTGAGGGTACGATCAGCATAGACGTGGAAGCGCGTACGCTGACAGTGAACGGGAATGTCGTCCAGGTTATCTACGCCGACTCGCCAGACGAGATTGATTACACCCATTACGCTATCGACAATGCCGTGGTTGTCGATAATACCGGTATCTGGCGTGATGAAGCCGGCCTTGGCCAGCACTTGGCATGCAAAGGCGTTTCAAAGGCATTGTTGACGGCGCCCGGCAAAGGCTCAATCAAGAACATTGTTTATGGCATCAATCATGATGCTGTTACGGAAGACGACAAGATCATCTCTGCAGCGTCCTGCACCACCAATGCTATCGTGCCCGTTCTCAAAGCATTGAACGACCAGTACGGCGTGGTCACCGGCCATGTGGAAACCGTGCATGCCTATACCAACGACCAGAACCTTATCGATAACTACCATAAAGGTGATCGTCGTGGCCGCAGCGCAGCGCTGAACATGGTATTGACCGAAACCGGTGCGGCCAAAGCCGTGGCCAAGGCGCTGCCTGAGCTTGAAGGCAAGCTGACGGGTAACGCCATTCGCGTGCCGACGCCTAACGTTTCCATGGCGATTCTCAACCTGACTCTGGAGAAAGACACCGACGCAGAAGCACTGAATGACTACCTACGCGATGTTTCCATCAATTCTTCCTACCAGAAGCAGATTGATTTTGTAGATTCGCCCGAGGTGGTGTCATCTGATTTCGTCGGCAATCGTCATGCCGGTATTGTTGATGCCAAGGCGACCATTGCCAGCGATAATCATGCTGTCGTCTACGTCTGGTATGACAATGAGTTTGGCTACAGCTGTCAGGTCGTGCGTATCCTGCAGCAAATGTCCAACGTCACCTTCCTGAAGCTGCCACATGCGTGATTTCACGCCATGATGAGGTCATTACAACGCCACCTACGGGTGGCGTTGCTGTTTCTGGGGGTTAATCCAGCAAAAGCTATGCCCGTTTCGTCTATGACACTTTTAGTATATAGCACTTTTGGCGAGCGTCAGGGATGTGGTCATTGGACGCGGTTATCTTTATAATGAGGTAGATTTTTGGGGTGGTTTGAGCTTGTTTCAAGCTTCAAGCCGGACTGGTAACAATCTGAGAAACTAATAAGAATTCGAATCCATTCGAACCCCTTATCTTCGTTTATCCGATCCATCAACTGGGCGAGACTATGATCGAAGTCAAGAAAGGCCTGGATCTCCCCATCACGGGAGCGCCCGAGCAACGCATTGAAGATGCCAAGCCCGTGCGTCACGTGGCAATCCTGGGCACTGACTATGTCGGTATGAAGCCGACTATGGAAGTCAAGGAAGGGGATAAGGTCAAACTGGGCCAATTGCTCTTCACCGATAAGAAAATTGCGGGCGTGCGCTTTACAGCGCCTGCAGCAGGTGAAGTCGTTGCCATTAACCGTGGCGAAAAGCGTCGTTTACTGTCTGTAGTGATCAAGGCCGATGAGGCTGAAGAGGCGGTGTCATTTGCTTCTCATGATCGCGCAAACCTTGAAAGCCTTGAACGACAGAGCGTTGTTGACCAACTGGTTGAATCGGGGATGTGGACGGCGTTACGCACGCGCCCGTTTTCCCGTACGCCGGAAGTCGATAGTGCTCCTGCTGACATTTTTGTCACTGCCATCGACACCCATCCTTTGAGCCCTGAGCCTGCTTTGATCATCAATGAGCAGCCCCAGGCGTTTGAGGATGGTCTGAAAGTGTTGGCACGGCTGACCGAAGGTAAGGTTTACCTGTGCAGCGGTCCGGACAGCAGTATTCCTGGCGGCAACATCAACGGTGTTCAGGCGCAGACTTTCTCGGGCCCGCATCCTGCTGGCTTGGTGGGAACACACATCCACCATCTGTCACCAGTTGCACTGCACAAAAAAGTATGGCACATCGGATATCAGGATGTGATTGCGTTTGGCAAGCTGTTCACTGAAGGCAAGATTGATACACAGCGTATTATCGCCATTGGTGGGCCACGCGCCGAGAAGCCGCGTCTTGTGCGTACCCGTATTGGCGCCAGTACTGATGAACTCTTGCAGGGCGAAGTGATCCAACCAGATGATACCCGTGTGATTTCTGGTTCTGTTTTCTCTGGTGCGACGGCAGAGGGCAACGTGAATTTTCTGGGGCGCTTCCATCAGCAGATTAGTCTGTTGGAAGAAGGAAACAAGCGTGCTTTCATGGGCTGGTTATCACCAGGTGCTAACAAGCACTCGGTATTAGGAATTTATATTTCTAAAATCAAGGGGCTCAGCAACTATGCGCCGACGACATCCACCAATGGTTCGGAAAGGGCCATGGTGCCAGTCGGAGCCTATGAGACAATCATGCCGCTAGACGTCATGCCAACTCAGCTGTTGCGTTCACTGATCGTAGGTGACATTGAAGTTGCCATGCAACTGGGGTGTCTGGAGCTGGATGAAGAGGATTTGGCGCTATGTACCTATGTTTGCCCCGGCAAATATGAGTATGGCCCCATCCTGCGTGACAATCTCACCATGATCGAGAAAGAGGCCTGATGATGGGTATTAGACAAACACTCGACAATCTCGAACCCAACTTCCACAAAGGCGGCAAGTTCGAAAAGTTCTACCCCCTTTACGAAGCGGTCGATACAATTTTCTATTCGCCACCCAGCGTGGCAAAGACCACCGCTCACGTGCGTGACGGTATAGACCTCAAGCGCATCATGATCACGGTATGGATGTGTACCTTCCCAGCCATGTTCTTTGGCATGTGGAACGCTGGCTGGCAGGCCAATACCGCGATTGATGCGGGCTATGCCTCCATGGCGGGCTGGCGCGAAGCTATCATGATGACCCTGGCAGGCGGGCATGACCCGAGCAGCCTGTGGGCCAACTTTGTGCTGGGTGCTACTTACTTCCTGCCGATCTACCTGGTCACCTTCGTGGTGGGTGGTTTCTGGGAAGTACTGTTTGCCATCAAGCGTGGCCATGAAGTCAACGAAGGCTTCTTCGTAACTTCTGTACTGTTTGCGCTGATTCTGCCTGCTACTATCCCGCTTTGGCAGGTGGCGCTGGGTATCACCTTTGGTATTGTCATCGGTAAGGAAATCTTCGGCGGTACAGGGAAGAACTTCCTCAACCCCGCTTTGACCGGCCGTGCTTTCTTGTATTTTGCCTATCCTGCACAGATTTCAGGCGACGCTGTCTGGGTCGCGGCAGATGGTTATACCGGTGCCACGGCACTGTCGATGGCTTTCCAGGAAGGCATGTCTGCGCTGTCTTCTACCTTCAGCTGGTGGGATGCCTTCCTGGGCTTCGTTCCCGGCTCAGTGGGTGAAGTGTCAACGCTGGCCATCTTTATTGGTGCAGCGGTTCTGCTCTGGACGCGCATCGCCTCCTGGCGAATCATGCTGGGTGTCTTCCTGGGCATGGTGATCACCAGCACCCTGTTTAACCTGGTCGGCTCAGAAACCAACCCGATGTTTGCCATGCCCTGGTATTGGCATCTGGTGATTGGTGGCTTTGCCTTCGGTATGGTGTTCATGGCCACGGATCCGGTATCCGCTTCCATGACCAATCAGGGGCGTCTGGTGTTTGGTGCGCTGATTGGTGTGATGACCGTCCTGATCCGCGTTGTTAACCCGGCCTTCCCGGAAGGCATCATGTTGGCCATTCTGTTTGCTAACCTGTTTGCACCGCTGATCGATCACTTCTTTGTCCAGGCTAACATCAAGCGTCGTCAGAAGCGTGTTGGTGCACCGGCCGAGGAGATTGCCTGATGGCTCAAGGTAATAATTCGATCAAAAAGATTCTGACTGTTGCATTTGCCCTTTGCGTCGTCTGTTCGATCATTGTATCGACAGCAGCCGTCGCATTGCGTCCGCTGCAGCAGACAAATCAGGAACTTGATCGTAAATCCAACATTCTCAACGTGGCCAAGCTTTCTAACTCAGATACGAGCGTTGAGGAAACCTTCCGCGACAAGATCACTGCGCGCGTGGTGGATCTGCGCACCGGTGAGTACACGGATCAGTTTGATCCGGATACCTTCAACCAGTTTGAAGCAGCGCGTGATCCGGCAACGGGTCGTACACTTTCGGGTGATCAGGACATCGCGGGTCTTTCGCGGGTTGAAAACTTTGCCACCATCTACCTTGTTGGTAATGTCGATGATCCCGACCAGATTGTTCTGCCTATTCGCGGGCAGGGCCTGTGGGGCAGCATGTATGGCTTCCTTTCCGTGGAAGGTGATGGCAATACCATTGTCAGTATCACTTACTATGATCATAGTGAAACACCAGGCCTGGGGGCTGAAGTGAACAACCCTCGCTGGCAAGCGCAATGGGAAGGTAAAAAAATCTACGATGACGAGGGTGACCTTTCGCCGGAAATTCATCTGACCAAGGGCGGTGCGAGCTCCGAGTACGAAGTTGACGCTCTGTCGGGTGCAACCCTGACCAGTAATGGTGTCACCAACATGTTGCAGTTCTGGATGAGCCCTGAAGGTTTTGGTGAATATCTGGCGAAATTCCGTAGTGGAATCACCCAGGAAGAAGCTCAACAAGCCGATGTCGACCTCGAATCGGAAGGAGCCTAAAACATGGCAGACGTTACGCCTAAAAGTGTCCTGACGGCACCTATCTTCAAGAACAACCCCATTGCGTTGCAAATACTGGGGATCTGTTCTGCGCTGGCCGTCACCACAAGCATGAGCGTTTCGTTGGTAATGGCACTGGCCGTTATCTTCGTTACTGCTTTTTCTAGCCTTTTTGTTTCACTGATCCGTAACCACATTCCTTCCTCGATCCGTATTATCGTTCAGATGACGATTATCGCTTCGCTGGTTATCGTGGTCGATCAGATCCTCAAAGCGTACGCCTACGAGATGTCCAAGCAGCTGTCGGTATTTGTTGGCCTGATCATCACTAACTGTATCGTCATGGGTCGTGCAGAAGGTTTTGCCATGTCCAATACGCCTGGCATGTCCTTCCTCGATGGTATCGGTAACGGTATTGGCTACGGCTTTGTTCTTATGGTCGTTGGTTTCTTCCGTGAACTCCTGGGGTCGGGCAGCGTATTTGGCGTCACCATTCTGGAGACTGTCCAGAACGGTGGCTGGTACGTGCCTAACGGCATGATGCTGTTGCCGCCATCAGCCTTCTTTATTATCGGGCTGTTGATCTGGGTGCTGCGCGCAGTCAACCCGGAACAGGTGGAATCCAATGAGTTCAAGATGAAAGAAAATACCCAGCCGAAGGAGGCCGTGTAACATGGAACATTATCTGAGCCTTTTTGTTGCCTCGGTATTCGTTGAGAACCTTGCGCTGGCATTCTTCCTCGGCATGTGTACTTTCCTGGCCGTTTCCAAAAAGGTGTCATCAGCCTTTGGTCTGGGCATTGCGGTCATCGTAGTACTGACGATTTCTGTTCCGGTTAATAACCTTGTCTTCGGCTTTTTGCTGGCAGAAGGTGCGCTATCCTGGACGGGAATCAGCGGTGCTGAAAACATTGATCTGTCCTTCCTGGGTCTGTTGAGCTATATCGGTGTTATTGCCGCTCTGGTTCAGATCCTGGAAATGTTTCTGGATAAATACGTACCGGCGCTCTATAACGCTCTCGGCGTCTTCCTGCCGTTGATTACGGTTAACTGTGCGATTCTCGGCGGCGTTCTGTTCATGGTGGAACGTAACTATAATTTCGGTGAATCCGTCATTTATGGTTTTGGTTCTGGTGTTGGCTGGGCGCTGGCGATTACCGCACTGGCAGGTATTCGTGAAAAGCTGAAGTACAGCGATGTGCCTGCAGGCTTGCAGGGCCTGGGTATCACCTTTATCACTGTGGGCCTGATGTCACTGGGCTTTATGTCTTTCTCCGGCATTCAGCTTTGATGAGAGATGGTTTTTCCGGCGGCGCCTCAAGGCGCTGCCGGTTCACTGAAAACCCTCAGCAATAGGAAACCGACATGGTTGATACAACTGTCATCTTGCTCGGTGTCGTCATGTTTACCATCATCGTCATCAGTTTGACGGCGATTATTCTGGCGGCCCGCAGTAAACTAGTAAGTAGCGGGGATGTAACCATTGAAGTGAATGGTGATCCTGAACATACCCTGTCTACCCAGGCCGGTGGCAAGCTTCTGAACACGCTGGCAGCCAACGGCATCTTCCTTTCTTCCGCCTGTGGCGGCGGCGGCTCCTGTGCGCAGTGTAAGTGTCGTGTAGAAGAAGGCGGCGGCTCTATTTTACCGACCGAGGAATCTCACTTCACCATGCGTGAGAAAAAGGAGGGCTGGCGCCTTTCCTGTCAGGTGCCTGTCAAGCAGGACATGAAAGTCGAAGTGCCGGAAGAAGTCTTTGGCGTCAAGAAGTGGGAAACCGAAGTCACCGCCAATCCCAACGTGGCGACCTTTATCAAGGAACTGAACCTGAAGCTGCCGGAAGGCGAGGAAGTTGCCTTCCGTGCCGGTGGTTATGTTCAGCTGGTCGCGCCGCCTTATGATATTAAATTCTCCGATTTCGACATCGAAGAAGAATATCGTGGCGACTGGGAAAAGTTTGGTCTGTTCGACATTTCCCACAAGAATGACGAAGAAATCATTCGTGCCTACTCGATGGCCAACTATCCGGATGAGAAAGGGCTGCTCAAGTTCAATATCCGGATCGCGACGCCGCCTCCTGGCACTAATCATCCGCCTGGCCTGATGTCTACCTATGTGTTCAGCCTGAAGCCGGGCGACAAGGTAACTGTCATGGGGCCCTTTGGTGAGTTCTTCGCCAGAGACACTGATGCCGAAATGGTGTTTATCGGTGGTGGTGCGGGTATGGCACCGATGCGTAGCCATATCTTTGACCAGCTCAAGCGTCTGAAATCAAGCCGCAAGATTTCGTTCTGGTACGGTGCGCGCTCCTGGCGTGAGACCTTCTATAATGAAGAGTATGACAAGCTGGCCGAAGAGTTCCCTAACTTTGAGTGGCATCTGGCGCTGTCCGACCCCCAGCCGGAAGATAACTGGGAAGGGCCGACCGGCTTCATCCACAACGTTCTGTACGAAAACTATCTGAAGGATCACCCGGCGCCTGAAGACTGTGAATACTACATGTGTGGGCCGCCGATGATGAACGCCTCCTGCATCAAGCTTCTGCTTGATCTGGGCGTGGAGCCTGAAAATATTCTGCTGGATGACTTTGGCGGATAATTTCTACTCTTACCGGTACAGCGGGGCTAGCCAATCGGCTGGCCCCGTTTTTGTATGGGGCCATGATTGGTCGAAAAGGGCACTATCAGCGTATAATACTGTCAATTAGGATAGGAGAAACGTGGAGCCACTGTTTGTTGTTGTATTGGCCCCACGCATACTCACTGTTAAACGAGGTGTTCAATAATGGCAATCTGGTTACTGGTATTTGGTTTCATGCTGCTGGTAATGGGCGCTATGGCAGTCGGTGTCATTCTGGGCCGCAAGCCTATCGCAGGCTCATGTGGTGGACTGAACCAGATCGGGATGAAAAACGGCTGTGATATCTGCGGCGGCAAGGATGAAGTGTGCGAAGAGGAAAATCGCAAACGCCGTGGCGTTTCTGTACGTCGCACCAGCGATGAAAGCCGCGGTGCTGACCTTGGCTACGATGCAACGCGCCGTTGATTGGTAGAGAACTAATGCAGCCGATAGGTCCAGGCAGATTCTGCCAGCAGGCCGCGGCCACCGGCCAGGGTGAAGGCAAGATCATGCAATCCTGGCCAAAGCGGCACAGGTGATGCGCCTTTAACAGCCAGATCCAGGCGCTGGGCCATCAGCAGCAGTTTGTGCAGGCGCTTCATGGGTAAGCGTTGAATGGCCTGTTGGTAGGCAGGGCGACGTTTATCAAAAATCATCGGCTTCTGTGCCTTGCAAGCATGTTCAAAGCTCTGCCCTTGATCAATGTGTTGATGAATGGATAGCAGGGTGCGTAGTTCGCGGCTCAGTGCCCAAAGCACAATTGGCGCCTCAATCCCCTCGCTTCGCAAGCCGTGGACGATGCGTGAAACTCTGGACGGTTCACCTTTCAGGCAGGCATCAGCTAGATTAAAGACATCAAAACGTGAATTGTCTTCCACGCCCTGGGCAATAGTGTCGGCACTGATACGCGCGTTAGCGGGGAGCATCAGAGCCAGCTTTTGCAGTTCCTGGTCAGCCGCCAGCAGGTTGCCTTCGGTACGTTCGCCCAACAGTCGGGCTGCGTCCATATCCAGCTGTAAACCGTGCAAACCAGCGCGGTCGCGCAGCCAATAGCCCAGGCGCGAGGCATCGACCGGCCAGACGGGCACAAACAGACCGTGTTTATCCAGCGCCTTGAACCAGGCGCTTTTTTGTTGTTTGGCATCCAGTTTGCCCATGCTGAGTAGCAGGATATCGTCGCTGCCGTCCATCTGTTCAGCATAGTGAACCAGCATCTTGCTACCTTCCTGCCCCAGCTTCTGGTTGCCCAGGCGCACATCAATCAGCTTGCGCGAGGCAAACAGGGATAGGTTGCCAGCAATATCCAGCAAACGGCCCCAGGCAAAGTTGGGTTCAACGTCAATCACTTCCCTCTCTTCAACGCCGGCTTGCCGGGCAGCGGCGCGTACCGCATCGCAGGCATCACGGTGCTGAAGAGGCTCATCCCCGGCAACAATCACGACCTTGGGAAGGCGCTTTTCAAGGGCGGCTGGTAACTTGTCAGCAAATACCTTCACTCGAACGTCTCCAAAGCACTGATGCGTTCCACGACACGCTGTGCCAGGCGCTTGGATAGCGTTAAACGCGTTTCCTCGATCAGGCTTTCACGGTTTAACAGATCATCATCATTAAGGCGCTGGCGGCTGATAACGCTGAGGGTCTGGTTGTTCAGTGCAAAGCCACCGCTTGATCGCTCCTGCACGGATACCTGGATTTCCAGGCTAAATTCATGCTCTTGGCTGCCGGAATCTTCCCCGCCCAGGCGCCGCTGTTCAAGCGTCGGCGATGAGAGGGTCAGCCGCCAGGGCGCCTCTTCGTCAATACCATTGCCAAGGTTGTTGAGCTCCACGGTCAGGTTGCGCGCCACCAGGCTACGCGTATCGCCTTCCAATGCCATCGGTGGAATATGGCGCTGTCGCTGAGTGCCTCGCAGCTGAAAGCCACAGCCGCCCAACACGGCAGCCGAAGCTGCCATGCCTGTCATCAGGGTAAGGCGCAGAAAATGACGGCGCTTCATCCACTCACCACAATATTGACCAGTTTGCCGGGCACAACGATGACTTTACGCACCGTCTTGCCGTCGATATGCCGCTGGACATTGTCATCGGCCATGGCCAGCGCTTCCACTGTGGCCTTGTCAGCATCAGCATCGGCTTCAAGCCGGGCGCGCAGCTTGCCGTTGACCTGTACCACCAGCTCAATGGTGTCACGGGTCAGGGCCTGTTCGTCCACCTGCGGCCAGCGAGCGTCAATCACAGGCTCGGCGTGACCCAGTTGCTCCCAGAGGATATGGCTGACGTGGGGAACAATAGGTGCTAGCAGCAGAACGCTGGCTTCCACAGCCTCCCGGGCCACGGCCAAGCCTTGTGGGCTAGTATCTTCGAACTTGGCTAGGGTGTTGGAAAGCTCCATCACAGCGGCAATGGCCGTATTGAAGGTGATACGGCGGCCGATGTCATCGCTGGCTTTCTTGATGGTTTCATGGGTCTTGCGCCGCATGGCCTTCTGATCATCGTTCAGGCTGGCAGTCTCCAGGGCAGGCGGCTGGCCAGCCCCCAGATGTTCCTGCACCTGACGCCACAGGCGCTTGATAAAGCGGTGCGCGCCTTCTACGCCAGATTCCGACCATTCCAGCGACTGCTCCGGCGGAGCAGCAAACATCATGAACAGGCGCACGGTGTCAGCGCCAAACTTGTCTATCATCGATTGCGGGTCAACGCCGTTGTTCTTGGACTTGGACATCTTCTCGATGCCACCCATCTCGACCGGCTGACCATCGCTGACCAGTATGGCGCTGATCGGGCGGCCCTTGTCATCGCGCTTGACCTCGACATCCGCCGGGTTGAACCATTGCTTACCGCCGTTGGAGGTCGTGCGGTAGTAGGTTTCAGCAATCACCATGCCCTGGGTGAGCAGGCGCTGGAAGGGCTCGCTGGCCTCGACCAGCCCGAAATCACGCATCAGCTTGGTGAAAAAGCGCGCATACAGCAGGTGGAGAATGGCGTGTTCGATGCCGCCCACATACAGGTCGACCGGCAACCAGTAGTTGACCCTGTCGTCGAGCATGGCTTCATGGTTATCCGCACAGCAGAAGCGCGCAAAATACCAAGAAGATTCCATAAAGGTGTCAAAGGTATCGGTTTCGCGCAGCCAGCCATCGCCCAGTTCGGAGAACTCTGGCATTTTCTTCAACGGCGAGCCGGAGGCATCGACGGTGACTTCCATCGGCAGCTCGACCGGTAATTCCTCGTCGGTGAGCGGCACGGTTTCACCGGCGGGGCCGTACTTCACCGGAATCGGCGCACCCCAGTAGCGCTGGCGGGCAACGCCCCAGTCGCGCAGGCGATAGTTGGTCTTGACTTCACCACGGCCCATTTCAGCCAGTTTGGTGGCAATGGCCTCAAAGGCGGCTGCGAAAGCCAGGCCATCAAGCTCGCCCGAGTTAATCAGCGTACCGTAGTCGGTGTAGGCTCCTTCAGAAAGGTCAGGGGTGCTGCCATCTTCAGCGGCAATCACCGGGAGAATCTCGATGCCGTACTTGGTGGCAAACTCCCAATCGCGCTGATCATGAGCTGGCACGGCCATAACGGCGCCAGTGCCGAATTCCATCAGCACGAAGTTGGCCACATAGATGGGTACTTGCTTGCCATTAAGCGGATGAATGGCGATATGTCCGGTGGGCAGGCCTTTTTTCTCACGCTTGGCCATTTCGGCTTCAGAGGTACCGCCCTTGGCACACTCCTCACGGAAGTTGGCAATCTCAGCGCTGGTTTCAGCCGCCTGCTTGGCCAGCGGGTGGTCGGCGGCTACCGCCATGTAGCTGACCCCCATCAGAGTATCCGGGCGGGTGGTGTAGACCGACAGCGGCTCAGCGAGCTGACCCTCTGCGGTTTCAATATCAAAACTCAGTTCGACGCCACGGGATTTGCCAATCCAGTTGCGCTGCATGGTTTTGACCTGTTCCGGCCAGTCGATATGATCCAGATCCGCCAGCAGTTCATCAGCGTAATCGGTAATTTTCAAAAACCACAGGGGGATTTCCTTACGTTCGACAAGAGCGCCGGAGCGCCAGCCACGGCCTTCAATCACCTGTTCATTGGCCAGTACGGTCTGGTCGACCGGGTCCCAGTTGACCGTCGACATCTTCTTGTATACCAGCCCTTTATCCACCAGCTTGGTGAAGAACCACTGTTCCCAGCGGTAATAGCTGGTATCACAGGTGGCAAATTCGCGACCCCAGTCATAGGCGAACCCCAGCGCTTTCAGCTGGTTGCGCATATAATCGATATTCTGGTAGGTCCACTTGGCGGGCGGCACCTGGTTCTGGATCGCCGCATTTTCGGCGGGCATGCCAAATGCATCCCACCCCATCGGCTGCATGACGTTCTTGCCCTGCATACGCTGGAAGCGCGAAACCACATCGCCGATGGTGTAGTTACGCACATGGCCCATATGCAGTTTGCCGCTGGGGTAGGGGAACATCGAGAGGCAGTAGAACTTCTCTTTTGAAGCATCCTCTACGGCTTTGAAGCACTGGTTCTTGTCCCAATACTGCTGTACCTGGTGTTCGAGTTCACGTGGGCTGTAATGTGCGTCCATCGGTTTGTTCAATGCCTTGGCGTGGGCGCCCGTAAAAAAATCGGGCAGGGTGAATGATGAAAATCCAATGTATGTTGTCGCATCTGATTGTATCCTATGCGAGAGGAACCTTGAACGGTAACCCAACATCCGCGCAACGTGAGTAAGGAGAGGTTTATGCAACAGCAACAAGACAAACGCCTGCGCGAAGGCTATGAACGCCTGCTGGAGCGGCTGCAGGAAGGCGCCAATGAACTGACCTGGGATGCACTGCAGAAGGACCTTGATGACGCGGTTGAATTTGAAAGTGAGCTGGAAGAGTTCACCAAGGATGAACTGGCCCTGCTGCGCGCCTGGGTAGAGCGCGACCTGAAAGACATGCGCTTCTTCCTGGCGGATACCGGCAAGCAGGTCGCCCAGTGGCTGGATATTGATATCGATGCGCTATCGCGCCGGGTGGCGGAATCGCTGCTCTCGATTGCTGACCGCAGTGTGGTCGAGCGCGAACGCTTTGAAGATGATCTGGAAGCGGCCCGTGCCGACTACTGCGCAGGCGAGATGGCCGCCCCTGGCAAGATGGCCTGCGTACACTGTGACGCCGTTGTCACTCTGGAGGAAGTCGCCCGCCTTGAACCTTGCCACCAGTGCGGCCACCGTTACTTCTACCGCCTGTCTCAAGCGTCCTAGACCTTTAACCAAGCGCCTAACAGGCTAATCATGACCACCACGCCGCTGCTCAGCGCAGCGGCATAGATCAGGTTGTTCTTCATCATAAATCGAGTGCACCCAGAGCAGGGTGGCCAGTGGCAAAAAGCTGAGCAAAGCCTGAGGGGTGCCAAAGTCGTCTAACAGCGATTAGCATCTCCGGCTAAGGGCAGGCTTAGGTTTCGTCCATGTTGGTAGAATGCTTTGCACAGCTTGATAATGTCACTTAATATAGAATCATATAATCTAAATCGATACGGCTTATCCAAAAGAATTAATAAATTAAATCAATGATTTAATTGGTGAAAAAAATGGTTTCTTACATCAGTGTAAGCCAGAAAAATGGTTTCGCGCTTCGCCTGCAAGAAAAAGAGCGCATCCGTTTCAAAGAGTATGCCGAGATGAAGGTGTCGGCTGAAGAAGTGGAGCGTGCCTCTCAGTTTTCTGGTGCAAGGGAACGCGCCCGCATTATTCGCGGAGCCCCCGTGCCTGCCCCTTTATAAGCGAGAATGAATGACAGATAGTCTTTCGATCAAGCCGATACTGCGGCTTATCGCTGAGCTGCCTCTGGAACACCAAGAGCGCCTGGTACTCCTCGGAGGCCAGGCGATTGCGTTTTGGGGTGCCTATTTTTTTGAAGATCGTTTGGAAACGCCGGAAGCGGCAGCACTGACTTCCTCTGATTTAGACATTGCTGCTGGCAGTAAAGAGGGAGTGCGGGTGTTGGCCAGGGCGTGGGAAGCGTCAGCTACATTCCCTGGCCCTGATGACCAAACGCCCAATATGGCTGTTATTGAATTGCAACGCCCCGAGCTACGTGAAGGGGGAGGGCATTTCACGGTCGATGTGATGAACAGTGTTTATGGCAATGTTGACGCTAGTGATCTAACCGCTTGGTCCGAATTGGTAGAGTGGACGCTGGATGAAGAGGCACATAGCGTTGTGCGGTTTCGTGTGGTGTCTCCGCAAATGCTTCTATGGACACGCATCGCTAATTTGCAATATCGATACATGAGCGAGTCAGCCACGCAACGTGAGCTCGTGAGAACTAAAGTGCTTTGTGAAATTGTAAGGGAACATCTTGATAACTTTGCACAAGATATTCTTCTGGAACCGGCATTGCGACGGCCGGCACTGAAACATGCGGCTTTCGTATATCGGGACATTGCGAAAAGGAGGGAAACCAGGGTTGTATTGGCTAATCATCCTGAATTGATTGAGCCGTTTATGGGTACCATTCCTGATTCTCCCTTCTGGCCCGATAAACTTCCTGACGCTGCTACCAGGTGGCAGCGCTGGTTAAGTCGACGTGTTGAAACGCTGCGTGCTCATCGTAAAAATCGTGCAGCCATCAAAGCGGCTAAACAGGCTTCTTCGAACGATGCATAAGTGACTTTATTCCCGCACTTTTATCTGCATGCTACTGACACACCCACTCTTTCTTATCTCCTGGGTTATCTGGGTGATCAGCTAGGGGGTATCGGTCTTGGCTTTTCAGCCAATGGGCTGTTTACACCACAAATGCTTTTCCTATTATGTGCGAGGTGGCGCCTTGCATCAGCAGCCACCGCTATTTCTATCGCCTGTCGCAAGCGTCCTAGACCTTTAACCAGGCGCCTAACAGGCTAATCATGACCACCACGCCGCTGCTCAGCGCAGCGGCATAGATCAGGTTGTTCTTCATCATATGGTAGCCACTCACCCCATAGCGGCCCTGCAATGACAGGTTGATGCCTGACAGCGGGCCAACGCTGGTGCCCACCGCCCAGGCAGACAGAGCCACAAAGGCAAAAAGAGTCTGCTCAGCGCCTTCAAGGGGCAGCATTGAGGCCAGCACCGAGACGCCGATAATCGGATGCAAACCTAGCAGAGCGCTCAGGGAAATGGTCGCAAAGCTGATCAAGGCCTGAGGGATGCCGAACTCGGCAAACAGCGACCAGCTATCGCCGGTGGCGGCCTCCAGCAGCGTTGACAGCCCCAGGGTCAATAAACCCGCGGCCAGAAATAGCGAAATCTCTCCGCGCATGGCTGGCAAGCGGTTAAGGGTATGCTGGGTGGCCCGCCGACGAGTCCATTTCAGGCCTTCTGGCAGGTTGCTGGCGATAGCCACCAGTGGCAGCAGAAAGGTAATAATGCTGACAATGGAAAGCGCTGGCGTCAGCACAAAATGAAACAGCATCACCAAGGCAGCCATGCCAACCGGCATCAGCAGGCTGCGCGGTGAAAGCGAAAAGCCGTCGGTATCGCTCAGGTCAAAGCGCTGGCGCAGCTCCAGCGCCGTGAACAGCCCGGCCAGCATGGCCAGTGGAAAGCCTACCACCGCCACGGTCAGGTAGTTCATTTCCGGCACCAAGGCCATCACCACCCCCATGGAAGCAAAAAACGGTGACCACAGCGCCGCGCTGGAAAGCCCCCGGTTCAGAGCCAGAAACTGTGGCGTACTCAGCGGCTTATGGCGGGCCAGGCGGTCTCCGACCATGAAGACCGTTGAAAGGTTGAGAATCGTGCCGAGAAAATGCACCCCCAACCAGGTACGTAAAATCCCGCCTGCACCCGTCACTGATTGCCCCGGCACGCCCTTGCGGCCCTGCTGTTTACCAATCAGTGAAATAAAGCTCACCCCTACCAGCATAGCGACCACAAAGGTGTTGCCGGTTAGCATGCCAGGCCAATCAATGGCCGCACCATACACAAAGCGCGCCATCAGCAGCATACCCAGGCCAACGGCTATCAAGGCCGCTGCCTGTAGGCGTGAACGACGTGGAATGTCCCGCCACAGCAGCACCACCCCAAGCCATAGCAAATAACTCACTGCCAGCACGGTGGAAACCCAGCCGGTAAAGCCGACTATCTGTAACAGCAGTGCCAAAGCGATCAATACCCCCGCTAACCGCTGCCTGATGGTTGTCTCTTGCATCTTATTCCCTTGGGGAGTGAGGAGGGCAGGCTAATCGGGATTGTACTGATTTACCAGCCACCTGGTACAAGCTACTGGGTATTTACGTGACACAATAAAAGAACAGCGCGCTTTGCAAGGCTAACGTGAGGTAGGTAAAGTAAAAACACATAGATAAGTAAGTGCTCAATCAGCATGGGTGAAAATGGCCTGATTTTCATTTCCTGCTGGTGTGTCTTGGCGGTAGCGTGGCTGAGAAAGCTAGTTAGCGACGATATTAGCAGGTTGAAATTTTCCATACGATTGCCCTGATACTCCTCGCTTGCTTAGTTTTGTGCCGCAAGGAAGCCGTTGAATCGCTTAGAAAAAGTTGGAAATGAGCAAAAGTTGCAAGTAGGTCTATCCTTTCTTACGGGGAAAGGTGCTTTAAGCTTCCTGTATTCCCTGCACGACTGGATCGCCAACTACATCGATTCGGACATGGCCTGCCAGGCAACATGCTGATGGAGATAAGTCATGGCCAGAAATATGCATGAATATACTCATATATTGTAATTATGAACAAAATAACTCATAGTTGAGATTAATGTATATTAAGGTTCATAGTAATGCTGGCTACCGTTGTACTGTGCGATATCAGGGATTCTCGCAAGATCTCAGATCGACAAGCGTTTGCCGCTCAGGTATCCCACTGTCTGGACGCGCTTAATGAGCAGCCAGATGATCTGATTGCAAAATTTGCCGTACAGGCCGGTATTGATGAATTTGCCGGTATTGTGACCACTCCAGCCAGTGGTCGAATCATGCAAAAACTCTGGTTTGGACTTTATCCTCAAGCAGTCAGATGCTCGGTGGTGGTTGGCGATCTGGATGTTCAGGCCATCGCCAATGATTCCGATCAGCCGCCTGCCGTGTATCACTTTGATGGTCCAGCTTTTCATCAGGCCGCAGATCAACTGGTCGTAATGCAACAGTCGGAGCAACTGTTTCGTTATCACCACGCTAATCTGGAGACCTGGCAAAGCGAGCTGATAAGCGCACTGGGTGATCAGCTGTATGCGCAGATGCTGGGCTGGACACACCGCCAGCACGAGATCGTCCGCGAGTATATGCAGCGTGACTCACAATCTGCAACGGCCAGGCATCTCGGCATCGATCAGTCGGCCATCAGTCACAGCCTGTCTGCCATGGACTACTCACGCTTCAGAAGAAATCTTGGCCTTTGGCAGGCATGTTTCGATGAAATATAGCTGCGTTTTCCTCAACTCAATAGCAACCAATAAAAGCTTGGATCAAGTATGGAAATTCTAGTTTGGCTGATCGCCTACACACTCACTGCTTCATTAAGCGGGGTGTTCGTAAGAAAATGTTTTAGCATGGCTAAAGTACCCGATGTCAACGATGAAAGAGAGAGTGTTGGTGGAGTGATCGGCAAACTTGAAAACGTACTGGTTCTCACGATCGTGATGGTCGAAGCCTATACCGCTCTTGCATTGATTTTTGCCGCCAAGAACATTGTACGAATCGATAAAAATGACGAAAAGTCAATCAACTATTACATTCTCGGCACTCTGGCCAATTTTACATGGTCACTTGTCATGGCCATGTTGGCCAAGTTCGTTATTATCTATCTGAGCCCCTCATAGCCGATCAATGCGATCACGCAAAGCGACTGAACTGTCTTTACCAGGCAGCGAAAGCTCACCTCTACCAGCAACCACAAAGATATTGCCAGTTAGCAGGCTAATATTGTCTGCGATGCTTTACCAGCCGACAAGTGCCAGCATCTCGTCAGTGAAGTGAATTGATAAAACTCTGAATTCAATAAGCCGTGTCAGACGAATCCTCGGTAAACGCTTTTGCGTTGAGGAAAAAGGTGCCCATAAAACTGGTTATCTGCTAAATTAGTGCATGTAGATAAACAGTGTCTACACGTACTCATATCAACGATAGCGACAGGAGATGATTTATGGCTGAGTGGCGTAAAGTAGCGAAAGGCTTTGCCTTGGGTGACGGGCACGTTAGCACTAAAGAAGTGGACTTGTTGCGCGAGCTGATTCTGAAGGACGATCATGTAAGCCAGAGCGAACTGAATTTTCTGAAAGAAATCAAAGCTGAAGCGAAAACGTCAGTCCAGGTGCTGGACGAGTTGATCGCTGAATGTGAAGAAATGGTCAACGGCAAATAAAAGTCGTTAGTAACCAAGGCGCGGCTGAGCATGCTTGCGTGCTGCGCCTATCGATATTGCTCCAAATGGCGTCATCGCCAGTAATACGCAGATACATATCCCATTCGGTTTTCCTTTCAATACGTCAGCCCACTGCCGCTTGATTGCGCTGCAGCTCCTCAATAGCTTCTTATCTACATACTTGAGCAGCTAACCAGACACGACACTAGGTGTTAAACTTGGTTGAGTAAGCTATTCAGCTACCCGTTCCAAGATCAGGAGTGTGCTTGCTGTATATAAGAGCATTTGTTGCTGTCGTCTTTTTGTTGCCTGGGGTAGCCAGCGCACTTTCGCTGGATGAGGCGCTGGCCACCGCCACGCGTGAGGCGACCCAACTACAAACCCTGGAGGCGGAGGTTCAGGAAGCGGAAGCCGTCTATCAACAGTCCTCTCAGGCGTTTCTGCCCACTGTTACCACGGATGCGGCGTGGCTGCGGGCGGATTCCTCGTTGATTACCGGTGTGCCAGTGCCGGTGCTGGGGATACCGCCGCGTATCGAGAGCACTGATTTCGGGCCGGTAGAAGGTTCGATGGTGGGGCTTCAGCTCATCCAGCCTGTCTACAACGCCGATGCCCTGCAACAGCGTGAGGCAGCCCGTCTGAATGTCGATGCCCGCCAAGAAGCGCAACAATGGGGGCAGCAGGCCCTGCGTCTGGAAGTGGCTCGCCGCTACTTCAATATCCTGCGATTACAGCAGCATGAAAGCGCTGCCCGCCTGTCTCACACGGCGGCTCAAAAGGCTGCCCGGCTGGCTGAGGCAAGCTATCAACAGGGGATGGCGGCGCGCCTGGACATGGAACAGGCCAATGCCCAGCGGGCGGCCGCCGAAGCGCGTGTTGCCCAGGCGCAAAGCGACGCATTGGAGGCGGAATACCAGCTAAAGAATCTGCTGGGTATGGCGCCACAGGAGCCGCTGCACGTGACAGACTCCATGCCGCGTCCCCATCCGCCAGTCACAAGGGACGATACCACGCCGCGCAGAGACCTGCAGGCCCGCAAACTGGCCGTTGATGCCGCAGAGGCCAAGGCCAGCGCCTCACAAGCCGAGTGGCTCCCCCGGGTGAACCTGCTGGCCAGGCAGCAGTGGGTGCAAGGCAATCAGCCGCTGGAAGATCATGCCGATGGCTGGCTAGTGGCGGTCAATCTGCAATGGACGCTGTTTGATGGATTTGGCCGTGAAGGGCGAATGGCCGAATCCCGAGCCCAGGCCCGGAAGGCAAAGGTTGAAATGGAGGATACCCGACGGCGGATTCAGCAGGAACAGGCAGTGGCCACCCGCCAGTGGCAGGCGGCATACACCGCCTGGCAGGCCGCTGAAAACGCTGAAAAAGCCGCTGAACGTGCCGCACGCCTGGCCATACGACGCTATGAAGAAGGCCTGGGGTCAATGACAGAGCTGCTTGCTGCCCAGGCGCGCCTGGATCAGCAGCAAGCCACCCTGATTGATGCCCGCTACCAGGCCCTGCTTGCCGGTATGAACTACCATTTGCAGAACGGCCGTGACCCCTTACTCGCGCTTGGTCAACCGTCCCCATGAAGATGCTTGTCTCAACATTTCTGTTAGCAATGATGCTGTTGCTTACCGGCTGTTTCAGCGATGCGCCGCCATCCAAGGAAACAGCCAGCGAAATCCCCAGCGTCCAGATTGCCGAGGTTCAGGCCTGGCAGGGGGCGGTCAGCCAGAAGCTGCCCGGCGTGGTGCGCCCCGGCAAGCGTGCGGCCCTGAGCACCCGTTTTGCCGGCACCCTGCTGTCAGTCGAGGTTAACCCCGGTGACAGGGTGGCCACCGGCGACCTGCTGGCCAGGGTGGATGCCAGGGAAGTCAATGCCGCCATCGCGGCGACACGCACCAAAATCAGCGCCACTCAAGCTGGCGTGGAACAGGCCCGGCTGGAAAGCCAACGGTTGGAGCGGCTTTACGCCGAAGACCTGATAGCCCGTGTTCGAATGGAAAGGGCCCAGGTCAAGTATCAGGAACTGCAAGCCCAGCTCCAGGCCGCCGAGTCCGAACTTGAGGCCCAGCAGGCAAACCTGAGCTATACCCGGTTAACCGCACCTTTCAACGGCAGGGTGACCGAAACGCCGGTGGATACCGGCAGTTTTGTCGGGCCTGGCCAGCCATTGGTGATCATGGAATCCCGGGGTCAGTTACGCGTGGATGTTCCGGTGTCCAGCCAGGTGGCTTCCCGCCTTGCGCCCGGTGCGCAGCTTTCCGTGATTATCGGGCCGCAGGGTAAAAGCCTGCCGGCCTCTCTGATCAGCGTGGTGCCAGCGCTAGGGGAAGAGGCCACCGGCCAGCGCCTGAGGTTGAGCCTGGAAACCACCGATGACCAGCTTGCGCCAGGTCAGGTTGTCTCTGTGCTGGTGCCGAATAGGGCGCAGCAGACGCAGGCCAGCGAGTGGGTGGGGCTGCCCCAGGCGGCACTGTTGCGCAGAGGCCAACTGACCGGAACGCTGGTGGTCGAGCAGACCAGCAGTGGCTCTGTCGTGCGTCTTGAGTGGATAAAGCTGGCTAACCCACCAGCCAATGACAGTGAGCTGATTCCCGTGACCCAGGGCTTAACGGTGGGCGACAAGGTGGTATTGAACCCTTCTGCCAAACTTGAGGACGGGCAAACGGTCACGGTCAAGCCATCAGGGCCGCAACATGCAGGAGAGTAAGCTGGGTCTGGCAGGGCGGATTGCCAATCGGCTGCTTGATTCGCCCATCGTGCCGCTTTTTGTGGTGGCCTGCTTGCTGCTAGGCGGCTATGCACTTTTGGTAACGCCCCGGGAAGACCGGCCGGATATTGATGTGCCCACTGCCACGATCCTCATCCCCTGGCCGGGGGCTGGCGTTGAGCGCGTTGATAACCAGCTGGCGCGTAAAGCGGCCAGCTGGGTGCGGGAACTTCCCAATGTCAGTGATGTGCGCAATAGCAGCTCAAGCCATGCGGCGCTTCTATCAGTAGAGTTTACTCCGGGTACGGCCAAGGAAAAGGCCTTTTCGCAGCTGAGTGAACTGTTTGGCGCCCGTCGTGATGCTCTGCCCACTAACGCCGGCCCGGCCACCATTGAGACCTATGGGGCCTCGCGCCTGGCAGTGCTGACGGCCACCCTCAGCAGCAAGACCCTGGGCCCGGACGGGCTGGAAGAGGTGGCGGCTGAACTGACGTCAGATGTCTTGCGTATTCCCGGCGTGCGCGACGTGGAACGTTTCGGCGGCGACCGCGCTGCGATTGAAATCCTGCCGGACCCAAACGAACTGGCGGCCCGCAAGATCCCCCTGAACCAGTTGGCCGAGGCGGTAGCGGGTGCCAATCTGCAGGTGCCCACCGGCCGCCTGGAAAGCCCGCCGGTCACCAATCTTCAGGCAGGAATGAAGCTAGATCAGCTTGAGCAGCTGGGGCGCATCCCCGTCGGTAGCGATGGCGGAGGCCCGGTTTATCTGGAGCAGGTGGCGGATATTCGCCATGGCCGAGTGGAAAACAATCAGGCCGTACTGCACTGGCAGGAAGGCCATTCAGCGCCTTTCCCGGCCGTGACGCTGGCACTAACCACCCTGGAAGGCCGGAACGTTAGCAATGTGACGGAAGCAGTCATCACGCGGCTGGAGCAGTTCCAACAAGAGGTCCTGCCGTCGGACGTCCACCTAGATATCACCCTGGATGCGGGGGAGGATGCCACGGCCAGGGTCTACAGCGTGCTGTCGCAGTTATTAACCGGCACCCTGGTCGTCGTAGGAATTATCTGGCTGGGTCTCGGCTGGCGGGCCGCCGTGGTGATCGCCATCATGATGCCGTCTTCGCTGGCGATTGTGCCCTACCTGTACCATCACCTGGGGTTCACCCTGAACCCGGTATCGATTGCCGCCATGATTCTGGCCATCGGCATCCTCTCGGATGATGCCGTGGTCATACTGGAAAACGTTGCGAGACATTTTCAGCGCGCGGGCGAAAAAAGTCGTGAGCTTACCGTCAAGGCGGTCAATGAGGTGGGTAACCCGACCATACTGGCAGATCTGCTGGTGGTCGCGACCCTGTTACCCACCGCCTATATTACCGGCGAAATGGGCCAGTATATTCGCGCCATTCCGCTGGGCGCCTCGGCTGCCGTGCTGTTCTCCCTCTTGGTCGCCCTGACGATTACGCCTTATTTCGGCTATCGCTTGTTGAAAGTGAAGCAATCTGAAAGCGATGAGAAAGAAGAGCAGCAAAGCCACAAAGAGCGCAGAGAAGACAGCCCCTTTGTGGCGCGCTATCGCTGCCTGCTGGCGCCCTTTGTCCGCTTTGCCATATTGCGCTGGCTTTTCTATCTGGGCCTGGTGATCCTGTTGCTGTTAAGTCTTGCATTGGTAGCAACACGCAGCGTGCAGATCGGCCTTACGCCCTTGCTGGATCGGAATCTGTTTGCGGTCAATGTGGAGCTGCCCGCCACGGCCACCCTGACCGAGTCGCTTGGCGTGGCCTCTGATCTGAACCGGCAGCTGCGTCAATTGCCGGAAGTCAGGGCGGTCACCGTGTATGCTGGCCTGACCCCGCCGATGATCTATCCGCCAGAAACGCTCACGGCCCCCACTGATAAAGCGCCTCGGGATCTGACCCTGCATGTAAGCCTGGTGCCTGAACAGCAGCGTGACCGTCAGAGTTACCAGGTCAGCCGAGAGGTGGCTCAACAGCTCGGCAGCTGGCTGGCGCCTCACCAGGCCACTGGCCATATAGCACGGATTCCTTCCGGCCCCGCCAGCGACCGGGCCATTACCGCCGAGATCTACGGGCCAAGCCCGCAGGCGCGTCAGGCCGTGGCCGATGAGCTTGAGCAATGGCTAGGCGAGCAAGAAGGAGTGATTACCACCAGCCAGAGCCCCATGGCGGCCCTGCCGTCTTTGAACCTGAACGTTAACCCGCAGCAGGCAGCAACCTATGGGGTCATCCCGGCTGAGGTGACGCGCACCCTATCGCTTGCCATTGCGGGCAAAACCCTCGGCGACTGGTCCGGCAGTCAATATGCCTGGGATTCAGTGCCGATCATTCTGCGCCTGGCCAAGCAGGACCGGGGTTCCGAACAGGCCATCCGTAGCCTTTATACCCTGAGTACCAGCGGCCAGCCGGTGCCGCTGGAATCGCTGCTGGATTTAAACCATGACGACGGCGAACCTGCCAGGTATCGGCGTAATCTGATGCCGGTGACCACCGTCTTTGCTGATCTGGATCGTTCCGTGGCGCAGCCGCTGAGCGTGCAGCTGGAAGCGCTGGTAAGTCAACAGTGGCCGGGCACGGAGATTCGCTGGCGCCAGCCGCCGGATGAAGCCGCGACGCCTTTGCTCTACTGGGCCGGTGAATGGGAAATGACCCGAGGCGTCTACAGGGATCTGGCCGTCGCAGGGCTAGTGGTGATGGTGCTGATCTATGTCCTGTTGGCCGGCTGGTTTGGATCCTACACGCTACCCCTGTTGATCATGCTGCCCATTCCGCTGATCTTTATCGGGGTGATACCGGCCCATTGGCTATGGGGGATCAATATTGCCGGCACAGGGGTGTTAGGGGTGATTGCCCTTGGCGGCATCGTGACCCGCAACGCCATCCTGCTGGTGGACTTTATTGAGCAGCGGCTTAACGAGGGGATGGCGCTGAAAGAGGCCGTGGTGCAGGCGGGCGCCCAGCGCACCCGCCCGATCCTGCTGACCGCGGCGACGGTGATGTTCGGCAGCGGCGTGCTGATTTTTGAGCCAGCCCTGGAGCCGCTGGGCCTTACCCTCGCCAGCGGTGTGCTGGTATCCACCCTGCTGACCCTGGTGCTGATCCCGATCCTCTATTACCACGCCTTTAGCCCCAGGGATGGCAAAGAGGTCTGAACATTGCCGAGGGTGTCGGCAACAGCTTTTTACCCTCAGTTCTGCATTGGGATATCGTCCTTCCAGCGAAAACCGATCCCTCCGGCTTGCCATATGCCGTCGTGGTTAAAGGGGTGAGGCCCGGCAAGATTGATATGTTGGGGCAGGCCGAAGTGGGGCGCCAGGTTCTGTTTGGCCTTGACCGTGACGCGATCCATGATGCGCAGGCCCTGCTGCTCAGCGGACATATGCGCTTCCGGCGCTGCCCGGTGAGCCAGCGCCCAGTTATCCACGTAGAGCAGGTCGCCGGTGTCGTAGTGGTAACGAATGCCGTAGCCCTTGTCGAAGGAGGCGTTTAGCAGGTCGTTGTAATCATTGAATAACTGCTTGAGTTCGTCGGCATTGAGCAGGCGCATCTGAGCAACATCCGCCGGCTGGCGCTGCAGTTCCTCAATGGGCACGCCGTCTTCTGGCAAGCGCTCAATCACTGCCCCCGTCATGCCCAGGTGCAGCCAGACGCTTTTGCGCCCCGAGATAGGGTGAGTATGCACCACAGGGTGGCTAACCCCGGAGGCGGAGTTGACCGATACCAGGCGTTCCCAGTAAGCCTGCTTTTCTTCGGGCAGGGCATCAAAGGCGGCGCCCTGGTGGGCAAAGTGGGTGCCGCCGCCGTGTTCTGGGGCGCGGGCCATATAATAGGCTGAGTGGGAGAAAATCGCCGCCTCGAAGCTGCCGTCGTTGTGCCACTGTGGGCCAACGCCAAGAATACCGTAGCGGTCATCATTGGAGCAGCGGAAGATGTCCCGGTTCATATCTGGAGTGGCGGGGTGAACGCCGTGGGTCGAGTGGATTTCTCCCGCGCCCCACCATTTGCTGGCTTCCACCAGTTCGTTGGCGGAAAGCTCGGTCTGGTGCTTGAAGACAATAAAGCCACGCTGGGCCATTTCAACTTCCAGCGCCTTGATCACTGCCTCAGGCAGCGCTGAACGCACATCAGCACCGCGGATTTCAATGCCCAGTGGTTCAAGCTCAGTGGCCGTCAGGCCGTGTTGCTCAAGCAGTGCCAGGTGTGCCGGGTCGATGGCAGGAATGGTTGAAGACGTATCGTCCAGGCGTGTCTGCAGGTTACCCATGATAAAATCGCCTCTATGGGTGAATTTACCCTCAGCCTAACCGACTGTATAAAAGTGACAAGTCCGATTTTGCAGGCTCGCTGTTGTTAAGGAGAGAAAGATGCAAACTTCTCAAGAGGTGCTCAGCTGTCTGCGCCGTGTGCGCGCACTGCATTTTAACGCGCAAAGTCAGGCAGGTACCGGCTGGGAAGGGGTGGGCAAGGGGGAGGTCAAGGTTTCAGCAGCGCAGGAGAACAGCCTGGTATTTCACGAATCAGGCAACTGGCAGCCGAACCACAAAAGCGCAGAGCATCCGTCTGCATTTGCCTTCACCAACACCTTCCGCTGGACAGCAATAGGGCATCAGCTGCGTCTGGAGCATTTGCGCTTTGGTGTGGATAAGCCGGTGTTGCTGTTTGATATGGCCCCGGATGAGGCAGGGCAGTGGCGGGAAGTCGACCCGCATCTATGCGGCCAGGATGTGTATGCCGCCTCGCTCACGATTAAAGGTAACCAGATTCGGGTGGCCTGGTCGATTCAGGGTCCGCGCAAGCAGGAGTCGATTGTGTATAGCTACCAGACTGACCCGTCTGCCTAGCGGCCCTGTTCCAGCGCCTCAATCATCTTGCGGGCAGCATTGGAAAGGGTACGGTTGCTATGGGTGAGATAGCCCAGCGGGCGGTAAAAGGGTGACGTATCGACGGGTAGTTCAACCAGATCCTCATCCAGCATTCTTTCGGGCAGCAGGCTCCAGCCCAGCCCCACGCTGCACATCATCTTCAGGGTTTCGAGGTAATTGGTCGACATGCTCACCGATAGCGCCAACCCCTTATGGGCGAAACGCTCTTCTATTAGGCTGCGGGTAAAGGTCTGGGCGCCGGGTAATACGCAGGGGTATTCGCACAGCGTGGTCAGCGCCAATGGCTTGGCCGGGCGGCTGACCTGCCTGGCCAGTGGGTGGTCGTGGGCACTGACAAAACACATGCGATCGCGCCAGCGCTCGGTGACGCTGAGCTGCTCGACCGGGTGTGGCGCCAGGGTGACTACCGCCAGCTCAAGATGGCCATTCAACACACCCTGATAGGCAAGCTCAGAATCGACAAAGCGCAAGTCCAGATCCACCTCTGGATGTTGCTGGGTATAGGCCTTGAGAATCGGCGGCAAGCGGTGCAGGCCAATATGGTGGCTGGTGGCCATGGTCAGGCGTCCGCCGACCTGGCCGGACAGATTGGCCAGGGCACGGCGGCTGTCTTCCACGCTGAGCAGGATATGGCGCGCCTGGGGCAATAGCAGCTCACCGGCTTCGGTCAAGGCGATGCGCCGCCCGATGCGATCAAACAGCCGGGTGTTGAGCTGATGCTCCAGCATGGCGATACGTTTGCTGACTGCTGGCTGGGTCAGAAACAGCTGATCAGCAGCCTTGGAGAAACTTTGTGTATCGGCTACGGCCAAAAAGGCTTGTAGATGTTGAGTATCCATTCGTATTCCTGTTGGGAATCTAATCCATAAATAACATGAATTGATTTTATCTGCGAGCGGGGTAATATTGTATTCACTACCCTGCAGCACGCCATCAGGTTCACGTCCAGGGTTACCTCATCGCTGGAAAATCACAGGGCCATGGCCCGGGAGAGCATATGTCAGCTAAAACACTTTACGACAAGCTGTGGGATCAGCATCTGGTCAAGCAGCGTGATGACGGCACTGCGTTGATCTACATCGACCGCCACATGCTTCACGAAGTCACCTCGCCCCAGGCTTTTGAAGGTCTGCGCTTGGCTAAGCGCAAGCCATGGCGCCTGGATGCCAACCTGGCGACTGCGGATCACAACGTCCCAACGACCTTGATCGAGCGTGCCGAAGGCAATAAAGGCATCAAAGACCCGATTTCCCTCATTCAGGTGCAGACTCTTGACGACAACTGCCTTGAGTACGGTATTACCGAATTCGGCATCAACGACCCGCGCCAGGGAATCGTCCACGTCATCGGCCCTGAGCAGGGCGCGACCCTGCCAGGTATGACGGTAGTGTGCGGCGATTCCCACACTGCCACCCATGGTGCCTTTGGTGCTCTGGCCCACGGCATTGGCACCTCGGAAGTCGAGCACGTGCTGGCGACCCAGTGCCTGCTGACCCAGAAGATGAAAAACATGCAGGTGCGGGTTGAAGGCGAACTTGGCCTGGGCGTGACCGCCAAGGATGTAGTGCTGGCGATTATCGGCAAGATTGGCACCGCGGGTGGCACCGGCTATGCCATCGAATTTGCGGGCAGTGCGATTGAGTCGCTGTCGATGGAAGGGCGCATGACGGTGTGCAACATGGCGATTGAAGCCGGTGCACGGGTCGGCATGATTGCCGTGGATGACACCACCATTAACTACATTGGCAACCGTCCTTACGCGCCCACCGCTGAGCAGTGGGAAGCGGCAGTGGCTGACTGGCGCAATCTGGTCTCGGACCCGGATGCCGAGTTCGATAAGATCGTGACGCTGGATGCCGCCGAGATTGAGCCGCAGGTCAGCTGGGGCACCAGCCCCGAGATGGTGACCGGCATTTCCGGTCAGGTGCCTGATCCGGAAGCCGCCCTGGATGAAACGATCAAGCGTAGCCATGTGCGCGCTCTGGAATATATGGGCCTGCAGCCCAACCAGAAAATCACCGATATTCAGCTGGACAAGGTCTTTATTGGCTCCTGCACCAACTCGCGTATCGAAGACCTGCGTGAAGCCGCCAAGGTGGCCAAGGGCAAGAAGGTTGCCAGCAATATCCAGTTGGCCATGGTAGTGCCGGGTTCTGGTCTGGTGAAGCGTCAAGCGGAAGAAGAAGGCCTCGACAAGATATTTATCGAGGCGGGCTTTGAATGGCGCGAGCCGGGCTGCTCCATGTGCTTGGCGATGAATGCCGACAAGCTGGGCGCAGGCGAGCACTGTGCCTCGACCTCCAACCGCAACTTTGAAGGTCGTCAGGGCTACGGTGGCCGCACGCACCTGGTCAGCCCGGCAATGGCCGCCGCCGCCGCGATTGCCGGCCACTTTGTGGATGTACGCAGCTTGCCTGCCAACGATGCCAACCACGCCCAGGAGGCTTGAAGCATGAAAAAATTTGAACGTTTTGAAGGGGTGGTGGCACCACTGGATCGCGCTAACGTCGATACCGACCTGATCATCCCCAAGCAGTTTCTCAAGTCCATCAAGCGTACCGGCTTCGGGGTTAACCTGTTTGACGAACTGCGCTATCTGGACGAAGGCCAGCCGGGCCAGGATTGCTCAAACCGCCCGCTGAATCCTGATTTCGTGCTCAACCAGCCCTGTTATCAGAATGCCGAAATCCTGCTGACCCGGCGTAACTTTGGCTGCGGCAGCTCCCGGGAGCACGCCCCCTGGGCGCTGGAAGATTTTGGTTTCAAGGTGGTTATCGCGCCGAGCTTTGCCGATATCTTCTATAACAACGCCTTCAAGAACGGCCTCTTGCTGGTGCGCCTGGAAGAAGATGAGATTGAGCGCCTGTTCCAGGAAACCGAAGAGCGCGAAGGCTATGCGCTGGATGTGGATCTGGAAAACCAGCGCATTATTACGCCACGTGGCGAGATCCTTGAGTTTGACGTGGACGAGTTCCGCAAACACTGCCTGCTTGAAGGCCTGGATGATATTGGCATCACCCTGCAGGATGACGCCGTGATTCGTCAGTTTGAGCAGCAGCATCGTGAACAGCGCCCCTGGCTGTTCCGCTAAGCGGTTGGTTGTCTTCCTGGCTGAATAACAGAGTTCAGCCTGACTCATGATTGAAGGATCCTGTAATGACGCACAACGTTTTACTTCTGCCAGGTGATGGCATCGGCCCCGAAATTGCTGCCCAGGCCAAGCGCCTTCTCCAAGCCTGTCAAGAGACCGGGCTGGATATCCAGCTGGAAGAAGGCCTGGTAGGTGGCTGCGCCTATGATGCTCACGGTGAACCGCTGCCCGAAGAGACCCTGGCCAAGGCCAAGGCGGCCGACGCCATCCTGCTCGGCGCAGTGGGCGGCCCTCAGTGGGACACCCTGGAAGACCTTTCCAAGCGCCCGGAAAAAGGCCTGCTGGGCTTGCGCAAGAACCTTGGCCTGTTTGGCAACCTGCGCCCGGCCATGTTGTACCCCCAACTGGCTAGCGCTTCCAGCCTTAAGCCAGAGCTGGTCGCGGGTCTGGATATCATGATCGTGCGCGAACTGACCGGCGGCATCTATTTTGGTCAGCCCAGGGGCATTGAAGAGCGCAACGGCGAACGCGTCGGCTTTAATACCTATGTGTATTCAGAAAGCGAAATCGAGCGCATCGGCCGGGTGGCTTTTGAAATGGCCCAGAAACGTGGCAAGAAGCTGTGCTCTGTGGACAAGGCCAACGTGCTTGAAGTGACCATCCTGTGGCGTGAGGTGATGAACCGGCTGGCGCCGGAATACCCGGATGTCGAGCTTTCCCATATGTATGTGGACAACGCCGCCATGCAGCTGGTGCGCGCGCCCAAGCAGTTTGATGTGATGGTGACGGGCAACATGTTTGGCGATATTCTTTCCGACGCGGCAGCCATGCTGACCGGTTCGATTGGCATGCTGCCGTCGGCATCGCTTAACGAAAGCGGCCAGGGCATGTACGAACCCTGCCATGGCAGCGCCCCGGATATTGCCGGGCAGAATATGGCCAACCCCCTGGCGATGATGCTGTCAGTGGCGATGATGATGCGCTACTCACTGGGTGAGGCGGCCATGGCCGAGCGCATTGAAGCAGCGGTCGGCCAGGTACTGGATGATGGTCTACGCACCGCTGATATTGCCTCTGAAGGCATGCAGACAGTCGGTACCGATGCCATGGGCGATGCGGTGCTTGCCGCTTTTGCCAAACAGCAGTAGTGCAGTAGGATCGGCATCCAGAGCCATTGGCCCTGAGCCAATGGTCGGAAAAATTATTTTTAATAGTTGTGTATAATGGGCGGTTCATTCTTTATTGGAGGACTTCACGATGTTGAAAGTCGGTTTCGTAGGATGGCGCGGTATGGTCGGTTCTGTGCTGATGCAGCGCATGCAGGAAGACGGTGATTTTAACGGCATTGAGCCGATTTTCTTCACTACTTCCCAGGTTGGCCAGCCGGGTCCCGATATCGGCGTTGACGTACCTCCGCTCAAGGACGCCCATTCACTGGACGAACTCAAGCCGTTGGATGTGATTGTCACCTGCCAGGGTGGCGACTACACCAAAGCTGTCTACAGTGATCTGCGCAACAGCGGTTGGAAAGGCTACTGGATCGACGCCGCCAGCTCGCTACGTATGGAAGACGACGCCACCATCGTACTGGACCCGGTCAACCGCCAGGTTATCGATGCCCAGCTGGCCAAGGGTTCCAAGACATTTGTGGGTGGCAACTGCACCGTCAGCCTGATGCTGATGGGCCTGGGTGGCCTGTTTGAAGCCGATATGATCGAGTGGATGACCTCGATGACCTATCAGGCAGCTTCTGGCTCCGGCGCCAAGCACATGCGTGAACTGCTCAACCAGATGGGCGCCCTGCATGACTGTGTGGGCGCAGAGCTGAAAGATACTTCCAGCGCGATTCTGGATATCGACCGCAAGGTCACAGCGGCCATGCGTTCGGGGGATTTCCCCACCGATAACTTCGGCGCACCCTTGGCAGGCAGCCTGCTGCCGTGGATCGATACCAAGCTCGATAACGGCCAGAGCCGCGAAGAGTGGAAGGGGTCGGTCGAGACCAACAAGATTCTCGGCCTCGACAACAACCCGATCCCGATTGACGGCCTGTGTGTGCGTATCGGTGCCATGCGTTCGCACAGCCAGGCGTTCACCATCAAGCTCAAGCAGGACGTGCCGATGGATGAAATCGAAGAGCGCATTGCCAAGCACAATGAGTGGGTCAAGGTGATCCCCAATGACAAGGACGCCACCATTGACGGCCTGACGCCGACCGCCGCCACAGGTACGCTTCAGGTACCGGTAGGCCGCTTGCGCAAACTGGCCATGGGCGGTGAATATCTGTCAGCCTTCAGCGTGGGTGACCAACTGCTGTGGGGTGCTGCAGAGCCGCTCAAGCGTATGTTGAAGATTCTGCGTGAGCAGTAATTTCGCATTTGCGAGGCGTTAAAACGTAATAATCAGGAAAGGGGCTATCTCGATAGCCCCTTTTTTGTGGCCAGTTTTTGCAATCTTTTTATGCACTAATTCGTTTAAGCTTTTATTGTTTAAGTGGGTGCTTATTTTTTTGGGTTACGGCTTTCATTTTGATAGGGCTTTAAATGATAGGGCTTTAAAAGAGTTAATTAATATTAAAAATAAGCTAGGATTGGAGGCTGGGTCAGTAGCTAAGAGCTATCGACCATGGGTTATTAGGCCATGATGGCGCGAGGCAAAAAAGGGGGTTCAATGAAACGATTAATCTTACTGGCGGTGCTGGCAGCATGGGGAGCCGTAAGCCCTTTGGCAATGGCGCTGGATATCGGTGAGCCAAACGTTGAATCTTCTCTTGATTCTCCGCTGAGGGCGACAGTGCCGCTGACCGATACCGGTGGTTTTAGTACTGGTGATATTCGTGTTGGCCTTGCCGAGCCTTCCGCTTTCCGAGCCCTTGGCCTTGACTGGACGTCTCTGACAGAAAATGTGTCGATATCGCTGGAGGGCGCTTCGCGGCCCTATTTGCAGTTGACCTCATCGACCCCGGTAAGCGACCCCTGGCTGGATTTGCTGTTAACCCTGGAAACGCCTGATGGCCGCCAGTCCCAGGTGCTGACGCTATTATTTGATCCACCCGGTACGCCATCCGCACAAGCGTCTGAGGCTGGCTCATCAAGAGTGGTCAGCAGCACGCCGGTATCTGCGCCAACAAGCCCGCAAAGCTCAGCAGGTTCAGCAAGCTCTCGCGAGCCTGCCTATATCAACAGTGGCGATACCTTGTGGAGCGTTGCGGCACGTGTCAAACCACCTCAGGCCAGCGTTCAGCAGATGATGCTGGCCCTGCTTGAAGCCAATGAAAGCCGCTTTCCATCTGGCAATATCAATGATATGCGGGCGGGATATACCCTGGAAATGCCCAGTGATGCAGAGGTTTTCAGTCAGTCGCCTGCGAATGCAGCCCGTATCATAGATACCATGAATACTGCCTGGCGTAATCGTGGTAATGAGTCAGTGCAGCCAGTATCCTCTGCGTCTGCTTCATCATCACAAACGGCCACCGAGTCGGGTGAACCTAGTGAATCCGCTACGCCGTCTGAAGATACGCCGCTTGCGGATGTAGCGCTTGCTGAAACTGCCACCGTGGAAGGTGAGAGCGCCGCTGATAGTAATGATCCCGACGTCGTTATTTCGCCTCAGGCGATTGAGGTTGCGCAGGCCCTGAACAGCCAGTTACGCGAAGTGCGTCTGAATGAGCAGCGCCAGCAGCTTGACCAGTTACGCCAGGAGCGTGAGTTGATGCAGACTGAAATTGAAGCGCTTCGTAACGAGGTGGCGAGTCTGAATCAAGCCTTGGCGGCGGCGCAAAGCCTTGTGCCTCAAGGTTCACCATCCAGCCAGCCAGACGAGCAGACGGCTGTTACGGATGATTCGCCAGCTGATCAACCTGGTGCTTTGGCTCAGGCGATGGCCTGGAGCCAGGATTTTTATGCGCAATCACTGCGCGACAGCCGCTGGCCGCTGGCTGCTGCCGCGGTTCTCTTGCTGTTAGTTTTATTGCTGATGATACGCCGCCGCCAGGCCAAGGAGTGGCAGGAAGTCAAAACCCACCAGGCTGATGCTGAACCCTCTGGCGCCACCAACGTCGTTCAGCCAGCACCAAAGGCAGCCTATGTGCCACCAGAAACGGCCCAGTCTGCGGCGGCTGTCACGCCTGCCAGTACCCAGGCAAGCGAGACAGGTGAGGCAAGCGAGGCAAGCAAGGCAAGTAAGACAAGCGAGACAACCACGCGCGATCAACCCAGCCGCGTTAGTGCCATTGAAGAAGCGCGAGAAACACTGCAGGTAAATACCGGTAACGAAGATTCACCTGAAGAAGCGCTCGACAGTATCGAATCAGAATCAGCAGACCTGAGACGCAGCCAGGCCTCTGTGCTTTTCGGCAAGAACTCACCTGATTCGGAACCGCTTGATCTGGCAATAGTAAGCGGCCAAGAGCTCGAGGAAACGAACGAGGCGACTAAGAAAGCTGAATCAGAAGGCGATACACAAGCTGACGAATCCGCTGAAACACAACAGCAAGGCCACGGCAACGATGAGCGCAAGCATTTTATCGATTACCAGCCGCCGTCCCTGAGCGCAGAGCCGCAAAGTGACAAAGATACGGAAACGCTGATGCAGCCAACCGTGGAATTTGAGGCGCCTGATGAAGCAAATGATCAGGCTGAAAAGAAATCGTCTAGCCGTGATCAGAAGCGTTCCAATACCCAGGCGGCAAGCCAGAAAGTGGATCTGGATGATGATTGGGAAATAGAAGAGGTGGCATTCCAGCGCCCAGGTCGGGATAATACGCGGTCTTCCTAACCTGATAATTATGTGAACTGATGTCGCTGTTTGATCGCTTTGATGAAAAAACGCCGCTGACAGGCCGTCTCGCCATGGGTATCGAATATGACGGTACCCATTACTGTGGCTTTCAGCGCCTGAGCCACGCAGCTTCCGTTCAGGCCAGCCTGGAAGAGGGGCTTTCACGGGTCGCTAACGAGCCGATCAGGGTACATGCCAGCGGGCGTACCGATTCCGGCGTCCACGCGACCCGTCAGGTCATCCATTTCGATGCGCCGGTCAAGCGTAGTGAGAAAGCCTGGATCTTCGGTGCCAATACCCATCTGCCCAGAGATATTGCCATTCGTTGGGTAAAGCTGGTGCCGGACTTTTTTCATTCCCGCCTGCATGCCCTGGCCCGTCGTTATCGCTACCTGCTGATTAACCAGATGAACCGGCCAGTGCTGGAGAGGGCGAATGTCACCTGGTGCCGCGACCCCTTGGATACGGATGCCATGCACCGGGCAGCCCAGGCGTTGGTGGGGGAGCACGACTTCTCCAGTTTCCGCGCTGCCGGCTGTCGTTCCAGAACGCCACGGCGTTTCATGCACTTCATTGACGTTAAGCGTTTTGGCCCCCTGGTGATGGTGGATGTGCAGGGCAATGCCTTTTTGCATCACATGATTCGCAATATCGTCGGGGCGCTGGTCAGTGTCGGGCGAGGAACCCAGGATGAAGGCTATATCGAGCGCTTGCTGGCGCTGCGCGACCGTAAGCAGGGTGATGTGACAGCCCCGGCCTGTGGTCTGCACTTTGTTGATTCCTGTTATGATGACGCCTTTGACTTGCCCCGCGAACCTCTTGGCCCCAACCTGCTGGCCTTTACTGGAGAGTGGACCGGTGAGCGGGTGATTCCCGATAACGCCATGGTGCGCCTGCGCCGTGAACAGGTCAGCGGCCTGCTCAATGTACCCACTGCGGAGAAGCCAGTATTGTGATGCCTATTCAGCGAACGCGAATCAAGTTCTGCGGGTTAACCCGTCGTCAGGATGTGGCCGCCGCGGTTGCCATGGGCGTTGATGCCATCGGTTTCGTGATGTGGCCCGACAGCAAACGCGCTATCAGCGTTGATCAGCTTGCCGAGTTGGCCGCTGATGTACCAGCGTTTGTGACCCGCGTTGGCCTGTTTGTTGATCAGCCTGAAGACATCATAGCCGCCTGTTTGCCCTACCTTGATCTGCTGCAGTTTCATGGTGATGAGTCAGCGGAAGTGTGCGAACGTTATGATCGTCCCTGGATCAAGGCGTTACGCATGCGTGATGGGCTGGATCTTGCCGCCGCCGCCAAGCGCTATGGTAATGCCAGCGGGCTGCTGCTGGATGCGTATCGTCCCGGCGTTCCGGGTGGCACCGGGGACACCTTTGACTGGTCGAGAATTCCCGCAAACCTGGCAAAACCTGTTATCCTCGCAGGTGGTTTAGTGGCAGATAACGCAGGCACTGCGGTTCATCAGGTGGCTCCCTATGCGCTTGATGTTTCGGGTGGAATTGAAAGCGCACCGGGCATCAAGGATGCCACCAGAATGCAAGCCTTTGTGGATGCCGTGCAAACGGCGAACCAAACGCCGTCCTGACTGCCAGATAGTATATATTTCATCTACTTTTGCCCGTTCGGGCAATCTTGAGAGGTATCCTTGTGACTGTCTCTGCAACCGTCTCCAACACCGCTTCCCAGGCTGGTACCAAGACCAGGTTCAGCGACCTGACGCAAATGCCGGATGCCCGTGGCCATTTTGGCCCTTACGGTGGGCGTTTTGTGTCGGAGACGCTGAGTTTCGCGCTGGAAGACCTGGAAAACACCTATGCCAGCATGCGCAATGATCCTGCCTTTCAGGCAGAATTTGATCGTGATCTTGCCTATTTTGTTGGTCGCCCCTCGCCGCTTTATCATGCCGAGCGCTGGTCGCAAAAACTCGGCGGTGCCCAGATCTGGTTAAAGCGTGAAGACCTGAACCACACCGGCGCCCATAAGGTAAACAACACCATCGGCCAGGCACTGCTCGCCAAGAAGACTGGCAAGCCCAGAGTCATTGCTGAAACCGGTGCTGGCCAGCACGGTGTCGCAACGGCGACGGTCGCCGCCCGCTTGGGGCTGGAGTGCGATGTCTACATGGGCGCGGCCGATGTGCAGCGTCAGAAGCTGAATGTTTACCGCATGCGTCTGCTTGGCGCGCGGGTCATTCCGGTCGAGTCCGGCACGCGCACGCTCAAGGATGCTATGAATGAAGCCCTGCGCGACTGGGTTACCAACGTCGATAACACCTTCTATATCATTGGCACGGTGGCAGGTCCGCATCCTTATCCGCAGCTGGTGCGTGATTTCAACAGCGTAGTGGGGCGTGAAGCGCGTATCCAGTCAATGGAACAGATTGGCCGCCTGCCGGACGCCCTGATTGCCTGTGTGGGCGGCGGCTCCAACGCCCTGGGGCTTTTCTATCCGTTCGTGGAAGACGAAGAAGTGGCCATGTACGGTGTGGAAGCCGGTGGCGACGGAGTTGAAACCGGTCGTCACGCCGCACCTTTGTCATCCAATGCGCCGCGCGGTGTCCTGCATGGTAACCGTACCTACCTGATGTCGGACGAGGCAGGTCAGGTGTCGGATACCCACTCGATTTCTGCTGGCCTGGACTACCCAGGTGTCGGCCCGGAACATGCGCTGTGGAAAGACGTCGGGCGGGTCAACTATGTTGCCGCCAACGATGATGCGGTGCTGGAAGCCTTCCGTGAGCTGACGCGTATGGAAGGCATCATGCCTGCGTTGGAAACCGCGCACGCCCTGGCGCATGCCAAGGTGTTGGCACCTACCATGCGCACCGATCAACATATTGTGGTGAATCTTTCAGGCCGTGGCGATAAAGACATCATGACGGTCGCCAAGCTCGACGGTATCGAAATCTAAGGGATAGTAATGAGCCGCATCAAACAACGTTTCAGTGACCTTCAGCAGCAGGGCCGCAAGGCCCTGATCCCTTATATCACCGCCGGTGATCCGGCGCCTGAGCATACCGTCGGCTTCATGCATGCCCTGGTAGAAGCCGGTGCTGACATCATCGAGCTGGGTGTACCCTTTTCCGACCCCATGGCCGATGGGCCGGTGATCCAGAAAGCCTGCGAGCGGGCGCTCAAGCAAGGCACCCGTCTGGTGGACCTGTTTGACATGATCACCACCTTCCGCCAGACCGATACCACAACGCCTATCGTCCTGATGGGATACCTGAACCCGATTGAACGTATCGGCTATCAGGCCTTTGCTGACCAGGCTGCCCGCGCCGGAGTGGATGGGGTGCTGATTGTGGATATGCCGCCTGAAGAAGCGGAAGAAATCGGCCCGCTGCTCAAAGCGCATCAGCTGGATGCCATCTTTCTGGTGGCCCCTACCACCTCCCATGAGCGTGCCGCTACAATATGCGCCCACGGTGAAGGTTACCTCTATTACGTCTCCCTGAAAGGGGTGACCGGAGCCGCCACGCTGAATGCAGACGATGTGGCGGAGCACCTGGCGCCGCTGCGTGAAATGACCGATCTGCCGCTATGCGTCGGGTTCGGCATTCGCGATGGCGTGACTGCCGCAGAGGTGTCCAAGGTAGCGGATGGCGTGATAGTGGGCAGCGCGCTGGTATCACGCATAGCGGCCAGTGCCGATGCTCCTGAAACCATCGCTGGGCAGCTTAAAACCGTGCTCAGCGAGATGCGCACGGCCATGGATGCCTAGTTGATGAATGGCTAGGTGGATTGTTGCAGTTGACATTTAATCACAGGCGTTACGTTATTTTACCCGCGTGGGTGTATCCATGTTGTCAATCACCGGGTATTAACGTCTGACAACCTATCAGCGCCTGGCCATGCCGGGCATTGACGTATAATGGAAGCCTTTTTGATATGAGCTGGCTAGATAAGATTGTTCCCTCCATGGGGCGTATACAGCGCAAAGACCGCCGCGCCAGCGTGCCTGACGGCCTGTGGCGTAAGTGTCCGAAATGTGAGGGAGTGCTCTATCTTCCTGAACTGGATAAGCATCAGAGCGTCTGCCCCAAGTGCGACCACCATCTGCGCCTGACCGCGCGCAAGCGCCTTGACTGGTTTCTGGACAAGGAAGGCCGTGAAGAAGTCGCCAAGGACATCGCGCCAAATGACCGTCTCAAGTTTCGCGATTCGAAAAAATACAAGGATCGCCTGACAGCGGCACAAAAGGAAACCGGTGAAAATGACGCCCTGGTGGCCTTCAAGGGGCAGCTGGATGGCTTGCCGATTGTTGCCGTTGCCTTTGAGTTCACCTTTATGGGCGGCTCCATGGGCGCGGTGGTTGGCGAGAAGTTTGTGCGCGCGGCTAGCCTGGCGCTGAAAGAGCAGATTCCTTTGGTGTGCTTTTCGGCATCGGGCGGGGCGCGCATGCAGGAAGCCCTGTTCTCGCTGATGCAGATGGCCAAGACCTCAGCGGCGCTGGAAAAACTCAAGCAGGCAGGAGTGCCGTATATTTCGGTGCTGACTGATCCGGTGTTCGGGGGTGTTTCAGCGTCATTGGCGATGCTCGGTGATCTGAATGTCGCCGAACCGAATGCCCTGATCGGCTTTGCTGGCCCCAGGGTGATTGAACAGACCGTGCGTGAGACCCTGCCTGAGGGCTTTCAGCGCAGCGAGTTCCTGCTTGAGCATGGCACCGTTGACATGATCGTGCATCGCCACGCGATGCGTGAACGCCTGGGCGGCATCCTGCGCAAGCTGACCCATCATCAAGCCTTGAGCGAGGTGCCGGCTGAAGAGCCATTGGCGGCGGCTGATATTAGCGAACCTGTTGTGGATGAAGCGGCTGTTGCTGCTGAGCCAGCTTCGCCAGAGGAGGGTGCCAAGCCGGTCGCTCAGGATTCAGCGCCTGAGCAAGGGGCAGCGTCCAATTCCTCTGGCCATGGGGATGACACCCCCCGTCATGGCTAAGTCGCTTGCCGTATGGCTCGACTACCTTGAGCAACTTCACCCCGTAGGCATTGATATGGGGTTGGAGAGGGTAGCGGATGTCGCCCGGCGTATGCAGCTGCTCGACCGTCCGATTGCCCCCAGAGTGGTCACCGTCGCCGGTACCAACGGTAAGGGGTCAACGCTTGCCATGATGGCAGCCGTCGCCGCCGCTCATGACATGCGGGTGGGCACTTATACCTCACCTCACCTGGTGCGCTACAACGAAAGGGTGACGCTGCTGGGTAACGAAGCCAGCGATGAGCAGCTGGTGGCCGGTTTTGAACAGGTTGAAGCGGCGCGTTGCCGCTCGCCTGAAATCAGCCTGACGTATTTTGAAGCCGGTACCCTGTGTGCGCTCTGGTGTCTGGCCCAGGCCAGGCTGGATATCGTCTTTCTCGAAGTCGGGCTGGGTGGGCGCCTGGATGCGGTCAATATCATTGATGCCGATGTCGCCATCGTCACCACCATTGCCCTGGATCACGCCAACTTTCTGGGAACTGATCTCGCCCAGATAGGGCGCGAAAAGGCGGGTATCTTCCGTTCTGGCCGACCGGCAGTATTGGGGAGTCAGTGCCTGCCGGATAGCGTGGCAGATACCGCCCGTAAGTTGGGTGCCCCTCTGTACGAATTGGGTTCCACCTTTGAGCGTTCGTCGGTTGAAAGCGAACTCTGGCAGTGGCAGGGCCAGAACCCTGAGGGCCAGCGGTTAACCTTGGATAACTTGCCTGACCCTGGATTACCGCTGGATAACGCCGCCACGGCGCTACAGGCGCTGACGCTGGCAGGCTGTGATCTCAACGCTGAGACAACCCGGCAAGCGCTGGGCAATGTTGTGCTTTCCGGGCGGATGCAATGGATAGGCCAATGGTGCCTGGACGTCGGGCACAATCCGCATGCGGCAGCCTACCTGGCAAAACGCCTTGGGGCGCAGGCAAACGGCAGGCTCTGGTGTGTGATTGGCATGCTGGATGACAAGGATATCGAAGGCGTTGTGGCGCATTTAATCCCTGTGGTGACCGACTGGATCTGTGTTGGCTTGTCGGGGCCAAGAGGGCGTTCGGCACAATCACTGGCAGTAGAAATTGAACGCCAGGGCGGTGTTGTGCATGGGTATGCTGCAACGCCAGTACTTGGGGCTGAAGGGTTGAAAGGCAAGCTGATGCCCGAAGATCGCGTGCTTGCCACTGGCTCGTTTTTTACCGTAGGGGAACTGTTGGCAACTGATCTGCCACAGGCGACGTGCGCTAACCCGGTGTAAACACATCGCAGGCGCATGCTGAGAGGAGGGAGAAAGACATGAAATACGGCAAAACAGAACGCATCAGCGGTGCGGTCATTCTAGTGGCTCTGGCCATTATTCTGCTGCCCTGGTTAATGAGCGAGCCTGAACCCAGGGCAGATCGCCAACAGCCTTCTTTCACCATAGAGCGCCCGATCGATGTGCCGCGCCGTGAAGTGGTGGCCCCTGAGCAGCCAGAAAGTATCCAGCTGGCCAATGAGCCAGCGCCCATTTCATCAGGTGCTGTGGCAACGGCAGTCACAGCCTCAAACCCCGAGTCTGTGAACGCTGCATTGCCCAGCAGTTCAGAAGACGCTGGTGAAACCAGTGGTAACGATGCCATGCCCGCAGCCAACTCTGAAGGCGAGTGGGGGGTGCAGATCGGTAGTTTTGGCAACGCTGAAAACGTTGAGCGTTTGAAAACCGAGCTAGAAGAGCAGGGGTTCAGCGTTTTTACCCGTGAACGCAACGAAGAGCTGACGGCGGTTCTGGTCGGCCCTTTTGAAACTTCCGCACAAGGTGAGCGTGCCATGGCCCTGGTAAAAGAGCGGGTCAATTATCAGGGCCTGCTGGTGCGGGTGAGAGACTAATCTATGGCGTTAACCTGGATTGATGCGTTGTTTTTGGCCGTGCTGGCACTTTCCACGCTGGCGGGTTTTGCACGCGGCCTGATACGCGAAGCCCTGGGCCTGGCGGCCTGGGTCGTTGCCCTTCTGGTTGCACGGGTATTGGCGGAGCCGGTAGCGGATCTGCTGGCAGAGTTTATCGACAACGCCGATGCGCGTTTGGTGCTGGCCTTTGTGCTGGTGATTTTTGCAGTAATTTTGCTGTGTGGTATTGTCATCCGCCTTGTGCATGCCGCCATTGTCTGGGTCGGCATGGGGTTCTTGAATCGGCTGGCAGGCGCGGCCTTCGGTGCTGCCCGTGGCGCGGCGATTCTGGTGGTGGTGACGGTGATGATTACCCTGACCCCACTGGTCGAACTTGAGGCCTGGCAGGAAGCCACCTTGAGGCCGACATTTGAGCAGCTGCGCGCGTGGGCATTGAGTCAGCTCGACCAGTGGGAAGGCCGTTTGCCACAGGCGCCAGATTCATTAAAGGATATTCCTTTGCCGCAGTTGCCGCAGAGCAATGCTGGATAAGCGGCTGATAGCAAGCGTTAACAACCGGCTGATTGCCATTGTCTGTATAGCTAGGGTGCCGAATCTCAGTGCTTCTGGTCACCTGTGTTATCGTATCGAGTGAGGTATAAAGTATGTGCGGTATAGTGGGCCTTCTGGCCAAGCAAACGGTGAATCAGGCGATTTATGATGCCTTGACCGTACTTCAGCACCGAGGCCAGGACGCTGCGGGCATGATGACCTGGAGCGAAGGACGCTTTCTACTGCGCAAGAGCAACGGCTTGGTGCGCGATGTGTTCCATACCCGCCATATGGCTCGCCTGAAAGGTAACCTGGGCATTGGCCACGTTCGCTACCCGACGGCTGGCTCGTCCAGTGAGGCAGAATCACAGCCTTTCTATGTGAACTCGCCTTACGGCATTGCCTTGGCGCACAATGGTAACCTGACTAATTCAGACCAGCTGAAACAGGAGCTGGTCTCGACTGATCTGCGTCATATCAATACCAGTTCTGATTCAGAAGTACTGCTCAACGTGTTTGCCCACGAACTGGGCAAACAGGGGCTGCATCTGGAAGCGGAAGATATCTTTGACTCAGTGCGTCGCGTGCATCGTCGCTGCAAGGGCGGCTATGCGGCAGTCGCCATCATCAATGGCTTTGGCATGGTGGCCTTTCGCGATCCCTTTGGCATTCGTCCGGTGGTGTTTGGCACCCGTCAGGTAGAGGGCCAGCAGGAAGTGATGATTGCCTCTGAATCCGTGGCGCTTGACGTGGGTGGCTTTGAACTGGTGCGGGATCTGGCGCCTGGGGAAGCGATTTTTGTCGATATGCAGGGCAAGATTCACACCCAGGTATGTGCCGACCGCCCGGTCCTGCGTTCATGCATTTTTGAACACGTCTATCTGGCTCGTCCTGACTCGATCCTGGACGGTGCCTACGTCTATGGCACCCGTATGCAGATGGGCCGCAAGCTGGGCGACCGCGTGTTGAGCGAATGGCCTGATCACGATATCGATGTAGTGATCCCGATTCCCGATACGTCACGCACCTCGGCGCTGGAAATGGCTCAGCATCTGGGGGTGACCTACCGTGAAGGTTTCATGAAGAACCGCTATATTGGCCGCACCTTTATCATGCCCGGACAGACCCAGCGTAAGAAATCCGTGCGTCAGAAGCTGAACGCCATTGATGTGGAGTTCAAGGACAAGAATGTCCTGCTGGTGGATGACTCCATCGTGCGCGGTACGACCTGCAAGCAGATTATCCAGATGGCCCGGGATGCCGGGGCGCGCAACGTCTATTTTGCCTCGGCGGCACCGCCGGTACGCTACCCGAACGTGTACGGCATTGACATGCCTGCGGCGTCAGAGCTGATTGCTCACGGCCGCACTGAACAGGAAGTCGGGGAGTTGATCGGTGCCGACCGCATGTTCTATCAGGATCTTGAAGACCTGAAAGAAGCCTGCCGCGAGGTTAATCCGGATTTTGACGGTTTCGACTGCTCGGTGTTTGATGGCAACTACGTGACCGGCGATATCGATAGCGCCTACCTGCAAGCGCTTGAGGAAAGTCGCAGTGATTCCGCCAAGGATCATAGTGCCGGTGATCATGCCCTGGTGGATATGCATAACCAGGATGACGATCTGGATGACTGATGATCGAGCAAGAGGAGCTTCCCATGCACGATGATTCTATTCACGAAAACGCTATCCACAAGAACGCTATCGACAAAAATTCCGGGCACGATGAAACGCTGTCTCCGTCGTTGGATGGGATGTCGTTGGATGAGGCGTCGGCAGAGGATATGTCACTCGCAGACATGTCGCTTGAAACCCTGGCAGTGCGTGCTGGCCATGATCGCACGGCTGAGCAGGAGCATTCCGAGCCCATCTTTCCCACGTCAAGCTTTGTATACTCCAGTGCCGCTGAGGCGGCGCGCAAGTTCAGTGGGGAAGAAGCCGGTAACGTCTATTCACGTTTTACCAACCCGACGGTACGCACCTTTGAACAGCGCCTGGCGGCGATGGAAGGCGGCGAACGCTGCGTGGCGACCAGTTCCGGCATGTCGGCGATTCTTGCGACTGCCATGGCGTTATTGAACGCCGGGGATGAAATTGTTGCCTCGCGCTCGCTGTTTGGCTCAACGGTCAGCCTGTTCGATAAATATCTTGGCAAGTTCGGGATTGTCACCCGCTATGTGGAACTCTCAGACCTCGATGCCTGGGAGGCTGCCATCACCCCAGCGACCAAGCTGCTGTTTGCCGAGACGCCCTCCAATCCGCTGTCTGAAATTGCTGATGTGCCTGCCCTGGCGGCATTGGCCAAGCGGCATGGCGTCTTGCTGGCGATTGATAACTGCTTTCTGACACCAGCGTTACAGCAGCCTTTGGCGCTGGGAGCGGATCTGATCATCCACTCGGCCACCAAGTATCTTGATGGCCAGGGGCGTGCCGTCGGTGGTGCTGTGGTGGGTAGCCATGCGCTGTTGGAAGAGGTGTTCGGTGTGATGCGCACCTGCGGGCCTTGCATGAGCCCCTTTAATGCCTGGGTATTTACCAAGGGGCTGGAAACCCTGTCGCTGCGCATGAAAGCGCACTGCGCACAGGCGTTAAGCCTGGCCAGGTGGCTGCAACAGCATCCGGCCGTCAGCCGTGTTTACTACAGTGGCCTTGAGGATCATCCTCAACATGCACTGGCACGCCGACAGCAGAAGGGCTTTGGGGCCGTTTTGGGGTTTGAGGTCATCAATGGCCAGCAGGGCGCCTGGCAGGTGATTGATGCGACCCGAATGCTGTCGATTACCGGTAACCTCGGCGATGTCAAAACCACCATCACTCATCCTGCTACCACTACCCACGGTCGCCTTTCCGAGGCACAGCGGGAGGCCGCCGGCATTACCCCGGGGCTTATTCGCGTCGCAGTTGGGCTTGAGCACCTGGATGATATTCAACGTGATCTGGTGCGTGGACTGGATGCTTTGGCTGGGTAATCACGCGACTTCTGCAAAGACACAACAACCGGGCGCCACTGCCCGGTTGTTATTTCTGCCATATTATTTTGTGAGCGGTATTTTTTCCGAATGAAGTGTTCAGCTTTTTTCAGCAGTCTAACTCTCTCTTAAAGGCTATTATCACTGAGTAAATTATGAGGCCAGTCAATACTCTCTCGTGATTGCGAGTTTGTGTTTTTAGATAGGTTTGTTCTCGACAGCGCTATGACATTAATTGAAGGGCATCACCATGTGGAAGAACAGTCGGACGGGCTGGGGACTTATCGCCATTTTTATGCACTGGGTGAGTGCTGTTGTGATTATTGGCCTTTTTATACTGGGCTGGTGGATGACGGGGCTGGGGTATTATGACCCATGGTATAATCAGGCACCCTGGATTCACCGTTCGTTGGGTGTTCTGCTATTAGGTTTTATTATATTCAGAATCCTTTGGCGACTTGTTCAACCAACGCCTGTTGCCGAGGGTAAACGCTGGGAAAACATTGCCGCTCATGCAGGCCATTTACTGCTTTACGTGCTGTTACTGACGGTATTTGTCAGCGGCTATCTAATGTCAACGGCGAAAGGCAGCCCGATTGATGTCTTTGGCTGGTTTGATCTTCCAGCCACTCTGCATGATTTACCCAACCAGGCCAGCCTGGCGGGAGATATTCACTGGTACAGCGCTCTGGCGCTGATCATTCTGGCCTCAGGCCATATGCTGGCCGCTCTCAAGCACCACTGGGTTGATCGTCACGCGACCTTGAAACGTATGCTCGACCCGCGTTATTCATTGCGCGATAAATAACCCTTGTTTAAATAACGATTCTATAAATCTGCGAAAGGAAGTTTACTATGATGAATAAAACCGCCATTGCTGCCGCTATTGCCGCTGTTAGTCTGGTACCGCTCAGTCAGGCCCAGGCCGATACTTATGCTGTCGATATTGAAGGTCAGCATGCGTTTATTCAGTTCAAGATCAATCATCTGGGTTTTTCATATATTCTGGGTAGCTTTGAAAACTTTGATGGCGAATTCTTTTATGATCCGGAAGACCTGGAAGCATCTTCAATCGATATGGAAGTACAGGTTAACAGCTTGAATTCCAATCACGCTGAACGTGATCGTCATATTCTCAGTGAAGACTTTCTCGACGCCAGTGAATATCCAACGGCAACCTTCACATCAACCGGTTTTGAGCCAACGGATGAAAATTCTGGCGTACTGACGGGGGAGTTGACCCTGCGCGGTGAAACCCAGAGCTTTGAAATGCCGGTGACCCTGATGGGTGAGGGCGAAGACCCCTGGGGTAACTATCGCGCTGGTTTTGAAGGCAGCACTGAATTGACCCTGGCAGATTACGGTATCGATATGAGCAGCTTCCCGGAAGCCATGCATACCCTGGAACTTTACGTGACGTTTGAAGGCGTTCGTCAGTAAGCTCTCAGGCATTGTTAAAAATGTCATGATGATAGCCACCTCAGTCAAAGACTGGGGTGGCTTTTGTGGCTTCATCCATCAAGGTCTGGAGGTTGTGTCATCAAGATCGCGTCGCAGCATGCTTTAGGTAAAACCCTATGGCAGCAAACATGGCCAATGGCGATTGGGGTGCTGGCGCTGCTGGGCTTCCAGCTGGTTGATAGTGCCTTTATTGCCCGCCTGGGCACAGCGCCCCTGGCCGCACAATCCTTTACCTTCCCGCTATCCTTTCTGATTATTGGTGTTCAGGTCGGGATGGGGATTGCGATTGCCGCGCTTATTTCGCGGACAATTGGCGCGGGTGAAAACGAGCGCGGCAAACGCCTTGGCAGCCTGGTATTGATGATGGGAAGCGGCGTGATCGCTCTGCTGGCCCTGCTGCTGGGGCTGTTCCAGGACGTTATTTTCACCCAGCTAGGCGCCGATGAGACAACCCTGGGCTACATCAACCGTTATTGGTGGCCGCAGCTGCTTGCCGCCTGGCTGGGCGCGCTACTGTATTTCGTATACAGCGTTTTTCGCGCCCACGGCGACACCCAGCTGCCCGGTAAGATGATGGTGCTCAGCAGCGCCGTCAATCTGGCGCTGGACCCTTTGCTGATTTTCGGGGTTGGCCCCTGGGAAGGCCTGGGCCTGCCCGGGGCTGCCTGGGCAACAACCCTTGCTTTCTCTACTGGCCTGGCGATTACTGGCCGACGGCTGATCCTGCGCCAATGGTTGAGGATGACGGGGCTTTATCAAGAGGCTTTGGTCTCATCGCGGCCCTTCATGCAGATAGCCGGACCGGCGATGATTGGCCAGTTAATGCCCCCCTTGGCTGCCATGCTGGCGATTGCGGTGGTGGCTTCCATGGGCGAAACCCATGTGGCGGCCTGGGGGTTGGCAAGCCGTCTGGAAACGGTCTCACTGATGGTGATTCTGGCCATGACGATGTCGCTACCGCCCTGGCTCGGGCGCTGTTACGGGGCCGGTGATTGGGGGCAGATACATCGCTTGATGCGGCTGGCCCTGAAAGTGGCGCTGGTCTGGCAACTTGGGTTGGGGATTGTGTTGGCGTTGTTGGCACCCTGGGTTGCCGCCGCCCTGACCAGCGAAAAAGCGGTACAGGATGCCCTCATCCTGTTGATCCGCTTTCTGTTACCCAGTTATGCGGCTCTGGGTATCTGTATGCTAGTGGTGTCAGCGGGCAATGCGTTGGGCTGGCCTTTACGTTCCATGCTGCTGTCAGCCGCGCGGTTATTTATCTGCTATCTGCCATGCATCTGGCTAGGCTCGGTGTTAGGCGGTTGGTTGGGCATAGCCATGGGCGCTGCCGTGGGGAATGTATTGGCGGGGTTGGTCGCCTGGCGAGTGCTGGTCAGTATTCTTTCCAGCCCCAAGCGTAAGCCTGACCAGAATCCGTCAACTGAGGATCACCCCGGCGAGGCGCGCTCACCGGGGTGATTGATATTCCAAGGGCTTTACAGGCTACGGCGTTGCTGCCACTCGAAATAGACCAGCATGGCCGCCATGACCAGATAGCCAATCACAAAATCCGGGGCAGCGTTCAGGGTCAGCTTGGGCGCATGCATCAGGCCGACAAAAGAAAAGCCCGCCGCCGTCAGCGCGAAGGCGGCGGCGCGCCGGAACTGATGGTCGATCACTGAGACGGTAATGGCACCCAGGAAAATCGCCATGAACATGGCGCCCTGTCCCATCAGTACAATGGCGTTGGAGATGTCACTGACCACCTCCTCCGCGCCACGGTTAAAGCGGGTCATCACGTAGTTGGCAAAGTAGGGCAGCATGGCCAGGGCAACGGCAGGATAGTAACGCGTGTCGTTGGCTTGGAAGGCCGTAGCAATCATCGAAATGCCGACAAACACCAGAATAGGGGCCACTACGGAAACCGGAATGATCGCTGCCAGCGCTGCAATCAGGCCAAACATGGTGGCGATGGCGTAAACAGCTCCGTTTAACAGGCTGTAACCGCGTCCGGCGCCCATCCACTTGGCACCCACGGTGGCAATATACACCGTGGTCGGAAAGACCCCACCAAACAGGGCGCCCAGCATGGTACCGGCGCCATCCACTGCCTGGCACTCCCTGACATCATAGCCATCGCCCGCGGCTTCCATGGCTTCCACGTTATTGATGGTTTCAATGGCGTTGTAAAGGGTGATGGGTAGCACCACGGTCAATACCGCCAGCATGCTGGTAAACAGCAGCCCTAGCCCTTCATACCAGTCCAGTCCCGGTACTAGCGGGTAAAAGCCCAGATGAGTGAAGGCATCGCTGAATCGCTCACTTCCGGCATCGCCAATCAGATAAGCCATCAGGGTGCCGACAATAATCGCAAACAGGGAGGTCGGTATGCGGAAAGGCATGCTGACCCGTGCCACCAGACCAACAATAATCAGGGTTAGCACAACCAGGCCGATAATCGGCATTTCCAGGGTTTTGAACAGCATCTCACCGGCGATAAAGGTCAGCGCCACGCCTGCTACTGCACCCAGCATGGCGGCGCGGGGAAGGTGGTACTGCACCCAGCGGCCAATAAAGCTGATGGATGTCTCAATGGCACCGCTGATAAAGCAGGCAGCAACGGCAATCTTCCAGGCCATTTCCGCATCGCCGGTCAACTGTTTGGCAGGCAAGAGCACGCCAAACAGAAATACAAACATCACAGGGGTGGAAATACCGTAGGAGAGGGCGGTGACATCGTTGCGGTTTTCCTTGCGTGCCAGCCGCGATGCGCTCCAGGCATAGTAGAAGTTGCCCGCCATGACGGCGACCGCCGCCCCAGGCAGCACCTGCCCATAGACAATCTCGGCGGGAAAGCCCATTCCCAGCATGGTGATGGCAATAATCACAAAGTTGGCGATATTGTTCTGAAAAAGCGCAAAGAAGGCGTCCGTATCTTCTTTTTTATACCAAGGGTAGGGCGTGCTGCTTGCTGCCATTGTCAGTCTCGCTGTCTGGAGGATTGCAAAGGCGGTGATTCTACGCAAAAAAACGCCCAGGAGTATCCCCCTGGGCGTTTTTCAGGCTCAATACTGGCGTTTAGTCGTTAACGGCAGCAATCGCCTTGGCAAGGTAGGGCAGGTTTGCATGCGAGAACCCGGCCACATTGGCACGGCCTGAGCGCACCATATAGATACCGAATTCATCGCGCAGGCGGTCAACCTGTTCCGGGGTCAACCCGGTGTACGAGAACATGCCCTGTTGTTCGGCAACGCAGGCATATTTCTCAGCCAGCCCATAAGGCTTGAGGGCCTCGACGAAATCACGCCGCAGGGTATTGATGCGATCGCGCATTTCCGTCAGTTCTTCGCGCCACATGGCAGTTAGTTCTGGGTCGTGAAGGATTTCACTGACAATCGAACCGCCATGCGCCGGCGGGTTGGAGTAGTTTTCACGGGCAACGATAGCCACCTGGGAGCGCACGTTCTCCATCTGCTCAGCATCTTTGGCGACCATGATCAGGCAGCCGGTACGCTCGCAATAGATACCGAAGTTCTTGGAGCATGAGCTGGTAATAATGACTTCGTCCAGCTGCTCCGCCATCAGGCGAACGCCGTAGGCATCTTCGTCAAGCCCCGCACCAAACCCCTGGTAAGCAAAGTCAATCAGCGGTAGCAACTGGCGCTCACGGACGACCTCCAGCACGGTTTGCCACTGCTGCTGGGAAAGGTCAAAGCCGGTCGGGTTGTGGCAGCAGGCATGCAGCACAACAACATCGCCTTGCGGAATCTGTTTGATGGCTGCCAGCATGCCATCAAAGTCGAGACGGTTATCCGCGTCTACATAGGGGTATTTCTGCAGCTCGATGCCGGCTGCCGAGAAAATGCCCAGATGGTTCGGCCAGGTAGGGTCGCTGACCCAGATACCTTTATCCGGCAGCTGAGCAGCAATAAAGTCTGCCGCCAGGCGCAAGGCACCGGTGCCGCCGGGTGACTGAGTGGCGCTGGCACGATTGGCTTCCAGTACCGGTGAGCTGGCGCCCAGCACCATGGGCAGAACGGCCTTGCCATACTCGGGCGCACCGTGGGAACCAATGTAGGTCTTGGTGGTTTCATTCTTGAGCAGGCGAGCTTCCGCTTCCTTGACAGCGCGCATTACCGGCGTAGTGCCGTTTTCATCGCGATAAACCCCGACGCCAAGGTCGACCTTCTGGGGGTTGGTATCTTTCTTGAAAGCTTCGATCAGCCCGAGAATGGCATCTCCAGGGACTCGCTCAATATGCTCAAACATTTATTTGGCTACCTCGTCAGTTCTGGCGGCAAGAGTGAAATCGTCATGACACAGGCCACCTTTATCGTGGGACCACCAGGTTACCCTTGCTTCGCCCCACTGAGTGGTGATTTTGGGATGATGGTTGGCCTGTTCGGCCAGATCTCCCACCCGCTGGGTAAATGCCAGGGCTTGGGCGAAGTCGCTAAAGGTAAAGCGGCGTGTCAGCTTCATGATGCCATCGCGGTCGATAATCTGCCACTCTGGAAGCGCTTCAGCCTCTTTCAGGCAAGCTTCCAGGGTCATGGGTTCTGCCGCCTGGCTGGATGATGTTTCATGGTTGGCCATGATGCTTCTCCTCGCGTTGGTTGGCTTCATATATTCCTTAATTGAATATAAATCTTATTATATATTCTTTTTTATTCTTTAAAATATTGGCTACCGTTATCCCTAACGTTTTTTTGTTTGTGAGGTATCGGCTGTTGTTTCCTGATCGTCCTGTTGTGGACTCTACCTTTCTAGACCGCATTCCTGTGCAGCGCCCGGGAAGCGTCAGCCTCGTGGGCGCAGGCCCGGGTGACCCCGAGTTGCTCACTCTGAAAGCCTATCGACGGATCATCGCCGCCGACGTTGTGCTTTATGACCGCCTGGTAAGCGAAGAAATCCTGGCGCTTATTCCGGCGAGTGCGCAAAAATACTATGTCGGTAAAGCCTGCTCTAACCACAGCGTAGCACAACAGGATATCAATCAGTCACTGGTGGATTGGGCCCAGGCTGGCCGCACGGTTGTTCGCCTGAAAGGCGGTGACCCGTTCATTTTTGGGCGCGGCGGAGAAGAAATGGAAATCCTGGTGGCCAACAATGTCAGCGTTGAAGTGATTCCAGGCATCACAGCTGCCTCCGGTTGTGCGGCTTATGCTGGCATCCCGTTAACCCACCGTGATTATGCCCAGTCCGTGCGTTTTGTGACTGGCCACCTGAAGCAGGGCGGCGAAATGGATTGGCCTTGCCTGGCACAGCCAGGCCAGACCCTGGTTTTCTACATGGGGCTTGGGAATCTGCTGCATATCTGCTCTTCGCTGATGGCTCATGGGTTGTCGGCGCACACGCCCATGGCCTTGATTGCCCAGGGAACTACCCGCCATCAGCAGGTTCATATTGGAACCCTTGCCTCGCCACCGCCTGGTTTTTATAGCGGTGCAATCAGTTCACCTGCTTTGATTGTAATTGGTGATGTGGTGGCGCTCAATGCCCAGCTTGACTGGTTCGACCCTGGCAAAGCGGGCACGACTGGGTACGCTAATGAGGATGTCAACAGAGCTGTCACATCTTTAGCGTAAGGTAATTTAACGTTCAGCTTACTTGTGTGACTAGCCAGATGCACACAGCTGTGTATGCTGTAAGGGGTAACGCTTTTTTCGTTTGCCAATCACCGTCCGCTGTCATGCATAATTGCAATAATCAACAGCGCTTTCGAGAGAGAGAAGCATCCATGTCAGATACGAACAAACCATCCGAAGACAACAGCTCAGCTGAGAATACATCATCGACATCTCCCAGTTCAGCTGCCGCCGCTACCAAGCCTGATATGAAAACCCTGATGCAGGATAACCGTGTGAGAGGTATTGCCGGTATTGCGGCGATTGCGGTTATCTGGGCAGTGATCGCTCAATCCAGCGCCGGTTCCCGGGCAGATCGCATTGATATGGTAGAAGGTCAGCTGGCTGAAGCCGAGCAGTCAAGCCAGGAGCTGAGGTCCCAGCTTTCTGAGCTTGAAGAAGCCGAGATGAACCTTACTGCCATGCAGGAAGAAATGGCCGCTCTCGAAGAGCAGCAGGCGGCCACCCAGGCAGAGCTGGAATCAACCCAAGCAGCCGTTAGCGAAGCAGAGGAAACGCTGGCATCACTGGGTAAACAGCGCGAGTCCCTTGAGCAGCAAATCGAGTCACTGACCGGTGAAGTTGAAACCCATGAAGCCCATCTGGAAGAGCTTAACAGCGAGCTTGCCCAGGTAGAACAGACGCGTGACGAGGCACAAGCAGCCCGTCAGGAAGCTGAAGAAGCGCTTCAGTCAGCGCAAGCCGACCGCCAGGAAGCCGAAGAAGCACGCCAGCAGGCCGAGCAGGAACGTGCCTCTGCAGTAGAGGCTCGCGAGCAGGCGGAAGCTGACCTTGAGAGCCTTAATGGTCAGATTGAAGAAGCCAATACCCATCTGGAAGCCCTTCAGGAAGAAATCGCTACTACCCAGCAAGAGCGTGACGCCCTGGTAGAGGAACGCGATACCCTGACCAATGAGCGTGATGCACTGCAGGAAGAAATCGAAGGCTTGACTGCGCAACGTGAAGACGAGCAGGCCAGCCTTGAAGAGGTGCGCACCGAGTTCGGCGATCTGCAGGTGGCGCTTGAGATCGGCCGTGAAGAGCTGACGTCGGTCAATGACAATATTGATCAGCGTGAATCGCAGCTGGAACGCCTTGAGACACAGCTGAACAATTGGCGTGAAGAGCTAAACTCTCTGGAATCGCGTATGGCGGAAGTCGATGACACGACTGAAGGTGAAGCCGCTTCAACACCCGTAGAGGCCAGCGACGATGCATCTGCTGGCGAAGCGGCTACTGAAAGCGAAGCCGTTGAAGACGCCACAGAAGATGAGGCCACAGAAGATGAGGCCGCTGAAGATGAGGCCGCTGAAGATGAGGCTGAAGAGACAGACGAGCAGGACGCTGAAGATCAACAGGAAGATGAAGAAACCGAAGTATAGGTTATGTTGCTTTTCCCGGCTGGCTAGTACTTGAATTACTCAGCGCGACAGGCGGGTATTAGTAATCCCTCGAGCGGGCATCTGCATTGCGCAGATGCCCGCTTTGTGTTTAAGGTTTGGTTTTACGCAAAGTGATTACACATGGATATCAGTGTACCGACAATCAGCGTCAACGGGATAGCACCCAGCACCCTGGTGTTTGGCGTACTGGGATTAACGCTATTGGCATTTATCTGGGGGCGTTTTCGCTACGACCTGGTGGCGCTGTCCGCTCTGCTGGGCTCGGTGATGTTAGGGCTAGTGCCCGCGGATGAGGCGTTTAGCGGTTTTGGCCACCCGGCGGTGATTACCGTGGCCGCCGTGCTGGTGTTAAGCCGCGGTTTTGAGCGCTCTGGTGTGGTTGATGTCATTGCTGAACAGGTGCTTAAGGCGGGTGAGCGCCTGATACTGCAGCTGGCGGTGCTGGTAGGCACAGTGGTGGTGCTTTCCGGCATTATGAATAACGTGGGCGCGCTGGCCTTGTTGTTGCCTGTCGCCCTGCGTCTTGCTCGCGAGCATAATACCTCGCCGTCACTGCTGCTGATGCCGCTGGCTTTTGGTTCCCTGCTGGGTGGTCTGACCACCCTGATTGGAACACCCCCTAATATTATCATTTCCAGTTATCGCAGCAGCGTCACCGGTGAAGCCTTCAGTATGTTCAGCTTCTTTCCGGTGGGAGCGGTCGTGGCGCTTGCTGGGCTTGTGTTTATTGTCCTGATCGGTTGGCGGCTAACACCCAAACGTGCTGGCAATGCTTCTACAGAAGGGATGTTTGATACCGCCCATTATCTGGTTGAGCTAAAAGTAGACGAAGATGCCAAGGCTAACGGTATGACCCTGCAACAGCTACGTCATGAACTCGAGGAGTCTCTGCCTATTCTGGCGGTGGTACGCGATGAGCAGCGGCGCACGGGCAATGCCTTCTATGCGGCCCTTAAGCCAGGAGACATTCTGTTGTTGGAAGCCGGGCCTGAAGACCTCAAGCAGTTGGAAGATAAGCTGGGGCTAAGTGTTATCAGTGCCGATCAAGAAGATGAAGGCGAAGAGGAAGACACAGACAATCAGGTAGATACAGAAGGCTTGCAGCTGGTAGAAGCTGTCATACGCAATGATTCAATAATGATTAATCGCAGCGTTCGCCAGCTCAGATTGCACCATCAGTTTGATATGCACCTGGTGGCCGTTGCCAGAGATGGTGAACGCCTCAAGCAGCGCCTGCGGGATATTCGTTTTCAGGCGGGTGACGTGGTGCTGTTACAAGGTGACGAAGAAGAAATGCATGAAAGCCTGGCGACTCTGGGTTGCCTGCCATTGGCCAGCCGTGAGCTTCAGCTTGGTCAGCCGCGCAAGCTACTGCTTTCAGTGACTATCTTTGCCTTGGCGATTGTGGCCATGCTGCTGGATCTGTTGCCAGCGGCCGTGGCGTTAAGCACGGCGGCACTGGTTTCCTTGCTGATTGGTATCCTGCCTCTACGAGAAGCCTACCAGGCGATTGATGGCCCGGTGATTATGCTGTTGGGCGCCATGATTCCCGTCGGCCAGGCGTTGGAAACCAGCGGTGGAGCCGCGCTGATTGCTGAAGGTCTGCTCCAGCTAGGCAGCAGCTGGCCCATACCGGCGACGCTGGTAGGGCTTTTTCTGCTCAGCATGCTGCTTTCCAATGTGATCAACAATGCGGCGGCGGCTTTATTGATGGCACCGATTGCCATCAGCCTGGCAAGAGGGTTTGAGGTATCGCTTGACCCGTTTCTGATGGTGGTGGCAGTCAGCGCTTCCTGTGCGTTTCTTACCCCGATTGGTCACCAGTCCAATACCTTGGTGCTGGGGCCGGGAGGCTATCGGTTCAGCGACTACTGGAAATTGGGGTTACCGCTTTCCCTGCTGGTCATGCTGGTAGGTATTCCTATGATACTTTGGCGTTGGCCGCTATAAATGTATGAAAATTTTGCTAGGCTTGCAGTCATTAAAAGCGAAAATTATCAACGGGCCGGGCCATGAACCAACATTACCGACAAGACGCGATCGTAGAACTGGTGCGCCAGCACGGTTACGTCAGCATTGAGCAATTGACCGAACATTTTGCGGTAACGCCGCAAACCATCCGGCGTGATCTGAATACCCTGGCAGAAGAAGGTCGTATCCGCCGGGTTCACGGTGGGGCCGGTATAGAGTCAAGCACCGTCAATACCGCCTACAGCACGCGCAAAACCCTGCACCTCGAAGAAAAGGAACGCATTGCCCGCACCCTGGCTGCTCACATTCCCGACCATGCTTCGCTGTTTATCAATATCGGCACCAGTAACGAGATCATTGCCAAGGCGCTGCTTGATCATCATGGGCTGGAAATTATCACCAACAATCTGAGCGTTGCAGCCATCCTGCAGCATAAGGAAGATTTTACGGTAATTGTTGCTGGCGGCCAGGTTCGCTCCCGGGATGGCGGTATCATTGGCGAGGCCACCATCGACTTTATCAATCAGTTCAAGGTGGATTACGGCATTATCGGTATCAGCGGCATCGATGAGGATGGCTCACTGCTGGAGTTTGACTACCAGGAAGTGAGAGTGGCGCAGGCCATTATTGCCAATTCACGACGCGTCTACCTGGCCGCCGACTATTCCAAGTTTCATCGTAACCCCGTGGTTCGCCAGGGCAATATCGCTCAGCTGGATGCACTGTTTACCGACCGTCATCCCCCTGAGGCAATAATGCGCCTGCTCACCCAGCATGATGTGGCCCTGCATATTGCCAAAGCTGATAACCAACGCGCCCTGTAGACACATCTAACGTTGTCCTTAACTAAAATTCATGATGACAGGCTATAATGTTGCTCAGGTATATTTTCGCACTTGAGCCTTTAGAGGCAGTAAAGTAGCCTTGTAGTGTCGTAAAACGAAAACCAACAAAATAAAGCGAAACTTCCCATGCCATCTTACATACTCGCTATCGATCAAGGCACCACCAGCTCACGGGCTATTCTGTTTGACCGTCAGGGTCAAGTTGTCAGCGTTGCCCAGCAGGAATTTCCTCAGCACTTTCCCAACGACGGCTGGATAGAACACGACCCAGAAAATATCTGGGATACCGTCATTGCAACCTGTCGGGATGTGATTGCCAAGACGGGTATTGATATTCAGGACATTGCCGGGGTCGGGATTACCAACCAGCGTGAAACCACCATAGTGTGGGATCGCCAGACCGGAAAGCCGCTTTATAATGCGATTGTCTGGCAGGATCGTCGTACCTCTCAGCTGTGTGAAAGCCTGCGCGATGAAGGGCATACCGAGGCCGTTCAAGCCAGTACCGGGCTGTTGATTGATCCGTATTTTTCCGCCACCAAGATTGCCTGGATTCTGGATAACGTTGACGGTGCCCGTGAGCGTGCAGAACGCGGCGAGCTGGCGTTTGGTACCGTCGACAGCTTTCTGATCTGGCGCCTGACCAACGGCCAGCACCACGTCACCGATGCGACCAACGCCTCGCGCACGGCGCTGTTCAATATTCATGAGCAACAGTGGGATGAAGCGCTGCTGGCGCTGTTCCGTATACCTGCCAGTCTGCTGCCAGAGGTCAAAGACTCCAGCGACGATTTTGGCAGCATTGCCAAGGAGTGGCTGGGCGCGGAACTACCCATTGCCGGGGTTGCCGGTGACCAGCAGGCCGCCTTGTTCGGGCAGGCCTGTTTTACTCCCGGTATGGGCAAGAGCACCTATGGCACCGGGTGTTTCATGATCGTCAATACGGGTGATGAACCCGCCACATCACGCAACCGCCTGCTGACGACCATCGGCTACCGTTTGAACGGTAAACCGACCTATGCCATGGAAGGCAGTATCTTCGTGGCCGGAGCGACCGTACAGTGGCTCAGGGATGGTCTCAACCTGTTTGCTGATGCGGCGGAAACCGAGGCCCTGGCCCGGGAAACCCGCAGCGGTCACAGCGTTTATCTGGTGCCTGCCTTTACCGGCCTGGGTGCGCCTCACTGGGATCCAAAAGCGCGCGGTGCCATCTTCGGCCTGACCCGGGATACCGGCATTGCCGAGATCGTTGCCGCAGGCTTGCAGGCCGTCTGCTATCAGACCCGAGACCTGCAGCACTGCATGAACGATGATATGGCGGCCACGCCCGGTAAGCTGCGGGTTGATGGCGGCATGGTCAAGAATAGCTGGGTGATGCAGTTTCTCGCCGATATGCTAGGGGTTGAAGTCGACCGCCCAGCGGTGTTGGAAACCACGGCGCTGGGTGTCGCCTACCTGGCGGGGCTGCGCCTGGGCTGGTACGCCAACCTGGAAGAAATTCAGGGGCTGTGGCGCTGCGAGTCGAGCTTTACCCCCAAAATGGATGAAGCCACCCGGGAAGATCTGTATCAAGGCTGGCTGGATGCGGTAGCACGGGTCAAATCAAACTGATCTGAACACATCCGCAACATAAAACCCCACGGGCAGTGAAATGCCGGTGGGGTTTTTTATTAGACCCTAGCGCTGGCGTTCGGCTATAGAGGAGGGCTCAAGCACTGCTTCTCTCAAGCACTAACGCGGTTCTGGCCACTTTCAGTAAAGCGCGCGGTATCCGGTACTTTATCGAAATATTCATTGAAGCGTTCTTCTGCCTGATCGCCGAACAGCATGTGGCAGGCTTCTTTCAGTCCTTCAGAGTGGCGCAGCTCTTCATGGGGAACCACCAGGGATACCTTGGCACGCCGGCGCAGGAAGTCGTCAAGCTTGGTGACCATTTCACTGCGGTGCGTCTGGCGCAGTTCGCAGCGGATATATTCGGTGCCCTCAATCAGTAGTTCGGCCTCACGTGGGTCCTGGCGAATCTGCTCAAGCATATCCAGCGACTGGGCCGCATAACGCCGCCACAGGCGCTTGCTGAGCGGCTCAGACGATGTTTCAGGCGTCATCTCGTCAAGCCCCATGCGCTCAGCCTGCTGCATGAACTCGCGCTTGACGTCTTCAGAGGGTTCGCCGTACCACTTATAGTCCGGGAAGGGGATATCAACGCCCAGCTTGCTTACTTCATCGCTGATTTCATCACCCACATTAAGGCAGTCGGTCAGCTTGCCGCCAAAAATGCTGATGTGAGCGCTGTCGGCATTGGTGTCCACCACATGTTTACGCGATAACTGCTGGAAATCCCGGTCTTTGCCTTTACTTGACTTGATGGCCAGCGGGCGCACACCGCAACGGGTAGAAATAATATCCGCCGTGGTAATGGGTTTTTCCAGTGTTAGACGCGTATTGATATTTTCCAACACGAAATCGATATCTTCCTGAGTGACATCGACTTCCGGTTGTTCCATATGCGTATCGGTCGTGCCAATGCAGGTACGGTTACCCATGGGGATGACGAAGAACAACCGGCCATCGTTGGCAAAAAATGCCAGTACCCGTTTGGAGTCCGTCAGCTGGGGTACGATCAGGTGGATACCCTTGGAATACAGATGCTGATGCTGGGTCTGCTGGCCGGTCAACTTGTTGTGATGATCCACCCAGGGCCCTGCCGCGTTGACCAGCACCTTGGCGCGGATAGGGAAGCTCGTGCCGTCGATCACATTGCGCGCCTGTACTACCCAGCGGCCGTCTTCATAGGACGCCCCGTTGGACTCCACATAGTTGGCAATGCTGGCGCCATAGTCGATGGCATGCCGGATAAAGTTGAAAACAAAGCGCGCATCGTTGTCGTGCAGGATGGCATCGGAATATTCAAAGCCGCCGACGGCATTGTCAGTATTCACGATGGGTTCAGAATTCTTGATTCCCTTGGGAGTAAACAGTTTAGGAATCTTGGTAAACGCATTGCCCATCAGCCAGTAAAGCCAGGTGCCCGCGTAAAGGTAGCTGGGGTGATGGCGAAACCCTTTGCTGATGGTGGTCAGAAAGCGGATCTCTTCCACGGTGGAAGGATAGTTTTTGATCAGATGATTACGGCTTTTGCATAATTTACGCACCAGGCCGAAATCTTTACTCTCCATGTACTTGATGCCCCCCCAAACCAGATTGGAGGAATGCATGCTGGTACTGCCAGCGAAATCGCCGCGGTCAATCAGACCTACTCTGGCCCCTTTGCCCGCCAGCGCTGCCGCCGCTGAGGCACCGTTGATTCCGCCGCCGATAATCAGGACGTCGAAATCATCGTTAGCCAGCTTATCAAGATTGCTATTGCGAAGTTTCATAAGTGACCCATTACAGATAAAGAAGCCTCGTTTGTTCTGCCCAACGAGGGCATGGTGTTTTTGCGAGCAAATCAGGGCTGAAAAGGCGACTTTTGGGCATTAAAAATTCGCCTTGAACAGCAGTGCAATTCAAGTCAGTTCATCTTCCTCAATGTACGAAGGCTGACTGGCGAACCCCGCAGGGTTCGCCATCCAGGAATCAGCGCGTACCGGCTGACATCCAGGCTTCCATCATTTCGTCATAGGGAATGGTCTCGCCCTGTGGCATTTCATTGTCGAGCTTAGCCTTGGGTGAGCCTTCCATATTCAACCAGTACTCAGGGTCGCGCTCTTCGTTGAGGTTCGGCGCATAGGTGTCAAAGACGTTGGCACGTGCCAGACGGAACATGGTGTTGTCCATATCGGCTGCCAGATTGTCCAGACCTTCCTGAGCTGTCATATCACCGCTCATGACCGGTGCCAGATTCTGCCACCATAGCGGTGCCAGACGCGGATAGTCAGGTACGTTAGTACCCGTTGGCGTCCAGTTGGACTCATTGGGGCTGCGGTAGAATTCCACCAGACCACCCAGCTTGGGTGCCATTTCGGTCATCTGCTCAGAGAAGATGTCAGATTCACGAATAGGCGTCAGGCCAGCCATCAGCTTTTCAAGAGAAGTACTCTTGGCAACCGTAAACTGGGCAAACAGCCAGGCAGCAGTACGGCGGTCTTCAGGCGTGGAATCAAAGAAGGTCCAGCCGCCCACATCCTGATAGCCGACTTTCATGCCTTCTTCCCAATACGGGCCAGTGGGAGACGGCGCCATGCGCCACAGCGGGTTACCCTCGTCATCGGTAACCGGCAAGGAAGGTTCAGTCATATCCGCAGTGAAGGCGGTGTACCAGAAGATCTGCTGGGCAATATGGCCCTGCGACGGTACTGGGCCTGCTTCACCAAAGGTCATGCCCTGAGCTTCCGGCGGCGCGTAGTCGCCCAGCCAGTCAACCGCTTTCTGCATGGCAAACACAGAAGCCGGTGAGTTGGTGGCGCCGCCACGGCTGACGCTGGCGCCGACCGGCTGGCTATCTTCATTGACGCGGATACCCCAGTCATCCACCGGGTTGCCTGACGGTACGCCCGGGCTACCCATGCCAGCCATGGAGAGCCAGGAGTCATGGAAGCGCCAGCCCAGTGACGGGTCACGGCGGCCGTAGTCCATGTGGCCATATACCTTGGTGCCATCGATTTCATCAACGTGGACGCTGAAGAACTCGGCGATATCTTCGTAAGCCGTCCAGTTGGTCGGTACACCCAGGTCGTAACCGTAAATTTCACGGAACTGTTCCTGGAAATCTTCGCGCTGGAACCAGTCATAGCGGAACCAGTAGAGGTTGGCGAACTGCTGGGTAGGCAGCTGGAAAAGACTACCATCCGGGCCGGTACCGTACTGCAGGCCGATAAAGTCATCCAGGTCGAGTGTTGGCAGGGTGTAGTCCGCCCACTCGTTTTCCATGGCATTGCTCAGGTTGATGGTGGTGCCATAGCGGATATGCGTGCCGATGGCATCGGTATCGTTGACAAAACCGTCATAGATGCTGTTACCCGACTGCATCTGGTTCTGCATGGTATCAACCACATCGCCTTCGCCGATGATGTTATGAGTGATGTTGATACCGGTCAGCTCGCTAAAGGCTTCAGCCAACACTTCACTTTCATAGACGTGAGTGGTAAGACCTTCAGCGACAGTCTGAATCTCCATGTCGCGGAAAGGCTCAGCGGCTTCAGCAAACCACACAAGCTCCTCGATCTGTTCTTCGCGGGTAAGGGTCGAGTTCTGGAAATGCTCGTCAACCAGGCGCTCCGCAATGGCACGGGCATCGTGGTCGTCAGCGGAGAGAGAACCGGAAGCCAGCATCAGACTCGCCGCCAGTGTGGTGAGTTTGAACGGGCTGATGTTGACGTGCTTGTTGAAATTATTGTGTTGCATGATGACCTCGTTTTACGTTGAGGAGTTATCAACCAGGCTTTGTAGCAAGACTGGCGTTGGTACTGCTTTCTATCGCTACTTTCTATCGCTACTTTCAATAACTACCTGGCATCCTTGCCGTTTGGGTCTTTCCTGAACTTAAGGCTGTTTCAGATGCGGATTGCCAGTTGGCCAAAGGGCTTAGCCCCAGCGCATCAATATAAGCAGCCATAAAACTGAAATGGCGGATGCCACCAGAAGGGGCAATGTCGTAAAGCCGATAATACCCAGGTGAATAAAGGCCGCTGACAGCAAGCTGACAAACAGGCGGTCACCTCGGGTGGTTGAAATCGGTAAAAAGCCTTTCCTTTCAACTGTCGGAGAACGCAGTTCCCAGATCGTCATGCCAGCCAGCATGGCCGCAATCGAAGAAAAGAAAATAGCCGTAGGTAAAGTCCATACCATCCAGGTCATGAGATTTCCTCCTCTTAGGTGCGGCCCAGGGCAAAGCCCTTGGCGATATGGTTGCGGACGAAGTACACCACCAGAATGCCGGGGATGATGGTTAGCATACCGGCAGCCGCCAGCGTACCCCAGTCAATCCCTGATGCTGTTGACGTACGTGTCATGATCATCCCGATAGGCTGAGCGTCGGTCGACGTCAGCGTACGGGCCAGCAGTAGCTCCACCCAGGAGAACATGAACAGGAAGAACAGGACGACGCCAATACCCGAGCTGATCATGGGGATAAAGATCTTGACGAAGAACTTGGGAAAGCTGTAGCCGTCGATATACGCCGTTTCGTCAATTTCCTTGGGTACGCTGCTCATGAAGCCTTCCAGAATCCAGATCGCCAGCGGAATGTTGAATAGGCAGTGGGCCAGGGCCACGGCGATATGGGTGTCAAACAGCCCGACCGAGTAATAAAGCTGGAAGTAAGGCAGCAGGAAGACCGCCGGCGGCGCCATTAGGTTGGTCAGCAACCAGAAGAACAGGTGCTTGTCACCAATGAACTTGTAGCGGCTGAACGCATAGGCGGCTGGTAGCGCGACCAGCATGGTGATGATCATGTTCATCACCACGTAGAGAATGGAGTTGACGTACCCCATGTACCAGCTTGAGTCGGTAAAGATGCCGATGTAGTTGTCAAACGTCAGGTTCTGCGGCCATAGCGTCATCGAACCCAGAATCTCGCTATTGGTCTGCAGCGACATATTGAGCAGCCAGTAAATCGGCAGCATCAGGAGCACAATATAGGTGCTCAGCAGAATCCGCTTGCGCAGCCGGGAGCGAGAGTTACGCTTGCGCCGCTCGGCGGCCGGTACCTTGCTGAAAATGGTGTTGTACTTTTCACCCTGCTGGGTGTTTTCAATCTGGTAAGCCATCTTACGCGCCTCCCTGTGAATTCTTGTCTTTCTGCATATGCATGATGGTGGTGTAGAACACCCAGCTCACCAGCAGGATGACGAGGAAGTAGATGATCGAGAAGGCAGCCGAAGGCCCAAGATCCTGTTGGCCGATGGCCATGGTGGTCAGCGACTGGCTCAGGAAGGTGGTTGAGCTGCCTGGACCACCGCCGGTCAGCACGAAGGGCTCGGCGTAAATCATGAAGGAGTGCATGAAGCGCAGCAGTACCGCTATGACCAGGACGTTGGTCAGCTTGGGCAGCTGGATATAGCGGAACACTGCCCACTTGGAAGCGCGGTCAATGCGCGCTGCCTGATAGTAAGCTTCCGGGATGGAGCGCAAACCGCTGTAGCAAAGCATCGCCACCAGAGGCGTCCAGTGCCACACATCCATCAGGATGATGGTAAACCAGGCATCACCGGCATTACGGGTAAGGTTGTAGTCAAGGCCGAGCTCGCTCAGGCTCCAGCCCATCAGACCAATGTCATTACGCGTGAAGATCTGCCAGATGCTGCCAACCACGTTCCATGGGATCAGCAAGGGTAGGGTAATCAGGATTAGCACGGCAGACGCCTGCCAGCCTTTCTTTGGCATCAACAGGGCAATGCCGATGCCCAACGGCACCTGAATGGCCAAAATGATCAGTGAAAACGCGACCTGCCGACCAAAGGCCGCATGCAGGGCCGGGTCGTTGAGCATGGTGCGGAACCACTCAGTACCGGTAAAGAAACTGGCATTGGGGCCGAGTACATCCTGCACAGAATAGTTCACTACCGTCATCAAGGGAATGATGGCGGAAAATGCCACCAGCACCAGCATTGGCAGTACCAGTAGCCAGGCGCGGTTATTTTGGACTTTATTATTCATGAGGTAACCTCCACCCGGTATTCGTCAACAAACAGCCCCAGCTGGTCGGGGTCAAAGGTGAGATAGATATCTTCCCCAAACGCTGGGTGACCTTCGGACAGGCGCGCCTTGAACGTCTGGCCGCCCAGCTCAAAGGTGACGATGGAATAGGTGCCCAGATCCTGCACCTGACGCATGCGCGCAGGCAGGGCACCATCACGTTTGGCCGCATGCACGGAGACAAACTCGGGGCGAATACCGATTTTCACATTCGAACTTTCAGTATTGGCAACGGCATCAACAAACTTCTGCGGGACAGGCAGTGCCATATCCGCAAAGATGACCTCACCGGCGCGATAGGTGACATCCATGAAGTTCATGCCGGGGCTGCCGATAAAGTAGCCAACAAAGGTGTGGGCAGGAACTTCAAACAGCTCCTGGGGCGTACCGAACTGGACCACCTGGCCTTCATACATCACCGCAATCTTGTCGGCAAAGGTGGAGGCTTCGAGCTGATCGTGGGTAACGTAGATCATGGTGATATTGAAGCGCTGGTGAATCTCCTTCAGCTTGCGGCGCAGCTTCCACTTGAGCTGGGGGTCAATCACCGTCAGCGGCTCATCGAACAGAATTGCCGAGACATCGTCACGCACCAGACCACGGCCCATGGAAACTTTCTGTTTCTCATCCGCCGTCAGCCCCTTGGCCTTGCGCTTGAGCAGTGGGGTCAACTCCAGGATATCGGCGACTTCCTCGACCTTGGGGGTGATGCGGTGGTCAGGAATATTGATGTTGCGCAGCGGAAACGCCAGGTTATCAAACACCGTCATGGTGTCGTAGATCACCGGGAACTGGAAAACCTGCGCAATGTTGCGCTCTTCAGGCGGCAGTTCGTTAACCCGTTGGCCGTCAAACAGCACATCCCCTTCGGAAGGCTCCAGCAGGCCAGAAATAATATTCAGCAGGGTGGATTTGCCACACCCGGATGGCCCCAGCAGGGCATAGGCGCCGCCCTGGTGCCAGACGTGTTCCATCTTGCGGATGGCATAATCCTCAGGCGACTGCGGATTAGCGCTGTAAGTATGCGCAAGGGTTTTGAGTACGATCTCAGACATGCTGGCTGCCTCCCCGTGTTTCCGGCGTATGAACGATATTGCCCTGCTGATCAAACACAAACAGCTTATGGGTGGGGAAGTAGACCTTGATGCGTTGGTTCACCTCAGGCGTTTGAATGCCCAGCAGGTGAAGCACCAGGGGGAACAGTTTGTGGCGCACGTGGAGAAAGGTTTCAGAACCGCTGATTTCGGCCACATCAACGGCCACTTCCAGTTCCAGGTCATCCGCCGCATTGGGCTTCAGGCTGACGTGGGAGGCGCGCACGCCAAAACGGTATTCACCGGCGGGCAGGTTGCGCAGGCCTTCATCGCAAGGGAAATGAATATCCTTATCAAAGGTGATTTCATTTTCGGTAAGGTGGCCCGGCACGATATTGATCGGCGGTTCAGAAAACATTTCAGCGCTGAGGATACCGTTGGGCTCGCGGTAGACCTGTTCCGTTGGGCCGTATTGCAACAGCTTGCCTTCATGTAGAACAGCCGTGTTACCGCCCAGGGCCAGCGCCTCGTTAGGCTCAGTGGTGGCGTAAACCGCAATGCAGTTCCGCGCCTTGAAAAGCTCGCGCAACTCGTCGCGCAGGTCTTCGCGCAGCTTGTAGTCCAGGTTGACCAAAGGCTCGTCAAACAGGATCAGATCGGCATCCTTGACCAGGGCGCGGCCCATGGCGGTGCGCTGCTGCTGGCCACCGGAAAGCTCCAGCGGTAGGCGGTCCAGCAGGTGATCAATCCCCAGCATGGCAGCTGTTTCGCGCACCCGCTTGTCGATTTCCTGCTTGGAAGCCTTGGCCAGTTTGAGCGGCGAGGCGATGTTGTCATAGACGTTAAGGCTTGGGTAATTGATGAACTGCTGGTAGACCATGGAAACGTTGCGATGACGCACCGAAACTCCGGTCACGTCCTTGCCATCCATTTTGATCCGCCCACGAGTAGGTGGCTCAAGGCCCGCCATCAGGCGCATCAGGGTCGTTTTACCCGCCAGTGTTCTCCCCAGCAAGACGTTGAAAGAGCCCGGTTCGAGCTCTAGGTCGATGCCGCTTATATGGGTTTCACCACCGACGATATGATCGATGTGCTGCAGGTGTAATGACATGCAAATCTCGCTGACGTCGTTGTTGTTCGTTATCGGGTTGTTAGGTTTTCTGGTGATTGAATTTTATGGTTGTTAACCAGAATGGCGTTTTTGTGTTGCTGCTGTGCTGTTTTAGGGGTCGCTTATAAGCTCGAAATGATTTTGTGATCGATTTTTTTCATAAACGAAAGCCTAGTTGATCGTAATTGAACCTGCAACACGTTTTTACGCCTGACTGTCACTTTATGAAAACCACTTCTTGGATAACCTTTTTGTTAATTAACTATTTGATTTAAATAGATAAATATATTTATTTCGAAGCCGGGAGGGCACTTTTAAGAATGGGCTTAGACTATCGTCTTAAGACGAATGTTCGAAATCAAACACCTTAAATTATCGTCAGCAAGTGCGTTTGTAGAAATAACGCCACGATCACGCACAAAAAAGCCCCGGATTTCTCCAGGGCCAAAGGTTGATCAAGTAAAGCGATTGAGCGCTCGCGGCTTCCTAGCTGGTCTCAGCCTGGGGTTGAGTCGTCGCGCTTTTGGCCACTTTAGCGTTGTGGTCAATCAGGGTGGACTTGTCGTTGGCAAAAGCATCATAGGCAAAGTCATCGACGGTCAGCATTTCCAGCACTTCAGCTTCGAAAGTGCGCATGAACTGAGCATCCTCTGCACTGATCAAGCCCTTTTCCAGGCCTGCTTCAATCCGCTGTTCAGGGTGCAAGGCGGTTGGCGGCAGCTCGCCCTTGGCATAGGCCTTGTTAACAGTGCGGTAAAGGGTTTCAGCGCGCTCATAGTCGAGCAGCAAGGCGTTATAGCGGGCCAGCGGGTTGCGCACCTCACCATCCTCACTCCAGGTGTTGCCAAGCAGTTTGCTGCGCAAGGTGCTATGGGTGGATACCCGCTGGGCAATATCACGCGCCAGATCGTCATGGGGTTTGTTCCAGCGCCGACCCGTGGGCATGACCATGACCTTAAGCGCCTTGCCAAGCGCACGGTTGGGCAGGTTGTCGAAAAGTTCCACAAACGCCTGCTCAGCACGCTGCAACAGGAAACGGCAGCTGTAATGCAGCAGGGCTTCTTCACCGTCTACCTTGTCGCTGCTTTGCCACTGCTTGAGTACCATGGACGCCAGGTAAAGATTGGAGAGTACATCCCCAAGGCGCGCCGAGATCATTTCGCGTTTTTTCAGGGATGACCCCAGGCTGGCCATGGCCGCATCGGCACACAGGCTGAAGCCTGCAGAAAGCCGGGCAATATCCTCGGCATAGGCCTTGGCTGGTCCATCAAAGGGAACCGCCGGTTTACCCAGCCCCAGCCCTTGGGTAAAGGCGCGGGCGGCATTGCCAAAGATCATGCCTGCATGGCTGAAGAAGGCTTTATCAAAGGCCTTGACATCATTGGCGTCTTTAGCTGCCAACTCCTCAAGCACATAAGGGTGGCAGCGAATGGCCCCCTGGCCAAAGATCATCAGGTTACGGGTCATGATATTGGCGCCTTCCACGGTAATCGCCACCGGGTTGGCACTGTACGCAATACCCAGGTAGTTGCGTGGGCCTAAGGTCACCCCTTTGCCGCCGTGGACATCCATGGCATCGCTGAGCAGCACACGCTGGAACTCGGTCAGCTGGCTTTTCAGAATTGCCGAGGGCACCGCCGGTTTTTCCCCATGGTCAATCAGGTTGGCAGTCTGATAAACGGTCGCCGTTGAGATATAGGCCAGTGAGGCAATTCGCGCCAGCGGCTCCTGAACGCCTTCCATTTCCGCCACCGGCACGTTGAACTGACGGCGAATGCGGGTAAAGCCACCGCTCCAGCCCAGAGCGTAGCGAGCAACGCCGCTGGCACCGGAGGGCAGGGTGATGCAGCGCCCGATGGAAAGGCATTCCACCAGCATGCGCCAGCCTTCACCAATCATTTCCTTGCCACCGATAATGGTATCCAGCGGTACAAAGACATCCTTGCCCTTGATCGGGCCGTTCATGAAGGGGCTGCCAATCGGATGGTGACGACGGCCAATTTCCATGCCTTCGGTTTCACGCGGAATCAGCGCCAGGGTAATACCTCGATCTTCTTCTTCGCTGATCAGCTTGTCCGGGTCAAACAGACGAAACGCCAGGCCAACCACGGTGGCAATCGGTGCCAGAGTGATCCAGCGCTTTTCAAAATTCAGGCGTACGCCCAGCACTTCTTTGCCATCCACTATCTGCTTGCAGACGATGCCGGTATCCGGCAGGGAGGTGGCATCCGAGCCTGCACGCGGGCCGGTCAGGCCAAAGCAGGGGATTTCACGTCCATCGGCCAGGCGCGGCAGATAATGGTTTTTCTGCTCATCCGTACCGTATTTAAGCAGCAGCTCACCTGGGCCGAGGGAGTTAGGTACGCCGACGGTGACCATCAGGGTTTCATTGAAAGAAAGCTTTTGCAGCACCATGGACTGCGCCTTGGCCGAGAAGCCCAGGCCGCCGTATTCCTTGGGAATGATCATCCCAAAGAAGCCTTCCTTCTTCAGGTAATCCCAGACTTCCTGAGGCAGGTCGGCGCGTTCACGGGCAATATCCCAGGCGTTGCACAGGCTGGCAGCCTGGGTGCACTGTTTATCCAGAAAAGCCTGTTCATCATCGCGCAGGCCGTCATCCTTGAAGGCCAGCAAGGTTTCCCACTGGGGCTTGCCGGAAAACAGCTCGCCATCCCAGGAAACGCTGCCCGCTTCCAGCGCGGTGCGTTCGGTATCAGAGACCTTGGGCGCGACCTTTTTGAAAATCGCAAAAATCCGTGGCGTCAGCCACTGGCGGCGCAGGGCGGGCAAACCGGCGATGGCCGTGACAGCGGCACCGATCAGCAAGAGGGTGCCGATGACGGCAGCGTCCAGAACAAGGCCGGCAACACCGAGCACCACCAGCACCGCGAGGGCGGCTTTGGCACCCGCTTCGCGGCGCATGACCACCAGCAGGCCGACAATTGCCAAGAGGATGAGTAGTAAAGTGAACATAGCGCACTCCTGTTATTTGAGTTAGGTAGCGTCAGAGGTCATCGTTAAATGAAAGATTTAAACGCATGTTTGAATATTGGCAGAGGCCGGGCGACGAACGCAAGTTTTTTGGTGTTTTTTTACCGGCAACAAAAAACGCCATGACAGGATGTCATGGCGTTTTGATCGCGATTTTTACCAGAAAGTGCGTATTTTTCAGGCCTGTTTGGCAGGCGCGCCCTTGGCAACGTAATAATCGACCTGAGCACGGGGCAGAGGTGTCTTGCCGCGTACCTGGTCGGCAATCTTTTCCGCCAGCATGATAGTCGGGGCGTTAAGGTTGCCGGTGGGAATCACCGGGAATAGGGAAGCATCTACCACCCGCAGGCCTTCAAGGCCATGAACGCGCCCCTGGCCGTCAGTCACCGCCATATCGTCTTCCCCCATGCGGCAGCTGCCACAGGGGTGATACGCGGTTTCGGCGTGCTGCTTGACGAAGCTGTCAAGTTCCTGGTCGCTCTGCACATCCGGGCCGGGGGAAATTTCACGGCCACGGTACTTGTCAAACACCGGCTGGGCGATGATATCCCGGGTCAGGCGGATGGCATCGCGAAATTCCTGCCAGTCCTTTTCCTGGGACATATAGTTGAACAGAGTGCTGGGCGCCGCATGGGGGTCTTTGGAGGTCAAGCGGATACGCCCGCGGCTTGGGGAGCGCATCGAGCCCACATGGGCCTGAAAACCATGGGCCTGAACGGCACTCTTGCCATTGTAGCTGATCGCGATGGGCAGGAAGTGGTACTGCAGATTCGGCCACTCCTCCGCATCATCGCTGCGTATAAAGCCACAGGCTTCAAACTGGTTGCTGGCGCCGACCCCGGTGCCATTAAACAGCCACTGCGCGCCAATTTTGGGCTGGTTGTACCATTTCAGCGCCGGGTAGAGGGAGATCGGCTCCTTACACTCATACTGAATGTACATTTCAAGATGATCCTGCAGGTTTTCACCCACACCCGGCAGGTCATGAACCACCGGGATATCCAGCTCTTTCAGCCATTCAGGGTTACCCACCCCGGAGCGTTGCAGGATCTGCGGCGAGGCAATCGCCCCGCCACACAGCAAGACCTCGCGACGAGCGCGCACCTGGTGCGTCTGGCCTTTGTGTTCGTAACGCACGCCCGCGGCACGCTTGCCCTCAAACTCGATCACATCAGTGACCGCATGGGTTTCGATGGTCAGGTTGCTGCGCTGTTTGGCGATATCCAGATAGCCCCGCGCGGTAGATGCCCGCCGCCCCTTGGGGGTGACGAAACGGTCCATAGGGCCGAAGCCTTCCTGCTGGTAGCCGTTGACGTCCTCGGTTTCCGGGTAACCTGCCTGCTTGCCAGCCTCAATAAAGGTGCGATACAGCGGGTTGTTGCCCGCTTTTGGCGTGGCCACACTGACCGGGCCATCGCCACCGTGATAGTCGTTAGGGCCGATATCGCGGGTTTCGCACTTTTTGAAGTAGGGCAGGCAGCTGAGGTAATCCCAGTCTTCCAGGCCGGGCTGTTTGGCCCAGTTGTTGTAGTCCAGAGCATTGCCGCGAATGTAGCACATACCGTTGATCAGCGAGGAACCGCCCAGGCCCTTGCCGCGTCCGCATTCCATGCGTCGGCCATCCATGTGCGGTTCCGGGTCGGTCTCAAAGGCCCAGTTATAGCGCTTGCCCTGCAGCGGGTAGGCCAGCGCCGCAGGCATCTGGGTGCGAAAATCGAAACGGTAATCAGGGCCACCGGCTTCCAGCAGCAGGACGCTGACGTCGCTGTCTTCGGTCAGCCGAGTAGCCAGCACGTTACCCGCCGAGCCTGCGCCGATAATGATGTAATCAAATTCACGTAGTTCAGACATGGGGACTCCTTAAAACACTGACTCAAACGAACCCATTTCAATCTGCACAGACTTGGTTTGGGTGTAGTGGTTAAGGGTTTCGATGCCGTTTTCGCGGCCAATGCCTGATTGCTTGTAGCCACCCACTGGCATTTCAGACGGTGACTCGCCCCAGGTATTGACCCAGCAGATACCCGCCTGCAACTGATGAATAACCCGATGCGCACGGTTGAGGCTTTCACTGAATACCCCAGCGGCCAAGCCGTAATGGGTATTGTTGGCGCGGCCAATCACCTCGTCTTCATCATCAAAGGCCAGCACGGACATCACCGGGCCGAAGATCTCTTCCTTGACGATGCGCATCTCGTCACTGCAGTTGGTGAATACCGTCGGCGAGGCCCAGGCACCCTTGGCCCAGTCGCCGCTGTTCCAGTGTTCTCCGCCGACCAGGGTGCGCGCGCCTTCCTGTTGGCCGATGGCAATATAGGAAAGCACTTTTTCCTGATGTTCAAAGCTGACCAGGGGGCCGAAGTTGACCTCAGGGTCCATGGGGTCGCCGGCCTTGATGCGCTTGACGCGCTCAACCAGCTTGGCCTCAAAGGCTTCTTTAACGTTACGCTCAACAAACACCCGGGTGCCGTTGGTACAGATCTGGCCGCTGGAATAGAAGTTGGCCATCATGGCCGCGTCCGCTGCACGATCAAGATCGGCGTCAGCAAACACAATCAGCGGCGATTTTCCGCCCAGTTCCATGGTGACGTCTTTAAGCGTCGAGCCACCGGCAGCGGCCATGACCTTCTTGCCTGTGCCCACTTCACCGGTAAAGGTGACCTTGTCGATGCCTGGGTGCTCGGTAAGCATGGCGCCCACGCGGCCATCACCCTGTACCACGTTGAACACGCCATCCGGCAGGCCTGCCTGGGTGAAAATCTCCGCCAGACAGGTGGCGGTCAGCGGGGTCACTTCGCTGGGCTTGAAAACAATGGCGTTACCGGCTGCCAGGGCAGGGGCGGCTTTCCAGCAGGCGATCTGGATGGGGTAGTTCCAGGCGCCAATCGCACCAATCACTCCCAGTGGCTCACGGCGGGTATAGACAAAGGAGCTATCGCGCAGCGGAATCTGGCTACCTTCAATAGCAGGAGCCAGGCCCGCGTAATATTCCAGCGCATCGGCACCGGTCACAATATCGACGCTTGCAGTCTCGCTGATTGGTTTGCCGGTGTTGCGGGTTTCCAGTTCGGCCAGTTCATCGTTGTGCTCGCGCAGTAGCTCAACGGCGCGCAGCATGATGCGTGCGCGCTGCATGCCGCTCATGGCGGCCCACTCGCGCTGGCCGCGCTGGGCGGCTGCCACGGCGCTATCCACATCGGCCTGGCTTGCCTGGCCGATGGTGGCCAGATGGCTGCCATCGTAGGGGTTGGAAACACTGAAGGTTTCGCCGGAAGTGGCGCTTACCGGGCGACCGTTGATATAAAGCGGCTGAATCTCCTGAGTGGCCATGGGGGTCTCCTGTTAATACGTGAGTGTGGTAGAGGCCGACTGGTGGCAGCCATGATGACGCAGTAATTGATCCAGATAGGTGTGGGCCAGATAGCGCGCTTCGGCGGCATCAAGCCCTTCGGGCGCCAGCGCACCGCGCAACCACAGGCCGTCGATCATGGCAGCCAGGCCATGGGCGGCGTTTCTGGCATCACGGCGGGGCATTACCCGCTGAAACTGGTAGCAGAGGTTGGCGTACAGGCGGCGATCATTGACATACTGCAGCCGTTGCAACACGGGTTTGTGCATACTGCTGGCCCAGAACGCCAGCCAGGTTTTGGCCGCAGGGCCGGTGACCTGGGTGCGGTCGAAGTTGCCTTCAATAATGGCGCCGATATGGGCGCGGGGCGTATCGTCTTCCAGCGCCTTGCGCCGAGCTGCAACGGCATTGTTAAGGTCTGTCAGAATCTGGCGCATGGTGGCCTCTAAAAGGCCATTCTTGCCACCGAAATAATGGCTAATAATGCCAGCGGATACGCCCGCACGGCGGGCAATCTGAATAACAGTAGCTTCCGCCAGGCCCACTTCGTCAATGGCTTCCATGGTGGCTTTGATCAACTGTTGACGGCGTATTGGCTCCATTCCTACCTTAGGCACAGCAATCTCCTGATAACCTGAAACACCCTAAAGGCAGGTCTGCCATCCGGGCGTAAACGAAAGCCATATGGTGACATTTTTTTATTGAACGTTCAATCAATAAAGTGGCGCTGCATTCAGCAAGGCCTACCGATAGTGTTGTTTATGCCTATTAACAAGGCCAAAGATTCTTCGCATGCAAGGCTTGCCTTTCGTTAACCAAGCATGCATAATCTGCACCCGCTGTGAGGGAAAAGGCTACGTAGCTCAGCTGGTTAGAGCACATCACTCATAATGATGGGGTCCCCTGTTCAAATCAGGGCGTAGCCACCACAGCGTAGGCGCAATTTTTATGACGGCGCCGTTATGGTGGCCCCTTAGGTCCTCCCGCAACGCTAAACTGCAAACCCCGCCAGGCCCGGAAGGGAGCAACGGTAGTGGTGGCTGCGTGTGCCGGGATGTGGCTTTTGGGGCCGCCTCCATTTATGTCGTTTCCGGTCTGTTTTGACATAAATTCCGGATAAAATGACATAATTTGCGGTTTCTCGTGACATAACCTATTTTTGTAGTAAACCTACGAAATGGGGTGTTGTCATGTACAGGCGTAAGCTCCGTCATTCCCGTGTCAAGAACCTCTACAAATTTGCTAGCTTCAAAACTGCCTCTGCTCACACTGTAGAGTCTTCCCTAGAATTTGATGCCTGCTACCATTTTGAATACTCCCCCCAAGTTAAGTCTTTCATTGCCCAGCCTATAGGCTTTACTTACTCAATTCATGGGAAAACTAACCCTTATACTCCTGATTTTAAGATAATAAATAAGGCTCTTCGTCATTTCATGTGGATTTGGCCTGATCAAGCAGGCGGCCCACCGGGCTACCAATCAGGTAAATCATAGCAATGAAATTAGCTTCATTTCGGTAGCCCCGTGCACGTGAACGAGCCGCCTGAAACAGGCCGTTCATTCCTTCTAGTCGCGCGTTTGTCAGCCCCGAGTGCCAGCGCCTGACTACCGCTTTAGCGTGTCGCTCAAGTGTCTCCAGCGCTTTCCCCATCGGCTTCAGTAGAGGCTTCTCAGAAACTGCTGCTTTCATGATTTTTAGGTAGTTCGTGATCCGCCAACGCGCTGCCCTGGGCGTTGACGCTTTCTGGATCCAGCTTAACTTTTCCTTGATCACCCAAGCATCGGCCGTGGCGCTCTGATCGGCAACCAGCTCCTGAAGTGCCGATATCTGTTTAGGTGTGTGGTTCTCATTTTCCAGGCTCTTCAACAGTGCCCAGCGCAGCGACTTGGGGTGTTTCTGCTCGCGGCGTTCTTTCTTGCGCACCTCGTCCAGTCGCTTGGTGAAGGTCTGCACGATATGGAACCAGTCGACCGTTACCTCCGCCTTGGGAAGAGACTCGGTGACGCCACTAAGGAAAGCAGGTGACATGTCACAGACAACCTCGACCACATTGTCCACATCGCCACCATGAGCCGCCAGGAAGGCACTGAACGCCTTGATGGTGTCCTTGCCGCAGCCTGGAACAGCGAAAATCACCGGTTCCTGCTTGGTAAGCGCCCTTAAATCGACACACTTGACCTAGCCGTGTTCTTTCACTTTTTTTCGGCGGGCGCCAAGTTCACGTTCCAGGGCAGCAGCGTTTCCAGTGCCTCTAACGTATCAGCGGTGGCGATGTGCTCCAGCACATAATGGATATAGGCAGCAGGCTCCAAGCCATTGGCTTTTGCCGTTTCGATGAGTGAATAACAGGTGGCACTGGCGTGAGCGCCGCGGGAGGTATCCGCGAACAGCCAGGCTCTTCGACCAACGGCAAACGGGCGAATGGCGTTTTCTGCCAGAACATTACTGATATGCAGGTCGCCGCGCGCACAATAGCCGATGAGGAAGTCCCATTGGTTCAGCGTATATTCCATCGCCTGACGCGTCAGGCTGCCTTTCATGACGCGGGTAACATTAGCCTCTAGCCAAGCCTTGAAGGCCTCAAGACGCGGAAGGCTCAGCTCCTGGCGGACACGGTAGCGTTCCACTTCGCTGAGATCCTTGATCTGCCGTTCGATGGCGTAGAGTTTGTTGATATGGCTAAGCCCTACCTCGGCCTTGGCCGGCGTGGCGCCCTTGCCTTTCGCGTTGACCTTGGCTGCCTTAGACGCTTCCACGAACTTGCGTCGCGCATGGTCCCAACAGCCAATGCGGGTAATGCCGTTGGCACGGCATACCTGGCCGTAACCGGCGTAGCCATCGGCCTGCAGGATCCCTGAGAAGTCGTCGAGTAGGCGCACCGGCACGCTGCCGCCGCGGGACGGGTCGTAGGCAAAGAGCACCGACGGTTGATCCGGTGGGCCACCTCGGGTGACCCACATCCATTTATCTGACTGAGCGGTCTTGCCGTCTTCCTTGAGCACTTGCAGCCGCGTTTCATCGGCTTGCAGATACGCGCTGCTGTTTTGCACTTCGCGCATCAGCGTGATCAAGGGCGTGAAGACGTCATTCAGGCGGATGATCCAGTTGGCCATCTGCGTGCGGCTAACAGCGTGGCCTAACCGCTTGAACATGCCTTCCAAGCGGTACAGCGGCAAACCGTCTGCGTACTTGGAGGTGATCACGTACGCTAGCAGTGACGTCGACGCCGTGCACTTGCCTAGCGGATGAACCGGACGCTCCGCAGTAAGGAGATGGTCGTTGCCCTCAAGCGGGAACACCGCTTTTTCCTGCCAGTATTCGAGGACTTTCAGCTGCGCGGGGATGAACTGAAGCTCTTCTTTTACCTTGGCGAAGAAGGTCTTGGTCGCCCCGACTTTTTCTTCTTCGCTGAGCGTAAGCTCAATACGCTCACGGACCAGAGTGTCGGAGAAGCCACGTTGGCGACGTTGACGTGAGGGACGCGGCGCGTCTTGCTCTTCGACATCGTCGGGTAACTGATCGCGTAGCGCCTCGATGTCAGCTTCCAACTCCGTCTCATCGAACAGATGAGCCTGGTTCGCAGACTTTTCACTGCGCGCGGCGAACTGCTGAATGCGCTGCAAGCGCAGCTTCTCTTCGAGCAATTGAATATAGAGATTACGTTGCTGTAACGCCGTCTGTTGAGCCGTCACCTGTTGCTGAAGCCCCGCCACAAGAGCCACTACCTCAGCGGCGGAGAGGCCACTGAGATCAGGCAGTTGGGAGGAGACTTCGGGGTGCTTTTTCATGGGCCAATGATACCAGATTCGGTGTGTTAAAGCACTGAAAATAAGAGCTTTATGGCCTATCCGACGCTGTCGTAATGCAGTGTTTTATGGCCGCGCATCAGGGTGATATCGTAGCCATCCAACAGCCAGTTGATCTGCTCGCCAGTCAACGCCATAACGTCATCCGAGGGGCCGGGCCACTTGAAGCGCTCCTCGGCCAGCGCCTTGTAGTAGAGCACGAAGCCATTGTCTTCCCACATCAGGCACTTGATTTTATTTCGCTGCCGGTTAGTAAAGGCATACAGCGCCCCGCTAAAGGGGTTGTGTCCCAGTTCTTGCTCCACCAGTAACGCCAGGCCGTTGGCTTGCTTGCGAAAATCGACCGGTGCGCGGTACAGGTAGATCTCGGGCATTTCCCACGCGGGGCGTAAATAGCGCGGCCGCTTCACAGTTGCCTCAGGATATCGCCCAGTAACGCCACGTTGCCCGCGTGCAAGCCCGTGACCGTGATACCGCCGGGCAGTGATACCGTAAGCCCCGTGGAGTCTATTTCTTTTGCGGTGCCGGTATTGGGATATGCGACGGTGGCAAAACTGGCGACTGGCTCTTTTGTTGACGATGCGCTGGCCAAGAGCTTTTGACGCCAGTAAGAAAACTGATGGTACTTTAGCGCTTGTTGCTTGCAAAACGCCATGCCGGACAAGCCAGAGGTTTGCCATTCGGTGACTTGTTGCTGCCAATATTGCTCACGTTCTTGATGCGTCATGACACCCCCTCACAAAGATCTGATGGCATCAGTGTGAGGGGATAAAAGCGAGAGCGGTAGATGCCGGTTTAAGGGCGCTTACCCTGCTTGCGCTGCATATCGAGGAACACGGTGACGTAACGATGCCCGCGTCGGGACGCGGTTTCGTCCACGCCAACCATGGTCACATTGGACAGATCCAGCTCTCCCAGCATGCGGTTCACGTAGTGGTGCACGATGCGCCATAGTCGTTTGTCGGAAATCTCCAACTGCCGGGAGACAGCCAGCACTGGCATCTCCTTGACGAGCGACATGGCCGCCTGCTCGAACAACAGGGTAAAGTCACTGCCGGGCCGCGCCCAGGGCACCTTTATGCGTTTGACGCCATGTTCAGGACACTTTGTACGAGGGACGCGAGCATGCAAGTAACAATGGTGCTGAAAGAAGTTCAGATGTCGCCAGGTTTTGTCAGCAAAGTCGTGGGCTTGGCAGGCCTTACCGCACTCTGGACAGGGATAGAGGCTGCCACGCTCCGCCTCGACATACAGCTCCAGGCGGTGAGGCGACACAGCGGTATCCAGGTGCTGATCCTTGAGAATCCAGGGCGCTTCCAGGCCAAGGCCGAGTGTTAAAATCTGGGTGCCGTCCATGTCGTACCTCCTGCTAATATGGAGGCAATATTCTGGCTCAGCTCAGAGGGCGAATTCCACACCCAACGACGAAGAGCCAAGTTTTTCGTACGACGATATATCAGTGACGCTTTGGTGCGGCGCATCGTGTGCGTGCCATAAATTGACGCATCTAAACCTATTTCGGTGACCCAGGCTTTCACGATACGGGCATATTGGCGCGTGGACAGATGCTTTGCGCTATTAATGCGGCTGGGAAACAAGAAGTCTTCGCTTCTGAGTTGAGCAAGCTTTATCCAGTCCACAATAGCGACACGGGTTTGCTCGGTTATTTCGAACTGGACAGGTCTATGTGTCTTTTGCTGCATCACAATGGCTCGTGGGGATATGCACGCACCATGGGCTATATCCCGTACTCGTAAATTGACGAGGTCGCAGCCTCGTAATTTGCTATCGATGGCTAAATTGAAGAGGACGAGGTCTCTTGTCTTATTGGCAATCTGTAGACGCACACGGATGGCCCAAATATCTCTAAGGCGCAGTGGAGCCTTCTGGCCAACCAGCTTACCTTTATTCCAAGGTGTACATGAGATTTCATTCGTAACGTTCATGGCATGATCCTCCAGGTGGAGGTTAAAGAATGGCTCAATTCACGCTCGTCATGTGCTAAGTGCCTATTCAAAATTAATCGCGTGCAAAACTCCATAGCCGCCGAGTAGGCGATGAACCTCATTGCAGAGGCGGTCAAACGAAAGGTAGGCGCTTAGCGGCAACCATGCATACTTCATCTGCTTCCACAAAATCTCAATCAGATTCAGCTCTGGCGAGTAAGCTGATAGGTAGATCAGATGCACACGATGCGACATCCATTCCACTATTTTTCTTCTGAAGGCCATGGAGCGATGCATACTGGCATTGTCGAGCACCACAACGGCGAAGGTGTCAGGGTCTTTCTGAGCCACAAACTTGTCGAAGGCTTCGATGACCGTCTCGGCCGTCACTGATTCCGTCGTGGTATGGTAGACAAGCTTCCCTGCACGGCTGAGGAACCCTAATACGTTTAGTCTTCGGCTACGAGAGTAGGCGGTCACTTCGCAGGGTTGACCGACAGGGCTCCACGCGTATGGCACTGACGACGATTGGGAAAAACCCGATTCATCAAAATAGTAAAGCTCGTGCTCGCCTTCGTCTTCCTGCTGCTGAAGCGCCTTAAGAAGGCCCTGAGTATTGCGGAAATCCCTTTCGTTACGCCGTGCCTTCAGTGAATGCCGAATGCGCTTGAAGCTGAGATCATTTTTTTTTCAACGCCCGGCGAAGGGTCACCGTGCTAACTGTCTTGCCAGTCTCTTCCTGAAACCGAGCCTGTAAGGATCGAATCTGATGAGGCTGTTCAACAACCATTTCTTTCAATCGCTGGTAGTCGTGCTCGTCCAGAATAGGTGTCCGACCACTGCGGGGCTTATCGGCGAGCCCGTCAAGCCCCAACGTTTCCCATTGTTTGAGCCATCGAGAGACGGCATCGCGGCGAACCTGCAGAATGTCACTGATCTGGTTGATGGTATGGCTCTGATCACTCAGCAGGATGGCGTGCGCACGTCGACGTAAAGCCCGCTTCTCGCTTTGATGATAGGCCGTGGTTAGTGCCTGCTGTTCAGACTTTGTGAGAGGATCAACAAAGCGACGCCTTGCCATAGGTTTATCCGTGTCAGTGATTTTAAAATCGATGTTACACGGAAATTTATGATCAGGCACTTAAGGTTAATTTACAGTCAGGGTTCGACCCTGAGCGGACATTCCGGAAAATGCAGCAGGTGCGCGAAATTTAATTATACGGCCTGATGGAAATTAATAGCATAAGAATCATAGGCTTGGAAGAAGCTGGTAGGCTGAATTTGCCGGAAAAAAGTGCCAACACGCTCACTCAATCATAGAACGCGCCATCTAATACGCTGTTGAGAGCTGCTGGTGTGCTGCAAAGCCAAGGCGCTAAGCACTAAGAGCCCTGTAAATTTGTTCGTTAGGAGCTTATCTATTGAAAGTTAAAGACATGAGCAAGTCGAAGCGACTGGAGCTATGAGCTGGTTACAAGGGCGCAGTCTTTGCAGAATGAGTTCAACCATTATTGTGGCGGCAAGCAATACTATGTTGAAGACTATGAGGCCGTTAGCTCAGTTTTAGTGTTTTATATTATCTATTAAGGATGGGGTATGAATTTTTTTACAAATGCTTTTAACCTTTTCTTTGGCATCCTCATGTATGGGGGTATGCTTTTGCTTGGTCTAGGTGGGCTGTACTGGCTATGGGTTGCAATACAGATTGGCAGTTTTATGATGTTTGTTGTTGGGCTGTTTCCTCTTTTCTATATTGTAACAGTCCCTGTTGGTGCCTGGTCAATTTTATTCGGAGTGCCTGATTGGGTGTTTAGATTCTTCGGATGAAAGAGGATGACAGCCTCCTGATTCTGAAGCTACAGTGTAGTTATACAGAACAGGAGGCTATTTTTATGTCTATTTTAGACTCGCTTAAGCTTGTTCAACACAACCCGTAGTCTGCAAATAATCCGGTTGTTAATCGTAGGAAAAAGTTGGTTGAATTGGTTCTGGCAAAACGCGCCCGCGCGCGAATTTTAGATAGGTGGCAGAGATATGGTTATACGCATTTAAAATCAATGGGTTGGAAGAAATGTGGTGCGTCGGATAAAACTGTTAAACGCGCGACGTTGTTCATCCAATATCAGGACGCGCAGCCCAATCACTGTTAGATTTCCGGGGTAACGTATGAGCGATGCTGAAGAAGCGGCGGTGATGGTCAATGCGATCGTCGAAAAAGCCCGAAAGGGTGAGTGCGTCTATTGCCACGGCGAGATACTCTCGAAAGCGCGGGATGACGCGACAGCCGAAAAGCTCAAGCCGTACCTCAAGCCGGTTGGTGAAGTCGCTTCGTATCAGTTCCGCCAGTCCAATCCAACAGAACCATTCGATGCCTTGTTTCAGAGCTCAGATAGACGTTCTGCAATTCCGTCAGATTTGGGCGAGGATGATCTAGAACGGTTGCAAGCGATTCTCCCTCACATTCGCAGCATCGAGATTCGAGCTAGGATTTCTGATGTCTTGTGGTTGCGTCAACGACGACCAGAGGATGCAAAGGCTGCGGTTGCGAGCTACATCGAAGCAGCTCATGATGGTTTCGATCTGGACCATTGGACTTTTTCAGCGGAAGCGGCCGAACGCGCTCTACGGCTTGCCAGCTTATTCCGCCGAAAAGAGCCGGATTTGTGCCAATCGGTCGCCAATGTTCTGCTGGGCTGGATAGAGGAGCACTCTGCAACAGGCCAGCGGTTTCTGACCGCAAGGTCAATATCGCTGTTGTTGCAATTTGGCTACGGCGATCCCTCCGATCTGCATCAGCGCGCCACGGCCATTGCGAAAATCGCTCAAGAAGCTTCCGACTATCATCGAGCGGAAGAATACTGGCGCCTGGCCGTTGAAGCAGCCCGGGCAGCGGGTGACGAAGCAGCGGCGAACGGGGCTCAAGTTCAGCTAGCGGAGTCGTACGCTGCATGTGCTCGGATGCACGGCAAATCGGGAATGCTTGCATCACACTGGATGCAGAAGGCGGTGGAAGCGTATAAGGCCGTTCCTGGCTCAAAAGAGACGCGCGAAGAGCTCTATCAGGAACTGCTCAATTTCCAAAAGCAATCTCTCTCAGAGATGGGACAATTCGATCATTCTGTTGATATCACTGACATTTTGAAGGCGACCGTTGAGGCGATGGAGGGGCTCGAAGCCACTGACGCCCTCTTCAAGCTTGCTTTTGGACTTGCGGCACAACCGAACTACGAGAAACTTAGGGCACAAGCGCAAGAGTTGGCGCAAAAATACCCGCTTTCATCATTGTTTGGTGGCGTGCATCTTGATAGAGAAGGCAAGGTGATTGCGAAGTCTGAGGGTAGTTTCCGTAGCGAAGACGGGGTATCGAGCCGAGAGGTCTATCGCCTCGCGGCGCATGAGCACCAGTTCATAGTCATTGGTCAACTAGCTCCCGCGATTGATGTCCTGATCACCGAACACGCCATATCTGAGCAAGACATTTTGTCCGTCGTTGTCAACAATCCTTTTGTGGAGCCCGGGCAAGAGAGGCTATATGCGAAGGCGTTGTGGGCGGGCCTCAGTCGGGATTTCATCGTTGCAACCTCTCTCCTGCTCCCCTTGCTGGAGAATTCACTTCGACACGTACTCAAAGGAGCGGGGGAACGCGTTTCGACACTGAACCCATCTGGGATTCAGGAAGCGCTGAGAATCGGAGCCTTGCTGGATCACCCAAAGACTGAAGAAATCTTCGGGAAAGACGCCGTCGCAGATCTCAAGGGAATCTTGATCGAGAGAACCTACGGAAATCTGCGAAACCAAGTGTCACACGGATTGGTGACATGGGGAACGTTCCAGCAACCGTACTGTGTCTACCTGTGGTGGCTCGTTCTACGGTTCGTCCTGATGCCGTACTACGAAAATTGGGCCACTCAAGAGCGAGGCGATGGCGAGCCGGAAATCTAACAAATCGCTGCAGAGGACGTTTGACCCGCCAGCCAAATGCGCTTCCGCAAAATCGTCTGTCGCCTCAAACGCCACTGAGCTCAGGCGTTAAGTCGCTACATCAGTAATGCCTAAAAGACCGCTCCTGGCCGGCTGCGGAGCTTCACGCTAATCTTATAGAGGTGAGGCTGTTGACGACCCAAAGCGGCCTTTTAGGTGTTTCAAATATACGCCCAAAGCTTTTCACTATGTGCAAAAGTTAAAATGAATGATTTTTGCACATTTCTAAATGCTCATAGGGAGTAGTGGAGAGGTCAGCCACAACACCTTGAAAGGCACTTTGTAATCCAGGGCCAGATTCAAAGAGATAATGGTGGCTTGCTTCAGACCAATGACAGGCTAAGTGTTTTACTCAAGCTACAACACACCGAAAGCTATGCTTTTTCGGTCTCTATTCCGGCATCAGCAAGCTCCTTGAATCCGCCGATGTTAAAGACGGTTTCGTAACCCATGTCCAGGAGCGTTTTTCCGGCGACGGCAGAGCGAATGCCCACGACGCAGTAAACCAAAATCGTCTTGTCATTTTGGAATACCTGACTGTAGTGAGGACCCTCGGGATCGACGCTCAGTTCTAACAGACCACGCGAGACGTTCACTGCGCCTTTGATCTTGCCGCTTTCCTCTACCTCGGACGGGTCACGCACGTCCAATATGAGCACCTCTTCTGAACGAAGCTTCTCTGCTGCCTCGGCGGGTGAAAGCTTCGGTACTACTGCATTGGCTTCAGACAGTAGATCATTAAAACGGACAAGCGTGTTGTTATGAGATTGGCTACCGTTGCTCATGTTCATCTCCAGTTAACGTTCTTATCAGGTGTGGTAGTAATAATCATGATACTAAGTGCGGCCATTAGTAGGCCGGTTCAGAACAGTTCCTGGGCCAGCTTTGCCAGCGCTATTCTCGCTAGGATGCTGAAGAAAATGGCTAGCCAAACCCACAGTTTCTGAGTCAGCAGTGAGTTGCTCATGGCTAGTTCACAGGCAGGCCCGCCGCTTTCCACTCGGGGTAGCCTTCTTCGAAGCGTCGAACCCGGTACCCCAACTGTCGAAGGCGTTGGACGGCTTCATGCGAGAGTGCGCAATAGGGGCCTCGACAGTAAGCAACAATCTCCTTGTCGCGGGGCAGATTGTCGAGCATCGCCTTCAGCTGCTTCAGCGGGATATTAATCGCCTCCGGCAGATGTCCTGCCCGATATTCGTCCTCAGGGCGCACGTCAAGCAGGGCCACCTCGCCGCGCTCCAAGGCGGCCAAAAGCTCACGTCTCGATACGGCTTCCAGGGCCCCACTCGCGTCGTCTTCGGCAAATAGCTGGCTTACCAACCGCTCCATCTCAGCCAGGTTGGTCTCGGCGACCTGCCTGAGCAGCCCCTGCAAGGTGATAATTCGCTCGTCGGTCAGCCGATAAATCATCTGCTTGCCCGAACGATTAGCGATCACTAAACCGGCTCGCCTCAGCTGCTGGAGGTGCTGAGAGGCATTACCTATGGAAAGATCGGCAGCGCTGGACTGCGCTAATCGTTCGAGCAATGCCAAGCGATGACCATTGCCCAGAGCGCGGGCAACTTGGAGTGGTCAAGTAATTTGTGACAACTCAATTAAGCTACTTTTTTCAACTCAACAACCATCGCTGATTCGTAGTCGTTGGGGCTGGTGTAATCCAGCTTCGAATGCAGCCGACGACTGTTGTAAAACATCGCAATGTAATTCAAAACATCTTGCTGAGCTGAAGTGGCTTGGCATCTAGCAGAACAGCCGGTGCCTTATGAGAGCTACAACCGTTATACACCGGGCACGGTGTCTCGGTATGCTTGGGCGTATGGGTGGATGTCCGGTCAACAATTCGCCGCGCAACTTAACGGCTCTTGTTGTAGATAAGGGGCAAGGTATACACATTTTTTGCCAGCATTTTATAGCTCTCAGGAGACCGTAGACCAGAATTTTGCTGGATTCAGCGCTACCCTTATGGTGGGTGGTTGCATGAAATGGAGAACAGTTGATGAATCTTTTGGAACAATATGGCCTGTTACTAGCCTTGACGATCAGCATCGCAGGTACGGTTTTCTGTCTGTACGGGCTTGCTCGCGCGATAGGCCCAACCCGTCAGGAGCCGGGCAAGGATGTGCCGGCGAGTTCCGGAGTGTTGTCGCGGGATCCGGTATGGGGTCGCTATCACGCACGTTACTACGGTTACGCGCTACTGTTTCTGGCCTTCGATATGGAGATGGCTTTCATGTACCCGTGGGCGGTTGTTTACAAGGAAGTAGGAATGGTTGCTTTGCTTGATATGGGCGTGTTTCTGGCCATCCTGTTTCTTGGCCTGCTTTACGGATGGAGCCAGGGGGCTTTCAGGCGGCAATGAGTTCTGATTCAGCAATAAACATAACGGGCGCACGACAGAAATGGCCCTCAGTGCTGCAGAGACTGGTTTCCCGGGCTCTGGCGCATAATCTGGGCTGTCTGGTCGTTCCCGGGCCCGAGATTGCCCTGGCACATGGTCTGGACGTGACCGCGGCAGGCATGCGAACTAGTAATACGCCTCGCGATGCCAGCGTACTCCTGATCGTCGGTGAGCTGTCAGAAAAAATGAGCGATGCTGTGGCCGTGCTCTACGCCCAGATGCCCCGGCCGCGCGCGATTCTCATGGTCGGCGGGCAGGCACCGTCAACTTTACCTGGCGCCGATATTTCTGTAGGTCTGTCGCAAGAGAAGCTGACCGAAGCTGTAGGTAAACTACAGCGCGCATTGGCTGACGGGGCCTTTACCGACTCGCCGGAAGATTTCGACGCTGATGTCCTGCACGCCAAAATTGAGTATGTCTGCCCCATGCACCCGGAAGTCGTTAAAGACGAGCCGGGCAGCTGTCCCAAATGCGGCATGGACCTGGTAGCCCGCGAAGCCGGGGAATCGACGCCCGATCATGATCATGAACACCATCATGACGAACACCAGCACCACGGCCCCGAGCACGAGCATGATTACCATGACCACGGTGACGGGAACGAACACGACCATTCACAGGAAAATACCGGAACCGAATATACCTGCCCCATGCATCCGGAAATCGTCCGGTACGAGCCGGGTAGCTGCCCCAAGTGCGGGATGGATCTGGTAGTCCGTGAGGACGCTGAAGATGAGGGCGACTCAGATGAGAGCGCCGCGCACGATCATGAAGGCTATGATCACGGCGGTCACGATCATGGTGCCTCGGGATTCATGTCGATGATTGAAGTCACCAAAGACCTGCCGCGCAGCGCCGACGGTCTACAGATGGACTGGCTTGAGGTGCCATTCGGTCCGGTTTTCCCTGGCTTGCCCGGTGGTCTGAAGTTGACCCTGACGCTCGACGGTGACGGCGTAACCGAAGGGCTGGCGACCTCCCTGGTGGGTATAACCACCGAAGGTGAAGAGGGTGAAGGGAGTCAGGAAAGCGAAGAGATGAATGCCGATACATTCATCGAGCACTTGTCCTCGGCAGTGCCGCTGGCGCCAGTGAGCTACCGTTTACTGGCATGTCTTGCGATCGAGAAAGCGACTGGGCTGAGTGACGATCAGGCGCTCACTCAGGCCCGTAATAGCGCCCTTGAGCGTGAGCGCATCGGCAGTCATCTTGGCTGGCTCGCTCAGTCAGGGCGCCAGCTCGGCTTCGCCTGGCTGACCCAGCAAGCTTCGACTCTGCAACTGCAGGTCAGAGAGGCTGACCGGGACAGACTTGTGGCCCTGGAACCATCACTGCGGGCATTGGGGGCCCGCCTTGAACGAACGCCTTTGCTTAAATCGCGGCTTAAGGGTATTGGCGTACTGCCAGCCGACTCTTATGACCTGCGCGGCCCAGTATCGCGTACTGCGGAAGAAGGCGGGGATGCCTGGGCGCGCCTGTGGCAACGTCTGGCCGAGGTAACTGCGAGTCTTGACCTGATCAAGGCGAGCGGCGAACCGGAGCTGCCATCCCTACGCGACATCGGCGATGTATCAGGAACCGGTGAGGCAACCGTTGATACGCCCCGCGGCGAAGCCCGGTTAAGTCTGAAACTGGAGCATGGAAAGGTGAAATCCTACAAGCTGGACACCGCGTGCAGTCACCATATCGACCTGGTCCCGAAGCTTGTTGAGGGCCAGGAACTGGGCGACGCGCTATTAGCGGCCGGATCGCTCGACCTCTCGCCCTGGGAGGTGATCTCGTGACCGTCGCCATCGTTCTGCTGGCATTGTTTGGTAGCGCCTGGCTGCTGGCCGTCATCGAGGGCTGGATGGTCACTGGCCGCCTGAGTCCGGCGGCGCCACTGTTCAGCGGTCTGGCGCACCTCGGCCGTGAGTCCATTCTGCCTCGTTCACCAGACCGGGTCTTCTTCGAGGCGGCGCCGGTGCTTCTTCTGGTTGTCGCGGTGCTGGGTATGGCGGTCCTGCCGTTGGCGCCGGACCTGATCATTGCAGACCTTGGCACGGGCGCTCTGTTCATCAACGCGGCCCTGGCTTATGTGCTGGTCGCGGTGATCATGGCGGGCTGGGGGCCGGACGGCGCCTACGCGATGATCGGTGGCTGGCGCTTTCTGGGCCAGCTTATTGCCTATTCCATGCTTATTGTCATGCCGATCACGGCCGTGGCCATGCGCGCCGAATCCCTGTTGAATACCGCGATCGTTGGCTCCCAGGCGGTGCTATGGAACATCGTCTACCAGCCCCTGGGCTTCGTGCTGTTTTTCATTGCGGCCATGGCATTGGCATTCCGTGCGCCTTTCGATCTGCCTACCGCAGAGGGAGAGCTTGGCGGGGGCGTGGACGCCGAGTACACCGGGGTGCGCCTGGCAGTGCTTCGTCTGGCCCGACTGACCCTGGTGGTTACCCTGGCTTCGGCGACTACCGTGTTCTACCTCGGCGGCTGGCATGGGCCGCTGCTGCCACCTTGGGCCTGGAGCCTGATCAAGACCCTCGCCGTCGCCGTGTCTATGCTGCTCGTTGGTCGCTACCTGCCACGCATTCGCGAGGCAGATCTGATGCGGTGGTGCTGGATACTGGGGATTCCCCTGGCACTGCTCAATATCATTATTGTCGGTTTACTGATCCTGGTGGTTCCCTAATGTACGCACAGGCTTTTTTCGTTACCGTTTTCGGACTGGCCGCGATCGGCTTCGGCGTGGTGGTGTTTCGCACCTCCTCGATGGTCCGTTCCGCGCTGGCGCTGCTGTTTTCCCAGACTGCCGTCGGCTGCATGTTTCTGGCGATGCAGACCGAATTTCTGGGTGTACTGCAAATCATGATGATGGCCACGGAGATGAGCATCATGGCCATCTTCATGGTTATGTTCATGATGGATCCCGGTGGGCTTGGCGGTATGGACATGAGCCATCAAAAACGTTTTTCGATCGGTGCTGGGGGGAGTGCCGCCGTTGTTGCAATCGCCGTTGCGCTGCTCTCCAACTGGGGCCCTGCAGCGGAGCAGGTGGTGGACGCAGAAGCGCAAACACGAGCGCTGGGCATGGAGCTGCTCGGGCGCTCGATGATGATCTTCGAAACCGCCGGCATCACCATCCTAACCGCGATGATTGCAGCCACGGCCGTGGCAATACCGGTGCAGAACCTGGCGAGTAAAGACGACAAGGAGGCATCGGAATGACCATAGTTCTGATAGTGGCGCTTGTGACCGGCGCCATCCTGTTTGGTATTGGCGTCTATGGCGCGCTGTCCCAGACCAACCTGGTGATGATTATGATGGGCGTGGAGCTGATGCTGGCTGGTGCCATGGTGAACCTGGTGGCTTTCTGGCGCTTCCTGCACCCGGAAGCCTATTCCGGCCAGATGTTCGTGTTGGTGGTGATGACGGTCATGGCGCTGGAGATGGCGGTCGGCTTTGGCGTTGCTATTACGCGCTTCCGGGCCAAGGGTTCGGTCGAGATGGAAGAAGCGGAGGACCTGAAAGGATGAATGCAGTACTCCTGCCGATACTACCGCCGCTGATCGCCGCCCTGGTCGTGTTGATACTACGCCGTGGGAGCGCTGCGTTGGCCCTGGCTGGAGCGATGCTCAGCCTGGCGGGAAGTCTATGGCTTCTAGCCGAGGTCGTTGATGGTCAGGCCGAAGCTCTACTTCTGCCTGGCCTGCCGGACATGCCACTGCGCCTAGTCGCCGGGCCAATGACGGCGCTGCTGATTGTGGCGGTAGCCACGGTGGCAATGTTCGTGCTGATTTATGCCGTCGGCTATATGAAGCGGGAATCCGGTCAGACACGCTTCTATGCCGTGATGTCAATGTTCCTGGCGGCTATGCAGGCGCTGGTGCTGGCGGGCGACTGGATTCTTCTGCTGGCGGCCTGGGAACTGATCGGCCTGTGCAGTTACCTGCTGATCGGCTTCTGGTTCCAGCGTCTCGAAGCCGCGAACGCAGCCAGCCGCGCTTTTCTCTATACTCGCAGCGCCGATCTCGGGCTTTACGTAGCGATATTCATACTCATCGGGTCCGCAGGGACCAGTGAGATTGCCGCCTCTCTGGAAGCTGGCGGTGGTGCGTCCACCATTGCCGGGCTTCTGTTGCTGCTGGCGGCGATGGGCAAGTCGGCCCAGGTTCCCCTGCAGGACTGGCTTATGCGCGCCATGGCCGGCCCGACGCCGGTCTCGGCGCTGCTGCACTCGGCCACGCTGGTGGCGGCAGGCGCCATTCTGCTGATCCGGTCGACCCCGCTGCTGACTCCTGAAGCGCTTTTCGCTGTCGGGCTTGTCGGTGGTATCACCACGGTGGCAGCGGGGGGCATTGCGCTGGCTGAACGTGATCTCAAACGTCTGTTGGCTGCTTCCACGGCCAGTCAATACGGCCTGATGCTGATCGCAGTGGGCGCCGGGGTTCCGCTTGCCGCGTTGTTGCATCTGCTCGCTCATGCTGTCATTAAAAGCACCCTGTTTCTTGCCGCCGGTGACTTTCAACATGCCCGCGAGGGTACCGCTTTCGATCAGTTGACGGGCGTTGCCCGAGACCGACCCTGGGCCTTTGCCAGCTTTGCACTGGCAGCGCTGGCACTGGCTGGCATCCCGCCTTTGAGCGGGTTCTTCTCCAAGGATGCGGTAATTGCTGCCGCGCTGTCGGGGCAGGGCGCCGTCTGGCTCGGTCTTCTGGCCTTGGTAGGTACTCTCTTAACCGGCGCCTATATGGCCCGGGCTTTGCGGGAGCTATGGCAGGGCTCAGGCAACAGCTGGCCGGTCGAAGGTACTGGCTGGATGCGGGCTGGCATCTGGGGCCTGGCGATACCCGCCGCTATGCTGGGTCTGGCCTTTGGCCCCCTGGAAACAATACTTGATCTGCCCGCTCCGGAAACCGCGGGCATCGTCGCCATATTGCTCGGGCTGGTCGCCGCATTGGGTGGGCTGGCCTTGGGTTGGCTGGTGCCGGTCCAGCGTCTGCTTGGCCCTGCCCATCAATGGGCAGAATCGGGTTTGGTAGTTGCGGGCGGGCTTACCGTCTGGGTAGGTCGGCCCGCAATGGCCGTTGCCCGGGGGTGTGACCGCCTGGAGAGCCATCTTTACCTGGCCGCGCTTGGCGTCGGTCATGCAGTTCTCATCATTGCCCGTGGGGGCCAGCGCCTGGAACAACGTTTTTACTTGGCCGTGCTTGGCGTCGGCCGTGCCAATCTGGCGGTGAGTCGCTGGGTTAGGGGCGGGGATGAGCGCGGTATCGACGGTCTGATCTTCGCCTTGGTGGCCGGTGTGCGGGCACTGGGCGCGCAGGCGAGAACTCTGCAAAGCGGCATGATTCACCACAGTCTGGCGATCAGTGCGGTAGCCACCGCTGTGCTTTTTGTTGTCATCCTGTTTTCAGCTTCACTGAGTTTCTAAAGGAACCCTGTACTCATGTTACCACTAGTATCTCTGACCCTATTTTTGCCACTTGTCGGCGCTGTGCTGATTCTGTGTTTGCCGAAGCCAACGGCGCGGACGGTTCACGGCATCGCAATCGTCAGTGCCGCCCTGACGCTGATCGGCGCGTTGGCCATGTGGCTGCAGGGCGTGGGTGGTGAGGGCTTTTCCCAGATTGAAGAGCTGGAATGGATGCCAGCCATCGGCGCCGCCTACCGTGTCGGGGTTGATGGCATCAGCCTGCCGCTGGTGCTGCTGAGTGCGGTGCTATTCCTGGTTTCCCTGATCTACGCATCGTCGCTTCGTGATCGTCCGCGCGCCTACGTGGCTTTGATACTGCTTCTGGAGACCTCGGCAATCGGTACCTTTACCGCGCTGGACGGGATTCTGTTCTATGTATTCTTCGAAGTTTCTCTGGTGTCGATGTATTTCATGATTGCCGGTTGGGGACACGAGGATAGGCAGCGTGCAGCGCTGATGTTCTTTATTTACACCCTGCTGGGCAGCCTGCCTTTATTGCTCGCGATTCTGGGGCTTTACCTCGGTAGCCCTGATCCTACCTTTGATATGCGGGCCTGGATTGCCAATCCTCCCTTGGAGGGAGCGGCGGCCATGTGGGCGCTGATTGCCATGCTGATTACCTTTGCGGTCAAGATTCCTGCGATACCGTTACACACCTGGTTGCCTGCGGCCCACGTTCAGGCACCGACCGTTGGTAGTGTCATCCTGGCGGGTATCATGCTTAAGTTCGGAACTTACGGGCTGGTGCGGTTCGCCCTGCAAATGACCCCAGACGCTTTCCGCGAGGCCGGAATCGTAGTTCTGTTCTTCGGTGTCGTCAGCGCGATTTACGGCGCCTTTGCTGCCTTGGCTCAGACCGATCTCAAACGTCTGGTGGCCTATACGTCCGTCAACCACATGGGCTACGTGATCGTCGGGGTCTCCGTGGCCGCGTTAACGCTGGACCCGGCGATACGCGCCACGGCACTAGACGGCGCGGTGCTGCAGATGTTCAGTCACGGCTTGGTCACCAGTGCACTGTTCTTTCTGGTAGGAATGATCCAGGAGCGCGCTCATACCCGCGAGATGGGTGAGTTTAGCGGCTTGCTAACAACAGTGCCGCTGCTGGGATGGTTTTTTGTGTTGGCTGCTTTCGCCTCTCTGGGGCTCCCGGGACTGGCGCATTTCCCGGCTGAGTTCCAGATATTCCTCGCGACTCTTGGCACCACTCCCATCGCGGTTGTGGTGATCCTGGGTATTGCCATTATTGCCGGAACTTTTCTCAAGGCTCTGCGTGAAATATTTCTGGGTGAGCCCCGGGATCGCTGGAATAAAATGCCGGACCTGAGCCCACGCGAAATTCTCGCAGTGGCGCCCTTATTGGTACTCACTGTCTCCACAGGTGTGGCGCCGTCCTGGGTGCTTGACGTCATTCACCGGACTACCTCGGCACTGGTGCTGTAATGGGTCATGATCTCGCCTTATTAGCTCCGGAAATTACCGTATTGTTGACGGCGGTTGGTGCCCTGATCGCGGAGATGCTGCGCAGGCCCCAGATTTCCCTGGTCGTTGCCGTTATTGGCCTGTTTGTGGCCACGGGAATGACCCTGCGCCTGCTGGGCACTGATACAACGGTGTTTGACGGCAGCTTCCGCATCGATACGTTGAGTCTCTGGGCCAAGCTCATTTTGCTGCCGGCTACGGTGCTTTCGATGCTGTTGGCGCGGGTGGATGTCCGGGGGAGCGCCCGCGAGGGTACGGTCTACAGCCTGCTGATTTTTTCCACCCTGGGTGCCCTGGTGCTGGCGGGAGCAGGGGACACCATGTTTCTGGTGCTTGGTACGCTGCTGACTGGTCTGGCGACTTTTGCCCTGGTTGCTTATCCGGATACCGATCCGGCGACCGAAGCCGCCATGAAATTCTTTGTGTTTGCTTCAGTCACCACATCGATCATGATTTTTGGCCTGAGTTACTGGTTCGGTGCCTCCGGCTCTACGCTACTCGCCGATCTGCCGGGCATGGAGACGATGCCGCTGGCTGTAATTCTCGGGTTCGTGGCTGTGGTTGTGGGGCTGGGCTACAAGGCATCACTGGTTCCGTTCCACTTCTGGGCACCCGACGCCTACGAGGGTGCACCCTTGTCGATAGCCGCCTACCTGTCAGTAGTGCCCAAGATTGGCGCTCTGTTCGCGCTGACGCAGGTGGTTCGTGAGCTGCCCCCGGAAACTGGCTGGGTGGTCGTCATGGCGGGGCTGGCCGTGCTGAGCATGACCTATGGCTACCTAGCGGCGCTGGTGCAGGATAACCTTATCCGGCTGCTGGCCTATTCATCAATTGCCCAGTCCGGTTATTTCTTGCTAGGCATTCTGGCGGTTGGCTCCAGCGACCTTGCCTTACCATCGATCATTCTGTTCGCTGCCGCGTATGCGGCCATGAACCTGGGCGCTTTCGCTGTTGTCGCTACTACAGGACGGAGTCTGAAAGATTTTGACGGGCTGGGGCGCGGGCGGCCACTGATCGGAATCGCAATGGTGATTTTCCTGTTGTCACTCGTAGGCATACCACCACTGGCTGGCTTTGTCGGCAAGTTTATGCTTTTTGCCGCCGCCATTGATGTCGGGTTTACCTGGCTTGCAGTCGTGGCAATCGTCAACAGTGTACTGTCATTGGCTGTATATCTGCGCATCATTGTGCCGATGTACAGGTTGGGGAAGCCGGCATCCGGTGCAATGGAACCATGGCATAGAGGCGTGGTGATCATGGCATTTGCGGCTACGCTTGTCATTGGCTTGGCTGCCCAGTTTTTACTCGTGTAGGACTGAAAAGTGGGTAACTTCATCAATTATGCGCAAGGTAGTATTTGGCCTTAAAATTAGCGGACTTATCGACGTCAGGTGACAGGGTAGGCGGAGCGTAAAGCCTGGCGGCTCAAAGCTTTGTGCAGCGAACGACCAACTATGAAACTGGAGTGCTTGTAATGAACTATTTAGTAAAACTCTGGGTTCTGATCGCGGGGCTTCACTCGCCTGTCCTCGCTCTCGCTCATGAATCTGGACACATGGGGAATACCATGATGGGTGGGCATATGATGTCGGGTGTAGGAATTATGGGAATCTTGGTCTGGACTCTTGTAGTGGTCCTATTGGTGCTAGGCATTCTGGCATGTATAAAATATCTCAGGAATAAGTAACGAGCCTTGAGTCACAAAGAGGGAAATTACCTGAATTATCTAGTCGCAGAACAGTACAAGCTGTCACCGCATCATGTGGCGTCGCTGATGCTGATCGGCAACCTCGGTAGCTTGGTGGTTATGCCGCTGACATTAGCGGACGCCTTTGCGTGGTTTTATGCGCCGTTATAAGGCAAGGGGCCGGGTTTTCCAAGTAGGTAGCCCTGCATTTTCTGGACGCCGATATGCTTTAACGTGTCGAATTCCTGTTGTGTCTCAACGCCTTCAGCAATCAAGCGACTGCGTGTTTTGGAAGCAAAGCCTACTAGGGCAGCAGCCAATGCCTGGCTTTCAGAGCGTGAGTCAATGTCCCGAGTAAGTGACTGATCCAATTTGATGATATCAGGTGCCAGTTTGAGAATGTGACGAAAGCTTGCATAGCCAGCGCCTGCATCATCAATGGCAAGCTTTAGCCCTTGCGCACGCATATTGCTCAGCGCCTCGTATAGGCCGTCATAGTCATCGACAACGTCATGCTCGGTTATTTCTAGCATCAGGCGATCAAGCGGATAGGGTGCTAGCACTTCGTTTAGTCGGTTCGATACTATGGTATTCGGTGATGCATTAAGAGAAAGGTAGGCTGTATCTGGCAGGGAATTGAAGTGCTTAAGGGCATGCTCTATGGCGGTTATTTCGAGAGTTTCCTGCAGGCCAACCCCTACAGCTTCGTTGAACCATTTGTCTGGAGAGCGTTGGGGATCGGCATTGAAGCGTGTTAATGCTTCATAACCGGCAATACGTTGGTTAAGAATGTCATGCATTGGCTGAAAAACACAGTGCAAAAGATTCTGTTCCAGCACATGGTGGATGCGCGTTTTGATCATTCTATTTTCTTGGCGTTGCTTGTCCTGGTGTTCTAACTGATGGGCAGCAAATTCGGCAAAGACATGCATCATGGACAGGTCACGGCTGTTCAGCGTCGCATCAGGTTGACGATCAAAGCAGCATAAAGTCCCGTAGATACTGCCATCTTGCATACGGATGGGTACACTGAGATGAGCACCAATGGGTAAACTCTGCGTCGCTTTAATGCTTAAGGCTTCGGATTCCTGCTGTGCATCATGGATAAGCTCAGGTAGGCGACCGTCAATAACCCGTTGGCAATAACTGTCTTCGCTGGGACCGCTATCATCAGCGTTAACAGGAATGTTGTCATCAGCTTTGTCGACCAACTCCAGCGCGCGTTGATCGTTTTCAATCCTGGAAATGAAAGCGACGTCCATATCAAAGTGCTTGCGAATTGCTCGAAGCGCTTTGAGTAAAGACGCCTCAGTTGAGGTCGTTGATTCCTGCTCCCAACCTAGTGAAATATTCAACAACGGAGTCTGGCCGTGTGGGTTGTTCAAAACTCACCTCATGATGAAACCTACCAAAACATTTTTATCTTCTTAGCTAACCGAACCTTACTAGCTTTTTGCCTTGAAATTAAGGCTTAGTTGGTTTTTTTGCCAAGTGTGAACAGAACACTGCCAGCAATCAGAAAGACGCCTAAGCCCAGCTCCTGACCCCTGAGTTGCCGCGGATCGAGATTCATCATGATTCTGAGAGAGAAAACTGCCAGTGCGGTTGTCAGTTGCGGCGGATCGGTGATGAGACCAGTGCGAAGCAGGACTACACACCAAGCGTATTTCATGTTGAACGCCACATCTGTTGTAGTAAATAGGTGTGCGATCAGTGTGAGTCACTTATACAGGTGCCGCACCTCGGAACAGTGGCAAAGCCTGGTAGAACAACAGCGAGCCAGTGGTTTATCAGCGCCGCAATTTTGCAAACAGGGGAACATTGCTGATGCCAGTTTCTGCCACTGGCGCAAGCGTTTGTCAGAAAACCCAACGGTGGGTGATGCTTTGGATGCCAGCGACGTCAATTTCTTGGATTTGTCATCACTGATGGGCACGGCATCATCGACTGAGCCAGGCTGAGACATTGTGCTTAGCCTGGGCAATGGGGTCGAACTTCGATTGAGCCAGAGCAGGTGATTGGCCTCGATAGCCAGGCACGCATCTGGTTATGTATCAAGCCCACTGACATGCGCAAGTCTTTTCAAGGCTTAAGCGCCCTGGTGAGGAACCAGTTGAAGTACGATCCACTCAGTGGTCATTATTTTGTCTTCGTCAACCGCCGTAAAACCCAAATGAAAATGCTTTATTGCGGGAACAGCTTGACGCTCAGGCCGGCATCATTCGCCAGCTGACACACTCGCTGGACTGGTTCAAGAAGCAGCCTTTTGGCCCCAAACTCGAAAACAGGGTTACGATATTCCGGTGCAGGATAAGCTGTTCCAGCCGAATTACACGGTTGGTGCGGTTTCGTCCGCAACGCGAACAACGTGCCGAGACCTTCGACTTTCTGGGGTTTACCCATTACTGGGGAAATCTCGACGGAATCGGATGATCATCAAACGCAAGACAGCCAAAGACCAGCTTAAGCGAAGTCTGAAACGCATTGGAGAGTGGTATCGCCGACACAGGCATCTGCCTATTGTCGGTCAGTATAAGATGTTGAGACGTAAGGTTCAGGGGCACTTTTCGTACTACGGTATTCGCGGCAACATGAAATGCCTGAAAGGATTTCGTTACCGCGTAGAGCGTCTCTGGATCAAATGGTTGAGTCGTCGCTCCCAGAAAGCGCATATTGCCTAGGATCAAGGGCATCAGCTATTGCAGCGTCTTTCCCTTCCAATGCCAAGAATCGTGCAATCATACTGAATTTTTCAGCGAAACTGATGGATTGAGGAGCCGGATGCGTCAATCGCGCACGTCTGGATCTGTGGAGGCCAGGTCGAGCAATCGCCCGGTCTCCCTGACTTAAGGTTGCCAGCCAGCTTCCTCATTTGTCCCGAATGGGCCGCAGTCTGCTTCAAGAAAGCCTCGGATCACCTACCTCCTGTGCTAGGCGCCCGGATCCTCGCCATTGACCACCACCCTGTTGCGACCGGTTTGCTTTGCCTCGTAGAGCACGGCGTCCACACGTTTCAGCAACGTATTGGACGTGTCCCCCCTCTGAAAGTTGGTGATGCCCAGGCTGATGGTTAAGGTACCCACTTCGGGAAAGGGCTCGACTTCAATACACCTGCGCAGTCGTTCCGCCTCTCGGGCGGCGTTGGAGGGGCTGGTTTCCGGGAGGAGGGCTACGAATTCCTCGCCGCCCCAACGGGCCAAAAAATCGGACTCCCGCATTTCCCTGGCGAGTCGCTTGGTCAGTTCCACCAGCACCTGATCGCCAACGTCGTGCCCGTAGGTGTCGTTGACCCTCTTAAAATGGTCCAAATCGATCATCACCAGAGCAGTTTCAGTGCCATAACGTGCGTGGCGAGCCACTGCGCGCTCCATCTCCGCATCGAAGCGCTGACGATTGTAGAGGCCGGTGAGGGTGTCGGTGGTGGCCTCCTGCTCCAATAACGCTTCCAGCTGCTTTTGCTTGGCAATGTCCAGCCCTATACCCAGCAGGGAATTCTCACCATTCAGCTTGACTCGCAACCCGTTGAACAAATAAGAGGTATCCCCCTCAACGGTGTTCAGCTTGCTTTCGATCACCACACTGCCTTCCGAAAAGGTTCTGGCGATGGCTCGGGCGACACGAGTTTTCTCTTCCTCCGGGACGAGCGCACAGGCGTCGAGGCCATCGAGCTCTTTGGGGCTGCGGCCCGTCACCGCTTCCATCTGGTCATTCCATTGAACCAGACGGCCCTGCTCATCGAAGAGGTAGAAGATGCCCGGCAAACTGTTCAGAATCGACGCTGAAAGCTCCTTCTCGCGTCGAAGCGAGTCCTCAAGATCCCGGCGCCTGGAGATATCGTGAAGGAAGAAGGAAGTCTGACGGATATCCCCAACATCGTCCCGGTTGACAATAATTACCTGAGAAACAGGAACCTCCTTCCCCTCCCGATCCAGCATCACGGTCTCCCCCTGCCAGGATCCCTCTTGCCAGGCGGTGGGCAGCCCTTCGTTTAAAATCTTTTCCGCCGCCCAAGGCGGATGGATCCACCGCAACGTCCCTTCCAGGCTTTCCGTCTCAGGCGGCAGATCGGATCGATCCCAGCCCGTCTCTGGTTGCCAGCGATCTCGACTAGAGCGCTCGGGTAGCCCCACAAGGCGTGCGCCGGTGGCGTTCAGATAGAGCATGGCACCATCGCTATCGTGCATGGCGACGATGTCCGGCGTGCTGTCCAGGACCGCTGCAAAGCGCCGCAGACTATCTTCCAGCTGGCGCTGTTCGGTGATGTCGTGGACGGTGCCGAACATGCGTAGCGGCTTGCCGTTGGCATCGAACTCCACGTAGCCGCGCTCAAGCACAGTGCGCTCCTCGCCGTCGGGCCGCACTACTCGATGATCCACCTCGTAGGGCTCGCCATTGAACGAGGCTTCGAGCGCTGCCTGCACCTTCGTCCGATCATCGGGATGCACTGCGGCTATGAACGATTCCAAGGTTGCGCCCCACTCTCCCCGGTTCAGACCGAAGATGCGGTAGACCTCGTCGGACCACCGGATTTCGTTGGCGCGGAAGTCGGAGACCCAACTGCCCAGGTGGGCAAGCCGCTGCGCCTCGGCCAGTTCCTGTTTATCGGTGCGCAAGGTCTCGGTCTCTTTGCGGTCGCTGATGTCGCGCACTCTCCCCTGAACCATTACGCCATCCTTCATGACAATCCGGCTCAACAAGATCTCGGTTGGAAAATCGACACCGTCCCACGTGCGGTGACGCCACTCGAAAAAGACCTGCCCCTGGTTCAGGGCCTCGTCGATGAAACCTGCCGCAGCCTCCCGACTGGGGCGACCGTCAGGTTGGTGAGAGGGGGAGAGGTCGCCGGGATGCATGCTCACAAAGGTGGCCATATCAGGCACCCGAAACATGGTCAGGGTCGCAGGATTGCAATCCTGGAAACTCTCTCCCTCAAAAAACATAATGGCGTCGCGGGATTGCTCGAACGCCAACTGGTACTTCCGATATTGCCGGGCCGCATCCGCTTGGGACGTCTCCAGACCGTTGCCATGCGTCATGACTGCTCCTCTATACCGGGTCGGGGTCAATTCTCTCGGGTTGTAGCGGCTACCATTTCATCCAGCGCACGAATTCGGCGGCCGGCATGGGGCGGGCGAAGTAGTAGCCTTGGACGTTATCAACCCCCCGTGACTGCAGGAAGTCTGCCTGGGATTCGTATTCTACGCCCTCTGCCACAAGGCCCAAGTGAAAATGATGGGCCAAAGAAATGATGGCCTCCACGATCCCCACACCGTCATGCTCGTCCGGGATCCGGTCAATGAAACTCTTGTCGATCTTGAGCACGTCGACCGGCAGCTCTTGCAAGTAGCTGAGCGACGAATATCCCGTCCCGAAATCATCTACCGCAATTCGCCCCCCCTTGGCACGGAGTTCCCGTAATCGCTCCAGCACCACCTTGGCGACCTCGCAAAGCATGGTCTCGGTCAATTCAAACTCAAGGTTCTCGGGAAGCACTCCGTAGCGGATCCTGAGGTCATCCACGCGATCGATAAAATCCGGCATTCCCACGTCAGCCGGCGTGATGTTGATGGCCATCACGAAATCCGGCTTCCAGTCCCTCCAGTTCGAAAGCACCCGAAATGCTTGGTCGAGTACCCAACGGCTAATTTTTAGAATCAGGTCGCTCTTCTCCGCGACTGGAATGAACTCTCCCGGCGAGACCAGTTCCCCAGAGGGCCGTCGCCAACGAACCAGCGCCTCAGCCCCGATCACAACTCTATCGGCAAGGCGGATCTTGGGCTGAAACCACAGTTCCAACTCACCATCGTCCACAGCCTTGGAGAGCTCGTTCTCGGTACGGATGTGCCAGAGTGCCTTTTCCTGAGCTGACGGGGAATAGAAGGCAGGTTCGCCGTCGGTGCCATTGGCCTGCCCTGCTGCAGCCATCGCAGCGCCAATAAGGCCGGGCACATCCTCGGAATCATCGGGCCAAATCGCGATTCCTACGCGAGGAGGGAGCCGAATCTCCTCTTGGCCGACGTGCAACGTCCGATCCCTCAGTCCGTGAATTTTTCGAGCCTGCGTCATCATTGACTCGACGCTCGTGCCGGTTCGAAATATGATCCCCCAGTCATTGGTTGTTAGCCGCGCTGGCTCAATATCGTCCCCCAGCCATGATCGAAGCCATGAGGAGAACGCCCGAGCGGCGGCGTCCAGGCCCAAAGTTCCCAGTGAACCCATGACCATGTCCATAGGTACGTGGATCACCGCTAAGAACACCTTTTTATCCTCTCTTGAGAGAGCTGCCAGTGCTATTTGCAGACGATCCTCGAACAGCGGGCGATTGGCCAGCCCCGTCACCGCGTCGTGATTGATGATGTAGGCCAATCGGTCAGACTGTTCCAGTGCCATCCGGCGGGCCCGGAGGAGGATGCAGGCCCGTTCCACCAATTCCACTGTATTGGTCGGTGTTATCACGAATGCATCGACGACCTCGGAATCCTGTTGTATCCGATGGTGTAGCTTGTCCTTGCCTAACACCAGCATCACTGGGAGAAAGATAGGCTCGCCTCGTCGTTTTGCAGCGACCAGCGCCGCCCTCCATTTCTGGAGACCTTCTATATCCACTACGGCCAGGTCGAATTCGAGCATCTCCCGGGAGCCATCGGTGACGGCCTGGACTGTAAAATGCGATTCCAGTATTTCCATCAGCCGCAGCCGATTGCCTGGGGCGGCCACGGCCAGAAGTACCCTCCCGCTATGCTTCCCAGTTTCGTTTTTTTTCGGTCCGGTCGACGGCCAGTCTGAGCGTGTATCCGAGTTCAACGACATTGCCCCTCCTAACTAACTGGCCCACGGCTGGACGATGGCTCACTTTTTGGCAGGCTGGGAAATGTTGCACCCACTCGGAGGATGTCGTCGTGGAGCTGCACGCCATCGGAAGTAATGCTGAAACGTATTGGATACTCGGAAAAATTACCAGTGCGTTTTTTCAGAAATCCGATGGCGCGTCCAAGCCCGCCCTCGTGGTCGATGTAGCGCAGGAGCATGATGTTGTCGGTCAGATAGCTGATACGCTCGGCGGTACTCTTGGCCTCGCCGGTGATTTCCGTCGTCTCCTCCAAGAGAAAGGCGGTCACCCCCATGTTCGCCAGATAACGGCAGATCTCGTGCAGCCGCTGGATCATTTCCTCACCCGCGTTAATGGAAAGCCGGAAACTGCTCACGCTGTCGATCATTACGATACGGACATCACGCCGTTCGACCTCATCCCGGATAAGGACGGCCAGTTCATCGGGACTATAGCTTAGAGCCTCAATCGAGTGGATGGACAGCAGGCCGTTTTCAACCATGTCGTCCACCGGCATACCGATGCCCCGGCAGCGCTGGAGAATCAAGTCTTTCGCTTCCTCGAAGCTAATGACCACTGAACGGAGACCTTGGGCGGCCAGTTCCCTCATGTACACCATACCCAGGTTGGACTTTCCGACTCCAGCAGGCCCGGAGATCAGGTTCGTCGAGCCTTCGTGTATGCCGCCGCCAGAGAGATCATCCAAAGCGGCGATCCCTGAACTCAGTATCCGGGGGGAAAACTGCCGAGTATGCTTCCGGGCCTGAAGGCGGGGCGCGATTTTCAGGCCATGGTCGGTGAGCCGGTAAGTATGAGGGCCGGGCGAAACATCGCTGCCTCGCAACTTGGGTAGACTGATTTGGTGAGGCTGATACCACGAATCCAGTTCAATGATGCCGTCGCTGAGAAACGACAGGTTGCCGTTCTCATCGCTGGCCCCTGCCTCGGACGTAAACACCACGGTCGCCCCCTGGTCCTTGAGGAGGTGGAGTAGCCCGAGCGCCTGGTGGCGGAAGTGTTGCTGGTCTTGGGCGAGATAGCGCAGGTGGCTCATGGAGTCGATGACCACGCGCGTCGGCGACTCCGATTCGACCTTCTTACGGATGGCGTCCATGACCGGTTGGCCTTCCACCTCCGCTACAGAGACGACGTCATAGCTCTCTTCGGGTGTGAACGCCGAGGCAGACGGCGATAGGTCCAAAACTCGAATGCTGGAAAGGTCTAAGCCGCCTGGCGCGTTATCACGGATCTAGTGCTCCCGTTCGCCGAAAGTGATCAGCAGGCAGGGTTCCTTGCCAGCGGTGAGAAACTGTAGGCACAAGGTAGTCTTGCCGGATCCGGGACCGCCCTTGACGAGATAAGCGCCACCCTGCGGCAACCCGCCTTTCATGACCTCGTCAAGTTCCTCGATCCCTGTGGACAGTCGGGTTCGTTCAACCGCAGTCTGTTCCATGCCTTTCTTCCCCTTTGTAGGCAAGAGCTGGTCATTTCAATTCCGAAACGGTATATAGAAACACTAGCACACATTACCCAATATGCAATTACAACACGGGATCATCCAGAATTGAGGAAGTCATAGTAGACCACCAAACGGTGGTGCTTATTCACGATCTTGATCATTTCAAGAACATCAACGATTGTCATGGTCATTTGGTAAGAAACCATGACCTCAGTCAAGCAGCGGAGATTGTCGTGGGTCAGCTTCGGCCATCGGATAATGCCTACCGTTTGGGGGCGAGGAGTAAAGTTGAGTGCCATATCCGTGATCACTGAAGGGGCTACTACGCTTGGCAGAACAGAAGACGTGTGGAGCAACTTTACGATAATTTCTAGAGGACGCCAGGACGATTGCACATCATGAAACGCGGCATTGTAGGATTTCCTGAGCTGTTTGAGGCCTGACGAACCCCCACGAATTTAGCGCTATGCGTCGCATAATGCCTGATGGCGAGCTTCTTCTCGGAGGCTTTCTTGAAGCGATACCCAGCAAAGCCAGGGCACAGCGCCGGAAGGTTGTCGACGAAGCCATTCCAGCCCAAGGCGCCATACCGATAAAACGTTTCGATGATCGATACTGTTGCTCTGGTAGTGTTTCTGTTGCCCTCTGGTTATGACGCCCAGGCCGGCAACCATCATTGCCATATTGGCTAACATCGCGATTAATGCATACCAAAATCCAGCCCGAACAGGGGCTTTTGACATCGCGAAAACCTTCTTCGATCTGCATTCGTTGCCGGTAGATGGCAACCACTCGACCAGAATCAGGGAACGTGTCATATGACCGATCAACACATTAGTCACCAGCCAATAAAACAAGGGGCGCTCCTCGTGCAAATGGTGGTTGCCCAATAGCCGATCCGTCAGCAAGGCACTCACCGTATCCAGAAGTGCTTGAAGACGTTTGGCATGTATTGAGGGGAGTGCTGATGTGAGCCAATTGTGTAAGAATCGTGGGGCCTGCATGGATCTCCTTAGGTATATTGTTTGTTTGGCGATTAACAACATGCCGACTCATGCAGGCTCTTTCAACATTACTCGCTGATTTCATTAAAAATATTCGCGGGATCTCTCAGCATTAAAAGTACTTGATCCGACCAGAGTGACTTGGCGACGAAATGATGTAGTGCTTGGTGACGCGCCTGCAAGTGGGTGGGATCCACGCTCGCTGCCATCGGTTCGATACTCTTCCGTGATAAGGACAGCATTAGGCCATAGCAGTAGTCCTTGAAGCTAGAAATGCGGTCTGCATGCCCTAGCTGAGCGGCCTATGTATCAAGGTATGAATCAAAACATTCATGTAGTGCATCGAGTAGCATAAACATTTGATATCATTGGATATGTTGCTTTTATTATAGCAAAACATATTTATGATACAGTAGGATTAGTTTTTGGATAGGCACTAACTACAATCAGGGCTCAACGTTATAGGCTGGATAACTTCCATTATGGATTTACCTCTTAAGCTGTATAAAGAGACTTTGGAGCATATCTCTGAAGCAATCACCATAACCGACGCACACATAGCCCCCCCCGGCCCTCGCATCGTTTATGTTAATCGAGCCTTCGAAGCCATGACGGGTTATCTTCGTTCAGAAGTTCTTGGAATTTCCCCGCGTATTCTGCAAGGCCCAAGCAGCTCACAAGAGGTCCTAAAGCGTTTGCAAGACGACATGCGAAAAGGTATCTCTTTTGAGGGCGAGACCTACAATTATCGAAAAAATGGAACGGTCTTTCTTATGAAATGGTCAGTCACTCCCGTAAAGGATAGTGCTGGCCAAATTACTCACTTCGTAGCGGTACAGCGTGACATAACCGAACAGCGTGAGCGCCAACATCGACGGGAACAGTTAGAAGAGGTAACCTCCATTCAACGGATGGTGGTGACAAGCAATCTGGATCTTCAGCGCGTTCGTGAAAAAGTTGTGGAGGCCGCTCTTGCAATGACCAATGCCGATGCAGCGGTGGTGGCAGAGGCAGAGGGTCAGGAGCTTGTTTACCGGGCAGTTGAGGGAGCCGCTAAAGACTCACTTGGATTGCGTCTGCTTGTGAGCCGGAGTCTTTCGGGTTTGAGTTATCGTAAACAGGAAGTTCTGCGGTGCGACAATTCAAGAATCGATAATCGTGTAGAACTCAAAGAAGCGGCTGAGAAGATTGGCTTTATTTCTGGCATTCTTGCACCGCTGGTTCATGAGCAGAACTGTTATGGTGTCCTCAAAGTGTATTCCTCGAAGCCGATGGCGTTTAACGAAGAAGACTGTCAGCTTTTGGAACTCGCGTCCGGGACTCTCGCTTCCGCATTATTCAATGCTGCGGCCTTTGACACGGAAATAAGCAGAAGAACCTTGCTAGTCGATAGCTTTCCAATGTTAGTCTCCTATATTGACCGGGAACAACGTTATCAGGAGATGAATGCCGCTTATGAACAATGGTTTGATGTAATTGCCAGCGAGATTCGCGGCAAGTATGTGTGGGAAGTGCTCGGTAATGAGGCGTATGAAACAGTTCGGCCTCACTTAAGCAAAGCTTTAAGTGGTGAGTCAGTAAGCTATGAGGCCCGCGTTCTCTATCGTACAGGGGGCGAGCGCGAAATTCATGCTCGATATGAGCCCCATTTTTTATCGAATGGGAGTGTCGCTGGAGTGTATGCTGTTATTTGGGATATGACCAAAAACAAACAAGCAGAATTGGACTTTCTCACGGGTATCTTTAATCGACGTAAATTTGATGAGATAGTAACCGATGCGCTGAAAACAGCCACTCGTTATGAACAGCCGGTTACGTTGGCCATGCTCGATATCGATTACTTCAAGGCGGTAAATGATTACCACGGGCACTTGGTTGGTGACCAAGTGATCAAAGAGGTTTCCCAACGAATTGTCAGTATGTTGCGAAATACCGACACTCTGGCACGGTGGGGCGGCGAAGAATTTATAATACTGTCACCGGGAATTAATGTAGAGCAAGGGATCCAACTGGCTGAGCGTGTGCGCAAGACGATTGGGTCAAAGGCATTTGCCGAGGTGGGACCAATAACTATCAGTATTGGTGTTGCTCAGTGGTTTCCTGGCGAAACCTTGAGCTCACTGCAGGCGCGAGCGGACAGGGCGCTTTATATGGCCAAGGAGACCGGTCGCAATAAAGTTTGCGTATAAAAGAGGCTTACGTTAATTCCAGTTAGTTGTTTTTACTGGGGATGCTTCGACCTTGGTGGTACTTACATCCGTCTAGCTGAGCGTCGGTGTAGTTCGCGACAATAAAAAGGTTCTGCACCCAGCGTCCCAGCATCTGGGAGTTGATACCCAGGCTTCTTGCGGCTTCAGTTCTTGTGTAATTCTGCTCAAGCACCAGACTGATGGTATCCAGTTTGAATTCTTTCGAGTACTTGTCTTATTGGCAATCTGTAGACGCACACGGATGGCCCAAATATCTCTAAGGCGCAGTGGAGCCTTCTGGCCAACCAGCTTACCTTTATTCCAAGGTGTACATGAGATTTCATTCGTAACGTTCATGGCATGATCCTCCAGGTGGAGGTCAAAGAATGGCTCAATTCACGCTCGTCATGTGCTAAGGTTAATTTACAGTCAGGGCTCGACCCAGAGCGGCCCTTTCGGCGAAAGTGAGATACTGATTCAGCCGTGTTATGCAGCTGGCACAGTAATTACGACTGGATTCGCTGCAACTGGCGGTTTTACTGGTGTTTGGAGCCTTACCACCTGCTGTGTTGAATTATCTGGTTGCCGAACAGTACAAGCTATCGCCGCATCATGTCATGTCGCTGGTGTTGATCGGCAACCTGAGCAGCCTGATCGCCGGCCGCCTTTGCATGGTTTTATGCACCGCTATGAGGTAAGGGGCCGGGTTTCCCAAGTAGGTAGCCCTGCACTTTTTGGACGCCTATATGCTTTAACGTGTCGAGTTCTTGTTGTGTCTCAACGCCTTCAGCAATCAAGCGGCTGTGTGTTTTGGAAGCAAAGCCTACTAGTGCAGCAGCCAATGCCTGGCTTTCAGGACGTGAGTCAATGTCCCGAGTAAGTGATTGATCCAGCTTGATCACCTCAGGTGAAAGCCTGAGGATGTGACGAAAGCTTGCATAGCCGGCGCCTGCATCATCAATGGCTAGTCGTAACCCTTGCGCACGCATATTGCTCAGCGCCTCGTATAGGTTGTCATAGTCATCAACGACGTCATGCTCGGTTACTTCGAGCATCAGGCGGTTGAGGGGATAGGGTGCTAACACTTCAAGTAGGCGGTCAGATACTATGGTACTCGGTGATGCATTAAGAGAAAGATAGGTAGAGTCCGGCAAGTAATGGAAGTACTCAAGAGCATGTTGTATGGCGGTTATTTCGAGGGTTTCCTGCAGGCCTACCCTGGCAGCTTCGTTGAACCACTTGTCAGGGGAGCGTTGGGGCGTGGCATTGAAACGTGTTAGCGCTTCATATCCAGCAATGCGTTGATTGAGAATGTCGTGCATTGGCTGAAAAACACAGTGTAAAAGATTCTGTTCCAGCACATGGTGGATGCGCGTTTTGATCATTTTATTTTCTTGGCGCTGCTTTTCTTGGTACTCCAGTTGATGGGCAGCAAACTCTGCAAATACATGCATCATGGACAGATCACGGCTGTTCAGCGTCGTATCTGGTTGACGATCAAAGCAGCACAAAGTCCCGTAGATACTGCCATCTTGCATGCGGATGGGTACACTGAGGTGGGCCCCAATGGGTAAACTCTGAGTCGCTTTAATGCTTAAGGCTTCGGGTTCCTGCTGTGCATCATGGATAAGCTCAGGTAGGCGGCCGTCAATAACTCGTTGGCAATAACTGTCTTCGCTGGAACCACTGTCATCAGCGTTAACAGGAAAGTTTTCATCGGCTTTATCAACTAACTCCAGCGAGCGTTGATCGTTCTCAATCCTGGAAATGAAAGCGACGTCCATATCAAAGTGCTTGCGAATTGCTTGAAGCGCTTTGAGTAAAGACGCTTCAGTTGAGGTCATGGGTTCCTGCTCCCAACCTAGTGAAATATTCAACAACGGATTCTGGCTAGGGGAGTTGTTCAAAGCTCACCTCATGATGAAGCGGTGTGTGAAGTGAAACGTACGCTAAGGTCATTCGTCCAGCTCCGATGGTTGCCTCAGCGACTTGAGTTGCCCATTTAATACTTGCTCAATAAGGGTAAACGAATGGTGCCCGAGCATGTGCTTGTGGCTGAGCGGGGAAAATCTGGTTTCATTTTTTTCACATCCTCGTCTTGCTGTGTCAAGTGATCAAGAGCAGTCTGCATTTAAATTGTGTGCCACAGTGAAGGCAACTGTGGCATTGAACAGGCATTTCGGATCTTTGGTATGCGATTAAGATTTTAGAGAAATCAATGATCTTACAGCCGGTCACAACAATTTCAGCACTTTTCATGGGTTGCTAAAAACCAAGTGCTTCACTCTACTTAGCTGACGTTAGCGAAAACACCGAAGAGATGAAGTCTTAACAATTATTTGCAAATGACCTCTGATCTTTTGCTTTGGAATCCCTGTTTAGTCAAGGTCTAAGACAATAAGCCAGAGTGAATAGGCCGGCGACAACACATAGGAACCTGTTCTGGTTCATCGTTTACGCACTGCGCTGCAGCAAATTCAGGGTTGTTCTCATTACCGTGCTTTTTCGCAAAGGCGCCAAGTTTACCCCAAGCATATCAGCCTCTCATTCAACCGCTTTCAGTAATGAGTCATCTGAGAGCTTCGTAGTCAGCTCACAATTACTTTTAATGATATGACTCAGTCCAAACAATCAGCGGATCATGGTGCCATTTTTTTTGGAGGCTCATGAGTGCTCACAAGACTACTACATGCTGAGCCGTCTTAATCAGAATCTCCTAAACATCCGCTTTTGGCCGAAACCGGCCTTTTCAGGTTCTGATGTAGTGGGACTGTGCAACCTGCAGGCTTTTGCGGCAAAGTAGGGTACAGCTGCAGATTGCAAGGAGATGCGGATGTCCGCCGCCAGTACCTATCGTCATTACCCCAGCTTCACGCGTCGTTTCACACGCTCCATCCTGAAGCAGATTGGGCTACCTAAGAAGCATGAAAAGGAAGTGTTTCTCGATCTAGTGGAAGACCCCAGAACCATGACCAGTATCAACGGTGAGGCACTTGTGCTCGAATACTGGCATGAGCGTCAGGGGCGAATCATCGTGCCGGAACCCTCGCTTTCGGCCTGGTTGCAGCAGGTGTCTTTGAGCAAGGTGCAAGGTGATTCGTTTGCCTGGCCGTATGAGTTCAGTACGATTTCTCTGCCGACTGCCCAGCTGTTTGAAGGCCATGCCATTGAAGGCATTATGGTGAGCTAGATGCAGGCGTCCTCTCTTCAACAGCGGTATGATGATTTTCTCCGCCAGTATGGTTCTTCTTTCCAGATGGAAGTGCCTGCCTCTCAGCCGGAGCAGTGGTTAACTATCAGTATTCATAATCCGCTGGAGCCTCAGTCGACCCTTAATCCTTCCCTTTTACGGGCAGCTTTTACGCCGGAACAGCTGACGGATTTCATCAACCGGGAAGCCATGAAGACCGTTGGGCTATCCGGTATGTCTATGAACGCCGATGAGCAACGCATCCTGAATGCCGTGATCCGTTATGTGGTCTCGCTGGGTATGTATCTGTCTGCCTACCCGGAGTCTCTAAACAGTGGCGTGCCATCGTATATGAAAAACAAGCACCCCAGTGGCAAGGGCGGTATGCCCTTTGCGCAGGTGGAGTACGACAGACATGATCGCGAACTGGTGGCCGCCATGGTGTCACCCCATTCCGTTTCACCTTACTGGCGGCAGCTGCGCGACGAACGTTTTTACCGAGGCAAATGGAAAAGTCATCGCCGTGGCAGCCGTTATGTTCTGGTCAGCGGCTATGAAGTAGGTAGCGATAAAACGGTTGCCGTAGAGAGAGCACAATAGTGAATCTTTCACCGGATCCATCTCAGTGGACAGGATGCCTGTTGGGTCTGGCCGTAGGTGATGCTCTGGGGGCGCCGTTGGAGTTTCATCCTCGCGACCGGCTTAAACCGATCACCGGTATGATTGAAGGTGGCAAGTTTCGGATGCGCCAAGGGGAGTGGACGGATGATACAGCCATGGCACTATGTCTGGCGGATAGTCTGATTGCCTGTGATGGCTTTGATGCAGCAGATCAGATGGTACGCTATTGGCGTTGGGCTGAAGAGGGAGAAAACTCAACCCGTCCACGTGCCTTTGGAATCGGTAAGACGGTTGCGGGTGCACTGGCAAGATATCAACAGTCTGGCTCCCCCTGGTGTGGAAGTGAGTCTTCAGCATCTTCCGGTAACGGTTCCCTTATGCGCCTGGCCCCGATTCCAATGCGTTACGCAGGATCAGTCATGCTGGGTGAGTATGCTGAGCTTAGTTCGCGAACTACGCATGCCTCTTCACTTTGCGTCAGTGCCAGCAGGCTGATGTCTCAGCTGATAAGCAATGCGCTTCTGGGGGCCACCGATAAAACAGCTTGGTTAATGTCAGTGCCTTCCGATGCACATGCACCCTCACTTATCAACGCATTGGCAGAGGGTGAATATCGCGTTAAAGAGCGAGTCGATATTTTTGGCAGCGGATATGTCGTCGAGAGCCTGGGAGCTGCTCTATAGTGTCTGTGGCGAACTGATTCATTTGAGGACGCGGTACTAATGGCAGCGAATTTGGGTGACGATGCCGATACGACAGCGGCTGTTACCGGCCAGCTGGCGGGTGCATTTTACGGTGTGGCTTCCATTCCTGATGCCTGGCTGGAAGTGTTGCATCAAAAGCAGCGAATAAAAGGTACTGCGCAACAGCTTTACAAAGCTTACTGTCTTGATGCTTCTTTGGCAGTTACCAACAAATAAGGACGTGATGATGTCTCTGGAAATACGCGATGATCACTTTATGGTGTGTACGGACTGTCAGATGATTATCGTCAATGATGACGCCAGCAGTCTGGATTATTCACTTAGTGAGGACGCAGCGAACGAGCGTGAAGAGCAGATTCGTAAGGCGATTACCGACATCCAGTCAGACGGCAGTTATCTTGTTGCCGGTGATGACGATCAGAATGATGAGTTTTCATCTAGGGCCTGCGATTGCTGTGGAACGCGTCTGGCTGGAGAAAGGTACCATTGCAGGCTTTTAAGGAACGTACTTCAGGAAGGTAGAGGATATTGACATTAAGAATTCATACGTCAGCACTGATACTGCTAAAGCAATAGAGCATGGCGACGCCTAATTCTACCCATTTCTACGATGAGCATGCTCAGCGCCTGTTTGATCAATATCAATCGCTGGAGTTTGATCGGGTTCATGGCGAGTGGTTGCATCATTTGCCGGAGCAGCCCGGGTTAGTCTTGGATATTGGAGCAGGCAGCGGGCGTGATGCCAAGGCATTGGCTCAGCGGGGTTGGCAGGTGGTCGCTGTTGAACCGGCTGATAAGCTCCGCGGCCTGGGGCAAACCACTACAGCTGGTCTGGACGTCAGCTGGTTGGAAGATAGCCTGCCTGCCCTGAACTCGGTGCGTCAGCTATCGCAACGCTTTCAGCTGATTCTGGTGTCCGCCGTTTGGATGCATTTGCCTGTTGAGGATCAGCAACGTGCCTTGCGTGTGTTGAACTCCTTGTTAGCACCGGGTGGGCACCTGGTGATGACCTTTCGTGAAGGCCCGAATAACGATGCCCGCCAGTTCCATCCGGTCGACATGGGCTTGCTGGATCGCTGGGCACAAAACCTTGCATTGTTACCGGTTCAAGCGAGTCACAATGGTGATCAGTTGGGACGAGATGGCGTGACCTGGCATTTACGTGTATTCCGGCTCCCTGATGATGGCACCGGTGCTCTGCCGTCACTACGCCATATTATCGTGAACGATGACAAGGCCTCATCTTACAAGCTGGGGCTGCTGCGCGCACTGATACGCCTAGCAGATAGCGCGCCGGGAATCGTAATGTCGCGTACGGATGAATGGGTCACGGTGCCACTGGGTGCCGTAGGGCTTTTCTGGATTAAGCTATACCGGCCCTTGTTAATCGAGCGTGATCTGCGCCAATCACCTGGCCAAAAAGGCTATGGCTTTGCCAAGGATGATTTCTATCGCCTTCGGCAACTGTCACCTCATGATCTGCGGGTAGGATCGGCTTTTCTTGATCCTCAATGTGCCGCCAGTGTGATGCGCGCGCTGCGTGATGCTTGCCAGACCATTCTCAAAATGCCCGCGCATTTTATTACCTGGCCTGGCAGTCAGCGTCCGGTCTTTGAAGGCCAGTATCAGGGCATGCGTGTCCGAGAACAGGCTGTTCGCCTTGATAGTGCAACGTTGGCATCTTTCGGCACGTTTCAAATCCCGACACCGCTCTGGGACGCTATGAGCCGTTACGCCTGCTGGCTGGAACCCGCCATCGTCCATGAATGGGTGCAGCTGATGCAGCGATATGACACCGGCTATGATACCGGCACTCTCCATCACGCCTTACAGTGGCAGGAAAGCCGTCGTGATACACAGCAGGTTCGTCAGCTGGTGGCACAGCGTCTGAAACATCCTGCGCCGTTGCCTTGTGTCTGGACGCACAGCGATCTGCACCGCAGCGCTTATGCCATCGATCATTGTTTCCCCTGGTCGCGCTGGAATAACAACGATCTCTGGAACCTGCTACCTGCGACGGAAAAAGCCAATCAGGCAAAATCAGATCGACTGCCCGCGGCTCAGGTGATGCACAAGGCAAGAGAAGACATTCTGCACTGGTGGCAATGCCTGGATGATAACCCGTCGATCCATCAGCAATTTAGGGATGAAGCAGCCGTTGCTTTGCCACTAACAACCCCTGATGCCTCTCTGGATAAACTCTTCGAAAGCGCTCTGTTGCAACGTCAGCGTCTAAAAGCCAATCAGCAGCTGGTAGAGTGGTTGGGAGCGTTCAACGCAAGGTCAGCCACGGGATGATGAAAGCCTTGATCCCGGTATGCTTCAGCCTCCAGCAAACACTTTTTAAATGGGTAGGAAATGGCATTTCGATTTCAGCGGCGGATAACACTCGCTCCCGGTGTTCGGCTTAACCTCAGCAAACGGGGCTTGGGGCTCTCGGTTGGGCCGCGAGGAGCCAGTGTTAGTATTGGGCCAAGCGGTGCTCATGCCCATGCGGGGATTCCAGGTACTGGGCTTGCCTATCGCACTAAACTGAATCGTAAGGGAGCACGGAGCACTTCGCCTTCCAGGGAGGCTCGCGCTGGCAGGTCTGACAACGTCTCATCACGCTTGCCCGAAGCAGGGCATATCGACTTGCAGCTTGTGGTCGACGATCAGGGGGACGTAAGTTATCAATGGCCAGATGGCGAACCGCTTTCCTCTGAGGACGCCCGAGCAGTGAAACGTCAGGGGGAGGCGATGATACGTGAGCGTCTCCAGGTTATCTGTGAGCAACGCAATGAGGCTGTCGATATACTGGGTCAGCTGCATTGGAGCACGCCCTGCCCAGAGACGCGTGGTTATAACCCTCAAGCATTTCCAGAACCCGCGCCACAGTCACCTGCGGCGCTTAACATGAGCTGGTGGCAACGGCTCTGGCCGGCCACGCGAAGGCGACTGGAAGCTGAGCAGGATCAGCGTCAACATGCCTTTGACAGCGCCTACCAACAGTGGGAGAAGCGTAAGGCAGAATTTGATACTGCAGAGTTTGCCCGCCAGCAGCGTGAGGAAGTAGGCGTCTATACGGATTTAGATGCCATGCAACAAGCGTTACGTGAGCGATTGGAAGAGACTGACTGGCCGCGAGAGACCCAGGTTGATTTTGATCTGGGCAGTGATGAGAGCACCATCGCCGTGGACATTGATCTGCCTGATGAAGACGAAATGCCTGATCATTACTGGCAAATGCCTGCCAAAGCATTGAAGCTGACGCCTCGAAAACTCAGTGCCACCCGCCAACGTAAGCTCTACCGTGATCATGTACATGGTGTGGCGTTTCGCGTGATCGGAGCAATTTTTGCTCGCCTGCCCAGCGTCGAAGAAGCCCGAGTATCAGGGTATCGGCAGGTTGTTGATCCTGCGACCGGTGGTGAACACGATCAATACCTTTACAGCATCAAGGTGACCCGTGATCAATGGTGTCGTATCCATTTTGATCAGCTGGAGCAGGTAGACCCTGTGGCAGCGGTAGAAGTCTTCAACCTGCGTCGCAACATGACCAAGACGGGGATCTTTCGGGACATAGAGCCATTTCAGCTGGTTTAAGAAAGCCTGAGAGAAATTGAACGGCTTGATGCTCTTGGTAAAGTCCAGAATAGCTGGCAATGTACTTGGGTGATAAAACTCGTTGAGTTCTCCATTGATTGCAGAAAACTGCTTGTTTATAGACATAAAATACGCAGATCTTCGGCCTTGAGGATATACACACCGTGAAAGACAAGTCAGTTTCTGCTTATAGCACCTCAATGGGAGTGCGTTACGTGAGAGTTCACGGGCTCCCTGAAGCATTTCAGAGAGGTTTTGAATAAGCGTCTGTGACGTGAAGCATGGCAACTCGCATTCAAGCTCTTTGTTACGCCACCGACCAGCAGCTTTGGTTAGTGGCGCTGGCGGCTGGGCAATAACGTTACACTATAGAATAACGTTACACTATAGAATAACGTTACACTATAGGGTGGTGGGTGCCATGAGCTGAATTTATCCCTATGAAGCACGTCATCACTGCCCAGCACGTAAAATAGCCTTGGAGGGCAGCAGGGAGGCTGGCTCGCATTGGAGAACTGCAGCGATCTCATATAATTTTTCTACAGTAATATTAACTTCTCCTCGTTCGATTCTTCCTACATAGCTACGGTCGATGCCAGCAGCTAAAGCAAAGGCTTCTTGTGAATACCCTGCCATTTTTCGTTTTTCTCTGATATTTCTTCCTAGAGCCGTCGCTAGCTCACCCATATCCGCCCTATCTCCTTTTGGGCGGGAATATCCTTCGTTGCGGCTTATCTAGCCACAGTCTATAATCCGCAAAATGAACTGTAGTCCTTTTTATGGCTGATTCTTATCACGGTGATCGTTATGCCAGCTCCATCCCCTTCGATTGATCGACGTATCTTCGAGCTCCTTTTGGAGCAAGAAAATTCGCATTTCACTGTTCGTGGTATACGGGATCAGTACGCAGAGCGATATGGGATTGCGAAAAACGATAGGGCAAAGCTAAGGAGCTTCCTATACGAAGGCATCAATAAACTGCTTCGCGTTGGTGCCGTACAGCAAGATGAGCAAAAGCGGAAAAGGGATCAGGTTTACCACGTGTTGCCGACCATCCATGACACGCCAATTAACTGGGACGGTGAACGCTTTGAGGCATGGCATAAAAGACAAAAATCTTCTTCAAAACAGAAGGCGCTGAGCGTAATTACTGCTACTGATTTGATCAGTAATGAAGAAGATAGTAAAGAAAACGATGATATACATGAAAGTCGTAACCTTGCATTGGAAAAAGAGCTTCTAGAAACCCAGAGCGAGTTTCTGTCTGCTATGGGGGAAACGGAAAAATTTCGCCATCTGATGACTCAGTACCCTGACTTGCGGTCAAGCTTTGACAGTGATCATCGCGAGGCCTATGAACGTAGTGCTCGCCTCCTTGGCAGCGTCCGTGCTTTAGAAAAATCACTACAGCGATTAAGGGGAACATGAAAAAGCCTCTACGCTCATGGCAGGAAGACTGCCTCACATCAGCAAAAGAGCACTATCTTCGGCATAGTGATTTTTTCGTCCAAGCAACACCAGCAAGTGGAAAAACGCGACTGGCAGCCGAAATTGCGCGCTGGCTGCTCGCAGAAAAACGTATCGATTTCGTTGTTTGTTTTGCACCGACCAGAGAAGTGGTAGCCGGTATACAGCGAACGTTTGCTGAGGTATTAAAATCACGCTTTGGTGATGCGTTAGCCTCAGTAGGCGCGGCCTATACCTACCAATCTATGGAGTATCAGCCTGAGGAATTCTGGGCGTTATTCGAGCAGTACGCCATATTGGTCGTCTTTGATGAGATTCATCATTGTGCCGGACATGACCCACTGTTGAGTAATGGGTGGGGTCAACAGATACTCCTGCGAATTCAGGACAATGCTCGCTACACTCTGGCGTTGTCAGGAACACCTTGGCGTTCCGATGAATTGCCGATTGCCTTGGCACGATATAGTGATCCAGAAGGTAAGTTGATCTGTGATTATCGCTATGATCTTCAAGCGGCTGTTCAGGATGGTGTATGTCGTTCGCCACGCATTACGTTAGTTGATAACTTACTGATTCATCTAACTGAGGAGACTGAGACTACAGCATCAGTGAAGGCATTCTCATCCTTCCAGCAGCTCCTGGGAACATCACCCATCAGTTACGAAGATCTATTACGGCATGATGACGTTTTGAACGCAGTACTGGATATGAGTATTGAAAAGCTCAGCCATGTGAGACAGCGTGTGCCCAACGCAGGTGGACTCGTCGTAGCAACTGATATTGAGCATGCCCATCAAATTGCAGCGCTTTTACGCGATAGAAGTGAAAGTTTTGTGGTTGTCACTAGCCAGACACCTGGAGCGCATCAGCTAATTGATCAATTTCGGCATAGTGATACCCGTTGGATTATTGCCGTCAGCATGATTTCAGAGGGTACTGATATACAACGGTTGTGTGTATGCGCGTATCTCAGCAGAATCCGCACGGAGTTGCATTACAGGCAGGTGTTGGGGAGGATCCTGCGAAGGATGGGCATTATAGATGACGCTGCATGGCTCTATGTGGTTGCCGAGCCTCTGCTACGACAATATACTCAACGCATTGCAGACGATCTGCCTGATGATCAGGCGACGCTTCAGGTTCAAAAGCTGAATCAACGTCTAAAGAAGGTAAGATCTGGCCAAGAAGCATCAAACGATGAGCAGTGCTCGCAACAGGACTCAGAACAGCATGAAATGCCCTTTGATGAACCACCCTTGCTGACCCTGAGCTTCTCAGAGCACTATCGTCAACAATTGTTAGCATTAATATGATGCCAACCTCTCGCAAAATCACTTTGGAAGGTTTTGGCTATGACTTACTCTGCCTCATAGCTAAGCAGACCCTTTTAACTGATGCTGTGGAAATGCCGAAGTGCTCATCGGTCGCCCTAATACTGGCGTTACTGGAATACTGAAACAATCCCGCTTACTGTGAGGGTGGTGAGCACTGATCTTCCAACCACATAGAAAAAGTGCCATGTCGACCACGAAGCTATGGAATTTCTTGACCCGGTTAACGCCTTACCCTTAAGTAGGAATAACACGTTTTGCTACTCGGAGAGAGATGGCTACGGCAACGCTTACGTCGAAAGGGCAGGTCACGATTCCTGTTCAAGTTAGGGCTTCATTAGGGCTTGACTCAGGGGATCGCATTGAGTTTGTGGAATTGGAAAAAGGGCAGTATGCCATCATTGCTGCTACCCATTCGGTAAAAGACCTGAAGGGCATGATACGCACCCCAGCTAATCCGGTGAGCATTGAGGATATGAATGCGGCAATTGCAGTGCACGGAGCTAGTACACGATGATTGGTCTGGATATCAACGTATATTGGTTTGATGTGTGTCACAAGATGACCTAGTTCAATCTCCGAAGGCGACTGACTCGATCGAATTGTTAGCAGCTGTGGAGCCAGGCTTCATCGCCATGGTTTCGGGTGTGTAGCTGGTATGGGTGCTTCAGAGCTGCCTTGTTGCAGCGGTAAAGGTAAAGATAGAGGCCTTCAGTCTGCATCGCAACATGACCAAAACGAGGATCTTTCGGGATATAGAGCCATTTCAACTGATTTAGGAAAGCCTAAAAGACCTGCATAGTAGCTTCTATTGCTAAAAAGTGTGTATTTGAGCTAGTTTGCTGCTATATCTTGATAAGCATTACTTAGCAAAGGGTTGCTATGAAACTACTTATTAGGCCTGAACCATATAGAAATGAATCGCTTGAGAGCTACATGCTCCGTTTGTCACAAGAAAACTTCTTTGAATATTATCAACAGCTTAGTCGAGCTATAAAAGGGCTCTTCGTCGTTGGGTGTGGAATTCGCCCCCTGAGCTGAGCCAGAATATTGCCTCCATATTAGCAGGAGGTACGACATGGACGGCACCCAGATTTTAACACTCGGCCTTGGCCTGGAAGCGCCCTGGATTCTCAAGGATCAGCACCTGGATACCGCTGCGTCGCCTCACCGCCTGGAGCTGTATGTCGAGGCGGAGCGTGGCAGCCTCTATCCCTGTCCAGAGTGCGGTAAGGCCTGCCAAGCCCACGACTTTGCTGACAAAACCTGGCGACATCTGAACTTCTTTCAGCACCATTGTTACTTGCATGCTCGCGTCCCTCGTACAAAGTGTCCTGAACATGGCGTCAAACGCATAAAGGTGCCCTGGGCGCGGCCCGGCAGTGACTTTACCCTGTTGTTCGAGCAGGCGGCCATGTCGCTCGTCAAGGAGATGCCAGTGCTGGCTGTCTCCCGGCAGTTGGAGATTTCCGACAAACGACTATGGCGCATCGTGCACCACTACGTGAACCGCATGCTGGGAGAGCTGGATCTGTCCAATGTGACCATGGTTGGCGTGGACGAAACCGCGTCCCGACGCGGGCATCGTTACGTCACCGTGTTCCTCGATATGCAGCGCAAGCAGGAACCGGTGATTTTCGCTGTTCCAGGCTGCGGCAAGGACACCATCAAGGCGTTCAGTGCCTTCCTGGCGGCTCATGGTGGCGATGTGGACAATGTGGTCGAGGTTGTCTGTGACATGTCACCTGCTTTCCTTAGTGGCGTCACCGAGTCTCTTCCCAAGGCGGAGGTAACGGTCGACTGGTTCCATATCGTGCAGACCTTCACCAAGCGACTGGACGAGGTGCGCAAGAAAGAACGCCGCGAGCAGAAACACCCCAAGTCGCTGCGCTGGGCACTGTTGAAGAGCCTGGAAAATGAGAACCACACACCTAAACAGATATCGGCACTTCAGGAGCTGGTTGCCGATCAGAGCGCCACGGCCGATGCTTGGGTGATCAAGGAAAAGTTAAGCTGGATCCAGAAAGCGTCAACGCCCAGGGCAGCGCGTTGGCGGATCACGAACTACCTAAAAATCATGAAAGCAGCAGTTTCTGAGAAGCCTCTACTGAAGCCGATGGGGAAAGCGCTGGAGACACTTGAGCGACACGCTAAAGCGGTAGTCAGGCGCTGGCACTCGGGGCTGACAAACGCGCGACTAGAAGGAATGAACGGCCTGTTTCAGGCGGCTCGTTCACGTGCACGGGGCTACCGAAATGAAGCTAATTTCATTGCTATGATTTACCTGATTGGTAGCCCGGTGGGCCGCCTGCTTGATCAGGCCAAATCCACATGAAATGACGAAGAGCCTATAAAAGACTGGCTACAATTGCATGATCACGAAGCAGCAGGAGCCTTTCCAGAAGAGTTGTATCGTTTGAATGTTTACCACTCGGCGCAGAGTAGCAGCCGACGCATCCGAGCGCTCAAACTCGTTGAATCGCTGACTGATAATGAGCAGCTTCCACTGTTACACCTGGCGGTAGTGCATTCCAGCGAAAAGTTTAGTTCACGTTATGCCAGTTTTTTTTATGCAGGTAGCCACATTCCAAGAGCGCTGGTTCGCAAAAAGGGGGTGCCGGTTTGTCCTGATTGTCTCAGTGAGTTGAATTACATACGGCAAGAGTGGCACTGGATTCCATATCAAGCGTGTATAAGCCATGGCAAACAGATGCTTCACGTGTGTCCAAAATGCGAAGAAGGAATAAATTACACCTATTCCGAATGTTTGCATACTTGCCGCTGCGGATATGATCTCCGTAACGCAGAAACAGATATTGCAGACGAATGGCAACTGATCGCGAGTCGTCTAGTAGTGGGAGAGTACGCACCTTCAAGACATCCGCTGCTAGCTATCCGAACTATCAGCTTACGACTAGCATGTCTGCTTTGGTATCAGCTATATACATATAAGATGCTTGATGATGGCGATCAGGTACCTGCTCACACTATCGAGCAGGCAATTGAGTATTTTACGCACTGGCCTGAGGTATTTACAGGCGAGCTAGAAGAACAAGCTGCACTTGCGGGCGACAGGTTGGTATGTGATTTTAATAAAACGTCATTTCGTCATATTTTTGGCGATGTTATTAGCATTTCACGACTAATGCTCAAGCGTTGTCCAGAAGGAGATTTTGTACTGGCGCCCTTAGAAGGTTTTTTATCTAGACTAGTTGACCAAAACCCGAAAAGCCGTGTACCTAATGCCGCCGATCTACTGATCAGTACGTCAGAGGCAGCAATTCTGCTTGGTACATCGTTTGAGCAGGTGTGTCGCTTATACCAGGAAGGGTATTTGAAAATTGCGGTCAGGTTGAAGTCACACGAAAAGCTAATTAACGGAATAGGTGTTTTTTATTTAAGGGAAATCATAGAGTTACGTCAATCACGAATGCCGATAGAAACAGATATTTACAATAATTATTTACCAGCGTGGTAACGCTATGTCTTTTCATACAATGTTGGAAATTGCTGAGCCAAACCGCTCAGAAGCGATTCGCAAAGCCTTCGCTCCATACACGCCACTATTAGAGGTCTCTTGCAATACGGAGGCTGCTGTGGTGGTGCTCCTTAATTTATCGCATAAGCGACAAAGCGTACCAGAGGTATTAGACAAAAACAGAGCAGCTGCCACGCTCAAAGACTGGAAACATATTGAAAACTGTGCACAAGAGGTACAATGGCTGCATTCGCATAATTTAAAGTATCCCGATACCCGAGTAGCGCATCAAAGACTACTATTAAAAGCTGAGAAGCCTTCGGCAAATGTTGTTTCTTCATTTGATAGTGTTAGCTGTTTGGGCTGGTCACACAACTCGGCAGCTGTTAATAAAGCAAAGCTGTTTGGAACACAATTTAAATTTTACGGCATACCATACTGCTTAGCTACCATCATTTTAGATAACAATCAGCGATGGTGGGAAGAATTAAAAAAACTTGGTATGTCTGATGACCAATGGATTTACCTTCAGTCACTTTTTGATTCTTACTTCAACACAAATATAACACCCTCTTCTGTGGATAGGCGCTCTGTACAGGTCACTTTTTTTTATCAGGGAAAAGATATTAGTATCACACCTGTCGTATCAAATTCATTATTGACTGAGATTCAAATTTCTCGTCGTCAAAAAAACGGAAAATTTTCAAAAATAAAACATTGGCATCCTGCAAGCGTTGGAGATTTAGTTTCATCCTTAGGTGGCCATGTCTCTGCACTTGATTACCCACCTTTTTTAAATTCCAGGCAAAGATACAAAAAAGGAGTTAATGTAAGCTTTGTTGATAAAGTAGACATTGACTTTTATCACCGTGCTTTAAAAAGCAGAGCCTTTATTTCAGCCTGCTTGAATATTATTGAAAGCAAAAATATACTTACAAGTAAGGAAAGAAAAGACTACCGTCGCTCTGCCATTAAGTTGCTAAGCCAATCCTTGACTGAATGGCTTTCACCAATCATTTATTGGCGAGGCATGGAAGGCGAATCAAATGAAGGAGAGGGAAGTGATATAGCAATCCTTTTAACTTCTGCTTCTGATGAAAGTTTGCTTGAAAACCTATCTGAGCTTAATCGAGAACTGCACAATGCTTTGATTAAAAATCCAAGGACACAGAGCCTTGCTTATCATCCAGATCTTCTAATTCCTTTCAAATCTCAGCTAAAGGTTTTGCTGAAGGGGTTGAAAAAACAAGAAGGCGAATATCTAGTTGAAGAGTCTTTTTGTTATCTTCACTTGAAAAATGTGCATGTATTCGATGCACAAGCATTATCTTGTCCTTACCTAGTGGGTTTGCCTTCATTGATGGCAGTATGGGGAACAGTCTATAACTATCAGTTACGCTTAAAAAACCTTCTTGATCGGAACATTGTGATTGACGGAGTTGCCTGGTTTCTGCGGCAATATGAGTTCTCCTCTGGTGCTCAAATACCTGCTCCTTACCTACCACCAGCCAAGCCTGGTGAGGCTCCAAAAAGACCGGGTCTCATTGATATGCGCTTTTGCGATTTACGGATGGATTTAGTTATTCGTTATCGGCTAGAGGATGGGCACGATATCTCGCTAAAAGATGACGACTTGCCTATGTTGCAAGCTGCCTTTCCAAGCAGGTTTGCTGGTGGGACTATGCAGCCGCCACCGCTTCACCAAGATGTGCACTGGTGCCAATTGCATCGTGATGCTTCAAGCTTATTTGAAGCTATATCACTGTTGCCGGTCGATGGACGATGGATTGTCGACTCCGATGACCAGGTAGAGAAGATTGATAGCTTGGTGGCATGGCTGTCAAAGCATCCTAATCACTTACCTGCTTTGAGTGGCTATCAGTTGCTGGAGGTTCCATGCAGTCGACAGGGGGCGCACCGGCATTTGCATGCCTATGCCGAGCCGCTTGTGAGTCTTGTTGAGACGGTTTCACCCATGAGTTTTAGGCTTAAAAGTCAGACTTATTTTCTAAAAAACGCATTTTGGAGATTGAAAAGCCAGAACTTGACTATGCTGATGAAGAAAATCTAGATAGGCCAACGCAATGAACTCTTTCAAACATCTTAGCTACGAGCGGTCTCTTAACCCTGGCAAAGCGGTCTTTTACTATCGCACTGATACGAGTGATTTTGAGCCGCTGCAGGTAGAAGTGACGAGGCAGCGTGCGCCCAAGGGAACGTTTAGTGACGGCTACACTTCATCTGGGGCTGCACGTGCTAGAGAAACGAGCAGTTTGGGGTTTTCGAACCCAATCGTGATTGAAACCTGCTATGTACCTCCTTTGGTAGATACCTTATATTGTCGTTTTTCTTTACGAGTCACTTCTAATAGCATAGGGCCAAATATTTGTGATAATAAAGATGTTGAAAAAGCATTAAGAGACTTCTCTGAAGCTTATAAAAGTGTGGGCGGTTATCAAGAACTAGCTACTCGGTACGCCAAAAATATACTTTCTGCAGAATGGCTGTGGAAAAATAAGATTTCAAGAGAAGTAAATGTTGAGGTGTCTACATCTAACCTTAAGAAATACTTCGTCAAAGATATGCAATATAAAGAATGGAGGTCTTCGTGGGATGGGGACGATCTTGCGTCATTAGAAGGACTTGCATCTGAGCTTGGGGAATCACTTTCTTGTCAAAAAAAATATCTTTTTGTTGATGTAAATGCCGCTATAAAGACTGAGTTCTGCCAAGAAATATTCCCTAGTCAGCTATTTGTTGATAAGGATGAAAAAGGTAGCGGAAACCCAAGTAAGCAATTTCTAAAAAGCACAATGAAAGATGGCCGGCAGTCCGTTAGTTTTGGCGCTTATAAAGTGGGTGCAGCAATTCAAAAGATTGATGATTGGTGGTTAGATGAAGGAGCAGAATATCCATTAAGAGTGAGTGAGTATGGTTCAGATCGTAGTCAAGTTTTAGCTATGCGTGAACCTACCACTGAAAAAGACTTCTATTCTTTATTGCAGAGAGTTGAGAATATCACGAAAGACATCCAGGCATCTGGGCAGGCCAGTTCTAATGCCCACTATATAATGTCAGTGTTGGTAAAGGGTGGTATGTTCCAAAAAGGGATAAAGAGGGATGAAAAATGAGATATTTTTTGCATATAAAGTATATCGCGCCTGAAGCCAATCATGCTTTTGTAGCAGGCAAGTGTATTGCTTGCCTGCATGGCTTTATGAGCCTTTCTAAAATAACAACGGCTAGCATTGGTGTTACGTTTCCATCCTGGAGTACAGATGCGATAGGAAATTCAATTGCTTTCGTGAGCAAAGATATTAATGCCTTATCATACATATCATCTGTGCAATATCTTAAAAATATGGCTAATGAGGGATTTGTTGAAGTCAGTGACATTGAGCTGGTGCCTACTGAAGCAGAAGAAGTGAGATTCATTCGTAATCAGCATGTTGCTAAGTCCTTTCCCGCTGAGGTTAAAAGGAGGTTAATTCGTGCCAAAAAACGAGCTGAACAGCGCGGTGAGCCATTCATGCCAAGTGATATTGTCTCGAACCGCATAGTTGATCATTACCATGTGATTCCTATGGATAGCCGGTCATCAGGTCAGCGTTTCGCATTATATGTCCAGCGTGCGACACTCGATGGAAAAAGTGGGCAGGGCAGCTACAACAGCTACGGTCTTGCTACGCACCATAAACATTGCGCCTCAGTACCTAGCTTGCAACAAATAACCTAAATCTTTGTTGGCTAATTATTTTCACTGATATCAATCGGTTATATGTTAGGCGTTAAAAAGGGGAAATTTAACGTTTTCATTTTATCCAATTGATATCTATAGTCTAAATACTAGCTATGGCTAGTGAACCGCCGCATAGGCAGCTGAAAAAAACGCGCCTAATTCCGAAATAGAGACTTTTCGGTGAACCGCCGCATAGGCAGCTGAAAAAATGCACTGAGTGGGATGCGAGAACTGCATTGCGTGAACCGCCGCATAGGCAGCTGAAAAAGGTTATTCCGGAGGAGGGGGGAGCTTCATCACGTGAACCGCCGCATAGGCAGCTGAAAAAGCGTTAACGCTCGACAGCCTGCCGATAAACGAGTGAACCGCCGCATAGGCAGCTGATATAAGGACTGGAAGCAAGCAACGGTAATGATATACCGCCGCAAGGCAGCTATGGTTCTACACCCTCCAAGATTTCTTGGAGGGTGTGTTTTTAAGAAGAACCACAGATGTCCGTGAAGAGCCAAGGCGGTCGCTGCTGGTGAACATCCTGTTGGACGATCTGGACAAGGAGTTGGAACGCCGCGGTCACCGCTTCTGCCGCTACCCCAATGACGCTCAGGTGTACATCAAAAGTCGGCGAGCAAGTGAGCGTGTTATGGGCAGCTTTAGTGAGTATATCGAGAACTCACTCCGGCTAACGGTCAATCGCCGCAAAAGTGCTGTGTGTCGACCATGGAAACGCAGCTATCTGGCCTAAAGTTTTACTCGGAACAAGCAGCGGAAGCTGAAGTTAGCCAAGACAAACCTACAGCATATGATACAACGTGTCCGGCAGGTGTTAAAGCGTGGTAGTGGCCATCACATCCAGCAAGTGATCAAAGATTTAACGCCTATCTTGCGAGGCTGGAAAAATTACATTGGTTTCGTTAATGTGGAGCACCCGTTGGAAACTCTGGATTAAATGGATACGAAGGCGCTTGCGTAGCCTGCTCTGGCGGCAATGGAAACGTCCAGAGACCCGCTGACGGAAACTCTGAGGCCTAGGTCTGGAGGCGTTGGAAATCGGCGGGTAATGGACGAGAGCCCTGGTGTAACACCGGAGCCTCGCACAGGGATCATGCCTTGCCGAGAAAGCGATTTTACGATCAGGGACTGATATCGATACTCGATATTGTAAGGTGGCTCAAACGTTGTTCATGAACCGCCGTGGTATGGAATCGTATGCTCCGTGGTGTGAGAGGATAGGGAAGGCGACTCCCCTTCTTACCCGATTTGTGCTAAGTGAAAGCTATTTTGAAAATGGGCTGGTTTGCTCTTAAAAGACCAGTCGGGGCAATGAATACCCACTTTCACACCACACCGCCACATTCCATAGAGAGGAGTAGACGCCGAACCTGTTTGGCCTCGATATCAGTACCACAGAGCATGACAGGCGCCTGTCCTCCCAGCGCTTCGTTCGAACTAGACATCCAGTCGATCGTTGCCAGCTTGTCCTCGAATACCTCCATCGCAAGGTAACTTACGGTCGCAACCCTATCAAGACGTTCTGATGCCACGGAGTCCAGGTTTTTCCCTTCACGTCTGCGTCGGTGAACCGCGGAGACGGACACATTGAGCAATGTCTTAACCTGCTTATCCTGTAGCTGAAAGGTCTCTCGCACTGCTAGGAATAACGTTGGTGACAGGCCCACCTGGATACTTTTTAAACGCTCAGACTCTTTACACATTGTTTGGGCTGTAATGAACCGCCAGAACTCTGCTGTCCATATTTCACGCTTATTACTCCTAGCTTTATGAAGCGAGGTTGGTGATTCTGACATAAGTTGCCTTGTCAAGTGGTGGTTATGAAGATCCACACGAAGCGGAGTTGGATAACAGCATGTAGCAACTGTTTCTAGTTGAAGTGTAGCCTGTATCCCATGGTTGGTTATGCTCGCGAACTATGTTTTTGGGTATCGGGTTGGTCTATGTCGATTTTTTTCAATTTTTTAAACACCGTCTCTCGCCATGTTTATTGCGTAAACATAGATACACTAAAACATGTTTTTATATCGAAATTTGAAGAGAATATAAACATGATATGGTGGCCAGATCAGCCATATAACCAGTTTTCCTTTTGAGCGTTTCATAGCTGAATTCAACGAAAGTCATAAGGCACCCATCTGAGTGGAATATTCAGCAGTTTTTGATCATGTGCTACGACCAAGATCTGATTGTTAAGATGTTTTTTTATGACGTTATTTTATTACCAAAGAAAATGGTCGTTTTATTTTATGTCATTTAAAAGTGGAAAAATTATGCCATTTTGTGGTGGATTTCCTGGTTTAAGTGACTGTTTTTTCATTCTGGTTATGTCAGATTGAAGTGGAAACGACAATTTATGCCCCTCGAATTATCCCCTTTTCTTTATGCCGTCCTGATACCCAGATGACGAAGCTGCTTTTATGCGGCCTGCTGATGCGATCCTGCCAATCAAATTGCCTTTTTGTTCAGCTATAGGACAATGGTGTTTTCCCTCACGTGCGTTTACCGTTTGATTATTATGGTGCAGGTATGGGGGTGGCATGAAAAGTCCGGTTCCAGGTCAATTGAAAGCCGCTAGGCTAGCAGCGGGTATGACACAAAGGCAGCTTGGGGAACACCTCGGGATGGAGCCGAATCTGGCGAGTGCACGCATGACGCAGTATGAAAAAGGGCAACATTCGCCCAAGTTTCAATTGCTGAAGAGGCTGTCAGACATTTTGGATGTGCCAGTAACGTACTTTTACTGTGAAGATAATACGGCGTCTAAGCTGACTATGGGGCTGCATAGATTGGATGACAAGGAGCGCCAACAGCTCTTACAGGATCTTCAAAAACGCTCGTCCAGCGACAGCGATTCTTCTGACGCCTGACCATGCGATTACCTATGAAAATAAAGACAATGATCGCGATTCACTAGGCCAACTACACATCAAGCCAAGCGAGCGAACAAGCCAGAATCAGGAGGAAGTATGTTCATAAAGCGTCAGGAATGGGCCTCATTGCTGGGTATTTATGCGTTGGGGGCTTTTCTGTATGCGCTCCTGCTAACGCCGGGATTCAGCTTCACAGGGTTGGTAGCCGGGATGAGCTTTATGTTCATTGGCCTGGTGCTAGGGCTTTGCGGTGCGATTATCGGGCGGCGTAGTGGCCGAACCACCATAGGCATTATCGGCGGTTATTTTCTGTTTATCCTGATGCTTGCCTACAATTACCTGACGGCGGCTTAGCATACTCTCAGCCGCTGCAATGAACGTCGTGATGATGTCTGGCTAAAGCTTCAACACGAGGACAACATGCTGCCCGTAGTCTTAAAAGCCTGCCTTATCTGGATAGGTATTCTGGTATTGGCAATCGCCAATGGTGTTGTGCGTGAAGCAATACTCTTGCCCTGGCTGGGCGAAGTGGCGGCCTACCGGGTCAGTGGTCTGCTGCTTTCAGCGCTGATTCTCGGGATGGCATATCTGGCGCTACCCTGGCTGCCTGAGTTGTCATCTCAGCAATATGCATGGCTAGGCCTTGGCTGGCTGGCGCTGACACTGGTGTTTGAATTCTCGTTCGGCCTCGCTCAAGGCAAAACCTGGCCTGAGATGCTGGCGGCCTATACCTTTCAGCAAGGTAACCTCTGGCCGGTGGTGCTGGCGGTGACTCTATCAGCGCCTTACCTGGCAGCGAGGATGCGGGGGTGGGTGTGATGCTTCTTGGTAGCGCTGAAAGGATGTTGACTTCGACCTCTCTGGAATTTTGTGACGGCTTCGTTTTCCTTCAACGCCGACCTTATCGGCGGCAACCTGATGGTGCGGGCAAGCCGAATCACCGCGTCCTTGCTGTTGGTAAGCACGGATGACGCCGGCTTGCAGCATGCCATCATTCATGGTGGATAAAGGGTTGGCGCGTTATCAATGGACCTCAGCGTGACCCAGCAGTGGGGGAGTGGTCAGCGTTTTCCAGACAGAAGATGGGGCAGGTGGTGTTTCGTATGCTCAAGGGTGTAGGCGTTGTGGCGGAAAAATCCTCGCCGAATGGTATGTATCGGCTATGCCCCATGATGCTGCGCTCGGCCTGGCCAAGCTGCATAAAACACTACGCCCCTGAGGCCATGGCCAGCTTGATATCGGCCGCCCGGGCAAATAATGCCTTGAGGGTCTGCAAGGCTTTCTGCTAGCGTGTTGTGATGATTACCTGCAACAGGGCCTGGTGATGATCCTGTTCGCGCAAATGCCCGCAGCATGGCGAACTACCGTCAACCGTCCTCATGGGAAGTGTTCGAACGATGGTTAAGTCTCAATCCAGTATCCTGATTCGCTGTTCGGTGCCTGATATCTTCCACTTCGTGGTAACCGATTTTGTCCGCAACTATCCGCGGTGGTCGCCTGAAGTTCAATCGCTGACACCTTTGAACAGCGGGCCGCTGACCGTCGGATGGACGGCGCGGCAGGTGAGAATAGATCAAGGGCGCCGTTCCGAGGCCGATTTCAAGGTCATTGCACTAGAGCCTGAGCGTCGGGTGTGTTTCAAAGGGATCAAAGACCCTTTTGAAATCAACTACTTTTTCGAACCGCATTTTGATTACACACGGCTCACCTTCAGTTTCGAAATGGCGCGCCTGAGCTTCGGTTTGCGGCCGTTCGAAAAACTTATTCGTGTTGCCGTCAAGGATGGTACGGATCGCGTCGTTCGCGATCTGAAAACACTGGCCGAACGAGAACTTGGTCAACAGAAAACAGACTAATAGGTTTGATAACGCACCCCTCGGCTGGAGAAACCATGCTATTTATCCCTGATAAAGATACTGGCGTTATTCCACACGTACTGACACAGATTCTGAATACCTGCGTCAATGGCGTCACGCTCTCCGACCCGGATCAGCCAGATACCCCGATTATTTATGCCAATACCATTTTTGAGCGGCTGACCGGCTACAGCCAGGAAGAAATTCTGGGGCGCAACTGTCGCTTTCTGCAGGGTGAGGATCGTGATCAACCCGAGCTGGATAAAATTCGCGCTGCCCTTAAAGTGCATGAACCCGTTGAGGTGACGCTGCGCAACTACCGCAAGGACGGCACCTTGTTCTACAACCGGCTGATGATTCAGCCGCTGTATGATACCTCGGGCCAGTTAATCTACTATCTGGGCGTGCAGTATGATGCAAGTGAACTCATCAATGCGCAGGCCGAGATCGAACGGCTTGAAAAAGCCCTCAAGAAAACCCCTGCCGACTAGAATCTGCTGAATGAACATGGCCGTTGACTGCTTTAGATGACGCAGCGCCAACGGCCATGTTATTGACGGTACCGAGGTCAGCTCCGGTTCGATTCAACAACGTCAACCACCCAGTAGGTGTCACGAGCCTGAGCATAGGCTTCATCCGGCAGCATATCGCTGTCGCGGATGTTGGCTTCCGCTTCTTCATTGATCGCCTTGTGAAGCGCAGCAGTGGCGGCCTCTGGGGTATCGAAGATATCGCCATGCGGGCCATTACGCAGGTTGGCAAGTTGGTATTTCATTGGAAAGCCTCTGTTTGTTATGGGCAGCGCCAGAGCAGCGAGCGAAATGTGCTTTAAAAAATCCGTGTAAACGTCGGCCTAATTCGACGGAGAGTCGCCACAAGATGTCTGTTCATTCCATGCTGCGTAGGTTCATGCTTGGCTCCAGCGTAACACGCAGGCACCGCCTGTAAATCCCGTATTGATCGGCTTGCTGACGCCCGGATATCTTCTACTGGCTGTTCTCCTCAGGCAAGCAGAAAGCCTTCGAATGCCTGGTCTACCTGCACCGCTACAGGCCGGTGGGGTATCTGATCACCTGGCAGTCGGTAGGGGGCAAAAAGGGCGGTGGGGTCGCCGCGCATCAGCAGATCCTGACTGATGGCCAGCAACTAGTAACGACTTCTCTCCAGACTGTCATTCCCGCATACTTTCAGCTGGAATACATTCTGATCTAAAGCCCTTGGCTTTGGCTAAAAGGTCAAATTGGGCAGCTGAGAAAAATTTGTTTTTTATTTAATAATTGTTGTTAGTTAAGTTGCTAAAGTAGCGTCAAATCCTCTATGCATTCGGTCAGCGCTAATGTAGCATCCGCGCGGCTTGCCACTTTTTGCAAGATGAAACGTATAATGCGTAGAGGTAAAAGAAATGAAAAAGAATATTATTTTGTCCACGTTTGTTGCTGTGTTGGGTATGACCTCAATGATGGCCGAAGCACGTCTTGAGCAAGGCACCCAGGAACTGGGTGTGCAGGGAAACCTGGACCTTGATGCACAGGATGATTTTGAACTGAACCTCGATATTACATATGGTCGCTTTATTCGCGATGATTGGCAGGTAGGTGTGAAATCTGGCGTTGGCGCAACAGGCAGTGTTCTGAATTTTGATCTGGGCCTGTTTACTGAATATAACTTCAATAATGCCACCAACTGGGTACCTTATGTAGGAGCCTCTGCTGGTCTGGCAAGTGCTAATTTTGATTTTGATGAAGACTTCAAAGACACCGCTGATGTCGATTTTGAAGATGTAACAGCACTAAGTGTTGGCTTGTCAGGTGGCATCAAGTATTTCATTAATGACAATGTTGCGATTGCTGGCGAAGTTAACCACAATATTTCTACCGACGACATTAATTTTGATGGTGATGAGCTTTCTGATTCCGCCACCAAGATTATGATCGGTACACGTTTTTACTTCTAATACGCGCTGTATTGGAAGGTTGACTGTTCTGTAAAATCTATTTATGCCCTGGATATTATCCGGGGTTTTTTGCGTGTAATTAATGTCTGTTTCTGGATAAAAGGTTCAGGCAAGCGTTAACTGTCTCTTTGATTGGTCTCTGCTGAAAATTTCAAATTGGATTCCCGATAACTTCACTCGGGAATGAGAGGGTGGTGGTTAGATCGGGAATGACGAGATGGTGGTGAGGCTGGAAGTGACGAGGTGGTGGTGAAATTGGGAATGACGGGCTGTCCCTTTTATTTCTTTTATCTATTCTCGTGGCAAACGCATTAATACAGTGGCAGCAATAGTCAGCAAGACGATGGCACCGGCCTCGAACACGATATTCTGCGGGTTCATTTCCTTGCCTTGCAGAACGATCAAGCGGGCAATGGCGGTGATGGCAATGAAGATTGGGTAGACAAACGGCGAGCCGCGTCCGGTGTAGGAGACCAGCACCATGGCGACGACTTCGGTGTACAAGAACAGCAGCAGAATATCGGCCAGTTCGACGTTACCTCGCTGGTAAACCCCGAACAACTCGTTGGCGGCGGCGCTCAGGGTTAAGAGCCCGGTGATGACCAACAGCAGTTTTTGAAGCAGGCTAAAGCCGCCGACAATAAAAAACTGCTCGGCAGGGCTGATCCTGTTTGATGCAGGCCTTTTGGGCTCCTGGCTGTCGCTGGGCTGTTTCTTGGTCAAATCTGAGTCTTTCATGGTGGCTCCTGCTAGGTGAGTACGGGGTTCTCGAGTCTATGCGCACAGGACTTGTACGAAGGCGTTGGAGTGGTATAACTCTGCTGCTCTGTTCAAGCTATCACCCCGTTCAATCTGCATACACTGAACAGCTACCAGCCATTTCCATTGCGGTGACTTTCCCCGTCGTCGTCCGGCTCGACTCTGAAAGTAACAGACCCCGTATCTCAAGGCAGTCATTGATACCCGCGCTGGCCGTACGCTTTGTTCACTGTACCTGCCTGAGCAGGCCCAGTCGTTATCTGGCGCAAGGATAAGCATCAAAGCCGAAAGTCGATAGACCCTTTTCTTCTTGCTATTGTTCGCTAATGTAAGTAATTTTATATAATAGAAATATTGTGTAAAAGTGCCGTGCGATCACCTGGAGGGAAGACGATGGCTGTGCATACTGATATTCAAACGCTTTACCTGACTGTCTATAACCGTCCCGCTGATTGGGTGGGGCTTCTTTATTGGGCGGAACAGCTTGAGGCCAGTGGGCTTGATGCGGTAAACCAAGTGTTTACGCAAGCGCCTGAGTTTGATGAACTTTATGCTGGACAGACTCCCCAACAGCAGGCTAACACGCTTTATCAGCATTTGTTAGGCCGTGATGTTGAAGCACAAGGCCGTAATTACTGGGCAGCCAAGCTTGAGGAGGGTATAAGCCTTGCTGAGGTGGCACGGTTTATTGCTGATGCGGCAGAAGGAGAAGACGCCAGCGCGTTTGAGGCACGTATCGATAATGCCCAGAATCAGACGTATGGCGAGATCATAGATACCCTGTATGCGGGCTACTACGGGCGTGCTGCAGACGCAGAAGGTAAAGCTTTCTGGCTGGGCGCCATGAAGTCGTCAAACGGCGACCTTGCACCGCTTATTGAGGCGTTTGGAAATTCTGATGAGTATGTGGTGCAATACGGCGGCATGGAGACGGACGCGCAGCTGTCGGCTCTGTACAACAAGCTTTTCAGCCGCGAGCCGGATGCAGACGGTGCCGCTTACTGGGCTGAGCAACTTGATAGCGGTGCATTAACGCTTTCATCTTTAGCATTTACGCTGGCACAAGCTGCCGCAGCTGATGATAAACAAGCGCTTGAAAACAATATTCAGGCTGTCAAAAATCTCGAACCCGAACCCGAACCCGAACCCGAACCCGAACCCGAACCCGAACCCGAACCCGAACCCGAACCCGAACCCGAACCCGAACCCGAACCCGAACCCGAACCCGAAACAGACCCGAATCTGTTACGCCTGGAACTGACTTTGAGTGATCAATGGACATCAGGCAGCAACAGCATTAGTTTTAATCTGGAGTATCCCTCTACGGTTGCTCTGGATGATGTTTCCTTGCAGGGCGGGGGAGCTTTATCGACCTCGTCATCAAGCTTCAGTAGCGGTGGCGTTACGACGGCAAGCTATTCACTTTCAGCGACCAACGGTTCTACCAGTGGAGTGCTCGAATTTGAGTTTGTCATCAGTGGCGGGAATGCGGAAGACCTCGTTGTTGACATGCAAGCGCTAATGGTCAATGACGAAGTTTTAGGCGATACCCGCTATGTGGAGGAAGAGGGAGCTTTGGTTAATCCGGAATATGCACCTGACATGAAAGGCGTCCTGGATGATTATGGAGATACGCCAGCGACAGCCACTGCTATCGAGTTGGGTGAATCTGTTGATGGCATGATTGAAAAGGCATCAGATAAAGATGTCTTTGCCGTGGATCTGCAAGCAGGCCAAGACTATCTCTTCCAGATGACGCCTGAAGACGATCTGGATACGGCTTATCTGAGACTGCTTAACCCGGATGGAGGTGGCATCAGTGGAGCAACGGATGCCAGTGATGATGAAGCGCAGTTTCAGTTTACCGCTGACTCAAGTGATACCTATTACGTTGAGGCATCAGAACGGGGTAATGACGATAGAGGTAATTACACCGTTATGGTTGAAGAGGTTGGGGTGACGGCAGGCGATGATGGGCTGATTGCATGATTGAATTTACCGACTATTTCGCTGCAAGTAGCGGGTAGAGTAATTGGAGTTAGGCAAGCGCTTGGGTGATATATAAGCGAGGGCGCTTTGTGCTGGCCAACTTCAGGCTTACTGCGTAAAATCCCGCTCAGCCGGACCGGAACCCGGCAGCCAGCCATGCTGGCATCTCGCTTTGTACAAATTCTCCGACAATGAGCACCCCTGATGTCACAACCTTCCCAACACCGACCCGCTGTGGTGGTGTATTCCGGCGGCATGGATTCCTTTACCCTGCTGCATCGCGCCCGTCACCAGCATACTGATGTGCATGCGCTTTCCTTTGACTACGGCCAGCGCCATTCCCGTGAACTGGGTATGGCCCGCCAGGTCTGCCAGGCCCTTGGCATCGCCCACCAGGTGGTCGATATCCGCGCCATTCACGGCCTGATTGATAACTCGGCGCTGACCGATCCCCGCCAGGCCATTCCCAGTGGACGCTACGCCGCAAGCAATATGCAGGCGACCGTGGTGCCCAACCGCAACATGATGCTGTTATCGATGAGCATCGCCAAGGCCATCAATATCGGCGCTCAGGATGTCTACTATGGTGCCCACGCGGGGGATCACCTGATCTATCCGGACTGTCGCCCAGCATTTGTGGATGCCATGAACGAAGCCGCTGGCCTGGCCGACTTTAATCCGGTGACCATTCACGCGCCTTACCTGCATGCTGCCAAGGCCGATATTCTGGCCGATGGAATCAGGATGGGGCTGGACTACCGCCACACCTGGACCTGCTACCAGGGCGAGGAACTGGCCTGCGGTGAGTGCGGCAGCTGTATTGACCGCCTGGAAGCCTTTGCCGTTAACGGCATTGAAGACCCCATCGCCTACCGGCCGTCCTGATCTCCCAAGAGGCAACACCATGTACCATATCAAGGAAGCCTTCTACACCTTGCAGGGTGAAGGGGCGCAGAGCGGTCGCGCGAGTGTTTTCTGCCGTTTCAGCGGCTGTAACCTGTGGTCCGGGCGCGAGCAGGATCGTAGCACGGCCGTCTGCCAGTTCTGTGATACCGATTTTGTCGGCACCGATGGCACGAACGGTGGGCGCTTTGCCACGCCAGCGGCCCTGGCAGAGCATATCGTCTCGCTGTGGCCAGTAATTTCCAACGCCACGCCATATGTGGTGATGACCGGCGGCGAGCCGCTTCTGCAAGTGGACACCGCGCTTACAGATGCTCTGCACGAACGCAGCTTTGAAATAGCGGTGGAAACCAACGGCACCTTGCCCGTGCCCGAGGGCATTGACTGGGTCTGCGTCAGCCCCAAAAGCCAGGCAAGGCTGGTGGTGACGCAGGGCGATGAGCTCAAGCTGGTCTACCCTCAGCAGGACGCCTTGCCGGAGCGCTTTAGTGCCCTGGATTTCGCCCATTTCTATCTGCAGCCCATGGATCAGAGTGCCTTGCAGAACCCCAGCGGCAATACCGTGCAGCAGACGGTGGATTACTGTCTCAATCACCCGCAGTGGCGTTTGTCCATGCAACTTCACAAACTGGCAGGTTTTGAATAATGGCGCTTTTTGTTAACCATTTAACCCATCTGGACGTTTCCATCTGGAACCCTGTTCACGGTCTGACCGGCATGAGCTGGCTGGTCAACGCTACGCTGGAAGGTGAGTTGGGCGACGACGGCATGCTGCTGGATTTTGGCGAGGTCAAACCCTGGATCAAGCGGGTGCTGGATGCGGGGCCGGATCATACCTTGCTGGTGCCGAAATATGCAGACGGTGTGACCGAGAAAATTGATGACAAGCGTTGTACGGTGGAGGCTCAGTACCCCTATGCGATGTGCCTGGAAACGCCGCTAGAGGCAGTGACTGCTCTGCCAACCGCAGAGGTGAGCGAGGCGGATATTCTGGCTCACTGCGAAGCGCTGTTGAATGCCCAGCGGCCGCCTAACGTCTCTCGGGTCACCCTGACCCTGAGTGCTGAAACCATTGACGGTGCGGCGTTTGGCTACAGCCATGGCCTGAAGCGCCACCTTGGCAACTGCCAGCGCATTGCCCATGGTCATCGTTCGCGGCTGGAGATTTATCAGCATGCTCAGCGGGTACCCCAGCTTGAGCAGCAGTGGAGTGACTGGCTCAATCATCGCTACCTGATCGAGGCTGCGGATATTATCGAAACGTCACAAGACGGGCAAATTTTATACCGTTATCTTTCAGCTCAAGGAGCATTCAGCCTGAGCCTGCCTGAATCACGCACGGCAGTACTCAAGGTGCCCACCACGATTGAAAACATTGCTCAATGGCTGGCGGACAAGGTCGCGGCGCAAACCGGCGAACCCACCCGCATCGTGGTGTTCGAAGGGATCAGTAAAGGCGCTACGGCAGATGGGTAATCTGATTTGCTAGATAATGATCACCATTATCTAGCTGGCATAGTCTCTTCTAGGAACCGTGAATATCACACCGTGTGCACCAAAGAAATGCAAGAAAAGCATGGTGTGATGTTAAAAAGGCCCTTGCTGGGTGATGCAACCCTCGTTGGCCATGTTGTGGCAGTGGATATCATTCCGTATTGGTGGCTATGCATGGCCAGTTATCCAGCTCGATCATATCTGCAATTAGCCAGCTTCTATCTGAGTGGCTGAGCGTAGCATTAACCGGCACCATATTGACTTTCAATTGATCATGTTGGCTTAAAAGATGATGTACCTGCCCAACAAAACTTTGAAACCCTACCTTTTTGTCAAAAGTAACAGCACCACTTTGTGCTATAGCCTCAAGAAGGGGAGCTACTATCTTTCTGGCTTCTTCTATGGGCTTTACTGCATCGTCGTGCATTAACTGTAAAACCCTTTGCGCCTGAGGGAGAAGTTCACAAGCGGCCAGTTGCTGTTCTTTGCGGGTGGCTCCGCGGTAGCCTCCTGCCAGTAGCTGACTTCGGATAGAAGCAAGTTCAGCGACTTGGGGGCAGTTATATTCTTCAAGTATCTTTTCCGATTTTTTGAGCCAATCCATGAAATCATCAACTGCTTGAGGGCTTTTAGTGGAAAGTGAGTCGACGATCCGTGGTGTTTCCATCAAGAGGTGGTGGTAGGCCTGGCTTTTCATGATATGAGATTGTTTCATGATGTGCTCTTCGCCGCTTATTCGGGAATCAGTTTCCGGGTAACTTTTCCATCTTCATCTTCCATGCGGTGCCACTCAACTCCATCTTCCTGAATGGTAAGCTTGATGTTGACCAAGCTTGCCGCTGACTTTTCGCGCAGGATGTCTGTTTCTACCGACACATCCAGATTACCCAGATCAGCGACTGGTTGAGGTTTAATAGTGTCTTTTAACTTTTCAGAAAGGCGCTCAGCCACGTGTGAAACGTGTTTTCTTAGATCATCGTCAGATAAGTCAGTTACTTGTATATCAAAGCCTTGCTTTGCAATCTTGTGTGAAAAGGTCTCAAGAGCTTGCGTCTCGCCGTATTCAATAATGGCTTTATCAAGCAGCTGAGTCTCTTCGTTGATGAATTGCCTAAATCTCTGGGATGACGCGCGATTCAGACTTTCCAGGCCCAGGCCAGATAACGTTTCCTGGTAGGCGAGTGAAGCGATCTGGCGACTGTCAAATGATTTCTGTCTACTTACGGGTTCACCCTGATTTGGGGTTATGGCAACAGGGAACGTTATTTCTACATCTTTCAAACGCATTCTCGGCACAGGGAAATGTTCAAGCAATCTGTGTTTAGCATAATCCTCAGCAACGCGGACTGCCTGCAGGTCAGCGCTAACACGCGCGTGTTGAATACTTATAACCAGGCTACCAATATAATCGTGCAGTTTCATTCAAGCTCCTTAACCATTATTACTGACAGGGGTGCCCGCAGGCACCGCCTTGTATATATCGGTTGGAAGGACTAACTAGGCACTGACGATGCTGTCTTCCAATAGGTTGAGAATCCGGTCAAGACCTGCTGGCATCTCGTCCTGCACTGCATGAACCTTGACATTCAGTGAATAAGACTTTTCAACTTTTTCGCCCCTTGACGAGGAGCGCTGATAGGAGGCTGACGCCTTAAAATTGACAACCTTGTAGTCAATGCCTAATTCTGCACTGGCAGAAAATTTTGAATTCAGGCTCTTGGTCTGTGTGGAGGTTAATCGCGCATTAAATTCAATATCTAAGGTGTCAATACGTAAGCTTGGCACTTGTAGCATTGTTATAAAAGGCACTTTAACTGAAACAGTTGACGTGGTGTAGCGCTCGTTTTCTGGTGATTCACCAAGTGTAAAATCTGGATTAGGGATTTGCTTTTCATAGTTAAAGTTGACATAGCGAATCACTTGATCGTAAGCGCCCTTAAATCGACACACTTGACCTAGCCGTGTTCTTTCACTTTTTTTCGGCGGGCGCCAAGTTCACGTTCCAGGGCAGCAGCGTTTCCAGTGCCTCTAACGTATCAGCGGTGGCGATGTGCTCCAGCACATAATGGATATAGGCAGCAGGCTCCAAGCCATTGGCTTTTGCCGTTTCGATGAGTGAATAACAGGTGGCACTGGCGTGAGCGCCGCGGGAGGTATCCGCGAACAGCCAGGCTCTTCGACCAACGGCAAACGGGCGAATGGCGTTTTCTGCCAGAACATTACTGATATGCAGGTCGCCGCGCGCACAATAGCCGATGAGGAAGTCCCATTGGTTCAGCGTATATTCCATCGCCTGACGCGTCAGGCTGCCTTTCATGACGCGGGTAACATTAGCCTCTAGCCAAGCCTTGAAGGCCTCAAGACGCGGAAGGCTCAGCTCCTGGCGGACACGGTAGCGTTCCACTTCGCTGAGATCCTTGATCTGCCGTTCGATGGCGTAGAGTTTGTTGATATGGCTAAGCCCTACCTCGGCCTTGGCCGGCGTGGCGCCCTTGCCTTTCGCGTTGACCTTGGCTGCCTTAGACGCTTCCACGAACTTGCGTCGCGCATGGTCCCAACAGCCAATGCGGGTAATGCCGTTGGCACGGCATACCTGGCCGTAACCGGCGTAGCCATCGGCCTGCAGGATCCCTGAGAAGTCGTCGAGTAGGCGCACCGGCACGCTGCCGCCGCGGGACGGGTCGTAGGCAAAGAGCACCGACGGTTGATCCGGTGGGCCACCTCGGGTGACCCACATCCATTTATCTGACTGAGCGGTCTTGCCGTCTTCCTTGAGCACTTGCAGCCGCGTTTCATCGGCTTGCAGATACGCGCTGCTGTTTTGCACTTCGCGCATCAGCGTGATCAAGGGCGTGAAGACGTCATTCAGGCGGATGATCCAGTTGGCCATCTGCGTGCGGCTAACAGCGTGGCCTAACCGCTTGAACATGCCTTCCAAGCGGTACAGCGGCAAACCGTCTGCGTACTTGGAGGTGATCACGTACGCTAGCAGTGACGTCGACGCCGTGCACTTGCCTAGCGGATGAACCGGACGCTCCGCAGTAAGGAGATGGTCGTTGCCCTCAAGCGGGAACACCGCTTTTTCCTGCCAGTATTCGAGGACTTTCAGCTGCGCGGGGATGAACTGAAGCTCTTCTTTTACCTTGGCGAAGAAGGTCTTGGTCGCCCCGACTTTTTCTTCTTCGCTGAGCGTAAGCTCAATACGCTCACGGACCAGAGTGTCGGAGAAGCCACGTTGGCGACGTTGACGTGAGGGACGCGGCGCGTCTTGCTCTTCGACATCGTCGGGTAACTGATCGCGTAGCGCCTCGATGTCAGCTTCCAACTCCGTCTCATCGAACAGATGAGCCTGGTTCGCAGACTTTTCACTGCGCGCGGCGAACTGCTGAATGCGCTGCAAGCGCAGCTTCTCTTCGAGCAATTGAATATAGAGATTACGTTGCTGTAACGCCGTCTGTTGAGCCGTCACCTGTTGCTGAAGCCCCGCCACAAGAGCCACTACCTCAGCGGCGGAGAGGCCACTGAGATCAGGCAGTTGGGAGGAGACTTCGGGGTGCTTTTTCATGGGCCAATGATACCAGATTCGGTGTGTTAAAGCACTGAAAATAAGAGCTTTATGGCCTATCCGACGCTGTCGTAATGCAGTGTTTTATGGCCGCGCATCAGGGTGATATCGTAGCCATCCAACAGCCAGTTGATCTGCTCGCCAGTCAACGCCATAACGTCATCCGAGGGGCCGGGCCACTTGAAGCGCTCCTCGGCCAGCGCCTTGTAGTAGAGCACGAAGCCATTGTCTTCCCACATCAGGCACTTGATTTTATTTCGCTGCCGGTTAGTAAAGGCATACAGCGCCCCGCTAAAGGGGTTGTGTCCCAGTTCTTGCTCCACCAGTAACGCCAGGCCGTTGGCTTGCTTGCGAAAATCGACCGGTGCGCGGTACAGGTAGATCTCGGGCATTTCCCACGCGGGGCGTAAATAGCGCGGCCGCTTCACAGTTGCCTCAGGATATCGCCCAGTAACGCCACGTTGCCCGCGTGCAAGCCCGTGACCGTGATACCGCCGGGCAGTGATACCGTAAGCCCCGTGGAGTCTATTTCTTTTGCGGTGCCGGTATTGGGATATGCGACGGTGGCAAAACTGGCGACTGGCTCTTTTGTTGACGATGCGCTGGCCAAGAGCTTTTGACGCCAGTAAGAAAACTGATGGTACTTTAGCGCTTGTTGCTTGCAAAACGCCATGCCGGACAAGCCAGAGGTTTGCCATTCGGTGACTTGTTGCTGCCAATATTGCTCACGTTCTTGATGCGTCATGACACCCCCTCACAAAGATCTGATGGCATCAGTGTGAGGGGATAAAAGCGAGAGCGGTAGATGCCGGTTTAAGGGCGCTTACACTTGATCCTCGCTATTATCATCTTTTTTCTTAAAGCCAACTTCCTGCAGGAAATCCACCGCAGCCATGGAGCTTGCCTGCTGAGCCTGTATCGCCGCTTGTAGCGGGCCACCAATGTAGACACCAAAATCGAGGCTGTTAAGCTCTTCAACAAGTTGAGCCATTTCATTTCTCCTTGTTATATACATAGACTCTAATTATAAGCACGGTATTGTTGTGTTACTGCAGTGCTTACTAATGAAAGTAGCTTATTTAAGAAAAATGTGAAGAAAAACTCGCTGAATGATGATAAAAATCTTGGAATATAAGAATTTGTTAATTCTAGTCTATAGCCTGTGTTTTTTCAAAGGAGCCTAAACCAAGCGGGTGAAAGTTAACCCAGCCACTCTTTTATAAGCATGTTAATCATTGCCTCTGCGGGCATTTCTCGCGCTAAGGGGGCGCCCTGACCCGCCCAGTGGGCGGCAAACCCGTGCTCACCCTGGCGCGCCGCTGCGCTGGCCAGCGCTTTGCCTGCCGCATAGGTGAACGGGTAATCCGGCGGTGGTGGTGCGCTTGGATGATGAGCTAAGCCAGCATCAATTTCGCGGTGAAAGCGATTGACAATGCCCCGTGCGGCGCGCCCGGAAATACTCTGAGTGACCTCGGTATGCTGGCTCTGTGGGCTTTTCAATACCCGGCGATAGGCATCATCCGCCGCTGATTCCGGGCATAGCACAAAGGCCGTGCCCAGCTGAACACCCTCTGCTCCTAGCGCCATGGCTGCTGCAATCCCTTGGCCATCCATGATGCCCCCGGCGGCGATAACCGGTATGCCACACTGCTGGCTAAGCAAGCGTACCAGCGCCAGGGTGCCGATCCTAGCATCGCCTTTGGTTGGGTCAAATACGCCTCTGTGGCCTCCGGCTTCATAGCCTTGAGCGACGATGACATCCACCCCAGCGGCCTCTATTTTGCGCGCTTCATCCAGGGTGGTTGCACAGCCCAGGGTAACGATACCTGCCGCTTTGAGCGCCTCGACCCAGGCCGCTTGCGGCACGCCAAAATGAAAGCTGACAACGGCGGGTTTTTCTTCGATCAGCATATTCAGCGCCGCGTCGTCTTCAACAAAGCTGGTGTAGATTTTATCCAGCTGGCTGGGCGGTGTTGCGCTGAATTCAGCAAACAGGGGCGCCAGGTGGTTCAGCCAAGCGGCCTCGCGGGCAGCGTCGTATCTCGGTGCCTGATGGCAGAACACATTGACGTTAAACGGCTTTGATGTCAGCTCACGAGTTTGAGCGATCAGTTCACGGGCTTTTTTCACTGAGTTGGCGCCAATAGCAATCGACCCAAGCCCACCGGCGTTACTCACCGCCGCCGCCAGCGCAGGCGTAGACACGCCAGCCATGGGCGCCTGGATAATGGGATAATCAATGCCGAGCTGCTGAGCAAGGCTGGCCTGTTCTAACATGATCGTCTCGCAAGGAAGGTGGTTATCAAGAGTTATTTTTTGCGTTTTGCCCCTGTGGAGGCTGTTCTTTTCCTGCTTCCAGTGGGTTTGCGTTTTGTATAGCCCTTGTTTGATTTAGCGCCACGCTTAGCAGGCGCTGCGGCTTCACCCTGGGCGGTTTGCAGGCTGTGACGTAGTTTACCGGCGTCGCTTTGGCGCAGTAGTGCATAAAGATCTTCAACCAGTGCATGCTGGAAGGCATTTGCGTCATCCTGGCGTTCGGCAATGGCGCTTAAACGCTGCTCCCACAGGGCTGTGCGTTCCGGTGTGCTGACCGCCTCGGGCAGGGCAGCTATCAGGGCGCTGCCCAGGCGGGTGGCGCGTAATGCTTTCTGTTTGCGGACGATATAACCGCGTTGCACCAGAGTTTCAAGAATCCCGGCGCGGGTGGCTTCAGTGCCCAGGCCATCGGTGTCGCGCAGGGTGCGGCGCACCTCGGGGTCGTCCACATAGCGGCTGATATTCATCATCGCCTTGATGATGCTGGCGTCGGTAAAGTGCTCTGGCGGGCGAGTCTCGCGTTCCTCCACACCGGCCGATAGCGCCTGGCAGGCTTCTCCTTGCGTGAGTGTCGGCAGCGGTGGGGACTCTTCCCGGGTGGTGAACAGGGGCTTCCAGCCGGGGTCGAGCACCTGCTGGCCACGAGCGCGGAAGCACTCTTCCAGCAGGGTGAATTCGGCTTTTACCTCAAAGGTGCGCAGTGGTGGGTAGAACTGGGCCAGTACATTACGGCTGATTAGCTGGAATAGCTTAGCATCGATATCGCTGACTGCGCTGGCATCAAAAGGCTTGCCGGTCGGCGCCAGGGCATGGTGAGCGCCAACCTGTTTATCGTTCCAAGCCTTGGAGCGACGGCTGAAGTCGGCGCCTGACAGCCAGCCGTTCAGAGTGGTGTCGTTCTGGCAGGCGCTGTTGAGCACCTTGCGCATCCCGGCAAAGTGTTCTTCCGGCAGGTAGCGGCAGTCTGAGCGCGGGTAGGTAATCAGCTTATGCTGCTCATACAGGCGCTGGCAGCCATCCAGCACTGCCTGGGCGGAAAGCCCGAAACGCCGCGCCGCATCTACCTGCAGGGCAGAAAGTGAGTAGGGCAGCGGGGCATTCTGGCGTTTTTCCTGCTGTTCCAGCTGGGTAAGCTGTCCCTGGGCACCGGGTAAACGGGCGGCCAGGGCATCCGCCGGGATTCGGTCAATCAGGCGGCCCTGTTCATCCAGCGGCTGATTGGGTTTGGGTGCCCACCAGGCGCGCAGCTGGCCGTGTTGCACCTGTAGATCAACCCATAGCGGGTAGAAGGGGTAAGGCACAAAGTCGCGGATCGTGTTATCACGACGCACAATCAGCCCCAGCACCGGCGTTTGCACGCGTCCCACAGAGAGCACGCCATCGTGACCGGCCTGGCGCCCGGTCAGCGTCCAGGCGCGGGTCAGATTGATGCCATACAGCCAATCTGCCCGGGCGCGCGCTTCAGCCGCGCGATATAGCGGCTGAAAAGTCTGGTTATCCTCCAGCCTGCCCAGCGCCCGCACTACGGCGGGGCGGTTGAGATCACTGACCAGTAGCCGCTGCACCGGGCCACGGTAATTCATGTGCTCAATCACTTCCTGCACCAGCAGCTGACCTTCTCGATCCGGGTCGCCGGCATGCACCACCAGGCTTGCCTGCTTGAGCAGTTTGCGAATCACACTGAGCTGACCGCGCGCCTTGGGCCTGGGCGCCAGCTGCCAGCGGCTGGGCACAATCGGCAGGCGGTCCAGGCGCCACTGCTTGTCGGCCGGATCGTAGGCTTCCGGCGGTGCCTGTTCCAGCAGGTGCCCCAGGCACCAGGTTACGGTGGTATCCCCGCACTGGATTAGGCCCTCTTGGCGCTGCATGCGGCCGGGGAGTGCCTCGGCAATGGCACGGGCCAGGCTGGGTTTTTCGGCAATAATCACACGCATGGCGGCGCCTTATGCTTGCTCTTAGGGTTAATGTTTATACTTGCTGGCCAGCACTTGCTCGCCTAGTTCAGTCAAACGGTATTTTTGGGTTGGGCTACGTGGTGAGTCAGGTTGGGTCATTTCAATTAACTTTAAATCAAGTAACGGATTTAGCACTGCTAAACGGAATTTCGTTCTATTGGAGCGCCCCGTAACTTGCATCAAAGCTGTGACGGAGGTTTCTTCAACACAGCAATTAAGTAAGTCTACTTGCTCCCTACTTAGTCCCTGCTTAGTCCCTACTTGTTCGGTTACTTCGGGGCTGAGGTTGGCCACGGCCTCTGTATCGACCAAGAATCCCTTGTGAACGGGTAATCGAATCAAAAAATAGCTGCGCTCATCGTCAGTCTCGAATATCGGTTCTGGAGAACCGTTAGCTTTCATCACGCGAAGGATCTTTGGTACCCCAGTTGAACGACCTTCGGTTAAATCCAGCTCTTTTAAAAATTCGCCAATACGCCGATTACGGTAGCGACGGCTGACGGCTTTACCTATTTGTAGATCCTGCAAGCGAATCGAGCGGTCTGGCCCGGGGAAACTGAGCACCACAAGCTCCTGGCCATCAATACGGATTTCGATCGGCTCGCGAATTTCATAAGAGCGGTGGTACACCGCATTCACCACGGCTTCTTCAATGGCTGCCTGGGGAAAGTTCCAGAAACGTTCAGCCTGCGGGCGGTCAGGATGTTTTGTCACGCCTTCTTTTATATAGCTGCGATTAATATAGTCCAGTGCAGTGCGAGTGATGCGACCCAGAGGGCCCTTGAAAACCTTCTCTTCAAAGTGATCTCCCCCGGCACCATCAGGAAAATACACTGCATCTATCTGAGTGGCTGGGAAGAACTGTTCGGGTTGCTCGTTAAAGAATAATAGCCCCACGTTTTTGGGAAAGGCCATTTCGCTGGGGCCTCCTACCACATTCATACGGCGGCCCAGGGTTTCGGTATCCATGTTACGAGCTTCAGACGCCAATTCGCTATCAATATCGTAGAGAAAGTCACGTATCAAGTAGGGGGAAAGGTCACTTAATTCGGCGGTTTGGCGATAGCGATCATCAAAGGGTACGGTGGCAGCGAGGCTTAACAGTTCGCGCTCATCCTGCCCTGATGCTTTCACCGTGCTGGTATGTTTGCGCAGGTAATAGGCCCAGTCACTCTTTCTGGCCAAGCTGGTTTTGGCCTTATAAGGGCGTGTTTCTCCGCCTGGCGCCCACAGCACAAGAATGGTTTTGCCCTGAATCTCATAGGTGGCGGTTAACGGATGAAAGGGCGGCGCAATCGCTGAATGCCCCAGATTTAACAGCTCTTTTTGAATGGTGTCGATCTGTTCCGGCAATAAACCGGTTGGTGGCAGCTGCGGCTGGCCATTCTTTTCAGCTACACCGACGAGCACATAACCGCCACCCAGGTTGTGGAAGTCATTGGCGAAGGCACACAAGGTATGCAGAATGGATTCAGGATTCCAGCCTTGCTTGTATTCAATGCGTTCACTCTCCACTGTTCGGTGGTGGAGCAGGTCATCAATATTGATGGGGAGTTTAGGTGTCATTCCTCGATCACCCGAGCAGCTTTTTTGGCGTTTGGTTGGGGTGGTAATGCACGTGTTAAGTCCTTTTAATTACTAGCCTTTCATAATGTCGAAGGGCGTAAGCAAATGCAATTGGCTTTAAAAACGCTGGGCAAGCCTTCTTTCCTCTCGCTGTAAATATCTTGTATAGATATTTTGTACAAGGTGGCGCTGTTCTGTAAACTTATCGCATCTTACCAATTTACCAGTAGAGGCGAGCGCTATGCGTGAGCGCGGCAGAACGCGGCGATTGATGGGGCTGGGTGCCCGTACCGGCGGGGCCTTGCTGAAAACCCGTATGGGGGGGCAGGCGGATTGGCGGGCCTTGGGTGAAGCCTTGTTTGAGGGGCTTTCCGAGCTGAAAGGCCCGGCGATGAAGCTGGCGCAGATCATGTCTCAGTGGGATGACCTGCTGCCGCAGGATCTGGCCGATGAACTGGCACGTTTGCAGCGCCAGGCCGAGCCGATGCCCTGGCCGCGCATCCGCGAAGCGCTGGTGCTGCAGTATGGTGATATTGATGCACACTTCAAGCAGATAGAGAAGCGGCCTTTCGCCAGTGCTTCCATGGGGCAGGTGCACCGCGCGGTAACCAAAGACGATGACACTGTGGTGCTCAAGATTCAGTACCCGGGCCTGGCGGAGGTGTTGGAAAGCGATCTCAAGCAGGTCAAACGCCTGATGCGCCTAGGGCGCTGGTTCAAGGTGCCTCAGGCGCGCCTGGATGCCCTGTTTGAAGAGCTAGCGGCAGGGCTGCGAGAAGAGCTGGATTACCTGGCCGAGGCCAAGGCGCTGGCCCGCTATCGCGAGCGCTATCAGCATGAGCCGCGTTTGGTGATTCCAGAACCCCTGTTTGAGCTTTCCGGCCAGCATGTATTGGCCATGCGCTTTGTTGACGGCACGCCGCTGCGGGAGCTGGAAAGTGTTGATGATGAGCGCCGCCAGAAAGTGGCCGAGGTACTGGCTGACTGGATTACCGAAGAGCTGTTTACCTACGGCGAGCTGCACGCTGACCCCCATGCGGGCAACTTCGCGGCTGATGAAGATGGGCGCCTGGTGATTTACGATTTTGGTGCCGTCATACCGGTGCCACAAGCGCGCCTGAAGGCCATGATGCAGTTGCTGGATGCCACCCTTAAACATGACCCCATGGCCATGGATGAGGCGCTGCTCAAGATGGGCGGGCGTCAGGGGCAGGGCGCGCCGCTTTCTCTGTATCGTGAATCTGCCGAGTGCGTGTCGCCGCTGTTTGCGCCGGGTGAACAGGACTTCAGTGATGTGCGTGTTCACCGCCGCCTGCGGGAGCTGACTCCCAAGGTCTGGGCAGCGATGGATCGCCTTCAGCCCCCCGCTGATACGCTGTTGCTGTCGCGGGCACTGAACGGCCACTACTGGAATCTGGTGCGCCTGCAGGCCCGTCTGGATATGCATGGGCGCACCGCACCGCTGCTGGAGTGGGCCAGAAAGCCCTGACCAGCCGAGCTGAATCAGAGTGTTTTTAGCCAGAACACCATAGGCTTGGCGGTTTCAGCTGATGCGTTGATGTCCTGCCAGCTAAAGGTCGTGGCCAGTTCAGGGTGACGCTGGTAGCCCTGCGCCTGCCAGAAACCATGCAGTGGCTGATAGCCAGCTGGTTTGAGCGGGTGATCGGCTGGCCGTTCGACCGCGCAAAAAGCGGCAATGCTGAATCCTTGCTGGCGCGCATGCTGTTCACGCTCTGCCATAAAGCGTTTACCGATGCCTAGCCCTCGGTAGTCACGCCGCAGGACAGACTCGCCGTAGTAGAACACCTGGTGGGCAGGAATTCCCTGATGATCAAAGGGGCAGCGAAACTCATCCACTTCGTCCTGCAAGGGCTGGCCAGTTGCCGCGCCGATCAGTTGGTTTTCCTTAAAGGCAAGCACAAAGAAGCTCTGTGGGTTGGCAGCGTAGCGGCCCAGATAGTCGGCTTCATAGCCCAGATTGCCCGCATAGAGATAAGGGTAATCCCGAAAGACGTCGATACGCAGTTGGGCGAGGGCATCTATATAGGCGTCTATATGCTTTCCCTGGCAGGTGGTGACGGTCACGTCCTTCATCAATATGGCTCCCATAGTGACTGATGTCTCGTATTGTAAGAGCAGACAGGCGGATGATGAGACTAACTCTAGCAGGGCCGTTGTTAGCGGCCAATCCTGTCTGCGACAGTCACCCTGGTCATGCTAGACTAGGGCGCTTTTCATCACTGTAGTGGAGACGCCAATGCTGGCGGTATGGGTTGAGCAATTGCTGGGGTTTGCCTCTGGGGCACTCTCGGCTATCAGGCAGAATGAGCATTATCCCGATTTCATGACCTGGGTACGCGCCCACGGCGGCGACTATTTTGGCGGTGATGCCACCCAGGCTCAGGCATTGGCACCTATCGTGTGGTCGCAGACGCCTCTGGAACGCCTGGATTTTTCTTCCCAACCCTTGGCAACGCCAGGGCGTAATGAGCCGTGCTGGTGTGATTCTGGCCGCAAGTTCAAGCACTGCTGCTCTCAAGTTGAGTTCCCCACTGATATTCCGCCGCAGATGATGTGGATGTTGTCCCTGCGTGAATGGAAAGGCGCTACCCTTAAAGCGGCGCTGGCCAGCGGTAAGGCCCCGGCACAGTCACTGCTGGAAGCCGGCTTGATTGCCGCCGAAAGTGGCCAGAGTGGGCGCGCCATGCAGATTCTGGAATCCCTGTTTGATGGCAGCGACTGGACCCGTCTGCCTGAACAGGCCGAGCCGGCCTTTGAAATCCTGTTGGATATCTACCAGGAGCGCGGCTTTAACCGCAAACGCGCTGACCTGCTGGATGAAGTGCTGGAGCGCGGCCCCATGTTCCTGCGCGGCGTTGCCCTGGAGCGCTTGTGCCTGACATACCTGGATGGCGATGACCTGGACAGCGCCCGCGCGGCTTTTGTGCGCGCCCAGCAGGCGCTGCCGGATTCACCAACGCTGGCGTATATAGAGGCCATGCTACTGCTGCATGAAGGCCATGAAGAGGAAGCCAAGGCTCGCGCGGATTTCTGGTATCGGCGTCTGGTACGCAAGGGAGAACTGGACGAAGATCAGCTGGATTTTCTGGCCGCGCTGGCGGAAAACCCAGGGGCGACCCTGGCGGATCAGCTGCTCAGTGCCGAAGACGATCTGGCGACGCCGCTGGTGGCCCTGCAGTCGCTGCTGGCGGCGTTGACGACCGCGCCCAAGCTGGATATTCGTGCGCGGGGGGAGCGTCTTGATTATCACGTCAGTGCCCGTGAGGCGACCCTGTTTGCAACCTGGCACGCTGAGTTCCAGGTCATGGTCGATACCGATATTGCCTTAGGCTTTGTTGACGACCCTTGGGATAACGCCGTGGGTTGGATGTCAGCGCTATGTGCCCATCCGGAGTGGCTGGATTCACCCCAAGTGGTGCAGGATCTGGCCCTTGCCCTGACCAGCCGCTTTGGCAGCTTGCCGTGGATGGCGCCCAGCCTACTGGAGCCGCTGGCGCTGCGTCTCGATCGCTGGCTGGATCAGGCGCGCGCCGCCGGTGATGGCAACCTGTGCTGGGACGATGCGGATAACGCTATTTTGCTGCGCACCGGCCTGGCGCTGGTGGTGGGGATGGAGCGTGGTGCACGCCAGCACTCGCGTCAACTGGCAGAAAAGATGCTGCTGGTGAACCGCGAAGACAGCCTTGGGTTGCTGGAACTGGTGCTCGACCAGCTGCTGCGCGATGACCGCAACGCTGATGCCCTGAAGCTGCTGGAAGAGCACCGTGACGATGGCTCCATGGCGCTGAATATTCTGTTTGGACGCGCTCTGGCCCACTTCCGCCTGGAACATTACCAAGAGGCGGCCAGCATATTGGAAGACATCCAACGCTATAATCGCCACGCCATTGAGCTGTTGGGGGCCGATAACCCGCGCCCGATGAAACCTAGCTGGGATGGCAATATTGACCCCGGTACCCGTGGCGAAGCCTGGCAATATCGCACCCTGATGCGTGACCAATGGCGCGCCACACCGGGTGCGCTGGCGTGGCTGTCATCATATCGTTAAGTGCTTACAACCTTAGGGGCTGGAACCAGCTGCTTGTCACGGCTGACCCAGATGGCCAAAGCAACGGCGGGTAACCCAAGCAGTGCTGCCGCCACAAAAAAGCTGGCATAGCCCTGTGAGGTCACCATGATGCCGCCAAAGCCACTGATGAACTTGCCTGGCAGCGTCATCAGTGATGAAAACAGCGCGTACTGCGTCGCGGTGTAGGCTCTTGATGTCAGGCTTGATAAAAACGCGATAAAGACCGCGCTGGCCAAACCGTTGGCCAGGTTATCGCCGACAATCGTCACAACCAACATGGGGAGTTGGTTGCCTATCATTGCCAGTAGGGCAAACAGCAGGTTGGTCAGCATGACCATAACAGCCCCCAGAATCAGCAGCGGCCCAATACCGTAGCGGGCTACCAGAAGCCCGCCCAGAATGCCGCCGGTCACGCTCATGGCAATGCCAAAAATATTGGTAACGTTAGCGATGGTGGCCAGGGAAAAGCCCAGATCGATATACAGAGGATTGGCCATGGAAGCCATGGCCAGATCGCTGATCCGGAAGACGCCGATAAACACCAGCACCCAGAGTGCCTTCATACCATAGCGGCGGAAGAAATCGCTGAACGGGCAGATGATCGCACCAATGCTCCAGGCGCCCAGGCGCCGTAGCCAGCGAGGCTTGCCGCGGCTGGCGCGTAAAAAGGCACGGACTTTGGGTTCGTGGGCAAGTTGAATGGTCAATGAATTGCGCGCTGGTTCAGGGCGCAGCAGCACCGTAATGACCCCTACACCGACTAACGCCGCCATGCACAGATAGGCGATATTCCATGAGGTAGCGGCGGCCACAAACAGTGCCCCGGCGCCCGCGGCCATCAAGCCGCCCCGGTAACCAATAATATAGGTAGACGCCATGGCCGCCTGGATATCGTCATCGGCAGATTCGATCCGAAACGCATCAATGGCAATATCCTGGGTGGCGGAACCAAAGGCGACCAGCAGCGCGAAGACCGCGACCCAAACCAGATTTCCCTGAGGTTCCAGACTGGCAAGCCCTACCAGCCCGGCGACCATCATGGCCTGGGCCAACAGCATCCAGCCGCGCCGCTGGCCAAAGCTGCGCGTAAGTACCGGCAGGGCTAAGCGGTCGACAATCGGCGCCCAGAAAAACTTGATCGAATAGAGCATGCCTACCCAGGCAAAGAAACCAATCGCCGCGACTTCAACGCCATCGCTGCGTAGCCAGGCAGAAAGGGTGGAAAATACCAGCAGAAAGGGCAGACCGGCAGAAAACCCCAGAAACAGCATGGTAATAACCGGCGCATGCCAGTACACAGCAAAGGCGTCCCGCCAGCTGCGTTGCGGCGTTGGGGTGGGCATAGGGTGTAGCTCCAGAAAGACGACAATCAAGGGCGGGTGATACACTACGCCCGATGTTTTAAAGCCAATAGCTTACCGGAGAGGAGTTTTCCATGTCGATTGCCGCGCATCAGGTTGTCACCCTGCATTACGTGCTTAGTGATGTTCAGCATGACGGAGAAAAGCAGGTGTTGGATGATTCCGAGGCTCGTCAGCAGCCGCTGGAATATTTGCATGGCCACAATAATATCGTGCCTGGCCTGGAGCAGGCGCTGGAAGGGCAGACAGCCGGTAGCGAGTTGAGCGTTACCTTGATGCCAGCAGATGCCTATGGCATTCGCAATGAAGCCCTGGTGCAGGAGGTTAGCCGCAACTCCTTTGGCAACGCGGAGCTTGAAATTGGCAGCCGTTTTCAGACCGAAGGCGAAGCCGGGCCGCAGATTGTCACTGTGGTAGCCCTTGAGGGTGATCAGGTAACGGTGGATACCAACCACCCGCTGGCGGGCAGAACTTTGCGCTACAAGGTCAAAATTCTTGATGTGCGTGATGCAACCCGCGCTGAGCTGGCCAAGGGGCATCCGCTGCCGCCGGGAACCGATCACAGCAAGGTGGAAGACCGCAAAGTGCTTTGAAAAACTGATGTACGTCAAAAATAGCGCCGCTAAGCGTGGCCCTACAGCGTAAAATTGATCCATGTCAGTTTATGTTGTGCCATTCGCGGCTATGGTTGTCTCATTACTTCACGGCGGGGAGAGTCGTTATGTACTGGGACGATACTATCATCTTTGGTTTGGTCACCGTGGTGCTTGCGGTTGTATTCATGGTCGGTTGGGTTGCATTTATCGTTCGCGACCACCGTCGTAAGAAGAACAGCCACACAAAGGTTTCTACTCATTCACAGCCTCATGGCATCAGCCATTAGTGAATGCTTTAAAGGCTTGAAGCGTAGGATGTAGTGATAGCGAACAGCGTTTTTGATTAGCACCAGTTGTCAGGGGAGGATGTTTACTTGGTTAGTAAACTTCCAGTCGCCGGCCCGTTTGGGTCGGCTTTTTTTATTTCAGTTTTCAACCCAATGAATGTAAAATTTAATGAAATAATTCACGATACTTAACTGGATGCATGCGATGTGGACCAGCCGGGCAGAAAACAGGCAGCAAGTATTGAGGGTGTTATTGGCAATCAGCAGTCTGGTGGTGGCCTGTAACGTAGCTGCCCAGTCCTCAGTAACACTGCTTGATAACGATAAAGTTCTGGATATCCCTATCGATACCATTGGTTCGGTTCTGCCGCGTCAGCATTTTGAACTTTATGACCCTTACCAAGGGCATCAAGTTAACATGCAGGGCGTTATGTTTCGTGACTTTCTGGCGCTGCATTTTGATGAAGTTCCGCCTGCCCTGCGTTTTACCGCCTGGGATGATTACCAGGTGACGCTGAGTGGCTGGGATGACCCTAATTGGTATCTGGTCACTCATGAAGAGGGCGCGCCAATCAGCTTGCGTGAACGTGGGCCCTTGCGTCTGGTTGAACGTGATTACGGTGATCGTGATACAGAAAATCTGCGCGAGTTCAATGACTGGATCTGGATGATCCGTAGCATTGAGGCAGTATGGTAACGCCACCTAAGCCATCTTCCGCTGAAAAGTCGCCCTTTCATTCACTTAACCGGCAAGCTCGTCATAAGCCTAAATGGTTCAAGCGCTATCTCAGCTGGCTGTCGTTAAGCCTGATGAGCTTTCTTGCCTTGATGCTGGTGATTGTCTATGAATCACGCTGGGTCTATCCGGAGATACAGGCCTACTTCAGCCAGACGGGTAACCTGACGGGTCAGCAGTTAGCCACCCGTTCCCGTGAGTACCTTCAGGATATTCAGGCTGAGATACTGTCAGAAGATGTTAGCGGCGCGTCAGCGGCTGGCGGATCGCCTATGTTAACCAAGCTTGACCTTGCTTATGGGTTGTTTGATGTATCGGTTTACCATGAGTACGCTTGCACGCAGGAAAGCCTGCGGTTATTGGATACCTTGTCACAGGCGATTTCAGCACAGTTGATAAGCAATCTGGAGGCGGCTCGTCAACTGCATCGCCCCGTCAAGTGTCTCACTGAAATAGAAAAGGATCAGCTTGATCGGCGCGGCGAAGCAATCAATCGTTTTGCTGACAGCACTCGCAGCCATAACCAGCTGGTGACCTCTATTAGTCTGGTAATTTTCCTGGTGGGGTTGCTGTTCTGGTGGATGCACGAGCGCCAGCTGAGAAAAGTTGAAAAAGCCACCCGCGAGACACTGGCCTGGATTCAGCGCGCCTTACATGACCCGCTGACGGGAGTAGGTAACCGCAGTGCGCTGAATGAGGATTTAGCGGCCTTGCAGGGAACTTCACTGGGGTTGATCCTGATTGATGTAGATTTCTTCAAGCAGTACAACGACACTCTGGGGCACCCTCAGGGAGACAAGCTATTGTTGACCCTTACCTCACTGATGGCGAATGCCTTTAAGGTAGAAGCAAGGCTATATCGTCTGGGAGGCGATGAATTTGCAGCGCTTCTTCCCTGTCAAAGCCGAGCAGAGCTGGAAGCATTTTGTGATCAGCTGGTGAGTCAGGTGAGGCATGCGGCCTTGCCGCATCCCTCCCATCCTCAGCATAAAGCGGTGACGCTGAGTATCGGCGCTACCCGTTTTTGCGCGGGTCAAAGCGCTTATTCACAGATTTATCAGAACGCCGATCATGCCCTCTACGACGTGAAAGCCGCAGGGCGAGATAGTTGGCGCGTCGTTGATTAGAACAATGAGTCGTTGATGAGAGCAAGGGTTAGCGCCAGTTTCGTTGCCAGGCGCGCATCACGCGTTCCGGGTACCAGGTCTTGCCAAGGCTACCGTTATAGCGCGCCAGGGCGCGGGTGAAGTCGCCGTTTTCGACCGCCAGATAATGGGCCAGAATCGTGCAGCCGTAGCGCAGGTTTCTGGCGGGATCCTTGAGATTGTCGGCGGCAAGGCCAAGCTCCTCAATCCAGAATGGCATGATCTGCATCAGCCCAACCGCGCCGGCTGACGATACGGCATCTGCCCTGAAAGCACTCTCGACTTCAATCAGTGCCAATATTAGCGAAGGAGGAAGCCCCGCCAGCGAGGCTTCCTGATAGACACGCTGCAAAATCAAAGCGTGTAGATCCGCTGATGAGACAAAGCGGGCAAGCCGGGGTGACATCTTTTTTTCCCAGCGCTGTTGTTGTGAATTGGCTGGTGAGGTTGCCTGAGACGCTGCCTCAAAGGTAGGCACCAGGGCCTGCTCGGCGCTGGCCAGTGCAACAGGGCTGAAAAGCCAGCCGATTACCAGCCAGGCCGCTAGCCGAGGCATCTTCAGGGCCAACCCAATATCCATCCTGAGGGCTACCCTGATAAGGGCTACCGAGCGCGCCGCCGTCTGCCAGAGGCGGCGGCGCGACGGGGTAGCGCGATAATTAACTGAGCCCGGCCTTATCACGCAGAAAATCAACCACGCTGTCGGCCGCAATCATGGTGACATCGCTGTCGCGGCGGCCCTTGTATTCCAGCTCACCCTTGTCCAGGCCGCGGTCACCAATCACCAGGCGATGAGGAACGCCCATCAGCTCCAGATCAGCAAACTTGACGCCTGGGCGGGTGTCGCGGTCATCCAGCAAAACATCCAGCCCGGCGGCGCTGAGCGTCTGATAGAGGCGTTCGGATTCTTCCCGTATCCGCTGTGATTTATGGGCGTTCATGGGCACCAGCGCCACCTGGAAAGGAGCAATGGCATTGGGCCAGATAATCCCGGAGGCATCGTGGTTCTGTTCAATGGCCGCAGCGACCACCCGGGTGATGCCGATTCCGTAGCAGCCCATCCAGGGGTGGCTGGTCTTGCCGTTATCGCCCAGCACGTTGGCATTCATGGCCTTGGAGTACTTCTGGCCCAGCTGGAAGACATGGCCCACTTCAATGCCGCGCTTGATCGCCAGGGTGCCCTGGCCGTCTGGTGAGGGGTCACCTTCCACCACGTTGCGCAGGTCGGCGACTTCCGGCAGAGGCGCATCACGCTCCCAGTTAATGCCGAAGTAGTGCTTGCCATCCGTATTGGCACCGGCGCCGAAATCGCTCATCAGAGCCACACTGCGGTCGATAATAATCGGCATTTCGAGCCCGACCGGACCCAGTGAGCCAGGGCCTGCACCGACAACGGCACGAATTTCTTCTTCATTGGCCATGGTCAGCGGGGTAGCCACCCGGGGGTGATTCTCCGCTTTGACTTCATTCAGTTCATGGTCGCCGCGCACCAGCAAGGCAATCAGGCCGCCTTCCGCTGCGTGAACCATCAGGGTCTTGATGGTTTTTTCGATAGGCAGGTTGTGCTGTTCGACCAGGGTGGCAATGGTTTTGGCATTAGGGGTGTCAACCAGGGTCATTTCCTGGCTTGGGGCCGGGCGTTCCTGTGGGCTGTTGAGGGGCGCAGGCAGGGCTTCGGCTTTTTCCATATTGGCGGCATAGTCAGAGCCTGTGGAGAAGACGATGTCATCCTCGCCGGAATCTGCCAGTACGTGGAATTCATGGGAGCCGGTGCCGCCAATCGAACCGTTATCCGCAATCACCGGGCGGAAATCCAGTCCCAGGCGCGTGAAGATACGCGTGTAGGCGTCGTACATGGCCTGGTAGGTGTCCTGCAGCGACGCTTCATCCAGGTGGAAGGAGTAGGCATCCTTCATGATGAATTCACGCGAGCGCATGACCCCAAAGCGCGGACGGATTTCATCACGGAATTTGGTCTGGATCTGATAAAAGTTGACCGGCAACTGCTTATAGCTGGCAATTTCCCTGCGTACCAGGTCGGTGATGACCTCTTCATGGGTCGGGCCCACGCAATAGTCGCGTTCGTGGCGATCCTTGAGGCGCAAAAGTTCCGGGCCGTATTGCTCCCAGCGGCCGGATTCCTGCCACAGTTCTGCTGGTTGAACCGCTGGCATCAGCACTTCCTGTGCGCCTGCACGGTTCATTTCTTCACGCACGATGGTTTCTACCTTGCGCAGGGTGCGCAGGCCCAGCGGCAGCCAGGTGTAAAGCCCGGATGTCAGGCGGCGAATCATCCCGGCCCGCAGCATCAGCTGGTGGCTGATAACTTCGGCATCGGCGGGCGTTTCTTTAAGCGTGGCAATCAGTAGTTGGCTGGCGCGCATGAGGTGGGTATTCCCTTGATATTGAGTCAGTTAGATGAAGAGCAACAGAATAACAGTCTCTGAGCCTGCTGCCTTACAATCAGGAGGTGTTGCTAGTGAAATCGCAGATTATGTTTTGATATCGGTATTGTACGGCGAAGCGTTGATAGCGGCAAAACGTCAGCGGCTGATAAGTTTGGGTGGCTTGGGTTTTGGTTGTTCTTCATGCTGCCCTGCATGGTAATATCCATGACTACTTTTCTTATAGATGGCATCCGTGATTCTGATGTCAAATTTTGTGTTTTTGAGGTTAACCGATAATGAAAAATTCAGCTGTTAGCAAGCATTCAGGTGGGCGTTGTATACACGGTGAGCGTTTAACTCCTTGGTTGAAAGGCGCCGTGGTTGCCATCTGTGTGGTCGCGCTGACCGGCTGTGGCACTATCTTCTATCCTGAACGTAAAGGGCAAATCAGCGGCGAGATCGACCCTATCGTGGCGGTTGCCAATGGCGTTGGCCTGCTATTCTTCCTGGTGCCCGGTGTGATCGCTTATGCGGTGGACTTTTCCAATGGCACCATTTATCTGCCGGGAACTCATTCGTCCAGCCTGGACGTTCAGCGCCTTGAAGATGCCACCGATACCCAGGCGCTGGAAAATTTGCTGTCTCAGAAAGCAGGCCAGCCAGTTTCGCTCAACAGTGAGCTTTTGAGGGTTGAAGAGGTAGAAAGCCTCGATGAAGCACTGGCCCTGGTGCGTATGTCAGGTGTACAGGACGACAAGAAGCTCGGCACCTTCTAGATTATTTTTGCTAGACAGTTAGCCTATGCGATTATCCAGATAGCGCTGGAACTCTAGGGGTTGATCAGTAATGGCACTATCGACTCCCCAGTGCCAGTAAGGTGCAAAGGCGCTGGGGTCATTGACGGTATAACAGAGTAACGCATAGCCCGCCTGTTTGATGGCTTCAGCCTGAGCGCGCTTCAGGCGATACCATGATGGATGAAGGCTGAAGGCTTGCAGGCGTTGACATTGAGCCTGCCAGTCAGTTGGCAGAGCGTCGCAGAGAATGCCTAATGCCAGTGTCTGGGCGTCTGCCTGTTCCCGGCAGGCTTGCAGGGCCTGCTGATTGAACGATGAAATAAGCAGTCGTTCTGAAGGCAGTTCAGCCAACATAAGCGGCAGGCAGGTCTCTACCAGCAGGCGTGGGTCATGCCCCTTGTTGACCTTCAACTCCATATTGACACCCATTTCCAACGCGTTCAGCAGATCAAGCATGGCCGACAGGCTGGCCATACGTTCACCTGAAAAGTCATCATTGAACCATCCCCCCACGTCCAGCTTCTGGGCTTGCGTCCAATCCAGACTCTTCAGATCACCGCGCCCATCCGAGCAGCGGGCGATATCGCCATCGTGCCAGATCACGGCTGTTCCATCGCCCAGTAACTGAACATCCAGTTCGACCCAGCGAGCACCCGCTGCATGGGCAGCGCGCACCGCTGCCAGGGTATTTTCAGGCGCCGCCGCAGAATAGCCACGATGAGCAATCAGGCGAGGGAGCTGTATAGCAGGATGTTTTAGGTCAGCGCTTGCGGAAATGGGTGTCATGACAGACTCGAAGATCCAGAAAATGATGGCTACCGAGACTAGCACAGCAAGATGACAGCCAGAAGATAGTGAGTCTTCAAAAAGCTTCATCCCTGCACAACGTTTTCTTTGTTAATTTCTGGTAAGTTATTAGCCGATAAACCACAAAAATCGTCATATATAGAGAGGTATCAATGAGCCAGCGAATTGAGTTTGCTGAAACAGGTGGCGCCGAGGTGTTGCAGATGGTTGAGGCGGCACCCAAGGCGCCGGGGCCAGGTGAAGTGCGTGTCTGTAACAAGGCTGTGGGCCTTAATTTTATTGATATCTACTTTCGCACTGGCCTGTATCCGGCGCCTTCGATGCCTTCAGGGCTGGGCACGGAAGGTGCCGGTGTGGTTGAGGCTGTGGGTGAAGGCGTCACCCATCTCAAGGAGGGTGATCGCGTCGCCTATGCCCAGGGGCCCTTGGGTGCCTATGCCGAGCAGCATACGCTGCCAGCCGACAAGGTAGTGATCCTGCCAGACGGCGTTGATTTTGAAACCGCGGCGGCGAGTATGCTCAAAGGGTTGACCGTTCAGTATCTGCTGCGCCAGACCTATCCGTTAAAAGGCGGTGAGACCATCCTGTTTCATGCTGCTGCCGGTGGGGTGGGCTCGATTGCCTGCCAGTGGGCGCGTGCCTTGGGCGTCAAGCTGATTGGTACGGTCAGCACAGCGGAAAAAGCAGCTCTGGCGGAGAAAAACGGTGCCTGGGCAACCATCAACTACAGCACGGAAGATGTGGTTGGGCGCGTGCGTGAACTGACCGACGGGGCCATGTGTGATGTGGTTTATGACTCGATTGGTAAGGACACTTGGGAGACCTCGCTGGACTGCCTTAAACCACGTGGGTTGATGGTCAGCTTTGGCAATGCGTCCGGGCCGGTGGAAGGCGTCAATATTGGTATTCTGAATCAGAAAGGCGCTCTGTTTGTCACTCGCCCCAGCCTTAACGGCTATGCTGATACCCGTGAACGCCTGGAAATGATGTGTGAGGATTTCTTTGCCATGCTGAACAGTGGTCAGGTCAGTATCGATATTGCCCAGCGTTACCCGCTCAGCGAGGCTGGCAAAGCGCAGGAAGCCCTGCAGTCGCGCCAGACGACGGGTTCAACCATTCTGTTGCCCTGATAAAATCGCTGCCCGCCACCGTTGAAGCGACGATGGCGGGCAGTGGTTTAACAGATGCTCTGGTTAGCCGTAAGCTAGGTTAGGCAGCCAGGTGACTAAGGCTGGGAACATGATTACCAGCAATAGCCCCAGAGCCTGCAGCGCCAAAAACGGCAGTGATGAACGGAATATCTGTGCCATGGTGATATGCGGTGGACAGACCCCTTTGATATAGAACAGGGCATAGCCAAACGGCGGGCTGAGGAAAGACATCTGCATGTTGACCAGATAGATTACCCCGAACCACAGCGATACATCCGCTGGGTCAACGCCGGGTAGGCCAAACACACCGCTAAAGGTCATGCCTTTGATCAAGGGCACAAAGATAGGCACCGCGAGCAGCAGGATACCCACCCAATCAAGAAACATACCAAGCGCTACCAGCAGCACCATCATTAAGGCCAGTACGGCATAAGGGCCAAGGCCTGCCCCGGCAATCAGGTCCTGAACAAAGGTCTGGCCACCCTGCAGGATGTAGAAGCCAACGAAGATGCTGGCGCCAAAGATGATCCACATCACCATGGCGGAGGCAACCAGCGTCGTCATGCAGGCCGCATGCAGATTGGCCCAGGTCAGGCGTCTGTGCATGGCGGCGACGATCAGGGCGCCAAAGGTCCCGATACCTGCTGCTTCAACCGGGGTAGCGATACCCGTAAAGATAATACCCAATACCAACACGACCAGCACGATAGGGGCGAGCATATTGCGCAACAGGCGCAGCTTTTCTTTCATGTCCACGCGGTCTTCTACTGGCATGGGCGGTGCCATCTTGATATTCAATGTGCCGCGCATCCAGCAATAGAACCCGTACATGAACGCCAGCATCAGGCCAGGAATCAGCGAGCCAAGATAGAGCTCACCGACTGATTGCTGGGCGATAACGCCATAGATAATGGCTAGAATTGACGGTGGAATCAGAATACCCAGAGTGCCGCCTGCCATGATCGAACCAATGGCAATTTCCGGATCATAGTTACGTTTGAGCATGGCGGGCAGGGCAATCAGGCCCATGGTCACCACGGCGGCACCAATAACACCGACCATGGCGGCCAACAGGGTTGAGGCAATGATGGTGGCGATGGCCAGGCCGGCCTTGAGCCCACCCATCCACTTATAAACAACGTCAAACAGCTCTTCAATGATCCCCGCCTTTTCGAGCACCGAGGCCATGAATATGAACAGTGGAATCGCCGATAGCTGGTAATTGGTCATCATCGGGAAGATGCGTGACGGGATCAGGTTGAGCATATTCTGGTCGCCCACCAGATAAAGGAAGACCACGCCCAGGCCACCGGTAACAAAGGCCAGCGGTAAACCCGCTACCAATACCACCATCAGGGAACCGAACATCACCAGGGTCAAGCCACCAATACCAACTTGCCCTAGGCTGTTTTCCAGGCTGAACGGCAGGCTGTCGTAGTCGGTCAACACAATGTTGGCGATTTCGAAAAGTGTCCAGCCGCCGACAACGATAGCCAGCCAAATGAGTGCCTTGGCAAACCCGGCTAGGTTATTGGGCGTTGCCTGGCGCTCATGGCGGTACGCCTGAATATCGCGTACTAACTGAGCGATGCCTTGGAGCAGAAGCAACAAGCCGCCGAAGAACATCATGAATTTGACCGGATAGAATTGAATAGCCCATTCCGTAAAGGAGGTTTCATTGGAGTAGCTGGAACCAAAGAAATAGGCATCACTGACCGCCTGTGAAAAGAAAGTCCAACCGGTGGTTAGCAGGGCCAGGGTGAAAATAAAGAAAAACACCGATGTCATGATATCCAGTGCTGCTTTATTGACGGGTTTGGCGCGGGTATAAAGAATATCGACTCTTACATGGCCGCCTTCTCGCAAGGCATAGGCGCCTGCCAGCAGGTACTGCATGCCGAACATCAGGGTCATTGATTCATGCACCCAGTTAGTCGGTGAGTTGAAGGCATAGCGGACAAGTACTTCATAAGCAAATATGAAGGGAGCGATTAATGCCCAGTAGGCGACATAGCGGCCAGCAAAACCAGAAACCCCATCAGCCAGCCGGGTGAACAGGTTGCCGGGAGGGTGGTAAGTTGCCGTAACTTCCTGGCCAGCAGGTATCTCGGCGACATCACCTCCATCAACTTTGCCGCCAAGACGAAAGCTGCGATTAACGAAAAACATCACCACCAATGGCAGCAAGCCGAGCACCGACCAGTATAGCCAGTGGGGTAAGACAAAATTTATCTCGAAATTCATCGGACACTCCTCCGCGTTGGCAACCGTGACAGGCTGACAGCGGATGATCGATTAAGACAGAGGCAAGCAGTGAAGGCGCTACGCCCTGCGGGCGACGTAGCGCAGTGATTCAAGGTTTACAGGTTGAGCTGATAGTCCTTGATATCTTCTTCAGTGATCAAGGCCACGGCAGGATCCATCATGGTGTTAAGGTGTGCCTTGAACAGACGAGTAGCATCGGCATCTTTGTTGGCCCACTTGAACCACAGAGGAATGGCCACTTCACGGAAACGGGTCGCGTCTTCTTCGGTCAAGTGGATAATTTCAACACCTTTTTCGCGATATTTTGGCCAGGCTTCTGCATTAGCCTTCTGGATGGCAGCATAGTGTTCGCGAGAATAGGCAGCGACCAGATCGTGCATCAGGTCTTGGGTCTGTGATGACATTCGCTCAAAGGTGCGTCGGTTGACCGAAATATCCATAAGGTCGACGGCCTGGTGCAGGCAGGGCGTAGAAGGCGGCCCCATGATGATGTAGTCGGCCACTTGCCAGAAGCCCAGTTCGTAGTTGACTGCCGCACCGGTAAAGTCAGCGGCATCAATGGTGCCTTTTTCCAGCGCAGGATAAACCTCTGAACCCGGCAGCAGAGTTGTCCGCGCGCCAATTTCGGCAAAGGTTTCAGCCACGATGCCACCTGGCATACGTAGTTTTATTCCCTTGAAGTCATCAAAGCTGCGTAGCGGAATCTTGGAGTGGATCAGGTTCAGGTCGTGGTGGACGTAGCCGAGTAGCTCCTGGCCCTGGCGACGGTAAAGATCCTTGGCGATATCCATGCCGCCATAGGCGCCGAACATCATGTCCCATTGGTGGGGAAGCGAAAGCCCCATTGGGAAAGCCGTCAGGAATACACCGGCAGGCATCTTGCCAGGCCAGTAAACGGTAAACCAGTTCTGTCCATCCAGTACGCCGTTTCGAACTGCATCGGCCACTTCAAAGGCACCGGCGACAGCGCCAGCCGGGAAAGGCTCAATCGATACTTCACCACTGGTGGCTTCAACAACGCCGTTGGCCCAGGCTTCAAAGGTACGATAACCCACGGTGCCGGGTTGCCAGGAAGACTGCATACGGATACGGATGCCCTGCTGCGCCTGGACATTACCTACCCAGGGAGCAGCAACCGCTGCAGCGGAGCCGACAGCGGCTGTCTTGAGAAAATTGCGGCGTGTTGTAGAGGCTTTGGATATTTTCGAAGTAGCGCTATCCAAGTTGGTGAGAAGCGTGTTTTCGTGCTTGTTATTTGACATCTTGTAACTCCAGAGATGGCTTTTTTATAGCCAAGACGTTGTTATTTTTGTCCTCCTGGAAATTATCAAAAACCACTATGGCCTTCCTTGTGGCTTTTACAAAAGTCATTGGGCATACCGTCTCAACAATCAACCAATAGCATCATTGTTAAGACGTAATAACCTTCGCAGAATAAGAATGTAGCTAAATCGAGTGAGGTCGCCAATTAATATTTTCAACGGCAGCGATGGTTTGCCTGTATGTGGGCTCAATCAACCTCAACATAGGCCCCCATCAGACGCATGCGTTGTTCGAACTGAGAAACGTTATCTACCAGCTGATCGGGACCATAGGCAACACATTCGGCGAGGATAGCTTCGATCAGGGTAATCGCTGAAAGGATGGAGGGAAAAAAGTGTGGCGTGGCATTGGCAAGGTTGAAGGTGATCTGTGCGCCGGGCACCAGCGGTGATCGCAGGGTGTCAGTGACGACAATTGCCTTGACGCCGTTGAGACGAGTGATCTCCAGTGCCTTGACCGTCTCTGCGCAATAAGGCTCGAAGCCAAAGGCTACCACAATATCCTGCTCACCGAAGTGGTCCAGCTCGGTGAGTAGCCCACCCTCCAAACCGCGAATCAGATGCAGATTGGGCATGGCGATACGCCCAACGTAAGCAAAATGATAGGCGCAGGCGAAGGTGTCACGAAACCCCACCACGGCGACTTTTCTGGCCGCTAGTATCATCTGCGCCGCTTCGCGCACGCGCCCCTGATTATCGGCAGTAAACAGGCGGCCAATGTTATCGAAAGCCGCATCCCCGACATCAAGAAATACCTGATCGTACGTCTGGCTGGCCAGGCTGCGCAACTGGCTGGCCTTACCGGAAAGCTCGACAGGCCCAGACTGAACGGCGGATTGAAAGACTTCCCTGAACAGGTCGTAACTCTCAAACCCCAGCCGCTTGGCCAGACGCACCAGAGTAGAAGGGGTGACCTGGGCTGCTGCTGCCGATTTGCGAATTGACTGGAAGGCAATATCCAGTGGATGTTCCAGCACATAGCCCGCGGCGAGCTTAAGCTGGGGGCTGAGCTCAACATAAACCTCGGCCAACTGTTGGTGAATGTCATCCAGGCGGCTGACGGCTGAATCGGTGGCGTCATGTGTACCTGACGTGAGGCCATCTTGCGTAAGGCCAGGCGCAGGTGGGGTGGTGGACGACATGCAGTTTCCTCGCTAAACATCGTTCTTTAATAAAAAACATTTGTATCATTTTTTATGATTAAAAGATACATGTGTATTGACAAGCTTTGATACCTTGGTCTAGGATCATTTGAAACATACGTACTTAAATAAATTATTTTCCGAAACATTTGTGTCTTTTCGTCCGCCGATTTTTTGCCGAGCCTGACAATGTCCAACAGTGATTCCCGTTCTTCCGCTGCTTCAACGCTGCCTTCCAGCCTCAATGCCGAAAACCTGCCTCGCTATGAGACGTTACAGGTTTCCTTGCAGGGTCAGGTGCTTGAAGTGCGTTTCAATCGTCCACACCGCCTGAATGCTGTGGTTGAGGGCCTGTATCTTGATCTGCTGGATGCTTTGGCGCTGGCTGAGCAGGCGATGAATGTGCGCGCCGTCGTGCTGACGGGCGAAGGGCGCGCCTTCTGTGTAGGCGCGGACATGAAAGAGCATGGCGGTGCCGCACGCACCTTGTATCAGCGTCGTGAGTATCTGCAGCTGGGTAACGATGTCTGTGAGGCCATTTATCGGCTGAAAAAGCCGGTGGTGGCGGCCGTCAACGGCTATGCGCTAGGCGCTGGCGCGGAGATGGCCGTGGCATGTGATTTTATTGTGATGGCAGATGAAGCCCAGATTGGCTTTCCGGAAACCAGTATCGGCACATGCGTGGGCGGCGGTGTGTCAAAGCTCCTCCCGCAGCTGGTGGGGCTCAGCCAGGCGCGCCGTTTGCTGTATATCGGTGACAAGATCAACGCTGAGGAAGCGCAGCGCATTGGCCTGGCGTTAGCCGCCTATCCGGCTGGCGACCTGCTTGAGCAGGCTCATGCATGGGGTGCCCGGCTAGCCTGTCAGGCGCCAGTGTCTATCGCCATGCTCAAGCGGCTGGTGAATCAAGGCAGCGCCAATGATTTCGATAGCCAGCTCCAGCAAGAGTTGGACGCTGTGTTTACCTGTTCGACCACTGAAGACTGGCAGGAAGGGGTTGATGCCTTTGCGCAAAAGCGCCAACCGCAGTTCAACGGCCGTTGATGGCTGCTAAGCCGCGTTTTTGACATCTCCCTTTTTGCACGTTTTTTAGAGGTTATCCCTGTGAACCCAATTGAAGGTCATCTCAGCACGCGCAGCCCGCTGCATAATATTCTGGCGCCGACGGGCATCGCCATAGTCGGCGCGTCGGCCGACCCTACCAAACGCGGTTACAAAGCCATGGTCGGGCTGATCAAGGACGGGTATCGCGGCAACATTTACCCTGTTAACCCCAAGGCTGAGATGATTCTTGGGGTAAAGGCCTGGCCGTCTATTGCGGCGATTCCCGGTAACCCTGAGCTGGCGCTTCTGTGTACGCCAGCATCCAGCGTGCCAGGGCTGATTGCCGAATGTGGTCGTCGCGGTATCAAGGGCGCGATTATCCTGGCCAGCGGCTTTGCCGAAATGAGCGAAGAAGGTGCCCAGCTTGAGCGCGAGATGATGGCCAAGGCTGCAGCGCATGGTGTGCGCGTCATAGGCCCTAACACCTCTGGCGTTTTCAATCTTCATCATCACCTTAACCTGCTGGCGCTTGACGGCGTTAAAGCCGGAGACATCGGGATTATTTCCCAGTCAGGCAATATGCTGCTGGCGTTGGCCCTGGAAGCCCAGCATAACGGTCAGGTGGGTTTCAGTACCTATGTTGGCCCCGGCAACCAGAGTGATATCGGCTTCAATGATTACCTGCGCTACCTGGGAGAAGACGAGCATACTCGGGTGGCGACCCTGTATGTGGAAGGTTTTCGGGATGGTCGGCGTTTTCTTGAGGTGGCCCGCGACGTGACGGCAGTCAAGCCTGTCGTGGTCTACAAGTCCGGTTCCACTGAACAGGGCCAGAAAGCTGCCAGCTCGCATACCGGCGCGCTAGCAGGCAGCTATCAGATGACGGTTGATCTGTTGCGTCAGTCGGGTGTCAGCGTGGTGCAGTATTCCGATGAAATTCTACCGGTAGCGGAAGGCCTGGGCCTGCTGCAGAAAGCGCGTGGCAAGCGGGTGGCGGTGATTGCTGACGGCGGCGGTCAAGCCACGATTGCCTCAGACCGCCTGGCAGAAGCGGGATTGAGCCTGGCGGAACTGAGCGAAGATACCCGCGCCCAGCTAAGGGCCATTCTGTTCCCGCAGGCGTCTACCCTTAATCCGGTGGATGTGGCCGGGTCTTCAGATGCCAACCCCTCGCTACTGGCCAAGTGCATGGAAATCGTTGCAGCAGATGATAACGTTGACAGCGTTTTTCTGGTGGGGATGTTCGGTGGCTATAGCCTGCGCTTTGCTGAATCGCTGCTGGGTGATGAAATGCGCGGCGCTGAAGCCATGGTCGATCTTTCCAATGCCACGACCAAGCCGCTGGTCGTCTACAGCCTTTATGCCCCCATCAAGCCACCTGCGCTGCGCCGCATGCATGAGGCAGGCCTGCCTATCTATGCATCGATTGAACATGCTGTTCGCGTCCTGGCGGCACTTGGCGAGCGTGGCCAGTATCTTGCCGAGCGTGAGCAGCAAGCGCCTTTTGCAGCGGCGATTCCTGCCGCAAGCGTTCAGGCAATGCTGGCCAGTGCTCATAAAGGTGGGCGCGACCTGCTCGAATATGAGGCCAAGGCACTGCTGGGTGAGCACGGCATTGCAGTACCCGAGGAGCGCGTGGTGCGCGATGCAAGTGAATTGGCCGAGGTGGCTGCTGAATTTGCCCACCAGCCGCTGGCCATGAAGGTAGTATCCAAGGATATTCTACATAAATCCGATGCTGGCGGGGTCAAGCTCAACCTGAGTGGAGCGGCCGCACTGAATGAGGCCTACCAGCAGATCATGGCCTCCGCACGGGCCTACGATGCCAGCGCCGAGATTGAAGGTGTGCTGGTCACTCCCATGGCGGAGAAAGGCGTTGAAGTGATCATCGGTATGATGCGCGACCCTATCTTCGGCCCGGTGCTGATGTTCGGTCTGGGCGGAGTTTTTGTGGAAATTCTTGAAGACGTGGCCTTCCGAGCCTTGCCGCTGAGCCGTTTTGATGCGGCTTGCATGATTGACCAGATCAAGGCTAAAAAGGTCTTTGAAGGCGTGCGGGGGGCAGCAGCGATTGATAAACAGGCACTGACAGAGTTGCTGCTGAAAGTGGCGCATATTGTTGAGGCCTATCCGCAGATACAAGAGCTTGATCTGAATCCGGTGATTGCCTATCCAGACGGATACGCCGTCGTCGATGCCAGGGTGATCGTTGAGCGCGCCGCTGACTAATCTTACCCACCGAGCCAATCAAAAAAGGAGCTAGCATGACGCTGCCCGAATTAAAAGATGCCCGTCTTACCCTTGATAACCGTGTGGCCTTGCTGACCTTTCAACGCCATGATGTGCGCAACGCCCTGACCGGCACGGCGCTGGTCGATGACATTGTGGCGGTGACGAAATGGGTGAACCGCAGTGAGGATGTGTCGGTGCTGGTGATCACCGGCGATGGCTCGGCGTTTTCCGCCGGGGGCAATGTCAAGGATATGGCCAGCCGTGGCGGTGACTTTGCCGGTGACGTAGCCGAGGTGGCTGAACGCTATCGGCGCGGTATCCAGCGTATGCCGCTGGCATTGCAGGCCGTTGAAGTGCCGATTATTGCCGCCGTAAACGGCCCGGCGATAGGCGCCGGTTTTGATCTGGCCAATATGGCCGATATACGCATTGCCTCGCGGCGTGCCAAGTTTGGCGAGACTTTCCTTAATCTGGGCATTATACCCGGTGATGGTGGCGCCTGGTTCATGCAGCGGCAAATCGGCTACCAGCGTGCCTTTGAGCTGACGCTTTCCGGCCGGGTGATTGATGCTGACGAGGCGCTGGCCTACGGCATTGTGCTGGAAGTGGCCGAGCCGGAAGACCTGATGGAAGCGGCCATGAGTCATGCCCGACGCATCGCCGCCCAGCCGCCCAAGGCTACTCGGTTAACCAAGCGGCTGATGAAGATGGCCCCGGATATGCAGTTAAAGGCCTTTCTGGATGTATGTGCCACCTTCCAGGGCATGTGCCATAACGAGCCTGAGCACCTGGAAGCCGTTAACCGGATGCTGGATAGCATGGCCAGGAAATAGCCGCGCCTGTGCGGATTGGCTTGGCAATCAGCCTCTTCGGTTTATGATTGCGCTACTTGCGGGTATGATCAATACCGATAGCCCATCAGACTGAGGAGTGACGCTAGATGGAAGGTGTAAAACATATTGTTGCCGTTGCCTCAGGCAAAGGGGGCGTGGGGAAATCCACAGTGACCGTTAACCTGGCGCTGGCGCTTTCCGCCCAGGGGTATCGGGTTGGCGTGCTGGATGCGGATATCTATGGCCCAAGCCAGGCGCAGATGCTGGGCGTCAAGGAAGGCACTCGTCCCCAGGCAGCAGGTGAAGACAAGTTTCTGCCGCTTGAAGCGCATGGTATCAAGGCCATGTCGATGGCGTTTCTGGTCAACACCAAAGAGCCCATGGTTTGGCGTGGGCCTATGGTGGTCGGGGCATTTCAGCAGCTGTTGAATCAGACCCAATGGGGCGAGCTGGATTTTCTGCTAATTGACATGCCGCCAGGCACCGGTGATATCCAGCTGACGCTGTCTCAGCGTGTGCCGGTTGCTGGCGCTGTGATTGTCACCACGCCCCAGGACATTGCCTTGCTGGATGCGCGTAAAGGCATCGAGATGTTTCGCAAGGTTAACGTGCCGGTATTGGGTATTGTGGAAAACATGAGCGTCTACCACTGCGAAAAATGTGGCCACGAAGCAGCGATTTTCGGTACCGGCGGCGGTGACCGGATTGCGGCAGAATACGATACCCAGGTGCTTGGGCGTTTGCCGTTAAGCCTTTCCATCCGTGAGCTGGCGGATTCCGGTAACCCGAGCGTTGCCTCGGAGCCTGACAGCCCGGCAAGCCAGGCATTTGCGCAGATTGCCCGCCAGATGGCTGCCCAGCTCAGCGGCACTGATAATCAGCAGGGCCCGACGATTTCTTTCAGCGAGTGATACGGCAACATGAGCATCAAATCGGATAACTGGATTCGCCGCATGGCCGAACAGCAGGCCATGATCGAGCCCTTTGAACCAGAACAGGTACGTTACGTTGATGGCGAAAGGGTCATTTCCTATGGCACATCAAGCTATGGTTATGATGTGCGCTGCGCAGACGAGTTCAAGGTCTTTACCAATATCCACTCAGCGGTCGTGGACCCGAAAAACTTTGATGAAAAGAGTTTTGTGGATATCAAGGGCGATATGTGCATTATTCCGCCCAACTCCTTTGCGCTGGCGCGAACTGTGGAGTATTTCCGCATTCCGCGCAGCGTGCTGACGATCTGTTTGGGCAAATCCACCTATGCCCGCTGCGGGATTATTGTCAACGTCACGCCGTTAGAGCCAGAGTGGGAAGGCCATGTGACTTTGGAATTTTCCAACACCACCAACCTGCCAGCCAAGATCTATGCCAACGAAGGCGTCGCCCAGATGCTTTTCCTGGAATCCGATGAGGTCTGCGAGATGTCCTACAAGGACAGAGGCGGCAAATATATGGGTCAGCGCGGAGTGACTCTGCCGCGCACCTGAAAAAGCCAAAATACACCAGTGAATGACAGAACGCCCAGCCCTTGAACAGGGGTTGGGCGTTACTGTTTGCTCACCGCCTAACACTAACACTAACACTAACACTAACACTAAGGGAGATATCAGGTTCAGGCTTCGTCGAGTTCGTCCGCTGCGTCCTCATGGCTTAACCGCAGACCTTCCGGTGGCAGGGCAACGCCATCCAGGGTAGCGCCAGTGCCGCTGTATTGCAGACGGCCATCGAGGAACCAGTTCACCGCGATCGGTAAAATCAGATGTTCACGGGCATGGATTTTCTCTTTCAGGGTGGCTTCCGTATCGTCGGCAGCAATCTTTAACGCCGCCTGAATTGCCACTGGGCCGCCATCCAGCTCTTCGGTCACGAAGTGAACGCTGCAACCGTGTTCGCTGGCGCCGTCCGCCAATACCCGGGCGTGGGTGTTAAGGCCCTGGTAAGCGGGAAGCAACGACGGATGGATATTAAGCATCTTGCCGAGAAAACGCTGCACGAAGCGCGGCGTCAGGATGCGCATAAAACCGGCCAGCACGATAATATCCGGCTGGTGGCGTTCAATCACCTTGATCAAGGCGCCATCATAGGCCTCGCGGCTGTCATATTCCCGGTGGGGAAGCACCACGGCATCAATCCCGGCATCATGGGCACGGGTTAGCCCATAGGCATCCGGTTCGTTGGAGATGACCGCCACAATCTTGCCGCTCAGCTGGTTATGGGCCTGCGCATCAATCAACGCCTGAAGGTTGCTGCCACTGCCCGAAATCAGCACGACAATGCTCGGCGCATCGGCAGGTATGGCAGGCAACTCGCTGGTGATCGCATCAGGGGTCACATTGCTGCTCATACGCCCATTTTCTCCAGCGTCACGGCCTCAGCGGTACGTGTGACGATATTGCCCAGGGTATAGACGCTTTCCCCCTGGGCCTGTAAATGTTCACGCGCCTGCTCAGCCTGTGCGGCGGGAACCACCACCACCATGCCGATGCCGCAGTTCAGCACCCGATGCATTTCGGTTTCATCAACGTTGCCGTTGCTCTGCAGCCAGTTGAACACCTCAGGGCGCTGCCAGCTGTCCAGGTTGATATGCGCAGCAAGATGATCCGGTAGAACCCGCGGAATATTTTCCAGCAGGCCGCCACCGGTAATATGTGACAGGGCATGCACCGGAATATCAGTATCGCGCATCAGCGATAGCAGGGGTTTTACATAGATACGGGTAGGGGCCATGAGGGCAGCGCTGAGCGGCATGCCATCAATCGGAGTGTCGAGTGATGCATCGCTGACCTCAAGGATCTTGCGAATCAGCGAATAGCCGTTGGAATGCGGGCCGGATGAGGCAAGCCCCAGCAGTACGTCACCTTCATCGACGCGGCTGCCATCAAGAATCTCGGATTTTTCGACGACGCCCACACAGAAGCCGGCCAGGTCGTAGTCATCACCTTCATACATGCCCGGCATTTCGGCAGTTTCGCCGCCTACCAGGGCGCAGCCTGCCTGTTCGCAGCCAGTGCCAATGCCATTGACCACATCGGCGGCGATATCGACATTGAGTTTGCCCGTGGCATAGTAGTCAAGAAACAGCAGCGGCTCGGCGCCAGCAACGATAAGATCGTTGACACACATGGCCACCAGATCAATGCCAATGGTGTCATGTTTGCCAAGATCCATGGCAAGGCGTAATTTTGTGCCCACACCGTCAGTGCCGGAGACCAGCACCGGTTCACGGTAGTTTTTGGGTAGCTCACACAGGGCACCGAAACCGCCTAGCCCGCCCATCACTTCAGGGCGAGAGGTACGCTTGGCAACGTGCTTGATACGTTCGACAAGGGCATTGCCTGCGTCAATATCAACGCCAGCATCTTTATAGCTAAGCGATGGTTGAGAAGTTGATGAAGGCGTCTGGGTCATGGCGAATCCTGATGTAAGCTGGACGATAAATCGAAAGGCGGATTGTAACACCGACAATAGCATCACGCATCGCTCAAGCAGCCGACGGGTGCGCTTTGTGATGATGGCGGACGGCTGAAGCCAGCAATGTTCAAATGATTTTCAGGGAGGGACGATTATGCGCCATTCGTGGTGGGGGATGATATTTCTGGTGGTGCTGGCAGGGCTTATCTTCCTGCTGGATGCAGTACTGATGCCCTTTGTGGCAGGGATGATTCTGGCTTATCTGGCGGACCCTCTGGCAGACCGTTTCGAGCGCTGGGGGATGCGTCGTGTTCTGGCCGTCACCAGCGTCTTTCTTATTATGGTGTTGGTGCTGGTGATCAGCCTGTTGATTATCGTGCCCTTGATTATTCAGCAGGCCAAGCAGTTCGGGGAATCCTTGCCAGCGATTTTTGAATGGGTCAAGAACGTGCTGGCGCCCAAGCTTGAAGAATGGGCGGGCTATGATCTGCAAGCCGAGATGGACAATATCCAGCAGGTACTGACCAAAAACTGGCGTGATGCCGGTGGCTATCTGGCTCAGGCGTTAGGGCAGATTGGGCGTTCCGGTATGGCGTTGGTGTCTTGGGTGACCTTTTTGGCCCTGGTGCCGGTCGTTACCTTTTATCTGTTGCTCGATTGGGATCACCTAATGCAACGTCTCGCTGACCTGGTACCAAGGCGCTGGCTTGCGGACACCCTGCGGCTGGCTGGGCGCTGTGACGAAGTGCTTTCGGCCTTCTTGCGCGGTCAGTTGCTGGTCATGCTGTGTCTTGGGGTTCTGTATGCGCTGGGGTTGAGCTTGCTCGGGCTGCGGTTTGGGCTCTTGATTGGTTTCGTGTCTGGCCTTGCCAGCATTGTGCCGTTTCTGGGCTTTATTGTTGGCCTGACCATCGCCTTGCTGGTGGCTGTGTTCCAGATGGGAACCATTTGGGCGATATTAGGCGTTATCGCGATCTTTGCCGCCGGGCAGATGATTGAAAGTGTCGTTCTGCAGCCGAAACTGCTGGGCGATAAGATAGGCCTTCACCCGGTTGCGGTTATTTTTGCCGTGCTGGTAGGCGGTGAACTCTTTGGTTTTACGGGGGTATTGCTGGCACTGCCCGCTGCAGCCGTCATCATGGTACTCTTGCGTGAAGCCCACGATCGCTATAAAAACAGCAGCCTATATGAGGAAGGCAGTACAGTGACACAAGATGCCAAAGTAAAGGGCCAGCTGGAAGAGCGAGGATCTCATGATGGAAGGGATTCATCATGAGCCGAGCACCGGCACAGTTACCGCTCGGGGTTGGGTTACGCGACGACGCGACCTTCGATAATTTCTATGCCAGCCAGCGTAATGCTGCCCTGGTTAGCCAGCTTCAGGGTCAGCTGAGGGAAGATGGCGAGCCGTATCTGTTTATCTGGGGTGGCAATGGCACAGGGCGCAGCCACTTGTTGCAGGCAGCCTGTCATGCCGCGTCAGATGCTGGCAGGCGCGCACTGTATCTGCCCCTGGCCGATATTGGCCATTTTCCGCCGTTGATTCTGGAAGATATTGAACGTCTGGATCTGGTGGCGCTGGATGATCTTGAATGCGTGCTGGGGCGAAAACGTTGGGAAGAGGGGCTTTTTCACGCGTTCAACCGGTTGCGCGACGGGGGTAAACGGATCGTGATTGCTGCCAAAGGAGCGCCGCGCCAGCTGGATGTGGGGCTTGCAGATCTTGCCTCGCGGCTTTCCTGGGGAATGACCTTCCATCTTCAGCCGCTGGACGATGAAGAGCGTCTGGCGGCCCTTAAATTGCGTGCCAAGGTGCGCGGCATGCAGCTGCCGGACGATGTCGGGCGTTATATTCTGCATCGCGGCCCGCGAGAGTTGGGTGCGCTGTGTGAGTCACTGGAGCAGCTTGATAAAGCTTCTTTGTCTGCCCAGCGCAGGCTGACAATTCCCTTTATCAAGCAGGCGCTCGGCTGGTAGCGGCTGCATATTGCTATGGCAACCGACACAAAAAAATACCGCCAGGCAAGCTGGCGGTATTTCAGAAGGCTGTCACTGAGGCCCAGTGTCAGCCTTGGTGCTAGCTAACAGCTAGCTGGCGGAACAGACCATTAAGCAGTTTTGCTCATCTTGGTGGCTGTTTCCTGGGCTTGCTTGACGTTTTCTTCAGTCAGCTTTTGGCTCTGCTGCATGAAATCCTGCTGCAGGGCAACAACCTTGTCAGCATCGCCTTTAACGCGCTCAGCCAGTTCTTTGGCTACTTTCTGCTGGTCTTCCATGTAAGAACGCAGGCCTTCGGCATCTTTAACGTTCATCAGGCTGCGAACCTGTGCCATGCTGGTGTCGACGTAAGCTTTGCTGGCGTCGAGCTGGGCGTTGAACATTTTTTCAGCGAAATCGACGTTCAGAGCGGCGAAGGCGCGAGCCGGAGCCATAAACATGTTGTCAAACTGCTGAGTCATTTCGTTAGTGTTGATAGTGCGCATGATAAACCCTCCGAGGGTATTGGTATTACATTAAGTCGTGAAGACAAATGAGTAATGGATGCGTTTTGCTGCATGTTGCGTTGCAGTATAGAGAGTCTTTTTGTGCATTGCAACATTATTTGTGTGATGGCGCAGTGCTGGGTAAAGAAGGTGCCGTCGCTGACGTCTCTCAAGCGATGTTCCAGGGCTTGTCGATGCGCGCACTTGCCTTCAGGTTGGATCATCGTACAGGATGATTGTTAATGAAAAATAACATTGACTGAATGTACTACTGAAAGCTGAGACGAGGAGGTAGACATGACGATGCGTACCGAGCGAGACAGCATGGGAGCGCTGAAAGTGCCGGAAGAGGCGCTTTACGGCGCGCAGACTCAGCGGGCCATCAATAATTTCCAGGTCTCGAATTCGCCCATGCCCTGCGCGTTTATTCACGCTGTGGCACGTATAAAGCTGGCGGCGGCGCGCACCAACGGCCAGTTGGGTCTGCTGGATCAACCTCGGGCCGAGGCGATTGAAAAGGCCGCCCAGGCGGTGATCGATGGCCAGCATGATGACCACTTTCCTATTGATGTTTTTCAGACCGGCTCCGGCACGTCAACCAATATGAACGTTAACGAAGTGCTGGCCCGGTTGGCCAGTCGTGAGGGAGTCGAAGTGACGCCCAACGACCATGTCAATATGGGGCAGTCAAGCAATGATGTGATTCCTACCGCGATCCACCTCTCAGCGGCGATTGCCGTCACGCAATCACTGCGGCCTGCTCTGGTGAACCTGCAGGCAATCATTGACCGTCGTGCAGAAGAACTTGCGCAGGTGGTGAAAACCGGGCGCACGCACCTGATGGACGCTATGCCGTTGCGCATGGATCAGGAGCTTGGCGCCTGGTCGAGCCAGGTAGGGCAGGCCATTGAGCGTTTTGATAGTGCCATGCAGCGTTTATGCCGGCTGGCCCAGGGCGGTACCGCAGTGGGCACGGGAATCAACGCCCCTGAAGGCTTTGCCGAATTGATGGCCAAGGATCTGAGTCAGCAGACAGGGCTTACGCTGGTGCCTAACGACAGCTTTTTTGCCAGTCTGGCCTCCCAGGATGCGGCGGTGGAACTTTCCGGGCAGCTGAAAGGTTTTGCCTGTGTGGTGATGAAAATTGCCAATGACCTGCGCTGGATGAATTCCGGCCCACTGGCAGGCCTTGGGGAAATTGAGCTGGAGGCACTGCAGCCCGGCAGCTCGATTATGCCAGGCAAGGTTAACCCGGTGATTCCCGAGTCTGCCGCTCAGGCGGCGGCTCAGGTGATCGGCCTGGATACGGCCATCAGCGTGGCCGGGCAAAGTGGCAATTTCCAGCTGAATGTGATGCTTCCACTGGTGGCCTACAACCTGTTGACCTCAATTACCCTGATGAGTAATACCGCCAGGCTATTGGGTGAGCGGGCAATTGCCACTTTCAAGGTGCGTGAAGATAACCTGCAAGGCCCTTTAGCGCGTAATCCGATTCTGGTGACCGCCTTGAATGGTGTCATTGGCTATAACGCAGCGGCAGCCGTTGCCAAGAAAGCCTACCAGGCCGGGCGGCCGATCATTGATGTGGCCGAAGAGGAAACCGACCTGGACCGAGCCACCCTTGAGCGCCTGCTGGATCCTGTTGTGCTGACTCATGGCGGGGTGCCTGAATAGTGGCAGGCGAAGATGGTTAGATAGCCACAAACAGCGGATAGTAAAGAGAGAAGGAAGGTCAGGTCTGCTGTTCTTCCTGTTTGCCTTGCTGGATGGTCTGGTGGGCTTCCAGATGTTCTTCACCGTTAGCGTCAGGCTCTTCATTCTCAGCCTGGCGCGAAGGGCAGTAACACAATGTGGTCAGAATCGGAAAGTGATCAGAGCCGAACTTCTCCAGACGCTGCATTTTTACGAGGGTGAAATGCTCACTGATAAACACATGGTCAAGCGGCCAGCGCAGCACAGGATAGTGAGCATGGAAGGTGCTGAACATGCCGCGCCCACGGCGTGGGTCGAGCATGTTGCCAACCCGACAGAACAGCCGTGTTGTGCGCGACCAGGCAACATCGTTGAGGTCTCCGGCAACGATGCTTGCTTGTCCATGTTCATGAATCTCTTTTCCAATCCATAAAAGCTCTGCGTCCCGCCATAGCGATTTCTCGCTTTCGTTGGGGGCGGGAGGCCTGGGGTGGACGGCATAAAACTGCACAATATCACCGCTTGCTAGTACCAACTGGGTATGGATGGACGGTATATCGTCCTGAATAAGCCACCGGACTTCAGTATTTTCCAACTTTAGCCTGGAATAAAGATGCATGCCGTAAAGGTTATCTAGCGGAATCTTGACAGAGTATGGCCAGTCTTTATCCAGCGCCTTGTCGAGCTGAGTCTGCCACCAGTCGTTGGATTCCAGCGTCAGCACAATGTCGGGCTGATGCCGGATGATCATGTCAACCAGCTCCTGAGATTGACGATTGGGCGTTAACACATTGGCAATGAATAGCGTCACCTTGCGTTTTTCAGGTGCCTCTTGGGCGGATCTTTTCACCTGCACTGGCCATAAGGGCGTCCAGGGCAGAATGTGGCTGAATTGGAGAATGGCGCTGGCAAGTGACAAGGTGACTGAAGTGGTGCGCCAAAGCCCAGGCTCCAATAACCATAGGCTGGCAAGGGCGCATGACAGAGCAAGCAGAGCAAATTGCAGGCGGGGAAACTCAAAGGCACGTATCCACCACCAGTGAACGCGAATGTAGGCAACCAGCGTTGCCAGCAGCAGAAGTAGCGATATGCTTCCCAGCAGAAGTCCGGCCAAAGGTGATCTCCTTATCCTAAGCGTGAAGGTTTGGGTTATCTTAGCGCCTTGGCTGGATAAGTGTCGATTTTATGCTGAAACACTTCCTGTCAGTACCATGCCTGTGTTTTTGAACAAAAATGACTTGCCTTTCAGCAATAAAGCCGTAAAATACGCATCCGTTGCACAGCAGCAGGACCATAGCTCAGTTGGTTAGAGCGCCACGTTGACATCGTGGAGGTCGGCGGTTCAAATCCGCCTGGTCCTACCAGTCTTACTGCAACTTTTCGCAAATATTGATTTGCTTCAGGACCATAGCTCAGTTGGTTAGAGCGCCACGTTGACATCGTGGAGGTCGGCGGTTCAAATCCGCCTGGTCCTACCAGTTCATGCCTTTTTATCAGGCTGACACAGATTCCATAAAAAAGCCCTGGGCATCATGCTCGGGGCTTTTTTGTGGCCAGCAGCTTTATGACACAGTAGTACTAGGGTCTGTTGACGTTTCATCGCGAACCGCGTTGCTGCGCCAAAGGGCGTCAGGCAAGGCGCGACACGACGGCAATGGTGGTGCCGTGCCCTTACCGAGTGGCGCAACGCCGCATGGCGTCCTTTGGCGCGCAACCCGAAGGGACAGGGCCCTTTTGGCACAGCCCTGCGTTGCTCGTCGCTAATTGGGAACCACCCGACCACGCTCCTCACGCCTTGCTCTGCACCAAAAGGGCCTCTGTCGCGGCCGTGAGGAAACGTCAACAGACCCTAGTGCTCGAAAAAGATGGGCAGATCCGTCTGGCGGAGAAAGGTCGCAATCAAACGCTCAATGCCGTTCTGGTCTTCCTCGCTGAAGCGCGCTGGTATGGGGCTATCCAGGTCGAATACTCCCCACAGCTGACCATCAATTACTACAGGGATGACGAGTTCCGAGCGTGAATCGGCATCACAGGCAATATGGTCGGCAATAGTGTGAACATCATCAACGCGCTGGGTGCTCTGCTGACGCGCTGCTGCCCCGCAAACGCCTTTGCTGAAAGGAATCGGGTGACAGGCAGGTTTACCCTGAAAAGGCCCCAGGCTGAGCATCTCTGGCATTCGCTGCAGATAAAAGCCCACCCAGTTAAGGCTGGGCACTTCATGAAAGACAAAGGCGCAGACCTGGGCGCTGTTAGTCAGCCAGTCGCGGGTATCCAGCAAAGCTTCCAGCTGTCGGTTGAGCAGGGGATAGTCAATCTGAGGCATGCAGGTAATTTTCCTTGGTGTAAAAGCACATCAGGCCAGCAATAAGCTGACCTGACGGTGCTGCGATGCGTTGAGTTTCGAATCCGGCTGGCGTTTATTCAATCCAGCCAGGCACGGCGGCACCCTTGAACAGCTCATCGGCTTTTTCGATGACTTCTTCACGCTGGTAGGCATCCACCAGTTGGCGAATGTCTTCACGCTCTTCATCACCGGCACGCACGGCGATCAGGTTGACGTAGGGAGACTCAGGGCCTTCCTTGATCAGGGCGTCATCCAGCGTCAGCCCGGCAGGCTGGGCAAAGGTATTGTTGATAAACGCCATATCCACATCAGGCAATACCCGGGGTAGCTGGGCAGCTTCGATTTCCCGGAAGCGGAAGTTGCGCGGGTTCTCGGCAATATCCAGCGGTGTGGCTTCAAGGAAAGTGGGATCTTCCAGGGTAATCAGGCCTTCATTGTGCATCAGGATCAGGGCACGGCCTTCATTGGAAGGGTCATTGGGCAGGGCGATCTGGGCGCCGTCAGGCAGATCGGCGATATCCGTGAACTTCTCGGAATAGGCGCCAATCGGGTAGACAAAGGTGCGGCCAGCAATCGCCAGGTCGTAACCGCGGTCATTGATCATCGACTGCAGGTAGGGCTCGTGCTGAAAAGCATTAGCATCCAGGCTGCCATCGGCCAAGGCTGCGTTGGGGGTTACGTAGTCAGTAAATTCGATGATCTCGATATCAAGACCGAATTCTTCCTCGGCAATACGCACTGCCACTTCCATAACATCGGTTTCAGGCCCAGCGACGGTGCCTACCTTGATGCTGTGCTCATCGGCGGAAGCAATATTAATGGATAGGGCCAGAGTAGTTAAACTGCTGATTGCAAGTGTTTTCATGGTTTTGTTCCTCACGAATAGTATTGGTTTGGTGATATTAAAGCATAAAGAAATTATTTTTAATAATTTTTGGTTATTAATGTGATAGGCGTTATGTATTCAGGTTATTTGCGATCGCTTTTACGTACCAGGTAGTCGCCCAGGCTTTGGAAGCCCTGCACCATAACCACCAGTATAATGACGGTGACCAGCATGATTTCCGGCATGAAACGGTTATAGCCGTAGCGAATCCCCAGATCGCCCAGGCCGCCACCGCCCACAGCACCCGCCATGGCTGAGTAGCTGACCAGCGTTACCAGGGTGACGGTCAGTGCTGTGATAATGCCACCCCGGGCTTCAGGCAAAAGCACCTTACAGATGATCTGCCAGGGCGTTGCGCCCATGGCCTGAGCGGCTTCTACCAGGCCAGGAGACAGTTCATTCAGTGCTCCCTCTACCAGGCGAGCAACAAACGGGATGGCGGCAATGGTAAGCGGTACAGCGGCAGCATTGATGCCAATGGAGGTGCCTACCAGCATACGCGTGAAGGGGGTAATCGCCACCATCAGAATGATGAACGGAATCGAGCGGCCAATATTGGTGATGACTCCTAATACCTGGTTAAGCACCGGCCGGGCCAGGATCTGGCGCGGCCGGGTAACATATAGCATCACGCCCAGCGGCAAACCCAGCAGGGTCGCTATCAGCCCTGAGATGGCCACCATGTAGAGGGTGTCCAGGGTGGCCTGGAAAATAAGATCAATCATTGCGCTGGACATGGCCAAGCACCTCCACGTTAAGTTGGTGAGATTCAAGATAGGTGATTGCCTGGTGAGTCTGCTGCGCATCGCCCAGCAGTTCCGCTATCATCAACCCGAGCGTGCGCTCCTGGATTGACTCCACCTTGGCCTGCAGGATGCTGACATCAACACCACACTCCCTGGCCAAGCGGGAAATCAGCGGCGTAGACACCGCATCGCCGGAAAACGTCAGGCGCACCACCGGGTGAGTATGCTCGCCAGGGGAGGGCTGCAGGCGCTCAACCAACTCCTTGGGCGGGGTAAGCTGAAGAAAATCATTGAGGAAGTCTCGCCCTAGCTGGGTGCGCGGGGCGGTAAAGAAGTCGCCGACTTCAGCGTCTTCCACCAGCTCGCCTGCAGAAATCAGGCTGACCCGGTGGCAGATGGATTTGACAACTTCCATCTCGTGGGTGATCAGCAAGATGGTGATGCCCAGCGTCTGGTTGATATCACGCAGCAGCTCAAGAATCGAGGTCGTGGTCTGGGGGTCCAGCGCTGAGGTGGCCTCATCACAGAGCAGCACAGCGGGTTCATTGGCCAGAGCGCGGGCAATCGCCACACGCTGCTTTTGGCCGCCCGACAGTTGGGCGGGAAACTGGCTGGCCTTGTCAGCCAGGCCCACTAGCTTCAGCAAGGGTTCAACGCGTTCCTTGATGGCCTGTTTGGACTGCCCCGTCAGCTCCAGAGGGAAGGCAACATTATCGAAGACATTGCGTGTCGTTAGCAGGTTGAAGTGTTGAAAGATCATGCCGATGCGATGACGCGCCTGATTCAGCTGAGCAGCACTAAGCCGAGTGATATCCTGGCCATCAACCATCACGCTGCCCTCGGTTGGGCGCTCCAGCAGGTTGACGCAGCGGATCAGTGTGGATTTACCGGCGCCGGACAGGCCAATGACCCCGTGAATGGCACCCTTGGGGATATGCAGGTTAGCGTTTTTCAGAGCGTGAACGACCTGGCTGCCATTGGTGTAGGTTTTACTGACGTTGTTGAGCTCGATCATGGCGTTACCTTGAGGTTGGCCGCAAGTGAAAGCTGCGGGCCAGATTCAGTAAGCCGATATGGAAACATGCGGGGGGCGGCAAGCGTAGGGTGGGGGCAAAAAAAGACCACCCTGACGGGTGGCCATCAACGCTGGACACACCCTTTTAGCTGCACTTCACCGTGATATCTCACGATGGACGCCCGCAATCTGGGTACAAATCGGCGTCATTTCGATTAGGCAAAAAGTCTAAGATGAAGCTGATAGGTTGTCAAACGCCATGGTGGGATTTTTTATACTGTATTGCTTATTTGATATTAATTTTTGGTTTAATGTTTCTATTGCAGGTGATTTTCTGTTGAAAAGGCTGGAGTGGGGTGTTTCAAGCGGGCTCAATGATCTGCTCGGAAGCCACTGTCTGAGTCGTCATATCAAGGAAAAGGGTGTTGATAATGGTTGTGCTGACATTATACAGCGTACATCTTTCGGGTGCCTGATAGTTAAAAATGGCACAATAGAGGCGTTATCATGACGCCTTCCTTTCATTGTGGATATTTATCCGACCGTACTTTAATAGAGGTCTTTATGTTTACCGGTATCGTTCAGGGCACAGCTGAAGTTGTGGCCGTCAAAGAGCTGGAACAATTCAGGACACACGTTATAAAGATGCCGGCTGAAATGCGCGAAGGGCTGACCACCGGCGCTTCTGTTGCCCATAATGGTGTTTGCTTGACGGTCACCGCCATTGACGATGACCGTGTAAGCTTTGATCTGATGCGCGAAACCCTGCGCTTGACCAATCTTGGTGCAGTCAGTGAAGGGTCGCGTGTCAATATCGAGCGCGCTGCGCGCTTTGGGGATGAAATCGGCGGTCACTCTATGTCGGGCCATGTTATTTGCATGGCAACCCTGAGCGCGATTGAAGAAGCGCCCAATAATCGGCGCCTGTGGTTTAACCTGCCAGCAGAAATCGGCCGCTTTGTGTTTGAAAAAGGCTACATCGGCGTTGATGGCATCAGTTTGACAGTGGGAGAAGTGAGGCATGACAAGGAGAGCCAGTCGTTGGCGTTTTGCGTGAATCTGATTCCGGAAACGCTGGCACGTACAAGTCTGGGTGACCGCCAGTTGGGGGATAACGTCAATATCGAGATTGACCCGCAAACCCAGGTCATCGTTGAAACCGTTGAACGTATGTTGAGTACACGTGGCCTCGATATTGCAGGCTAAGTCTGTTTGGACGCCGCCGCCTTGTGCTGCGGTTTCATGTTGGCTGCTCATTGCCTTAAGGCTCGCATGAATGCTGGCCTTTCGGTAATATGTGCGGCTTTTCTTGCACTCTGACGCCGCTGCGTTTGCACCAAGGGTAACCATACTCATGAACTTTCTGGATAAGCACTTCAAGCTGACAGAACATAAGACGAATATAAAAACAGAGGTTATTGCAGGAGTTACCACCTTCCTGACCATGGCCTACATTATTTTCGTTAACCCCAGTATCCTGTCTGAAGCTGGGATGGATTACGGAGCGGTCTTCGTAGCCACCTGCCTGGCAGCGGCCATTGGCTGTCTGGTGATGGGCATCTGGGCCAACTACCCGATTGCCCAGGCGCCCGGTATGGGCCTGAATGCTTTCTTTACCTACGGTGTTGTGCTCGGAATGGGCTACACCTGGGAAGTAGCGTTGGGTGCGGTCTTCCTTTCCGGTTTCTGCTTTTTCCTGCTGAGTATCTTCAAGGTGCGTGAGTGGATCATCAATTCGATTCCGCTTTCTTTACGCCTGGGTATTGCGGCGGGTATTGGCCTCTTCCTGGCCATGATTGCGCTGAAAAATGCCGGTATCGTTGTGTCTAACCCAGCCACCTATGTAGCGCTGGGCGACTTGAGTGAGCCGGCCGCCATTTATGCCCTGGTCGGCTTTTTTGTGATTACTGCCCTGGCCTATCTGAAGGTGACCGGCGCGGTAATGATCGGCATTCTGGGCGTAACAGTGGTCGCCATCCTGCTGGGCCACAATGAATACGGTGGCCTGATGTCCATGCCGCCTTCCATTGCGCCAACCCTGATGCAGATGGATATCATGGGCGCTCTGGATGTAGCCATGCTCAGCGTCATTTTTGCCTTCCTGTTTGTTGACCTGTTTGATACCTCTGGCACGCTGGTAGGTGTGGCACAGCGCGGTAAACTCCTTGACGAAAATGGCAAGCTGCCGCGCATCGGGCGCGCCATGATGGCCGACAGCACCGCCTCCATGGCCGGTGCCGCTCTGGGTACCTCGACCACCACCAGCTATATAGAATCCACCGCCGGGATTGCCTCAGGCGGACGTACTGGTCTTACCGCGGTCGTGGTCGCGATTCTGTTTCTGGTCAGCCTGTTTTTTGCCCCACTGGCGGGCTCTATTCCAGCCTATGCCACTGCAGGCGCACTGCTGTATGTAGCGGTATTGATGGCCGGTAGTCTGGCACATGCCGACTGGGATGACCCGACCGAGGCTGCACCTGTGCTGATTGCCGCACTGGCGATGCCGCTGACTTTTTCGATTGCAGAAGGCATTGCGCTGGGTTTTATCAGCTTTGTGGCGATCAAGACCCTATCAGGCCGTTTTAAAGACCTGAATCCGGCAGTTATTGTGCTGGCGCTGCTGTTTGTAGCCAAGTTCCTGTTCCTGGATTAATCCTCCATCTTTGATGAAACAATGAGAGACGCAATGAGCATCTACGGCGATTATATCAAGTCCGTTATCCGCACGGTTCCTGACTGGCCCGAGCCCGGGGTTAATTTCCGCGATATTACGCCGTTGTTGCAGAACAGCGCGGCATTTCGCAAGTTGATTGATAGCTTTGTTCACCGCTATCAGGAAATGAACCTTGATGCGATTGCGTCCATTGATGCACGCGGCTTTATTATCGGCGCGCCGCTGGCCTACGAGTTGGGCTGCAGCTTTGTGCCTGTGCGCAAGAAGGGCAAGTTGCCTTTCAAGACAGTCAGTGAAACCTATACGCTGGAGTACGGCCATTCTGAAGTGGAACTGCATGCGGATGCCTTTTATAAGGACGACCGCATTCTGCTCATGGATGATCTGATTGCCACAGGCGGCACCATGCTGGCTGCTGCCAACCTGATTCAGCGCTGCGGTGGGCAGGTGGTCGAAACGGCAACGATTATCGATCTGCCTGAACTGGGCGGTTCCCAGAAAATTCGCGATGCCGGTTTTGGTGTGTTCGCGGTATGTTCCTTTAATGAAAGCGAGTAACACCTTTTATGAGTAGTCATCGTTATCGTCAGCATTTTACGGTCTCCTGGGATCAGCTACACCGCGATGTGCGTGAGCTCTGCCATCAGCTGGTGGCGCGGGATTTCAAAGGGATTATCGCCATTACCCGAGGCGGGCTGATTCCGGCGGCGCTGATTGCCCGTGAGTTGAATGTGCGACTGATCGATACGGTATGTATCAAAAGCTACGATCATATGGAGCAGAGCCAGCTTGATGTGCTGAAAGGCGTTGACCATGACGGTGATGGCTGGCTTTTGGTGGATGACCTGGTGGATACCGGCAAAACCGCCCGAGCCGTCAGGGAAATGCTGCCCAAGGCGCATTTTGTGACGATCTATGCCAAACCGGAAGGCAAACCCCTGGTGGACCAGTATCTGACCGAAGTGGGCCAGCAGTGCTGGATCCAGTTCCCCTGGGATATGGGTGTGGCCTACGTTGAGCCGCTGGTGGATCAGGTCAAGAAGTAAGCGGATTCAACCAGCGTGGGCGCAGCTGCAAGCGGCTGCTACTTGAAGGGTATGAACGAGGGCAGGTATGGCAAATCCATTATCGGGTGAGTGGGCAGAAGCATTGGACGCCGAATTCCAGGCTGATTATATGCACTCACTCAAGCAGTTTCTGGCCGCTGAAAAAGCTGCCAGAAAGGTGATTTACCCGCATTCATCTGATTGGTTTCGTGCCTTCGAACTGACGCCACTAAGCAATGTCAAGGTAGTGATACTGGGGCAGGACCCTTACCACGGGCCAAATCAGGCCCATGGGCTGTGCTTTTCTGTTCAGCCTGGCGTGCCAGTGCCGCCTTCGCTTGCCAATATCTACAAGGAACTGGCCAGTGATATTGGTTTTCAGCCGGTGCGCCATGGTTGCCTGGAGAGTTGGGCCCGCCAGGGCGTGCTGTTACTTAATACGGCCTTGACCGTTGAGCAGGGCAATGCGGCCTCTCATCGTGGCAAAGGTTGGGAGGCATTCACTGACCGGGCGATTGAAGTTGTCAGCCAGCAGGCGCCGCCTTGTGTTTTCATGCTGTGGGGTAGTCATGCGCGTCAGAAAAAGGCGCTGATTGACCAGCAGCGTCATCTGATTCTCGAAGCCCCACACCCTTCGCCGCTGTCAGCGCATCGTGGTTTTTTCGGTACTCGGCATTTTTCCCAGGCCAATGCCTTTCTGGTCGCTCAGGGGCGGGAACCGATTGACTGGCAATTGCCGGCTACCCCTTAACCTGGGCGTTCGTTGAGAGTAGAATACGGCGCAATTTTACGCGTTTGTCGAGTCGACGAACGTCGTTATTCCGTCTAACCGCCGCGAGGAAGTTCCATGAGCGTACATGCCATAAATCACCCACTGGTACAGCATAAGCTGGGCCTTATGCGCGAGATGGATCTCAGCACCAAAAGCTTTCGGGAACTGGCGGGTGAAGTGGCCAAGCTACTGACCTATGAAGCAACTCAGGGGCTGGAGCTTGAAGACCACGAAATTCAGGGCTGGAATGGCCAAGCGATCATGACGCGCCGCCTGAAAGGCAAGAAAGTCACGGTTGTGCCTATTCTGCGTGCTGGCCTGGGAATGCTGGAAGGCGTTACTGACCTGATTCCCAGTGCCAGGGTGAGCGTGGTTGGCCTCTATCGCGATGAAGAAACGCTTCAGCCTGTGCCTTACTTTGCCAAGTTCGCCAACGATATCGAAGAGCGTATGGCCATTGTGATCGACCCCATGCTGGCCACCGGAGGCTCCATGGTGGCCACCCTTGATATGCTGCGTGAGCGCGGCTGCGAGCAGATGAAGGTGATTGTCCTGGTGGCGGCACCGGAAGGGATTGCGCGTGTTCAAGAGGCCTACCCAGATATCGAGATCTACACCGCCTCGGTGGATGAACGGCTGGATGAAAACGGCTATATCGTCCCTGGTCTAGGGGATGCCGGTGACAAGATCTTCGGCACGCGTTGAACAACCCTTGATCTCCTGCCCCTTGCGCTATAGGCGTTGGGGGCATTTTTTTGAGTGACTGTCGTGAGACCGCTAGCGGTTTAGGGCCGTCAAATATCAATCCATTCAATGGAGGCAGCTTGTGAGTGATACCACCACAACCGCACAATCCGATTCATGGCCTAAGCTAATACTGACGGGCGCACAGATGCTGTTTGTGGCCTTTGGTGCTTTAGTACTGGTACCGCTGCTGACGGGGCTTGACCCAAGTGTTGCCTTGTTTACCGCAGGTGCGGGCACCCTGGTGTTCCATGCGGTCACCCGTCAGAGTGTGCCGGTCTTTCTGGCGTCTTCGTTTGCCTTTATCGCCCCTATTCAGGGCTCGATTGCCAGCTTTGGCGTCTCGGCCACCCTGGGTGGCTTGATGGCAGCGGGGCTGGTCTATGTGGTGATTTCCCAGGTTGTTCGTCTTAAGGGAACCGCCTGGCTGCATCGTTTGCTGCCACCGGTCGTCGTGGGGCCTGTGATCATGGTGATCGGCCTGGCCCTGGCGCCGGTAGCGGTCAGTATGGCAACCGGTGAAAACAGCGATAATATTGATTATGGTGCGGCCATTTTCCTTTCCATGACTAGCCTTTTGATTACCCTGATTCTGGCGGTATTTGGCCGCGGGCTACTCCGCCTGGTGCCGATCATGGGCGGTATTATCAGTGGTTATGTGCTGGCGCTGATCATGGGGGTCGTGGACTTTTCGCCGGTGACCTCGTCAAGTTGGCTATCTCTGCCCAATTTTACCGCGCCAAGCTTTCATTGGGCTGCCATTCTGTTCATGATCCCGGTAGCCATTGCCCCTGCCGTTGAACATATTGGTGATATGGTCGCGATTGGCTCGGTAACGCGTAAAAACTATCTGGAAACCCCCGGTTTGCATCGCACCCTGTTAGGGGATGGCCTGGCAACCACAGTGGCTGCCCTGTTTGGTGGCCCGCCTAACACCACCTATTCAGAAGTGACGGGTGCGGTAACCCTGACCCGCGCATTCAATCCGATGTATATGATCATTGCCGCTATCATCGCCATTCTGCTGGCCTTTATTGGTAAGCTGGGGGCCTTGCTGCAGACCATCCCCGCGCCTGTGATGGGCGGTATCATGACACTGCTGTTTGGCTCCATTGCCGTGGTGGGGATGAACACCCTGGTCAGGGCAGGGCAATCGTTGACGGCGCCTCGTAACCTGGTGGTAGTGTCATTGATTCTGGTCTTCGGGATTGGTGGCATGCAGTTTGGGGGCGGTCAATTCACCTTGCAGGGCGTTAGCTTGGCGGCGATTGTAGGGATCGTGCTGAATCTGGTCTTGCCGCGTGCCCAGGAAGATGAATAAAGCTTGCCATTGGTTTGAAAAAGGATCGTTATGAGCACCTCAGAGATTGCCCCCCTGGTGGCTACCGGATTTCCTGTTCTAGGCGTAGCGGCCTGGAGCGGTACCGGCAAAACGACGCTGCTGGAGGCCTTACTGCCAGCGCTACGTGAACGCGGCCTGACGGTGGGTGTGATCAAGCATGCGCATCATACCTTTGAAGTGGATAAGCCCGGCAAGGACAGCTACCAATTGCGTAAGGCGGGCGCGTCACCGATGCTGGTGGCGTCCCATCAGCGGTACGCGCTGATGCAGGAAACGCCGGGGCAGCAAGAGCCGGATCTGAATCACCTGCTGAGCTTGATGGCACCGCATACTCCTGATCTGGTGATTGTCGAGGGGTTCAAGGCCTGGCCGCTACCCAAGCTGGTGGTTTATCGTCAGGAAGTGGGCGATCCAGGTATTCTGGATGACCCATGGGTTTGTGCAGCGGCTCTCAAGCATTCAGATGCCCGGCCGCTGGCAGAGGCAGTGGCGCGTCTTGATATTGATGATGCGCCCAGTATTGCTGAATGGATTCATGGTTGGATGCAGCGCTGAAAGCGGAAACATCAACTAGTTGGATTAAGCGGTCTTTATTAACGGTCTTGATTGACTCTGGGGTGATTTGATATGCAACTGACGCACCTAAATGCTAACGGCGAGGCACATATGGTGGATGTGGGCGCAAAGCAGCCAACCCGCCGCGAGGCAGTGGCTTCCGGACGCATCATGATGCAGCCGCAAACGCTGCAGTTGCTGACCGACGGGGCGCTGCCCAAGGGTGATGTTATCGCCACCGCGCGGATTGCCGGTATTCAGGCGGCCAAGCGCACCCATGAACTGATCCCACTCTGCCATGCGTTAGCGCTTTCCAAGGTAACGGTGGATTTTGAACTTGATACGCAAAACAGCTGTGTGCATGTATCGGCCATGTGCCGCCTGACTGGGCAGACCGGTGTCGAAATGGAAGCGCTGACAGCCGTATCCGTGGCCTGCCTGACGCTCTACGATATGTGTAAGGCGGTGGACAAGTCGATGCGCATTGAAGGCGTTCAACTGGATAGCAAGGTGGGTGGCAAAAGCGGTGATTACCAGCGTGGGTCTGGTGATCTGGAGGTTCCACCGATTGTGACCGGCGAAAGCGCGTCGGGCGAAGTACATCTGGGCGAGCGCTGTGTGGGCGAGTGCGTACGCGTTAAATTTCTGGCTGAACTGCGCGAGCGCCTGGGGCATAGCGACCTGAGCATTGCCCTGGATGCGCTGGAAACCAAGGATGTTGCTGGTTTGAAAGCACTGCTTGCCGCCAGGGAAGACAACTTTGATGTCCTGCGTGATCAACGCACCTTATGTGCCGTCAATCAGGTGATGGTCAATGACAGTGCTCGCCTGACGGATAACGATGAAGTGGCCTTTTTTCCTCCTGTAACCGGCGGCTAATCATGAATATTGCAGTGTGTATTCAGACGCAAGCCTTTGATATGGCTTATGGCTATGATGATCTTCTGGAAAATCGCAGCGATGTCGGGGCTGTGGTCAGCTTTACAGGCCTGGTGCGTGATTTCAACGAATCCCCTGAGGTGACAGGGCTGACGCTTGAGCATTATCCGGGCATGACAGAGCGCACCCTTGAGGATATTGGCCAGCAGGCGTGGCAGCGCTGGTCACTACAGGGAATCCGGATCATTCATCGAGTTGGCTACATGGCGCCTGGCGACCCTATCGTACGGGTGTCGGTTGCCAGCGCACACAGGCGCGATGCCTTTGAGGCCTGTGACTTCATCATGGACTTTCTGAAGACCCGGGCACCTTTCTGGAAAAAGGAACACGCCCGAGAGGGCGATTACTGGGTGAAGGAGCGTGCATCAGACCAGCAGGATGCAACCCGCTGGTAAGGGTGTTGGATAACGTTTCTCAGCCTTCCTGGTCCGGCGTGCTCCATTCGGGCATTTCGGCCGCCATGATCTGCAGGTGAACCTCTGGCAGATGCTGCATATGCTCTGCCAGCCAGCTGATCAGGCGCGGCTGCAACGCCAAGCGTAATTCTGCCAGGGTATCGGCATGAATCTCGCTCAACTGCTCGTCCAGCCAGTCGCTGAAACTGTCTTCATCCAGTGCGCCTGCTCCGGCGTTATCCAGCATTAGTCGACCAATACGCCACCAACCAATATCACTAGCGGTAACCGGCAGGGCCAGATACAGGCTGCCACGGCGTTTATGCTGAGTGGATGCTTCCAGGCCAGGGTGCGGCACGACGCTGTTCTGGCTGACAATGCAGGGCGGCTGAGGGTAGCGCGCCTGATGGCGCAGCCCGCGAGAATCAAAATGGATCAGGTCGCCGTTAAGCGGTGCCACCGGCGCTGCAATATTGAGCGATTCGGCCAGCTCCTGATGCGCCTGCTGATGGCGCGCCTCGCCATGCACGGGCAGCAGATGGCGCGGTTTTACCCAGCGGTAAAGGGTTTTCAGCTCTTCCTGGGCCGGGTGGCCTGTGGCGTGGAGTTCCGGATGGTTGAACTCGTCAAACAGGGTAATTCCCATCTGGGTGAAGCGTTTTTTCAAGCGTTCAATAGGGCGCTCGTTGCCGGGAATCGCCTTGGCTGAAAAGATGATGTTGTCGCCCGGTTCCAGGTCAACAAAGGGGTGACGACGCTGGGCCAGGCGCTGTAGCGCTGCGCGTGGTTCACCCTGGCTGCCGGTGGCAATAATAATGACTTCATCAGCGGGCAGGTAGCCCAGATCGTGGGCGGGTACCAGCGGCGGCAGCTCGTCAAGGTAACCAAGCCCTCTGGCCACCGTCACCATGCGCTCCATGGAACGCCCCATCAGGCTGATTCTGCGCCCGCACTGCTGGGCTGCCCGTGCAATCGCCACGATCCGCGCCACATTGCTGGCAAAGCAGGATATCACCACGCGACCCTTGCAGCTGGCAATGGTACTGGCCAGCGCCTTGGCGACATCGCCTTCACTACCGGAATGACCGGGCATGGGCGCGTTGGTTGAGTCACCCACCACAAGATCAAGCGGTGCCAGGGCGCGGAACTGGCTGGCGTCAGCCGGCTTGCCCACCAGGGGTTGGGCATCCAGCTTCCAATCACCGGTATGCAGAACGCGATAATCACCCACCAGCATCATCAGCGCGCAGCTTTCCGGAATGGAATGCGGCAGCGGCAGGTGGCGAACGGTGAAAGGTCCGGATGAAAGAGCCTCGCCAGGGTCGACAACGCTGATTTTATCCGGGCTTAGGCCATGTTCGGCAAACTTGAGACGCAATAGGCCTGCGGCCAGCGGCGTGGCGTAGATCGGGCACTGCCAATTAGGCCACAACCAGACAACAGCGCCGATATGATCTTCATGGCCATGGGTGATAAACAGCGCCGCAGGGGTGATATCAAGCGACGTCAGGGTGTCCAGGTTGGGAACTTGCAGGGGAGTGCCAGGCATGTCCTGACGGATCATCATGCCACAATCAACCGCTACCCAATGGTCTTCATAGCCGTACAGGGTGAAGTTCATTCCCACTTCACCGCACCCTCCAAGCGGCAGTAGCTGCAGCGGGGGGCGACGACGGGGACGAATATGTACGCGGGGTGGATGCATCGTGGGTGAAAAGCCTTGAAAGTAAGGCCTTTACTATACGGGATTGAGGGGGGCTGCCACAATCACTGCAGCGCTGTGGATCGATTTGCAACCGTGATCAGCGTGCGCACATCCGGTACACTATATCCCCCTGTTTGCCACTCTGCAGAGGCAAGCAGCCCAGGATGGCGAAATTCATGCAGGCTTGTCGCCAGCTTCAGGTCAGTGCTATCACAGAGTCTTATTTATGTCCCGATATTATCGTTTGGTGGTTTCCTGCCCGGATCAGGTGGGAATTGTGGCGCGAGTGGCCAATTTCATTGCCCAGCAAGGTGGCTCAATTACCGAAGCGAGCCAGCATTCAGACCTGGAAACCGGGCGCTTTTTCATGCGCTATGAAATTCTGGCTGATTCCCTGGCGATGGGCCCTGATGTTTTCAGTGAAGCGTTTCGCCCAGTGGCTGATGATTTTCAGATGGATTGGGCGGTAACCGATACGGCGCAGCGGCCCAAGGTCGTGATCATGGTGTCCAAGGAGTCGCACTGTCTGGTGGATCTGCTGTATCGCTGGCAGGGAGGAGAGCTTGCCTGTGATATCGTTGGGGTGCTTTCCAACCATGATGACATGCGCTCGCTGACCGAGTGGTACGGTATTCCCTATCAGCATATTCCGGTGAACCCTGACGATAAACAGCCGGCCTTCGATGCCGTTGAAGCACAGATAGAAGCGCTTCAGGCGGACTGTGTTATCCTCGCGCGTTACATGCAGATACTGCCGCCGGCATTATGCCAACGTTTAAGCGGGCGGGTGATCAACATCCATCATAGTTTTCTGCCTTCCTTTGCGGGCGCCAAACCTTATCACCAGGCCTACCAAAGGGGCGTTAAACTGATAGGGGCAACCTGTCACTATGTGACGGAAGAACTCGATGCAGGCCCCATTATTGAGCAGGATATCCATCGGGTTACGCATTGCCATACGCCAAAGGATCTAGTGCGTTTTGGGCGCGACGTTGAAAAGTCAGTGCTTGCACGTGGCGTGCGCTGGCACCTTGAAGACAGGGTCATCATTCATGGCAATAAGACGGTTGTCTTCAACTAGGGTCTGGAAAGTATTCGTTAGGAAATCCCGCTTTTGACCCCTTGAGGTTGGTTTTTATGTCTTTTGCCGAAAGTGTCCTGGCGCCTTGGGCTTTACTGCTTTCCGGGTTGCTTTCTACCGCAATGTTGGCCTGGGTGATAATGCTGAAGCCCTGGCAGGCGCTGCTGGACGATACTGCCCTACAGCATCGTTGGTTGGCGGCGACGCTGGCCGTTGTGCTGATGTGGCAACTACGTGCTCAGGCGGTGGATTGGTTAACCCTGCACCTGGTATTTACCGTATTGATGACGCTGGTGTTCAAAGCGCCGCTGGCGTTATTGAGCAATGTCATGATCAACATTGCCATGGTATTGATTGGGCGTAACGAGTGGCCGTTGCTGGGGGCGAATGTCCTGGTGACCGGGATAGTGCCTGCCTTGACGACAGGCCTTATCTGGCGATTTGTCGACCGCAAGATGCCCGATAACCTGATGGTCTTTCTGTTTGCCTGCGGTTTTTTTGGCACTGCCCTGGCAACGCTGGCCGGCGGGTTGACGGCGGTAGGGCTGATTGTCCTGGCCGGTACAGACCCTGAGGCGGTGTATCTTGCCCAGGAATATGCGCGTTTTCTTCCACTTCTGATGCCTTCAGAAGCCTTTATTACTGGCATGTTGCTAAGTGTCCTGCTGGTCTACCATCCGCAGTGGGTGGCCACATTTAATGACCACCGCTACATTGATATGCAGTAGGCATGACACCTACAGCGGGCAGGCCGCTTAACCCAACGCTTGTCCGCTGCCACCTCGAATAACGCCAACCCCCACGCCTTCAATTTCCAGCGACTGAGAGCGCAGATCAACGTTGATTGGCAGGAAATCCTCATTTTCAGCCAGCAGCTGAACCAGATGGCCATCGCGTTTAAAACGCTTGACCGTTACTTCATCATCCAGCCGGGCAACCACGATCTGGCCGTCGCGAACGTGCTCGGTACGATGGACTGCCAGTAGGTCACCTTCGAGAATACCAACGTCCTTCATCGACAGGCCGCGCACCCGCAGCAGGTAATCTGCTTTGGGTGTGAAGTATTCAGCCGGCAACGGGCAGTAACGATCAATATGCTCAGTGGCCAGTATCGGGCTGCCTGCAGCAACCTCACCGATAATTGGCAAGCCGCTGTTGCCAGTGCTGACAGGTGCGCTTTCCAGAGGCTGGCTTTCAGGAGTTGAAGGCGTGGTTTCAGCGCTTTCCTGAGCCGGTAGGCGTATACCCCGCGAGGTATTGCGGATAATGCGAATCACTTTCTTGCGTTCTAGTGCCCTGAGATGTTCCTCCGCCGCATTCGGGGAGCGAAAGCCAAGTGCCTTGGCAATCTCGGCGCGAGTGGGTGGGTAACCAAATTCACCCATGGTTTTGACAATAAAGTCATAAACGTTTTGTTGGCGCGCAGTCAAAGGACGAGACATGGAGCTCTCCCACCTGATGGTGTCGGTAATTAATAAGTAAGAACCTGTCATTACTTATTGATATGTTGATTCTGCAGATGAATCCAAAAATTAGCGTAATAAACTATGTGATTAAGTATACAGTATGTGCCTCTGTCCAGTATAGGATGAGTATTAAATTTTGTGTAGTCATACCAGAGGCTTGCGTGAGAGAGCCGAGGTTTTCAACCGCAGGCGATAAGTGTTTGAAGGTTTCAGGGTCAGTTTTAATTCAACAGGCGTTGAGCGTCTGCAAGCCATGCCGTAATATCTGTTCATGTTTTAAACATCTGTTTTCTGGAGCAACTTCATGGCCCAGCTCGACACAGTGACACGCATCCTCGACACTGCTGAAGTCCTTTTTGCTGAGCGCGGCTTTGCTGAAACATCGCTGCGCAACATTACCAGCAAGGCCAAGGTCAACTTGGCCGCGGTCAACTACCATTTCGGCTCCAAGAAGGCGCTGATCCAGTCAGTGTTTTCACGCTATCTGGACCCCTTCAGTGAGCGTTTTCATAGCGCTTTGGATGCGCTGGAAGAGCGCTATCAGGGGCGCGTCATTCCGCTTGAAGTGCTGCTGGAAACCATGGCGGAGACGGTTCTGTCGGTGCCTGCCGAGCGCAACAGCCTGAAGGTGTTCATGCGCCTTCTGGGGTTGGCCTACAGCCAGGCGCAGGGCCACCTGCGGCGGTTTATTCAGGAGCAATATGGCGATGTGTTCACCCGCTTTACCGAACTTGTGCGCCAGGCCACCCCTGAACTGCCGGATGCTGAGCGTTTCTGGCGGCTGCATTTCATGCTGGGAACGGTGATTTTTACCCTTTCCGGCCTGGATGCGCTGAGAGATATCGCTCAGAAAGACTATCAGGAGCATGTTTCCGTGCGCGATCTGGTACGCCGCCTGCGCCCTGTGGTGGTGGCGGCCATGAATGCACCGTTGCCCGCCTCCGTTGAGTCAGAACACAAGGCGCTCGAGAGCAAGGAACACAACAATGCGCACTCCCTCGCTGATTGAGCTTCCCCCTGAAGCGGGTAAGTGGATTGACGTCGATATTACACGCCAGGCATTAACCCTGTGGCAGGGGCAAACAAGTGGGCTTTGCTTGCCGGTCTCCACTGGCAAGGCGGGCACCGGCCAGCAGGATGGCAGTGGCCAGACCCCTTTGGGTTGGCACTATGTGCGGGCTGCCATTGGCAGCGAGGCGCCACCTGATGCGGTGTTTCGCGGCCGCCGCTGGACAGGGGAAATCTATTCAGCGGCCTTAAGTGAGCAGTATCCTGCAAGAGACTGGATTCTGACGCGCATCCTGTGGCTGTGTGGCCTGGAAAGTGGTTTTAATCGGGGCGGCAAGGTGGATTCACAGCGTCGCTTCATCTATATCCACGGTACGCCGCCTACTGAGCCGATGGGACAGCCGCTGTCGCATGGTTGCATCCGGCTTGAATGCCAGGCCTTGCTGGAGGTATTTGCTTTCGCGGTACCCGGAACGCCCGTCTGGATACATCTCTAAGGGTGCCGAATTGGGTGATACTCAGAGCTGACCAACAACGCCTTTATTGCCAGATAAGTTGCATGCAGGGAATGATCCACTAGAATTGCCGTTTTTTCAGGATGCTTGTGTCATGACGCACTCAGTTGGCCCGGTCATGCTTGACCTCGAAGGAAGCTCGTTAACGTCTGATGAACGTCAGCTGTTGCAGAAAGATGCCGTGGGTGGCGTCATTCTGTTTGCGCGTAACATTCAAAGTGCCACCCAGGTGCGAACCTTATGCGATGATATTCGCCAAGTGCGCCCTGATCTTCTGGTTGCGGTGGATCAGGAGGGCGGCCGGGTGCAGCGCATCAAGGAAGGCGTCACCCGCTTGCCGCCGATGGCCCTGCTTGGCCAGCGCTATCAGCAGGATGCGGCTGAAGGGCTAGCCCTGACACGGGATGCCGGCTGGTTGCTGGGCATGGAAATGGCCGCCTGCGGCTTGGATATTACCTTTGCTCCGGTATTGGACGTTGATGGGGGCACCTCAAGCGTGATTGGCGATCGTAGTTTTGGCCAACAACCGCAGCAGGTGGCCGAGCTTGGCCAAGCGCTGATTCAAGGCCTGCATGATGCCGGGATGGCGGCCGTCGGTAAGCATTTTCCCGGTCATGGCAGCGTGGCAGAAGACTCGCATATTGCCCTCCCGGTTGACGAACGCCCTTTGAGCGCTATCAAGCAGCATGATCTGGTGCCCTTTGCCCAACTGGCGAATATGCTGGATGGCGTCATGCCCGCCCATGTTATCTATCCTGCCTTTGATCATCGGCCTGCCGGGTTCTCACCGGCCTGGCTCGGTATGTTGCGTGAATCGCTCAACTTCAAAGGCTGTATTTTTTCTGATGACCTGAGCATGACCGGCGCTCATGCCGCAGGTTCACCCGCAGAGCGCGCCAACGCCGCCCTGCAGGCAGGCTGCGATATGCTATTAGTATGTAATGATCGCGGTGCAGCACTTGAAGTGCTTGATGCCTGCATCGGGAAGGGCACAAGACGACCCATGAAATTACGCTACGCCCGTGCGCGGCCAACGCTTGAATCACTGAGCGCCTTGGGGCGTTGGCGCCGCACCCATGCCAAGCTGGAAGCGCTGGCTGGCTCAGCTAAGTAAGCCAGAAATCAAAAAATCGACGACACACGAGAAGGCCTGTAGGCAATCAGGGCCCATTTGTAAAAACGCCAGAGGAAACATGATGGCCAAGTTAGATAATGAAACACTGGCTTCGCGCGACTCCATGCGCGAGCTGATGGATGATGCGGACTGCCTGATTACCCAGCAGCAGGTAGAGCACGCCCTCGACCGCATGGCCGAAGAAATCAGCCGGGATCTCGGCGACAAGTTGCCGGTTTTTTATTGCGTGATGAACGGTGGTCTGATCACCACCGGGCACCTGTTGACCCGCCTGGGTTTCCCGCTAGAAGTCGACTATATCCACGCGACCCGCTACCGCAGTGAACTGCGCGGGGGGGATCTGTTCTGGCGTGTTTCACCTGAAGTCCCGATGGCAGGGCGCCATGTGGTGATCATTGACGATATTCTTGATGAAGGGGCAACGCTGGCGGCTATTCTTGAATATTGCAAAGAAGCCCAGGCGGCGAGTATCAGTACGGCGGTGCTGGTTGATAAGCAGCATGACCGTAAGGCAGCGCCTGGGTTGAAAGCCGATTACTGCGGCCTGGAAGTCGCAGACCGCTTTGTATTCGGCTTCGGGATGGATTACAAGGGCTACTGGCGTAACGCCCCAGGGATCTTTGCACCCAAAGGTCTTTGAGCTATAACATTATCGAGGTGAGAAACGCCGTGACAGGCCAGTCTCAGCAATCATGCGGGTGGAAATCTCCTCAACGGAAAAGCGTGTCGTGTCGATAAACGGAATATGCATGCTGCGATACAAGGATTCTGCCTGTTCAACTTCCTGCATGCATTGATCCATGGAGCTATAGCGGCTGTTGGGGCGTCGTTCATTGCGAATGGCCGCCAGGCGACGCGCATCAATGGTCAGCCCGAACAGCTTGTGCCGGTGGGGTGCCAGCGCCTTGGGTAGTTTGAGCACGCCATCTTCATCGTGGTCATCTTCGGTCAGCGGGTAGTTGGCGGCGCGAATACCGAACTGCAGCGCCAGATACAGCGAAGTGGGGGTTTTACCGCAGCGTGAAACGCCTACCAGAATCACATCAGCCTTGTCGTATTGATGAGTACGCGCACCGTCGTCGTTATCCAGGGCAAAATGTACCGAGTGAATCCGGTCCATATACACATCATCGCTGCCAATCGAATGGGTTCTGCCTACGCTGTAGGAAGAATGAGTGTTCAGTTCCTGCTCCAAAGGTTTCAGGAAGGTTGAGAAGATATCAACCTTGAAGCCGGTGGCTTTACGAATGACATCACGAATGTCCTGATCAACGATGGTATCGATAATGATGGGCTGCTCACCATCATTGACAGCCGTGGCGTCAATGATCTCAACCAATGTATGAGCCTTGGCCAGGGTGTCGATGTATGGCTTGGTCAGCATCTTGATTTCGACATTTTCAAACTGGGCCAGCAAGCTGCGCCCCAGGCTTTCAGCGGTGATGCCGGTGCCATCGGAAATAAAAAAAGCGGTACGTGTCATCAGTTTGTCGCTCTATCAATACGGGAATATGGCGTGAATTGCGCTATTGTCACGACTTGGCAGCGATAAAACAATCTCAGCAGCTGCTTACCTCGCAGCGGCAATAGTAGGGGTTCGCGTAGCCACTACAGGAAACGTCTGAATGTCACCGATGTTGTAATTATCCTCCACCCCCTTCGATGTTAGACCAATGGCGAATAGAGAAGGGTGATGCTAGGGTAGCATCGTCTATTTTGGGCGGCCCGCTGGCCGTGCTGATGCTAAATGCGAGGGGGTTGCGTGGAAGAGTACATTCTGTGGTTTGATCACTTGGGTATGAACGACGTAGAGCGGGTGGGTGGTAAGAATGCCTCTCTGGGTGAAATGATCTCGAACCTTTCCGGCGCTGGCGTGACCGTGCCAGGCGGCTTTGCCACCACTGCCCAGGCGTACCGGGAATTTCTCTCCCATGAAAAGCTTAACGAACGTATCAATGCCACATTGGATCGGCTTGACGTTGACGACGTCAAGGCGCTTGCCGAAGCCGGTCGTAATATTCGTCAATGGGTGATTGATACACCTCTGCCGCCCAACTTTGAAGCCGCGCTGCGTGGCGCCTACGAGCAGCTGCAACAGCAGCATCCCAACCTCAAAGTAGCCGTACGCAGCTCAGCCACCGCTGAAGATCTGCCGGATGCCTCCTTTGCCGGTCAGCAGGAAACTTTCCTTAATATCGAAGGTTTCGACAATATCAAGCGCGCCGTACACGAAGTCTTTGCGTCACTGTTCAACGACAGGGCGATTTCCTACCGGGTACACCGCGGCTACGCCCATGAAAACGTGGCGCTGTCCGCCGGTATTCAGAAAATGGTGCGCTCGGAAACCGGTGCTGCCGGGGTCATGTTCACTCTGGATACGGAATCCGGCTACCGCGATGCGGTATTTGTCACCGCTTCCTGGGGCTTGGGTGAAACCGTTGTGCAAGGCGCGGTTAACCCGGATGAGTTCTATGTGCACAAGCCGACCCTGGCCGCTGGTCGCCCGGCTGTGCTGCGTCGCAATCTGGGCTCCAAGCTGATCAAGATGGTCTACACCGATGATGCCAGCGCGGGTAAATCCGTTGAGACCGTCGATGTGCCGCTCAAGGAGCGGGGGCGTTTCTGTCTCGATGATGCCCAGGTAATGGCGCTGGCCGAGCAGGCGGTGACGATTGAAAAACACTACCAGCGCCCGATGGATATCGAGTGGGCGCTGGATGGCGATGACGGTGAGCTGTATATCGTCCAGGCTCGTCCGGAGACAGTGGTTTCCCAACAGGAAGGCGGCAAGCTGGAACGCTTCCATCTGAAGGAAAAGGGCCGCACCTTGGTGACTGGCCGTGCGATTGGTCAGCGTATTGGCCGCGGGGCGGTAAAAATTGTGTTGAGCCCTGATGATATGGACAAGGTTCACGACGGCGATATTCTGGTCACCGACATGACCGACCCGGACTGGGAGCCGATCATGAAGCGGGCGTCGGCGATTGTGACCAATCGCGGCGGACGCACCTGCCATGCCGCCATTATTGCTCGTGAGCTGGGTATTCCAGCGGTTGTTGGCTGTGGAGATGCCACTCAGCTACTTAACGAAGGCAGTGATGTCACGGTTTCCTGTGCGGAAGGGGATGCTGGCCACGTGTATGAAGGGCTTCTGGAGTTCGACTATAAGGTATCAAGCGTTGATGCCATGCCCGATATTCCTTTCAAGATCATGATGAACGTTGGTAACCCGGATCGCGCTTTCAGTTTCTCAAGCCTGCCTAATGCTGGCGTTGGCCTGGCTCGTCTGGAATTCATCATTAACCGGATGATTGGCGTTCACCCCAAGGCGCTGCTCGAATACGCGACGTTGCCTTCGGACCTTCAGCAGATTATCGACCTGAGAACGGCGGGCTACGATGACCCGGTCAGTTTTTACGTGGATAAACTGGTAGAGGGAATCTCGACCCTGGCAGCTGCGTTTTATCCGCAGCGAGTGATCGTACGGCTGTCAGATTTTAAATCCAACGAGTATGAGAATCTGATTGGCGGCAAGCTTTATGAGCCGGGCGAAGAAAACCCCATGCTGGGTTTCCGCGGTGCTTCCCGCTACGTTTCTGACGCCTTCCGGCCCTGTTTTGAGCTGGAATGCCGGGCGCTGAAACGGGTGCGCGAAGTCATGGGGCTTGATAACGTCGAAATCATGGTGCCCTTTGTGCGTACACCCGAGGAAGCCGGTGAAGTGGTTGAACTGATGGCTGCCAATGGCCTCAAGCGCGGTGAGAACGGCCTCAAGGTCATCATGATGTGTGAGCTGCCTGCTAATGCGCTATTGGCGGATGAGTTTCTTGAACACTTTGACGGCTTCTCGATTGGTTCCAACGACCTGACGCAGCTGACTCTGGGGCTTGACCGTGATTCGGGTATCGTCGCGCATCTGTTTGATGAGCGTAATGCGGCGGTCAAAAGGCTGCTGGCTATGGCGATCCAGGCCTGCAAGGCGCAAGGCAAATATGTGGGGATCTGCGGGCAAGGCCCATCAGATCATCCGGATCTGGCCAAGTGGCTGATGGAGCAGGGAATAGACTCAGTCTCCCTGAACCCGGACGCGGTACTTGAAACCTGGTTCATGTTGGCGGGTGAAACCCTCGACTAAGTGACCCCACAGCGTTTTGTTAACAATAAAAAGCCCGGCTGCCGCCGGGTTTTTTATTGGCTAGTATTTACTGGCGAGCACTTTTTCATGACGGGGCTGCAACAACGGATCTCGCTAAATGTTCTGGCGTTATTAATTGCGTATAGTAGTTTATAAATATAGTACTTTGTAAAGACAGCACTTTGTAAAGACAGTACGTTGTAAGAACAGTGCTTTGTCAGGATCATTCATCAAGAGGACGTCTCATGCGCCATTGGAAATATGCCTTACCGTTGAGCTTTATGCTGCTGCCGCTGTATGCCAGTGGTTTCAGCTATGAAACACCGGCTATCTCACCGGAAACGGAAACAGGCTTAGCAGAAAAGCCTGGCTGGGAAAATCAGAACTTTGCGGTTGCGGCAGCTAACCCGCTGGCAACCGATGCCGGTTATCAGGTGATTAAAGCCGGAGGGAATGCCATTGATGCAGCGGTGGCAGTGCAGATGGTGCTGACTCTGGTAGAACCCCAGTCCAGCGGTATCGGCGGGGGTGGTTTTCTGATGCATTATGATGGCCAGCATGTTCAGACATTCGATGGCCGCGAGAAAGCGCCGTCAGGCGTTGATGAAAACCTGTTTATAGGTGAAGACGGTGAACCGCTGAGCTTTGCGGATGCGGTTAACAGTGGCCTGTCCGTTGGGGTGCCGGGGCTTGTCAGGATGCTTGAAAACGCGCATGCACAGCATGGCCAGCTGCCCTGGGAAAGCCTGTTTGCGCCGGCTATTACGCTGGCCGAGGAAGGCTTCGCCGTCAGCGAGCGCCTTCATACCAGTCTGGCTGATGATGCCACCCTGCGTGACAACGAGCTTGCCAGGGCTTTCTATTATACTGATACAGGCGAGCCCATCGCGGTAGGTGAAACACTGCGTAACCCAGCGCTGGCCGACATTCTGCGCCAGATAGCGGCCAAGGGAAGCCAGGCGCTGTATGCTGGGCCGGTCGCCGAAGATATTGTCAATCGCGTGGCGGCGCATCCACAGCGCCCGGGCAATATGCACATGGACGATCTGGCTGACTACGAGGCACCAGAGCGGGAAGCGCTGTGTACGCCCTGGCAGCAGTGGGAGGTGTGTGGGTTTCCGCCGCCGTCTTCAGGTCATCTCACCATCATGCAGATGCTCGGTATGATGGATAATCAGCCTATGCTGGAGGCGCCGCTTGATGATGGACTACCTTCCAGCAGTTGGCTGCATCAGTTCCTGGAAGCCTCACGGCTGGCATTTGCTGATCGCGGTTTGTATATCGCCGACCCTGATTTTGTTCAGGCCCCCGGCGGTGACTGGAACACTATGCTTAACAGTGATTATCTGGCAGAGCGGGCCAGCCTGATCGAGGCGGATGCCAGCATGGGTAGCGGCGCTGCTCAGCCGGGTAAACCGGGTGATATGCAGGTAAGTTTCGCCTCTGCACCTGCGCAGCCAGAATACGGCACCAGCCATATCAGTATCATTGATCAGGATGGCAACGCGGTGGCCATGACCACCTCGATTGAACAGGCGTTTGGCTCGCGGATTCTGGCTGATGGTGGCACAGGGCTTTCTGGTGGCTATCTGCTGAATAACCAGCTGACAGACTTTTCCTTTGTGCCGGAAGTGGATGGCCAGCCGGTTGCTAACCGGGTTGAGGCGAATAAAAGACCGCGTTCCAGTATGAGCCCGACCCTGGTGTTCGATCGTGAGAGCGGTGACTTGCTGGCGAGCCTGGGATCACCGGGTGGCGCGGCGATCATTCACTACAACGCCCGAACCCTGGTGGCGCTGCGCGACTGGGGGCTTGATGCCCAGGAAGCACTGAATCTGCCTCATGCCGTGACCTTGGGGAGTGCGGTCTATCTGGAAGCCGAGGGCTATCCGCAAGAGACGCTGTCTGCTCTGGAAGCACTGGGCCACGATGTCAGTGAGCGGGATCTGACCAGCGGGCTACAGGCGATTATGCGCCAGCCGGATGGAAGCCTGTTCGGTGGCGCTGATCCGCGCCGCGAAGGCATTGTCATGGGCGAATAAGCGTTTATTCGCGTAACCAGTTACGCAGTTTGACCAGCATCAGGCCGCCGTCGCTGAGTTCGCGGCGGTCGGTCAGGAGTTGGTTAAGCTGTGCCGGATAGTCGGTAATAATCCCATCAACGCCCATATCAATAAGCGTCGACATGCGTGCCTGGCTGTTTACCGTCCAGGCATGTACCTCATAACCGTAAGCTCTGGCCAAGCGGATTTCGTTGCGGGTTATCCGGTTATGGCGTAACCCGAGCGCATCAAAGCCTCGACGGTTAAGGGTGCCTGGCATGATCAGCTGAGCCAGCAGGGTGGTGCGCAGTTGTGGGGTGGCGCTTTCAATATAGCGCAATAGTGAAGGTGACATTGCTGCAATGCGCATTTCAGCAAATACATCAGGAAAGCCGCAGTCAACGTAAGCCTGTACACCATCAGGGGCTTCTGACCAGCAGGTCATCCGCTGTTGGTTTTCTGCAGCAAGTACCTGCAGAACCCTATCGGCAAGCTGGCGCTCCTGACCAAACTGCGGTTTAAGTTCGATCATCAGGCTCGCACTGCCCCGAACAGCTTTGAGTGTCTCATCAAGGCCGGGAATACGCTCCTCCTGAAAACGCTCATCAAACCAGCGGCCAACGTCAAACTCGCCAAGTTCAGCGCGGGTCAACTCCGTCAGTTTGCGCCGATCCCCTGTCAGGCGCTGTAAGCTGCGGTCATGGTAAAGCATAACTTCCTGATCAGAGGATAGCTGGACATCAATTTCTATACTGTTGGCACCATCAACCAGGGCCTGACGTACAGCAGAAAGGGTGTTTTCAGGCGCCACCATGGAGCTGCCACGGTGGGCAATAATTGCAACGTCATCGTCTAACTCGAAGCTGGTCAGAATCCACCAGGCCTGAAAAGCGGCAAATACCACCACCCCAAGCTCAACTGCCCAGGCCAAGCGCCCGGGGTGAGAAGCAGGGGGCAGTTCTACCTGAGGTCTAGGGTGGGCTAACTGGCTATAAAGGTTGGCAGATAGCAGCGCATTAACCGCAATGCCCAGAAAGGTGATTCCCAGAGTTAGCAGCACATAGCCGGTCAGGTAGGCCAGGGTGGCAGGAATCAGTAGGGCGTTATGCTCGGGTAGCCACCACAATAATGGTGTGAACAGGTGATCAAACACCCAGGTGACCAGAATAGGCAGGACAATGATGATCGCAAGAACGGCTAACACCGCAAAACCGATTGAGCGCTGCCACCCACGCGTCAAGCTAACGCTTTGTTTGAGTGCCTGCAGCGGGGGGATGCTTTCCAGGGACACCAGAGGCAGTGCCAGCACCCAGCGCAGGTAAAGCCAGCTGGCCAGCCATGCCCAGATACCGACGATAGGCAAGGCCGAAGCAATGAAATACCACAGCACCGGTGGGCGTACCACCTGAAGGTAATAGATATCCAGACCGCCCAGCCAGCTATCATAAAGCCAGGTAATGGCGAGCATAAAAGGTGCCACCAGCAGCAGGTGGGCGCCGACCTGAACAGTCGCCAGCCCGATAAGGGCTGGCAAGCGGCGCGTGCTGAGCCATAAGGCTATTAGGGCTAGCCGATAGTGATTGGCGCGTGGGCGTATGGCAACCTGCAACATGCCAGCCTGTTGCCAATACAGCACAATGAAAGCACTTACCAGTACCGGCAGGGCGACCAGTAAACCGATGGGGCTGAACAGCAGGTCGATTAATGCATCCGTGGTAATCACGCTGTTATCAAGCTGGGCAAATATCCACCGCAAGATCCAGGCCACACCAGGCAGGAGCAGTAAGGAGGCCAGTAAGGTAAAAAACAGGTGAAAGGCAATTAGCGGACGCAGGTGCTCCCGCAAGGTTTTAAGCAGTAAATGAACAAGGATGTTAAGTGGCTGCATGGCACCCTAAAATTGCGGCATAAAAAATGCCAGCGTGGCATTCATGACTCGCGCTGGCAAGCAGATCCGGGTTATTCAGGCAGTTCAAGCTGCTGTTCAGCAACCAGAATGCCGTTGTTATCGGCATACAACCATTGGCCAGGCACCATCTCTACACCACCGATATGCACGCTGATATCGCGTTGACCTTCACCGCGTTTCTCGCTCTTGCGTGGATGACTGCCCAGCGCCTGAACGCCCAGGTTCATAGTTGCCAGCACATCTACATCCCTGACGCAGCCGTACATCACGATGCCTGCCCAGCCATTGGCAACAGCCTGTTCCGCCAGCATGTCGCCGAGCATGGCGCAGCGGTAAGAACCTCCGGCATCGACGACCAGCACTGCGCCTTCACCTGGTTCCGCGACAGCCTGTTTAACCATGGAATTATCTTCAAAGCATTTGACGGTGCGGATTGGGCCTGCAAAGGCATCGCAGCCACCAAAATTGGCGAAGATAGGCTCTACAACGGCCACGTCTGGGTGGGCATCGCAGATATCCGGGGTAACGATAGAAGAGGTATTCATGACAAGACTCCTTTTTAGGTATTGAACAGTCAAATGAGAGAGTGGGTGCAGGGGCAAATAAAAAACGCCCCGCCTGGTGATCCAGTGCGAGGCGTTGGGTCATCGACTCAAGTGAATAGCTCTATCGTGAAGCCTTGCACCTGCGATGTTGCGAGCATCGGCGATAACGTTGCTGATGTAGCATGTCTTATGTTGCGTGGATCAGGCTTCTTGTGCAACCGGAATCACGTTCGAGGCAATCTTCTGATATTCCTCGATCTCGTGGAAGTTCATATAGCGGTAGATCTCACCGGCCATGGCATCAAACTCGCTCATGTAGCGCTGGTACTCTTCAACCGACGGCAGACGACCTTCCACCGCGGCAACAGCAGCAAGTTCAGCTGAAGCCAGATAGACATTGGCGCCATCACCCAGACGGTTGGGGAAGTTACGGGTCGAGGTGGAAACTACCGTACTCTTGGAAGCAACGCGCGCCTGGTTACCCATGCACAGCGAGCAGCCCGGCATTTCCATGCGTGCGCCAGCACGGCCGTAGATGCCGTAGTAGCCTTCCTCGGTGAGCTGGTGCTGATCCATCTTGGTCGGCGGTGCCAGCCACAGACGTGTCTTCAGGCTGCCAGCGGGCTGTTTCTCAAGCAGTTTGCCTGCCGCACGGAAGTGGCCAATGTTAGTCATGCACGAGCCGATGAAGACTTCATCAATCTTCTCGCCAGCAACATCGGAAAGCAGGCGGGCATCGTCCGGATCATTCGGCGCGCAGAGAACCGGCTCCTTGATTTCTTCCAGATCAATCTCGATCACTTCAGCGTATTCGGCGTCTTTGTCGCCACGCATCAGGCTCGGGTTAGCCAGCCATTCCTGCATGCCTTCGATACGACGGCTGATGGTGCGTTCGTCGCCGTAACCGTTGGCCATCATCCACTTAAGCAGGGTGATGTTGGATTTCAGGTACTCGGTCACGCTTTCTTCAGACAGGGTGATGGTGCAACCCGCCGCCGAGCGCTCTGCAGAGGCATCGGAAAGTTCGAACGCCTGTTCAACGGTCAGGTCTTCAAGGCCTTCAATTTCCAGTACGCGGCCCGAGAAGGCATTCTTCTTGCCGGATTTCTCAACGGTCAAGAGGCCTTGCTTGATGGCGTAGAGCGGGATTGCATGCACCAGGTCACGCAGGGTAACGCCCGGCTGACGCTTGCCTTTGAAGCGAACCAGGACAGATTCCGGCATATCCAGCGGCATAACGCCGGTGGCTGCAGCAAAGGCCACCAGGCCAGAACCGGCTGGGAAGGAAATACCCAGCGGGAAGCGGGTGTGTGAATCACCACCGGTACCTACGGTATCAGGCAGCAGCATGCGGTTCAGCCAGCTGTGGATGATACCGTCACCCGGACGCAGGGAAACGCCACCACGGTTCATGATGAAGTCGGGCAGGGTGTGGTGAGTATCGACGTCAACCGGCTTCGGGTAGGCGGCTGTGTGACAGAAAGACTGCATAACCAGATCTGCCTGGAAGCCCAGGCAAGCCAGATCTTTAAGCTCGTCACGGGTCATCGGGCCAGTGGTGTCCTGTGAGCCGACAGTGGTCATCTTGGGTTCGCAGTACATGCCGGGGCGAACGCCTTCCAGGCCACACGCCTTGCCGACCATCTTCTGAGCCAGGGTAAAGCCTTTGCCAGTATCAGCAGGCTGGTCCGGCAGGCGGAACACGTCAGAAGCTTCAAGGCCGAGGGATTCACGCGCCTTGCCGGTCAATCCGCGACCGATGATCAGCGGGATACGGCCACCCGCGCGAACTTCATCAAGAATCAGCTGGGTCTTGAGTTCAAAGGTAGTCAGCACTTCATCAGTACCGTGCTTGCAGACCTTGCCTTCATAGGGGTAGACGTCGATTACGTCACCCATATTGAGTTTGGAAACATCCATTTCGACCGGAAGGGCGCCGGAATCTTCCATGGTGTTGAAGAAGATGGGGGCAATCTTGCCGCCAAAACAGAAGCCGCCCGCGCGCTTGTTGGGCACATTGGGAATGTCATCACCAAAGAACCACAGCACCGAGTTGGTGGCTGATTTGCGCGAGGAACCCGTGCCCACGACGTCACCCACGTAGGCAACTGGGAAGCCTTTGGCCTTGACGCCTTCAATCTGCTGAAGCGGGCCAACCTGGCCTTGTTCCTGAGGCTCAATACCGTCACGCTCGTTTTTGAGCATGGCGCGAGCGTGCAGTGGAATATCCGGGCGCGACCAGGCATCCGGTGCCGGAGAAAGGTCGTCAGTGTTGGTTTCACCAGGTACCTTGAAGACCGTCAGGGTGATTTTTTCTTCAAGCGCAGGCTTGGACAGGAACCACTCAGCCTCGGCCCAGGACTGGATGACATCCTTGGCGACTGCATTGCCGTTCTTGGCGCGCTCTTCCACATCGTGGAAGGCATCAAACATGAGAAGGGTATGCTTGAGCTGTTCGCCGACTTCTTTTGCCAGCTCTTCGTTGTCCAGAAGCTCGACCATGGAGACGATGTTGTAGCCGCCCTGCATGGTGCCAAGCAACTTGACAGCGTGAATCTTGTCTATCAGGGGAGATGTTGCTTCACCCTTGGCGATGGCGGTCAGAAAACCTGCCTTGACGTAGGCGGCTTCATCCACACCTGGAGGAACGCGATCAGTGATCAGTTCAAGAATGAACTCTTCTTCACCGGCGGGTGGGGTTTTCAAAAGCTCAATGAGTGCAGCAACCTGTTCTGCATTCAGCGGCTTGGGTGGGACGCCCTCTGCAGCGCGTTCTTCGACATGTTGGCGGTAAGCTTCAAGCACGATGGGGCCCTCTCATTTACTTTATGTTAACTGTCGATCAGAGCATTGCGTGGCAATGAGCGTCTCGCCAGCTTCACTTATACGCTTGACAAACAGCGTCTGGTTGGATGCCGATGATTCTACGGTAAACTGTCGACAATGTTAAGGTGATGCTGGTGGAGCGCCCTAGTACTTTGGGAGCAAGTACTTTGGGAGCAGGCATTTTTTTCAACAGGTATTCTGTCAGCTGTTCAGGCCGTAGGCAGGGTGTGATTCCACGGGTAGCGCGTTACCATATGCCAAGGAAAATCCCGCCTGTTACCGAGAGATTATAGGTAACAGCGCTTAATTATTGTACAATCTTTATAAAAGGCTTGAGCAAATACGCTATGTCGAATCCTCCTGCTGCATTACAGAAAGCGTCTCATCATTTGCAAGCTGATGATCTTCTCCCGGAAAGTCTCCTGGACTTCCTGGGTTGTCCGACACCGCCTGCCTGGCTGGAGTGGGCGTATGCCAACCCGGATATTCTGTTGGTTGATCATGCACAATGTGAAAAGAAGGCAGCATCAACGGCAATGAGTCTGCTTTACCGCTACGTGGATCAGCCGCTTTTACTCAGCAAGATGTCACAGCTTGCCCGTGAAGAGCTGCTGCATTTTGAGCAGGTGGTGACGCTGATGGAGAGCCGTGGCGTTGGCTACCATCACCTGACAGCATCCCGTTACGCTGAGGGTCTACGTCAACACATGCGCAGCAGCGACCCGGAGCGCCTGATTGATTTATTGATTATCGGTGCCCTGATAGAGGCGCGCAGCTGTGAGCGCTTTGCACGTCTAATACCGTATCTCGATGAAGAACTGGCAAAATTTTATCGTACGCTGGTAAAGTCGGAAGGCCGTCATTTCGAAGACTACCTTCTGTTGGCGCGTCAGCAGACGCAGGCTCCCATTGATGATCGCATTGCCCTGTTTGTCGCGTGCGAACAGGCGCTTATTACATCGCCCGATACGGCGTTCCGTTTTCACAGCGGTGTTCCAAGCTGAACCGCTGGCTGCCCACCAGGATATGTACCATGCTCGATGCTCGTGAAACTGATCAACTGGTGCTTTTGGGGCATTTCTCGCTAACTCAGGGCGATGATGTCATCACCCATTTCAGTTACGACAAGGTAAAAGCGCTACTGGTTTATCTTCTGCTTCATCGTCAGCCCATTAACAGGGCTGCCCTGGCAGAACTGCTATGGCCGGATCAGGGACTATCCTCCGGGCGCACCAATTTGCGCCATGCTTTGCATTGTCTGCGTCAATCGCTGGGTGAAAACGCCGACAAGGTGTTGACCGTTTCCAGGCAGACAATCGCCTTTCAACTTCCCCCACATTGGCGGGTTGACCTGCATGAACTGCAGCGTTTGCTGGAAGGTCCGCAGGATCTTGAAACCCTGGAAGCGGTGATGAGTTGTTACCAGGGTGATCTGGTTGAAGAGCTGCAACTGTCAAATTGCGGTGAGTTTCAGCGCTGGCTGGTACAGGTACGTAATGAGTGGCGTCAGCGGGTCATCCGTTTTGCCGAGCAGGTGTTGGAGGGGCATGCTGGGGTGCCTGATGAGCTGCTGGAGGCCTTGGTCAGCCGTTTTTCAGGTTATGGCCCCTTTCATGAGCGCTTGGTCAAGCAGTTGGCGGAAAAGGATCAGATGGCAGCGGCGCATGAGCATTACAATAGCTACCTGCAGCTACTGGCCCTGTCTGGCCAACAGCCGGAACCCAGCTTTCTGCAGCTTGCCAGTTTCTGGTCAGATGCGCCGCAAGACCCGCGCAGTCTGTCACCCCAAGGCGCTTATAGCCGGGTGCTTGCCGCTGACAGTAAGCCGCTCAGGGAAGACGAGATCGAGCTGCGTCAGCTGTCTGTCATGGCCATTCGCCTGCGTCTGCAAGGTGACTGGCAGGATCGCGATGCTACCCGTAGCTGCCTGTCGTTACAGCTTGAATTGCTGCGCTGGCTGGAGCGTCAATGTCATCATCTAGGCGGCTTCTGGCTGCCTGGTGCAACCGGTGGCCTGGGCCTTGCCTGCTTTGGTACCCACGGCCCTGCGCATCAACTGGCGGAACTGGTTGCTCTTTATGAACATTGCCGACTGGCATTGCCGTTGGAATGCCAGCGGCACTGGAGCGGAGAAGGTGACCCACCGCGCTTTGAACTAGCCGCCGGTCTGCACAGTGGGCGCGTGGTTTATTTGCCTGAGCGTCAGTTAGCGGACCCGTTAGGACAGGTAACCCAGACGTCGCTTGAATTGATGAGCGCATCGGAAGGTAGCGAGCTGGTGATCTCCCAGGAAGCCAGCCAGCACATGCCGCCCGCGCTGGATCTACAGCCTCGCCTGGTATCGCGCCTGGTGGCAAGTGACGGTCGGGTTCGCCTGCGTGCTCTGGTATTGGGCCGTAATGAAGGTGGCCGAGATGCCATGCCACCCAGCCTGGTGGGGCGCGAAACATCGCTTAGAACCTTGCGGGATGCCCTGGCGCGGGCAGGCATCGGCCTGCGTCAGAGCGTGCTGGTACGCGGCCCTTCCGGGATGGGTAAATCAGCCCTGATGGTAGGCTTTCGCCAGCTTGAACTCAGCCGGGATGCGGCCATCTGCTGGCAACCCACTACGCGCCTTTCGGTGCTGGAACCTTACGGCGTCGCACGTCATCTGGTCGCCTGGCACCTGGACGCAACGCTTGATGTTGAGACGCTTTTGCAGCTGCAGGCACGTCTAGGCATGAAGACCCTGAGTGATAGCCAGCAGCAATTACTTGAAGAGGCTCTGGGCGTGCGCGACGTCCAGGAAGTCTCGCAGCTGATTCATAATGGTGAAGCGCTTGAGCTGGTCGTTAATCTGCTGCATGCCGTAATTGAGTATCAGGCCGCTGAGCGCACTCTGGTGTTGATGCTGGATGACCTGCAGTGGCTGGATGAACCTTCGTTCAAGGTGCTTTCCGGCCTGCAGGCGCGCTTGCCGATCAACACGGCTTTCATGCTGGTCGCCAGCCACCATGGGCGTGAAACCCTGCCAGTCAAACTTCACTGGGATCAACAGATCACCCTCGGGCGTTTGGATCAGTTGCAGTCGTCGCGCCTGCTTTCGCAGCTCTCACGGCGCTATCGCATTCATCTCAGCCCGCGTTTGCGTACCCAGATCATTGAACGCTGCGACGGTGTGCCGCTGTATATGCAGGAAATCTGTCGGCGCCTGGATATGGATCGTCGGGAGGGGCGTACGGTGCAGTTCGATGATCTGCCGAAGGGCCTGCTGGGCTTATTGGCCAGCCGGATTGATCAGTTGGAACAGGATCGCCATGTGGCCCACGTAGCGGCAGTGCTGGGTAAGCGTTTCCGGCTGGATTTCCTGGCTGAATGCTGTGAGCTTGATCAGGTAGCTTTGCAACAGGCGCTTTCGCATATGCGTCAGCTGGAAATTATTGAACCGGTGGAGCACGAAAGCCAGGAATATGAATACCAGTTCAGCCACCAACTACTTCAGGAAGCAGCCTATCTTTCCTGCCCTCGGGATGTGCGGGTCAGGTTGCATCAGCAGGTAGTGAGCCTGATTGAAGAACGTTTCCCAATGTGGATCAGCCGTCATCCCGGCGACTTTGCGACCCATCTGCGGCGCAGTGGCCATTATGCCAGAGGGGCACGCTACTTCGAGCTGGCCGCACGTGAGGCGCTCAAGGTAAGTGCCAACCGAACGGCGCTACGCATGGCCGATTTTGGCCTGGCCAGTCTGCGCCATGTTGAGCATCAGGCCGAACGCGAAATCAGCCTGCTGACGGTAAGAGGTCAGGCCGCCTTTGCGTTGGAAGGACATGGTTCACCCACTGCCCATGAAAGCTTTTTACGTGCCCGTGAGCTGTTACTTAGCGATGAAGGCAAAGCGTCTGACGAGCCTGAAGATATCGAACAGATCTTCCTGGTGAAATGGGGATTGTGGGTCGGGCGCAGCCAGCGCTATGCCCACGCCGATGCCTTTGCATTGGCATCTACGCTGGCCGATCTGGCCGCTAAGCTTGACGACCCGCGCTATCAGCGTCTGGCGGATTATGCTCGCGCCCACTGCGAGTATTGGGCTGGCAAGATTCAACAGGCCTACGACCATCTGGATGAGATCGACCCGCTCAATTCGCCAATGATGATAGAGTGGCTACCGTTCTCAGATCATCCACAGGTGACAGCGGCGTGTTTTCAGGGTTGGGCGTTATGCTTGCGCGGTGATTATCAGCGCGCTGAGCGGCAAGTATCGGCTGCCATTCGCCTGGCCGAGAAGATTGGCCACCCAGGCACGCTGGCCATGGCGCTGCTGTTCGCCGCCGCCCTGTACCGTCAACTGGGGCACGTGCATCTGGCGGCGCGTCACGCTGAACGCGCTGAGGCCATGACCGGGACGCCGGATTTACAGCTCTGGCAGATCTCTGCACAAGGTGTGATCGGGTGGCAACAGGCGCTTTCAGGCGATGCCGCTGGAGTGCTGAAGCTGCGCCAAAGTCTTGAGCAGATGGCCGAGCTTAACGGCCGTGATCATTATCAACGCCCGGTTCTATGGTATTCCGATGCGTGTATAGCCGTGGGTGAGCTGGCGGCTGCCGAAGATTACCTTGATCAGTGTCTGGTGATTGCACGTGAACGTAACACCCTGTTTCTACCAGAACTGGCGGTGCAGCTGGCTCAGGTGCGTGACAAGATGGGGTATTCTCCGGATGATGTTCGCCGATTGCTGGAACTGGCGATTGAGCAGGCGCAGGAACATGGCAACCGGCACCAGGAGCTGGCTGCCTGGGCGCTGTGGTTAACGCGCATTGCCCCTGATGATGCCTCAGCGAGGGAAGCGTTCCGCTGCCTGCTGGCAGAGGTGAATCATACGGATGCACCGGTGCTGGTGCGCTGGGTAAGCCTGCTTGACCATCGCATGGCGCCGGAAAGCCTGGAAGGTTAGGCTGGTTTTACGTTTCTGAGGAGCTGAGTGTGTGGCCTTCCAGCCATGTCAGGTTGTCGAGAGCCTGCTGGCGTGAGGTGCCGCACAAAGCGCGCTCAAAGGTAAACTGGCGACAAACGTCAGGTCGTCGGCTGTCGCCAAACAGCCGACACAGGTTATTCTGATCAAGTTGCTGGCAGCGAACGCCAGCAGGTTTGCCGTGTGGCATCCCTGGAATCGGACTGCTGATGGAGGGCGCAATGCAACAGGCGCCGCAGCCTGGGCGGCAGTTATCGTTACCCTCGCTAGAAAGGGAGTTGATGTCCGTTACATCCGGTTGGTCAGTCTTTATCAGCTTGGGAGTATTGGTGTTAGTTTTGCCAGCGCCAGTGCTACCAGCGCCAGTGCTACCAGGGCCAGTTCTACGAGAATTAGCTTTTATCTGTAATATCATAGAGTTTCAGTCGCCGGTCAGGTCACTATAATTGTCTTGTTTAAAGAAGTAGGTTTTGTTAATGAATGCTCCGGAATTGCTGTCCCCAGCAGGTACTTTCAAGAATATGCGCTATGCGTTTGCTTATGGCGCTGACGCTGTCTATGCGGGGCAGCCGCGCTACTCACTAAGAGTGCGCAATAACGATTTCAAGGTCGATAATCTGCACAAGGGCATTGCCTACGCCCATGAGCGCGGCAAACAGTTTTATGTGGCGTCCAATATAGCGCCGCATAACAGCAAGTTGAAAACCTATCTGCGTGATATGCAGCCGGTGATAGAAGCAGGGCCGGATGCGTTGATCATGTCAGACCCTGGCTTGATCATGATGATCCGCGAGCGTTGGCCTGAACAGGTTATCCATCTGTCGGTACAGTCTAACGTGGTTAACTGGGCGGCGGCCAGGTTCTGGCAGCAGCAGGGCATTAGCCGCATCATACTGTCGCGTGAATTGTCGCTGGCTGAAATTGGCGAAATTCGTGCAGAGTGTCCTGATCTGGAAATTGAGACCTTTGTGCATGGCGCCCTGTGCATTGCCTATTCAGGACGTTGTCTGCTATCCGGGTATTTTAACCATCGCGACCCCAACCAGGGTACTTGTACAAACGCCTGCCGCTGGAAATATAACACGGTGGCAGCGGCTCAGGATGAAACCGGCGATCTGGTGCCAGCCAATTCTGCACGCGCTCATTCAGCAGGGGTGTGGTCGCCAGACGATAATGGCCTGATTGCAGCCGCCAGTGGTAGCGCTGAGTCCACGGCGACAGCGGGAGGTGTCGAGGGGCAGGACGAGCTTTCGGCACTGATTGAAGACCGCACCCGTCCGGGGGAGCTAATGCCGGTGTTTGAGGATGAGCATGGCACCTATATCATGAACTCCAAGGATTTGCGTGCAGTTCAGCATGTGCCTGAGTTGGCGCGAATGGGGGTGACATCGCTGAAAATTGAAGGCCGTACCAAGTCACACTATTACGTTGCGCGAACCGCTCAGGTCTATCGGCGTGCCATTGACGATGCGGTGGCTGGTCGTCCTTTTGACATGCGATTGATGGATGAACTGGATAATCTGGCCAATCGCGGCTATACCGAAGGTTTTTATCGCCGTCATGTGCATGATGAGTACCAGAACTACCAGCAGGGTAATTCAATAGGCGTGCACCAACAGTTTGTGGGCGAAGTAACGGCGTATTACCCCGAGCGGGGAGTGGTTGAGATTGAGGTCAAGAACCGCTTTGAGGTCGGTGACGGTATGGAATTGATGCTGCCGGGGGGCAATCGACGCTTTACGCTTGAGCATATTGAAAATCGACGCGGCGAATCTGTTAACGCTGCCCCTGGGTCAGGCCATGTGGTACGTATTCCGGTGCCTGGCGATGCCATTGCTCCTGAACGTATTGAGTTCGCGCTGCTGATGCGTGATTTACCCAAGGGCTGAACCGGGATTTATCGGTCATCCTGCATACTTGATCAACACGGAAATTTCCCATGGCTACTATCCGACACAGCGAAATCATAGCCGCTCCGCCTGAAAAGGTGTTCAGCGTGCTGTGCCAGGTAGAAGACTTCGCTGATTACTCAGACCTTATCAAGCGTATTGAACCCTTGGGCGGCGAGCGTTACCGCTGGCATGTGCGGGCAGTGGGGATGGACTGGACGTTTGATGTAGAGGTGACTGAATCTCGAGCGCCAGAAGTACTGGCCTGGGAGTCGGTGGATGGGGTCAAAAATTATGGCCGCTATCAGTTACGCGCTGTGCCACAAGGTACCGAAGTGTCGCTGACCTTGACCTATGAGATTCGTAACCGTTTGATGGAGAAAGCAGTCAATAAGGCAGCGACGCCTTTGGTCGGTAAGGTCAGCCGCCAGATACTTGAGCGGGTCGAAGCCAAGCTGAATGAATAAACGTATCCGCTTGCCGCATTTCTGGTGGCTTTTCGTTGCTGGTGTTTTTTTACTAGGGTACGCGTGGCTTTGGTATTCACCTGACCTGACAGCCTTTAAATATTGGGCCATGCAGATGTCGCATCACCCTGTAGTGATCATAGCGGTAATATTGATCATGGCAGGGACCCTGGCATTTGGTTTGCCGGGCAGTATTGGTGTCTGGATGATTGCTCCCTTCTATACGCCACTGGTAGCCACCCTGCTATTGACGGTGGGAGGTGTGGCAGGTGCCTACGGCGCCTACCAGTTGTCTGCCAGAATAGGTGAACGCTGGAATCCTGGGCCACTGACATTAAAAGTGATGAACACACTTGAGAAGCGCAGTGATCTTATGACTCAGTGTGCATTACGCTTGTTGCCCGGCTTTCCTCATTCAGTTATCAACTTTGCTTCTGGGCTTAGCCGTTTACCCATAAAAACTTATCTGTTGGCTGCCACTTTAGGGCTGTCAGTCAAGTGGATGGTATACAGCAGTGCTATTTATGGAGCGCTCGAAGCTATTGAAGAAGAAAACCCATTACAGTTTGATGTGATCCTGCCATTGATTATTCTGGCGGTGTTGTTATTGATTGGCGCCTGGTTTCGGCGCCGGGTTGAAGCAGTAAAGAAGATTTGATGTTGGCTGTGGCCGTTGATTTTAACTTCTGTGATTAGCTTTGCTTATGCATGGAAGCATCAAGGTGGTCAACAACTTCTGCCCAATCGGCATCTTCGTCAACCGCTTCACGCAGAAACTCTGCCTGCCCTTCGTTCCAGCACGGGGCGTCAGCTAGTGGCATATCGTCTGCCAGGGGGGAGTGACGTTCAATAAAGCGCTCGATTGACTCAGCATCGTTTGCCAGACCGAGTTGTTCAAACAGTTCGCTGAAATGATGCACGGGTTTTTCCATTGCGGCTCTCCAAGTCTTCTGCTGGCAGGTTGTGTTATCACAGGTCATTATGCATGGATGACAATATTAACCCATCTGTTTCATTAACCTATCTGTTTTGAAGGGTGGTGATCAAGGCCTTTTACTAAGATAGCTTAATAGATCAGCTTTGCCACTGCCTTGGTCATTTTAAATGGAAACGTTTACAGGCCTAACGCTCTCCAATCAGAGGGGTCACAAAAAGCGTTCGGCGTTGCTTATCTGACAGTGGTTGAGCCAAGAGGTGAACCAGCTTGGTATAAGCAGCTTCTACTGTCATATCCGCGCCTGATAACACCCCCGCTTCAAACACGCCGTGACCTGCCGCATAGGCGCCGAGATGAATACTACCTGCTGGGCACTGGCTGGTAGCAGCCAATAATTTTCCTTCACCGCTGGCGCTGGCCATTACCTCCAGCAGGGCAGGATTGTCTCCCAGGTTGCCGGCCCCCCAAAGCTGTATCAGCGCGCCCTTTACCCGCGAATCGGCCAGCCAGCTTTCCAGCTGCCAGGCGGCCATGCCCGGCCAGCAGGTAATCCGGGCAACTTCTCCATTAGCCAGTGGAGCGTAATCAGGCAATTCAAAGCGCGGTGCTCCTTGTTGCTGATAGGCAAGCCCGCGCGCTTTGTAATAAACACAGTCATCGCCTACCCGTGCGCCGAGCTGCGGATAGTTGGGTGTGATAAAGGCATCAGCGGCTTCTGTTTGCTGCTTGGTGCTGCGCACCCCGCGTAACAAGCGGCCAGCAAAGTAGACGGTGACTTCCTGCAGATCTGGCTGGGTTGCAAAGCGTAAAGCGCCTACGATATTTTCCAGTGCATCGCTGTTGGCAACGTCAAGAGGCTGCATCGAACCTGTCAGAATAACCGGACGATCCAGCCCCTGTAGCTGATAGGCAAGACTTGAAGCCGTCCAGCTCAAGGTGTCGGTACCATGCAAGATAACAAAGCCAGCATAGTGGTGAAGGTTGGCGTGAATATCGGTTGCGAGTTGCTGCCAGTTCAATGGCGTGGCAGCACTTGAATCAATCAGTGTGGAATAGCTGAGTACATCATACTCCGGTAACTGCTGGCGCTCTTTGATGGACAGGGTGGAAAGTGCCTGGGCAATTCTTGTTGCTATGTCGCCACGAGTGGTCAGGCCTGCGGATGAGGCTTGCATGCCGATAGTGCCACCCGTGTAAATAATCAGCACCCGTTCTTGTTCCGGGTCGCAGGCAGTAAGGGAAAGGGTGCTCATTGCGTAACTCCAGTGCTATTCAGACGGCAAACATCATCCAGTGGGCAACGATGGAAATAGAATGATTCAGTAACGATGAACCACTAATTGCCCGCTGTCATCATTCAGGCGCCGATTACGTCCGGCAAACAGGGCAAAGCAGGAGCAAAGGGCGATCACCCCAATCAGAAACCAGCCGATAAAGGTCGTACTGGCACCTGACTGTAATTGCCAGCCCACGATAAAAGGACCCAGGGATGCCAGCGTATAACCACCCCCTTGCACCAATCCTGATAGTTGGCCAGCCAGGCGCGAATTGGCTGTCCTCAAGACCAGAAGGCTCAGGGCAAGGCTGAAACTGCCACCCTGGCCTATGCCCAGCAACGCTGCGCCTGGCCATTTCCAGCTGAGCGGGCCAATCAACAAGATCCATAATCCGCTAGCAGTGATAATCTGAACGATGATCAGGGCGGGTCGCTGGTCGCGCCCAAGGCGCGCGAGCCATGGAGCTGCCAGTGCTGCAAAAAGCTGGCACATGATCGAAATCGCCATGGTCCAGCCGGCAGCCGCTTCGCTGTAACCTCGATCGACAAGCAGTGAGGGCAGCCAGCCAAACACCACATAAGCCATGGAAGATTGCAGCCCCATAAATAGCATGATCTGCCAGGTCAGCCGCTGTTTGAGCATCTTGGACAAACCGCTGGCGTGAAGCGGTGTGATCTCTGCAGTTTTAGGGTGGGGAAAGGCGAAATGCCAAAGCAGGAGCGCGAAAACGGCTAGCAGTGACCAGCTCATCAGGCTGGCTTGCCAGCTGCCTAGCCAGGCGGTCAGCGGAACGCTGAGGCCAGCGCCAATGGCACCGCCCATGCACAGCGCCATGGTATACAGGCCGGTTACCAGGTCCGCGCTGCCTGGTACTTCGCGTTTGACCAGCGCTGGTAGTAAGGTGCCGCCCAGGCCAATTGCCGAGCCTGCCATTGCTGACCCGATAAACAGCGCTCCGCCAAAAGGTAGTCCGCGCCAGATGAGCCCTGCAGTGAGTATGAGCAAGGCAATACTCAAGGCGCGTTCGCTGCCGACTGCCCTGGCGAGCAGGGGAGCCAGGGGAGCCGACAGGCCGAGAAACAGCACGGGGAGCGTTGTTAGTAAACCAGCGGCTGTCGGTGTAAGCCCCGCCGTTTCCTGTAATCGGGTTAGTAGTGGCGCAACGGATGAAAGCGCCGGGCGTAAGTTAAGCCCGACGACCACCATCAGGATGAGAAAAATAAAAGGGTGACGTCGCGGCATTGATAGACTTATTTCATGTGTGGACGTAAATCGCCGCGCACGGCATCCAGCAGTGTCAGGAACTGGGTATCCTGTGATGATTCCAGGGAGTCAACTCTGGCGGAGGTGTGCATCCCTTTGTTGATATCCAAATAGTCGTAGATTTCCAGGGTGATTTTTTTAGCGGGTTTATCACCCACGGGTATGATGCCATCTTCGAGCGTAAAGGTTTCCAACAGTGTCGCGCGGATGCGCGTTTGCTGGCCTTCACTCAGCATGCGGCGTACAAATAGCCAGCCTTCGCATACCAGCGACGATTGATCTGCTGTGGTGCGTAGAAACAAGGTGCGGTAACAGGCGCCTTCCTTGGCGGCTTTTTCAGCCATGCTGCGGTAGGCCTGTACGACCTTGGGGGCTGATACTCGGGCGTCTTCAAGGCGTTGCACGATTCCTTGATGCTCACGACTCAGTTGTTCCTGGCGTTGAAAGGTCAGCCAGCGGCGGTATTCTGCCATTAATTGCGATGACGCCATCGAGTGACTCCTGAATAAATAGAACGGCATATGAAATAAATAATGGCAATGTCCTCATCTTTCCATGGTGCGACACTGATGAGGCATTGCCAGGCTAATTGTGACAGTTAAGTGTATAAGTGTACCAGCGGCTAACGGGCATAGCCTTTGTTTTGCAGCGTCTGGGCGATTTCGTCGGCTACATCACTCCAGGCTTGGCCCAGCGCTCTGACGAGTGCCGGGTAGCCGTCATCACTCAAGGCTGCGCTTTGATTAAAACTGCCCAGGTGCAGCAGCTGGTTGTCGGCGTCGCGTAACTGCCATTGGCCGCTGGCGACGGCATAGCCGTCATAGCGGCCCTGAAATTCATCAACATCCAGGCGTATGGAGAGGGCGTCGCCCGGGGTGTTGTTGGCACGCGACAAACGCGATGCCGGTAACGCCCGTGCCAATTTGCCTCTCAGGTTACGCTCCAGTTGGCGATTCAGCGTATCCCCCCATTGATGCTCACGGGCCTCGCGCATTTCGATATCATCAAGCTGCAGCACGATGCCGTCGACATCCAGATAATGCGCCAGGCGGGGCACTTCCACCTGAATATCAACCACCGGTGTTGCCGGAACGCCAGGCGCTGACACGGTAGGGAGCAGATAGCGCGCTGGCGGTGTGACGCTGCTGGCACAGGCCACCAGCAAAGGTGCCATTAACAGCATCGCTGTGAACAAACCAAAACGCCTTGCCATATTCAGTCTCCTTACTTATTGCGGTGCCCGTGGAACAGGGTCTGTGGTATCCAGATTATCAAACAGCAGGGCGCGCGGGTTTTCATTCAAGGTTTTCGTCAACGGCTGCAGGTCACGTAACAGACGATCGATACGCTGCGTGGTAGAGATTAATTCCTCATAGGCAGGTGAAGACGGCGAGATACCTTGCATGGTGTTACGCAGCTCCTCCAGCGTGGCATTGATATTGCTGCCCATCGCCTGTGTTTCAGGATCATTCAGCACCTGGTTGATGGAACTGGATACATCGCGAGTTTCACTGATCAGCAACTGCGTCTCATTTAACACCGCCTCTGAGGCTTGCAGGTTGCGATCCAGTCCGGCTAGTAAGGGTTCCACTTCAAGCTCGTTCAGCTTGTCGAGCAAAGCCGTAATCTGGGCCTGGATCTGAGCGAACTCGCCGGCCACGGTGGGAAACACGCGGCGCTCGGAAAATGTTTCCTGAGTATAATCACCGGCCAGATCGCGCTGGAAGTTTAGGTCAACAAACAGAGCACCAGTCAGCAGGTTGCCGCTTTTCAGTGAAGCGCGCAAACCCATCGAGAACATCCGCTCGAAGCGCTCCTGCCATTCATTAAGGTCAATGTCGCTACCTTCAATGCCCAGCCGCTGAGGCTCGATTCTGATCAATACCGGGATGGCAAAACTTGTGCGTGATTCTGGCTGTGATGCCGTAAAATTCCAGGGCACCGCAGTTACTGTACCTACCCTGACGCCTCGAAACTCGACAGGGGCTGATTTTTTTAATCCGCGAACGGTGTCATCAACCAGAAGGACATATTCCAGGTAATGCTTAAAAGTACCCTGGCGGGCGCTGTCTTCATCGGCAAAAAGATCAAAGCGGGTGTCAGACTCAACCGCTTGGCCCATGGGCATATCTTCTGGCACACCAAAGGTCACACCGCCGCCGAGCAAGGCTTCCAGTGACTCCAGGTTCAGGCGTACGCCGTCAGCATCAAGGCGAAAATCGACACCGCTGGCCGTCCAGAAACGGGTGCCCGTTGTCACCAGATTGGAGTAAGGGTCTTCAATGAAGATGGTGTGGTGCATGGTACGTTCTTCCGGATTGAAACGTACCTCATCCACGCGCCCCACGGTAAACCCCTGATAGGAAACGGGGTCTCCTGGGCGCAGGGAGTTGCCCAGTTGGCTGACCAGCTTTAGCTGCAGGCCGGAAATCCCGGCAGGGGCAACGGGCGGCACATCGCTGACGCTAAACTCATCCTGAAACGCTTCCGAGTTACCGGGTTCAAGCTGGATGTAAGCACCTGACAGGACGGTGCCCAAGCCGCTGATACCTTCTCTGCCTATACGTGGTTTAACAACCCAGAAACGGCTTCCTTCGTTGAGCATTTCCTGGGCTTCCTGATTGATCCGTGCGGATATGACCGCATGGGATAAATCATCCGATAGCTGGACACTTTCAACGCGTCCAACTTCAACGCTACGGCTTCTGATCAAGGTGCTGCCTGCCTCAATGCCGTCGGCGTTATCCATGGTCAGCGTGACAAGAATGCCGCGGCTGGTGTAGTTGTCATAGACCAGCCAGATGCCGATCGCAATGGCGATCAGGGGAATGATCCAGATAGGAGAAAGTCTTGCCTGAGGGGAAGCTTTGGCTCGATGTAATGCTTCTTCCTCGTGTTGCTCTTTACGTGTTTCATTATCCATCAACAGGTTCCTGGTTGACGTGTGTGCGGCGACGCCTGCGCGGTAAAGGAGTGTCCCAGATCAGGCGCGGGTCAAACATCATGGCGGCCAGCATGGTCAAGACTACCACGCCTCCAAAAGCCAGTGCGGCAGGGCCTGGCGTGATCGACATCAATGAGCCCGCACGAATCAATGCGACCAGTATGGCGACGACAAACACATCCACCATTGACCAGCGGCCGATAAACTCGGTTACCCGGTAGATGACGGTGCGATTGTGTGCGTTCAGCTCGCTACTGCGGCTCACCACCAGACACAGCCAGACCAAGGCCACCAGCTTGCCCACAGGGACAATGACGCTGGCAACAAAAATCACCAGTGCGATTGGCCATGAACCCATCTGGATTAGTTCGACAACGCCTCCTATGATGGTTGAGGGTGATTCGTTGCCCAGGCTGGTGGTGGTCATGATGGGGTAAAGATTAGCGGGAATATACATGACCATGGCCGCTGCCAGAAGTGCCCAGGTACGCTGTAAACTGTGTGGATAACGCGAATGCAGGCGTTCGTGACAGCGCTTGCAGCGAGGTTTTCGAGTATCCACGTCCGGGCGGTTGATCAACCCACAGGTGGCACATCCTATCACGCCCTGGCTGGCAGCCGTTGTACCTGTCTGAGTGCCTTTGGGCGCCAGAGGCTCACCGTCTTCGAGGGAAAACCACATCCAGTCGGCATCTACCGACTGGATGGTGAATAGCAATAGCACGGCAAACGCGCAGAAGGCCCAGAAAGAAGCCCCTAAGGTGATTTGGGCAATGCCGGCAATCTTTATCAGGCTGACCAGTGCGCCGACAATAAAAACGTCTGCCATCAGCCAGGGAGTTAAGTGAGTCAAGGAGCGTGCCACGTCTCTGCTGAAGGGTAACTTACGATCAATCAGCAGGCTAAACTGCAGCCATATCAAGCCGATAAGGTAGAGCGCTGGCAAAGCGACAATGCTCATGATGACCGCAATAGCGACGACGGGTTGATGAAAGCCAATCAGAGTAGTGGCTGTCTGGGTCAGTTCAATTTCATTGCCGATACCACTGACGCTAAAGCGCACAAACGGAAATGACACGGCCAGTACAAGGGCCACCAGGGCTGAAATAGCCAGTGCCATACTGCGCTGAGCCGGATAACGATGGCGTTTGACCAGCGTATGTTCACAGCGCGGACAGCAGGCTTTTTCACCTGACTTCAAAGGGGGGAGGGCAGACACCCAATCGCATTCCTGGCACGCTCTTAAGCGTCTGCGCTGGGTTCTGGTTTCAGGCGGTGAAAGGTCGGCATAAGAAGCACTGGCTGCCAGCTTTCGAAAGCGTGCTTTGGCCAGCTCAGGGCGCGTCATCGAGGAGCGTTGCTGTATTTTCATATGACGGCCTTGTGAATAAGCTGATGTTAAGCGTTAGTGCGTTGTTGCTAGTGCATTGTTAAAGAGACAAGCGACATAGTGCTTGACTATTTTACAGGTCTAACCAAGGATGCTGCAGCCATTGTGCATACCGTGAATGAATAAAGGAAATCCAATGTTAATGCCTTTGCTCGCTGTGCTGGTTGGACTCGTTCTGCTTATCTGGAGCGCGGAAAAGTTTATTGATGGCGCTGCCGCCACGTCGCGTTGGCTGGGTCTATCCCCGCTGTTAATCGGGATGTTGGTCATCGGTTTTGGTACATCAGCGCCTGAAATGATGGTTTCAGTGTTAGCTGCCATTCAAGGTAGCCCAGGTTTGGCAGTCGGTAATGCGTATGGTTCCAATATAGTTAATATCGGGCTGGTGTTGGGTGTTGTTGCTTTGCTGTCTCCCCTGGCTGTTGATTCTAGTGTTGTACGTAGAGAAATGCCGGTATTGCTTGCGGTCACCCTGTTGACGGGTTGGATGTTGCTGGATGGATGGATATCCCGTTGGGAAGCGGTATTCCTGCTCGCAGCGCTTGTGTTGCTGATAACCATCAGTATTATTTACTCCCGTAGCAGCCAGGATGATGCATTTGTTGAAGAAGTGTCGGCCACACTGGAAAACCAGTCCATGTCTCGCGGCAAAGCGCTGATGTGGACACTAGTTGGGCTGACGCTGTTAATCATCAGTTCGCGTCTACTGGTATGGGGAGCCATTGATATCGCCGTGGCATTTGGGGTGAGCGAGCTGATTATTGGGCTGACAGTCGTGGCAATCGGCACCTCTCTTCCTGAACTTGCGTCCTCAATCAGTGCGCTACGTCGCAAAGAGCATGAAATGGTGCTTGGCAATGTGGTGGGCTCGAACCTGTTCAATACCTTGGGGGTTGTGGGGCTTGCGGGTGTGATTGTGCCGATTGAGACGGGCAGTGAGGTATTGACTCGAGACTGGTTGGTCATGCTGGTGATGACAGTGCTGATGATGGTATTTGCATTTTCCTGGCGTGGGCGCACGCGTCGTATTAATCGTTGGGAAGGCGGCTTCCTGCTCCTGATGTTTGTTGCTTACACTTTATATATGATCTCAGTGGTTGTCGCTAGCCGGCCCTGAATGACAAACTGCTAGCGGCGAACCGCTAGCAGTGTAATAACGCTTCAGGTTAAACCTGATTATCAGGGCAGTGCCGGAATCTCGAATTCTGGCATCTCACCTGTCAGCGTATGCAAGAAAGCAGTGATATCATCAATAGTTTGTTGTTCAAACTCACGTCCCAGCATCTCCTGGCCCATGATCGCAACAGACTCCTCAAGCGTTTCGGTCGCGCCATTGTTCATGTAGGGGTATGTCACCGCAACGTTACGTAGCGTCGGTGTCCTGAAGCGGTATTTGTCGCTTTCTTCACCGGTTACCAGATAGCGTCCGAGATCTGTAGAGCCAGGCACCTGAATGGCATGGAACTGGCTGTCTGTCAGGGCAGGGCCGCGGTGGCATGCGATGCAGCCATTGTCTACAAAGGCCACCATGCCATCTTTGGCCTGTTCGCTGATGGCGTTTTCATCACCACTCAGATAACGATCAAAAGGTGAGTTAGGCGTATTCAGCGTACGTTCAAACGCCGCAATGGAGTACGCCAGGTTATCGCCACTGATCGGGTCTTCATCGTCAGGGAAGGCTTCGGCAAACTTGTCCTGATAAATGTCAAACTCGGTCAGCCTTTCCAGGGCAACATCGAGATCCATAGCCATTTCAACATCAGCTTCTATTGGACCAAGAGCCTGTCCTTCCAGGTCAGGTTCACGTCCATCCCAGAACTGAGAGCCGAGGAAGGCGCTGTTGAGAACGGTAGGCGTGTTGCGTTCGCCTACCTGGCCGTCGTGCCCCGTCGCTCTTGGTATCCTATCAGCCCAGCCCAGAGCAGGGTTATGGCAGGTAGCGCAGCTGATGACGCCGCTGGATGAAATGCGCGGTTCAAAAAACAGCATGTTACCCAGTTCTATTTTTGCCGGTGTCATCGAATTATCTGCCGGTATGGGCGGCAGATGGGGCAGCGCTTCAAAACGGTCTTTATAGTCTTGCAGGTCTTCTGCCATCACCATGCTGCTAGGAATCATGGCCGCTGCTGCTATCATCGCGGGTAGCACTTTCTTCATGTGGATCTCCCCCTTGCACCAATCACTCTCATTCGAGAGCTGTTTAACTAGCTTGGCTAGTCTTAGCCTATAGTAAGGTTTAATTGTTATTAAAATTCAACCTAGCAAACTAGTCGGAAAAAGCCAAATATTGAGCCAGGTCAATAATTGCGTGTATTTTTATAGTATGTTGAAAAAAATGCTTTTTTAAATATCCATTTATTAGCAACGGTTGTTTTATAGGGCATTCGTTGAATGCATCTTTATTATTTTAGAAGGTGGTTATGAAGCGCTATCGTTACCCGGCAGTTGCGGCATCTGAAATTACCCCAAAACATGTTTTCGAAAATCGTCGGCGTTTCCTTCGCCAAAGCGCCACGTTGGGGGCGGCTTTGAGCTTTGCACCAGGCATGTTGTTATCTAAACGGGCAAGTGCTTGGCAGCAAACCTTTGCTGACAAGGTGCAGCAAGGTGTTAGTGAAAAGAATTTTGCTGAGGGGGAGTCCATTACTTCGGTAAAAGATGCAACAACTTACAATAATTTCTATGAGTTTGGAGTGCGCAAGAGCGACCCTGAAGTCTATGGTCACAAACTACAAACAGACCCATGGCGTGTCAGCATAGAAGGAGAGTTTGAAAAAACGGCAGAGGTGAATTTTGAAGATATACTTGGCCGCTATACACTTGAAGAGAGAATCTACCGTCTACGTTGTGTAGAGACATGGTCAATGGTAATTCCCTGGTTAGGCTTTCCATTAGCTGATTTGCTCAATCACTATGGCTTAACATCGCGTGCGAACTACATTGAGTTTGAATCCATTCTTGACCCTGATAACTTGCGCGGTCAGCGTAGCTCAATTATTGAATGGCCCTACCGTGAGGCATTGAGGGTTGATGAAGCCATGCATCCCTTGACGATGATAGCGGTGGGTATGTATGGCGAAAAAATGCCCAATCAGAACGGCGCTCCCATGCGTTTGGTAGTGCCTTGGAAGTATGGCTTCAAGAGCATTAAGTCCGTAGTGGCAATTCGCGCTTTAGAGGAGAAGCCAACCACTTCCTGGGTAGCCCAGAATCCTGAAGAGTACGGTTTCTATGCCAACGTGAACCCTAATGTTGATCACCCTCGTTGGTCACAAGCCCGTGAAAGGCGCATCGGAGAGGGAGGACGTAGGGAGACCTTGATGTTTAATGGTTATGCCGATGAAGTAGCTCAGCTTTACTCTGATATGGATCTTCAAAAACACTACTGAGGTCATCCTCAAACAAGCGGAGAAACGCCTTTTAATGATGACTGATTCATCCAGGATTTTACTATTTCGCTGTCTTGTTCTGTGTATAGGTGTGACGCCCGGTGTCATTTTGACCTGGCTATGGTTTCAAGACGGCTTGGGCGCTAACCCTGCAGAGGCTGCAGTGCACTTCACCGGTAGAACAGGGCTGATCCTATTGCTTGTTACCATAGCCTTCAGCCCGGCATTCAGGTTGACCGGCTGGCGCGGGATCATGATCGCACGACGACAAATGGGTCTGTGGGCTTTCTTCTGGCTGATAGCGCATATGCTGACTTGGTTCGGGTGGGATCAATACTGGGATTGGCAATGGATCTGGCATGACATGTGGGCGCTTCATTATGTTCGCTATGGCATCTTGGCATTGCTATTGTTGGTGCCCTTGGCCTTGACTTCATTTCAGTGGGTGCCGCAAAAAATGGGTTGGACAGCCTGGCACTGGTTACATCGTCTTATTTACGTCTCTGCAGGGCTGGGGGTCTACCATGTATGGGAGCTTACCCGTGCCGACTATTCGATGCCTCTGATTTTTGCCTTGGTGCTGGCCGGATTGGTTGTGTTTCGCCTGATTGATGCCTTGGTTCATCGTCAGTAGACACAAGGGCATATTGCCTAAAGCTTCTGTTATGTTTCCTGTCGCCAAAACGCTTGAAAAAGGGTTGACCCAGGGGAAAATGTTGGTATGATACGCATCCATTGAACGACGTGCAGCGGCGTTCAAGCTCTTTAAAAATTTGATCAGGTAATTTATGTGGGCGCTTGCCGATGAGGGTGATAAATCACCAAATATCAAGGCAAGCGGTCATGAGAACGACAGTTTATAAACGTAAGTTTTTAAACAATAGTTGAATGAATTCGTTTGAACCTTGAGCCAAGTTTGATGCGCTTTTGTTACCTTCGGGTGACGAGTAAGCATCACAATGATTTTAAACTGAAGAGTTTGATCATGGCTCAGATTGAACGCTGGCGGCAGGCCTAACACATGCAAGTCGAGCGGTAACAGGGGTAGCTTGCTACCCGCTGACGAGCGGCGGACGGGTGAGTAATGCATAGGAATTTACCCGATAGTGGGGGATAACCTGGGGAAACCCAGGCTAATACCGCATACGTCCTACGGGAGAAAGGGGGCTTTGGCTCCCGCTATCGGATGAGCCTATGCCGGATTAGCTGGTTGGTGAGGTAATGGCTCACCAAGGCGACGATCCGTAGCTGGTCTGAGAGGATGATCAGCCACATCGGGACTGAGACACGGCCCGAACTCCTACGGGAGGCAGCAGTGGGGAATATTGGACAATGGGCGCAAGCCTGATCCAGCCATGCCGCGTGTGTGAAGAAGGCCCTCGGGTTGTAAAGCACTTTCAGCGAGGAAGAACGCCTGGCGGTTAATACCCGCCAGGAAAGACATCACTCGCAGAAGAAGCACCGGCTAACTCCGTGCCAGCAGCCGCGGTAATACGGAGGGTGCAAGCGTTAATCGGAATTACTGGGCGTAAAGCGCGCGTAGGTGGCTTGATAAGCCGGTTGTGAAAGCCCCGGGCTCAACCTGGGAACGGCATCCGGAACTGTCAGGCTAGAGTGCAGGAGAGGAAGGTAGAATTCCCGGTGTAGCGGTGAAATGCGTAGAGATCGGGAGGAATACCAGTGGCGAAGGCGGCCTTCTGGACTGACACTGACACTGAGGTGCGAAAGCGTGGGTAGCAAACAGGATTAGATACCCTGGTAGTCCACGCCGTAAACGATGTCGACCAGCCGTTGGGTGCCTAGCGCACTTTGTGGCGAAGTTAACGCGATAAGTCGACCGCCTGGGGAGTACGGCCGCAAGGTTAAAACTCAAATGAATTGACGGGGGCCCGCACAAGCGGTGGAGCATGTGGTTTAATTCGATGCAACGCGAAGAACCTTACCTACTCTTGACATCCTGCGAACTGGTGAGAGATCACTGGGTGCCTTCGGGAACGCAGAGACAGGTGCTGCATGGCTGTCGTCAGCTCGTGTTGTGAAATGTTGGGTTAAGTCCCGTAACGAGCGCAACCCTTGTCCTTATTTGCCAGCACGTAATGGTGGGAACTCTAAGGAGACTGCCGGTGACAAACCGGAGGAAGGTGGGGACGACGTCAAGTCATCATGGCCCTTACGAGTAGGGCTACACACGTGCTACAATGGCCGGTACAAAGGGCGGCGAACTCGCGAGAGTCAGCGAATCCCTTAAAGCCGGTCTCAGTCCGGATCGGAGTCTGCAACTCGACTCCGTGAAGTCGGAATCGCTAGTAATCGTGAATCAGAATGTCACGGTGAATACGTTCCCGGGCCTTGTACACACCGCCCGTCACACCATGGGAGTGGACTGCACCAGAAGTGGTTAGCCTAACGCAAGAGGGCGATCACCACGGTGTGGTTCATGACTGGGGTGAAGTCGTAACAAGGTAGCCGTAGGGGAACCTGCGGCTGGATCACCTCCTTAAACGATGCATCATCCCTCGCGGTAAGCGCTCACAATGAATTACCTGATCAGATAATAGAGCAAACGGAAGCTATTTTAGCTGTACTTGAGTTAAGTGCTCAAACTCACGGCGAAATGACCGGGTCTGTAGCTCAGTTGGTTAGAGCGCACCCCTGATAAGGGTGAGGTCGGCAGTTCAAGTCTGCCCAGACCCACCAATTTTATCCAGTACTGCGTTATTTTATGTCTCGCATAGTAGGCTATGCGTCGTCATAAAATGCCTTGTCCTGAATAAAATTACCCGGATAAGTATACGATGGGGCCATAGCTCAGCTGGGAGAGCGCCTGCCTTGCACGCAGGAGGTCAGCGGTTCGATCCCGCTTGGCTCCACCATTATTATGGATGTGAAACTGACCCTGTCACGGTCAGCGGTTCGAGCGAAGCGTCGCACCGCCCGCTTGGCTCCACCATTGTCCAGCATGCTAACAACCGTTTGTTCATGTTTTGTGACCATTGATAAGTCAGAACGTAATTAATACGTCGCCTTATCACTGTTCATCGAACAGTCGCTCTTTAACAAGATATATCAAGCTGATAAATCTTTTGAAAGGTCAGTGATTCATCACGTTTTACGTGGTGAGACCCTGCCTGAAAAAGGTGTACGTAGTAAATTGTTGTGTGATACGTCTCAAGCGTATCCGGCAATCGTTATCATTGCGCGACCAGACTCCTTCGGGTTATAGGGTCAAGCAATGAAGCGCACACGGTGGATGCCTAGGCAGCCAGAGGCGATGAAAGACGTGGAAGCCTGCGATAAGGCTCGGCGAGGTGGCAAACAACCTGTGACCCGGGCATTTCTGAATGGGGAAACCCACTCATCATAAGATGAGTATCTTACGCTGAAGACATAGGCGTAAGAGGCGAACCAGGGGAACTGAAACATCTAAGTACCCTGAGGAAAAGAAATCAACCGAGATTCCCCTAGTAGCGGCGAGCGAACGGGGACCAGCCCTTAAGCATGTGACTGATTAGGCGAATGCGCTGGGAAGCGCGGCCATAGTGGGTGATAGCCCCGTAGTCGAAAATCTGATCATGTGAAATCGAGTAGGTCGGGGCACGAGAAACCTTGACTGAAGACGGGGGGACCATCCTCCAAGGCTAAATACTCCTGGCTGACCGATAGTGAACCAGTACCGTGAGGGAAAGGCGAAAAGAACCCCGGAGAGGGGAGTGAAATAGACCCTGAAACCGTGTGCGTACAAGCAGTCGGAGCGGACTTGTTCCGTGACGGCGTACCTTTTGTATAATGGGTCAGCGACTTATATTCTGTGGCGAGGTTAACCGATTAGGGGAGCCGTAGCGAAAGCGAGTCTTAACTGGGCGATGCAGTCGCAGGATATAGACCCGAAACCGAGCGATCTATCCATGAGCAGGGTGAAGATTGAGTAACATCAATTGGAGGCCCGAACCAGGATCTGTTGAAAAAGATTTGGATGACTTGTGGATCGGAGTGAAAGGCTAATCAAGCTCGGAGATAGCTGGTTCTCCTCGAAAGCTATTTAGGTAGCGCCTCATGTAGCACCACCGGGGGTAGAGCACTGTTTCGGCTAGGGGGTCATCCCGACTTACCAACCCGAGGCAAACTCCGAATACCGGTGAGTGACGCGTGGGAGACACACAGCGGGTGCTAACGTCCGTTGTGAAAAGGGAAACAACCCAGACCGTCAGCTAAGGTCCCGAAATCCTGATTAAGTGGGAAACGATGTGGGAAGGCTCAGACAGCTAGGAGGTTGGCTTAGAAGCAGCCATCCTTTAAAGAAAGCGTAATAGCTCACTAGTCGAGTCGGCCTGCGCGGAAGATGTAACGGGGCTAAATCAGGTACCGAAGCTACGGGTTCATCCTCTGGATGAGCGGTAGAGGAGCGTCGTGTAAGCCAATGAAGGGGAATTGAGAAGTTCGCTGGAGGTATCACGAGTGCGAATGCTGACATGAGTAACGATAAAGGGCGTGAAAAACGCCCTCGCCGGAAGACCAAGGGTTTCTGTTCGACGCTAATCGGAGCAGAGTGAGTCGGCCCCTAAGGCGAGGCCGAAAGGCGTAGTCGATGGGAAACGGGTCAATATTCCCGTACCGGACATGATTGCGATGGGGGGACGGAGAAGGCTAGGTGAGCCAGGCGTTGGTTGTCCTGGTGAAAGCAAGTAGGCCGAGTGCTCAGGTAAATCCGGGCGCTTAAAGCCGAGATGCGAAACGAACTGACCACGGTCAGGAAGTCACTGATGCCACGCTTCCAGGAAAAGCCTCTAAGCTTCAGATCATGTGCGACCGTACCCCAAACCGACACAGGTGGTCAGGGTGAGAATCCCAAGGCGCTTGAGAGAACTCGGGTGAAGGAACTAGGCAAAATGGTGCCGTAACTTCGGGAGAAGGCACGCCGGCGTAGGGTGACGAGACTTGCTCTCCAAGCCCGAACCGGTCGAAGATACCAGGTGGCTGCAACTGTTTAGTAAAAACACAGCACTCTGCCAAGTCGCAAGACGACGTATAGGGTGTGACGCCTGCCCGGTGCCGGAAGGTTAAGTGATGGTGTTATCCTCGGAGAAGCTCTTGATCGAAGCCCCGGTAAACGGCGGCCGTAACTATAACGGTCCTAAGGTAGCGAAATTCCTTGTCGGGTAAGTTCCGACCTGCACGAATGGCGTAATGATGGCCACGCTGTCTCCACCCGAGACTCAGTGAAATTGAAATCGCCGTGAAGATGCGGTGTACCCGCGGCTAGACGGAAAGACCCCGTGAACCTTTACTATAGCTTCACACTGGACGCTGATGTTGCCTGTGTAGGATAGCTGGGAGGCTTTGAACCTCGGACGCCAGTTCGAGCGGAGCCACCCTTGAAATACCAGCCTGGCATCATTGGCGTTCTCACTCAGGTCCGTTATCCGGATCGAGGACAGTGTGTGGTGGGTAGTTTGACTGGGGCGGTCTCCTCCCAAAGCGTAACGGAGGAGCACGAAGGTACCCTCAGCACGGTCGGACATCGTGCAATGAGTGCAAGAGCATAAGGGTGCTTGACTGCGAGACAGACACGTCGAGCAGGTGCGAAAGCAGGTTCTAGTGATCCGGTGGTTCTGTATGGAAGGGCCATCGCTCAACGGATAAAAGGTACTCCGGGGATAACAGGCTGATACCGCCCAAGAGTTCACATCGACGGCGGTGTTTGGCACCTCGATGTCGGCTCATCACATCCTGGGGCTGAAGTCGGTCCCAAGGGTATGGCTGTTCGCCATTTAAAGTGGTACGCGAGCTGGGTTTAGAACGTCGTGAGACAGTTCGGTCCCTATCTGCCGTGGGCGTAGGATGTTTGAGAAGGGCTGCTCCTAGTACGAGAGGACCGGAGTGGACGCACCTCTGGTGTTCCGGTTGTCACGCCAGTGGCATTGCCGGGTAGCTAAGTGCGGACGGGATAACCGCTGAAAGCATCTAAGCGGGAAGCCCCCTTCAAGATGAGACATCCCTGAGGCCTAGAGCCTCCTGAAGGGCCCAGCGAGACCAGCTGGTTGATAGGCACGGTGTGGAAGCGCTGCAAGGCGTTGAGCTAACGTGTACTAATGGCCCGTGAGGCTTGACCCTATAACACCCAAGGGGTCTGGTTGCAGTGATAACGACGCGCGAAAGCGCACCGGATACGCAGAGACGATCACCGACATTACGTAACGGCCATTGAACGCCGTTGAATCAGCTTGCTATATCACCTGTTACGCCTGACGACCATAGCGAGTGGGAACCACCTGATCCCTTGCCGAACTCAGCAGTGAAACCGCTTAGCGCCGATGGTAGTGTGGGGTCTCCCCATGCGAGAGTAGGTCATCGTCAGGCACCTATATAGAAACGCCCCATGCACACTGTGTATGGGGCGTTTTGCTGTGCGTAATTCCGTGTTCCCGCCGCCGCCCCACCCCTGTATTACCGCTGCCGCCTCCCCGTCATTCCCGCAGGCTTTTAGCGGGAATCCATTTTGACCTTAGGTTTTGGTGGCCTTGGCTGAAAAGGTCAAGGTGGATTCCCGATAACCCCACTCGGGAATGACGGTGCGGTGTATCATTTGGGAATGACGGTGCGGTGTATCATTTGGGAACGACGGCGCGGTGTATCATTCGGGAACGACGGCGCGGTGTATCATTCGGGAACGACGGTGTGGTGTATCGTTCGGGAATTTTGCTATGTGTGTTAATAAACCTTGCCTTCCGGCAGAAGGCTTTGCTTTTCTGTTCACGATTCACGATTCACGATTCACGATTCACGATTCACGATTCACGATTCACGATTCACGATTCACTAAAACAGTCCGTTCTCGAGGCCAGCTGCCATATAGGTGCCCAGTTCCTCAACCTGGTCACAAAAGGCGTTATCCCACTGGCCACGCAAAATCAGCGGAGGCTGCACCCAGCGCCAGCGCAGCCCGGTAATGATGGATTCAATTCCGCGCTGAGTGCCCGTTCCATCGTGTCCAGCACGCACATATAGCGCACAGGGTAAGCCCTGTTTATGTTCAAGCACTGCGTAGTAACATCGATCAAATAGATCCTTGGTCATACCTGCCATGTAACCCAGGTTCTCTGTGGTGCCGATGATGATGCCGTCAGCACTTAGGATGTCCTCCGGGACTGTCTCGCGAGGAGGTTTGCACACACAATGAATACCTTCGATGTCCGGATGATGGGCACCTGTCTCTAAAGCGCCTGATAAGCGCTGAGTATTGGGTGAGGGAGCATGAACAACCGCTAGTAATGTTTTCACGTTAAGCGCTCCGTCGGTTAAATAAATGTTACCCGTTGACATTGCCATTGGTTTCTACAAGCCTATGGGCACAGCAATGGCTATTTCATTTTTATAGACTTTTTGTAAGTCGTCGTTGCTGCGAGATCTACCAACCAAAATTAGCGTGTTCAGGAGATCAGTATGGCATTTGCACTTTCGGATTTGCAGCTCAGTAGTTCTGCGTTTGGTCATCATAGAGACATACCCTCAAAACATTCTGGGGAGGGTGATGATGTTTCGCCCCAGCTTGAATGGCAAGGGGCGCCTGAGGGTACAGAGGGTTATGCGGTGATCTGCCATGATCCTGACGCACCACTTGTCCAGCATGGCCAATACGGATTTGTGCATTGGGTACTTTATAACCTTCCAGCAACAGTCACAGTGGTGGAAGAAAATACTCAGCAGGGCACTGTGGGTAAAAATGACTTCGGCAAGTTGGGTTATGGTGGCCCCATGCCCCCGGAAGGTCACGGTAAGCACCATTATTATTTCTGGGTACTCGCCTTGGATTGCCAGACATCATTGCCTGAAGGGTTAACGCTGCCTGAATTACTGGAAGCCCTCGAGCCTAATCTATTGGGTATGAATCGTTTGATTGGCACCTATAAACGCAGCTAATCAGTAATGTCAGACCGTTTATAGGTTATCAAGCCACTTTTATACAGGTTAAACATATAGAACCTCGTAAAGCAGCTGATATACAGAAACTATTGGTTGGTTATATCAGTACTTTGTCTGAATGCCCGCTACGTCTTCGGATGTTAGCGGGTTTTTATTATATGTGGTGATTAATCAAGGGCGTTAGGCGCATTATCTCACTCGATAGAGAGGTGAGTATAGTTCAATCAAATGATAATGATTATATTTTGTGATGGTAAATGCGTCGAACTTGCATGTAAAGCGCGAGATAATTGTTGAGTAATTTAGTCAGGGTCTTCACAAATTTTTTATACAGGACTAAAATGGTACCCAATTAAACCGCCAAGCAGTCTGCAAGTCTTTCATGGGCACCCCGCCTACTGGTTGCAGGTAGCAAGGAGACAAGATGCTCAAGCTTTCACGGCTAACTGACTATGCAGCGGTAGTGATGGCACAGATTGCCAGGCACCCAAATAAACCGCATGCGGCGGCAGAGCTTGCAGAAGCAGCTCAGCTGCCCCATCCAACGGTCAGCAAAACGCTGAAGATGCTGGTCAAGGCAGGTCTGCTTGTTTCGCAACGTGGAGCACAAGGTGGCTATCAACTGGCCCGCTCAGCGTCTTCAATTACCGCCGCTGATATTATCACGGCCATGGAAGGGCCGGTTGCGGTGACCACTTGCAGTCAGGCGGAAGGTGAGTGCGAGTTGGCCAGTACTTGTGGAGTGGCCGATAACTGGCAGCGTGTTTCCATGGCGATTCGCACCTTACTGGAAAGTGTCACGCTGGCCCATCTGGCCGCCACGACACCTATCAAGCTGCCTGTGCAACTGCCAATTCAAAGTATCAGCGTTGAGGCGGTTTCAGCTTGACGCAACATGTATCTCAAATGATGACGGCGAGCTGATCTCGCCATCCAACTGCCCCGGAGGGTAACACCATGGCAACTGAAGAAATGGAACAGTTGGTAACTCGCGAATACAAAGAAGGCTTTGTAACCGACATTGAAAGCGACACGCTACCACCTGGTTTAAATGAAGATACCATTGCCTTTATTTCCAATAAGAAAGGTGAGCCTGAGTGGATGCTGGAATGGCGTCTGGACGCCTATCGGCAGTGGCTGAAAATGAAAGAGCCTTCCTGGGCGCACTTGGACTATCCGCCGATTGACTATCAGGCTATCTCTTACTTCAGTGCACCTAAGCGCCCTGAAGACATGCTGCAGAGCATGGACGAGGTCGATCCCAAGTTGCTCGAAACCTACGAGAAGCTTGGCATTCCGCTGCACGAGCGTGCCGCTCTTGCCGGTGTCGCGGTAGATGCCGTTTTTGACTCAGTGTCAGTGACTACTACCTTCAAGGAAACGCTGCTTGAAGCGGGGGTCATTTTCTGTTCGATTTCAGAGGCGATTCACGACTACCCGGAACTGATCAAGCAATATCTGGGTACCGTCGTTCCCAAAAACGATAACTACTTTGCGGCACTCAACTCGGCTGTCTTCACCGATGGTTCCTTTGTGTTCGTGCCCAAGGGCGTTAAGTGCCCGATGGAGCTATCGACTTATTTCCGCATTAACGAGGCCAACACCGGCCAGTTCGAGCGTACTTTGATCATCTGCGAAGACCAAGCAGAAGTCTCCTACCTCGAAGGTTGCACCGCTCCGATGCGCGACGAAAACCAACTGCACGCCGCAGTGGTCGAGTTGGTAGCTCTTGATGATGCCTATATCAAGTATTCCACCGTGCAGAACTGGTATCCGGGTGATGAAAACGGTGTGGGTGGCATCTACAACTTTGTCACCAAACGCGGTGATTGCCGGGGTGACCGTTCGCGCATCAGCTGGACTCAGGTAGAGACCGGCTCAGCGATTACCTGGAAGTATCCTTCCTGCATGCTGCGCGGCAAGGACAGCGTAGGTGAGTTTTATTCTGTTGCCGTCACCAATGGTCGCCAGCAGGCAGACACTGGCACCAAGATGGTACATATCGGTGAAGGCTCTCGCTCTTACATTGTGGCCAAGGGTATCTCTGCCGGTCGGAGTGACCAATCTTACCGTGGCCTGGTAAAAATTGGCCCGAGAGCCAAGGGCGCGCGCAACTTTACCCAGTGTGACTCACTGCTGATTGGTGATACCTGTGGCGCACACACCTTCCCGTATCAGGAAATCAACAACAGCACGGCGACTATCGAGCATGAGGCGACCACTTCCAAGATTGGTGAAGACCAGCTCTTTTACTGCCAGAGCCGCGGTATTTCTGAAGAGGATGCGGTCAGCATGATTGTCAATGGTTTCTGTAAGGACGTGTTCCAGGAATTGCCAATGGAGTTCGCCGTAGAAGCCGAAGCGCTGCTGGGCGTAACGCTTGAAGGCGCGGTCGGTTAATTCGGTTGCAGCCGTTTTTTTAACGTTACTTTTTTAAGCGCGACGATCTAAGAGCGCCATCATCATTTATTCTGAAAAGGTTTTATCATGCTTGAAGTCAAAGATTTGCACGTCACCGTAGAAGGCAACGAAATCCTCAAAGGCCTGACCCTGACCATCAAGAAAGGTGAAGTCCACGCCATCATGGGCCCCAATGGCGCAGGCAAGTCTACTTTATCTGCCGTTATTGCTGGTAAAGATGGCTATGAAGTGACTCAAGGGTCAATCACCTTTGAGGGCAAGGACGTACTGGAAATGGAAATTGAAGAGCGCGCCCAGGCGGGTCTGCTGCTGGGTTTCCAGTATCCGGTTGAAATTCCGGGAGTCAAGAATATCTATCTGTTGAAGTCAGCTCTCAACGCACAGCGTGTCGCTCGTGGTGAAGAAGAAATGCCGGCACCGGAGTTTCTGAAGCTGGTCAGGGAAAAGCTGGATTACATGAAGATGGATCCGAGCTTCCTCCAGCGTGCCGTCAACGAAGGCTTCTCTGGTGGTGAAAAGAAGCGTAATGAAATTCTGCAGATGCTGGTACTGCAGCCCAAGCTCGCCATGTTGGATGAAATCGATTCTGGCTTGGATATCGACGCCATGAAGGTAGTGGCAGATGGTGTCAACAGCCTGCGTGCTGAAGAGCGCGCCATCCTGATTGTGACGCACTATCAGCGTCTGCTTGATTACATCACTCCGGATAAGGTGCACGTTCTGGTGGATGGCCGGATTGTCAAAACAGGCGATGCCGAGCTTGCCAAAGAGTTGGAAGCGAATGGCTATGAAGGTATCGAGGAGGGGTCTGCAGCATGAGCGACACGCATACTTTTCTGGAAGCATTAAACCAGCATCGCCAATCCATGGGGCCAGAGCCCACCTGGATAGCGGCACGCCGTCAAGCGGGCGCCGCCCGCTTTGAAGCCATGGGGTTTCCCACTCGTCGTGATGAAGAGTGGAAATATACCGACGTGCGTAGCATTGCTCAGGGTAACTTTGCACTGGCGGATAGCGCAGAGTTTTCTCAGGCAACTGCCGCTACCCTGACGCTTCCCCTTGAAGCCTATCGTCTGACGTTTGTAGACGGGGTTTTTTCTGCGTCCCTGTCAGACCTTGAGAACCTGCCCGAGGGTTTGCAGGTGCTGCCGCTTTCCAAAGCCCTGGAAGCTAACCACGAAGCGGTGGGTGGCCCACTGGGTCGCCTGACAGGGGTTGAGTTTTCCCCCTTTGCAGCGCTGAATACAGCCTTTATGGAAGAAGGCGCGGTGGTTCGCATCGCCGCTGGCTGTGTGGTTGAAAAGCCGATCATTGTGCAATTTCTATCGCGTGCCAATGCCCAGCCGACCATGTGCCATCCACGGGTGCTGGTAGAAGCAGCGGGACGCAGTGAAGCGACCGTGATCGAGCATTATATTGGTGAAAAGGATGCGCAAAATTTCACCAACGTTGTGGGCGAGTTCATGCTTGACCGAGGTGCCATCCTTCAGCACTACAAACTGCAGGAAGCACCGCTTGGTGACTACCACGTTGCCAGTATGCACGTCGAACAGAACCGCGACAGCCGTTATACCTCTTACAGCCTGAACCTGGGCGGTGCATTGGTACGTAACGACCTGATCAGTGACCTTAACGGTCAGGGGGCGGAAACCAATTTCCTAGGCCTGTTCTTTGGTCAGGATCGCCAGCACGTTGATAACCATACCAAAGTTAACCACAATGCACCGCTGACGTTCTCTAATGAGAACTACAAGGGCATTCTGGACGACCGCGCCCATGGTGTATTCAACGGCAAGGTATATGTAAAGCGTGATAGCCAGAAGATTGAGGGCTATCAAAGCAACCAGAACCTGCTGCTTTCTGACCGTGCCCGGATTGATGCCAAGCCCGAACTTGAAATCTATGCCGATGACGTTAAATGTTCGCACGGCACGACCACCGGCCAGCTGGATGAAGAAGCCGTATTCGCTCTGCGTACCCGAGGAATTGACGAAGCCACGGCGCGTGCCTTGCTGACCCTGGCGTTTGCAGGCGAAGTGTTGGAAGAAGTGAAACTTGACGTGATATCTGAGCGGGTTGAGCTGGCAGTCGCTGGCAAGCTGCCGGAACGCTTCAACCTGACCGGGCTGGTAGAAGCCGCTTCTGCGTTGAACGAACAGGATTAAGGCGTCAAGTTCAAGTGCTCGGGTTAGCCTTTAATTACTGGTGATAGCGCCTCATTTGCGGTGTTATCACCATGTATATACCCGTTTATTTCATTGGTGCCTTAGGAGTTTGCAATGTCTCATACCGCTGTTGTCACGCCACAACCGACACATCAGGCACCTTTCAATGTTGCCAAGCTTCGTGAAGATTTCCCGATTCTGAATCGTGAGGTACATGGAAAGCCGCTGGTCTATTTTGATAACGCGGCAACCAGCCAGACACCGATTGAGGTGATTAACGTCTTTGCTGATTACTATGGACGTTATAACGCCAATATCCATCGCGGGTTGCATACACTGGCCGATGAAGCCACGGAAGCATTTGAAGGCGCCCGTGAAAAGGTCAGAGCCTTCATCAATGCGCCGGCATCACGTCAGGTGATCTTTACCCGGGGGGCGACCGAAGCTATTAATCTGGTGGCCAATAGCTGGGGGCGGACTCAGCTGGCAGCAGGGGATGAAGTGCTTATCTCCATGCTTGAGCACCATGCCAATATTGTGCCCTGGCAGTTGCTGGCCCAGCAGTTGGGTTTTACTATCAAGGTAATTCCGGTTCATGCGGACGGCTCACTGGATATGGACGCTTACCGTGAGCTACTCAATGAGCGTACCAAGCTGGTGTGCGTCAATCATGTTTCCAATGCGCTGGGTACTATCAACCCGGTCAAGGAAATGGCCGCTCTGGCACATCAGGCAGGCGCCCTGATCATGGTGGACGGCGCCCAGGCAACCCCGCATCAGCGCGTGGATGTGCAGGCTATTGATGCTGATTTCTATACTTTCTCAGGGCATAAGGTCTATGGCCCGACCGGTGTTGGTGTGCTGTATGGCAAGCAGTCACTGCTGGAAGCCATGCCCCCGTGGCAGGGCGGCGGTGAGATGATTGATACGGTTTCGTTTGAGCAGGGAACCACCTTTGCAGCCCTTCCGCACAAGTTCGAGGCTGGCACGCCTGCGATTGCTGAAGTGATTGCACTGGGTAAGGCGCTTGACTGGACTGAGAGCGTTGGGCTGGATGCGATTGGCGAGTGGGAGCAGCAGTTGCTGATGTACTCTACTCAACAGCTACAGGCAATTGATGGTCTGCGTATTCTGGGAACCGCAGAGCATAAAGCGGGTGTGCTTTCTTTTGTGGTTGATGGTGCCCATGCTCAGGATATTGGCCTGCTGATTGATCAGTTAGGTGTCGCGATTCGCACTGGACATCACTGTGCTCAACCACTTCTGCATCATTTTGGTGTAGACGCAACATGCCGGGCCTCGTTTGCGGCGTATAATACTCGTGATGAAATTGATATTTTCGTTACGTCGCTCAAGCGTGTCATTGATATGGTGCGCTAGGCACCATCAAGGAGCGTTATGGACATTGAACAGATAGCCCGGTTAGAAAGAGGCCAGACAATCCCCTTACAGCGGGATGTTGAAGCCATTGCCATTCCTTTTGGCAAAAGTGATACCCTGCCTGAAGACAGTGTTGTCAGCATCATGCAGGCGAAAGGCAGTTCGGTCAGTGTTGGCTATGAGGGTCGCCTTTACTTGATTGAAGGCAGCAACCTTGACGCTCTTGGGCTGGCAGCACTGCCCCGTCCGACGCTTCACAAAGACGCCAGTGATGATGAAATTGAAGAATTTGTCTGGGAGCAGCTGCGCATCTGTTATGATCCTGAAATTCCTGTCAATATTGTTGATCTGGGGCTGGTTTATGGCTGCCGCATTGAACGTCTGATCAGCGGTGAGCGTTTGGTCACTATCCGCATGACGTTGACAGCACCAGGGTGCGGCATGGGAGATGTGATTGCCGCAGATGCGCGCAACAAAATTCTGGGTGCGCCACAAATCAGTAATGTTCACACGGAAATTGTCTTCAGTCCTCCGTGGAGTCGAGACATGATGAGTGAAGAGGCCAAACTTGAGCTGGGTATGTTCTGACCATCAAGGGATCAAGAGTATCATTCTGCCACTATTGGCTATGAGCTGATGCGTCTGAAAATCGTCGCAGGATTCAAGTGGTGGTTAATGACGTTGGGAGCGGCACTTTTGCTGGTGCTGCTTTTTTTTGTGGCCAGCAATCTATGGATATTGGCACGTACTTACCCGGTGATTGAATCTTCAATCGCTCAATGTGGCCCGCAACGGGTCGGCATTGTGTTTGGTACTTCCCATTGGACGCGTGGTGGCTCGCAAAACCCACACTTCTACTCACGTATGAGCACTGCTGCTGGCCTGGTGCATACCGAGCGAGTGGAACACCTCTTGCTCTCCGGAGACAATCGTACGCGATCCTACAACGAGCCACGCGCCATGTGGCGTGCGCTGACCAGTTTTGGGGTGCCGCCTGAGCAGCTGACGTTGGATTACGCTGGCTTCAGCACCTTTGATACTCTGGTGCGTGCCCAGCAGGTCTTCGAGCTCGATAAAGCTGTGCTGGTGACTCAACGCTGGCATCTTCCCAGGGCCTTGTATATTGGTCAGGCTTTGGGGATGCAGGTGTCGGGTTGTGTTGCCAGCAACCATAGCGTTGACGGTGAATGGCGACTACGCATCAGGGAGTGGGTGGCGCGGGTCGCCACATTGGGGGATCTGTATATATGGAAGCGCCAAGCCTATTTTCTTGGCCCAGCTGAGCCAATCGAATTTCCAGTCAATATTGAAGATGCATCAACCGCCAGCGAAAGCGCTGGCGTTGAGCTTGATGACAACCCCTGAAAACTCACCTTAAAAACAGGCAGGCTCTAAATAGACCCGCTGCGCTGCGGCTTGCGCTTCTGCAGCTGATAGAGCTCGCGAATCAGCTGGCGGCAGCCTTTCATGCATTCTTCAACCACCGGCTCCACAGGGTCGGGAAGCGGGTGGGTGAAAAGGGTAGAGAGTGCCTGCATCAAAACGCGCTCCTGTTCGAGGAGCTCATTGATCAACACCTGGCTATCATTACCAACAAAGCTTTTCAGCCGGCTCCATAGCCACAGGAAATCATCGCGTTCCACATCGGCGTCACGCGGCAACATTTTCAGGTGGGTACGTGCCAATTGCTGCAGCTGCCCCATCTGCTGCAGCCGCTGCTCGTAATAAGGCTTCAGGGTGTCACGCAGCGATGGGCGCAGGCGTTCTATATTGTCCTGAAAGTAATCAATGCTATCTGCCAGCGCTTCGAGAACGCTGTCCATCGCCACTTGGCGATTATCAAGAAACATGAGCGTCTACCTCCTTCGGTGACGCAGATTGTCGCCGCGGTAGCCGCGTTTTGCCACCCCTGCAATGGATTAATTTTGATTTCAGGCCTTAGCCTTTTGGTTTGGGGGGGGCTTTACGCGGCGTCACCGCATTTTTCTCGATATGTTCAATAATCAATCCCGCTATATCCTTGCCCGTTGCGGTCTCAATTCCCTGCAGCCCTGGAGAGGAGTTAACCTCCATAATCACCGGTCCGTGGTTGGAACGCAGCAGGTCAACCCCGGCGACGCGCAGGCCCATAGCCTTGGCCGCACGAATGGCTGTTGAACGCTCTTCCGGTGTAATACGGATAACGCTGGCGCTGCCGCCGCGATGCAGGTTGGAGCGAAATTCGCCTTCAGCCGCCTGGCGCTTCATCGAGGCAACTACCTTGTCACCAATCACCAGGCAGCGAATATCAGCGCCTTTGGCTTCCTTGATATATTCCTGCACCATGATGTTAGCTTTCATGCCCATGAACGCCTGAATCACCGATTCAGCCGCCTGATTGGTTTCAGCCAGCACCACCCCGATACCCTGGGTGCCTTCAAGCAGCTTAATGACCAACGGCGCGCCCTTAACCATGGTAATCAAGTCAGGGATGTCATCCGGTGAATGGGCAAACCCGGTGATGGGCAGCCCCAGCCCCTTACGGGAAAGCAGCTGCAACGAGCGCAGTTTGTCGCGTGAACGGGTAATGGCTACCGAGTCATTAAGCACATAGGTATTCATCATTTCAAACTGACGCAGCACCGCGCAGCCATAAAAAGTGACCGACGAGCCTATTCGCGGGATGACCGCATCAAAGAATTCGATTTCAGCACCCTTGTAATGGATGGAAGGGTGGTGAGAGGCGATGCTCATATAACAGCGCAAGGTATCAACAACGCGGGCCGAGTGGCCTCTCGCCTCAGCTGCTTCAACAAGGCGGCGGGTTGAATATAGATTACGATTACGCGACAGCAAGGCAATATGCATTGAGTGCTCCCTTCCGGGTCAATTAGGGGTGATTCGTTAGCGTTCAGGGTTCGCCGTGGAGAAATTCAGCGCCAGGGGCGATCAGTAAGCGGCGCATGGCCCGGCGACCCAACAGCATCGGATGACGCATATTGCTGCGGTCGGTCAGGGTAAGCTCAACCGGGAAATTAAGATCGCCCAGCTGGATAGGTGTACGTACCACGTAACGCCATTCGCTGTGCCCGTTGGAACTGGTCACACGGCGACGGTCGTGGAGGTGTGCCTGGATTCGGTGGGGGGGGGAATCGGGCCCTCCGCTGTGAGTAATAAAGCTTACCCACAGTTGGCCATGTTCGTCTTCTGATGTTTCGATCTGCTCGGCATGCAGCGCTGAGGTACGCGCACCGGTATCTGCCTTACAGCAGAGGTGCAGATCAAATTCAGGCAGTACGACCATTTCGCGTCGGCCAATCACCGCTTTTGCCTGGTAAGGTAATTCCTTCATCTTCCCTCCTCAGTCTTGCGCACTGGCGGTGTGCGGCGCTAATGCAGCCAAACGTTGTTGTAATGTTGACCCCTTGGGAGCCTCTTTAAGGAACATTATGACGGGTAAGCGTAAACGAGGAATCAACGCTAGATCACGAATCACAGCGCCGAAATCCGTGCGAGGGTCTTCGGCCAGACGCTCAAGAAACAGCGGTAACCGTTGACCGTCTTCCAGATGTAGCCACCCGCGCCCTGCAATGGCGGCCAGTGTATCAGGCCCGCTGGCAGCTGTATCCTTCAGCAGCTCGGAATACCACTGGGCTGCTGGCTCGCTGGGGGTGCTGCCCACAGCGCGAATACAGGCGCACAGTGACTCGATATCCCCCGCCTGGGCTGACTGCTCCCCGCGCTCGATCAAGGCGCTGACAAGGCCCTCACTAAGGGTGAGATGCTCAAGACAGTAGGCAAGCGCCTGCAGCAGTTCAGCCGGCATATCTGGCAGGGCATCAATCAGTTGCTGAACCTGGCTGGCATCCATGCGTACTGTAAAATCGGCAATACCCTGCAGTCCAAGCGCCTGCCAGTCAATGCTCATCTGCTGGCTGAAATAGGCTTCCACTAGCTCAAGGTGCTGGCTGGCAGTAAGTTCCAGCTGATGTGTCGCCTGAGCATTCAGCATCGCCTGAAAATGAGTCGTAGGTGTGAAGGCCAGCGGGTTGTCCTGCATCAAATGTTCAATCTCTTCACTCTTGCCGCTATCGAGGCTTTGGGCATTGCGCCCCAGGGTTTCCAGCAGACGCTGCAAAAAGGCATCGCGCTGGCCTGGCGACAGATAGCCCTGCTCATCAAGCGGCAGCGCCAGAAACCAGATGGCGGGTTCTGGCATATCGCCCAGCTGGAAAACAATACCCAGCCGTGCCTGAGCTTGCCAGGGCTCTGGCCAGGGTGCTTCCAGGCTTTCCAGGGCGACCAGGGTATCCTGTGGGCAGGCAGTCACTCTGCGTCCCATATGGAACAGCAGGACGTCTGCGCCGCTGCGTTCAAAAAAACCAGTGAGTGTTGTAATCGGTTGCATAGCATCCTTCCGTATTTCAGGCGAGCACTTTACCGCGCCATACGCTGCGTGTCAGCTAGCGGATGGAAAAGTATAAAAAGCGATGCGGATCGGTGTGGTCAAAAATTAAACACTCGCTGTAGCCGCCCATGTTGAAAGGCTTTTCGCCATCTTTCCATAGGTTATCCACAGTCTCTTGCAGGTTTTCTGTGCATTGCCTGGATACTTAGTGCGGCGCCCCGATTTAGCGCGGGTGGTGGTACAGAAAGCACCACCCTGAGATAATAATCAATAGCACAATGAGGTATTACCGTAGTGACAATCAGAGGTAAGGCAATGACGTTTCATCAACAGCTTTCACAGGCCCTTGACGAGTTAGAAGAGACGCTAAGAGCATCACATCTGTGGCAGGTTGAAACTCCGGATCAAGAGGCAATGCTGAGTCAACAGCCTTTTTGCGTCGATACAATGTCATTGCCGCAGTGGCTGCGCTTTGTCTTTATTCAGCGCCTGCAGGGACTGGCTGATGCCGGTGGTGCCATGCCTGCAAAATGTGAGGTGGCACCGGCGGTGGCGGTCTATCTGCAGCAGGAAAAACTTGGCTCATCTGATCAGCAGCGCGTTGTCAAAGCGGTTGAGCGGGTGGATTATCTGGTGACCCAGAACTGAAGGCACAGGCATGAAACGAAAAAGCCCGCCGTGGCATAGCCATAGCGGGCTTTTCTATGGGTGTGGCTTAGAAACGGTAGCTCAGGCCACCCATGACTACCAGCGGGTCGATGTTAACGGTGCCTGCGTCATCACCAGCGACCGTGGCATCAGTGTCAATATCGATATACCAGGCTGCTGCGTTGAGTGACCAGTTATCATCAATAAGCAGATCAAGACCGACCTGGCCCGCTGCTCCCCAGGAGTCGTCCAAATCAAGGCTGACTCCATCGATATCAACAGTTTCATCATCAAAGATGGTGTAGTTGATACCGGCACCTACATAGGGTTGCACCCGAGATTCAGTGCCACCAAGCGGGTAGTACTGAAGCGTTAGGGTTGGCGGCAAGTGTTTGGTAGACGCAATATTGCCGCCATTCAGTTCAATGTCATGCTCAAAAGGCAGTGCGGCCAGGAGTTCAACGCCGAGTTTGTCATGGAAGCGGTAACCCAGGGTAAACGCAAACTGCGTCTCATCATCTACATCAACATCTAGGGCGCCAAGGGCGGTATCCAAGGTACCGTTGTCGTTTTTAGGGTCGACGTTGGCAGCACCGAAACGCGTGAAGAAATCACCCTGACCATAAGCCATGGCCTGTGTGCTGGCAGTGACGGCAACGGCAGCAAGGCCAGCAGCAAAAAGAGTCGGCAGAGTAAATTTGCGCATGGGAACTAACTCCTGGTGTGTCTCAGTTGGCTATCGTTGGATAGCCGCTATGTGAATGATGACCAGTGTAACGGCACTTTAAAGTCGTGTTATTGATCCAGCGCAATACTTGCACCGCTTCCAACCAAAACGTCATGAAAAAAGCCACCCTGTTGGGTGGCTTGAGAGGGTATGCAGGCAAGGCCTGTGAACGAGACGGAGCCTATTCGTCGTCAAGCGCCAGCAGTGAGGCGTTGCCTCCAAGGGCTGCCGTGTTGTTGGTAATGGTTTTTTCCGTCGCAAAGCGGTACAGGTAGTGCGGGCCACCTGCCTTGGGGCCAGTGCCGGAAAGCCCCTGACCGCCGAAGGGCTGAACCCCGACAACGGCACCAATGATATTGCGGTTGATATAGACGTTACCGACGCGCATCCGGCGGGCAATATCAGCCGCAAAGGATTCATTGCGGCTGTGAACCCCGAACGTCAACCCATAGCCTCGGGCATTGATTTCATCAATGACCTTATCAAGCTGGCTGGCCTTGTAGCGCACAATATGCAGGATAGGGCCAAACTGCTCTCGGGTCAGGCTGTCAATGCTGTCAATATTAAAGGCAACCGGGGCAATATAGGTGCCGTTCTCGGTATGCTCGGCTGCCATGGGGGTTTCGGCCACCAGGCGACCTTCACTTTTGAGCGCATCAATATGTGCCTGAAGGCCCTTGCGGGCATCTTCATCAATTACCGGGCCAACATCCGTGCCCAGTTGGCGCGGATCGCCGACATGTAGCTCGTTCATGGCCCCTTTGAGAATGCTGGTCACCCGATCGGCTACATCCTCCTGCACATAGAGTACCCGCAGTGCCGAGCAGCGCTGACCAGCACTCTGGAAGGCAGATTGGATGACATCGACTACCACCTGTTCAGGCAGGGCGGTGGAGTCGACAATCATGGCATTCATGCCCCCGGTCTCGGCGATCAAGGCAGGCAAGGGGGCATTTTCACGTGCTGCCAGCGCACGATTGATGATCTGCGCGGTATCGGTACCCCCGGTAAACACAACGCCCGTCACGCGCGGGTCTGAGGTCAGTACACTGCCCACGGTGGGGCCATCGCCTGGGAGCAGTTGGACAACATCACGCGGCATACCCGCTTCATAGAGCAGCTCAATAACACGGTGAGCCACGATAGACGTCTGTTCAGCGGGTTTAGCCAGCATGGTATTGCCAGCCACTGCAGCCGCCACGACCTGGCCGCAGAAAATGGCCACCGGGAAGTTCCAGGGGCTGATAGCCGCAAAGACACCACGCCCACCCATAACAAGATGGTTGGATTCACCGGTGGGGCCTGGCAGCTCAATCGGCTTGCCAAAGCCTTCTTCAGCGCGCATGGCGTAGTAGTAGCAGAAGTCGACGGCTTCGCGGATTTCATCCACACCGTCGGTCAGCAGTTTGCCCCCTTCACGTGAACACAGCGTCATCAGCTCGGCCATGTTGTCTTCCATCAGCTCACCAAGGCGAACCAGAATGGCCGCGCGTTCTGCCACCGGCGTGGCATCCCAGCGGGGAAAGGCCGCCCAGGCGGCATCCAGTGCTTTGGTAGCCTGTTGGCTGGTCGTCCACTGTACGCTGCCCAGTACCTTACGACGGTCATAGGGGCTGGTCACGCTATGGGTGTTGGCACTGTCGTCAGCGACATCAAACGCCAGTAGCGGTCTGGCCTGATAAGTTTTATCCATAAACGTATCCATCTTCTCCATCAGCGGGTAGAAGTGGCTACGGATATTAAGATTGACCCCACGCGAGTTGCGGCGCTTTTTACCGAAGATATCCTTGGGTAGCGGGATGCGCGTGTTAACCAGGGAGTCATACTGGCGCAAGGTTTCCACCGGATGCTGGCACAGCGATTCCACCGGCACATCCGGGTCGACCAGCTGATGGACGAAGGAGGAGTTGGCACCGTTTTCCAGCAGGCGCCGCACCAGATAGGGCAGCAGATCCTTGTGGGCGCCGACAGGGGCGTAAATGCGGCAGTAAGTGCCTTCAGGCGCTCTGGTCAGGGCCGCATCATAAAGGGCTTCACCCATGCCATGCAGGCGCTGGAACTCAAAGGCGCGATCGTCGGTATTGGCGAGTTCAAGAATGGTGGTGACGGTGTGCGCATTATGGGTGGCAAACTGCGGGAAGATGCGCCCCTTGGTGTCGTTGGACAGCAAGAACTGCGCGCACGCCAGATAGGCAACATCGGTGGCTGCCTTGCGGGTAAACACCGGATAACCCTCGACGCCGAGCTGCTGGGATTCCTTGATTTCGGTATCCCAATAGGCGCCCTTTACCAGTCGTAGCGGGATCTCATCGCCCTGTTGTTCGGCTAGGCGATTAACATAATGCAGCACTGGCAGGGCGCGTTTGGCATAGGCCTGCACGACCAGGCCGAAATGCCCCCAGCCCTTAACGGCATCGCTGGTATAGACGGCGCGGAAGACTTCCAGTGACAGCTCCAGGCGGTCAACTTCTTCAGCATCAATGGTCACGGCAACATTCAGGCTGCGAGCCTTGGTGACCAGTTTGATCACCGTATCGACCAGTTCGGCCAATACCTGTTCGCGACGGCCAAATTCATAGCGGGGATGCAAGGCAGACAGCTTGATGGACACCGAAGGGGCTGGCGTCCTGGCGCCCAGTGTCTTACAGGTTTTACCTACCTGCTCAATGGCGTGGGCGTAGTCGTCAAAATAGCGTTTGGCATCATCACGGGTACGCGCCGCTTCGCCGAGCATATCGTATGAATAGGTGTAGCCCTTATTGAACAGCGGCCTGGAACGCTTGAGTGCTTCGTCGATGTCGCGGCCAAGCACAAACTGCTTACCCATCACTTTCATGGCTTCCACCATGGCACGGCGAATGACGGGCTCACCGAGGCGGTTAACCATGCGGTTGATAAAATGCGCAGGGCGACCTTCTTTGGGGTGATCCAGCTTGAGTACCCGGCCGGTCATCAATAGCCCCCAGGTCGACGCGTTCACCATCCAGGATTCACTTTTACCCAGATGCGCCTGCCAGTCGGCAGGGCCAAGGCGGTCTTCAATCAGGGCATCGGCGGTCTCTTTGTCAGGAATACGCAGCATGGCTTCGGCCAGGCACATCAGCATCAGACCTTCATGAGTGTCCAGGCTGTACTGCTGGAGTAACTCATCAATTGTATCAACCGCTGTATCCATCTTGCGCACGTCGCGTACCAGGGCGGCAGTGTTCGCTTCAATGCGAGCAAAGTCATCACGGTCTGCATTGAGCAGTTTGATCAGTTCATTGACGAAACTTTCTTCATCAACAGCGTAATGATCGCTTACACGGGTCATCAGCGTATCAAGATCTGTTTGCCAAATGGCAGGGTCGCGCAGTTTCTTAGCATTGAGCATTGAAGCCCCCAGAAGTCAGAGCAGGAACGAAAGGGACATAAGGGCATGGAGCCCAAAGTTAACAATCGAATGTAGAGGGCAACGCGTTCGTCTGTGTGTCTAAAACATGGCAAAACATGTCCATTTCAAGGCAAACGCGCTGAATATACTACTTTAGTAGAGGTTTTTGTGCCCGGTAAGGGCTCTGCGTGGATGGGGTGAAACTGTGGCAGCAGGGGCCGAGCCGTCCTGGCGCAGCTGGCGAGGCGACATGCCAAAGCTGCGTTTGAACGCATGGGAGAGGGTACTTTGATTGGCGAAGCCGGTTTGCACGGCAATATCGGCCAAGGGGAGACGGCTTTGCATGATCAGTTGACGCGCTGCGCTCAGGCGTTGCCGCCGAACGTACTGCCAGGGGGAAAGGCCCGTCTGTAGACGAAAGCGCTCGGAAAAGTGTGCCTCACTCAGGCAAGCTAACCTGGCCAGATCGGCAACGCGTAGCTCATCAGCAAGATGGTGCTGGATATAGCGATTGATCTGGCTCATGTTCAAGCGCTCGTGGTGGGTCTGGGCACTTTCTCCCAGGCGAGCCTTTAATGAGCCAAGCAGGGTGCTCGCCAAGCGATCATGCTGAAAGGTGTTAGTGTCATTGACGCTATGAGCAATCTCGCTTTCTACAAAAGCAAGATAATGGCGTAACGGGTCATCAAGGGAGAAAAAACGCGGCGCGTCAAACAGGGCCACAAGTTCGCGCTGTTCACCGGACAGGGCAGGGGCATCTTCCGGCAGATCCAGAATCAACTGGCGGTTTTTGGCATTTCCCGAATAATAATGTTCATGGTTGGCAGGAACAATGCAGCCGGAAAAAGGGTTGATCAGCCCGCCTAGGCCTTCAATTTCAAACTCGGCGGTACCACACATGGTGATCACGATCTGGTGAAAATCGTGAGAATGGTGGTGCGTCACAGCATCTAACGGTAACTGACGAATCTTACTAGGCATGATGAGGTCCTCATGCAGGCATATTATGGACGGTGTAACGCGGTGTGAGCCGCGAGGTGGTCACGTAAGGCCTGGAGTTCAGCTTTGCCTTCCTTGTCCAGCAGTGATTTGCCTTGGGCAAGCTGCCAGTGTCGTCCATGCTGATCCATCAAGCGTCCAGCGCGGCGACGCACGCCATCCAAATATTCATTATGGCGAATGGGGTAGCCAATAATGGCATTCCATTCTGTCTCATTGATCTCGCTTTCCAGTGCTTTATCAAACAGATTCAACAGGTCTTCAGGCTCGGTTCTATATCGCGGCGTGCCAGATGTCAGCAGGATGGCCAGCACCCCGCCAATTACCAATACGCAAACACCTAAAACAAGTAAGTAGAGCGCCATACGGATGCTCCTGAATGAAAAGCATGAATCCTATCTGATACTTCAGTATACCCTTGTGACGGCAAAGGAGAAAAATTGCATTAAAAGCGAACTTTCCTGCAGCACAGTGTCTGATATATAGCAAGCCAACACGGCGACGATAGTTGCTAGCAGTGTTGACGAGTAACCTTAATTGGTTTCATGTTTTCGATCCCTTGCTTATGCTGCTCACTGAGCAGCTTTTTTTTGCATAAAAATTAGGGGATTAGTGTTTTAAACGGGTGGTTTGACAATGGTGCCTGCCAGCAACCCAGGTTTCATCAATAGCCTTTCATCGCTCCTTGGCATCATTATAAACCAGCGTTTTGTCAGCGTTGAACAGCGTTGGAGACAGCGGGGCAGCCGTGTACACATTCAGAGCAACAAAAATGCAATCGGCGTCCGTCAGTGATGGTTTAGGCTGAATGAATCGCCGCGAATTGCCAATGCCGCAATGCCGCAATGCCGGTTACGGGGCCGTGTAACGGTAGAATGACCCATTCAATGAGAATTGTAATGCTAAACGATGATGTCACCAGTCTGCCTGTTGATGCACACCTTGACGACATAGCAGCGGCCTTGTCCTGTTCTTCGCGTCTTATACTGGTGGCCCAGCCCGGTGCGGGTAAAACTACCCGGGTTCCATTAGCATTGCTTCAACAACCTTGGGCAAATGACCAGAAAATTCTGCTCTTGGAACCACGGCGTGTCGCGGCACGCCTGGCGGCTACCTTTATGGCACAGCAGTTGGAAGAAAGCGTGGGTGATACCGTTGGTTACCGCATGCGTGGCGAAACCCGCTGTGGCCCGTCAACCCGGCTTGAAGTGGTCACCCAGGGAGTGCTGACGCGAATGCTTCAGGAAGACCCTTTCCTGGAAGGAGTGGCCTGCATCATTTTCGATGAGTATCACGAGCGCAGCCTGGAAGCTGATCTGGGCCTGGCGCTGGCGCTGGATATTCAGCACAGTGTGCGGGAAGACCTGCGCCTGGTGGTGATGTCAGCCACTCTGGATACGGCTGCGTTGCGCCAGTTGCTGGGCGAAAGTACCCCACTGATTGAGTGTGCCGGACGGCAATATCCGGTGACGACCGTCTATCGCCCCTGCGCTAACAGAACCCCGATTGATGCCCACTGTGTTGATGTCGTGAGTGAAGCACTGAGCGAAAATGAGGAAGGCGATATCCTGGTTATCCTGCCGGGAGTGAATGAGATTGAGAAAACCGCCAGAAAGCTTGCAGCCCGGAACATTGATGCCCTCGTCACCTGTTTGCATGGGCGTATGCCGCTCAACGAACAGCGGGCGGCGTTAACTTGGGTGCCTGGTCAGCAGAGAGTGATTCTGGCCACGGCCATTGTTGAATCAAGCGTAACCGTTGCAGGCGTGAACTGTGTGATTGATGCGGGGCTTGAACGTGTGCCTGTCTATCAGCATCGCAGTGGTGTAGGGCGCCTTGAAACCCGACGTGTCAATCGTGCCAGTGCTGATCAGCGGCGTGGCCGGGCGGGGCGTCAAGGGCCGGGCACCTGCTATCGTCTATGGGCCAAGGAGCAGCCTTTGCCGGCGCATCGAGAGCCGGAAATGCAGCAAGCTGATCTGACAGGTCTGGTATTTGAACTGGCTCGCTGGGGGGTGAATGACCCTGAACAACTGGCGTGGATGACACCGCCGCCGCAGGGCGCCTGGCGCAGCGGCCAGCAGAGATTGCTTCAGTTAGGAGTGCTGGATCATCGCTATCAGTTGACGACGCTTGGCCAGCAGTGTGGTCGCTGGCCGCTGCCGCCACGTCTGGCCGTCATGCTTGAAGGCGCTTCACGCTTTCATGCTGTGCCGCTGGCGTGCCTGTTGGCAGCGTTACTGCAAAGTGGCGAACGCTTAGGGCCACACCCAGAGCAAATGCTGGCGCAAGCGCTGGCAGCGCCCACCAAAAAACCAACTGCCTGGTATCAGGAGGCCCAACGCTTGGCAAGAATTGCCGGTGTCGCGCTTAACGATGGGAAGTCACTAGCTGCCTTGGGCACCTTGTTGACCCTGGCCTATCCGGAGCGTATCGGTTATCCGCTAGCCCCAGGGCGGTTCCAGCTTGCCAATGGCATCATTGCTGAAATGCCTCTGGATAACCCTCTGGCCCATCAAACCTGGCTGCTGGTCCTTGACTGGCACGAACGTCAGGGAAGCCAGCGCATCAGTTCTGCTGTGAGGGTAGAAGGTGATGTGATCGCGTCCCTGTTCCCAGAAATAACGCAATGGCAGTCACAGGTTTGCTGGTCTGAACAGGAGGGTAAGTTGATTGCGCGCGAGATTCAGGCACTGGGAGCGATTGAGTTGGCCAGTCGCCCCCCGCGCAGCCGCTTGCCAAGGGCACAGATAGATCAAGCCCTGGTTGAGGCGATACAGCGGCGTGGTTACCTATCGAGATGTGATGCCTTTCTTCAGCTGCAAGGGCGTATGCAGCTACTCAGGGAGCATGACCCAGAGTTCGATTGGCCGGATTGGTCAGACGCCAGCCTGCTTGAGGCACTGCAAGACTGGCTGATGCCATATTTCAATGGACTGGAGCGTCTGAGCGCAGTTGATCAACTGCCGCTTGGGAATATATTACTTGAAACCCTGAGCTGGCAGGCGCGCAAGCGGCTGGATGGCCAAGTGCCGGCGGAATTGAAGGTGCCAGCAGGGAGAAGTCTGACGTTGGATTACCGACCTTGTCGGGATGGGCAGCCCCCCGTTCTGGCGGCCAAGTTGCAGGAGCTGTTTGGCTGGCAAACGACGCCCTCGCTGGTTAACAACAGGGCCAAGGTACTGGTGCACCTGCTTTCACCCGCAGGTCGTCCATTGCAGGTAACACAAGACCTTGCGCACTTCTGGCAGAACGGTTACGCCGAAGTGCGCAAGGAGATGAGAGGGCGCTATCCCAAGCATCCCTGGCCTGAAAATCCGCTGACGGCTGCCCCTACTTCATTCACCAAACGCCGTCAGGGTTAGCTCTGGCGGTGGCGCCAGATACTTTTCTCCATCTCAACAGCTAAATAAACCAATCCGCTGGCGATCACAATGGCCAGCCAATGGCTTAACGCCAACCCTTCGCTGCCAAAAATCAACTGCATGAAGGGCAGGTAGGTAAAGGCCATCTGCAGCACCATAATCAACCCAATGGCAATCCATACCGGGCGGCTGCCGAAAATACCTTTTATAGACAAGGTGCTGTTAAGCAGGAAACGGCTATTAATCAGATAAGCGGCACTGCCGGTCACCAGCATATTGACGGCGCCAGCACGGGCGAGTTCGTCGCTGCCCCCTTGTTGCTGGATCCAGGTAAAGATACCAAACACGCCAATCAGCAATAGGAGGGAGACAAAAACCACCCGCCACAGCAGGAAGAAATCCAGCAAGGGAGCCTTGGGGTCACGTGGTTTGCGCAACATGAGGTCTTTTTCACCCTGCTCAAAGGCCAGTGCCAGGCCGAGGGTGACGGCAACCACCATGTTCACCCAGAGTGCCTGTAAAGGGGTAACCGGCAGCATTGAGCCGAACAGCACCGCTAGCATAATAGCCAGGCCCTGGGCACCATTGGTGGGCAGGATAAAGGTAATGGTCTTACGAATGTTGTCGTAAACCTTTCGACCTTCTTCAACAGCGCTGACAATGGTGGCGAAGTTATCGTCCGCCAACACCATTTCTGCCGCATCCTTGGCGGCTTCTGTGCCTTGAATGCCCATAGCAACCCCGACGTCGGCGCGTTTCAGGGCAGGGCCGTCGTTAACCCCATCACCGGTCATGGAGCACACTCCACCGCGTGACTGCATCGCTTGAACAAGGCGCAGTTTGTGTTCCGGGGAAGCGCGGGCATAGACATCAATATCCAGAATGATGTCCTCGAGCTGGCTGTCTGACATGGTTTCAATTTCACGTCCGGTCAGCGCTCGCTGGGTTTTTTCGAACCCCAGCTGGCGGGCAATGGCCAATGCCGTTGTGGCATGGTCGCCGGTAATCATAACCGGCCGAATACCGGCTTTCTGGCAACGTTTGACCGCTTCAATGGCCTCCTGGCGTGGGGGGTCGAGCAACCCGATAATGCCCAGTAGGCGAAGATCGCCTTGAACATGATGATGGTCCAGGCCATCCACGGGAGAGGTTAGCTTGTCAGCAATGGCCAATACCCGCAGGCCTCGCGATGAAAGCTCGTGAATGCGCTCTTCCCAGCGTTGATGATCAAGTTTGACATCACCTTCCTTTGAATAAGCGCTAGCACACATTTCAAGCAAGCGGTCAGGGGCACCTTTGACAAACACCCGCTGCTGGCTTTCATCATGATCATGCAGGGTGGCCATGTACTTGTGTTCTGATTCGAAAGGAATGGCGTCCACACGCGAGGTCTGATCACGCATGCTATGTGCCTGAATGCCAGCTTTGGCGGCAGCCACTACCAGCGCCCCCTCAGTCGGATCACCAAAAATCTGATGGCGACCGTCCTTGTTGGCAAGCTCGCTGTCATTACATAATACCGCTGCATTCAGAAAATCAGTCAGAGCACTTTCATTATCTAGCTTGACGGCTTCTGCTGACGTTTGCCCATCCGGTTGTACGTAATGGAAGTCGCCTTCAGGGGCAAAGCCAATGCCATCAATGGCATATTGCTGATCATGCATCCAGATGGCCTGGGCGGTCATCTCGTTGCGGGTCAGAGTGCCCGTCTTGTCTGAAAAAATGGTGGATATGGAGCCAAGTGTTTCAACAGCAGGTAGGCGGCGGACGATGGCATTGCGTCTTGCCATGCTCTGGACGCCCAAGGCAAGGCCGATGGTAACAATTGCCGGTAGCCCTTCCGGAATGGCTGCAACGGCAAGGCCGACGGCCGCCATGAACATTTCACTGGCCGGTTGCTGGTGAACCAGAACACCCAGCACCGCCGTGATGGCGGCAGCGGTCAGAATAAAGACGGCGAGTACGCGTCCGGCCCGGTCAAGCTGCTGCAATAAAGGCGTCTTGAGTTTTTCAACACCTCGTAACAGCTCGGATATCTTGCCAATCTCGGTATGGCTGCCGGTTTCTACCACCAGCCCGCGAGCGCTACCCTGCACAACGATGGTGCTGGCGTAGGCCATGCCACGGCGCTCGGCAAGGTCGGCATCTTCAGCCACCGTTTCGGTATGTTTTTCAACTGGTACGGACTCACCGGTCAATGCCGCTTCTTCGGTTCTCAAGCGGCGTGCTTCCAGCAAGCGTAAATCCGCTGGTACCCGATCGCCGCTCTCAATCAGTACGATATCACCAGGTACAAGGTCTTCAGCAGGCACGGTAGTGCGATGGCCGTCATGTAGTACATTGGCTTGGGGAGAGAGCATATTACGTATGCTGTCGAGGGCTTGTTCCGCCTTGCCCTCCTGAATAAAGCCGATCAGAGCGATGATGACGACGACGCCGACGATGGCCGCTGCATCAATATTATGTCCAAGCAAAAAGCTGGCCACTGCCGCTACCAGCAAAATCAGCATCAGGACATTGTTAAACTGTTCCAGCAACCGCTTTGTCCAGTGTCGCCCCTGCTGTTGCTGAAGCTGGTTAGGACCTACATCGGCCAAACGCTGTTGGGCTTCCTCCTTGGTTAAGCCATTGGACGACACTTTCAGTCTGGTGAGGGCATCGTCAGTGTTGATGCTGTGCCAGGCGGTTCTAGCTGTTGTGTCCTTAGCCGCTGCAGAAGTGCCCTTGGATTGATTGGCCATCTGAACTCCCTGCGATGATAAATGTTGGTTAATTATAACCCTCATCATGTTGCACTGCAGTGATCCAGTGCAAGGAGTTTATCGGGTTTCAAAACTGACCCGAGTACCGCATGCCATCATCTCTTCGGGTGAGGGGACGCTGGCCGTTGCGCCGACCATTTCGTCAGCTACCGATGACCAGGTCAGGGTCGCGTGAGTAAACCCCAGTGGGCGCAAAGCGCGGCTCACCCACTGGGTGCCTGTAAAGCGACGCGTGTCTCCCGTATCGTCTACCAGCGTGAAAACGGTTTGATTGCTGTCATGGAGCCTTACAAAATACCAACCTAGATCCAGCGCCTGAATTTCGATCTGGTAATGGTCAGTGCGGTTTTTCTGGCGAGCGAGTTGATCAAGGGTCATCGTGTCAGGCATGGCGATTTATCTACTCCTGAGGTTCTTTTTTAGGGGGCACTTCTCCCGGCAGCCTATATTGTGTGCCGGTTTGAATGTCTTCTTCATAGCGGCTATTTTCTTCCTCGGCAGGTACTCCTAACACTGTCTTTTGTGATCCGTCTGGCCAGGTGTAGGTGGTGCATCCTGCTAAGGTAGTGAAGCTGGTCAAAACAATAAGGCAGGCAAGTCCCAGCCGTTTTCTAGGGGCGACGGATGAGGAAAGTGTGCCTGAACTTAAAGCGAGGGTGCTTGATTGGGGTAATGTGTTGTCAGATGGCAAGAGTTATTTCCTGTAATAAAAGAATCGCCTGGACTGTCAATGGTCAGACGATTCTGGTGATGATTGAGATCATTTTGAGTGCAGACCCTGGAGTGTATTAAACCATTACGCCAGGGTCTTGCATGTCAGTCAAAAGTTTAACAGGTTACAGTTCCTCCCAAAGTGAGCGCCTAAAATCAAGGCTAAGCTCTGATGCCTTGTGGAGCCTTTTCACTTGTGCGTCGGTAAGCGTTTGCACAACTTCCTGATAGCAGTCAGCAATTTTACGGTTGCTCTCTGGCGTACCTGAAGCATTCATCATGCATTGAGCCATCTTTTCATGGCTGGCAGTGATGGCTTGAAAAAATTGCATTTCAGCCTGCATTGCCTGAGACATGCTCTCCATCCATGCCTGTTGGATTTTAGCAAAAGGTTGCATGGCCTGGGTGCTTTGCTCAGTCCACCAGTTCAATAACGGTTGGCTTGCATCAAACCAAGGGTTCATAGTTGCCAATGGTGCCCAAGGGTTGGTAAGGGTATTTTGAGTCGTCATGACAGCCTCCTCACGTCTTGCTTGGTGTGCAGAAATGATTTTTCTGTTCTCTTTATAAGTGTAGCCAATCAGAGCTTTTCTGATGATATAGATTGAGGATGGGAACAGAATTCGTAAATTAGGCTGATTCCTGGGCGCTGCCAAAGAAACCAGGTTTGGGGTTAAGGGTTAAAAGCAGTACAATTCTGGTAGAAGGTTTTTTTCAACTCACCGCTGAGGAGCTTATGAGCACTACATTAGCAGTGGTATTATTGGTGATTGGGTTAGTCGTGGTGATCGGCTTAGGAAGTTATGCCTTGAAACTACGCAAGGAAATCAAGCGTCGCGAAGCGCTTGTTGAAGAAGAGCAGCGCCGCGCGATTAGCAACAGTCTTGAAAATCTTGACTATGTCGTTGGTGCTCTGGTGCAAGAGCAAGTGGATATCACGGAAGGCTGTTGGCGTTGCAAGGTGCTGCTCGAAATCATCGATACCCGCCTGGCTGAGCGCCCTGACTTCCAGGCATTTGCAGATGTCTATGAGCGCACACGCCACTTAAAAACGCACTCAGCTCGCAGCCAATTAACCCCAAAGGCGCGCCATCAGGAGGATAAAGAACGCCTCGCTGTTGAGGATGAAATGCGTGATGAGGTGCTTGCAGCAGCGAGAGCAGTCATTGCATGGCGTCAAGAAAATAAACAGCCGCTACATTAGATGATGTTACGTCATTTTATAATTGTTGATTTTTATTTAGGTTTAGAAAAAAGGCATAATGCTGCTATCAAGGCATTAGCGCCATGATTTTTACTATATTTATAAATCCAGGCACACTGTAGCCACTTAACCTGCTATATTCATAGATGCGTATTATCACAATCACGTGAGTATTCTCAGTATTGTGCTGTGGGTGTTGGGTTAAGGTGCAAGTTGCCGAGCTGAAATCTGGAATGGTAGCCTCATCATTGGCCAAGCTGCCTGTTTTATTATTTTTAAGGAGTTTTAAATGAAAAAATCAACAACTGGCTTGCTCATTGGATCGGCACTGGTAGTAGGTCTTTCTGGTTGTGCAAGTTCTGCTTCACAGTCAGCTAACTCGGCGTCTGCGAGTTCTGGTAGCGGTATGCACCCATTCGTATGCGGCCTGGCAGGCAGTGTCATCGGTGGTGCCATTGGATATTCAACCAGCGGTAATTCTGATGAAGACGAAAACACCCTGGTAGGTGCAACTGCTGGTGCCGCAATTGGTGGCCTATTGTGTGCAGATCGTACTGTCAAAGCTGAGCCGCAGTGCCCGAGCTACGGCGCTGTCCCTGCTGGTGCAGCTGTAGACGCAGAAGGCTGCCCGCTGGATTCCGATGGTGACGGCGTTCCGGATTACCGTGACCAGTGCCCAGGAACACCAGCCGGTGTTTCCGTGAATGCTAATGGTTGCCCGGTCGATTCCGATAATGACGGTGTTCCAGATTACCGTGATCAGTGCCCGGATACTCCGGCAGGCGTTGAAGTCAACTCTCTGGGTTGCCCGGATGCTCTGGTACTCGAAGGCGTTAACTTCGAGTTTGACTCCTCGCGACTGACAGCAGACGCACAGCAGGTTCTGCGTACTGTAGCAGAGCGTCTGGTCAATAATCCTAATGTCCGCGTCAGCATTGAAGGCCATACCGATTCACGTGGTAGCGCTGACTATAACAAGCGCCTTTCACAGAGCCGCGCTGAATCTGTTGCCGCTTACCTGAATCAGTTGGGCGTCAGTGCTGATCGCATGATGGCTACCGGCTACGGTGAAGAGCGCCCGGTTGCCTCTAATGATACTGCCGCAGGCCGTGCTGAAAACCGTCGTGTTGAACTGGATGAGTGGAACTAATCCCCTCAGGATTATTCTTATCTATCTTGTTTAGGCGATAGTTGATCAAAACGCGGAAGGCCATATGCCTTCCGCGTTTTTGTTGATAGTTATTGATTGCCTTGCTTTATCCAGATGGTGAGTTTTGCTACCATGCCGCACTGCAACGTGTGGCTGTTTTCTTATTACCTCGAACACGTTTTACTGATACCCATTGATAGCGATATGTGACCCTTGGTGTGGGTCACCACTGCGCTCAAGGAATTACCCGAATGCCTATTGTGACTCTGCCTGATGGCAGCCAACGTGAATTTTCCGAGCCGCTTTCTATCATGCAGCTGGCAGCATCTATTGGCCCTGGTTTGGCCAAAGCCTGCATTGCTGGCAAGATTGACGGCGAGCTGGTAGATGCTGCAGACCTGATCGAACGTGATGCCAAAGTGGCTATTATCACGGCTCGCGACCAGGAGGGGGTAGAGATCATTCGCCACTCCTGCGCTCACCTGATAGGTCATGCAGTGAAGCAGTTATACCCCAATGCAAAAATGGCCATTGGTCCGGTTATTGATGACGGCTTCTATTACGATATTGAATTTGCTGACTCAATCACGCCGGATGATCTGACGGCGATTGAAGCACGGATGAAGGTGCTGATTGATCACGAATACGACGTTGTTCGTGAATATGTTGATCGTGATAAGGCCATGCTGACCTTCCTGCATCGTAATGAGCCTTACAAACAGGAAATTGTACGCGATATTCCTGAAGAGGCCGCTATTCGCCTCTATCATCATGAAGAATACACCGATATGTGCCGTGGGCCCCATGTGCCCAATACGCGCCACCTGAAAGCCTTCAAGCTGACCAAGTTGGCGGGTGCCTATTGGCGGGGTGATGCTGAAAATACCATGTTGACGCGTATTTACGGTACAGCCTGGGCCGATAAAAAGCAGCTTAAAGCCTATTTGCTGCGTCTTGAAGAAGCAGAAAAGCGTGATCACCGTAAGCTGGCGCGAAAAATGGATCTTTTCCATTTGCAGGAAGAAGCGCCAGGCATGGTGTTTTGGCACCCCAATGGCTGGATCATGTACCAGGCGCTTGAAGAGTACATGCGCAAAATCCAGCGTGAACATGGCTACCAGGAAATCAAAACGCCGCAGGTCGTTGATTTATCGCTGTGGAAGAAATCTGGCCACTGGGGGCACTACAGTGAGCTGATGTTCACCACGGAGTCCGAAAAACGCGAATATGCCGTCAAGCCGATGAACTGCCCCTGTCATGTTCAGGTCTTTAACCAGGGGCTGAAGAGTTACCGGGATCTCCCTCTGCGTCTTGCCGAGTTTGGCAGCTGCCACCGTAATGAACCTTCTGGCTCTTTGCATGGTCTGATGCGGGTGCGCGGTTTTACTCAGGATGATGCGCATATCTTCTGTACCGAAAGCCAGATCCAGAAAGAGGCTGAAGCCTTCATCGCCCTGACGCTGGAAGTCTACAAGACGCTGGGCTTTGAAGACGTTGAACTCAAGCTTTCAACGCGGCCAGAAGATTTTCTGGGAGAGGCCAAGCTTTGGGATCGAGCCGAACAGGGGTTGGAAGCCGCTTTGGAAGCGACTGGCCTGGAGTGGGAGCTACAGCCCGGTGAAGGAGCCTTCTATGGGCCGAAAATCGAGTTCGCGTTGAGAGATTGCCTGAATCGTGTCTGGCAGTGTGGTACCTTACAGCTGGACTTTAATTTACCAGGGCGCCTGGGCGCTCAATTTGTCGATGAAGATGGTGTACGTAAAACGCCTGTCATGCTTCATCGTGCAATTCTGGGTTCTTTTGAACGCTTCCTGGGTATTCTGATTGAGCATTATGCGGGTGCTATGCCTTTATGGCTTGCTCCACAGCAAGCTGTCATCATGACAATTACTGATGCTCAACGTGAATATGCGTTAAACTTGGAAAAACGTTTGCAAAAAAGTGGTCTTCGGGCCAATGCGGACTTGAGGAACGAGAAAATCGGCTTTAAAATCCGTGAGCATACGTTACAGAAAGTTCCCTATCTCCTTGTGGTAGGAGATAAGGAAGTTGAAGCTGACTCAGTGGCCGTACGTACACGTAGCGGCGAAAACCTCGGCACCATGACGATTGATGAACTCATCAAACGCCTTGAGGTAGAGAGAGCAGCCCTGGCGACATCGTCAATTGCCTAAGGAGACGGAACGATCAAGCGAAGCAACCAGCGTGGGCGTCCACAAGAAAAACGCCCCCCAATGAACGAGAGAATTACCGAAACTGAAGTGCGCCTCATCGCCAGCGATGGTGAGCAGTTGGGGGTTGTACCCACAACTGAAGCGCTTGAGCGCGCTGAAGCAGAAGGTATGGATCTTGTGCAAATTTCCAATGCCGATCCGATTGTTTGCAAGATCATGGATTACGGTAAATTTGTTTTTGAGCAGAAGAAGCAGAAAGCTGCTCAGAAAAAGAAGCAGAAACAGATTCAGGTCAAGGAAGTCAAATTCCGGCCTGGCACCGACGAGGGTGACTATCAGGTGAAGTTGAAAAACCTGATCCGATTCCTTGAAGGTGGTGACAAGGGGAAAGTCACATTGCGTTTTCGTGGTCGTGAAATGGCGCACCAAGACATTGGCCGCAAGCTGATGGAAAGGATAGCCTCAGACCTCGAAGAGATCGGAACGGTTGAAGCCTTCCCGAAAATGGAAGGCCGCCAGATGATCATGATCCTGGCCCCAAAGAAGAAGTGATCCGACGGCTCTTTAAACGCGCCACAACCACGGTTGTGGCTGGCCTTGGGTTTTCTAAAAAATATCGAGCGGAGTTATCTCATGCCGAAAATCAAAACCAATAGTGGCGCTGCCAAGCGCTTCAAGAAGACAGCAAATGGCTTCAAGCACAAGCAGTCTTTTCGTAGCCACATCCTGACCAAGAAGTCGACCAAGCGTAAGCGTCAACTGCGCGGTATGAAGCAGATTCATGACGCAGACAAGGCGCTGATCCAGCGTATGCTGCCGAATCTTTAATTTTTCGGGATTTCTTTTTTGAGCACCATTTTCAGTGTGCTCATCGTTAATGTCAGGAGTGTGTTATGACCCGTGTCAAACGTGGCGTTGTTGCCCGTCGTCGTCACAAGAAAGTGCTGAAGCAGGCTAAAGGCTATTATGGAGCACGTTCGCGCGTCTTTCGTGTAGCCAAGCAGGCGGTTATCAAGGCTGGTCAGTATGCTTATCGCGACCGTCGTAATCGCAAGCGTCAATTCCGTGCGCTGTGGATTCAGCGTATCAATGCTGGCGCGCGTCAACACGGCATGTCTTACAGCCGTTTTGTTGGCGCCCTGAAGAAAGCCGGTATCGAAATTGATCGTAAAGTGCTTGCCGATCTGGCCGTTCACGAGAAAGCTGCTTTTGCGGCTATCGTGGAAAAAGCCAAGGCTGCCCAGTAAGGTTTCTATGCATGGCATTTGCGTTCGCAGCTCCTGCGTAAACGGCATTTGCCAAAGCATCTAGGCCCGGTCATTATTTTGACCCATCCAGGGGAAGAGCAGCCGCTCTTCCCCTGTTTTTTTTGCTGCTGATAACGCATTACAAGCAACTTGCTGCCCTTTCCGCCAAGGAGGTAGCTTACTTCGGAGTCAATTGGATGGATCACCTTCCCACTCTGGTATCTCAAGCGCATGAAGCGATCAACTCGGCGCAAAGTGTCGCTGCATTAGAAGAAATTCGTGTACGTTACCTGGGCAAAAAAGGTGAGCTGACCGCCTTGTTGAAAGGCCTGGGTAAGCTGTCGCCGGAAGAGCGTCCTAAGGCAGGAGAGCGAATCAACCAGGCCAAACAGAGCCTGGCAAATGATATTGATCAGAAACGTCATGCGCTGGAACAGCAGGCGTTAAATGCCCGTCTCGCCGCTGAACGTATCGATGTCACCCTGCCTGGGCGTGGGCAGCCCGGCGGCGGCCTGCATCCGGTAACGCGTACACTGGAACGTATTGAAGGGTTATTTACCCGGATAGGTTACGATGTGGCGGTCGGGCCTGAAATTGAAGATGACTATCATAATTTCGAAGCACTTAATATCCCGGCTCACCATCCGGCGCGCGGCATGGCCGATACCTTTTATTTTGACGCCACACGCCTGCTGAGAACTCATACGTCTCCGGTGCAGGTACGCACCATGAAAAACAGTGAGCCACCGATTCGTATTGTCTGCCCAGGGCGCGTTTATCGTAGTGATTCGGATCTGACTCATACGCCCATGTTCCACCAGGTAGAAGGTCTGCTGGTAGATGAAGGTGTCAGTTTTGCCGATCTGAAAGGTACGATTGAAGACTTCCTGCATGCCTTTTTTGAACGCGACGACCTCTCTGTGCGTTTTCGTCCGTCGTACTTCCCGTTTACTGAGCCGTCAGCAGAAGTCGATATCCAGTGCGTGATGTGTAGCGGCAAAGGCTGCCGTGTGTGTTCACACAGCGGATGGCTTGAAGTGATGGGATGTGGAATGGTGCACCCTGAAGTCTTTCGCCATTCAGGTATTGATGCTGAGCGTTTTACCGGTTTTGCATTTGGTATGGGGGCGGAGCGACTTGCCATGTTGCGCTACGGCGTGAACGATCTGCGTCTGTTTTTTGAAAATGATCTGCGTTTTTTACGTCAGTTTGCTTAATTCCGCTGCCGATAACAGGAAGCTCTATGAAATTTTCTGAACAATGGCTGCGTGAGTGGGTGTCTCCGCAGCTTGATACACAAGCCATGGCTGACCAGATTACTATGGCGGGCCTGGAGGTTGACGCTGTTGAACCTGTGGCTGCTGCCTTTACGGGTGTTGTGGTAGCGGAAGTGGTCGCCAAGGACAAGCATCCTGATGCGGATAAACTCAATGTCTGTCTGGTGAACGATGGCTCTCCTGAGCCCGTCCAGGTTGTCTGCGGTGCACCAAATGTTGCGGTAGGGCAGAAGGTTCCGTTTGCTCAGGTCGGTGGCGTTTTGCCGGGCGACTTCAAGATCAAGAAAGCCAAGCTGCGTGGCGTTGAATCACGTGGCATGATTTGCTCGGAGTCTGAACTTGGTCTGGTTGAAGAAACCTCACCCGGTATTTTTGTGCTGTCTGAAGACGCACCGACAGGCGAGCCGCTACGCACCTATATGGGGCTTGATGATCACACCATTGAGGTTGATCTGACCCCAAATCGCGGTGATTGCCTGAGCCTTAAAGGGCTCGCCCGTGAGGTTGGCGTTCTGAATCAGCTGGATGTTACTGGCCCTGAAATAACGCAGGTAGCGGCAAGTTTTGATGAGACCTTCCTTGTCAGTGTGGAAGCGCCTACGCTGTGTCCGCGCTATCTTGGTCGCCTGATTCGTGGCGTTGATGTCAGTGCCCAGACGCCTTTATGGATGGTTGAGCGGCTGCGTCGCAGTGGTATTCGCTCGATAGATCCGGTCGTCGACGTTACCAACTATGTGATGCTGGAGCTTGGCCAGCCAATGCATGCCTTCGACCGTGAAAACCTCAATGGCAAGATCATTGTGCGTCTGGCGCGGGAGGGCGAACGTCTGGTACTGCTGGATGGCCAGGAAGTTACCCTGCGCCCGGAAACGCTACTGATTGCCGATCAAAACGGCCCGTTGGCTCTGGCAGGGGTGATGGGGGGTGAGAATTCGGGCATTAACCCGAATACCCAGACAATTTTCCTTGAGTCCGCTTTCTTCACACCGCTGGCGGTGGCTGGCCAGGCGCGCTCCTATGGGCTGCATACGGATGCCTCTCATCGCTTCGAACGTGGTGTTGATCCGGCACTAACTGAACTGGCCGTTGAGCGGGCGACCCAGCTACTGCTGGATATCTGCGGTGGCGAAGCCGGGCCAATCAAGGGTGTCAGCGATGCTTCTGCGCTGCCATCCGAGCGGGCGATTACTTTCCGCGAAGCGCGTTTGAGTGAAGCGCTCAGCAAGTCTTTGCCACGTGAAGAGGTGAGCGATATTCTGGTGCGTCTGGGCATGCAGGTCAGCGAAACGCCTGAAGGCTGGCACGTTGTTGTGCCGAGCTGGCGGTTTGATATCGCCATTGAGGAAGACCTGATTGAAGAAGTAGCGCGCATCCATGGCTATAACAACCTTCCGGTACGTCGTCCGGCTGCCCGGTTGGCGTTAAAACCTCAAGGTGAAGCCCGTATCTCCCAGGTTCAGCTTCGTCATCAGATGGTCGCACGTGGTTATCAGGAAGCCGTTACCTACAGCTTTGTGGCGCCTGATTTGCAGAAGACGCTGTTGCCAGAGGCGGTTTCTCCTGAGTTGGCCAATCCGATTTCTACGGATCTGTCAGTGATGCGTGCCAGCCTTTTCCCTGGCTTGGTGCGCGCCTTGATGCATAACCTTAACCGTCAGCAAACCCGTGTGCGCCTGTTTGAAACCGGGCTGGTGTTCAATGGCCCGCTTGATGACCTGGATCAGACGCCCATGTTGGGGGCCATCGTTTGTGGCTCGCGTTATCCTGAAGGATGGAGCGGCGATAAGCAAAACGCTGACTTCTACGATCTGAAAGGTGACCTGGAAAGCCTGATTGCCGTGGGCGGACAGTCAGACGCCTGGCGTTTTGAAGCGGCTGATCATCCCTCGCTACACCCTGGGCAGTGTGCTCGGGTGGTGCATGATGGGCAAACGGCAGGTTGGATTGGCAGGCTGCACCCGGAAGTGCGCGGAAAACTGGGTCTGAAAGTCGATGCCCTGTTGTTTGAAGTACGTCTGGATGCCTTGAGCGAAGGTGCAATACCTGCCTTTGAGCCGCTGTCGCGCCAGCCGGAAGTACGCCGTGACCTGGCCTTTACCGTGGCCGAGGAAGTGCCCGTGCAGGCATTACTGGATATGGCGCGCTCCCATGCCGGTGAGCATCTCAAGCAGGTCAGGCTGTTTGACGTTTATGCAGGAAAAGGTGTGGCTGAAGGACATAAGAGTATCGCCTTAGGCTTGACCTGGCAGCATCCTTCGCGCACCCTTAATGATGATGAAATCAATCAGTTGGTCGATGTCATCGTCATGCAGGCGCGCGAGCAGCATAGCGCAGAATTGCGCAGTTGATCAGAGTGCGCCATCCTGCTTTACTGAGACCAGACACTGGGGCCAAGCGCTGGTGATAAGGAGATACCCATGGGGGCGTTGACAAAAGCAGAACTTGCAGAGCATCTACACACCGAGTTGTCGCTTTCCAAGCGTGAAGCAAAGGCAATGGTGGAAGCGTTCTTCGAAGAGATTCGTGCCTGTTTGCGTGAAAATGAACAGGTAAAGCTTTCCGGCTTTGGCAACTTTGATTTGCGTGACAAGCGTGAGCGTCCCGGTAGAAATCCTAAAACTGGCGAAGAAATTCCCATTTCGGCTCGTCGGGTAGTAACGTTCCGCCCCGGCCAGAAGCTGAAACAGCAGGTCGAGACATTTGATGGCCAATAGACGTTCTCACTGATGGTTCGTTAAGCGAGTATCAACAACGCCATCAAGGTCACTGTTACGTCATTTGTTACCAGTAGAAAAGGGCGCCAACTTTTGGCGCCCTTTTTTCGGCTTGACCCTGGGCAGCCACTCGATGCTGTGACAACCCGAAAAACGCGTCAAGTATCGTCTAGGCGGGCGGTAAACCTTGGAACCCTCTCACGGCACTATCAACAGGGCAGGGGTTATCAGTTGTCAACGCTATTGGGACATAACTCATGCAGAAAACAGACACCGTAATCGTGGGAGCTGGCCTGGCGGGTCTATATGCGGCTCACTTGCTTGAAAAAAGAGGCGTGACGGACATTGTGCTGCTTGAAGCGCGTGAGACATTGGGTGGCCGTATCGTTTCGACTTCGCCGGGTCATCTTGCTTTCCCCGCTGCGGAAATGGTCGGGTTTGATTTGGGGCCATCCTGGTTCTGGCCTGGCTTTCAACATCAGATGGCGGAGCTTGTTCAAACTTTGGGGTTGCAGGCGTTTGCCCAGTTTGAACAAGGCGATATGCTGATTGAGCGATCATCGTCAATGGCTGCGCAGCGTGTACAGGGCTTTGTGAATTCACCGCCTTCAATGCGCCTGGTGGGGGGGATGCAGGCGTTGACACAAGCCCTCTATCAGTCACTTGAAAACACCAGTGTGATGTTCGGTCAGCCGGTGCAAGCGCTGCATAGGGCGGCATCTGATGTGGAAGTTCATAGTCAGGATGCTCACGGCAAACGTCATACCTTGCACGCTGATCAGGTGCTGCTGGCCATTCCGCCGCGTTTGGCGGCCAACCTGGCATTTTCACCCGCCTTGCCGGCTGAGCTTTCCAGTCAGTGGCAAAATACGCCGACCTGGATGGCACCGCATGCCAAATACGTGGCGTTATTTGATACGCCTTTCTGGCGCGCTCAAGGCCTTTCGGGCGAAGCCCGCAGCCTGAGTGGCCCCTTGGGCGAGATTCATGATGCCTCCATGCCGGATGGAAAAGCGGCTTTGTTCGGCTTTTTTAACACGCCAGCGGCCACGCGTCAGCGTATGGGTAATGATGTTCTTATTCAGGAGTGTCGTGCCCAGTTATCTCGCCTGTTTGGCCCCCAAGCCGCTCATCCTGATGTTGATACCATCAAGGATTGGGCCTATGAGCCTTATACCACCACGCAAGATGACAGACAGGGATCGTCTGGCCAGCACCCAACGGCACCGGCCATCAAAGCACAAGACGGCGTCTGGAGCGGTCGCCTGATTGGCATTGGGAGCGAGTGGGGGCAGCAGTTTCCAGGCTATCTGGCGGGGGCAATAGAGGCTGCTAGCGCAGGCGTTGAAGCAATCCTTCGGCCGCAAGCGGCAAGATAGGTGGTAATGACCATGTTACTGGCAAACACGGTTGCTTGACGTGATGGCATCTAGATGAAAGTCTCCTAAGCCAGAAATGCGGGTCAGCTCGTTCAAATCTGACCAAGGGCGTAACTCAATAATGTCTTGCGCCCTGGCAGGCCCGATATGTGGAAGGGTGTCAAGCTCTGATGCCGAGGCAGTATTCAGGTCAATGCAGGACGGTTCTGTGGAGGATGGCGATGTAACTTCCCCATCTTCCAGAGAGATGGGAGTAAGTTCAGCGTTACCCAAGGTCAAATAAACGGGGGCATGGTCTGAAACAGTGTCACGCACTTCGCTGTGGCTAATATTCAGTATGTCGGGGAAGTAAAAGATCCCGTGGTCTGAAATATTCAGTGAGTGATCTTCGTTCAACCAGATATTGTCGTAGAGGTTGGCGTATTCACCGTCTGACATCCCCAGCGTTGAAGCACCTGCCGTTATCAGTGGATAAGCCCCAACCGATGACATGGCTTCCCAGCCTGAGTGAGAGGGCGCAAGGTTAAAATCGCCGGCCAGTAGCCTTGGAGTATCGGGGTATACCTCGCTCATCCATTGCCAATAATCTGCTAGCGCGTCTATTTCGGGGAGCCGGTCACTAATGCTGTCGCCATAAGTAACATGCACGTTGGCCAGTGCAAAGGTGGTGCCACTTTCGAGGCTGCGAAACCTGGCGGAATAAGGTTCACGAGCAAAGGCATCTCTGTTGTCAATAAAGACGACAGCACCGTCAGCGTATTCGACGGTGCTGTCTCGCCACATAAAAGCGTAGTGCTCACGATAACTGGATTCGCCTAATGCATGGCTAGCCATTGATGACCATTCTTCCTCTGAAGAAGCTTCGAGTGCGCGCTCCAATTTATGAATGGCTTCTTCATTCATTACTTCCTGTATGGCCAGGAGATCAAAATGCTGAGCCACATGAGCAACGTGCTCGAAACTCTTGCCGTTGTCCCAGCCAAGATTGCGTACATTCCATGATCCCACCACGATATCTGACCATGCTGTGCTGGGTATGACGATGGAAAACGTGAGAAGACAGCCAATGTAGTGAGCATGATGTTGAACGGACTTCACTGCGGCACCTGTAAATATTAATTAAGGTTGCGCAGCATGAAATGTTTCTACAAATTTTACAATGACGGATAGTGCCACTGATTGAGAAGGAGGGTGCTATGGCGTGAAAAAACTGCTCGATCTGTAGAGCATCTGCCCGTCTAGAGCGCGGTTTGAGAAATAACCTACAGTGTATTGAGCGATTCGTTGAAAGTAGCCAGGTTATTTGTCATTTGATATTCATTGGGCGGCTGCCGGCTCTGAGTATTGGATAGCCCGAGGAGGAGCGCGATATCGCGAAGGTTCATCCTTTGGGTTTGCTCTACCTGGGTGCTGGCAAGTTCTTCAATACTGAGTTTGATGTAAGGGCATAAGGCAACACCTTAGCGAAATACTTAGTTGTTGCGCTCAGTGTATGCGTACAAGAGTGTAATCGCTGATACATAGCTTGCATGACTGTATATAGCTTTCTAATGCGATGGTCGCCGCCCAACAAAAAGGGCGGCGGGCAGGGTGACGACGCTGGAAACGGCTCCGATAGCCTAAAAGCCGACTCAACATCATCGATCTCTGGCTTATTTGAAGCGATTCCTGGCGTTATCGAAGGCGCTGGAAATGCTGTCCCAGGCGCTATCAAATCCTGCTTTCATGTCCTGCCAGGCATCGTCGCTGGCTTCGCGCATTTCCTTCAGTTTTGCCTCAGCCTCGTCGCGTTGCTGGCGTGCTTCGTCAAGTTGCTTCTGATATTCAATCTTTGCATCCGCCTCAGATTCATCAGCTTTCGCCTTCATCTTGTCGATCTCGGCGTTCCACTGGTCGATTCTAGCTTTGGCCTTGTCGATATATTCATTACGTTCGGACATGAAAAGTCCTCTTGGCTATTGATTTGAGAGGTTGATTTCAATCTTAGTCTAGCACGTTATAAATATATTGCAGGCGGTGACCATTCAGCCACAGCACTAGCCATTTGATAATGTTGGCAGTGTTTGTCGATGCCTTTATGAACCTTGGGGGCTTGTTTCTGGTTGGTAAACCCTAAGCTCTGGAGAAGGCTTAAATGCACTAATTGTCGGCTGAAGAGGCATAAGTAGGTGCGTTAAGGCATAAAAAAGGCCCCGCATCATAAACAGTATTAGCCCTTGATGACATGCAGGTATATTTTGACGCTATGATGTTTACTAAGAGAAAAGGTGGGAACTGCTAGAAGCACGATGGCATGCTTTTCGGGAGGGAATTAAATCATGTTGGTGCGGATGGGGAGACTCGAACTCCCACACCTTGCGGCACCAGAACCTAAATCTGGCGTGTCTACCAATTCCACCACATCCGCACAACTGGCGCGTATAATAGCAACTATGCCGTTAATGTCAATAATCAATGTGCTTGTTAATTGAAGAAAGAAGAGTGAAGAAAGAGGAGTAGTGATTCGGGCAGGACAGGTTAGCAGCGATTCAGGGAGGAAATGGGTATGAAAAGGGTTTGGTATGCAGGTATATCCGGGCTTGAGAAGCGCCTGCGTAGGGCGTTGCCAGGGCATTGTGCTTTCTGTCTAGGGCAAACTGCAGCAGATAAGGCCTGGTGTCAGGAGTGTTTTGACGGATTGCCGTGGAACAGGCGGTGTTGCGCTCGCTGTGCGGAACCACTGGCGTCACCACAGCAATCGCTTTGTCGGCATTGTCGCAGCGAACCACCAGCGTTTTCAGGCGCCTATGTGCCTTTTCTCTACGAGGGGCCTATTCGCCAGCTGGTGCATGGCTTCAAGTTTGAGGCTTCGCCTCGCTCAGGCTACTTGATGGTTGATCTGTATCTGGAGGCACTGGAGTGTGATGGAAAGCCGGATTGGGAGGCAGATGTACTGGTGCCTGTTCCACTGTTTGCAGGCCGAGCGCGGGAGCGTGGTTTCAATCAGGCCGACTGGTTTGCTCGGCAGCTAGGCCATTATCTTGGTTTGCCAGTGATAAACGCTACCCGGCTTGTGGATACGCCCAGTCAGCGCCTGTTGGGGCGTCAGGGTCGGCGGGATAACCTGAGCGGCGCTTTTCAGCTGCGCCTGGCGTCAGCTGAAAAGGTTGTTATCGTTGATGATGTGGTGACCACAGGGGCCACTGCGCAGTCTCTGGCCAGAGCAGCACTTGCGGCGGGTGCACAGAATGTTGCGGTAGTAGCATTTGCCCGCACACCCTTGAGCTCTGGAGTGATACTCTAGCGTATTTTCATGGAGAGACTGATGAGCCATCCCTATAGTGCTCTTTCGCCGGATGTCATCATGACGGCCATTGAGCGTCTGGGCATCCAGCCCGACAGCGAGCCCTTTGCGCTAAACAGCTATGAAAACCGTGTATTGATGTTTCGCGATGAAGAGGGGCGCCGCTGGATAGTGAAGTTCTACCGGCCTCAGCGCTGGTCGAAAGCGGCGATTCAGGAAGAGCATGATTACCTTGATGAGCTGGATGCTGCCGGTGTGCCGGTGGGTAAGGCATGGCGAAATGCCGATGGAGTATCGCTGCACGAACATGCTGGTTTCAGCTTTGCACTGTTTGAGTATTGTGCGGGCCAAGCGCCGGAGCTGGATAACCCGGAGCATCTGTTCGCCATGGGGCAAGTGATTGGCAAAATGCATACCGTCGCCAAGCGAGGAACCTTCCAGCATCGGCCAAGCTTGTCGGTGGTGGAGGGTATGACGGCGGCTCAACAGCAAGTGCTGGGTAGCGGTCATTTAACCCGGCACCAGCAGCGTGCCTATGAACGCATTAGCACACAGTTGATAAATAGTGTGGGAAAGGCATTGCCACCGTCGATGGAGCTGATTCGCTGCCATGGCGATTGTCATCTGGGCAATGTGCTGGGCCGCGAGACCCATTTCAGCCTGGTGGACTTTGATGATTGCATGATGGCGCCCGCGATTCAGGATATCTGGATGCTGCTGGCAGTGGATGAACCTCAGGCTCAGCGCGCGCAGTTAAGTGAGCTCAGTGAAGGCTATGAAGAATCGCTGACGTTTCCAGACCATCAATTGGCATTGGTAGAACCGCTGCGCAGTTATCGTCTGATGCGTCATAGCGCCTGGCTGGTGCAGCGTTGGGATGACCCAGCATTTCCGCTGGCTTTTCCATGGTTTGCCAATAGCGGCTATTGGGATCAGCAGATTCGCCAGTTGGAACAACAGCATCTACAGGTGGGAGCGCCCAAATGGCTGGCTTGATACGCCACTGTGCAGTCTGAATGCCGGATGACCAGCCCATAACAACCAGGCCCTGATAAAGACTGCTTTATCAGGGCCTGGTTGTTGTCAGCTACCCGCTTAAACACAGATAGTGAAGCCAATCGGCCTTACATTTTAAACGCTAGCGTTACTCATCTTCTGACTGGCCTTCTTCGCTATCTTCCTGGTCTGCCTGGCGGCGCTGGGCATTGATTTCTGCAGAGGGATTGTCCTGGGCTTCTATCTCCAGGGTTTCGTTCAGAGTCAGCATGAATCCTTTGCTGGGCAAGAAAGCGCAGGTGCTGTCTTCGCAGGTCAGACCATACTGGCCGTCAGTGTCGTAAACGCCGCCATCCATCTCGCCTGAGAATATGGCACTGTCTGCGTCTTCTGCCTCAATGCAGGTAACGTCATGCGCGGTAATGCGTACACGCTCGCCTGAACGTACGGCATCGCCAATGATGACGCAGTATTGAGGTAACTGATGGGAGGCGTCAACGTCGTGATTAGGGCGCAATAAGATGTTGTCGCGGCTATTTTCGCCCTCAGCAAAGGTAACATTTTCAGTAAATTCCACGCCGACGGTGGCACGTTCTGGCAATACCAGGGTGGCATCGGCGGCAAACAAAGGCGTGGCCATTAAAGGTGCCATCAGCACACTGAACCAGGTGGCAGATAATTTAATGGATGGTTGCAATGGTGACGGTCTCATTAACATGGCGGAATCTCGCTTTTGATCATGTGTGCTGTAGAAGACGCTAATAATTGGCAATGGATGATACCACAGTCATTATAGGTAGGCAGATGCGCGTGTCACTCTGCCACAGCGCCGATGGATTAAAAAATCTCATTTGGGCCCATGATGTTACTTGAGGTTGCTTTTCTGTGACATCGGACTGGCAAAGTAAGCTAGAATATCCAGTTGCCAATTTATAGTTGTACAAAAACTATTTTAAGTATATTTTTCGTACTATATTTTTCCGCTTTGCTTATGTAAGCTCTTATTAATCATCTGAATGATACATTTAAGGTTTGCCGTGCAAGCGTCCCTTGGACTGACGAGGCCAAATATGACCGATGAGATTGCTTACCACTACCGCCAGATTATCCAGCTGTTGGGCGAAGACCCTGAGCGGGAAGGGCTTCAAGACACGCCGCTGCGAGCGGCCAAGGCCATGCAGTTTTTGAATGCTGGTTATCAGCAGTCGCTTGATGAAGTGGTCAACAATGCTGTTTTTGAGTCACAAACGGATGAAATGGTGCTGGTAAAGGATATCGAGCTATATTCGATGTGTGAACATCATCTGCTGCCCTTTATTGGCAAATGTCATATTGCGTATCTGCCCAATGGTAAGGTATTGGGCTTATCCAAATTCGCACGCATTGTTGATATGTTTGCCCGCCGCATGCAGATTCAGGAAAACCTGACGCGTGAAATCGCCGAGGCCGTTCAGGACGTTACCCAAGCGCGTGGTGTTGCGGTTGTGATTGAGGCTCGCCATCTGTGCATGATGATGCGTGGTGTTGAGAAGCAGAATTCAAGCATGAGTTCGTCAGTCATGCTGGGAGATTTCCGCAGCAATCAGGCCACCCGCCAAGAGTTTCTGATGCTGGTCAGCTAGGTGACCGGATATAAGACCGGTTATTCGGTGTTTTTTCGTCATTAAAGCCGCTTGGCTCTTGGTCAAATGGGTGCTTTCGTCTTAGCATGGGAATAACAATGTGCCCATGGGGTTACCCCCTAGATCAGGAGTCTGAAATGGAAGCGCTTAAAGAAACTCAGCTTTATTGCCCGTTTGCCTATATTGACGGCAGCTGGGTTGCTGCCGATAGCGGCGAACAGATTAACGTCATCAACCCGGCGTCTCAGGAAATTGTTGGCGATATGCCGCGTCTGGGCAAAGAAGAGACACTGCGTGCTATTGATGCTGCTGATGCCGCGTTACCTGCATGGCGAGCGATGACAGCAATGGAGCGTGCTGACTTGCTGTTGAAGTGGCACGATCTGATGCTGGAACATCAACAGGATCTGGCCATGTTGATGACCCACGAACAGGGCAAACCGCTCAAAGAAGCTCAGGGTGAAATTGTCTACGCGGCCAGTTTTCTGCGCTGGTTCGCAGAAGAGGCACGGCGGGTTTACGGGGAAACCATTCCTCCGGCCAAAGCCAATCAGCGTATTGTCGTGACCAAGCATCCTGTTGGGGTAGTGGGTGCTATCACGCCATGGAACTTCCCGGCTGCAATGATTACCCGCAAGGCGGGTGCGGCTTTGGCCGCAGGTTGTACCATCGTAGTGAAACCGGCCAGCCAGACGCCGTTTTCCGCCACGGCGCTGGCAATGCTTGCCGAGCGTGCCGGAATACCTCGCGGCGTTTTCAACGTGGTGCCGGGTAGTGCAGCAGAGATCGCTGAGGCCATGACAACGTCTCCAAAGGTACGCAAGATTACCTTTACCGGCTCTACTGAAGTCGGTCGTCAGCTGATGGCACAGGCCGCAGAGCATATCCAGAAGATCTCGCTGGAACTGGGCGGCAACGCTCCCTTTATCGTCTTCGAAGATGCCGATCTGGATGCAGCCGTGGAAGGTGCCATGGCGGCCAAGTTCCGTAACGCAGGTCAGACATGTGTATGCACCAACCGTTTTCTGGTGCAATCCAGCGTGGTCAATGCCTTCTGTGAAAAACTGGCCGTGGCGATGAACAGCGAACTGACCGTCGGCGATGGCACAAAATCAGGGGTGAATATCGGCCCACTGATTGATGAGAAGGCCGTCAAGAAAGTCAGTGAACATGTGCAGGATGCCATTGATAATGGCGCTGAACTGATCCTGGGTGGCCATCCGCATCCGTTGGGCGGTAATTTCTTTACGCCGACCCTGATCAGTGCAGTCACCGAAGATATGAAGGTAGCCAAGGAAGAGACCTTTGGCCCTCTGGCGGCCATCTTCCCGTTCGATGACGAACAGACCGCCATTGATATGGCGAATGACACTGAGTATGGACTGGCTTCCTATTTTTATAGCCGTGATCTGGGGCGTGTCTGGCGCGTGTCGGATGCGCTGGAATATGGCATGGTAGGCGTCAATACTGGCCTGATTTCCAATGCGGCTGCACCCTTTGGCGGCGTCAAGGCCTCTGGTCTGGGGCGTGAAGGCGGCCATCAGGGGTTGGAAGAGTTTCTGGAAACCAAGTACCTGTGCATTGATCTGGGTTAATCAGTACCTGATCAAACAGGCCTTGATTTGTCAGTAATCAGAAACCAGCCGCCAGCGGCTGGTTTCGTATTTTCGTAGAGCAAAACGTACGTGTTTAGTGACGCTTTATTTGCAGCAAGGCAATCAGGATATCGCGGCGGGTGACAATACCAACAAGCCGGTTCTGCTCAACGACGGGGTAGATTTTGGGCTTGGCACCGAGCATTTCCTGGGCAAGATCTGTAATGCTTTTCGTTGGTGTCACGCTGAGTACACTTTCTTGCATCAACTCTTTAACCAGCGGGGCTTCCCCATCGTTATAGATACTGTCCAGCACTTTCCCCATAACGTCCTGCTCTGAGATAAAGCCTATCAGTCGATCCGCCTTGTCAACCACAGGCGCCCCCGGTAAACGGTGCAGGGCCAGCCCTTGAGCAAGGGTCGTAATAGAGGTCTCAGGGGAGACGCGATAACAGTCACGTGACATGATATCTCTGACCGTATCCGGTACCTTATTGGTTGCCTTGTTGCCCATACTCATACTCCTTATTACGCCAGAAAGTAGCCAATCAGTGAGCACTGGATGAAACACAGTTGTACATTTAATGTAGATCATTATTGAAGCGCGTCGAATCCGCTTTTCAACGGTTAACTTTTTACAGTTACAGATACCAGGAGCGACTACATGGACGCACGTGAATATTTGAACCGTCAAGGGGTCGGGGTGGATAGAGAGCCAGACAAGCCCAATACCCTCGAAGAAAAGGCTTGGGAGCGCGCTAGAGGCTCAGGTCATCAGCGCCCCAAGTCTGGCACGCCGTTTGATTGGGAAGAGTGGGAGCGCCATCACGAGGATCTGGCGGCTGACGCCGAGACACTGGAACAGAAAATTGATAAGGAAGCGCATCGCAAGGCGCTGGAAAAAGAAAAGCAGGACAATGCCCTGAAGAAGACACAAGCCAGCACCTCTGAGGAACAGGCAGGGCAAGGTGGCCAAGGTAGCGTTGGCCACTTTGATCCATCCTCATCTGCGTCCTCTTCTCAGGCGACCAGTACTCAACCATCAAATGCAGGAGCTAGCCAGGCGCAAGTGCCCGTTCAGGCAATGCCAGGCGCGGTAAAAACAGCCTATATGGCCTTGGCTGTGTTGATGCCTCCACTGGCTGTTGGGCTCTCAGGAGGCCAGGCAAAACGGGTCGGGATCGCCTGTATCCTGACATTGCTACTCTGGGTTCCCGGCGTTGTGTATGCCGCTCGCTGGATTTTTTCCCGATAGTGGCTCAAGGAGCGCTAAGCGTAAACCTCAGATATTTTTTTAGTTTACAGTATTAATTGCCAACTCTATGAGTATAATTTGTAAACTATAAATTTTATTGAGGTTTACCATGACGTATCTTCTGGGGGTTACAGTACTTTGGGCGTTTTCGTTCTCATTGATTGGCGTCTATCTGGCAGGACAGGTTGATAGCTATCTTGCGGTGTTGCTCAGGATAGGGCTGGCAGCGCTGATCTTTCTGCCTTTCCTGCGGCCGAAACTGCTGACCATGCGCCAGCGCCTGGTGCTGATGGGCTTGGGTGCCATTCAGCTAGGCGTTATGTATATCTTTTTCTATCAGTCGTTTTTGCTGCTCTCGGTACCTGAAGTGCTGCTGTTTACGATTTTTACACCTTTGTATGTTGCCCTGCTGGATGATCTTTTCTTTGGCCGTTTCACGCCTTTTTATCTGCTAACGGCGCTGCTGGCGGTGCTGGGAGCGGCGGTGATTCGTTACGATGGCATTGATGCTGGCTTCTGGTTGGGCTTTCTGGTCGTACAGGGGGCGAATCTATGTTTTGCGCTGGGTCAGGTAGGCTACCGCCGTCTATCTGCTGAACTGCCTGAGAATCTGGCCTGGCACAATGTGTTCGGGTGGTTCTTCCTCGGCGCCCTGGCCGTGGCAGTGCCTGCCTTTGTGCTGCTGGGCAATCCGGCGGCATTGCCCAGCACAGGCACTCAATGGGCGGTATTGACCTGGTTGGGGCTGGTAGCTTCAGGCGTGGGTTACTTTGCCTGGAACCGTGGCGCCACCAAGGTAGATGCGGGCACCTTGGCAATCATGAATAACGCTCTGGTGCCTGCCGGGTTATTGGTTAATCTGGTGATCTGGAACCGGGATGCCGATATCAGCCGTTTGTTGCTGGGTGCCTTGATCATGGGCTTTTCCTTGTGGCTTAACCACTGGTGGCTCGAGCGCAGGGAGCAACAAGCCGCGTAATGCTTGAAATAACTGCCTTAAAACAATGGACTTGATTTGCTTGCGAGCGTCAGGCTCGACATAATGAAACGCTATGTTAATGAGCCTGATCCATGACACAAACGCCTTTATCTGCTGACGCTTCCCGGCATGGCCAGGAATCACGCCCTTTCTCCACTATTGGTCTGATCGGCCGTCTGGGCAGCGAAAAAGTAGCTGACTCTTTGATTCGTCTGGTGGGCTTCCTTGTGGCCCGTGACTATCAGGTGGTGGTGGAGGATCGCACCGCCACCGTGATTCCCCACCACGGCCAGCCTGAGGCAAGCCGACGGGCGCTGGGTGAACTGTGCGATCTGGTCATCGTCATTGGTGGAGATGGTAGCCTCTTGGGGGCTGCCCGTACCTTGTGTAAAACCGGCACCTTGATGCTGGGCGTCAACCGCGGACGCCTGGGGTTTCTGACCGATATTTCCCCTGATGAGCTGGAGCAGCGCGTAGGCGAAGTGCTGGCCGGTCAATTTGAGGTTGAAGAAAGGTTTCTGTTGGACGCCGAGTTGTACCGCGACGGTGTGGCGGTAGGGAGTGGCGAGGCGCTGAATGAAGTGGTGGTGCACCCAGGCAAAGCGGTGCGCATGATTGAATTTGAACTCTTCATTGACGGCCAGTTTGTCTACAGCCAGCGCAGCGATGGCCTGATTGTGGCCACACCCACTGGCTCAACGGCGTATGCGTTATCCGGCGGCGGGCCTATCATGCACCCGAAGCTGGATGTGGTGACGTTGGTGCCGATGTTCCCGCATACCTTGTCCAGTCGCCCGATCGTTATTGATGCTGCCAGTGAAATCCGTATTCATATTGGAGAAACCAATCAAACCTATCCCCATATCAGCTGTGATGGCCAAACCCGGGCCGTTGCCAAGCCGGATGATGTACTGGTTATCACCCGTAAGCCCCAGCGTGTTCAGCTTGTTCATCCTATCGGGCATAACTTCTACGAGGTCTTGCGCAGCAAGCTCGGTTGGAGCCATCGGCTGGGGGACTAAGCATGCAGGGATATGATCTGATTGGTGATGTACACGGCTGTGGTGCCACCCTGGTGGCATTGCTTGAAAAGATGGGTTATCGCGAAGAGCAGGGCGTCTACCGCCACCCACAGCGCAAGGTCATTTTTCTGGGCGACCTGATTGACCGTGGCCCGCGCATTCGTCTGGCCGTGCAGACAGCCCGGCGCATGGTCGATGCGGGGGAAGCGTTTATTGTCATGGGCAATCATGAATATAACGCGCTGGCCTATTGTCACCCGGCGCCCGAAGGCAGTGGCAAGCGCTGGTTAAGAGAGCATTCGCCCCGCCATAACCGGATTATTCAGGATACTCTGGATCAGTACCGCGACCACACCAATGAATGGGAAGACACCCTGGCCTGGTTCAAGCGGATTCCTCTGTATCTCGAGTTCGAGCATTTCCGGGTTGTGCACGCCTGCTGGGATGACGCCTTGATTGAGGCGTTGGATCAGCGTCTTCCCGATGCCTGCATGGATGACGATTTTCTGGTTGAATCAACAAACTCGAAAACCCAGGCCTTTCAGATTGTTGACCGCCTCACCCGAGGCACCCATATCCCTCTGCCTAAAGGTGTGGAGATTCACTCGGGCGACGGCTTTACCCGTAAAAGCTTTCGGGCACACTTTTGGTGCGGGCAGCCGTCCGTCTGGGGGGATGTGGTGTTTCAGCCTGACAACCTGCCTGGCGACCTTGAGGCCCGCCCTTTGGCGGCCGATGAACGCCAGCGGTTAAGCTATTATGCGCCTGACCAGCCGCCATTATTTATTGGCCACTATTGGTGTGAAGGCATTCCTGCGCTGCCTGCTACCAATATTGCCTGCCTTGACTACAGCGCCGTCAAGTACGGTCGCCTGGTGGCTTACCGTTGGAGTGGAGAAAGCTGTCTGAATGCCGATCATTTTGCCTGGATCAAGGTGGCTAAAGAAGAGCTTCCCCAAGTGTCTGGTTGGGATCTGGATCAGGATTAAGGCATATAAGATGACATTTAATGATTTTTTTACTCAGTCAAGGGAACCCGAGAGCGGTGAGACAATCATAGTAAGTGTTCCCTTGAATGATCCCTTGCTTTTGCCCGGCGGTTTCCCCGCCGGGCTTTTTAGCGCGCTGATAAAATCAGGATCAATGAATCCGGATCTTGAAAGACAAAGGAAGACACCATGCTCCCAGTGATGCGACTTCCCCGCGAAGCAGATACAGCCGCGCTTCGCCAGGCCCTCTGGCAACAGCGTATCGGGCATCAGATCAGTGAAGAAGAGGGCGGCCTGCTGCTCTGGCTGGCTGACCCGCGTCAACGTCATGAACTGGAAGCACTGGTCAGGCGCTGGGAGCAGGGTGAACCTTTGGATATTGCCAAACCCACTGCCAGGCCGAAGCTTTCAGGCCAGCTTAGCCAGTGGGTGCCAGGCCTCAAACGGGTGCCGGTCACTGCACTGATGATTGGCTTGAGCCTTTTGGTGTTTGCCCTGCTGGGTGTGTTTGGTGACCTGTTGATCGTCACCCTGACCATTGTGCCTATCGGCCTGTCTGGCAGTGAATTGGTCTATGGCAGTCTGATGGATAGCGTCACCAGTGGCCAAGTCTGGCGGCTGCTGTCTCCCGCCTTTCTGCACTTCGGCTGGATGCATTTGATCTTCAACCTCATGTGGGTGTGGTACTTCGGCAAACAGATTGAAATGCTGCAAGGTAGCCGGATGATGCTGCTGCTTCTGGTAGTGGCGGGTATCGGCGCCAACCTGGCGCAATACATGACGGGTACCGTGCTATTTGGCGGGATGTCTGGGGTCGTCTATGCCTTGCTGGGGCATGTGTGGCTAATGTCGCGGCGAGTGCCCGGCAGCGGCTTCTTTGTGCCACAGATGCTGGTAGTCTTCATGCTGGGCTGGATGGTCTTCACCATGACCGATATGGCGGGCAGCGTCGGCTTTGGCAATGTCGCCAATGAAGCCCATTTAGGCGGGCTACTCGTCGGTTTGCTATCAGGCTGGTATTATTCTTCGCGGCAGTTACGGTCCTAACAGGAGCATGCAAAATGAGCGATATGACCTTCGAAAAAATGATCAACCAGATGACGCCAGCCATTTATCAAAGCCTCAAGCAGGCGGTTGAATTGCGTAAATGGCCAGACGGACGCTACCTGACGGCTGAACAGACAGAGCTTTGCATGGAAGCCGTGATGCGCTATGAGGTCGAGAATAACGTGCCTGAAGAGAACCGGGTTGGCTATCTTGAACAGCGCACCTGTGGTGCGGGGGCTACCGGGCAGGGCGTGTCACCTGAGCTTGCCGGGCTGGGTAAGGATGCAACGCGTGGTTGATGCACCTCTGCAGGGTTGCCTGCGCAAGATGGCGATTGAGCCTGGCACCGGCGTTCAGGCGCCAGCACGTTACCGCTTGCGCCTGGGCGAGCACTATCTACCCCTGAACGAACGCCTGGGCCAGCCACTTTCGCTGACGTGGACAGGGGCGATTGCCTGTACTCACTGCGGCCGGGCAACCAAGAAAAGCTTTGCCCAAGGGTATTGCTATCCCTGTTTCAAGCGTCTGGCACAATGCGATACCTGTATCATGAAGCCGGAAACCTGCCACTACTATCAGGGCACTTGCCGTGAGCCTGAGTGGGGCGAAAAGCACTGCTTTCAGCCGCATATTGTCTATCTGGCCAACTCCTCCGGGCTGAAAGTCGGCATTACCCGCAAGACCCAGATGCCGACCCGCTGGCTGGACCAGGGCGCCATCCAGGCACTACCTATTCTGGAAGTTGATACCCGCCAGCAGTCCGGTTTTGTTGAGGTACTGTTCAAGGAAGCGGTCAGCGACCGCACCAACTGGCGAGCCATGCTTAAAGGTGAAGTGGTGGAGATGGATCTGCGCGCCGAGCGGGATCGCCTGTTCAGCGAACTGGGCGACGGCCTGCGACAGCTGGCAGACATTCACGGTGACAGCGCCATTCGCAAGCTGGACGCCACACCGCTGCAGTTTGACTACCCGGTCGAGGCCTTTCCGCGCAAGATCACCTCCCACAACTTTGATAAACAGCCGCAGGTCGAAGGCGTGCTGCAAGGTATCAAGGGCCAGTACCTGATGCTGGATACCGGTGTGATTAACCTGCGCAAATTTACCGGTTATGAAGTCGCCGTTAACTGAAGGTGGCTAAGGCCTTGATGGCGTCAGTAAGCATTCAATAAAGTCAGTCAGCATCGTAGCCTAGCGCTGTGCGCAAACGGCCTGCCTGTTGGCTGACCCAATGGGGGTCAATTGGGCCCCAGCTGACAATCTGATAACGGCCGCTATTATGCCGCTCGCCGGCATTGTTCTGAAAGACGCATTCAATATCCAGCTCGGCCAGTGAGCTAATCGTATCCTGAGCGGTTCGCCTTGGCATGCCGGTGGTTTCCATCATTGCCGGCACACTGGTCACGCCCTGATCAATCAGATACGCCACATAAAGGCGCCGGTAAAAGCTTGATTTGGTTTTGCTTAAGCTAGCAGACATGGTCATTTCCTGTGACAGCAGTGTAAGCAGTTATGATGCCGCCACCGTCTGTTTTCCTACTGCTATTCAAAGAGTGTCTGAATACGCGCTAAAACGTCTTCAATAATGTGTGCTGGGACGGCCTCGACCTTATGGACTCCTCTGGCTTCTAAATCCAAGGTTCTGAGTTGATTAACGAGAACCACGCCTTCTGTCTTGGTGCCGGATCCAGTTAGCGGCACAGCAAAGCCCGCATGACGTGCAAAGTTACCTACCTGCGTAATCGGCGCGATGACAGCAGTTCCAAACTGGTTGAAGGCAGCAGGAGTCAAGATCAAAGCTGGGCGAAAATCGCCTTGCTGCTCCCGACCTTCGGTTGGATTAAGATTGACACGTACAATGTCGCCGCGCTTAAACTTTGCTCGACTCATTCCTCCCGCCCAACTGGCTTCATATTATGCCAAGTTGAAAGCTCTTCCGGTTCTGGTGTATTGGGGTCGCACTGATCCAGTAACTCTTGCAGAGAGTATTTCGGTTTTGAAAAGATTGGCTTTAGCGCAAATTTAGTGGTGCCCTGCTCAACCTCAAGCGCATCTCCATCGTGCAAGCCGTATTTGCGCAGCAGATCAACGGGTAGTCGCACGGCGGCGCTGTTGCCCCATTTCTGAATTTTGAGTTCCATGATCTACCTCCTTATAAGCGTATAAACATTGTAGATACAAAGACGAATGGTCGCAAGGGTTGGGTAGATACTTTGTTTCTACAAAGCTGTCTCGAAAACTTTGCGAATGGTTCCACCGAAGTCAGGGAAGGCTCCGGGCCCTGAGGCTGAAAAAACGCGGCGTCAAGGCAAGATGTACAAACAGAAGGGCAGGTGTAGGTAGTTAACAGGCTTTGCGTAGATAAAAAATATCCGAGCTAGTAATCAGCTCGGATATCGTAGTTCAGCGGAAATCTATTTTCTGCTGGGTGGGGCACTTGCTTGTCGTGAGCAAGTGCCTCACTGGGGTCATGATTCAGCTGGCAAGGCTAGCTGAGCGACGTTTGTCGCCTTACATCATGCCACCCATTCCACCCATTCCGCCCATGCCACCCATGTCCGGAGCGGCTTCTTTCTCTTCCGGGTCATCGGCGATCATGCACTCGGTGGTGATCATCAGACCAGCGACGGAACCAGCGGATTGCAGGGCAGTACGGGTTACCTTGGCTGGGTCGAGGACGCCCATCTCGAACAGGTCGCCATACTCGCCGGTCTGGGCGTTATAGCCGAAGTTGCCTTCGCTATCCTTGACGCGGTTGATAATTACAGCGGCTTCTTCACCGGCATTGGTGACGATCTGACGCAGCGGTGACTGCAGGGCGCGCAGCGCCATGTTGATACCGTGGTTCTGGTCTTCGTTGTCGCCAGTCAGGCCTTGAACCTTGGCCATGACGCGAACCAGTGCGGTACCACCACCCGGTACAACGCCTTCTTCAACCGCAGCGCGGGTGGAGTGCAGGGCGTCTTCTACGCGGGCTTTCTTCTCTTTCATTTCAACTTCAGTGGCAGCGCCTACGCGGATAACGGCAACGCCGCCTGCCAGTTTGGCAACGCGTTCCTGCAGCTTCTCTTTGTCGTAATCGGAAGAGGTTTCTTCGATCTGCGCGCGGATCTGGTTAACGCGTGCTTCGATATCGCCTTCAGCACCTGAACCATCGATGATGGTGGTGTTTTCCTTGGACATGGTGACGCGCTTGGCGGTGCCCAGGTGATCCAGGGTCGCCTGCTCAAGGGTTAGGCCAACTTCTTCAGAAATCACGGTGCCGTTGGTCAGGATAGCGATATCCTGCAGCATGGACTTGCGACGGTCGCCGAAGCCCGGCGCCTTGGCAGCAGAAACCTTGACGATACCGCGCATGTTATTGACAACCAGCGTCGCCAGGGCTTCGCCTTCGATGTCTTCAGCGATGATCACCAACGGCTTGCCCGCTTTGGCAACTGCTTCCAGCGTCGGCAGCAGCTCACGGATGTTGGAAATTTTCTTGTCGACCAGCAGGATGAACGGGTCTTCAACTTCTACCGTCATGGTGTCCTGGTTGGTGACGAAGTAGGGCGAGAGGTAGCCACGGTCGAACTGCATACCTTCGACAACTTCCAGCTCGTCTTCAAAGCCACGGCCTTCATCAACGGTGATGACGCCTTCCTTGCCGACTTTTTCCATCGCTTCAGCGATGATTTCACCGATGCGCTTGTCGCCGTTGGCAGAAATGGTACCTACCTGAGCAATGGCTTTCGGGTCAGTGCAAGGCACGGACATCGCCTTGATTTCTTTAACTGCAGCGTTAACGGCCTGATCGATGCCGCGCTTGAGATCCATCGGGTTCATGCCAGCGGTCACGCCTTTCAGGCCTTCCGCAATGATGGCTTGAGCCAAGACAGTCGCCGTGGTGGTACCGTCACCGGCCACGTCAGATGTCTGTGAAGCGACTTCCTTGACCATCTGAGCGCCCATGTTCTCGAACTTGTCTTTCAGTTCGATTTCTTTGGCGACAGAAACACCGTCTTTGGTGACCGTCGGAGAACCGAAGGATTTTTCCAGTACCACGTTGCGGCCTTTCGGGCCGAGAGTCGCTTTTACCGCGTTGGCAAGAACGTCAACACCACGCGCCATGCGCTTACGAGCATCATCGGAAAACTTAACTTGCTTAGCTGCCATGTTCGTTACTTCCTGACTTTTAGTTCGGTTTAAGGGGAATCGTTAAACGTGAACGGTCTATGCCGCTGAGTCAGCCGTTGGCTGATTAACCTTCAACGACGGCCAGAATGTCTGACTCGCTCATGATGAGAACTTCTTCGCCATCGATTTTCTGTTTTTCGACGCCAAAGCCATCCTTGAAAATCACGGTGTCACCCACTTTAACGTCCAGAGGGCGAACATCTCCGCTATCCAGAATGCGGCCTTTACCAGCGGCCAGCACCTCTCCACGCGTCGGCTTTTCCTGGGCGTTGCCCGGCAGCACAATGCCACCCGCAGTGGTTTGCTCTTCTTCAACGCGGCGTACAACGACGCGATCGTGCAGAGGACGGATATTCATGCTTGCGCTCTCCTGAGTATCGTTCAATGCCCATTTGGGCGGTTTCAGATCAAGCATCCTGAGGCATTCTACCAACAGGATGTGAAGGCTCATGCCTTCGTTGTTTATGGTGGCAACATCCGTTGCCACCGATTCTGTGTGCTGCCTCAAAAGTGGGGGCTAGGTGATCCCTTTCAAGGGGGCGAGACAAAAAAAATGCAAATTTTTCATGGGCCGAGGGGTTATCGAGGCATTATTAGCGGCGCGATTCGTCGCGGGAGATAAAATCACCTTCCAGCGGTTCGTTGCTGTCAGCCCCTCGCCCTGTCTTGCCAGCCTGATCAGAACCAGGGCGCTTATGCTGGTTCCAATCATCTGAGCGGTGCTTGTTCGCCTTTTGGTGAGGGGCCTCACTCTGGGCTTTAACGCGAGCAATACCCAGCCAGGCAAGTAGTTTGAACATCAAACGCCGGGCATTGGGAATCAGGCAGGCCAGCCCAAGCGCATCAGACAGAAAACCCGGCGCCATTAACAAAGCGCCGCCGAAAATCAGCGCTGCGCCAGTGAGTAATTCACTGGAGGGCAGTTCACCGGCGTTGAGCTTTTCGCGAGCGCGAGCAAGGTTATAGGCGCCTTCGCGGCGGATAAGATGTAGACCACCCACGCCGGTAACGAAAATTAATATCAGCGTGATCAAGAGCCCGATTTCACTGCCGACGGAAAACAGCACGACGAAATCAAGCAAGGTAAACAAGGGAATAAGTAGCAAAAGGGGCATAGGGCGCTCCAGTTAATCAATTGCCTTTATATGGTGATGATCATGTCTTTACACAAGTTTATAGGGGAGTGAAACATGGATGTCATCGCATTTTTCTTTCATATGTTTTATGCTGCGATGCACCATCATTAGATCAAAAGGTGATTCAAGCATGGAATTAACCAATAAAATTATTGCAGTAACTGGCGGTGCCCGTGGCCTTGGTTTTGCCATGGCGGAACGTCTGGGTAAAGCGGGTGCCCGTCTGGCGTTATTGGATCTGAATGCCGATAATCTGGATAGTGCTGTCGCCAAATTGGCCAGCGGCGGTATTGATGCCCGCGCTTTTGTTGTCAATGTGGCGGATGAAGCCTCCGTTACCCAGGCGTTTGCCGATATTCTTGACCAAATGGGTGCCGTGAGCGGTCTGGTCAACAATGCCGGTATCACCAAAGATGCCTTGCTGATCAAAGCCAAGGAAGGTGAAGTACAAAAGCGTATGACGCTGGATGCCTGGAAGAGTGTTATTGATGTCAACCTGACCGGTGCCTTTCTATGCGGCCGTGAAGCGGCGACCCAGATGATCGAGGCTGATCAGGAAGGGGTGATTGTCAATATTTCGAGTATTTCCTGCGCGGGTAATATGGGGCAGTCAAACTACTCGGCGGCCAAGGCCGCGCTGAATGCGCTGACGGTTACCTGGGCAAAAGAGCTGGCCCGTTACGGTATCCGTACCGGCAGCGTGGCGCCTGGCTTTATCAATACCGAGATGACAGCCGCCATGCGGCCTGAAATTCTCGAAAACATTGCCTCAGGTGTGCCCCTCAAGCGCCTAGGTGAAGCGGATAACATTGCTCAGAGCGTTGAGTTTATTCTGACCAATGACTACTTCTCCGGGCGTGTGATTGAATGCGATGGTGGTTTGCGCCTTTAAGTCGTTCTGGCCACATAAAAATCCCGCTGATGCCAACAGGCACAGCGGGATTTTTTGCTGGGGCGCTAAAAATAGTTCTTCTGAATTTCGCGCTGAAAGTACATTTCCAGACGTAAGGTGACGGCCCAGCGCGGGTCATAGCTGTGCTCACGAGGGAAATGCAGCTCTGGAATTACATCGGCAAACAGCACGCCTTTATGCAGGTCGCGCCGGTAACGAGTCTGCAGATAATAATTGGTAATCCGCGGGTTGGAGGCGCTTTCACCCAGCGCAATGGCGGAATAACGCAGGGCGCTGCGGCTATTGATACGATGATTCAGTTCAGCCGTTTCGCTGTATTCCAGGTTATCCTCTTCTTCCCGCCACTGAATATTAGTGAGAAAACGCAGGTGTTTTGACGCATCAAGGGAGCGCCCGAGATCCCAGCGGGTGCGGGCGGAATAGCCGCTGTTATTGAACCAGGAAAGGCGATTGTTGGATTCCAGCTGCCAGGGGCCTTCATTCAGCTGCCACAGCCGCTCGCTGGTAAAACGCACGTAAGGGTTCAGCGGAATGCGTAGCCGAATACCCGCGCCTACCCGATTGCTCCAGTTTTCGCGTTTATCACGGCTTTCCAGCCAGTTCAGCCCCAGAGTAGACGAGCGCCGGTCACGCTGATCATTACTCAATCGCCCTGAGCCCTGTTCCTGAAGGGTGCCCTGGGATTCTTCCGGGTCGCTTTCGATGACCAGACGTAGCCGGTCTTCTGACGTGGGAAGATCAAGACGAAAACGCAGACTCAGGTCGCCGCTGGCACCGTCGCCCTCCATCCAGTCAACTTCCTGGCCAAAGCGCAGATAGGATTCGTTCTCTACCCTGAGGCTTTCGTCCGTGCCAAAAAAGCCGTCGATATTGCGTGAGGTGTTATCTACCCAGTTGCCGATGCTTTTACGCGTGGGTTCCAGCCGCTCTACCGCCCAGGCAGGCAGGTCGCTATCATTTTCTGTTTCAGCGGCTCGTTCGTCAGCCAGCACGCTATGACTCAAAAAAAAGCTTACCAGGCTCAATGCAACATGTTTTCTCACCGCTACTTATCCTTTGCTTGAGCTGACGCAAAACTGCGTTGACGGCTATGACTTTATAAGCTGAGCCAGCGCGCATCCATCGTTTTTTGGAAAAAGTGGCGGTGATAGCCGATATTCGGTACGGCCAGGTCATTATGGTGTGGACAAATAAAAACGGACGACCATGTAGGGCCGTCCGTTTGAGAATACCTGTTTATTCGTAGGCGTCTGCCTGATCCTTGGTTTCGTGTTCGGTGCCCGGCGCATGCTCAGGAGGGCAGTAGGTTGTGTAAAGCTTGAGCATGATGGGGCCGGTATTGCGGAAGTTATGGTAGACCCCGGAAGGCACTATACTGACATAGCCGGCCTGAACCTCGACCTGGGTGTCACCAATAGAGGCCTCACCCTCACCTTCTACAAAATAGAGTAGTTGGTCGTGCCCCTCGTGAACCTCACCACCGATTTCACCGCCCGGGGGAATTGCCATCAAAACAAGCTGGGTATTATCGCCCGTCCAGATCACCTGACGAAACTCTTCATTTTCCTTAGCCATCTTAATAATCGGAAGGGTGGTTTTGCGGACTTCTTGCATATCTTCACCTCCACTGGCTTAAAAGTATTTCAATTTTAGCCTAACAAGTACAATGAGATTTTGCAAAAAGGTATATGTTTAATCTTTTAAAGAATAGCGTGTTATTCAAGCAGGCATTGGGCATGAAAATTATGCGTCAAAAGGCCCTGATAAGGCGACCGCTAATGATGTATTGGAGTGTCTGGAAAAGACAAAGGCATATGAAATGTCATCGGCTAGACGTTTAGGTAATTGAACTTTGTTTGCTATATGAAGTATTAATTAATGCGTAACAAGTTTACGCGCTTGCGGGAGAGATTGCTTTCGATCTTGTCATCATGCATCGAAGCAGCGCCAAAGGAGCAACCGCCCCGGAAACTCTCAGGCCCCCGGACCGTCTGCGCGAAAACTTTCCGGAGAGCGGCTGATGTCTGCGTCATTCAGTCCACCGAAGGAGCAAACAAGCCCATGGCTTGCGAATCTCTCAGGTTAAGGACGGAAGGGGCACACACCTAACCCGTGTGTTTTTTCCTGACGCCTTACATCTGGAGAGAAAGCATGCTACCTGCTTCCCCCCGCCATATCGCTGTTATCGGCGGTGGCATCACGGGTATTACCACTGCCTACAGCCTGCTCAAACGCGGCTTTGATGTCACTGTGTTCGAAAAAAATCTCTATGCTGCCATGGAGACGTCTTTTGCCAATGGCGGCCAGCTGTCGGCCTCTAACGCGGAGGTGTGGAACCACTGGCCAACCGTGATTAAGGGATTGCGCTGGATGCTACGCCGCGATGCGCCGCTTTTGGTCAGTCCGCGTCCCACCTGGCACAAGCTGAGCTGGTTCGCCGAATTTATCCGCGCTATTCCCCAGTATGAAAACAACACCAGTGAAACGGCACGGCTGGCGATTGCCGCCCGTGAGCACCTGTTTCAGTGGGCCGCCGACGAATCTATCGACTTTGACGTCAAGCATGAAGGCATATTGCATATCTACCGCGATAAAAAAGGCTTTGACCATGCTGCCAATGTCTCAAAATTGCTGGCAAAAGGCGGGCTTGAGCGCCGTCCAGTGACACCAGAGGAAATGCGTGTCATCGAGCCGACGCTTGCTGGCAACTACTATGGCGGCTTTTATACTGAAAGCGATGCCACAGGTGATATTCATAAATTTACTCACAGCCTTGCCCAGGCGGCCGAGCGTCGTGGTGCGACCCTCAACTATGGCCATAGCGTTCAGGATCTGGGCGCCAATGAAACCAGCGCCTGGGTTGTCGCTGAGGTTGATGGTCAGTCCGTACGCCAAACCTTCGACGGCGTAGTTGTTTGTGCAGGCGTTGGTAGCCGCCACCTGGCGGCCAAACTGGGAGACCGGGTGAATATCTATCCCGTCAAGGGTTACTCGATTACCGTGGGCCTTAATGATGCTGCCTCTCAACAGGGCGCGCCAACGGTCAGCTTGCTTGATGATGACACCAAGCTCGTCACTAGCCGCCTGGGTAATGACCGTTTTCGCGTGGCAGGCACCGCCGAGTTCAGCGGTATCAACCGCGATATCCGTGACGACCGTATTCGTCCGCTTATCCGCTGGGTGGAAGAATGCTTTCCTAATGTCAGCACGCGCCAAGTGGTGCCCTGGGCGGGGCTACGCCCCATGCTTCCCAATATGATGCCGCGCGTCGGCAACGGAAAACTGCCGACCGTCTTCTACAATACGGGCCATGGGCACCTTGGCTGGACGTTATCGGCTATCACGGCAGAACTGCTCGCCGATGCGGTGGAAAGCAGCGCAGTGCAAACGCGCGCGGTGCTGGCTCGTTAATCGACACGCCTTCAATAGGGCGCAGCGACAAGTGGTAAGTCAGGTGCTGCGTCCGATTGTACATCACGTCCTTTTTTCATGTTGTCGCACCCCACAGCCCTTAAGAACAATACGGGACAGAAAGCGGGTGATGTCCTCGATATCGTCTTCACTCAGCGTCTCCTTGCCGGTGATGCCCAGTACCTGGGTTTCGAAGTCGGCGTAGTGCTGGGTGGATGACCAGATCAGGAAAATCAGCCAGACCGGATTCACCGGGTCCATCAGGCCGCGTTCGGCCCATTGCTCGAAAACCCGGGCACGACTCTCGACCCAGTCGCGCAGCTCGCCGCTCAGATACTCCTGAAGAAAGGGCGCGCCGCCCAGAATCTCGGCTGCAAATAGCCGGGACCCCTCAGGATGGCGAAGCGAGAGTTGCATCTTGCGGCGTATGAAGGCGGTGAGCACTTCTGCTGGGTCATCCTCTACCGAAATATCATCCAGCAGCGCATTCCAGCGCTGCATCATCCTTGCCAGCAGGCGCACATAGAGCGCCTGTTTGCTGCCCATGTAGTAAAGCACATTGGACTTTGGCAGCCCGGCGGCTTCAGCGATGGCCTGAACGCTGGCGCCGCGATAGCCATGGCGGGCAAAAATGGTCTCGGCGGCGGCAAGGATCAGCTGCTCGTTGTGTGCCCGCGTGGCCTCTTTGGATATCGCTGATGGCTTGGCGGTGCCAGGGGGTGAGGTCATTTTGGCTCCTGAAAATATGGCCCGCGACTTGCATTGTTATCAGGACTGAACCATTCTTGGAACTATCCTGACCAATTGGTCAACATGTGAGTTAATGCCATGATCAACTTCCTGCTTAATGGCCAGCCGCGCAACGTGGCGGCCAGGCCCGATACCAGCGTGCTCGAGCTACTGCGCGAGACGCTTGGCCAGGTGGGCACCAAGGAAGGCTGCGCTTCCGGTGATTGCGGCGCCTGTACCGTCGCGGTCGGTGACGTCAATGATACAGGAAAAATGCACTACCATAGTGCAAACGCCTGCATCATGCCCGCCCATCAATTGCAAGGCCGCAGCCTGGTGACCGTTGAAGGGCTCGCCGATGGCGATAACCTGCACCCGGCGCAGTCGGCGATGGTCACCTGTCACGCCAGCCAGTGCGGCTTCTGCACACCCGGCATTGTGATGTCGCTGTTTACCTTGCACGAAGCCCAGCCCGATACGCCTTCGCCACTGACACCCGAACGCCTGGAAGCGGCATTGGGCGGCAACCTGTGCCGCTGCACCGGTTACCGGCCGATTCGTGATGCGGCGCTGAGCATGGCCGATCACCCAGCGCCGCGCTATGCCTGGTGGCACGATGTTTCTGCACCGGAACTCGCAGCGCAGATAGATAGTACATCAGCCGACGAGCACTTTGTGCAGCCGACAACTCTGGCGGCACTGCTCGTCGCACGTAAGCGTCACCCTGTGGCGCCGCTGGTGGCTGGGGGAACTGACTTGTGGCTGAACGTCACCCAGAACCTGAAGCGCTATGAGCGGGTGATTGATGTTACCCGGGTGGATGAGTTGTTGGGAGTAGCAGCTGCCACGCTTGACGATGGGCGGAAAGGCTGGTGGATCGGTGCCGCCGTGACCTATACGCGGTTGATGCCGCTGCTGGATGAGCATTTTTCCGGCTTTGCCCATCTGCTTCACCGCCTGGGCTCGGCGCAGATCCGTAACCGTGGCACCTTGGGGGGCAATATCGCCAATGCCTCGCCCATTGGCGATACCCCACCGGTGTTGCTGGCGCTTGAAGCGCGGCTGTTGCTGGCCAGCCCAGAGGGCGAGCGGGAGCTGGCGCTGGATGAGTTCTTTATTGACTACAAAAAGACCGCCTTGCGCGAAGACGAAGTGATCCGGGCGGTCTTCTTGCCGGCACCCAAGCCCGCGCATACGCTCAAGGTGTGGAAAATATCCAAACGCCGCGAGGACGATATCTCAGCGCTGCTGGGGGCTTTTCACTGGCGTATGGAGCAGGGAGTGCTGCGCGAGGTGCGCCTGGCCTTCGGCGGCATGGCGGCCATTCCCAAGCGTGCCTATAGCGTCGAAGCCGCTCTGGAAGGGCAGCCACCCACAGAGGTGACGTTTACCGCCGCCCGCGCGGCCCTGCTTGAGGCCTTCATGCCCATCAGCGATGTGCGCAGCAGCGCAGAGTATCGCCAACTGGCTGCTGCCAACCTGCTGGAGCGCCTGCGTCTTGTGGTGTCGTCTACTGCTCCGACCGAGGAGGTCATGCTCCATGCGTACGCTCACTAGTCTGCCACCGACCGCACCTGCTGGCGCCAAGCGTCCTGCTGACAAGCATTCCCGCATGCATGAGAGTGCCATCAAGCATGTGACCGGCCGCGCTGCCTACATTGATGACCTCAAGGCGCCAGCCGATACGCTGCACATCGCCCTGGGGCTTTCAAGCGTTGCCCATGGTCGGCTTACCCACCTGGATCTGCCACGTATTCGCCTGTTGCCTGGCGTGGTTGACGCTGTCGGGGTCGAGGATGTGCCGGGGCACACTGATATTGGCCCGGTATTTCCCGGCGACCCGGTATTGGTTGAATCGGAAATCAGCTACGCCGGCCAGGTACTGTTTGCCGTGGCTGCCGAGACCTATCGTGGCGCGCGGGAGGCCGTCAAGGCAGCGTTTGATGCCGGCATGGTCAGCGTTGACGCCGACACCCCGAGCCTTGACCCGGTAACCGCCATTGCGCGTGATGAAGTGGTTCGTCCCGCCCATGTGCAACAGCGTGGCGAGTGGCAGCAGGCGCTGAAGGAGGCTGCGCATGTGATTGAAGGCGAGCAGTTTGTCGGCGGCCAGGAACATTTCTATCTGGAAGGCCAGGCCTGCCTGGTCACGCCCACCGAGGATGATGGGGTCGTGGTGCACACGTCCAACCAGCATCCCAGTGAAACCCAGAAGCTGGTGGCCGAGGTGCTGGGCATTCCGCTGCACGCCGTGACCGTGGAAGTGCGCCGCATGGGCGGCGGCTTCGGCGGTAAGGAAACTCAGGCCTCGCCCTGGGCGTGTATCGCCGCACTGATCAGCCGTCGCACCGGACGCGCCGCCCGGGTGCGCCTGCCGCGCAGCGAGGATATGCGCGCGACTGGCAAGCGTCACCCTTTCCACAACCGCTACCGGCTGGGCGTGGATGGTAACGGCGTGATCCAGGGCGGTGAGATCACCCTGATTGGTGATTGCGGCTACTCGCCGGATCTTTCTGATGCCATTGTCGACCGCGCCATGTTCCACAGCGATAACGCCTATTCGCTGGGCGCTGCCTGCGTGACGGGCCATCGGGCGCGCACCCACACCGCCTCGAACACGGCGTTTCGCGGGTTTGGCGGCCCCCAGGGCATGATGGCGATTGAAGCGGCAATGGATGATATTGCCCGGCACCTGGGAGAAGACCCGCTGACGGTGCGCAAGCGCAACCTGTATCGCCAGGACGACTCGTCTTCGCCACGCAATGTGACGCACTATGGCCAGCAGGTCGACCAGACCGAGTTGCTGCATACGCTGATGGCGCAGCTGGAAACAAGTAGCGGCTACTGGGCGCGACGTGAGGCAATCACAGCGTTCAATGCGCAAAACAGCGTGATCAAGAAAGGCCTGGCGCTGACGCCGGTGAAGTTCGGTATTTCCTTCACCGCCAAGCATCTTAATCAGGCCGGCGCGCTCTTGCATGTGTATACCGATGGCAGTGTGCTGATCAATCACGGGGGCACCGAAATGGGCCAGGGGCTGCACACCAAGATCATCCAGGTGGTGGCCCGCGAACTGGGGCTGGATCTCAACACAGTGCGCATCAGCGCCACGCGTACCGACAAGGTGCCCAACACTTCGCCGACCGCGGCCTCCAGCGGGGCCGACCTCAACAGCCAGGCTGCCCGGGATGCCTGTGTGAAGCTTAAGGCGCGCCTGTTTGACTTTGCCGCCGAGCACTTTTTTGCCGAGCAGGGCGTGGATACCGACAGCATGCGCCTGGAAGAAGGCCAGCTGGTTGTGGGGGCAGGCAACAGCGAGCGGCGCATTGGCTGGGGCGAGCTGATCCAGGCCGCCTATTTTGGTCGCGTCTCGCTGTCGGAGAAGGGCTTCTACGCCACGCCCCTGATTCACTACGATCGCAACCTTGGCCAGGGCAATCCTTTCTATTACTACGCCTTTGGTGCGGCGGTGTCCGAAGTCTGTGTTGATACCCTGAGCGGTGAATATCAGGTCACACGTGTCGATATCCTTCACGATGTGGGCGACTCATTAAACCCGGCCATTGATATTGGCCAAGTAGAGGGAGGCTTTATTCAGGGGATGGGATGGCTGACCAGTGAGGAGCTTAACTGGAATGCTGACGGCCAGCTGATGACGACGGGCCCCGCTACCTACAAGATCCCCACCTTTGGCGACTTGCCGCCGGTGTTTAACGTCGCCCTGATGGAAGGCCACCCTAATTCAATGGCGAGTATCTATCGTTCCAAGGCGGTGGGTGAGCCACCTTTCATGCTGGCTATCTCGGTGTGGTCGGCGCTGCGCGACGCGCTGGCAAGCCTTGCGGATTATCGCCGGTCACCGCGTCTGGATACGCCGGCCACCCCGGAACGGGTGCTGCTGGCCGCTGACGCGCTGCGTCGCGAGCAGGTGTCAGCGTGAATGTCGCCGAGACCTGGCATGCTGCCCTCCATCGCCTGCAGCGTGAGGGCCTGCCTCATGTACTGGCCACCCAGGTGACCAGTGCCGGCTCGACTCCCCGGGAGCCAGGGGCGCGCATGGTGATTACTGAGGAGGCCGTGTTCGATACCCTGGGCGGCGGCACCTTTGAGTGGCAGACCATTGCCGCTGCCCGGCACAAGCTCAGCGCAGGCGAGGCGGGCATGTCGCTGGAGGCGTTCTCGCTTGGCGGGCGCAGCGGCCAGTGCTGCGGTGGTTTCGTCAACGTCCTGCTTGAGGTCTTTCCTGGCAGCGGGGCAACGCTGGCGCTGTTTGGTGCTGGCCACGTCGGGCGCGAAATCGTCCAGCTGGCCCAGCCGCTGGGCTGGCGCATCATGTGGTTCGACAGCCGCAAGGACGCTTTCCCGAGCTGGGCCCAAGGGCAGCCACGCCTTGACTGTTACCCCGTGAACGAGTCCCAAAGCGCCGTTGCCTCGCTGCCCAGCGCGGCCCATGCGCTGGTGATGACCCACGACCACAGTGAGGACCGCGCCCTGATCAGCGCGCTGCTTACCCGCGACGACTGCGCCTCCATCGGCCTGATTGGTTCACACAGCAAGTGGGCAAGCTTCCGCAGCCGGCTTTTACGCGATGGTCACCCTGCGGCCGCGCTGGAGACAGTGCGCTGTCCGCTGGGCATGGCCAAGGGGCCAGACGGCGAGACCACCAAGGTCAATGATAAAACCCCCTACGCCATTGCGCTGCTTACCCTGGCCGAGCTGTTGCCGCTGGCGGCAGACCCGGCGCCCAGCGAGCAGCGCGGCCTGACGCCTCAGGCACTCAAGCCGTTATTTTCCACCCCTTCTGTTTATACTGACGACACCTGACACCATGACCGCGATAGATACTTTAACCTCTTTCCAACGCCACGGCCTTGTGCTGCGCGCCGAACTGCTGAGCTTTGATGCCGACCCGGGTGACGACGATACCCCCTTGGCGGGCACTGTCCGGCACTTGCCCGATGGCGCCCTGTGGCTGGAAAACGGCCGCATACGTGCGCTGGATGATTACGCGCGTCTGGCGCCTCAGTTGCCCGAGGGTATCCAGATCGTGGACCACAGCGGCAAGCTGATCATGCCCGGTTTTATCGATAGCCATGTGCACTATGTACAGCTGGAGATCATGGCGTCCTATGGGCGCCAGCTGCTCGACTGGCTTAACGACTATACCTTTCCGGAAGAGTGCCGCTTTGCCGTGCGCGAGCATGCGGATGCCATCGCCGAGGCCTTTATCGAGGAGTTGTTGCGCGTCGGCACCACCACGGCGCAGGTGTTTGGTTCCAGTCATCCGCAGTCAATGGAGGCGTTTTTCGCGGCCAGCCAACGTCGCGAGCTGCGCATGCTGGCGGGCAAGGTGCTGATGGATCGCCACGCCCCCGAGGCGCTCACCGATGATACCTTCGGCGGCATCCGCGATAGCGAACGGCTGATCGCCGACTGGCACGGCAAAGGGCGGCTGGGTTACAGCGTCACCCCGCGCTTTGCGCCCACCTCGACCCGGGCGCAGCTTGACGCCGCCGGTGGGCTCTTGCGCAGCGACCCGAGCCTGTGGCTGCAGACCCATCTGGCCGAGAACACCGGCGAGATCGCCTGGGTAGCCGAGCTGTTCCCGGAAAGCCGCGACTACCTTAACGTCTACGAGCAGTCCGGCCTGGTCGGGCCGCGCAGCACCTTTGCCCACGGCATTCATCTGGATGACGGCATGCGCGCGCGCCTGGCCGGGCAGGGCGCCAATATCGCTTTCTGCCCGAGCTCCAACATGTTTCTGGGCAGCGGCCTGTTTGATCGCCGATCCGCCCGGGAAGCCGGGCTGGCGGTCAGCGTGGCCAGTGATATTGGCGCGGGCACCGATCTTTCCGGGCTGGCCACTCTTAAGGCGGCCTATCAGGTCGGCCAGCTGCGCGGTGAGGCGCTGACCGCCTGGCAGGGCTTTTATGCCCTGACGCTGGGCAATGCGCGAGCACTGTCGTTAGATGGGCATATCGGCCGATTGGCCGAGGGGATGGAAGCGGATTTCGTCGTGTTGGACACCCGCGCCACACCGCTACTTGCCCGGCGAACGGCGCGTTGCCAGACCCTTGCCGAGCGGCTTTTTGCGCTGATGATGCTGGGTGACGACCGCGCCATTCTTGAAACCTGGGCCAATGGGCGCTGCCAGCACCGGCGCTAACCGTCGGCCCGTGCGCGCAAGCGGAGCCTGGCGATACGTATGATCTGTTCAACCGCCGTGCGCCGCTCGGTGGCCAGGTCGTTGTCGATACGCTCGGCAAAGGCGTTAAGAATGGCGTAGCGATCCAGGCCTTTGACGGCAATCACAAAAGGAAAGCCAAATTTGTGTTTGTAGGCGGCGTTCAGACGTTCAAAGCGCGCGAGCTCTTCGGGTGAGCACTGATCAAGCCCTGCGCCAGCCTGCTCGCGGGTCGAATCGCCGGTGAGTTCTCCGGCGAGGGCCGCTTTGCCAGCCAGATCCGGGTGGGCGCGAATCACCTTGATCTGCTCGTCGCTGCTGGCTTGCTGAAGTATGTGCCCCATCAATTCGGCGAGGCGATCGGGATGGTCATGCTCAGTGGTCAAGCCTTGCTTCCAAGCGGCCTCAGCCACCCAGGGAGAGTGCTCGTAGATATCGCCGTAATGGGCCACGAAGGTGTCCAGATCAAGCGGGCTGGGGCGTGGCTCAAGAAGCGGTTGTGAAGGTGAGGGCGGCATGCTGTCTCCCGTATGGTGTGAGTTTGAAAGTCAATGCTGTATACAATAAAGCAAGCAAACGTATTTTAGATTAACCCAAAAAGGAGTCAGAATGGGACGTTTAACCACCCACGTATTGGATACCGCCAGGGGCTGCCCGGGTCAAGGCATCATGATTGATGTGTATCGCCTGTCAGCCACCCAGCGAGAACATCTCGGCACTGTGACCACCAACGACGATGGCCGCTGCGATGCCCCCCTGCTTGAGGGTGATGCTTTCACAGCAGGGGAATATGAGCTGATCTTTCACGCCGGTGATTACCTGCGTCGCCAACACAAGGACGCTTCTGAGCCGCGCTTTCTGGATGTGATTCCACTGCGCTTTGGCGTTGCCGATGCCAATCAGCATTACCATGTGCCGCTTCTGCTCTCGCCATACGGCTACACCACCTATCGCGGCAGTTAACGCGTAAAGAAGGGGAGTGCCATGTACAGCTATATTGTTGATGTCGTCAACTTGCTGCTGCGCTGGTTGCATGTCATCGCAGCCATTGCCTGGATTGGTGAATCAATCTACTTCGTGATGCTGGATAACAGCCTGCGAACACCCAAGGCGGACGAGGACCGTGAAAAGGGCGTGTCCGGTGAAATGTGGGCCGTCCACGGTGGCGGCTTCTACCACAACCAGAAATACACCACGGCACCTGACAAACTGCCTAATAGCCTGCACTGGTCATTCTGGAAAGCCTACACCACCTGGCTGAGCGGGTTCGCCCTGTTTGTGGTGCTGTATATGGCAAGCCCCGATTTTTATCTGGTCAACACCAATAGCCCCTGGGCATGGGCGGCAAATCTGAGCGGCTGGCAGGCTAACCTGCTGGCGCTGGCGTTTCTACTTAGTGGCTGGGTGGTCTACAACGAGCTTTGCAAGCGCATCAGCCCCAATATGGAGCGCGATGGCCTGCTGAGTCTGGCCGTGGCGGTCATGATGGTGGTGGTGGCGTACCTGAGCACCCAGATGTTTACCGGGCGGGCGGCCTTTCTGCTCACCGGCGCGGTCATGGCTACGGCCATGTCGGCCAATGTCTTCTTCTGGATCATTCCCGGACAGCGGCGCATGGTCAAGGCCATGCAGGCCGGCGAGGCGCCCAATCCGCTGGATGGCAAGCGTGGCAAACAGCGCTCGGTGCATAACACCTACTTCACGCTGCCGGTGGTGCTGTTGATGATCAGCAACCACTATTCCTTCCTGTATTCCCATGAGCTTGCCTGGGTGCTCATGACATTACTGATTTTCGCCGGCGCGGTGATTCGCCAGTTCTTCGTGCTGATGCACGCTGGCCACAACAAACCGCTCTATCTGGTGGCCGGTGGGGCGCTCATCGTGCTGGCTTTCTGGGTTGGCGCCCCCAGTGTCACTGGCTCGTCGTCGGAAGCGTCCGCACCCGGGCGCGAGCAGGTAAGCACCATTATTGAGCAGCACTGCGTGCAGTGCCATGCCCGTAATCCTGAACATGCCGGCTTCAATGCGCCCCCGGCGGGATACGTGTTCGAGAGCTGGGAAGAGACCCTTGGTCAGCGGGAGACAATCCAGCAAGTGGTTGGCAATCATTATATGCCGCTGGGTAATATCACTAACATGACAGATGAGGAGCGCGCTGTTATCTCGGCCTGGCAAGAGTGACGGCATGCCCTGGGTTGATCCGTTGAGCGGTCAGTCAGGGGCAATAATGGTGCATCCCTGATTACCCACGCCAGAAAAAGGTGCGCAGCGTTTTAGGCTGATCCAATGCTTTGCTATAAATTGATTGTAATATTCTGATAAAAAAGCATTTTATTTATATTGGCTGTTTTTATGCAAACTCTTGATACGTTTACCGTATACATAGAGAGTCGTCCATGAAGATGCAGGCAAGCAGAGCACCCGGCAAACAGATAAACAGCGGTCTTGGATTAGGCAGTGTGGCCCTGGCCATGGCGCTGTTGTCTTCGGCAAGTCATGCTCAGGAAACCGACATTCGCTTCCAGCTGGACTGGCGTTTTGAAGGGCCTTCCGCTCCCTTTCTGATGGCGGTTGAGCGCGGCTACTTTGCCGAGGAAGGCCTGGATGTCCAGATCGACTCCGGCAGCGGCTCGGCAGGCGCGATTAACCGCGTGGCTTCCGGCGCCTACGAAATGGGCTTTGGCGACCTGAACGCCCTGGTGGAGTTTTTGGCCGAAAACCCCGAGGGGCCTGGTATCACCGGCGTGTATAGCGTCTACGATGGCACGCCTGCCGCCGTTTTCGCCCGCAAGGACAGTGGCATTGAAACCCCCGCGGATCTGGCCGGTAAAACCATTGCTGCCCCCACCTTTGATACCGGCTATCGCGCCTGGGGTATTTTTGCTGCTGCCAACGATCTGGACCCCGAGGCGGTGGAGTGGCAAAACGTCGATCCGACACTGCGTGAAACCCTGCTTACCCGGGGCGATGTGGATGCCATCACCGGCTTCTACTTCACCAGCTTACTGAATCTTGAAGAGCGCGGCATGAGCCAGGACGACCTGACCATCATGCCGTTTCCCGAATACGGTGTACCCCTCTATGGCAACGCCATTATTGCCAGTGAAGCGTTTGCTGAAGAGAACCCGGAAGCGGTACGCGGTTTCTTGCGCGCCTTCAATCGCGCCCTGGGCGAAACGTTGGATGATCCCGATGCGGCGATTGACTACGTGCGTAACCGCGATCAGCTGATTGATGTCGAGATGGAAACCCGCCGCCTGAAACTTGCCCTGGATAGCGTGGTGGATACGCCGGATGCCCGTGAAAACGGTGTGGGAGGTATCGATACACAGCGCCTAGCCGAGGCAATCCAGCTGGTGGGTGATGCCTACTCCCTGCCGACGCTGCCTGAGGTTGAAGACGTTTTCGATAGCGCGTATCTGCCGCCGCGCGAGGAGCGCATGCTGCTGCCAGCAGGGGAGGAGTAGGATGTCGGCGTTTGTTGCCTTTGACGATGTGAGCCTGGCCTACGACGACTCGGGAAATGCCATTGAAGACATCAGTCTGAGTATCCACGAAGGCGAATTTGTCGCCTTCGTCGGGCCATCAGGCTGCGGCAAATCAACCTTTATGAAACTCTGCACGGGCCTTAACGCGCCCACGGCGGGGGCGATCAAGGTGGATGGGGTGGCGGTCACCGAGCCGCTGAAAATCTCCGGAATGGCCTTTCAGAATGCCAACCTGCTGCCGTGGCGCACAACCCTGGATAATGTCCTGTTACCGCTGGAAATCGTCAAACCCTACCGGCATCAGTTTCGCAAACGCCGCAAGGAGTTTGAGGGCTGGGCGCGGGAGCTGCTCAAAACGGTGGGCCTGGCCGACTACGAAGACCAGTACCCGTGGCAGCTATCCGGCGGTATGCAGCAGCGTGCTTCCATCTGTCGTGCGTTGATTCATCAGCCCCGGCTGTTGATGCTGGACGAGCCGTTTGGCGCCCTGGATGCCTTCACCCGCGAGGAGCTTTGGTGCGTGCTGCGCGACCTTTGGGAGGCGCAGCGCTTCACCGTGGTGCTGGTCACCCACGATCTGCGCGAAGCGGCGTTTCTTGCCGATACCGTTTATGTGATGAGCAGCCGCCCCGGACGAATCGTCGAACGGCGCCAGATTGATCTGCCACGCCCCCGTCCGCTGGAAATCACCTACGACAAGCCGTTTATCGATTTGGTGCATGAACTGCGCGCACAGATTGGTGAAATCCGCAGCCGCTGAATCCAACCAGGACAGAGCTTCACTATTAAAAGAGCTTCACTATTAAAAGAGCTTCGCTATGAATGTTAATCGTCAAATGGCCGAGCGGCTGGCGCCGTGGATCGCAGTGGTGGTATTGACGCTGATATGGGAACTGACGGTACGCCTTTTCAATGTCCCCAGCTTCATTTTCCCCAGCGCCTTGGATACCGCCATTGCCCTGGTCACCTATGCAGGCCCTATCGGCATGCATTCCTGGCAAACCCTCTGGACCACTCTGGTCGGGTTTGCGCTCGGGGTAGTGGTGGGGCTGGGGTTAGGCTTTATCATCGGCTCTTCACGCTTTCTGTATAACGCCTGTTATCCGCTGCTTGTGGGGTTCAATGCGATCCCCAAGGTCGCCTTCGTACCGATCCTGGTGGTGTGGTTCGGGATTGGTTCGGTGCCGGCGATTCTCACCGCCTTCCTGATCTGCTTTTTCCCCATTGTCGTCAATGTAGCGACCGGGTTGGCGACTCTTGAGCCAGAGATGGAAGACGTGTTGCGCGTACTCGGCGCCCGGCGCCTGGATGTGCTATTGAAAATCGGCCTGCCGCGCTCGCTGCCGTATTTTTTCGCCTCATTAAAAGTGGCGATCACCCTGGCATTCGTGGGCACCGTGGTCTCGGAAACCGTCGCCTCCAACCAAGGCATTGGCTACCTGATGATGAGCGCCGGATCGCAGATGCGCATGGGGCTGGTGTTTGCCGGGCTGATCGTGATCAGCGCCATGGCCATGGTGATGTACGAACTCTTCTCGCTGCTGGAAAAGCGCATGACCGCCTGGGCACACCGCGGCCAGAATCGATAAAATGATTTTTCGGTGCTGATGTTTGTAAAATCACAGCGCGCTGCTGTCAGTATCTTCATTATCTTCATTTTGGCTTGCCTGGCAGACGCTTCTCATCGTCGATGACGCATACGCGTGTCGGCACCTGGCGTGTCCACTTCCAGAACACGATATTGATGTCTCGCGCTGTCGCACCTTTTGCCCGAGAGGGAACGCGGATGCCGGTGAAGCCTTCGGCTATCAACTGCGCCGCTATTTCCCATGCCACTACAGGCTCCTTGCGTAGCTTTCTGTCGAGCCAGGCCTCATGCATCCAGCTTTCAGGGTCAGGATGAACCCTTGCCTGAACCGCCGGATCACAAAGATCCAGCATAGGCCCACAGTCCACTTCATAGGCACACAGGGTCAGTGGCTGGGTTTTGAACGGAAAACCTTGCTGCGCCTCAAGCCAGGCGGTCTCGAAACGTTCACTTGTGTATAGAGCAGGGACGCCAACAGGGTTCCAACGCCCTCCATGGCGAGCCGCACCTTCTCCGGATTCAGGCGCATGCTGCCATCTGGGGTTATGCCCACGATAGACAATGCCTCTGTACCGAAAGCCCAGTTCCAGCAGGCTCACGCATAGCCTCCCTCAGCAATCAGGGCAAGATAGGCGCGAACATCATCAGCACGGCCCTGGCTGACCAGATCCTCTGCAGTAAGGTCGCCCAGAGGTGCAATGGGATAGGTGCGGTACCAAGACCAGGCTGCACTGGTTGACCCCGCCCAGGGTTCGATGCGCTTGAGGATCTCATAGGTCTGACGCAGGCGCTGCTGTGTTGAGACGGCATGCAGTCGATCCTTACGGATAATGGCGTTATGACTCAGGCCAATTGCATGAGCGAACTCACGCTTGGTGATATGCAGCTCATTCAGGAGAGCATCTGCCATGATAAAGCCCTCACGATCAACGACGTCCTTGATTTCAATCGTCATAATGTCACCTATGGAAGCGTATTTATATGTCAATTTATGTGACTTTGACGGCTTCGTCAAATCCTGGCCATTGAACCAGCCCCCAGCCTGAGACATGACAAAGCCGTGACTAAAGGGGGTAGGATATCCATATATTATGTACGATGGCTGGTGAGACAGTGGTTAGCGAACTGTGAGAGCCCTATAACCAGATGTAAAAGTGACTAAAAATAAAAGGACTGCCCCATGGCCGAGCGCTCACTGCCGAAAGGCCTTTATGACCTGCTGATAACGGAAGATATCAAGCATCAGCTGGAGAGCTCTGAGCTTCAGCCTTATATCGAGCGCTTGCACCCGGATGATAGCCATCAACGCCTGGCCGATGCGATTGCCGAAGAGCTTTCTCAGCTATTGGCGCAACTGCCTCACCAGGGTGAAGATAGCAAGCTACAGCGTCAGGTGGCGTTATTTAATGAATTATTGGTCACGGCCAGACGTCATCATCAGCCGCAGACATCCCAAGACCCACAAACAGGTACTTTGCCAGACCACCCCAGCCGTTTGCTGGCGCTTGATAAGCATCAGCGTCAGCCAGAATTACCCAGTATTGCCCTTGCCCAACCCTGGTTGTTTACCGCGGGCAAAGACTCCCCAGCACTATTGCACGAGCTGTCTGCTGAGCTTGCTAACTGCAATCAAGTCGACATCCTGGTCAGTTTTATTACTGTGTCGGGTGTGCGCAAGATCATCGATATTCTGCGCAGAATCACCGCCCAGGATGCCCGAGGAAATAGCCAAGCCAAGCTGCGTGTTTTAACCACCACCTATGTCGGGGCTACTGAACAGAAAGCGCTGAATCTATTGGCGGAACTGCCAAATTGTGACGTTAGGGTGTCCCTCGATGGCCGCCGCACCCGTTTGCATGCCAAAGCCTGGCTGTTTAGCCGCAGCACAGGGTTTGGCTCTGCTTACGTCGGTAGCGCTAATCTTTCTGGGGCTGCCTTAATGGGTGGCCTGGAGTGGACAGTCAAGTTTACCGAAACGGGGCAGCGTCAGCTCTTCAACCGTGCCAAGGCGCATTTTGAGTCGCTTTGGGAAGACAATGAATTCCAGCCTTATGACCCTGCGAACAGTGAGCATCAGGCAGTGCTGCGTCAGGCACTCAAGCGTGAATCAGGGCAGGGCAATATCATTGCCAACCCGACCTTTTTTGAGCTGCAGCCCAAAGCGTTTCAGGAAGATATTCTTGACCAGTTGACGATAGAGCGGGAACACCATCGTTATCGCAATTTGTTGGTGGCGGCCACCGGCACCGGTAAAACCGTGATGGCAGCGTTTGATTATCGTGCTATTGCACGTCAGGAAGGGGGCCACCCCAGGCTTTTGTTTGTCGCCCACCGCATTGAAATTCTTCAGCAGGCACGTGCCACCTATCGGCAAGTATTGCGCTCACCAAACTTTGGCGAATTACTCTCGGGGCATCACGAGGCCAGTGACTACGAACACCTGTTTGCGACGGTGCAAAGCCTGCACAGCCAGGCATTGCTAAAGCGGCTTGGGCCTGACTATTGGCGCGTCGTGGTCGTGGATGAATGTCATCACATCGAGGCCCGCCAGTTTGAGCGCTTTGTGTCGGCGATTCAGCCGCACATTCTGCTTGGCCTGACAGCAACGCCAGAACGCCATGACAGCAAGGATATCCTGCGCCACTTTGATAATCGCCCGGATGGTACGCCTGCCGTTCAGCTGCGCTTATGGCATGCATTAGATATGCAACTGCTGGCTCCGTTTGAGTATTACGCCTGTGATGATGAGCAGGATTACCGCGGAATAGAGTGGTCAAAGCCGGCATTGGAAAAGCAGCAACTCGACAAGCTGCTAACGGGCAATGATGCCCGTGCCAGAGCGGTGGTCAGCAACTGGGATCAACTGGTTGATGATATTGGTAACTGTCGGGCATTGGCCTTTTGCGTATCGGTGAATCATGCGCGTTTTATGGCCAACTACTTTAACAAGGCGGGTATCAAGGCTATGTTGGTCACCGGTGAAACCGACCAGGAAACCCGCCGAGATGCGCGATACTGCTTGGAAACCCGCAAAATCAACGTGATTGTGACGGTGGATCTGTATAACGAAGGGGTTGATTTACCCTTTGTCGATACGCTTTTACTGCTTCGACCCACCCAGAGTGCGACTGTTTTTCAGCAGCAGATAGGGCGTGGTCTGCGTCTTTATGAAGATAAAGACAGCTGCCTGGTGCTGGACTTTATCGGCCAGTCCAAAGGGTTTCAGTTTGATACCTTGTATCAGGCTATCACTGGGCTATCTCGCCGTGAAATACTCGAAGGCGCACAAAGAGGTTTTGGTAAGTTACCGTCCGGCTGCCACATTCAGCTGCAAAAACAGGCCCGTGAGCAAATTCTCAAGCAGTTACAAGACGCGGTTAACCAGAACTGGCGGCGGCTGAAAACGGAACTGCGCAGCTATGTTGCGTTGCACGGCCGTGATGCGCTCACTTTGGCCCAATTTATCCATGATCAGCGGCTTGAACTTGACGATATCTATGCATCTGGCAATAAACAGCATCGTGGTTGGGTGAACCTGAAGCAAGCAATCGGCCTGTTTGATACCCACCCAGTGACTGAAGAGGCCGCGTATTTTAGTCAGCGGTTTAGCAGTTTGCTGCACATCGATGATGCAGAGCAGTTAAACCTGCTCGAAAGCGTGGCAGAAAGCCCGGCTCACTATCACATCAGCACTGAACGGGAGCGCTTGAGGCTGCAGATGCTGGCCTATCAAATCGATAGCCATGACAACCAGACAGGTGCACCAGAAGCTTTCTTGCAGCGCCTCGCCGCTGCGCCTGAAGCCGCACAAGAACTCAAGGAACTGGCGGAATGCCTGAATCTGAAGGCTCATACGCATTACCCGCCGTTGCAAGGGCTTGAGCACACGCCCTTGAAGCTGCACAGCCGCTACAGCCGGCGCGAGATACTAACGGCAGTGGGATATCACAGCGCTGAAAAACGCAAGAGCTCTCGCGAAGGGGTGGTCAGGCTGCATGAGCAAGGCATCGAGCTGATGTTTGTGACGCTGGATAAATCATCCGCTCGGCATGAAGGCATCGCCTACGACGATTACGCCATCAGCGCTGAGCTTTTCCATTGGCAGAGCCAAAACTCGGCAAGTGCCAGCACACCGGCTGGCCAGCGTTATATTCAACAGGGTGAAGGCTCGGAGAAGCCCTGGAGCTTCCAGCTGTTCGTACAGGAAACCAAGGCGCACGCTTTCAGAGCCTGTGGCCCGGTGACCTATATCAGCCATAGGGGCGAAAAGCCCATGAGCATTACCTGGCGATTGCTACAGCCTCTATCAGCACGGCTTTACGAGAGCTTCAGTGTCCTGCGTGGGCAGTGAATAACATCAAGTTTCTAAACATTTTTCAGCCCTAGCTGTTCACCAACACAGCAACGGCCACTTGGCTGGTTAGCTAAGTGGCCGTTATCAGTGTTACTTAGTGCCATCCGCCACCAGGCCCTTGAGTATCTCGCCAACCTCATCACTTTCCAGGGTTTCGTGTTCTTCAAGGGCATGGGCGAGGGCGTCCAGAGCCTTGCGGTGTTTTTTAAGCAGCTGCTCGCCCTTGTCCTGCAGGCTGTTGAGCAGTTCGCGCACCTCCTCGTCGACCAGGCTGGCGGTGGCGTCGCCGAACTGTCGGTTCTGGGCCATCTGCTGGCCAAGGAAGACATGCTCCTGGTTTTCAGCAAAGGTGACCGGGCCAATCCGGCGGTTCATACCCCAGCGCCCGACCATGCGCCTGGCCAGCTGGGTGGCCTGTTCGATGTCGTTTTCGGCGCCGCTTGACACCTCATCAAACACAATTGATTCTGCCAGGCGGCCGCCGAACATTACCGTGATGCGGTCGCGCAGGTAGCTTTCGCCCATGTTGAAGCGATCCTCGCTGGGCATCTGAGCGGTAACCCCTAGCGCCTGGCTACGCGGTAGCACGGTGACCTTTTCAAGCGGGTCTGCCTTGGGCAGTAGCCAGGTGAGCAGGGCGTGGCCAGCTTCGTGATAGGCCACGATATGGCGTTCCCCGGCAGAGAGGGCGATGTCCTTGGCCTCACCCAGTAGTTCGTGGTCGCGTGCTTCCGACAGGCAGTGCCAATCGATGCTCTGCTGCTTGCGTCGCCCGGCCACCAGGGCCGCCTGATTGGCCAGGTTAGCCAGGTCGGCGCCTGAAAAGCCCACCGTCATGCTGGCCAGGCGTTCAAGGTCGACATCGTCTGCAAGCGGCATCTTGGCGGTGTGCACCTCAAGAATCCGCCGTCGTGCGTTGCGGTGGGGGTTCTCCATGGTGACCTTGCGGTCAAACCGGCCTGGCCGCATCAGCGCCTTGTCGAGCACGTCAGGGCGGTTGGTGGCGGCTAATACCACCACGGTCTCGTCCTTGGCGAAGCCGTCCAGCTCGGCAAGGATCTGATTAAGGGTCTGCTCGCGTTCGTCGTTGCCACCCCCCATGCCAGCGCCGCGGGCGCGGCCGATCGAATCCAGTTCGTCGATAAAAACCACCGAGGGCGATTGTTCTTTGGCTTGCTTGAACAGGTCGCGTACCCGGGACGCGCCAACCCCGACAAACATTTCGATGAATTCTGAGCCGCTGATTGAAAAGAAGGGCACATCGGCCTCGCCGGCCACCGCCTTGGCCAGCAAAGTCTTGCCGGTGCCAGGCGGCCCCATCATTAGCACGCCGCGGGGGACGCGAGCGCCGAGCGCCTGATAGCGATCAGGTTCTTTCAGAAAATCGATCACTTCGGTCACTTCACGCTTGGCGTTTTCGGAGCCAGCAACATCCTCCAGGCGAACCTCGCTGTCTTCGCTGCGGATCTGGCGCGCCTGCGACTTGCCCATGTTGAACATGCCGCCACCGCCATTGGCCATGATGCGCTTTTGCATGCGCCCCCAGAACCAGAACATCAGCCCCAGAATGAGGATCCAGGGCAGTGCCTGGGCAATTACCTGTTGCCACCAGGGTGCCTCGGTCGGGCGCGCCGATACCTGAACCTCGTTGTCTTCCAGGCGCTCAAGCAGGCGGGTGTTCTCGATGGTTGGCCGGGTGGTTTCGAAGCCCTCTGACTCTTCCACGCTAAATGCTTCGCGCCCGGCTTCGGTGAACTGACCTTCCAGCGACTGGCCACGCAGGGTGACAGCCTCGATGTGGTCGCTTTCAATGGCTTCCAGGAAGTCGGAGTAGGCCAGATCCACCTGGTCTGGCTGTTCGACGCCTTGCAGGTAGTAGAACGCCAGAAAGATGCCAATGGTCAGCCAGAAAAACAGCCCCCATTGGTTGGAAGGGCCTTCCTGAGACGATGGGCGTACTGAGAAAGGGTCTTGTGGCGGGTTCTGGTTCTTTCGGCTGTGTTTCTCTTTATTGTGAAACATCGGGAGCTCGCACGGTTGAACACGGTACTATTAAAACTGCTATTTATGGGCACGTTTTACAACCCCCCCCCCTGGTCCTTATTCTTTACCTGGCTTTCATGCGTCACCATTTACCGGGAGGTGGGTGATTCGGACGAGGGTATGGTGTTATTTCCCCTTTTTGTCTGGCCGAAATGTACGTTTGCAATTTCTGCGGCCAAGCAGACATAGTTCAGAAATTTTCCAAAAAGATCGCTGGCATACTTTCAAGTGTTCCTGGACGAGCTAACAGGAAGCCTTGAACATAAGTGCAACGTCGCTGACTGATAAAGGCGAGCTGATCATGGTTTTCCACGCCTTCAGCTACGACGTTCAGCCTCAGCGCCTTGGCAAGGGCAATAACGGCTTCTGTAATAGCAACATCCTCAGTGCTGTGAGGCAGGTCACGAATGAAAGAGCGATCAAGTTTGAGGGTATTCACCGGGAAGCGTTTGAGATAATTTAGCGATGAATAGCCGGTACCGAAATCATCAATGGCCAGCTGCACACCAAGATCGCGCAGCGCTTGCATGGTATCAATGGCCACCTCAACGTCATCCATTACCATACCCTCAGTAATTTCCAGTTCGACTTTTTCAGGCGGTATACCGCTCTCTTCAAGGGCAACACGCACGGCTGCAATCAGGCCTTCCTGGCGGAACTGGCGAGCAGACAGGTTGATCGCGATACCTGGCACTCGGCCAATTTTTTCGCTTAGCATCATGGTGTCCCGGCAGGCACGGCGTAAAATCCAGGCACCTAGTGGGACAATAAGGTTGGTTTCTTCAGCCAGTGGAATGAAATCGGCAGGCGAAACCATGTCATCGCCCCTAGGCCAGCGAATGAGCGCTTCCATGCTGGTAAAGCGGTTAGTACTCAGGTTCAGCTTGGGCTGGTAATGCAAGGTAAAGGCCTCTTCCGCCACTGCCTTGCGCAAATCGCTTTCCAGACGTACTCGTGCAGCACTGTTTTTATTCATGTTTTCGGAGAAGAAACGAAATTCACCTCCGCCCTGGGCTTTGGCTTGCGCTAGTGCGGTTTCTGCTGAACGCACAAGTGCGTCAATGTCAGCGGCGTTGTCAGGGAAAATACCGATGCCGATACTGGCCTGAAGAAAGATGTCCTCGCTGTTTCTTTTCTCGCCCTGAATCGTGAAAGGCTGGTTCATGACGTCAAGTATCCGCGTGGCCACGGCGGTGGCATTTTCTGGCATTTTGAGATCAGTGAGAATGATGGCAAAGCCATCGCTGCCTATCCGGGAAACAAGGTCGGGATGACGTTCACGGCGGCTCTTCTGGCGTGCGACGAGATCGGTTCGCCGCACCACAACCGCCAGGCGTTCCGCCACTTCCACCAGCAGCTTATCCCCAATGAGAAAGCCAAAAGTATCATTGACCTGTTTGAAGCGGTCGATATTGATCAGCATCACACCCACGCAAGTTCCTTGACGTCGTGAAACCTCAAATTCGTGCTGTAGGCGATGACGAAACAAGGAACGGTTGGGTAGTGAGGTCAACGCATCGTAATACTGCAGCCGCTCGATTTCCTCTTCTGATGCTTTTTGTTGAGAGAGGTCATGAAATATCGCTACAAAATGGCGCGTCTCGCCTTTCTCATTCACCAGGCGGTCAATACTCATCAGCTTGGGGAAGGCCGTGCCATCTTCCCTGCGATCCCAGATTTCACCTTCCCAATGCAGATGCTGGTTTAATGCGGCCCACATTTTGCGATAGAAATCCGGGCTGTGTCGGCCTGACTTGGAAATTGATGGCTTTTTGCCGATAATGTTTTTGAGCTTGAAACCTGTCATCTGCTCATAGGCAGGATTGGCATAGAGAATTCGGTTGTCGGCATTGGTGATCACCACTGCATGACTGACACGCTCCACAACCCTGTTGACGAGTGCTAACTCATTGATGGTCTGTTGGTGGCTGGCAACTTCTTGCTCCAGCCGTTTAGTCCGTTCAAATACCCGTTCCTCAAGCTCGGCATTGATATCTTTAAGTAACTGTTCCTCGCGCTTACATTCACTGATATCTTGCAGGAAAGCAGCAAAGCGAGTCGCGCCGTTTTCCTTGAAAGCGCTCACAGAGACTAGCAAGGGTATCCTGTCGCCCGTACGATCAAGACCTTCTATTACCCGGGTCTTACCTAGCATATAACGCGGGCCATATTTAAAGTAAGCTGCGACATCATTCGGGTGGTGACAACATTCAGGGTTGGGCATTAATACAGTGATGAGATTTCCCACCAAAGCACCCGGTGCATAATGAAACAGCGCTTCCGCTGCCTGATTGGCTTGCAAGATACGGCCATGCTGATCAATGACAATAATGGCGTTAACAGCTTTGGTTAGCAGCTCAGCGCTATAGAGGGCTTTAGTATTTGCAGCTGTTTCATCCATGCTACATGACTCCCATCATGTTCTACTCGCTTTATATACTTTCCCGATAAGGGAAGATGCTTAATCTGACATTGGTCTAATCCGCAATGTCATGTCTTAAGTTACATTGATGTTTCATTAGTTACATGAATGTTTCATTCATAAGTTAAAACTCGTACCACTCGGATTCAGAGGCTTCTCGGCTTAAACGTGCCGATGAGATTGTCTCGCTGGGAGCCAGGTCATGTTGGCCTTGCACAATGCCCTGACGCTGTGGCTTTTTGCTGTGCGGCAGTGCGCTCTGATCGGCACCACGCGTCAGTTTTTGAAGATAGGCACTACGTTGGCGTTCGTTCAAAAAAGCCATTGCGCTGTGTGAAAGTCCGCGTATCTGTTCGCTAAGTTCTGTGGTGGCTTGCTGATAGGTGCCCATACTGGCAGCGCTGGACTGCGTACTATGATCGATATCGTTGATGGCACTGCTGATCTGGCGAATGCCTTCGCTCTGCTCGTGAGTGGCGGCGGTGATTTCGCCCATCAGGTCGTTCACACGATGACTCGCCGACCGAATTTTTTCCATGGCCTCGGTGGCTTCATCCGCGTGCGCCTGTCCGCCATGAATGCTTTTACGTGCCTGATCAATCAGCCCCTGCACCTGCTTGGCCGCATCGGCAGATTGGCTGGCCAGTTTGCGCACCTCTTCAGCCACCACGGCAAAGCCTCGACCGTGCTCGCCAGCACGCGCCGCTTCAACCGACGCATTTAGCGCCAGAATGTTGGTTTGGAATGCAATGGTGTCGATCGTGCTGACAATGCCAGCCATGTTGTCAGCGTGCTGGGTGATTTCCTGCATGGCATTGGCAAGGTTGCTCATCACGGCGCTGGTATGACCCACCTCATTAACGTTACCCACAGAGGCGTTGCTGGCCTGAGTAGCGTTATCGGCACTTTGAGCCACGGTAGAGGAGATTTCTTCAGCGCTTGTCGCTGTTTGCTGCACGGCCGAGGCCTGCTGTTCAAGGCGTGAAGCCATGGCGTCATTGCCTCGCGAGATGCTCTTCACAGCTGGGCCAACGCGTTCGACGCGCTCATTGAGATCGCCGATCAACGCCTCTAGCGAGCGGCGAGTGAAGTTCATGGTACTCAGGGTGTTATCCATTTCCCTTTTCCCTATGCGCGGGATACTGGCTTCCAGGTTGCCAGCCGCCAACTGCAAGGCAAAATCGTTGGTAGCATAGAAAAAGCGCCGGTTACGTAAGCCGCTATAGAGCTGCCACGCACCCACTGCCAAGCCACCCATCAGGCCGGTACCGAGAAACAACATATCGGCACTGCTTTGTGGCGCAAGTTGGTTAAGAGTGGTGGACGCGGCGATACCCAACCCACTAAAGAGGCCAAAGCCGACAAGTGCTGAAAAAGCGGACTGCACTCGCATACTTTTGATATTAAATGGTATGAGTCGACGCAGCGAACGGCGATAAGCGATGCCGTGCTTGACTTCATAGCGTCCGCCCTGCTGACGAATATCGCGGTATACCTCTTCGGCGTGTGCCACTTCCTGATCGCTCGGTTTAATACGAATAGAGCAAAAACCGGTGACTTTATTGTTTTCGCGAATAGGTACCACATTCGCCCGAACCCAATAGTAGTCGCCATTTTTACGCCGGTTTTTGACCAGTCCCGACCAGTATTTGCCCGCTTGTAGGTCATCCCACATATCCTTGAACACCACTTCAGGCATATCTGGGTGGCGAACTATATTGTGGGGTGAGTGTTGAAGTTCCTCGTAGCTAAAACCACTGGCATCAATAAATGCTTGATTGGCGTAAAGAATATGGCTTTGACTATCGGTTTTGGAAATCAGGACATCAGCATCATCAAGGACGTACTCCTGCTGAGTTACGGCACCGTTATCGCGCATTTTATCTTCCCTAATTTAAGCTATACAAATTACTGCAGCTCAATATCATTTTTGCATAAGTTTATTTTTTAAATATAGACAACTAAACACCCAAAAAGAACACTTTGGTTGTTTGATTATGTAAAAAATTGATGTGGGTCAAAAAAATGGCAGTTTCAATGGCTTGAGGTGGACCCAGAGCGCCAACACAAAAAACCGCCGCTCGGGACGACCCATAAGCGGCGGCTTTTATTGATATTTTTGGTCGGAGCGACAGGATTCGAACCTGCGACCTTTGCAACCCCATTGCAACGCGCTACCAAGCTGCGCCACGCTCCGATGCCTTTTTTGAAGCGCTGATAAGTGCCTCAAGACGGTGCGTATACTAGCGTTTCAGCTTTCAAAATGAAAGTGCTTTTGTGATTTTTTTCAGTTGCTTGTGGTGATGGGCTTTTTGTTGGTTGCGGTAGCGAAGGTGTGTTTAAGAGCTAATGCTGCCATGTTGGGGTGAATGCTGGGCAGATAGCGCGTAAAATGGCGAACTTTTGCACCTCAATTGGACCATTTTGTGATCGCAACCGCCAACATCACCATGCAGTTTGGGGCCAAGCCCCTGTTTGAAAACGTCTCTGTCAAATTCAACAACGGAAATCGCTACGGGCTTATCGGCGCCAACGGCTGCGGTAAATCCACCTTCATGAAGATTCTGGGGGGTGATCTGGAGCCTTCTTCCGGGCAGGTAATGGTGGATTCCAGCACCCGGCTGGGCAAGTTGCGCCAAGACCAGTTTGCGTTTGAAAATGAGCGGGTGATCGATACGGTCATTATGGGTAATACCGAGCTCTGGCAGGTGGCGGCGGAGCGTGAGCGCATCTATTCGCTGGCCGAGATGAGCGAAGAAGACGGTATGGCCGTGGCGGATCTTGAGGTGCGCTTTGCCGAACTCGATGGCTATACTGCCGAGCCGCGTGCCGGTGAGTTACTGCTGGGCCTGGGAATTCCGCTCGAGCAGCATTTTGGCCCGATGAGTGAGGTGTCGCCCGGTTGGAAGCTGCGGGTTCTGCTCGCCCAGGCGTTGTTTTCCGATCCGGATGTACTGCTGCTGGATGAGCCGACCAACCATCTGGATATCAATACGATCCGCTGGCTTGAGGATATTCTCAAGGCGCGTAGCAGTACCATGATCATTATCTCCCACGACCGCCACTTCCTTAACAGTGTCTGTACCCACATGGCGGATCTGGATTATGGCGAGATCACCCTGTTTCCGGGCAACTACGATGACTACATGACCGCCGCCACTGCCGTGCGCGAGCGCCAGCAGTCGGATAACGCCAAGAAAAAGGCCCAGATTGCCGAACTGCAGCAGTTTGTCAGCCGTTTTTCGGCCAATGCCTCCAAGGCCAAGCAGGCTACCTCGCGGGCGCGCCAGATCGACAAGATCAAGCTTGAAGATATCAAGCCGTCAAGCCGGGTCAGCCCCTTTATTCGTTTTGATCAGGCCAAGAAAATCCATCGCAACGCGGTCAATGTCGATAACATCAGTAAAGGTTATGATGAAGCGCCGCTGTTCAAGCGGCTTTCGATGACCGTGGAAGCCGGTGAGCGCATTGCCATTATTGGCCCCAACGGCATTGGCAAGACGACGCTGCTCAAGACTTTAGCGGGAGAACTTCACCCGGATGACGGAGAGGTGAAGTGGACCGATAGCGCCGATCTGGGGGTCTTTGCCCAGGAGCATGGCGATGATTTTGCCGTGGATGCCACTCTGTTCGAGTGGATGGCCCAGTGGACCCAGGGTGGCGAGCAGACGGTGCGCGGAGCGCTCGGGCGGATGCTGTTTTCCAGCGATGATATTGAAAAGTCGGTCAAGGTGATTTCCGGTGGCGAGCAGGGCAGGATGCTGTTTGGCAAACTAACCCTGACCCAGCCGAACGTGCTGCTGATGGATGAGCCGACCAATCACCTGGATATGGAATCCATTGAGGCACTGAATCTGGCGTTGGAAAACTATCCGGGCACGCTGATTTTTGTCAGCCATGACCGCGAGTTTGTCTCATCGCTGGCCACCCGGGTGCTGGATATGAGCAATGAAGGCATTGTTGATTTCAGCGGCAGCTACGATGATTACCTGCGCAGCCAGGGCGTTGCCTGATTCGCTGTAAATCTCCAACGCCAGCTTGCCGCTGGGTCAAAGCCCGAAGAGCTTGACGACCTGGGGAATCAGTATTGAACTGAACACGCCGGTCAGGCCCATGGCCAGACCGGCGAAAGCGCCTGCCAGGGTGCTGCGCTGCATGGCGTAGGCGGTGCCAAAACCATGGGCGGCCATCCCCAGGGCAAAGCCGCTGGATGTATCCGAATGTATTTTCAGCAGGCGGAAGACCAGCGGCGCCAGCAGGCAGCCGATCATACCGGTGGTGAGGGCCAGGCCGGCAGAAAGCGAGGGGAAACCGCCTATCTGTTCGGAAATACCAATGGCAATCGGTGACGTGACTGATTTGGGGGCCAGTGACAGCAGGAGTTGATCGCTGCTGCCAAACAGCTGGCCAATCCATAAGGTAGTGACAACCGCGGTCAGGCTGCCACTCAAACAGACCAGCATGATAGGAACCACCATCTGGCGAATACGGGCGCGGTGATCAAACAGCGGCACGGCCAGCGCTACTGTGGCTGGGCCAAGCAGAAAATGGATGAACTGGGCACCCTCGAAGTAGGTATCGTAGCTGGTGTTGCTCAGGGTCAGCAGCGCTATGATCATCAGCATGGCCACCAGCACCGGATGCAGCAGGGCAGTCCCACCCGCTTTGCGGTTGAGGGCGCTGGCCAGCAGATAGGCGGCCAGGGTAATCACCATCCATAAGAGCGGCCGGGCGTTGAAGTAGACCCAGAAGCTGGTCAGTTGCATGCCTTATTTCTCCCTTTTTTGTTGTCGCTTTTCAAAGGATTGCAGCATCCAGCCGGTTAACGCCAGGGTGAGAAAGGTGCTGAGTATCAGCGAGGCGAGAATGCTTAGCCAGTGTTGCGCCAGGGTATCCGCAAACAGCATCAGGCCAACGCCTGCGGGTACAAATAGCAATGACAGATGGCGAACCAGGCCTTCCGCGGGCAGGCGCAGGCTGTCCGGCACGCGGCCAACGATCAGCAGGCCTGCCAGCAGCAATAGCATGCCCGCCACCGGGCCGGGAATTGGCCAGCCAAACCAGACCATCAGCCATTCACCTGCCAGTTGGCACACCAGCAGAATCAGAAATCCTTGTACCATAGCCACTAGGCCTCCAGTGAGTGAATCAATGCCCTGAAGGCGATACCTTGCCACGCAACGCCTTGGTCTTGCCTTTGCGCGTCTTGCTGTCCACCCGCTTGCGCTTGGCTGATCGAGTAGGCCGTGTGGGACGGCGTGCACGTTGTTCTCGGGTAGCCGCTTTAATTAGCTCTGCCAGGCGCTCCAGGGCATCATCGCGGTTCTTTTCCTGGGTGCGAAAGCGCTGTGCCTTGATAATGATCACGCCGTCCTGGGTAATACGCTGATCATTGAACGCCAGCAGCCGCTCTTTATAGAAAGGCGGCAGGCTGGAGCGCTGAATGTCAAAACGCAGGTGAATGGCCGACGCCACCTTGTTGACGTTTTGCCCGCCAGCGCCCTGGGCGCGAATGGGGTTAAGCTCAATTTCCCATTCAGCAATTGTTACCGTATTGGAGAGTCGCAGCATGCTGCTCCCTGGTTGAGTGATAGCGTTCAGAGCGTTCAGTTTAAAACGTGATTCAACTTAAAACATAGCAGGGTATGTAGTCCTGGCCATCCAGTTTCATACGCCCCTGAGCCACAAATGAGGTCAGCAGGGCATCCAGGCGACGCATCAGCTCGGGTTCTGCCTGCAGGCGGAAGGGGCCGTGCGCTTCGATGGCGCGAATACCTTGTTCTTTAACGTTGCCTGCCACAATGCCGGAAAAGGCGCGGCGTAGGTTGGCTGCCAGTTCATGGGTCGGTTGCTCGCGGTCTAATCTGAGCGCTTGCATGGCCGCATGGGTGGGTTCGAAGGTTTCCTGAAAATTTCGCGCTATAGTCAAACGCCAATTGTAGTAGAAGGCATCCTGATGATGACGGCGGAACTCCGCCACTTCATCGACCCCGTGGCGCATCTTGCGCGCTACGTCCACCGGGTCACCGGTGATGATGGCGTAATAACGGCGGACGTCTTCTCCCAGGGTGTAAACAAGAAATTCGTCAATCCTGGCAAAGTACTCGGCTGAGTCGGCGGGGCCGGTGAATATCAGCGGGAAGGGCGTTTCGCAGTTGTCGGGGTGCAGCAGAATACCCAGCAGGTAAAGAATCTCTTCGGCGGTACCTACCCCACCGGGGAAGACGATGATGCCGTGGCCCAGGCGCACAAAGGCTTCCAGACGCTTTTCAATATCCGGCATGACCACCAGTTCATTGACAATCGGGTTGGGGGCTTCAGCGGCAATGATGCCGGGCTCTGAAATCCCCAGGTAACGGCCATTGTGGCGGCGCTGCTTGGCATGGGCAACGTTGGCGCCCTTCATCGGCCCTTTCATGGCCCCCGGGCCACAGCCGGTGCAGATATCTAGATCCCGCAGCCCCAGATGATAACCAACGTCCTTGGTGTACTCATATTCTTCACGGGAGATGGAATGCCCGCCCCAGCACACCACCAGGCTGGGGTCGCGGCCGGGTTGCAGGGTGCCTGCCTTACGCAGGATATGAAACACGGCGTTGGTGGTGCCTTCCCCCGTGGTCAGATCAAAGCGCTGGTGCTGCTGAATTTCGTTATAGACGTAGACAATATCGCGAATGATGGCGGACAGGTGTTCGCGGATACCGCGGATCATCCGCCCGTCAACAAAGGCGTCAGCCGGGGCATTGGCCAGCTTGAGGCGGATACCGCGATCCTGCTGCAGGACCTCGATATCGAAATCCTTGTAGGCTTCCATCAAGGCCAGGCTGTCGTCGGTGGGGTTACCGCAATTGAGAACGGCCAGAGCACAGCGGCGCAGCAGGTCATGCAGACCCGTCTTCGAGGTGCAGTGCAGGCGGTTGACCTCGTGCTGGGACAGCACTTCCAGGCTTCCTTCCGGGGAAATGATCGTGGAGAGCGTCGGGCGCGACTGAAGCGGGCTGTTCATAGATCGGGTTCCATTGTGTCTTCGTCAAGGTGCGCCATCTTAGCATGTGGCTTGCCCGATGGCAGAGGCATAGGGCAACTGGATGAATATGTTAGAATAATTGGATTCTAACTGTTGGCTGCTTGCTATGTTTAATGCGCAGTACTTTCGAACTTATATCACTCTGGTAGAGACAGGCAGTTTTACGCGTACGGCACAGCGTCTGGAGATGACCCAGCCTGGAGTGAGCCAGCATATACGCAAACTGGAAACCTACCTGGGCAAGGCATTGATTGAGCGCCAGGGGCGACGAATCACCCTGACCGAGGCCGGTCGACGGGCCTATGACTATGCCCTGAAGCTGTTTGCTGAGCATGAGCAGTTTCGCCATGGGCTGGATGATGACTTGCTCGATAGCGGTGAATGCCGGATAGCCTCACCCGGAAGCGTGGGCTTGATGCTTTACCCCTATATCCTGGGCCAGCAGCAGATGCAGCCTAATCTGATTGTGAACTACAGCTTTGCCTTTAACCATGAGATCAGCGCGGATCTGCTCAGCGGCCGATATGATATCGGCATTGTAACCGAAGAGGTCAAGCACCCTGATCTGGTGTGTGAGATATGGCACCAGGAGCCGCTGTGCCTGGTGGTTCCCGCCGATTTCGCGGGCAATACCCTCAGCGACCTGATGGGGATTGGCTTTATCAACTATTACGATGGCATCAACCATGCTAACGCCTTGTTGAAGGCCAACTATGCAGACGATTTTCGCTCGATGAGCCATTTCCGCTATCAGGGGTTTACCAATGAGGTCGCCATGGTACTGGATGCCGTGGCACGCGGGCTGGGGTTTACCGTGGTCTCACGGCTGGTGCTGGAAACCTCGCCCTGGCAACGCCAGGTCAAGGAGCTGGCGCTGAGCCAGGGCGTGGATGAGGTGCTGTACTGTGTCTATCGGGCAGGCGCGCCTTTACCCAAACGCTATGAGAAGCTTCTGAATGGCTTTACAGAACAGCGTCTTATCGAGAAAACGCCCTCATAGCCTGGCTGGGTAGCCTTGGCGTAGAGGGCGCAGTGAGTAGAGTACGGCTATTCAGGCTTTTTTAGGCCGGGTCGCGATACTCATCAATACTCGGGCAGGTACAGATCAGCTGGCGGTCGCCAAAGACGTTATCCACGCGGTTGACGGTAGGCCAGTATTTGGCGGCCTTGACGGCATCGGTGGGGAAGGCGCCGGTTTCACGGTCATAGGCGCGCTGCCAGTCGCTTGCCATGATATCGGCCATGGTGTGCGGCGCATTGACCAGGGGGTTATCTTCCAGTGTCCACTCGCCACGTTCCACCTTGGCAATTTCGTCCCGAATCGCAATCATCGCATCGCAGAAACGATCGATTTCATACAGTGACTCAGACTCAGTAGGCTCAATCATCAGGGTGCCGGGCACCGGGAAGGACATGGTGGGCGCATGGAAGCCGTAATCCATCAGGCGCTTGGCGATATCTTCCTCACTGATCCCGGAAGCGGCCTTGAGCGGGCGGATATCAATGATGCACTCATGGGCCACGGTGCCGTTTTCACCGCGATACAGCACCGGGAAGCTGTTTTCCAGACGCTTGGCAATGTAGTTGGCATTGAGAATCGCAAGCTCGGTGGCCTCACGCAGCCCACGGGCGCCCATCATCTTGATGTAGGCCCAGGAGATCGGCAGGATGGAGGCGCTGCCAAACGCAGCCGCTGCAACGGCGCCGCTGTCATTGTCGATACCGTCAATCGGTGTGACCGAGTGGTTGGCCACATAGGGTGCCAGGTGCGCCTTGACGCCAATTGGCCCCATGCCCGGGCCGCCGCCGCCATGCGGAATGCAGAAGGTCTTGTGCAGGTTGAGATGTGAGACATCGCCGCCGAAATCACCGGGGCGGGTGATGCCTACCTGTGCGTTCATGTTGGCACCGTCCACATACACCTGGCCACCGTGACGGTGCACGACTTCACACACTGCGCGGACGTGGGATTCAAATACACCGTGGGTGGATGGATAGGTGATCATCACCGCTGCAAGCCTGTCGCTGTGCTTTTCGGCCTTTTGGGTCAGGTCATCCAGGTCGATATTGCCATCCGTATCACATTCCACCACCACGACCTGCATGCCCAGCATGGCGGCAGACGCCGGGTTGGTGCCGTGGGCAGAACTGGGGATCAGGCACACATCACGGTGGGCTTCACCCTGAGCCGCCTGATAGCGGCGAATGGCCAGCAGGCCAGCGTATTCACCCTGGGCACCGGAGTTGGGCTGCATGGAGATATGATCGTAACCGGTGATTTCGACCAGAAATGACGCCAGTTCATCAATCATCTGATGATAGCCGGATACCTGTTCCCGTGGGGCAAAGGGGTGCAGGTTGGCAAAGGCCGGCCAGGAAACAGGAATCATCTCACTGGTGGCGTTGAGCTTCATGGTGCAGGAGCCCAGCGGGATCATGGCATGAGCCAGGGACAGATCCTTGTTTTCCAGACGCTTCAGGTAGCGCAGCATCTCGGTCTCGCTGCGGTAGCGTTTGAAGGTCGGGTGGGTCAGAAAGTCGGTTTCCCGCTGGCAGTTGGCCGGTATGCCGGTAACTTCCTCTCTGATGACCTGGTCGTCCAGCACCGGAATGGACAGCTGATGTTCGTCGCCCAGAATGATATCGAACAGCATGGCTACATCATGGGCGCTGGTGGTCTCGTCCAGGCTGATGCCCACATCGCCGTTGGCGAAATAGCGCAGGTTGACATCATGGGTCATGGCACGGCCGTGAATCTTGCCCTTGTCCACATCGGTCAGCCGCAGGGTATCAAACCAGCTGTCGTGGGCAAGAGTGATGCCCGCCTGCTGCAGGCCGAGGGCCAGAATCGTGGTCAGGCGCTGCACGCGGTTGGCAATGGTGCGTAAGCCTTCAGCGCCATGATAGGTGGCATAGAACCCGGCGATGTTGGCCAGCAGTGCCTGGGCAGTACAGATATTGGAGGTAGCTTTTTCGCGGCGGATATGCTGCTCGCGGGTCTGCATGGCCATACGCAGCGCCGTCTTGCCATGGCTATCTCGGGAAACACCAATGATGCGCCCTGGAATCGAGCGCTTGAGCTTGTCTGAGGTCGCAAAGAAAGCCGCATGCGGGCCGCCAAAGCCCATGGGAACCCCAAAGCGCTGTGAATTACCCACCACGATATCGGCACCCAGAGCGCCAGGTTCCTTGAGCAGCACCAGGCTCAGAAGGTCAGTGGCGACACAGGTCATCACCTGCTTTTGCCGGGCGTTGGCCAGCAGTGGTGCCAGATCATTCACCTGGCCGCTTTCGCCGGGATACTGCAGCAGGGCGCCAAAAACCTCGTGATGCTCCAGCGCTTCAGCCGGGGCGACAATCAATTCAAAACCGAAGTACTGGGCGCGAGTCTTGAGGACATCCAGGGTCTGCGGAAATACGTCTTCAGCCACAAAGAAGGCATTGGATTTACTCTTCTTGTTGGCACGCTTGCAAAGCGCCATGGCTTCAGCAGCAGCGGTGGCTTCATCAAGCAGAGATGCGTTGGCTAGCTCCATGCCGGTGAGGTCCATGATGACCTGCTGGAAATTGAGCAGGCCTTCCAGACGCCCCTGGGAAATTTCTGGCTGATAAGGCGTGTAGGCGGTATACCAGCCCGGATTTTCCAGCACGTTGCGTTGAATGACCGCTGGCATCTGAGTGCCGTAGTAACCCTGGCCGATAAAGTTTTTGGCCACGCGGTTCTGGCGCGCCAGCTGGGCCAGGTAATCCAGTGCTTCCGCTTCACTGCGAGGGTCGTCCAGATCCAGCTCACGTCCCAGACGGATATCATCAGGCACGGTTTGCTGAATGAGCACTTCCATGGAGGGCACGTCCAGCGTGTCCAGCATGCGCTGGGTATCAGCGGCGTCAGGTCCGTTATGACGTTTGATAAAGGCGTCGTGATTAGCCAGTTGGGCCAATCTGCGTGCCGCAAAAGGTCGCATTTCAGTAGATTGTGGTGACATTGTGCGAGATCCAGACGTTTAAGAGGGCCAGACAGTGTTAACAGAACTGCCCGCCAAGGGTTGGCGGGCAGTGGAAAGCAACTTGGGCAGTGACTCAGTCGTCAGCGTCAATCGATGCCTGATAAGCCTCGGCGTCCAGCAGGTCATCAATGCTGCCGTCTAGGCGGACTTTCATGATCCAGCCATCTTCATAGGGCGATTCGTTGACGGTTTCAGGCGAGTCTTCGAGCTCTTCGTTGACTTCAATCACTTCGCCATTCACGGGGGCGTAGAGGTCAGAGGCAGCCTTGACGGATTCAATCACGCCAAATTCTTCGCCTTTGCTCAGCGCATTGCCAACTTCAGGCAGCTCAACAAAGACAACATCTCCTAGAGCTTCCTGAGCGTGGTCGGTAATGCCGATAGTGACGGTGCCGTCCTGGTTGTCCAGTACCCATTCGTGGCTTGGGGCGTAATGTAGGTTCGCGGGAACTTGGCTCATGATGTTTCCTGTATTGAACGTGAATCATAAACGGGTGCACAGGTTGAGCCTTGCCATCAGCCCATCAGGGCAATGTTTGCCCTGATGGGCTTGCGTGACAGACTTCACTCGGCACCCCAGAGGTGGTGAGTATCTGCAATGGGCACATATTACCGTGTTTCCGAAAGGAAACAAATTTCTTGTTAGCCCTTTGCAGCACGGACGACATGTTTTAGTTTATAGCGCTGGTATTACTGGATCTGATCAGAAATATAGTCAGTTTTTCTGATAATGCCGTTAAAAATGCTATCCACTAACCATAAAAACACCATTTTGCGTTGGAAAGATGGCTTGAAAAAATCTGGCTCTCGACAATACTGCAGCGGGACATATTGCAATGCGCGACGTTAGTCACTGTCATCGTGATCCATTTTGATGAGGGTGGTGACGTTAGCGTTGGAACGTCTCAGCTAAGTGTTGAAAAAGCCAGTGTGTGGCCATTGGCCATCTTATAATACCAATAGTTGCATCAGCCGCTGAGTGAAGCGGACGTGCAGACCAACCGCAAAGGGTTCCAGGAGAAAAACAATGGAAACATTGACCAATATTTTTGGGTCAATCAACGGGGTCGTATGGGGACCCTTGATGCTGATTTTACTATTAGGGGTAGGTCTTTACCTGCAGATTGGCCTGAAATTGATGCCGATCAGAAAGCTGGGTGAGGGCTTCAAGCTGATGTGGCAGGGGCGCGATGCCAAACATACCCCTGATGGTAAAACCAAGACCGACGACGACGGCGAAATTTCGCCTTTCAATGCCTTGATGACGGCCCTGTCCGCTACTATTGGAACGGGTAATATTGCCGGTGTCGCCACGGCGATTGCCCTGGGTGGCCCAGGCGCCGTGTTCTGGATGTGGATTACCGCCCTGGTAGGCATGGCCACCAAGTTTGCTGAAGCCGTACTGGCGGTTCGCTATCGTGAGACGGACAGCACCGGTTTTCACGTGGGCGGGCCGATGTTCTACATCAAGAATGGCCTGGGGCGTAAATGGCTGTGGCTGGGCGGTGCTTTTGCTTTCTTCGGTGCCGTGGCCGCCTTTGGTATCGGTAATACCGTTCAGTCCAACTCGGTCGCCGATGCAATGAATTCGACCTTCGGTATTCCTGCCTGGTTGACCGGTATTGTGATCATGGCGCTGTCAGGTGCGGTCATTCTGGGCGGTATCAAGCGCATCGGTAAAGTGGCCGGCAAGCTGGTGCCGATCATGGGGATTGCCTATGTGCTTTCGGGTATTCTGGTGTTAATCATCAATGCAGGTGAAATTGGTGAAGCCTTCAGCATGATTTTCTACTATGCCTTCAACCCGCATGCTGCCATGGGTGGTTTTGCCGGTGCGGCGGTGATGGCCGCCATTCGCTTTGGCGTGGCCCGTGGTATCTTCTCTAACGAAGCTGGCCTGGGTAGTGCCCCGATTGCGCATGCGTCCGCCAAGACCAAGAACCCCGTTCGTCAGGGTCTGATTGCCATGCTGGGCACCTTTATCGATACCATTATCGTGTGCACCATTACGGCACTGGTGATCCTGACCTCAACGGTCTGGGTGGACGGTGAGGCCGGTGCTTCACTGACGGCCTTGTCATTTGATGCGGCCTTGCCGGGCTGGGGTAACCAGATCGTGTCGATTGCGCTGGCGGTATTTGCCTTTACGACCATTATTGGTTGGTCTTTCTACGGCGAAAAATGCTTCCAGTTCCTGTTTGGCACGCGTTCCATCATGCTCTATCGGGTATTGTTCGTGCTGGCGATTCCGCTGGGCGCCATGGCAAACCTGGGCTTTATCTGGCTGATGGCAGATACCTTTAATGCGATGATGGCAATTCCCAACCTGATTGCTCTGGCGCTGCTGTCGCCGGTCGTGTTCAAGCTGACGCGTGACTATTTTGACGGCAAGGATATTCTGCCGGGTGAAGAACTGGATCACGACAAGAAGTCATAAGGTAAGGGTGAGTGTTTATGCGTGAACACTCACCTGAAGCTGAATGAACCTTGTGCGGCGCCGGAGCGCCGCAAGGTAAATAGGTAATAAAAGCCGGGAAGCCACCTTGAGTGTCTTCCCGGGTTTTTTTAAGCCAGGAGGAAAATTGAATGAACGAGCTGAAAAAGACCCCGCTGCATGATCTTCATCTGGAACTGGGTGCGAAAATGGTGCCCTTTGCTGGCTACGACATGCCGGTACAGTATCCGTTGGGCGTCAAGAAAGAGCATGAGCATACCCGGGCAAAATGCGGTCTCTTCGATGTATCTCACATGGGGCAGATAACCGTTAGCGGTGAACAGACCGCGCTTGCGTTGGAGACCTTGATGCCGGTGGATATCCTTGGTTTGACGGAAGGAGCGCAACGCTACGGTCTGTTTACCAGCATTGAAGGTGGCATCCTGGATGACCTGATGATCGTTAATGCAGGGGATCATTTTTATCTGGTGGTGAACGCAGCATGCAAGGAGCAGGATCTTGCTCATCTGAGGGTTAATCTTGGCGACCAGCAGGAGATTGTCTATCTAGAAGAGCGTGCCTTGCTGGCGCTACAAGGGCCGCAGGCGAAGGATGTGATGACGCGTCTTTGTCCGGATGCTTGTGCGCTGGTGTTCATGCAGCATCAACGTTTCACTCTGAAAGAAGGTGAAGGGCTGGCAGGCGAGGAAATCTGGGTGAGCCGCAGTGGCTATACCGGTGAGGATGGCTTTGAAATCTCGGTAGCAGGGCATGCCGCAGAAGCCTTTGCAAGGCGCCTTCTGGCCGAACCGGAAGTGGAGGCCATTGGCCTGGGCGCGCGGGATTCACTGCGCCTTGAGGCGGGCCTGTGTCTTTATGGCCATGATATGGATACCCAGACAACGCCGGTTGAAGCAGGTCTGATCTGGGCTATCAGCAAGCCGCGCCGTTTTGGCGGTGATCGTGCTGCTGGTTTTCCAGGGGCTGATCTGGTGCTGCATCAGGTAGAAGCTCAAGACCATAAGCGCAAGCGGGTGGGCCTGGTGGCAGAAGGTAAAGCACCGGTGCGGGAAGGTGCCTTATTGGTTGATGCAGATGGCAAAGAGTTGGGCGTGGTAACCTCCGGCGGGTTTGGCCCCAGCGTCGGCAAGCCGATCGCCATGGGCTATGTGGAACGTGAGTGGGAAAGCCCGGGTTCCCAGGTATTTGCCCTGGTACGTGGCAAACACCTGCCGATGGTCGTGACCAAAATGCCGTTTATAACCCCCGGTTATTATCGCGGCTGAGGCACCGCTTACGCTTACTTCAGCACCCGGCGAGGGTCGATGGGGTTGCCGCCCTGGCGCAGGTCAAACAGCAGGTCATGGCGCCCGTTACGGTTTAGCCCGACCTCACATAAGGCATCGCCACGGGCCACCTGGGTGCCTTCTTCGACCAGTAATTCCGAGCACAGGGCGTAGACGCTTTGCAGATTGTCCGGGTGGTGAACGATAACGACCTGACCAAGCTGGCGCATGCTGCCCGCAAAACGTACATCGCCTGGGGCAACAGCGGTTGCTTGGGCGCCTGCCTGGGTGGCCAGTAGCATGGGCTGCAGGGTGCCGCGGTCATCTGGCCCGAAACGTCGCACAATCCGGTAGTCGTCCAATGGCCAGGGCCAGCGGCGTGCGGATGAGGGCAGGTTGCCAGTGGGCGGCGGTCGGCTGGCTGTTGTGTTCTCGGAGGTTGATTGAGGGCGATTGGCAGAGCCGGAAAGCGGCACATTGACCAGTTGACCAATTCGCAGTGCGGTGGGGGTGACGCCAGGGTTAGCGTTGATCAAGTCCTGGGTGCGGGCACCAAAATGGCGCGCGATACCAGCGAAGGTGTCACCTGCGCGAATCTGGTAGCGATAGGGGCCAGCCGAGGGCGCGCGTTCCTGTTGCAGGGGAATCAGCAGTTGTTGGCCAACTAATAGACGTTGGGGGTTAACATCAGGGTTAAAGCGCTGCAGCCGTTCTACCGGGATGTTGTAACGCCGGGCAATGTCTCCCAGGGTGTCGCCAGCCTGCACGGTTATCCATGGGCTACCTTCCGCCTGTGCTTGGGTGTCTTCACTCGGGCTGCCGTCAGGTGTACTGGCGCAGCCTGCTAATGTAGCCAGAAGGAAGCAGCAGATAAGGGCGCTGATCAGTCGTGGTGAGTGCGTTTGTCCAGCAGGGCGTCTTTTTCTTGCCACAGAGCATTGATCCATTGATGAAAGCGTTCCTTATCCTGAGGTTGCGCATGATACTGAGTATCCAGCATCCATTTTGGCACGGCCAGCCGTCGAGCAGTCAGTGTGACTGGTTGTTCTATGCCACACAGAAACCCCCAGAAAGTCGGTGATGGGTTGGCATAGCTGATGGTGACATCAAGAATGCCGCTGAGCTGATCGCCCATCAGATTCAGCACTTGTGCGATACCGCCTGCCTTGGGGCGTAGCAAGTGCTGATACGGGCTTTGCTGACGTTCACGCTTTACCGGCGTGAAACGGGTGCCCTCGGCATAAATCACAATGCTGATAGGGAAGTCTTTGGCTCGTTCACACATTTTCTGGGTGGCGCGTCGATCAATTTCAGCCAGCTTAGGATTTTTGGCCAACTGCTGTCGACTGTAGCGGCGCATGACGGGATAATCCTGAGCCCAAAAAGCCAGACCGATCACGGGTATCCATAGCAGTGTTTTCTTGATGAAGAAGCGTGGTATGGAAATTCGCCGATGAAGTGCCAGGAACAGCATGAAGATATCCGTCCAGCTACGATGGTTGGAAATGACTAACCACCACTGGTCGTCACTCAGGTCATCGGGAATCTCTACCGTTAGTGGCGTTTTCAGCCAACGCCTCATCCACCACAAATTAATATCAAGCCAATTCATCATAACAAAATTTAGGGCTTGCATGATCAGGTTGCGCAGCTTTTGAGTAGGTGCCAACAGCTTTAGCAACGACAAAACCAGCAGTGGAAGGCTCCACAATAAGCTGGGGATGGTGATCAACAAACAGCTGATCGCTCCTTTGATTACCGGCATATGTCTTATTCCCTGATGTTTATTGCCGTTATCTGGCATGCAGTTAGGATACTTTTTGAATGCTAATGGATATCGTATCCGGTTCCCAGCGATAGGGTGTTAATAAAGGCGACTTGTTACCCTGAGTTAAGGCATGGGGCCTGAACGGTGTCTCTGAGTACATCCCGCAGCGCCTGGGCAGCGACCGATAGCTCCTGGTGGGTGAGAATCCCGACCTGACAGGAAATATCCGGCCGGGTGAGCGGAATACAGTGGGCGCCCAGTTCGGTCATCTGTTGAATGCACATGGAGGGCACAGCGCTAACCCCAAGGCCGTCTGCGACCATGCGCCCGACGGTGGCCAACTGGTGGCTTTCAAACGCCACCGGTAACACCGTTGCGCGCTTCTCGAGCGCCTGTTCCAGTAGGCGTCGTACCATCGAAGGGCGCTGTAGGGTGATGAAGTCCTGGCGAATCATTTCGGTCCAGGTGAGTTGCTCAAGCTGGGCAAGTGGGCTGTTGCGCGGCACTACCGCCACAAAGCGGTCATCAAACAAAGGCGTGAAGTGCAGGCTACCCAGCCCTTCTGGGGCAAAGGCAATACCCATTTCAACCTGCCTGGAGCGCACCATGTCGATCACTTCCTCGTTGATGACATCGTGTACGGTAATGTTGATTTTTGGATATTGCTGACGAAACTTGACCAATGCTGCGGGTAGCAGATTACTGGCAAACGCTGGCATGGCCGCAACGCCCAGGCGGCCAAGTTGCAGGGTGAAACGCTGGCGCAGACGCTCCTCGGTGTTGTCCCACTGTGCGAGCAGGTGCTTTGCCAGCGGTACCAGGGATTCTCCTTCGGGCGTTAAACGGACGCTGCGTGTACTACGAATCAGCAATTTACCGCCCAGAGTATCTTCCAGCCCCTTGATCGCCAGGCTCAGTGCCGGCTGTGAAAGGTGCAAGCGTTCGCAGGCCTGGGTAAAGCTCAAGGTCTGGGCGACGGCCAGAAAAGCGCGCAGTTGTTTGACGGTCATCGTCTGGCTCCAAGAATAACGCGGCGAAAAATTATTAATTAATAATATAAATAAATTGATAAATAAAACAAACTTAACAAATATATCATCTGGTACAACACTGGGCCTATCCGGTAGCCGGAGCCGCCAGTGGCATTGAAAGATTCATTGCTGCCGAAAGAAGGCGTGTTAGCCGTCAATAGCATCCATTAATAACAAGTGAGGATTCATCATGGCAGGTTTTGACAAGCGAGTGGCTTCCTATGAAGAAGCAATGCAGGGAATCGAAAGCGGTATGACGGTGATTGCCGGCGGGTTTGGTCTGTGTGGCATACCTGAAAACCTGATTGCCGAGATCAAGCGTCTTGGTGTCAAGGATCTGACCGTTGTTTCCAATAACTGCGGCGTTGATGGTTTTGGCCTGGGCCTTTTGCTGGAAGACCGTCAGATCCGCAAGATCCTGGCATCCTATGTGGGTGAAAATGCCATGTTTGAGCAGCAAATGCTCAATGATGAAATCGAAGTGGTATTGACACCCCAAGGAACCCTGGCTGAAAAAATGCGTGCTGGCGGTGCTGGTATTCCGGCCTTTTATACCGCTACAGGCTACGGCACCCCGATTGGTGAAGGTAAGGAAGTCCGCGAGTTCAACGGTCGCCCGCACATTCTGGAAGAATCCGTCACCGGCGACTTTGCTATCGTCAAGGGCTGGAAGGCCGACTGGTATGGCAATGTGGTTTACCGTCACACGGCTCAGAACTTTAATCCCATGGCCGCCACCGCGGGCAGAATCACTGTGGTTGAGGTGGAAGAAATTGTTGAACCGGGTGAATTGGATCCAGCCCAGATTCATACGCCGGGCATTTATGTGGATCGCCTGATTCAGGGCACATTCGAGAAGCGTATCGAAAAACGCACCGTTCGCAGCTAAGGCAATGTTTTTCAAGCAGCCTAATTTGCCCAAGAATCGTTTTTAAAATAATAGGATAGATAATCATGGCACTAACACGTGAACAGATGGCAATGCGCGTTGCGCGTGAGCTGGAAGATGGCTTCTACGTTAATCTGGGTATCGGTATTCCAACGCTGGTGGCCAACTATATTCCTGACGGCATGGACGTCATGCTGCAGTCAGAAAACGGCCTGCTGGGGATGGGGCGTTTTCCAACCGAAGAAGAACTTGATGCGGATATGATCAATGCCGGTAAGCAAACGGTGACGGCACGCCCGGGAGCCGCCATTTTTTCATCAGCGGAGTCGTTTGCGATGATTCGCGGCGGCCATGTTGATTTGACTGTACTGGGGGCCTTTGAAGTTGATCAGAACGGCAATATTGCTTCCTGGATGGTGCCTGGCAAGTTGATCAAAGGTATGGGTGGCGCCATGGATCTGGTGGCTGGCGCGGAAAATATCATCTGCACCATGACCCATGCGTCCAAGCACGGTGAATCCAAACTGCTTGAAGCATGCACTTTGCCGCTAACCGGCGCGGGCTGTATCAACCGTGTGTTGACGGATCTGGCCTATATGGAAATCAAGGACGGTACGTTCATACTCAAAGAGCGGGCGCCTGGAGTGAGCGTTGAAGAAATCATCGAGAAAACCGCTGGCAAGCTGGTGGTGCCGGATAACGTTCCTGAAATGACCTTTGTCGAAGGTTAAACGACATAAACCTGGCTCAACGCTCGGGGCTATGTATAAAGACTATGTAGAAGGGCTGTGCAGAGTCAGCTTGTGGCTGGCGCTGCGCAGTCTGGTGTCATGGAAGCAGTGCTGTTGGGTGCCGTCACATGACTTCGCAGCGGGTATGGTGAGGTAATAGCTGGCAGGCAATCGGCTCGTGGTCATCTTCCACGCGCTTTTGAACCAGCGCTAGCCCACCAAAAGAAATGCGGTGCTCATCACCTTCTGCAAACACCATTTTCTGGGCATTGGTCGGGTAAAAGCGATGCTCAAGCAATGAAGAGACGGGGAAAATGCCGTTTTGCTCGGCGCAGGCCCGTGCCATGCCGGAGTCGCTGAGCTGTTGATCGATTTCCCGCAGTGGTTGGCCTAGCGTGTGGCAGTTGAACCCCGCATGGTGAAGGCGAGGCCCCATGGCGGCCAGCCAGGCAGCCAAGGGGTGAGTCTTCAGCAGTGCTTCATGCAGCGACCATGTGGGCATTGGCCAAGGGCGACCGTGGCAGAACAGTTCAACGCCCTTTGCTGCGTCGTTAGCAAGCCCCGGTTGATGGATGAGCCGGGTAAGGTCTTCTCTCGGGCTTTTGGGCAGCGTACCTATTTGCAGCTCCGCTACAATCAGCCAACTGCCGCTGTCTTGCGGTGACCAAAGGTGTACCAGCAAGCCCTTGTCAGCCATGGCATAGCGGGAAACCAGCTGATAGCCCATCTGGGCAAGAAAGGGAGATATCGCCTTGGCGCTGAACTCGCCGACATTGAGGGTCAGCAAGGTCATGTATTCAGCTTGTTCGGCCTTGGGCCACAGGGTCAAGGCCCCAATATCAGGGTGGGCATGAATATAATCCAGCCATAATTGTTGTATGAACTCCTTGCGCTGCATGATGATATCCTCGCCTGCAAGATACGTTGAGAGTAGACGTTTTTCTACACACGTATTATAGGCAACGAGGACTGTTCGGCGTTCAACGCAGGTTAACGGCATGGCTGATAATCTGCTTGACCTGACACTTTGAAATTTCAGTGACCCAGAGAAGGATGTTGGCGCACATACTGATCAAATTCGGTGAAGCCACCAATGTGCTCCTGATCGACAAACACCTGGGGGACGGTGTGCACAGGTTTGCCCGCGGTTTTAGCGATATCTTCCTTGGTGATGCCTTCACTGGGCATATCGATATAGCGCAGGCCATCAATCTTACCTGCACTCTCAAGTTGTTCGGCCAGGCGCTTGGCCATGACGCAGAAAGGGCATGACAGACGACCATAGATGACAACAAACATATAGCTTGACTCCTTTGAATGAATTTTTAATACATTAGTCTGACGTAGCCAAGACCGTTTGGCTAATAGCAGGATGCTACATCACCCATTGATCCTGATTATGGCGATTCCAGATAGAGAACTTTTTAATGCAGTTACCCACGCTTGAAGAGTACGAGCAGATTACTGAACTGGCCCGCAACTATCGAGACAGTCAGATACGCTTGCTCAAACGCGAGCCTGTCTTCAACCCACGCCTGGGTGTCGATGGCTTATGTTTTCAACGTGGCCAGTTTGAAGCGTTGGAAGGCACCGGCCTGATCGGCGCCTTGATCACCCCCTGTGCGCTGTGGCTGGTGGCCATTCCGGAAAATGCCAGCTCACATGTATGCCAGGACAGCTTGCTGATTTCACTACCATCGGGGGCGTATCGTTTTGTTCTGCAACCATTGCAGGATGGCCAAGGCTGCTATATGTGCCGGATATTGGATGACCTGAGCGATCTTCAGACCATGCAGGAGGCGGCCCAATTGGCGCAGCGCCTGATGGAACGCATTATGACACCGGCAACATAGTGGTTTTACCCTGTCATTCTGGTTACCTTGATGTGTGGGTCGGTGGTTTTCCAGGGTGTAATCTTTCACAAGCCACGTTAACAAGAACTTTTAACAGGAATCTATATGACAACAAGTGCTTCGACAACGAATAATCCCCGTGTTGCGGTCGTCACGGGTACCAGCAGTGGCATTGGCGAAGCTGTCGTCAAAAAGCTCTGTGATCTGGGGCATCAGGTGCTGGCGGTAGACTTTAACCCGGCGGGCAAAGCGGTCGCAGAAGCCGCCGGTGCTGCCTTCTTTGAAGCAGACCTGACCGATGCAGACGCCTGCCGTGCGGCGGTCGACGATGCGGTCAAACGCTTTGGCAGCGTCGATATTCTGGTCAATAATGCCGGCATTCAGCACGTTTCTCCGATCGAAAGCTTTCCAGAGCAGAAGTGGCGGCAGATTATTGATCTGATGTTGACCGCTCCTTTCCTGCTTTCACAGGCAGCCTGGCCGCATATGCGCGAAGGTGGCTGGGGGCGTATCGTCAATATCGCTTCCGTGCATGCTCAGGTGGCTTCTCCGGGCAAGTCAGCGTATATCAGTGCCAAGCACGGCATGATTGGTTTGACCAAGACCGCCGCTCTGGAAGGCGGTGAGCAGGGTATTACCGCCAACGCCATCTGTCCGGCCTATGTGAAAACGCCGCTGGTGGATAATCAGATTGCTGATCAAGCCAAGCTTCATGGCATGGAAGAGCAAGAGGTGATCGAGAAAATCATGCTCAAGAATGCGGCCGTCAAGCGCCTGATCGAGCCTTCGGAAGTGGCTGAAATGGTGGCCTTTCTGTGTGCTGACACTGCCGGAGCGGTGACCGGTTCAAGCTGGAATATCGATCTTGGCTGGACGGCTCAGTAATTTCTCAAGCCTATTGTTTGATGGCTAAAGTTTCCAGCTAGTAGACAACCCGCCGCCAGGCGGGTTTTTTGAGTTTGGCGCTAGTTCTATAACACAGTAGAGCTAGCGTCTGACTGGGCGCTTTTGCAGCTTGCGTTGCAGGGTACGCCGATGCATACCCAAGGCGCGGGCTGTGGCAGAGATATTCCCATCATGCTCCTGGAGCACTTTCTGGATATGTTCCCAGGTAATGCGGTTCACTGAAGGTGGGTTCTCGGCGACTTCTGCATCAGGGTTGCCTTCCTGGCGATTGAAGGACGTCAATACATCATCAGCATCAGCCGGCTTGCACAGATAGTTGACGGCGCCAAGTTTGATGGCTTCAACCGCAGTGGCAATGCTGGAGTAACCAGTCAGGACAACCACACGACACCCGGGTATCACAGCGAGTAGTTCGGGCAACAGCTTGAGGCCGGAGCTGTTTTCCAGTTTGAGATCAAGCGTTGCCATGCTCGGCGATTCGCTGGCAGCAAGGCTCAGCGCCTGGTCGGCATCGTGGGCAACGCTAACCTGATAGCCACGCCGGGTAAGCGCGCGACTGAGCACATGACAAAACATCTCGTCGTCATCAATGATGAGCAGGCGCTGATCTTGGGTTGATGACTTGTTGTTAGACGGCTTGGGGGTAGACATGGCTTCCTCTGTTAATCCGCACAGCAATTCAGCAAATGATGATGCCAGGGTCAGATCATGACGGTGGCGAGGAACTCAATGGGAGGATGACCTCTGTCAGCGTGCCACCCTCTGGATGGTTGTAGAGGCTGACGCCGCCACCAAAGCGATTGATCGTAGCATGGGTCAGAAATAAGCCAATACCCATGCCTTTGCTTTTGGTCGAAACAAAGGTGTCACCAAGTTGGTCAGCAATCGACATGGAAACCCCAGGCCCATGGTCGCGGATATCAACAATCACGCTGTCATTTTGCCAGTCCAGGCGGATAGCAATATTTTCCGGATTGGCGTCTGCGGCATTATTCAAAAGATTGGTCAAGGCCTGGTCAAGCGTGGCATCAACCGCTAACCAGGGGCGCCCGCGGCGCTCTGAGACAATCAGTTGATGGCTGACATCCGGGCGCAGTACCAGCCAGCGCTGCACCACGCCAGCCAGCCATACTTCTCCATCCTGCACTTCAGGTTCTGCCATACGTCGGCGATCGGCATGGGCCACCAGATGCTGCAGGCGTGATTTGCAGGTATCGACCTGTTGTCTGAGCAGATGAATGTCATCGCTAAGCGTGGACCCCTTGGGTGCTTCATCGGCCATTTCATTGAGCAGCACCGCCATGGTGGAAAGCGGCGTGCCCAGCTCGTGGGCGGTGCCTGCCGCCTGGGTAGCGACTGCCAGCACCTGCTCATTCCTGAGGGCGGCTTCCCGGGTGCGCGAGAGGGCTTTGTCGCGGCGACGCAGGGCGTGGGCCATCTTGTAGATAAAGAAGGTGATCAAGCCAGCGGAAAGGCCAAAGTTCAGCCACATGCCGAGGGTATGCAGGCTGAGGGGGGAGTCGCTATGGATATGGCTCATTTGCGGAACAGCATGATAATTGAACATCAAAAAACTGTAACCTGCCATGGCGAAGGCGGCGATAATCCAGGTGTGTCGCCAGGGCAGCGTGGCAGCAGCAATGGTAACCGGCACCAGGTAGTAGGTGATAAAAGGGTTGGTAGCCCCGCCGGTAAAATAGAACAACAGCGTCAGGCCCGCGATATCGGCTAGCAAGTGTAATAGATATTCAGTGTGATTAACTGCTCGGGGGCGTCCCAGCCGCCACCAGGTGGCGATATTGAGGGTTCCCATGGCGATAACCACACCGACGACGGCAGGCACCTTTAGCTCAAAGCCAAGCAATTCAACGCCGATAATGATGGCGAGCAGAAAGCCCGTCCAGGTAATGCCGCGTACGATGGTCAGGCGGACCAGATTACGGTTGGGCGTTGAAAGTGGCAGGGGTAATTCCGTAGGCATGGCGTTATTTGCCGGACGTTATCAGGCGGTGAATCACCTTGATCACCAGTGTAAAGACAAAGGTCAGCCAGCCAGCCGTTGCCAGCACGTTGACGGCCAACATCTTGGGTGGCAGCCATGCAGGGCCAAGCAGGAACTCAAGCAGGATATAAGCGGCCATACCCAGCAGCAGAGGCAATGCCAGCAGGTGAATCCACATGTCAGTGCGCCGCTTGCGCACATGATAGCGGCGCAGCAACAAACGCAACGGGCGGTGGAACCAGCTAACAAAGATGACGGTGGCAATAAGCAGCATCATGCCGACCGTTGGTTCGGTGCTGCCACGGTAAGCGGAAAGCGTGACCGACCAGCTAAGTGCCAGCCATAGCAATCCTTCAATGCTGGCAACAATATCCGCATAGCGCCTTACGTTATGCATACAAAAAATGCGTCCTGAAGCTGATATCAGTGAGAATGATACGTCAATTCATCCACTTTGTGGGTATGGATTCCAGCGCGATTATCCGGCGAGCAATTTAAGCAAGCTAAATATCCGGTATAATCGATGCTGACATTCAATTGCCCACACCATAACGTATCCTGATCCGTTACGTATCAAAATTTGCTCGATAGGAATCGCCGTGAAAACACTTAGCCTAACGCGCCCCGATGATTGGCATCTGCACCTGCGCGACGACGCTGCCATGGAGGCGGTTGTCAATCATAGTGCTGCCCAGATGGGGCGTGCCATCATCATGCCGAATCTCAAGCCACCGGTGACGACAACGGCCCAGGCACAAGCCTATCGCCAACGCATTCTGCAGGCATTGCCGGAAGGGTCAAGCTTTGAACCGCTGATGACGCTGTACCTGACCGATACCACGCCACCAGAAGAAATTCAGCGGGCCATCGATAGCGGTATCATCAAGGCGGTCAAGCTTTACCCTGCCGGAGCAACGACCAACTCAGCGTCAGGGGTGACCGATCTGCGCCACTGTGATGAGACGATTGCTGCCATGGCCGAGGCAGGTCTACCGCTTTTGATGCACGGTGAAGTGACCGATGCTGACATCGATATTTTCGATCGCGAAGCTGTTTTCATTGAGCAGGTGCTCAAGCCCTTGCTAGCGCGTCATCCTTCGCTCAAGGTGGTTTGCGAACACATCACCACTGAGCAGGCGGCCACCTTTGTGGCCGAAGCGCCGGATAACGTCGCGGCGACCATCACGGCCCATCACCTCCTGTTCAACCGCAACCATATGCTGGTAGGCGGGATTCGTCCGCACTATTACTGCCTGCCGATTCTCAAGCGCGAGCGCCACCGTCAGGCGTTGCTCAAGGCAGCAACGTCGGGCAGCCGGAAATTTTTCCTGGGTACTGACAGTGCGCCTCACGCCCAGGGCGATAAAGAATCCAGCTGTGGCTGTGCGGGTGCCTATACGGCACCGGCGGCGATTGAACTGTATGCCATGGCGTTTGAACAGATGGATGCGCTCGATCAACTGGAAGCCTTTGCAAGCCTGAATGGCCCGCGCTTTTATGGTTTGCCGGTTAACCCTGACAAGGTAGTGCTGGAGCGTAATAGCTGGGCACTTCCAGACAGTTACCCTTATGCGGACGGGCAGCGCATCATCCCCTTGCTGGCGGGAGAAACGCTACCCTGGAAACTCCAGAAAGGTAGTATTTAAGATAAAGATGGTGCTTAAGAGAAAGAGCATTTAAGCCGTTGTTACAGCTCCGATCTGCTTGAGCATCTGGTCAACCATGCGCGATGAGTGCTGGGCGGCAACCTCCAGAAACTGCTCGAATGACAGGTGATTATCCGTGTCCCCCGGAATGTCCGAGAGGGCGCGGATAACCACAAAGGGCACGCCAAACAGATGGCAACTCTGAGCAATCGCTGCCGCTTCCATATCGACGGCCAGCATGGCAGGGAACTGCTGACGCAACTGTGCTACCCGCTGAGGGTCGGCCATGAAGCTATCTCCGGTGGCAATCATGCCTTCACGCACGTTGACCTCATTAAGCACTGTGATGGCGCCCTGGGCATGGGCTTTAAGGCCTGAATCAGCCTCAAACGCGGCGGGCATACCCGGAACCTGGCCAAGTTCATAACCAAAGGCGGTCACGTCAACATCGTGGTGGCGAACTTCACTGGAAATCACCACATCGCCGATTTTCATATCCGTGGCAAAGCCCCCAGCAGAGCCGGTATTGATAATGGCCTGGGGCTGGAAACGTTCAAGCAAGACCGCAGTTCCCACTGCGGCGTTAACCTTCCCAATGCCTGACTGCAGAATGGTGATATCCAGGCCATGGCGCTGGCCGCGATAAAACGTACACCCTGCGTGTTCATGGCGCTGGGCGTTGTCTAGCTGCCCGGCAAGAATCTCGACTTCCTGCGCCATGGCGCCAATAATCCCGATATGTTTCACGAAAGATTCCTTATTAAGTCTGATAATGCTCAATGCGAATCAGGTATGAGCAGGGGCATGCTGTTCGGCTGATTCCAGGGTGTTCTGCAGCAGGCTGGCAACCGTCATGGGGCCAACGCCACCGGGGACGGGGGTAATATGACTGGCTCTTTGCTGGGCTTGTTCGAAATCGATATCCCCAATCAGGCGGCCATTTTCTTGTCGGTTGATGCCCACATCAATCACGATGGCGCCGGGCTTGATCCATTCCCCTTTAACGATACCGGGCTTGCCAACGGCGACCACCAGAAGATCGGCACGTCTGACATGTTCTTCAAGGTTGCGGGTAAAACGATGGCATACCGTGGTGGTACAACCGGCCAGCATCAGCTCTAGCGCCATGGGGCGGCCAACAATATTGGAAGCGCCGACCACGGTGGCATCCAGGCCGCGTACGGCCAAGCCGCTTTTTTCAAGCAGCGTCATCACTCCCTTGGGCGTACAGGGGCGCAGGGCAGGCAGACGTTGTGCAAGACGGCCGAGGTTATAGGGGTGGAAGCCATCGACATCCTTGTTGGGAAGAATGCGTTCCAGCAGCGGTTCGGCATCCAGGTGAGGGGGTAAGGGCAGCTGCACCAGGATGCCGTCAATCGTGTCATCGGCATTCAGCTGATCAATCAAGGCTTCGAGCGCCTGCTGAGTCGTCTCGGCAGGCAATTCGTGCTGAATGGAGTGAATGCCTGCATTCTCACAGGCGCGATGCTTGTTGCTGACATAAACATGCGAGGCAGGGTCATTGCCCACTAACACAACCGCAAGGCCAGGAGCGCGAGCACCGACCTTGAGGCGGGCGGCAACCTTGTTGGCAACATCCTGGCGAACATCAGCGGCGATGGCTTTGCCATCGATCAATTGGGCGGTCATCAATGTAATCCCCGTCGAGAAAAATGCCTGAAAGTAAGTGGAATGCGTCTGATTTTCGCATGCCAGCACGTTCAGGCAAAGCGATTGAAGGATTTATGTGTATTAGTGGTTGACTTTAAAATTAAAAGTTGTAATATGTGCCTCGCTTGAGACGAGACATACGGTAGCGTCTAGGTAGTTACTTCGGGGTGTAGCGCAGTCTGGTAGCGCGCCTGCTTTGGGAGCAGGATGTCGGGGGTTCGAATCCCTCCACCCCGACCACTTCCTAACGTGGATGTTGGTACCTGCATATCCAAGCGTTGGTTGTGGTTCAGCACTTGATTCAATTGAGCAGCATCAACAATTGAATAGCTAACTTCAAAGTGCGCCCATAGCTCAACCGGATAGAGCAACGGCCTTCTAAGCCGTAGGTTGCGGGTTCAAGTCCTGCTGGGCGTGCCAATCTGAAGCGTCAGCATGTTGAAAGATATAAGCGCCATTGTTTGTATCTATCTGTTTTACAAGTTAATTATGGTGGATGTAGCTCAGTGGTAGAGCCCCGGATTGTGGCTCCGGTGGTCGTGGGTTCGATCCCCATCATCCACCCCATTAAATACTTGTAAAGTATATTAGTCAGCAAATTCTGTATCAGATTATCCCAGGTTATGGTGGATGTAGCTCAGTGGTAGAGCCCCGGATTGTGGCTCCGGTGGTCGTGGGTTCGATCCCCATCATCCACCCCATTAACCTTTGTAATCTTTTATCCTCTCAGTGTTATATTCATATCCTCGCGTAGCAATCTCCTTTCTATATTTTATCTGCATTTAAATTCGCTAATCGGCGTATAAGTATTGCATTTATTATTAGAAATTGCTTATATTTCCTGTGTTTTTCAAACAGCCTATCTGCCGTGTGGTAGCCGCCGTGCTGATAGATTTTGACGGGTTGACGGCGTTTTTTTGCAGTTGCTTCACCCTCGCTGTGCAGCTTGGGTTTTTATCCTTTTTTAATTAATTTTTTGAAATTAATTGCTGTTTTTTGAAAAATATACAGTGTTTTTGGCTATTTTAATGCTGTTGATTTGGTGTTAATTTCTGCACACGGTTTTTGTCTAGGGTTAATCCTCAGTTGCTTGTAGCGAACTGCTCAGCAACCTTGTGGCAAGGCCAACACAGGTTTATTTTATATTTTACTGTCATCAGTGTATTGGCTGGTGGCAGTGTTGATGTTGAAAGGCACAAAAAACAAGGAGCATAGAATGGCGCATAGTATTGTTCTGGGTGCTGGAATGATTGGTGTCAGCGTTGCCTGGCATCTTCTTCAGCGTGGGCATGATGTCACCCTGATTGACCGTCGTGATCCAGGCCAGGAAACATCCTTTGGCAATGCTGGCATCATCCAGCGTGAGGCCGTGCGCCCCTATGCCTTTCCTCGTGATATGAAAACACTGCTGAGTGTCTTGCCTAATCGCCGAGTGGATATTCGTTATCGGCCGGGCGGGATGATCAATGCAGCGTCACCGTTGCTGCGTTATTGGCACAATTCCGGGTCAAAAGCCTATTCACGTATCGTGCCGGAATATGCTTCTCTGATTCAGTTATGTCTTGATACTCATGCGCCGATGGTTGAAGCGGCTGGCGCTGAGCGGCTGATTGCCAAAGACGGCTTTCTGGAACTGTTCCGTTCTGAAAGCAAGCAGGCAACTCGCTTGAAAGAAGCGGAAGAGAATCGGGAACGTTTTGGCGTCCAGTTCAAGCACTTTGACCGTCAGCAGTTGTCTGCCATTGAACCGCACCTCTCGACGGATATCATTGGTGCTATCCACTGGGTGGATTCCTGGGTGGTTAATGACCCTGGAAGCCTGGTCGCTGCTTATGCCGATGCCTGCAAGCAGCAGGGTGGTCGTCTGTTGAAAAGTGAAGTCACTGATATCAAACAGAAGGCTGACGGTTGGCAAGTGACGACGCCGGATGAAACCTTACAGGCCGATAACCTGGTTATGGCGCTGGGGCCCTGGGCGGGTAAATGGCTCAAGCCCTTGGGTTATCATTTCCCGACTTTCGTTAAGCGTGGTTACCACATGCACTATGCGCCCGGTGAAGGTGCCAAACTCAATCACTGGGTAATGGATGCCGAAGTGGGCTATCTGTTAGCGCCAATGCGCGCCGGTATTCGTCTGACAACCGGTGCCGAGCTGGATAACCTGGAATCACCTGCTCACGATAATCAACTGGCGAGTGCCGAAAAAGCCGCCCGCAAGCTGTTTCCGCTTGGTGAGCGAAAAGATGCAGACGCCTGGAAGGGCGCGCGTCCCTGCCTGCCAGATATGAAACCAGTCATTGGCCCGGCGCCGCGCCATAAAGGCCTGTGGTTGGCTTTTGGCCACGGCCACCAGGGGTTCACGCTAGGGCCAGCAACGGGCATGCTGCTGGCGGATATGATGGAAGGTAAGCCAACGGCTATTGATATGGCGCCTTTCCGCGCCGACCGGTTTTGATGCTTTTCAGCCGTGATAATAGCCAACAGAAATAAGTGTGGACATCGGTTATACAGAGGCTTTGCACCGCGGCAGCGCCTCTGCTATTGTAAAATTACATTTCATAGCTAATGAGGTGCCACCATGGATGCATCTGTCAGTAATGCAGTCTCTGCATCGCTCTACATGAATCAGGCACAGACTGCCCAGCAAACACAAATGCAGGTGTTCAGGGAATCACTGGATAATCAGGAGCAACAGGTGTCTGCATTGATGGAGTCGGCAACAGCCGGTTCAGAGTCACAGCAAAACCTTGCTTCAGAGGGTAATCTTGGAACCCAGATCAATACGTTTGCCTGATCTGTTTTCATATAGATACGTTTAGCTTTAAAGAAAGCCAAGGCCATACCAACATGTGTTGATATGGCTTTTTTTGTGTGCTGATCTTTGCCGGTCCAAGGCCCTGCCTGTGCTGATGCTTTCGATTTGCGTTATCATAGCGCTATCAGTTACTTAATTTATGCAGTCCTGCCAGAGAAACCAATGTCTGACGCTCAACTATCCCGCGAAGCGGAACTTCGCCGCACCTTCGCTATTATTTCTCACCCGGACGCGGGTAAAACCACCATTACCGAAAAAATGCTGTTGTTCGGGAACGCCATCCAGATGGCGGGCTCGGTCAAAAGCAAGCGTAATGACCGCCATGCGACCTCAGACTGGATGAAAATGGAACAGGAGCGTGGTATCTCGGTGACCACCTCCGTTATGCAGTTTCCTTATGGTGGGCGTATCGTCAATCTGTTGGATACGCCTGGCCACGAAGACTTCTCAGAAGACACTTACCGTACCCTGACGGCTGTCGACTCAGCGCTGATGGTAATTGATGGAGCGAAAGGCGTTGAGGATCGTACCATCAAGTTGATGGAAGTCTGTCGGCTGCGTACCACGCCGATCCTGACCTTTGTCAACAAGATGGATCGGGATATCCGTGACCCTATCGAAGTGATGGATGAAGTCGAGACCGTGCTCAATATCCAGTGTGCACCGATGACCTGGCCGATTGGTATGGGGCGCCATTTCAAGGGGGTCTATCACCTTTATAACGATGTGTTGCATCTTTATACTCAGGGCCAGGGTAGCCGAATTCCTGACGACAAACGCATCGAAGGGTTGGATAACCCTGAAGTGGACGCCGTACTGGGAGAAGAGCAGGCAGAAGAGTTGCGTATGGAAGTGGAGCTGGTACGCGGCGCCTCCCATGCGTTTGACCTTGATGCCTATCGTAACGGTGAACTGACGCCGGTGTATTTCGGTACCGCCATGGGCAATTTTGGGGTGCGGGAAATGCTCGATGGCTTTGTTGAATATGCGCCGCCGCCCCAGCCCCGTGAAACGGATACCCGTATCGTCACTGCGGATGATGAGCGCTTCAGTGGTTTTGTATTCAAGATTCAGGCAAACATGGACCCGAATCACCGTGACCGTATTGCCTTTTTAAGGGTGTGCTCGGGTAAATACGAAAAGAACATGAAAATGCGCCATGTCAGAATCAACAAGGATGTAAAGATTGCTGACGCCCTGACGTTTATGGCGTCGGATCGCTCCCAGGTTGAGGAAGCCTGGCCGGGCGATATTATTGGCCTGCACAACCATGGCACCATCCAGATTGGTGACACCTTTACTCTGAATGAAGACATGCGCTTTACCGGGATTCCTCACTTTGCTCCGGAACTGTTCAAGCGTGTGCGCCTGAAAGACCCGCTGAAAATGAAGGCGCTGCAGAAAGGGCTTCAGCAGCTTTCCGAAGAAGGGGCTACCCAGGTCTTTATGCCGCTGGATAACAACGACCTGATTCTGGGCGCGGTAGGTACGCTACAGTTTGACGTGGTCGCCCATCGCCTCAAGGAAGAGTACAAGGTGGATTGCCTGTATGAAGGCATCAACGTCAACACCGCCCGCTGGGTGTACAGTGAGGATGCCAAGAAACTTGAAGAATTCAAGCGCAAGGCAAGCGCCAACCTGGCGATTGATGGCGGTGGTTATCTCACCTACATTGCGCCAACACGTGTGAACTTACAGATGACCCAGGAGCGCTGGCCGGAGATTCGCTTCCAGCCAACCCGTGAGCACTGAGCGGATGACACGGCTTGTCTGGTAAGGTTTGCCTGAGGGAGGAGAGATGCTGATTGACGCCCATTGCCATCTTGATCTTGCTGATTTTGATAGCGACCGTGAAGACGTTTTTCAGCGTGCCAGACAAGCCGGTGTCAGACACTTTGTGGTGCTTGGCACTACCCGAGCGCGCTGGCAACAAGTGCTGGCGCTTGGTGAGCGTGAAGACGTCAGCGTTGCCCTAGGCCTGCATCCCTACTTCATTGAAGAACATAGCGACGAGGATATGCAGGCGCTGGAAGACGCCTTGCAAGCATACCCTCAGTTAATTGCCGTGGGTGAGTGCGGCATTGATGCTCGCCTGAGTGACACGCTTGAGCAGCAATGGACGCTGTTTGATGCCCAGTTGCGTCTGGCCAAACGCTATGATCTGCCAGTGATAATTCACTGCGTGCAGGCCAACGATAAGGTGGCCAAGCGTTTGCGTCAGCTGCAGCTGCCCAGAGGCGGCATGGTGCACGGTTTTGCCGGTTCCCCAGAGCAGGCACACGCCTTTAATGCGCTGGGATTTGCTGTCGGGCTGGGGGGAATATTGACCTATCCACGCGCCCGCCGGGTTCAGCGGGCGGTCAAGGCATTGGCAGACGATGGCTTTGTGCTGGAGACCGACAGCCCGGATATGCCGCTTCACGGTCAGCAAGGCCAGCGTAACGAACCGGTCAATGTCGCTGAAGTCTGCCGCCAGCTAGCCCAGCTACGCCATCAATCAGAAGCTGAAGTCGCCAGGCTGAGCTGCCAGACGGCCACGCGATTATTCCACCTGCCTGATAGTGTTATTGATGACTGAGTATCTATTGACCACTGATCGTCAGGGCCAGCTGCTCAGGGTCAAGCCGTTCAATCTCATAAGGCAAGCTTGCCAGCTCAACACAATGGCCGTTGATACTCAGAGGCAGCTGATTGTCGATTGCTTTTGTGTTGATCACTGCTAGAAATTCACTAGCGCCATTGTCGTTAACGCAGCTGGTGACGATCTCGCCGACGCTGCGCTCGTTGTCATCCTTAACCCCAGTGCCGCTGGATAGCGTTTCAGCGCTATTGATACTGCCACGCCAGAGGCGCTTTTTCACCTGGCCGCGAAAGTGGGCGCGTGCCACCACTTCCTGGCCGGTATAACAGCCTTTCTTGAAGCTGATGCCACCCAGGGCTTCCCAGTTGATCATCTGGGGCAGATATTTATCCTGATGTTCGGCGTCAAGCCAGACCAGACCCCGGCGAATATCGGCCAATTGCCAATCGGCAAGCTGGCCCTTGGTTGGCCAGTTTGCGCCATCTGCCTCAGGGAGGATAAACAGCCACCGATAGCCAGCCTCATCATCTCCGGGGGGGAAAGCCAATATACTGCGCTGCTCATTGTCACTGACCTGTTGCCAGGGTACGGAGGGCAACGGCATCTTGAGCGCTTGAGCCATATTTTCAGCATCACCCAGCGCAGATCCCAATACAGTGACGTCTTCACTGGCTGATAAGGTCACCTTATAGAAGGGGGCAAATTTCTGCAGATGCTTCATCAATGGCTCCACCAGGCTGGCGGATAGCAGCATACGCACATGGTCGCTAGCCAAGCGGATCAGCTGACCATTAGCAATCATCCGCCCCTTGGGAGTGCAAAAACAGGTGAGGGGAGCAAAGTGGCTGTCCGCCAGGCTGACTTGTGCACTGGTCTGGCCTTGCAGGAACTGCTCGGCACCGTCACCACGAATATCCAGAATAGCTAGATGAGATAACCTGATACTGGCGCCTGTGGCTTGCGGCTGAGGCTGCGTACCCGGTGTTGAGCTTGAAGCTGTGGATGCATGCATAGCGTGAGCATCTCCTTACTGTGATGAAATAGCAGGCCTTGATCTTGGCCGTGGATACCCCAAGATTACCACGTATGGGCCTTGAGACCCGATTGCAAGCCATTATCAGCGTGCTAGACTCTGGTGCTGTATCAAGCTTGCATAAGCTTGTTGAATGATATGTATGCGTAGGGGGGAGGACACATGGCTCAGCAGGTATCATTAGGGTTTAAAGGCGTAGAATCCGTTGAACAGGTGAATCAGATTACAACGGCCTTGATGATGGTAGACGGGGTTGAAAGTGCCGAAGTCGGCCAGCATGGCGCTGAAGTTGAAGGGCGCGTAAAGCGCGACAAGCTTATCGCCGCCGTCAATGCCTTGAAGCTGGGGATCAAGGTATCGTGAACATCAAAGCGTCTTGAAAGCAAAAGCGTATTGAAAGGACATTGGCTTACAGAGAAGGAAAACACCATGGAAAAGACTATAACAGTGATCACAGAGCGCGATCATCTGCTACGCCACCGGGTTGAGCTGAATGGTTTCGAGGATCTCTATGTGGATGTTCCCAAAGCCTACGGCGGTGAAGAAACGGCGCCAGACCCACATGACTACTTCGACCTGTCGCTCGGTGCCTGTAAGGCGATTACCGCCAAGATGTATGCCGACCGAAAGGGTTGGCCGCTGGAAGGCATCACAACAAGAGTCAAGCGTGATGACTCACAGGAGCGTAAAGGCTTGTACAAGCTTGAGGTCACGCTGGTCTTTCATGGTATCAGTGATCCTGAGCAACAGGCGCGACTCGAAGAAATCAGCGAACGCTGCCCGATCCATCGCCTGATCACCCAGGCCAGTGTAGAAGTGACAACGCGTTCAGATATTGCCTGACCGCCAAGACATCGCGTAAACCCGCTTTAGGAGCCTTGATGAGCAAAGCATTCAGACTGCAGTCCAAATTTTCCCCTGCCGGTGACCAACCTACGGCTATCAAGGCGCTGGTAGGCGGGCTGGAAGCCGGTCTTGCTCATCAAACCCTCCTGGGGGTGACCGGTTCAGGCAAAACCTTCACCATGGCCAATGTGGTAGAAACCCTGCAGCGGCCAACGATTGTCATGGCGCCCAACAAGACCCTGGCGGCTCAGCTTTACGGTGAGTTCAAGGCGTTTTTCCCTGATAACGCCATCGAATACTTTGTCTCCTACTACGATTACTATCAGCCTGAAGCCTATGTGCCGTCTTCAGATACCTTTATCGAAAAGGATGCCTCTATCAATGATCATATTGAACAGATGCGCCTTTCCGCGACCAAGGCGCTGCTGGAACGCCGCGATGCCCTGATTGTGGTGTCGGTTTCAGCCATTTATGGCCTGGGCGACCCGGATCAGTATCTCAAGATGCGTCTGCACTTCACTCGCGGTGAACTGATCGACCAGCGTGCCTTTCTGCGCCGTCTCGCCGAACTGCAATACACCCGTAACGATATGGATTTCCGCCGTGGTACCTACCGGGTGCGCGGCGATGTGATCGATATCTTCCCGGCGGATGCTGAAGAGGAAGCCGTACGGGTTGAATTGTTTGACGATGAAATTGATTCCATTCGCCTGTTTGACCCATTGACTGGCGATGTACGTGGCCAGGTGCCGCGTATGACGATTTACCCCAAATCCCACTACGTCACCCCTCGGGAAACCATACTGGGGGCGATTGATGCCATTAAAGCTGAATTGAAAGAGCGTCTTGAATGGTTGCGTAAGCACGACCGCCTGGTGGAGGCTCAACGTCTTGAACAGCGTACCCTTTACGATATCGAGATGATGCTGGAACTGGGGTACTGCAACGGTATCGAAAACTACTCGCGCTATCTCTCCGGGCGAGACCCGGGTCAGGCGCCGCCGACCTTCTTTGATTACCTGCCTGACGATGCCTTGCTGTTTATCGACGAATCCCACGTCAGCGTTCCCCAGGTGGGCGGCATGTTCAAGGGAGACCGCTCACGCAAGGAAACCCTGGTGGAATATGGTTTCCGTCTGCCGTCGGCGTTGGATAACCGCCCCATGAAGTTTGAGGAATGGGAAGCCATCAGCCCGCAGACGATCTTTGTATCCGCCACACCGGGACCCTATGAAGCCGAACATGCCGGTCAGGTGGTTGAACAGGTGGTACGCCCGACGGGGCTGCTGGATCCTGAAATTGAGGTTCGCCCCGCGTCAACCCAGGTAGATGACCTGCTCTCGGAAATCCGCCTGCGTACGGCGGTGGGGGAGCGTGTTCTGGTCACCGTGCTGACCAAACGCATGGCCGAGGACTTGACTGACTACTTTGATGAGCATGGTATTCGCGTGCGTTACCTGCATTCGGATATTGATACCGTTGAGCGGGTCGAGATTATCCGCGACCTGCGCCTGGGGAAATTTGATGTTCTGGTGGGTATCAACCTGCTGCGCGAGGGGCTGGATATTCCTGAAGTCTCCCTGGTGGCGATTCTCGACGCTGACAAGGAAGGGTTTCTGCGCGCTGAACGTTCATTGATTCAGACCATTGGCCGTGCGGCGCGTAACGCCCATGGCAAGGCGATTCTCTATGGTGACCGGATCACCGATTCCATGCGCAAGGCCATGGATGAAACAGCACGCCGTCGGGAAAAACAGCAGGTGCATAATGAAAAGCACGGCATTACGCCAACCACGGTGACCCGTTCGGTGGCGGATATCATGGAAGCCGCTCAGGCGCCCGGCAAGAAATCCAGCCGTCGGCGGGGTAATGAGCGCAAGGTGGCCGAGCCTGAGGTCGTCTATGAACCCGCAAGCATGCACCCGAATGATGTCGCCTCAGCGATCAGCAAGCTGGAAGACGGTATGTTTGAAGCCGCCCAGAATCTGGATTTCGAAGAAGCGGCCCGCCTGCGTGACCGTCTTCATGAACTTAAAGAAAAACAGCTGGCGCTGGGGTAAACATGCCGGAAGGTCCTGAAATTCGCCGTGCTGCTGATCGTATCGAAAAGCAGCTGATCAAGGGCATCATCGATGATGCCTGGTTTGCCTTTGATGAGCTAAAAGAGTACCCGCCTAAACTGATTGGCCAACAGGTCGAACGGGTCGAGACCCGTGGCAAGGCCATGCTGGTGCGTTTTTCGGATCAGCATGTTCTTTATTCCCATAACCAGCTTTATGGCGTATGGAAGTGCCATGCGGCAGATAAAGAGCCGGCTACGCGTCGTTCACTGCGCGCCCGCCTTGTGGTTAACGGGCGGGCGGCCAGTCTGTATAGCGCCTCGGATATCAGCATGTGGCTCGCAGACCGCCTGGAGGAACATCCTTTTCTGGCCAGGCTCGGCCCTGATTTGCTGTCACAATCAGTGAGTGAAGAGCACATCGCCCAGCGCCTGAAGGAGCCGTCATTTTATCGGCGTGGGCTGGGTGGCTTACTGCTGGATCAAGGGTTTGTGGCTGGTTTGGGCAACTATCTACGCAGTGAGGTGTTGTTCTTTGCCGGCTTGTCGCCTCGTCAGCGACCCTGTGATCTGAGTGAAGAGGAGCGGCGGCACTTGGCGCATTATATACTGGCGCTTACCTGGCAAGCTTACCGCACGGCAGGTGTTACCAACTGCCCTGAGTGGGTAGACAAGGCAACAAGCATGGGTGAGTCGCGTCGTCAGTGGCGCTTCAGTGTTTTTGAACGCGAAGGACTTCCTTGTCATCGTTGCGCTACATCGATAGCAAAAGTCAACATTGCTTCCCGCAGGCTATATTTCTGCCCGCATTGCCAATCCTTATCAGCGTAATTATTTTATACCGTTATCTTGCTTGCAAAACAAAAAAATCATCAAACTAAAGCACCAACAGCGAACAAGTTAAGCAGACTGCCCGTCACCGATAGATGGGGTATACTTGCCACCATAAAATGACCGTGTGGCTTATTAAAACGATTATCAAAAGCGTGGCGTGAGCGCCGTCTGAACGACGTATTGATGCCTGCATATGATAACCAGATACCGGGGAGTAACTTAAATGACCGTGATTCGCCAGGACGATGTAATTCAAAGCGTTGCCGACGCTCTTCAATATATTTCCTACTATCATCCGAAGGATTTTATTGATGCCATGGCGCAGGCCTATGAGCGTGAAGAAAACCCGGCTGCCAAGGATGCCATCGCCCAGATACTGATCAATTCCCGGATGTGCGCCACAGGTCATCGGCCTATCTGCCAGGACACCGGTATTGTGACCGTTTTTGTTCACGTTGGTATGAAGGTTCAGTGGGATGCCGACATGAGCCTTGACGATATGGTCAATGAGGGCGTTAGGCGCGCCTATCTACTGCCGGATAACATTCTGCGTGCCTCTGTATTGGCCGATCCTGATGGCAAGCGCGAAAACACCAAGGACAATACGCCTGCGATTATTCATCACAAGCTTGTGCCTGGTGATAAAGTGGAAATTCATGTAGCGGCCAAGGGCGGCGGCAGCGAGGCAAAGTCCAAGTTTGCCATGTTGAACCCTTCAGACAGCGTGGTGGACTGGGTGCTGGAGCAGTTGCCCAAGATGGGGGCCGGCTGGTGCCCGCCGGGTATGCTGGGTATCGGTATTGGAGGGACTGCTGAAAAGGCCATGGAAATTGCCAAGGAAGCCTTGCTGGACCCGATTGACATTCAGGAGCTACAGGCTCGGGGTGCCTCGAACCGCGCTGAAGAGCTACGTCTTGAGCTGTTTGAAAAGGTCAACCAGTCCGGAATTGGTGCGCAGGGGCTTGGCGGTTTGACGACGGTGCTGGATATCAAGGTCAAGGATTATCCCACCCATGCGGCCAACAAGCCGGTAGCCATTATTCCTAACTGTGCTGCTACCCGGCATGCGCATTTTACCCTTGATGGTTCTGGCCCGGTAGCACTGGCGCCGCCTAAGCTTGAAGACTGGCCGGAAATCACCCGTGAAATGGGCGATAACGTCAAGCGGGTCAACCTCGACACCATCACCCGTGAAGAAGTCAAAACCTGGCAGCCAGGTGATACGCTACTGCTTAATGGCAAGCTGCTGACGGGCCGTGATGCCGCCCATAAGCGGATGGTGGACATGATTGCCAAGGGCGAGCCTCTGCCGGTGGATATGAAAGGGCGCTTTATTTACTACGTTGGCCCCGTCGACCCGATCGGTGATGAAGTGGTTGGCCCGGCGGGCCCGACAACTGCAACGCGTATGGATAAATTCACCCGTACCATGCTGGAAGAAACCGGATTGTTGGGCATGGTGGGTAAAGCAGAACGCGGCCTGGCGGCCATTGAGGCAATCCGTGACAATGAAGCAGTGTATTTGATGGCGGTAGGCGGCTCGGCTTATCTCGTGGCCCAGGCCATCAAGAAATCCCGCGTAGTCGGTTTCAAGGATCTGGGGATGGAAGCCATTTACGAGTTTGAAGTGGAAGATATGCCTGTCACAGTGGCAGTTGATTCCCAGGGTACCTCGGTACACCAGACGGGACCTGCCAAGTGGAAAGAGATTATTGCTGAAAAAGCCTGATATCAGTGATTTGATATTCATGGCAAGCACTTTGCTCATTAAACGCGCTACTATCGGGCTCCGAATGTCGGGGCCCGTTTTTATATATAAATTGAATGGCCAGCTGCGATTGGCAAGTAAAACCTTGCCCTGAGCTGTTATAATGACGTCTGATTTTATGCCAATCGCACGTCAATGGAGTTGTTATGACCTCCTGGTTATGGGGAACGGGCCTGCTGTTGATATACCTTTTAGGTATTGTGTCGGCGGTTATGGCGCTTATGTCCAGTCGAACGTCCCAGGGGGCCATTGCCTGGATCATTTCCTTATTAACCTTTCCCTATGTTGCCGTGCCTGCCTACTGGTTTTTCGGTCGACCACGTTTTTATGGCTATGTATCGGCCAGGGGAGAGCGTGATAGCGTCTTGCGCCAGGTGCTTAACCGCTATCGGTCCAATATGCTGCCTTACTGTTCGCCCTCGCTGACGGCGGATATTCAGGCAGTAGAGCAGTTGGCCATGATGCCGCTGACGCAACAGAATCACGCGGAATTGCTGATTGATGGCAAAGAAACCTTTGAAAGTCTGTTTGCCGGAATTGACCGGGCAAAGCACTACGTGCTGATCCAGTTCTTTATTGTTCGCAATGATGCGTTAGGGCGGCGTTTGCAACACCATCTGGAACTGGCGGCCAAGCGCGGTGTTCGGGTGTATTTTTTATATGATGAAGTGGGCAGTCGAAAGCTGGATGAGGGGTATCTCAAGGATCTGTCCAATGTTGGTGTCAAGGTCAGTGCTTTCCGTTCATCACGCGGTTTCAAGCATCCTTTCCAGCTGAACTTTCGTAATCATCGCAAGGTGTTGGTGGTGGATGGTGAGCAGGGCTGGCTGGGCGGCTTCAACGTAGGGGTGGAATATCTTGGAGAATTCAGCCGTCATGGGCCCTGGCGCGATACCCATCTAATGCTGGAAGGCCCCAGTGTGCTGGGGCTTCAGGAAGCCTTCTGGGAGGACTGGCACTGGGCGACAGGGGAGGTGATCAATCTACAGTGGCAGCCTGTTGCTATGCCTGCGCCGAGTCATGATGTCGTCATTGTGCCTTCTGGCCCCGCGGATCGGTTAGATACGGCAAGCCTGCTGGTTCAGAGTCTGATTCATAGCGCCAACGAGAGATTATGGGTGACAAGCCCCTATTTTGTACCTGATCAAGGTGTCCAGGACGCTCTACGGTTGGCCGCAATGCGCGGTGTGGACGTGCGGGTGATGATCCCTGAGCGCCCGGACCACCTGCTGGTATTTCTATCTGCATTTTCATTCCTGCCAGATATGTTAAGAGCCGGTGTTAAAATATACCGTTATCTTCCTGGGTTCTTACATCAAAAAACCATCCTTGTTGATGACAATGCGGCCGCTATCGGAACCATCAATCTAGATAATCGGTCATTCAGGCTCAACTTTGAAATAACAGCGTTTATTCCTAGTCCCGAATTTGCAGCTCAGGTGAGATTAATGCTTGAAGAGGATTTCACCCAATGTCGTCGTGTGTCCCTGGACGAGATACAGCAGCGGCCTTTATGGAAAAAAGTCATCTCACGAGCAGCCTATCTAATGTCACCCGTACAATAAATGCTTAATGGCGTGGGTCATTTACATGGAAAGCATCTGTTAAGCATTGTGACCTGCCAGTTTTGGCGTTATTTATTATTATCGCAACACCCGTCATTTTATAAGGAGTCTGGGGTGAATTTGGAAACCAAGTGGTTGGAAGATTTTGTCGCCCTGGCCAATACTCGCAGCTTTTCCGCATCAGCACGTCAACGCCACGTCACCCAGCCTGCCTTCAGCCGCCGGATTAGAGCGCTTGAGCAGGCTGTGGACGTTACTCTGGTCGACCGTTCAACGACTCCGGTTGGATTGACCTCAGAAGGGCAGCTGTTTCTGATCACAGCACGTAACCTTGTTGAGCAGCTGAATGAATCACTGAGCCATCTTCGCGGGTTGTCTATTGCCAATGAAGCGCTGGATATAGTGGCTGCTCATTCACTAGCGCTGAGTTTTTTTCCGCCCTGGATTTCCAGGTTGCAGAAAGGTCTCGGTGAGTTGCCAACCCGCCTGGTGGCCATGAACGTAGGCGAAGCCATACACGTACTGCGAGAGGGCAACTGCGATCTGATGTTGGCCTACTACGACCCTTTTGCCACCATGCAATTAGACGCCGAAGTGTTTCCGTCTTTCTCGATTGGCAAAGTCAAGATGTTGCCCGTTTCCATAGCAGACGAGCAAGGTAAGCCGCTATTCTCTCTGCAAACAGATACCTCCATACCCTATCTGGCTTATACCCAGGGCGCCTTTCTGGGTCGCAGTGTGCGGATGCTGCTGAAAAATGATCCGCTGCGCCTAAAGTTACGCACCGTGTATGAAACCGCTATGGCAGAAGGCCTGAAAGGCATGGTGCTCCAGGGCGTAGGCGTGGCCTGGATACCTGATTTCTGCATCCGTGAAGAGTTAAAGAAAGGCACTCTGGTGCGAGCAGGCGATGAAAGCTGGGATATCCCGCTGGAAATACGCCTTTACCGGTGCTCATTGGTGCACAAGCCAGGGGTTGAACGCCTATGGCGGCAAATGATGAAGCTCCCCCGTGATTTTCTGGAAGCCTGAACGCAAACGAGGGAGAGCAAGAGAGAAGCAAAAAACAGAAAAGCTATAATTATCCACTGGTTCCAAAATCCGCTGGCAGCCCCAGAAAGTTCTGAATGATAAAGAAATGATCTTCGAACAGGCTGTCCGGCTCAAGATCGGCCAGCGCTATCCAGCGTGCATGGTCTCCGCCTTTGACAGGCTTGAGCCGCGGCAGCTGCTGATCCGGGCGCAAAGCAAAATAAAACGCTTCTGCCAGTGTTCTTCCACGCCAGCTGCGGTGGGGTTCGTCAAACAGGCGCTGACCACGCAGCGAACCTTTCAATACCGGCTCAGGCACTTTCAGGCGAATGCGTTCGCGCAACTCGCGCAGGCAGGCATCCAGTAAACGCTCATGAGAATTGATAAAACCACCAGGCAGCGCGTAAAGCCCTTTGCCCGGTGCTGCTTTACGGCGAACAAGTAATACGTGCCCAGATTGAACGACCACCGCGTTCACTGTCACAAAAATAGGCGGGTAGGGTGCTTCCGCCCAAGCTTTGCGGTATTGATCAAGCAGTTGCTGTTCTTCAATCAGGCGCTGATAGGCTTCTTCCTGACAAAACTGCTGAACGTATTCAATCACCCCAGGTGGCAAGTCATGAAAGGCACCGGTACTGAGATAATCATTACTTGAGCCTTGAGAGCGAAACAGGCGTTCACGGATCTGGCTGGCTGAAATACCTTCCACCACGGGCACACTGACAGACTCCCACTGCGGAAACAGTGAAAGATAGTAACTGGACTGCCCGCGACTGGCACCAATCAGGCCGATTCTCGGCAGCTTGCCATTTTCAGGAACGGTAAGATCGCGTACGCGCCTTTGTACGTCGCGTACCCAAACATCATCGTTATAGAGTGCATCCAGCAAGGGAGTAATCTCAAGGCGCTGATTCTCTTCATCGTCAAAACTGGAGGTCAGCATCTTCTGGCGGTCGTTGAACTGCCAGGGGTTTCGCAATGAGCGCGCCTGCCAGGCCGACCCGACCAGCACGATGACCTGGCTCGCCTGTTTTAATGCTTCACGGATAACGGCCACATGCCCTAGGTGAGGTGGCTGAAAACGACCAATAAATACCAGGCAGTCAAATTCATAGCCTTTATCTGCAGCAGGGTGTTCAAGTGTTTGAACGCTGGGCATTGATGACTCCCAAAAGGTGTTGAAGCACAGATGATTTAGCTGATTAGCCTGTGTTTAGCTGGTAGCCATTATGGCAGTGAACCGGGCTAACGCAATTGGCTGACAGCCTGATAAGCGACTTTAATTCAGGTATGCTAACAACAATTCTTGATGAAACCATGACTTTGAGTAGATCAGGCGTTCAGCCTCGCCAGGTCGAAGAAATTGTCAGTTAAGCTACAAGGAAGACAAGATGCTCAAGCGCTCAGTGATTTTCTGGAGCCAGGTAGTCAAAGACGCGGTTCAACTCTGGTTAGAGCGGAATGCCTTCAGTTATGCCGGCTCCCTGGCCTTCTATACTCTGTTTTCTCTGGCCCCCGTCGTTATTATTGCAGTCACCGTGATTGGTGTGGTGATGGGTGAAGATGCCGCTCATGGGCAGATTGTCGCCCAATTGCAGGAGACTATGGGTGTCGAAGCTGCCAGTGCTATTGAACAGGCTGTTGCACAATCACGGATAGAGGAAGCCGGTATTCTACCTACTCTATTAGGGTTCGGTGCTTTGCTAGTGGGCGCCACCACAGTATTCGGACAAATGCAGTTTTCGCTTAACACCATCTGGGGCGTCACCGCCCGACCAACCGCTAACAGTGCACTGATTTTCCTTAAAAATCGCTTCTTGTCCCTAACCGTGGTGTTATCAATAGGCTTTATCCTACTGGTGTCACTTGCGGCTGGGGTAGTCGTCCGTGCCATGCTAAAGGCAGCAGATGACTTGCTTCCGTACACGACTCTGATAGCTTCCAGCGCTGAATCATTAATATCGCTGGGCGTTGTCATTCTGCTGTTCGCGACTATTTTTAAGGTATTACCGGATGTGGTACTGCGCTGGCAGGACGTACTGATTGGTGCGGTGGTCACGGCGGTATTGTTTACCATTGGGCGCAGCGTGATTGCCATCTACCTTTCCCATACCGCTACAGCCTCTACTTATGGCGCTGCAGGCTCAGTGGTGATGATTCTTTTATGGGTTTATTATTCGTCCTTGATACTGCTGTTTGGCGCAGCGTTTACACGTTCACTGCTGTTAAGGCGCAAAAGGCCTTTGATTCCGCGCAATAGCGCTGTCATTGTGCAACGCGAGTTTATTGATAAAGACAGCGCCAAGCATCAATAGCGAGGTAGTTGTGAAGAGTAAGTATGTGGAACCGATGCAAGCAGATAGCCTATAAAAAGGAGCTTCCATGAAACAGTCCAGTGTACGGGCATGGGTCACAGGCAAGGTTCAAGGGGTGTGGTTTCGTCGAGCCACCCAGGAACAGGCACTCAAGCTGGGCCTCACCGGCTACGCCAAGAACCTCCCCGACGGGCGGGTAGAGGTTCTGATGTGTGGTTCCAGCGATAATATAAAGGTGTTATCCCAATGGTTATGGCACGGCCCTGAAAATGCTCGGGTCACTCACGTTGAACTAGAGGTGCTTGATCAGGTGGCAATGCCCGATCATTTTTCAACCTATTAGCAGCCAATAAGAGGCCTCAGGCAGACTCTTTCCAAGCCTGAATATTCTCAGCTGTCAGCCTGACAATATTTTGCCTTGCTTCCGGTGTGATCCAGGCGTTATGCGGCGTGACGATAAGGTTTAAGGGGGCTGCCTGGCCTGTAGCGCCAGCGTGTAAAGCATCGAGTAGCGGGTGACCGTTTCGGGGTGGCTCTTCAGGTAGTACATCCACGGCCAGGCCGCCTAGCTGACCCGCCTTAAGAGCCTCTAACGCGGCCACTTCATCAACAATGCCTCCGCGCGCGCAGTTGACCAGCAGCAGTGATGACTTGGCATTTGCCAACCGCTCACCATTTATCAGGTGGCGGGTATTTGCATTCAGCGGGCAGTGCAGGCTGATAATATCTGCTTGTGGAAGCAGGTCATCCAGAGATGGGCGTGCGTCATTTGCCTCATTGCCGGGGCGGGCGGCAAAACTGACCTTCATTCCGAAGGCTTCAGCCAAGCGCGCGACCTCGCTACCCAATTCACCTTTTCCCACCATGACAAGCTGTTTGCCAGCAAGCTGAACGGTGGGATGATCCTGGAGGCAGAAAAATGCGCTTTGCTGCCATTTACCCTTAGCAATATCGGCCTGGTATAGCGGCAGGCGGTTAGCCAGGGTAAGCATCAGCATCAGGGTGTGCTGGGAGACACTGGCCGTGCCGTAAGCGTTCACGTTCATGACCTCTATGCTATGCGCCTTGGCAGCATCAAGATCAATATTATTGAGGCCGGTGGCCAATACACAGATCAGGCGTAAGCGAGGCAGCGCCTGTAAGGTGTCAGCATCGATGATCACCTTGTTGACGATTGCAATATCGGCATCCTGTAAGCGCTCTCTGGCCTGCTGTGGGGTGCTTTGCTGATAAACGTCAAGCTGATTCACTTGGCTTTCAATGGCAGTAAGATCAATATCTGGTCCCAGGCTTTCGGCATCGAGAATGACGGCATTAGCCATTTATATGTCCTTTCATGTTATTCAGGTATGTTTTATGTAGTGCTTAACCTTGCTCGCCAGGGGCAACAAAAGGGTATAATACGTTCGCTTGATTATTTGCCATCTTGGAATTTCTCCGGCTGGCCGCATATACACAATGGCAGACCCTATGAATGCCATCACTTTGTCTTTGCTTCGATTTTCATGCGTTGATAACAGGAGTTTATAACATGCCCATCTATGAATACGAGTGCAAGGCCTGCGGCCAGCGTTTGGAAAAACTGCAGAAAATGAGCGCAGACCCGCTGACCCAATGTCCAGAGTGTAAACAGGATACCCTGTCGCGTCTGGTGTCGGCAGCAGGCTTTCGCCTGGCCGGAGGCGGATGGTATGAGACCGATTTCAAAACGGGTAGCAAGAAGAACCTGGTGGCTGACAAGTCCGACGGCACCTCTACCCAGAAGACTAGCACAGACAAAGGCTCAGCCAAGAACAGTGATGCTGCCGCCTGATAGCGCATCATTGGCTATAAAGCCTGCCCAAACGTAATTTTATTAGCCACGAAACAGAACAGGATTTGACATGCGCAGCCATTATTGCGGCCAGCTGAACGAAACATTGGTGGATCAAACGGTTACCGTTTGCGGCTGGGTACACCGCCGCCGTGACCACGGTGGGGTGATTTTCCTCGATATGCGTGACCGTGATGGGATTGCGCAATTTGTTGTGGACCCTGATACCGCCGAAGCATTCGCCCATGCCGACCGTGCCCGTAGTGAATATGTGCTGCGCGTGACAGGCCGCGTACGTCTGCGTCCTGAAGGCACCCAGAATCCCAACATGCCCACCGGCATGATTGAGGTTCTGGCCAAGGAAGTCGAAGTGCTGAATGCCGCCGCCACGCCGCCTTTCCAGCTTGATGAGCATGGTAAGGTAGGCGAAGAAGTACGTCTCAAGCACCGCTATATTGATCTGCGTCGTCCGGAGATGATTGAAAAGCTGCGTCTGCGTTCGCGTATCTCGCACAATGTGCGGGCCTACCTCGAAAACCAGGGTTTTCTGGATATCGAAACCCCGGTATTGACTCGGGCCACACCGGAAGGCGCCAGGGACTATCTGGTACCCAGCCGTACCCATGCGGGCAGTTTCTTTGCGCTTCCCCAGTCTCCGCAGCTTTTCAAGCAGCTGCTGATGGTGGCCGGTTTTGATCGCTACTACCAGATTGCCAAGTGCTTCCGCGATGAAGATCTACGCGCCGATCGTCAGCCAGAATTCACCCAGATTGATATCGAGGCATCGTTTGTCAGCGAAGATGACATCATGTCGATTACCGAAGACATGATCCGTCAGCTGTTTAATGATGTGCTGGATGTCGAATTGCCGGTTTTCCCGCGGATGACCTGGCATGATGCCATGCAGCGTTTTGGCTCCGACAAACCTGATCTGCGTATTCCGCTGGAATTGACCGATATTGACGATCTGATGAAGCAGGTCGACTTCAAGGTGTTCTCAGGCCCTGCCAACGCTGAGGATGGCCGAGTGGCTGCCCTTAAAGTGGCGGGCGGTGCCAGCCTGTCGCGCAAGGTAATCGACGAATATACCAAGTTTGTCGGCATCTATGGCGCCAAGGGTCTCGCCTGGATCAAGGTCAACGAGCGTGCCAAAGGCATCGAAGGGCTGCAGTCGCCTATCGTCAAGTTCATGGAAAACGTGGTGGAAGAGCTGCTTGACCGCGTGGATGCCAAAGACGGTGATATCATCTTCTTTGGTGCTGACAAGGCGTCTATCGTCAATGAGGCGATGGGGGCGTTGCGCGTCAGAATTGGCGCTGATCTAGACCTTTACACCCATGAATGGGCACCGCTGTGGGTGGTTGATTTCCCGATGTTCGAAGCTGACGGCAACGGCCGTTTAAGCCCCTTGCATCACCCCTTCACTGCACCGGCCTGTTCACCGGAAGCGCTCAAGGCAGACCCGGCAGCGGCACTGTCACGCGCTTACGATATGGTGCTTAACGGCACTGAACTGGGTGGCGGCTCACTGCGTATCCATGACCAGACCATGCAAAGCACTGTCTTTGACATCCTTGGCATCGGTGAAGAAGAAGCCCGTGAGAAGTTTGGCTTCCTGCTGGACGCCTTGCATTATGGCGCGCCGCCCCATGGTGGCCTGGCCTTTGGCCTGGATCGCCTGGTGATGTTGATGACCGGAGCGACCACTATTCGCGAAGTCATTGCCTTCCCGAAAACCCAGAGCGCGGCTTGCCTGATGACAGATGCACCGGGAGATGTCAGCACCGAGCAGCTTAAAGAGCTCAATATTCGTCTGCGTCAGAAAGCCAAGGCTGACGCCAGCGAATAAGCTATGTCTTGGACGCTGTCCTGAGTTTCTGAATTGCACCGACGTCAAATGGCGTCGGTGTTTTTTCAGCCATTTATTGTGTATCTCGATAGTCATTTTGGATAAACCGTCATGAAACAGCAACCAACCTCGTGTTAACCAAAGAGTTAACCGTGCGTATTCTGGGCATTGATCCAGGCTCGCGGATTACCGGTTATGGCGTCATTGATGTCCACCACGGTCAGCCTGTTTACGTGGCGAGCGGCTGTATTCGCACTACCGATAGCGCTCTGGAGCAGCGCCTGGCGCAGATCTATGCGGGCTTAAGCGAAGTTATTGGCCAGCATCGGCCTAATGCGGTAGCCGTTGAGCGAGTGTTTTTGGCCAAGAATGCCGATTCAGCGCTCAAGCTAGGGCAGGCCAGGGGAGCGGCGCTGGTGTGTATGGCTAACCACGGCCTGGCGATCAATGAATATGCCGCTCGTCAGATCAAGCAGACCGTGACCGGCCAGGGTGGCGCTGACAAGCTACAGGTACAGCATATGGTTACGGCGCTGCTGAAGCTACCGAGTACGCCCCAGGCAGACGCCGCCGATGCCCTGGCGATTGCCGTGACAGATGCTTATTCCCGCAGCGGGCTTTGGGTACCTGCTCCACAGCGTCGCACCCGCCGAAGCAGTGGACGCTGGCGGTTATAAAAGAGCGGCCTTAAATATGCCCATCGGGCAATGAACTGGCTATCTGTACAGATAAACTTTATATTGGCAGGCATCAAAAAACACGTGATCTTTGCCTTGCTAAGGAGTGGGTAACCCTATGATTGGACGCCTGACAGGGCAGTTGCTGCAAAAGCAGCCACCGTGGATTGTAATTGATGTGCATGGCGTCGGGTATGAACTCGAAGCGTCAATGACTGCACTGGTGGCGCTACCTTCCGTGGGTGAGCAGGTTTCCCTGTTTACCCATCTGACCGTGCGTGATGATGCCCATCTGCTGTATGGTTTCGTGCGGGAACAGGAACGCGCGCTGTTCCGTGCCTTGATAAAAGTCAACGGTGTAGGGCCCAAGCTGGCCTTGGCAATTCTGTCCGGGATGGATGAAGATGCCTTCATGCGCTGCATCCGCGATGACGACAGCAAGGCGCTGACCCGTTTGCCCGGTGTTGGCAAGAAAACCGCAGAACGCCTGATTATCGAAATGCGCGACCGCTTTCCAGAATGGGAACAAACTTCCAGCGAACCCTCACTGCTTGACCCGCAAGCCAATCCCCAGCACCGCAATGCTTTGGCAGATGCGGAGTCAGCCCTGGTCAGTCTTGGCTATAAGCCTACCGAAGCAGCAAAAATGCTGTCAGGCCTGGAGGCAGATCAGCCCACGGAAGCCTTGATTAAAGCGGCGTTGACCCAGCGTATGAGTAGCTAACAATGGGTGAGGAGCAGCATGCTTGAACATGATCGTCTGATTGCCGCAGCACCTGAGCAGGGTGAAGTCCGTCTGGATCACGCTATTCGTCCCAAACGCTTGGCTGACTACATTGGCCAGCCGCGTGTACGTGAACAGATGGAAATCTTTATTGGTGCGGCCAGGCTGCGGGAAGAAAGTCTTGACCATACGCTGGTATTCGGCCCTCCGGGGCTGGGGAAAACCACCTTGGCCAATATCATTGCCGCAGAAATGGGCGTTGGGCTCAAGTCAACCTCAGGGCCGGTTCTGGAACGGGCGGGCGACTTAGCGGCGATGTTGACCAACCTGGAAGAAGGCGATGTGCTGTTCATTGATGAAATACATCGGCTTTCGCCCGTAGTAGAAGAAGTGCTTTATCCGGCCATGGAAGATTTTCAGCTCGATATCATGATTGGCGAAGGGCCTGCAGCACGCTCGATCAAGCTTGATCTGCCGCGTTTCACGCTGGTGGGCGCTACTACCCGTGCTGGGCTTTTGACATCGCCTCTGCGCGACCGTTTTGGCATTGTCCAGCGGCTGGAATTCTATAACCTTGCCGAGCTGACCGAGATTGTCACCCGTTCCGCGCGCTTGCTTGAAGTGCCTTCCACCCCGGATGGCTGCGAGGAGATCGCTAAACGCTCCCGGGGAACACCGCGGATTGCCAACCGCCTGTTAAGGCGGGTAAGGGATTACGCCGATATCAAAGGACGTGGTGAAATCGACACGCCGATTGCCGATGCGGCACTCAATATGCTTAACGTTGATCATCACGGCCTCGACCATATGGACCGGCGCCTGCTATTGGCCATGATAGATAAATTTGACGGCGGCCCGGTCGGGGTGGATTCCCTCTCCGCGGCGATCGGTGAAGAGCGTGACACTATCGAAGATGTCATTGAACCCTATCTTATCCAGCAGGGCCTGATGATGCGCACCCCACGTGGGCGTGTGGTCACTCGCCAGGCCTGGTCGCATTTCAGTCGCGTCCCCCATGAACAGGCCACAGACGCTGGTGGAGAAACCCGACCATGACAACAACACCCTCTTTTAGCATGCCCGTCAGGGTATATATGGAAGATACCGATGCCGGTGGAATTGTCTATTACGTCAATTATCTGAAGTTCATGGAGCGGGCGCGCAGCGAATGGTTGCGTTGTCACTGCATTAATCAACAGGCGTTGCTGGTCGAAAATACTCAGTTGGTGGTCTATCGTCTAACCTGCCACTATGCAAAGCCCGCACTGCTTGATGATGCCTTGACAGTGACGGCTGTGGTGACAGACGTGGGGCGCTGCAAGGCTACTTTCGAGCAAGTAGTTGAACGTGAAGGGGAACTACTTTGCAGTGCCACGGTCGAGATAGCGTGCTTGAATGCCAGAACCATGAAACCCAAGAGATGGCCAGCTCAGGTACTCAAGGTATTTAATATCAGTGAGTAATGACTGATGTCAGCTAATGCCTATGATGCCTTTAGAGACGACGAGGATAACCGTGAACGAAAACAGTATGTCTATACCCCATTTGGTCATGAGTGCTAGTACCGTTGTCCAACTGGTCATGGTGCTCCTGGTGATCGGGTCCCTATTGTCATGGGTGGTGATCTTTCAGCGCAGCTTTGCGCTTTCACGGGCCAAATCGGCTTACCAGAAATTTGAAGAGACCTTCTGGTCAGGTGTTGATCTGAATGATCTGTATCGGGAAATTCCAGCGGATGATCAACGTCAAGGGGCAGAGCACCTGTTTCAGGCAGGGTTTCGGGAATTTCATCGTCTGATGCCGCGCAACTCTCAGCCTGACCAGGTGCTTGAAGGGGTTCAGCGCAGTATGCGCGTCGCCTGGTCGCGGGAAGAAGAGCGCCTGACCAAGCATCTGGTCTTTCTCGCGACCGTTGCCTCTGCCAGCCCTTACATCGGCCTGTTTGGAACGGTATGGGGCATCATGGGTTCCTTTCAATCGCTTTCCATGACGCAGCAGGCCACCCTTGCCACGGTGGCGCCCTGGATTGCCGAAGCGCTTATTGCCACCGCCATGGGGCTATTTGCCGCGATTCCAGCGGTTATCTTCTATAATCGTTTATCTAACAGTTCAGCGCGCTTGCTGGGTAAGTACGAAGACTTTGCCGAGGAGTTCTACGCCATTCTGCACCGTAATCTTCAAGGGCGTGAGCCAAATACCCAGTAAGGGAGACGTGGTATGCAAGGTCCTTTTAATCGCAACAGCCAGCGTCGACCGATGGCAGAAATTAACGTTGTGCCCTTTATCGATGTCATGCTGGTGCTATTGGTAATTTTTATGATTACGGCTCCCATGCTGACACAAGGGGTGCAGGTTGAATTGCCGCAGGTATCCTCCCAGCCGATTGATACGCCTGAAAACACTGAACCGGTGATTGTTGCGGTGGATCAGGAAGGGCAGTACCACATCACCCTCGGGGAAAGCAGCACACAGGTAACCCCTGATGAGCTTGCTCAACGGGTCGTGACAATACTCGAGCGCAGCCCTGATTCTCCTGTTCTGGTACGCGGCGACCGTAACGTGGCCTATGGGCAAATTGTTACTCTGATGAGTACGCTGCAAGGTGCCGGGGTTGAGAACGTCGGTCTGATATCCGAGCCACCGAACAATGACTGAAGGTAAGAAAACCATCGCTCTTTTGGGCCGCAAGCGTCACAAGTCCGACGTTGGCTATGGGTTGCCATTGATTCTTGCGGTCATGCTACATGCCCTTGTCGTGGGGCTAAGTGTTATCAGCTTGCCTTCCCAGGATGACACACCGGAATCGTCATCCATTGTGCAGGCGACTTTGGTGAGTACCGAAACCTTTACCGATCAGGCCCAGCAGCCTTTTGAGCAGCCTACGGCAGATGTGCCAGAAGAAAGCCAGGAAACAACGCTGCCAGACCCTGGCCCTACGGCACAGGATATAGCCACTGAGCAAGCTGAGGCAGAAGCCGAAGCTCAGCGCCAGCGGGAAGCAGAAGCCGAGGCCCAGCGCCAGCGGGAAGCAGAAGCCGAGGCCCAACGCCAGCAAGAGGCAGAAGCCGAGGCTCAACGCCAGCGGGAAGCAGAAGCCGAGGCTCAACGCCAGCGGGAAGCTGAAGCCGAGGCCCAGCGCCAGCGGGAAGCCGAAGCCGAGGCCCAACGCCAGCGAGAAGCCGAAGCTGAGGCCCAACGCCAGCGAGAAGCCGAAGCTGAGGCCCAACGCCAGCGGGAGGCTGAAGCTGAGGCCCAGCGCCAGCGGGAGGCTGAAGCCGAGGCCCAACGCCAGCGGGAAGCCGAAGCTGAGGCCCAGCGCCAGCAAGAGGCAGAAGCCGAGGCTCAACGCCAGCGGGAGGCGGAAGCCCAACGCCAGCGAGAGGCGGAAGTCGAAGCTCAACGCCAGCGGGAAGCCGAAGCCCAGCGCCAGCGAGAGGCCGAAGAAGCGCGTCGCGCCGCTGAACTGGCTGAAAGAGCACGTCAAGCTGAAGAGGCGCAAAACAGCTTTACCAACATAGTAAAAAATCTGGTGGAACAGACATGGATCATTCCGCCTGGAGCCAGCAATAATGCTGCGGTGACACTAAGCATTCGTCTGGGTCCATCGGGAGAGGTCCTGGCGACGTCAGTGGTTTCATCCAGTGGCGATGGAAGTTTTGACCGTTCTGCCCAGCAGGCTGTCGAACAGGCGGCGCCCTTCAGTGAGCTCCGCGATGTACCTGCTGAATTTCAACGCAATCTGCGCCAGTTCAATCTGCGCTTTACTCCGGGGGATGTTCGCTGATGTCAATGTTAAGACGAATAGGGATGTTGTTGGCTTTGTGTCTGTTGAGCAGCACAGCGTATGCTAACCTCACCATCGAGATTACGCGGGGCAGTGACCGTGCCTTGCCGATTGGCGTTGTGCCTTTTGAACAGAGTAACCTGTCTGAGGACGTGGCCCAGATTATTCAGGATGACCTGCAGCGCAGTGGCTATTTTGATCCTCTGGCACGTAGCGCCATGTTCGAACAGCCAGCCCGTGCCGACGAGGTGGAATTTGGCCCTTGGCGGTCCCTGGATGTTCGCTATCTGGTGGTCGGGAATGTCGAAGAAACGGCTGATGGATACCGGGTTAGTGCTGCCTTGATGGATATCAGCGGTCAGCGCCAGATGCTCACTGAAAGCGTCACCACCCAAGGTAATAATTTACGTAGCGCCGCCCACTACCTAAGTGACCAGATCTTTGAAGCGATTACCGATATTCGCGGCGCTTTCTCAACACGGATTGCCTATGTCTCCGCGAGTGGCGTGGGTGATAATATGCAGTTTGCGCTTTATGTGGCTGATAGCGACGGACGTAATAATCAGGAAGTTCTCAGTTCGGATCAGCCCATCCTGTCGCCCGCATGGTCGCCAGATGGCGAGAAGCTTGCTTACGTCTCCTTTGAGTCCGGGCGTCCAGCTATTTATGTGCAGCAGGTGGCCTCAGGCCAACGCGTCAAACTGACCGACTTTGAAGGAATCAACAGTGCTCCGGCCTGGTCGCCTGATGGCAGACGCCTGGCCATGTCGCTCTCCAAGGATGGCCAGCCTGAAATCTACATCATGAACCTGGCGGATCGCTCACTAACGCGTATTACCAACAACAGCAGCATTGATACCGAGCCTTCATGGGCGCCGGATGGGCGCAGCCTGTTGTTCACCTCGGATCGCAGCGGGGGGCCGCAGATCTACCGCTATTCACTGGCAAGTCAAGAGTCACAGCGGCTAACCTTTACCGGCAACTACAACGCCAGAGGTCGCTTTTCACCTGATGGCGAGGATATCTTTCTGATTCATCGTTCCAGTCGCGGCTATCAGGTAGCGCGACAGGATCTGTCCAGCAATCGACTCGTGGTGCTGAGCGACTCCTCCCAGGATGAATCTCCCAGCGTAGCGCCTAACGGTACTATGGTCATTTTCGCCACCCAGCGAGGAGGCAATGGAGTATTGAGTGCGGTTTCCGCAGATGGTCGATCGTCTTTCCGGCTACCGTCACCTCAGGGTGATGTACGGGAACCTGCCTGGTCACCGTTTATGGATTAATCCATAAATATTTTCAGCCAACTCAGGTTTCATTTCTTTTACTGTTCAGACAAGGGGTCTGATAATGCAAGTCAAATCACTGGTTCGTTTATTTGCTGTGGCGTTCTCAATCACCATCATTGCGGGCTGTTCCAGTACGGGGGGCACTCAGGGGAGTGATGCCTACGGCACCCAGCAAGGTTCAGGTAGCTCTTCCGGTAGCGGTTCGGCCGGTGCTTCGACCACAGGTATCAGCGGTACAGGGCAGTACGGTTCGACATCTGGCAGCAGGTCATCAGCTGGATCAGCTGGGCAACAGGCAGATTCCAGAATTCCTTCTGCACGTACCATCTACTTTGATTTCGACCGCGACACGATCAAAAGTGAATTTGAATCTGTTGTCATGGCTCACGCCCGTTACCTGCGCGCCAATCCAAGTGCCCAGGTCACCCTTCATGGTCATACCGATGAACGCGGCACCCGTGAGTACAACCTGGCACTCGGTGAACGACGTGCAAATGCTGTTCAGCGTTTCCTGAATATTCAGGGCGTCTCCAACAGTCAGATGAGTGTGGTGAGCTACGGCGAAGAGCGCCCGGCAGCCCGTGGCAGCGATGAAAGTGCCTACTCCCAGAATCGTCGGGTTGTCTTTGATTATTAAGCGGCCAGTGCTGTTGACCGGCCAGTGAACTAAATATGTTGAGCAAAGGGCAGTGCTGTCTTGGATACGCGTTGGATCCACAGGTCAGTCACTGCCTTTTGTGTTTGAATTAAGGTGGTTATATGAATCGCAGTCTCGCAGTATGGCGCCACAGCCTACCAGAGCCGAAAAGGCCTGCAGCCCATCATGGTAAAACGCTTTTTGGACTGCCCGCTTGTGCAATGGGGCTGACGTTTTCGCTGAGTTTGATGGCTGCTCCGATAGCGCTTGCCCAACAGCCCATCGTGCAGGACCTGTCGGCCTCATCGGCAAGCAGTTTCTATCAGCAGGCAGATACCCAGACAGCCACTGATGGTGCGCTGGTGATGTTTAATCAGGTTCAGGAGCATCAACGGGAAATTCAGGAGTTACGCGGCCAGATAGAGGAATTACGCCACGAGCTTGAGCAGTTGCGTAATCAGGGCCAACAGCGCTATCTGGATACCGATGACCGTCTGGCAGCGTTGGAAAGTAGCGTTTCTGCCAGTAATGTCGAACAATCTCTGGATAGTGACGTTATACCTGTCAATTCTTCTGAGCTGGGTAACGCATCTGAAGCTAGCGACGAGACAGCGGAGACTTCCACCGAAGAAAACGATACTCCTGTGTCTGACAGGCCTAGCGCTAGCACCACATCTCCAGAAGTACAGGAAGCCTATCAGGCAGCCTTTGCTTTTGTCCAAGCGCGTGAATTCGATGACGCAATTGGGGCTTTTAATGCGTTTGTTGCTGATTACCCGGATACTCGCCTGACACCCAACGGCTATTATTGGCTAGGTGAGTTGCACGCTGCCAATGACGACCTGGGTGAAGCTGAAGTATCATTTGAAAAGGTTATCAATGATTTTGACGGTAACAACAAGGTGGCAGATGCGCTCTACAAGCTTGGCCTCGTGAAAGCCCGCCAGGGCGAAACTGAGCGTAGCCGCGAACTGCTGAACCGAGTACGTGAAGAATTTCCGGAAAGCAGCGCTGCCGGGCTTGCGGGTGATTTCCTGCGCCAGACGCCCGAGTAAAGCCGTTCCGATAAGCTCATTTCAATAACGTCGTCTATCTATTCATTTAAAGGAAATGCCATGAGCTGCAAGATTGACTACCAAGCGCCTGCTGATCTTCTGGCAAATCGTATTATTCTGGTTACCGGCGCCGGTGACGGTATCGGCCGAGCAGCCGCTCTTGCCTATGCTCGCCATGGTGCCACCGTCATCTTGCTGGGCAGAACCATCGCTAAACTGGAAAAGGTTTACGATGAAATTGAAGCGGCAGGTGGCCCGCAGCCGGCTATCTTTCCGCTTAATTTTGAGGGCGCCACGCTCAAGGACTATCAGGACATGGCGCAGACGCTGGACACCGAGTTCGGGCGCCTGGATGGCATCTTACACAACGCAGGCTTACTGGGGCGCATCACCCCGTTTGAGCAATATAACCCTGAGCTATGGGCGCAGGTCATGCAGGTCAATATCAATGGCCCCATCTGGATGACCCAGGCACTCTTGCCTTTGACGGAAGCATCTGAGGATGCCTCCATCATCTTTACCTCATCAAGTGTTGGTCGTAAAGGCCGTGCCTATTGGGGCGCTTATTCCGTCTCCAAGTTTGCCACTGAAGGCTTTATGGAAGTGCTCGCAGATGAGCTTGATAACCAACCTAACGTGCGGGTAAACACCCTGAACCCAGGGGCGACGCTGACCCAGATGCGACGCACCGCTTATCCAGGCGAAGACCCGGAGACCCTGCGTACGCCGGAAGATATTATGCCCACCTATCTGTGGCTGATGGGCCCTGACAGCACGGGTATCAGCGGTGAAAAATGGGATGCCCAGCCGCCGCGTAGTTAAGACATGAACAGCTGGGGCCTGAAAAGTTAGGGCTTATAATATAGGTTAATGAGAAATATCAGGATGGCTTCGGCAAGGCGTTGACCAGTTCAGCGCAGTCGGCAAACCACACATCCGCCGGCCATTTCCGGTAGTCATCCTGTTCGGCGATATAACCGTAACCCACTGCCACAGCATGCATATTGGCCGCTTTGGCGGCTTCCATATCGCGCAGATGGTCACCAACATACCAGCAGTCTGCAGGTGCGACGCCCAACCGGCGAGCGGCTTCCCATAAGGGCTCCGGGGCGGGTTTCTTGACCGCCAGGTCATCTGCACACAGCAGGGCACCCGGAGAGAGCGTCAAGGCCTGCAGTAAGGGTTCCGTATAGCGACGTGGCTTGTTGGTCACAATGCCCCAGGGCCTTTTCAGCGTTTCCCATTGATGCAGCCACTCGTCCAGCGGCGAAAACACCCGGCTATGGGTGGCAACCGCCTGCTCGTAGGCATCCAGCAACCACTGCCTTGCCGCACCATGCTCTGGTGCACTGGCCTTCAGCCCCAGTGCCAGCGTAACCAAGGCGCTACCACCGTTGGACACTTCTCTGCGAATAGTTGCAAACGGCAGTGGCGGCAAGCCATGATGCCCGCGCAGCCGATTGGTTGCATTGGCCAGGTCGGGGGCGGTATCAACCAGGGTGCCGTCCAAATCAAACAGAATAGCCTTGGGCGTCATGCGTTATCACCTCGACGACAGTGCATCATGTAGTTGACCGATACATCATGCGGGTCGAGCCGATAGCGTTTCAGTAGTGGGTTATAGGTCAGGCCGGTTTGCTCGCTGACCTCAAGCTGGCTGGCTCGGCACCAGGTCGCCATTTCCGAAGGGCGAATAAACTTGGCATGTTGATGGGTGCCACGCGGTAGCAAGTGGAGCAGGTACTCGGCGCCTACAATGGCAAAGGCATAGGACTTGGGAGTACGGTTCAGGGTAGAGAAGAAGACGTGCCCGCCCGGGCGTACCAGCTGGCTGCACGCGGCCACTACTGAAGCGGGGTCTGGTACGTGTTCGAGCATTTCCATGCAAGTCACCACATCGAACTCCCCAGGGTGCTGGCTGGCAAAGTCTTCGACGGCACACAGCTCATAGCGGATCTCAACGCCGTTTTCTTCAGCATGCAGACGAGCCACATTAAGCGGGGCTTCCCCCATATCGATGCCGGTGACCTCGGCACCGCGGTGAGCCATGGACTGGCTGAGGATCCCGCCGCCACAACCAACATCAAGTACGCGTTTCCCGGCTAAACCGGCGCGCGCGTCAATAAAGTCAAGGCGCAGTGGGTTGATATCATGCAGCGGTTTGAATTCACCAGTCTTGTCCCACCAGCGGCTGGCCAGGGCTTCAAATTTTGCCACTTCAGCCGGGTCAACGTTGTTCTGAGAACCCGGTGCAGTGCTATCCTGAGGTATTGCTTGCATTTTTAGCTTCCTGCGTCGTTAGACGAGCATGAACCCGTGTGTGGGTGTGTATAGATGTGTCGTGTATGATAACCATTCTATCTAACCATTCCTGGGTCGTAACGCATAAAAAGGACCTTTGTATGATTCGTAAGGCTGTACTTTCCGTAGCAGGCTTTGGCAATCGCTGTTTACCGGCTTCCAAGGCAATCCCGAAAGAGATGACTCGCTATGCCCGGGAGCCTTGAGCGATGCGGATATTTATCTACGGTAGTGAGCTGAGTGCGGCAACGGCTGCCGCCGCGCTTTCCTGGGTAGGGCACCATGTGCATTGGCTTGCGCATGAATCTGAACCCTGGGAAAAGCTTGAGCAGGCTGGCTGGATGCACCGTGAACCCCACCTGCTGAAACAGCTTGAAGAGAGCAGGGCAGAAGGCACCCTGACAATCGAGCAACAGGCAGACGCTATTTCTCAGGCGGATGTCATTTGGCTGGCGTTATCTCCCGAACAGCGCAGCGATGCGGCTAGTCTGATTACCCGCGCTTCCGCCAAGGCACCCGCCAGCCTGCTGCTGATCAACAATTCGACCTTTCCCGTTGGGGAAACCGAGCGCCTGCAAGGGCTTTTGCAAGAAAGCCAGCTGGGAGTTGCCCTGCCAGATATGCTGGAAGAAGGCCGCGCATGGCTGACGTTTACACGGCCAACCCGCTGGCTACTCGGCTGCGACGATGCGGAAAGTGAACGCTTGGTCAGGGAATTACTGCGGGCTTTTAACCGTCGCAGTGAAATTTTTCAGAGCATGCCCCGTCGAGCTGCCGAACTTACCAAACTGGCGATTAACGGCATGCTGGCGACACGGATCAGTTTCATGAATGAAATTGCCGGGCTGGCAGATACACTGGGGGTGGACGTTGAGTACGTACGCCAAGGCATGGGCGCCGATACGCGTATCGGCTTTGAATACCTGTATCCTGGGTGCGGTTTTGGTGGCCCCAACTTTTCACGCGATCTGATGCGCCTGGCGGATGTCCAGTTTTCCAGCGGCCGGGCGTCGGCATTGCTTGAACAGGTCATGGATATCAACGAAAACAAGAAAGAAACCCTGTTTCGCAAGCTGTGGGCGCATTTCGATGGCAACCTCCAGGGTAAGACTATCGCCATCTGGGGCGCTGCATTCAAGCCGGGCACAGCGCGCATTGACCAGGCACCGGTATTGACGCTACTGGAGTCACTCTGGGCACAGGGGGTCAAGGTGCAACTGCATGACCCGGCGGCCATTCCTGCTCTGCTGGACGCCGTTGGGGAACGCGCCGATCTGACCACCTTTGAGGACGACCCCTACCTCGCTTGCGAGCAGGCTGATGCCCTGATGCTGGTAACCGAGTGGAAAGCCTACTGGAATCCTGACTGGCAGAAACTGCGCCAATTGCTCAACGCCAAACTGATACTGGACGGACGAAACATCTATGATCCAGCATTTGTGGCAAGCTGTGGCCTAGACTATAGAGGTATCGGCCGCCGCGCCGACGTCACCGCCCATTGAGGAGAACCCATGTCTGAATCCGCTGCGTCAAGACGTATTGTCCCTGATGTTGAACAAAGCGTCAGTGCACAACATCTGCGCTACCGGAAGGGCCCTGCCATCTGGCCGATCTGGCTGGCCCTGGTGGCCATATCAGCACTGCTCGCCGCCGCCGCCGCAGGGCTCTGGTATGAACGCGAGCGCCTGCTTGATGAGGTGAGTGGGCTTAGCGGCGAGGTCTCCAATATGCATGCTCGGCTGGATTCTGGTGATACTCAGGTAGAGGAGGCCATTACGCTACTGCAGGCTCAGATGGGCACCCTGTTTCAGGAGCAGGATCAGCTGGGTATGGCATTGAACGATACGCGTAGCGAGCTATTCAGTTTGATACCTGCCAGTGAAGATACCGTATCGGCAGAGACTCTGGATGAGCTGATGGAACAAATCAGCTCCCAGCAGGAAGCAGCCGCTGAGCGTGATCGCCAGCTGTCAGAACTTGACACGTCTCTTGAAACACTTGAACAGGCCAGCACCCAGGCTCGCCGAGAACTGGCAGATGAAATAGCCAGCCTGATAGCACAGCTTGAACGTCAAGAATCTGGCCTGTTAGAAAACATAGAAGCGCTGAGAGCAGAGCAGCAAATCCTGCAAAATCGTGTACAGAACCTGGAAGAGACTAATATCGTCAGTCCTTCAGAGGTGACAAATCAGGTTGCCGCTGCACAACAAACCTGGCAGGAGGAACTGAATGCTCTGGAAAATGATCTACGTCAGATCAGGCAAGCGCAATTGGCCTTCAGCGCTCAGTTGGAAATGCTCAGATGACAACCGGCCGAGCCATTTAGCTAGGAAACGAATGCATGGATAATTCTTGCCGAGGAAAGGCAATCAAGCGATTACTGACGGGCAGTGTGTTATCGCTGGTATGCGTCTCACCTTCGCTATGGGCGTTTGATGTTAACGTCGAAGGGGTTGAAGAAGAGGTCAGCGACAACATCAGTGCCTATATCAAAGCGCTCAAGGCGAGTGAGTTTACCGAGGCGCGCCTGGAAGGCGAAATTCGCCGCCGAGTGGCCGAAGCCATGCGGCCCTTTGGGTATTACGAACCTGATATCAATTTGACGCTGGAAGACGGCAAAAGTGGCGTCAACATACGGGTTGATCCCGGTCAGCCGGTGACGATTGAAGTCTTATCCCTCAAGCTTAATGGCGACGCCAGCGAGGATACCCCCTTTGTCAGGGCTGTTGAGGATTTTCCGCTTGAACAGGGCGATGTGCTGCGCCACAGCCCTTGGGACAGCCTGCGCGATCGGCTATCGACCCTGGCTCTGGAGCGCGGCTACTTCAACTGGCAGTTTGCTGACAGACGTATGGAAGTACGACCCTACTTGAACAGTGCGCGCCTTTATATGGACTTCGATAGCGGGCAGCGCTACCGCTTTGGTGATATCCATATAAAAGGAAGTCACATAGAACCCGAGCGCCTGGAAAAAATGCGTCCCTTTGAGCTGAACGAGCCATACCTTGCCGAATCAATCGCCGAATACAATCAGCGCCTGTCAGAAACCGGCTGGTTCAAAGCCGTTTCTGTACGCCCACGCTTAGCTGATCCGGCAGAACTGATGACAGTGACACCGACGGAACAATCCGCTTCCATGTGGTGGCAGGAAGCGACCGGGCGTGAAATAGCCGATAGCTCACCGTTAATTGAAAATATCAGCCTGGATGCCATGCGCAGCGCCCTGAACGTCAGTCCTTCGGACAATGTCTCAATGCCCATTGATATCAGCGTTGAACCCGCTGATCGCCACCAGTTCGAGGTGGGTGTCGGATTTGCTACGGATGTCGGGCCGCGGATGAGCTTTTCCTGGCAGCAGCCCTGGGTCAACCGCTTTGGCCATAGCCTTGACAACGACCTGTATATTTCGGCACCTGAACAGCGATTCTCCGGTGAATACACTATTCCACTGGATGACCCCCTCAAAGATAGCTATCAGTTGCAATACGGGATCAAGCATCAGGATGACAATGATACTCGTACCCTTGAAGGTTCCTTGCAGATTGCAAGACGCTGGCAGTTTGATAATGACTGGGAACAGTCTATCTATGTACGCACTACTTACGAAGATTTTACCCAGGGCGGGGAATCCGATCAGGTATGGCTACTTTATCCCGGTGTGCAATGGACGCGTATCCGCACCCGTGAACAGCGCTTTCCTGTCTGGGGTGATCGCCAGAAACTGTCGATCGAGTACTCAGATACGTTCTGGGGGTCTGATGCCCAATTCCTGCGGGTCAACGGCGATACCCAGTGGATCCGCATGATTGGTAACGACAATCGTTTTGTCGGTGGCGTGGGTATCGGCGCTATTGAAACGGATAACTTTGACCGTATCCCTCCCTCCTTGCGCTTTTTTGCCGGGGGGGACCGCAGCGTGCGGGGTTACTCCTATGAAAGCCTTTCACCGCGCAATGCCGAAGGGCGGCTGCGCGGCGGACAACAGCTGCTGACAGCCAGCCTTGAATATCAACGCAGAGTGACAGGCAACTGGTGGGGGGCGGCGTTTGCTGATACCGGCGATGCCTTCGACAATTGGGGCCCTGACAGCCTGAAGACCGGCGCCGGACTCGGCGTACGCTGGGTCTCGCCGGTTGGGCCCATTCGTCTTGATGTCGCCCATCCCTTTAATCACGAAGACGATTGGCGATTGCATTTCTCTATCGGGCCTGAGTTCTAGGAGTTGCCTGTGTCCCAAGATAAACAGACCGTGATCAAACGGCATTATTTCTCAGCCCGAAAACGCCTGTGGCTGCTGGTCTGGAGCCTGATACGCCTAGTGATTGTACTGCCTATCTGGCTGATTTCACTGGTGTTGGTAGTCCTTGGCTGGGCACTGTCCCCCTGGGGAACCAGTGTGCTTCTGGATCAGGCAGAACAGCGCAACTGGGTTCAGCTGGAAGATCATCAGGGTAGCCTTCTTGAACACCTCAAACTGAAAGGCTTTGGCCTGGATGTGGCGGGATTTTCTCTCTCATTGGGCGAATTTGAACTGGCTTGGGCAGAGGATTGCGTGCTTTCCGGCCGTCTGTGCATTGATAAACTGAGATTGGTCGATGCTACAGTTCGCCTGCCGGCTAGCAGCAACAAACCTGAGGAGGAGCCGCAGGACTCGGCGCCGCTGGAAGAAATTCGCCTGCCTTTCCCAGTTGAACTGCGCGAACTGGTGTTGGAAAACATAGATGTACGCCTTGGCGATGGTACCCGAATCCGCTGGGAAAGCTTTACCTCTGCCATCAGCGCAGAAGAGAGTCTTATAAAGATTGCGCCCACCCACCTGGAGCGCCCTCAGGTCTATTTACCCCCAAGCCCGGGTGTTTTGCTGGCAGGCGCACAGGACTCGCCGCTTTCCAGTGCGGCCATTGATGCCGCCATTGAATTGCAAGTCCCGCTTGAACCTGTCAACGAGGTTTCGCCCGCAGAGGCCATCGCCAACCGCGAGCCGCTTGAGTTACCTGCTATCAGCCTGCCAATCAGCCTGGAGCTGCCTGCGTTCAGCGTGAATGAATTCACGCTTTCAGGAGTTACCGAATACACAGTGAACAGCCTGCAACTGGGACTGACAGCCAAGGGTAGCCAAATTAACTTAACCCAATTTGATGTCACGACGCCTGATGCCTCAGCGCAGCTGAGCGCCGAGGTGGAACTTCAGGAAAACTACCCGCTGAATGCTCAGCTTGATGCTCAACTCTTCCTGCCGGAGATAATGCCGGAACTGGCCGGAGAGGAGATATCCCTACGGCTGGACGGCAACCTGAATGATCTGAACGCAACGCTCAACGCCCAAGGGCCAATTGCGGCGAACCTGACCGCTAACCTGGATGCCCTGGCGCCGACCCTGCCTTTCCAGATAACGCTGGACAGCGATCAGCTGCGTTGGCCGTTAACCTCACCGGCTGCCACACAGGACAGTGAGTCAGCGGATGAGCCTTATGTGCTTGAAGGGCTGGCCTTGACCGCCGAAGGTGATCTTGAAGACTACCGGCTTGATCTTCAGGTTGACGCTCAAGGCCCCCAGGTACCGCCCAGCCGATTGGCGTTGAACGGCCAGGGGAACCTGAGCACGTTTAATTGGGCGCCACTGACCCTGAACGTAAATGACAGCCAGATATCCAGCAGGGGCAATGTCTCCTGGCAGGATGGTTTGGGCGTTGATGCGATTGTTGAGCTGTCCAATCTCAACCCCAATGACCTTGCGCCATCGGTTGAAGGGCAGCTGAATGGGCTTTTGGATGTCTCTGTGCGCCAGCAGGGCGAGCTATGGACAGTGGCACTGCCTGTGCTCGATATCAACGGTGAGTTGCAGGGCTATCCACTCAACCTGAAGGCAGCCCTCAACGCAGACAGTACGCTTAACGTAGATCTTCAGCAGCTGGACTTTGCCCAGGGCGAAAATCGGCTTAATGCCAGCGGCCAGGTCAGCCCGGACAGCATGAATCTGGACGCCACTATTGATATGCGCGGCTTGCAAACCCTGGCCCCCGGGTTACAGGGCGCGCTGACCGGGCAGATTCAGGCACGGGGAAGCCTAGAGCAGCCGCAACTTGCCGCCAATCTTGAAGGCCAGGGCCTGCAGTTTGGCGAAAATCGTCTGGATGCCCTACAGCTGGATGCGGATGTCAGTGGTATTGAAGACCCGCAGCTGGATATCCGCTTGGCAATAGATAATGCTGTTGCTGGTGGGCAAGCATTTGAAAATATCGCACTTTCACTGGATGGCAGGCTTTCTGAACATAACCTGTCGCTGGATGTGGCAGGGGGCGCAGATAATGAACTGCTTGAAAATGTCACTCTGGCGCTTGATGGCCAGTTTGATCAGCCGGGGCAGCGCTACCAGGCTACGCTGTTACCGCTTGAGGTAGTGTCTGCGTTCGGCACGATAGGCCTTGAAGCCCCTCTGGATCTTGGTTATCGCCTGGATAGTGGTGAAGCCCGTCTATCAAGGTTTTGCTTGCGCCGCGAGGAAGGCGGCGTTATCTGTTCCGAGGAGGCTATTAATGCCTCTGCCGATGCAGGTAACGCTGTCTTGTCTGTCAGCGAAGTGCCTATGCAGATGTTGGCTCCTTTTCTACCTGATGGCTGGTCGCTACAAGGTGATACCACCGCTGATATGGCTGCTTCCTGGCGACAGGGCGGTGCCCGCTGGCAGGCCGATCTGGGGCTGGACAGCAGCCTGGAAATCACCGCACTGAATGATTTTGGCCAGCCAGTGGCCCTGCCGCGCCTAAGGCTTGAAACCCGCATAGAAGCTAATCCACAGCAGGTGGATGCCAATGCCACTCTGGCGCTGGGCAATACCGGTGATATCAACCTCGATCTGGCCATTACAGATCCACTCGGCGCCGCAGGTCTCGACGGTGATCTAAGGGTCGTAGGCGTTCGCCTGAACCCATACCGCGAGATGGTTGTTGGGCTTGACACCATGGAAGGGCAGTTAGACGGTAATGTCAGCATCAGCGGTTCGGTGGCACAACCGGATCTTCAAGGCCAGTTAAGCCTCAATCAGCTACAGGTCGCCGGCGCCGACCTGCCCATTGTAATTCCCGATGGGGAAATCAACGTCGATTTCGACGGTGATTCAGGCCGGATTGACGGTTATGTGGATGCCGAACGTGGACGCCTGAATATTCAGGGCGAGGCCGTCTGGCCCGGAGATGATGACTGGGGCATTGGCATTGACCTGAAGGCAACAGAGAACCCATTATTGGTGTCCTTGCCACAGTTTGGCCGCCTGGAAGCCGCACCGGATATTCGCATTCGCGTTGCCCCCGATCGCTTGCAGGTGCGGGGCGATGTCAACGTGCCCTGGGCGCGTCTGGAGGCAGGCGAGCTGCCTGCTTCGGTGATGGGGCCCAGTAGCGACGAGATCATTATAACCGAGCGCGACGATCAGGAAGCCGAACAGTTGGCCGCGCAACGGGCTGAAAATGGCGGGCCAAGCGCTGCAGAAAGCCTTGAGCAGGGCGGAATGGCCATGGATGTACAGATCAATATCAACCTCGGCCAAGACATGCAACTCTCCGCTTATGGGCTGAATTCACGCCTTCAGGGTACCCTTGAAGTCGACCAGAATAGCGGCGGTTTACAGCTGTTTGGCGATGTCAATCTGGCGGATGGCCGTTTTAAATCCTTTGGTCAGGATCTGCTTATCCGGCGTGGCGCCATTCTTTTCAGTGGCCCGCCGGGGGCGCCATCACTTGATTTTGAAGCAATCCGTAATCCCGACGTCACTCAGGACGATGTCATTGTCGGGGTTAGGGTAACCGGACTGGCGGAATCACCCAACCTGGCCATTTTTTCCAATCCGGCTATGAATGAAACCCGTGCGCTTTCCTACCTGTTGCGCGGTAGGGCGCCGGACGAATCTGGCAGTGGTTTTAGCAGTGCAATGACCACTGCGCTGATCAGTATGTCGTTAGGCCGCACAGGAGGTGCTGTCGGTTCTATCGGTCAGGCCTTTGGCATTGATGACCTGCGTCTGGATACCGCAGGCGCCGGCGACAATAGTCAGGTAGCGTTAAGTGGCCAGCTAACCGATGACATCAGCATCAGCTATGGCGTTGGTATCTTTACCCCAATAGCAGAACTTACCCTGCGCTACACCTTATGGCGTGACCTGTATCTGCAGGCTGTTTCGGGTGCCAATCAGGCGGTTGACCTGATTTACCAATTCAGCCGCAGTGGTAACCCTTCAACGTTTCAAGCGAGGTAAGACATGAGCTTTTTTGATCGTGTACCGACCGGGCGGGATACGCCTATTAAAACCAGTGAGCACCATGCCATCAGCGGTGAAGCCCTGAAGCCAGTATATCGTGAAGGCTATGTCACTCTGGTCGTTGGCATGGGATGTTTCTGGGGCGTAGAGCGCCTGTTCTGGCCAGTGCCGGGAGTTCTAGTCACGGCGGCAGGCTATGCAGGTGGAAAAACGCCCAACCCAAGTTATGAAGAAGTCTGCACTGGGCAGACTGAACACGCGGAAGTGGTACTGATCATTTATGATCCGGCCGAGGTCAACCTGACCTCGCTGTTAACCATATTCTGGGAAAACCATGACCCCACCCAGCTGAACCGCCAGGGGAACGATATTGGTTCCCAGTACCGCTCAGCTATCTACACAACCAATGACGAACAGCTTGCAGCTGCCCGGCACAGCGCCGACCTTTTTCAGCAGCAGCTGGATAAGGCCGGGCGAGGGCAGATCACCACGGAAATCAAACCGCTGGATACGTTCTACTACGCTGAAGCTTACCACCAGCAATACCTGCACAAGAACCCGGGTGGTTACTGTGGCTTAAAAGGCACCGGTGTTAGCTGCCCACTGGTTTGAGGACACTATTTTTCGACGAGGACAAACGATCAAAATGAGAAGCTTATGCTTATCACCAGGGCATATCACCTTACTTGCCTGCACAGCTGTCATAATGGCTCTCTCACTGGGTGCTGTCTCGTCCCAGGCCAGCGCAGATGAGCGCTGGCCATCGCCGCCCGCCAGCGCTGACGATACTCCTTTTGCTGATCAACGTGAGGCGGTAATCTGGCGTCAGGATACGTTCAAGGAAACCGAAACCCTGGTACGCCAACTGCGATTTGATATTGTCAATCAGCGTGATCTGTCTGCCGCTGGGCCACGTATTGAAACTCTCAGGCAAATGGTCAGCGCTGATAACATGCTGCCCGCGTTCATTGAAGGCAGTCACGGTCCCGGGTCTGATGCCAGGCCGGAAATCTGGGAGGAGTGGGATCGCTACCGCGAAGGCTTTGACCGCCTGGATAGCGAAATCGCCACCCTGATGGAGGCTGTCAAAAATGAAGATTTAAGGGCGGCCGCCAAGGGACTGTCCAAAGTTGGAGCAAGTTGCAAAAGCTGCCACCGTGGCTATCGCTACTGATTGATGCTTGGAGGCTAGGGCGCCATCTTGATTAGGGTCTGTTGACGTTTCCTCACGGCCGCGACAGAGGCCCTTTTGGTGCAGAGCAAGGCGTGAGGAGCGTGGTTGGGTGGTTCCCAATTAGCGACGAGCAACGCAGGGCTGTGCCAAAAGGGCCCTGTCCCTTCGGGTTGCGCGCCAAAGGGCGCCATTCGGCGTTGCGCCACTCGGTAAGGGCACCACCATTGCCGTCGTGTCGCGCCTTGCCTGACGCCCTTTGGCGCAGCAACGCGGTTCGCGATGAAACGTCAACAGACCCTAGTCGCCTGCTTCAAGGCGGTCAATCCGATAAAGGGTCTCGACCTGGGATAAGTCAGATACTGTGCAGTGAAGATCCTTCACCAGCCCATCCTCAAGCCCATATACCCAACCGTGCACGGATATCTGCTCACCCCGCTGCCAGGCGCGTTGCAGGATTTTGGTGCGGCAAAGGCTGTTAACCTGGGCTTTGACATTCAGTTCGCACATGGTGTCTATCTGTTGACTTAGAGACAAATGCTGCATTGAGGCACGGTGCTGATTATAAAGTTCGCGTACCGAGTGCAACCAGAAATCGACCATGCCGCATTCACCACCGGTGACAGCGGCCTTGATGCCGCCGCAGCCATAATGGCCAACAATCATGATGTGCTTCACCTTAAGCACATCAACGGCAAACTGAACCACAGACAGGGCGTTCATATCAGTATGATGAAGCAGGTTGGCAACATTACGGTGGACAAAGACTTCGCCAGGGGGAAGGGCAATAATCTGGTTCGCCGGAACCCGGCTGTCGGAGCAGCCAATCCACAGATAATCGGGATTCTGCTGCCGCGACAGGCGGGCAAAGTAGTCCGGATCTTCCTTGCACATTCGCTCAGCCCAGGCGCGATTATTGGCTAACAGTTTATTAATGGAATCTGACATCTAGGTTCTCGTTGGCGAAGAAGCGGTCATATACAGAAAATGATTAGCGTTTTAACCTTTCCGTTTTTTAACCTAGCTTATCATGAGATTAATCATTGGCTTGATGGAAAAGTGGACAGAAAACTTTTTTAACGTACTGATATTTAATGAAAGGAGCATAGCATGACGGAAAAAACCGCTTATGAATACGATCTCTTTGTTATTGGCGCCGGGTCTGGCGGTGTACGTGCTGCCAGAATGGCGGCGGCAGAAGGCGCCAAAGTCGGGATAGCGGAAAACCGTTATCTGGGTGGCACCTGCGTCAATGTGGGCTGCGTACCTAAAAAGCTGTATTCCTACGCTGCGCACTTTCACGACAGCTTTGATGATGCGGCAGGTTTTGGCTGGCAATTACCCGGCCCAGCCACCTTTGACTGGGCAACCCTGAGGGAAAACAAGAAAGGCGAGATCAAGCGCCTGAACGGTATCTACCATCGCTTGCTCGAAGGCGCTAACGTATCGCTCTACAATGCCCATGCCAGTTGCAGAGATGCCCATACCGTCATTCTGCATAACGATGAAGGTGAGCATCAGATCACCGCACAGAGGATTCTGGTGGCCACCGGCGGCTGGCCGTGGCTGCCGGATTTTCCGGGTAGCGAGCATATGCTCAGCTCCAACCAGATTTTTGATCTGGAACACTTCCCCAAGCGTTTTTTGACCCTGGGCGGTGGGTATATTTCGGTTGAATTTGCCAGCATCTTCAATGGTCTGGGCAGTGATACCCATCTTATCTATCGGGGCGACCTGTTCCTGCGTGGCTTTGATCAGGAGGTGCGTGAATTTACCCGCGATGAAATGTCTCGCAAGGGCGTTAACCTGCATTTTAATGTCAATATTGCCCAGATCGACAAAGTGACCGGAGATACTGGCAACGATGAATATCGGGTGACACTGACTGACGGCCAGGTAATGCACGTGGATGCAGTATTGGCGGCCACCGGGCGCCATGCCAATATTGAAGGGTTAGGGCTGGATACGCTGGGCATTCGCCTGGATGCGCAAGGCAAGGTACCTGTCAATGAGCGCTTTGAGACCAGCGTGCCCTCGATCCTCGCTCTGGGCGACCTGATTGCCGGTCCAGAACTGACGCCGGTTGCATTGGCTGAAGCCATGCAGTTGGTGGATGTTCATTTCCGTAACGCTGATGCGAAACCGATGGATTACGCCAATATTCCCACTGCTGTGTTCTGCCATCCCAATATAGGAACGGTGGGCCTCTCAGAAGAAGAGGCCAGGGAAAAAGGCAATATCCGTGTCTACCAGGCTGATTTTCGTGCCATGAAGCACACCTTGTCAGGTAGCCAGGAACGCACCTTGATGAAGCTGATTGTTGATGATGCAACAGACGTGGTGCTCGGTGCGCATATGGTAGGAGACGATGCGGGAGAAATTATCCAGGGCATAGCGATTGCGGTCAGGGCTGGCCTTACCAAGGCTGACTTTGATCGCACCGTTGGCATTCACCCGACAGGTGCTGAAGAATTTGTCACTATGCGCAGCGTAACCCGTCGCTAACGGTTGCTAGTTAGCTACTCTAGTTAGCTACTGATAGAGGTTTTAGGCGCTTTTTATAATTTTTCGTTATGGCTTGGCCACATCAACTGCCTGATTGTTTGATGTGGTCATAATTAACCGTTATAGTATTTATACATAGTTTTTAATATAGTGATTAATAGACTCTGATCGACTAGGGTAATTATCGTTCAAGCTACTAAACAAACAGCGTAGCACTTAACAAAATCGCAGAAGCGAAGCATAACCATGACAACGCCGATACCGCCTTTTACACCCTCTGCTGACCTGATTCGTCCCACTGTTGCGGATGCTGTGGTGGGGCATGCAGAGACGCCCTTGTTTATTCGCAAGCCAAATGCTGACGACGGCTGGGGAGTATACGAGTTAATCAAGTCCTGTCCGCCACTGGATGTCAATTCTGCCTATGCCTATCTGCTATTGGCTACGCAGTTCCGTGATACCTGTGCCGTGGCCATCAACGAGGAACGCGAAGTGGTTGGTTTTGTCTCCGGGTACGTCAAGGATAATGCCCCGGATACGTATTTCCTCTGGCAGGTGGCTGTGGGGGAGAAGGCGCGCGGCACGGGCTTGGCCCGTCGTCTGGTTGAAGCCATCATGACACGCCCTGAGCTTCAGGACGTTCATCACCTTGAGACTACCATCACACCAGACAATCAGGCTTCATGGGGGCTATTTCGTCGGCTTGCAGCACGCTGGCATGCACCGTTGAACAGCCGTGAGTATTTTTCTACCGAACAGCTCGGGGGCGAGCACGACCCTGAGAATCTGGTCAGGATTGGCCCTTTCCAGACAGAAACCATTACGGGTTAGAGTTCGTTAACGTACTATTCTATTGACGCTATCAATGGCTACACCGATAAGGAAACTATTATGATCGTTCGCAATATTGAAGAAGCGCGCCAGACAGATCGTCTTGTCAAAGCTGAAAATGGCAACTGGGATAGCACGCGCCTGGTGTTAGCCGCTGATGGTGGTGATTTTTCCTTCCACATCACGCGTATCTACGAAGGCACTGAAACGCATATCCACTACAAACATCATTTTGAATCTGTGTATTGCATTGAAGGAGAAGGGGAAGTCGAAACGCTGGCAGACGGCAAGATCTGGCCAATCAAGCCGGGCGATATCTACGTCCTTGATCAGCATGACGAGCATCTGCTGCGGGCCCACAAGACCATGCATCTGGCCTGCGTTTTCACGCCGCCGATTACCGGCACTGAAGTACACCGTGAAGATGGCTCCTATGCACCCGCCGATGAGTGAAATAGAGTAGCTATCTGATAAATAAGCCCGCCTGTCGATACTGGCGGGCTTATCTTTTTTAGCGCTTTTCAAATACCAGAGTGATTTCACCCAGCGTCAGACCAAATTTACGCATGGCAGTGCGGTTGATCAGTTTTCCATCGGGTTGCAGGTACATCCAGTCATCCATGGTGAAGGTCAGCGTTCGACCACTGACTTCGATATCCAATGGGTAGCGCATGTGAAAGGCATTACCGTATTGCTTAGCTTCTACGTTGCCTTCTACATCATTGGCTGAGCCATTCCAGGTGTGCTCGTCAATCCGTTCGAATGTCCATACCCGTCGATCGGTTTCACCGTTGGCAAACACAAAGGCTTCATCCAGCACCAGGGTATCGCCATCGTAAGTCCCTTGGATATCAACGGTGAATTGGCGCTGAATTTCACCGCTATAGTCCTGTACGATTCCCCAGGCGCGGGTGTCGCCTTCAAAGTAGTCGGCGATATCCAGGGTGGGCGTGTTTTCTGCATATTGTTCGATATCAACACTGGAGCAACCGGTTAACAGCACGATTGCCAGCGCCAACACGTTCCAACGCCAAAAACGGTTTAACTGGGCCATGGGGTTCTCCTGATGACAGCCAAGGTTAGATGTTTCAAAACCATACATTGTACAGGAGTTGTCGAGCAATGCTTTACCTGAGTGATGCTTATAAATGGATCACCCATTAGTTCGCATAATGTATATTATGTTAAATAAGATAGTGTGATCTACCACTTGTTCATAATATAATCATGATGGCGTTGGACAAGCTTGCCATCAACTCCTTATCATTCCTTCTTCGTTGATCAAGGATATCGTCTACTATGCGCAAAGGTTGTTCATGGATGGCCGTCTTGCCTACCTCCATCAACAGACGTGCCCCCAGCCTCTTGCTGGGAACCCTGCTAGCCGCCCTGCTAACCGGGTGTGCCGCTTTTATACCTGAGCAACCTCAGGACGACGCGCCCAAGCCGCTGAGCACAGAAGCGTTTGATCGGCGGATTGATGAATTAGCGTTATCCCTTCAATCGCAATGTGATACCTCCACGCTGTTAGATAATCAGCAGCGCCAGGCGCAGCGCATGACGGCTGATGTGCGTGAAATTGGCAGCTTGCTAAGACGACTCAACGATAAAGTGGATGATCTGGCGTTGGCGGCGCCTCAAATAATTGCGTCGGGCGCTCAACAAGTAAGCGTCGGCGAAGCATGCAGCCAAGAGAATTCACCCAGTGGCGACAAAACCCTGGTGGGCCGCAGTGAATGGATCGGTTTGCCTCATTTAGGCACCTACCTTAAAGCGCGTATTGATTCTGGTGCCAATACGGCATCGCTTTCTGCCAGGGAAATCACCCCTTTCGAACGTGACGGCGAGGATTGGGTACGTTTCAAATTGGCACTTAATGACGATGATGTCGTCGTAGAGAGTGTTAAGGATAAATGGTTTGAAGCCCCGGTTGAACGTCGGGTCAAGGTGTTACAGGCGACAGGTGAAGATTCGCGCCCAGTAATTTCACTACTGATCACCTTGGGGCCGATTCGTCAGCATGCCGAATTTACCCTCAACGACCGTACTCACCTCAATTTCCCTGTACTGCTGGGCAGGCGCTTTTTGCTTGATATTGCGCTTATTGATGTGGCCGAGAGCTACCTGCATGAGCGGCCAGAATTTTCTGGCGGCGCTCCCTCTGAACAAGCGGTCAATGATCAGTCATCAGACACGGATATGAGCGACGAGTAACCGCCTAATGTTCTGATTGGCTACCTAACCAAGGAAGCAAGATGTCACGTCTCCCCTTCTATTTTATCGTTGGGCTTTTATTGGTCGCCGGCATCGCCATGAGTGTACAGCGCCATTTGCAGTTTGAAATCCCCTGGTTGCCTGGCAAACAGCAAGAAGTCTGGGAGGTTGAAGCCATGATCAACTTCAACGCCCAGAATGGGCCGGTTGAAGTCAACTTTGCGCTGCCTTCCCATCAGCAAGGGTTTCGGATACTGACTGAAAATACCGCGTCGTCCGGTTATGGGCTCGCCTACCAGGTCAATGAGTTGGGCCGCCGGGCACAATGGTCGATTCGCCAGGCCAGTGGCTCCCAGCAGCTGTATTATTCAGCCCAGATACTGATATCACCGGATGCGCGTGCGCCTCAGCAATTACCACCAGAGCTCCCTACTGCAACAGTTTGGGAACGCCCCTATGACACGGCTGCCAGTGAAGTCATTGAACGCGCCTGGTCACGCAGTGCCAATAATGCGTCGTTTGCACGGGAATTAATCCGCGATGTGAATGGCGAGCAGCAAGGTGAAAACGCTCGGTTGCTGCTGACCCAGTTTGAGCCCGGCGAACTGATCGTAAGGCTACTGGGTCAGGCTGATGTCAAAGCGCGCACCATCAGTGGCCTGTTGCTTGAAGACGGCCGACGCCGCCAGACATTGACCGACTGGATTCAGGTCTACAGCGAAAACGATAAACAATGGTGGTTATTTGACCCGGAAACCGGCGAACAGGGAAAACCTGACAATTTATTGTTATGGGAAACAGGCGGCCAAGCCGTACTGGAAGTATTGGGCGGAACGAATTCGCGGGTGACCTTTTCCATGTTGACCCACTCCCAGCCTGCTTCTGCGGCGGTGCGCAACCATCTCTCTGAAGACACCCTGCTCAACTTTTCAATTCACAGCCTGCCGCTTGAGGAACAGGCGCTGTTTCAGACAATCCTACTGATTCCGATTGGCGCGCTGATGGTGGTTTTCCTGCGTGTACTGGTAGGCATCAAGACATCCGGTACCTTCATGCCTGTGCTGATTGCGCTGGCCTTTATCCAGACCACGCTTCTGACCGGGCTAATTGGCTTTTTGCTAATTGTTGCAGTGGGCCTAGTGATCCGTAACTACCTGTCCTATCTCAACCTGCTGTTGGTCGCCAGGGTTTCAGCGGTGATTATTACAGTGATAGCGATTATCTCGATCTTTTCGGTTGTCGCCTACCGGATGGGGCTTAATGCGGGGCTTACGATTACCTTTTTCCCGATGATCATCCTGGCCTGGACAATAGAGCGCATGTCGATCCTGTGGGAAGAGGAAGGCCCCAAGCAGGTGCTGATTCAAGGGGGCGGCAGCCTGATTACCGCTGTTTTGGCCTTTCTGGCGATGAACAATCCTATCGTACGCCACATTACTTTTAACTTTTTGGGCGTCCAGTTAATCTTGATGGCGCTGATCCTGTTGCTGGGGAACTATACCGGTTACCGCCTGCTTGAACTGCGGCGTTTCAAGCCTATCACCGATGATGAGCCCTCGTGATGGGGATTTTGAATCAGCTGACGCTGCAGTGGACATCGCCTTCACGCCTGCGTGATAAAGGCATTATCGGCATGAATCGGCGTAATATCCGCTATATCGGCCGCTACAATAACCGTCGTCTCTATCCGCTGGTGGATGACAAACTCAAGACCAAACTGCTTGCCCAGTCCCATGGCGTCACCTCACCGGCTTTAATTGGCACGGTGGAAACCCAGTTCGGTATCAAGCGGCTGGGAGCCATCTTGCAAGGGCACAGGGGCTTTGTCGTCAAACCGGCCAAGGGTAGCGGAGGCAAAGGCATTCTGGTGATCGAACAGTGTGACGGCCAGGCATTTATCAAGCCTAGCGGCGCCCGGCTATCGCTGGTTGATATAGAGCGCCACGTATCGAATATACTTTCTGGCCTTTACTCTCTGGGCGGTTCACCGGATGTTGCCGTCATCGAAACCCTGATCAATTTCGACGAGAGCCTGCTGGCCTACACCTATGAAGGCGTGCCGGATATTCGTGTGATCATTTTCAAAGGCTACCCGGTAATGGCCATGATGCGCCTTTCAACCGCCGCATCAGATGGCAAGGCCAACCTGCACCAGGGGGCGGTCGGTGTCGGGCTGGACATTGCCAGCGGATATGCACTGCGCGGCGTGCAGTTTGACCGTCCTTGTCAGCGCCACCCGGATACGGATCATGATCTGGCCGGGCTTAAGGTGCCGCATTGGCAAACCCTGCTCAACCTGGCGGCCAGCTGCTATGAAATGACAGGTTTGGGTTATCTGGGCACCGATATGGTACTTGATCGTGATCATGGCCCTATGCTGCTGGAACTGAATGCGCGCCCGGGGCTGGCGATTCAGATGACCAACGGGGAAGGTTTGCGACCGCGCCTGGGTCTGATCGAACGTCAACCGGAAGGCGTGGAGCCTCAGGCCAGAGTCGCTTTTGCCCAGCACCACTTTGCGCGGCGCAGCGAGCTCGTCAGCAGCACTGACACGCTGGGCGTAAACACGTAAACTGATTTTGATTTTTTTATTTAGCCACCTAGAGTCGTTGCATGCCTCAGACTACTGCCTTGATCCAGCAAGCTGCTAACCAATGCCAGTCACGTGGCGTACGCTTCACCCCTATACGCCGTAAAGTGCTGGAATTGATAGCCCACAGCGGTGGCGGTCTGAAAGCCTATGATCTGCTCGATCAGCTCTCGACTGAGCATGCGGCCGCCCGTCCGCCAACGGTTTATCGTGCGCTGGATTTTCTGATAGAACAGGGCCTGGTGCATCGCATTGAATCGCAGAATGCCTATGTGGCCTGCGCCTGCCCTGAGCATACCCACGGTTTTCAGCTTTTGATCTGCCGCGTTTGCGGCTACGTGGAAGAGCTGCATCTTGACGATATCGGGGCGCAACTGGCGGCCAAGGCGGATGATAAGGGTTTCAAGGTAGAGCGCCAGACCATAGAACTGCAAGGCCTGTGTGCTCGCTGCCAGCCAGCGGCTGAATAAATCAATCCAATATCGGCAGCCCCGCACTTTCGCTATCATCATTATTTTAAGAGAGTCTTATGTCGACCCTGTTCAAACAGCTAGAGCCGACCGAACCAGCCATTGACCTGCCTGACCTGAATACTCTGCTGGATGCCATTAAGTTCAACGAGCAGGGCCTGATTCCCGCTATTGCCCAGCAGTTTGATAGCGGTGAAGTATTGATGATGGCCTGGATGAACCGAGCAGCGCTGGATGAAACGCTGCGTACCGGGCGGGTTTGCTATTATTCGCGTTCACGCGGGAAGCTATGGCGTAAGGGGGAATCTTCCGGTCAGCAGCAGCGCTTGAAATCAGCGGCGCTGGACTGTGATGGTGACACCCTGCTGGTTCAGGTGGATCAAACCGGCCCTGCCTGCCACTCGGGGCGACGCAGCTGTTTCTATATTGAGCTTGCTGATAACAGGGTGGAAATTAATGCCCAGCCGCTTATCGACCCCGCTGAGCTGTATGGCAAGGCTTGAGTTCTCACTACCGAGAGTATGGCGTGCAGTCACTAAGGGGCTAAAACGCGCCTTGGTGCTATTGCTGGTTGGGCTGATCCGCCTTTACCAGCTGGTGATCAGCCCGCTGCTTGGGCCGCGCTGCCGGTTCTGGCCGAGCTGCTCGTCCTACACTATAGAAGCGCTACAAGTACATGGCCCGTTCAAGGGCGGATGGATGGCGATCCGGCGTATCATCAAATGCCATCCGGGTAACCCCGGCGGCATGGATCCTGTGCCCGGTGGGCGCAGCGAAGAACTATGCAGTGAAGAACTATGCAGTGAAGAACTACGCCGGGAAGATAATTGCGCGGATAACCATCAAGAGGCTTCAGACAGGAAAGCGCCTTAGCTTGACTGTTTAGCAACGCTATAAATACGTTCCAGCATGGCATTCAGGCCATTACTGCGGGTCGGCGACAGATGCTTGTCTAGCCCCAGATCCGCCATGAAGTGGGGCGGCGTATTCTGAATGTCATCCGCGCTGCGTTCGCTATAGATACGCAGCAATACGGCAATTAGCCCAGAGACAATCGCAGCATCGGACGTCGCCTTGAAGGTCAGCTTGTCGCCCTGCTGTTCATGGATCATCCAGACATTGGATTGACAGCCCTGAATCTTGTTTTCCTCTGTTTTCAATGTGTCTGGAAATTCAGGCAGCTGCTTGCCCATATCAATAATGTATTGATAACGATCCATCCAGTTATCAAATATCTCGAACTCTTCAACTAACTCTTGCTGGGCTTGCTCAGTACTCATGATAGCTCTCTACTCGTGTCAGTTGGATGCTTTATAAACGACTTTGTGAACTTGGGGAGATTATAACGCGTATCGCCTAACTCGGGCGATGTTGAGTGTAAACGGTGGCGCTGTTGTTCATGGTGCCACTGCTCGTCTTCGTTGTGTAAATATCGGGAAGTGGTTTCCAGCCGCGCATGGCGGGCACTTTCAGCCAGGTAGCGCAAACTGATACCGGCCTGGGCCTGGTGGGTAATTGCCGTATGACGCAGCCAGTGAGGCGTGGCATGGCGTAATGCCTCTATCTGGGCCTTGCCGCCGCCCTCCTGTTCCAGCGCATCCGCCGCTTGCTGAAAGGTGGCGCGGATCAGACGATAGAGCTGATTATCGCTGATGCTGCGCTGGCCATTCAGTGAGCGCAACAAGGGGGTGTCTTCCTGGAATAGCGGCTGGGGCGTCAACCCCAGTGCTTCTCTCCATTGTGCCAGGTGGCGCATGAAATCATCCGGAACTGGCACCTGGGCCAGTTTGGCGCCCTTGCCGGTCACCTCCCACCACCAGCGCCCTTCCCTTTGGTAGATATCGCCCATGTTTGCCGCGGCCATTTCGCTGATGCGCGGGGCCAGCAGATAGGCAAAGGCGAAGATGATCCGGCGGCGCGCCTGCTCAAATTGAACGCGCGAGTGGCCGTCTACCTCCCGCTGTAACCACATCCACAGCCAATCCCACAGGCTTTTTTCCAGATAGCGCTCAATCCTCGGCGCCTGATTGTTCAGGCGCCGGGATTTATCGCGCATCAAGCGAAACGGGTTGTGGCTCACCCAGCCAGCTTCTACCAGCCAACTGAACATACCTTGCAGTATAACCAGGCTCTGGCGGCGGCTGGAGGCTGACAACGGGCCGCGAAAAGGTCGCCACTCTGGGTGCTGCCTGGGTTTTGAAGGCCCAACCCATAACGTACTTGGCTGCGGGTCTGCCAGAAAGGCCTCAAACGCCTGAAGCACTGCACGATCAACATCATTCAGGCTCAGCTGTTGCGGGGCAAGCCATAACAGCAAACGTTCCGCTTCGCGCTGGTAGGCGCGCCAGGTTTGCGGGCTGGCAGTATATTCACTTAACCAGTGGGTGACAGCATCGACGTCGCTGCGGGCCTTGATACGCAAAGCCGCGTGACGGTGCGGCTTGCCAGGCAACCATTCGGTGCGTAACGCATTGTTTTTACTGAAACTGACAGCACCTTGAGATTCCAACCCTGTATCCACGCCCTGCCCCTTTGAATGCTGGTGTTTTGATAACCTGAAGATCTCTATCACACCTATGAACCATACATTACGGACAGTGCCATTACTGCTGAATAAATTCAAGATAAGAAGGGTAATCTTGAATTTATCTTTTTAAAATAAATATTATTACATAATACGTAATATGTAATTTACGCTATTTGTGCACCATCGCTAGCAAAAATCCGTTATAATCACGGCTAAATCCAGCTGCCTCAGGAGCAACGAATGGCGCGCAATGGCATCCAGTACAGTGACGTACAACAGGCAATCGATGAACTTCTGACCCGGGGCGACACCCCCAGCGTGCAGCGTATCCGCGATGTATTGGGCACCGGCAGCTTTACCACCATCAGCGAGCATTTCCGCCACTGGCGTCACGAACGCGAACAGAACAAGGATGTCCCTCCGCCTAAAGGCGTGCCTGAAGTGGTGGTAACGACAGCTTCAGAACTATGGCGTCAGGCACAGGAAGCCGCCCACCAGGGGCTTTTGCATTACCGGGAAGAAGCTGACAGGAAGGTGGCTGATGCACAGCAGACCGTTGAGCAGGAAAAGCAGAAAGCGGCGAATGCTGAACAGCGGGAAAATGCGCTGACGGCGCATTTACGCCATATCGAGGAACAGCTAAGCAAGGCCACCGCGGCGCTGGCCCAAGCTCAGGCCCATGCCCAGCACTGGGAAGTGGAATCCCAGCGCCATGCCAGTGCCCATGATCAGGCGGTGAAACAGCTCAATGACGTACACCAGCAACTGCAGGACAGCACAGATCGCCATCAGGCAGAGATGCACCAACAAGAGCAACGCCTGGAACAACAGCTAAAGCAGGAACAGCAGCGTAATGAAACCACTGAAGCCAGACTGATGGGCCTGCTGGATAACACACGCCAAGAGCGTGCCACTGAACAAAAAGCCCTGAATAAAAAGTTACAGCAGCAGGAAGAACGTCTCGTAAAGCTTCAGTCCTCTTTAAAAGACGAGCAGCAGGCGCGCCAGGAGTTAGCATCCAGGCTGGCGCTGACGGAGCAATCGCTGGAAGAAAAATCACGCCTGAACGAGCAGTTGCAACACCAGCTAGCGCAACATCAGACTCAACTGGAATCGGCCCGGCAGGAACAAGAGCGTTGGCAGCAGCAGTATACTGCGGCGCTCAAGCAGCAGGATGACCAGTGGCAGAAGGACATTATGCATAGCGTGCAGGCGTTACAGCGCCAGATGTCGACACTGCCCACCCGCCTGAGCGGTGACGGCAAGCCGCAGGATGCTGAGGAATCATCCGAACAGACAGTCAATAATGAGCCATCAAAGTCATAAAAAAGGCGCCAAGCTTTTAAAAGCAGGCGCCTGATTTGAACTAGATTTGAACTTTTGAACTATTGGCTCAGCCCATAGCGGCTGGCGTGACGCCTAACGGTAATAGGCGTTGGTGGTGTCGGTATGGTCGGTCACATCGCGGATACCCGCCAATTCAGGGATGCGTTCCATCAGGGTTTTTTCCACGCCATCCTTCAGGGTCAAATCCACCGCAGCGCACCCTTGGCAACCGCCGCCAAAGGCCAGAACCGCCACATTATCACCGGTCAGCTCAATCAGCTTGATTTCGCCACCATGAGCAGCAAGGCCAGGGTTGATCTCGCTGTATAGGGTATAGTTGATGCGATCTTCCAACGGGCTATCGGCGTTGACCTTGGGCATCTTGGCATTGGGTGCCTTGATGGTCAGCTGGCCACCCATGCGGTCGGCGTTGAAATCGACAACCGCTTCTTCCAGAAATGCCAAGCTGTTCTTGTCCAGAAAGGCATTGATCTTCTCAAGCTCAAGCTTTTCGTCGGTGGGCTCTTCTTCCCCCGGACGGCAGTAGGCCAGGCAGGTTTCTGCATAGGGCGTCCCTGGCTGAGTGATAAAGATACGCACGGCAATGCCTTCAACGTTCTGCTTTTCAAGCAGTTCGGCCAGATATTCCTGTGCGCTGTCGGTGATTTCAATACCTTGGAGTTCTGTTTCGGTCGTACTCATGGGGGTCTATTCCTCTCGTGGCGGTGGCGAAAACCACTTTCACATCAGATTTTTCTCTATGGTAAGCAAAACTCACCGCTGACACAATCCCGAGTATTTTAGTAGGCTTTATACTATGGATACTGTGTCAGGCGCCGCGCTCTGGTAGTATCATGTTTACACTTTTGCTAATTATTAAAATTTTACCATCCTTTTGATGATGGTGATGCTGGAGACTTATTCCTGCCATGTCTGCTAGTGCCTTGACTGCGACTTTAAACGAACGCCTTTCTCAACGTATTCTGATCCTTGATGGCGGCATGGGCACCATGCTGCAGAACGCCGAATTAAGTGAAGCGGAGTTCCGTGGTGAGCGTTTCCAGGATTGGCCCTCTGATCTCAAAGGCAATAATGATCTGCTGGCGCTTACCTGCCCGGATGTGGTGGCACGTATTCACCGTGCCTATCTGGAATCCGGTGCAGATATCATCGAGACCAATACTTTTAACAGCACACGGCTATCGCAATCAGATTATGGCATGGAAGATCTGGTGGTCGAGATCAACCGTGAATCCGCCCGCATTGCCCGAGAAGTTTGCGATGCAGTGGCTCAGGAAACCGGTCAGCCACGTTACGTTGCCGGCGTGCTCGGGCCAACGTCGCGTACCGCCTCACTGTCGCCGGATGTTAACGACCCGGCAAAGCGCAACGTTACCTTCAATGAGCTGTGTACAAACTATATTGAAGCCGCTACTGCTCTGATCGAAGGTGGGGCCGATCTGATTCTGATCGAAACCATTTTCGATACCCTGAATGCCAAGGCGGCCATCTACGCCCTTGAGGAGCTGTTTGATCAGCGTGGTGAGCGTCTGCCGGTGATGATATCCGGCACGATTACCGATGCCTCGGGCCGTACTCTTTCCGGGCAGACCACAGAGGCCTTCTGGAACTCGGTCAGGCATGCCCGACCGCTGTCTATTGGCCTTAATTGCGCGCTCGGTGCTGAAGAGCTGCGCCCTTATCTGGAAGAGCTGGCGACCAAGGCAGACACCTTTGTCTCGGCCCACCCCAATGCTGGCCTGCCCAACGAATTTGGCGAGTATGACCAGACGCCAGAAGAAATGGCCAGCATTGTCGGCGAATTTGCCAGCAGTGGCCTGGTGAACATTATTGGCGGCTGCTGTGGATCCACCCCGGAGCATATCCGGGCGGTGGCTGAGGCGGTATCCGGCGTCAAACCACGCCAGGTGCCCAAGCGCCCGGCGGCCTGCCGTTTGTCGGGGCTTGAGCCTTTCAGTATCGCTTCCGATTCCCTGTTCGTTAACGTGGGTGAGCGCACCAATGTGACCGGTTCGGCGCGTTTCAAGCGGCTGATCGTTGAGGAAGATTACACCACCGCTCTGGAGGTGGCGCTGGAACAGGTTGAAAGCGGTGCCCAGGTGATTGATATCAACATGGATGAGGGGATGCTCGAATCCCAGGATGCCATGGTGCGCTTTCTGAACCTGATTGCCGGTGAGCCGGATATCGCCCGCGTGCCCATCATGATCGACTCTTCCAAGTGGGAGATTATCGAAGCGGGTCTGCAATGTGTTCAGGGCAAGGCAGTGGTTAACTCGATTTCCCTTAAGGAAGGAGAAGCCGCCTTTCGTGAACAGGCCACCAAATGCCGCCGCTATGGGGCTGCTATCGTAGTGATGGCGTTTGATGAACAGGGCCAGGCGGATACGTTTGCACGCAAGACTGAAATCTGTGAACGCGCCTATCGCGTGCTGGTCGATGATATCGGCTTTCCGCCGGAAGACATCATCTTTGACCCCAATATCTTTGCCATTGCCACCGGTATTGAAGAGCATAACAATTACGCCGTTGACTTTATCGAGGCAACCCGCTGGATCCGTGAGCACCTGCCCTACGCCATGGTGTCCGGCGGCGTCTCCAATGTGTCGTTCTCGTTCCGGGGCAATAATGCCGTTCGCGAGGCGATACACTCCGTCTTTCTCTATCACGCCATTCGCGCCGGACTGTCGATGGGAATCGTCAATGCCGGCCAGCTGGCGGTCTATGACGACCTCCCCGGTGAACTGCGCGACGCCGTCGAAGATGTGGTGCTTAACCGCCGCGACGACGGGACCGAGCGCCTGCTTGAGATTGCCGACCAGTTCAAAGGTGATGGCAGCGGCAACGCCCGCAAGGAAGACCTTGAATGGCGCGAGTGGCCCGTCAACAAGCGCATTGAGCACGCCTTGGTTAAAGGGGTTACCGCCTATATCGAGGACGACACCGAAGAGGCCAGAGCCCAGGCCGAACGCCCCATTGAGGTGATTGAAGGCCCGCTGATGGATGGCATGAATGTGGTCGGCGACCTGTTTGGTGACGGCAAGATGTTTTTGCCTCAGGTGGTCAAGTCCGCGCGGGTAATGAAACAGGCGGTTGCCTACCTGATCCCCTATATCGAAGCGGAAAAGACTGAGGCTACCAAGGCCAAAGGCAAGATCGTCATGGCGACCGTCAAGGGCGACGTGCATGACATTGGCAAGAATATTGTCGGCGTCGTGCTGCAATGTAATAACTACGAGGTCATTGATCTGGGTGTGATGGTGCCCGCAGAGAAAATCCTGCAGGCCGCCGAAGAGCATAACGCCGATATTATCGGCCTTTCCGGACTGATTACTCCTTCTCTGGATGAAATGGTTCACGTCGCCAAGGAAATGCAGCGACGCAAGATGAACTTGCCGCTACTAATCGGTGGCGCTACGACGTCAAAAGCGCACACCGCTGTCAAGATCGAACCTCAGTATGAACACCCGGTGATCTACGTCACCGACGCGTCCCGCGCCGTTGGGGTGGCCGGGCGCCTGCTGACAGACTCGCTTAAACACAACTATGTGGTTGAGATCCGTAGCGAATATGAAAAGGTGCGTGAACGTAATGCCAAGCGTCGCCCGAAAGCGGCGGATCTGAGTTACGAACAAGCGTGTAAACGGCGTTTCCGCACGGACTGGACGACCTACACCCCGCCTGTTCCAGGGTTTACCGGCATCAAGGTATTTGATGAATACAACCTTGCAGAGTTGGTCGAACGGATTGACTGGACACCGTTTTTCATGAGCTGGCAGCTGGCGGGTAAATACCCGAAAATCCTGGATGATAACGTCGTAGGGGAAGCGGCACGTAACCTGTTCAGTGATGCCCAGGCAATGCTCAAGAAGCTGATCGATGAAAATCTGATCAAGGCTCAGGGCGTGGTAGGCTTCTGGCCAGCCAACAGCGTTGACGATGACGTGATCGAAGTTTATCGCGACGAGAACCGCCAGGACGTCATCAAGCGCTTGCATCATATTCGTCAGCAGACCACCAAGGGCCGCGATGGCCTGTGCTATAGCCTGGCTGACTTTATTGCTCCGAAAGAGACAGGCACCCCAGACTGGATCGGTGGCTTTGCAGCGACGACCGGCCACGGCGTACAGGCACTTACTAAAGCCTATGAAGCAGCCGGCGATGACTATAACGCTATCATGGTGCAGGCATTGACCGACCGCCTGGCGGAAGCCTTTGCCGAACGCCTGCATGAACGGGTGCGCAAGGAATTCTGGGGCTATGTGCCTGAAGAGTCACTGGATAATGAGGCACTGATTGCCGAGAAATATCAGGGCATCCGCCCTGCCCCCGGCTATCCTGCCTGCCCGGATCATACTGAGAAAACGGCCCTTTTCGAACTGCTTGATGCGCCTCGCCATACCGGCCTTGAGCTGACGGAAAACTTCGCCATGTGGCCCGCCGCTGCGGTATCCGGCTGGTATTTCTCGCATCCGCAATCGAAATATTTTTCGACCGGCAAGATTACCCGCGATCAGGTAGAGGTGCTGGCGCAGCGTAAGGGCATGCCACTCTCCGACCTGGAACGTTGGCTATCACCGGTGCTTTCCTATGAGCCTGCCGAAGAAAAGGCACCCGTGGCGTGAGAGATCGTCAATCATTGCGAAGACATCGCCCTGATAAACAATAAAGTAATAAAAAAATAATTATATATTACTTTGAAGTATATATAGCCCTTGTTAGAGTGTCATGAACCACGCATGGCGTTGAAAACTTTCTCAACGCCATGCCAATGACACCTGCACAGCCTTAATGTGCATTCAGCAGGGTTCAGCCATTTATGTACCGTTACGATATTCACGACCAGACCCTGGTTGACGAACGCGTTGCCCAATTCCGCGATCAAATGAATCGCTATCAAACCGGCCGGCTGGGAGAAGAAGAATTTCGCCCGCTACGCCTGCAAAACGGCCTGTATATTCAAAAACATGCCCCCATGTTGCGGATCGCCATCCCTTATGGAATGTTGGCGGGATACCAACTGCGCGCCCTGGCGGCAATTACCCGACGCTATGACCGAGGTTACGGCCACTTTACCACCCGCCAGAACCTGCAGCTTAACTGGCCAGCGCTGGAGGATATTCCCGATATCCTGGCAGATCTGGCCAAGGTGCAGATGCATGCCATTCAGACCAGCGGCAACTGTATCCGTAATACCACCAGCGACCAGTTCGCAGGGATTGCCGGCGACGAGGTAGAAGACCCACGCCCCTGGTGTGAACTGATTCGCCAGTGGTCAACCTTGCACCCTGAGTTTGCCTATCTGCCGCGCAAGTTCAAGATTGCCGTCAGCGGCGCATCCGAAGATCGTGCCGCCATTCAGGTACACGATATTGGCCTGCGTTTCTGGCGCAATGCCGAGGGCGAGCTGCGCATAAAAGTGCTGGCGGGTGGTGGCCTTGGGCGCACTCCCATGATTGGCGACGTGGTACGGGAGGATCTGCCCTGGCAGCATCTGTTGACCTACCTGGAAGCCTGTGTGCGCGTGTACAACCAGTTTGGTCGGCGTGATAACAAGTTCAAGGCGCGTATCAAGATTCTGGTCAAGGCACTCGGCATTGAGGAATTCCGTCGTAGGGCAGAAGAAGAGTGGATGCATCTCAAGGATGGGCCGCAAACCCTCAATAAACCCGCGGTTGACGCTGCCAAAGCGCATTTCCCCGACCCGGAAAGGCGCGCCGTTGCTGAAAGCGCTCTTCAGGAATATGAACAGCTGCGCAGCGAAAACCGTGCTTTTGCCCGCTTTGTGACCAATAACGTCACTGAGCATAAGGTGCCAGGCTATAAAGCGGTGACCCTCTCTCTCAAGCGTCGCGAACATGCCCCAGGTGACGTGACGGCTGACCAGATGGACGCCGTGGCGGATCTGGCCGACCGTTACAGCTTTGGTGAAGTGCGAGTGACCCACGAACAGAACCTGGTGCTGTCGGATGTTCCCGTGGATGAACTGCAAGCCCTCTGGCAGGAACTTGACGCCCTCGGAATGGCCAACCCCACGGTAGGCACCCTCAACGATATCATCTGCTGCCCAGGCGGTGACTATTGTGGCCTAGCGAACGCGGTCTCCATCCCCATCGCTCAGGCACTGCAGGAGCGTTTTGAGGATCTGGACTTCCTCTATGACCTCGGCCCGCTGGATCTGAATATTTCAGGCTGCATGAACGCCTGTGGTCATCACCATGTCGGCCATATCGGGATTCTCGGGGTCGATAAAAAAGGCGAAGAGTACTACCAGATTTCGATTGGTGGTAATTCAACCGACGACGCCTCGCTTGGCAAGATTCTTGGCCCGTCTTTCTTCCGCGAAGACGTGCCTGCTGTGGTCGAGAAGGTATTGGAAGTCTATGTTGCCGAACGCCACGATGATGAGCGCTTTCTGGATACCTACCGCCGTATTGGCCTGAAACCCTTCAAGGAGCGTGTTTATGCCCAGTAATCACTCAGCCGCCCATGCAACGCAAGCAGGTGAAACGGATGTTATCCCGGCACATGCAGATCACCTGATCGTTAACGGTGAACTTGCAGACATCAATGCCTGGTGTGTTTCCTATACTGAAGAGACATTGCCCGAGCAACGCCCTGCTTTCGTTCCCTTGGCCTTATGGCAAGCCCATCGTACTGAAGAGGAGTTGGCGCCCTTATTGGCCAGCGACACCCTGATCGGCCCTGCATTGGCTGCAGAACTTGACCGAGCCAGCGCTATTGCGATTGATTTTCCGGCCTTTACCGATGGCCGAGGCTATACGCTGGCGCGCCTGCTACGTGAGCGGTTCGGCTACCAGGGTGAGATTCGTGCCGTTGGCGATGTTCTGGTTGACCAGCTGGACTATATGCGCCGCTGTGGGTTCACCGCCATGGCGCTGCGCCATGATCAGCATCCTGAAGACGCACTGCGCGCCATTAACGCCATCAGCGTGCGTTACCAACCGGATGTCGAGCTGCGTCAGGCAATGTTTGAAAGACGCCAAGCCCAGCCTGCCGAGCGGGAAATGCTTGCATGCAGTTAATCTAGGTAGCCAGTGTAAACAGCTATTTCAAGCATAGCTGGTTCAACATTTAGATATTATGTCACAGGGCAGTTGAAACTGCCCTGTGATCACTTCTTTGCGGTATTCCCAATAACTGAACCTTAGCCTTTAACCACGCCGTTTCTGTTGGCGTTCACGGTTACTGGCTTTTGCGCGTTCGCTTTTGCGCAGCATCACCCAGGTGGCGCCTAATCCGCCATCTGAGGATTGCGCGGAAGTATAGGCCTGAACCTCATCAAACTGCTGGAGCCATTTGGCCAGGTAGGAGCGCAGCACATTCGCCGGGCTGTCCATTTCCCTTCCACGCCCATGCACAATCATGACGGAGCGCAGGTCGTGGCTGTAAGCGTCATGCACAAAAGGAAACAGCAAACGGCGACATTCTGCCAGGGGCCGTCGAATCAGGTGCAGCTGGGCCTGAACGGGATAGCCACCCTGCCTGAGTTTGTCCACCACGGCTTGCTGAACGCCTTCGCGCAGAAACTCCATGGGGTCAAAAGGGGGCAACAGATCAACAAAATCATCAGAGAGGAAGTTACGCTCATCCAGCACGGCCTGGGCCGCTTCACGCCGAGCCTGCTGAGCTTCTGTTGCCTGCGAACGCTTTTTACCAGTATCGGCCAGGTTAGTGCGGCCAAGCGGCTGCACATCGCCAACTAAAGCCTTGAAATCCATGTCATCACGCATAGGCTGATTCATATTGAATTCCTCCGGCGGGTGGAAGCCTTATGCTAACAAAAACTTTCCCCATTAAGTAAGGAAAGTGTTGGCACAGGGATTTAGCCCTGTGTGATAAACCTGATGGGAGCAGCGTAGATAATGTTGAGTAACCCAAAGCGAAAAAGACGTTGGCTGGTGATTGCCCTGCTGGGGATTGTAGGCGTGTTGGCCTGGTTATGGCTGACCATGCTGAGTCCATGGTTTTATGAACGCCCTGATGATGTGGCTGATATTGAGCAGAGGACACACCATGTATTTGTTTACGGCACACTGACCTATGCGCCCGTCCGCTGGCTGGTCATGGGAGCTAACGGCCAACCCAGGCCAGCACGCTTGGAAAACTACCGTAAAAACGGCCTGGATCTTTCCTTCGCTGAAAATGCCCATGTTGAAGGCTTGCGCCTGACAGTGACACCTGAACAGCTTAGACGGCTGGACCGCTATGAGCGCATTGGCGTGCGCTATACCCGCCAGGAAATTACTTTGGCGGATGGGTCTCGCGCCTGGGTTTACCGACGCCTGGCTGATTCTGCTACCATACTGGATCAGTTGGATGATCCAGCGCCCCTTATTGTCGGAGACTATTGATCGTATGAGTGCCCCCCTTCCGTATGTTCTTGTACTCTATTACTCACGTAGCGGCGCGACGGCCAGCATGGCCAGATACATTGCCGAAGGTGTTGAAAGCATCAGTGGCATTCAGGCACGTCTACGCTGTGTGCCCTCAGTCTCAACGACCTGTGAAGCCGTTGAACCGGATATTCCCGAACAAGGTGCCATCTATGCAGAGCTGGATGACCTGCTCCACTGTGCTGGGCTGGCGTTAGGTAGTCCGACCCGTTTTGGCAATATGGCGGCGCCCCTGAAGTATTTTCTAGATACCACCAGTAATCTTTGGCTAAACGGTACCCTGATCAATAAACCGGCCTGTGCGTTTACCTCCACCTCAAGTTTGCATGGTGGCCAAGAGAGCACCCTGCTTACCATGCTTGTGCCGCTCCTTCACCACGGCATGGTGTATGCGGGCTTACCCTATAGCGAAGTTGAGTTGCTCAGCACTACCACAGGCGGAACGCCTTATGGCGCGACGCATGTGGCCGGCGCCCGTAGCGACCGACAGGTCGATGAACAGGAACGCCGACTCTGCCATGCCCAAGGTAAACGCATCGCCAAGCTGGCGCTGGCTTTGAACACCCTGCAGGAGACAAACTGATGCGCGAATGGCTGGATGGATTGGAAGAACAGTATGGTCTTGACCGCCTGACCTATTGGTCGCGTCAGCTGGTATTGGCAAGCTTTGTGACGCTTTTGCTATTAACGGTTTATCGTGGCTTTCTCCTTCAGGGAGATACGTTCAATTGGCGCCCCATTGTCGCCTTCGTGCTACCGCTGATATTGTTTCTGCCTACTATTATCGGTCGTCGTCCGCGTGGGCATGCCTGGCTGTCATTTGTTAGCCTGCTCTATTTTACCCAGGGCGTGATGGTGGCGACTTTGCCGAGCCAGGCGTTCCGCGGGGTCGCTGAAGCACTGGTGTCACTGGCTCTATTTGTTGGCTGCATGGGATATGCACGTTTTCGCAGCCGTCAGCTACAACAGACACCCTGATCACCATCAAAAAATTTACAAGGATATAACTAACAGGACATATTTTGCTGCTAGTCTTATGCTGAAGCATCAACAGATGCTGACGACGACCACTGCAAAGGAAAACATCATAATGCAATTGATGAAAGGAATGACAATTGTCACTGCGCTGGCAGCAGCTCTCTCTACTACCGCCCTGGTTCAGGCGGCTGACCCTGAAGATGCAATTGAGTATCGACAGTCAGCTTTCAGCGTTATGGCCTGGCACTTTGGCCCGATGGGGGCGATGGCACAGGGCAAGATTGATTATGATCCTGAAGAGTTCGCACGGCGCGCCGAGGCAGTCAACGCGGTTGCTGGCATGCCTTGGGAAGGTTTTGTTGAAGGCTCCTATATGGGCGACAACCACGGCGTTGAAACGGATGCCATGGCCAAGATAGCCGATAATCAGGACGATATTCAGCAACGCGTGGAAACTTTCATGGAAGAAACCGCGACCTTGGCTGAGGTTGCCCAGGAAGGCGACTTCGAATCATCGCGGCGCGCTTTTGCAACTGTCGCAAACTCCTGTAAAGGCTGCCACGATAATTATCGCGATAATTGATCACAGCATTTTTGCGCTTAAACATATCAAGAGCCAGTACCCGTACACAGGTGCTGGCTCTTTTTAGTCAAATAGTCACTTAAAGCTGATTGAACTAAAGCCAAAAGAAAGCGCTGACGCCTACGCCGGCCAAAAGAGCCATTAAAGCACTGATAACCGGTAACCTGATTGAAGTATTGATGGCGTCAACAGGTGTTTGGGTAAATGTCTTGACGCCAGTAAACATTGCCTTAACAAGTCTTTCACCCAAAACTGCATGAACAGCGATAGCGACAAGATGCAATCCAATCAGAATCATCAGTAGTTGGGCATTGAGTTCGTGCCAGCTTACCAGTGCACTGCTGAACTCATTACCCAGGCTGCCATATAGTGGGCCTGAGAAAAAAATATCATCGCTTAAAAATAACCCGCTGATCGCCTGAAAGGTAAGTGACAGCATCAGAATCAACACCGCCCAGCCGCCGAGTGGGTTATGCCCGGCATAAGGGGCTGGCTGGCGCTGGATAAGGCTTTGAGCATAACGTGCAGAGGTCTTGGGTGAGGTCAGAAATGCACGAAAGCGGGCGTAATGAGTGCCAAAAAAAGCCCATATCCAGCGAAACGTCAATAAACCAAGTACGACATAACCTGCCTGGGCATGGATTTCAATCGGAAAAAGAAACGGAGCACCATCGGTTTTCATGGTGTAAAAGGAAAGCAGGACAGCAACCACCAATCCCCAGTGAAAAATACGTACCAGCACATCCCACACGTGAACAGCTTGCATAGTTCAGATCCCTTTGAATGGCGATGATAGGAAGACTATTTTCGCATTTCTTAACCTTTTCTCATAGAATGCATCTCGTTTTATTATTAAAACATGAACCAAGGAGTCAGATGTGATCAGTTCGGCCTGGCGCTATGCCAGCCAACAAACCTTGCCCGTTATGTTTGGTTATCTACCGCTTGGGGCTGCCTTTGGCATTCTGGCTATCGAAGTAGGTATCAGCTGGTATGCTGCTCTCGCGATGTCCGTATTTATTTATGCAGGAGCGGGGCAATTTCTGGCACTGGCTTTGTTAGCTGCAGGCGCGGGTTTGACTGAGGTGGCTGTCGCTACCCTGATGCTGAACTCCCGGCATGTTTTCTATGGCCTGTCGCTGCTTAAGCGTTTTCAGGGTGCCGGCTTAATGAAACCTTACCTGATTTTTGCGCTGACCGATGAAACCTATTCTTTATTGACCAGCCAACCTGCCGAAGACAAGCCTTCCCATGGGCTGGATTTGCGTATTAGCCTGCTGAATCAGACCTGGTGGGTACTTGGCTCCCTGATGGGAGTCGCGCTGGGCAGCGCGGCGCTGTTTGATAGCCAGGGGATTGAATTTGCCCTGACGGCCCTGTTCATTGTGTTGACCTTGGAGCAGGCGTGTCGCTTGCGACAGTCGCGCCCCTTTGTCATTGCTTTGGTAACGGGTATCGGTGCCCTTCTATTGCTGCCTGACCGCCACTTGCTCTTAGGTGCCATTGCCAGCACCTGTTTGCTGCTACTGGCTGACTATTTTCGGCGTGACACCCGCAGGAGAGCCCAATGCTGAATGATCCTGTGTGGCAGCTGATTATTGTTTGCGCGTTAGCCACCTTTGCCACTCGAGTCGTGCCCTTTGTGGCCCTTTCCAGGCAGGCAGATCACCCTTTGATTATCCATTTGGGCCGCTATCTTCCCCCGGCCGTGATGCTGATTCTGGTTATCTATGCTTTACGTGACCTGCGTCCATTGACACCGAACCTGGCGTTCAATTTAAGTGCCAATGGCTTACCCCTGATAATGGCAAGTTTAATGGTGGCGGCCTTGCATCTTTGGCGACGCAACGCCTTGCTTTCCATTGGGTTAGGTACCGCCAGTTACATGCTGATGGTTCAACTGGGTGGTACCAACTTATAACTGAAAGAGCGCTTGAGGTTTTTCTTTAGAGCGGCGAACATAGGTAAAACACTCCAAGGAGTTACCCGATGAAACGTGAAATCGCCGATATTAGACGCGACTATGAAGGTGGGCAGCTCGAAGAAGCCCAGACACCAGACGATCCCATTGCACTGTTTGATGAATGGTTCACCCTGGCTATCGAGAATGATGAACAAGACGGTAATGCCATGACTCTGGCAACGGTCGACAACCAGGGGCGCCCCCACGCACGCGTTGTGCTGTTAAAAGACTTTGATGAAAACGGCATGGTGTTTTTTACCAACTACCATAGCCACAAAGGGAACGAGCTGAACGCTGTGCCTTTTGCCGCACTGACGTTCTGGTGGCCGTCTCTCTCGCGTCAGGTGCGCATTGAAGGGCGAGTTGAGCAGGTATCTGCCGATGAGTCAGACGAGTATTTCGATAGCCGCCCGCGCGGTAGCCAACTGGGTGCCTGGGTCGCTACCCAAAGTGTTGTGATTCCAGGCCGGAACTGGATTGAAGAACGCCAGCACCGTTTCGAGCAGGCCTATGAAGGTCAGGAAATCCCACGCCCGATTCATTGGGGAGGCTATCGGGTTATACCGGATATGCTGGAATTCTGGCAGGGCCAGCCCAGCCGATTGCACGACCGGATTCGCTACGAACGCCGTGATGGTGGCCAGTGGCACCGTTTCAGGCTAGCGCCCTGATAAGCAATAGCTCACAACAGAAAAGTTCTGGGGCGGCCTGTGGAAAGGCCGCCCTTTGACATTCAAAGCAGGCGTCAATCGGGCTGGCTTTCCAGACGATGGCGCTGCCATTCACTTTCCGGCTCATTAAGCAGCATGGTCGCATCAATGACCTGTTCTTCCATGTTATAACGAATCTTGAACCCCAAGTGCTTCATCAGTGCTCGCATAGGATGGTTATCGGCCATTATCTTGCCGATCATTTCCAGAGTGCCAATGTTACGGCAGTAATCAATCATCTTTTTCATCAACAGGCTGCCAATCCCTAACCCCTGCAGATCATCGCGAATAATCACTGAAAACTCGGTACGGATATTATCCGGATCGTTCCAGACCCTCACGACACCCAGCATTTCCTTACTGCCATCTTCCAGTTGATGTTCAGCAATAAAGGCCATCTGACGGTCATAGTTGATATGCGACAGCATTGAAAGATCACGGTTGGTAAGATCCGATTTGTTATGAAAGTAACGGAAACGGATGCTTTCCTCGGATAACTGGCGATGAAAGGTGGTAATCAAGGGCGCATCTTCAGCACGAATCGGGCGCACTTCAACCTGCCAGCCATTTTTAAGCGTTACCCATTCTCGCAACTCTTCAGGGTACGGCATGATAGCAAAGCGCGCCGGGCTACCCAGATCGATAGCAAAATCCACCGCTATCATGCCATCACGATTGAGCAGTAAGGGGTTGATCTCCAATCCGCAGAGTTCAGTAAGATCCGACGCCATCTGTGACAACTTGACTAGCAGCTGGCAAAGGCGATGAATATCGCGCTGAGGGTCTGCTGAGTGCTCTCGCAGCAGTGAGGCTGCATGGGTACGCCCGACAACATCAGCTGCCAGGCTCATGTTCAACGGCGGTAATGCCACCTGGCGGTCAGCGAGAATATTGACCTTGTAACCACCAATACCAAAGACGATCAAGGGGCCAAATACAGGGTCACGGGTAATGCCCGCACAAATCTGCATGGAGTGCTTGCCCCGCTGCATTGGCTGAAGGCAATACTCGCGCACCTGATACTGGGGGAATTTTTCATTAACTTTTTCGCCCAACCGCTCGACCCCATCGGCCACCTCCTGGGGTGTTTCCAGATCCTGAAGCAGCCCGGCCGACACCTTGTGAGGATGCTTGCGGTAGCGATAAGGCCGGCAGTTACCTTCATGAACCACTTTGAGTGCCTTGGGGCCCTTGAGCTTACCAGCGGCCTCGAGCGCCTCCTCACGGTTATGCACGTAGATACTCGGAGCCGTAGGAATACCGTATGCTTCGAGTACTTTGGCTGCCTCTGAATGAAAGAGTGTCTGGCGGCCCTCTTCCTTGGCTTGCTTGATCAGGGTGCGGCATTCCGCACGAATTTCCGAGCTGGTCGTAAATGGTAGGCTAGGCGGAATTTCCTGCAACAATAGCTGCACGCGCTGATAATCCACCATGTGCATAAAGGCTTTGACGGCTTTTTCCGGCGAGGTATAAGTCGGAATTCCCGAGATATTGCATTCATGGCGGGCATTCAAAGCTTCTTTAAGCCCCATCCAACTGGTCAGCAGGTTACGCCGGAACTTCTTGCGGTTAGCCACCAGCGCCTGAGCTGTTTCCAGGGAGGGGGCCAGGCGCGTTGGCGCATGCACCACCAGCACCGCATCCACATTGGGGTCAGCGGCTACAATCTCCAGAGCATCCACAAAGCGCTGCGGCGTGGCATTTCCCCCCAGGTCAACCGGGTTTTCACCCGGCTTGGTGATATCCACGTGACGTTCGTTCAGCAGGTGCTGGGTATCAACGCTGAATTTTGCCAGTTTACCGCCCGCACTGATCAGCTTATCAATCGCCAGCATGGCCGGCCCTAAACCATTGGAAACAACCGCCAGGCGATCGCCTTTCAAAGGCTTCATGCGTGATAAGGTTTCCAGCGCATCAATAAGCTCATCGGAATCATCCACCCGCACCACACCAGCGCGGGCAAAGGCGGCATCGAAGACCGTATCGCGATTGGTAATACCAGGCGTGGGCGGCATGCCAGAAATATCTGACTCTACGGTGCGCCCACTCTTGATAGCCACGACCAGGCGATTACGGGAGGCATCCCTTAATGCCGTCATAAAGTGCTGAGCATCATTGACCCGCTCAAGGTGCAAGAGAATCGCCTGGGCGGGCGAAAACTGATTCACGTAGTCAATCAGGTCAGGGAGCAGGACGTCCACACTGTCACCCACGGTAATCAGGTGCGAGAAGCCCACATCACGCCCGGCTGCCCAATCAATCATGCCATTGGCCAGCATGCCTGATTGGCCAATATAAGCCACCCTGCCCGCTTTTACCGGATGACTGGCGTAGGAGGCATTGAGTTTTTTACCCGGCACGATAACGCCCATGCATTCAGGCCCTAGCAGGCGTATGCCCGAAACCCGGGCGGCCTTGAGCATGCGCTCACGGATGGAGCCCTTGTTGCCCTTTTCACGATCAAGATAAGCCCCACCGGACAGCACAACCGCTGCCTTGACGCCAAAATCACCCAGTTGGCGAATCAGTTTGGGAACCCCTTCAATGGGAGAACAGACAACCGCCAGATCAGGAATCTCCGGCAAATCGTCGACGTGGCGAACACAATCTTCTCCATGTACCTGAGCATATCCGCGCAGATTCACCGCCCATATCTTGCCCTTGAAACCACCCTCCTGAATATTGCGCAGGACGAGCCCACCCAGGGATTCAAGTTTTTCCGAAGCTCCAAAGACAGCGAGTGTGCGCGGCTCAAAGAAGTGATGTAAAAAGCGTGTACTCACGTGTGGCTCTCCCGCTTCAATAGGTGCTGTTAGCTTAGGGTCTGTTGACGTTTCATCGCGAACCGCGTTGCTGCGCCAAAGGGCGTCAGGCAAGGCGCGACACGACGGTAATGGTAGTGCCCTTACCGAGTGGCGCAACGCCGCATGGCGTTCTTTGGCGCGCAACCCGAAGGGACAGGGCCCTTTTGGCACAGCCCTGCGTTGTTCGTCGCTAATTGGGAACCACCCAACCACGCTCCTCACGCCTTGCTCTGCACCAAAAGGGCCTCTGTCGCGGCCGTGAGGAAACGTCAACAGACCCTATCAGTCTGCAGGATTAATTGACCAATTACGACTTATTGACACTGTCCTATGACACCTTGTCGCGATTAAGGTGAAGCCTGCTATTTTGGAGCACTTGAATGATCACTGCCTATTTGACACACCCCCACTGCTCACTGCATCACATGGGGCCTGAACACCCGGAAAATCCACAGCGTCTGGAGGCTATCAGTGCTCGTCTCGCGCTATCTGGCCTACTGCAACAGACAATGCAGGGCGATGCCAAGGAAGCCAGCGATGAAGATCTCGCCCGTGTTCATCCTATGCGCCACCTCAAGGCGTTGGAAAAGTGTGTCCCTGAACAGGGCATAGTGACGCTCGACAGTGACACCATGATGAACCCCGACAGCCTGAAAGCGGCCAGAATGTCCGCTGGAGCCGTCATCAAGGGGGTTGATCAGGTTTTCAAACGTCAGGCGGATAATGTGTTCTGCGCTGTCAGGCCGCCAGGCCACCATGCAGAAGCCTCTGATGCCATGGGCTTCTGCTTTTATAACAATGTGGCAGTGGGCGCGGCCTATGCCAGAGAAAAATATGGCGCCCGCAGAATTGCTATCCTGGATTTCGATGTGCACCAGTGCAACGGCACCATCGATATTTTCAAGAATGACCCCGATATCCTGGTATGCAGCAGTTTCCAGTACCCCTTCTATCCTTGGCGTTATCTGCGTAGCGAGTGGCAAAATATTGTCAATACCCCACTGGAAGTGGGCACTGATAGCAAGGAATTCAGACGCACCATCGAAAATCACTGGTTACCGGCCCTACATGCTTTCAAACCGGAGTTGGTAATGCTCTCCTCAGGGTTTGATGCCCATCGCGAAGACCCGATGGCAGACGTGTGTCTGGAAGATGAAGACTTTTACTGGATTACCCACATGGCGATGGAAATAGCGACTCTTTACGCCAATAATCGCGTTGTTTCAGTCCTCGAAGGTGGCTATAACCCTGATACCCTGGCACGCGGCGTTGAGGCACATATGAAAGCCTTACTGGGTATGCCATTCAGTGATGCCCCCAACGCCTAGCCTGTCTGTTGGCTCAATATGATGGTCTTCATGGTATAGTCGTGGCTGATTGTTGAACCTTATGACCTTTGAGTGTTGAGCCATGTCGGCAACGTCAGAAGAAAATGCGGCATTAAAGATTGCTTCAGGTAGCAAACCTTTCGTAGAACCGCTGCGTCTGGGAGAACGCCTGAAGCAGATACGCCTGGCTAACCGTTGGACACTGGAAGAAACCAGCCAGCGTACTGGGCTTGCCCGGTCTACTCTTTCCAAGATTGAAAACGATCAGATATCCCCCACTTTCACAGTGGTTCAGAAGCTGATTTCCGGCCTGGATATTGATCTACCACAACTCTTTACTCCGCCCAAACGCGAAAAATATACGCTAGGGCGTCGAGACCTTACCCGCAAGGGAAAAGGCAAATTGCATCCAACACCCACATATGAGCACGAATTATTGGGTCACCAGTTGGCTCAGAAGCGTATGATTCCATTTAAGACAGTTGTCAGGGCACGCAGTTTTGATGAATACCATCAATGGGTTCGTCATGATGGCGAAGAGTTCTTGATGGTGCTTGACGGAGAAATTTCACTATATACCGAGTTTTATGCTCCCTTGCATCTGACACAAGGAGACAGCATCTATTTCGACAGTGAGATGGGGCATGCTCTGGTATCGGTTAGCGATGAAGACGCAACGGTTCTTTCTGTTTGCACTCGGGGCGATTCTTAAATTTATTTATTGAAATAGGATAACGGTATAATATTTCAATGCCATGTAATAACCTGGCCATGCTGTGCTGTCAACGCCACAAACTCTTGGGTATCTATAACTTGAAAACCATTCAGGTAACCATCGTCTATTTTATCTGCCAAACCTCTTGATAACAGGTCTTCGTATAAAATAGATACCTGACCAACCAATGATTTCCACTTATCATCAATGATTAAGGCAGCTGTAACGGCCTCTTCGATCAGGAGTAAATGATCCTCAGGATTAATGGCGCTAAGCGCTTGCGAGGCTGCGGGATAGGACGCAGATTGGTTAAGAATGTGCAACGTCATCAGTCAATCACCTTCAAAATGTCAGTATATGACTGGCATTGGAAAAACATGCCCTGAGCTGGTCGTCATCAATAACAGATACCCCCGCCATCAAGTCTTTCTGGCCAATATTCAGGTTTGCCAGGTCACTGCTTGGCACTAGCAGTTCCTTGATACCGTACATTTCCAATGATTCCAGTATGGCTGAGGTACTAAGGGGTTTACCCAGAGCATCATGTTGGCCCGGGATTAAACCCATAATGCCCTGCCCCATAAATAAGAGTTTTACTTCCTGGCCAAAAACAGCGCCGACCAGAGCGACGTCAAGCCCCTCTGCCAGCCAACGCTCATCATGTGGCGAATGACGAAGCACTATTAGCGTAGTTGGCAACATAGTAGTTTGGGTTTCCACATCTACTCCTAAGGCGCAAAGCTGATAAAACGCTCACAGCGATTTTGCAGATCAACCAGTTGCCCGATACCGGTTAATTCAAACGGCGCCACAACATTGTGCCAATCAAGATGCTGACGTGTCGCTTCTGCTTGATTGATAAGACCGCGCTGCATCGCGGCTGACACACATACATCCAGGGTGACACCGTACTTTTCGTTCAAGGCGCACCACTGCTGATATAACTCAGCGTGTGGAGGCATGTCGCCAAGCTGGGTCGATGCATTAAAAACACCATCGTGATGAAAGAAAACGCCTTCCAGCTGATGCCCTTCCTTGAAGAGTGCCTCAGCAAAACGAAGCGCTGAACGCGGCGCCTCACTGCTAAAGGGCGCACCAAGCACTAACAACCCATATCGCATGAAAGCCTACCCTATTAACAAACAGGCTCCATCATGAGATGGAGCCTGTAAATTTCAGCTTATACTGCTAATTACATGAAGGCGAAATTAATCGCTGCTCATGATACCCAACAAGGACAGCAAGCTTATAAACAGATTGTAGATTGATACGTATAGCGTGATGGTTGCCAGAATGTAATTTGTTTCTCCAGCGCGATGAACTATTTCACTGGTCTGATAGAGAATCACCGCTGATGAGAACAGTACAAAACCAGCGGAGACCATCAGGGACAGCGCAGCAATGTTAAACACTAGACCAACGACCATGGCCAGTACCAGTACGATGGCACCCGCCAGCAGGAAATTACCGAGGAAGCTGAAATCCTTTTTGGAAATCAGTGCCACTGCAGATAGGCCGATAAAGGTGGCTCCCGTCATCGCAAAGGCGGTCATGATCAAGGACGCACCGTTCGGCAATGCCAAATAGGCTGAGAGAATCGGCCCTAGGGTGAACCCCATGAAGCCAGTAAACGCAAATGTAGATAACAGGCCAATAGCAGAGTTAGCGGTTTTGTGAACCAGGAACATCAATCCGTAGGCGCCGATGAAGAACACAAAAATATTCATGCGTTCGACACCCATTGCCATCGCTGCGCCAGCGGTGACCGCAGAGAACAACAAGGTCATCGCCAATAACGCGTAGGTATTACGCAACACTTTGTTGGTGCTAACGCCAGTCGCCTTGCCAGTAGCTACAGACGGTGAAGTACGCGCATCATTGTAAGCCATGTAACTTGCTCCATAAGGTTTCAATTACTCACAATTGACAAGGATGCCGTCGTCTAGTTCCCGACGCAAGCATTGTCTTTCACTCTGTTTCCACGCAAGGTGTGGTTAGAAAGCATGCAAAGGGTTTAACAATCCTCTACGTTGTATAGTCTGAAGTAAATAATTTTGCCAATTCCCGTACGCTATCAACAGCAAAACGCCCCGTAGACCATTAAGGAATGTCCAATGAACACCCATTATTCTCGCGTCATACTTGGCAGCCTATTAACACTTGGCGCCCTGCCAGCATTCGCCTTCTCACCGGCTGGGCAGGATCTAAGCTATCAGATAGGTGATGAGGCTTTTGAAGGCTATTTTGTTGAAGCAAACGGCGAAACCAAAGGTTCAGTACTGATTGTGCATGATTGAGATGGCCTTGATGACTATGAACGTCAGCGTGCCGACATGCTGGCAGAACAAGGCTACGATGCTTTTGCGGTTGATCTTTATGGAACAGGCAATCGGCCTCAAGCACTCGAGGATAAGCAGGCTGCGACCAACCGGCTGTATGAAGACCGTGAGCGCATGCGGCACTTGACCGAGGGTGGCATGGAGGCAGCGTTAGCAGAAGGCATGGACAGCGGCAGCGTGATTCTCGGCTACTGCTTCGGCGGCACAGTCGCCTTGGAGATGGCTCGCGCCAACAGCCTGGAAAATGTAACGGGCTATGCCAGCTTTCACGGCGGGCTGGATACACCAGAAGGCCAATCCTATGATGCTGACATAGCGCCAATCTTTATTGCCCACGGCGGTGGCGACCAGATTGTCAGCCTTGAAGACGTGGCAACATTATCTGCCACACTTGAAGAAGCAGACGTCAGCTATGAAGTGGGTATCTACTCAGGTGCTCCCCACGCCTTCAGCGTCTTTGGCAGCGACCGCTACGAAGAACAGGCTGACCAACGATCTTGGGCAACCTTCTCTGCCTGGTTGGAATCACATACGGATTAATCGCCTGTTCGTGCAAAAATGAAAGCGTTATTTATCAACAGCGTTGACTTCCAAGGAAAAGCTGGTAGTATACGCAGCCAAGTCGGAGGGATGGCAGAGCGGTTGAATGCACCGGTCTTGAAAACCGGCAAGGGTCAATAGCCCTTCCAGGGTTCGAATCCCTGTCCCTCCGCCAGAACAATGTTTCAGGCATTCCCAGAGATACCAGAAACACAGCAACCAAGCGCCCTAGGGCGCTTTTTTGTTTTCTATACGTCTCATTCCTTCCTTGACTTCCCACCCCCAAAAGGGGCATATCTGGGGGCATACGTTAAAATGCCCCCGAAAGGTGCCCCCAATGACCCGAGCGACAAACAAGCTCTCAGCTACCGCCGTGCGCAGCGCCAAGCCAAAAGAGAAAACCTACAAAATTTCTGATGGTGGTGGCATGTATCTGGAAGTCACCCCGAGCGGTGGTACCTATTGGCGAATGAAGTACCGCTTCAATGGTAAGGAAAAGCGGCTGGCGCTTGGCATCTACCCCGACACCACCCTCGCCCAGGCACGCGAACGCCGAGATGAAGCACGTCGTCAGCTCGCCCAAGGCGTTGACCCCAACGCCGCGCGTAAAGCCGAGCGCCGCGCCAACAAGATAGCGGCCGCCAATACCTTGACGGCCGTGGCGAATGAATGGCTCGAGGTACATAAGGGCAAAGTGGTAGAGGATCACTACCGCCATGATAAACGCCGCCTGGAGCTTCATTTGCTGCCTTGGCTCGGCAATCACCCAATCGCCGAGATCAACGCGGCCGATCTGTTGGACTGCCTGCGCAAAATCGAAAAGCAAGGCAAGCTCGAAACCGCCAAGCGGGTGCGCACCTTGGCAAGCCTAATTTATCGCTATGCGATTGCCACAGAACGCGCCGAGCGTGACCCCGCCGCCGATCTGAAAGGTGCACTACGGGCGCCCAAGGTCAACCACCACCCGGCAATCACTGACCCCGAAGAAGCGGCCGCCCTGATGCGCGCGATCTACGCTTATACCGGCGAACCGGTGACACTGGCAGCGCTCAAGCTCTCCGCGATGGTGTTTGTTCGCCCTGGTGAGCTTCGCCGCGCTGAATGGGATGCTATCGACCTGGACGCAGCTACCTGGACATTTCAGCCCAGCAAGAACAGCCCACCGCTGATCGTGCCACTTGCCTCACAAGCTGTAGAGGTGCTGGCAGAGCTTCATTGTCTGACCGGACGCGGCCGCTATGTTTTCCCGGGTGCGAGAAGTCGGGAACGACCAATGAGCGAGAACGCGATTACCGCCGCCCTGGCTGGCATGGGCTACAAAAACAGGATGACTGCCCACGGTTTCCGCGCGATGGCCAGAACGATACTTGAAGAACGGCTTAACTATCCGCCCGCCTACATCGAACAGCAACTCGCCCACGTCGTAAAAGACGCCAACGGCCGCGCCTACAACCGCACCGCGTACCTGGACCAAAGGCGCGAAATGTTGCAGGCGTGGGCTAACTACCTGGATGCGCTGCGCGATGGTGCGAGCAATGTCGTACCTATCAGGGGGCAAGCGTGAATAATGATGATCTGAGAGCATTTCAAGCAGAGTGTGAAGCTGCAGATGATTATTGGCATGAGTGGCAGTTCCGCTCAAAACGTATTCGAATGCCTGCTGACCCCCTGGCCTGGCTTAATAGGATTGAAGAGAGTCTACCTTCCAGTCTCGAGAGCCTACCTCTTGAAGCAAGAGCAGACTTTCAGCATTTGATCGAAGAGCAGCTACTTCAATGCCGACACCACATAGCTCGCAATGAACAAGATGCCACTAACGTGAGCTTTGCTGTGTTGGCAGAAAATATAGAACGTCTGAACTACAACATTTCTCTTTACCGCATCAAAAGCGCACAAGCCCAGCGCACCGCCGCTTCACGCAATCACCGACCAAAAGCAAGATCAGTGCTCAAAGCCAAGGTAATCGACGTAATGCGCCAACATAGGGCTGCTGGCATGGACTTCGTTTCATTCATTGAAATGTGGGAATCTGATCCGCTTGATGGCCTGAGATTGACGCCAATGAACGATAGTTATCTGGTAGAAGATGAAGATGCTATTTTTGAAAGTAGTCAGATATACAAGTACTCGACAATAAAAGACAAGCTTTGGCCCCTCGCTAAATCCAACCGCTAACGCCGTTAAAGGTGGACTGGCGCTCATCCTGTCCCTGTCATCCCAAGACGAACAGGAGAAGTACAGATGGCCCAGCCAACCCGCAAAGCACTCATAAAGCGCCGTGAAGTACAGGCACGCACCGCCCTGGCCAACTCGACACTTTACCGGCTAATGCAAAAAGGCGAGTTTCCGCAGTCTATTCAAATCGGCCCGCGATCTGTTGCGTGGGTAGAAGATGAAGTCGATCAATGGATCGAAGAGCGCATTGAAGCCGCCCGTAAAGAAAAGGGGGCCGCGTGATGTTGACTTTATCCCATACGTTCCCCTATGCTTCATTTGCTGGCGCAAAATCGTCAGCAACTACAGACCTTGGCCGGTCTCAATCACAAAGGCGCACCAGCGCCCCAAATGACGGCGCTTTTTTTATGCCCGTCAGTTATGGCGGCTGTGCGTGGGACACCCTCGGGTGTGCCGGTTTCCTTTGTGACCGGTCGGCCAACCTGCGTACAGTCGCCCCCATCCGTTGCTTGGCCGCAACCGGGGACGACTCCAAACACAAAGGAGTCACACCCATGGCACAACTACGCCTATCCAACCTCATCAATCGCAGCCTCGAAAGCCGCGCCGCTGCCCACCGTGCAATGGCAAAGTCTGCCTTATTTGCTGACTCGAGCGCTCGAGCCCGCCTCGCCCGCTACAACGCCCACATCGAAAAAGCGGAAGCCCTGGAAGCCCGCGCCCTGGAAGCTGCCAAGCGCAGCGCTGGCGGTGTGGCATGAATACTTTTGATTTGACACTTCATGCTGAAACCGTTTTTGAACTGGCTGAACAGTTAGCAGCCATTGCAAACGACATAAATACCAAAGGCGGTAATACGATCCCTGAGCCTGGCGAAGAACTCACTGTGCTGGTCGGCGGTGAAGTCGTGGGCGCCATATCAAGCCCAGGCGGAATGACAGACGCCGACCGCGCCAACCTTGCCCGCGCCGCCTTGTGTGGGGATTGCAGGACGATGGATAGAGTTTCCATTGCTCAAATGGCCGTGATTAAGACGTTGCAATATCAACGGCTGGACGAATTCACCCGCGATGGCCTGCTGATAGCCCTGGATGAATTGGCCGGTTCACTGGCTGAACGCGCTAGTTTTCTAGAGGAAGAATACTTCTCGGGAGAAGATCATGGAAACTAAAGGCGCCCCCACTATAGCCAGATTCAAACAGGCCGCTATTAACGATTATTCGCAGCACTTGGAACAGTTGACGCTTGCGGGTGAAGACTTGTTGAAAATGGAGTCTTTATTCAAGGCCGTTACAGCCGTGCTTGAAAAGGATGGGTTCGACTTAGCTAAAGATGCTGAAAGGCTCGCTTCTATTGGCCATGAACTGGCCAAGCAAAAAGCGGAATACTTTCTGGATGAAGCCGACGGCCTGGAAGCAACGATTGGGCAACTAGAAGATGAAGAAGGGGGCATTTGATTATGGTCGCTCAAGTTACAAAAGGGCTCGGCTTTGGGGAAAGCCGAACCCTCGAACACCAACTACCGACGACGCCTTGCGGCAAAGTAAAGCCTAACACTCAGCAATGTATGGTGCTAGAGCTTTTACGTCGGCAGCCAATGAGCGCCGCCGAGCTGCAATGGGAACTGCCCATAGCAGACGCCCGCGCCGTCGTGCGTGATCTACGCGCCAAGGGGTATGACATCCAAACAGAGATACACCCGCACCCAGGCGAGCCGAAAAGGCGTATCAAGCGTTACCGCCTGAAATAAGCGACGTAATCAGGGGGCCTCAATACGAGGCCCCCTGTTTGGAGGATGCCATGCCCAAGAAAAAACGAGAACGGGTATCAACCCCCGGCGGTTTTCTTGCGCTGCCCAAACTGCTGATGGAACAGCGCGATTTTCGGGAACTGTCACCCTCGGCCCTGAAAGTACTTATGGTGCTGGGGAGCCAGTACAACGGCCGGAACAATGGTGATCTGTCTGCCACTCATTCAATGATGGATGATTGGGGAGGCATGGCCAAGGCTACGCTTGCAAAGTCGCTAAGGGAGCTGCAAGACAAGAACCTGATCGTGAAGACACGCGAGAACAGGCACGGCCGAGAAGGCGCGCGCTGTGCGCTGTTTGGCCTGACCTGGCAGACGATCGACGATTGCCCAGGCAAAGACTTGGACGCACCGCCAAGCATTGTACCCAGGCGCAAGCTGTCCAAGGGGTGAAACTGCGCTTTTCTGTGCATTTACCAACCGGCCCAATGAGGCCGGTTTTTTAATGCCCGTTCAATAAATACCGCGTTCAAAAATTGAACCCTATAGGGTCAAAAATTGAACCCTTATCGGAATATCAGCGCCAGCCGCTTAAATAAGGGGTCAAAAATTGAACCCTTATCCCCTTATTTCGATTTTTACCGCGTTCAAAAATTGGACACCCTTCTAGAGTTACCATCCCAGGGGGGTATAAGGCACAGCGTTAAGGCTTATTGGTGTGAGTCCATGTAATGATATAACATTGTATTATCACCGCTGGCGCCAAGTGTCAAAGGTGATGCCATCAACCCGACAATGGTGAAACCGAATGAAACTATCAGCACTCCGAGAACAGCGAAGCGCCAAAGTTGCAGAAATGAAAACTTTGGTAGACACCGCCGCCAGTGAAGGCCGCGATCTGTCAGCCGATGAAACAAGCCAGTTTGACGCGCTCAAGAAAGAAGAACGCAGCCTCGCCAACCAGATCGACCGCGCTGAATATGTCGCTGATGTGGAGCGCCGCAGTGTAGCGGCCCCTGTTGGTGGGAATACCGCTGGCGCTGACTTCACCAAGCTGGCCAGCCAAGTAAGCGTAATGAAGGTTATGCGCGCCCAGATGGAAGGTCGCAGCCTGGACGGTGCTGAAGCCGAGTATGCTCAGGAAGCCGAGCGCCGCAGCGGCCGTAAAGCTCAAGGCGCGTTTGTACCGATGGCCGCCCTGGAAACCCGCGCCAATACGACCAGCTCAGCTGGCCAGATCACTCCAACTGATCACCGCCCCGACCAGTACATCGACGCCCTACGTAACCGCCTGCTGGCGCGTCGGCTTGGTATCCGCATTCTGTCCGGTTTGTCGGGTGATGTGAGCATCCCGAAGCATGGCACTGGCTTGGCGACTGGATGGGTAACTGAAGGTGGTGCCGTGCCTGAAGGTGATATGACCTTTGGAGAGGTGACGCTTTCACCCAAGCACGTCGGCGGTAAAACTGAGATGAGCCGTCAGCTTATCCAGCAATCAAGCCCAGACATTGAACAGCTTGTACGTGGCGACCTCTCCGCACTGATTGCCCAGCAGATCGACAACGCCATCCTGAACGGTGCCGGCGCAGCCGGTGAGCCACAGGGCATTATTGGCGCATCCGGTGTGCAAACCGCCAACATGCCGACCACCTGGCAGGAAGTGCTCGGACTCTCCGAGCTGTTGGAGCTCGAGAACCTGGAAGGCGCTGGCTGGCTTTCGGCCCCTGGTGTGAAAACCACCCTCGGCAGCACTGAAAAAGTGGCTGGCAGCGGTTCCGGTTTCCTGCTGGAAAATGGCCAGATGGATAGCCGCCCCTATTGGAGCACTAACCAGATGCCGGTAAACACCCTGCTGTATGGCGACTTTTCGCAAGTGATGCTTGGGGTGTGGAGTGAAATCGACATCCTGGTAAACCCATACGCTGAACCGGCTTATTCGCGTGGTGGCGTTCAAGTGCGCGCAATGGCGACTTGTGATGTGGCTTTACGCCATCCGCAAGCGTTTGTTGTGGCCACCCCGGTGGTCTAACACTATGGAACGCCGCGCAAGTAGTGAGTTAACGCCCAAGGGCCGCAAGCTGACCGGCTATGTGGCCCGCTTCGATGAACCCGCCGACCTTGGCGAGTTTGTCGAGGTTATCCGCGCTGGCGCATTTGCTCGCACCCTCAACGCCGACACAGCCCGGAATATCCGGGCTATCTATGAGCACGATGGCCGCGCCCTTTTGGGCCGGTTCGGTGCCGGTACATTGAGATTAAGCGAGGATAACGTCGGCTTGGCTTTCGAGATCGACCTGCCCGACACCACCCTCGGCCGTGACCTGGCGCATTTGGTCGAGCGTGGCGACGTTGGCGGGTGCTCTTTTGGCTTTCTGCCTGTGAGTGACGCCTGGACAGAGCAGGACGGTCGGCCGGTGCGAGAGTTGCGCGATGTGGATCTGTTCGAGGTAACAATCACCGCCTCGCCCGTGTATGACGCAACCACAGTGCAAGTACGTAGCAGCCTGCCCCGCTCTATTCGCCTCGCCCGCCAATACCTGGAGGCTTGCCAATGAAGCTCTTTCGACGCCTATTCGAGAAACGCGCCGATACTTACGACACCTATTGGGATAAGTTCGCCCTGGCGCAAGACGTGGCCGGTGTGAGCGTGACCCCCAGCAGTGCCGAAGGTATCAGCGCCGTCTATGCGGCCGTGTCGGCCATTGCTGAAAGCGTGGCGAGCTTGCCCCTGGACATTTACCGGCGAACAGACGACGGCCGAGAGAAGGCCCGCAAGCACCCGCTTTACAAGGTGCTTCACGATACGCCCAACGATCAGCAGACCGCGCTCGAGTTCCGCGAGATGTTGCAGCGCCACGTTTTACTGAGGGGCAACGCATACGCCGAGGTGAAGTGGAACGCAGCCGGCCGTGTCGAAAGCCTGAAAGCACTTCACCCGGATAACGTCACTGTGCTGATCACCACAGAGGATACGCTGCTATACGACGTGACCGACAGGCACGGCAGGCGCCGCCGGCTTCTGCCCTCTGAGGTGCTACACCTTCGCTACCATAGTGACGATGGCATCCTCGGCCGCAGCCCGATCCAAGTGGCTCGAGATACTGTTGGGCTGGCGCTGGCAGAACGAACCCACGGCGAGCGAATGTTTGCCCAGGGTACCAAGCTATCAGGCGTGATCCAGACGCAAGCGGGAACCACCAAGGCCCAGGCCGGCGAGATTCGTGATAGTTGGGCCGCTGGCCAAGCTGGCGTTAACAACCACGGTAAAACCGCAGTGCTACCCGCTGGCGCCGAGTTCAAGACCGTCAGCATGACACTCGAAGATGCTGAATGGATAGAAGCCCGCCGGATGAGCGTTGAAGAAGTAGCGCGCCTTTTCAGGGTGCCCCCGGTGCTGATTGGCGACCTACGAGAGGCCAACTATTCGAACGCCGTGGAGCTCGGCCGCTACTTCGTGACCCATACACTCCGCCGGCATTTGGTGATGTGGGAGCAAGCTGTCAGCCGCACTCTGATCAATGACACAGCCAGCTTTTACGCAGAGCACAACGTTGAAGGGCTACTGCGTGGCGATAGTCTGAAACGTGCCCAGTTCTACGAGCGTGGCATTACTGATGGGTGGATGATGCCCAGCGAGGTGCGCCGCCTGGAGAACCTGCCCACTATCAAGGGTATCGACGATGAAAAAGCGGCGCCACCTACCACTTAATAACGCTGCCTGGTCACGCCTACGTGCCCAGGTACTCGCTGATGAGCCGTTATGTCGCCACTGTATGGCAAGCGGCATTGTCACCCCTGCTACTCAAGTGGATCACATACGCAACGGTGAAGGCGACTACACAGACGACAACAGCAGAGAGAACCTGCAACCGCTGTGCTGTGAATGCCACAGCCGCAAGACCCGCGCCGAGATGGAAGGCAGCGGCCTTGTGGTACCTGGATGCGATGCCAGCGGCCGCCCTTTTGATCCTAACCACCACTGGAACCGTTGAAAAAATCACCAGCAACCGGCCCAGCACGAACCGCCGCCTAACCTCTTTTTTATTGGTAACTGCCATGAAAACCACCGCACGCCGCCACCGATCCGACAGCGCCAAGGCAGCCATATCCGCCGCGCAATCGGCGAGTAAGGGGGCAATCAACCCCCCGGCATTTGTGCGCCTGAGAGAGCAGGACGCGCCGTATTGGGAGGCAATCGTCACCGCTCGCCCGCGCGATACGTGGACAGAAGCCGACATGCTTCTCGCTGCGCAGCTCGCCCGCGCCTACGGTGATATGGCCGAGCTGGAAGCCTACATCGACCAGCATGGCATGATCCAAGGCGACCAGATCAACCCGGCTTGCACACTGCTGGACAAGATGAGCCGCCGCGCCCTGGCAATGGCTCGGCAGCTGAAGATCGACACGATCAGCGTGGTAGGCAAGTCACAGGACATTCACAAGGGGGCCGCGCTTGAGCGAGACGCGCGCCAAGGCGTTGACGATGACGACGGCTTGATACCGAGAACGTTGCAATGATTGTGGAGCGCGTTGCAATAAACCCTGTAAGCGCAAGTTCACAAAGAACTTTCTTCAAGAGAGCGTTGCAATGACCCGAGCCGAGCGCATTATCAAATTTATTGAACGCTATTGCATTACGCCAGAAGGGGCCGGCGTGGGTAAGCCGATGGTGCTCGCTGACTTCCAAAAAGCGTTTATCTGCGACGTGTACGACAACCCGGCAGGCACTCGGCGCGCGATCCTATCGGTAGGCCGCAAGAACGGCAAGACCGGCCTGATTGCTGCGCTACTGCTGGCGCATCTTGTCGGCCCTGAAGTAAAGCAAAATAGCCAGCTGGTTTCCGGTGCAATGTCGCGTGATCAGGCCGCGCTTGTGTTCAACCTGGCTTCGAAAATGGTTCAGCTTTCGCCCGAGCTCTCCAAGATCGTGCGCATTGTGCCCAGCGGAAAGCGGCTTATTGGTCTGACAATGAACACTGAATTTAAAGCGCTGGCAGCTGATGGGAAGACTGCCCACGGCCTTTCACCAGTGCTCGCCATCCTGGATGAAGTGGGACAAGTACGCGGCCCGCAGTCGGACTTTGTGGACGCGATCACCACTTCACAGGGCGCCCACGAAAACCCGCTGTTAATCACGATCAGCACCCAAGCGGCCAACGATGCCGACCTGTTAAGCGAATGGATCGACGACGCACAGCGTTCCAACGATCCGCGCACAGTTTGCCACCTGTACACCGCGCCTAATGACTGCGATCTGATGGACGTGGACGCCTGGAAAGCTGCGAATCCAGCGCTTGGCATTTTCCGCAGTGAAGACGATATGCGCGAACAAATGGCCCAGGCTGAACGAATGCCCAGCATGAGTAACAGCGCGCGTAACCTGCTACTGAATCAGCGCGTCAGCCTCGACAGCCCATTTATTAGCCCTGATGTGTGGAGCGCTTGCGCTGATGAGCCGTTGCCCTTTGATGGCCCTGTATACGGTGGCCTCGACCTCTCCGCGCGTACTGACCTTACCGCCCTGGTACTGGTTGGACAGGTTAAAGGCGTCTGGCAGGTTCGCCCCTACTTCTGGACGCCAGAGCAAGGCGTGATCGACCGCGCAAAAGCCGACCGCGCACCCTATGACGTTTGGGCTCGGCAAGGGCACCTTCTCACCACCCCAGGCGCAACCGTGGACTATGAAGCGGTAGCCGCTGACCTTGGCGACATCTTGCAAGATGTTGACCTTCACGCCCTGGCGTTTGACCGCTGGCGAATCGACATTTTCCGCAAGGAGCTGGATCGACTCGGCATGGAGTTGCCCCTGGTACCCCACGGCCAAGGCTTTCGAGATATGGCCCCCGCGCTCGACGCGCTCGAGGCCGAGCTGCTGAACGGTCGCATTGCCCACGGAAATCACCCCGTGTTGACGATGTGCGCCGCCAACGCCGTAACCACCACTGACCCGGCTGGCGCTCGCAAGCTCGACAAGTCACGCCGTACCGGCCGGATTGACGGTATCCAAGCCCTTGCAATGGCGATGGGTGCAGCCCAGGGCGCCGAGGAACCCACTGAAATAGAAACTGAGGTGTTATTCGTATGACAACCACCGTGACCCTGCAAGAAGCCAAAGATCACCTGCGTATCTTGGATGATGACGAGGATCCGCATATCACAGCGCTGATTGAAGCGGCTGAAGGCTATATCAGTGAGTACCTGGCGGACAATCTACCCGAACCAATGCCCGCTCCGATCCGCGCGGCCGTGCTGCTGCTAGTTGCCGACCTTTTCGAGAATCGAGAGCGGCAGGGAGAAAGGGCGCTATATGAAAACGCTACTTTTCAGCTGCTGTTGAACCCCTACCGCTCGAGCGAGGTGCTGTAATGAGAGCCGGTGAGCTGCGCTACCTTGTTGCGATACAAAAGCAAGCCACTGAGCAAGACCCAATGACTGGCGAGATGATCGTCAGTTGGATAACCGTCGGCTATGATTGGGCCAGTATCGAAGGCATTAAGGGCCGTGAATACATTGCTGCCAGTGCGCCCCAGGCAGAAGTAACCTATAGGGTAAAACTACGTTACCGGCCTGACCTTTATGCGGGAATGCGGCTTATAGACGATCAAAACGACCAGCATTTTTTCGAGGTTACGGCAGCATTGCCCGACAAGCGCCGCCGCAAACTCAAGTGTATGTGCATTTTAAGGCCGGCATCCTCGGCCTAAAGAACGAGCCGTTCGGTTCGTGCCGCTGCCAGAGCGGGCCTCTTAGCTGGGGAGTTTCTGGACTAGGATCAGTCGGCGAGTGCCTAGCATACAAAAACCCCGACAGCCGGCAGGCTTGGAAGGCTTCGAGCCGTGGCCGGCCCCGATCTGGATAGGCGGAATTCCGCCTATTGGAATTAGTGCGGAACCCGGCCGGGTGCTAACCCCTTATCACTCAACCAATGGGGGCATTTCTGGGGGCATCTTTGAGTGATGGATAGCGGAATACCGCTATCGGTGCGGTTCTCAGGTCGCTTTGTGAGAGACTGTCCCTCCGCCAGAACGAAATTAAGGGCATGTCTTTGAGGCTTTTCGAGAGCTTAGAGGACATGCTTTTTCGTTTATTTACCATCTCCTTTTACCACATTACTCAGCCCTTCCCCAGAACGGTATAACGCTTTCGCCTATCCCTCGGATGCAAGTAGAAATATGGAAACTGTCTACTACCTTCTAAACCAAAGCCAATGTTGAGGCTCTCAACCGTCTCCAGTACATCGATGGTGTTCCCGCCCAGGCGGTCAATAGCGTAGCCGATGACGGCGTCACCCTTGCTAACGTAGCTCAGGAGTTCCCCGAGCTCCTTCCTGTTCTTCGCCTTAATGACTCTCGAAGTCGCCTCGTCGACGAACCAGCGGTTCACCTTGGACCCTCTGAGATGGAGGCTTGCTGTGTGCTAGTGGACTGCGGGGCAGACACACCGCCAACAAAACGCGCTTTATTGGTAACTGCCGAAAAAATACGACAAGCGCAAAATTGCGCCCGTTCATTAAGCACCAATGGTGTATTTTTTAAGCTACAATAACCATATGACAGCTATTACCCACTACCTCACCGCTGATGGCCACGATCCATTTCAAGCTTGGCTGGATGCGACCAAGGCCAAAGACCAACAAGCCGCTATGCGTGTGCTGACACGAATTAACCGGTTGGTAGTGGGTAATGCAGGCGATACCAAAGCTGTAGGCGATGGCGTTTGGGAGTTGCGTATCACCTATGGGCCTGGCTACCGCGTTTACTACGCCAGAGTAGGCGCACGCCTTGTAATGCTTTTAATAGGTGGCACCAAGCAGCGCCAGCAATCCGATATAGAACAAGCTAAAGCATTTCTGGCTGACCACAAAAGGAGAACGCGACATGAAAAGCCATGATGAAGCCGTTATCGAGATGCTGCGTGCCGACCCAGATATGGCACTGAACTATCTGCGCACCGCCTTTGATGAACTGGACGAAGAAGGCGGCGAATCAGCTTTCCTGCTGGCGCTGCGTCACGTAGTTGAAGCCAAAGGCGGCATGGGGCTAGTGGCCGAACGTGCGCAAGTATCACGCGAAAGCCTATACCGTGCCCTTTCACCCAAAGGAAATCCGACGCTTCGCACCATGACTGCGGTTATTAAAGCAACGGGAATTCACTTCCACGACCTCGCCAACTCGACACCGAAGGCAGACTAACCAAGCGCCTTAGGGCGCTTTTAGCAGCCACTTTTCCAGACTAAAAAGAGTCAGATAACCATAGAGCTGGCAATTTCAGGACAGTCGGCGTTGCGCCTAGTAACACCTTTACTGCCAGCGCATGATGTCACTATACAGTGGGGCCAAACGGCTCAGCATGTCATTACGCGCCGCAAGTGGTACCCCTTCCTCCTGCATGGCAGCGTCCAGATATTCGACAACACGATTGAAGTGCGCGTCAGTGATTCCCATCGTCTGATGTGAGCGATCCATAGGTGGGCCATCGTAATGACATGGACCATTACTGATATCACAAAGCTGAGTAGCGAAAGACGTTGCAAATAAATCAATATTTGTATTTGCAAAATACGTCACGATATCTTCATCATCTGCTATCTGATACAGCATATTTTCAACAATGGCATCAATAGCGGATTGACCACCCAAACGCTCGTATAGAGAGGAAGAGGCGCCATGCTGCTGAGCACAACCACTGATCAGAACAGTTATCAGTAAAAAACCACTGAACACTACTTTTATTGGTATCTTTAAAGGCAACATTTTAATCATCATGGACACAACACCCCGCGCACCGTCAATTGTCTACCACCGCTTTTTGAAGCAAGCCTGCTGATACACCTAATCATTAAAACGCCGCCTGCAAGGAGATATACCCTCCTCGCTGGGATGAAAAACCGGCAATATCCCCCAGATTCAGCCAAGCGGCTGTCAACGATAGATGTTTACTGAAAAAGTAAGCGCTATATACACTGTACCAATCCTCTTCTTTAACAGCGCTCAGGTTATCAGGCTTTTGACGGTATTCACTGCCCACTACCCATTGCGGCGTGACAAACACCCCCATACTTCCTTCGGCTAGCCAGTGATATCCCCCTTGATCACCCGCAAACCCGAGTAACCCTCCCTGGTTGGCCGAACTGCGCCTCAATGTCGCGTTAAGCAGCAGGTTGCGACCATAAACAGCATCCAAAAACAGTTTGCTAGCACTGATATATGCCTCTCGTCCCTGGGCATGACGAGCTCCCAGTGCGTCGGGAACGGTGTTATCCGCCAATTGCTTGTACATCATACCTGCACTCCAGATACCCAGACGATGGTAAAGGAGATCGCCAAAAAGGCGGATTTTAGTCGCATAGATATCCTGCTCGAGCTCCCCTCCCAGCGTTGATAGCTCAAGGTTCTGACGAGCAACTGAAAATTCAACGCGGTCGTAAAAATTAATACTGGCTGACATCACATTTAACTGAAAGTCATCCACGCCTGCATAAGAGGTTGACGCTGTCACACCAACTTCAGTGTCGCTTGCCGTACCTGACAACACAGCCCAAGGCGATAGACCTCCTCCTGCGGCGCCTTCAATCGCACTCACCCCTCCAGTGCCCAGGATGCGGCTTCCTGCGTGAGCATAAGACAATGTCATTAACAGGAGTCCAGCGATCATCACCGCCAGCGCGCTGGGTCGAAACCAAAAGAGTCGATTCATGGTAAAGCTCTTTGCTTGATTGATAGTTCAGGTGTCTTCTGCGAAAAAGACAAAGGTATTCATCCAGGCGATGACATCCGTTGCTGGCATGGGCCTGGCGATCCAGTATCCCTGCAAATAGTCACAGCCAAAGGTTTTGAGTAGCCAGGCACCGGCAGCGTTCTCCACCCCCTCTGCCACAATCTTTAATCCCAGGTTGTGCCCCATCTCAATCGTTGAGTGCACAATCGTCACATCGTCTTCCTGTGTATCCAGCCTGAGAACAAATGATTTATCGATTTTCAACTCATCAACAGGGAGCCGTTTGATCTGCGCCAGAGAGGAATAGCCTGTGCCATAGTCATCAATGGCTAGCCTTATGCCGATTTTTCCCAATTCAAAAAGATTCTGAGTGGCAGCATCAATATCCTGCATTACAGCACTTTCAGTCACTTCCACTGAGAGTTGGTGCGGGTCCAGATGATAGCGTTTCAATATGCCGCTGATTTTTTCCGATAGCCCAACGTTAACAACATCGCTGGCTGACAGATTAACCGCCACAGAAAGTTTGCTTCCCGATGCATTCCAATCGCTCAACTGCTGACAGACATTATCCAGCATCCAGTTGGAAAGACGCCCGATATTGCCTGAGCGTTCTGCCAAGCCGATAAATTCATCCGGTGGCACAAACCCTAGCGTTGGATGCCGCCAGCGCATCAGTGCTTCAAATTGATGGATACTGCCGGTCAGCGCATCCACTTTAGGCTGGTAGGCCATCCATAGTTCGTTGTTGTTGATAGCCTCGTTAAGATCCCGGATCAGCATTAGCTTACGCAAATGCTGTTCATCTTGACCGTCACTATAACGAGCGTGGCCTTGAGGGTGCTGCCGGGCCTGATCAAGGACAATATCAGAACGCCTGAGTAACAACTGAGCGCTTTCACCATGCGTCGGGTAGGCCACTTCACCGGTTGAAAGAGACGGGATGATCATGGTTTTTTTCAGTTCGACCGGTTCATTGAGCGTCTTCATCAAGGCTTCACGCACAGGCTCGTCAACGCTTTCCTGAAGAATCAGCAGCATCCACTCATTTCCATCAAGTCGATAGCCTGAAACGACTGGAAAGAGCAGTACCCGGATACGCTCAGCAAATTTCATCAGCAGGCGGTCACCCAGGGCATAGCCAAAGGTGTCGTTGATACTGCGAAAGTCATTGATCGTAATACGCAGCAACGTAAAGGGTTGACGTTGGGTGATATATCCCTCTATGTCCTCCAGCGCACTAATACGATTGGGAAGATCGGTCAGCTGGTCATGTCGTGATTGATGTAACAACGTTGCTTCACGTCTGGCTATGTCGTCCTGCATGGAAAACAGGGTATCCGCCATGAGCGTTGTTTCTGAAAAAGTTTTCCCCTCGTCAGTACGCTCTACATACTCACCTTTACCAATACGCTTAGCGACCCGGGCGAGTGCTATCAGTGGCCGGCTGATGCTACGCGCACTCCATACCGCCACTATCAGGGTTGCCAGTAGCATCAGCCCAACAATGCTCAGTAATTGCCACTGCAAGTGTCGATAAGCTCCCAGCAATTCTTCACGAGAAAGCTGGAACACCGCGTAGGATTCATACCTGGCATCGGCCAATAAAGGGGATGAATAGGACAGATAGGTATCGTTATCAGACATCTGGCTGCGCGTGGTATCAATTCCATCCTTTAATTTGTCACCATGAGTATCCATCAGACGCCTGGCCATCGGCTCACGATGCGAGCTGGCCAGATAGTCAATATCACCGTCCAGTGAATAGGTGACGATGCTCACGTCAAGACCGGTCAGCGCATGGATTTCGTTGGTCAGATCCTCATCAATCAAAAACCCCATTCCCACCCAGCCTATCAAGTTGGGGGCGCGTACCGGCATCAGTACGAACTCATAGGGTTCCCCATTATCAATCACCACACTGACGCCACTTCCCTGCTGTCGGGCACGCTGAAATAGCTCAGGGAAAGGCATCGCACCGGATTGTGGATGATGGCTACTGGCCAGAACGTCACCGTTCAGATCCGTCAACATGACCATGTCCGCATTGGCCCTGTCGCCATGGTTGGCCAGCACCGAATACAGTGTCGCGGTATCCTGGGTGGCGACAGCGCTTTTGAAGCCAAAATCATCGGCAAGGATCGCCACGTTGTTGCGCAGTTGATCACCGCGAATATCCAACAGCTGGTGAAGTACGCGGGCACCAACTTCAAGCCGCTGGCTGCCTTTTATATGAGCATCATTTTGTGTGGCACGTAAAAACGCCATGCCTGTCGCAAGTTGAGAAACCACCACAACGGCCAGCAGCACCAGCATTAACCGCGAACGAAATCGCATATCTTTCCTTGCGTTTTAAGCGCCAACGCGTTTATTGAGCCCGGTTTGCTTCCTGAAAACGCTTTTGCAACGGAGACAGGCTGGAAGGTTCAGGGGGAAGTGCATTCAAGGCGACACGGACATTAAGACGCTCCGCATCACTGACATTACCTTCCCACCAGACAGCATGGCTATCATCCATCCGGCCATGCCAAACGCGAACTGAGTGCTGCCCTTCCGGCAGGTCTGTTAGCTGCAAACGCCCCTGGGCATTGGTTAACCCAATGTAAGGCGCGGTGCTGACGACGATGAATGCCTGCATATGATCATGAATGTTACAGCCCAACACGACGACGCCTGGCGTATCAAAATGAACAGGTTCAGGTGTCTCGCTCAAATACAATTCAAGATCAAATGTTTTGGCTTGCGAAAACGAGAAAACATGATGCCGGGTTGTATCCTGATTCGGAAACACCACCTGGCTGCCAACAGGCATGATGGTAGTTTGAGGGTGAAATGTCGCATCGCGTTGAGCCACACGCACCTTATCCGGAGGCGGCGTCTCCTGGCCATTGATGTACACCTCCACCACTGCGCCTGATAATGGCTTGCCATCAAGATCCGTGACACTTATCTCAGCCGCCATCACATGGCTTCCCAGCAATAAGGTAAGACAGCCAAGCAACCATATGACCAAGCTGAATGGCGAGATAAAAAAGCGCGAAAGAAGCATTGATCGGTACCTGCGGCAGAGTTGTAGGGTCTTATTTTATTAACAAGAGTAAAGCCTGTTGATGTTGGGTAGCAAGAAAACCAAGTGGAGTTCAATGATTTCGAGCGCCCAAACCTATGCCTTAACACAAGCCAACTCTTTCCAGCAGGTAGTGTAACGCGGGGTGCGCTGTTCCGAGCGTAGCGTCCAGGCGTTATTCTGGCGCGGCAGGCCCAGCTGCACGGTGCCTTTACCCAGCTCACGGTTGATTTTATCCAGCGTGGCCATCAGGCGTTTACTGCGCCGGGCGTCTGCTTCGGTTTGTGGGGTTTCCGTCAGGCTCAGCTGGCGATGGGCTTTTGGAGACAGATCCAGCAGCATCACACCGGCCTTGTGGTAGTGGTAGCCATTGCGCCACAGGCACCTTAGCCCCTGTATGGCCGCGGCAACCAATACGCGGCTGTCGTCGCTGGGCCTTGAGAGTGGAACTACCATCCGATGACTGTACTGAAGCAGGTCGCTGCGAAAGGGGTTGGTGCGGATAAACACCATGACGGCACTGGTCACACTGCCCTGCTGGCGTAATTTCTCACCGGCTCTGGCGGCATGATGGCGCAGCGCCTCACGTATATCCTGCAGGTCACTGGTCAATCGGCCAAAAGAACGCGACACCATGATCTGCTGTTTGGGTTGGGTCATATCATCAAGCGTAATGGCGGGCTGGCCACGTAGCTCCCAGACGATGCGCTCCTGTACCACGCTGAAATGGCGGCGAATATGCTTAGGGTCAGCCTGGCGCAGCTGCCAGGCGGTTTCAATACCCAGTTTCTTCAAGCGTTCGCCGGTTCGCCAGGCAATCCCCCATAGCTCAGCAACCGGCCACTTTTCAAGCACCTTTTGGGTCATCAGGCTATCGACTTCCAGCAGGCAGACGCCAGCTTCTTTGAAGTGAGGGTGTTTCTTGGCCAGGTGATTGGCAATCTTGGCCAATACTCGAGTTGGCGCAACCCCCACCGAGACAGGAACCCCCGTCCACTGCCTGACCGTCATCCGTAGCTTGCGGCTCCGATCTTCCAGAGTATCAAGGTCAAACCCCTGAAAGCCCACAAAGCTCTCGTCAATCGAATACACCTCAACATGCGGTGAGAACCTGGCCAGCACTTCGGTCACCCGGTGGGACATGTCCCCATATAGCGCATAGTTGCTCGACAGCAGGATCACCTGGCGGCGCAGGCCCGGTGACAGCAGGTGCCGGGCTGTGCCCATCTCGACACCCAGCGCCTTCAGCTCATTGGAGCGGGCGACAATACAACCGTCATTATTGGACAATACCCCCACCGGCCGCCCTTCCAGCGCCGGGTTGAAGACCCGCTCACAGGAAACATAGAAGTTGTTGCAATCCACTAACGCCATCATAGCGGTATGGCACCGGGCAGGCTGTGCAGCACATGAGTGACCACACCCCAGACATGCGACTCGCACCCTTCCAGCGGGATGGGCCGATACGCCGGGTTGCTGGCTTTTAGATAGGCGCGCTGGCCCACCAGTTCAAGCCGCTTGACGGTCAGGTCTCCGTCGACGGCAATCACGATCACCCGCCCGGGCAAAGCTTCCAAGCTTCGATCCACTACCAACAGGTCACCATGGTGAATACCGTCGCCCGTCATGGAGTCGCCTTCTGCACGCACGAAGTAGGTCGCAGCAGGATGCCTGACCACATGATGGTGCAGGTCAAGATCATTATCCAGATGGTCATCGGCCGGGCTGGGGAACCCGGCACGCACCGCGCTGGAGAGCAGTGGCAACGGGCAAGGTGAAGGGGCCGGTTCGGCACGGCTGATCAAAGAGACAGGTAACGACATGGGATGGCTCGCTCAAATACTGATAATACATACAGTATAAGCGGACAATGTCTGAGTACAAGTGTCTTTTACTGCCCGGCTAATGGATCAACAACCATTTCCGTAGTCGGTTAATTAAGGTTGGGGAACGCCATGACCATCCTGGCCGAAAGTACCAACCAGAAGCCAGGCTTCAATCGAAAAATATGGACAGAGGATGCTGACCAGAAATTGGCGGGCGGTAAGTGCCTATTCAAAATTAATCGCGTGCAAAACTCCATAGCCGCCGAGTAGGCGATGAACCTCATTGCAGAGGCGGTCAAACGAAAGGTAGGCGCTTAGCGGCAACCATGCATACTTCATCTGCTTCCACAAAATCTCAATCAGATTCAGCTCTGGCGAGTAAGCTGATAGGTAGATCAGATGCACACGATGCGACATCCATTCCACTATTTTTCTTCTGAAGGCCATGGAGCGATGCATACTGGCATTGTCGAGCACCACAACGGCGAAGGTGTCAGGGTCTTTCTGAGCCACAAACTTGTCGAAGGCTTCGATGACCGTCTCGGCCGTCACTGATTCCGTCGTGGTATGGTAGACAAGCTTCCCTGCACGGCTGAGGAACCCTAATACGTTTAGTCTTCGGCTACGAGAGTAGGCGGTCACTTCGCAGGGTTGACCGACAGGGCTCCACGCGTATGGCACTGACGACGATTGGGAAAAACCCGATTCATCAAAATAGTAAAGCTCGTGCTCGCCTTCGTCTTCCTGCTGCTGAAGCGCCTTAAGAAGGCCCTGAGTATTGCGGAAATCCCTTTCGTTACGCCGTGCCTTCAGTGAATGCCGAATGCGCTTGAAGCTGAGATCATTTTTTTTTCAACGCCCGGCGAAGGGTCACCGTGCTAACTGTCTTGCCAGTCTCTTCCTGAAACCGAGCCTGTAAGGATCGAATCTGATGAGGCTGTTCAACAACCATTTCTTTCAATCGCTGGTAGTCGTGCTCGTCCAGAATAGGTGTCCGACCACTGCGGGGCTTATCGGCGAGCCCGTCAAGCCCCAACGTTTCCCATTGTTTGAGCCATCGAGAGACGGCATCGCGGCGAACCTGCAGAATGTCACTGATCTGGTTGATGGTATGGCTCTGATCACTCAGCAGGATGGCGTGCGCACGTCGACGTAAAGCCCGCTTCTCGCTTTGATGATAGGCCGTGGTTAGTGCCTGCTGTTCAGACTTTGTGAGAGGATCAACAAAGCGACGCCTTGCCATAGGTTTATCCGTGTCAGTGATTTTAAAATCGATGTTACACGGAAATTTATGATCAGGCACTTATCTATTCAACACACGCACCCAAACAGACAGCAGAAATTTACAGGCTATATTCGACGGACTGCCTTTCCGCCAGAACAAGCTTTCAGAAGATATCAAAAAGCCTCTTAGTCCAACAAAAAAGCGCCTTCTGACGCTTTTTTGTTGTCTGAAATTCCCATAGGGTTTCTGACTTCCTGGATCCCCGAGCTGTGAGTGCCATGTGTCAAGTCATCTAACCTGCTTTCTGGCATAACTGTTCACTGTCAAAACGGTAAGAGTAGATGATATCTTTGGTAAGAAAGCCGTAACGAGAAAGGATTTGCTTCCAATCACCATCCTTTTTCTGATCTACTAGGGCTTCGTTGAACGCATCACGCAAGTCTTTAGCATCGAGAGGAAAAGCGAACCCTCCCCAGTAGCGCACTTCTTCACCCCCGATGATGGGATCAACAAAGTTGAATTCCGCCTGAACGGCAGGATCCACACTTTCCATTTGCGCTACTGTCATGCCGGTGCCAGCGAAGGCATCAACCTGGCCTTGAATGATGGCATTAATCGCTTCGTTAGAATTCTGTATCATCATGATTCGGTTCGGTGGCACCCCAAGGTTCTCAAACATTTGCTCAGTAGTGGTACCTTCCTGAACCGCTACCTTGATGTCATCTGCTCTGCCGATGAAGTCTTCGTAAGCAGTGATATTGAGGGGATTTCCAGCCAACACGAGCAAGCCTTCACCATAAGAAGTGTTAGGATTGGAGAAAAGTACACGATGACATCGATGGGGTAAAATTGCCATTTCCGCTGCGACCATATCGAAACGTCCGACTTCCAGCCCTGGAATCAGGTTCTTGAAATCTGTCTGAATCCACTCGATTCGCTCAATATTGAGACCTTCGAGTATACGTGAAGCAACTTCCGGGCCTACTCCGAGTGCCTTACCATCCTCGTTTAAATAGCCATAGGGTGGTTCATCAGCCACTGCAATACGGAAAACTCCGCGCTCTTGAACATCTTCAAGCGTAACTGCATGTGATAAACCATTAAAAACAAAAATATAAAATATAAAAATTAACAAGCTAATAGACAAGGCTCGGTGGATCATCGCTATATATATCATTGTTATTTCTCACAGTTTCAGGAGTCCACCTGAAATTCATAGATATAATCAAACATTATAAAAATGATTGATAATCTTTTAGATGGACACAATGATGAATGTTTAACAATGCTGGTATACAAAGCCTGCTAAAGTTTTCTTTACACCCCATTTGCATTGTTACCAAATGAAAAGTGTAGAAGAGAGATTTGTTAATGCCAATTAAAACTCTCATCTACTGAGTATTAATTTTGACATACTTACGAGTAACTTTTGGGCCACAGAACCAGCCACTATCTCCAGCTCTTATCGACAGCTGGAGATATGCCAGCAAGTGATGGTGTTGCGGGCTGCCAAAGCGCCGAAGTTTTCTTCATTAAGTTTACCTATCAAGGCGCGGATGCTTCAGTCGGTACCGGCGGTTTCAGATGTTGGAACATGAACTTGAGTCTGAGGGATCCCCACAAATATTTCAATAAAATCAGCAGGTAATGTTGAAGGAGCCTGCATGAGTCGGCATGTTGTTAATCGCCAAACAAACAATATGCCTAAGGAGACCCATGCAGGCCCCACGATTCTTACACAATTGGCTCACATCAGCACTCCCCTCAATACATGCCAAACGTCTTCAAGCACTTCTGGATACGGTGGGTGCCTTGCTGACGGATCGTCGATTGGGGTTAACAGCGCTCGGGCGTGCTTTGCCAGGGCCGGTAGCGCCTCGGCATACCATTAAGCGCGTCGACCGGCTATTGGGCAACCACCATTTGCACGAGGAGCGCCCCTTGTTTTATTGGCTGGTGGCTAATGTGTTGATCGGTCATATGACACGTCCCCTGATTCTGGTCGATTGGTCGCCTATCGATCATTATGGGCAGCAATTTTTGCTGCGTGCTGCTATCCCCTTTGCCGGGCGCTCATTGCCGATCTTTGAAAAGGTTCATCACAAAAATGGATGTGCGTATTGCGAAGCGTATCTATTAGAAGCCATTGCCCGCCTGTTGCCTGAAGGGGCAACGCCTGTGCTGGTGACCGATGCCGGTTTTCGTAACCCGTGGTTTCGCGCTGTAGAGAAGCGTGGCTGGTATTACGTCGGGCGTGTACGTAGCCCCACCCATTATCAGGCATCCGGTGCAGCGTGGCAGGCGGTCAGTTCATTGTTTCAGCAAGCCACCTCGGTACCCAGTGCCCTTGGAGAAGTTCAGATAGCGCGCAGCAACCCACTGACGACTCAGATGGTGCTCTATCACCAATCGCCCAAGGGGCGTAAAGATCGTAACAAGCGTGGACAGGCCTCTCAGGACAGTGCGAGCAGAGCCATCGCCCGCCGTCAGGAAGAACCCTGGGTATTGGTCACTAATCTGCCGAAGCGCTCGACACAGGCGAAAAAAGTGGTCGCCATCTACCGGCAACGAATGCAGATCGAAGAAGGTTTTCGCGACGTCAAAAGCCCCCTTTTTGGGCTGGGCTTTGGTATGCATCAATCGCGTCAGGGCAGGCGTATCGAGATCCTGCTGCTGATCGCGATGTTGGCCAATATGGCGATGATGGTCGCTGGCCTGGGCGTGAAAACCAGAGGGCAGCAGAAACACTACCAGAGCAACAGTATCAATCATCGCAATGTTTTATCGGTATGGCGCCTTGGGCTGGAATGGCTGCGTCGACAACCTTCCGGCGCTGTGCCCTGGCCTTGCTGGACATCGCTGAAGGCCAGCCTGAGAGAAGAAGCCCACGATCAGGCATTATGCGACGCATAGCGCCAAATTCGTGGGGATTCTTCAGAACTTGAGTGCTGGTGCAAGACTTGCCCGCCAGACACGCCAGGTGTGGCCGCCGGAAAATACCTCCATAGGCAGACAGTTTCACCCATCTGGATGAAACCACTACGCAACAGCAATCTCCATCAGATGATGGGCACTCAGAAAATACCGTGGTCGATATCCAGACTGCACTTTCCACTGTGCGCGATGCCCTGCCCAATGTGGTGATGTTAGGTATTATTGATGCAGATGGGCGTCGCCTGGCATCTGCTGGCCTCACTCACGAGCGCGAAAAAATGCTGGCCATCGCCAATCGAGACTTTGCTCAGGAACATGCTTGTACCTGGCAAAGGAAAGGGGCAAGAACCGCATAGTGTTCGCCAGGGTCTGTTGACGTTTCATCGCGAACCGCGTTGCTGCGCCAAAGGGCGTCAGGCAAGGCGCGACACGACGGCAATGGTGGTGCCCTTACCGAGTGGCGCAACGCCGCATGGCGTTCTTTGGCGCGCAACCCGAAGGCACAGGGCCTTTTTGGCACAGCCCTGCGTTGTTCGTCGCTGATTGAGAACCACCCAACCACGCTCCTCACGCCTTGCTCTGCACCAAAAGGGCCACTGTCGCGGCCGTGAGGAAACGTCAATAGACCCTAATACAGACGCAACCCTACCCGGGTGATCGTTCCCCCTTCCATATCACTCACAACCCAGTGGATACCGTGCCAGTCAACATCATCACCTATTACCGGGTGTCCGCCGACCCGCAGCGCCACGAACTCAGCCAGGGTCATGTGCTGTTCGCCCGGGCTGAGTGTCAGGCCATAGGCCTCGGCAATATCCTGCATCTGAGCGCTACCATCCAGTGTGAAGGTGCCAAAGAAGGCGCGCTCCTGCTTGAGCTTGGCATCACCGTTGAACAAACGGTTGAGTGCTGGCAAATCACCGGTGCGACCAATCACGCAGATGACATCCCCGAGTTTAAGGCGTGTGCTCCCTTTGGGGTGAAGCATGGCATGCTGACGAAATAGGGCAGAAATCAAGGCGCCGGAAGGAAAACGTAACAACCGGATTGGCACGTCTTCAAGATCCTGATTTTCAACAGTATAGACAAACATCTCGAAATCATTTTCAGGCAATATACCCAGGGGGCCACGGTGATTGGGTGTGGTACCCACCGGCACTTCTACTCGCATCCAGCGCGCCATCAAGGTCAATGAGCCGCCTTGAATCAGCAGTGATAACAAGACAACGGCAAAGGCAATATTAAAGTAGAGCGAGGCGCTCTCGACGCCACCAATCACCGGAAAGATGGCCAGTACAATTGGCACAGCACCGCGCAAGCCTACCCAGGCAATAAACAGGGTTTCCCGCCAACGGAACTTGAAAAACGGCTTGATGGTGATCAACACTGCCAATGGCCGAGCGAGGAAAATCAGTGCCAGCGCCACAATTGAGGCGGGCAGCGCCACATCCCAGAGTTCGCTGGGGGTGACCAACAAGCCCAGCACCAGGAAAAGCCCAATCTGGCTGAGCCAAGCCAGGCCATCGTGAACGGGCAGGATAAAATTCAAATGGCGGCCGGGTTGGTTGCCGATCATCAGGCCTGTCAGGTAAATAGCCAGGAAGCCACTCCCACCCAGCACACTGGTTATCCCGAATACGCTGAACCCCAGCGCCAGCGCCAACATGGAATACAGGCCAGGAGCCAGGTCCAGCCACCTGAGCAGCTTGGCGCTTAGCCAACCACCGCCAATACCCACCGCCAGCCCAATGCCAAACTGGGATACCAGAAACCCTAAGGTCTCCAACCAGCCACCCAAATCACCGGTCAGCAACTCCACCAGCATCAGGGTCAGAAAGATCGCCATGGGGTCGTTGGTACCTGATTCGATCTCCAGGGTTGCGCCCACACGCTCATTCAGATTGACGCCACGACCACTCAACATCGAGAAAACAGCGGCGGCGTCAGTTGAGCCAACAATGGCCCCCACCAGAAGCCCTTGCACCAGGGTAAGATCAAAGATCCACATGGCAATGATGCCAACGAAACCACTGGTGAGAAACACGCCAAAAGTGGCCAACGAAAGCGCCGGCTTGAAACCAACGCGGAAGGTTTTAAGACGCGTTCTGAGCCCGCCATCCAGCAGAATCATGGCCAGCGCCAGATGGCCAATGACAAAGGCCATTCCGTAATCGTTGAAGACGATGCCCAGAATCCCTTCTTCGCCTGCCAGCATCCCCAAACCAAGGAAAATAAGCAGCAGCGGAACGCCAAACAGCGATGAAAGCCGACTGGCCAGAATGCTCAACGTCATCAAAGAGCCGCCGAGCAGGAAAAAAGTATAGATTGCGTCCATGGTTCTCCATTCCTGTCTTAGCCACGTCATTATTGCATGCAATAGCGCCATTGGCTGCGGCTTTTATATGTCGCGTTGATGCCTGCGCTAGCCATTGGCTGGTAACTAAAGATAAACTCGTCACATTAGCCTTTGGAGTTACACCATGTTGCGATGCTTTTTACGCACCGTAATAGCGATGCGCTCAAACAATTTTGCTTTCGCATCCGCTAATCATTTGCCCCCTGGAAAAAATAATGGCTCCGCGCCACACAGCCACTCATGGTTCGCTTATAACTGGATAAGCGCTGTTCTTTGCGGCCTGGCGCTTTGTTACTCTGCTTTGGTGTTTGCCGACGATGAGAGTGAGAACGCCACGGAAAGTTCCACTTTACACTTGGAATCAGAGGTTTATGTACCCGATGACCTATGGCCAACCCAGTCGCTGATGGAGGCGCCGAGTATGGCGGTTACCCCACCTGAACCGCTTACCCCTCCGCCGCTTGAACCTGTCAATATCATGCTGGACTGGTTTTTAAGCCCGCAACATGCGGTTATTCTGCTTGCCCATGAAAAAGGCTTTTTTCAGCAACAAAGGCTGGAAGTAAGCTGGCAGATTCCCGGTGACCCTTCACTTCCAACCAAACTGCTGGCTGCCGGGGAAATTGACCTTGCCCTGGGCCGCCAGACTCAGCTGCACCTGGCAGCTCATGATGGTGCACCGCTAACCCGTATTGCGAGTCTGGTGAAAACACCCCTTAACGCCATCGTAACAATTACTAATGGTGAGGATGCCGACCTTGAGGCCTTAGGCTCAAAACCGCTCGGTTTTGCCACTCAGGAAGGCCAGCAATTAGTGTTGCCGTTACTGATTTCTGAAACGGTGCGCCAATCGGAACAATACGCCAAGCCCCGCGCCGTTCATTTTGAGACCGCCGAGTCACTGACCGAAGGCGAGCTTGAAGCCGTCGCGGATGCGTTTTTCCATACCCTCCCCTCGCGCCTGGCCACTCAAGGGCAATCGGCAACGGTGATCCGTTATGATGCGTTGTCTATTCCCCGTTACGATGGCTTGATTGTAATGGCCAACCGCAACACCGTTGGTCGACGTATGGAAACCTGGGTGCGTTTTGTGGTGGCTCTGGAAGAAGCCGCTAACTGGATTATCGAGCATCCGGACGAGGCCCTCGATACAGTCACCGCTGCTTATCCCCGTTTGGAAAACAGCCTGACCGACGAACACTGGCAAGACCTGCTACGACGTTTATCGTTAAGCCCGGCAGCGCTGGATATACGCCGTTACCGTGCAATGGAGACTTTCCTGCAACAACGCGGTATCACCAGTGAAATATTACCTGTAGAGCAGCTGGCAATAGACCCCCACCTTGGCCAGTAACGCCATTGTTGATGATGAGTGCTGATTGATGATGGTGTTGATTGATATCGAAACAACAGGCACCCGCGCCAGCCGTGATCGAATAATCGAAATCGCCGCGCTTAAGGTGCTGGACGGCCATGTGGTTGATCAATGGGCAAGCCTGATCAACCCTGAATGTCGCCTGCCTCCCACAATCACCCAGCTGACCGGCATTGATGACGCTAGCCTTGAGCAGGCAGCGTGTTTTTCAGATATCGCCAATAGCCTGTTTGCCTGGCTTGAGGGTAACGAACTGATTGCTCATAACGCACGCTTTGATTACAGCTTTCTGCGTAACGAGTTCAAACGCGCTGGGCTGAATTACCGCGCCAAAATGTTGTGCACCCTGCGCCTGTCACGCCAACTCGACCCTAGCCAGGGCCAGCACAACTTGGCAGCCCTACTCAACCGCTACCAGATTTCCACCCCAGCGCAACATCGTGCAACCCATGATGTGCAATCCCTGTGGGCGCTCTGGCAGTGTTGGGAATCCAGCCTGCCACCTGAACAATGGCAAGAATTATTGGACGCCCAGCGACGTCAACGGAGTCTGCCGGCTCAGCTTGACCCCAAACGGGTTGAGCAGATCCCGAACTGCCCCGGGGTCTACCTTTTTTACGGTCATAACCAGTTGCCACTTTACGTTGGCAAGAGCGTAAACCTGCGCGACCGAGTGATGAGCCATTTTCAGGGCGATCATCAGGATGACCGGGAAATGCGTCTGGCGCAGCAGGTGCAACACATTGAGTGGGAAGAAACTGCCGGAGATCTTGGCGCTCAGCTGCGTGAAGCTCAGTTGATCAAAACCTTGATGCCCATCATGAACCGTCGGCTACGTAAGCAACGACGGCTCTACGCCTGGTACTGGCCAAAAAGTGAACAACAGCCGCGGTTGATCAATGGCGAAGCTATCAGCAATGCGCATACCGAAAGCATTTTTGGGCTGTTTCGCAGCACCCGGGACGCCAAGAACACCCTAGGCAAGATAGCAGAAGAGCATCAACTGTGCAGACAGGTATTGGGCCTGGAAAAAGGGCGTGGCCGCTGTTTCGCCCACCAACTGGGGAAATGCCGTGGTGCCTGCTGCCAGCAGGAAACGCTCAAGGTCCATGAACAGCGAGCTAAACAGGCCCTGACTCAGCAGCAACTTAACCATTGGCCCTGGTCCGGGCCAATCGCCATTTATGAAGCCCATCAGAAAAGCCGTTGGCCTGCCTACCATCTTGTATCCCAATGGCGTTATCTGGGTACGGTCAAGAAACTGGAAGAAGCTGACAGTCTTGATACAAAAAACATCCCGTTTGATATGGACACCTATCAGCTACTCAACCGCTTTATGCGCGACCCCCAACGTCATCGGCTTGAGATTATTGAACTCCCCTTTTCGGCCCATTAACCGCTAGCAGCTTGCCGATTGAGCGGCGACAAAGGATTCAACGGCTTGCTGGAAAGCCTGAGGTTGGTCTGCATGCAGCCAATGCCCGGCTTCTTTCAGAGTCACTACCCGCGCATTGGGTAACACCTGCTTGAGCGCAGGCAGCATTGCATCGCTAACATAGTCTGAATTCGCCCCACGCAATACCAGGCAAGGTCCATCGTACGGTTGATCACCCGCTGGGACGGTCACAATATCAGGGTAACCCTTGATAATCTGTTCAAGCCCCACACGCAGGCCCATCACGGGCTGACCATTATCGCTAGTGCGCTCAAGGTTAGTGGCTAGAAACAGGCGTATCGGCCGCGCATCAACGTGCTTGGCCAGCAAGGCATCTGCATCACGCCGGTTAGCCGGGCGATTGACAGCCACTTCATTGAGGGCTGCAAAGACATCATCGTGGCCGTGGGAATAAGCCACCGGTGCGATATCCGCCACTATCAGAGAGGCCACCCGCTGGGGCGCCAAACGCGCCATTGTCATGGCCACCTTGCCACCCATGGAATGCCCCAGCACATGGGCCTGAGCAATGCCGAGCTTATCCATTAACGCCATTACATCATCACTCATGGCCCGGTACGTCATTCCTTCCACATGGGGCGAACGGCCATGGTTACGCAAATCAACGGCAATAACCCGGCGGTTTTCCTGCCATGCTTTTACATGACTGCGCCAGTTATCAGCGCTACCCAATAATCCATGAACGACAATTAGCGGGAGTGAGTCGTTCTTACTTTTAATTTCTGTGTCAATATAATGCAAGTTAACGGTATAAATTTCAGAATCAGCATCACTCATACACACTCCTGTAAGATCACTGGAAAGTCACCGATGCGTACCACCGGGGCTCTCAAGGGGCTTAAATGCCGAGTTACACAACGGGCCGTGGTTCAGCGTCCTGTTGCCCTGTCCATACCATCAGGCGCCGCGTCAGCCACGCCAGCAGAACACCATATAACGGCAGGAAAAAGATCAGGCTCACCATCAGTTTAATCACGTAATCCACGCTGGCAATTTCGATCCAGTTGGCCGCCATGAAAGGATCCGGGCTGTGATAGAAAGCAGCGCTGAAAAATACCGCTGTATCCGCCAGATTACCTAAAACGGTAGAACAGACAGGTGCCACCCACCAGGCCATCTGACGCAGGCGATCAAACACCTGAACATCAAGCAGTTGGCCAACAATATAGGCAAGAAAACTGGCCAGGGCGATACGTGCCACAAACACGTTCCACTCACCCAGGGCGCCCAGACCGGCAAACTCACCGCGGGGGAAAATCACCGACACCAGATAAGAAATACACAGGGCAGGCAGCATAACCCGCATGACAATAGCCCGCGCGGGTTCTTTACCGAACAGCCTGACGGTCAGATCAGTGGCCAGAAAAATGAACGGAAAGCTGAAGGCTCCCCAGGTAGTGTGCCAGCCAAACAGCACAAAAGGCAGCTGAACCAGATAGTTACTGGCCGCAATAATCAAGATATGGAAGGCAACCATGATCAACAGACAGCGCTGGTATTGCGCGTTCGTCAGGGCAAACATCGGCAGGAATCCTTTTTGGTAAATGAATCGAGGGGTTAGGGAACCCTCTACCCCACAGCGGGGCTGGCGGTGGGCATTATACGCATCTGCGCACCTGATGCCATCTCAAAACAAAACCGCCGAACAGGTTCGGCGGTTTTGGTTAGGCATAGCGGCAAGATAAGCCTGTCGGGTTAAACCTGAGTCGCTTTGTCAGCTGCCCCTACGTCACGATCTTTCATCGCCAGATGAACATCTTCAAGGCTGGTCGGGTCATCAATCGTTGACGGAACGCCAAATTCCTTACCATCCGCGATACTGCGCAACAGCTTACGCAATATCTTGCCTGAACGAGTTTTCGGCAAGCGATTCACCACCAGCACCTGTTTGAAACACGCGATTGGCCCTATCTGGTCTCTTACCCGCGCAATCAACTCCGCTTCCAGGGTAGCTTCATCGCCGTCAAAGCCATCCTTGGGAATCACCAGACCAACCGGCAACTGGCCTTTCAGCTCGTCATGAATGCCGATAACGGCACACTCCGCCACCGCCGGATGGGCACCCACCACCTCCTCCATCTCACCGGTAGACAGACGATGGCCAGCCACGTTGATCACATCATCGGTGCGCCCCATGATGAACAGGTATCCGTCTTCATCGTAATAGCCGCCGTCACCGGTCAGGTAATAGCCAGGAAACGCCGCCATATAGGCGCTATGGAAGCGTTGCGGATCGCCCCAGACGCCGGTCAGGCACCCCGGTGGCATAGGCTGTTTGATCACCACGCTGCCCTGTTCCATAGCACCTGCCTGCTCACCATCACGATCAAGAATCTGAACGTTAAAACCGGGCACAGGAACGGTGGCCGACCCTGCCTTGGTTGGCATGGGTTCAATACCTGGCAGGTTGGCGGCAATTGCCCAGCCGGTTTCAGTTTGCCACCAGTGATCAATAACCGGCACGTCAAGCAGGTCATCCAGCCAATGGAAGGTCGGCGGGTCAAGGCGCTCACCGGCCAAGTACAGATGTTTCAGGCTGCTGATATCATATTGTTCAAGCAGTTTGGCATCCGGGTCCTCTTTCTTGATGGCCCGGAAGGCTGTCGGCGCAGTGAAGAAGCTTTTGATCTTGTACTCTTCAATCAACCGCCAGAAAGCGCCAGCATCCGGCGTCTTGACCGGTTTGCCTTCATAAACAATGGTGGTGCAACCTCTCAGCAGAGGGGCATAAACAATATAGGAGTGGCCTACAACCCAACCGACGTCTGAGGCAGAGAAAAATACCTCGCCCGGTTCTACGTCGTAAATGACTTCCATGGAGTAAGCCAGCGCGACGGCATAGCCTGCGGTATCACGCACCACGCCCTTGGGTTTACCCGTTGTACCCGAGGTATAGAGTACATAGAGAGGATCAGTTCCCTTGACCGGCACGCAGTCAGCGAAGGGCGCGTTCGCCACCAGAACGTTCCAGTCATGGTCGCGTTCGGTCAATTCGGCGTGATGCTGTTCACGCTGGTAGATCACACAGGCATCGGGTTTGTGGGCGCTGAGTTCAATGGCCTGATCAATAATCGGTTTATAGGGCAATACCTTGCTCACTTCCACCCCGCAGGAAGCTGCAATCACCACCTTGGGTTGGGCGTCCTCGATGCGCACCGCCAGTTCATGGGGAGCGAAACCGCCAAACACCACAGAGTGGATAGCGCCGAGGCGCGCACAGGCCAGCATGGCCACCAGGGCTTCTGGAATCATCGGCATGTAGATGACAACGCGGTCGCCTTTTTCCACTCCAAGCTTTTGCAACCCACCGGCAAAATAGGCGATCCGATCACGCAGCTCAGCGTAAGTGATCGTGGCCTTGCTGTCAGTGACTGGTGAATCCCAGTAAATCGCTGCCTGCTCACCACGACCGTTTTCTACGTGGTGGTCAACTGCCGCATGACAGATATTCATCTCGCCATCGCTAAACCAGCGCGCATGCTGTTGATCGTCATAGCTGAGGATCTGGGTCGGCTGCTTGAACCACGGAATGCGCTTGGCCTGTTCTGACCAGAACTCTTCAGGCTGCTGGATGGCGTGTTGGAACTCTTGTTGATATCGACTCATAGCGGCGGTGTCCACGATCAGGGTTAAAGGATCAGATGATTGTCGACACTGTATAAAGGAAACAGACAAATAACCGTCATACTATTGGCTAAAAAGCGACTAAAGATGTAGATTTAAGCGCCTAATTGTCAACAAAAGGCACCTTTTTATAGCCTAATGGGTTAGGCCAAACTTCCTTTACCGCCATTTTTAACGCCATGTCGCTGCCCATTGTGACGCCACAATTTGCCCTTCTCCCGCCTTTCGTCAGCGTCGAAAAGTATTTTATTGATAGAAAGCTAAACAAACACTTGGAAAATGTCCGTTAAATTAATAAAATTTAATGATAACCAGTTCTGCATGCGAATTACATGACACGATCAGGACAGAAACCTTGTCCTTGTTCACACTTTCCGTTGACTGCCATCGGCCGTCTTCTGGTTACGTGACACCCAACTAAAAGTAAGCGATTGCCATGTACGTATCTTGCGTCGACCAGGAGTTTGAAATGCCCCCTTCCGTTAGCGCTGCGACCGATTTGTTACAAGACAAGGGTCATGCGATTGATCTGGCTGCCTCTCTACTCAAGGCAATGGCCAACGAAAAGCGACTACAAATCATTTGTCTGCTGGCTGATCAGGAACTTTCCGTGACGCAAATCAACCATCACCTGGCCCTGAGCCAATCCGCCCTGTCACAGCATCTGGCTATTTTGCGCCGTGAAAGCCTGGTTCAGACCCGGCGTGAATCGCAAACCATCTATTACTCGCTGAACAGCGACAGTGCCAAGGCAATTATCAGCACCCTGGCGAGCTATTTCGGCCGCTAATGCGAAAATCCCGCCGCTGATGATCAGCGGCGGGATTTTTATAGGCTGTGTATCTGGTCAGAAGTTAACGCTTGTGCCAGCGAGAGGCTTCCAGCGTTTCAACGGTTTTTAGCACTGCACGCTCAACGCCTGCTTCCACTGCCAGGCCAAGCTTGCGGCTCATCGTTTGGGGTGATTCAAGCTTGATCTGGAGTACCCGAGAGGTTGCCATGCGCTCAGTCAGATAAGCTTCGCTGGTCTGCACGCTATCCACCAGCTGTTTCTGCATGGCTTCATTGCCGTACCAGATTTCACCGGTCGCCAGGGTGTCAATATCCATTGCCGGGCGCCGCTCGCTGACATAATCCTTGAACAGCCGATGAGTATTTTCCAGGTCGTCGATAAACTTTTCGCGCCCTTCCTGGGTATTCTCACCCAGCATGGTCAGCGTACGTTTATATTTACCGGCGGTCAGCAGTTCAACGTCGATATCATGGCGTTTCAGCAGACGATGAATATTGGGTATCTGCGCCACAACGCCAATTGAGCCAATCACCGCAAAGGGTGCCGCCTTGACATGCTCAGCCGTGCAGGCCATCAGATAACCGCCGCTGGCGGCAACTTTATCGATGCACACCGTGGTCTTGAGGCCTGCTTCACGCAAACGGTCAAGCTGTGCAGCCGCCAGGCCATAGGCATGCACCAGCCCGCCGGCGGACTCCAGGCGAATCATCACTTCGTCCTGCGGGTCAGCCACGTCGATTAACGCCGAGATCTCCTCGCTGAAATGCTCAGTGGCAGATGCCTTGATATCGCCATGAAAATCCAGCAGCCAGACACGCTGCGGCGCATCACTCGGGCTTTTTTCAGTGGCGCCTTTTTTCTCGGATTTATCATCACGCCTGAACGCCTTGATCATCTTCTTGCGCGCTGAAGGCGCCGCTGCCGCCAGTTCCAGGCGGCGGCGACGATAGCGGCGCTGGTCGTTGAGTTCAGTAATTTTCAGCGTCAACGCCTGATCACCGGGCTCTTTGGCACGCTTTACCAGAATGACGGCGATGCCGACCAGCCCGACCACAATAAGGGTCTGCAATAAAAAGGTACCCTGTTCCACAATCCACTCTGTCACTATGCTCTCCTGCCGATTAGGTTGTTTATCACTTGATGTAAACAGATGTTTAAAATAATCTTGCCTCTAAAATACGCTGTGTTTATGCCGCCCATTGATTGATTTGCAAGGAAACGTTCAGATGTCATCTTCCACACTCGAAAAGCTACAGGCCCGCTTCAACCCCGACGCTGCCCAGGATATGAGCGAGGTTTTCCAGTTTCATTTTTCCGATGCCGGTGATTATTACCTGAATATCCATGAAGGCACACTCGACATCAACGAAGGTGAACATGATGACCCTTCCATTAGCCTGAGCATGGAATCAGGCACGCTCAAGGGCATTATGAACGGTGAGATCAACGGAATGACTGCGTTTATGACCGGCAAGCTCAAAGCCACAGGCAATGTCATGCTGGCCACCAAGCTGACCAGCCTGTTTCCGCAAAAGTAAAACGCCACCTGATATTGATCAGACCTACCATTAACGCCATTTCGCCAGATGCGCTTCGATCAGGGCGCGGGAAATAGAATAAGGCGGCGGCAATGCAGGTAGCTGACGCGGTGAAAACCAGGCCGCGTCAGCAATTTCAACCCCGTCAATATGAATACGCCGAGATCTGGCTTCAGCAAAAAAACCCAGCATCAGCGAATGAGGAAAGGGCCACGCCTGGCTTTGATAGTAGCGAACCTGCTCAATATGCACGCCCACTTCTTCAAACACCTCTCGGTGTACCGCTTCATCGGCCGACTCTCCCGGCTCAATAAAACCGGCCAGGGTGGAATAGCGCCCCGGAGGGAAACGTGGGCTGCGCGCCAGCAACATCGCTTCGCCACTGCTGACCAATGTGATAATACAGGGTGAAATGCGCGGGTAGTTACGATGACCGCAGGCATGGCAGTGCATGGCAAATTCAGCTTCCAGCTTGGTAGCAGCGGCGCCGCAGCGGCCACAGAAGCGGTGATTTTCCAGCCAGGCACCCACCTGCAGCGCTGTCGAAAGCAGGCTGAACCAATGGCTTGGCAACATCGCCATCCATTGGCGGCCATCAATCCAGGCATCACCAGGCTGTTCTGCAAGCTGGAGTGCCACCGGCTCATCATCCCAGTAGCACAGGGGTTGCATGCGCTCAGTCCATGGCTGCCAGGGATGAAGTGGCGTCATTTCCCCCTCTACCTGTTCGGGCGATGGCAAAAGCTTGCTTTTGGAAAGCGCCATCACTCGCCCCTGCGTATGCCCCACTGGAATCTCACGTCTAAGCATTGCTTACCCCTGCTGCCAGCTCAATTTATGGGCCTGGCATTTCGCTTCATGGGCCGCCTGTTCAGCTGCATCGGGCACAATCACCTTTAGCTGGCCGGGTGAAAGCGTCAGGCGCTGAACGGTCAGCCCCTGCTCGCTGCCTTCCTGCTGGTTATCAGCAGACTGGTTGCCGGTTTCCAGCGTCAGAGCGGTCTGACCGCCGGTCATCGCCAGGTAGACGTCGGCCAGAATTTCGGCATCCAGCAAGGCGCCGTGAAGAACACGATGACCGTTATCAATCTCATAGCGCTTGCACAGCGCATCGAGGTTATTACGCTGACCAGGATGCTTCTGACGGGCTAGACCCAAGGTGTCCAGAATACGGCAATGTTCAGCGACAGGGCCTAGCACTGGCTCGCGGCGCTTTTTGTTGAGCATCGCCAGTTCGTGGTCGATAAAGCCCACATCAAAGGCAGCGTTGTGAATGACCAGTTCAGCGCCCGCAATAAAGGCCCAGAACTCATCGGCCACGTCAGCAAAGACCGGCTCATTAGCCACTTTTTCATCATCAATCCCGTGAACGGCCACGACCTCAGCATCAATATGGCGCTCCGGATTAATGTACTGATGATAACTATTACCGGTCAGGCGGCGGTTAATCATTTCTACCGCGCCAATCTCAACCAAGCGGTGGCCTTCTTTGGGGTCTATGCCAGTGGTTTCTGTATCCAGGATTACGGTACGGTAACTTGAAAAGTGTCTACTCATAACACGTCACTATTCTGCAACCTACTGTTTTATATAGCATAATTATTACCTATAGCCGCGCTTTGTTCGTTAAAAAGTGTAATCGCTACTTCTATTCTTTTTAAACTAGTCTATTATGTAAATATGGCCTATACAATAAAACATTTCATAGCCGCCGATGGCGAGCGCTTCTCGCAGATCTACGATGCAGAGACAGGCGGCTTCCCACTGTACTATCCAACGGGTTACATCGCCCGTTCAGTACGCTCCCGTGTTACCCATGAGACGCAAAAAGTGTATCTAGAGGCGATCAAGCGTTTGTGTGAATGGGAGGCACAACAGGGAACTGCTCTCACGGTGCGCTTCCAGCGCCGAGAATTCTTGCACCAGTTCGAAATCGATGGCTTGGTAAGACACCTTTTCGCTAGCCGTAGAGGCGGCAATGGAGAGGTCATCAGCCGCCAAAAGGCCAACACGTACATCGTGTGCGCGGCCAAGTACTTGCGTTGGCTAACGGACGAGGTAATCACCGATATAAACGCTGATGTCAAAGCCGCTATCGATCAGCAGCACGATGCCCTGATGTCAGCGGTCGCACGCAAGCGCGGGTCAAAATCAGCCAATAATCAGAGTATCCTCGCCATGCGATTACCGGATGAGGCAACGGAAGCATTGCTTGAGCTGTTCGCAGATCCGCTCCAAGGGGTGCAGAAAAATGCTGACAAAGAACCTCGCATGAGGAACATCATCATGCTGCGAATCCTCTATGAGGCAGGCATGCGTCGTGGCGAGCTGCTGAGCTTAAAGCTCAGCAATTTTGTAGAAGCTATCGATGGCGAAAGCGCCCAGTTACAGATAGAGCGCAACCACCACGACGCGTTCGACTCGCGGGTGCGACAGCCGGTTGCGAAGACCCTTGGGCGTATCGTGAGCATTTCTGCTGAAGCTGAGCAGCAGCTTATAGCTTACCGGGATTATTGGCGGCCTAATACGAGCAGTGATTTCCTATTTGTGAACCACCGCGCGGGGCGCTCGCAAGGCAAACCAGTCACCGAGACCGGATTCAACTCAGCGCTAGACAAGCTGAAAGAGATGTTTCCCGCGCTGGAGCTGCTGCATCCTCACCTGCTGCGCCACGACTGGAACTACAGATTTTCGCAAGAGGCGGATAGAAAGGGAATGGATTTTGAAACCGAACGCGTCATTCGAGAAATGCTGATGGGGTGGGTGCCCAATTCTGACATGTCTTTCCTCTACAACCAACGACACACTCAAGAGCAGGCTAACGAGGTCGGTAGGCGTATCGCGTCAGACAGTGAGAAGCGGGGTAATATGCCTTTGCTCTACAAACAACGACACATCCAAGAGCAGGCCAAAGAGTTCGGTAGACGTATCGCGTCGGACACCATAAAGGGGTAATGAAAATGGCCAAGAACCCAGCACAGGAAGAAAGTCCCAACACCGACGCCGAGCTTCTGCGAACACAACGCCCTGAAAGACCTTCTTCGGATTTCATTTGGGAGCAGGATACATTTCGCCGAATCGGATACGAGGGCGTGATTATGACAAAGGCGCTTTCAAAGTTTGACCTCGTCCAAAAAGACTCATTTAAGCAGGCGGTGCTTGATTTTTCTGCTAAGGGTGACTATGTGCCAAGGAAGTACGTTAACCTCTTGTTCCATATTGATGCATCTCTGAGGCACTTTCCCGTGAGCGCCTTCGACACATCTTGGGTTGCGCAAGCCTTGGAAATCCCGATTTTCATGACTGATATCAGAGCTATCAAGAACTTCTTCGTTTTTTGGAAAGCTCGCGATCCCCAAGCGATTAGCGATGAGGCCCTACAACTCCTTATAAAACTAAAGATCCGCAAGAGCCAGAGCAGCAATGTATTGTCAGACGACCCTGAGAAAAGCTGGCTGAGCGATGAGGAATACGAGGTGCTGCTTGCCAGCATCTGGCGCAACTACGAGGACAGCCTATTCTCAACGAGCCGTACTCTAATAACGTTGCTCACAATGCAGTATGCACGTCGCCCAATACAGATTGCCCAACTAAAGTTCCAAGACGTCCGAAACGCTGACTCTGACAATGGCTCGGACCTGAGCGGGTCCGTGATCAGCTTTCCTGGCACCAAGGACATGAGCGCCGAAACCGGATTTCGCGACAGCAAATTTGAGCACCACCCCCTGCCAAGTCATCTTTGGAACCTGTTCGAGATTCAGCGTAATGAGATCCAAGCATTGGTCGAGTTTCAGCTTGGCACTCGCCTATCCGCTTCAGATCTTGAAAAAATGCCGGTCTTTACGACAAAAGATCGTATAAAAGAAGCCATATCCCAGCTGACAGGTCATTATCGTGTTAATTGGCGCAGTAATCTCAACCATCACCTATTCCATATGAAACCCTGTAGTGTTTCACAGATCCTAGCCTGGAAACCTAATAAACGTAGAAAAATCGAACCACCCCTTAGCCACCGCACCGGTCGGCCACTCGTCGTTAGTGCAACACGACTCCGACACACCCGTGCTCGCCAACTGGCTCGTAAAGGCGTGCCCCTACACGTGCTCTCGCATTGGTTGGGGCATACGAGCGAGAAAAGCCTTCTGGCGTACTACAACGACCCAGCCGAAGATGCTCGTAAACTTGACGAAACGATGGCACCGGTTCTGATGCCGCTGGCAATGGCCTTCGCTGGCAAACTAATCGACAGCGAAGAGCAAGCCAGTCGCAGCAACGACCCGTTAAGCCGCCTTGAATTTTCCAAGAACGGCGAACTGAGAAACGTCGGCAATTGCGGCAAGCATAGCTTTTGTGCCACCACCTCTGTACCGATCCCCTGCTACCGCTGCCGCCATTTCGAACCGTTGGTGTTCGCTCCACACAAAGAAGTGCTTAAAGCGCTGAAGATTAGGCAGGAAGAAGAGAACCAGGCGTTGCGAATTGGTGGAGCAAGAGATTTACTTGTGCCTATTGACCTCTCAGCAGATATCCTCGCGGTGAAGAACTGCATCGACCGATGCAACGCCCGCAAGAGAGAACTGGGGATTGTCTAATGGCACAGATCATCCAATTCACACCTAAGAAAGAGCTGACGGCGCAGAAAAACCTGCAAGATCTGATCACGCTGTCTCGAAGTCACTTGGTCCTTTGGGACGACCAGACTGGTTTCTCCTGGGAAAGCAACCGATGGCCCGTACTATACAGGAGCATAAGGTTCACCAATCATGAACACCGTCTTCTGCATCCAAACAAGACGCCCGAACCGCATCAACTAATGCATCCGGCGTTTGTCGAATTCGCCAAGGCCTATCTACGTTACCGCCACACGGTTAAACCGCACAAAAACATCGCTCGGGAAATGTCAGCTTTGCGCATCCTGGAAATGGTGCTCAGGCAAGACATCGGCATTCCCGATATAACCAGGGTAGATCAGCGCCATTTTGATCACGCGATGGCTGAACTACGTCCGGAAAAACGGCGACAGTACATCGCCGTTGAGCTGCTGACAATTTTAAAAACGCTCGCCGACTTCTTCATCGTGACTAGCAGCGCACACTACTGGGCGAACCCCTATGTCGGCACAGCCTCATACGACTTTGCCAACGGCGGCTACGCGGATGCAAAGATAAAAGCTGCCAAGCTTCCTGATCAGGATGCCCTGCTTGCAATCGCCGAGGTCTTCGGGCGTGGCCACACGCAAGTGCTTGAAGACGCTGATACGATGGTCACCTGTATTACTTGTCTTTTGCTGAGCGTACCAATGCGCATTAGCGAGACCCTAAGGCTGAGGGTTGATTGCCTTCGCGAGGGAACCGATAAGGACGGCAAAATTCAGCACCACTTCAACTACTGGACACCGAAGATCAAGGAGTTCGTTCCCAAGGCGATACCTGCCACCATGGCGCCTAACGCCGTTGTGGCTGTGGAGCGGCTAAAACGCATCACAGAAGAGGGCCGCCAACTGGCCCGCTACATGGAAGGCAATCCGACCAAGTTCTATCGCCACGAGAACTGCCCGGACGTTTCCGATCATCAAGAGCTAACGCGAGATCAGGTGGCAGCGGCGCTAGGGTTACTAGACGCGAGTAGTTGTGAAACCTTTATCCATAGGCACACCGGCAATTACTCCCTTACCGGCTTAACGCTTGATTCCCTTTGGCAACTCGTTCTTGCTGAGCATCGCAAGCTGAATCCTCACTTCCCCTATCAGGAACCCGTCGACAGCAGGAGCAAGAAGCCACTCAAAATGTCGGAGTCATTACTATGCTTTCGCCGCTTCCAGTTTGGTATTCGTAACAGCACAAGCCCCGTCCTGCTGGCCCCGTTCAAGCGGGAATATTTTAAGGTGCGCCTTGAGGCACCCTCCGGGGGGCGCGCTAAGTTGTTGTGCTTTTTCACCCGACATGGCTATAAGGCAATTAAGCTCAAGTCGCACAGCCTGCGCCATCTGCTCAACCGCCTTGCACGGCGCAGCGGCGTACCTATCGACACGATCACCACTTGGAGCAGCCGGGCCTCCGCCAAACAAACGCTCACCTACCTGAACGATGACCCGCAGGAAGCGGCAAACAAGGGCGCCGCCCTGCTAGGAATGCAGCAAGAGCAGACCCACAAAGAGCCAATCACCTACGAAGAAGCTGAGATTCACAGCCAAGGGCCATTCCATAGAAGCCGCTACGGGCTGTGCCGTCGATCTTGGCGCGCGGGGCCGTGCAACCGCTTCGCTGACTGCCTCAACTGCTCAGAGTTACTGATATGCAAAGGGGACAAGCTGGCAGTTGACGCCGTAGCCAAAGACCGAGAGCACTTAGTTCGGACACTCGACGCAGCCAAGGCGGCTGTCGACAACGGCGAACGAGCCGCCTCGCGCTGGATGCAGGTGGCAGAGCCACAGATCGGACGCCTGACCCAGCTTCTAAATATCCTTAACGACGCGGGCATCCCCGATGGTAGCCCGATCGAGCTAGCTGATAGCACTGACTTTAGCCATGAGCAGTTAACTGTCGAGAATAAAGCCGCATCAGTAGGCGTAACACTATTAGATAGGAAGGACCTAAAAATTGAGTACGGCAATGAACTGCTGACCTGCTTGGACTTACTGAGGAATCCTGACAATGCCTAAGGCAATTACCGACTCACAACTAAACAAAATGGCAAAAATGATTCGCGATTGGCCAGAGAAAGAGGCATTCAACTGGAACAATATCTGCACCGCATCAAAAAGCATCTTGGGCTATACACCAACTCGTCAAGCTCTCTCCGGCAAGCTAATGCTGAAGAACGCTTACCAGATCAAGAAGAAACAGCGCAGAGATGCAATAGCTAAGGTCGAGGGTATTCCAAGACCACAAAGCATGCCCGCCGCGATGGACAAAATAACACGGCTTCAACAAGAGAATGACACATTAAAGGCTGAATTATCCAAGATGGCTGAAGTTGCTCAGCGATTCATATACAACGCTAGCATTGCTGGTCTTTCCCAACAGAGGTTAATGGAGCCTCTTCCTAAAGCGCGTCGAGACTAGATTGATAGGAGCGTGACATGGCAAACGGACAAGAACGAGCCGCAGCAAACATAGCCAAATTCGAAGTTTGGGCCTCGGAACGCCAGGTAGCCGGCGATTGGACGGACTATATCCGCCAAGGCCAGCTTAACCGCACCGAAATCGCCGCCGAGTGCGGCTTTGCCAAGTCTGCGTTGCGTCAGAACCCAGCAGTTAAAACCGCTCTGGAGGCGTTGGAAGTGCGCCTGCGCGCTGAGGGCACCCTGCCATCTGGTAAGGGAAAGAAATCGCCACAGGCTCAAGATGAGGCAGCCTCTGCGTCGGTGGAGCAACGCATCGTCACGCTTAATAACCGCACCGAGCAGCGCGTGAATGCACTTGAAGAGCAAAACGCTGCTCTACGTGCTGAAGTGCGGGAACTGCGCGAGCAGCTCAAGCGTTACCAAATCATCGATGACCACCTCGCCCAGACCGGCCGTTTGGTGCGACCATGACCGATCTCTCTGTGGAGCTGACCATCACGGCCGTCCTGAATCGAGGAGTGCGCGGCGGCGTCATTATGGCCGGTGTCGATACCGAAGGTCGTCGCTACGTTGCGCGTTGTAGCTGGACGCTCATACCTGATTCATCTTTCCCCGGCAAAGGCCAGCGATGGGCGCTTTGCGGTGCGCTGAGAAAATTCCAGCAAGAGCAGCAGATCGAGGCCACGCACGCCGAGTTACTGCGTCCATCGGGTAAAAACATTATCGCCTGGATTGCTGGGTGTTCTGACATCCAAGGCGTGGGTCAAGTCAAAGCGCAGCGCCTCTACGATCGCTTCGGTCCCGAACTGGTGACGCTCATCGAACAGAAGGACATAGATGCTCTGAGCGATGTTGTCAGCTCCGAAGCAGCAGACCTACTGTGCCATGCCTTTGAGAAATACCAAGTTGCGCAGACGCTGGTCTGGCTCGATCAGGTGGGCATGCAGCGGCGGATCGGCCAGAAAGTGGTCGACTGTTATGCCGATAAGGCGCGGGAGAAAATCGAGGGCAACCCCTATGCCTTGATCAGTTTCGAGGCGCGCTGGAAGACGGTCGATGCATTAGCTCAGGAGCGCTTTGGCGTGACTGAAGATGATCCGAGACGACTGGAGGCAGCGGTCGAGGAGGCACTTTACCGGGGTCTCAAGAACGGCCACACCTGTCTGCCGGAAAAAGATGCCAAAAGCCGACTCAAGACGCTGCTCGGTGACAATAAGCTCGCTCAACAGGCCCTGGCCATCGGTGAGAGCAGCCAGTACCGCAAGGTGGGTCACTTCTACCAGCCGACCGGCACCTATCTGATCGAGCTAGAAATCGCCCAGCGTCTTTCGCGCATGGTCGCTGGTGAAGTAGCCAAGCAGGAGTCTTTCTTCGGGGCGGGCGAGGCCGATCCCGACATGGTAGAGACGGCTATCAACAATTTCGAGCGCACCCAGGGCTTAGCACTCTCCACCGAGCAACGTCAGGCCGTACTGTGCAGTGTTTGCGCCTCTCTTAGCTTAATTCTGGGCGGCGCAGGCACTGGCAAAACTACCGTGCTCAAGACCCTCTACGAAGCGTTAGAGGTCGTGCAGCCCAGCGTGGCCATCTACCAGGTTGCTCTCGCGGGGCGTGCTGCACAGCGCATGCAGGAGGCCACAGGCCGAGAAAGCTGCACGATTGCTGCTTTCTTCGCACGGGTTACCGAAGAGCTGCTCGGTAGCGGTGCGGTAGTCGTCGTCGATGAGGCATCAATGGTAGATGCCATTCTTTTTTATCGGCTCTTGCGCCGCATCCCGCCTGGAACGCGACTGATCCTGGTCGGCGATCCAAGTCAGCTCCCACCCATTGGCCCTGGCCTTGTGCTGCATGCACTTGCCGGTCATCCTGCCATTGCCCAGACGGAACTAAAAGTGGTCAAGCGACAGTCAGATGCAAGCGGGATTCTGCCTGTAGCTATGGCTGTGCGTGAACATACACTGCCGGAGTACGCTGCCTATCAAGGCCGAGGTAGCGGCGTATCGTTTATTGAATGTTCAGAATATTCACTCGATGAAACCATAGTGAGGCTCTACGAGGAGCTTGGCGGCAATGGTGCCGATAACAGCGTTCAGATGCTCTCTACCACACGAAGCGGTCAAGGCGGTGTTCACCGGCTGAATCAACTCTTGCATGAGCGCTATCGGCGTAATGGCACGCCTATTTGCTACGTCGACTTGCAATACGGCGTAGTACCCGCCAAGTCATTGGATTACGTGCCATTCAAGGTCGGCGATCTGGTAATGTTCACCAAAAACGACTATTCCCTTGGGCTGCGCAACGGCTCTTTGGGCCGGATCATTGAGGCGTTACCTGTCGAAGAGGCAGAGAGTGACTGCTGTAAGGTCGATTTTGAGGGTATTGAATACACCCTGAAGACGACACAACTTGAATCGCTCAGCCATGCCTATGCCATCACCGTTCATAAGTCGCAGGGGTCACAGTTCTCGCGGGTCATCGTGCCGATTCGTCAGTCGCGCCTGCTCGACCAAGCCTTGATCTATACCGCGATCACCCGCGCGGTGGATCAGGTAGTACTGATCGGGAGTCGAGAAGTTGCGGCCGCAAGCATTCTAGCCCTGGCCTCTGCCGCACGACGGCACGTTTCGTTGCCTGAGCTTTTGAAGTCATCAAACCACATAGAGCGGAGCCAATCTTAATACTTCATGAATCAGGTTGACTGGCCTTCAAAGAGGCGTAGAGGGCCGTCTTGCTAACTTTGATTCGTGCGGCGGCCTCGCGGACATTCAGCCCATTGGCCAAGTGCTCCCTTGCCCGCTTCAATTTGTCGCCAGTGACAACCGGCTTACGCCCCCCTTTGCGTCCACGAGCGGCGGCAGCTGCTAGCCCCGCCTTAGTGCGATCACGAATCAAGTCGCGCTCAAACTGCCCCAGGGCACCGAACACATGAAAGATCAGTCGCCCACCAGCCGTAGTGGTATCGATGTTTTCGGTCAGCGACCGGAACCCGACACCACGAGCCTCCAGAGCACTGACCACCTCAATCAGATGCGGCAGCGAACGTCCTAGACGATCCAGTCGCCACACGACCAGCACATCGCCGTCGCGAAGAAACTCTAGGGCGGCCATCAAGCCTGGCCGATCAGCTTTGGCCCCAAAGACAGTATCGTCGAAGATTCGCTTGCACCCCGCTTTACACAGCGTATCTTTCTGCAAGGCAGTATCCTGCTCTGCTGTCGAGACCCGCGCATAGCCGATCAATGCCATTGAACGCCTTTTTTGTCCGTTATTCCGTACGCATATCTTATTGTCCAAAATCACATTAAACAAACATATTGTCGGACATTGTCCGGGTTGGCCATCTAATGATCTTTTCCCAGACTGTCATTCAACTGAGCGATAGCCCCGACACATGCTCACGGACCAGAGCCCAACAGCGTTCTAACCACGAAACTTCTTGCCGGTGACGCCATTAAAGGGCTCAGACAGCCCTTGTGCCAAGGTATTTACCAGCCGTTCAGCACCCTGTTTAATCTACTGAATTATGTGCTCTTTAAATAGCCAACCAAACAAAACTCAACCATAGATCCCGTATCCAAGCTTACGCATCTTGATTAAGTAATCAATCAAACCGCTACTGCCACTCCGTCTCCAATGGGAAAGATTATGGTCGAGAATTTTCTCAAGCTCATCAAATAAATATTTTTTACCCTCCATTAATCGACTACTTCCTACAGGACTCGTGTCGTCAAACCCTTTGCTCGTGCAAAACGCTTGTATGTGTTGCCTTAAATCAAACTTTGACGTGGCATAATCAGCATCCATGCATTTGCAATACTCAAGAAATTCAGAAAGAGTGCTGCCAGTTTTTGCACAAGCTGACAATATGCCTTCAAACTCATCGATAGACACAAAATAGATGTTTTCTGCGGGAATCAGTTCATCACCAAATTCACTCGCTAACCTTGTCCTGAATCCGTGAAACCAGCTTCCCAAAACGCTTCTAACCTACTGAGCTACATGGCAATATAGCTGATATCGCCATTCACCCGTACAGTGCCATGCCCAACGTCAAGTTCCGCTCCAGTCGTCGCACACTCACCAGCCATGCTGGCCTATCCATCATCGGTCAGTGCCTTGAAACTGCCGGTGTCGACAGCATCGATAGCCGTTACCCAACGTCGCTAGGGATGCGCAACAGCGACGTGATCAAAAGCTACCTAGGTCTGCTGTGCCTGGGGATGAGCGACTATGATGCCATTGAAAATTTCCGTCATGACAAACCCTTCCAGCAACTTCTGACCCTGCAAAAAGTGCCGAGTACTGCTACGTTGCGGCAACGGCTGGAGAAGCTTGCCGCCAAGGACTTACAGGCACGTACGGCGGCCTGGTCCACGACCTTGCTATCCTTGGCTGAAGTGCCTATCACCGCCGAAAAGGGGCATGTCTGCCTGGATATCGACACCTTCGTCATGGATAACAGCAACTCCAGCAAAGAAGGCGTCTCACGAACCTATAAGAAAGTCGATGGCTATACCCCGATTGCCGCCTACCTGGGCAATGAGGGCTGGTGCCTGGGCCTGGAGTTGCGTCCCGGCAAACAGCACACCATGAAGGAGAGCAACGCTTTTTTGGAGCGCGTGCTCCCTCGTGCCCGAGGTCTGACCGAGGCTCCTATTCTGCTTCGAGAAGATAGCGGCTTTGACAGTAAGGCCCATCTGGCGTTGATTGAGCAGCACCGCCAAGCGTTTGCTAAAGACGGTCGCCAACTCGACTACATCGTCAAGTGGAACCCGCGGGACTCGGCCAAGGCGGATCTAGATACCTGGCGCGCGGTGGCGGCCAGCTATTGGGAAGAGCTGCGCCCTGGCAAGCGTCAAGCCATATGGGCGCAGAGCGCGTCAATCACGGTCGACAAGGTCGAGTATGTGGTCAAGCGCGTGATGCGCCTGGTGGAACGTACCGCCGATCGCGATGGGCAACTGCTGCTCGAACCGACGTATGAGCTGGAAGGCTGGTGGACCAGTCTGGAAGAGTCGCCGGAGGCGGTTATTCAGCGCTATAAAGCGCATGCGACCCACGAACAGTTCCACAGCGAGATCAAGACCGATCTCGACCTGGAGCGACTGCCTTCGGGCAAGTTCGCCACTAACGATCTTATCCTGCACCTCGCCCAGCTGGCCTACAACATCCTGCGGTTGATGGGGCAATTGGGCATGACCGGCGAGCTGAGTCCCGTTCGTCATCCTGCCAAGCGGCGTCGGATACGGACAGTGCTTCAGGAGCTTGTACATCGCGCCGCCATCGTCGTTCACAAAGCACGGCAGGTGATACTTGATTTTGGGCAGGATGTTGGGCGGATGACGGTGCTCAATACCCTGCGTACTCGGCTGCGTTATCCAAAAAGGTCGCCATGCTGACCGTTTACTGGGTAAGGCAGCGCAGTCGCGGGCTAACGGATACTGTTAGCCAAAGTCACCGTGCTCGATCGGTTGAAATGCACGACAAAACAGGCTGTCAACGCCGATCAATGCAACAAGAAGCGGCACTAGCCGGTATGTGTTGGTCGCTTAAGCCGGTATCGGTGATCAAAAAGTACGTGCTGGCGTTGATAGGGAAAGTGTCGGCGCCGACTTCACGGATTCAGGCTTGTAAAAAAATCTTCGGCTATATTCGCTTTAACTTTTCTCCCATTTTGAAGATAAAAGCTTTTCAACGTAACAACCAAACAATACCGGTTACTGGGATTAGGAACCGTTGTGTCAGAGACCAAATCAAGAAGGCGACTACATTCATAAGCTTGCCTAACTGCTCGAAGAATACTTCTATTAATTCTATGCATTAGCACTTCAGGATTATCAGATACCCTTACCTTTTTATGTGGCTCTATTCCTTTTGCATCTATAAAGACCATCCCGTCTTCATCATGGACAATATAATCAACAACCTTACCTTCCGTGCCTTTCCTTTTATATATATCAAGAACATCATCTTCGCTAAGACATATATTGCCATTCTCTTTTATAATATCCCCTAAGTAGGATTCAAAATCCTGGGTAAACCTTCTCTTCATGCTTTCATGACAATTTATGTCAATAAGCGAAAGGGGCTTGAAAGGCAGGGACTCTCGAATTATCACATTATGAGGAACAACAACTTCATCTGCCATGAATACAGCAGGCGCTCTGCACAGCTTGGGCATATCAAAGTAAGAGTCACGAAGCGTAGACTCCGAAAAAAATGCAGAAAAAAAATGGGTTAGGTTGTCAAAACTATTCCCTAAGCTCCTGAAGAAGTTGCATATTGTTTTAATATCATAGTGTGGAGAAAGCTCAATCACCGCCCTTTGGAAACCAAGCTTGTGGCAATTACCATCAAGCCTCATCAACAGCCATAAACTCAGAATAAAGTAGTCATCAAGCTTCACTCCGACAGTCTTAAAAAATCTCTCCCTGTATACCACACCTCCATTTTTATACACCAATATCACATAAATTCTTATAAGATCGAAGCAATTGGTGACAGCATTCTTTTGGAACCAGGTCTGACTAATAACCATCTTCCGCATCTCAAGATCCACACCTCCTTCGTGCCTAAACCTGACAGCTTCACCTTGAAGCTCATGCATGCGATTTATAATTTTCTCAACGTCTTTTCTGGTTGCAATGACTTGGCCTGGAGAATCTTTAGATTGATATAACCACTCAATCAAAAGCAAACAAAGCCAAGGAAACTTTCTTAGCCTATCAATAGATTCATACTCCGGAGCATGCAACAACTGAATAACTTCTAAAAAAAAACTATTTTTATCAAATCTTGACAGGCTCTTCCTAACGTCGTTGGCCTTCTCGGTATATGACATCCTTGAACCTTAGATAATAATCGATATTAAAAAAGAAAAACCTTGACTAATTAGATTAAGGCATCTCTACGCTCATCCTCTTTCTCTCGTTTTCAACCACATCGCGGAAGAAGGCGTCTTCAGTGCCGACTCCTCGCTTGTCAGGATTAGGCCAAAGCACGCTAATCAAGACGTAGCGCACGGTGTTGGGGTATTTCTCAAGCAATTTCCCCAACTGCTGGGGAAGCGTGTCAAACCACTGAAAGCAAAACACTGAATGGTCAAGATAATATCCGCGACCCTTGAAGAGCTGGGCCTGTTGACCGAAGTCCTTATGTTCTCTAAGCCAAGTAAGCCGGAACCGTGCAGCAAGCACATCGTGAAGCCACTGCACATCTCTATGGTCATAGCTCCTAATGGGTATGAAAGGTTTTAGCTCTGGTGCCAAATCATCAACTCGATACTCAAGACCATCAACTATTCGACAGACAGCATCCAAGTATGCATTATGCTGAAGATCGGCGAGAGTCATGTCATCAGACTCAAACCACGGACTTATAATCATGACGACTAGTTCCGGTCTTTCGGTTTATGGATCATGGCAATGGTTCCGTAGTACTTTTCATCTACAGCGAACCAGAGCTCGGTACGAACAGCCCGACAGGTTATGATTTCATATCCATCCATGCGCGCATCATCCAGCAAACTTGGATGGAACTCATTAGGACAATTAGGACACTCCTTAGGCTCTGCGGCCCAGCAGTTGATCCGTAAAACGTGTTCTTTACCCATTTATTGAATCAACGGAGAAATATCGTCTTGAGGGAAACCCGCACGAAGTAAGCACTCGTAGGTGGCGTTCCATTGTGCAACGCTAATAACCTCATGATGACTAACCATGGCGCTTCTCCACCAGCCTGCCCGTCGTATTGTCCATCCGATATTGGGCAATCGTGCCATCAGCTATTCGCTTGACTATTTCTCGGGCGGCATCCAACTCAACATCAAACCATTCACGGGGGCGATAGCTCTCGCCGTCACGGCTGCGTAACAGCACATTCACGCGCTGCTGATGAAGCATGGCGTGAACCAGGCGCTCGAATCGCCTTGGGTCTAGGTTGTAGCATTCAAAAGAGGTGACGACCTTTACAGGCGCTTCCAGGTAGGTCTGCTGACGCTCTGCACCAGCAATGCGCTGCTCCAGTTTCTTCTCGGTGTAGCCAATTTTATGCAGGTTTCTGATGCCCTGAAGCGCCGGATCTTGGCTGAGCGAACGCAGGATGTAGATAACGCCTGTGCGTTTATCGTGATGGGTAATGCCTTGCATGACATCCAATGTGGTGTCAGGACGCAGGATACGCCGCCCGGTCTCATCCTTATAAAGTGCTCTGGCAAGTGATCGAAGCAGCAGATTAGATTCGGTGCCGTTATCAAAGACGACTCTCAGACGCGGGTTAAATTTACGACCTGCACCTACGCTCTCCTGACCTACCTGATCAGCAACACACAACATACCGTTGAGCACGAACATATCGCCCTCGTCGATTTGAGACTCTTTCTGAAACGGCACCGTCTCGGCATCACCTTCACGCAATTCTTCCCTGACCTGCTCAAAAAGCCCCTCAAACCGATAAAAATCCTCGCAATGGGTTCGCCGTGCAATTTCATCCGGCATGTCGCGCTCACTGACTTCTGGCACATGCATCATGTCAAAAATCGAGGCGACACCTTCATCATCATCACTCAGCAACCCCAAAGCATCGCTATTCCAAATATCATCCAACGAGGTAACGCTGTCAGGCGCAATGTCATGATGAGAGTTGCCCACTGACTCTGATGCTTGTTCTTGGACTGTAGGTTGCTCAGGAACGGCGCGGTGATCGGTGGAACGATCTTCGGGTGCTTGTTGCTTGTCTGTATCCCCCGTATAGCTGCTCAGAAGCCCCAAAGAGTCCCAGTCAGCCAATCCCTCAGCATGGTCTTTATCTTGCCTCAGAGAGGCTAATTGGACGGCTAAGCTAGCCTCAGAAAGGTCTTCTGCCGTTTCATCAGGCTCCCTGCCCTTGTCTCGCACGAAGGCTTCGATATTTTGGAGTGCTGCGATAAGACGTTGATCTGCCGAAGGCGCTGACGTTGCTGAAGGCGCAACCCTCAGCAATCCCAGGTCGTCTGGCTCTGAGAAAATGTCATCCAGTGTTTTACGCTTTCGCGGCTCCCGGCGTGTTCGGATCATGCTGAGGCTCCCCTCATCCGTTCACGTTTCTTCTGCTGAATGAACGTCAGTGCCTCGGCATACCGCACTTCCATGTGATCATCGCTATGAATCGAGGGCGGATGGCCTTTTTCTTTCGTGAAGGCGACGATTTTCGGCCAGAGAACCACGGCCTCTTCCTCTGACATCTGCGCACGTTTGCCCACCACCGTATCTTGAATGGTCTTCAGAACAGGTGCTGTCAGTGCCTTGGAGAGAATTTCATAAGCGCCCTGAAACGGATTGATCTGGTTGATCAGGTCGATATTCAGGTGCTCGATGTTGACGAATTTTTCACCAATTTTCAGGAACTGGCGAGTTTGCTGGGGGCTATTGCTATCCGGGCCATCTTCAAGCGTCCGACCATCGGGGGCTGCGCCAGGATCAACAGGTTCTCCACCTTCACCGACGTTATAAACCTGATCCGGCTCGTGAATGACCGCACCTTCCGGTAGCTCATCTTCATTGAACAGGCCACCTGTCGAACGTGCGCCCATTGTCGTCAGCACCGTTTCGCGCAGCACCTCGCGCTCGTTGTCATCCAGGTCAGGGTGCAATTGCTCAATGACCTTGGGCAGCTCAACCTCATTGATCACTTCAGGTTCGGTCGTATCAGTCACCGCAGCAGCGGCCACCTCGGGCTTCTGAAGCAGCGATGCAATGATGTCTTCCTGACCACCGGATTGCAGAATCCCCATTACCTTGTCAGATACAGGCGACTGAGTGTCTTCAATAATCACGGTGCCTGCCTCAACTTGCTCACCGGCTTTCATACGGGAGCGGGGCTTGAACGACACGCTAGGAGCCAATACCTGCTCCATTAACAGCGACACCGTGATCGCCTTGAGCAGGTTATTGACGCTGATTTTCACGTCATCGTCTTCAGCATCTGGCTGTGCGATCAGGTTGGTAAACTGCGCATGGCTTTTGCCTTCACTGTCACGGGTCGCACGCCCGATGATCTGAACAATTTCAGTCATTGAGTTGCGATAGCCCACGGTCAACACATGCTCGCAGAAAGGCCAGTCAAAGCCTTCCTTGGCCATTCCCAGGGCAATAATCACGTCTACGTCTTCGGGGCGTTCAACATTGCGCAGGTATTCCTGCACCTCACGGCGTATTGGTGTATCAGTCACCAGATCGGCCACTTTTAGCAACTTACCGCTCACATGCTTGACGGTGACAATACCCGTTCGGCTGTCTTGGCGTTGCACCTCTCCCAGTGCATCCAGAATATGATCAACCTCGCCATACTTGTCCTTGGTGCTTTCCCCGCTGTTCACGTTGGGAATATGCACAATGGTCTTCTTGTTGGGATCAAGCACCTCACGGATCGCATCAAGATAGCGACCCTGATAGAAGTGGTAGCCGATACCCAGGGATTTGAGATAACGATAACCGTTGAGCTGCTCGTAGTAGGTGTAGGTGACTTTATCGAATTCGGCTTCATCATCAGGGAGCAGAATGGGGGCGGCATCACCACGGAAATAGCTGCCGGTCATGGCGACGATATGCGCGTTAGAGCTACGCATGAGGTCATCAATCAAGCCACCCAGACGGTTGCCTTCATCGACGGAGACATGGTGAAACTCATCAATAGCGACAAGGCAGCCATCAAAGTCAGAGGCTTTTAGCTTGGCAAACGCATAACGCAGCGTGGCATGGGTGCAAACCAAAGTGCGGGCGTTAGGGTCACCCAGAAATCGACAGAAGGTATCCACCTTGCCACTATCACTGCCTGCCCTGCAGAGATCGTAGCGGTCATCGACATGCCAGTCCGCATCAAAACCGTAGGAGGTAAGATCAGTGTTCTTGAATGATGCGCCAATCGACATTTCTGGCACAGCAACAATGGCCTTGCGCACGCCCAGATGGTGAAGCTTGTATAACGCCAGAAACATCAAGGCACGGGATTTACCAGAGGCAGGCGGCGCTTTAAGTAGCAGGTATTGGCTATCGCGCTTTTCATAGGCTCTCGCCTGCATTTCACGCATACCGAGGTCATTACTGGTCGCGCTCTTTCCGTTGCGAGCGTATTCAACCTTGATCAGCTCAGCCATGGCTCACCCCTCCGTGGTGATAGTTTTACGTGTTTTCTTAGTAGCTCTAGCCTTGGCGGCCTTTTCGGCCTCAATCAGTTTTTCATAGCGGGCCAGCAAGTATTCCTGGCGTTCCGCTGTATCACGGAAAGGACGGTCTCGATACAGTTTTTCCACGGCTTCATCGAGCGCTTGATGTGCATCCAGAAGGTTTTCCGGCATTTTGTTAGGGTCATAGAGCTGAGCCATCGTTTTATCGGGATGAGCGGCTCGGCCAAGAATAACGGCACGCCCTAACCTCTCGACTTCCTTGCGTTTATGCTCTGATGCTTCGGGCCAAGGGAAGGTGTTGTAGACAATAGTGGCTGAATAGCGATAACGGCTTTCAAGACGCCCACCCACAAGGCGAAGCCAATCCATGTGCACTTGAGTCGAAAGAATGGCGAAGTCGTAGAGCGTTCCATTAGGTATGGTCTGCACAAGATCTGTAACGATGACTTCCTCTCCAAAAAAACCTATAGGGGCATATTGCCTTCGCTCTGAAGTGACGCGAGGCACTAAAATATAACGCCCCTGATGAAGCTGACGTCTTTCACCAAAGAGGTGGGGGGCTTTCGCAATCTCACGTGTTGTCGCTTTCGTGCTGGATAATCTAACTTGCCTAACTGCTTCAATACGCACTTTGACAGCAGGCATCGATTCTATTTCCTCTTCATCAGCATCAACTAACCATAAGCACCACCGCTCCCTACCTTGCAGAAACTCCTGAGCACCAAGCAGCTGCCTGAGATACCTTGCAGCGTGCGGCTCTACCTTGATCAGCTCATCCTTCTCTTCTGGAGACAGAATTAAGTGGCCGCCATCCACAGGTTTATTGCCATACACCATCTTGGTTGAATGAACCAACGGCTGATTACGGCTAACAACGATGGTGTTACCTGCTTCTACAAGGTAGGGGCTGATATTCGCAACCGATTTCACACGCCACTCGTTATCTACGCGCTGATAAAGGGTTTTATTATCAGGCGCTATACTCAGCCCAATGATAACGACATGAACGCCTGCATTTCCTTGGGCGCTGTTACGCCACGAGAAGCTTCGGTAGGCAAAGTTAATTTCAGCACCCAACTCAAGAACGGGCGGCCATAACATAGCCACCTGTTCGCCTTGGCATATCGAGTTTGTCGTCACAAAAGCAAGGCTGACACCTGGCTGAAGGAATTGAGCACCTTTCCAGATAAAGGCTGCCACGTAGTCCATATAACGATATTTACGAAACCCTTGGAATACCACTGCCATGTCTTCATTCTGTTCATCTGTCCGATACGTAGCACCGCGATATGGTGGGTTACCGCAGACATACACCTCATCCGCACGGTTAACCGGACAAACATCTTGCCAATGCACTCTAAGACTATTGGCCGATACAAGGTTGCCAGCATCTTTCAGCGGCAATAAAGGCTCTACGTGTCCAAACTCATTGGCAAATAGCATGTTCATCTGGTGCTCAGCCAACCACAGCGAGAGTTGCGCGACCTCGTGGGCAAAATCATCAATCTCAATGCCGTAAAACTGACTGAGACGAATCCCGCTCATGAACATCTCGTTCTGTTTCTGTTGACCAACGTCCTGCATGGCCCGAAAAACCGCCATCTCCAGCCTACGTAGCTCTTTGTAGGCAATGATCAGAAAATTGCCCGATCCCATCGCTGGATCGAACACCTTAATATGTGCCAATCGCTCCAACAAAGCTTCCAGCCTCTTACGGTTGCCTCGCGCCTTATGCAGCTCGGCATACAGCTTGTCGAGAAACAGCGGGCGGATCACCTTCAGGATATTTGGCACAGAGGTATAGTGCTGGCCCAGCGAATCGCGGCTTTCTTCATCCACGACCGCCTGAAACATCGAACCGAAAATATCCGGGTTTACCGCTTCCCAGGCGAGCTGACCACACTCGATCATCATCCGACGGCCTTTAGCACGAATTTCCGGCACGGGCAGATCGTCGCGGAACAAGCCGCCGTTAACATAGGGGAATTGGACAATATGGGTAGCCAGGTCAGCAGAACGCTCGTTTTCTGGCTGATTCATCACTCGGAATAACTGTGCAAGCAGCGCAGACAATCCTTCACCGTTCTCATCGCTGGCTTCAGTGATCACCTTGGTGAAAGCGTCTTTGGGGAAGATGCCGGTATCTTCGGCAAAATAGCAAAACAGCAGACGGGTCAGGAAAACGTTAAGCGAATGGAGCTGCTCGGGTGTGCTGAACTCATTAACCTCTTTCAGACGGTCAAAAAGCCGCCCCATCTTGGCCGCCGCCTTCAGGTCTGCCGAAGCTTCCGTGAAGTGTTTGGTGCGCTCTAGCCCTGCCATTGGCGCAAAGAACAGGTATTGCGTGGCCAAATCGCTGAACGGCACTTCCAGGCGCTCATCGGTCTTGGTGTCGAGCGCGGTCAGCTCAAGAAAGTCCGTCACCACCAGGAAGCGGCATTTATGCCGTGCAGGCTCATCCTCGTCGGCCAGAAACTGCAATGCCTCGTGGACACTCTCACCTTGGCGAACCGGCATGAAGTAAAGCCAGTTCTTGAGTGCAACATGCCCCTCATCCTTACGGCTGGCGACGTTCCGCTGTCCGCCGTTGCGAACCTGGGTAATCGTGGCCTTGGAGAAGCCGTAGGCGTCGAGAAAGGCGTAAATGAACTCACTACTGACGGCGTCAGGCCGAGTCGCAGCGTTGAGAGTATCCATGCAGTAGGTCTGATCGAAGGCCATGTGTCAGGTGCTCCTTGCTTGCTGACTCCTATAGAGTCTTTTGGCTCGTTATTTTTAGAGCCTACTCAGTTGGTCCGGGGATGTCATTGACCTAAACCTAAAATATGAACAATACGCCCCCCTGAGACTTCTCTCTGAAATACTCTCTTCACTAAATTAAGGCAAGTGTAGGCGCAGGCTTAACGAACTCAAGGTGGCACAAGTTAGAAATGTAAACAGAAATGGCCGAAAAACGGCTATCGTTTACACTTCAAGGTGGAATCCTCAGTTCCACCAGCACAAAACCCCTTCACTCACTCACTCACTCGGTGTTTACACAATTTACTTGTGTATAGAATGGGAATATCTGGCGCATGATGCTCTCCGAACAGACGTAATAAACTCGTTATCTTGATAAAAAATCAGGCTTTTTGCTGAACATGCTCATCGATGGCGATATTGGCCAGCTGATCAGCTTTCTCGTTACCAGGGTGCCCGCTGTGCCCCTTGACCCAATGCCATTCAATCTTATGGCGCTGGGTTTCTGCATGCAGGGTTTTCCATAGCGAAGCGTTCTTGACCGGCTGGCGAGCCGCTGTTTTCCAGTCACGCTTTAGCCAGTTATGAATCCATTGGGTGATCCCCTGGCGGACATATTGAGAATCCGTCCATACCGCGACCTCGCAGGGCTGGTTCAAGGTACGCAGCGCCATGATAGCCGCCATCAATTCCATCCGGTTATTGGTGGTATCAGCTTCATAGCCATACAAGGTTTTTTCATGTTCACCACTTTGGAGTACCACGCCCCACCCTCCGGGGCCTGGATTACCCCGGCAGGCACCATCGGTGTAGACGGTGACTTTGGGGAGCGGCTGTGTTTCTTCATCACTCAACGCTTGGGTTCCTTGAATGTATCGGAAGTGGTTTTCCTGACCGATGTGATTTTCAAACCTGTTTTAGCCAATGGCACCTGGCCTGAGGATCTTGTATTTGGGGGCATGGTGATCAAAGGCATTCTGGAGCAGTGTTCGCGCGAAAACGCCTGAACAGAGCGTCCGTTAGGCGCCATCTGCATGCCAAATTTTACCCGCTTGGTGCTAGCGGGCTGTTGGCGCCGTATGGCCCGAATCATATAGCTGTCCCCAAGAGGTAAGTTATGTCGCCGCCCCAAGGTTTCCAGTAAGCCATTACAGGTCGCATTTTTAGAAGACGCCAACGGCATTCGAAAACCGCAGTAGTCTACCCGTTCGATATCAAAATCAACACATGCCAGCCAATCACGTAGATAACGCGGTGAGCGCCAGTCAGCGCGCTGTTGGCCCTTATTCGGAAATTCGTGCCGCCTGGGCAAGGCGCGTCGGGACAGATTACTCGGGCTGAAAGGGTTGAAGCCAAAAATCAGCAAAATTCCATGGTCTGAGGTAACGCGAGCCGCTTCCTGGAGCAGGTGATGGGCGTTGGCGGTGTGCTCCATCCAATGGTGGACAAGGGTAATATCCAGGCACCCATCCGGCAATGCCAGGTCATCCAGGGGGCAAATCAGGGTTTCTTGCTGCTGAGCAGCGTCGCGGCTGGGTGCCCATTGCATGACATGTGCCAGGGGAGACGCTTGAAGCATGGAAGGCCCCATGACTATTTCAAGCGCATGGCCTTTATAACGTGAATCAATCACCGGCCCAAGACAGGCGCGCTGAGCATCGAGCAAGGCAGTGCCTTGAGCCGACATCCAGAATTGCTGGGATTTCTTCAGCTGCTGGTCAAGCGTGTGCGCCGCGTCTGAATTTGACATAAAACGCTCTTGCCTCCAAAGTAACGCCTTTTTGACGCCTTTAACATTTAAAGGATTACCTCCATGCTGAGCGTGACGCCCATTCCTGCCTTAAGCGATAACTATATTTGGTTGCTCAGACAAGATTCCAGCCCTGGTGTCTGTGTAGTGGACCCAGGCGAGGCCGGTCCGGTCATCGATTACATGGAGCGTGAATCGCTAACCCTAGAGAGCATTCTGATTACCCATCACCACCCTGACCATACCGGTGGCCTCGAAGCCCTGATCAAGCTTTACTCCCCAAGAGTGATCGGGCCGGACAACCCTGATATTGAAGGGATAACCGACACTGTCGGGGAAGGTGATGAAGTGCGTATCATGGGGCGCCTTTTTGAAGTCTTCGCGACTCCCGGCCACACGCTGGATCATATTAGTTTTTTTGCGCCAGGCATACCGCCATTGCTGTTTTGTGGCGACACGCTATTCTGTGCAGGCTGCGGGCGCCTGTTTGAAGGCACCCCGGAGCAAATGCATGACGCTCTCAACCGTTTTGCCCAGTTGCCAGAAGAAACCCTGGTGTTTGCAGGTCACGAGTACACCATGGCCAACCTTAAGTTTGCCAGCCAGGCCGACCCGGAAAACCCCGCCGTTGCCCAGGCACTATCAGAATGTCACAAGGCCCGTGAACTGGAACGCCCGACGCTACCCAGCACGATAGGACGCGAGCTAAAAATCAACCCCTATCTCCGCCTGGAATCAGACAGCGTTCGTCAAGCTGCAGGCCATAAGGGGGACAACTCGGATCCACTTGCCACCTTCACAACCTTACGCGAGTGGAAAGATCGTTTTTAACTGATTCGTTTTGCATGTTGTGTGTTTGCCATTTGAATACGCTTTGAAACGATAATTAGTCCACCTATAGATGCCCATGACTTACCACTTGTTAAGAGACCGGCTGCTGATAACCATTGGCAGCACAATGATCAGCGGCGTACTGCTTGCTGCCGCTGCACAAGCGTCTACTGGCGCACAGACTAGCCAAGTTACCACCAACAGCAGTGCCATGGCGACGCCTTCAGGCACTGCTGGACGACACTTCTGGGACTTGCTGGTGCTTGAAAACCGCAATGCCTGGAGCGAGCTGCGTAATCAACTCGCCTGGCATAAACAACCCCTTTCCAACGAGGCTCAAAAAAGAGTCGACGCCTGGATAGAGTATTATCAATCCAGCCCGGAAAATGTTTTGGAGATTAGTCGTCGCGCCTCCTCCTGGCTGGCCTGGATCAACCAGCAGGTGTCAGCACGCGACTTACCGGGTGAAATCGCGCTAATTCCCTTTATTGAAAGCTCGTTTGACCCTCAGGCGAAAAGCCATCGGGGGGCTGCCGGGCTATGGCAGTTCATGCCGGGCACTGGCGACGCCCTCGGGCTTGTCCGCAATACCCATTACGATGGACGCCTTGATGTGATCGCCTCCACTGAAGCCGCTCTTGATTATATCGAAATGCAGGCAGACCAGTGGTATGACGGTGATCTGATCCGTTCTCTTGCCGCCTACAACGCGGGCGCTGGCACGGTTAACAAGGCGGTCAGAAATGCCCAGGCCCAAGGCAGGTCAGGTGACTACTGGGATCTGCAATTGCCCAGCGAAACCATGAACTATGTGCCCAAGCTGCTGGCGATTGCCACGATTATTGCCGACCCGGCCGCTTATAACGTCAAACTGCCAGAGATTGACGCAGCCCCCGCCTTCGCCATGGTTGACCTGGATCAGGATCTCAGCCTTAAAGAACTGGCGATGCGCGCAGGAGTTGATGCTGATACTCTCAGCGAACTCAACCCGGGCCTGCTAAACGGTAGCCTCAACCCACGCTACACGCGTACCCTGCTGATGCCTGGCGACAGCAACCAGCAAATGCTCGCTGAGCTGAGTGCTCCGCTGAACTCAGGCAGCGACAATGAGGCAACCCTGGCCAGCACATCAACACCGCAAACCCACACAGTGGTACAAGGTGATAGCCTGAGCACTATCGCCCAACGCTACAATATAAGTTTGCGTGATATCATGCGCTGGAATGCTATTGACCGGCCGGAGGCTTTACAACCGGGCCAACTCCTGACACTTTCCAATTCTTGAGATACTTTCTGATTCTTGAGGCATATATCAATTATTGACATGTTGTGAGCGCTGTCTCAGCTGCATCGCGAGACAGCAGTGCAGCCAAGACGGGAGGAAAGAGCAATGAGGGCTGGCAAATCCAGGGAAAGCGGATCATCCCATACTCGCAGATGGTGGCAGGTGTTCGTTCTGCTAGCCGGTATTTTCTCCTCGGCCTTAGTACTTACGCAAACAGTACATACGCAAACAGTCCATGCACAAACGGGTGATGCTGATACAGACAGCGTCCCCACCGTGCATGCCCTGGCGCTTTATGACACACCGACCCTGCCGGAGGACTTCGCTCACTTCCCGCACGTCAACCCCCAAGCGCCCAAGGGCGGCAGCATGGTACGCAGTGCGCCGGGGGGCAGCTTTGATTCCACCAACCCCTTCATTATTCGCGGCACACCGGCCAACGGCATTACCCAGATTTACGACACTCTGATGGCCAGCAACCCCAATGAGCCTTTCAGCCTCTATGGGCTACTGGCCGAAGGAGTGCGTCTGAACCCTGAACGGGAATGGATTGAATTCGACCTTCATTCTGATGCGGTTTTCCAGGATGGCGAGCCTGTCACCGCTGAAGACGTAGTGTTCAGCCTGGATATCCTGCGCGAAGAAGGTAACCCTTTTTACCGCAACTATTATGCTGGTGTTGAACAGGCGGTAGCCGTGGATGCGCATCGGGTGCGCTTTGAATTCAACACCACGGATTCCCGCGAATTACCGCTGATTGTGGCTCAGATGCCGATTCTTCCCAAACATTACTGGGAAGAGCGTGACTTTACCGCACCGACACTGGCAGCTCACCCAGGCTCAGGCCCCTACCAGATTGATGACGTAGACCCTGGCCGGCGAATAGTCTACGCCCGCGACGAGGATTATTGGGCCAAGGATTTACCCGTCAATGTTGGCCGCTACAACATTGACCGACTGATTATTGATTATTACCGGGACAGGGATATTGCCTGGGAAGCCTTCAAGGCCGGGCTGATTGATTACCGGATAGATGCCCGTGCGGCAACTTGGGCCATCGGTTACGATTTTCCTGCCTATCAGCAAGGGCTGGTGGAACGTATTACCGTGCCCGACGTTAACCCTTCCCCCATGCAGGCCTTTGTATTCAACCTGCGCACCGACAAGTTTGATGACCCCAGGGTACGCGAAGCGCTCAGCCTGACCTTTGATTTCCCCTGGTTGAATACCAATATTTTTTACGATGCCTATTCCCGCACCCAAAGTTTTTTCCAGAATTCGGAAATGGAAGCTACCGGCCTGCCTAGCCAGGAAGAGCTGGCCTTGCTGACTCCTTTCAGGGATGAGCTTCTGGCGTCCCACCAATCTGATCAGCTGTTCACCGAGCCCTTGCCGATTGACCACCCTGAATCGCTGCGTGAACGCCTGCGCCTGGCGCTGGAGCTGCTACGCGAAGCTGGCTATCAGGTAGAAGACGGCAAGCTGGTCAACGCTGAAAACGGCGAGCCTCTGGCACTTGAAGTGCTTCTGTATGACTCCGGCCTGGAGCGGGTTGTCCAACCCATGCTGCGAAATATGGCCCGTCTGGGCGTTGACACCTCAATACGCATTGTCGATATCAACCAGTACCTCAATCGCCTGCGCAGCTTTGATTTCGACATGGTCATCAGCCAGTTTCCACAATCCAACAACCCAGGCAACGAACAGCGCGACTACTGGACCAGCGCCTCCGCTGAGCAGCCGCAAAGCCGCAACCTGATGGGGCTTGCCCACCCGGCGGTTGACAGCCTGGTTGACCAACTGATTGGCGCCGACAGCCGCGAACAGCTCAACACCATTGCCCATGCGCTGGATCGAGTGCTGCGCTGGGGGTTCTATGTGATTCCCCACTATCACTCCGGCGAGACCCGGATTGCCGTGTGGGACAAGTTCGAATATCCCGATCCGTTCCCCCGCTATGCCATGGATCTGGACGCCTGGTGGGTGGATACGCAACGGGAAGCTGAACTTCAACGCCGTCGCAGCGGTCGATAATGGCGGTTAGCTGTTCGGGGAGATTAGCGTTGCCCTGTTCCGATAATTGCCTGTTCAACGTTTGCGAAATCAGTGTTTGCAAAAGGAGCCTTGCCTTGGCGCGCTATACCCTACGTCGACTGCTGTTGATGATCCCGACACTGATCGGCATCATGCTGCTTAATTTTGTGATTGTTCAAGCAGCACCGGGTGGCCCTATCGATCAGATGCTGGCGCGTTTTGAAGGCGCCGACGCCATGGCCAGCACGCGCCTGGACATGGGCGGCGGCGATGTACAGGTCAGCGATGATTCGCGCGGTGCACGTGGTATTGATCCACGCTTTATTGAGCAGCTTGAACAGCAGTTCGGCTTTGACCAGCCCGCTCATCAGCGCTTTCTGACCATGATGAGTGATTACCTGACCTTTGATTTTGGCACCAGCTTCTTTCGCGACCGACCGGTCATTGACCTGATGATTGAACGCCTGCCGGTGTCGATATCTCTGGGCTTATGGACAACGCTTCTGGTCTATCTGATCTCAATTCCGCTGGGGGTTCGCAAGGCACTTCGCCATGGATCGCGCTTTGATGTGTGGACCTCGGGGCTGGTGATTGTCGGCTATGCGATTCCCGGTTTCCTGTTTGCCATCCTGCTGATTGTGCTGTTCGCCGGTGGCACCTACCTGGACTGGTTTCCACTGCGCGGGCTGACCTCACCGGATTTCGACAGCCTTTCCATCTGGGGCAAGGTCAAGGACTACGCCTGGCACATCACCCTGCCAGTCATTGCTGCTTCCATCGGCAGTTTTGCGACCCTGACCATGCTGACCAAGAACAGCTTCCTGGATGAAATCCATAAGCAGTACGTCCTGACCGCCAAAGCCAAAGGCGCTGATGAACGGCGGATTCTGTACGGCCATGTGTTTCGCAACGCTATGCTGATCATTATTGCCGGTTTGCCCGCTGCGCTGGTGGGTATCTTCTTTACCGGCGCGCTGCTGATCGAAGTGATTTTCTCCCTTGATGGACTCGGCCTGCTGGGTTTTGAAGCGGTCATGCAGCGGGATTACCCGGTCATCTTCGGTACGCTTTACCTCTATACCCTGATTGGTCTATTGCTCAAGCTGCTATCAGACCTGACCTATGTGTGGGTTGACCCACGCATCGATTTTGCCACCCGGGAGTCGTAACCGTGTCGCCGATTACCCGCCGTCGTATTGCCGCCTTTCGTGCCAACCGTCGCGCCCGCGTATCGCTCTGGCTGTTCAGCGCCCTGTTTGTGTTCAGCCTGTTTGCTGAGTTGGTGGCCAATGATAAGCCGCTGATTCTCAAATTCGAGGGAGAGTGGTACCTGCCGCTGGTGGTCGATTACCCGGAAACCGAATTCGGTGGCTTTTTGCCGACCCGTACCGATTACCTCGACCCCTTTATCCAGGAACAGATCGAGCAAAACGGCTGGGCACTCTGGCCGCTGATTCCGTTTTCCTACCAAACACTGGATATGCATATGACCCGCCCTTCGCCGGCAGCGCCGGATAGCCGTCATTGGCTGGGTACCGATGATCAGGGCCGCGATGTATTGTCCCGAGTGATCTATGGCTTTCGGCTTTCCGTCGCCTTTGCCTTGGTACTGACTGCCGGTTCGCTGGTAATGGGCGTATTTATCGGCGGCGTTCAGGGCTACTTCGGCGGCAAGGTGGATCTGGTCGGCCAGCGCTTTACTGAAATCTGGTCGGGGCTGCCGGTGCTATTCCTGTTGATTATTCTCGCCAGCTTCGTCCAGCCTGGCTTCTGGTGGCTATTGGGCATCATGATGCTGTTTTCGTGGCTTGGCCTAGTGGATATTGTCCGCGCTGAGTTCCTGCGCGCGCGCAACCTGGAATATGTGCGCGCAGCCAAGGCCATGGGGCTTCCCTCACACCTGATCATGTGGCGCCATGTGTTACCCAATGCCATGGTGGCCACCCTGACCTTTGTGCCCTTTCTGTTTACCGGGGCCATCGGCACCCTGACGGCCTTGGACTTCCTCGGTTTTGGCCTGCCGCCGGGTTCACCCTCCCTGGGTGAACTGGCCGCTCAGGGCAAGAACAACCTTCACGCCCCCTGGCTGGGCATCACCGCCTTTATGACCCTGGCTGTCATGCTCTCCTTACTGGTGTTTATCGGCGAGGGGCTGCGCGATGCCTTCGACCCTCGCCATGTGCAGTCACGCCAAAAGGAGGTTACCCATGGCTGAACACTCGGCTCAGCAGGCATTCGCCCCATCGTCGTCAACGCTTTTGGACGTCAAGCACCTGAGTGTCGGCTTCGATGGCAGCCAGGTCGTCGACAACCTCAGTTTTAGCGTCAAGGCGGGGGAAACCCTGGCACTGGTAGGCGAATCCGGCTCGGGGAAGTCCGTCTCGGCGCTGGGGGTCATGAACCTCTTGCCGGACAATGCACAGGTCAGCGGTGAACGTTCACTGGCAGGTACTGACCTAGCCAGCCTGAAACGCTCGCAGTGGAAAACCATTCTGGGTAATCAGGTCGGGTTTGTGTTCCAAGAGCCGATGACGTCTCTGAACCCCCTGCATCGGGTCGGCAAGCAGATAGGTGAAACCCTGCGCCTGCATCAGGGCCTGACCGGCAAGGCGGCACGCCAACGCGCCCGGGAACTGCTTGAACAGGTGCGCCTGCCGCGCCCGGATGAGCTACTGGATGCCTGGCCTCATCAGCTTTCTGGTGGCCAGCGCCAGCGGGTAATGATTGCCATGGCCATTGCCAATCAGCCAAAGCTGTTGATTGCCGACGAGCCGACCACCGCCCTGGATGTGACGGTTCAACAGGAAATTCTTGCCCTGCTGCGTGACCTGCGTGATCAGCACTCCATGGGCATGCTGTTTATTACCCATGACCTTAACCTGGTACGCGCCCATGCAGATAGAGTCTGCGTTATGTATCAAGGCCAACAGCAGGAAAGCGGCCCGGTCAGTCAGGTATTCAATCACCCCCAAAGCGATTACACCTCTGCGCTGCTGGCGGCAGAGCCCCAAGGCCGCCCCAAGCCGATTGGGCGTGTCCAGCCGCGCCTGGAAGCCACTCGGCTGAGTGTCGCCTTTGCACGCCCCAGGGCAGGCCTTTTTCGCCGTCAGCCGGCGCCTTTTGTGGCCGTAGAGCCCACTGATCTCTATGTGGCCCCTGGGGAAACCCTGGGGATTGTCGGGGAATCCGGCTCAGGCAAGACCACTCTGGCTTCTGCCGTGATGCGTCTGGTGCAAAGCCAGGGCGAGGTTTACCTGGGGGAAGATGCCCTGCATCAGCTGACGGGCAAGGCTCTCAGGCGCCAGCGGCACCGTTTTCAGATGGTCTTTCAGGATCCTTATGGCGCCCTGTCACCGCGGATGTCGGTGTTTGATATCGTCAGCGAAGGGTTACGCTTTCATTTTCCAGCGCTTTCAATCAGCGAGGTGGAAAAGCGCGTTCACCAGACCCTGCAGGAAGTTGGCCTGCAGGAAAGCGTGGCTTCCCGCTACCCGCACGAGTTTTCCGGCGGGCAGCGCCAGCGTATCGCCATTGCCCGAGCGATCATTCTTGAACCTGAATTGCTGGTGCTGGATGAGCCGACCTCAGCCCTCGACCGCACGGTGCAAAAGCAGATTGTCGAACTGCTGCGCGATTTACAGGCCAGGCGCCAGCTGAGCTATCTGTTTATCAGCCACGACCTTGCCGTGGTGCTTGCCATGGCGCACCGCATCATGGTACTCAAGGAAGGCGAGGTGGTGGAATCAGGCCCCAGCCAGGACCTGCTGACCGCACCACAGCATGAGTACACACGGCGGCTGGTAAAAGCCGCCCAGCTGGTTTGATAACCATATTTTCAGCTGCTGCAAATCTGCATAAACTCAAATCTTTGGGTTTATGCTAATCTAAATAGATGCCAACTATTATCCGTTTCGATGGACTAAGAGCTGTTATCTACCCTAACGACCATCGACCGGCGCATATACATGTAATCGGCAAAGGTGGAGAAGCCGTATTCATTCTCAACTGCCCAAGTGGGCCTCCTGAGTTGCGCGAAAGCTACCGTTTCAAGTCAGCAGATATCAACCGCATTGAGTCGGCGTTATCAAAAGAGCTGCAAATGTTATGTAACAGATGGAGGGAGATTCATGGCCATTACTGAGGATGCCATTCAACAAGCAGAAGCTCGCATGGCAGACAAACGTGATCACGCTCATGCAGTTGAAGCTTATTACGACTGTCGCACCCAGCGTGTGATTGTTCGCCTTCAATCAGGACTTGAGCTCGCAATTCCTCCAGATCTCATTGAGGGTCTGGCAGAAGCTACGCAGAGTAACCTGGCCGATATTGAGCTATCCCCTTCAGGGCTTGGATTACACTGGCCTCAGCTTGATGCTGATCTGTATGTACCTGCTCTTCTCGAAGGTCAGTTTGGCTCCAGACAATGGATGACCCAGCAACTTGATACGACAAAAACCAAGTCGTCTAGAGCCAGTGATTTCAAGGGAGCAAGACCACATCAAAGACAGGCATAAATTCCACACCCAAGTGGAATAACCTACTTCTGCAGGCAGGTGAAATAACATCAGCCTCACCCGCAGAAGCACGTTAAACAGTGATATCTAAAACAGCGCTACTTCTTCGGCACTGAGCTCGCGCCATTCACCGGGTGGCAGGTCGTCATCCAGCACGATGGCGCCAATCGAATGGCGATGCAGCTGCTCGACATGATTGCCCAGCGCGGCAAACATCCGCTTGACCTGATGGTAGCGCCCTTCCGTCAGGGTCAGCTTTGCCTGTGTGGGGCTGAGCATCTCCAGGATGGCAGGCTTGGTGACTTCTTCTTCACCGTCAAGCAAGACCCCTTCGGCAACCTGCTTTATGGCGCTTTCGGCACGCTCACCTTCCCAAGGCTCAGCCAGGGTAGCGAGGTAGACTTTGGCACAAAGATGCTTGGGCGACATGATGCGATGCGCCCAGTGGCCGTCATCACTCATCAATAACAGCCCGGTGGTATCCACATCCAGACGCCCGACGGGCTGCAGCCGATCTGCATTGGGCAGGTCAATCAGGTCGATGGCCCGGGGATACAGCCCGCGTCGCGCCGTACATTCCACGCCGACCGGCTTGTGAAGCATCAGGTAACGCAACCCCACCAGGGCCAGCACTTCTCCCTGCCAGGTTATCCTGTCGCTGTCCGGGTCAATGTGCAGGGCGGGCTGCTTGGCGGGCAAGCCGTTGATTTCCACTTCGCCATTTTTCAATGCCCGCTTGGCCAGGCTGCGGGTCAGGTCAGTGGTTTCACTTAAAAAGCGGTCAAGGCGCATCAGTGGCCAACTCCGGGTAGCAGTTCAAAACGGTCGCTATCCTGCCAGGCAGGAAATTTTTCACGGAATTCATTCAGGGCATCCAGATCCAGCGTGGCCGTTTCCACAAAGGCCTCATAGGCTGGGTGATCCACCAAGGGCTCGCCTTTGAAATCCACCAGCAGGGAGTCACCGCTATAGGCCAGGCCTTTGATATCCTCGCCCACACGGTTGACGCCTATCACATAGCAGAGATTCTCGATCGCACGGGCCTGTAGCAGCGTCCGCCAGGGGTGACGACGGGGTGCTGGCCAATTGGCAACACACAGAATGGCATCATATTCAAACGTCTCATCCTCAGCCGCTTGCTGGCGCATCCAGACCGGAAAGCGCAGGTCATAGCAGACGCTAAGCAGGATCCGAAACCCCTTGTAGGTAATCACCTTGCGGCCTTCGCCCATGGCATAGCGTTCATGCTCACCAGCCATTCTGAACAGATGACGCTTGTCATACACAATCAGCTCACCGTCAGGCGCTGCCCATATCAAGCGATTGTAGTATTCGCCATCTTCCTTGATAGCCACACTCCCTGTTATCACGCAGCCGCGCTTGTGCGCCTGGGCTTTCAGCCAGGCCACGCTTTCACTGTGTTCCATGGGCTGGGCCTGCTCCCGGGAGTTCATGGTGAAACCGGTCGCAAACATTTCCGGCAGGACGATCACATCGGTTGTGTTAACGTCAAGATCACCCAGCAGAGCATCAAGATGACGATGATTGGCAGCAGGATCTTCCCAGCGCAGGTCACATTGCACCAATGTGGTGGTTAGCTTGCTCATAAATGGCCTCCTTGGTGAGCGCTGATTGCTTTAAGGGTAATTAAGTCTCATCCATTTGTGCTAGATTAACATTTTTTCGTTACCGAGACCCTTATGTCTGCTCAACCCCTGCGTGACCCTGAAGCCACCAAAGGCGTTATGTTCGGGCTTACTGCCTATATGATGTGGGGCTGCTTCCCACTGTTTTTCGCCCTGTTTGACGGCGTACCTGCCTTTGAGATCCTGATACACCGGATTCTATGGTCGTGTCTGTTTCTGGTGGGGTTGATCACCTTGCTCCAGCGCTGGTCGCCTGTGGTCGCCGCACTCAGCGAGCCGAAACGCCTGAGCCGGGTGTTGGCTTGTGCCTTGCTGATCGCCCTGAACTGGGGGGTTTACATCTATGCGGTGGAAAGCAAACAGGTATTGCAGGCCAGCCTGGGCTATTTTTTGACGCCTCTGGTCAATGTGGGGCTGGGGATACTGGTACTCAGGGAGGTCATGGCGAAACTGCAGCTGATTGCGCTAGGCCTGGCAACCCTGGCCATTGGCATCCAGTTTGTGCTGCTCGGTGAGATGCCCTGGTTGAGCCTGATACTGGCATTTTCATTTGGCACCTATGGGCTGTTTCGTAAACAGGTACCGCTGGATGGTCTGTCTGGACTCTTTGTGGAAACGCTGCTGCTGATGCCGTTAGCACTGATCGCCTTCAGCTGGTTGACCTTTGAAGGTAGCTCACATTTTGCCGGTGACACACGTACCACCCTGCTGCTGATTGCCAGCGGTGTACTCACCGCCCTTCCACTGATGGCGTTCGCCGGTGCTACCCGGCGCTTACGCCTGGCCACCATTGGGTTTCTGATGTACATCAACCCCAGCATGCAGTTCTTTATCGCCCTGTTGTTTTTCAAGGAAGCCCTGTCACTGATCCAGCTACTCACCTTTGTGCTGATCTGGACCGGGCTGGCGCTTTATTCCTATTCAGCCTGGCAGCAGTCAAAACCACGCCCGGCCGCCTCAGCGGCTCGGTAAGGCGGCTACCGCTGTGGTCTGCTCCGGCTGGTAGCCCACGCGAAAGCCACCCCAGTGCTTGCCGTTAACATAGACAGGCACAGAAAGATCGTGCATGACTTCGCCGGTATCGCGCTTATACGTCTGCAGAAGTAGCGCGTTTTCATGTTTACCGCAGCGGCTGCCCGTCGGATCATCAAAAATACGCTTGCTGCGGCACAGCGCCAGGTCATGTTCATAATCACCGGTTGGCGGCTGGCTGACCGCCTGGTTATGGGTAGGTACATAACCATTGTGATCACAGGCAATGGCATACCCCAATGAATAGTGCTTGAGCATGGGCTCTTGAATCGCTGGCAGAAAACGATCGGTAAAGCGATCAAATCCGGTGTGATACATGGGCGGCCGGGTGCCGGTAATGGGCTCATAGCTTGGCTCAAATAGCTCAGATGCCTTTAGCTCACCGCGCTTAATGGCCTGTTCAAATAGCTTGCCAACCTGGTCGGCTGCCTCGCGGGCGGCATGGAACACGGCTTGATGGCGCCCTGCAAGGCGCTGTTGAGCCAGCTCACCGTCAACACTTTCAGCAGCATCCATCAGCGCCCTGGCCTGCTCTGCCAGTTCGTGCATATTGCGATTACCTTCATCGACATCGTCTTCCAGCTGGCGCAGTGAATCGGTCACCTTCTGGCTATGCTGCTGGGTGCTTTCCATCGCGTCTGCTACCTGGGTGATCTCGCGATGCACCTGATCCACTTCATCGGTCATGCTATCCAGGCGATTTCCAACCTGCTCAATGCCCTGTGAACGCTCGCTGATACGGGTCATCAGATGCCCCATGGTCTTGACCACTGTCTGGCCGCTAAGGTGCATATCTTTCACCAGCGTATCCACGTTCTGGGTTGCCGTTGAGGTCTTGAGCGCCAGGTTACGTACCTCACTGGCCACCACGGCAAAACCGCGACCGTGCTCGCCGGCCCTGGCCGCTTCGATGGACGCATTAAGCGACAACAGATGGGTCTGCTCGGCAATACCTTCGATCATGGACGTCACATTGCGAACCCGTTCAATCTTGTCATTCAGCGCTGTCAGCATTTCCAGGGCTTCATCTGAACGACAGGAAACGTCATTCATTTCACTGATGATTTCCACCAACTCGCCGCGATTGGCGTGGCTGGCGTTGCGAGCACTTTCCGCCAGGGTGGCTACCTGAGTAGCACTCTGACTGACCTGCATGATGGCGGCATTAATGGCTGACATGCTGGCGGATGCGTCCCGCGCCATCTCTTCCTGGGTATCCAGGCGCTGATCCATACGATCGGCATAATGCGAAACTTCAGCCGAGGCAATAGCGGTACTGCTGGCGCGGGACATCAGACGATAGGCCATATTGCGCAGGGAACGGTAATCGCGTACCGGCCACAGCCATGAGCTGCCCTGTTCCAGAGCCTGTTGATCCGCGTAATAAATCCCCAGCGGGCCACTGAAGACCAGCGCCGCACCACCTAGCGCTGCGCTTAGCAAGCCAAGATATCCCCAGACGCCTCCTAACCAATGCCCGCCTGCTGCCAGTAAAAAAAACACGAGTGACGCCAGAACAGATACCGTTCGCATCATGGATGGACACCTTATTGTTTGATTGTCAGTTATTGTTGGATTATCGGTGGTTAATGCACAGCACAGTGCCCCGCTTTGAAAGCATGCGCAAAGCAGGCCGCTATAAAGGGGTTACCGGGAATGTCTTACCGGAAAACAGGTTGAACCTGACACCGACGCATCAAGTTCAACCCTGATAGGAGGTTACCGCGTCAAAGGCGGAAAAGAAGTAACACTTTGGGGGCATAAATGTTACTGAAAAAGTAACTTTTATGCCCTTGTGACTCTTACTGCTGTGAGGCGTCCAATGCCTGATCAATGTCCGCCAACAGGTCATCAATATGTTCGATGCCAATCGACAGGCGCACCATATCCGCGGTGACCCCGGCGGCTTTGAGCTCCTGCTCGTTCAGCTGGCGGTGGGTAGTGGAGGCCGGAATTGACGAGCAGCTTTTGGCATCACCAATGTTGACCAGACGCAGAATCAATGCCAGGGCGTCATAGAAACGCTCAGCGGCTTCCTGCCCCCCTTTCACGCCGAAGCTCAAAATGCCCGAGGCGTGCCCCTGCATATAGCGCTTGGCCAGGGCATGATCCGGATGGTTTTCAAGCCCGGCGTAATGCACCCAGTCAACCAGCGGATGAGCCTCAAGATGTTTGGCAACTATCAGGGTATTGGCACACACCCGCTCCATTCGCAGCGCCAGGGTTTCCAGGCCCTGTAGCAGGTTCCAGGCGGCCTGGGCTGACAGCGCCGCCCCCATGTTGCGCAGGGGCACCACACGGGCACGAGCAATAAAGGCTGCCTCACCCACGTCACGGGTGTAGCTGACGCCATGATAGGAAACGTCAGGCTCAGTCAGAAGCGGAAAGCGATTGGCATTTTCCGCCCAAGGGAACTTGCCTGAATCGACAATCACGCCGCCGACGGTAGTGCCATGGCCGCCCATGTACTTGGTCGCTGAATTGACCACGATATCGGCGCCATGCTCGATCGGGCGGCACAGAAAGGGCGTTGCCGTGGTGTTATCCACCATGACCGGTACACCATGGCGATGGGCTACTTCCGCCAGCTTGGCGATATCCACCACGCCACCGGAAGGGTTGCCAATACTTTCGCAATAAACCGCCTTGGTACGGCCGTCAATCAGCGCTTCAAGGCCCTCGAAATCATCCTTGTCAGCAAAGCGTACTTCAATGCCCTGGCGCGGCAGCGTATGGGCAAACAGATTGTAGGTACCGCCGTACAGTTCACTGATCGAGACAATGTTATCGCCCGCTTCGGCAATCGTCTGGATGGCATAAGTGATTGCCGCCATCCCCGAGGCCACGGCCAAGCCGGCAATTCCCCCTTCCAATGCCGCCACGCGCTGTTCCAGAACGGCACAGGTAGGGTTCATTATGCGTGAATAGATATTACCTTCGACCTTGAGATCAAACAGATCGGCCGCGTGCTGGGCGCTATCAAAAGAGAATGAAGTGGTCTGGTGAATTGGCACAGCCACCGCATTCTGAGAGTCGGGTGAATAACCGTGGTGCAGGGCAATTGTTTCTGGCTTCATGGATACGTCTCTTTAAAAGTAAATAAACGACATGCTGATCCTAAACAAGCCTCTACCTGAAGGCCAATATCGTTTAGTCTGGTATTCATGATCAATTTTCACTATCACATCACTTTACACCCTAAGCCATGATCAAACGCTACTTTCCTATTCTCAGCTGGCTGCCTCACTATCACCGGCGTTTGCTGGGGGCCGATGTGCTGGCAGGCCTGATTGTGACCATGATGGTGATTCCCCAATCCCTCGCTTATGCCTTGCTGGCGGGGCTTCCTGCTGTGGTAGGGCTTTATGCCAGCATTCTTCCTCAGCTTGTGTATACCCTGTTTGGCACCAGCCGAACGCTGGCGATTGGCCCGGTGGCGATTATTGCCCTGATGACGGCGGCCGCGCTTTCGGGGGTGGCCACCCCGGGTTCTGCCGCCTATCTCGAAGCGGCCCTGGTGCTGGCGGTATTGTCCGGTGCCATACTGGTTGCCATGGGCCTGTTGAAAATGGGCTTTTTTAGCAATTTTCTCAGCCACCCGGTGATTTCCGGCTTTCTGACCGCGTCCGGCATCCTGATTGCCGCCAGCCAGTTCAGCGCCCTTCTTGGCGTTGAAAGTCAGGGGTTTACCCTGGTGGAACGGCTAGTGTCTGTCATCCCCGAACTCCCCAAGGTGCATATCCCCACCTTGATCATCGGCGCTGGCACCCTGGTATTTCTGATTGCCATGCGCCGCTATGCCAAGGCACTGCTGCAGCAATGGGGGCTGAGCGCCATGCTGGCCGACCTGATTGCCAAGGCGGGGCCGGTGTTTGCCGTGCTGACAACCACCTGGGTCACCTGGTTCTGGCAGCTGGATGAGGCAGGCGTGGCGGTTGTCGGCAGCATCCCCATGGGTTTGCCTCCCCTGGGCATTCCCATGCCTGAGGCAGCGCTATGGCAAGCCCTGCTGATGCCTGCGCTGCTGATCAGCCTGGTGGGCTTTGTGGAATCGGTCTCCATGGGCCAGATGCTGGCCGCCAAGCGGCGCCAGCGTATCTCACCGAATCAGGAACTGATCGGCCTGGGAGCGGCCAATCTGGCCGGCGGTGTTTCAGGCGCCATGCCGGTTGCCGGCGGGCTTTCCCGCACCGTGATCAATTTCGATGCTGGCGCCCAGACTCCAGCGGCTGGCGCCTTTGCTGCTCTGGGAATCGCACTGGTCACCTTCACCTTTACCGGCTGGCTGCACTATTTACCGATTGCCACCCTGGCCGCCACCATCACCGTCTCGATTCTCACCCTGGTGGATGTCGCCACCCTGCGCCAGACTTGGCGCTATTCGCGCAGCGATTTCAGCGCCATGGCCATGACCATAGCGCTGACCCTGATCGAAGGAGTCGAGGCCGGCATACTGACCGGCGTAGTGCTTTCAATTGGCCTTTTTCTGTATCGTACCAGCCGCCCCAACAGCGCACTGCTCGGGCGAGTCGCTGATAGCGAACAGTTTCGTAGCATCGCCCGGCATGACGTAGAGACCCACTCCCACGTTGCCTTCCTGCGCATTGACGAAAGCCTCTATTTTGCCAATGCCCGCTATCTCGAGGATACCCTGTATAATCTGGTCGCTACCCGCCCGGAGCTTGAGCATGTGGTCATCGTCTGCTCTGCCGTCAACCTGATTGACGCCTCGGCGCTGGAAAGCCTGGAAGCGATCAACGCCAGGCTCAAGGATGCCAACGTCAAGCTGCATCTGGCGGAAGTCAAAGGCCCGGTGATGGACAAACTCAAGCGCAGCGACTTGCCCGAACAGCTCACCGGGCGCATTTTCCTCAGCACCTATGCTGCCTGGCGTGAGCTGGATAATGATTGAACCTTTTGCATACCTGGATCTCAAGCGTTCTCATGGATGATCTATCAAACACCTCTGGCTCATCACCCGGCTCAGTACCCAGTTCAGCTCCACTGGCCCGTATCGAAACAAACCAGCAGCTCACACTTTCCGGCACCTGGACGCTGGCCTATTTTCATGCCATCAAGAAGCAGCTCAGCACTCATGATGCCAGGCATATTGAGCACCTGTCGCTTGAGCCGGTCACCCAGCTGGATACGGCCGCTGCCCAACTGCTGATCGAGTGGTTTGGCAGCGAGCGTATGCAGCAGCAGGCCAATCACCTGCCTGATCAGCGGCGCCAGTTGATCCTGAGCGTCATTGAAGCCCTGAAGGTAGTTGCCGAAGCGCCGGAAACACCTGCCAGAACCTGGTGCCAGCGTCTCGGCGACAGCCTGGCAAGGCTTGGCCAGCAGGTGACCGCCCTGTTCACCCAACAGCTTTATCTGCTGGGCTTTCTTGGCGTGATGCTGGCAGCGTTTGGGCGTACCTTTTGGCGCCCTGGGCGCTGGCGCCTCACCGCTACCGTCGCCCATATCCATCAGACCGGGCTGAACGCCGTGCCGATTGTTGTCCTGCTGACCTTTATGGTCGGCGCCGTGGTCGCCTTTCTGGGGGCAACCGTACTGACAACCTTCGGAGCCACCATTTACACCGTTAACCTGGTGGTTTTTTCGTTTCTGCGTGAATTTGGCGTCCTGTTGGCGGCCATCATGCTGGCAGGCCGAACCGCCAGTGCCTTTACCGCCCAGCTAGGGGCCATGAAGTCCAATGAAGAAATCGATGCACTGCGCACCCAGGGGCTGGACCCTATCGAGCTTCTGGTACTGCCCAGGGTAATCGCGCTATGGATCAGCCTGCCACTGCTTGCTTTTGTCGGAACGCTAAGCGGCATGCTCGGCGGTGCGGTTGTCGGCGCTGTATCCCTGGATATTCCCTTCACCCAGTTCTGGCAGATAGTCCAACGAGATATCAGCATCCGCCACCTATGGGTCGGGCTTTCCAAGGCGCCCCTCTTTGCCCTGGTGATTGCGATCATCGGCTGCGCTGAAGGTTTCAAGGTCAGCGGCAGCGCTCAATCGGTCGGGGAACGCACCACGTCTAGCGTCGTCCAGTCGATTTTCATGGTCATCCTGCTGGATGCCCTGGCGGCGTTATACTTCATGCAGATGGGATGGTGATCAGCGCCATATTCAGGGAGCCTACGTGAGCGATTCGGTTATCCACATTGACAATCTCGAAAACCGCTTTGGTACGACGGTGGTACACCAGGGCCTGAGCCTGAGCGTTATGCGCGGGGAAATTCTTGGGGTTGTGGGCGGTTCTGGCACTGGCAAATCGGTGCTCTTACGCAGTATTGTCGGTCTCAAACCGATTGATGACGGCGATATCCACGTCTTCGGCAAGCGCCTGGCCGCCCTTGATCGCCGCCAGCGCGCCGCGCTGGAAAGACGCTTTGGAGTACTGTTTCAGCAGGGCGCCCTGTACAGCTCGCTCAATCTGCTGGAAAACGTTGCCTTGCCGCTGGTTGAACATACCCCTCTCAGCCGCCGTGAAGCCGAGCAGATTGCACGCATGAAGCTTGCGCTGGTCGGCTTGCCTGCCCGTGCCGCTGAGCAGATGCCTGCCGCGCTGTCCGGCGGTATGATCAAGCGCGCCGCCCTGGCCCGCGCCTTGGCGCTCGACCCGGACGTGCTCTTTCTTGACGAACCCACCGCTGGGCTTGACCCTATCAGTGCCGCCCGGTTTGACCAGCTATTGCTCACCCTGCGCGATGCTCTGGGGTTCAGCGTCTTTCTGGTAACTCATGATCTGGATACGCTGTATAGCGTCTGCGATCGCGTCGCTGTGCTGGCCCGCAAGCAGGTGTTGGTTGCGGATACTCTGGAAAACGTCGCCGCTACCCAGGACGATTGGATACAGGATTATTTTCACGGCCCAAGAGGCCGTGCCGCCTATGCTAGCATGAAGGAAAATCGCTGATGGAAACGCGCGCGCATCACATTCTGATTGGTCTGTTTACCTTGTTAACCCTGGTAGCCGCCGTGGCATTTTCATTGTGGATGACCCAGGCGGCAACGCAGCGCGAATATGCCTTTTACGAGGTAGTGTTCAACCGTGCGGTCAGCGGCCTGAGCACGGGTAGCCGGGTTGAGTTCAGTGGCCTGGAGGTGGGCAATGTGGTCGAGATGCGCCTTGACCCTGATGATCCTCGTCAGGTGTTGGCACTGATCCGGGTTGATCAGGAAATCCCGATCAGGGAGGACACCCAGGCCAAGTTAGGGCTTGCCAATATCACTGGCAGCATGACGCTGCAGCTGTATGGCGGCTCGCCGGATAGCCCACGGCTGATCACGTCCGAACAGGATCCGGCCCAGATTAGCGCAGCGCCCTCGCCGATTGATTCATTGCTGTCAGACGGTGAAGCCGTAGTCTCCAACGTCAGCCGTTTGCTCAACAATCTGAACACCCTGTTTGAAAAAGACAGCGCCGAGCGCATCAATCGCATTATTGCCAATACCGACGCCATTACCGCTGGGCTGGCAGAGGCTCAACCGCAGATTACCAATGCCCTCGACGACTCGGTGACCCAGCTGAATCGCCTGACCACACAGGCCACCACTACCCTGGAAAATATTGATACCCTCAGCCAATCGGCTAACCAACTGCTTGAAGAAGACAGCCGTAGGCTGCTTCTATCAGCCCGTCAGGCCGCTGAAGAATTGACCGCTACCTCTGAACAATGGCGGCAGCTGCTGGATCGCAACGCGCCTGGCGTGACCACAAGCGTCAATAACATCGCCGCCAGTAGCGCTGAGTTACCGGCTATTCTGCAGGAACTGCAAGCGACCCTGGTGAATCTCAACCGAGTTTCACGCCGCCTGGAAGAAAACCCCGGCGATTTTATTTTCGGTGGTGAACAGATCAAGGAGTTTCGTCCGTGAAGTATCTGGTGAGTATGATAATAATGACCTGGCTTGCTGGCTGCTCCGTCCTACCTGAAAGCACACCGAAGCAGCTGTATCGTCTACCATCGCCTGAGCTTTCAGTCATCGCCAATAGCACGCAAGGAATTCTGGAGGTTCAAGCTCCCAGCGCAGACCGTTTGCTGGCCAGCGATCATATTGTGGTCTGGCCGGATGCTCAGCAGGTCAGCGTCTATGCCGATGCACGTTGGCATGATAACGCACCGGCCATGCTAAAACGCCAGTGGCAAGATGCCCTGCAAGCCACACAGGTTGCATTGCCCGCTGAACCTGGGGAACAGGGCATTGATGCCCGCCTGGTAGCCGAACTAAGCGATTTCCATATTGCCTATCAGAACGACACTCCCACCGCCGTCATGCGCGCCCAGTTTACCCTGCTGGACGCAACAAGTGGCCAACGCCTGGCCAACCAGCAACTATCAGCCACCCAGGCTGCTGAAGATGAAAACGTTCCTGCTGCCGTCGCCGCATTGGGCGAGGCATCTGAACAACTCACTCGCCAACTGATGCAATGGCTCGACAGCCAGCTGAACAATAAGTGAACAAATCGAATTCCGGCTGTTGCTGTTCACTTAGAAATTGGCGTAAGACGCGCGTGATTAATTATTGATTGAACATATCGTTCATATTATTGGCGAACAGAACATCGCGCATCCAGCCTTTTAGCTGATCGTGGTCGGCTTGAACAAGAGACTTGGTTCAACGCTGGGCTATTGTTATTGTCGTTCACGCAGATATTGGCGGGGGTCGCGGGGATAATAGCGCTCTGGCTGGTTAGCCATATGGGTATAGGCTCGGGTGTCCTTGTAGGGCATTTTCATGAAACCGGAAATCCCCAGTCCTTCGATTTCAGGCACGGCGGCCAGAATAGCGGCCAGATGTTGCCTGAACGCCTCTTCCTGGCGGGCATCCAGCAGGCGATAGTAGCTATGGATCTTCAGGTGCCTGGGAAGCGCCTCAAAAATGATCATGCCGGTATGGTGAATCTCATTCAGACGTTCCAGCGTCGCCATGATAGACGTGGGCAGTACCAGTAATTCTTCCGGGTCCGGCCCATCCTCAAAATAACTGTGCTGGCGGGAGTCATCCTCCATATCAGGCACATCACTGACTTCATAGGGAATATGCATGTCAGGCTGTGGCAGGAAGGCCTGTTCACTGCTGTCACGATCCAGATGCAGGGTTTTGCGGGCATCAAACAGGCAGCTTTTGAAGACTCCCTGACGATGAATGGCGCGGGCGAGAAACACCATGTTATTCACCGCCTGCACAAAGGCGAGCTTGAGCGTGGGGTCATGCAGGTTCAGCGACGAATCGATAAACACGCCGTCACGCTCCCAGCGTACCGCCAAGCCGCCCACCACCGGGTATTTACCCAGACGGCTGACAGATGCCAGAAAAGCTTTTTCTGTTTCGCCCATGCCCTGCATAAACTGCTTGTAATAGCGATCCAGCTGAACGTCATTCACCTCGCTGAGGGTATCTTCCACATGGGCTTCGCGCAGAAAGGTCTTGCGCGAGCTATACACCACGGTATCTATTTCGCGGCCGCTGGCTCTGGCCCATACCGGAATCAGTGCCTTGGGCGCTGGCTCAGGCAAGTCAATCATTACCAGCCTGGCCATCCTCGGCATGGCATTCAGAAAGTGGTCTCCGGCACGACGGCGCGTCTCGGGGTCGGCATCCAGCATGCCATCCAGGGTGCGGGCAAACTCCATGGGTAACCCCAGAGAGCTTGCCGGAATCGCTCGACAACCAAAACGGCAGGATTGCCCAGAGGCCAATGCATACAGGGTGCCTGCGGCTCCCTGCTCATCAAAACGCGGCGAAGATAGCGCACCGTTGAGCTGTTCTTCACCAATAAAGTACACATCGCCCAGCCGGGCATTGGTTTGCTGAAGGTCAGAGGACATCAGCTCCATGACATTGGCTGCCACAAACTGCAGGCGTGCATCCAGCTGCGCAAATACCGAAGAGCCCCAGTCAATCAGGGCAATCGATTCATCCTCCGGGTTGAACACCAGGTTAGAGGGTTTGATATCACCGTGAACCACTGGACGACCCCGCGGGCCACTCTCACGGCGTAGGGCGATGAGTATCTCTGCTAGCTGGCGAGCAATGCTGACCACGAGCCTGGGCGAAAGACGCCCTTCGCGCAGGGAGACTTCCTCCAGGTTCAAGCCGGGAGCGCGCTCCATGACCAAAATCGATTGACCGCGCACCCGTTGGAACCCTACCAGCTTGGGAATACGCGGGTGCTCCACCTGCTCCAGCATGAAGGCCTCTTCTTCGAGGCGCTCCTGCAGATGCAGAGGCAAGGTGATACGTGAGAACTTGAACACCCGCTGGCGCACTTCCCAGTTGGCAAGCCTGGGGGCAAAGCCTGCAAAGACGAAACCATAAGCGCCCTTGCCAATCAGCTCGATCTCCTGATAGCCCAGCTGCGCCAACTGGGCCTGACACAGCGCTACCCACTCCTTCAGTTTGCGCGCATCCTGATGGCTAAGCAGGTAGACCGACTGGTCTTCAGGAATATAGAACTGCTGTAAGGGCGCTTCGGCCATACTGTTGGCTCCCTAGCGCAGATGCAGGAGCATGCTTTCCGGCGCTTCCAGGCTGGCTTTCCAGTGATTACAGAAGCGCGCTATGGTGCCGCCATCAATAAAACGATGATCCCCGGCCCAGGTCACCGTCATGATGGCACGACGGGTGACATCACCGTTCTCATCAAAGCGCGGCAGCCACTGGGTTTTGCCAATCGCCACAATCGCCGCTTCAGGGGCATTGATGATCGGCGCCGCATAGGTGCCTCCCAGCGCCCCAATGTTAGAGATGGTAATGGTACCGCCCTTGAGGTCGGCCTGCTCCACGCGCCCTTCCCGAGCGGCCTGAGTCAGGCGAGTAACTTCGGCTGCCAGCTCCAGCAATGACCTGACTCCCACGTCCTTGACGTTAGGCACCATCAGGCCCACCTTGCCGTCCACCGCCATCCCGATATTGCAGTCAGGGTAGTAGTGCAGCTCATCGGCACTGTCATTCAGCTGGGCATTGAGAATCGGGTATTCGGCCACCGCCAATGCCATTGCCTTCATGAAAAACGGCATCAGGGTCAAACGTTCACCCTGGGCTTCCGCCTGCACTTTCAAGCGCTCACGCAGCGCCAGCAGGTCAGTAACATCGATTTCCTCACCGTATTGAAAATGCGGAATCGTGGTTGCGGAAGCCACCATCTGGCGGGCCATGGCAGCACGTACGCCGCGCAGGGGCTCAACTCTGGGGCCAGCCGATGCCGACTTGCCTGGCAGCTCTTGCCCGGCATCCAGATAACGCAGCACATCCTCTTTCAGCACCCGCCCTTCCTTACCACTGCCGGCAATCTCATCCAGCGCCAGGCCATGCTCACGCACCAGACGGCGAACCGCAGGGCTGGCGGGCGTTTTACCCTGCACGGCGCTAGTAGCCGCCGCTGGCGCCGAGGTTGGCGCGGGCTTCTCTGACGGGCTACTCGGCGTCTGGGTTGCTGGTTTTTCGGCCGGGGCGTCTGACGATTCAGCGTTCTGCTCAGGGCGGGTGGCTTCCTGCTCCTGTGGCTCGCCCTCTGCCTGGTAGGCATACAAAGGGGCATGCACCTTGGCAATCTGCCCCTGGGCCACATACAGCTGGGTAATCGTACCGGCTTCTGAGGCGGTAATTTCAACCAGCGCCTTGTCGGTCATGACTTCGACAACGGGCTGGTCTTCTTCAACAAGGTCGCCTTTCTGGACGCGCCACTCAACCACTTCGCATTCAACAATGCCTTCACCGATATCCGGTAGAATAAAATCACTCATGTCGGTCTCCTTTGAACCCTTAAGGCAGCGTCAGAAATTGACGCTGTGCTGGATAGCGGCGAATATTTTCAGATGATCGGGGAAATACTCTTTCTCCAGCGCCAGCGGGAAAGGCGTATCCATGCCGGTCACACGCGCAATCGGCGATTCAAGGTAAAGGAAACAGCGCTCCTGAATGGCGGCAGCGATTTCACCGGCAAAGCCACCGGTCAAGGGCGCTTCATGAGTCACTACCAGGCGGCCTGTCTTGAATACGGAGTCTGCGACTGTCTCCACATCCCAGGGCAAGAGACTGCGTAGATCAATCACTTCACAGGCAATACCCGCTTCTTCGGCAAGCTCAACCGCCTTGCCAATCACTTCCATCTGGGCGCCCCAGCCAACAAGGGTGATATCACTGCCCTGCTTGATGATTTCAGCCTCGCCAATCGGCAGCTGATAGTCTTCTTCGGGCACTTCGCCCACTGACGCGCGATAAAGGCGCTTGGGTTCAAAGAAGATGACCGGGTCAGGGTCACGAATGGCAGCGAGCAGCAAGCCCTTGGCCTGATAAGGGTCTCGCGGTACAACAACTTTCAAACCGGGGGTGTGGGTGAAATAGGCTTCAGGCGACTGGGAATGGTAAAGCCCACCGTGGATACCACCGCCATAGGGCGTGCGAATAGTCAGCCCGCCGACATTGAAAAGGTCGCCGGAGCGGTAACGGTATTTGGCCGTCTCGTTCACGATCTGGTCGAAAGCGGGAAAGATGTAGTCAGCAAACTGGATTTCTGCCACCGGTACCGAGCCTTGCGCCGCCAGGCCGTTGGCAAAACCGATAATGCCCTGTTCCACCAGCGGGGTATTGAAACAGCGGGCTCTGCCATACTTTTCCTGCAGATGGCTGGTGGCGCGAAACACTCCGCCGAAAACACCCACGTCTTCGCCAAAGCACAGCACCTTGTCATCTTCCGCCATGGCGATATCCAAGGCGTTATTGATGGCCTGCAGCATGTTCATGGTTGGCATATCACTGTTCTCCCGTCTTGTGTTGCTGATCACCGTCCAGCCCTAACGCCTGGGCGCCTTTGGGGTAGGCATCCGGGTAACAGCGAATATGCGCCTTGAGGGCATCATACTGGCGCTGCAGCGCCGGAGTGACCTCGGCGTAGACGTCGGTAATCAGGGTATCCAGTTCGGGAGAGGGGCGCTTTTCAGCACGCTTCATGGTGTCGAGCACTTCACGGCGCAGGCTTTCCTGAGTGTCGGTTTCTTCTTCTTCACTCCACCAATTCTGCTGTTCTAGCCATTTGCGCATGCGCAGGATCGGGTCTTTAAGGCGCCAGATTTCTTCTTCATCCTTTGAGCGATAGCCCGAGGGGTCGTCGGACGAAGAGTGGGCAGCCAGACGGTAGGTCATGGCTTCAATCAGTACCGGCTTATTGTCCTTCACTGCAATCTCGCGGGCCCGGCGGGTGGCTTCATACACCGCCAGCACATCGTTACCGTCCACGCGAATGACATGCATGCGATAGCCAAATGCCCGGGGGGCAATACCATCAGCGGCAAACTGCTCCACCGCCGGTGTTGAAATGGCGTAGCCGTTGTTCCGGCAGAAGAAAATTACCGGCACCTCATGCACCGATGCCATGTTCAGCGCGGCGTGAAAGTCCCCCTCTGAGGCGGCGCCTTCACCAAAAAAGGTCAGGGTGCAGTGGCCTTCACCGGCCAGTTTCTGTCCATAGGCATAACCCGCCGCCTGGGGAATCTGGGTCGCCAGTGGCGATGAAATGGTCATGTAGTGAAGCTTGCGGGAGCCATAATGAACCGGCATCTGGCGACCCTTGCCGTAATCCAACTGATTGCCGAACAGCTGGTTCATGAATTCATCAAAGCTGAAGCCGCGATACATCAGCGCGCCCTGCTCACGGTACTGGGCCATGATCATATCAGCGTCATCCAGTGCTGCGGTGGCACCAATCACGGAGGCTTCTTCACCGGTACACTGCATGTAGAAGCTCAGCCGACCCTGGCGCTGGGCGGCCATCATCCGCTCATCCAGAATCCGGGTCGCAAGCATAGCATGGTAAATATGACGGGCTTTATCGCGAGGCAAATCAGGTGACTGAGCATCGGGATAGATGGCACCGTCATGATTCAACACGCTGAAGGTAGGAATCGAAAACTCATCACCGGTCATGAAGGCCGGTTTATACGTGGCTTGTGTCATGGTTGTTATCCTTATAAGACCCCTTTTGAGGGCAGTGTTGTCGGTTATTTCCCTTTATGCCAGGGGATTACCCCAGCATTGGTCAACGCAACACTGATGACACTAACGCAGCCAACCACGTTAAGGCATTCAACTTAAGGCGTACGTGAACGTAAACGTCGCTGAAAGACTTCAAAAATACTATCGATACTGACCGCCAGCAGCGCAATCACCATGGCCCCCTGAATAATGTAGGCATTATTGGCGTTGACGATACCGGCAATAATAGGGTCGCCCAGATTGCTGGCACCTACGGTGGCGCCTAGCGCGGCTGTGGCAATATTAATGGTCACAGAGGTACGGATACCGGCTAGAATCACCGGCGCCGCCAGCGGCAATTCCACTTGGCGCAGGATTTGCCCTGGCGTCATCCCCATGCCGTAAGCCGCTGACACAACCGCAGGGTCAACGTCTTTAAGGCCAGCAATGGTGTTACGTACTATCGGCAACAGACCGTACAGTACCAAGGCAACGATAATGGGCACCGTACCGAACCCCAAGGCGGGAACCGCCAGCGCCAGCACGGCAACCGGTGGGAAGGTTTGCCCAAGGGAGGCAATCTGAGCCACCAGGGGTAGAAAATCGCGCCCCCACTGGCGGGTGACCATCACGCCTGCCAACACACCCAATGTGATCGTAATGGACGCCGCCACCCCTACTACCAGAAGATGGCGGCCTAGCAACTGAGTGAAATCCGCTCGCTGATAGATCACCTGTCGCGCATCGGGCGCTAGCCATTGAAACAGCGCTTGTGCATGGGGGATCATCAATACCACAACCATTAACAGCACCAGCCACATCAAGGGCCACAGCAGCTGAATCGGATGATAGGCAGAACGTGGATGCACAGGCCTAGACGTCACGCGACTTCTCCTGGGCTTGAAACGCCTCCTTGACTAGCTTGCGCAGCGACAGCTCACCTACCGGTACATCGTGCTGGTCTACCACCGTCAGCCGTTCACAGTGGTCGCGCAGCATCATCGAGAGTGCCTGGCGCAGCGTCTGCTCGGTCGTCACCCGCGACTGGGCAGGTAAATGCGGCCCAAGCGGCGCCATATGATCTTTTACCCGGGTCAGGGAAGCCTGCTTCAGCCCGCGCTCCAGCCCGCCCAAAAGGGAATCAACAAAAGAATCTGCCGGCTTCTGCAGCAGCGATAGCGGTGTTCCCTGCTGCACAATTCGACCATCACGCATCACCACAAGCCTATCGGCCAAGCCCAGGGCTTCATCCATATCATGGGTGACAAACACGATGGTTTTGTGCAGCCTGGCTTGCAGCTGCATCAGCATTTCCTGGAGTTTTTCCCGGGTAATCGGATCCAGGGCGCCAAAAGGTTCATCCATCAGCAGAATATCCGGGTCAGCTGCCAGCGCTCGCGCCACCCCCACCCTTTGGGCCTGCCCACCGGATAGCTGATGAGGATATTTATGAGCAAACTCGCCGACCGGCAACCCCAGCAGCCCCATCAGCTCTTCAACCCTTTGATTGACCTGGGCGGTAGGCCATTTCAGCAGACGAGGTACCAGGCCGATATTGCGTGCCACGTTCCAATGAGGAAACAGACCGGTATTCTGGATGACATAGCCAATTCGCCGCCGCAGCAGGACAGGGTCATAGGCGTCGATGGACTGTCCATCCAGCTCAATCTCGCCGCTGCTATGGGTCAGCAGACGGTTGATCATACGCAGAGTGGTTGATTTTCCGCAGCCAGAGGTGCCCACCAGGGCGCAGAACTTGCCTTTGGGAATGCTCAGCGTCAGCTCTTCAACCGCTGGCGTCTGATCAAAAAACTTGCTGACGTTGCGTAATTCAATCATCGCTAGCCCCCTGGCGCAGCGCCTCACTCAGCGCACCCAGGCCGGCATCAACCATCAACGCAATCAGCAAAATAGGCAGTGCGCCCAATAACACCATATCCATCGCAGCCTGCCCTAATCCTTGAAAAATGAATGAACCCAGCCCGCCCGCACCAATCAGTGCAGCGACAGCCGTCAGGCCAATCGCCTGCACCGCGGTAATCCTGATACCTTCGAGCAGAATGGGCAGTGCCAGAGGCACCCGTACCTGCCAGAAACGCTGTGAGGGATACATGCCCATGCCGCTGGCCGCATCCAGCACATCTGGGCTGACCGCCTCCAGGGCGACGTAGGTATTACGCACCATGGGCAACAAACTATAGATAACCAGCGCCAGCAAGGCGGGCGTCCAACCAATACCCTGGATGCCCAAGGTGGCAGCAAAAGGCACATTGGCCGATACCCAGGCGAGAGGCGCCAGCAAGAGCCCGAACAGCGCCAGGCTGGGAATGGTCTGGAAAAAGTTCAGTAACGCAAAGGCACCGCGCTGAATGGCACGGTAGCGGCGGATCAGTAACGCCAGGATGATTCCCAGCACAATGCTGACGCCTACGGCAATCGACACCATGGCAAGATGCTCACTGAAAGCAAGCCAGAAGGCCTCTTCGCGGGCCTGGAACTCCTGCACCAGTGCCAAACGATCCAGCCACAGTGACGCACATAGCCACCACAGCCCGCCAACACCCAGCATGACCAGCGCTATCCAGAACCTAGACAATGCCAATCGCAAACGCAGTTCCACCAGCGCCAGCATGGCACAGAACAGCACCACCCAGTACGCGGCCCCCGCACTCAGGCGTGCCTGGGGCATTTGTGAGTCAATCAGAGCGGCACTGGCTGCCATCAAGCCAAAAGGCATCAACAGCAGTAGCAAGGTAATTGCTGCCAGCTGAGACAACAGGTTCAAGCGTGAATGCGTCGGCTGCCAGGCCATCAAGAGCACGAAGAGTAAAAGCAGCGATGCCAGCGCGCCACCCACCCACCCGAAAGCCTCCCAGCTGGCGTAGCCGCTGCCAGCCACAATCCTGTTAGCCGCGACACTGACGCTATCCAAGCCCCAGAGCGCCACCAACATGACGATAGACAACAGGGTCATCACCCAGTTTGGGCGGCCTTTTATCCATCCTTTACTCTGCATGGGTAGCGCATCCATTAACGGCATACAGATTAAGTTTCCATTTCATTCGGGCTTTTTAGGCAGCAGGGCTAAGGATCAATAGCATCAATGTAGTCTGCGGCCACTGCCTCAGCAGACAAGCCATTGACAGCCACATCAGCATTCAGACGTTGCAGCGTTTCCAGATCCAGTGTCGCAAAAACCTCATTCAGTGCCGGCTCAATTTGCGGATAAGCGTCCAGGGTTTCTTCACGAATGACAGGCGCTGGCTGGTAGACCGGCTGAACGCCCAGCGAATCTTCCAACACCACCAGACCCAAGGCACTCAGGCCGCCGTCGGTACCATAGGTCATGGCAGCGTTAACACCACTGGCCTGCTGAGCGGCCGCGCGCATGGTAGCGGCGGTATTGCCTCCAGAAAGCACCAGCAGCTGATCTTCATCAAGCTCAAAGCCATAGGCCGACTGGAAGGCTGGCAGAGCCTGTTCGGATTCAACAAACTCAGCGCTGGCAGCAAATTTGAACTCACCGCCATCGGCCAGATACTCAGCGAGGTCTTCCAGGGTTTCCAGGTTATGAGCGTCAGCCACATCGGCACGCACACTCATTGCCCAGGTGTTATTGGCACTGGCAGGTGAAAGCCAGATCAGGTCATTGTCAGCATCACGCTGCTTGACTGTCTCGAAAGCCTCGTCGGCTTTATTCCATACGGGGCTATCGGTCATATCAAAAAAGAAAGCCCCATTACCGGTGTATTCCGGGTAAAGATCAATCTCTCCGGCCAGCAGCGCCCCTCGGACGACACTGGTACCGCCCAGCTGAAGGCGCTTTTCCACAGGAATGTCATGGCGTTCAAGGGTCTGGGCAATCAACTGCCCCAGCACGGCGCCTTCGGTATCAATTTTTGACGCCACCACCACAGCATCGTCAGCCTGGGCGGTCAGCATCGCCTGAGAAGAAAGAACGGCCAACGCGAGTACGCCAGCTGCCAGGCGTTTAGGTGTCTGGTACATATTCATGATCCTTCTGATGAGTTGCCTCAAAGCGGGTTTTATGGCTCGCTGTCAATGATCCACGTGTGATGAATCATTACAGTGAGTATAAAACCCGCCAGCGTTGAAGTCAGATTGACCATGTCAGATCGACCGCAGGATTAGCGGGATTCCAGCACCCAGGTGGTACCTTCGCGGGAATCCTTGAGGATAATGCCCTGCTCAGCCAGGGCGTCGCGGATACTATCTGCCAGGGCAAAGTCCTTGTTGGCCTTGGCTTCGGCACGCTGAGCGATTTTCGCTTCAATAGCAGCCTCATCCATGGGCGCTGATTGCCCTTGTCCGCCTTTCAAAAAAACGTCAGGCGCCTGCTGCAAAAGCCCCAGAATGCTGCCCAGTGACTTAAGCTCTGCCGCCAGACGGCTAGCCTGGGGGTCACCCGCTGCCTTGACGCGATTAAGCTCACGGGCCAGATCAAACATGGTAGACAGGGCTTCAGGCGTATTGAAGTCATCATCCATGGCCGCCAGAAAACGCTGATGGTACTCGGAAGCCGCTGCACTTTCTTTATCAACCGCGCTTTCTGTATCAACCGTGCCTTGCTCAACGCCTTCCAGCGCGGTATAGAAACGCGTCAGTGACTTACGCGCTTCATTGAGGGCATCCGGGGCATAGTTGATCGGGCTGCGATAATGGCTGGCCACCAGCAGATAGCGCACCACTTCAGCATCATGCTCGGTCAGCACATCGCGGATAGTGAAGAAGTTACCCAGCGACTTGGACATTTTCTCCTGATTGACCCGCACGGCCCCGGCGTGCATCCAGGTCATCACAAAGGGCTTATCGTTGGCCGCTTCCGACTGAGCGATCTCGTTTTCGTGGTGGGGGAAGGTCAGATCTGGCCCGCCACCGTGAATATCAAAGGTATCTCCCAGGCAGCACTTGGACATCGCAGAGCATTCAATATGCCAGCCTGGTCGGCCGTTGCCCCAGGGCGAAGACCAATGAGCCTCGCCGGGTTTGGCGGCTTTCCAGAGCACAAAATCCAGCGGATCTTCCTTGCTGGCATCCACCTCGATACGTGCCCCTGAGCGCATGTCATCAAGGTTGCGGTTATTGAGCTTGCCGTAGCCCTCAAAGCGCCGCACTCGATAGTAGACATCGCCATTATCCGCGGCGTAAGCAAAGCCTTTCGCAATCAGGGTCTCGATCATGGCAATAATATCGTCGATATGCCGAGTGGCCCTGGGCTCATGGTCCGGCCGCTGGACATACAGCCGTGCTTCGTCTTCGTGCATGGCGGCAATCATGCGCTCGGTCAGCGCATCAATACTTTCACCGTTCTCATCGGCCCGCTTGAGGATCTTGTCGTCAATATCGGTGATGTTACGCACATAATTGACTTCATACCCCTGCGCGCGCAGATAGCGGGTAATCACATCAAAGGCCACCATGACCCGGGCATGACCAAGATGGCAGTAGTCGTAGACGGTCATCCCGCACACGTACATACTGACCTTGCCCGGCTCCAGGGTGGTAAAAGCTTCCTTGCGACGTGTCAGGGTATTGTAAATCTGCATAGCACTTCCTTAGCCCTTGGTTATTAGCCCTTCTGCTTGATTTTGGCCCAGCTATCTTTCAGGCCGACGGTGCGGTTGAAGACCAGTGCCTCAGGGGTCGAGGCGTGGCGATCCGCGCAGAAGTAGCCCACCCGTTCAAACTGGAAGCGTGATTCCGGCACTGCCTGGGCAAGGCTTGGCTCAGCAAAGGCATGCGTGACCGTCAGGGACTCTGGATTCAGATGTTCCAGGAAATCGACGTCCTTGTCCTTGTCCGGCTGCTCTTCCAGAAAGAGGTTGTCATACAGGCGTACTTCCACCGAAATGCCGTGGCTGGCGCTGACCCAGTGAATAACGCCTTTCACCTTGCGGCCTTCAGGGTTCTTGCCCAAGGTATCGAAGTCAACGCTGCAGTGCAGTTCGGTCACTTCGCCATGGGCATCCTTGATCACCTCATCGCAGCGGATTACATAGCTGTTACGCAGGCGGACTTCCTTCCCCGGGGCCAGGCGGAAGAACTTCTTGGGTGCATCTTCCATGAAGTCATCCTGATCGATATACAGCTCGCGGGTGAAGGGCACCTGGCGTACCGGCATATCTTCACGGGCTGGGTGGCCAGCGACTTCATACACTTCTTCGTGGTCTTCGGGTACGTTGGTCAGCACAACCTTCAGCGGCTTGAGCACGCACATGGCCCGTGGCGCGTTATCTTCCAGGTCAGAACGGATCGCGTGGGTCAGCATGGCGATATCCACCAGGCCGCCATCGGCACGGGTCACGCCTATCATGTCGCAGAACTTGCGAATCGACGCAGCGGTATACCCCCGCCGCCGCATGCCTGAGATAGTCGGCATACGCGGGTCATCCCAGCCGTCCACAATGCCTTCATCCACCAGCAGCTTGAGCTTACGCTTGGAAGTCAGGGTGTAGTTGAGGTTCAGGCGGGCAAACTCAATCTGGCGCGGTTTGCAAGGCACCGGCAGATTATCCAGAAACCACTCATAAAGCGGGCGGTGGTCTTCAAATTCCAGGGTACAGATGGAATGGGTGATACCTTCGATGGCATCCGACTGACCGTGGGTGAAGTCATAGGAAGGATAGATCTTCCACTTGTCACCGGTCTGGTGATGCTCGGCATGGCGGATGCGGTAAAGAATCGGGTCGCGCAGATTGATATTCGGCGAGGCCATATCAATTTTGGCGCGCAGGACTTTTTCACCTTCGGCAAACTCACCGGTGCGCATCCTCTCCAGCAGATCGAGATTTTCCTCGGCGCTACGCTCACGGTAAGGGCTGGGCCTGCCCGGCTCCGTCAGGGTGCCACGGTATTCGCGGATATCATCAGGCGACAGATCATCAACGTAGGCCTTGCCGTTGCGGATCAGCTGCTGCGCCCAGGCATACAGCTGGTCAAAATAGTCCGAGGCAAAGCGCACCGGTCCGGCCCACTCAAAGCCCAACCAGCTGACGTCTTCCTTGATTGCATCAATGTAGGCCTGCTCTTCCTTGGCTGGGTTGGTATCATCAAAGCGCAGATGACAGTCACCACCCATCTGCTCCGCCAGGCCGAAATTGAGGCAGATTGATTTGGCATGGCCGATATGCAGAAAGCCATTGGGCTCTGGTGGAAAGCGCGTCACAATTTTCGTGACCTTGCCGCCCTCAATCTCTTCGCGTACCTGATTACGGATAAAATTCGGCGCTGGGGTGGTCTCGTTGGTCATGGTGGCGTTGATAACCTCTAGGTGGATGACGTGCCGGGCTTCGCGCTGCCGAGCAAAAAGGCTATTATAACGTGACACTTGCGCATAGCGCCAAGGCGGACGTCCCTTATAACACAGGAATTTACTGATGATCGTATTACAGACCAACCACGGTGATATCACTATCGCGCTGAATCATGAAAAAGCGCCAGTGACGGCTGCCAACTTTGAACAGTATGTGCGCGACGGTTTTTACGACGGCACCCTCTTTCACCGCGTGATTGATGGCTTCATGGTGCAGGGCGGCGGCTTTGATCTGGAGTTCAACCAGAAGCCTACCCGTGACCCCATTGAAAACGAGGCAGACAATGGCCTCAAGAATACCAAGGGCACCCTGGCCATGGCGCGCACCCAGGACCCGCATTCTGCTTCATCGCAGTTTTTCATCAACGTCAATGACAACACCTTTCTTAACCACACCGGCAAGAACCTTCAGGGCTGGGGTTATGCGGTCTTTGCTGAAGTCGTTGACGGCATGGACGTGGTTGATGCCATCCGCAAGGTCAGCACCACCCGTCGTGGCATGCATGCCGATGTGCCCGCAGAAGATGTCGTAATCGAAAAGGCCTATATCAAGGAAGATTGATCCAGGCAGGCCATTGCCGTCTTTGCTAATCACCCTCAACCACCCTGGAGCACTTGATGCGTACGCTGTTAATTGCTGATCTTCACCTGAGTGAGCACACCCCAGAGATCACTCAGGGGTTTGTTGACTATGTATCCACCACCGCATCAGGTGCCGAAGCGCTGTATATTCTCGGCGACCTGTTCGATGCCTGGATTGGTGACGATCTGCTGGCCACCCCACACCCCATGGCGGAGGTGGCCACCAGGGTGGCCAAGGCACTAGAGGCACTGGCAGAAAGCGGCACAGCCGTCTATCTGATGCATGGTAACCGTGACTTCCTGATCGGCGAACGCTTTATTAACGCCTGTAAGGCAAGTCTGCTACCTGATGTGCAGGAAAGCGAGCTGCACGGCATTCCAGTGGTCTTGATGCACGGTGATAGCCTGTGTACCCGCGATGAGTCTTATATGGCGTTTCGCCAGCAGTCCCGCGACCCGCAATGGCAGGCGCAGATGCTTGCCTTGCCATTGGAACAGCGCCTTGAACTGGCGAAGAGCCTGCGCCAGCAGTCCGATAGCGCCAATGCCGACAAAGCCGATGACATCATGGATGTCACCTCAAGCGAAGTGATCAGGGTCATGGCAGAGCACGGGGTAACCACCCTGATCCATGGCCACACCCATCGCCCCAAGGTACACGACATGACAGTCGAGGATATCCCCGCCAAACGCTACGTACTTGGCGATTGGGATGCTCGGCATGGCTGGGATATCGTGATTGAAGAAGGCGCCAGGACACCGCAACTGCGCCAGTTTGATATCACACGCCCACCTCAGTGATGACGATATAAGCCCGCCTGCCAAAACAGAACCGCCCTGCTGATATTATCAACAGGGCGGTTTTCTTTTACTGCAACGTTTTCAGTCAGGTTTAACGGCGCACAATCTCAGCTTCACTGTAGAGATGCTCAACCAGCCCCTGAATGACCGATTGGGCGCGCAGCTGCTCAACCATTTGAGCGACAAACCGCTCACTCTGTTCGTCCACTTCGCCAGGCATCACTTCATCGAGTGCTACCAGAGCAACGCCTTGAGGCAGTTCAACAATATCCAACACGGCTTCACCGTCCTCGGGATGCGGCAGACGGAAGACAGCTTGCACCAGGCTATTGGGCACGGTTGTTTGCTGCTCTCTGGCAATGTTATCAGCATTGAGCCAATCAATAGAGGTATCATCCCCGGCGCTTTCCAGCATGCGCTCAGCCTGTGCAACCAGTGCTTGCTGCTCAGCCTGCGCTGTCACCGCCGCCTCTACTTCATCGCGCACCTCTTCAAGCGGTAGCTGGGTGGCTTCGCGGTGCTCTGCCACGCGCAGCACCATACGACGATCATTATCCAGTTCGATGACTTCACTGTTGTAGCGCTCTTCCAGCACGTCATCACTGAAAGCCGCATCCATCACACCCGGCTCTGAAAGAATGCCGCTGCCTTCATTACGCGCCAGCCAATCACTTTGTTCTACGCTCAAACCGATATCGTCAGCAACACTTTGCAGGTCATCAGCGGCGAAGCTTTCGTCAATCAATTGCTGAACACGCTGGTTGAAGTCATCATTAACCGCTTCCAGGGCCAGTTGCTCACGCAGTGCATCGCGCTGCTGCTCAAAAGGCGGACGGTCAATGTCGGTGACCTTGATGATATGCAGGGCGTCATCCATCTCGACAACAGAAGAGACTTCATCTTCCTGAAGCGAAAAAGCAGCCTCGTCAAAGGCATCACCAAAGAAACCACGGCTGATCTCGCCCAGGTCGCCACCGTTTTCAGCGCTCACTGTGTCATCTGAAAAGCGCGCAGCCGTGTCGGCAAAACTCTCGCCTTCTTCAAGGGCTGCCAACGCCTGCTCAGCGGCCGCCTGGGCTTCTTCACGGCTACGCTCGTCACCAAAGGTAATCATGATGTGGGCAACGCGCCGATCGGCATCATCGTTCCGGTTACGCCAGGCATCACGTAGCTGCTGTTCATCAATCTCGACGCTGTCAGCCATTTCCTGGCGATCAATCACCACATACTCAAGAAGGACCTGTTCGGGGCGCTCAAAGCGTTCGCTATTGGCCGCGTAGTAGTCTTCTATTTGCGCCTGAGTGATGGTGACATCTTCTTCGAGGTCTTCAGCTGTCAGCACGCTATAACGAAAGCTGCGCTGCTGGCGCTGGAGGGCTGCCAGACGCTGCTGTTCAGACTCAAGGCTAAAGTCACTAAAGGCCATACCCTGCTGCAACTGGCGGCGTTTGATATCGACGCGCAGCTCATCACGGAACGATAGCGGCGTATAACCGGCGCTGGCCAGGCGGTTACGAAACAGCTCGGTGGAAAACTGGCCTTGCTGATCCTGAAACTCAGGCAGGTTAACAATCAGCTGATCCAGTTGCTGTTCAGAGACGTAAAAACCGCCTTCTTCCGCATAGTGGGTCAGTAGCTGCTGGGTAATTAACTGATCAAGCACATCGTTGCGCAGCGCGCGCTCCTGCTCTGCCGGAACTTGGCCTGAGCGCATGGCGCGCTGGACTTCCAGCTCTACCTGCTGACGCGTGATGGAATCACCATTAACTTCTACCACTTCATCAGGGTCGGTGCCAAAGAGGGTAAACAGTGACTCCACCCCAAACAGCGCCATGGCGGCAACCACAACGCCGATAATGATCTTGGCTCCCCAACTTTTCGAGCCATCTCGGATACTTTGCAGCATGTTAGCCTCGGTTCAAACAGATAAACGGTTTACTACAAAACAGTTCAGTAACACTAAGGTTCAGGGCATCACCTGCAACCATCATGACTTAAAACCACGTGCATAAAAACCACGGGCATAAAAAAACATGGGCGCATCGTTTGCACGACGCGCCCATAAGATGCCTCAGAACAACCGGATCAGTTGACGGCGTCTTTAAGTGCCTTGCCTGCTTTAAAGCTGGGTACCTTGGCAGCACTGATTTCAATCGGCTGGCCAGTTTGCGGATTGCGGCCGGTACGAGCAGCGCGCTCTTTAATCGTAAAGGTACCAAATCCTACCAGTGAAACGCTCTCGCCCTGCTTGAGGCTTTCAGTGACAGACTCCACCATGGCATCCAATGCGCGGGTTGCCGCTGCCTTGGAAATATCAGCAGATGCGGCAATGGCTTCAATCAGCTCAGACTTATTCACACTTCACCCCTTGACTGTTTCAAAAATGGCTCTGAACGGTATGGTCACCGGTTGGATCGACGAACAAAGCATAGCTGCGTTTTATAGCAATGCAGAGATTCACCTGTCAAGCGACCATACGATAAAACGCCCGCCATACAAGGCGTTGGGCGCACTATTCAAAATTTCTTGTTACAATTTCTTGATACTTACAATTTCTGGATACTTTTTACAAACGTTTATGGTTACAGCCAGCCTCAATATCTCAGCTTGCTAAGTTGACTACTACCGAGTCAACCAGTGCCGAATCAGTGCGTGCTGGCAACAACGCTGCCGGTATAAGTATTTTCGCCGTTAACGATGGCAGTATCTTCATCAGGATCTGTCAAGGCGACCTTAAGCACATCGTCAATCCAGCGTACAGGCCGGATATCGAGGGCATCCTTGATATTGTCAGGTACTTCCTTCAGATCGCGACGGTTTTCCTCAGGTATAAGGACAATCTTTATACCACCCCGACGGGCAGCCAGCAATTTCTCCTTCAAACCACCAATCGGCAACACTTCACCGCGCAGGTTCACTTCACCTGTCATGGCCACATCACAGCGTACGCAGCGTTTTGAATAAGCCGAGACCATTGCGGTTACCATGGCAATACCGGCGCTTGGGCCATCCTTGGGCGTCGCACCTTCCGGCACGTGAATATGCAGATCATCTTTCTCGAAGCGTTCCGGGTCTATGCCGTATTCTTCTGCTCGTGCACGCACGACCGTATGAGCCGCGCTAACCGATTCTTTCATGACATCGCCAAGTGAACCGGTCTTGTTCACTCGCCCTTTACCAGGGGTGACGACCGATTCAATATTCAGCAGCTCCCCCCCAACCGATGTCCAGGCCAAGCCGGTAACCCGCCCTACCTGGTCTGCCAGGTCAGCAAGGCCATAGCTGTAGCGACGTACACCTGCATAGGTTTCAATCTGCTTATCGGTCAACAGCTGGGTCGCCGTTTCTTTGCCTTCACGGTCTTGTTCAAGCCGCTCTCTGAGCACCTTGCGCGCCACCTTGGCAATCTGGCGTTCAAGTTCACGCACGCCCGCTTCACGGGTGTAATAGCGAATCAGTTCCAGCAGGGCCGAATCGTCGAGTTCGATTTCATCAGCCTTGAGGCCGTTGGCTTCACGCTGCTTGGGCAGAAGGTAACGCTTGGCAATCGCCAGCTTTTCATCTTCGGTATAACCGGGAATACGGATAATTTCCATGCGGTCCAGCAAAGGACCCGGAATATTCATCGAGTTCGCGGTACAGATGAACAGTGTTTCGGACAGATCGTAATCCAGCTCCAGATAATGATCGCTGAAACTGTTGTTCTGCTCAGGGTCAAGCACTTCGAGTAAGGCAGACGCTGGGTCACCGCGATGATCCATGCCCAGTTTATCGACCTCATCAAGCAGGAACAGTGGATTCTTGACGCCAGCACGGCTCATGCGCTGCATCAGCTTGCCGGGTAGCGAGCCGATATAGGTGCGCCGATGGCCGCGAATTTCCGACTCATCGCGCACGCCACCCAGCGCCAGCCGCACATATTTGCGATTGGTCGCCCGAGCAATGGACTGCCCCAGGGATGTCTTGCCCACGCCAGGAGGCCCTACCAAACAGAGCACCGGGCCTTTCATCTTGCGCACCCGTTTTTGCACTGCCAGGTATTCAAGAATCCGTGATTTGACTTCATCCAGGCCATAATGGTCTTCATCAAGGACTTGCTGTGCCTTGATCAGATCATGCTTGACACGGGTACGCTTTTTCCACGGTATATCCACCAGCCAGTCAAGGTAGGTACGCACCACGGTCGCTTCGGCGGAATTGGCTGACATCATCTTGAGCTTCTTCAGCTCCTGAAGCGCCTTCTCCATCGCCTCTTTGGGCATGCCTGCCGCATGAATATCCTTTTCATATTTCTCAACTTCGTTGGGTACGTCATCAAGCTCGCCAATCTCTTTCTGAATGGCTTTCATCTGCTCGTTGAGATAGTACTCGCGCTGGGTCTTTTCCATTTGCTCCTTGACCCGGGAGCGGATACGCTTTTCGACCTGCAGCAGATCAATTTCCGTTTCGATCAGCGCCATCAGATGCTCAATACGATCGCGCACCCGATCCATTTCCAGCAATTCCTGCTTGTCACCGATTTTCAGTGACAGATGAGCACAAATGGTGTCCACCAGACGGCTCGGATCTTCAATGCCCGAAAGGGAGTTAAGCACTTCATTGGGCACCTTCTTGGACAGCTTGACATACTGCTCAAACTGGTTGAGAAGTACTCGTACAAGCGCTTCCTGCTCACGTTCGGTCAAAGGCTCACTTTCGCGCGGCGTGATATAGGCCTGGGTGAACCCTTCCGGATGCTCTTCGATACTACCCACATCCGCACGGAAGTTGCCTTCGATCAACACCTTGACAGTGCCATCGGGGAGCTTCAACAACTGCATGATGTCAGCGACCGTTCCCATCGCGTAGAGATCGGCGTTGTCAGGTTCTTCCTGAGACGCTTCGCGCTGGGCAACCAGAAGAACACGCTTGTCCATGTTCATGGCGGCTTCCAGCGCTTGAATCGACTTTTCTCTCCCAACAAACAGTGGAATCACCATCTGCGGATAAACCACAACATCCCGCAGCGGCAGTAATGGGAAACATTGTGTCATTTCAGCGTTCTGCTGCATCGCAGACGACCCTCGGAAATCGGTAAATACGTGGATAAGACCCGCCAATGCACCAGGCAGTGTCAGGGTCTCATACAGAGAAATGAGCGATAGCGCAAAGACAGGTGTAATGCGTCGTCAGAGTGGCACAGCGGCCCTAAAAGGCTTGGAGCGAAAGACAAGGGGCCGCCTGGGCGACCCCTTGTGGCACATTCAAATGAGCCTGGATCAAAACCGTCACAAACCCCAGCGCCTCACCTGTCGGCCACTAAACAGCTATCAACCGTCTGTGCCATCTACACGCGTGTCTTCCTGCTGGGAATAAATCAACAGCGGCTCGCTTTCACCAGCAATCACAGAGGCTTCAATTACCACCTGAGTCACCCCTTCAAGCGAAGGAATGTCATACATGGTATCAAGCAGTACTGATTCAAGGATGGAACGCAGCCCGCGTGCGCCTGTCTTGCGCTCCATTGCCTTGACGGCAACCGCACGCAGGGCATCTTCACGGAAGTCCAGCGTCACGCCTTCCATCTCAAAGAGCTTGGCATACTGTTTGACAAGCGAGTTCTTGGGCTCGGTCAGGATCTGCACCAGAGCATCTTCAGACAGCTCAGTCAGTGTCGCAATGACTGGCAAACGGCCAACAAACTCGGGGATCAGGCCAAACTTGACCAGATCGTCCGGCTCGACATCAGCCAGCAGTTCACCCACACCACGAGTGGAATCCTTGCTTTTCACACTGGCGTTAAAGCCAATGCCGCCCTTCTCAGCGCGATCTCGAATGACTTTATCCAGACCAGCAAAAGCGCCCCCCACAATAAACAGGATATTGGCGGTATTCACCTGCACAAATTCCTGCTGAGGATGCTTACGTCCTCCCTGGGGAGGAACCGAGGCCGTAGTGCCCTCGATCAATTTCAGCAATGCCTGCTGCACCCCTTCACCGGATACATCGCGGGTGATGGAAGGGTTGTCCGACTTGCGTGAAATCTTGTCAATTTCATCGATATAGACAATACCGCGCTCGGCCTTGTCGACATCGTAGTCACACTTCTGAAGCAGCTTCTGGATGATGTTTTCGACATCTTCACCCACATAACCCGCTTCTGTCAGTGTTGTTGCGTCGGCAATTGTGAACGGCACATTCAATAACCGCGCCATCGTTTCAGCCAGCAGGGTCTTACCGCTACCCGTCGGGCCAATCAGCAGGATATTGGATTTGCCTAGCTCAACGTTGCCTTCGCGGACTTCCGATTTCAACCGCTTATAGTGGTTGTAAACCGCCACTGAAAGCACCATTTTGGCGCGATCCTGCCCAATGACGTAGTCGTCCAGAGTGTGACGAATTTCACGAGGCGTAGGAAGACGCTCTTCGTCGCTCTCGGCGTCGGCTTCGAGCACCTCCTCGCGAATAATGTCGTTACATAGATCGACACACTCATCGCAGATATAAACGGACGGGCCGGCAATCAGTTTACGCACTTCATTCTGGTTCTTACCACAGAACGAGCAGTAAAGCAGCTTGTCGTTCTCGTCCTTGCCTTTGCCGTCGGCCATTCGCGTACCTCTGTCACGTTGGCGGCATGCTGCCGCCGGAAAGCTTGTCTGAAAACGCTACCATTATTATACAAGCGCTAATGGCTTACGCTATCAGGATGTAGGCCGCTTATCCAGCACCGCATCAATCAAACCATATTCCTGCGCCTGGCTTGCAGTCATGAAGTTGTCGCGGTCGGTATCGCGTGCCACTGTTTCAATGTCCTGCCCGGTGTGATCGGCAAGAATCTGATTCAGGCGGTCACGGATGCCCAGAATTTCGCGCGTATGGATTTCAATATCAGATGCTTGGCCCTGATAACCACCCAGCGGCTGGTGAATCATCATGCGCGAGTTAGGCAGACAGAAACGTTTTTCTGCCGCCCCACCAGCCAACAGCAATGCACCCATGCTGGCCGCCTGGCCAATACATACCGTAGAGACATCCGGCCGTACAAACTGCATGGTATCGTAAATCGACATACCGGCAGTCACCGAGCCACCTGGAGAGTTGATGTACAGGTGAATATCCTTGTCCGGGTTTTCCGACTCAAGAAAGAGCAACTGTGCCACCACCAGGTTGGCCATATAATCTTCAACAGGGCCGACCAGAAAAATTACCCGTTCTTTCAGCAAGCGCGAGTAGATATCGTAGGCACGTTCCCCTTTGGCGCTTTGTTCAACCACCATGGGCACTAAGCCACCGGCGTTCTGAATATCAAATTCACTCATTCGGGTGATCCTTGCGTCCGGTCAGGGAAAGATGCGCCGCTAGCGGCGCATCTGCGCTTCAATGTCACATTCAAGATAAACATTTGCGGTTAAGTAAAACAACATTACACCGCATCGGTTGTGCTTGTCAGCTTATCAGGCGCTTGCGTTTTCGTCTTGCTCTTCGTCAGCATCGCCATCAGCTTGCTGCTGCGCGGCTGCCAGCACTTCCTGGTAAGACATTTCAACGTCCTTGACGTTCGCCTGTTCCAGCAGCTGGCTAACTGCTTTTTCTTCAAGAATCGCTGACTTGACCTGAGTCTTGAGCTGATCGTTGGACATATAGTAATCAACCACCTGTTCAGGTTCCTGGTACTGCTCGGCAAGTTCTGCCACCTTGGCCCTGATCTCGTCATCGCTGGCGTCAAGCTCGTTAGCCTTGATCACTTCAGCAAGCAGCAAGCCAACCTGAACACGGCCCTTGGCCTGCTCGGCAAACAGCTCGTTTGGCAACTGACTGACATCGAAGTCTTCACCCAGGCCAAACTGCTGAGCTGCCTGACGCTTCATACCGTCAGTTTCCTGCTGAACCAGAGCGGCAGGTACCGGGATTTCATTGGCTTTCTGCAGTGCGTCCAACACCTGTTGCTTCACGCGGTTATCAACCGCCTGGGAGGCTTCACGCGTCATGTTCTTCTTGATTTCAGCGCGGAACTGGGCTTCATCGCCGCCTTCCACACCAAAACGCTCAATGAAGGCTTCATCGACTTCCGGTAATTCCTGCGCGCTGACAGAATGAACCTTCACCTTGAAGGTTGCCTCTTTACCGGCCAGGTTCTCGGCCTGATAATCGTCCGAGAAAGTGACGCTCAAGGTCTTTTCCTCTCCCGCCTTGGCACCGATCAACTGCTCTTCAAAACCCGGGATGAAGCTGTTGGAGCCCAGCACCAGATCATGGCCTTCAGCACTACCGCCTTCAAACGGCTCGTCACCAATGAAACCCTGAAAATCGATCTTCAGCTGGTCACCGTCAGCAGCGGCACGATCGACTTCTACCCAGTCGGCGTTCTGCTTGCGCAGGGTCTCGATCATTTCATCAACGTCTGCTTCAGTCACCTCAACCACCGGGCGCTCAACCTCAGTGCCTTCGATAGAAGTAAGCTCGACCACAGGATAGATTTCCATGGTCGCGATGAACTCGAGGTCTTTACCGGCTTCGTTGACTGTCGCTTCAATCTGCGGGTAGCCAGCAGGGTTAAGCTCCTGCTCGGTGATCGCACGTACATAGCGCTCGCGCATCACTTCGCCCACAACTTCGTTGCGAACATCATGACCGTAACGCTGGTGAACCACAGCCATGGGCACGTGGCCCTTGCGGAAACCATTCAGGCGAACGTTTTTCGCGGTTTCTTTCAAGCGAGCGTTGACGGCCTCATCGATGTCTGCTGCCGGCACCTGAATTGTGATGCGGCGTTCAATCTGGGAGGGCGTCTCGACGGAAACTTGCATGAATTGTCCTCTAGCGGCTGTGCGTTTTGTGAGTTGCATTAATGTTATTCAAGGGGTCAATTTTAAGAACCCTGGCGCATGGTGGCAAGCACCTTACGCCCTAGATGAGGGCTAGACGCAGAAAAACAAGCCCTTTTTCACGCCAAGCCAAGGTTTTATCACCCTTTTCTTATTTTTAACGGCTTGTACAAGCAGCCCAAGACAAATCTCAAAAGAAATAGCGCTTGCCAGGCTCTCCTGGCTATTTACTTGTCGTCCTGAACCTGCGGCTTACGCCATAGATTTAGGGCATGCAACAAAAGCCCCAGAGTAGTGCCATTGGAAATCAGCTCCTGCCAACTGAACCAGTCGCTGGTAAGGCTATGCCAAAGAGCCATGACGGCAAGCCCAACTGCCATGGCCAACAGCATGGACTTGAGAAGCGACGGCAAGCATTTGCGTGCAGCAGCGTTCAACATCCTGTAGTTGATTGCCATCACCACAGCCACCGCAACGATTGCCAACCCTATCAGGGTCTGGCGGGTTTCCAGGCCGTTGGCAATAAAGCGTGGCAGTGTTGCCAGCATGACCACGCAAAGCCCTACCCCGACGCTGATCCGCTCGGGTGTTGCAGGCGCCATTATGAGGCTACCTTCAGATTTTCTGCCTCAATCCAGCTTTCCACCCAGGGAATTGCCGCATCGTCGGCCATGAAGGTTTCCATGGCATCGATTTCCAGACGCTCGCCCAGGCGCTGGGCACCATGATCCTGCAAGAGCTCATCCAGCGCCCGGCCAGCGCCGCAGTAGGTCTCACCGTAAGAGCTATCGCCCAAGGCAATCAGCCCATAGCGCACCTGAGTCAAGGCCGGGCTCTGCTCTTTAATTTCTCGGGTAAAGTTAACGAAATTGCCAGGAAAATCACCGCTTCCTGTCGTCGATACACAAAAAAGCGACAGGCTATCAGGGGATTCTGTCAGATCATTCAATGTGGGCTGCTCTGATATACTGACGGTGTAGCCTGCCTGTTCAAACAAGGGTTTGACCTGTTCAGCAACATCCAATGCACCACCGTACATGGTACCCACCAAAATATTGACGTTTGGCATCATCACTCCTCATATAAATGCATGTCATATAAACGCACAGCCAGTGCCCTGAAAGAGCACTTTGAAAGAACATCTATTTTGATCTGGCGGTTAGGCGTTATCAGATACCTGCTACAAGATGTCAGTCGACAAATACCCGATGAATTTGGTCAAATATTATCATACCACCAAGAAATGACGCACGTTTCTCCCTACTTTTACTTCTCTAAACCTAGGAATCACTATGCAGCAAACCTTTGAAGCCTGGATTACCCCGATCATGATTGGCGGCCTGATCATCTTCATGTGCTTTATTATCTGGGATCTTGCCAAGCAGTCCAACGCTGGCAGGTTTGGCACCCTGATGCTGTTTATTGTGCTCGGGGCTGGCATGCTCGGCTATGTGATCAAGGTGGTCATTACCTGGCTGATTGAAAGCAACGGAGGTGCCTGACCACAACCCAGAGAAGAACCAAAGAGCCAGTAGTATTATCCACTAAACGGCTAGTTTGTTTCATATATTAACAATTGCCGTCACGTTTTCGGATCTTGGCCAACAATCAGCCCCGCAGGAATAGCCAGCGCGGATGCCCAACTGCTATGCTATGCGCCGTGTGTCGGATACACCCCAAAAGGAACACTGATGTCTCTACTGGCTTCGCTACTGAAAACCGTCAATGCTCCGCAAATCGGCCTTGGCTGCATGAACCTTTCCCATGGCTACGGTAAACCGGTGGCTGAAGCAGACGGCATTCGCGCGCTGGACGCAGCTTTTGACATGGGGTATCGCCATTTCGATACCGCTACGCTCTACGGTGCCACCGCCAACGAGCAACTGGTTGGCCGTGCCCTGGCGGCCAAACGCCATGCGCTTGTACTCGCCAGCAAGTGCGGCATGGCCATTGACCCGGCACAGGGTAAAAAAGTAATTGATGGCCGCCCTGCCACTTTAAGGCGCCAATGCGAAGAAAGCCTGAGCCGCCTGCAAACCTACCACCTGGATCTCTACTATCTGCACCGCTGGGATAAAAGCGTTCCCATTGAAGAGAGCGTTGGCGAACTGGGCAGGTTGGTGGATGAAGGAAAGATTCGTGCCATCGGCCTTTCAGAAGTATCCGCAAGCACTCTGCAGCGCGCCCATGCAGAACACCCGATTGCAGCCGTGCAGTCTGAATATTCGCTGTGGACCCACAACCCAGAAATTGCCGTTCTTAAGGCCTGCCGTGAACTGGATGTGGCCTTTGTGGCCTTCAGCCCCCTTGGCCGTGGTTTTCTGAGCGGTGCCGTCAAACATGAAGATGCACTGGCAGAAGACGATATGCGCCGCCACCTCCCGCGCTTTAATGGCGCCAACCTTGCGCATAACCTCCAGCGCCTGGATGCCTTCAATGCCATTGCTTATCAGTGGGAAATACCCACCAGCCAGCTGGCACTGGCCTGGCTGCAGTCTCAGGGCGATGAAATTCTCCCAATTCCCGGCAGCCGCTCTATCGCTCATATGCGCGAAAATCTCGGTGCCAACGCCCTCAAGCTTGATCCAAGCGCAGCTGCAAAGCTCAAAGCCCTGTTCAGCCCTGAACATATAGCGGGTGAGCGCTACACCGCTGAGCAACTGGCAGAAGTTGATACCGAGCAATTCTGAAACGAACGGCTCTGCAACAGGTATTCCCACAAACGCGGCAGACACGCGGCATCTTGCCACAGCGTGTTGGCCTCGGGTTTGCAGCCCAATAGGCTAAGGTAGATGGCATAATGATAACGTCAGGTTTTGATTATGCATCCCCAACATGCGTCACTGCACAATGAGCTTCATGCCAGGCCCTCCATTTACTTTGATGGGCCTGCCAATCTTCACCATTTTGCTTTTCTGCAAGAAGGCAGTGACCGGTCAGCGCTGCTCAGCCAGCTAGCGGATGTCATCGGGCAGCCCATGGCGTCATCCGCCGCCCAGCAGATTCTGCAGTGCGGGGATATCACCCTGAAGTGGGAACAGCACACCGAGTTTTTTACCCTGACCGTCAAACATCCGGCTAAAACCGACGGCCCTTTATGGCCTTCCCCGCCCGCCTTGCTGGAAAGCTTCCTTGAAGAAAATGCCAGCACTATCGTCAGCGCCACCGTTTTACGGGTTGAAGCCTCTCACCAATGGGCTGGCAGTCTCGAACACTACGGCTTTAACTACCCGTCAGGTTCACGGGTAGGCAGCGGCGATGCCACGGTCTGGAGCGATTTCCAGCTGACCAACGACAGCACCAATCGGCTGTTACTGATCAACAACGGTTTAGACCGCTTTCGGCTGGGGCGCATGGCACGCAGGCTGTTTGATATTGAAACCTACCGCATCATGGCCATGCTGGCGCTGCCCGTCGCCAAAAACCTCAGCCGCGAGCTGGAAGAATACGAAGAATCACTGAACCGCTTGTCAACACAGCATGCTGAAAATCAGCAGGCTAACCCTGAGCCATTGCTCAAGGAGCTGACCGGGCTTTCTGCCCAGCTTGAACGCTGTGGTGCCCAGACGCGCAAGCGCTTCAGCGCCACTGACGCCTACTCACGCATTGTGCTTGCCCGGGTGGATGAGCTTCGCGAGGAGCGGGTCGAAAACTACCCACGCCTGGGGATGTTCATTTTACGCCGTTTTCAACCCGCGGTTCGCTACTGCGCGGCCATGAACCAGCGGCTTGACACCCTGGCCGCCAGTGCGGCGCGCCTGAATGACCTGCTGAGAACCCGCACACAGGTAGAAATTGAAGCGCAGAACTCAGCTATTCTCTCCAATATGAGCGAACGCGCCGAAAGCCAGCTGAAAATACAGAAAGCGGTCGAAGGGCTGTCGATTATCGTCATCAGCTATTATCTGTTCAGCCTTTTCAAGCTTGGCCTGCAAAGCCTGTCTGCGCTTGGCTACGACATCCCCCCGACCACTGCAGCCATGGTGCTGGTGCCACTAGGTACCTTTATACTCGGCGGCCTCACCTGGCATATATGGCGAGTCAAACAGCATTAGGCGTCAATCTAGCGCGCCGCCTGCTCACGCACTGCCTCTAGACCCCAGGCGCGCATCAGGCCGACGGCAACATCCTGAGAGGCGATATTGTCACCTTTCACCTGCATCATGATGCGACCATCAAGCAGCAAGGTGACTTCATAAATCCTCTGTTTTTATACTGTTATTTACGCTTATGCTGATGACGAGGCGCCTGAAGCCTGCTCGCCAGCTACCTTTTCCTTTAACTGGCGAAATTTCCTGGATACTCCATCGAGCTTGGCTTCCCACTCAGGATCCGGTGTCTGGCCTTCAATCACCTTGAAATACACCTGCATCATGCAGGTGATGGCCAAGGGTTCGAATACAGCAACTTTGACACTCCAGGCAAACAATAGGGCAACAACGATGCCTGTGGCCGACCAACCGCCGGGAATCAGATAGGCCACCAGTGCCGCAGGCGCCAGCATGACCAGAAAGACGATAAAGGAAAGCAGGTAGATAATCAGCGTCAGCCAGGCTGCATTAACCATCATTGGCTTGAGGTTCTGGCCATAAAGCACCAAGGCATCACGGGAGCTTTCCCAGGGCCGGGTTGAGCGAGTACGAATGCAATAGGCCAGAATCACTTCATCAATAAAACCCACAGCGATACGTAAAAACGCCTGCAGAATACTCAGCAACTGCTGGGCACCTGGAACCGGCAGAAGCCTGAAGACGGTTCTGACCATGCCCACCAGCGAGCGCAAAACGCCCTTGATCAACTGATCCACCATAAACAGGGTGCTTGCCTGGCCAAAACGCTCTTTGACCACTTCACTGGCATGCTTTATCTGGCCGCGATTGTCAGGCAATGCTTGACCCTCCACCAGCTCAACCAGCACCGCCACGTGCCCCGCTTTCACCACGTAGAGAAGGTACTCACGCAGCACGTACATCACAGCGCCAACAATGCCAAAACCAATGACACCGCCCCAGAAGGTAGAAACCGCCCGGAAGCCTTCATCCCCAAAACCGCCAATCCCCCAGCCGACACCAGCGCCCACACCGGTCATCAGCACATACCCCAGGGCAATACCGAAGTACACTGCCAAGCGAAATACAATGAAAGGCAGCGTCTTGAACATCAGACCAACCGCCTGGCCCAGCCGAAAATCCCACATATCCACACCCCTTATAACCGCCAGTCAAACGGTTGGTTTTATTGTTACTTGTTTCGCATATTAGCCTGAAGCCGTGATGCCCTCCCCGTGTGTTTGAACAGGAACAGCGCAAAAACCTAACAATCCGTCATTTGAACAGTAGCCTATGTGGGCTAAGTGTTAACTGATGAAACACTTTGCTAGAGTGATAGAAAATAATACTGAGCTTCAACACGCTGACAGACACCGCTATTGGTTTCACTCGGGGAAGAAAGATTATGCAATTACGCAACTTACTACCCAGCATACTGATGAGCATTCTGACTGCTCCGCTGCTTTGGGCTGAGGACCGTGCAACTGAAGACAGCGCGCCTGAACCGTCTGAGCAGACCTTATCTGCACCTTCCGGCCCCGTGTTATTAACCATCAGAGGAGAGATTCAACATACCAACGCCGAGGGCGGCGCTCAGTTTGATGAAAAGATGCTAGCGACCCTTGAGACCCACACACTGGAAACCACCACCTCGGTGACCGATGGCGTCAATCAGTTTGAAGGCTTTCTGATGCGTGACCTGCTTGATTGGGTGGGTGCCGAAGGCGAGCAAGTGATTGCCACAGCGCTCAATGACTATATCGTTGAAATCCCTCTGGAAGATTTTTATCAATACGACGTGCTGGCCGCCACCCATATGGATGGCGAAGCGCTGACTCCCCGAGATAAGGGGCCACTGTGGATTGTTTACCCGCGGGATGATCACAGCGAGCTTCAGGATATCCGCTATGATTACCGCTGGGTATGGCAGCTAAACGGCTTGCAGGTCGAGTAATGTCACTGACCCCCAAGGCTCGTATCTACTGGTTGCCGCTGGCCGCCATTGGGCTGTTTTTTATACTCCTGTTCTTCTCCCTGCTACGCCTATCAGAAGTTGAAAAGGCTATGCGCAACAATGTGGATGAGAACATGCTGTGGGTGATTACCCAGGCCCAGGTGGCTGGCCACCGTTTTCAGGAAGCCATACACCGCCATGCCATGGATGACCCGGCTGCCCAGCCTCAGCAACGCCTGGATGTCCTTTTCAGCCGTTTAACCCTGATGGATGACGGGCCCCAGCGCCGTTATATCCGCGCTCTGGGGCTAGAGCCCCTGCTTGATGAAAGCCTGGAACATCTGGCGCAGCTGGATACGCTGCTAAATGATAAGCCGGAACAGCAAAACGCAGCAGATGCACTTTACCCGGCGATTCAGCCCCTGCTTGCCAAGCTTAACCGTATGGCCAATGCCATCATGGTGGCGGAATGGGAATCCACCGGTGAACGGCTGGATGCCTACCGCGACAGCCTGCTGCAGGTGATCTATTCCGCCATTGGCATCCTGGTGACCGGCATACTGCTGGCGTTGTTACTGCTTTGGGCACTCACCAAGCGCCGCCAAGCCCAGGAAGCGCTGACTGAACACCTTGATCATCTGGAAGAGGTTGTCAGCGCTCGCACCCAAGAGCTGGAGGATGAGCGACGACGCCTGGCGGATTCGATCAATACCGCCCCTGATGGCTTTGCCGCCTTTGCTGCCAATGGTCAGTTACAGCTGGTGAATGCTCAACTGGATAAACTGATGCCTCAATCGCAGCAGATATTTACCCCGGCACAGCCGCTACAAGAGGTCTTACCCAGGCTATGCAACGCCTGCGCCAGCCATTCAGGCAGCCTGGATGCCGATCAACCCAGTTCACAATGCGATATGGAGCTAAGCGGCGGCGAGTGGCGCCAGGTCACTCTGCGCCAGACACAGACAGGCGGGCATGTGATGCGGGTGGCGGATATTACCCCCTACAAAAAAGCCGCCATTGCTCTGGAAAACGCCCTGGAGCGCGAACGCGGCGTCAGCGATTTCTACCGCAGCTTTGCTGCCATGGTGTCTCATCAGTTTCGCACCTCGCTGGCCGTGATTGACTCCGGCCTGCAGCGCCTGATGCGGCGCCATAAGGGGTTTACAGCGCCAGAACGGGAAGAACGCTATCAGCGTCTGCGCGAGACGGTCATGCATATGACCAAGCTGGTGGATGCGTCGCTGTTAACGGCACGCCTCGATGCTGGCCAGATCAACAGCCATCGCCAACGCCATGATCTGATCAGTCTGGTTCATAGCCTCTGCCATCTGCATCACGCCCAGCACGACGACGACCCGCCACCTATCCGTATCATGGTGCTGCCAGCCGGATTACCTCACCTGACGGCATGCTGCGATAAAGCGCTCACCGAACAGATCATCGACAACCTGCTGACCAATGCGCACAAATACGCCTTGCCCACTACGCCCATCGAGATTGAGCTTTCCCAGGATGCCCAATGGGCTTACTGTCGTATCCGTAATCAGGGTGGCGTGATTCAGGCGAGCGAGCAGTCAAAAATCTTTGAACGCTTCTATCGTGCCGCCAACAGTGGGCAACAGCAGGGCCTGGGGCTTGGGCTGAACATTGCCCGCACCCTGGCGCGCATTCAGCAAGGCGAGCTGGAACTCATCAGCTCCAGCGCTGAAGCCACTGTCTTCCAACTGCGTTTACCCCGCGCAGAAGCGGATCATTTACTCGGATATGACAAGGGTGCAGAACACGATGCAACGCAATGAACCAGCGCCTCTGGTGCTGTGTGCTGAAGATCACCACGAATTACGCCGTGACCTCTGCGACGAGCTACGTGAAGCTGGCTACCGGGTGATTGAAGCCAGCGATGGCGAAGAGGCCCTGGCCCACCTCAAGGCGATGCCGGATATCATTCTGTGTGATATCACCATGCCCCGCCTGAACGGTTATAGCCTGCTTGAGCGGGTACGCAGTGATTTTCCACAGCTGGCAGACACGCCATTTATTTTTCTGACCGCCCTCTCCCAGCGTTATGACGTCATCGAAGGCAAACGCCTGGGCGCTGATGATTATCTGGTCAAACCGATTGACTATGATTTGCTGCTCGTCACCCTGGAAGCGCGCCTGCGCCAGGTGAACCGCATGCGTGCCAAAAGCACTGAGGAACTTGACCATTTACGCCAGGGTATTCATCACCTGCGCACTGAAAGCAGCCAAAACGCCTTTGAAGCGGCCAAGAGTGCCTTGGATATGATGGCGGTGGGCGTTGTACTGCTGAATGACCAAAGCCAGCCTTTGCTGACCAACCGTGCCGCCCTGCGCCTTAACCTGGGCCAGGCGCCCTTCCATCAGGTACCCAGCCTTGAAAGCCTGAGTGACGCCACCAGCCGCCAACTCCACCAGGCTGTTCGCGAAGGCATCCATGCCAACCATCAACACAAGGAACACACTCGCTGTCTGCGCCTTTCGCGCTTGGGTGAGCATGGGATCAAGCAAGGCGTGACAGAGCAAGCAGTGACAGAGAATAGCGACTTGATGGTATTTATCAGCTCGCTGGCCAACGGGGCTGACACCTCTCAGATCCCGGCGGTGGCCGTCATGTTGATCGACCCGGCCCAACGGGTGCAGTTACCCGAACCTCTACTGGCTGAGCTGTTCGGTTTCACCCCTACGGAAACCAGCATCGCCATGCGCCTGGCAGACGGTCAACGCAAGGAAGATATCGCCGAACAGATGGAGATATCCACCACCACGGTGGCCTTCCACCTGCGTAACCTGTTCCAGAAAACCGATACCCGGCGTCAGGCGGAACTGATAGCCGTGATTCTGGCGGGCTCGATCAGCCTGGATATTCAAGCATAAACAGACTGAAGCAATAGAAGGCTAGACGGCTCAGCTTTGAGTCTTATCCGCCTCTTTCAACACCCTGGCCAAGCCATCATGTACCGCTGGCGTGGTAACCAGCAGATGCTCACCGCAAAGATCGAGGGGTACGCCTTCTGGCACCGGGTAGAGGTGATCAACAGTCGCCCCGGCTTCCCGGGCAATCACCCAGCCACCGACGAAATCCCAGGGCGAGACACTTTCGTAATAGGCATCCAGCCTTCCGCAGGCGACATCACACAAGTCCAACGCGGCAGACCCGTTACGGCGGATATCCTGGCAGTGGGTCAACACCGCGCCAAAGCGTTTTAATAGCGCCACGCGAGCGTCTTTCTGATAGGGAAAACCGGTGCCTACCAGAGTACGCTCAAGCGCGGTTTCACCACTGGGCTGAATCGGTTTGCCGTTACAGCTTGCCCCAAACCCTTCGGCGGCGGCAAAGGTTTCACCCAGAAACGGCGCGTGAACCACCCCGATCTTGCCCACGCCATTTTCCAGCCAGCCAATCGACACCGCCACATGGTGCTGGCCCTGAGCAAAATTGACCGTGCCATCAATCGGGTCAATCACCCACAACGCCGGCGCCTTAACCGCCTGAGCCTGCTGCGGGGAAAGCTCTTCAGATAAACGCATCTCACCGGGAAACGCCTCTTCCAACCGCTGGCCAATCAGTTTATCGACCGCCACATCCACATCCGTCACCAGCTCATTACCGCCTTTCATGCTGCGGCTGAAGGTCTGATCCTCACGGGCTTTGAGAATCATTCGCCCGGCTTCCTCGGCAATGGCAATAGCGGTGGTGAGGCGCTTTTCTAGATCCATATTCGCCATGAACGCTGTCCATCCTTCTTCAATTGATCAATGTAAAAATCATCGCCAGCCTGTCAGATCCCAGCGGTATTCTCCATCACTTTCATCTTCATCATCATCATCATCCGGTGGAAAAGGTGGATCAACCTCGTCACAGTAATCCCAAGCATCCTTGGTATCATCATCAAGCAAGTTGAAGGCAGTATTCAAGACTCCTACGTCATAGAGGAAATTATTGCTACCACCACCATTAAAATTGATATCGGGTGAAGTAAACGTTAAAGAAGCTGGAGAATAGGGGGCGACCAACAGAGCTCCATTGAAATCATCACCTCCTCCACCACCTTGAGAATAATTTCCCAGCACAATAATCAAACCATCGTAGGAGGGGTTTCCTGATGAATTATAATTCCCGTTTACCACAAGGACACCAGCACCGTTGAGATTATTCCCTGTCAAATTGCCATCGATAAACCAGATTTCTTCATCACCTGCCGTACCAAAGGGATTTTTTTTGTTACCTCTTGCGTTCCCTTTAACTTCATGATTTCCAGCAATAAGCGTAGCAGAAGAACGAACCCGACTGATAAAATTATCGAAATTGGCAGCACGGTTACCGCTGTCGAAAAGCCCCGCGGGTATTCCTTCATGAATATTTTCGTTCGCTGCATTAGCGTATGAATAGCGTGCACCTTCACCGGCAGCAACAGTGATGTCTGGCACGACGTCATTACCATTAAATTCGGCATTTGAAGAAGGTAAATCCAAATTTCCAGCGGTGCCAACGACCGTCAACGGCGACAGCTCGGAAAAACTGCACCATTCACCAGTTGAAGGCACTTCATCAGGGATATAATCAAATGCATCGGCCAAATCACGGTCATAAACCAAATCACCATCACCGCTAACCTCAATTTCTCTTGCTCTCACGCTGCCCAGAAAATCGGCACCTGAGTTAATACTAACACCTGTAAAAGGCGCATATACATTGGCAACTACACGGTTGCTACTGGTGAAGTTTACGTCAAATTTGTTACTTTCATAGGATGAAAAAATTGAGAATGTCGGTCTTCCAGAATTGCTGATAGAGAGACTATCAGACATATCAACATTACTACCCAAGTTAACTTCACCACCTACAAATAACGTCAGGCTACTGTCATCTGCTATATTCAAACCTTGCCCACCACCAGAACTAGTAAAATCACCGTCAACGACCAGAACAACATCACCACCTTCGACGTGAAGTGTAGGGCTTTCTGCCAGATTTAAAGAACTTATACGGTAGACAGAAGAGGAACTACCCATAAAAGTATTTTCTTGGGGCTGGGAAAATTCTACCCAAGTGTCTATCTCATCAGATCGATCAAAACGCTCAATTGAGGACGGAGTAAAACGCCATTCAACATTGGGCCATACACCAACATTAATTTCACCTTGGCTTTCCAGGTCAGATTGGTAGCGACTCATTTCTTCAGTAAGAGTACTGCCATCAAAAACAAAATTATCACAGTCAGTAGTCGGCACAGGATTTATTGATATGGAGCTATCAGGATAAAAACTATCCCTGAAAGCTTCATCAATATGATCAGCAGGGTTGTCCCTCTCACTTGAAGTAATACTCCCTCCTGCCGTGATACCTTGGCCGACAGATGCGTCAAAATTCTGAAACGCCACATTCCCTTCCGCTCTGACACGACCGCCGACACGTGAGCTAGTCTGAAACACGATGTCATCAAGGCTATCAAGATTACCCTGAATACCACCTCCCCCTGCATTAAGAAATGCATTACCGTTAGCAAGTACATCACCTAATATATTTGACGACCCATTCAAGGCAATCATTCCATTAACCGCTACATTGCCATAAACTTGCTCATTATCCCCTAAACTGAGGTCTGCGTTGTCTTGGGTAGTCTGTACCAGTGAAAAATCATCGCCGGAAGGCAAGCTGTGTACGCCACTCCATTGCCCCATCGAGGAACGGTAGCTGCTGATACTACTGCCACCTGAAATATCGACACCTTGACAACCAACGATCGCTGATTGAAATGGTGAAGAAGAACTATCAGCGGAAGAGGAAAATATTCGAGTAAACTCTAGAGTTGATTCAGATCTTGCATTGCCACGTGCACCGATATCTCGCGTGGTAATTTCAACTGTACTGTCACTTGTTTGGTTCAGTTCAATTTCCAGCTGGCCGAGCATTTCGTCCATTCTTTCATCAACGTTTGCCTTTTGTTCATCCGTGAGTTCTGCATAGTTTATGGGTTTCCATTCATCACGAAACTTATTAGCAATCTGCTCCAACGCAGTTCGTGCATTTGCAGGTAGAGAGGAAGCCTCATCGCTTGAATTAAGCTTGAACGCTTGACCGGACACATCAGCTTCACCATCAAGCACAGCATTCAGCAAATCTTCCATAGATGCACGATACTGCTGATTGGTGAGCGATGCGGCTAATGTCTCAGTATCTGAAAAAGAACGGACAACAACTCTAAAGTTACCAGATAATCGCTCATCCACGATGGCTGACTGCATACCACTCATACCGATCATGGCGGTACCTGCCAAAAGGGATAAAACCACTACCAGTGCGACACCCTGTTGCTTTTTCATGCCACTTCCTCTTCATAGATACTTTTACTTCAAACGCATCATGGCTGGCGTTCCATTACATGAAAGCTAACCTCTTCATATTCAGGCCCTCCATCTTGAGGGTCCAGCCTAGGTAACTTCAACGTAAAAAAATTACAGCCGAATATATCATCACACTGCCCTGTGTCATCTGCATCAAAATAACTACACCCATCTTCATCTTTATATAATCCACCTACCAATAATTTACTATTTCGCATCAATTCACATGTATCGCTATTAACCGCTGGCATTAGTTTAAACACACTGGCAGGCTGGTCTTTTTCCCTAATTTCTCGAATCATTGTATTAACGACAAAAACCACGATTTCCTGATTTCTACTGACGTGTGTCACAGCCTGATAACTATTAAAAGAACTTAAAAAAAGTTGACCAGCCCCTAGAGTTACTAGTAAGCCAATTGCCAGAGCAACTAACAACTCTACTAGACTAAAACCACGATGACGCATCATGATTCCTCATTTTCAGCAGCCTCACCTGACCATACATTCAACACTTCAAATGTATAAATCAAAGGCTCTGGATTTTGGTCACCCTCTGCAGGTAGTACGATCTGAATTTTAAACTGACAATCACCTTCTTCTAGCGTTATATCGGTATCAGTGTCTGATATATTTCGAAGAGGGTTTTCCACAGCATCAGAAAACCACTGCGTTTTCCAGCTTTCTTTCTCATCTGTAGGATCTATTTCACAGTCATCAGCCGCAGCCCGAAGCTTCCATATACGTTGTTGAGCATCCATTGCAGCTACAGACACCAAAGCATTCTGGTAACCACTCACTGCACTATGCAAGGCATTAATTTGCAATGCAGCAGCGCCCAGCAAGCCAATGGAAAGCACCACCAGAGCAACCAAAGCCTCAATCAGACTGAAACCACTTTGCCTAACCTTCACGACGTACCCCTCCTGCCGGCGAAATAGTAACCACCTCAGTTTTATCGTCACCCAACCGGGAATGGTTTAGTTCTAACTGGCAATCACTGGTGCTACAGCTTTCCATAGCGCCTAAAGAGTTAAAAACAACCTGTGAGATGCCTGTTAATGTAACGGCTTGTTGGCGGCCATTCGCCACACGTAGGGTTTCACTTGGGCTACCAAAAGAAACTCCGATATTCCAGGTATCACCACTGCTATCAATATCGACAGTGACATCAGCGCGCCGCTTTATCGCTTCACTGCGGGCAAAGCTGAGTACCGACACCACCTCATTGAGATCACTGCGCAGCTGCTGGCGGGCCAGAAAGCCGGAAAATGGCGGTGCTACCAACGCTGCCAGAATGCCTGCCACCGCCAGCGCTATTAGCAGCTCCAGCAGGGTGAAGCCTTTTACGCGGTGCTGTGGGGCAGTGAACTGCAGCAACGGGTGCCTCCAAGCAAATATTAAATGAATATTTATATTTAGGCATATTAACAGGGATTTTGAAAGAGAAAGACGCGCCGGAACGGCCCGTTAAAAGGGGAATTAGGAATATCGCGAGAGCTAGGGCTACCCCACCATTACTTGTTACGTAACAGGCAAGATTTAATTCTCTGACAGCAAGGGTTCTGGCGCAGAGGTTACTTTCGAACAGCCTTTCAGCTCGATATCAAAGGTGTGTTCGCAGCGCCATTCGCCGCTGGAAGCACGGGTGAGAGTTACTTTCCCCAAATCTTCTCTATCAGCAGTGATGGTAGCGGTTTCGTCTTCAGTGACAACTTTAACAGCCATGCCAGCGCCCACAGTGCCCACCGTTGAGCCTACACCCAATATCTGTGCTTCTATTGGCGATTGAAGCGCTTTGGCGCCTGATAAGGCGGCATTAGCATGGGTTCGTAGCTGATAATTTTGATACTTCGGCAGGGCAATAGCCGAGATAATGCCTATCACCGCTATCACTACTAGCACTTCAATCAAGGTGAAACCGTCTTCATTGGGCTGCATGGCTGTAACCAAAGTATGATTTTATGCAAAATAAAAATTTACTTTATGTTACACCCCATAGTATTTTTTACAAGGCCGAGAATGGTCTTTATAAGTAAAAATATATACTAATGTAGCATATATTTTTAAGTGAATTCTTTTAACGACACCTTTGATCTTTTAAAGCATATTTCCTAATAAAGAAAGCTGCCTTGCCAGGCGACCCTGTAACTAAAAAAATCCCACGCAAAAGCGTGGGAACAATAATTAACCACAATACAATTATTCAGTACTGTAATTAACTTTCTGGAAAATCTACTGTAATGCCATCGCGTGCAGTTTCGACACCTGTAATAGAGATTGGTGTTTCAAGGAATTCATCTGGCCTAGGTATCTCACCAGTACAAGCGGAAAACTCGAAATTAAGAGTAGTCCAGGCACTTCCTATTTCGGTTGCATCTGCATCAGCTTCTAGAGTAGCAATAGTACCAACGGCGTCTTCTGCAGCGACAAGGTTTCTCGCAGATGCTAATTCTGCACGGCAAGCTTGCTCTGCAGCATTATCCAAATAATCATTATACTGCGGCACACCCACCGCCGCCAGGATGCCGATTATGGCGACCACTATCAGCAGCTCAATCAGCGTGAAGCCGCTTTGGCGCTGACGGCGGATGTTACGAATTTGTGTCTTTTGCATAGTGCGTTCTCCTGGCTCCATGGGGATGCGGAGCGTCTAGTATTAACAATTGTTACATTAACTGAGATGCGCTAATGTTTCAAATGCTTTCCTTCCTTGTATCGGCCAAAAGTACCCGAACTTGAGCCGGGTGCGGTAGCCTCTTCGAGTATGGTACAAAAGACTTAATTACGCCTCTTTTGATGGAACCCTCATGAGTCAGCAGCATCAGGAATCAACTCTTAGCCATGCGGCCGCGCGGGGTGGCCTGCGGGGTATCGCCCAGCGTCTGGTCAAGCATGGCCTGCTGAGCAACGGCCAGGCGATTAACGCCGAAGCGGCAGCCGTCAGCCAGGATATTTCCATCCTGCGCCATGTGATTGATAACGGCCTGGTGAAACCCAACGATGCCGCCACTGCCGCTGGCTGGGAATACGGCCTGCCAGTGATCGACCTGGATGCGGTGCGCATCAGCTCGCTACCCCCGGTCGCGGATTACCCGGTGCGCATGTTGCGCCAGCTAACCGTGTTGCCGTTAATGCGCCACGGCCACCGCCTCACGGTGGCCGTGCCCTACCCCGCCACCCTGACCGAGCTGGATGAGCTTCAGTTTGCCACCGGTTTCAGCGTTGAAGGGGTACTGGCGCCGATTGATCAATTAAGAGGCGCGCTGGAAGATTATCTGGCCCAGAACGAAGCCAGCATGATGGACGAGCTGGACGGCGTGGATGATGCCGTCTCCGCGCTGAATTTTTCCCAGGCTGACGACCCTGCCGATGTGCCTCTGGATGAACTGGACGTTGAAAGTGACGACGCTCCTATCGTTAAGTTCGTTAACAAAATATTGCTGGATGCGATTCGCCGCGGCGCCTCGGATATTCACTTCGAGCCCTATGAATCCCAGTTTCGGGTACGCTTTCGGGTAGACGGCATGCTGATCGAGATCGCCCGGCCGCCCTTCACCATGCGCAACCGGATTGCTGCGCGTTTGAAGATTATGGCCCGTATGGATATCTCCGAGCGCCGCCTGCCCCAGGATGGCGCCATGAAACTGCAGCTCTCCCGCTCCCGCGCGCTGGATTTCCGGGTGAATACCCTGCCGACGGTCTATGGCGAAAAAATTGTCATGCGCCTGCTCGATCCGGCGGCGGCACAAATGGGTATTGACCACCTGGGCTTTACTGAAACCCAGCGCCAGTATTACGAAAAAGCCCTGGAACAGCCCCAAGGCATTATTCTGGTCACTGGGCCGACGGGTAGCGGTAAAACCGTTTCTCTATATACGGGCATTAATATCCTCAACCAGACCAAGCGCAATATCTGTACCGCTGAAGACCCGGTGGAAATAAAGGTACCGGGCATCAACCAAGTGAATGTGCTGCCCAAGATAGGGCTGGACTTTGCCCATGCGCTGCGCGCGTTTCTGCGCCAGGACCCAGATGTCATCATGGTCGGCGAGATACGTGACCTGGAAACCGCCGATATTGCCATCAAGGCCTCCCAGACAGGCCATCTGGTGCTGTCCACGGTACATACCAACTCCGCCGCCGAAACCTTGACGCGCCTTTCCAATATGGGGGTGACTGCCTTTAATATAGCCAGCGCCGTCAGCCTGATTATTGCCCAGCGCCTGGCGCGCAAATTATGCAACAACTGCAAGACACCTATCGAGATTCCTGAACAGGCGCTACGCCATGAAGGCTTCAGTGATGAACAGATTGCCAAGGCAACGCTTTACACCGCTAATGGCTGTAAGCAGTGTACCCAGGGCTACAAAGGTCGTACCGGTATTTATGAGGTGGTGCCTATTAATGATGCCTTGAGTGAGCTGATCATGCGCGATGCCAACTCGATAGATATTGACCGCCAGATGCGCCTGGAAGGTCATTTCAACCTGCGCACCAGCGGGTTGATGAAGGTCATGGATGGCATCACCAGCCTTGAAGAAATTAACCGCATCACGCGTGAATAACGTAAAGAGACAACGCCATGGCGACCAAAAAGAAAGCCCGCCCAGAAATTCAGCTCTACCGCTTCAAGTGGCAGGGGGCGGATCAGTCTGGCCGTAAGCTGAGCGGTGAGGTGGTCAGCCGAAGCCAGGCCGCCGTGCAGGATGAGCTGCAAAAACACAAGATCACCGTCAAGCGAGTGCGCAAGAAGGGCTCGCTTTCAGGCCGGGGCCGGGTTAACGCCAAGGATATCACCGTCTTTACCCGCCAGATGGCGACCATGATCCGCGCTGGCATCCCCATGCTGCAATCTCTTGAAGTGGTCTCGGAAAGCGTCAAAAAGCCCAGCATGGTTCGGCTATTGCAGGATCTGGCCAATGACGTGTCATCCGGGTCGAGCTTTTCCGAGGCGCTGCGACGCCATCCGCGCCAATTTGACCGCCTGTTCGTCAACCTGGTTGATGCCGGTGAGCAGTCAGGCTCCCTTGACCAGATGCTGGATCGCGTCGCCAGCTACAAAGAGAAGGTTGAATCCCTCAAGGGCCGGGTCAAGAAAGCCTTATGGTACCCGGCTGCTGTGCTGCTGGTCGGCCTTGGGGTAACGTCATTGCTGCTGGTCAAGGTGGTGCCTGAATTTGAAAGCATGTTCGCAGGTTTTGGCGGCGAACTGCCCGCCATGACCCAGATGACTATCCGCCTGTCTGAGGCCGCCCAGGCTTACTGGCTGCATGCGCTTGGGTCACTGGTGGGGGGGATTTACCTGCTGCGCATGGCCATGCGCCGTTCCGCCAAGGTGACCTATCGGGTTCACGCCATGATGCTGGGAATGCCGATTCTTGGCGATATTCTGCATAAATCCGCCGTCTCGCGCTTTACCCGCACGGTGGCTACCACCTACTCCGCTGGGGTGCCCTTGATAGAGGGGCTTTCCACTGCGGCAGGGGCAACCGGCAATGCTGTCTATGAGCGCGCCGTGGAGCAGGTGCGTCATGATGTCGCCACCGGCCAGCCACTGCACTTTGCCATGCGTATGACCAACCAGTTTCCGGCGCTGGCGATTCAGATGGTCAGCATCGGTGAGGAATCCGGCGCCCTGGATGCCATGCTCAGCCGGGTGGCGGATTATTTCGAGGAAGAAGTTGATAACAAGGTAGATGCCTTGACGTCACTGATGGAACCGTTGGTCATCGTGGTGCTGGGCGTTCTCGTTGGCGGTGTGATTGTCTCCATGTACCTGCCGATTTTCGAGATCGGGACGGCGCTTTAGTGGTGAGTCGTGAATTCAATGTTTGAAAATTCAACAGGAGAGTTATGGAATCTTCTTGGTTTATCTGGCTGCTGGTGCTGATGGTTGGGCTGTGTGTGGGCAGCTTTGTGAATGTGGTGATTACGCGCTTGCCAGTGATGCTGATGCAGCAGTGGCGCAGCGAGGCGCTGGCGGCACTTGAGCAGCCTGAAGAAGTGCAGGAGCGCTTCAACCTGGCGTGGCCGGGTTCCATCTGCCCTGCCTGCCGCACACCAATTAAATGGCACGATAACCTACCGCTGATTGGCTGGCTGAAACGTCGTGGGCGCTGCGCGGCCTGTCATGGACGCATCAGCCCGCAGTATCCGCTGGTCGAGCTGGCAGGCGGAATCATTGCGCTGGCGACAGTGGCGCTGTTCGGGCTTACCTGGCAGGCGCTGTTTATTGCCGCTGCCTGCTATACCCTGCTGGCCATGGCGGTGATTGACCTGCGCACGCAGTTACTGCCGGATAACCTGACGCTGCCGCTTTTATGGGCTGGTTTACTTTACCAACTGCTTTTCCAGCCCTTGATGCTGCCCGCAGCCGTGATCGGCGCCATGGCAGGTTATCTGGTGCTGTGGAGTGTTTACTGGCTGTTCAAACTGGTTACCGGCAAGGAGGGCATGGGCTATGGCGATTTCAAACTGCTCGCCGCCCTGGGTGCCTGGGTCGGCTGGCAAACCCTGCCGCTGGTGTTGATTATTTCTGCCGGAATAGGCGCCCTCTTCGGTATTACTTGGCAGCTTATGCGTAAAGACCAGCGCGGGTTGCCAATGCCTTTCGGGCCTTTTCTGGCGCTTGGCGGCTGGGTCGCCCTGCTGATGGGCGATACTCTGATAGCGCTTTACCTGACCGCTGTGGGTGTTTGAAAGGAGACATAGCAATGATTGTTGGCTTAACCGGCGGTATCGGTTCAGGGAAATCCACCGTGGCCCGCGCCTTTGCTGAGCTGGGAGTTCCCTGGGTGGATGCCGACGACGTGGCACGAGAAATCGTTGCCCCGGGCGAACCTGCCCTGGAGGTTATTTACAAGCGCCATGGCGACGCCGTCATCAACGCGGATGGCAGCCTGAACCGGGCGGCTCTGCGTGAGATTATTTTCAACCACCCGGAAGAGCGTACCTGGCTGGAAAACGTGACTCACCCCAGGGTACGTGAACGCTTGCTTGAGCATCTAGAGCGCCTGTCACAGCAAGGCGCGCCCTATGTGCTGCTGGTATCACCGCTGCTGTTCGAATCCGGCCAGCAGGCGCTGGTGGATATCACTGCGGTGGTGGATATCCCTGAGTCGCTGCAGTTAAGCCGCACCCTGGCCCGGGATGGGGTGAGCGAACAACAAGTGCATGCTATTCTTGGCGCCCAGATGCCGCGTACCGAACGCTTGGCACGGGCAGATGAAGTGATAGAGAACCACCGTGACCAGACGTATATGCGTGAGCAGGTCGCGGCGCTGGATGCCAAATGGCGCCAGGCGGTCTCATCAACTGACACATGACACTTTCCCAACCGAGCCTTGTAATGCAAAAAGCTGCCAATGATGCCCCTCTTGAAGTCGCCTGCCCACAGTGTGCGCGTAAAGTTGTCTGGTCGACTGAAAATACCTATCGCCCTTTCTGCAGCAAGCGCTGCCAACTGATTGACCTGGGCGCCTGGGCTGATGAGTCGCACCGTATTGGCGGCGAGTCCGCCATGGATGAAGCCGACCTGGATACGCTGCTGCAACAGGCAGACCGTGACACACCTCTCAGCTGAAGAAGCCGCCCAATGTCGATAAACGACAACATCAATGCTCAAACCCCGCTTGATTACCAGCTGCGCCACGCCTTGGATCAGGCCTTTGATCACCTGATTGAAGCGCTTGAGCAAGTGGTGAGCTGTTTCCAACAGGGCCCTCAGGCGGTCTGGCGATTTGATGGTTCTTCTGGCAGTGGCTCATCCGCCAGCCTGGATGACAACACCGCCTGGCTGCGCCGTGCCTTGCTGGATATGTGGCATGAGCACGGCCAGGACGGGCGCGAAACGCGCAACTATATCGGCCTGATTGCTGCTGATGACACCCTGCTGGCGGCAGTCGATGAAGCCAATCTCGCCAAAGCCAACATCGCGGCCTGCCTGCAACGTATCAAGGAGCAGTCAGCCAGCCTGCTGGGCGAAGCCAAGGCGCAACTGCCCAGACGCCACCCGGATGTTGAACAGGTGCTGGAAAAGACCGGCCTGGCCCGGCTGCACCTGAAACAGTGCTGGCGCAAGCTACCCGTGGCTGAAGCGCCAGTATCAAGGGTGCGCTTTGCCTGGTACAGCAGCGGGCGTTCCATCAAGAAACTAAGCGTACGCGAAGCCGAGCAGAAGCTGCTGGCCTTTGATAATGAGGCGGATCATATTCGCATTCAGCTGCGAAAGCTGGCAGGCATACCCAGTGGCGAAGTGCTTGCCCAGGTGCAGGCACAGGCGCCTTTGATGCGCGCCAACCTGTTTTTTACTGAGCCCCTGGAGGATGGGCATACGCGAAGAGCCTTAAATGCTGCCATGCCGATTTTTGTGCCTAGCAGCGATGGCCGCCTGCCGCATACCAATCATCCGCCACCAACACCGCCAGAAACCCGCACACGGGCACGGCGCCGCGATGAAAAACTGGAAAGCGATGTCTTCTTACCCAGCCTGAGAGTTTTCCGTTATCGTTAAGCACGCTTGCTGACAGGCAACGGATCTTTTGCCGCATTCGGCGCACGGTCTAATGGCCACTGCCCCAGGTCAACCAGCGTATAAATAACGTCCAGTAATTCTTCAGAGCTCAACGGCGCTGTGCTCAACAGGGCTTCCAGGCGCAACCTGAACTCTTCCGCTTGCTGTTCTTCAAAAGAGGGGCGCTGCGCTTCTTGCAGTTTGCGTTCATCATCTTCAAGTGTTGCCAATGAACGAACCGGCGGGCCAGTCGGAATATTCAGCTTGTTATTTGGGTCTTCCAGTTCACGAAGAGCCTTGGCAAAGGCATCATCAAGATCACGGAACTGACGCAACTTATCACGCTCATCAAGAGGCTTATGTGGTTTCTGGTATTTCATTAGACTTCCATCTTTGCCCTCACCGTCGTGACGATTTATCAGACAGGCACTGTTCGGGCTTGAGATGCACGGTAAATGCAATACGATTATTGCAGTACGATTGTTAAGATACGGATCTTAAAAAACATAAAACATGCTGGCAATTTCGGGTTGGTTGCCAGCATCTTGCCTACATGCGTGTTCTGCCTTGTGGGCCCACCACAGAAGTGACGTTGCAACTTATTATGATTTTGTGAGGGCGCATGGTGCTGTGTGTTTGACTTTGCATGCAGCGAATCATATAGAAGCAGTGCATTCACAATAGTCAGGTAGCAAGATAGCCAATATGCTCAGAGTAATCAACGCCGCCAGAATAATCAATACGCCTATATCATACGGTATTGGCAGGACGAACAATATGCCTGTTTTAAAAACCCGACACCGTGTGTCGATATCGGGTTTTTATCATGCCGCTGAAAGCCTTCAGTCTTCCATGCGATCTAACCAGGATTCTACTGTTTCATCGCCATACTGATCTTTCCAGGCGCGCAGACCCTTATGGTTACCACCGCGAGTTTCAATCACTTCACCGGTGTGGGGGTTCTTGTAGACTTTCAGGCGGCGCTTACGACGGCCATCCGTGCTTTTAAGCGGCTTGCTGCCGCGCTGATCGGCATTGGGGTCAAGCAGCGCGATGACATCTGCAGCCGACTTTTCGAACTCTTCCATCAAGGCTTCCAGCTTTTCCTTGAAAGCCAGTTCATTTTTCAGGCGCTGATCGTTCTCAAGACGATTCAGGTCTTCCTGCAGCTGCTTTAATTGCTGCTCTTTCAGAATGTATTCGTTTAATAGGGACATATTAGGGGATCCTTTTGATATAAAAACGTCTTGCCAGTAATTCTTGCCAGTAACACCAGGCAGCAATGAAGCCTTGGTTATCCACCGCGCAGTTGCGTTTGTGATACCAGGCCTGCAGGGCAAGAGAACAAGCTGCTTGCGACCTGCTCACTGACCAACTTCACAGTATGCTGTCAGCCCCTGGCAACCGGATATAACCTTCTATACGGTGCGCTCTTCACAGAAGCGGGAATTAACCTTTCATATTTCTGGCGTTGCTACTATCTGGATTCTGATCATTAACGTCAAATAATTAACGTCAAGCCATTAGTCTCAGGCCATTACAGCCAGATCATTGAAGCCAGGCAAATAAGGTCAAACCGATAAAGCCAGGCTGTTAAGACCCAAACATCAGATCTTAGCCGTGAACTTTCACTTCTTATTGTTCGAGTACCGAAAACTGATTGAGTTCATTAACTCAACTGACAATAGTTTAACCTATTTCAGCCAATTGCAAAGGGGATCTGGTTAAATATGTCGACCTGATTAATCAAATAAGCAATATTTAACCCGCTTTCCCATCACTTTGCAGTGTTAGCCAATCCTCACCAAGTCAATAATAAGCAAAATATAAATTCAAAAACATCAAGTTAGCGACACAAACCTATGCTCCAAAAGGTGGCTTAACAAGGCTGGCAATAGCTGACACCGGAAGAGTAAACAAAAATAAATGCTGGCTGATAAACATCTAAAGATCAGGGCAGACTATCATGCGACAGGCAGACAGACGAAAAAACGCCGCCCGTTAAGGCGGCGTTTTGGATACCCTGAAGGGGTATTGTCAGGCCAAGACGCTTAGTCTTGTCCTCCACCCATCTGCTGCTTGATGAGATCACCGATCGTGGTCGGGCCGCCGGCAGTTTCCGGCTCCTGATCACGGATCTTCTTCAGGTTCTGACGAGTATCATCCTGCTCTTTCGCTTTAATCGACAGATTGATCTGACGGCTCTTGCGATCGACATTGATGATACGCGCTTCAACGCTGTCGCCTTCATTCAGCACGTTGCGCGCGTCTTCGACGCGATCAGCGCTGATTTCAGACGCCTTGAGCACGGCAATAACGTCTGTTGCCAGCTCAACGTGCGCTTCCTTGGCGTCAACTTCAACAATGCGGCCTGTTACGATGCTGCCCTTGTCGTTGACGGCTAGGTATTCAGCAACCGGATCGGAATCCATCTGCTTGATACCCAGGGAGATGCGCTCGCGCTCAGGGTCAATCGACAGGATAACGGCTTCGGCTTCATCGCCTTTCTTGAAGTTACGAACCGCTTCTTCGCCAGTCTCTGTCCAGGAGATGTCGGACAGGTGAACCAGGCCATCGATGCCGCCTTCCAGACCAATGAAGATACCGAAATCGGTGATCGACTTGATGGTACCGGAAACACGGTCGCCCTTGTTGTGCTCCGCGTTGAAGGTTTCCCACGGATTGGCAGTACACTGCTTGACACCCAGGGAGATACGACGACGCTCTTCATCGATATCGAGAATCATGACGTCAACATCGTCACCGACCTGAACAACCTTGGACGGATGGATGTTCTTGTTGGTCCAGTCCATTTCAGAGACGTGAACCAGACCTTCGACACCTTCTTCCAGCTCGGCAAAGCAGCCGTAGTCGGTAAGATTGGTGACAACGGCGTGCACCTTGGTGCCTTCCGGGTAACGATCCTTGATGTTGACCCAGGGATCTTCGCCCAACTGCTTAAGACCCAGCGATACGCGGTTGCGTTCGCGGTCAAATTTCAGCACCTTAACGTTGATCTCGTCGCCAACGGCCACGATTTCAGACGGATGCTTGATACGCTTCCACGCCATATCAGTGATGTGCAGCAGGCCGTCAACGCCACCCAGATCAACAAAGGCACCGTAATCGGTAAGGTTCTTGACGATACCCTTGATCTGCTGACCTTCCTGAAGCGTGGCCAGCAGTGCTTCGCGCTCGGCGCTGTTCTCGGCTTCGAGAACGGCACGGCGGGAAACCACCACGTTGTTGCGCTTGGGATCGAGCTTGATAACCTTGAAGTCCAGTTCTTTGTTCTCCAGGTGCGCGGTATCGCGAACCGGACGAACGTCAACCAGAGAGCCAGGCAGGAAGGCACGGATAGAATCAACTTCAACAGTGAAGCCGCCCTTGACCTTACCGTTGATCACGCCCTTGATGATTTCTTCTTTCTCGAAGGCCGCTTCCAGAATCTTCCACGCTTCAGCGCGTTTCGCCTTCTCGCGAGACAGACGTGTCTCACCAAAGCCATCTTCTACCGCTTCCAGTGCAACGTGAACGTCATCGCCGATAGCGATATTCAGTTCACCGTTTTCATCACGGAATTGCGCAGCGGGGATCTGGCCTTCGGATTTCAGACCTGCGTTAACGGTAACCCAGTCACCGTCAATGTCGACAACCTGGGCGGCGACAATGGCGCCGGGTTCCATATTGATGTCGTTAAGAGACTGTTCAAACAGTTCAGCAAAGCTTTCGCTCATGGTGTTCCTACGTGATCAACGTTGTTGAGGCAGTTGTGCCTTCTCCGCACCACCAGCAAGTGCGGGCCTAATGTCATTCTACTCTTGAGGGCGTTAACACTGGTTAGGCCTGACGGGGCTTTCCATTTGGGGTTACTGCCCTGCCACGTCATGACGCCGCATCAAGAGCGCCGCAAGGGAGAATCAAGCGCCGGGGGCAAGGCCTCGCTGGGCCAGCCAGTCGGTCAGTTGTTCAACCACTTCCGGTATACTCAGGCGCGTGGTATCAAGCAAGACAGCATCATCTGCTGGCTTGAGAGGGGCCACACTGCGCTGCGTGTCGCGTGCATCGCGTGCCTGAATCTCCTTTAAAAGACTCGAGAGATTAGCATCCACGCCGGCTTCCTGCAACTGCAGATGGCGTCTGCGCGCCCGTTCCTCGGCAGATGCGGTCAGAAAGACTTTAAGCGGAGCCTCGGGAAATACCACTGTTCCCATGTCGCGCCCGTCAGCCACCAGCCCTGGTGGCTGGCAGAAATCCCGCTGACGTTGCAGCAGGGCCGTGCGCACGCCGGGAATGGCCGCCACCCTGGATGCCCACTCGCCGACCTGCTCATTGCGGATCGCCTGACCTACGTTCTCGCCTTCCAGCACGGTCAGTGGCTGGCCCTGCTCTATCGGGAAGCTGACATCCAGCGCCTTGGCAAGTTCGGCCAAGCGGGCTTCATCATCCAATGCAACCGCATGCTTGTTGGCGGCGAAAGCGGTCAGCCGATAAAGCGCGCCGCTATCCAGCAGGTGCCAGCCCAGACGTTCGGCCATCAGGCAGCTTATAGTGCCCTTACCCGCACCGCCGGGGCCATCAATGGCCAGAACCGGAGCTGAATCATTCATGCTCGCCCTCCACGCTCAGCGTCATGCCGATGCGGGTGGCCAGTTCAATAAAGTTGGGGAAAGACGTCGCCACATTGGCGCAGTCATCAATCACAATTTCATCGCTGGCGCGCAGGGCGGCAATGGCAAAGGCCATGGCGATACGGTGATCCCCCAGGCTGTTGATGCGCCCACCGGCATAGCTGGCAGTGCCCGCATCACCGTTGCCGATAATATCAATGCCGTCCTCGACCACCGTATGTTCAACGCCCAGCACCGCCAGGCCGTCGGCCATGGCCTGGATACGATCAGATTCCTTGACCCGTAGCTCTTCAGCGCCGCGCAGTCGGGTAGTGCCCTCGGCATTGGCTGCGGCAATAAACAGCGCCGGGAATTCATCAATCGCCAGGGGCACCTGATCCACCGGAATATCGATACCTTTCAAAGGCGCATAGCGAATACGGATATCCGCCACCGGCTCACCGCCCACTTCCGCCTGGTTGCCAAGTTCAAGGTTAGCGCCCATCTGCTTGAGGATATTGATCACGCCGATACGCGTCGGGTTGATACCCACGTGTTCAAGGGTGATATCCGACCCTGGCGTAATCGCTGCCGCCACCAGAAAGAAGGTGGCTGAGGAAATATCTGAAGGCACGTCAATCGGCCCAGCGGTCAACTGGCCGCCGCCTTCCAGCCAGCAGGTATCACCCTCTCGCTCCACCGGGTAGCCAAAACCATTCAGCATGCGCTCGGTGTGGTCGCGGGTCGGTGCAGGTTCGCGCACCCGGGTTTCGCCTTCAGCGTACAGGCCAGCCAGCAGCAGGCAGGATTTGACCTGAGCGCTGGCCATCGGCATCAGGTAATTGATGCCCTTGAGGGTTGCGCCGCCGCTGATTTTTAGCGGTGGGCGCCCGCCCTCAGCGGTATCAATTGTCGCGCCCATCTTGCGCAAGGGGTCGGCCACCCGGCTCATGGGGCGTTTGGTCAAGGAGCCATCGCCGGTCAGTTCGCTATCGAATGCCTGCCCGGCCAGCAAACCGGCAAACAGGCGCATGGCCGTGCCTGAGTTACCCACATAAAGCGGCCCGGAAGGCGCCTTCAGGCCATGCATGCCGACCCCATGAATGGTCACATTGCCCTGCTGCGGCCCTTCAATGGCCACTCCCATTTCACGAAATGCCTGCAGAGTAGCCAGGCTGTCTTCGCCTTCAAGAAAGCCTTTTACTTCGGTAACGCCCTGCGCCAGCGCTCCCAGCATAATGGAGCGGTGGGAAATGGACTTGTCACCCGGAACGCGCAGCTGCCCTTGGGCGCTGCCACCCGGGCGCACTCGATACGTCACTTGACCTTGTGGTTGCATGTGATATTCCGCTTGATAGCTGGTTTTATTAAGTAGTGATTCAAAATAGTGTCGGGCGTGGCTGGCGCGATCAAAGGTGGCCAGCATGGCGTCGCTATCGCCTATTGCGACAGCGTTACGCAGGCGTTTCAGGCCGGCTTCAAAGTCATCCAGCGAGGACAGTACCGCTTCGCGATTGGCGATAAAAATATCCCGCCACATTACCGGGTCGCTACCCGCAATCCGGGTGAAGTCGCGAAAGCCGCCTGCTGCATAGCGGAAGATATCCAGCCGCTGATCCTGGCGGGCCAGGGTATCCACCAGCGAGAATGCCAGCAAATGCGGCAGATGACTGGTTCTTGCCAGCACCTGATCATGGCGCTCCACGTCCATCTCAATCACCTCGGCGCCGCAGGCCTGCCACAGCTGACGGGTGCGCTTGAGCGCATCGGCGTCGACGTTGGCTTCCGGGGTGAGGATGACCTTGTGGTCAACATAAAGATTTGGATTTGCAGCGGCGACGCCGCTTTTTTCCGAGCCTGCTATCGGGTGACCCAGCACCAGGGTGCTGGGCAAGTGCCCGAATACCTGCTGGGCGCAATCACGAATAGCGGCCTTGGTGCTGCCCACATCGGTGAACACGACCTTTGAGAAATCTGTCAGCGTGTCGGCCAGTTCGCGCATGACGCTTTCCATGGCCAATACCGGAACCGCCAGCACAATCATGGATGCCTGAGGGGCTAGCTCTGACAGGCAACTGCCCCCGGCGTCAATCAGGCCCATCTCAATGCCGCGCTGCACTTCCCCATCGTCCGGGTCGCAGGCAATGATTGTCTGGTTGAATCCTCCCTGACGCAGCGCCGCTGCCAGTGAACCGCCAATCAGCCCCAACCCCACAATCAGAATACAGGGCTCGTTAAGTTGACTAGCGTCCAGGCGGCGTTGCTCCGGTTTTGTTACCGTCACAGCACACCCTGGGGATAGGATCCCAACACTTTAAGATCTGCCGCCCGCAAGCGCACTTCTTCAAGCATGGCGGCCACCTGAGGTTCAGCGTGGTGACCCTTGAAATCAATAAAGAATACGTAGTTCCACACCCCGGAGCGCGCCGGACGGGTCTCCAGGCGCGTCATATCAATCTGGTGACGATGAAAAGGCTCCAGCAAGTCATGCAGGGCGCCCGGCTGGTTGCGCATTGCTACCACCAGCGAGGTTTTGTCATCGCCGGACATGGGCACATCCTGACTGCCGATGATCAGAAAGCGGGTGGAATTATCCGGGCGATCCTCGATTTTTTCAGCAATCCGCTCAAGGCCATAGAGCTTGCCAGCCATATCACCGGCAATCGCTGCGCTGTGCCATTCTGTCTTGACCAGTTTGGCGGCTTCGGCATTGGAGGCTACCGGCACCCGTTCGGCATGGGGAAAATGCGCGTCCAGCCATTTCCGGCATTGCGCAAAGGACTGAGGATGCGAATAGATTCGGGATACCTTGTCGCGACGGGTATTCTCGCTGACCAGCAGATGATGGTGAATGCGCAGCACCACCTCACCGCAGATGTTGATCGACGACTCCATGAATGTATCCAGGGTGTGGTTAACCACCCCTTCCGTGGAGTTCTCGACCGGCACTACGCCATAGTTGACGGCACCGGCTTCCACTTCACGGAACACTTCGTCTATGGCCGCCATGGGCAGGCTGACGGCACTCTCGCCGAAATGCTTGAGCGCCGCCTGCTGGGTGAAGGTGCCCTCCGGCCCCAGATAAGCCACCTTGATGGGTTGCTCAAGCGCCAGGCAGGCGGACATGATCTCACGGAACAGCCGCGCCATTTCTTCATCGTCCAGCGGGCCATCGTTCAGCGCCATAATACGCCGCAGCACCTGGGCTTCACGCTCGGGGCGATAGAAGACAGTGGTAGGGTCATCAGCGAGCTTGACATCAGCCACCTGCTTGGCGCAGCTGGCCCGCTCACTGATCAGCCGCAATATATCGCTATCAAGTTGATCAATACGCTGGCGCAGGGTTTCCAGCTTGACGGAGGTATCGCTCATCAATTCAGCCCTTTCTTTGTTCGAAATCGGCCATGAAGGCCACCAGCGCATCAACGCCCTCTTCTGGTACCGCGTTATATAGACTGGCACGCATGCCACCCACACTGCGGTGACCTTTGAGGTTCAACAACCCAGCCGCATCGGCTTCCGCCAGGAAAACGCTGTCCAGCGCTGCATCTGCCAGTACAAAAGGCACGTTCATGATCGAGCGGTTAGCCACCTTTATCGGGTTGCTGTAAAAATCGCTGCGATCAATGGCGGCATAGAGCTTTTCTGCCTTGCGCTGATTGATCTCGGCCATGGCCTTGAGGCCGCCGACGTCATGCTTCAACCACTGGAAGACCAGGCCTGCCAGATACCAGGCGTAGGTCGGTGGCGTATTGACCATCGAACCTGCTTCACTGATGCCCTTGTAATCAAATAGCGTCGGAATGCCAGTACGCGCCTGATCCAGCAGGTCATCGCGCACTACCACCAGGGTCAGCCCCGCTGGGCCGATGTTTTTCTGGGCACCGGCATAGATCACCCCGAATTTTGAGACATCCAGCGGCGCGGAAAGAATGCTTGACGACATATCGCAGACCAGCGGCACGTCACTACCATCGGCACGGGTTAGCGCTGGCGTGTAATCATAGGCCAAGCCGCCAATGGTTTCATTGGCGGTGTAGTGGGCATAGCAGGCATCCTTGCTGAGCTGAATCTCTTGCGGGCGTGGCACGGCGGTAAAGCCGTTTGCTGCGCTGTCTGCGGCCACGTGATAGGGCAACTCAAGGCGCTTTATTTCTGCCAGCGCCTTTTTGCCCCAGATGCCGGTCTGGATAAAGTTGGCACTGCCGCCTTTACCTAGGAGGTTCATCGGCAGCATGGCAAACTGCAGGCTGGCACCGCCCTGAAGAAACAGCACCCGGTAGTTATCCGGCACGCCAAGCAGTTCACGAAAATCGCTTTCTGCCTGCTCGGCAATGGCCACGAACTCATCACTGCGGTGACTCATTTCCATCACCGAAAGACCGCGCCCGTGGTAATCAAGCATTTCTGCCTGGGCGCGCTCCAGAACAGCCACCGGCAGTGCGGCCGGCCCTGCACAGAAATTAAAGTGACGTGTCATCGGTTCCTGCTGCCTCCTCGCCGTTGGCCTGTGGGGTGTCTTCATCTTCCAGCAATACTGCGTCAAGCTCAGTGTCTTCCGGCTCGTCAACACGCACGGTTTTTACCAGTTTTTCTTCCTTGCCAAGACGAATCAGCATCACGCCCTGGGTATTACGGGAAGTGGTCGAGACCTCTTCGACCCGGGTGCGCACCAGAGTGCCACGGTCAGTGATCAGCATCATTTCGTCGCTGTCATACACCTGCATACCGGCAACCATCTGGCCGTTGCGTGCGCTGGTCTGCATGGCGATAACGCCCTGGCCACCGCGCCCGCGCAGCGGGAATTCTTCCAGCCGGGTACGCTTGCCAAAACCGTTTTCGCTGGCGGTCAGGATATAGATCTGACCATCCGGCTGGGTGGCTTGTGGGGTTTCCAGCGATACCGCCGCATCCGCTTCACCATCCGGCTCCGCGTCCAGCTCAGCATCAATCTGCTGACTCTTGGGAATGATCAGGCTGATAACTTCCGCATCACCGGTCAGGCGCATACCGCGCACGCCTCGGGCGGTACGCCCCATGGCGCGCACATTGCCTTCTTCGAAGCGGATGGCCTTGCCGTTGGAAGACAGCAGCATGGCATGATCATCACCTGAGGTAATCGCCGCCCCGATCAGGCGATCATTTTCTTCAATATCAATCGCGATAAGGCCGACGCTACGCGGCCGCGAGAACTGCTCAAGGCTGGTACGTTTTACTGTGCCCTTGGCCGTAGCGAAGAAAATATAGTGGCTCGGGTCATAGTCACTGACCGGCAAGATGGTGCTGATCTGCTCGCCTTCATCCAGGGGCAGCAGGTTGACCAGAGGCTTGCCGCGCGAGCCACGGCTGGCCACCGGCATTTCGTATACTTTCAGCCAGTACACCTTGCCACGGTTGGAGAACAGCAGGATGGTGTCGTGGGTTGAAGCGACCAGCAGATGCTCAATGACGTCTTCATCTTTCATCGAGGTGGCCGACTTGCCGCGCCCGCCGCGGCGCTGGGCCTGGTAATCAGACAGCGGCTGGGTCTTGGCATAGCCGGAGCGCGACACCGTGACCACCATATCCTCTTCAGCAATCAGGTCGGCCATGGAAAGATCCAGATGGCTTGCCTGAATCTCGGTGCGCCTATCGTTGCCAAACTGATCACGCACGGCATGCAGTTCTTCGCAGATCACTTCCATCAGGCGATCTGGCGAGGCCAGGATGGTGGTCAGCTCGGCGATTTTTTCCAGAATCGCGAGGTATTCGTTAAGCAGCTTCTCGGTTTCAAGGCCGGTCAGGCGATGCAGACGCAGCTCAAGAATCGCCTGGGCCTGGGCAGGCGACAAGCGATAGTCGGTGGCCGACGGGTTCAAGCCAAAGCCTTCTTCCAGCTCTTCAGGCTTGCAGGACGTAGCGCCTGCCCGTTCGAGCATCTCGGTCACCTGGCCTGGCTGCCAGCTGCGCGCCAGCAGCTTTTCCTTGGCTTCTGCGGCGTTGGGTGACGCCTTGATCAGCTCGATGACCTCATCAATATTGGAGATAGCCACCGTCAGGCCTTCAAGAATATGGCCACGTTCCCGGGCTTTCTTGAGTTCAAACAGGGTGCGTCGAGTAACCACTTCGCGACGGTGGCGAATGAAGGCTTCAAGCAGCTGTTTCAGGTTCAGCGTTTTGGGCTGGCCGTTCTCCAGCGCCACTATGTTGATGCCGAACACATTCTGCAGCTGGGTTTGCGCAAAAAGGTTGTTGACCACCACTTCGCCAGACTCACCGCGCTTGATCTCGATGACTACGCGCAAGCCGTCTTTATCGGATTCATCACGCAGCTCGGCAATGCCTTCAATGCGCTTTTCCTTGACCAGCTCAGCAATTTTCTCGATCAGCCGCGCCTTGTTTACCTGGTACGGCAGCTCGGTAATGATGATGTGGTCACGGCCGGTTTTATCGTCGTGCTCAATGGTGTGGCAGGCGCGCACATAGATGCGCCCACGCCCGGTACGATACGCTTCCAGAATGCCCGCACGGCCATTGATGATACCCGCTGTCGGGAAATCAGGCCCGGGAACGTATTCCATCAGGTCATCCACCGTGAGGGTGTAATCGTCAATCAACGCCAGGCAGGCATCGATGACCTCACGCATGTTATGCGGCGGAATATTGGTCGCCATCCCGACGGCAATCCCGGAGGAGCCGTTGATCAGCAGGTTGGGCACCTTGGTGGGCAGAACATCCGGGATGCGCTCTGTGCCATCGTAGTTATCGACCCAGTCAACGGTTTCCTTTTCCAGGTCCGCCAGCAGTTCATGCGCGAGGCGCGACATGCGCACCTCGGTGTAACGCATGGCGGCGGCGCTATCACCGTCGATGGAACCAAAGTTGCCCTGGCCGTCGACCAGTACGTGGCGCATGGAGAAATGCTGCGCCATACGCACTATCGTGTCGTAGACGGCGCTGTCACCGTGCGGGTGATACTTACCAATCACATCACCCACGACACGCGCTGATTTCTTGTACGGTTTGTTCCAGTCATTACCCAGTTCATGCATGGCAAACAGTACGCGCCGATGCACTGGCTTCAGGCCGTCGCGCACGTCTGGCAGCGCGCGGCCGATAATGACACTCATCGCATAGTCGAGGTACGACTGCTTGAGCTCGTCTTCAATATTGACGGGCAAGATTTCTCTGGCGATGTCACCCATGAAAGTCAGATCCTTTGCACTGCTTTGGCGCTGCGATAGTTGAAAGCGCTGAAAAAAACCACCTTACTTAACGTTACAAGGTGGTGCGCAAATACCGCTACATCATACCACTGCAGAAGCAGCAAGGGCAGTCAGTGACATCGCTAGGCTGTGATCAGGCGCTAAAGTCTGATTTATCCAGGGTCAGCGCCTCCAACGCCTCACGCACCTGGCCTTCAATGGGCGCGGCTTTGTTGGCATTTATATCCAGCAGCACAAAGGTCAGATCCGCCTGGGCAACCAAAGCGCTATCGCGGCGCCGAATCACCTGGTGATGACAAACGGCGCTGCGCTCCCCCACGCTGATAATCCCGGTCAGCACTACCAGATCATCACCCTCCAACGCCGCCTTGCAGTAATCAATATTCAGGTTGACCACCACAAAGGCTTTGCCTACCCGCCGCAGTTCTTTAATCAAGGCGGGATGATCATCAAAGAATCCCCAGCGGCCCTCTTCCATAAATTCAAGGTAGCGGGCGTTGTTGACATGACCATAGCCGTCAAGGTGATAGCCGCGAACCCGTAAAGCGTGGCGTGAAAGTTTGTCGGACATTTTAATCTCCTGGTCTTGGCTTGTTGAAAAGTGAACCATCACTACAAATCAAACACATGTTTGAAAACCATGCAATCCTCGCATTGCATAACAGACTTTTACAACAGACGTTCGTGAATCGCGCTGGCAGGCAGGCGCTGCTTTCGCCATAATGAGCCACTTTTCATTTGGGTACAGGCGTCATGTGGTTTAAAAACCTGCTGTTATACCGTCTTCACGGCGACCAGGAGCTTTCACAAGAAGCGCTGGAAGAAGCGCTACAAGCGCACAAATCCACGCCGCTGGGCAATGCTGATGCCCGCAGACTGGGCTGGACGGCGCCCGCAGGACGCACTGGCCACGGTCAGTTGCTGCATGAAATGCAGGGCCAACGGTTGATTAGCGCCTTACGCCAGGAACGCCTGCTGCCCGCCTCGGTGGTCAAGGAAGAAGTGGATGAACAGGTCGCAGAAATTGAAGCGGCCGAGGGGCGCAAGGTATCTCGCAAGGAAAAGACCGCCTTGAAAGAGCAGGTGACCGAAACCCTGCTGCCCCAGGCCTTTGTGCGCAGCCAGAAGGTGGATGTCTGGTGGGACACTCGCCATCAGTTGATTGGCGTCAATGTCAGTTCACGCACAAAGGCGGAAGATATTCTGGATCTGCTGCGCGAAACCCTGGGCAGCCTGAAAGTCACGCCACTGGCGGCCAAAACCTTGCCGCTGCGCGCCATGACCACTTGGCTGAACGATGCCAGCACCCGCCCCAACGATATGCAGCTGGGCGATCAGGTTGAGCTCAAAGCCAAGGGTGATGACAGCGTACTGCGCGCGCGCCAGGTAGACCTGGATAGCGACGAGATCCAACAGCTGCTGGCCAGTGACCGTCAGGCCAGCAAGCTGGCGTTAAGCATCGAAGGACGACTAAGCTTTGTCTTACATGAAGATTTGGCGCTTAAAGGTCTGCGTTTCAGCGATGCCTTGATTGAAGAGGCCGATAATGCCGATGACGCTGACGATGCGCTTGTTCGCCTGGAAACAGATTTTATCCTGATGGCGCAGGCACTGGCCGAAGATACCAAACGCTTGCTGGCATGGCTGGATGGCGAAGCAACAGCGTCACCTCTTGAGACATCACCTCTCAAGGGATAAACACGGTGCCACCGACTGAAGGGAGCGTTTTACGGATCGCATGACTGATTTCAAACCAACATCCAATACAACATCAAATATGACAACAGGCACGGTCGATCATATCAGTCAGGCGGAAGACCCCTGGGCAGATATTCGTCCCTATATGGATCACGAAGTGGCTGATGTGCTGACGCGTCTTTCCCGTGATAGCGAACTGCTCAACGCCCTGACCCGCTTTCGCCTGCCGCGCTTGGCCCGCTGGGCGCCGCCGCTGGCGCGGGCACTGGCCAGTCATGCGGTACGTCGCGAAGTAAAGGACGTCTCGACTGTCTACGACTTCCAGATGCGGATTGCCCATTACATGGAGCGCATGATCCGCACCACCACCGACAGCTTCGAGGTATCGGGGCTGGATAAGCTTGATAGCAACAGCGCCTATCTGTTTATCGGCAACCATAGGGATATTTCACTCGACCCGGCCTTCGTCAACTACGCCCTCTACTTGGCAGGCCGCGATACCGTGCGCATTGCGATTGGCGACAATCTGCTTAAAAAGCCCTATGTCACCGACCTGATGCGCTTGAACAAGAGCTTTATCGTGCCGCGTAGCGCACGGGGCAAGCGCGCCATGCTGGCGGCTTATCAACAGCTTTCGGCCTATATTCGCCACTCGATCACTGAAGACCAGCATTCCATCTGGATGGCCCAGCGCGAAGGACGTGCCAAAAATGGCATTGACCGCACCGAGCCTGCGATTATCAAGATGCTGACTATGGCGCGCCGCAATGCCGAGCGCCAGGTGGCGTTTGGCGATGCGATTGCCGAGCTGAAGCTGGTGCCCGTATCGATCAGCTATGAGTACGACCCCTGCGACCTGCAGAAAGCCCAGGAGCTCCACGACGTTGATCACCAGGGCAGCTACGCCAAGAGCGAGTTTGAGGATATCCAGTCGATTGTTGCCGGCATTACCGGCCATAAAGGCCGGGTGCAGCTACGCTTTGGTACGCCTATCGGTACCGACATGGCCACCCCTGACGAAGTGGCAGCGGAAATTGATCGTCAGGTCATTGGTGGATATCGGCTGTTTTCAAGCCATTACCTGGCACTCGACACCTTGGGCGATGCCCCTGAACTGGTGGCCCGCAAGGCGATTACCCGCCAGGATAAAGAGCGTTTCCAGGCGCGCCTGGCCGAGGTACCGGAACATCTCAGGCCTTACTGGCTGGCGCAGTACGCCAACCCGGTCAAACATAAAGCAGGGCGCCTGATGGGATAAGCCCTATTGAGACGCGCAAGATTGCTCGCCGTTAGCTGGCGTTTAGATGCCCTGAAAAGTAAAAAATGCTATTGTCGCGCTTATTATCACTGCGCTTTGCGGCACTACAGGCCAGGCCAAACAAGGAGACCTACCATGTCTGCTTCAGAAATCCAGAAAACGCGTATCATCAACGAACTGCAAGGGTTTATCCGCAAACTGCTCCAGGACCCGAAGATCCTCGAACAGTCGCTGGAGGTAGCACGCAAGGAATTTGCCAATGGCAACTCTCAGGATGTCATGGCGCGTATCGCCAATGAAATTTCTGACACCACCAGTGTGCATATTCCTGAAGACCCCGCCGAGCATTCAGAAGCCGACAAGCTGTTTCTGGCGCTGTTACGCGAAGTCATCATGGAAGAGCAGGCCCTTTACTAGCCCTGTTACTGACTGCTTTTACACTGGTTCCCGGCGAAGCATCGGCCTGCTTCGCCGGGTTTATTTCAGCCTGATTTCAACAGAAGTGTCTTAACCTATGTCACATACTGCCACGCGCAATATTCTGGTCACCAGCGCCCTGCCCTACGCCAACGGCGATATTCACCTTGGTCACTTATTGGAATATATCCAGACGGACATCTGGGTGCGTTTTCAGAAAAGCCGTGGCCAGGCGTGCTACTACGTTTGCGCTGACGATGCCCACGGCACCGCCATCATGTTGCGCGCCGAGCAGGAAGGCATCACTTCCGAAGCGCTGATCGAACGGGTTTCCCGCGATCATCAGGCCGACTTTGCCCGCTTTGGCGTTAGTTTTGATAATTACCATTCCACCCACTCTGTAGAAAACCGCTATTTCAGCGAGCTGATCTACACCCGCCTGCGCGATAAAGGCCATATTGCCACCCGCGATATTGAGCAGATGTTTGACCCACTTAAAGGCCTGTTTCTGGCGGACCGCTTTATCAAAGGCACCTGCCCGAAATGCCACGCTGAGGATCAATACGGCGATAACTGCGAAAAGTGCGGTGCCACCTACACCCCAGCGGAGTTGATCAACCCGGTTTCAGCGATTTCCGGCGCCACGCCGGAAGTGCGCAGTTCCACCCACTACTTCTTTAAGCTGCCGGATTTTGCTGAGTTCCTGCAGCAGTGGATCAATGACGGCCATGTCCAGCCGCAGATTCGCAACAAGCTGATGGAGTGGTTCGAGTCCGGCTTCAACGAGTGGGATATCTCCCGCGACGCGCCCTATTTCGGCTTTGAGATTCCTGACGCGCCAGGTAAATATTTCTACGTCTGGCTGGATGCTCCGATTGGCTATCTGGCCAGCTTCAAGCACCTGTGCGAACGCGAAGGGATTGATTTCGATGCCTTCTGGCAGCCCGGCTCTGACGCTGAGGTCTACCACTTCATCGGTAAGGATATCGTCTACTTCCACGCGCTGTTCTGGCCCGCCATGCTCCACGGGGCTGATTTCCGCACCCCAACGGCGGTTAACTGCCACGGTTTTGTGACCGTCGACGGCGCCAAGATGTCGAAATCCCGCGGCACCTTCATCAAGGCAGCCACCTACGCGGATTTCCTCAACCCGGAATACCTGCGCTATTACTTTGCCGCCAAGCTGACTTCCAAGGTCGATGACCTGGATCTTAACCTGGATGATTTCGCTGCTCGGGTGAACAGCGATCTGGTGGGCAAGGTAGTCAATATTGCCAGCCGCTGCGCCGGGTTTGTGAAAAAGTTGGGGGATAGCCAGCTCTCGGCAAACTGCGCCGAGCCGCAGATGCTGGCGCGCTTTATTGCCGCCGGTGATGAGATTGCTGACGATTACGAAGCCCGTGAGTTCAGCCGCGCCATGCGCCGGATCATGGAGCTGGCCGACGAAGCCAACACCTACATCGCCGATGCCGAACCCTGGGTGTTGGCCAAGCAGGAAGGCCGCGAGCAGGAGGTGCTGGATATCTGCTCTGTCGGCATTAACCTGTTCCGCCAGCTGATGGTCTACCTTGCCCCTGTGGTGCCCGCCATGGCCGAACAGGCGCAAGTGTTCCTGAACCTTGAAACACTCGATTGGCACAGCCGCCACGCCACCCTGCTGGGCCATACCATCAACAAGTTCAAACCGCTGATGACCCGCGTCGAGCGTGACCGGATTGATGCCATGATTGAAGCCTCAAAGGAAGATCTTGTGGAAGAACAGAAACTCAAGGATGCCGTAAAAGGCCCGCTGGCCGATGACCCGATTGCCGAAGAAATCAGCTTTGATGACTTTATCAAGGTCGACCTGCGCATTGCCCGGATTGCCAAGGCCCAGTATGTGGAAGGCGCGGACAAGCTGTTGCAGCTGACCCTGGATCTGGGCGGCGAAACCCGCAATGTGTTCTCCGGCATTCGTAGCGCCTATGCGCCGGAAGCCCTGGAAGGCCGCCTGACCGTGATGGTCGCCAATCTGGCGCCGCGCAAGATGCGCTTTGGCATGTCAGAAGGCATGGTACTGGCCTCGGCCAATGATGAGGGCATCTACCTGCTATCGCCGGATACCGGCGCCGAACCCGGCCAGCGGGTAACATAATCACAGCAACGCCAGGGTTCATGGGTGTTATTTCCAAACCCTGGCATTCAGAAGGCAGGGAGGGAGCCTTGGCCTTTGTAGATACTACATCGGCTCATTTTTCCATCAGGTTACCCTTATATGCAACTACACACTCCACGCTCGTTGCGCCTGCGTTTTCTTGCTGCTCTAGGTGGCCTGCTGGTGCTTGCCTTATTCGCACTGGCTGGCGTCAGCACATGGTTGATCTTTCCTGCGCTGCAGGCAGAAGAGCGCGCCCTGATGGAGCGGGAACTGGATCGTATCGAACGCAGCTTCGAACTTGACCAGCGCCAACTGCATGCCCATGTAAGAGACTGGGCGCACTGGGATGATACCTATGAATTTATGCAAGGTGACTACCCGCGTTACAAAGAGGCCAACTTCAGCCAGGAAATGTTTGAAGACATGCGCTATCAGATAATGGCGTTTTTCACGCCTTCTGGTGACGTTTATTTTCTGGCAGGGATCAACCCATCAAACGGTCGTTATGCGACCTGCGACGCCCCCACTGAAGGCTGCGCCTGGATGGAGCCTTGGGTGCGGAGCATGCAGACAGCTATTAATAATCAGCAGGCCAAAACAAAAGCCATCTACGTCCACCAGCAACCGGGGCTGGTTTCCGCCAACCCCATTCTGCGCACCGACGAGACCGGGCCGCAAAGCGGCTGGCTATTCAAGCTGAGACTGATGGATGAGGCGTGGTTAAGTTTTATGGAGGAGTATACCGGCCTGCCGATATCGCTCAGCCTTGCCAGTAACCCTGACACAGCGACTGACAGCGACGCGTCCCGAGATCATTTCAGTTTTAATGGCAACCGCGCCTACGCCGAGCGTGATTTTCCTACCTACGACGCCCCCGATACCCCTGTATTGAGAGCCGGTATAGAGCTTAACCGCACCAGCTACCTGACCAGCTTGAAGACCTTTCGCTATGTGCTGCTATGGACGGCTTGCCTGATGATAGCCGTCATCGGCCTGGTGCTCTTACTGCTTGAGAAGATTATCCTCAAGCCGCTGCGCCTGTTGACCTACTTCACCCAGCAGACCGATATGAGCGAAGCGGATATTCAGGGGCTTACCCGGCGTAATGATGAAATTGGCGTTTTATCCCGCACCTTTCAGCAACAGTTTACCCGTCAGCAGGAGCTCAACGCAGAGCTGCTAAACATTTCTACCCATGATGCGCTGACCGGCTTACCTAATCGTCGGCTGTTTGATCAACGCCTGGAGGAAGTCTTTGCTGATGCGGTTGCCAGCTCAAGGGCGCTTGCTGTCATCATGCTGGATATTGACCATTTCAAACTTTACAACGACCACTACGGCCATCAGGATGGCGACGAATGCCTGCAAAAGGTAGCGGACGCCTTTGCCAGCGTCTCCAACCGGCTTGGGTTTCTTATTGCCCGAACCGGCGGTGAGGAATTCAGCGCCATACTCCCCGACATTCAACCAGAAGCTGCCAGGCAGATAGGCGAACACCTCAAACAGGCGGTGGACAGTCGGCAACTGCCTCACCCTGAATCGCCCGTCAAACCTTTTGTGACCATCAGTATTGGCGTTGCCATGCTGGGTGACAGCCGTTCCCAGACGCCCAGCGGTGTCATGAGCTGTGCAGACGAGGCCCTCTACCTTGCCAAGGCAGCCGGTCGCCATCAGGTTGTCATGTACTCATCGCCCAAAGCCAGCCCAACGTCTGCTAAACGCAATACATCACCATGAACGAATTTTTTCTGATGCTGATTGGCACGGTACGGGGCAATAACTTCGTCAAACTGTTGCAGCTGACTCTGGACCTGGGCGCCGAGCCTGGCCAGCAGGTCACTTAAGGAGCTATTGGTGACCAATACACTCGCGCTAATCGAAGCCGTTGATGCCCTGCTGCCCCAGACCCAGTGCGGCAAGTGCGGGCAGCCAGGGTGTCGTCCCTACGCAGAGGCCATCGCCGCCGGCGAAGCGATCAACCGCTGCCCGCCCGGTGGCCAGGCCACCGTTGAGCAATTGGCTGAGCTGACGGGTCGGCCTGCATTGCCTCTCGAACAGCCTGCCCAGCCGCCACTGGCAGCCTATATTCGCGAGGCTGAATGCATCGGCTGCACCAAGTGCATCCAGGCTTGCCCGGTGGATGCCATCCTCGGTGCATCAAAACGCATGCATACGGTGATCATTGACGAATGTACCGGCTGCGAGCTGTGCGTGGCTCCGTGCCCGGTAGACTGCATCGACCTGCTCCCGCACCCACAGTGGCAAGCGGCTGAAAGCCCAGCCGCGCAGGATAATTACCTGGCTCGCCGTGCCGCCAAGGGGCGCGCACGGTTCACCGCCCGTAACCAGCGCCTGGCCCGGGAGCAGCGCGAGAAACGCCGCGAGCGTCAGAAGCGCGCAATTCAACAGCGCTCACGTGCATCGCGCAGCGCAAGCACCACCGCACAGCGCCAGCGGCAAATGGCAGTAAAAGCCGCTGAACAGGCTCTCAAGCGGGTGCAACAGCAGCTGGAGAGCGCCCAGCGCCGCGAGGATGCCAAGGCCGAAGCCACCGCACGGGCACAGCTTCCTGATGCCGAGCGAATGCTGGATGAGGCAAGACGCACACTGGAACAGACTGCCAAGGAATAATATGAACGCTAACAAACGCTATCAGATCTTTGCTCGGTTGCGAGCTGAGAATCCCCACCCGACCACCGAGCTTAACTGGTCATCGCCGTTTGAACTGCTGGCAGCGGTTCTGCTCTCGGCCCAAGCTACTGATGTCGGGGTCAATAAAGCCACAGCGCGGCTGTTTCCGGTAGCCAATACGCCACAGGCGATCATTGATCTGGGCATTGATGGTCTGAAAGACCATATCAAGACCATTGGCCTTTACAACACCAAGGCTGAAAACCTGATGAAGACCTGTCACCTGCTGGTCAATCAGCATGGCGGCGAGGTTCCCAAGACGCGTAAGGCTCTTGAAGCCCTACCCGGCGTTGGGCGTAAAACCGCCAACGTGATTCTCAATACCGCCTTTGGCCAGCCGACCATGGCGGTTGATACGCATATTTTCCGGGTGTCCAACCGCACCGGCATCGCCAAGGGCAAGGATGTGGTTGAGGTCGAAAAAAAGCTGATTCGCCATATGCCTCGGGAATTCAAGCAGGATGCCCATCACTGGCTGATCCTGCACGGCCGCTATACCTGTGTGGCCCGCAAACCTCGCTGCGGCAGCTGCATCATTGAAGATCTGTGTGAGTTCAAGGAAAAAACCGAGCTAGACGCCTAGCAGTGCCTGATAAGGAGCCTGCCACTGGGGCCATTCCCAGCGCTCGGTGGAAAGCGATGGCGGACGTGTTGCCGGGTCTGTCAGCCAAGTCTGCAACCTGTGCTGCAAGCCTTCCACACAGCCGTCATAGCGATACTCGGGCGGATAGAGTTCCGGAAAGCACAGCCGATCCGGCACCAGGGGCAGTACACCCCGCTGGGCAGCCTCCATAATGGCCAGCCCCTGAAATTCATGCCAGGTGGTCGACACGACAATCCCCCCTTCACTCAACAGCGCTTTATAGTCACTTTCCGGCTGAGCCCCCCAGGCAATGATATGCGTGTCGAGCCGCTCTCTGGCCTGCTCAAACACCTCGGGCGACTGGCGGAACTGCTGCCCCATGACGGCCAGCTCAAAAGGTATACCCTGATCACTAAGGGCATACAGCGCAGTAAAGAAATCCTGCGGGTTCTTATCGTATTCCCAACGGTGGTTCCAGATAATGCGAGTTGGCTTGTTAATATTAGGCGCCTTGCAAGATAACGGTATAAAAGACGAAGATAGCGGGCGAATCGGCACGGGCAGAATATGCGCGTTGTTTCTCAGCGTTTCCAGGCGCGCAGCGGCAGGCAGATTTTCAGGCATCTTTTTCAAAAAGGCGCGCGCACCGTCGACAAAGGAGTCCCGATTATAAGCGCTGTTAAATACCACCTCATCCGCCGCCAACGCCGAATAAAGGTTAACCATCCTGGCTTCTACCAAGGACACTTGTTGGGCAGATTCCGGGTAGGCAAACTGATTTTCATGGAAGTACACCACCTTTCTGGCACTGCCCAGGCCAGGATAAAGGCCGATCAGCGTGGCAAGATCCACCATTGACGTCGCCAGCACCAGATCATAGGGCTGGTCGAGTGTTGCATGCTCCTTGAGCGCCCAGGTCAGTGGGTTACCGCGCACTCGCCAGCTGAAATGGCGTGGCGGCAAGGTAAGAGTCGTCCACTCGGCATCGGTATGCGCCATCACCTGTTCAGCCCAGAATTGATGGCTTACTGCCGCATAGGCAGACAGCAATAACGCACGCATGGGGGATTCTCCAGGGTAATCAGTGCAGCAGTTAGCGATGAGATGGCGGCAGCTACTTTAGCAGCATTCGGCCAAGGTCGTCTTTGCCTTATCTGAGGCTACCCATACACTTAAAGCAAAAGGCGATAAAATCAGCCTGGAGCGCTAACATCAATAACAACCATCAATAACAACGCCACTCAGTATCTCGGGAGAGTCACATGGCCAATATCCTGGTAGTCGATGACGAGCCCAACATTGTTCTGTCGCTGGAATTTCTGATGGAACAGGCAGGCTACAAAGTCACGACAGCAGAGGACGGCGAGCAAGCCCTCGCGTGCGTGGAAAGCACCACACCAGATTTGATCCTTCTGGATATCAGCCTGCCGGGTATCAGCGGCTTTGACGTCCTTGAGCAGCTGCGCGCTCAGGCGACAACCGAACGTTTACCCATCATCATGCTGACCGCCCATGGCCGTGAGGTCGAGCGCGAAAAAGGCATGGCCATGGGCGCTGATGACTACATTACCAAACCTTTTTCCACCCAGGCACTGGTTGAGAAAGTGCGCCAGTTGATTGGCGAGGAGGCCTCATGAATCGGCGCGGGCTGCCCAAGCGCCAGCGCCTGATCGGCTTGTGGCTGTTGCTTAGCGGCATCAGTTTTCTGGGTGGCGCCATTTTTGCGGCCCTGCTGGATGCCCAGCTGGCCCCCCAAGGATGGCAGCGCTGGGTGCTGTGGCTGGGCAGTTTTTCCGGTGGCGCCACCATCTTTCTGGTCGGCCTGTTGCTGGAACGGATGCTGTTTACACCCTTGCGTCACCTGCAAGTTCAGCTGGCCAGGCTGGTGGCCAACCCGGATGCCCGCGATGAACACCCGCCGGAAGGCTGGCTGAAAGGCCTCGGGCCAGATCTGCGTCGGGTACACGAAAGCTGGCAGGCTGATCGCAGCCGTCTGGCCACTGCCCACACTGAGGGCGCGCGCAGTGCCGCGCGTATCCGCCAGGAGCTGGAAACCCTGCTGCAGGTACTTGAAACGCCCTTGCTGCTGTGTGACCAGCATCGCCGCGTCATGCTGTTCAATCAGGCCGCCGAAGATTTTTTCCATGATCAGGATGGCCTGGGGCTGGGTAAACGCCTGGAAGCCCTGGTGCCCAGCCCCAGCCTGCAACAGGCCATGTCTCAACTACCTCAGGATGGCTCGCCCCGTGAGCTGCTGGCCCCGTGTGATCAGCGCTGGCTGAAGATTTTGCTGCGCCGGGTGCCGGGCAGCGAGGGCGAGACCCTGCTGACCTTCACTGATGCCACCGCCTCCTGGTCAAACGAAATGGGCGTGCGCGCCGACCTGGCGGCCATGTTGACACCCCTGCGCCAGCACACTGCCAGCCTGATCAGTGCCGCCGACGCGCTGATTCAGCTGCGCCAACAGGGTGACCGCAGCGCCGGGCTGTGCGAGCGCCTGGAAGGGGTGATTCAGTCTGAAGGCACCACCCTGGGCGATAACGTCGCCCGTATCGGCCAATTGCTGGATGACATGCAGCATCAGGGCGAGCGCCTGTCACCCATGTGGTCGAACGACTTCTGGCAGGCTCTTGATGAACGGCTTGACCCGGAGCACCGTCTGATCACGCCGATTGGCATGCCCGCCTGGTTCAAGGGCGATGCACCAGCGCTGATTGCCCTGATGGCCTCGCTGATCCAGCACCTCAGCGCCTATTTGCCCGAAAGCGGTTTTGAGGGCGAGGTCTGCCTGGGCAACAAACGGGTCTATCTGGATTTCATCTGGAAAGGTGACCCTCTTCCGGAGCGCGAACTGGCCGAATGGCACCGCCAGCGCCTGGAGGTGCTGCCGCTCTCCCCTACTGTTGCTGATGTACTGCGCCAACACGCCAGCGATACCTGGAGCCTGGCCGATGAAGGCAGCGGCTATTCGCGCATCCGTTTACCCCTGCCCGCCACCGAGCGGGTTGGCGCGCCCCGTGAGGCGATGCCGCCACGGCCGGAATTCCACGATTTCGGGATTGCCGACCTGCCGCACCCGGATGAAGCACTGGCCAATCGGGCACTGCGCAGCCTGGAAGTGGTTGCCTTTGATACCGAAACTACCGGCCTTGAGCTGCGCCGGGGAGATACCGTCATCAGTGTTGGCGCCTGCCGGGTAGTGAATGCCCGCCTGCTAGCCAGCGAAACCTTTGATTACAAGGTTGACCCCAAACGGCCTATACCCGCCGCCAGCACGGCCATTCACGGCCTGACCGATGCCGACGTGGCAGGCGCCCCGCCGCTGGATATTATCCTCAACCGCTTCCGCCAGTACGTGGGTGATGCGGTGCTGCTGGCCCATAATGCGTCTTTTGATATGCTGGCGATCAGTCATCACGGCGTCGATTTTGACCTGCCGGTGCTCGACACGCTGCTGATTTCCCGGGCACTCGATGAAGCTATTGACGGCCATGACCTCGACAGCCTGGCCGTGCGCTACCACCTGGCCTTTCCCCCCGGCACCCGGCATACCGCCCTGGGGGATGCCCGGGTCACCGCAGAACTGTGGCTAGCACTATTGCCGCGCCTGGAGGCGCGCGGGATCGACACCCTGGAAAAACTGCTTGCCCTGCAAGCCAATGCCTTTGATAAAGCCGATGGAAGTGCCTGATGAAGCCCTTTGCTCAAAGCTCCCGACGTAATGAGCGCCTTATGGCGTTAACATTGCTGATGGTGGTGCTATTCAGCCCACCGCTGTTGACAGCGGTGGACCGCCTACCCGGCTGGGCCAGCCTTACCCTATACCTTTTCATTGCCTGGGCCGGTGTGATTGGCCTGACCGCCTGGCTGATGGAAGGCAGCAAGGGGCACTAACGCCATGCGCACTGACCTTGTCATCCTCGGCGCTGCATTCAGCTATCTCGCACTGCTGTTTGTTGTTGCTGCCTGGGGCGACAGGCGAGCCGAACAAGGTAAGTCTATCATCGGCTCCCCCAGCGTCTATGCCCTGTCAATTGCGGTTTACTGCACCGCCTGGACATTTTACGGCAGCGTTGGGCGGGCGGCGGAATACGGGCCGAGCTTCCTGCTGATCTACCTGGGGCCAACCCTGGCCATGCTCACCGCTCCCTTTCTGTTGCGCAAAATGGTGCGGATTGCCGCGCGCCAACGTATCACCTCCATTGCAGACTTTATCAGCGCCCGCTACGGCAAGAGCTCTGGCCTGGGGGCACTGGTTGCCTTGATGGCATTGATTACCATCACGCCGTATATTGCCCTCCAGCTCAAGGCTATCACGGTCAGCCATGCTGTGCTGATCAACTACCCCGACTCACCCGATGCCAGCCTGGCGAATGAAGGTTTCTGGTTGGATAAATCACTGTGGGTGGCGCTGGTGCTGGCGGTGTTTATCATCCTGTTTGGCACCCGCCATCTGGATGCCAGCGAGCGTCATGAAGGCATGGTGGCAGCAATTGCCCTGGAATCCCTGGTCAAGCTGGTGGCCTTCATGAGTGTCGGCGTTTTTGTGGTGTTTGTGCTGTTTGCCGGCCCCCAGGATCTGTTTCAACAGGTCGCGCTTAGCCCTGATCTGGCGGATACCCTGCGCCTGGATCAAGTGCCCGGCGGAACCACTGGCTGGGTAGGCATGCTGATTCTGGCGTTTCTGGCGTTTCTGACCCTGCCCCGCCAGTTTCAGGTGCTGGTGGTGGAAAACGTCGATGAACATCACCTAACACGGGCCAGTTGGTTGTTTCCTATTTACCTTTTGTTGATCAACCTGTTTGTGGTGCCGATAGCACTGGCGGGCCTGCTGCTTGGCGATGTGGCCGGCGACCCAGATAGCTTTGTGCTGACCCTGCCGCTTTCAGCGGGCGCTGAAGGCTTGCCGCTGTTTGTGTTTATCGGCGGGCTATCAGCCGCCACCGGCATGGTGATTGTCGAAACCATTGCTCTATCTACCATGGTCAGCAACCAACTGATCATGCCGCTGTTGCTGCGTTTCAGGTTTTTGCACGCCAGCCAGCCCGGCCAACTGGCGGGCTGGCTGCTGGGCATTCGCCGGGTTGCCATCGTACTGCTGTTGCTGCTGGGTTATCTTTATCACGCCTTGATGGGGGACGCCTACAGCCTGGTGACCATAGGGCTCGTCTCCTTTGCTGGCGTGGCGCAGTTTGCGCCCGCCCTACTGATTGGCCTTTACTGGCGCGGTGCCTCACGCCTGGGTGCCATGCTTGGGCTGATCGCCGGGTTTGGCGTCTGGGGGTATACCCTGCTGTTGCCCGGCTTTGCGCAATCCGGCTGGTGGGACATGGCGCTGATTGAACAGGGGCCCTGGGGCATTGAATGGCTCAAGCCCTATGCGCTGTTTGGCCTGCAGGGCTGGGATATCTATACCCATGCGCTGCTGTGGAGCATGCTGGCCAACGTCGGTCTGCTGGTCGGCGCGTCACTGTTCAGCCGCCCCACGCCGCTGGAACAGACCCAGGCGGCGCTGTTTACCGAAGCCATGCACCCCAACCTGCAAGGCACCACCCTGTGGCGGGGGCAAACCACCCAGGGGGAACTGCGCGACCTGCTGGCGCGCTATCTGGGCGCAGCGGCCACCCAGCGGGTATTTGCGGATATCGCTGAATCCCAGGACGCTGCCGACCAGATCGCCTCCCACGCGCTGGTGACCAGTGCGGAACAGGCCCTGGCCGGTTCGCTGGGCAGCGCCTCCGCCAGAGTGCTGATCAATTCGGTGGTACGTGGCGAAGCGCTGGATCTTGAAGGTTTACTGAGCATTCTCGACACCACGTCGCAAACCCTGGAATATAACCGCCGCCTGGAACAGAAATCTGATGAGCTGGCGCGCATTGGCGAAGAATTACGCAGTGCCAACGAACGCCTGCGCGAGCTTGACCGCCTCAAGGATGAATTTGTCGCCATGGTCAGCCATGAACTGCGCACACCGCTGACCTCCATTCGCGCCTTTGCCGAGATACTGCGTGACGGTGACAACCTGCCTGAACACAAACGCCAGCATTTTCTTGGCGTTATCGTCCATGAAAGCCAGCGTCTTTCACGCCTGATAGAGGAAATTCTCGACCTGGCCCGGCTGGAAAGCGGCCGCTTGACGCTTGACCCCAAGCCGCTTGACCTGGCCCAGGTGGCCCAGCGCAGCGTGGATGCTATTTCCCGCCTGCAGGAAAACCGTGGCATCGCCCTCGATAGCGCCATAGACGTCGAACCCGCCATCATTATTGGTGATGAAGACCGTCTGGAGCAGGTCATCATCAACCTGCTCGACAATGCCGGCAAGTTTGCCGATACCGATCAGCCCAAAGTGCGCCTGCGTCTCTATCGCCACAAACGTCATTATCGGCTCAGCGTTGAGGATAACGGTAAAGGGATCAGCGAAGACGAGCGGGAAAGAGTCTTTGAGAAGTTCCACCAGATTCAGGAACAGGGTGAAGTGCCGCGTGGCAGGCCCAAAGGCAGCGGCCTGGGTCTCCCCATCAGCCGGGGCATAGTCGCCCATCTGGGCGGGCGGCTATGGGTGGAAGATGCCCCTAACCTGGGCGGCGCCTGCCTGATCATGGAACTGCCCGAAGCGCCTGAACAGGCCCAGTAGAAAGGTGCTCAGTTTACTCGGCGGCTGCTACGCACCTGAGTCTGCACCCAGCTAACAAAACGCCGAACCGTCTGCAGGTCATACACCAGCATATGCACCTGATCGGCCCGCAGGCGAGCAAGGTCCAGCCAACTGTCTGCCGTCAACCCGATGGCCATCTGGTGGCATTGCTGATCAAACATCAGCTGCTGCAAACGCTGGAAAGTCGCCAGTACGCTTTCAGCCTCACCAAGGCTGAGTAGACAGCCGGGTGCTACCCCAAGAGCCAGCAATCGGCGGCGGGTTGATACTTCCTTACAGCGCTGATGCACCGCCAGCAGACGCACCGCGCTGACCAGCGGCATCAACCCCTGGCGCTTGAGATCAATGGCCTGCTCAAAAGGCCCTTCCTGAGTTGAGGTGTTGGCCAGCCGTCCACGGCGATTCAGCGCTACCGGCAACTCATCCAGCAGGGCGGCCATTTCATCCATGAATAAGGCGCGGGTGGGCAGTATCTGCGTCACGGACTTGGCCAGATCATCCGCCAGCCAGCGATCACCGTGAACGGGGTTGAAATCCAGCAGGATATTGGTTTGCTGAACCCGTTTGACCTGCCTGTCCTGTGTCCACAGTTCCAACTGGGTCTGCCACTCGCTCAGGCGTTTTCGCCACATTGGCCAGCGGGCCATGACGTGCCCCTGGCACAGCGGAATACCCGCTTCATCCAGACGTCGGGTAAACCCTTCCCCCAGGGCCTGGAAATAGCCGTCGATATCACGCTGACGGCTGTCCGGATAGTCTTCAATGATCAGGGCATTATCCTGATCAGGGCCCAACAGGCTTTCATCACGGGCACCGGAACCCAGTACCAGCACACAGTAGCGTACCGGTACAGGGCCCCAGCCCTGGCTGGTCATTTCTTCGAGGGATTCATCAATCGCCCGGCGATACAGCCAGGCATTGTAATCACTGATCAGCTGGCTGATACGCCAGGCAGGAAGGTCATAACGGATCAGTACCTCTACCCACTGGCGTTGCCACTGATAGGCAGAGGATAAATTCGCAGGTGCAGCCGAAAGCACGCGCTGCAGGGGTTCCATCAGGCGTTGTTCACCGACCTCAGGGTCAAATGGCGGCTCAAACAGACAGCGCCATGGCGAGGCACGGTGCAACCAGTGCATAAGGGGGTCAGGCGCTCGAGTCGTCCGCCGCTTGCTGGCGGGGGTCGGGTTCAAACATGGCGTCGCCTACTTCCTCGATGTAACGTTTGGCCTTGGTGACCATCATTTCATCGCAGGCATCACGGCTTGGCAGCATATCCGAACGTTCAAAGCGGTGTTCACGCAATTTACCCTCGTCAAGCCGCTGCTGAATCACACCACTCACCCGATACTGACCGCTCTGCACATCCGGTTCGGATATGATCAGATAGCCCGCATACTCAATCGCCTCAGCAGCTTTTGCTCGGCTGTTGGCTTCACCGTCACCTGCACTGAACAGGCCTGAAAGCAGCTTTTTCAGCATACCGACTCCTTGAATGGCAAGCGGCGGCAGCACACTGCTGCCGCACGCATTGACAGGTTAGCTCTGCTGGCGACCCTTACCGGCCGCAATCCGCAGACGCAGGGCATTCAGCTTGATAAAGCCTTCTGCATCTTTCTGGTCGTAAGCGCCCGCATCGTCCTCGAAGGTAGCAATCGATTCATCAAACAGCGATGCGTCCGACTTGCGGCCAACCACGGTGGCGTTGCCCTTGTAGAGTTTCATGCGTACAACACCACCGACGTTTTTCTGGGTTTCGTCAATGGCGGCTTGCAGCATGCGACGCTCCGGGCTCCACCAGTAGCCGTTATAGATCACTTCGGCGTACTTGGGCATCAGCTGGTCTTTCAGGTGCGCTTCTTCACGATCCAGAGTCAACGATTCGATCGCACGGTGGGCGCGCAGCATGATGGTGCCCCCCGGTGTTTCATAACAGCCCCGCGACTTCATGCCAACGTAGCGGTTCTCAACGATATCCAGACGGCCAATACCGTTGTCACCACCCATCTTGTTGAGGGTTTCCAGCACTGCATGGGGTTTCATGGCCTGACCGTCAATCGCCACGATGTCGCCCTGATCAAAGGTCAGCTCAACGTAAGTGGGCGTCTCCGGCGCGGCCTCGGGAGACACGCTCCAGCGCCACATGTCTTCTTCTGCTTCGGCCCAGGGGTCTTCAAGAATGCCGCCTTCATAGGAAATATGCAGCAGGTTGGCATCCATGGAGTACGGCGATTTTTTCTTCTTGCTGGAGAAATCTACCGGAATATCATGCTCTTCACAGTAGGCCATCAGCTTTTCACGGGAAGTGAGATCCCACTCACGCCAGGGTGCAATGACCTTGACGCCCGGCTTGAGCGCATAGCCGCCCAGCTCGAAACGCACCTGATCGTTACCTTTGCCGGTCGCCCCGTGGGAAATGGCATCGGCGCCGGTTTCGTTGGCAATTTCGATCAACCGCTTGGCAATCAGCGGACGCGCAATAGAGGTGCCCAGCAGATATTCGCCTTCGTAAATCGTATTGGCGCGGAACATCGGGAAGACATAGTCGCGCACAAACTCTTCGCGCAGATCTTCAATGTAGATTTCTTTCACACCCAGCGCCTGCGCCTTGGTACGGGCAGGCTCGACTTCTTCACCTTGACCGATGTCGGCGGTAAAGGTCACCACCTCGCAGTGGTAGGTTTCTTGTAACCACTTGACAATTACAGATGTATCCAGGCCGCCGGAATAGGCCAGAACCACCTTCTTGACATCGGACATTCTTGACTCCTTGCTGATCAAAAAAAGCTCACTGATAAAAGCGCAGCGTCTTGGCGTTGCGTTCAAAACACAGAGTATAGCGCTCTGCGCAGTCAACGAATACCCAGGCAGCGACGACTGTCAATGAAAGCTGATAGAATCCGGCTACTCAACAAAGTAACTGACCATACATTTATCAGTGGCACTGAGCACCACTGACTCGCTACCAAGGAGAGCTGCATGAGCGAGGCAATTGCCCGCGATTTGATGGCCCAGCGTTTTCGCAGTTATCTGCCGGTTGTGGTGGATCTTGAAACCGGCGGATTCAACGCCGAACGCGATGCGGTACTGGAGATTGCGGCCGTTACCCTGACCATGGACCCGGAAGGTAATCTGCTGCCTGACGCTACCTATGCCTATCACCTCCACCCGTTTGAAGGGGCGAATGTCGAGCAGTCAGCGCTGGATTTTACCGGCATTCGTCTGGATGACCCACTGCGCCGCCAGGTTGCCTTGAGCGAAGAAGAAGCCTTGGGGGAAATTTTTCGCCCCATCCGCAAGGCCATCAAGGCACATGGCTGCACCCGGGCGATACTGGTGGGGCACAATGCCGCCTTTGATCATGGCTTTCTGAATGCGGCAGCCAACCGTTGCGGCATCAAGCGCAACCCCTTTCATCCATTTTCCAGCTTTGACACGGCAACCCTCGCTGGGCTGGTCTATGGCCAGACGGTACTCGCCCGCGCCTGTCGCGCTGCCGGTATCGAGTTCGACAACAAGGCGGCCCATTCGGCTCGTTATGATACCGAACGCACCGCAGAGCTGTTCTGTGCCATGGTCAACCGCTATAAGGATCTTGGCGGCTGGCAGCTGGCCGTGCGCGAACAGGCCATGGATGACAATGAGGATTGAGCCAGATGTATCGAGCGGATGCAGGCTCAGGCCCTTTACGCTAAACTTCGTCAACCGCTGACAGCAGATGCCTGGGAAAACCCACGTTTTCCTCGGTATTCATGCGCATGATGCAGTTCAGTCAAAGCCCCCTTTCAGGAGAGAAAGCGTTTCCATGGCCCAGCACAATGCCTTTTATGCCCAGTCCGGAGGCGTCACCGCCGTCATCAACGCCAGCGCCTGCGGCGTCATTGAAGCCTGCCGTGAAGCCCCCGAGCACATCAACAAGATCTACGCCGGCCATAACGGCATTATCGGTGCCCTGACCGAAGATCTGATTGATGTCACGCAGGAAAGTGAAGAGGCCGTGACGGCCTTGCGTCATACGCCGGGGGGTGCCTTTGGCTCCTGCCGTTACAAGCTCAAGGATATCGAAACCCACCGTACCCAGTACGAGCGGCTGATCGAAGTCTTCAAGGCTCATGATATTCGCTACTTCTTCTACAATGGTGGCGGCGACAGCGCCGATACCTGCCTGAAGGTGTCACAGCTTTCCGAAAAACTCGGCTACCCGCTGACCGCCATCCATGTGCCCAAGACCGTCGATAATGATCTGCCGATTACCGACAACAGCCCAGGCTTTGGCAGCGTCGCCAAGTATATTGCCACTTCAACCCTGGAAGCCTCGCTGGATATCGCCTCGATGTGCGCCACCTCCACCAAGGTATTCGTGCTTGAGGTCATGGGCCGCCATGCGGGCTGGATCGCCGCTGCCGGTGGCCTGGCCGGAGAGGGTGAAGGCGAGCCACCTCACCTGATCATCTTCCCGGAAGTTGCCTTTGACCGCGCTGCCGTGATGGCACGGGTGGATAAATGCGTGAAGGATTACGGCTACTGCGTGATTGTCGTTTCCGAAGGCGCGCGCTATGAAGATGGCACCTTCCTGGCCGACGCTGGCAACACCGACGCCTTTGGCCACCGCCAGCTGGGCGGCGTCGCGCCTACCCTGGCGGGTATGGTCAAGCAGGATCTGGGCTACAAATACCACTGGGCTGTGGCGGATTACCTCCAGCGCGCTGCGCGCCACCTGGCTTCAAAAACCGACGTTGAACAGGCCTATGCGGTGGGTCGCGAAGCGGTCACCCTGGCATTGGCAGGTAAAAACGCCATGATGCCGGCGATTCGCCGCGTCGCCGATACGCCCTATCAGTGGGATGTGATTTCGGCACCGTTGAAAGATATCGCCAATCAGGAAAAATTCATGCCGCGTGACTTCATCAGTGACGACGGTTTTGCCATTACCCAGACCTGCCGCAATTACCTCTCTCCGCTGATTCAGGGCGAGGATTTCCCGCCGTTTGAAAACGGCTTGCCCAGGGTAGCCAAACTCAAGCTGGCCAAGGCCGAAAAACGCCTGCCGGTGTTTACGCTCTAGGGCACCCGCTTTTTTCAGCGACCATAGCAAAGACTAACGGCCGGGCATTTAGCCCGGCCTGTTTGTTTAAAGCTTAGAATCTAGAGTTCAGTGTTTCTAACGCAACAGCCAGGAAAGTACCAGCAGCAACAGCAGAATACCCGCCACGCCCTGCCAGAAACGCCGTGAATCCTGGCGATTCTCCCGTCTCACGCGCCCTAAAGGCAAACGCAAGGCACGCAGGAATTCCGACATGCGCCGAAACCTCAGGGCCCGCTGTGGGTCGAGGGCACGACGCAATGCATCGTCAAGATCCACAGAAATTTCCGGGTTAGCCGCTCGGGCACTGCGATAGATAAGCCCTTCCAGATCGGTATGGCTGCGTAGCTTGTCCGGGGTTAACTGATAAGGCAGCTGGCCGGTCAGCAACCAGTAGGTTGTCGATGCCAGCGAATATTGATCACTGCGCCGCCCGACGCTATCACCCAACGCATATTCAGGCGCGGTATGAGGGCCGAAACCCACTTGGGCAAGCAGTTCGCCGGAATGGCGGTGGCCATCCGCCTCGCGCACATGGCAGGCGCTGAAATCTGCCAGCACCAGTTTGCCATGGGGGTCAATCAGGATATTTTCCGGGGTGATCTGCTGGTGGAGTATATCCCGATGATGCAGCGCCTGCACCGCCTTGCCCAGCTGATTGGCAATTTCAAGCCGCTGGTTCAGGCTTGCCTGGGGGTGACGTTCCGCCCAGGACTGAAGCGTCTCACCTGCCACATAAGCCATCAGGTAATACAGGTAGCGGCGAGGCCGCGAAGGCTCCATCACCTTGACGACATAGGGGGAATTGACCCGTTCAACGACCCACTGCTGCAGCAGGAAATGCTCCAGATAGGCATTGCGCAATGATAACTCTGGGCTTGGCGCCTTCATCACCATTTCGCGCTGGCTATGCACATCGCGCACATGGTAGACCCGCGATTGCGCCGTGCGCGACAGCACACTGAGTATTTCAAAGCCATCAAAACGCTCGCCGGGCGAAAGCTCAGGGGGGATGGGCAAATCGCCATACACACGCCCAGGATGGTCATTGACTTCATCCGGCAACTCATCAATGCGCACCAGCTGAAAACAGAATTGCTCTCCCCCATAGCCACGCTCCTGAGCGCGTGCCTTGGCTTCATCGGCCAGGCGTTCACAGGCAGCATCCAGATCGCTGGCGTCCTGGCGGATCAGGCGGACATAATCAGACGGTAACAGGGTGCCGCCGACGGCCTGGGTGGTAAACAGGAAAAGGTCGCCCTGTTTCAGCGCCAGCGGGGTGTAATCAATATCCAGGCTGCCATCCAGGCCGAGTGCCCGCGAGGGGTAGCGGTAACCGCCCAGATCCGTCACATGATCACGGGAAAGCTGCTCGAACTCGGCGCCGCGCAAGCGAAAGACCAGGGTATCGCCCATATGGAAAAGATGCCCTTCCCGGTGGCGCAGCACCAGTGCCGATAACGACGAAACAAAACTACCATTACGCACATGCTGGCTTTGACTGTAACACCAGCTGTTCAAGGCCCTTAGCACACGAGTAGCGGATACCTTGGTATCCCAATGGTCGGGGGTTGAGAAGTAATCAGCCAGAAATCCACGCACACTCAGGTCTCCAGCCTGCTTGGCGAGGCTGTTGCGCGCCACTGAATCGCTGATAATCGCACAGCCGCCCTTGGCCTGTAGCAAGGGTTCTTCTGGAATGCGCACTGACATGGAGCTGCGATGTTCGCGTCGGTCAGGCGCAACAAAGGCTTGACCATAACTTATCAGCAGTTGAGCTTTGGCCAAGTGCGCCTCCTTGATCGGCTAACCTGAATCATCATCTTCATAAGCGCATGATACACCGCTGATCTTTATACACCTAAACCCAGGCCACCGACCTAGGTGTAAGAAACCTAGGTCGCATTGGTAATTGCGCGCCCATATTCGTATAATCGCCCCCATTAAGTCTTATAGACGTTATAATCCTGCGCGACTCTGTACCACCAAGGAAACCAAGATGAACTTTGATAACATCCCCGCCGGTAAGGATCTGCCCAACGACGTTTACGTGGCAATTGAAATCCCGGCCAACCACGCTCCTGTCAAATACGAAATCGACAAGGACATGGGCGCCTTGATGGTTGACCGTTTCATGGCTACCCCGATGTTTTATCCGGCCAACTATGGGTTTATTCCGCACACCCTGGCTGACGACGGCGATCCTATTGACGCCCTGGTAGTGACACCTTACCCGGTAGAACCAGGCAGCATTATCCGTGCTCGCCCGGTGGGTGTTCTCAACATGACCGATGAAGCAGGCGAAGATGCCAAGCTGGTCTGCGTTCCCCACGCCAAGCTGTCCTCCTTGTACGATGACGTTCAGGAAGTGACTGATCTGCCTGAGCTGCTGCGCCAGCAGATTGCGCATTTCTTCGAGAACTACAAGGATCTCGAAAAAGGCAAGTGGGTCAAGGTGGAATCCTGGGAAGGCGCCGACGCCGCCCGCAAGGCGATTGAAAAAGCCTTTGCTGCCCACAAAAAAGCCTGAAGCAGTTTGTCTTTCTGAAAGCTGCCTATGGTTTGAAAAAACAGGTTGTATCAACGGGTCGCCATAAGGCGACCCGTTTGCGTTGCAACCCGGATTAAGCAGCGATTAAACCCCGCGTCATGAAGGCGCATGCCCCTGCGCGGGGAGTTTTTGCCAGGGTAAGCTGTCACAGCGACACCGACCGCCATGACTCAAGGACATTCCGTGCCATTTACTCGCCATTTATCACTTCTTATCACTGCCCTGCTCCTGACGGCGCTGACGCTCGGTTTATGGCCCCAGGTCAGCCAGGCGCAATGGTTTTCCTCCAGCGATCAGGGGGAGTTCCTGCCTGTGCAGGAGGCCTTCCAACCCAGCGCCTGGCATGATGGCGATACGCTGTATATCGGGATGGAGATCACTGAAGATTACTATCTTTATCGCCATCAGTTTGCGGTTCAAAGTACAGACGAAAACACGACGCTTGACGCCCCGCAGCTGCCAGAGGGGCAGTTTATCACCGACGAGTTTCTCGGCGATGTCTATGTGTTTCGCGACCAACTGGTGTTTGAGGTACCCATTGCAACGCCTCACGGTGGCCCCTTACCTATCCGCCTGACGTATCAGGGCTGTGCCGATGCCGGGCTTTGCTACCCGCCAGAAACCGTTTCCTTACAGGCCGTCCAGTCTCAGGCGCCAGCGGCATTTGCTGACTGGCAGACTTCGCAAGGCGCTACCCAGGAAAACGCATCTCAGCAGGCTACTGGCAGCGCTGCCAATCAAGGTGCTGACAACCCGGATGCTGTCAGCTCGAACGTAGGGGCAAACAGTTTCAGCGGTGCACAAAGTGATGACCGTCGCTTTACGACCCTGCTCAGCGAGGCGAGCCTACCCCTGGCGCTGGGGCTGTTCTTTATTGCCGGGCTAGGGCTGACCTTTACGCCCTGCGTGCTTCCCATGATCCCGATTCTGTCGTCTATCGTGGTCGGCCAGAACCCGACCAAGCCGCGCGCCTTTGTGCTGTCCGCCAGCTATGTGCTGGGCATGGCCCTGACCTATGCGCTGGTCGGCGTGCTGATGGGCCTGTTTGGTGCTGGGCTGAACCTCCAGGCACACCTGCAATCAGCGCCTGTGCTGATTGTGTTTGCGATCCTTTTCAGCCTCTTTGCCCTGGCCATGTTTGGCGCTTTTAACCTCCAGCTATCGCCACGCTTTGCCAACCGTATTGACCGCTGGCAGGCCCGCGCCCAGCGCAGTGGCCCCCTGGGGCTGGCGGTGGCCGGGGCGCTATCCGTGCTGGTGGTTTCTCCCTGTGTCACCGCCCCTTTGGCGGGCGCCATGGTGTTCATTTCCTCCACCGGAGACGCCTGGCTGGGGGGCGCAGTCCTGTTTGCCCTGGGCATGGGCATGGGGCTACCGCTACTGCTGGTAGGTACTTTTGGTGCCACCTTGTTGCCCCGTTCGGGCGGCTGGATGGAAGGCGTCAAGATTGCCTTTGGCCTGCTCCTGCTCGGCGTTGCGATCTGGATGGTTGAGCGCCTGGTGCCCGCATCAGTGGCGCTGCTGTTATGGGCTGCCCTGGCGATCGGCACTGCCCTGGCACTGGGCGCGCTCAACTTTAATCAGCCGCAGGGCTGGGGCCGTGCGCGCCAGGCGTTGGGCATCCTGCTGCTTGCATGGGGCCTTGCGCTGGTAATTGGCGCCGCCCAGGGAGGCAGCAACCCGCTGCGTCCGCTGCAAGTGTCCTCCAGCGCTTCTTCAGGCAGCACTGAGCAGCCAACTCTGGCCTTCCAGAACGTCAACAGCCTGGCCGCTCTCGAAAACGCGATCAGCCAGGCGGACGCCCAGAGCAAGCCGGTATTTGTTCACTTCACCGCCGATTGGTGCATTTCCTGTAAGCAGTTAGAACGCGAGGTCTACCCGACGCCCGAGGTGGCTTCTGCCTTGAACGACTATGTACTGATCAAGGCCGATGTTACCCAGACGGATCAGCGCAGCCGTGAACTGCTTGAACACTTTGACCTGTTCGGTCCGCCTAGCCTGCTGTTTTTCAACCAGGGAGAAGAAGTTGTCGATGCGCGCATTCAGGGTGAGGTCAGCGCTGCTCAGCTGTCTCAGCATCTGGGTGAGCTGAACCGCTGGCTGGCAGGTTGAAGGACCTGCCCTCAAACGCCTGTCATTCAGGGTATTTGGCGGTAAGATCATCAAACGTTCAGGCAAAAGCGACCCTTGCTGGTTGGGGCTGGCGTTGCTGGACAATGGCGTCGTTTTTCGGCAAACTTTGCGGTTATCAAGATCAAAACTGTCGCATAAATTGACCGACTCTCAAGCAAGATTCATCAACGTGCCGGTTTATGGCGTTTTTTGATCCCGGTTTACTACGCCTTGTCTGCCTGATTCAAAGCGCTGTGTTGCGCGTCTACCATCAGGCTGAGCAAGGCCATATTTTTCATATTTCGAGTGTAGGACAAGTCAATGGATATCCGTAAAGTCAAGAAACTGATCGAGCTATTGGAAGAATCCGACATCAGCGAGATCGAGATTCAGGAAGGTGAAGAGTCGGTTCGCATCAGCCGACATCCTAACGGCATCCCTATGGCTTCTTACCCGATGCCCCAATATGCGCCTCAGGCTCCACAAGCCCCTGCACCGGCAGCAGCCAGCCCCAGCCCGGCCGAGGCTGAGCCGGAAAGCGCTGCGTCTGCCTATCGCGGTGTTACCGTCAACTCACCGATGGTGGGCACTTTCTACCGCAGCCCGGCGCCGGGTTCCAAGTCATTCGTTGAAATCGGCGACAGCGTCAAGAAAGGCGATACTATCTGTATCGTTGAAGCCATGAAGATGATGAACCAGATCGAAGCTGATCGCGATGGCGTCATCGAGGCCATTCTTGTCGAGGACGGTGAGCCGGTTGAGTTTGATCAACCCATGCTTTCCATCGCTTGACCTCCTCTTTCTGACACGGGTGGACTTCCCCATGCTGGACAAGGTACTCATCGCCAATCGCGGCGAAATTGCCCTGCGTATTCTGCGCGCTTGTAAAGAACTGGGCATCAAGACCGTGGCAGTGCACTCCAAAGCTGACCGCGAACTGATGCATGTGCGCCTGGCCGACGAAGCTGTCTGCATTGGCCCTGCATCCTCAGCGCAATCCTATCTCAATATTCCCGCCCTGATCAGCGCCGCAGAAGTCACCGACTGCAGCGCGATTCACCCGGGTTACGGTTTTCTTTCCGAAAACGCCAATTTTGCTGAACAGGTTGAGCGCTCTGGGTTTACCTTTATCGGCCCGCGCGCTGACACCATCCGCCTGATGGGCGACAAGGTATGCGCCATCGAGGCGATGAAAAAAGCTGGCGTGCCGACGGTACCCGGCTCAGATGGCCCGCTCGGTGATGATGAAGACACCCTGCTGGCGACTGCCAAGCGCATTGGTTACCCGGTCATCATCAAGGCTGCCGCCGGTGGCGGCGGGCGCGGGATGCGCGTTGTACACACCGAGGCGCACCTGCTTTCGGCCATCAACGTCACCCGCACCGAGGCGCATTCCGCGTTTGGTGACGGCACGGTTTACATGGAAAAATTCCTTGAAAAACCGCGTCACGTCGAAGTTCAGGTACTCGCCGACGGCCAGGGCCACGCTATCCATCTGTATGACCGCGACTGCTCATTGCAGCGCCGTCATCAGAAGGTACTGGAAGAAGCCCCGGCCCCCGGCATTGATCCGGAATCCCGCGCCAGGGTACTGGAAGCCTGCCGGCAGGCTTGCCTGACGATCAACTACCGCGGCGCTGGCACCTTTGAATTCCTGTATGAGGATGGCGATTTCTTCTTCATCGAGATGAACACCCGCGTTCAGGTTGAGCACCCCGTCACAGAGATGGTCACCGGCGTGGATATCGTCAAGGAGCAGCTGCTGATTGCTTCCGGGCATCCCCTCTCGATCACCCAGGATGATGTCAAGGTGAGCGGCCATGCCTTTGAGTGCCGGATCAACGCTGAAGATTCACGCACCTTCATGCCATCGCCTGGCAAAGTCACGCTTTACCACTCACCGGGTGGTCTGGGCGTGCGTATGGATTCTCATCTGTACACGGGCTACACGGTGCCGCCGCACTACGATTCGCTGATCGGCAAGCTGATCACCTGGGGCGCAGATCGTGATATTGCCTTGACGCGCATGCGCAATGCCCTGGATGAACTACTGGTGGAAGGTATCAAGACCAACATCGACCTGCAGAAGGATCTGGTGCGCGACAGCTATTTCCGCCAGGGCGGCGTCAATATTCATTACCTGGAAAAAAAGCTCAGCTCCTGATTGCAACATCGGACGCTGACCAGCGGGGTGGCCAAGGCTGCCCCGTTTTGCTTTCCCAGCATGCCGCCCACCTTTTCAGCCACAATAACGCTGACAAGACAGCGATCCGCTGTTGAATCCCCTAGCATTCCCCCGCCGCGTGGAGACCCTCAATGCCCTGGCTACAACTCAGCGCTCATGTAGCGCCCGAACAGGCAGAATTACTCGAAGACCTGCTGGTGGATGAAGGAGCGACCGCCATCGCCCTGCAGGATGCTCACGACGACCCTGTATTTGAACCGGAGCGTGGCACAACGCCGCTGTGGCAGGATACTATCCTGACAGGCCTGTATGATGACCTTGAAGGCATCGATGCCATGCTTGAACGCTTGCAGGCCGCCTGGGCTGAACATTACCCGGAAGAGCCCTGCCCGGCTATCAGCTATGAATTGCTCGCCGACCGTGACTGGGAGCGCGAGTGGATGGAAGACTTCAAGCCACTGCAGATGGGCCAGCGGCTATGGATTGTGCCTAGCTGGCATGCGCCGCCCGAACAGGATGCCGTCAATCTGATTCTTGACCCTGGCCTGGCGTTTGGTACCGGCACTCACCCTACCACTGCCCTGTGCCTTGAGTGGCTTGACGGCTTGGCAGTGCAGGGTGAACTGGCCCAGGCCAAGGTATTGGACGTGGGCTGTGGCTCCGGCATTTTGGCCATTGCCGCCCTGAAACTGGGCGCTGCCCACGCTGATGCGACTGATATTGACCCTCAGGCCTTGCAGGCCAGCCGTGATAATGCCCAGCGTAACAGCATAGAAGAGTCACAACTGGCGCTTTATTACCCAGAGCAACTGCCCGCAGGTGATTACCCTCTGGTAACGGCCAATATCCTGGCTGGCCCGCTGGTCGAACTGGCTGGAATGATTGCCAGCCATGTGGCACCCGGAGGGCGCATTGCCCTCTCTGGCATTCTGGCCAACCAGGCGGAAGAGGTACGCGATGCCTATCAGGCCCAGGGCTTGTTGATGGATGAACCCACCCTGCGCGAAGGCTGGGTCAGGCTGACAGGTCAACGCTCGGCCGGTTGAGCGGGAGCAAATCAGGCGTATTGTGTTGCAAGTGGCCTTCACCCATGGGGCGAGTCAGCGTATCATACTGACCCCCACGCGCTGCGTATCGGTTAACCCATGAGCTGAATGCTATGCCTCTAACCTCATCACTGCCAACCATTGGCGACTATGAACTGCCTAATCAGGTCATTCTCGCCCCTATGGCGGGCGTTACTGACCAGCCTTTCCGGCAGCTCTGCCGCCGTTTGGGGGCAGGCTGGGTAGTGGGTGAGATGGTCACGGCAGACCCTAGCCTGTGGCATACCCGTAAATCCCAGCAGCGTATGAACCATGCTGGCGAACCATCCCCCAGGGTCGTGCAGATTGCCGGGGGCGACGCCGAGATGCTGGCCCAGGCGGCCCGCCTGAATGCCGATCTTGGCGCCCAGGTGATTGATATCAACATGGGCTGCCCGGCCAAGAAAGTCTGCAATAAGGCGGCAGGCTCTGCACTGTTGCGCGATGAGCCTCTGGTTGCGCGGATTCTCGAAGCCGTGGTGGAAGCCGTTGAAATCCCGGTCACCCTGAAGATTCGCACCGGCTGGTGTGCCGAAAGCAATAACGGGCTTACCATCGCCAAGCTCGCCGAGGCATCCGGCATTCAGGCCCTGGCGGTACACGGCCGCCACCGCCAGCAGCGCTATAATGGCCAGGCCGAGTACGACACCATTGCCGAGATTAAATCCCGGCTGTCCATACCGGTATTTGCCAATGGCGATATCAACAGCCCGCAAAAAGCCCATGATGTGCTCCGCCACACCCAGGCTGATGCGGTCATGATTGGCCGCGCCGCCCAGGGCAATCCGTGGATTTTCCAGCAGATTAGCCATTACCTTGAATATGGCAGTGTGCTGGCGCCCCCAGCGCTCAGCGAACGCGGCCATGTCCTCAGTGAACATCTTGGGGCACTGCATGAATTTTATGGGGCCACCATGGGGCCACGTATTGCCCGCAAGCATCTTGGCTGGTACCTGGACACAGATGAGCGCTTTGATGCGGCTCAGATACGAGAACTGAAACGCCAGTTTAATGCGTTGACCTCGCCCAGCGCTCAGCTGGAATGGATCCACAAGGCGATGGCTGATGATGCTAATGAGCGCCTCTTCGCTAAAGGAAGCCATGCCGCATGAAAGAACCGGCTATTTCAACCAATTCTGCTTTATCGAATACCTCTTCCAGTACTGCGCCCGGCACCTCTGCCGAGGCCAGTGCCAGAGCAAGTGATACGCCTCCCCAGCCTCTGCGCGAAGCCGTTGAAGCTTCCATGCAACGCTATTTCGAGCATTTGGATGGCGGCGAGACCAGCGATCTGTACGCCATGGTGATGGCCGAAGTCGAGGCGCCCCTGCTGTCCTCCGTGCTGGCTTACACCGACGGCAACCAGACACGCGCAGCTGCCGTGCTGGGGCTGAATCGTGGCACACTGCGTAAAAAACTAAAGCACTACGGTCTTCTTGAAGGTGATGCCCCCTGAATCGGGCCTTGCTGTTTTCTATCCATCGTTTCTGCTTAAGAGCACCCCTAATGGCTGATACAACTGCAACTCCTGTACGCCGCGCTTTACTTAGCGTGTCAGACAAAACCGGTATTGTTGACTTTGCTCGCGGCCTTTGCGAACAAGGCATTGAACTGCTTTCGACGGGCGGCACCTTCCGCCTGCTGCAGGAAAACCAGATCGCGGTCAAGGAAGTCTCCGAGCACACCGGTTTTCCCGAAATCATGGATGGACGCGTCAAGACGCTGCACCCCAAGATTCACGGTGGCATCCTCGGGCGTCGCGGCCAGGACGATGTGGTCATGGCCGACAACGATATCGCCCCGATCGACATGGTGGTCGTCAACCTCTACCCCTTTGCCGCAACGGTTGCCAAGCCAGACTGCACACTGGAAGATGCGATTGAAAATATCGATATCGGCGGCCCTACCATGGTACGCGCCTGTGCCAAGAACCATGCCTACACCACCATCGTCGTCAACGCCGATGATTACCCGCGCATCATGAGCGAACTGGCTGCCCAGGATGGTCAGGTCAGTGCCACCACGCGCTTTGATCTGGCCGTCAAGGCCTTTGAACACACTGCAGGCTACGATGGCGCCATTGCTGACTTTCTCGGCCGCCAGATCAGCGATACCGATCAGCAGTTCCCGCGCACCTTCAACCTCCAGCTGCACAAGAAGCAGGATATGCGCTACGGTGAAAACCCCCACCAGGCAGCGGCCTTCTATGTCGAGCCTGATGCCACGCAAGCCAGCGTCGCAACAGCCGAGATGCTGCAGGGCAAGCCGCTATCCTATAATAATGTCGCCGACACCGATGCCGCCTTTGAATGCGTCAAGGCCTTTGATGAAACCGCCTGTGTAATCGTCAAGCATGCCAACCCCTGCGGGGTTGCCGTTGGCGAAAGCGCACTGGATGCCTACGACAAGGCGTTTGCCACCGACCCGACCAGTGCCTTTGGCGGCATTATTGCCTTTAATGTGGCGTTGGACGCCGACACGGCGCGCGCCATTATCGACCGCCAGTTTGTCGAAGTGCTGATTGCCCCTGGTATCAGCGCAGAAGCTGCTGCTATCGTGGCTGAAAAGCAGAATATCCGCCTGCTGGATGTCAGCGCCCACTGGCCTGCCAGTCAACAGGCCTCACTGGACTTCAAACGTGTCAACGGTGGCCTGCTGGTTCAACAGGCAGATGATGGCATGGTCGGACGTGACGACCTGAGCGTTGTCAGTGCGCGCACCCCGACCGAGCAGGAACTACGCGACCTGGCCTTTGCCTGGCGTGTTGCCAAATTTGTCAAATCCAATGCGATTGTCTACGCCAAGGCTGGCCAGACGATCGGCGTTGGCGCCGGACAGATGAGCCGGGTGTATTCCGCCAAGATTGCTGGCATCAAGGCAGCAGACGAAGGCCTTTCAGTGCCGGGGTCGGTCATGGCGTCGGATGCTTTCTTCCCGTTCAGGGATGGCATTGATGCCGCAGCGGCTGCTGGCATTACCGCCGTGATCCAGCCTGGTGGTTCCATGCGCGATCAGGAAGTCATCGACGCCGCCAACGAAGCCGGTATCGCCATGGTGTTCACCGGCATGCGTCACTTCCGTCACTAAAACCGATCAGCACAGACACATCCGTAAGGCTCACCCTTGAAAGCATTGATTAAATGAGGCTTGAATGAGGTGAGCCTGGAGGCTCTGATAGTAAAGCTAGGCCTTACTACCGCGATTCAGCGGCAAAGTGCCGTACTCCTTTACCGGCTGAATGGCAACCTTGCTGCGAATATCACTCACCCCGGTAAGCGTAGCAAGTGAACGCCATTCCCGGCGTCGATTCAGCTACCATGAGCTGCTTTTCCGTTATACTGCAGTATCTTTAATTTTCGACACACCTTACGACCCTCTGTCTGAGCACCTCATGCCATTTTCAAAACTAGGCTTATCCCGTCCTCTTGTTCAAGCGATTACTGAGCTCGGTTACAAAACACCAACGCCCATCCAGGAACAAGCGATTCCTGCCATTCTTTCGGGAAAAGATCTAATTGCCACCGCACAAACCGGAACAGGCAAAACCGCTGCCTTTGTTCTGCCTCTGCTGGAACAATTCAATAAAGCGGAAACATTGCGCGGCAAACGCATCCGCGCGCTGATTCTGGTGCCAACCCGTGAGCTGGCGGTTCAGGTCGAAGCCAGTGTGGCTCAATATGCGACACACACGCACTTAACCTCTATGGCCGTCTATGGTGGTGTGGATACCCAGCCTCAAAAAGAGCGCTTAATAGAAGGCGTGGACATACTGGTCGCCACACCGGGCAGACTGCTGGACCTGGCACATCAGCGCGCGCTGCACTTTGATGAACTGCAGGTGCTGGTGTTAGACGAAGCCGACAGAATGGTCGACATGGGTTTTGTCGATGACATCCACAAAATCATCGTACGCCTGCCTGAAAACCGTCAGAACCTGTTGTTTACCGCCACCATGACCAATGACGTTCGCGCCCTTGCCTACGGTTTTTCAGATAGCAAGATGACCGACCTGGCGGCTGACATCTCCATTTCTCCGAACATCCGCGCCGCCGCTAATATCAAACAGTGGCTAATCACGGTAGACAAAGACATCAAATCCGCCTTGTTGAGTCATTTGATCAGCGAGCAAGCGTGGGATCAGGCACTGATTTTTGTCGAGAAAAAACACAGTGCAGCCAAGCTGGTTGCCCAGCTGGAAAAACGCGGCATCGAAGCAGATTCCATTCATGGCGGCAGAAGCCAGGCCATGCGCGAAAAGGTGTTGGCACAGTTCAAAGCAGGCGAACTCAAGTACCTGGTGGCCACAGGGGTAGCCGCCCGGGGTTTGGATATTGGTGAACTGAGCCGTGTGGTAAATTACGATTTACCTTATCAACCGGAAGAGTACATCCACCGAATTGGCCGAACTGGCCGTGCGGGCGCCTCAGGTGAAGCCATTTCTCTTGTCGACATCAGTGACTTTAAAAACCTGTGCGCAATTGAAAAGCGTTTGAAAAATACGATTGAGCGCAAAGAAATTGCCGGTTTTCCGGTTAAAAAAGCAGTCCCTGCTTCCAACTTGAATCACGTTAAAAAAAGCAATCGTTAAGTCTTAACAAAGAAGCTCACTTTTTAAGCGGACACAAGGGTGAGCTTCTTCTCTACTCAGCGGGCGAAAAAGCATCCAACAGCTCGGCATTCGTGGGGTATTTCTCCAACAGCGCAAGCAGTTTCTGCACGCCTTCTATTGGCTTAAGATGCGTTAGCGCTCTGCGCAAAGTACGTACTTTTTCAATATCCTTTGCATCAATCAGCAGTTCTTCTCGGCGGGTACTGCTTTTGGCAATATCAATCGCCGGAAAAATCCGTTGATTGGCCACGTCGCGTGATAGCACGAGTTCCATATTGCCCGTGCCCTTGAACTCCTCGAAAATCACCTGATCCATACGGCTTCCCGTATCCACCAGCACGGTGGCTAGAATCGTGAGCGAACCACCGTTTTCGATCTTTCGCGCGGCACCAAACAGTTTGCGTGGTATTTCCATCGCCCGCGCATCCAGCCCACCCGACATCGTACGGCCAGTACCTCGCTGCTCAGCATTGTGAACGCGCGAAAGTCTGGTAAGAGAATCGATCACAATCATCACATTATGACCCTCGCAGGCTTGCTTACGCGCTGTCTCAAGGAGTTTATCTGCCATACGCACATGGTGGGTGTAGCTTTCGTCTGACGACGATGCATGTACCTCTGCCGACACACTGCGCTTAAAGTCGGTCACTTCTTCAGGGCGCTCATCAATCAGCAAGGCGTATAGTTTTATGTCAGGGTAAGCCTCTGCAACGGCTTGGCAAATATGTTTTAACAGCGTCGTTTTGCCAGAGCCTGGCGGCGCAACAATTAACCCTCGTTGTCCCATCCCAATAGGCGTAATCAAATCCATCGCTCGCACAGTAAGCTGCTTAGCATCAGGCGCTAAAACAATGCGTGGAGAAGGATGAATCGCGACGCCATTTAAAAAACGTTTTTCGGGATCATTAAGGAATTGATTGTCAACTTCGTCGGCGGGCTTGGCGTCAATCTGCCTTTTTGTCTTTAGACTTAGTATTTTTCTCGCCATGGTATTGGGGGGTCGCCTTGAATAACCTGAATTTATAAAATAGCTACATAATAGCCAGCCGACAGGACGTATCGTTGCGGCAATTTGTTAACTGAGGTGGACCCAATCAGTTGATCTGAGGCAGGTGCTGGCTGGCGATTCTTCGGAGTGAGTGATCGGGAGAATCATCGCGAGCTGAAGCTCCTTCCTTCACCGCAACAGCCGCCATCTGGCAGCTGCTTTTCTTAAAGCGCTATGCTTTCCTGGGCTTTGAAGGCAAGTTCAATCAGCTGTTCCAGGTTTTTGGCATTTTCGCGTATGAAGGCTTCTTCACTTAACGCTTAGGCTTTCAGAACATAGCGCAGCGTTTCCACCACCTGATCGGTTGTCGTACACCATGCCTGAGCCTGGGCATCAACTTCCTTCAGGGGATGAACAATCTCTTCGCTGTGGAGGGTGATATAGGGTTTGGCCAGGGCTGCGCAGTAGCCCGCATCAAAAGCGGCGTTCCACTGCTTGTATTTGTCGCCGAAGCGCACCACCACCAAGTCCGCCTGTTCAATCATGGTACGGGTGCGAATGGCGTTGACCTTGGATGACTGATGATCGCGCCAGAAGCCATCGGCCGGTTTGCCCAGATGGTCGCCTGCGGCATCGCTGGCATCGTGGTCGGTGACCGGCGCAGTGAAGACGATATCCAGTCCGGCAGCATCTGCGCCCTGCTGAATCTCTTCACGCCAATCGGTGTGAATCTCGCCGGAAAGGTAAACATAAAAGCTCATAGCAGCTCCTGATCGTTGCGGATGTCATGATTAATTCACCTATCATAACTCACACACGCTTTATGGAAAAATATTCCATAAAAATCACGGCACCATGAGCTGCATATGAATTTTCCCTGGCCGGAACCAGGGCGCTGATTAACGCTGCGCAAGCTTCGCCATGCAACATGCCCTGTCCTTTTAAAAACCCGCTTTTCTAGGTTCCGTCATTAGATTGTACGTCTCAACCTGACGGACAAGGCGCCGTTACAATGGCTCACCTCTGCAGACACTGCTCGAAAGAGGTGAGCCTTCTGCGGTCTCTGATCAGAAAGAGGCCAGCAAATGCCCCTCGCCCTTTTGATGCTCAATTTCAGCGAGTGTGCGTGCACGCGGCTGCACAATCGCCTCATCAATATCAAAGTGGGCAATCGCCTCGCCCAACTGGCTTGAGCGCATGCGTAGCTCTTCACCTGTTGTCGCGGTTTGCTTGACTAAACCAGCATTTTGCTGGGTAACACCGTCCATCTGACTGACCGCCTGCCCCACCTCCCGTACAGCGCGAGCCTGCTCAACGCTTGCCTGGCTAATTTCACCAATCAGTTCAGTGACACCTTTAATAGCCTCCACGGCGAGATGCGTCTTGCTACTGGCCTGATTAACCAACGCGACACTTTGATCCACTTGCTGCAGATTGGTATTAATCAATGCACTAATTTGGCGCGAGGCATCGGCACTTCGAGTGGCAAGATGTTGTACTTCCTGAGCCACCACAGCGAAACCACGCCCCGCTTCACCGGCTCGTGCGGCTTCAACCGACGCATTAAGAGCCAGAATATTGGTCTGAAAGGCAATGCTGTCGATCAGCGATACAATGGTGACCACTTCTTTTGAGCGCGCACTCAATTCCTGCATGGCTGATTCCACCTGCCCAACAACGTTACCACCCTCGCTAGCCAGGGCAGCGGCCTCACTGGCCTGCTTATCGACCTTGCTTGCCCGTTCAGCGTTATGCTCAACGGTAGACCCCAACTCCTCCATGGCAGAAGCGGACTGGGTGAGCATACTGGCCTGTTGTTCAACGCGGGTTAGCAGCTCACTGCTATTCGTGGAAATCTGATAGCTATCGCCCTCAACTTCATAGGACGCCAAGCGAACACGGTTGATCGTCTCCGACAGCTGCTGCGTCATTTCTCCTAGCGCCGCCATAATACTGTTGTCAGCAAAGCGCTGCTCTCTGGTCGTAAAATCGCCTGAACCAATCGTCTGCACGTGCCGCCTGACCATTTCCGGCGTTGCTCCTAGGGTACGCTTGAGCCAGCGCCCCGGCAGTGCCGCAATCACCAGACTGATCACAATCGCCAGCCCCACCAGCCCGACCATGGTGGTCTGGAAAGAGCCCGTGAGTTCGCGCGTTTCACGTGTTTCCATCGCCGTGCGGCTTTCCTGCAGGTCAATAAACACATTGATGTCATCAAGCCACTGGCTAAACCCAGGAGCAGCCTCTTCATAAAGGATCAGGCGAGCGGCTGCCAGTCTATTATTCAGGCGGAACTCAAGCACTTCGGATACCGCTGCCTGAGTGCTTTGTGCCGTACGCTTGATTTGCGCATAGGCATCACTCTCAGCCTCGGTAACGTCACTCCGGCTGGCAAAAATACGATCAAGCGCCTCTTCTGCTGCAACATAGTCCTGTTCCAACGCCGCGATCAGGTCGAGCTGTTCCTGAATCGCACTGCTGGTGGTCAGCCCCACTACATCGCGCAAGGCAATCGCACGGTCATGCACGCTGCCGCGAAAATCAATGGCATGTCGCTGTTTAACACTATGCACATCGTTGATGCGCGTCAGCGCCTCATCGATAGCATTGACACGCTGAACACCAATCGCAGTGATCGCCACCATCAGAGCAATAATCACTGCAAAGCCCACCCAAAGCCAATGCTGAAAACTCATTGCAGAGAAACCCGGTACAGAAAAAACTTTGCGCGGTAAAAACATAAGAATTCCTTAAAGTGACAGAACAGTACTGGAAACATACTTTTTTAATTTTACAATTATTTTTATCAGCAAGTTACGTGCCAACAAACCCTAAACACTATTTTTATAAGTGAATTCAACACTGAAAATTGATTGATATCATCAATTATAAAAATTTTTCCAGTTAAATGACTGACACTTGGGATAAGTCATTAGGCGTTTGTTATTCATTACCCAACGGCTTGGATGGCATCTCTTGAATGACCGCTACGAATAAAGCGGAAAAGTTGGGTGCAAAACTAAATCTTCACAATCTATGACAATTGCCCGGAATATTCCGGGCTAGGATAGCTAACATTAAATAAAGTTAAAAAGACTAAGGATTCGTATGGATGGCTCCTATGGGCGGAGAAAACAATCTACATCGTTTCTGCATGGTGTTATGAGCAAGATAATCACCAAATAATGGCAGCGGCGTCATCTGGTCACTACTTTCCTATCCGCTGCTCTATTTGGCGGCATCTTCTTCACACCCTCTATGAACCTTGCTGTCCTGGCGCTGAGCGAGGCAAGGCTGGTCGGGATATCAGTCGCACTCTACTGTTGCCATCAACGGGATATACGCGCGAACAGCACAGAGGAGCTGCCGAGTTACATCCAGAACCATATTCAGCAAAACGATTTGAACAAGGAATACACCTAACTCCTGGAAAAACCTTCCAGCCACGGTGCTTTACTGTCAGCCACTTGAGCATTTAAGGAAGATTCTCATGATTGCCAGAGCAAACGCTAAACATGCCCAACAGGTGCAAACCAATTGCTTATTGTTAAGTTCTTCCGGCAGGACTGCCGATGAATGGCGGCAGCGCCTGAACGCGAGCGATATTGGTATGCTGGCATGGGTTGACAGCTTGCAAGCCGCACGCGCGTACCTTACCAGGCACAGGACCAGGCACAGGGTTGACATCATTCTGCTTGACCTTGCCAATATGGCAGCGCTTGCAGAGGCTGATATTCCGTTGCTACCGCGTTTAATGCCACCCGCCAGCAGTACATTACATGGCAGGGTGAATACCCATGATATTCTGGGGCCTGCGCTGGTTGGTTTCAGCCATACACTGGATGACACCACCTATCAATCCGCTATGCTATTGGGTGTCCACGAGTTTCTTAGTGCGCCTTTTCCCACCGCTGAAGTGCAACATCGATTAACCCGGGTACACGAACACGCCCAATATCGCCAACAGCGCGATCAGCAGATACGCTCGATGGAACAGCTACTCGCCAAGCGCTCACGTGAACTTAAACGTAACACCGAGCTTGATCCAGCCACCGAGCTGCCCAACCGGCGTGGGCTTTTGACCCAGTTACGCCGTCAGGTATTGGCAGGGCACGGTGCCGGGGTGGTGTTTGTGGCGCTGGAAGGTCTGGAAGACATCATCTGCCTGCATGGCTACCGTATCACCAAACGATTACTGCGCCATTTGACTCAGCGCCTGAAACGGTTGCTGACTTCAACGCAGATGCTTGGCTTGTGGGGTGGCAATGAACTGGTGATTGTTACCCACCATGGCACTACCACTGAACTGATTGGTTTCGCGCAGCAACTGCTTGGCTGCTTTGAACAGGAGCAGCAGCTCGAAGGCATGGCACTCACGGTCAAGGCGCGTCTGGGGTTAAGTCTATCAAGGGGCTATTTCGAGCCTGAGCGTTTGGTACAACAGGCCACACAGGCACTTCCTCCACCCGGGGCAGCGCCTCGCTGGCAGCTTTACAGCGATATTCAGGAAGAAGACCGCCGCCAGCAGGCATCTTTACTGAAGGCGTTGCGTACAGCCATTACACGCCAAGGATTCACACTCGCTTACCAGCCTAAAGTCGTGCTGGCAACCGGCCATGTAGAAGGAGCGGAGGTTCTGCTACGCTGGAATGACCCAGTGCATGGTGTGGTACCCCCAAGTGAGTTTATTCCGCTATCAGAGCGCAGCGGTGACATTCTGGCTATCGGCCACTGGGTATTTGAGGCCGCGATTACCCAATTGGCAGACTGGGAATCCATGGCATGGTTAAGCAAGGATTTCCACCTGGCGGTTAACGTGGCCGCGTTGCAGCTGGTGCAACCCGATTTCGCCAGCAGAGTGTTGAGCATGCTGCAGAGTGCCGGGGTGGCTACAAAACGCCTTACTGTAGAAGTCACTGAATCGGGGTTGATGGCCGACCTGGATCAGGCATGTCAACAGCTGCGGTTACTCCAGCGGGCAGGCGTGCGGGTGGCTATAGATGATTTTGGGATGGGCTATTCGTCTCTTTCCTACCTGAAAAACCTGCCTGTCGACACGCTCAAGATTGATCGTAGCTTCGTCAAGGATGTCATCAACTCATCGCCCGATCAGCGTTTGGCGCGCATGGTGACAGCGCTGGCCCATGGTTTCGGCTGCAACGTGGTGGCCGAAGGTATTGAAACCGACGCCCAGCACGAATGGCTGCATGCGATTGGCTGCGAGCAGGGGCAAGGTTACCTGTTCGCCAGACCGTTGGACGCTGATGCCTTTCAGCACTGGTATCGGCAGCAGATGCAGACGCGTCAGGAGCGACCCGCGCTTACAGGCATGAACGCTGTTTGCAAGCTGACGCCTGAACGGCGACAGACCAGCGATCACAGTGTCCGTATGCTGATGACGCTGATGGCGGGCATGGCGCATGAATTCAATAATCTGTTAGGCACTATCAGCGGTCTTTCCGAGCTCAATCAACACCTGCTAAGCGTAGACAATCCGATACATGCCAATAGCCTGCATATGCATAAAGCCAGTCAACGCCTGTCTGCCTTACTCGATGATATGACACAGTGCGTGGGGCGTTTCGCCATAAACCCCAGTATTGTTGACCCCATGTGTTTGATGCAATCAGCGCTGGAACACACTCGCATAAAATGGCCCGAAGGCCTGACACCCCAGCTAGAAGCCTCTCATGCGCCTGCACAGGCCTACCTGGACGGTGACTTTGTCATCCGCGCCCTGATGCAGATGATTTACAATGCCCTGGATGCCATGGCCAACCTCCCGGATCCTATGTTGACACTGAGTGTTGCTGAAGGCTTTAACGACCAGGGTGTCCCCTGCTTGTTGCTCGGCGTTCAGGATAACGGCAGCGGTATTGATGACGAGTACATCCCCTATGTATTTGATGCCTTCTTTACCACCAAGCCGCCGGGAGAAAACCGAGGCCTGGGTATGACCACCATTGACGTCTGTGCTTTTCGCCATGATGGCGATGTACTCCTTTCAAGCCTTCCTGACCAGGGGACTTATATTGCGCTGCGCCTGCCGTTACAAACATAACAGCTCGCTAGAAGCTCGCAGATGGCCCTGGCCAAAGGCCAGGGCCATGACAGCGGGCAACTACTGAACAGGCACAAAGACGGGCGCGCCATCGACCTCTACGCTGGCCAGGCGTTGCTGGTAAAGCCGTTCCAGGGCAGATGTCACCAGCATTTCGCCCTTTGGCCCCCAGCAGGCCTCTCCGCTGGGATATAAAAGCAGGATATGGTCACACCAGCGGGCAGCAAGGTTCAGGTCATGCAGGCACATCATCACCGCCGCGCCCTGCGCTGCCTGCTCGGCAAGTAGCGCCATTACCGCACTCTGGTGGTGCAGATCCAGATGGTTGGTGGGCTCATCGGCCAGCCAGATATCCGGCTTCTGGGTGAGTACCGTGGCCATGGCTACCCGCTGACGCTCACCGCCTGACAGCGTACTGGTCAGACGCTTGGCCAGATGAGCCGCATCCAGACGCTGCAAGGCGGCCTCCGCCAGACGGTAATCCTCGGCGCCTTCACGCTGCCAGGCAGAAAGAAACGGGTGCCGCCCGATCAGGGCGGTTTCCATCACTGTGGCCGGAAAGTCATCATGGCGCTCCTGAAAGACCATGCCCAGACGGCGGGCAATCTGGCCACGCTTTAGCTGCGCAAGGCAGACGCCATCAATAAGCACCCGACCTGAACGCGGCGTTAAAAGCCCGGCCAGGGTATGCAACAGCGTGGTTTTACCCGCCCCGTTAGGGCCCAGCACTCCCCACACCTGCCCGGCCTCCAGCTGAAAGGAGAGCGGCACGCCCGGGGCGCGCTGCGGCACCCTGATCACCAGGTTGTCGGTTTCCAGACGGGTCATGAACGGCTCCGGTTGAGCAACAGCAGAAACATCGGCACACCCAGCAGCGCAGTAATTACCCCAACCGGTAGCTGCTCGGGGGCAATCACGCTGCGCGCCAGGGTATCCGCGACAACCAGCAGCAGGCCTCCGCTCAGCGCACAGGCAGGCAGAATCAGACGTTGATCGTTGCCCAGCATAAGGCGCAGCATATGCGGCACCACCAAACCAACAAAGCCAATAGTACCGGCACTGGTGACGGCTGTGGCGGTCAACAGGCTGGCGATCAGATAGATTCCCCAGGAAAGCCATCTGACATCCACTCCGAGGGCAGCGGCCTGCATGGGCCCGCGCGCCAGCACGTTCAGGTGGCGGCCAAGCGGCATCAACAGTAGGCAAACCAGCAACAGCAGCGTCAATGGCACCCAGGGGGCTCGGGCGTAGGAAAGATCCCCCATCAGCCAGAACAGCATGCCGGGCAAGGCCTGGGTGGGGCTGAGCGATAGCAACAGCGTGATCACAGCGCCCCAGCCTGAAGCAACAACCACGCCCGTCAATAGCAGGCGCGAAGGCGTCCAGCTGCCCTCTCCCCGCGCTAAAGCAAACACCAGCAGCATGGAGAGCAAGGCACCACCAAAGGCAGAGCCGGACAGCAGCACACCACCTAACCCAGCCAACATGGCCGCCAGTGCCCCCACCGCAGCACCGCCAGAGATGCCCAGTACATAAGGGTCGGCCAGCGGGTTACGCAACAGGATCTGCATCAGGGCCCCGGCCACTGCCAAAAGCCCGCCCACCGCAAAGGCAGATAGCGCCCTTGGCAGGCGCAGCTCCATCACCAGGGTATGCGCCAGCGGCTCCCCCTGGCCCACAAACACGGCCGCCAACTGCTCCACGCCCAGAGTGGCACTGCCCACTATCAGCGCACCGCCAACCGCCAGTACGGCCAGCAGTGCAAGCACTATCAGCGGTAGTGCAAAGCGGGGCATCACGGGGGTGGCTCTACCAGCGTCGCCTGGCGGACGGTATCGAGTTGTTCGCATAACAGGCGCGCTCCCTGCGCCAGGCGCGGCGTGGGCCGCTGGATCAAGGAAGGCGGAACAAGAAAGAGATGATCATTGGCAACCGCTGAAAGCTCAGGGTATTGCCGCCAATGCTCGAACCAGTCGCGGTTATCTTCGCCGTTACCCCCCGTGACAATAGCGGCCGGGTTCCCTGCGATGACCACTTCGGGGTTAAGACGCGGCACCTGCCGAGTCTGCTCGCCCATGATATTGTCGCCACCGCACAGGGTAATAATCTGGCCGATAAAGTTTTCGTCATTGACACTCATCAGCGGTGTTTCCCAGACCTGATAGAAAACGGAGACGGGTTCAAGGTCGGCATAGCGCGCTTCCAGCGCTGCCATCTGGTTACGGAAGTCATCCGCCGCCGGGTAGCCCCGTGCTTCACTACCCGTGAGGCTTGCCAAACGCTCAATAGCGCTGGCAATGCCTTCAAAATGCTGCGGTTCTAGGTAGAAAACCGGCAAGCCCAGCGCGGCCAGTTTTTCCAGCTGGGCCGGAGGATTACCAGAGACCCAGCCAATCACCAGATCCGGCTGCAGGGAGAGCAAAGCCTCCAGGTCGATACGCTGATGATCACCTACCGAGGGCAGTTTCTCGGCCTCAGGCGGATAATCACTGTGCGCTACCACCGCCACCACCTGCTCACCAGCCCCGGCGGCAAAGGCTAGTTCGGTGGCGCCTGGCGATAGCGCCGCAATACGCTGCGCTGGCGCTTCAAGGCAAAGCTGCTCGCCAAGATCATCAATGGCGCAGTAGGACGCGTCAGCATTCACCGGCAGGCAGGCAGCCAGTAAAAGACCGGCAAGCCCGCTGCACAATGCGCTAGTGAAGCGTTTACTGGCCATAATGAACGCTGAGGAAGCCTGCGCGACCAGCGTTGATGTAGTCAAACGGCGTCGATGCAAAGGTCACCGGGTCAAACTCCTGTCCTTGGGCGGTGGTAAAGGTTTTATCCAGCACGTTATCCAGAGTCAGGCGCACTGACCACTGGGGAGCGAATTCCCAACCTGCGCGCAGGTTCAACAGCCCATAGCCTGGCAGGCGCTGCTGATTGGCGGCATCGTTGTAACGATGATCCTGGACGACCCAGGAACCGCCCAATAGCACTTCATCAAGCTGGTAATCCACATCCAGCCTTGCTGACTGGCTGGCGCGCCGCTGCAGACGCTTGCCCTGATTATCACCGCTGCGGCTTTGTGGGTCAGTGTAGGTCAAGGCACCGGCAAACAGCCAGTTTCCAAGCTCGGCGCCCAGGCTCAGTTCCGCGCCCTGAATGCGCGCCTTGTCCACATTGATGGGGGTGAAATTAGCATCCAGCGCAATCAGCTCATCCACCTCTGTCTGGTAGATGGCGGCGTCCCAGAACCAGCGCTCATACTGTCCGCGCACACCCAGCTCAAATGTGTCTGAGGATTCGGCGTTGAGATCCGGGTTGCTCGACCCGGCAAACGGGAAATACAGCTCATTAAAGGTCGGCGCCCGAAAGGCCGTACCGTAGCTTGCCCGCGCCACATGCTGGTCATCAAAGGCAAAGCCGAATGCCAGGCTACCGGTAACTTCATCGCCAAAGGCTTCGTTATCATCGTAGCGCAAGCTCAGTTGAGTCGTCAGCGGATGGAAATCCAGCAGCCCCTGGGCAAAGACAGCGCGATTGTAGCGGCTGCTTTCATTGAAGTTCAGGCCTGATGTCTCGCTGTCGCCCAGGTCATCCTCGGCCATTTCAGCGCCAATGATCACTTCATGCAGGCCAAACGCTAGGGTATTCAGCCACTGAGCGGTACGCGTGCGGCTTTCAAAAAGTGACGTATAAGCGGGCGCCTGGGTATCGCGCTCATCACGGGCCTCTGACAGCGTTAACCGGCTTTGCCAGGTGTCCGTTACCGGAAGTTCCGCGTATACGCCTGCCACCTGTTGAACAAAATCATCCTCAGCGGGCCCCGGGCCTTCAAATTCACTGTTACCGCGTGAGCGCAGCGCCAGAAAGCCCACTTCAGCGTCGTTATCATAGCGATGTGCAAGCTTGACCAAGCCACTGGTGGTGTCAAAGCCTTTATCTTCCCCATCACGGCGTATCGGCCCACCGTCAGTATCGAAGCGGCTACCCGCAAAGGTATAGCGGGTGCCGCCCTGCTGGCCGGAAAGCGATGCGGATACGCGCTGGCTAACGTGGCTGCCGCCGCCAATGGACACCCGAGGGCTGACACCTTCCGCCTGGCTGTCCAGGGTAAACAGCTGAATCACTCCGCCTACCGCATCAGCGCCATACAGGCTACCGCGCGGGCCACGCACGATTTCAGCGCGCTTAAACAGCTGAGGATCGAGAAATTCCCAGGCAGCGGCACCGGTAGTGGCCGAACGCAAACGAATACCGTCGATCAACAGCACATTGGCATTACTGCCGGTGCCGCGCATGAACAGGCTGGTCTGCTTGCCGTAGGTGCCTTGAGTCGTGATATCAACGCCCGGCTGGGCGCGCAGCAGCTCGGTCATGCTGGCTGGATTCTGACGGCGCAGGGCGGCTTCGTCGATAACACTGACGGAAGCCAACGACTCATTGGCGGTGCGCGGCGCCAGGGTTGCGGTGACAACCACAGGGTCAAGCGAAGCATTCGCAGTATCGCTGGAAGATTGGGCCTGCACGGCCTGGGGAATAGCAGCCAGCGTAAACAGCGCCAGCCCGGTAAAGGCGGAAGTGGAGTATGACATCATGGTTCCCTTGCTCTACGTGCTCACCCGCACGGCATTAATAAGTGCCAGAGCGTGAGGGCAAGAGAAGTATCGAGCGCTAACATCATCAGCACGTCAAGACTTCAAGAACGCCCTCCGCGTCCTGGCAGGTAACGGCTTTTTGCAAGCCTTCATTCGGGCCGGTCTCCGGGCTGACGAGAGAAAGGCTGTTAGGCACTTTCCGAGCGGCCGCCTTCCCATGCCTATTCAGCAGGCACAGTGGCGTTCTGGCCGTTCTTGACTCGATCACCGTTGCGGGGGCAGCGTTGGAATCAAGGCGTTGGATGACCCTTTTATACAGGCCACACACCCTCACCAACTTCCCGTTTCACCAGCAGTCCAGATAACTGCCAGCACCCAAATGATGGCGTAAACTAGCAACTTGGCGTGAGCGGGTCAATTTGACAGCTTGTTTTCAAGGGCATGAAGTGAGTGATGGAAGAGAAAATCCGCCCACAAAAATTATGTAATAAAACTACAAATAAACCCATATGCACGTATAATGAGCAGCAAATAAAGGCTTTAAAGAGTAATAAAACTACAATAGAGTGCCCTATATGCCGCTACATCTATCAACCGCGTGTCGCCACTGCGATGGCCAATGGCGCTTTTTGATAGGGTACCCAAGTCAACAACACCTTTTACTCCCGATTCGCGAGGTTTGATATGGCCACTTCATCATCACCGCTCAACCCAACGGTTGCCAAGGTCACGCAACGTATCCGCGAGCGCTCTGCCGAGCGGCGTGCCCTGTATGAACAGCGCATGGCTGACCAGCACCGCCAGGGGGTTCATCGTGGCAGCCTTTCCTGCGGCAACCTGGCCCATGGCTTTGCCGCCTGTGGCAGCGAAGATAAAAATGCACTCAAGCTGATGAACAGCGCCAACCTGGGGATCATATCGTCCTACAACGATATGCTGTCGGCCCACCAACCGTTTGAAACCTTCCCGCAAACCATCAAGGCGGCCGCCAGCGCCATGGGATCGACTGCCCAGTTTGCCGGTGGCGTACCTGCCATGTGTGATGGGGTCACCCAGGGCCAGCCAGGGATGGAACTTTCACTGTTTTCCCGCGATGTGATTGCCATGGCCGCCGCCGTTGGGCTTTCTCACAACATGTTTGACGCCGCCCTATATCTGGGTGTCTGCGACAAGATCATCCCGGGGCTGTTTATTGCCGCCGCGCGATTCGGCCACCTACCCGCCATGTTCGTTCCTGCCGGCCCCATGCCCAGTGGCTTGCCCAACAAAGAAAAAGCGCGCATCCGTCAGCTGTACGCAGAAGGCAAGGCCAGCCGTGAAGACCTGCTGGAAGCCGAGTCGGCCTCTTACCACAGCCCGGGCACCTGCACCTTTTACGGCACCGCCAACTCCAACCAGTTGATGATGGAAGTCATGGGGCTTCACCTGCCGGGTACCTCCTTTGTGAACCCCGGTACAGAAATGCGTGAAGCCCTCACCCGCTTCGCCACCGAACAGACCATTCGCAACACGGAACCCGGTGGCGACTATCGCCCCTTCTACCAGCAGATTGATGAGCGCGCCATCGTCAATGCCGTGGTCGGCCTGCTGGCCTCAGGGGGGTCTACCAACCACACCCTGCACCTGATCGCCATGGCCGCAGCGGCGGGTATCACCCTGACCTGGGACGACTTCACCGACCTGTCTGCCGTTACTCCCAGCCTGATGCAGGTTTACCCCAACGGCCAGGCGGATATCAACCACTTCCAGGCCGCTGGTGGCATGAGCTACCTGTTCCGCGAGCTACTCGGTGCTGGCTTGCTGCATGGTGACATTCCGACCGTATTCGGCACCGACCTGACCGCCTATACCCGGGAACCCTTCCTGGAAGATGGCAAAGTGGTATGGCACGAAGGCCCTGACAACAGCCTGGATGAAGACGTGCTGCGCCCGGTCGCCCGGCCCTTTGCCCCGACAGGCGGCCTGACGGTGATGAAAGGCAACCTGGGTCGAGGCGTGATCAAAGTATCGGCAGTGGCTGAAGAACACCGCATCGTTGAAGCGCCGGTCAAGATCTTTGAAGACCAGAACGAGCTTAAAGGCGCGTTCGAAGCAGGAGAGCTGGATCGTGATGTGATTGCGGTCGTACGTTTTCAGGGCCCCAAGGCCAACGGCATGCCTGAACTACACAAGCTGACGCCCTTCCTGGGGGTTCTGCAGGATCGCGGCCACAAGGTGGCCTTGGTGACCGACGGACGGATGTCCGGTGCCTCCGGGAAGGTACCCGCCGCCATTCACATCAGCCCGGAGGCACTTGACGGCGGCCCTCTGGCCAAACTGCGCGATGGCGATGTGGTACGCTTGGACGCCAACAGCGGCACGCTGGAAGCCAAGGTCGATGCGGCCACCTGGCAGGCTCGGGAGTGTGTGGTCGGCAACCTGGATCACTACCACGTCGGCCTGGGCCGCGAACTGTTTGGCGGCTTCCGTCATCTGGCCATGCGCGGTGAAGAAGGTGCTGGCGTTTTCGGTGGCTTTGAAGCCGATGACCTGGCCCGTCAGGAGGGTCAGATTTTTGGAGAGGATGCTTGATGCGACCCGCACTGATTGGCGACATCGGCGGTACCAATGCGCGCTTTGCGTTGGTAGCGCCTGGGGAGATGGCGCCCCAAGAGGTTCTCAACCTGCCCTGCGCCGACTACCCGGGCGTTATTGAGGCGATTGAGGATTACCTGAGCCGAGTAGGTATCAGTGCCGCCGAGGCGCCCCGGGAAGCCTGCCTGGCATTTGCCTGCCCGGTTCACGCCGAGCGGGTCAAGATGACCAATAACCACTGGGATTTCATGAAACGCGACGTTCAGCAGGCGTTGAACCTGTCGCTGTTCAAGGTGATCAACGATTTTACCGCCCAGGCGCTGGGCGTTCCCCATGTGGATGCCGAACATCTGGTCGAAGTGCAAGCGGGAACCGCTCTGCCCCACTCGTCCCGGCTGATTATTGGCCCTGGCACGGGGCTTGGCGTGGCCGGTGTTTTTCCCGGCCAGCATGCCTGGATTCCCTTGCCGACGGAAGGTGGCCACGTCACCTTTGCGCCAACTGACAGCACCGAACGCGCCCTGCTGGACATCTTTCTGACTCGCCACTCGCGGGTCAGCGTCGAACGCATCCTATGCGGCCAGGGCCTGCTTGAGCTGTATCAGGCTCACTGTCTTCTGGAAGATCAGATGCCCAGCTGTCAGTCACCCGCTGACGTCACCCAGGCAGCCAACCACGGCGACCCGCTTGCCAGCGCAACGGTGCTGCGCTTTTTGAAGATTCTGGGGGATGTGTGCGGTGATGCCACTCTCACCATGGGCGCGCGAGGCGGTGTCTACCTGTGCGGGGGCATTCTGCCCCGCCTGCTGGACTGGCTACCCCGGTCAGAACTGCGCCAGAGCTTTGCCAACAAAGGCCGCATGGGCGCTTACAACGCCGATATTCCGGTATCCGTTGTCACTCACCCGTGGACGGGGTTACTCGGTGCTGCCGAAGCGCTGCATAACGAAGAAGTCTTTTAACTGACAAGGAATATTTATGACAGCCCCAACCTTTAATGTCCCCTTTGTCTTGGGCATGATGCGCCTGCATGAAGCCAAAGCAATGCATCAGGCAAGCCACCTCGCCAACTGGATTGAAGCGCGCATCGAACAGGGGCTGAAGTGGTTTGATCACGCTGACATTTACGGCAATGGTGCCTGCGAAACGCTATTTGGCCAGGCGTTGCGTGCCCGCCCGGCGCTTGCCCAGCAGCTTCACGTGGTCAGCAAGGCCAGTATCGCCAACGACAACCCAACGCCAGATTCCGGCAAGGTTAAACACTACAATGCCAGCCCGGCTTATCTGAGTAAGGCGATTGATGAGGCGCTGCAACGGCTCAATGTTGAGTGTATTGACCACTTTCTGATCCATCGCCCGGATCTGTTAATGAACGCAGAAGCCACTGGACGCGCCCTTGATGACGCGATTACAGCAGGCAAGATTGGCGCAGCAGGCACTTCCAACCATTTGCCCAGCCAGTGGCGCAGGCTGCAAAACGCCATGCACCAGCCGCTGCGTGCTAATCAGATCGAGCTTTCCATTCAACACAATGCGCCGCTGTTTGACGGCAGCTTTGATGATATGTGCGCAGACGGCCACGCGCCCATGGCATGGTCGCCACTGGCCGGCGGCGCCCTGCTGGAAGGCGAGGTGGGCAAGGTTCTCAAGCGGATAGCCCGCGAGCAAGACAGTTCGCCTAATGCGCTGGCGCTGGCCTGGCTACGCACTCTGCCAAATCGTCCTGTTCCCGTGGTGGGCAGCGTGAAACCGGAACGTATTGCCGATATGCTGAATGGGCCGGAGTCGCTTTCCAGAGATACCTGGTATGAGCTACTCGAAGCTGCACGCGGCCACTGCGTCGCATAACAACTGATCAATCTCTGTAATGACCAGGAGAAATTTATGACGCCGGTGATTGCCTTTGGTGAAGCCCTGGTAGACATGTTGTCCAGCCGCTTGGGTGATGACACTGGGCAGGAAACTTTCACCCCTTATGCCGGAGGCGCCCCTGCCAACGTGGCAGTTGCCTGCGCGCGCCTGGGAGTGCCCAGCCAGTTTTTAGGCATGGTAGGCGATGATCGTTTTGGCCATTTTCTGGTCAGCGAACTGGCCGCTCATGGGGTGAATACCCAGGGTATGGTGCTGACCAACGAAGCGCGCACGGCGCTGGCGTTTGTTTCCCGGGATGCCAGCGGCGAGCGTACCTTTGATTTTTATCGCCCACCGGCCGCCGACCTGCTTTATCGCCTGGAGCATTTGCCCCACGGCGTTTTCGAGCAGCCAGCGATTGTCCATCTGTGCAGCAACAGCCTGACTGACCCAGAGATTGCCGATACCACCCTGGCCATTGCCAACATGGCCAAACGCGCCGGCTGTCTTGTCAGCGTGGACGCCAACCTGCGCCATAACCTGTGGGCCGATGGATCAGCTGATGCATGGCGAGTGACTGAGCTTGTGGATAGCGCCGAACTCGTCAAGGTATCCCTGGAAGAACTGGATTATCTGCGCGGCGACCACCCTCAGGATACCTGGCTCGCTGAACGCCTGGCAGCAGGCGTCAAGGTCATCGTGATCACCGATGGGCCCAACCAGGTAACGCTTAAAGGCATTGGCCTGGATCACACCTTCACGCCACCCCCGGTAACGGCGGTTGATACCACCGCTGGCGGCGATGCCTTTATTGGTGGCCTGCTGGCGGAACTATCCCGCCACGGTATTGATGACAACTGGCATAAGGCAAGCGCCTTTCTTGCCCAGGCAGTGGAAGTTGCCTGTCGCTGCGGTGCATTTGCCGTCACCCGCCCAGGCGCCTATGCGGCCCTGCCGACCCATGCCGATATCGAAGCCCTTCGCAACACTTGATCATCACCTCGGCGACTGCACTGACAGCCGCCGACGTATCAAGATCCCTTGACGATTCACCTTGAACCTTACTGGGTGGCTGCGAAATTCTCGGCTGCTGCTTCCAGTACCGCTCTGGCCGATTCGGCTTCTTCAAACCCAAGCCCTTCCATACCGCCATCAGGCCCTTTGTAGTTAGCGAACCAAAGGTCAATGATCTGGCTGACGCCAGGGAACTCGCTGTCCAACTGCGCCATGCTTTCAACATGAGCAAACGGAGAATCCTGAGTAAGCACCGCAATCAGCTTGTCATCCTGCTCACCGTCATCAAGCATTTTTAGAACGCCAATCACGCTGACATCGACAACCTCACCCCGTGGAACGGCCTGCCCCAGCACAATCACGTCGAGCGGATCACCATCGCCGCCCAACTCTTTTGGCAACGCCGTACCGGGAATAGCGCCGTAATTGCCGGGGTATCCCAAGTAGTTCACTACCCGTGGCTCACCGTTTTTATATTCCCAATACAACGCTTTCGGGTCGTCTTTGCTCACCTCCCACTTCGCAGATGTTCCCGTTGGAATCTCAACGATAGCGTTAACAGAGCCATCTGCATTAATGGCGTCCAGAGACATCAAATCTTCATTGCCAACAATCGTGTAGGCGTCTTTGACATTCATACTCTGCGCATGCGGCGTCGTTTCAGAAAATGCCAACCCGCCCAATGGCTGCGCCTGAACCGAAGACGCTAAAAGCGCCATGCACGTCATACCTGTGAGTACTAATGGATGTTTCATGCTGCTCTCCTCTGATGGTTCAGAAAAGATTAACAACGAGAAATGACGAGCGAATGACAGTGTTAAGTTTATCCAGTCATCCATCCTGAAACAGGCAGATTGCCAGATAGATATTGAGCACTCGGTATCATAACCGATGTGCCGATTCGTGGCGGGTTACCGAACGGCTGTCTAGCCCGAATTTCTCATAGGGTATAAAAGAAAGCGGCTGAAAATGTTAAAGTTTCAGGACCTTACACCAAAAACCAACATCAACAGCCGCTTCCAAAATGGTACCTGAAAAACTGACCTTCTCGCCACTCTCACGCCGCCAGATTGAAGCCGATTTCTCCGGTGGCCACATTACCTCCGATGCTGGGTTGCTTCTGCTTCGTGAAATCGACAAACAACATCGCCTGACGCGCCGTTTGGCATCGGTACTGCATGATCCTCGGGCACCGGAGCAGATTCGCCACAAACTCGACACCCTGGTTCGTCAGCGGGTGTTCGGTGTCGCCGCTGGCTACGAAGATTTTAACGACCATGAAGCCCTGCGCTATGATCAGGCCCTTCAGACGGCACTGGATGAAAATGAGGTGCTGGCGGGCAAGTCAACGCTGTCCCGGATAGAGCAGAACGCTGATCGACAAGCGATAGTGAAGGCCCATGAGCTACTCTGGCATCACTTCATCGAGCAGCATGACGAACCACCCAAAGAGATTGTGCTGGACTTTGATGGCACTGATATTCCCGTGCATGGCGACCAACCCGGCAAGTTCTTTAACCGCTATTACAATCACCATTGCTACTTCCCACTGTATGTCTTCTGTGGCCACCATCTGCTGGTGAGCTATCTGCGCACCAGTGACCGCAGCGACAGCCGCCACAGCTGGGCCATCCTCGCCCTACTTGTCCGCTTTATCCGTCAATACTGGCCCGACACCCGCATTGTATTACGCGGCGATAGCCATTTTTGTCGCCCCCGGATGCTGAACTGGTGCGATCGGCATCACGTCGACTACATCGTGGGTATTGGCAAGAACAGTCGGCTGCTCAAGGAAGTGGACGTTCCCATGATGCTGGTACGCAAGACCCAGTGGCAGGTAGGAGGGAAAGTGGCAGAGACGTTCCGCTTCCAATATCAAGCGCACTCTTGGAAGTACCCGCGCTGGGTGGTGGCCCGCCTGGAAGAAGGCGAGCTTGGCTCCAATCCCCGGTTTATCGTCAGTTCCCGTTACGACGATGGCTTCAAGCTTTACTACGAGCAGTACTGTGCTCGGGGCGACATGGAGAACCGAATCAAGGATCAACAACTGAGCTTGTTTGCTGACCGCACGTCCAGCACGCACTGGTGGGCTAATCAATGGCGGCTGATCTTATCAGGCTTTGCCTATACGCTGTTCGAGCGGTTACGGGCTTACCTGAAGAACACGCCCTTCGCACGCATGAGCCCAAGTAGCCTCAGGCTCAAACTCATCAAGGTGGGCGCGGTTATCATCCGCAATACGCGCCGAGTCCGAGTACTCATGAGTGACAGCTATCCCTATAAAACGGCGCTATCCGATCTCGTCAGACAGTTGGTGCCGAACTGAATGCTCGGGCGCCCCCGGCCCGATGCAATGGGGGGAAGGGGGAAGTGTGCCTGAATGACGGAAAATGGTTAAAAAGTAGGCTATTTAAGCCGTGCCAATAGGTGTTTAGCGGCACGACATCCTGAGTGCGGTGCTGGCTGAGGTGCTATGAGAAATCCGGGCTAGCGCAAACCAGCGCGTTGGTACGATTGTGGAGATCGCAAAGAAACCTTGCCAAGGAGAATATTAAATTCATTAGCTGTTATCTATCAACTCAATCTCATCGAGCCAGTCTTTAGATTGCCCATATATAATATGTTCTGCCAATTCAATTTCAATTTTCAAAGAATCAACAGCTTCTTTCAATGCATTAGCATTACCATGTAAATTTCTCAGCGCCGACTTCAATGCCAAATATATTGTTGATTCGCCATATTCTTCACAAGCTATTTCCCATGCAGGTCGTGGTATATCGCCCCACTCATTGCGCATCATACAAAGATCAAAAATGTCTTTTCTATGATTTTCATACCTGTCAGCATTGGCAGTTAATTTCGTTGCAAAACAACCGACTCTACTGACGCAAGCGATTGGAAATATCGGATTATTTTCCTCTGGCAAGAGTCGGGAATTGCTGAAATTTATTATTTCAAGTTTGATTGGCTGTGCTGAACCGACAAGAATAGCTCTTATAGCATCTCTGTCAGCGCGTATTTCCCGGTCAGCATATCGCTCTAGCTCACAGCCCTGCTTTAAAAGCTGCCCAAAACTAATACTATTAACTGATGAACGAGCAGCACGATAAGCATTTTGACCAATACAAAAGAGGTCTATATCGACAGATTCTCGAAACTCATTCAGTTCAATGGATATACGCGTTCCTCCACCAAAAAGTATATTATTCTGGCGAAGAAAATCAGGGTCAAAACAATGGAGTAGTTCATCAATTTTCTGGTGATGAGGGCGATTAAATCTCATGCTACCAACATTTTCCCATGCCCATACTCATCTGTCAGTTGCTTAACTAGAGCTCGCTCGCGTCTAGTCAGGCTATGCTGATCGACAAAGCGCCATCTTTCCTCATAGGCACGAAAAGCTACTTCAGGATCAACGAAAAGCTCCGCACGATCCCATAAGATCATATCCAGCTCTGGAAAGTCATGTCGGTTTAATTTTTCCATTTTATGAACCCTCCATGCTGCTGACGCTAATATAAATATTATCTTTCATCTTAGCGCCAAAGCGTCAAAGCGTCAAAGCGCTCACGGCCTTCTACCTCTGCCTTTCACAAGAAGCTTTTCAGTTTCTGTTTATCACCGTCATTCAGCCCCACCAAAATACCCACTCGATAGCACCACACCTGGCGCACCACAAAAAAGCCCGAACATGTCACCATGCCCGGGCGAAAGACTTGCACACACGACCCGTAATTAGTGCGGCAAGCCAGGAGAATCGTTCAACAGAGTGCTCGTTCGTGCCGATTCAACGTCTACGTATTAATGATGGAAACGCTCAGCCGCCTGACGCGCCAGCTCACGGATGCCGTCCCAGTCTTCCGCTTCAATCAACGCCTTGGGCGTCAACCATGAGCCACCGACGCACATCACGTTGGGCAGGTTGAGATAGTCGGCTGCATTGTCGACGGTAATGCCGCCCGTGGGGCAAAAACGCGCGCCAGGAATCGGCGCACCGAACGCCTTTAGCGCCTTGGCGCCACCGCTGGATTCTGCCGGGAAGAATTTGAAGCGGCGGTAGCCATACTGCCAGCCGGTCATCAGCTCTGAGATCGTCGATACACCGGGCAGCATGGGCACCGGGCTCTCCACTCCATAGCGGTAGAGCGCTTCGGTAGCACCGGGGGTGACGACAAAATCGGCTTCAACCTGCTCGGCCTGGCGGTACTGTGCCGGGGTCAGCACTGTGCCCACCCCAATGCTGGCGCTGGGCAGTGCTTCGCGCATGCGCTTGACGGCTTCAAGGGCACAGTCGGTGCGCAGGGTGACTTCAAGTACCGGCAAGCCCCCTTCCACCAGCGCCCGCCCCAAGGGTACGGCGTCTTCCAGGCGATCAATGGTCAATACCGGGATCACTTCTGCTTTCAGGCAGATGCTGTCCAGCTCGGCGGTGCGGGTCGAGGGAAGCTGCTTATCGATTGTCATGGATGATACTCCTGAAATTTTGTGGCTCGCCATCAAGGGGCCCAGTAAATAGCCAGAGGGCTGGCCAGAAAAGCGCGAATAGGCAATTGGCGTACATCATCGCCCTGCATGGCCTGGGCCAGCACATTGCGTTTATCGTCACCGCTGATGTGCAGGAAATGGCGTTGTGCCTGATGTAACTGCCCGGCTGAAAAGGTGATACGCGGCTGAGGCTGGCTGGGCGTACGCACCGCCACCAGAGGTTCTTCAGTGGTCAGCGCCAGATCCAGCTCCAGGCTATCGGGGAACAGCGATGCGGTATGGCCATCACCGCCCATGCCCAGAATCACCACGCTGGCAGGCCAGGCCAGCCGGGCGGCTTGAGCCGCCACTTCGGCAACACCCTGCTCCGGGGTGCCTGCCGAGGTGGTCAAGGGTAAAAAGTGCGCTGCACTGGCGGGCCCTTGCAACAGGTGCTGGCGTACCAGTCGGGCATTGCTGTCGTCGCTTTGCTCGTCAACCCAGCGTTCATCCGCCAGGGTGATATCAATGCGCTCCCAGGCAAGCGGCTTGGCGGCCAGGGCCTGAAAAAAGGGCACTGGCGTTGAGCCACCAGATACTACCAGGAGTGCGCGTTCGCGCTGTTTCAGGTCGCTGGAAAGCGCTTCTGCCACGGCTTCCGCCAGCTGAGTGGCCAGGTGTTTGCGTGCTTCGCTCATGTTAATAATCCTCGTACCAGCTGCGGCCATCCTGGGTAATCATGGCAATGGAGGCGACTGGCCCCCATGACCCGGCAGGATAGCGACGCGGTGGGGTATCACGGTTCTGCCAGCCTTCAATCAGCTGGTCACACCAGCGCCAGGCATATTCCACTTCATCCCGGCGCACAAACAGATACTGTTGCCCTTTCATTACCTCCAGCAACAGGCGTTCGTAGGCGTCCGGAATACGCGACTTGGGAAAGGCGCTGTTAAAATCCAGGTGTAAGGGGCCAGGGCGCAAACGCATGCCTTTATGCAGGCCGCTATCTTTGGTCAACACCTGCAGGGCAATGCCTTCTTCCGGTTGCAGGCGGATGATCAGCTTGTTGGCGGCAATGCCGCGCTGATCCGGATCAAAGATATAGTGGGGCTGCTGGCGAAAGTGAATCACGATCTGGGAAAGCTTTTCCGGCATCCGCTTGCCGGTGCGCAGATAGAAAGACACCCCGGCCCAGCGCCAGTTGGACACTTCGGTTTTCATGGCCACAAAGGTTTCCGTCTGGCTCTGGGTATTGGCGTCATCTTCCTCAAGATAGCCGGGCACCGGCTGGCCATCCGTGGTACCGGCAATATACTGGCCGCGCACCACATCACGACCCAGGGCATCGCCGGTAAATGGCTTGAGCGCCTTGAGTACCTTGACCTTTTCATCACGAATGGCATCAGCGTCCAGATTGGAGGGCGGATCCATAGCGATCAGACAAAGCAGCTGCAGGAGATGGTTCTGCACCATGTCACGCAGCTGACCGGCGTCATCAAAATAGCCCCAGCGCCCTTCTATACCGACTTTTTCCGCGACCGTGATTTCCACATGGGAAATATGGTTCTGGTTCCACTGGGTACCGAACAAGGGGTTGGCAAAACGCAGCGCAATCAGGTTCTGAACCGTTTCCTTACCCAGGTAGTGGTCGATACGGTAGATCCGCGATTCTGGAAACACGGCACCAATCGCATCATTGATCTGCTGGGAGGAAACCAGGTCAGAGCCAATCGGCTTTTCGACAATCACCCGGGTTTCATCATCCAGGCTGCCGCTGGCCTGCAGGTTATGGCAGATATCGCCGTAAATCTTGGCACCCACTGACAGATAGACCACCATGGGGCGCGGTGCCCCTTCCCGCCAGGCCTTGATGGTTTCAAAACCTTTGGCAGAAGTGAAATCCAGCTGACGATAATCCAGTCGGCCAAGAAAACGCTTGAGGCTGACCTTATCCTGCTCATCGGCTTTCAGGCGTTTATACAGAGCGGCTTCAACCTCCTGACGAAACGTCGCCGCATCATGCTCCTGACGCGCCAACCCCATGATGCGGGTGCTTTCCGGCATTAGACCTTCACGGTCAAGATGATAAAGTGCCGGAAACAGCTTGCGTAACGCCAGATCGCCCAGCGCACCAAACAGGGCAAGATCAATGGCATGGTTCGGGTCACCCAAAGGGGATGTTGACGCATCACGGGACTGGCTCATGATCGCTCCTTGGTTGAGGGTCAGTTTGGCAGAAATCAACCAAACAGGCTTTATTTTAGTTGGATTAGTAAAAATATAACCAATAAACGCCATAAAAAGCAATTTAATATGTAATTTTACTACATTTAAATCATTCCTGGCGATGACTATCACGCTACATCAATCCTGCCCCCAAGGGCAGTTGCCTCCAGGCCTGAATAATAGCGCATACAAAAAAGCCCGCGTGGACGCGGGCAAACCATCAGCGAAACAGTTCTTGATCTATCTACCAGCAAGGAAACTCTAGAGTGGAAACAGCGATTAGAACCAGACTTCTGTCTGGACGCCGAAGCTCCACTGGCCACCGGTGTAGCCCTCATCACCAAAGGCATCGCTGCTGTCGTAGCCGTTAAGCTCGGCGTCCCAATCGGTGTAGGAAGCAAACAGGCGAATTTCAGGGCGCTTCCAGAAACCGCCTACATCCGGCTTGAAGGTTGGCGCTACGGTCAGCTTACCGAAATTACCGCTGACGGCGTTGCCATCACCGCGGTCCAGATCCATGTACTGGTAGCTGCCTTCATACTGCATTTCAAAGTTCTGGGTAATCTCATTGGCCAGACGCAGGTTGAAGGTTGCCCAGTCGAAACGATCGCCTTTATTGAGTCGATCTTCGCTGGTTTCCGCCAGCACGGAAGGCGCCGCCCGCCAGTTGGGTGCCACATAGGTGGTGCCATACAGGGCCAGGCGCGTTGAGGTTGCGTCTTCAGTCAGCTCACCGTTGCTTCCAAGCCCTTTGACTTCAGCACCCAAACCCTGGCCATGCAGTACTGCGGCCTTGAAGTTGCCTTCACTGCCAAAGAAGTTATCGCCGTGGTAGGCCACCATGGTGTGCCAGCCACTATCAGCCGCCTGCTGACCTGCACCGATATCACGCTCGTCGTTATCGGCTGCCGACATGGCGTTGACCATCACCTGAACATCACCAAAATAGTTGTTCGAGGTCAGCACCAGGTTATCGGTATCGCTGTTCTCGCCGTCCAGGCCAGGGTTTTCGCGGTTGACGACTGGGTAGTCACTAAAACTGCGGCCATACAGCGAGAAGCTGGATTTCCAGTTATCCGCGAACTGCATATCGTAGATACCGGCACCGGTACCGGCCAGGAAGACCACGTCGCTGTCCAGCCAGTGAATGTCAAAGTTGTTGCGGTCAAAGCGCTTGCCTGCCCAGATAGAGGCATTTTCAAACGCACCGGTAAAGCTGGGCAGATCGCTGAATTCGGCATACACCTGACGCACGTTCAGGTTGGTATCATCGCCCACCCAGTCGTTGCTGGAGTTTGTACCGTGGGCCAGCATGGTGGTGTAACGCGCCTTGGCGCCGTTATCAAAGCGCATGCGGTAGTTCAGAATCGCTTCTGAATAGGTGTCCGGCTCATTGCCCAGACGCCCAACGGCACCACCCAGGCTGCCCGCTGGTGTCACGTAGGGTCCGCCATTGATGCTCTTGCCATCTTCACCAAGCAGCAACCCTGAGCGGGCGTAAACATTGAAAGAGAAACCTTCTTCACCACTTGCCTGACGCTCAACGGCGGCCAGACGCTCTTCAACCTCCTGACTGGCCGCCGCAGGCGCACTGGAAGCGGGGGCACTTTCCAGGTTCTGCTCGGCAATCTCGGCGCGCCGTTCGGCGTCAGCAGCGCGCTGCTCAGCTGAGGCAATACGTGCTTCAAGCTCCGCAAGACGTTCTTCAATACTGGTATTGGCCGTCGCCACGCCGCTCAGGCCAAAAGAGGCGGCAGCGATGGCAACGGCAAGCGGCGTCTTGAACGTCATTCTAGACATGGCGATAGAAATGGTTTTGGGCGTTATTGTTTGCATGATTCGACAACCTTGTTGAAGTCGTGGCCGAAGTGGCGTTCTCTTCGATCAACACATTATTATTTATTTAAATTTTCTGAACGGCAGCAGGATCAATTCGTTTGGATTGACCCGCTAAGACCCGCCGCCAAAACTTAATCGATTAAGTGCCTTAAAACCAAGTCACGAATGCAAAATATCGACCAATGTCTAATGATAAATCGCTAAAATGTCATACGGACGCAACACATACTACAAAAGTCTATATTGAATTTACCTACCTGAAACAGCTAACTTAACGATGCTGTATCTTAATCGTTTAAGTTGTACTGCAATATTGATGTTAATGACGTTTTTTACGCTTAAATGAGCACGCCACTGTTACCCCAGAGCCCATGAGCGTCGACAACAACAATCAGAGAGGAATGCACCAATGAAAAAGACCCTAATCTCCACCGCGATCGCACTTGCCAGTGCCACTGGTGCTGTTAGCCAGGCACAGGCAGCGGATCTGACCATTTCCTGTGGTGCAGTCGGTGCTGAGCTGACACTTTGCCAGGAAGGCGTTGCTGCATGGGAAGACAAGACTGGCCATGAGGTCGATATTGTTTCAACGCCGAATTCTTCAACTGAGCGTTTATCGCTGTATCAGCAGATTCTTTCAGCCAACTCCAGCGATATCGACGTCATGCAGATCGACGTTGTCTGGCCTGGCCTGCTCGCCAACCATCTGCTCGATCTCAACGAAGCTCTGGGTGAAGATGTCGCCGACGGCCACTTCGAGACCATTGTCACCAATAACACCATTGACGACCGTCTGGTGGCCATGCCCTGGTTCACCGACGCGGGGGTTCTCTACTACCGCAAGGATCTGCTCGAAAAACACGGCTTTGAAGCGCCTGACACCTGGCAGGAACTGACCGAGACCGCCAAGACCATCCAGGAAGCCGAACGCGGAGAAGGCAATGACCGCATGCAGGGGTTTGTCTTCCAGGGTCGCGCCTATGAAGGCCTGACCGTCAACGCCCTTGAATGGGTAGCAAGCCACGGCGGCGGTAACATCGTTGAAGCGGATGGTGAGATCACCATCAACAATGAAAACGCCGCTGAAGCTCTGGATCTCGCCGCCTCCTGGATTGGTGATATCTCTCCCAATGGGGTGCTCAACTACACCGAAGAAGAAGCCCGCGGTGTGTTTCAGGGTGGCAATGCCGTCTTTATGCGCAACTGGCCCTATGCCTGGTCACTGGCCCAGAGCGAAGACAGCGATGTGCGCGACAAGGTGGGCGTTATCCAGTTGCCCGCCGGAGGTGAAGACGGCCAGAGCGCTGCAGGCTTGGGCGGTTGGAACCTGGCGGTTTCCCGCTACAGCGAGAATCCGGAACTGGCCGCTGATCTGGTGGCCTACCTGACCGGCAGGGAAGAGCAGAAACGCCGTGCTATCGAGGCGTCCTACAACCCCACCATTGATGCGCTTTATCAGGATGAAGAAGTACTGGAAGCGGTGCCCTTCTTCGGCACTCTGTACGACACCTTCACCAATGCAGTAGCCCGCCCCTCTGCGCCCACCGGTGACGCCTATGGCCGGGTGAGCAATGCCTTCTTCAGCGCCTCCCACGATGTCTTGTCCGGCAACATGACCGGCGCCGAAGCGGTAGAGAAGCTGGAGAGTGACCTGAGCCGCCTGAAGCGTCGTAACTGGTAACCGCGGGGTTTATCATGTCAACGTCACTTGAAAACAGCGCGCCCCAAGGGGCGCGTTTACCCACACGTCAGGGGCGCAGCACCAAGGTGCGCCGCCAGCGGGTAAAAGCCGCCTGGCTGTTCCTGGCTCCCATGCTGATTGCCCTGACGCTGGTAGCGGGTTGGCCGCTGTTCAGAACGTTTTTTCTCAGCCTGACCGATGCGTCGCTGTCGGATCTGGGCGCTGCCAATATGATTGGCTTTGAAAACTATCTGGTCTACGACAATGGCCGCTGGTTTGGCGTGCTTGCCGACGCTGTCTGGTGGCAATCCGTCTGGAATACGGTGTATTTCTCGATCGTTTCGGTTTCCCTGGAGGTTATTTTCGGCGTTATTGTGGCGCTGATTCTCAATGCCGAATTCAAGGGTCGCACGATCGTCCGCGCTGCCGTGCTGATTCCCTGGGCTATTCCGACCATTGTCTCGGCACAGATGTGGGCCTGGATGCTTAACGACCAGTTCGGCATCATCAACCATTTGCTGATGATGGCTGGCATCATTGAAGACCCGATCGCCTGGACGGCCAGCGCCACCTACTCCATGTGGGCGGTGATCATGGTCGATGTATGGAAAACCATTCCCTTTGTGGCCTTGCTGGTGCTTGCCGCCCTGCAGATGCTGCCCAAGGACTGCTACGAAGCCGCCGAAGTCGATGGCATTCATCCAGTACGCGTCTTCTTCAAGGTCACCCTGCCGCTGATTACTCCAGCGCTGATGGTGGCGGTGATTTTCCGCATGCTGGATGCCTTGCGGGTGTTCGACGTTATCTATGTCCTGACCTCCAACTCGACCAGCACCATGTCGATGTCGGTCTATGCCCGCCAACAGTTGGTTGAATTCCAGGATGTCGGTTACGGCAGCGCCGCGTCTACCCTGCTGTTTTTGATTATTGCCCTGGCGACTGTTGCCTACCTCTATTTGGGCCGCAATAAAATTAAACTAGGAGGTGACTGATGAACCAGCGTCAGCTAGCCAAAATTGCCAAACGCGTCGGTTTCTGGGCGCTGATTGCAGTAATCATGGTGTATGCCGTTTTCCCCTTCTATTACGCCGTGATTACCTCCATCAAACCCTCTGGCGATCTGTTTATGGTCGAGCTGTGGCCGTCCAACTGGAACCTGGATAATTACGCCCAGATATTCAGTCAGTCGAGCTTTGTGCGCGCCATCTTCAACTCCATCATTGTGGCAGTCTCCGTGGTGTTTATCGCGCTTTTGCTGGGGATTACCGCCTCCTATGCCCTGGGCCGCGTACGCTTTCGCGGACGCTCCACCATCATGCTGGTCATTCTGGGCGTTTCCATGTTTCCTCAGGTCGCCGTACTGTCTGGCCTGTTTGAGGTGATTCGTGCCCTGAACCTCTACAACAACCCGGCGGGCCTGATCCTAAGCTACACCATTTTCACCCTGCCCTTCACCGTGTGGGTGCTGACCACCTTTATGAAAGAGCTTCCCATGGAACTGGAAGAGGCGGCCATCATGGATGGCGCCACGCCGTGGATCACGATTACCAAGGTATTTCTGCCGCTGATGTGGCCGGCCATGGCCACCACCGGCCTGCTGGCCTTTATCGCCGCGTGGAATGAGTTCCTGTTCGCCCTGACCTTCACTCTGACCGATACCCAGCGTACCGTGCCTGTCGCCATTGCCCTGCTGTCGGGTGGTAGCGCTTACGAGCTGCCCTGGGGGCCGATCATGGCAGCGTCAGTGGTCGTTACCGTTCCACTGGTGGTACTGGTGATCATTTTCCAGCGCCGTATTGTCTCTGGCCTGACCGCCGGTGCGGTCAAAGGCTGATTTCCCCCTAAATGATGGATTCTTTTATGCATGACACAACTTCTTGGTGGCGCGGCGGTGTGATTTACCAGATCTATCCGCGTAGCTTTATGGACAGCCGCGGCGACGGCATCGGCGACCTGCAAGGCATCACCAACAAGCTGGAGTATGTGGCCTCGTTGAACGTGGACGGCATCTGGCTATCGCCGTTCTTCACGTCACCCATGCTCGACTTCGGCTATGACATCAGCAACTACTGCGATGTCGACCCGATGTTCGGCACTCTGGAAGACTTCAAGGCGCTGCTGGAAAAGGCCCATTCGCTGGGGCTCAAGGTGATGATCGATCAGGTCATCAGCCATACGTCGGATCAGCACCCCTGGTTCCAGGAAAGCCGGCAGAACCGCACCAATCCCAAGGCGGACTGGTTTGTATGGGCGGACCCGAAACCCGATGGCACCCCGCCCAATAACTGGCTTTCCATTTTTGGTGGCCCGGCGTGGACCTTTGATTCACGCCGCCAGCAGTATTACCTGCATAACTTCCTGACCAGCCAGCCGGATGTCAACTTCCATAACGCCGAAGCGCGTCAGGCACAGCTGGATAACATGCGTTTCTGGCTGGAGCTGGGCGTTGATGGTTTCCGTCTGGATACCGTCAACTTCTACTATCACGACCAACAGCTGCGCGATAATCCGCCCGTGCCATCGGGAGAATCCAAAACCCTGGGGGCGCCGGAAACCAACCCCTACACCTGGCAGCGCCACGTGTACGACATCAGCCGCCCGGAAAACCTTGGCTTTCTCAAGGAACTCCGTGCGCTGATGGATGAATACCCCAACACTACTACAGTGGGTGAAATTGGCGACGACAACCCACTGGAGCGCATGGCCGAGTACACCGCCGGTGGCGATAAGCTGCATATGGCGTATACCTTTGACCTGCTCAACAAGCCGCACTCTGCCGCCTATCTGCGCGAGGTTATCACCCGCTTCCAGCAGCTGGCGGGCGATGCCTGGCCGTGCTGGGCCACGTCCAACCATGATGTGGTTCGCAGCGCCACCCGTTGGGGAGCCGAGGAAGATCCCCGCGCTTACCCCAAGGTGGTCACAGCTATGCTGCTGTCACTGCGCGGCAGCGTCTGCCTTTATCAGGGTGAAGAGCTGGGCCTGCCGGAAGCGGATGTTGCCTACGAGCGGATTCAGGATCCTTACGGCAAGGTGCTTTGGCCAGAGTTCAAAGGACGTGACGGCTGCCGCACGCCAATGCCCTGGAATGACGGCCCACACGCTGGTTTCTCGACTGTCGAGCCCTGGTTACCTGTCGATCCGCGTCACCTTGCCCTGGCCGTCAGCCAACAGCAGCATGACCCGCAATCAGTGCTTTGCGCCACTGCCCAGCTGCTGGCTTTCCGCCGTCAGCACCCGGCCCTGTTTGATGGCGATATGTCACTGGTAGACGTTGGTGAAGACCTGCTGGGCTTCATTCGCGAATCCGCCGAGGAGAAAATACTGTGTGTATTCAACCTGACCGGCAAGCAGCAAAGCACAGCGTTACCCATCACTGTTCATGAAGAACTGGGCGGGCATGGCTTTGATACCCAGCTGGATGGAACCTCACTAACACTGCCCGCTTACCAGGCTGCTTACCTGCTGATGAACTAAGATCGGCAATATCTGGCTACGGGTAGCCACCAACGACAACAATTGATAAAAAGCCGCCAGTAATGAAAGCGCTGGCGGCTTGAAAGGAGTCACCCATGGCAAGTGTTACGCTTGAAAAAATCAATAAGGTATTTGGACGCGATCACATCATCAAGGATGTGGATCTCACTATTGGTAACGGCGAGTTTGTGGTCTTTGTTGGGCCTTCCGGCTGCGGCAAATCCACCCTGCTGCGCCTGATCGCCGGGCTGGAATCGATCACTGACGGCGACCTGAAAATTGGTGGCGAGGTGGTCAACGAACTGCCACCCAGGGAGCGCGGCGTCGGTATGGTCTTTCAGTCCTACGCTCTCTATCCGCATATGACGGTTTACGAAAACATGGCCTTTGGCCTCAAGCTCGCCAAGGAAAATGCCGAGACCGTCGACGAGCGAGTGATGAGCACCGCCAGAATTCTTCAACTCGAAGAGCTTTTGCACCGCAAGCCCAAGGCTCTTTCGGGTGGTCAGCGCCAGCGGGTTGCCATGGGCCGCGCCATGGCCCGGGAGCCACGCATCCTGCTGTTTGATGAACCGCTTTCCAACCTTGATGCTTCCCTGCGTGTGCAGATGCGTAACGAGATTGCCCGCCTGCATAACCGCCTGGGCTCCACCATGATCTACGTGACCCACGATCAGGTAGAGGCCATGACCCTGGCTGACAAGATTGTCGTGCTTAACGGCGGGCATATTGAGCAGGTAGGCTCACCCCATGAGCTGTATCAACGCCCGGCCACACGCTTTGTTGCCGGTTTCATGGGCTCTCCGACCATGAACTTCATGCCAGCCTCCCTGGTCAGCAGCGACAATCTGGGCTGTCGTATCAATGCCCCGGGCATTGGCGAAATGGCCCTGCCCCAGGATGCTCAACACCTCAACAAGGGTGCGGAACTGACGATCGGCGTACGCCCCGAGCACTTGCGCCTCGCAGAGCCCAGTGCCGATAATCGCTTTGACATCGTCAATGTTGAATATCTGGGTAACGAAGTCTACGTTTACCTTGACCCGAAAGAAGGCGATACCCTGATCGTCCATCGCAGCGAAGCCCCCAGCCAATGGAAGGAAGGTCAAGCGGTATCGCTGATCCCTGACACTACTCATGTGCACCTGTTTGATCACAACGGCAAGGCGCTCCCTGCCGCTCAGGCAAGCGCGGCAGCCTAACGCTGGCAGGCGGTTTTACAGGCCCAGCCCGGCACTTGCATACCGGTGGGGATGGCGATAGCTGGGTTGGGCCGTTATCCTTTGACTGTTTTGATTAACCCAGCCAGTGAGCCAGGATAGTTAACTCATCCACTTGAACGGGGTCATCTAGCGATCTCATCAGATGCAATAATGCAGGGTAACCAGGCAATACTGGCGCTACAAATTATTAAGGAAGATTGTGACTCCACCACGCCGAATGACACTCAAGGATCTTGCACGCGAACTCGGCGTCTCCACCGCCACTATTTCCAATGCCTTCAACCGGCCGGATCAGCTCTCACCTGCCTTGCGCAACAGGGTCCTTGAAAAGGCGCGTCAGCTGGGCTATAGCGGACCGGATGCCAAGGCGCGCAGCCTGCGCACTGGGCGTTCGCGCATCGTGGCGGTTGTGTTGGCCGAAAGCCTGACTTACAGCCTGAACGACGCCGTTGCCAGTGAGTTTCTGTCTGGCGTTGCCGAAGTGCTCGACGCCCACGGCCATACGCTGTTGCTGTTACCTGGACGCGGCCACGCTTCGCAGCCGCCCGGTTCGAGCAATATTGCCGATGGCTTTATTGTTTACGGCCTGATGCCTAATAATCAGTTAATCAGTCAACTGCCGTCCCAGTGCCCGTTGGTATCGGTGGATTTTGATATTGAAGGCTCCCCAGCCGTTCACATCAACGACACCGCTGCCAGTCAGCATATTGCCGAACATGCCCTGCGTCAGCATCCCAAGCGGCCCGCCATCATTAACCTGCGCCTGACAGAACAGCCCTGCAACGGGCGAATCACCCCGGAGCACCGTTTCCTCCCCCACAGCAGCACCATCAGCCGCGCCCGTCTCAATGGCTTTTACACAGCCCTCAAGGCTCAAGGCTTTACGCCTGAACAGGTGCCAATGTGGAACATCGAGGAAAACACCTTTGCGGTGTCCGCGCCGGTGGTTGAGGAGATTCTTGACCAGCCCGAGCATCAGCGCCCTGACCTGCTGCTGTGCATGTCGGATCGCATTGCCTTGACCGTGCTGACCTGTGCCGAGCAGCGCAATATCCGCGTACCGGAGGATCTGCAGATTACCGGCTTTGACGGTATCGCCGAAGGCCAATACCGCGCACCACGGCTTACCACCGTGCGCCAGGACAGTGTCGAAAAAGGGCGCATCGCCGGCCAGATGATTCTTGGCAAACTGCCAATGGCCTCCAAGGAGCTCACCACCGAACTGATTATCGGCGAAAGCTGCCCATAGACGGCTCACTAAAAAGCCCGCCGGGATCAACTCCCGGCGGGCTTTTCTGCTTTCAAGACAACAGGATGCCTCAGCGTTAGTCTTTTACAGCCTGCATAGCCAGGGCGGTATCAATCATCCGATTGGAGAAGCCCCACTCGTTGTCATACCAGGCCATGATTTTCACCAGGCGCCCGTTGACCCGGGTGTGATTGGCATCAAAGGTGGAAGAGTGGGCATCGTGGTTGAAATCAATCGACACCAGCGGCTGGGCATTCACCGCCAGCACGGTTGATCCTTCTGCGGCCTTTTCAACAATGGCGTTGATCTCTTCCTTACTGGTATCGCGGCTGGCGTTAAAGGTCAGATCCACCAGGGAAACATTGATCACCGGTACCCGCACCGCCAGACCATCAAACTTGCCCGCCAACTCTGGCAATACCAGGCCCACGGCAGCGGCTGCCCCGGTTTTGGTAGGAATCATGGAATGGGTAGCACTGCGCGCCCGGTAAGGGTCAGAGTGGTACACATCCGACAGATTCTGATCGTTGGTGTAGGCATGCACCGTGGTCATCAGGCCATTTTCAATGCCTACAGCATCGTTGAGCGCCTTGGCGATCGGCGCCAAGCAGTTGGTGGTGCAGGAAGCATTGGAGACCACTTTGTGCTCAGGCTTCAGTACCTGCTCGTTAACACCGAACACGATGGTGGCATCCGCATCCGGGCTAGGCGCCGAAATCAGCACCCGCTCGGCGCCCGCTTCAATATGCTTGGCGGCGGCTTCGCGCTTGGTGAATAACCCCGTACACTCCATAACCAGATCCACGCCCATTTCTTTCCAGGGCAACTGGGCAGGATCACGTTCAGACAGGATCGCTATACGCTGCCCATCCACCTGCATGCTCTGTTCGTCATGTTCGACGGAAAACCCGAAATGGCCATGCACCGTATCGTGGCGCAGCAGATGCGCATTCATTGACGGGTCGCCCAGGTCGTTGATAGCCACGACTTCGAGACGATCCCGGTAACGATTTTCATACACGGCGCGCAACACATTACGGCCAATCCGGCCGAAACCATTGATGGCAATTCTTATTGTCATGAGGTCACCTTTTGTCGTTGAGCGGCTGTTGAAAGCCGCTGCATGGATGAGATGTTGTAAAAAAACAAAAAATTGCTAAACATACCTATGAAATACAGCCTAAACCTATAGATATGCCCTAATAAACGCTCTTAAGGGCAAATGTACGGCCTTAATGTGGTAAAATTACTACACAAGGGCTATCTTAGTCCACTATTAGATCGTCAACAACGCTTCTCACAACAACACTGATATGAGGTCTACCCCAATGAGTACCGCCACCCAGCCCATGCCTTCTTCTACCCATACGCCCACGCAGGCGCCGCTTGCATTACGCCGCACCAAGATTGTCGCAACCCTTGGCCCTGCCAGCGACCGCCCAGGCGTATTGGAAGCCATGCTTAAAGCAGGCGTTGATGTAGTAAGGCTGAATTTCTCCCACGGCGCGCCAGACGACCATCGCCGCCGGTTGACGGAAGTGCGCCGCCTGGCGGAACAGCTAGGCCGCAGCGTGGCCGCTCTGGGTGACCTGCAAGGCCCGAAAATCCGTATTGCTCGCTTTGCTGAAGACGCTGTTCACCTCAAGGAAGGCCAGCCCTTTGTGCTGGATATGGCGCTTGACGAAAACGCTGGCAGCCTTGAAAGCGTTGGCTGTGACTACAAGACCCTGGCCGATGATGTCAGCGTCGGTGATCGCCTCTTGCTGGATGATGGCCGCGTAGTGCTTGATGTGACGGCTGTTCAGGGCCAGCAGGTGCATACACAGGTTCATGTTGGCGGCAAGCTTTCCAACAACAAGGGCATCAACAAACAGGGAGGCGGGCTATCAGCACCGGCCCTGACCGAAAAAGACAAGGCCGACCTGAAAACCGCCGTGGAGATCGGTGTGGATTATCTGGCGGTTTCCTTCCCGCGCTCAGCGGCGGATATGCTGGAAGCGCGGGAATTGCTGGGCGACGCTGGCCGCGAGATTGGCCTGGTCGCCAAACTGGAACGCGCCGAAGCCGTTGCTGACGACGAAACCCTGGATGGCATTATCAACGCCTCTGAAGCGGTCATGGTGGCCCGCGGTGATCTGGGCGTTGAAATTGGCGATGAGGCCTTGATCGGCACCCAGAAGCGCATCATCAAACACGCCAGAACCCTCAACCGCGCGGTGATCACAGCGACCCAGATGATGGAATCGATGATTGAATCACCGCTGCCCACCCGCGCTGAGGTGTTTGACGTGGCCAATGCCGTACTCGATGCCACGGATGCTGTCATGCTGTCTGCCGAAACGGCGGCGGGCGACTACCCGGTTGAAACCGTGGAAGCCATGAACCGGGTCTGCCTTGGCGCCGAACGCGAGCGGATTGCCCAGGAGTCCGGCCACCGCATCCATGAAGGCTTTGAACGGGTCGACGAAACCATTGCCCTTTCCGCCATGTATGCCGCCAACCACATGGCCGGCGTGGATGCCATTGCCTGCATGACCTCGACAGGCTACACCCCGCTGATTGCCTCACGCATCCGCTCAGGCTTGCCGATTGTCGGCCTGGCCCACAGCCCGATTGCCCAGCGGCGCATGGCCCTTTATCGCGGCGTGGTATCACTGCCCTTTGATACTTCTGAAATCGCTGCCAAGGATGTCAACCAGGCGGCCATGCAGCTGCTTGTCAGTCATGGCTTGGCACACCCCGGCAAACACGTCATTCTGACTCGCGGTGATCACATGAATGCCCACGGCGGCACCAACACCATGAAAGTGATGGCCGTAGACGCAGAATAACGACGAACCACCCGGAGAGCTTTGCCATGCCTGATATTCGCCCACCCCGCCAAGCCGTGCGTACCCTGCAGGCACGCAAGCGCATTGCGCTGATCGCCCATGACGGCAAGAAAACCGAAATGCTCGAATGGGCCACCCGCTGGCAGAAAACGCTCAGCCAGCACAGCCTGATTGGCACCGGCACGACCTCCGGGCGGCTCAAGCAGACGCTAGGCCTGGAAGTCGAAGGCTTGATGAGTGGGCCGCTGGGCGGCGATCAGCAGATTGGCGCCCGGATTGCCGAGCAGCAGCTGGATATCCTGATTTTCTTCTGGGACCCTTTTGCTCCCCAACCTCACGACCCGGACGTCAAGGCTCTGCTGCGCCTGGCCGCACTGTGGAATGTTCCGGTTGCCTGTAACGCTGCCAGCGCCGACTTCCTGCTTTCATCGCCCTATCTCAGTGAGTGCTACGATATGGCCATTCCCGACGCCGAGGCCTGGGCCCAGACGCGCACGGGTTAACGTCGAACGAAGAGAGATAAGCTCTAGCGGGTACGCAGGTGGCGCGCCACCACCTGCTGCCCGCATTGGTAATCTCCCTGCATGGCCTTCAGGGCACAGTCCAGGGTGAGTTCGGCAATACGGTCATAGTCCTGCAGCGCTGAATTCACCGCTTGGGGCAGGAAGTCCAACAGCCGATGGTCACCAAAGGTGGCCAGCCGCATCCGGTCAGGCAAGCCACCGCGTTCAAGAAATACATCAAACACCCCTTCCAGCAGCACATAAGACGCCGTCACTAACGCATCCGCGCCGCCTTTTTCATCCAGCAGTGAAGCGGCAAGGCGAGCGCCCTCGCTGCGCTCATAATGCGTGCCACTCAATATTATCGGCTCAATGGAACTGCCTTGAAGCGCCGCCTCAAAGCCTGCCTGCCGCTCACGGCTGATCGACAGCCCCGGCATGGCCTCCAACCACGCAACCCGCTGAGTACTGGCGGTGATGACCGAACGCGTCAGCGTATAGGCAGCTTCCCGGTCGTTACTGACCACGCTGGCAAAGCGCATGGGTGCAAGCCCGCGATCCATGCCCACCACATACCAGCCTTCATCAATCAGGTCAGCATAAAAGAGGTCACCTTCGGCCAGACAACTGGCGGTAATCAATACCTCACAGCGCTGCGCACGCAGCGCCAGCGCCAAGGTGCGCTCACTGTCGGCGCAGTCATCAGAGCTCACCACTAACAGCTGGTAACCCCGCTCGCGGGCACCGCGTTCCAGGCGTTTTGCCAGCCGCGCATAGCTGATATTTTCAAGATCAGGCACGATCAAGCCAATCAGCCGACTTGCGCCACGGCGCAGCGCCGCTGCCTGAGGGTCAACGTGGTAGCGATGCTGACGCACCACCGCCATGACTTTTTCAATGGTAGCGGCGCTGATCCTGCGCTTCTCAGCCTGGCCGTTGATTACATAGCTCGCCGTGGTGCGCGATACGCCCGCAAGCCGGGCAATGTCGGCAAGTGTCATGCAATTCTCCCTTTGGTTGCCGGTGTAGTTTATCAGCCGCTTCACCCCACCCCGACTAAAGTCTAGAAAGACAACCCTTGTGTCTTTAAGTGAATCGATTCAGCATAGCCAACTAACCACAGGTGACACGATTCATCCAGTTAACTTCAATAATAAACGACTAACGTCTTATGTGTAGAGACTTATCGCCACGTGCAGACGTTGCCTGAGCGCGTTTACAGGAGATCCCAATGTTGACTCTCGGCCCCGATGACATCTTGCTCGACCGTCATGCAGACAACTGGCAAGCGGCGCTCGACAACGCTGCCCAAGCGCTAACCGAGACTGGCCTGGTCGAGGCGGATTACCGTGACGGCCTGCATGCCCGCGAAGCACAGTCGTCAACCTATTTAGGCAATGCGATTGCCATTCCCCACGGCACGCCGGAAAGTCGCCAGCATGTAAAACGCACCGGCGTACGTGTGCTGCAGTTCCCCCAAGGGGTTCAGTGGCATGATGGCCAGACAGTCCATGTTCTGGTGACCATTGCCGCCCAGAATGACGAACACCTGGGCATCCTGCGTCAGCTGACCCATGTACTGGATCGCGATGGCGTGGCAGATCAGCTGGCCAGCGCCCAATCCGCCACCGAGATAGCACGGCTGCTGTCCAAGCCAACGCTTGAACCGCGCCTGGATGGCGATACGCTGTGCGTTAACTTTCCCGCCCGCGACCCGCAAGAACTCGCTTTGGCGGCTGCCGCACGGCTGCACCAAAGCGGCTGCGTCGATAACACCTTTATCAGCGCCGTTGCGGGTTCTCAGCCTCAATGGCTTGGCCAGGGCCTGTGGTTTTCAAGCCACGCTCAAGGCGCTAACCATCCGGCATTAGGCGTGGCCACACCCGCTGACCCGAAACTGGAACATGAGGGCCACCCCGTTCATGCCTTGTTCTGTTTAGCCGCCAGCGGCGATGCCCACCGCCCGCTGCTTGAACAGCTGTTGGCAGTGTTGGAGAACGACGAAAGCGACCGCTTGGTAGGTAAAAACAGCGCCGAACTGCTGGCCGCCCTGGCTGGTGAAACGGCCAGCACCCAGTCTCGCCGGGTACGTGTTTTGAACCCCCACGGCCTGCACGCCCGACCGGCCAAGCAGCTGGTACAGATTGCCCGGGCACAATCCATGGCGATTAACGTGCGCCTGGAAGAAGGCAATGCGACCCCGGTATCCGCCGCCAGCCTGACCAAGGTGATTGGCCTGGGCGCACGGCGTGGCCAGTGGCTGATTCTGTCTGCCGAGGGCGAGCAGGCAAGTACAGCACTGGAAGCGGTTGCCACTGCCGTAGAAGACGGCCTGGGCGAAAAAGTAACCCCCTTTGACGCTGGCTATGAGAAGCCAGCTGTAAGCGATGCAGGCCATCCTACTGCGGCTCCGTTAATTGCCGACACGCCCCACACAGGGGTGGCTGCTTCGCCAGGCCTGGCCATTGCGCCGGTGTTTGTGATTCGCCCGATGCAGTTTGACTACCCTGAACACGCCAGCGATTCCGAGGATCAGATACGCCGCCTGGAAGCAGCCTTGAAGGAAGGCGCCGCTCAACTGCAGGCGCTGGTTCATCAGGCCCCGGGTGGCGAAGTGGCGGATATTCTTTCCATGCACGAAGAGATGCTTGACGACCCCGAGCTGCATCACGCGGCCATTGAGGCGATTGGCGAAGGGCGTTCAGCCGAAGCGGGCTGGTGGAATGCCATTGAAACCGCCGCCCATGCTCAGGAAATGCTGGCTGACCGCCTGTTGGCTGAGCGCGCCGCCGACCTGCGCGACGTTGGCCGCCGTGTGCTGGGTGTACTGTGCGATGTCCAGCTACCCGAGCCCCCTGACCACCCGTATATCCTGGTGATGGATGACATCGGCCCCTCTGATGTTGCTCGCCTGGATACCTCACGTGTACGCGGCCTGCTGACCGTACGTGGCGGTGCCACTGCCCACAGCGCCATTCTGGCCCGCGCCCTGGGCATTCCCGCCGTGGTCGGCGCCGGTGAAGCCGTGATGGCGCTGCACAACGGCAGCATGATGGTTCTGGATGGGGAGCGTGGCCGGGTTACCTCTCAGCCCTGCGAAGAACGCCTGCAGCGCGCGGAGCAACAGCTTCTTGATCAGCAACAGCGTGAAGCCGATGCCTGGGAGCTGCGTTTTGAGCAGGCTCAAACCCGCGATGGCCACAGGGTTGAAGTGGCCGCCAACCTGGGCAACACCGCCCACGCCGCTGACGCGGTTGAACGTGGTGCCGAAGGCGTTGGTCTGCTACGCACCGAGTTCCTGTTTATGGCCCACGCCAGCGCACCGGATCTGGCCACCCAGATTGCCGAATACCGCGAAGCCACCGATGCCCTGGATGGCCGCCCGCTGGTGGCGCGCACTCTGGATGTCGGGGGCGACAAGCCGCTGCCCTACTGGCCGGTTCCCCAGGAAGACAATCCTTTCCTGGGCCTGCGCGGCATTCGTTTGGCGCTGACCCAGCCGGACGTGCTGGAAACACAGATTCGTGCACTGCTGATGGCAGCCGTCGGCCGTCCGCTCCGCATCATGCTGCCGATGGTCAAGGATGTGGCTGAATTCCGCGCCGCCAAGGTGATCTACGACCGTCTGCTCAGCGAGATCCCTCTGGCTGAGCGCGCCACTGATGTACAGCTGGGCATAATGATCGAAGTGCCTTCCAGCGCTCTATTAGCACCGACACTCGCGGCCGAGGTGGATTTCTTCTCTATCGGCACTAATGACCTGACCCAATACACCCTGGCCATTGACCGTGGCCACCCGGAGCTGTCTGCCCAGGCTGACGGCCTGCACCCCGCCGTACTGCGCCTGATCCAGATGAGCGTCGATGCTGCGCACGCTCACGGCAAATGGGTCGGCGTATGCGGCGAACTGGCCTCGGACGCCATGGCCATCCCTGTGTTGGTAGGCTTGGGCGTCGATGAGCTGTCCGTCAGTGCGCGCCAGATCCCGCTGGTCAAGGCGCGCCTACGTGAGTTTGACCTTGCCGATGGCCAAGCCAGCGCCCAGTTAGCGCTAGGCAAGGCCACCAGTGATGAAGTACGCGATGCCCTGGAGGCCCGCTAATGGCCCAGGTCGTGTGCATTACACTCAACCCTGCGCTGGATTTAGCGTTCAACCTGGAAACGCTGACGCCCGGCCAGGTGAATCGCCCCGACAGCGCCCAGCTGGAAGCGGCGGGCAAGGGCGTTAACGTCGCCCGTGTGCTGGCAAGCCTAGGCCACGAGGTGATTGTCAGCGGTTTTCTCGGCCAGGATAACGACGCCCCGTTCAGCCTGGCCTTTCCCCACTACGGCGTCGAGGATGCTTTTGTGCGGGTGCCCGGCAGCACCCGTATTAACGCCAAGCTGGCGGAAAAAAGCGGCCGCGTGACAGACATCAACGGCCCCGGCATGCCGATTGCGCCAGCCCATCTGGATGCTTTACGCCAAATCTTGGACAGCCTTTTTCAGCGTACCTCACCGCCCCAGGCGATCGTCGTCGCTGGCAGCCTGCCGCCGGGGTTTGACCAGGCGTATTTTGCGCAACTGCTCGCCAGCCTGAAAAACTACGGCGTGCCGCTATGGATAGACACCAGCGGCCCGGCACTGCTGACCGCCATTGCCGCCGAGCCTAGCGCCGTCAAACCTAACGAGACGGAACTTGCCGATTGGGCGGGTGACACACTCCATTCTCACCAGCAGCGCCAGGCTGCGGCCCAACGCCTGCACGCCAGCGGCATCGAGCACTCGTTGATTTCCGCAGGTGCAGAAGGCGTTTTATGGGTCAGCTCACAGGGCATCTGGCAGTCCACGCCGCCTGACGTCAACGCCACCAACACCGTCTGTGCGGGCGATACCTTTGTGGCTGGCATGCTCCACGGGCTGCTCAGCGGCTTCACCCCACACGACACCCTTCGCATCGCGACGGCGCTCTCTGCCGAAGCGGTTCGCCATGTTGGCGTGGGCACCCCCCATGCCGACGACTTTGACTTACTCCAACAACAGACTTTGGTACGGCGTCTTGACGACGTCATCACCGAGGGAGCCACGCGATGAACCTGATCCTGATTACCGCCTGCCCTAGCGGCATGGCGACCACCTTCCTGGCTGCCAAGCGCCTTGAACAGGCAGCCACCCAAATGGGCTGGAGCGCTCATGTGGAAATGCACGGCGAAGTTGCGCCGCTGCAGGCCGCCAGCGCCGAGCAAATTGCCAATGCCGACCTTATCGTCGTCGCAGCCGACCACGTTCCTGCCCCGGAACGCTTTGCGGGCAAACGGCTCTTCCGCGCGCCAATCGCCAGCGCCCTGCCCGACCCCAGCGCCTTCTTAACCCAGGCCAAACGCGAGGCGCCGATTTACACCCCGCCTGCAAGCGCCGCGACTCCAGCAGCCACCGGCGCCACCGGCGGCAAGAAGATTGTGGCAGTGACCGCCTGCCCCACCGGGGTAGCCCATACCTTTATGGCCGCCGAAGCACTTGCCGAAGCAGGTAGAGCAATGGGGCACGCCATTCGCGTGGAAACCCAGGGCTCGGTAGGCGCTCAGGATCAATTAAGCGAAGAAGAGATCGCCGACGCTGATGTGGTGGTTCTGGCCTGCGATATCGACGTAGACCCGGCACGTTTTGCTGGCAAGCGAGTGTATCGCACCTCAACCGGCAATGCGCTGAAAAAGCCTCGCCCCACCCTGGAAGCCGCCCTGGTTGAAGCCAGTGTAGAAAACACCAGCAGTGCGAACACAGGCAGCGCGAACAAGAGCGTAAAAGAGAAAGGCGTTTACAAGCACCTGCTCACCGGGGTGTCGTTTATGCTGCCGATGGTGGTAGCGGGGGGCCTATTGATTGCGCTGTCGTTTGTCTTCGGTATTGAAGCCTTCCAGGAAGAAGGCACCCTGGCCGCCGCGCTCATGGAAATTGGCGGCGGCACGGCTTTCGCGCTGATGATCCCCGTGCTGGCAGGCTATATTGCCTATTCCATCGCTGACCGCCCCGGCATTGCCCCGGGCATGATTGGCGGTATGCTGGCGGCCAATATCGGCTCCGGGTTTATTGGCGGTATTCTGGCAGGCTTTCTGGCAGGCTATGTGGCCCTGGCGGTGACCCGCTATGTCAAGCTGCCTTCCAGCATTGAGTCGCTCAAGCCGATTCTGATCATTCCTCTGGTGGCCAGCCTGGTGACCGGCCTGACCATGATCTATGTGATTGGCGAGCCCGTGGCGGCCTTGCTTGACGCGCTAACCAGCTTCCTTGAATCCATGGGTTCAACCAACGCAGTACTCCTCGGCATTCTGCTGGGTTCGATGATGTGCTTTGACCTTGGCGGCCCCGTCAACAAGGCGGCCTATACCTTTGGTGTGGGCCTGCTAGCCTCGGAAACCTACGGCCCCATGGCCGCCATCATGGCGGCAGGCATGGTGCCCGCCATTGGCATGGGTATTGCCAGTTTCGTGGCGCGCCATAAGTTTTCTGAACCTGAGCGTGAGGCGGGCAAGGCATCTCTAGTGCTCGGCTTCTGCTTTATCAGCGAAGGCGCCATTCCGTTTGCGGCAAAAGACCCGCTGCGGGTTATCCCTGCCTGCATGGTAGGCGGGGCGCTGACCGGCGCGCTTTCCATGCTGGTAGGCGCACAGCTGATGGCCCCTCACGGCGGTATCTTTGTTCTGCTGATTCCTAACGCCATTACTCCTGTACTGCTCTATCTGGGTGCTATTGTGGCGGGCTCACTGGTAACCGGCTTGGGCTATGCGTTTATCAAACGCGGCGCGGCTCAAGTTGCTGTGGCCAGCTAAACGCTTCACCTCCAGCGCTGGGTAGGCAACAGCCTACTCAGCGCTTATCCTGCTACAGCCATTCTCTCTAACAGCGTTTATTACCTCTCCAATAGCACTCACCACGATTTATTAGCAATTTTTTAGCGATAATCTGCTTATCTGTTGCTTCAGACGGGGTTTTATGTAGTATTTTTACATAAATAAAGATTTGTCCGAGCTACCGCATCGCTCGCGTCATCAATAACGATCTATAACAACAGGACCGCCTTCTATGTTTCAACTCACTCGCAGCGTGACCTGGCAGGCCCTTGAACGCCTGCACGACACTACCGCCAACGACCGCATTCGTGATTACTTCACCAATGACCCGCAGCGCTTTGAAAAGATGAGCCTGCGGGTGGGCGGCCTCTTCCTGGATTACTCTAAGCATCACGTCTCGGATGAAGTGCTCAACAAGCTGCTGGAACTGGCCGACCATTCCGCCCTGGTGCAGCGCCGCGCGCAGATGTTTTCAGGCGATATTATCAATGTCACCGAGAACCGCCCGGTACTGCATACTGCACTACGCAATTTAAGCGCTGACGCAGTGCATGTTGACGGCCAGGATGTCATGCCGGAAATCAACCGCACCCGGGAACAGATCAAGCAGTTTTCAGAAGCGGTCAGAAGCGGTGAATGGAAAGGCTATAACGGCCAGCGCATCAAGGACGTGGTCAATATTGGTATTGGCGGCTCGGATCTTGGGCCCAACATGGCGGTGCGCGCCCTGCTCAAATATCGCCACCCGGAGCTGCATTTCCACTTTGTTTCCAACGTCGATGGCACCCATATCCAGAAGGTGCTGTCGCGGCTCGATCCGGCCACCACACTATTCATTGTCTCGACCAAGACGTTTTCCACCCAGGAGACCCTGCTCAACGCCAAGACGGCGCGGCGCTGGTTCCTGGAAAATGCCGGCGAAGATGCCGACGTAGGCGCCCACTTTATTGCCGCTTCCACCAACCGCAAGGCAGCGATGGCGTTCGGCATACGTGAAGAGAACGTGTTCGAGTTCTGGGCCTGGGTGGGCGGGCGCTACTCCATGTGGTCGTCGATTGGCCTGCCGATTGCGCTTTCGGTGGGCTTTGAAGGCTTTATCGAGCTACTGGAAGGCGCCCATGAGATGGATCGCCATTTTATCGAAGCGCCCTTCTCGCAGAATATGCCAGTGCTGATGGCGCTGATCGGGATCTGGTACATCAACTTTGTTGGCGCTGAAACCCAGGCCATCGTGCCCTATGATCAAGCCCTCAACCAGCTGCCCGCCTTTCTGCAGCAGCTGGATATGGAATCCAACGGCAAGTCGGTGGATATTTTCGGCCATCCGGTCAACTACAAGACCGGCCCGATTGTCTGGGGGCAGACCGGTTCCAACGGCCAGCACGCCTTCTTCCAGCTGCTGCACCAGGGCACCCGCTACGTGCCGATTGACTTTATTGCCTCGCTGAAACCCGAACCCGGCGTGGAAGACCATCATTTTGCGCTACTCACCAATATGCTCGCCCAGGCCAACGCCTTTATGGAAGGCAGCCAGGGAGACAGTAAAGAGCTGAGCCAGCACGACCCCTATAGCTGCCCCGGCAATCGGCCTTCCAGCACCCTGCTACTGGACGAGCTTACGCCAAAAAACCTGGGCGCCCTGATTGCCCTCTACGAACACAAGGTGTTTGTTCAGGGCGTGATCTGGAACATCAATTCCTTTGACCAATGGGGCGTGCAGCTGGGCAAACGGATTGCCGGTGAAATCAGCGAGCGGATTGACACCAATGCCGCCGACTTTGATGCCTCCACCCAGGGGCTACTGGAGCTGGTGCGCGGGCACTTCCCCAGCGGCAATAGCGAGCAGACAGGCGCATCAACAAAGCCAGCCAAGAAAACCAAAGCTCGCTCTTGAGTTCCCTCTCCTGAATCAGTCACCTCCGTCTGCCCCGCAAGTGTACTAAAGGGCAGGCTGAGCACTTGACGCCTCAACGGCGCTGAAAGCGTGATAAAATCAGCCGCTTTATTTGGCCGCTTGCAGGTGCCCGATCCGTGCTTTCCAATATTCGCATTATCCTGGTACAGACCTTTCACCCCGGCAATATCGGCGCAACGGCGCGCGCCATGAAAACCATGGGGCTGACCCGACTGGTGCTGGTTAACCCAAGGGCCTTCCCCGACGCCGAAGCCACTCGGCTGGCCGCAGGGGCAAGCGATGTGCTCGACAATGCCCAGGTGGTCAGTTCCCTCGAAGAAGCGGTCAGCGGCTGCGTGCAGGTTGTTGGCGCCAGCGCCCGCTTACGCAGCATGCCACTCCCTCACTTTGATGAGCCAGACGATATGGCCCAAAGCGTGATGGATAACGCCCAGCACCAACCAGTGGCCCTGGTATTTGGCCGTGAGCGTTCGGGGCTGACCAACGCGGAAATCCGCTGCTGCACCCATCAGGTCAGTATTCCGGCTAACCCTGACTACGGCATTCTCAATCTGTCCCAAGCGGTGCAGATTCTGGCCTATGAGCTTCACCGCCATTGGCGCCGCCGCGCAGACAGCGGTTTTGTCTATCAGACACCCAGCGAAGCCATACCGCCTACCCGCGAGCAGTTCGGGCATTTTCAGGATCACCTCAGCCAGGTAATGCAGCGTAGCGGCTTTCTTACCCAGCCCCACGCCCGCACCGAAGAGCAGCTCCAGGCACTGTTTGCCAGAGCCGAACCCAGCCGCAAGGAGCTTTCCCTGCTGCGCGGCTGGTTAAGCGCCCTGGATGCTCACCTTCCCCAGCAGTCGGATAGCTAATCCACGCTAGCTGAGCCGTAATAACTGGTACAAAAAAGGCAGCCTCGAATCGCAGGCTGCCTTTTCAGTTCTTGCCAAGTCTGTTTTCTGGCGGCTAGAGCATCATGGCCGCCAGCCAGCCAAAGCCTATCAACGGCAGGTTGTAGTGTAGAAAGGTCGGAACCACGCTATCCCAGATGTGGTCATGTTGGCGGTCGACGTTCAGCCCCGAGGTGGGCCCCAGAGTAGAATCCGATGCCGGTGAGCCAGCATCGCCAAGCGCTGCAGCAGTGCCAACCAGCACCACGGTAGCCATCGGCGAAAAGCCAAACTGCAGGGCCAGCGGCACAAAAATCGCTGCAATAATCGGTATGGTGGAAAACGACGACCCTATACCTAAAGTGATAAACAGCCCGACCAGCAGCATGATCAGCGCCGCCAAACCGCGATTATCGCCAAATACCGCAAAAGCACTTTCCACCAGAGCATCGATGTCGCCGGTGGTTTTCATAACCTCGGCAAAGCCCGCCGCTGAAATCATGATAAAACCGATCAGTGCCATCATGCGCATGCCGCTGGTAAACAGGTCGTCGGCCTCGCGCCATTTGAAGATGCCGCCCAGCGAGAGCAAGGCCACACCGACCAGACCACCCAGAATCATCGAGCCGCTATACAACTGCAGCCCCAGCGCTGCCACGATGGCCACGCCTGACATAATCAGACCCAGCCTATGCGGCTTGGGCGTGCCGGTATGGCTGTCGCCCCCCTGCTGTGACTGCTGGCTGGCTACCTCCAATGCCTGATAATGACGCGGTTTGCGATAGCTCCAGAACAACGCCACCAAAAGCCCTATGGCCATACCGCCCACGGGAATGGCCATGGCCAGCGGCACCATGGAGCGGGTCACTTCCAGCCCCAAAGGCGCCCCGGCGCTGTTCAGGTTAGCCAGCAGGATGTCATTCAGGAAGATGGCTCCAAAGCCCACCGGCAGCAGCATATAGGGTGCCGTCAGCCCGAAAGTGAGCGCGCAGGCAACGGCACGGCGGTCAAGATTGAGCTGATTCATGACCTTGAGCAAAGGCGGAATCAGGATCGGGATAAAGGCAATATGCACCGGAATCAGGTTCTGGGAAAACACTGCCACCAGCAGCACCGCGCTGAGTAGCAGGGTTTTCACCCTGGCCTGCTGGGCGGCATTGGCTTCCTGACCTAATAGGCTAATCAGACGCAGCGCCAGCATATCCGGCAGGCCGGAACGTGAAATAGCCACCGCAAAAGCCCCCAGGGTGGCATAAGCCAAGGCGACCTGCGCACCACCGCCGACTCCGGTATTGAAGGCATCCAGCGTCTGTTCAAGCGACAAGCCCCCCACCAGACCGCCCACCAGCGCCCCGGCCACCAGGGCAAACACCACAGACACTCGGGCGAGCGAAAGTACCACCATCACCAGTACAGCAAGAATAACCGCGTTCATCCAGACTCCAGCAGTGTTAATGAATTATCAAGTTCACAAAAGCCGGAGATTCTATCAGATCAGAACGCCTTCGGTAGTCGAATTTGCTATTCTTCCAGTTTAAACATAGCGCAGTTCAAGTTCAGTTCAGCTCAAGCAGGTTCAGGCAGTCAATAGCAATCACCCTTTCTTCATCAGTGGGAATGACCCAGATGCCCACATGGCTATCAGCGGATGATATACAAGGGGCGCTTTGCTGATTGGCGCTGTCATCCAGCTGCATGCCCAACCATTCACACTGGGCGACGATCTTGGCCCGCACCTGTGCGGCGTGCTCGCCCACCCCGGCGGTAAACACCAGCTGCTCCACGCCGCCCAGGGCACCGGCCAAACTGGCAATTTCCCGCGCCGCTCGGTAGCAATAGAGCTCTATGGCTTCGCTCGCCTCAGGGGCATCGCTTTCCAGCAGTTCACGCATATCGCTGCTGATGCCGGACACCCCCAGAAGGCCTGAGCGCTTGTATAGCAGGGTGGAAACCTCCTCCAGACTCATACCTTCATGGCTGGCCAGATGCAGCACCAACCCAGGGTCAAGAGAGCCCGAGCGCGTTCCCATCGGCAAGCCATCCAGGGCGGTGAATCCCATGGTCGAGGCAACACTGACACCCTCGCGGATGGCACACATGCTGGCGCCGTTGCCCAGGTGGGCCACAATCACCTTGGAGCGTGGCGCATCAGCGGGCAGCACCTTGGGCAGGGTGCGCTGGATATAATCGTAGGACAGCCCGTGGAAGCCGTAGCGCAAAAGCCCTTTGGCGGTCAGCTCACGCGGCAGGGCAAACTGCCGCGCCTGCCAGGGCTGCTGGGCATGGAAGGCGGTATCAAAGCAGGCGACCTGGGGCAGTTCTGGGCGTTGCTCCATCAATACCTTGATCGGCGCCAGGCCATGGGGCTGATGCAGCGGTGCCAGACTGGTCAACGCCTCCAGACGTTCAACATCTTCAGCGCTGAGCTTTACTGCCTCATGGTAGGTCTGGCCGCCATGTACCACGCGATGGCCAACCGCCGCCAGAGTGGCTTTATCATCACGCTGATCAAGCCAGGTCATCAACATGGTGATGGCCTGCTCGTGGGTCTCGGCGGGCGTCAGACCAAGGGCCTTAAGCGCCTCTGAGGAGTAGGGTTCTGCACCCTGCTCCACACTCCAATGCGCCAGGGACACCTTGCTTTGCGATGTCGCCAGGCCGGAAAAGTGGCCGCTATAGGTCAGCGTCAAAGCCCCTTCGTCGTTAGCCGCTTCCTGCTGACTAACCCGGTAGAGTGCAAACTTGACGCTGGAAGAACCGCTATTGAGTACCAGAATATCGTCCATGTTCAGGCTCCGTGTGAATCATCAGGCAGGCTGGCTTTTATCTGATGATCCGCCAGCAGCAAGGCCAGCGCACTTGAAGCCATGCGCGTCAGGGCGTCGTCAGCACGGCTGGTCAGCATGATTGGCACCCGTGCGCCGACCACCAGGCCCGCGCCGGTGGCATCGGCCAGATGAGTGAGCTGCTTCATCAGCATATTGGCGGCTTCGAGATCCGGCGCGACCAGAATATCCGCATGGCCAGCGACCTTGGAGACAATGCCCTTGGTCTTGGCAGCCGCCTCGGAAACCGCATTGTCAAAGGCCAGAGGGCCATCCAGATTGCCGCCGGTAATCTGACCACGTTCAGCCATTTTGCACAGCGCGGCAGCGTCCAGAGTGGAGAAGATTTTCGGGTTGATGGTTTCAACCGCCGACAGCAGCGCCACATTGGGGTTGGTATTACCCAGCGCATGAGCCAGCTCAATGGCATTCTGAACAATATCGCGCTTTGCCGCCAACTTGGGATAGATATTGATCGCCGCATCGGTAATCAACAGCGGGCGCGGATAGGTCGGCACATCGAAGGCCATCACATGGCTCAGGCAGCGCTCGGTGCGCAGGCCGGTGTCACGCTTGAGCACCTCATGCAGCAGCTCATCGGTATGCAGCGTGCCTTTCATCAGCGCGCCGACCTTACCTTCACGGGCCAGGGCGACGGATTTCTCGGCGGCGGCATGGCTATGGGGCACATCCACCAGCTCAAAATCACTGATATCCACCTCGGCCTGATCTGCCGCTGCCTGGATCTTGGCTCTTGGCCCTACCAGAACAGGAATAATCAAGCCCTGGGCAGCCGACTCCACGGCCCCACGAATAGCGCTTTCATCCACCGGGTGAACCACGGCCGTCGCCATCGCCGCCGGGTGGTCAGCGGCGGTCAGGATTTCATGCAGCCGCCCGCGCTCGGTCAGGCGCACCTTGGGCAGCAAGGTACGCGGGCGGCTGATTTTCTTGGTCGGCGCCAGCACCCGGGCATCGCCTTCAATCACTGTATCGCCGCGCTGGTTTTCACACCGGCAGGCAAAGGTGATCTGGTGGCGCTGGTCGTCCTTTTCCATGGCACGTACCGATACCCGGAGGACGTCACCCAGACGTACCGGCGCCTTGAAGCGCAGCGTCTGGCCGAGATACACCGTTCCCGGCCCAGGCAGTTGGGTGCCCAGCACGGTTGAAATCAGCGCGCCGCCCCACATGCCATGGGCAATCACTTCCTGAAAGCGGCTGCTCTTGGCAAAATCTTCATCCACGTGAGCGGGGTTAACGTCGCCGGACATCACCGCAAACAGCTTGATGTCCTCGACGGTCAGGCGCTTTTCGAGAAACGCTTCCTCACCCACTTCAATCTCGTCATAGGTGCGGTTTTCAATCACATTATTTTCAGTTAACTCGTATGCAGGCATGCCGTGCCTCCTTCAAATAGTCGCGCGTAAGCCAACAGACTCTGAACTGCTCAGTCATCTAGAAGCGCAGGTGATGACCAGCGTCCACATAGTGGGTCAAGCCGGTCAGCGCAGCGCCTGCATCTGATGCCAGGTAGACAACGGCATGACCAACATCCTGCACGCTGGCCAGGCGACGCAGCGGCGAACGTGTTTCGCCGTCGTGGGCCAGTTCCTCAAAATGCTTGAGGCCCGATGCTGCCCGGGTGCGAATGGCCCCGGGAGATACGCCGTGAACGCGAATCCCTTGAGGGCCAAGTTCGGTGGCGATATAACCGGTAGCGGCTTCCAAAGCGGCCTTGACCGGCCCCATCAGGTTGTAGTTATCAACCACCTTTTCAGCGCCGTAATAGGTCATGTTGAACAGGGTGCCGCCGCCCTCTTGCATAAGGGGTTCGGCGCGCTTGGCCATGCGAATGAAGGAATGACAGGAAATATCCATGGCCTGGGCAAAGCCATCACGGGAGCAGTCAACCACTCGCCCATGCAGGTCTTCCAGCGGGGCGAAGGCAATCGAGTGAACCACAAAATCGACCCGACCCCAGCGCTCATGGGCACGGGCAAACAGGGCATCGAGCTGGTCATCCTGCTGCACGTCGCACAGCATCAGCTCGGGATTGCCCATTTCTTCGAGCAGGGGTGTGACAAATTTCTCGGCTTTCGGAGTGGCATAGGTCACCAGGCATTCAGCACCGGCTTCATGTAACGCCTGGGCGCAACCAAAGGCAATGCTGTCATGATTGGCAAGACCCGCTACAATGCCGACTTTGCCAGCCAATGAAAATGGGTTATGAGACATGCGGACTCCTTAGTAGGAAGGAATTAGTAGCAACGAATTAGCAGCGACGAAAAAATCAATACTGCAATAGTTGAGCCAGAAAATATATTGCACTGCAACAAAGTTAGCAGTTTTTTACCTTTCATGCATGTTTAATGCTTTGTTAAACAGTGATTATTGATGTTGACACTGCCTATACCTTATTCGGAACACGTTACCGTTGTATTAGCAACCACGCTGGCGGTCATCATTGCTGTCTTGATTCACTATGAGTCCTTGATGATTATCTCAAGGTTTATCGACCGATCTGTGTGCCCTCACCGCCAGAGGATTCTCGGTATGGCCTTTGGCGTTTTGATTATTCATATACTGGAAATCTGGCTCTTCGCTGCCACTGGCTGGCTGCTCAGTGAATACGCGGGCATAGGATCATTAGAGGGATATGACAGCTTTAATTTTCTTGATTACGTGTTTTTTTCAGCGGTGACCTATACCACCGTTGGTTATGGTGATATTTACGCCCTCGGCGCCGTGCGGTTTTTATACGGCACCCTGGCACTCACCGGCTTTGTGCTGATTACCTGGTCAGCCTCGTTCACGTTTCTTGAGATGCAAAAGCACTGGATGAAAGATAGGTAAACTTGGCCGCTGTGTACATCACAAAAAGGACGCCTCATGTTGGAAGTTATTGCTCTTTCTATTGCTTTTGTCGCTGGAATCTTGGCCAGGCAGCTTAGCCTGCCACCCTTGGTTGGCTTTCTGGCGGCTGGCTTTGCGCTCAATGCCATCGGCCCAAGCATCGGCTTACCCAGCGATGCAAGCCCGGTTCTTGAGCATATAGCCCACCTTGGGGTCTTGCTGCTGCTGTTTACCATTGGCCTGAAACTCAATATCAAGAGCCTGGTTCAACCCGCCGTGCTAGGTGGCGCCTTTATCCATCTGGCGATTACCAGTGGCGTTTTTACCGCTGGCTTTTTGTTCTTTCTGGAACTGAGCTTTGAAAAAGCCCTGCTGCTGGCCATTGCACTGTCTTTTTCAAGCACCGTATTGGCCGCCAAGGTATTGGAAAGCAAGCGGGAATTGCGTGCCTTTCATGGTCGAATCGCGATTGGCATCCTGATCATTCAGGATCTAGTCGCCCTGGCGGTACTCAGCATCGCCAGCGGCCAATCGCCTTCCATCTGGGCACTCTGGGTGTTTGCCCTGCCTCTATTAAGGCCACTTTTCTATTGGCTGATGGACGTTGCCCAACACGACGAATTGCTGGTACTGATGGGCGTGGTGTTGGCTATCGCCGTCGGTGGAAAGGGGTTTGAAAGCGTCGGGCTAAGCTCTGAAGTTGGCGCTCTGGTGATGGGGTTGATGCTCGCCAAGCATCCACGCGCGCAGGAGCTTTCCAATGCCTTGTGGGGACTGAAGGAAATGCTGCTGATCAGCTTCTTCCTGCAGATCGGCATGTCGGGCCTGCCAAACGCTGAAGCGCTGATTTTCGCCGTGGTGATGGCCTTTATTCTGCCTCTGAAAGGGATACTTTTCTTCGCCCTGCTGATTGCCTTCAAGGTACGCGCCCGCAACGCCTTTCTGGGCGGCCTCAGCCTGACGGCCTACAGCGAATTCGGCTTGATTGTATCTGCTGTTGTGCTGAATGAATGGCTGGTGCCTTTGGCGATTACGGTGGCGCTTTCATTTGTGATTGCCGCACCGCTGAACCGCATAGCACACCCACTGTTTGACCGCTGGGAAAACTGGCTCACCCGCTTAGAAACCGATACTGAGCACCCCGACGAACAGCCTATTGATCTCGGTAATGCTCAGGTACTGGTCCTGGGCATGGGACGCACCGGTAGTGCCGCCTATGACTTCTTTGCCGAGCGCCAGCTGCCGATTATCGGGATTGACTCCGACCCCAACAAGGTAGGCAAGAGCCAGCGCCACGTGGTCTACGCCGATGTGGAAGACAGCGGCTTCTGGCATAAACTCAATATTGACAATCTCAAGGCCATAGCATTGACCACTCCCAATATGGAAAGTCGATTGCTGGCAGCCACGCAGATACGTAAGGCGGGTTTTACCGGCAAGATTATTGCCGGTATCGATTTTACCGATGAAGAAGAACCGCTCAAGCAGGCAGGTGTGGATCAGACATACATGGTCAAGTCTGGCGCGGGCATTGGTATTGCCGAGAAAACCTGGGAGTGCATGTCACGTTAATATCTTGCTTTGGCCAGCGGCACTCTCCCAAGACGCCTACGCCATCATGCGCCAGCGCCGCCACTGGCGCATGATGACCCCATGTTTGGGTGAAAACAGCAGGGCCAGGAAAAACAGGCCGGTGGCCACCAGAACTATGCTGCCGCCGGAGGCAACATCCAGCACCACCGACAACCACAGGCCCAGCACGGCAGAGCTCACCCCGACTGCTACTGAGAGCCACAGCATGGTGGCAAAACGGTCAGTCAGCATATGCGCCGTTGCCCCCGGCGTGATCAGCATGGCCACCACCAGGATGATCCCCACGGTTTCCAGGCTCGCCACTATGGTCAGGGTCAACAGCAGTATCAGCCCGTAATGCACAATGCTGGTGTTGAACCCCAACGCCTGGGCCTGCTGGGGGTCGAAGGTGTAAAGCATCAAGGGACGATAGGCCAACCAGATGACTAACAGCGTGATGACACTGGCCGCTAGCGTCAGCAGCATATTGGTGGGCTGAACGCCTAACACGTTGCCAAACAGGATATGCATCAGATGGGTACTGGTGGCGATCTTGCTGATAATCACTATCCCCAGCGCAAAGGCACCGGTAAACATCAGGCCCATGGCGGCATCCGACTTGATTCGCGTATGGCGCTCGATGGCGCCAATGCCCAGTGAGGTCAAGGCACCGGTAATAAAGGCGCCGATGAAAAACGGCCAGCCCAGCAGATAAGCAATCGCAACGCCAGGCAGTACCGCATGGGAAATAGCATCGCCCAGCAGCGACCAGCGTTTGAGCACCACGTAGCAGGACAGCAGGCCACAGATTGCGCCTACCAGCACCGATGTGAGCAAGGCCCGCTGCATGAACGCATATTGAAAGGCATCCGCTATGCCTGCGGGCAGCAGGTTGATCAGCATCATAAGGATGCTTATCAGCGGCGCAGTCACTTGATCAGCAATTGCCTGCACGAATTATTTCTCCTCGTTGATTGGGCAGGGTCAGTCCTGCAGTTCATCATCTGATGTCCCTACAGCCAGCGTTGCCAGGCGCGCATCACTCAGCATATCTTCAGGTGAGCCGGTTCCGCGCACTGTGCGGTTGATCAGCACAACGTGATCCACATAGCGGCGAGCACTCGGCATATCATGGGTGACCATGATAACGGTGCGGCCCGCTTTACGTTGGCCAGCCAGCACCTCCAGAATCAGTGCTTCGCTGGGTGGGTCCACTCCTGCCAGAGGCTCATCCAGCAACAGAATATCCGCCGACTGGGCCAGGCAGCGGGCAAGCAGCACGCGTTTTTTCTGCCCGCCGGAAAGCGCGCTGATATGGCGGTCTGCAAAACCCAGCATATCTACATCCGCCAGCGCGGAACGCACCGCTTCAGTATGGCGCGAATGCACAAAGCGGCTGGGCGCCAGCCGTCGCCATAACGGGTCTTCACGCATATGACCAAAACGGCCGGTCATCACGGTATCCCACACGGAAATCGGAAAATCCCACTCAATGGCTTCACGCTGGGCCATATAGGCAATCCGCCCGGCACGGCGAGCATTAAAGATACGCTCTCCAAAGGCGCTGATTTCCCCTTTCAGCGGCGACATGCTCCCGGTCAGCACACGAAACAGGGTAGATTTCCCTGCGCCGTTAGGCCCGACAATGGCCGTCCAGCGGCCACGCGGGAAATCCAGGTTGATATCACTGAGCACTGGCTGACGCTGGTAAGCTGCGTAGACGCCCTCTACCCTGATCGCCGCGTTATTGGCTATATCGCTGCTCATGTATCGCTGTCCACCGCCAGGTGCTCGCGTAACAGTTCGGCGTTGTGACGCATCATATCGATATAGCTGCTCGCTGGCCCGTCTGTCTCACCGAGTGAATCCACATACAGCGGCCCGGCAGCCTCAACCCCGGTATCCCGGGCGATACTGCTGACGTGCCGATCAGAGATGGTGCTTTCCCAGAAAATAGCCTCAGGCTGGCGTTCCATCACCAGGTCGATGACCTCCATCAGCTGGCGTGGCGCACCAGCGGATTCAGCATTGTTGCCCCAGATACCGGTATGCTCAAAGTTATAGGCCTCAGCAAAGTAGATAAACGCCGCTTCGCTGGTCAGCAGGAAGCGCTGCTCATCGGGAATCGCTGATAACGTCTCTGTGATTTCATCGTGCAGAGTCTCAAGCTCTTCCTGCAGCACCTCAGCGCGGCTATTGAACCCGTCTGCGCTGGACGGCCGGGCTTCTGCCAAGGCATCCGCAATCACCTCAACGTAGGCTGAAGCCGCGCGCGGGTCCATCCACAGATGCGGGTCGGTATCGCCGCTCAGCTCACCGGTCACAATGCCACGGGTCGGGTAGCCGGAGGCTTCCGCCACGCCAACCAGAAGCACGCCGTCACGGGCGGCTGATTCCACCTGGCCCATCCACTGCTCCAGCTGATAACCGTTATAGAAGATAATATCGGCCCGTTCGATAGCGGAAAAATTCCCTGGCGTCAGCTCCCAGTCGTGGACTTCTGCATTGATGGGCGTTAGCTGGGAAACCTCAGCGTCGTCACCCGCCACCTGCTCCACCAGATCACCCAGCACCGTAAACGTCACCGCAACGCGCAGCGGCGACGCTTCAGGTGCCGCTTGTGCAAGCGACGTGACCGTTAACAAAAGCCCACCTAGCCAGTACTGGTAGTGTTTGGTCATGATAACCTTCCTTCTACAATTCAGTTGATGCTATGGAAGACAACTTTAGCGCAACAAGAAAGCCTTAGGCAAATAGTTTAGCCTAGGCTAACAATTTTACATTATGATAGGTTACCATGATGGACATCATCCACTGCCATCGGCATTTTTTTATAAGCAGATGAGTCATGAGTCAGCACACACAACCACCTGAAACGCCCACTGTATTGGATAGCGGCGATGCCTTACCGCCTGTTGAGCAACACGCTCGACAGTACGAAACGGTACGCTTTGCCCATGAAACCGAACTGATCGAAGACTATGTTGAACTGATTGGTGATCTTATCGCCCATCGCGGCGAGGCAAGAGCGGCAGATATTGCCAGCCGCATGGGGGTCAGTCAGGCGACGGTTTCCAAGATGATCCGCCGCCTTAATGAGCTGGGCCTGGTCACCAGCCAGCCCTACCGCTCGCTGTTTCTGACCTCGGCTGGCAAGGATATGGCTCAGGTTTCTCGGGCACGCCACGATATTGTGCTGAATTTTCTGCGCGCCCTGGGAGTTAACGATACCACCGCGCGCATAGACGCCGAAGGCATGGAACATCACGTCAGCGATGAAACCCTTGCCATCATGCAGGCGTTTATCCGCAAAAACGTCAAGTAAGCAAGTGCCCTAGGCTACGCCAAGGTAAGCTAGCAGGCACTTGCAGGTTATGGATTTCACGCCTTATAGATGGCCAGGCCACTTCTGCCAGAGCGCTTGATTTGGTACATGCACTGATCTGCCACATCGATCAATTCGCGTATATCAGCGAAATCACCATCGCACAGGCAGGCGATACCCACCGAGACACTGATATAAAGTGGATCACCGTCAATCAGCAGGATAGGGTCAGTCTCCAAGCGTTTGATCAGACGTTCTACAATAGTGCGAGTGCCGCTGGCCTGCTCATCTGGCAGTACCAGTAGAAATTCCTCACCGCCGTAGCGCCCTGCCAGATCGCCCTCACGCACCGATGACGTCAGCAGGGCGCCAAAGCGCTCCAGCACCTTATCGCCTATCTGATGGCCGTGTTTATCATTCAAATGTTTGAAATGATCCAGGTCTATAAAAGCAATCGACATGGTGCGCTGATGCTGTCGGCAAAACGTAAAGCGCAGCTGCAACTGCTCTTCCAGCCAAGCGCGATTGGCAAGCCCGGTCAAGGCATCCCGGCGGCTCAACATTTCCAGCTCATCCTGACGCTGACGCAACAGTTGTAACTCTTGCTGCTGTTGATCAAGACGCGTATGAAGCGATAGCGTCTGCTGGAACAGGTGTTGCTTGGCTTCCTGTAGCATCTGTTGATTATCATGATGCTCGGGCATTTCAACGGCCAGCAGGCTGGCCATATCGGGCAACTGGGCTTGAATGCTTTCCAGTAGCTCAGCGGTTGAAATCGCCTCCAGCCCGTCAAGCCGCTTGCATTGACGAACAAGGTTAGCCATTGCTTTGGCAGAGTCGCCGCACAGCCAGGCATCAGCAATCGAGCCTGCCAAACGTAAACACAGCAGGTCATTCGGGCTGGCTACCAAGGGGCCGTGGCTGTCTTCAATACCTTTAATCAGATGGGCGGGCAGCCCCCAGTGCTGGCCTAACCAAGCCCCTACGCTGGCATGGTTACAGCCAAACAGCGCCTGCTCCTTTTTTTCCAACTGAGAGGGCACCAACAGGTATTTACTGTAAAGTCTTTCAGCGGTCTCCGGCGCTACGCAATCCAGCGCCAGCACCCCAATATCCTGTAGCAGAGCAATAGTAAACAAGGGGCCTGAGTAAAGCGGGCAAAGCCGCTCAGAGAGATAGCGCGCTGCCAGGGCCGCGATAATGGCCCGCTGCCAGGTCAACTTAAGATAGCTCTCCTGCTTGCCAATACGCGCCAGCCCGAAACTCATCACCGCTGCCAGCGTCCCGTCCAACCCAATCCGGGAAACCGCTTGATGACAGGTGTACATACGAATCTGTTGACGCGAATACAAGGCACTGTTGGCCAGCGACAATAACCGCAGCGTCAGCGCCGGATCATTTTCTATTGCCTGAGAATAGTCTGTCAGACCAGCATCCGGCTGTCTGGCGACGTCCAATACCCTGATAACCGCTGCCGGCATGGAAGGTAAGGTTGTACACTTTTCAAGCTGTGCCTTGAGACTTTTCGGTACAAAGATCGCCTCACTGGGCTCAGTCGCCACAGACGAGGGTTTGAAATCGGGCATTGCCCTTCACCTTTTCCCTTGATGAACCCTAAGTCGAACATTCTCTATCTAACCATATACACCTTATGGCAGAACTGCCATCACCTTGTGCCAACAGGCAGTACGGCTCAGCGCATTGATAGCAGCTTATCAATCGCCCGCGTGACCGCTTGACGATACCCGCTACCAAATAGCAGCAGATGGTTAAGGAGCGGATAAAGCTGGAAAAGCGTTTCACGCCTATCCCAATCGGGGGGAGCAGGGCCATTCCAGTAAGCTTCGAAAAAGGCGTCTCCCGGTGCGCCAAACAGCGTCAGCATGGCGAGATCCACCTCTGGGTAATGCCGATAGACGGCTGGGTCAATAATGGCTGGCCCGCGCGAGGTATAAAGCACGTTACCCGACCAGAGATCACCGTGAACAAGGCTTGCGGGCACATCTTCCAGCCAGGTTTCAAGGTTTTCAGCAATCGCTTCCAGGGAAGCTTTCAGGCGCTTGTCTAAAAGGCCTTTTGCGTAACAGGCCTGGGCAAGCGGCAACAGACGCCGCTCGCGCTGAAAGGCTCGCCCATCAGACAGTGGCTTATTGGGCTGGGGCGTGCTGCCACAGGCGTTATCCCGGGCCCAGCCGTGAGTATCGCCCGTATTGCCATGCAGCTTGCGCAGCCCTTCACCCAGTGCGGCCCCACTGCGTTGATGGGCTGGGGCAGTTTCCAGCGCCTCCATCACCAGCCATCCCCCCTGCTGGCCCAGCACCTCAGGCACAATCAGGCCGCTATTGGCCTTGGCCAGCGCCTGCAGGCCCTCAGCCTCTCCTGCCAAGCGCTCGGGTGAATCTGATTTGACAACGACATCGCCCTGGTCAGTCGCCAGACGGTAAACCGCTGCGATATCGCCACCGCTGAGTGGTTGAAGTGAGCCTCGTCCGGTCAGTCCTGCCGTTTCCAGCAAGGCGTCAAGAGAATCCGTCATTTGGCACTTCCTACTTGGGTGTATGGTTGTAGACTATCAAGTATCTTGCCTCTCGATCATCAAGATGTCATTGTCTATGGCAACCTCTATAGCCACTGCCAGACTACGGGAATTCACCTTGTTCATTGCCCAGCAGCGCTCACCCACCTGCCTCGCGAGAGCGCCCTCACCTGATTGGTTCAGGCTTGAACGGAAAACGTCTATGCCTTCACAAGCGGCGATGATACTGCCATGAAACCTGAGTCTCTTGCTTTACAGAACCGGTTATTGCCGGGTGTTTCTCGCACCTTTGCCCTGACCATTCCCCAGCTGCCAGAAAGCCTGCGTCCGGCCATCACCAACGCCTACCTGCTGTGCCGGATTGCCGACACCGTGGAAGACAGCACCGAGATGGCGCCACAGGACAAGGATATTCATTATCAGCGCCTGCTGGCAGGGCTTGGCGATGGGAATGCTGCACAAACGTTTGCCACCACTTTGCTTGAGTCCGGCCTGATCCACGACCCGCTGGAGCGTGAACTGGTCGCAGAAACGCCCAGCGTGCTGCGCGCCTTTGGTGAACTGCCGCAGGAACAGCAGGCGGCACTGCGCGACTGTCTGCATACCATGTGCCAGGGCATGGCCGACTTTGAACACCTGAAATCCCCTTATGGTCTTGAAAGCAGCAGCTGCATGCGTGACTACTGTTACATTGTGGCGGGCTGCGTAGGTGAAATGCTTACCCGCCTGTTCGCTGACACCCACCCTCAGATTCATGCCCAGCGGGAAGAGATGCTGCGCCTTGCCGTTGCTTTCGGCCAAGGCCTGCAGATGACCAACATTCTTAAAGACGTCTGGGATGACCAACAGCGCGGCATCTGCTGGCTGCCACGTGATGTGTTTGCCGCACGAGGCGTCGATCTGACACAAGCAGAAAACTGGCAGGATCACCCCGGCTATCGCGAGGGTATTCGTTATCTGGTCGGCGTAGCCCACCACCACCTGCAATTGGCGCAGGACTATACGCTGCGCATACCGGCGTCAGAAGTCGGCATGCGGCGCTTCTGCAGCTGGTCAATCGGCATGGCACTATCAACGCTGCGTAACATTGCGGCCCAGCCCGGGTATTCCAGCGGCCAGCAGGTCAAGATATCACGACGGCGCATGCGCCTGATCATCGCTGCCAACAGCCTCTCCGTCAGGAACGACACCCTGCTACGCGGGGTTTTCCGTTTAGGCCGCCATCGGCTGCCTTACCTTCAGGCAGCCGATATTGGCCCACTGCAAGCCGTGTCTCTACGCGACAGGCAACCGTCAGCAATGGGTTAGACGCTGCATATCTGGTGCTGAGCGGTTGATCTCGGTTAATCTGTTTGCCATCACTTCAACAACCAAGGATTCGTGTTCATGCTGGGATTCCTGCAGGGGTTTTCCTATGGTCTGTTCATGACCTGTCTGCCCTGGTTGCTGGTAGGGCTGTATAATCCCAGGCTGGCGCTTGCCGTCAGCGCTCCCAACCGTTTGCAGGTCATCCTGCGCTACTGCCTGGGTATTCCCTTTCTGAGCATGCTGCTGTGGCTAACCTCCTTGTGGGGTGGCTTCAGCCCTAGCCTGGTGGGTTGGCTGGTAGGCATTGTGGCCATTCCCATTGCGCTGCCTATTGAACGCAAACTACGTGGCTGGCTGGCACAACGTCGTGAACGGCGTCACCAGCAACAGATGGACTCAGAGGCACGCAAGCGGCGCGCTCAGCAGGAACGCACGGCGTCTGAAGCCGGTGTCCGAGTGCTTGACCCGGACCACCCGCCTGAAAACGCCGACGAACTGGTGCTGGCCATGTGCCAGGCCAAGCAGCGCCTGCTCGATGTGCAGCGGCCTGACCTGGCGATACTGCCTGACCGCCTGTACAGCCGTTACCGGCATGTTATGGAGGTACTCGGGGAGCGTTTCCACAGCGGTGAACTGGCGTTTGAGCGCTCTCGCGGGCTGGTTAGCCAGGTGTGTTATGGCGCCATTGATACCTTTACTAGCATGGCATCCCAGTCGCGTGGCGTGGTCAGCGTGGATGGCCACTATGTGCGCGCACGCCTCTCCCGGGAAGGCCAACGCCTCAGCCATGAAGAACGCACTGCTCTGCAGCGGCGTCTGGATCTGCTCAACGAAACCGAGCAACGCCTGAAGGGGCTCACCGCGCAGATTGAATCGGCGCTGACCGTGCTAGACGATACCGCCGTTTCCATGGCGCAGATTGAAACAGCTCGCCCGCAGGCCTCGGTGACCACTGAACAAGCACTGGAAGATCTACGCCGCTTTGTTGAAGGCGCGGATCGCTATGCCCGCAGGGATTAACCCAAGGAGATGCCATGAATCAGCCAGCCGATGACAACCGCCGCCTTTCGCTGCCGCCGGTTGAAGACATTGCCGCCTCTGTAACCTCTGAATCTGCCGATAGTGACCCTGAGCTTGAGGCGATGGCGAACCGCTTTGTCGCGGATATTCTCGCTACAGACGATCAGGACACACTGGCTCGTCAGCGTCAGGCCGTAGACGACATGGGGCTTGAGTTACAGCAGCAGGCGGCCCACCGCAGTGCCATGCTACAAACACCGCTGCGCCAACTGGCGCATCAGGGCGATGAAGGCGGCCCGGTGGCCAAGGCGCTGAACGACCTGCGCGGACGCATGGAAGGGCTTGATCCATCCCGTCACCGCCTGGCGCCGAGCGCCTTTGATCGGGTGGTTGCCATTATCCCCGGCCTTGATAGCCGACTGCAGCGCTACTTCCGCAAGTTCGAGAACGCCCAGCAGGCGCTCGATGCCATTATCGACGAACTGGAAAGCGGCCGTGATATGCTGTATCGCGATAACCTTACTCTGAATGATGATCAGCAGGCCTTGAATAAGATCCTGTCTGAACTGAATCGTCAGGTTGCTCTTGGCCGCCTGATCGACCAGCGCCTGCAGGAGGAAATACGCACCCTTGACGACACGGCTTCCCAGCGCCAGTTCATCGAGGAAGAACTGCTCTTCCCTCTCCGTCAGCGCATTGTGGATCTTCAGCAACAGCAGGCGGTCAGCCAGCAGGGTGTACTGGCGTTGGAAGTGATCATCCGCAATAACCGCGAACTGATACGCGGCGTGGACAGAGCCATTAATGTGACCGTCTCGGCGCTGACCGTGGCCGTCACAGTGGCCATGGGCATGGCCAACCAGCGCCTGGTGCTGAACCGTATTGAAGCGCTGAACACCACTACCTCGCAGATGATTGGCGGCACGGCTAAGACCTTGCGCCAGCAGGGCGTGGATATCCAACAGCGCGCCTCATCGGCCATGCTGGATATGCAGGTGCTGGAGGAAGCCTTTGGTGACGTCATGGGAGCGATTGATGACCTGTCCAGCTACCGTCAGCAGGCCCTGCCCCAGCTTGATGAGCAGATCGACCGCTTGGCAGCTCTCTCCCGGCAGGGCAATGCCGCTATCGAACGCCTCCAGGAAGGCAACCAGCTGCAGCCAAGCCGCGGGCGCTCTGATGATTGAACCGCCAGAAAACAACCGCTTTACAGACCCCCAGCTTGACGAATTCCGCGCTTGAAGCGCGGAATTGTAAATTGATCATCGCGGTAGAGCGCTTTATCTGGCAAACTTCGCTGCCGCGAAGATGAACCTTCCTCGCCTTTGAACCTTATGCTCAGCGACAGCGCCACTGCGTGCCTTGCTTGTTGAGCGCTTGCGGAGAACGCATGAGCTTTTCTGAACTTGGTCTGCACGACGATTTACTCCGCGCGGTGACCGCGCAAGGCTATACCCAACCTACCCCTATTCAACAAAAGGCCATTCCGGTTGTCCTGGAAGGCCGTGACATGCTGGCCAGCGCCCAGACGGGCACCGGCAAGACCGCTGGCTTCACACTGCCGATGCTACAGCGCCTGGCCGGTGGTAAAAAACCCGGCAAACGCCAGGTAAGGGCCCTGGTACTTACCCCGACCCGTGAACTTGCCGCTCAGGTAGGCGAAAGCGTCAGCGTATATGGCCAGCATTTATCGCTACGCTCGCACATTATCTTTGGTGGCGTGGGCCAACAGCCCCAGGTGGATGCGCTAAAAGCCGGGCTTGATGTGCTGGTGGCCACCCCGGGCCGGCTGCTTGACCTGCACCAGCAGGGCCATGTGGATCTTTCCAGCGTCGAGATCCTGGTGCTGGATGAAGCCGATCGTATGCTCGACATGGGCTTTATCCACGATATCAAGCGGCTGTTACGTTTGGTGCCCAAAAAGCGCCAGAACCTGCTGTTTTCAGCGACCTTCTCCAATGAGATTCAGGCGCTGGCCCAACAGCTTCTGGATAACCCGGCGCTGATCGAAGTAGCCCCGCGTAATACCACCGCCGAAAAAATCCTGCAGACGGTTTACCGGGTCGATCGCGACCAGAAGCGTCACCTGCTGGCGCATCTGATTCAGCAACACGGCTGGTTCCAGGTGTTGGTGTTTACGCGCACCAAGCATGGTGCCAACCGCCTTGCGGAACAGCTTTCCAAGCAGGATATCCCGGCCATGGCGATTCACGGCAATAAAAGCCAGGGCGCCAGAACCCGTGCCTTGGGTGCGTTCAAAAGCGGTGACCTGCAGGTATTGGTAGCCACAGATATTGCCGCTCGCGGACTGGATATCAACGAACTGCCCCATGTGGTGAATTTTGACTTGCCCAATGTCGCCGAAGACTATGTTCATCGCATTGGCCGGACAGGTCGCGCTGGCAGCAACGGCGAAGCGGTATCCCTGGTCTGTGTTGATGAGCACGGTTTGTTAAGCGGTATCGAACGCCTGATCAAGCAGAACCTGCCCAAACGCATTGAACCCGGCTTTGAGCCTGACCCTAACGCCAAGCCCGAGCCCATCGAGAATGGCCGTCGTGGCCAGCAGCAGCCTCGCGCCAAGCGTAAAACCGACGGCCAAGGCGCAAAAGCCGACGGCCAGCGCCGCCGCGCCCGCCGCTAGCAGTTACCAGCTTGCCTAAGGCCTGCCAGCCCTAGCGGTTAGATGTGGGGCTAGGTATGAGGATGGGTGTGAGCTTTGGCTAGCAAATTTCAATATTGCAGCGGTTCACACTTGTCCCTAGCCGATTGGGGGTTAACGCAGATTCTTGCTCAAAGGAGATTCTACCAGCGTTTAGGCGAGCGTCGGGAGGCATGAAAAACACGGAGAATCTCAATACGGTTTAATCGAGGCCTGACGCGATAGGGAATGATATAGCGGGTATCAGGAACAACCAGCTCACGAGTGCCATGGATGCGACCTGGCTTGCCCATGGCAGGGTTGTCGGGCAGTAGGTTGACGGAATCGAAGATCCTCTGAACGACGAGTTTTGCTGCTGCAGAGTCTTCTTGAGCAATGTAGTCTGCTTCGCCATTGAGGTTATGGAGCGCTTTGCTAAGCCATTTAACCTGCATTAACGCCCCATTTGGCAAATGTCTTGTTTACGTCCTGATCACTGGCGAAATCACCATTGTCAGCTTCCTTGATGGCGCCTTCGATCTCTTGAATCTGCCACTCGTTCAACTCGATGAAGTCTCGCAGTGCTTCGGCAGCCAGGAAGGACTTGGATCGGTGGGTGGCTTCGGCCAGCTGTTCAAGTCGTTGCTTTAGATCAACTTCTAAGCGAATAGTCATGGTGGTAGACATGCGAGCACCTCAAAGTGAGTACAATGTGTACAATCTAGCACAAGCAAAAAGGCGCATCTAGCCAAGGACCGTATCATGAATGATGATACGGTCCTTTTGTATTTAAAGTGTTTAAAAGACACTGCCACGATGCTCAGATCATCAATAAATCCATAAATTTATTGACTGGGTAAGCCTCAAGGCGTGCGGGCTCCTTGCACAGCTCAAAAATCTCATCCGTGCGCCCGTGGGGGAAACGCGTTGCCAAGTTACGCCTGAACTTTTTCTCCAGCTCCTTGATCCCTTCAGCACGCCGCCGCCGATGCCCGATAGGATATTCAACCGCGATCTTGTCTGTGGCACTACCATCGTTGAAAAACACTTGGATAGCATTGGCAATCGAGCGTTTTTCCGGGTCGTGATAATCCCTGGAATAGCCCTCGTCCTCGACCACTTCCATCTTGTCACGCAACTGATCAATGATCGGATGACTGGCATGGAAATCATCTTCGTAATGTTCAGCCACCAGGTCGCCAAAGGCTAACGGCACGGCGGTCATATACTGCAGACAGTGATCCCGATCAGCGGGATTGGCCAAGGCGCCCGACTTGGAAATGATACGAATGGCTGAGTCATGGGTCGTCAGCACAATCCGGCTGATATCACTCAGGCGATCTTTCACCTGAGGGTGCAGGGTGACCGCTGCCTCACAGGCCGTCTGGGCGTGAAACTCGGCCGGAAAGGAAATCTTGAACAGAATGTGCTCCATCACATAGCTGCCAAAGTCACGCTGAAAGCTGAACCGGCGCGCTGGCTCGGGTTTCAATGCCAGATCTTTATTGGTCTGACTGAACAGCACATCGTAGAAGCCCCATTGGGGTGCCGTCAGCGCACCTGGAATGCCCATTTCGCCGCGCATGGCAATATCGGCAAGGCGCACGCCTCGGGAAGTCGCATCACCTGCCGCCCAGCTCTTGCGAGACCCCGCGTTGGGGGCATGGCGGTAAGTGCGCAGGCTCTGGCCATCCACCCAGGCGTGTGAAAGAGCAGACAGTAGCTGCTCACGGTTGGCCCCCATCATTTTGGCCGTCACCGCCGTCGTCGCTACTTTCACTAACACCACATGATCGAGACCCACGCGATTAAAGGAATTATCCAGCGCGAGAATCCCCTGAATTTCGTGTGCCATGATCATGGCTTCCAGCACATCGCGCATGGTCAGTGGTTGGCCACCTTCTGCCAGCCTCTTCTGGGAAAGATGATCCGCCACCGCCAGGATACCGCCCAGGTTATCGGAAGGGTGCCCCCACTCTGCCGCCAGCCAGGTGTCGTTATAATCCAGCCAGCGAATGATGGCGCCAATATCCCAGGCGGCTTTTACCGGATCGAGACGAAAGGAAGTGCCAGGAACCCGCGCCCCATGGGGCACCATGGTTCCCTCCACCAGCGGCCCCAGGTGCTTGGTACATTCCGGAAAACGTAACGCCAGCAGGCCACAGCCCAGGGTGTCCATCAAACAGTTGCGGGCAGTATCCCAGGCTTCACTGCTGTTAATCGTGTAGCCAAGCACGTAATCCGCGATTTTCTGCAATTCGTCATCGTAATCCGGACGAACATTGGTTTCGACAGTCGCGCTCATCCTGTTGACTCCTTAGTATTTACAGTATAGATGTTTGAAATCTAGATGTTTAAAACCTAGGCAGTTGAAAACCTAGGTAGTTGAAAACTAAGCTCCGAAAGTAAACTTTTAATACTTGTTTATCAGCGTAGCATCGTTATTGGCAAGGGTCTGTAGCAAGGGGTTCCATGATGGATGAAGTCACCAATCAGTTTATGGCGAACAATCAGACAACGATCGACCTGGCCGTTGCTCTAATGCTGGGGGCCATTATTGGCCTGGAACGAGGCTGGGGTGCCAAGGGGCAAGCCTCTGGCGAGCGGATCGCCGGCATACGAACCTATGCATTAATTGGCCTGCTGGGTGGTGTTGCCGCGCTGCTGAGCGTGGAGGTCACCGAGTGGGCCTTTCCGGTACTGCTGGTCAGCGTCGTCGCCTTTGCGCTTGTCGCTTTCCATGAACGGCTGACACATATTCGCAACTTCAGCATCACCGGCGCGATCAGTATGGTGCTCACTTTCTGTTATGGTGCCATTGCCGTTGCCATTGACCCGGCAATCGCAACCGCCGCTGCCGTGGTGACGGCACTGATTCTGGACAACAAACAGGAAATTCACGGGCTATTAGAAAAGTTACAGGAACACGAACTGGATGCGGCACTGAAGCTGCTGGCCATTTCGGTGGTCATGCTGCCTTTGCTACCCAGTCAGGATCTGGGCCCGGGGGGCGTGCTCAACCCGCGTGAAATCTGGTGGATGGTGGTGCTGATCGCCTCGGTGTCTTTCGTCGGCTACTTTGCGATCCGCCTGGCAGGTACTCGCAAGGGGATTCTGTTTACCAGCCTGTTTGCTGGCTTGAGTTCCTCGACCGCCTTGACGCTTCACTATGCCAGACAATCCAGGCTGTCACCCGATATCAACCCGCAGTTTGCCTGCGGCATCCTGATCGCCTGTGGCACCATGTTTCCGCGTATATTGATCTATTGCGCGTTAATCAGCCCGGCGCTGTTGCCCAGGCTGGTGTGGCCGGTGGTAGTGATGACCCTGCTGCTCTATGTGCCTGCCCTGATTATCTGGAAGCGCTACGCCGGGCGCCTCAACGTCAGCCGGCCGGAACTGACCCAGAACCCGCTGGATCTGAAACCGGCACTATTGTTCGGGATTCTCCTGGTAGGAATTCTCCTCCTCGGAGAATTCTTGCAGTCCTGGCTGGGCGAGTTGGGTATTTATATGCTGGCGGCGACATCGGGTATCGCCGACGTCGACGCCATCACCCTTTCTCTGACCCGGATGTCTCAGGAGTCTCTTGCCCAGCAGACGGCTGTCCTGGGTATTGTGATCGCCGCGGCCACCAATAATCTGGTGAAGTCTGGTATTGCCTGGGCGGTCGGCCAGAGAGCACTGGGAATCAAGGTCGCCGGCCCTATGCTGATGTCTCTGGTCGCAGGGCTAACGGTGGCCTGGCTTCAAGGCAGCGGTAGTTAGTTGCCAGGGCTCTCGGGGCGCATCTGGCGCTGAATGCCCAACAGGAAATTACGCAGGATCTGATCTTTGCACTCCCGGTAATTCTTATGGCTGGGTTTACGGAAAAAGGCACTTAGCTCATGGTGACTTAACGGCAAGTCAACCTGCTCAAACACCGCCAGAATATCGTCAGCTTTCAGGTTTAACGCAATGCGCAGCTTCTGGAAGACCATATTGTTAGTTAAATGTGTTTCCGGCTTAGGTGCCGCCCCATCCCGCTTGCCGCGCTTGAAACTGATAAAGCCGTTAAGAAACGCAGCTAATTCTCTGTCTTTCATGGTAATGAAGTCGTCATCCTCATCTTTTTTCAACCAGGCAGACACCTGGGCTGGCGTCACCTGGCTATCGGCAAGCGCGAAGATATCTACCATGGTGTTATCCTTGATATCAAAGGCATAGCGGATACGGCGGAGAATATCATTATTGGTCAAAATTGGGTTCCTGGCCTTGGGTTAACTGATCAAGCAATTCATCTATTTCTGCTTTCAGGTCATTATCTTCGATCTTATGCGCACTGGCTTTGGCCTGCTGGAGGTTTTGAATGGCAGCCTCTGGCTGACCTGTTTCTACCTGTAATGTTGCCATGGAAAAACCTATCGAAGCGATATGATCTTTAGATGACATGGCAACGGCTTTGTCCAGCGCTTTCTGGTAGATCAATAACGCCTCATCCAACGCTTCGGTGAAGTCAGCCAGGGTTTCCCATTGTTCAGGGTGATCTTTCTCGCTATTTTCATTGGCGAGGCAAAGCGCCTTCAGGTCTGCATAAAGCGCATCAAAAGACGCTCGGTCATCCTTGGCAGCGGCTTTCATCAGCTTTTCAGCCAGCTCATACACTGCTTTGTAGATTTTGGTATTAATCATTCATTGCTCTCTGTTACACCTTTCTGTTTTGGCTTAACCACTGTTTAATCTGTATCCAGCTTAAATAGTAGAGGTTTATCTGTTTGTTCACCAAGCTGTTCCAATGACAACACAACATTGCCTGCTTTCTGGCAAGTTAGCACTAACGGCGTGATGACTTGCGCGATGCCTTATCGAAGTACATGGCATCATCGGCGGCAGTGAACAGGTCATCAATCTGTTGGCCGTCAGCAGGATAGATACTCACTCCGACGCTGAGCGACAAGCCCACAGAACATCCATTGGCAAGCGTAATGGGAGCTCTTGTGCAGGCGATGATTTTTGCGCGCAGCTTATCCAGATCATCGGGCCGAATCGGTGGTGCAAACAGGATCACAAACTCATCGCCGCCAATACGCGCCACAGTGTCAGAGGTTCGCACCTGCTGACTCAAACGTTTTGCGGTTTCAACAAGCATCTGATCACCCGCTGCGTGACCATAGGTGTCGTTGATCGGTTTGAAGCCATCCAGGTCAATGACGGCAAGCGCCAGATACTGATCATGACGATGGGCGTAGGCCAGTGACTGTTCAGCACGGCGATGCAGATATTGGCGATTGGCCAGCCCTGTCAACCCATCGTGGTTGGCCTGGCGCTCGAGTTCTTGCTGGCTGAGCGTGAGCAGACGGTTAGTTTCTTCCAGTTCATGGGTGCGCCGCCTGACACGAGCTTCCAGCTCTTCTTTATGAACCCGCTCGGTTTCAAGCAGTTTCTGACGATTATCCAGTGCTTCTGTTTGCGCTTTGGCCTTCTGGCGTTGCAGGTTCTGGATACGATCGGCCAGCGCCAGCGAAAGCAGCAGCATCTCAACGGCAGACCCTATCATCATGGCATTCGATACGAGGAAAGAACTCGGCAGAATGCCCAGATTATGCAGCGCAATCACCATCACACCGAGTAGGAAAAACAGCCAGGCAAGAACAAAAAAGCGCGCGCCGGGTTCTTTCTGCACCAAGCTAACAATCCCGAGCAATGCTGCTGACACCACAAAAAACAGCGAAATGAGATTGACGGCCAAGGCCGCCAGATTATAGGAAATGAAAATGGCAGTGATCAGCGTCACTGCATACGCAACGCTGATCACCGGCATCAGCCAGTGCAGGCGTAATTTACGCGGAGTTGCCCCCAGAAAGCGCTGGACAAAAAGAGCGCCAAATATCCCTGCTGCTGACACCCCGCCAGTAGGCGTCAGATGGGTTAGCCAGGCCCATTCGGGAAACAGGAACTGGCCGGTAACGCCCGACAAGCCCGCCTGACCAATGGCCAGAAAAAACACATAGCCCGCATAGGTGACATACAGGATGTCGCGCAGGGCAAGGTATAAAAACAGGTTGTAAATCAAAAGGCTAAGCAGTACGCCATAATAAAGCCCCAGCACCATATAATAACCTTGATCACGCTGCCATAAGGCGTCTTTGGTCCATAGCGTCAGTGGTACTGTCAGGGTGCCTTCCGAGCGGATGCGCAGAAGAAGATCCTGCCTCAAGGGGGCTGCTATATCATTCGCCATGGGCCAGGAGATAGCAAAAACAGGGTTCAGATGAGGCAATTGGCGGGTAGAAAAAGGCAGAAGATCACCGGACTCTTCCATCTGCCATTTATTGTCTGCACCGGATACCTGAAATAGTGCCACTTCATCCAGCGAAGCATGCCCTACTTCCAGATACCAGGGCTGAGTGGCATCAGGCAAGCGCTGTAGTGGCACATACAGCCAGATAGTATCTCCAGTCAGGCCAAAGTTACGCTCGCCCCACTGAATAGCGGTATGATTGGGGTCTTGAAAGCGCGCTAATGCCTCTTGAGGGGTAAGCTCCTCGCCCTGATGACGAAAATACGCCACTTCTTCTGAGAGCGTGATGACCGGCGAATGCTTATCAAGCAGAATCGGCGTTTGAGCGAGCACCTGACCCGATAGGAAAAGAGTGATCAACATCAAGATCAAAAGCATCCACTGCCGCAACTGCCATACCCGCATTGCCTATACGCCCTGCCTAACGTCTAAACCGGCTAGGGTACCAGATGTAAGCCGCCAAGACGCTTTCTATCTACGCACTCGTTCAGATAATGCTTGGCTATACCTGCGCCTGGATAGGCTGTTAATCTATTGATTATCATGATTTAACATCAGGTGAGTTATGCTTTATTCGCTGTTGGCTCTGTTAGTGTCTGTTCTGCTGGTAGCTGTAACGGCCTCAACGGGCGCCCGTTTTCGCCCTGATAGCTGGTACCGACAACTGCAAAAACCCAGCTGGACACCCCCTGATATCGTTTTCCCGATTGCCTGGGGAGTGCTTTATTTATTGATGGCCATTGCGGCGTGGCGTATCTATATGGCCGAAGACTCCCATTTTCGCACCGCAAGCCTGGCCGTGTATGGCCTTCAGCTAGTGGCCAATGCGGCCTGGTCGTGGTTATTCTTTGGACGCAAGCAGGTAGCTGCCGCGCTAATGGATATCGCACTGCTTCTAGGCTTGATAACGCTGGCGATTGTGTTGTTTGCAAACGTCAGCGTACTGGCTGCCTGGCTCATGGTTCCCTATGGGCTTTGGGTACTGCTTGCTTTAACGCTCAATGCCACTATTTTGCGCTTGAACCGTCAGGGACAGAGCTGAACCCATGATCACATCCCACTGGATACTCGGCCCTGGGGCCATCGGCCGCCTGTTGGCGCATTCACTGGCACCTTTGGCCGACATCTGCGTTATAAGCCGCCGCCCTCTTCCTTATCAGCAAACGCTAACCATGCCCGAAGGCGAGATAAAGGTGCAGCGCCTTGATATCCTCACAGTGGCAGAGCTGACTGAACAAGCGCTCTCTCCACCGGATTTTGTGCATATCACCACCAAGGCGATGGCGGCAGAGGCAGCGCTGGAAAGCCTGGCCGAGAGCCTGCCTTTCTGCCTTCCCCCTACGACGCCGCTGGTACTGTGGCAGAACGGCTTTCTGGCTCAGCCACAGATTACCCGGGCATGGGCGGGGCCCGTGCTGTGTGCGACCACCACTCAGGGGGCCTACCTGACCGGCGATGATAATGTGGTTCACGCTGGGCGCGGCCCTACCTTTATCGGTGACCTGAATAACCAGCACGGCGCACTGGCAACACTCCTGGCCCAACAGTTGACACAGGCAGGGTTTGAAACCAACGCCGTTGACGATATTCACCAGCGCCTATGGCAGAAACTGGCGGTGAATGCGGCGATCAACCCACTGGTGGCGCTGCATGGCATACGCAACGGTGAGCTGAGCAGTTCACCTTATTGCGGCCAGGTCGATGCAGTAATCAAAGAGGTGGCGGCCATCATGCAGGCTGAAGGCATTCAGCCGCCAGGCGGCGGGCAAGGTGAAGCGGGCTGGCTGAGACTGGTCTGGCAGGTGGTGGAGAATACCGCCAGCAACAAAGCATCCATGCTGCAGGATCTAGAGGCCGGGCGCCTCACTGAGCGCGATGCGATTCTTGGCCCTCTGATAGAAAGCGCTGTACAGCAAGGGTTGCCTTGCACCCGTCTTGAACAGCTGGATCATAAGTTGGCAAAGCAAGAATCCTCATCGATTAAAGAGGAATGATCTGCATAACTTTTGCAAGTCTACTGGGTGGTAGCCACCCATTCATTCGATGATGGCATTTATATTCAGTGCTGCCTCTCGGCTCTCAGTCTGGCAACATCCTCAACGGGCAGTTGCTCAATCTCGGCAATCAGTTGATCCGACATTTCAGTTAACGCTATCAGCTTACGGACAGCATGATATTTCTCTTCAAGGGCACGCTGCTTGGCTTCTTCACGCCCCTCCTCAAGCCCTTCTTCACGCCCTTCTTTGCGCCCTCGGCGTTCAGCATCGTTAATAAAAGAGATTTCATCGCGCAGGGCGCGTTCACGCACAAACGCCAGTCGCCGGGTTTCTTCATCGGCACTAAGTTCTTTCAGGCGCTCCATGGCTTTTTTTACCGGTTCGTAGCTTGTGTCCATCATTGTCAACCCCTCTTTCCAGTGCTCCAGAAAATTAACCCAAGCCCGCAAGGGCCTGTCAGACATGCCTAGGCGGTCGGCTTTCTTCAATTCGATCAGGTTCATCTGCAGCAGGTTCCCAAGCGATATATGTGGCTGAGTACCATCGCGCATCTCAAAACGCCAGATGGCCTGCTGCCGCTCGCCTGCTGTTGCGTTAAACAGATCAAAATCTAGCAGATGAATGCCAACAGCTGAATTCAATGCCTGATAATCTTCTCCGGCGCTTAACTGTTTGCTAAGCAGGCTGGCCAGATAGAAAAGCCCACGTTTATGCCAGGCATCGTATCGGCGCACCTGTATTTCAACATTATAGCAGTGGCCAGAGTTGTCGCGGGCAAGTACATCCAAGATGATATATTTACCCGACAATTCACTGGGCTCAATATTGGGATTGGTGATATCCACTGCGGTGATGGCGGGTAAATCTGGACGCAGATCATTGATCAGCGCCACCAGAAGTTCAGGGGTTTCGCCAAACAGGCGCTTGAAGACGTAATCATTGGTGGGGTCAAGCAAGGTGGTATTCATAAAGCCTTCCTTGGCAGCCATATTATCACTATCAGCTTAGCACAGCCTGCGTGGCTCACTAGGGCATTCAGGGACGATAATATGCACACTCCATTCTGCAAATCGCTACGGCCAACACCTAGGCTTCATCCTTGTAGAACTGCATCAGGCTGGAGAAATCCTTGCTGCCATTGCCCTTGGCGCGGTGCAGGCTGAACAGCGAGCGCGCAGCGGAGCCCATGGGTACCGGTGAGCCGCTGAGCTGGCTGACATCCATGGCAAGCCCCAGATCTTTGAACATTAGGTCAACCATAAAGCCCCCTTGATAGCCATTGGAGGCCGGGGCATTTTCCATCACGCCAGGATAGGGGTTGTAGACATTCAGCGCCCAGTTACCGCCGGAACTCTGCTTCATGATTTCTGACAATACCGCTGGATCAAGACCGTTCTTGACCCCCATATTGATCGCTTCACAGGTGCCTGCCATCAGAATCGACAGCAACATGTTGTTGCATACCTTGGCCACCTGCCCAGCACCATGATCACCGGCGTGGAAGATATTCTTGCCCATGGCCTCAAGCACTGGCTTGGCCTGGGCAAACTGCGCCTCGCTGCCACCGACGATAAAGGTCAGTGTACCGGCCTTTGCACCGCCGACGCCCCCAGAGACCGGCGCATCCACAAAACCGATGCCTTTTTCAGCGCCAGCCGCCGCCACTTCACGGGCGGTGTCAGCGTCGATGGTCGAACAGTCAATTGCCAGTGCACCCTTTTCCATACCATCAAACAGCGCTGCTTCACCGTCGACATAAAGCCCGCGCACATGCTTGCCTGCAGGCAGCATCGAAATCACCACGTCGGCACCGCTGGCCGCTTCCAGGGCAGAGCCTGCCACCTGGCAACCCTGCTGTCTGGCTATATCCAGAGCCTGATCAGACAGATCAAAAGCGCGCACTTCAAAACCTGCTTTGGCAAGGTTGGCTGCCATGGGCCCACCCATGTTGCCTAACCCAATAAATGCAACTGTCGTCATCTTGTTATCCTTGTATGAGTTCCGTTGATTAAAAAAGAGAAAAACTGCTCAGCCCAGGTCATCCAATGGATTTTCTGCCCAGGGTGGCGTCAGCAAGTCATCAATAAAGCTGTCTTCTACCGAGGCCACATCCGGGTATGTCCACTGTGGCTTGTTATCCTTGTCGACCAGTAGCGCACGAACACCCTCCGGGAATTCGCGGTGGCGGCAGCACTGCACTGAAAGCGCCAGCTCAGCCTGGAAGACCTGAGCCAATGACATATGCTTTGAGCGTTTGAGCTGCTCATCGATCAGCTTGACCGACACCGGACTGCCGTGGGCGAGGGTTTTCTGGGCTTTCTGGAACCACTTCTCATCGCTTTCAACCGCAAGAATAGCGGCGACCGCCTGCTCGATGGTGTCATGATCCATCAGCTCGCGAATCAGAGGGCTGAACCTGTGTACTGGTGAGTCCAGCTCGGCAAACGCAGGCTGGGAATCACGCTCCAGCTGGCGAAGTACGCGGTTTACAACGCCTTGGGCATCAATGCTGTCTTCATCGCCCCACTGCGCCTGAGTTAACTGCTCGACTAGAGTGTCGCGTTTTTCGCTGGCAATCAGCCGGTCGGCCAGGCCCAAGTGGTGGGCATCCAGCGCATTGATCTGGCTGCCGGTAATCGCCAGGAAACGCCCGGTGCCGTTGGAGAGACGATTAAGAAACCAGCTGGCACCCACATCCGGGTAGAGGCCAATGGTGACCTCTGGCATCGCCAGGCGCGAGGTTTCAGTGACAATACGATGATTGCTGCCACTTAACAGGCCCATTCCGCCGCCCATAACGAAGCCACTGCCCCAACAGATAATCGGTTTGGAATAGGTATGCAGGCGATAATCCAGGCGGTATTCCCGATCAAAGAAGCGTTGGGGAAACTCAGGGTCGCCCTCACCGCTAATTGCCTTATAAAGGTTGACTACGTCGCCACCTGCGCAAAACGCCTTGTCACCGGCGCTATCGAGCAGAATAGCCACAACATGATCGTTCTTCTCCCACTCATCCAGGCGCGGCAGGATTTCCTCAATCATCTCCAGGGTCAGCGCATTCAGGCTGCGTTCTGCGTTGAGACATATCTCGGCAACAACATGGCCATCCTGGGTTGGGTGTTCACTAAAAATCACACTGCTCATGGGCGCTCCTGGTAGCTCAAGAATCGGGTTGATTGACCTTGGTAAGCTTAAAGCTCAGCGGCGTTATCGGCCAACACACGGCGGGAAATAATCAACCGCATGATTTCATTGGTGCCTTCCAGAATGCGATGTACCCGGGTATCACGCACGTAGCGCTCCATTGGGTATTCCTTGATGTAGCCATAGCCGCCATACAGTTGCAGTGCTTCATCGCACACCTTGAAGCCAATATCCGTGGCATAGCGTTTGGCCATGGCGCAGTACACACCGGCATCTGGCGTACCGGCGTCCAGCTTGGCGGCCGCCATGCGTACCATCAGACGAGCCGCCACCAACTCGGTGACCATATCGGCGATGCGGAACTGCAGCGCCTGGAAATCCGCCAGACGCTTACCGAACTGCTTGCGCTCCAGCATGTGTTCCTTGGCCTTGTTGATCGCCTGCTGCGCCGTGCCGATAGAACAGGTCGCAATATTGATGCGACCGCCATCCAGCCCCTTCATGGCGATCTTGAAGCCGTCACCCTCATTACCCAGCATATTGATCGCCGGCACACGTACGTCTTCAAAGGTGATCATTCGGGTTGGCTGGCTGTTCCAGCCCATCTTGTCTTCCTTGCGGCCGTAGCTGATGCCCGCACTTTTAGCATCTACCGCAAAGGCGGAGACACCGCCAGGACCTTCGCCGCCGGTGCGTGCCATCACCACCAGAAAATCCGTGCTGCCAGCGCCGGAAATGAACATCTTGCTGCCATTGAGTACAAAGTCGTCGCCGTCACGCTTAGCCGTGGTTTTCAGTGAGGCCGCGTCAGAGCCCGCATTGGGTTCGGTCAGGCAGTAGGAACCTAGAAGTTCTCCTGTTGCCAGTTTTTCGCCCCACTGCTCGACCACCTCCGGCTTGCCGAAGTCCGCCAACATCCAGGTCACCATGTTATGAATGGTCAGGTAGGCGGTGGTTGACGTACAGCCCATGGAAAGCTGCTCAAAGATAATGCTGGCATCCAGCCGCGAGAGGCCCAAGCCACCCACATTTTCTGACGCATATAAAGAGCAGAAACCTAACTCGCCCGCCTTGCGGATCACATCGACAGGAAAGATAGCTTCCTGATCCCACTCGGCAGCATGAGGTTCGAGTTCATTAAGCGCGAAGTTGCGCGCCATATCGGCAAAGGCTATCTGATCTTCGTTGAGCTCAAAGTTCATGAGGTTCTCCACTTGGTCAGCCAGGGGCTGATAGCTTGCTGTTATCGTTATTGATTAACTAAAAGGTGGTTGACCAGTCACTGCCGATCGACCAGTTGACGTTTACGTTAACTTACTATCTAACGCCCAAGCAAGCAATGGCTTGGCCAATGCGACTTTTGGCTAGCCAGGGTTCAAGCATCATTAAACAGTAGCCACAAAAAAGGCGCCCTAAAGCGCCAAGACAACGGACAGACAATCGTGGTGCGCCTATTGACTGACGCTGGATAGAAATGTGCTTACTTGAAATTCTTGTTATACATCCGGGTAATTTCACCCACGATACCGCTGCGGAAACTCAATACGCAGATCACAAAGATAAGCCCCAGGATCACACTCACCCAGTTGCCCAGTGGTGATTGCGACAGGACATGCTGCAGGCTGACCACGATACCGGCTCCCATGACAGGCCCCAATAGCGTGCCGACCCCCCCCAGCAGCGTCATCAGGATAACCTCGCCGGACATATGCCAGTGAGCATCCGTCAATGACGCCAGCTGAAACACCACCGTCTTGGTGGAACCTGCCAACCCTGCCAGGGCCGCAGAAATCACAAAGGCCACCAGCTTGTACATATCCGTGTTGTAGCCCAGGGAAACAGCGCGAGGTTCATTTTCACGGATGGCCTTCAGCACCTGCCCATAAGGAGAATGCACCGTGCGCTGGATCACCGCAAAGCCGAACAGGAAGACCGCGAAGACAAAGTAATACATTGCCAGGTTATCGCGCAGGCTGATAAAGCCCAGCAGCTCACCACGCGGCACCCCGTGCAGGCCATCTTCCCCACCGGTAAAAGGCGCCTGAACGAACACGAAATACACCAGTTGCGCCAGCGCCAGAGTCACCATGGCAAAGTAGATGCCCTGGCGACGGATCGCCAGAATACCGAACAGGGCACCCAATACAGTGGCCACCAGCGTACCTGCAATAATGCCAAGTTCCGGCGTCAGACCCGGGTAGCTTGCCAGCAGGTAGCCTGTGATATAGCCGCCCGTGGCCAGAAAGGCCGCGTGCCCGAAAGACAGAAGCCCCGCATAGCCCAGCAGAAGATTAAAGGCACAGGCAAATAAGGCAAAGCACAGCACCTTCATCAGAAAAACGGGGTAGGCCACAAAAGGGGCTACCAAGCCCACAACTATCAGGGCAATGTAAAACAGGTTGCGCCGCATAGTGGCACGCTTCTGACGTTCCATTACCGCCGAAGGTCTTGCTAAGGTTTGAGCGTCTGCCATGGTTATGCCTCCTTACCGAACAGGCCCGCAGGGCGGAACATCAGAACTAGAATCATCACCAGGAAAATTACCGTATTGGCAGCCTCCGGGTAATACACCTTGGTTAAACCTTCGATGATACCCATCGCCAGCCCCGTCATGATGGCGCCAAGAATCGACCCCATACCGCCGATAACCACCACAGCGAACACCACAATCAGCAGGCTGGAGCCCATGGTCGGCGAAACAGGATAAAGCGGTGCCGCCAGTACTCCGGCAAACGCTGCCAGCCCCACGCCAAAACCGTAGGTCAGTGTGATCAACAGGGGCACGTTAACGCCAAACGCCTGCATCAACTGGGAGTTCTCGGTACCCGCGCGTAGATAGGCCCCCAAGCGGGTACGTTCAATCATGAACCAGGTAAACAGGCACATCGCCAATGCCGCGACCAGCACCCAGGCACGGTAGGTCGGCAGGAACATGAAGCCCAGATTCAGGCCACCCTGAAACACTTCCGGCGTGGCATAGCGCGCCCCGGATACACCAAAGAAGTTGACCAGAGTACCTTCGAAAATCAGCGCCAAACCAAAGGTCAGCAGCAAGCCATAGAGATGATCCAGGTGACTGATTCTGCGCAGCAGATAACGCTCCAGCAGCATACCAAAAGCACCCACCACCAGCGGCACCAGCAAAAGCGCCAGCCAGTAGTTGATTCCCAGGCACTGAAAGGCCAACAGCGTGGCAAAGGCGCCAAGCATGTACTGCGCACCGTGAGCGAAGTTGACAATTTTCAGCAAACCAAAAATAACTGCCAGCCCAAGGCTCAGTAGCGCATAAAAGGCGCCGTTGACCAGCCCAAGCGTGAGCTGCCCCATAAATACCGCCAGGGGCACGCCAAATATCATCATCATGGTGTAATACTCCTCGCCGTCAAGCGAAGCAGCCGGTCATCACCGACCGCTTCGGTTACTTATCCTGAAAGACTGCTATCCGGCTCAGTTCTGCACCAGATCGCACTGACTTTCGGATAACGGACGATAAGCCTCGTCGGCAGGAATGGTGCTGAGGATCTTGTAGAGATCCCACTCATTCGTAGACTCTTCCGGGGTTTTCACCTGGGCCAGATACATATCATGCACCATACGACCATCTTCACGGATCTGGCCGTTGCGGGCGAAGAAATCATTGATCGGCTCAGCCGCCATCTGGGCACGCACCACTTCAGGGTCATCCGTACCCGCTGCTTCAACAGACTTCAGGTAATGCATGGTGCTGGAGTAGATGCCCGCCTGCACCATGGTTGGACGTGCACCCACTTCTTCGTAATAGCGGTCTGCCCAGGCGCGTGCTTCCTCGTCCATATCCCAGTACCAGCCGGTGGTCAGCAGCAGGTTCTGAGTCGCCTGGAGGCCAAGTGCGTGAACATCGTTAAGGAAGATCAGTAGACCGGCAAGCTGCTGACCGCTTTGGGTCAGGCCAAACTGGCTGGCAGTGGTAATGGCGTTAACGGTATCAGCACCGGCATTGGCCAAACCAACAATCTTGGCACCAGAGCCTTGCGCCTGAAGAATATAGGAAGAAAAGTCACTGGTCGGGAAAGGATGGCGCACACCGCCAACAATTTCGCCGCCGCTTTCTTCAACCACCTTGGTAACGTCGCCTTCCAGCGCATGGCCGAAGGCATAGTCAGCGGTCAGCATGAACCAGCTATCACCGCCCTGATCGACAACAGCCTTAGCCGTACCGTTAGCCAGCGGATAGGTATCATAAACATAGTGGATATGATTGGGCGTGCAATGCTCATTGGTAATGCTGGACGCGGCTGAACCGGAAATAATAGCCAGCTTGTTGTTTTCCTCAACTACCTTGGTAACAGCAATAGAAACCGAAGAGGCTACCAGGCCGCCCACCATATCGACGTTATCCCGATCGATCCATTCGCGTACTGTATTCGCGCCAACGTCCGCGCTGTTACGGTCATCAGCACTGAAAACCTCAATGGGTGCACCGTTAACACTGCCACCGAAATCATCAATGGCCATCTCCATCGCAGCCAGGCCACCCGGGCCGGCCAGATCACGATAGGTGCCCGACATATCTGCCAGGTAGCCAATGCGTACTTCGCCATCGCTGATTTCAGCCTGGGCGGTCGATATGGCCATGCTGGTAGCAGCGGCAACGGCGATACTGGCGGTCAGCGTTTTTTTCATGAAAGTCATGCTCGTCTCCTGGCCCTTGGGCCTTTGTTGTTGTGTTACGACGTACGTTGATGTGATATTTTCAAGTCTGTGTCTGTTGTCTTTATGGCTTACGTTGTTAATTTTATATGTGCTTACACCCCCAGCATGCTATTGAGATGTTCTCGGCGCGAAGGTAGCTCGGCCGCGGTGATTTCCTCGACAATCTGGCCGTGATCCATCACAAAGTGGCGATCGGCCAGCGGCGCTGCAAAGCGAAAGTTCTGCTCAACCAGCACGATTGTCATACCCCGTTCTTTTAACTGTTCCAGCACTTCCGCCAGTTTCTGGACGATGACCGGCGCCAGGCCTTCAGTAATTTCATCAAGCAGCAGGATACGCGCACCTGTGCGCAGTATTCGCGCCATAGCCAACATCTGCTGCTCACCGCCAGAAAGCCGCGTACCCGGGCTGCGGCGACGCTCATAGAGATTGGGAAACATGGCGTAGATTTCATCCAACGACATGCCATCCGAGCGCACCGTGGGTGGCAGCAACAAGTTCTCATGGACATCCAGGCTGGCAAAAATTCCACGCTCTTCCGGACAATAGCCAATCCCAAGGCGTGGGATATGATGAGGCTTCATCTTCAAGGTTTCGTTGCCATTGATCATGATGGAGCCGGTTCGCCGCCCTACCATATTCATGATCGACTTGAGCGTCGTACTGCGACCGGCACCGTTGCGCCCAAGCAGTGTCACCAACTCGCCGCGCTTGACGTTAAAGTCAACGCCATGAAGGATGTGCGATTCACCGTAGAAGGCATGCAGATCCTGCACCCGGATCATTTCCGCCTGTTGCGGCTGCTGTGTTTCAAGCTGTTCTGCCGTATTCATACCTGCGCCCCCTCTTCTTCCGCTGCCTCACTGCCCATATAAGCCTCGCGTACCAGCGGATTGCGGGAAACGCTGTCATAATCGCCTTCAGCCAGCACCGCCCCACGAGCGAGTACCGTAATACGATCACACAAACGGCTGACAACGCTCAGGTTATGCTCCACCATCAACACAGTACGCCCTTTGGAAACCCGCTGAATCAACTCGACAATACGATCCACGTCTTCAGCGCCCATGCCCTGGGTTGGCTCATCAAGCAACATCATGTCCGGCTCAAGGGCCAAGGTCGTCGCCACTTCAAGCGCCCGCTTACGCCCATAGGGCATTTCAACTGTCAGAATATCGGCGTATTCGCGCAGGCCTACTTCCTCTAGCAGGGCAAGGGCTCTTTCATTGAGGTGGTTCAACGACTTTTCCGACTTCCAGAAATGAAACGAAGTCCCCAGGTTCCGTTGTAGCGCAACGCGCACATTTTCCAAGGCTGTCATGTGGGCGAATACGGCAGAAATCTGGAACGAACGCACCAGCCCCATTCGAGCGATCTCATTGGATTTCAATTTGGTGATCGGCTTCCCACGATAGAGAATCTCACCATGCGTAGGCGGAAGAAATTTGGTCAGCAGGTTGAAGACTGTCGTCTTTCCCGCACCATTAGGGCCTATCAGGGCATGGATGTGCCCTTCCTGAACCTGGAGGTTAACGTCATCAACTGCGGTAAACCCTAGAAATTCTTTGGTCAGGCCGCGGGTTTCAAGCACTATTTCACTGGCCAGAGTTTCGTCTGCACTCATACCGTAACAAGCCTCTTTGTTGTTATTGTGCTGACTGAATCCACCGACCAGAGCAACTTGGTTAGCCGGCGCTCTATCCTTACCTAAACGTAAGATGTAACCTCAAACTAGCAACGCAAATGGGTGCCTGACAATTACAACTTTGGTCTATCCAAGGTATTTTAATCGCTACAAATTACCCATATAGACATTTATATCAGACACTTAACCAAAAACACCGCGACGAAATATTAATCAATTTACCCTTTACGTTAACGTGAACTTGTTTTAGCCTCAGTTAAAAGGTTCCATAATGACGTAGCCCTGACCCCTAACCTCGTCGAGAGAACCTAACAAGAGACATGATGCGATGAGCAAAACTTACACTATCAGCGAACTGGCCAGTGAATTCGATGTGACTACACGCAGCATTCGCTTTTATGAAGACCAGGAACTTCTGCACCCCAGCCGTCGTGGGCAAACCCGTATTTACAGCAGTAAAGATCGCGTTCGCCTAAAGCTCACTCTACGCGGCAAGCGGCTGGGGTTTTCACTGGCAGAAATTCGTGAGCTGTTTGAACTCTGGGATGAAACCCGCAGCGGCAGCGAGAAACAGCTGCATCTGATGCTCAGCAAGATTTCCGAGCGCCGCGCCGCGCTGGAGCAGCAGATGAAAGACATCACCATGGTGCAGCTGGAGCTGGAAAGCGCCGAGATCCGCTGCCGTCAGGCACTTGAAGAACTCAACGAAAAGCAGGACAGCGAGCCCCACAGTGCAGGAAAAAAAACAGCCGCCAAGGAGGGCGGTAAATCGGCCACGGTGCATTGAGTTTTTAAGGTACCCGATGCTTTTATCAAGCAAGGTTTGAACAATTTTCCATCTACTAAATTTTTATAAAACAACGAACTAAACCCAAACAAAACGAGCCAGGGGCAACCTGCCCCGAGTATCTCACGGACACGCGCAAAGGTGATTGACCATGTTTACCCACTACTCAGAACTGAACTTCGGCCTTGATGATGAACTGAACATGCTGCGTGAGCAGGTCAACGCCTTCGCGCGGGATGAAATTGCTCCACGCGCCGCCGAGATAGATGCCAACAATGAATTCCCCAATGATCTGTGGAAGAAGTTTGGCGATATGGGCCTGCTCGGCATTACCGTCTCAGAAGAGGACGGCGGTAGCGGCATGGGTTACCTGGCCCACTGTATTGCTATGGAAGAAATTTCCCGGGCGAGTGCTTCTGTTGCCCTTTCCTACGGTGCTCATTCCAACCTGTGCGTCAACCAGTTGAAGATCAATGGCTCATCAGAGCAGAAAGCCAAGTACCTGCCCAAGCTGATCAGTGGCGATCATGTCGGTGCTCTGGCTATGTCCGAGCCGGGTGCAGGCTCTGATGTGGTTTCCATGCAGCTGCGTGCCCGCAAGGAGGGTGATCAATACATCCTCAACGGCAACAAGATGTGGATCACCAATGGGCCGGATGCGGATGTGCTGGTGGTCTACGCCAAGACCGACCCAGACGCCGGTTCGAAAGGGATTACCGCCTTTATTATCGAAAAAGGCATGCCAGGTTTCACCACCGCCCAGAAGCTCGACAAGCTGGGCATGCGCGGCTCCAACACCTGCGAGCTGGTGTTCCAGGACTGCGCCGTACCGGCAGAAAACATCCTGGGCGATGAAGGCAAAGGCGTTCGCGTATTGATGAGCGGCCTTGATTACGAACGAGCCGTACTAGCAGCTGGTCCGATCGGTATCATGCAGGCGGCCATGGATGTGGTGATGCCCTACATCCATGAACGCAAGCAGTTTGGTCAGTCAATCGGTGAATTCCAGCTGGTTCAGGGCAAGGTAGCGGATATGTACACCACCATGAATGCCTGTCGCGCCTACCTCTACGCAGTTGCCGGTGCCTGCGACCGGGGCCAGACATCACGCAAGGATGCCGCCGGGGTGATTCTCTACTGTGCCGAAAAAGCTACCCAGGTGGCGCTGGATGCCATTCAGCTACTGGGCGGCAACGGTTACATCAACGAATACCCCACCGGTCGGCTGCTGCGTGATGCCAAGCTGTATGAAATCGGCGCGGGCACCAGCGAAATCCGTCGCATGCTGATCGGCCGTGAGCTGTTCAGCGAATCGAACTAAACATGGCTTATATCCTGTCATTTTCACTATCAAGCGTTAATGGAGCCGATCAATGGCCATGTTAAAAACCCAGGTCAACCCGCGTAGCGACGCCTTTCAGGCCAACGCGGCCAGTATGCAGACAGAAGTTTCCAAGCTGCATGAACTGACTGCTGCCATCTGTCAGGGCGGCGGTGAAAAAGCCCGCAAGCGGCATGAGTCACGGGGCAAGCTGTTTGTCCGTGATCGTATTGATCACCTGATTGATGAAGGCTCACCCTTTCTGGAATTTTCGGCGCTCGCCGCCCACGACGTCTACGAAAGCGCCGTACCGGCAGCGGGTGTGGTCACCGGTATCGGGCGGGTGTCCGGGGTGGAATGCGTGATTGTTGCCAATGACGCCACCGTCAAAGGGGGCACCTACTTTCCGCTGACCGTCAAAAAGCATATCCGCGCTCAGGAAATTGCCCGCAAGCATCGCTTGCCGTGTATCTACCTGGTCGATTCCGGCGGTGCTTTCCTGCCACGCCAGGATGAAGTCTTCCCTGACCGTGATCATTTCGGGCGCATCTTCTATAACCAGGCCACCCTCTCCGCTGAAGGCATTCCGCAGATTGCCGTGGTCATGGGTTCCTGCACCGCTGGCGGCGCCTACGTACCGGCCATGGCGGATGAGTCGATCATCGTTAAGGAACAGGGCACTATCTTCCTGGGTGGCCCGCCGCTGGTTAAAGCGGCCACCGGTGAAAGCATCAGTGCCGAAGACCTGGGGGGTGCCGATGTTCACGCCAAGGTCAGCGGCGTAGCCGACCATTACGCCGAGAACGATGCCCATGCCCTGCAACTGGCTCGCGCCTGTGTGTCACGGCTTAACTGGCAGAAACGCGGCCAGCTGGCCATGCAGGCACCCAAGCCGCCGCAGCTTGACCCAACAGAGCTTTACGGCATTGTCGGCACCGACCTCAAAAAACCCTTTGATGTGCGTGAAGTGATTGGCCGCATCGTCGATGGCTCTGATTTTGATGAATTCAAGCGCTACTACGGCGATACCCTGGTCACCGGTTTTGCACATATTCACGGCCACCCGGTCGGCATTGTCGCCAATAACGGCGTGCTGTTTTCAGAAAGTGCCGTTAAGGGCGCGCACTTTATCGAGCTGTGCGCCCAGCGCAAGATTCCGCTGATCTTCCTGCAGAACATCACCGGCTTTATGGTCGGTTCCAAGTACGAGCATGAAGGCATCGCCAAGCACGGCGCCAAACTGGTCACTGCCGTGGCCTGCGCCAAGGTACCCAAATTCACCGTGCTGATTGGCGGTAGTTTCGGTGCGGGCAACTATGGCATGTGTGGTCGCGCCTATGATCCCAATCTGCTGTTCATGTGGCCCAACGCGCGCATTTCGGTCATGGGGGGTGAGCAGGCCGCCGGTGTACTTTCCCAGGTCAAGCGCGAACAGTATGAACGTGAAGGCCGCGAATGGACGCCTGAACAAGAAGAGGCGTTCAAGCAGCCCACTCGCGAGCAATACGAACACCAGGGCCACCCCTACTACGCCAGCGCCCGGTTGTGGGATGACGGTGTGATTGATCCGGCCCAGACCCGAGACGTACTCGGCCTTTCACTGGCGGCGGCAATGAATGCCGAGATTGAAGAAACGCGCTTCGGCGTGTTCCGGATGTAAGGAGCAAACCGTGGCTTATTCCTCACTTGAACTTCACGACAATGGCGTTGCCTGGCTGCTACTCAACCGCCCGGACGTTCACAACGCCTTTGATGACCATCTGATTGCTGAACTCAACGCCCATCTGGGAAAACTGCATGCCCTGGCAGATGCAGGTGACGTGCGGGTCGTCGTACTGGGCTCTGAAGGCAAGAGTTTTTCGGCGGGCGCTGACCTTAACTGGATGAAGCGCATGGTCGATTACTCCCTAGACGATAATCTGGCCGATTCGCGCAAACTGTCTGCCCTGATGCATGGCCTGGATACCCTGCCCTGCCCGACCCTCTGCCGGGTACAAGGCGCGGCGTTTGGCGGTGCTGTTGGGCTAGCTGCCTGCTGTGATGTCGTGATTGCCTCCGAAAAGGCCCGATTCTGCCTGTCAGAAGTCAGGATTGGCCTGTCGCCTGCAGTCATCAGCCCCTATGTGCAGCGTGCCCTGGGCGAGCGTCAGATGCGCCGTTATGCGCTGACGGCGGAAGTCATGGATGCCGCCACTGCGCTGAATCTTGGCTTGGCGCATCAGGTAGTGGCTCCTGACGCCCTGAACGATGCCGTCGATAGCATGCTGGAAACTCTGCTCGGCGGATCGCCTCAGGCCCAGCGCGCCACCAAGGCGCTGCTTGCCAGCGTCGCCAAGGCTTCCGATGCTGACACCACTCGAGAACACACCTGCCAGGTCATTGCCCGCCTGCGCGTCAGTAATGAAGGCCAGGAAGGGCTGGCAAGCTTTTTCGACAAGCGCCGCCCGGCCTGGACGGCCCCTCACAACACAACGACAAACGCTGCGGAGCCACGCTCATGACTTCTGAACATTCTCCCGAACAAATGCCACAACACGTCCGATTCGACACCTTGTTAGTGGCTAACCGCGGCGAGATTGCCTGCCGTGTGATGCGTACCGCTCGTCGTATGGGCCTGAAAACCGTGGCGGTTTATTCGGATGCCGACGCCAACGCCCGCCATGTGCGTGAGGCGGATGAAGCGGTGCGTATCGGCCCGGCCGCCGCCCGCGACAGCTACCTGGATGTGAACGCCGTGGTGGAAGCGGCCAAGCGCACCGGCAGCGGTGCGATTCACCCTGGCTACGGCTTCCTTTCGGAAAACGGTGCCTTTGTGGAAGCCCTCGACAAGGCCGGCATTACCTTTGTTGGCCCGCCCGCCTCAGCCATTGCCGCCATGGGTGATAAATCTTCTGCCAAGGCGCGTATGCATGCCGCTGGCGTGCCGCTGGTGCCGGGCTACCACGGCAATGATCAGGATGACGCCCTGCTCAAAGCCGAAGCCGACAAGATTGGCTATCCGGTGATGCTCAAGGCCAGCGCCGGTGGCGGCGGTAAGGGCATGCGGGTCGTTGAATCCACTGAGGCCTTCCAGGCTGCGCTGGATGGCTGCCGTCGCGAATCCAAAGCCGCTTTCGGCGATGACCGCATGCTGATCGAGAAATACCTGGTGCAGCCCCGCCATGTGGAAGTTCAGGTGTTCTGCGACAGTCACGGCAGCGGGGTTTACCTGTTTGAACGCGACTGCTCGGTGCAGCGTCGTCACCAGAAAGTCCTCGAAGAAGCCCCGGCGCCTGGCATAACACTCGAATTACGCGCCGCCATGGGCGACGCCGCTGTACGCGCCGCTCAGGAAATCAATTATGTGGGCGCGGGCACCGTCGAATTCCTTCTCGACGCTGATGGTTCTTTCTATTTTATGGAAATGAACACCCGTCTGCAGGTAGAGCATCCGGTCACCGAGATGATCACCGGTCAGGATCTGGTTGAATGGCAACTGCGGGTGGCCATGGGCGAGGCACTGCCGCTTTCCCAGGACGCCCTGACCATTACCGGCCACAGCTTTGAAGCCCGGCTTTACGCTGAAGACCCGGAACAGGACTTCCTGCCGGCCACTGGCACCCTGACCCGCTTCGCGCTTGACCTGAAAGGCGCTGGGCTGGGCACGGATCAGGTACGTCTGGACAGCGGCGTGGAAAGCGGCGACGTGGTGTCCATGCATTACGATCCTATGCTGGCCAAGCTGATTGTGCATGGCGTTGACCGCAATGCAGCGCTGGCGACGCTGAACCGCGCCCTGGCGGCGCTGGATGTTCAGGGTGTCGTAACCAACCGGGCATTTCTGCAGCGATTATCCACCCACCCCGGCTTCAAGAACGTTGAGCTTGATACGCGTTTTATCGAGCGTAATGAAGCCACCCTGTTTGCGCCCCGCCAGTACCGGGTCGAGGAATACGCCAGCGCAGCGCTGATTGGCCTGGGCCAGTTGGCCCATGAGTGCGAAAGCGACTCCCCCTGGGATCGGCATGACGGCTTTCGTCTGAACGCCCCGCATACCATCCGGATTGCGCTGTGCGACCCGGATCATGCCAAGGACGATACGTCAGACCAGATAGTGGTCGTTGAAGGCACCCGGGCCAACGGCGCGGCTCCCTGGCAGCTGACATTCAACGGCGGCAATGTCGACGGCCAGACGCTAAAAGCCAGCCTGCAGCAGCTGGCAGGTGATGCCGTTGCAGTAACGCTGGATGGTCACCGCCAACGCCTGCAGGCGCGCCTGGTGGGTGATGAACGCAATCTGGTAGTGCTGTCTGATCCGGCGGGTGAAACCCGTCTGTTCTGGCGGCGTATTGATGCCATCGACCACGGCCACCATGAGGCGGAATCCACCCTGACGGCGCCTATGCATGGCACCGTCGTCACTCTGCTGGTAGAGCCCAATCAGGCGGTCGAGAAAGGCATGCCGCTGATGGTAATGGAAGCAATGAAGATGGAACACACCATGACCGCCCCGGCTGATGGCCATGTAGCGGCCTTCCACTTCAGCGCCGGTGATACGGTGGGCCAGGGTGATGTGCTGCTCGAATTTGCGGCTGACGACTGATCTTCAACCATGATCCAAACACAGGAGATTGCCATGTCACTGCCTGATTCAGTCCGGCTGTTTGAAATGTCGCCCAGGGACGGGCTTCAGAACGAGCCCGGCACCCTGGTGCCCACCGCTACCAAGATTGCCCTGATTGAGCGATTGGCGGATGCGGGCATGACGCATATCGAGGCCGCCAGTTTTGTCTCGCCCAAGTGGGTGCCGCAGATGGGCGACGCCAGCGATGTAATGACGGGCATCCGGCGCAAGGAAGGCGTTGTTTACTCTGCCCTGACGCCCAACCTCAAGGGGCTTGAAGGCGCTATTGCGGCCAACGTCGAGGAAGTGGCGGTCTTTTCCGCCGCTTCTGAAGCGTTCTCACAGAAGAATATCAACTGCTCGATTGCTGAATCCCTGCAGCGCTTTGAGCCGGTCATGGCCCGCGCCAGCGAAGCGGGCGTTCGGGTTCGCGGCTATGTGTCCTGCGTATTGGGTTGCCCCTATGAGGGCGATATCGACCCGGAGCGCGTGGCAGAGGTGGCCAAGGCGTTATTGGATCTGGGCTGCTATGAAATTTCCCTGGGCGACACCATTGGCGTCGGCACACCGCTGAAAGCCAAGCGCATGCTGGAAGCGGTCAACCGCCAGGTACCGATGGGTCAGCTGGCTGCCCATTTTCATGATACCTACGGCCAGGCACTGGCCAACCTGTATGCCGTCCTCGAAGAAGGCATCAGCGTGATTGATGCCTCAACGGCAGGCCTTGGCGGTTGCCCCTACGCTAAGGGCGCCTCGGGCAACGTCGCCACAGAAGACGTTCTCTACCTGCTGGAAGGGCTGGGCATCAACACCGGCATTGATCTGCAGGCCGTGATTGATACCGGCTACTGGATTACCGCTGAACTGGGCCGCACCCCAGGTTCACGGGTAGCGCAGGCAACAGGCCCTTGCCATGCCTAGCGCCTTACCTGGCTTCTTATAATAAAAACTGTGTTGGTATTTCGTTCGGACAACAAAAAATATCTCGGAGACACACCCATGGCACCACAACCTTCAGCCCCCATGCTACCCAGCTACACCAGCAGCACGGCCCAAAAGCCGCTGCTGGGCATGACGATTGGCGACAAGTTTGACCAGATTGTTGCCGAGTATCCGGATAACGATGCGCTGATCGTGCTCCATCAGGATATCCACTGGAGCTATCGTCAACTACAGGAAGAGGTCAACCGCTGCGCCCGCGCTCTGCTGGCGATTGGCGTTAAACCTGGCGACCGTGTTGCCATCTGGGCGCCCAACTGCAGCGAGTGGACGCTGACCCAGTTTGCCACCGCCAAGGTGGGCGCCATTCTGGTTAACATCAACCCGGCGTACCGTACCCACGAGCTTGAATATGCGCTTAACCAGTCCGGCGCCCGTTTTCTGGTCACCGCCGACAGTTTCAAATCATCCGATTACCGCGCCATGCTGATGGAGCTGGCACCGGAACTTGCCGCCAGCGCCGAGGGTAAGCTGAAATCCCAGAAGTTGCCGGAACTGGAGTGCGTGATCAACCTCAGTGCTGACAAGTACGACGGCATGTGGCGCTGGGCTGACTTTATGGAGCAGTCAACCAACGTCAGCCAGACCGATGTGAATGACCTGCAGGCCACCCTGCAATTCGATGACCCCATCAATATCCAGTACACCTCAGGCACCACCGGCTTTCCCAAAGGGGCGACCCTTTCTCACCACAACATTCTCAACAACGGCTTTTTCGTTGCTGAAAGCATGGGCTTCACCAGTGACGACCGTCTGGTGATTCCGGTACCGCTCTACCACTGCTTTGGCATGGTGATGGGCAACCTGGGCTGTATGACCCACGGCGCCGCCATGATTTACCCCGGTGAAGGGTTTGACCCGGAAGCGGTGCTCAAGGCGGTGCATTCACAGCGCGCCACGGCCCTTTATGGAGTGCCGACCATGTTTATTGCCGAGCTCGATCATCCTGATTTCGCGAGCTTTGATCTCTCGACCCTGCGCACCGGCATTATGGCAGGCTCCATCTGCCCTGCCGAAGTCATGCGCCAAGTGATCAACAAGATGAACATGAAAGGCGTGCAGATTGCCTACGGCATGACCGAAACCAGCCCGGTCTCTACCCAGACCGGCGCCGATGACAGCATTGAGAAGCGCGTTTCCACCGTTGGCCGTACCCAGCCGCACCTGGAAACCAAGATTGTCGACCCGGGTAACGGCGGCATTCTGCCACGCGGGGAGATCGGCGAGCTGTGTACCCGCGGTTACAGCGTCATGCTCAAGTACTGGAATAACGACAAGGCCACCCATGAGGCCATCGACGCAGCCGGCTGGATGCACACCGGCGACCTGGCCACCATGGATGAAGAAGGCTATGTGCAAATTGTCGGGCGCATCAAGGATATGGTGATTCGCGGCGGTGAGAACGTCTATCCCAAGGAAATCGAGGAATTCCTGTATACCCATCCGGCGATTTCCGAGGTGCAGGTCACTGGCGTGCCGGACAAGAAATACGGCGAGGAACTGATTGCCTGGGTCAAGCTCAACGGCAGCAACGACGACATCACCAGCGAAGATCTACGGGAGTTCTGCAAGGGCAAGATCACCCACTTCAAGATTCCGCGCTACTTCAAGTTCGTGGATGACTTCCCGATGACCGTGACCGGCAAGATCCAGAAGTTCAAGATGCGCGAAATCTCCATCCAGGAACTCGGCCTGGACGATGGCAAAAAGGACTAGCGCTGATGACGCTTGCCCAGCATTACCAGCAGCACCTCAGCGTTGATAGCGTGCTCGGCCAGGTGGCCGAGCACTACCCCGATGGGCCAACTTTTTTCCAGTTGGCCCCGCTGGATCAGCTGCATATCGGCGGCATCAAGGCCTCTGCCCGGCTGATGGGCCTGCTGGACTCGCAAACCCACCCCAGGGTGCTGGATATTGGTGCCGGTGCCGGTGGTCTGATGCGTCAGGCCGCTGAAGCAGGTTTCGAAATGCTCGGGCTGGATATTACCCATGGTTTTAACCATTTGAATCAGGGGCTTTCGCAGCTGGCCGGGCTTGAACATCGCGCTCACTGCATTACCGCGGATGCGCTAAACTTACCCCTGGCAGACGCCAGTATGGACGCCGTGCTGTTCCAGCACAGCTTTCTGAACATGCCGGATAGCGCTGCTGTGCTGAATGAATGCCGTCGGGTATTACGCCCTGATGGCAAGCTGGTGATGCATGAAGTCGTCCGCGGCCACCATGCAAACGCCATGCGCTACCCAGTACCCTGGGCAAGTGACGCCCAGCACTCTCACCTGGAAAGCGCCGACCAGATGCGCCAACAGCTGGAACAGGCCAGGTTTCATATCGAACATTTTATTGACTGGAGTGACGACGCCCTAGCCTGGCGCCAGCGCCAGCGGGCAAAGGAAACCCAGCAAAGCCGTCAAGCCGTATTATCCCCCCAGCTGGTCTTTGGTGAGCGCTTTTTAACCATGGGCAAGAATCTGGTCAGCAACCTGAGCGATGGCGCCATCAAGGTGGTTGAGGTACGTGCGACTATGTACTAACGGCTCAATCTATTAACGACTCAACGGGCCAGCAGCAACTTTACTTTTTATGCCGCCTGGGCTTTCCGCCTATGGATTTACCACGACCGCCAGCAGCCTTACCCGCTTTACCCGGCTGGCCTTTTGCAGCCGGTTTAGCCGCTTTGGGTTTGGGGAGGTGCTTACCCGCAGGGTTGCCTTTTGGCCCGCTGGATGACTTTCCTGAGGCCTTTTTACCTTTAGCGGCTTTTTTGCCAGGCCCTTTACCAGCACCGCCGTTGTAGTCGGGTCGGGCCGCGTTCGGTCGGGCCGCGTTCGGTCGAGCCTTGTTTGATCGCGCGGGTGATTGTTTATCAGGCGCCGCCTGAGACGTTTCAGTCAGCTGGATAATGGTATCAATTTCTTTGGGCGTCAGATCCCGCCAGTCGCCCAGGGCAATGCCCTTGAGGGAAACATTCATGATGCGGGTACGTACCAGCTGAGTCACTTCATAGCCGAAATACTCGCACATACGGCGAATCTGGCGGTTCAGGCCTTGCACCAGGGTAATGGTAAATACAAAGGTCGATTCCTTGCTGACCCGGCATTTTTTAGTCACCTGGCCAAGAATCGGTACGCCGTTCTGCATGCCTTCAATAAATTCATCGGTAATCGGCTTGTTGACCGTTACCGTATATTCTTTCTCATGATTATTATTGGCGCGCAGGATTTTATTGACCAGATCCCCGTTATTGGTCAGCAAGATCAGCCCCTGGGAATCCTTGTCCAGCCGCCCAATGGGAAAGATGCGCACGGCATGTTGCACGAAATCAACGATATTATCTTTTTCCGCCTTTTCAGTGGTGCTGACGATGCCGACCGGTTTATTCAGCGCAATCAGGATCAGGTCTTCTTCTTCCTGAGGCTCGATTTCCTGGCCGTTGACCTTAACCCTATCCCCGGCCGTTACCTGATCGCCCGTCGTTGCGCGGCGACCGTTGATCCAGACGTTGCCCTGTTCCACAAAGCGGTCGGCTTCGCGGCGTGAGCACAAACCACTTTCGCTGATGTATTTGTTAATACGCGTCGATTTTCGTAATGACATAAAACGCCTGACCACTGAAAAAACGTTAAAAAGAAGAACCCGGCTGATTGAGAAAGTCTACCTCAGCCTGGCTGGAGGCTCTGCCCAGCACGGCATTGCGGTGCGGATAGCGCCCGAAACGCTCAATAATCGCCTTATGGCGCTTTTCGGAGTCAAGGTTCCTTTCCAGCCCCGGCTGACCAAACAGCTGCACGGCATGACGATGAATCACTAATGACTCGCTGTGCATATAGGGCATATACAGAAAACTGCGCTCGACCACTGACAGCGACTGATCAGCACCCTTGGCGACCGCCTCCTGGGCCAGCACCAGAGCCTGCGCATCGCTGGCAAAGGCTCGGGCATCATGACGATAAATATTGCGCGAGAACTGATCCAGCACAATAATCTCGGCTAGGCGCCCACGGGGGGACACACGCCACTCAAAGCATTCACAGGTAACTGCCCGAGCGTGGAGACCCCCAAAGCGCTCGGCAATCTGTTGATCCAATTCCAGATCTTTCCTGAACCACTGTGCGGGCTTCAGCTCCTGAAACCAGAAGGCCAGCACCGCTTCCACGTCTGCTGTCATATAGGGCGCCTTTAATCAAGAACATAAACAGCCGCGCCACTACCCAAGAAGGTAGCGGCGCGGGATGAGCAGAAAAACACGATCAACCGGTATTACGCAGACCTGCCGCTATGCCGGCCATGGTGACCATCAGGGCACGGGAAAGGTCAGCGCTGATCGCACCATCGGCATCACGGTTACGCTGCAGAAGCTCTGCCTGCAAGCCGTGGAGTGGGTCGATGTAAGGATTACGCACATCAATCGCCTGACGAATCAACGGGGTATTCTCCAGCAGTTCCTCCTGCTGAAGGATATCCAGCACCACCTCTTCAAGGCGCTCAAAGCGATCACGCAGTTTCTGACCCAGCGCTTTCAGGGAAGGCTCGTCAACCAGGCGATATTCGTAATAGGCAGCAATCGCCACATCGGCCTTGGCCAGCAGCATTTCCAGCATATCCAGGTAGGTGCCAAAGAAAGGCCACTGGGTACGCATTTCCCGCAGCACCTCACGCCCACCCGGCTCTTCAAGACGGCGTGAAAAGGCTTCTCCACTACCTAACCAAGCAGGCAGCATCAAGCGGATCTGGGTCCAGGCAAAAATCCACGGAATCGCCCGCAGGGTTTCCACTCCGCCGTCCTGACGGCGCTTGGTCGGGCGTGACCCCAGTGGCAACCGGCCAAGCACGCCTTCCGGCGTGACCGCACGGAAATAAGGCACAAAGTCCGGGTCTTCACGCACCACGCCGACATAGGCGGCATGGGCTACTTCAGCCAGGCGATTCATTTCTTCCCGCCAGTGGGGTTCAGGCTCCGGCGGCGGCAATAATGTCGCCTCAAGCACCGCGCAGGCATAAATTTCCATGGAGCGCAGGGCGATATCCGGTTGGCCAAACTTGAAGCGGATCATTTCGCCCTGCTCGGTCACCCTGAGGCTGCCGTTCACCGAACCGGGAGGCTGGGAAAGAATCGCCGCATGAGCCGGGCCGCCGCCCCGTCCAACCGTGCCACCCCGGCCGTGGAACAGGGTCAGGTCGACGCCGTGTTTTTCACATACATTGACCAGCGATTCCTGAGCGCGGTACTGCGCCCAGGCAGCCGCCAGCTGGCCGGCATCCTTGGCGGAGTCTGAATAGCCGATCATGACTTCCTGGCGCTCATCGGTCAGCGCCCGGTAACCGGGCAGTGCCAGCAGCTGATCAATCACATCTGCGGCGTGATCCAGGTCATTCAAGGTTTCAAACAGCGGCGCAATCGGCAGCTTGACCTGGCCCCCCACTTCCTTCATCAGCAATGCCACCGCCAGCACGTCCGATGGCTGAGCTGCCATGGAAATGATATAGGTACCCAAGGCTTCCTGATGCTCCTGGGCAATCACTCTGAAAGTGTCCAGCACTTCCCGGGTTTCCGCCGAGCATTCCCAGCGGCGCGGAATCAGCGGCCGCTGAGAGGCCAGCTCGGCCAGTAGAAACTCCTGGCGCTGGGTCTCGTTCCAGTCGCCATAGTGGCCAAGCCCCAGGGTCGCGGTCAGCTCTTCCATAACCTGAGCATGGCGGCTGCCTTCCTGACGCAGGTCGAGCTTGGTCAGGGTCACGCCGAACACTGCCACCCGGCGTAGCGTATCCAGCAAGGCACCGTTGGCAATCGTATCCAGCCCGACATCGCACAGCGAGCGGTAGCAGGTTAAAAGAGGCGCATACAGCTGGTCGCGGGTTTCAATGATCGGCCCAGGGTCGATCCGCTCGCCATCCAACTGTGCCTTGGCCCAGTCCCGGGTAGCTTCAACCCGCACCAGCAGACGCTTGAGTAGTTCACGGTAAGGTTCGGCCACCTCGCCAACGTCTGCTCTCAGGGCGCTGTTGGCCTTCCACATCGAAAGTTCGGTTTTCAACTGCTCCAGGTCGCGCAGATAAAGGTCGGCGGCCATCCAGCGGCCAAGCAGCAGCACTTCCCGGGTCACCTTGGCGGTAACGTTGGGGTTGCCGTCACGGTCACCGCCCATCCAGGAGGCGTAGCGGATCGGGGCGGCATCCAGCGGCAGGCGCTCCCCGGCCGTTTCCAGCAGCAGGTTATCCAGGTCGCGGTGAAAATCCGGTACCGCCTGCCACAGCGAGTTTTCAATCACCGCAAAACCCCACTTGGCTTCATCAACAGGAGTAGGCCTTTCATGGCGAATTTCATCGGTATGCCAGGCCTGGCTGATCAACTCCTCCAAGCGCCCCTGGGCACGGGTACCGCGTTCCGGATAATCGTCGCTGCCTTCTATGGCAGTCAGGCAGTCGTCAATGGCATCGTATTTCTGGATCAGAGTGCGGCGGATAACCTCGGTCGGGTGGGCGGTCAGCACCAGCTCAACGCGCATATTGGCCAGGGTCTCCACCAGGGTGCGCGGCGAGTTGCCGGCTTTTTCCGCCCGCGCCAGCAACTCACCCAGCACCGGCTGGCTACCGGGCTTGTAGTCTTCCACGCGACGAAAGCGCGCCCGGTAGTGCTGCTCGGCAATATTGGCCAGGTTCAGAAACTGGTTGAAGGCACGGGTGACCGGCAGCAGATCCTGCTCGGGCAGCTTGCGCAGGTAGTCAATCAGTTCTCGCTGATGCAGGCTATCCCCCTGGCGCCCCTGCTTGGCATGGGCGCGTATGGCTTCAATCTTGTTGACGAACGACTGGCCCAGATCGTCTGCAATGGTGCGGCCTAGACTATCACCGAGAATGCGGACGTTATCGCGCAGCGACTCATGTAGGTCATGGCTCATGGCGTGGCCTCCTGGCGGGATCGCATGGGTCGTTAGGTTTCTTGAAAATCATTGTCAAACGCCTGTTTCTTGCACGCTGCCTTTTCCTGTGCCTTGGCAGCCTGCCAATGGGTCTCCATTTCATCCAGTGACGCCTCGGCCAGTGGCTGTCCGGCGGCGGCCAGCGCCTCCTCGACATAACGAAAGCGGCGTTCAAATTTGCCGTTGGTGGCGCGCAGGCACTGCTCCGGGTCAGCCTTTAGCGTACGCGCCAGGTTGGTGACGGCAAACAGCAGATCCCCGACCTCTTCACGAACATGCGCATCATCACCGGCCTCAAGCGCTTCCTCCACTTCGGCCAGTTCCTCACGTATCTTGGCTAGCACACCTCGGCTGTCGGGCCAGTCAAACCCGACCCGGGCAGCCCGTTTGGTCAGTTTGCTGGCTCGGCTCAGCGCCGGCAGTGTTCTCGGCACGTCATCAAGCACCGACGGCGGCTGCTCGGCCCTGTCGGCTCTTTCCTCGGCCTTGAGCGCTTCCCAGCGTGAATTGACCTGTCGGGCCTGAACGTCTTCAGCACTCACACCCGGTGGGCGGCGCGATGCCAGGGTACCGTCAGGAAATACGTGTGGGTGACGACGCAGCATCTTGGCGGTCAGGGTATCCACCACCGTATGGAAATCGAAACGCTGCTCCTCAGCCCCGAACTGGGCGTAATAGACCACCTGAAACAGCAGGTCTCCCAGTTCACCGGGTAGCTCATCGAAGGCACGCCGTTCGATCGCATCAGCGACTTCATAGGCTTCTTCCAGGGTGTGGGGAATGATGCTGTCCCAATCCTGCTTGATATCCCAGGGGCAGCCTTGCTCGGCGTCCCGCAGCACTGCCATCAGTGTCAACAGGTCTTCCAGTTGATAGCGCATTCAGACACCTCCCAGGCGGGAAGACTTGCTAGGGTTGGCATCGCGCAAGCGGCGCACTTCGGTGACATTTGGCAGCTGCTGAATACGCGAGAACAAGCGGCCCAGAGCTTCAAGCCCTTCCACCTCGAGGGTGATACGCAGCCGGGCAATACCTTCGTCGGTATCGGTCAGGGTATTCACCGCCAGTACGTTGACCTTTTCATTGCCCAGAAGGCCAGTCACATCGCGCAGCAACCCGGAGCGATCCCAGGCCTGGATTTCAATGGTGACCGGATAGCGGGTCTGCGCCTGCTCACCCCATTCCACTTCAATGATGCGCTGGGGTTCGTCGACTCGTAACTGCAGAATGTTCGGGCAGTCCTGACGGTGCACGGTGACCCCACGCCCCTGGGTGATAAAGCCGACGATCGGCTCATTGGGCACCGGGCTACAGCAATTGGCCATGCTGGTCTTGAGATTACCCACCCCCAGCACGGTGATATCGCTCTTATTGGCCTTGCTCGGCTGGCGGCGGGGCTTGGCCAACAGGCGGTCAAGCTGTTCCTGGTCGTCGTGTTCACCAAACAGCTGCTGGGCCTGGTGAAGTACTTGGCCAATCCGCAGGTCACCGGCGCCAAGGGCGGCGTACATATCCTCTGCTGATACGTAGTTGACCGCTTTTGCCAGCTGCTTGAGGTCAAGGCCTTCCACATCCAGGCGGCGCATTTCACGCTCGAACAGGGCGCGGCCTTCTTCCACGTTCTGGTCACGGGCCTGATACTTGAACCAGGCCTGGATCTTGGCTCGTGCCCGGGAAGTGCGCACATAGCCGAGGCTGGGGTTCAACCAGTCGCGGCTTGGCCCGCCCTTGCTGGCGGTCAGAATCTCGACCTGCTGACCGGTCTTGAGCTTGTAGGTCAGCGGGACAATTCGCCCGTTGACCTTGGCGCCCCGGCAGCGGTGGCCAATCTCGGTATGCACCCGATAGGCAAAGTCGATAGGCGTGGCGATACGCGGCAGGTCAATGACGTGGCCATCCGGGGTGAAGACGTAGATACGATCAGGGGCAACATCGCTGTTGAGCCCCTCGCGCAGGTCGCTGAAGTCGCCCACCTCGTCCTGCCACTCCAGCACCTGACGCAGCCAGGCGATTTTCTCTTCATAGCTGCGACTTTTGGCGTTGGTATCGTGGCCCTTATAGCGCCAATGGGCGCAGACCCCCAGTTCGGCTTCATCATGCATGGCAAAAGTGCGGATCTGGATTTCCAGCACCTTGCTCTCCGGGCCGAATACCGCCGTATGCAGCGACTGGTAGCCGTTCTTCTTGGGGTTGGCAATATAATCGTCAAACTCGTTGGGCACGTGGTGCCAGCGCGAATGCACAATCCCCAACACGGTGTAGCAGTCGGTCACTTCAGGCACCAGGATGCGCACCGCACGAATATCATGAACCTGGGAAAAGTCGATCTTCTTACGCTGCATCTTGCGCCAGATCGAATAGATATGCTTGGCACGGCCGCTGACATCGTAGTGATGGATATGCTGGGCTTCCATCAGCTGCTTGAGAGTATCCATCACCTCGTTGATGTAGCGGTCACGATCAAGGCGCTTTTCAGCCAGCAGCTTGGCAATCGCCTTGTAATCGTCTTCATGCAGGTAGCGAAACGCCAGATCTTCCAGTTCCCACTTGATCTGTCCGATACCCAGGCGATGCGCCAAAGGGGCATAAATGTCCGATACCTCTCGGGCAACCTGCAGGCTTTTTTCCAGCGGCGCGTCCTTGACCTGGCGCAGCGCGCAGGTGCGTTCGGCAATTTTGATCAGCGCCACACGCACATCGTCCACCATGTTGACCAACATCTTGCGCAGGTTTTCCTGCTGATTGTGTTGATTCATGGTGTGATACGGTGTGTACGGCTGACTGATGGCCGCCATCTGCAACACACCATCAATCAGACCGGCTACTTCTGCCCCGAAGCGCTTTTCAACGGCCTCCAGGGTAATCAGTGCCTCACGTACTGAACGATACAGAACGGCGGCTTCCAGCGCCGTCTGATCAAGCTTGAGTTCCCCCAGGATATCGGCCATCTCCAGCCCCATCCGGAAACTCGACCCCGGCCCTGAACGCACTCTATGGGTGTCAGGTGCCTCGCTTTCCAGCCTCTGGGCCCACTCGCAGGCCTGCGCTAACCGGTCAGGGTCACGCAACCGTACATCCTCTTGCAGACGTGCCAGCCATTGCTGAATATCTACGTTTCCGCTCGAGGTGAGCGGCTGGTCTTCACGCACTTTGACCATCTTGTTTACTCACCTTTATCCAGGCCACCGTCAATGACGGTGCGTCTTGAATTGGAGCTGACTGAACGATCTAGGCCTCCAGCAGCATCACGGTTTCCATGTGGGCCGTGTGTACAAACATATCGGCCACCGCGACCTGTTTGATGCGATAACCGCCATGCACAAGGTGTGCCGTATCTCGCGCCAGGGTCGCCGGATCGCAAGAAATATACGCCACCCTTGGCCGCTGCTCGCCCCGCGCTGCCAACTTACCGAGCGCCTGACAGACCGTTTCAGCGCCATTGCGCGGCGGGTCGAGAATCACTGCATCCGGGCGCAGCGTTTCAAGCAATTCAGCAACACTGCCCGCGTCGTTCAGATCCGCCTGCTGGCCGCTGACCGGCAACTGATGGTGACGGGCATTCGCTGCAATGCGTGCCACCATGGCAGAGTTACCTTCTACGGCGTGCACCCTGGCACCCGACATGGCAACCGGCAAACTAAAGTTACCGATACCGGCAAACAAGTCCAGTATTTGTTCACTTTCAACCGGCGCCAGCCATTCGATTACCTGTGCCACCATGAGCTGGTTGACGTCTGCATTGACCTGAATAAAATCGCCCGCCGCAAACGACAACGCCAAAGCCCCCGTTGTCGGCAAGGTCAGGAGGTCTACCAGCGTCGGCTCTGCACCATGCCAGTGCATTTTTACGCCCTGAGTAGCGCTTTTTTCCCGCCCGACGAGCATGCCCAGCGCCAGTTGATGCTCTTCAGCAAAGGCCTGCCAACGCTGCTCATCGGCTGGCCGTGCGTTCAACTGGCGGACTACCACCATGCATTGCGCTGGCGTTGCCAGCAGTTCAATGTGGCCCACGTCTCTGGGGGCGTCCAGGCTGTTCAACAGCGTTCGTAACGGCGCTAGCAGTGCCTGCAATGCGGGCACCAGAACATGACAGTTGTGTATATCCACCAGACGATGGCTACGCTGGGCACGGAACCCCATCAGCACATGGCCGTCGCGATCCACGTTGACGCCCAGCCGGGCGCGCCGACGGTAGGCCGTTTGGTCAGTGGCCAGGCAGCCTATTTCGCCCGTCCATTCAAGCCCCTGGCGCGCCAACAGCTCAGCCACTACATGACGTTTGTGCTCGCGCTGGGCGGCAAGCGCCATATGCTGTAAATCACAGCCGCCACACTGCCCAAAATGGGCACAGGGCGGTGTCACCCGCTGCGGTGATGACGAATGCAATTCGCGCACATGGGCTTCGTCAAAACGTTTACGGGTGCAATGTACCGCGACGTCGACGCTTTCTCCCGGCAGAGCCTGATCCACAAACACGGCCTTGCCTGAAGGCCAGTGCGCTACGCCTCGGCCATCATGGGCGAGGCGTTCGATAATCAGACGGCTGTCATCGCTTTCAACCTTGGCGGTGTGGGATTTTTCCTGGCGCGCCAGCCCCGACTTTCCCGATGCAGGCCTGGCGGGACGACGTTTACCGAGCATTGCCATTATAGCTCCGGCGCAAAGAGGCCAGTGGAAAGATAGCGGTCACCACGATCACAGACAATAAAGGCGATCACCGCGTTTTCACTCTGCTCGGCGATGCGCAGAGCACCTGCCAGGCCGCCACCAGCAGACACACCGGCGAGAATGCCTTCTTCCCTGGCCAGGCGGCGCATGTGTTCTTCCGCTTCCTGCTGGCCGATATCCAGAGTGATATCCACCCGTGGCGGTTCAAAAATACTCGGTAGATAGGCTTCTGGCCAGCGGCGGATACCCGGAATACTGGCCCCGTCCGCTGGTTGCAAACCGACAATCTGGATATCGGGGTTTTGCTCCTTGAGAAAGCGCGATACCCCCATGATGGTGCCGGTGGTGCCCATGGAGCTGACAAAATGCGTCACTTCGCCCCCCGTCTGGCGCCATATTTCCGGGCCTGTAGTGCGATAATGAGCCAGAGGGTTATCCGGGTTCGCGAACTGATCCAGGCGCTTACCCTCGCCGCGGGAAATCATCGCATTAGCGATATCACGAGCTTCTTCCATTCCGCCTGACTGGGAGGCCGAAATCAGTTTGGCACCATAGGCGGCCATAGCCTGCTTACGCTCGGCAGAGGCATTTTCCGGCATCACCAGCACCATCTTGTAGCCTTTGAGGGCGGCTGCCATGGCCAGAGCGATTCCCGTATTGCCTGAGGTTGCCTCGATCAAGGTATCACCGGGCTGAATTTCTCCACGGGCTTCTGCTTCAACCAGCATGGACAGCGCCGGACGATCCTTGACAGAGCCTGCCGGGTTGTTGCCCTCAAGCTTGCCAAGTAGCGTATTGTTACGCCCCGCCGTGATACGCTTGAGGCGAACCAGTGGCGTATTGCCGACCACATCTTCTAGCGTGGGATAATCCATCATGCATTCCTTATCTTGACCGTTATGCGGCATTATATCGGTGCGAGCCTGGGCTGGACAGGTAACCACACTGAATTACTGAGCGCTTTTCATGTCTTTGAGCACCCGCCTTCTTGTTACATTAATGGGTATTCCATTAGTCGTTTACGCCGCTATGGCGTTGCTGTTTGTGGTTCACAATGATGACAAATCCTACCGCCTGCTGAACGAGCGCCTGTCAAACAGCAGTGAAGTAGCCGCTCCTTTGCTTTCCCAGGCGCTGGCTGATAGCGATGCGGCCACCCTTGACCAGGTGGCACGGCGTTTTTTCGAGCAGTTGGGTCTACGCTCGATGACCCTGTATGACGATCAGGGTAACCATCTGATTTCCCTGGGCCGCTCACCTTTATCAACCTCTCTTGACGCGCCTGAAGAGGATTTCCAGCTGGATGATCAGGCACCTATCTGGCAACTGACCAGAGCTTTGCCCGCTCTGCAGGCAGACGACACATCTCCTGGCTGGATCAGCGCAGAAATGGATTCCCGCATTCTGCGCCTTGAACAGTATCGCTGGATTGCGATCTTCAGCCTGGGCGGCATGGTGCTGGGGCTTGCCCTGTTTCTGATTGCCTTCATCGTGAGCCGCTTTGCCACCCATCCGCTGGAAGAAGCCAACCAGGCACTCTACCGGCTTTCCCGGGGAGATTACCGTTTTGCGCTGACTCCGCCAGCCACTGCCGAACACCGTAAGCTGGCTGACAATATCAACACTCTGGCTGACAACATGCAAAGGGCCCAGCAGGATATGCAGGCCCAGATTGAGCAGGCGACCAGTGAGCTGCAGGAATCGATGGAAACCATCGAAGAACAGAATATCAAACTTGATCTGGCCCATCGCAGTGCTCTGCGCGCCAATGCGGTGAAATCCGAATTTCTGGCCAACATGAGCCATGAAATCCGCACACCCTTAAACGGCATTATCGGCTTTTGCCGTTTGCTAGGGCGCTCAAGGCTGGAAGAGCGCCAACAGGAATGGCTCCAGCATGTGCATCGCGCCTGTGACAACCTCTTGATGCTGGTTAATGACGTCCTCGATTTTTCCAAGCTTGAAGCCAATCGGCTAACGCTTGAAAAAACCAATATTGACATGGTGAAGCTGGTTGAGGAAGTGATCGGCCTGCACGCACCGGAGGCACAGCGCAAACAGCTGCAGATTCTTGGCATGGTGTATGACGATGTACCTACACATCTTCAGGGCGATCCGCTGCGCATCCGTCAGGTGCTCAGCAATCTGGTCAGCAATGCCGTCAAGTTTACCCACCAGGGTGATGTGATTGTGCGGGTTATGCTGGATGATTCAGTGGATGCGTTACAGGATACCCACCGCGCCGTGCTGCGCATCAGCGTTACCGACACCGGTATCGGTTTGAGTGAAGAACAGCAGCAACAGCTGTTCAGAGCGTTTACCCAGGCCGAACCCAGCCACAGCCGTGAGTTTGGCGGTAGCGGCCTGGGGTTGAATATTTGCCGCCAGCTGATTCAGCGCATGGGCGGCGATATCGAGGTGGAAAGCGCCCAGGGGCAAGGCGCCACTTTCTCGTTCACGCTGTCCATGCTGGCTAACAATGCCGAACCCCGCCCCCATGAACTCACTCTGGCAAACCCTGCCATATGCCTGCATGAAAGCCATACACCGACGCGCTTCATGCTGGAACACCTGATTCAGCGCTGGGGCGGTCAGGTCATGCCCATTACTGCTCTGGATCAATGCTGGCTACTGGTGGTGGGCGTCAGCCTTGAAGACTGCCGCTCGCCCTATCATGCTAAGCTGCAAACCATTATTCAATCAGCTCCCTGCCCTACATTAATACTGGCCAACAGCCAGGATATTGATGCCAGTACCTTTCATATGCCCCAGGGCGGTCAGCTGTTATGCAAACCGGTTGGCCGCGATGCCCTGGCAGATGCCATTCAACAACAGCTGTTCAACCAGGCCCCGATGACATTGCCGCCCAGTATCGAGAATAACGCTGCCCCTCAACAGCGCAGCGTGCTGGTCGTCGACGACAATACTTCTAATCGTGAATTACTTCACGCCATGCTCAAGCATGAAGTGATACGGGTGGAAACTGCTGATAGCGGGTCACTTGCTCTGGCAATGGCCAGAGAAGCCAACCCACCTTTTGATCTGATTCTGATGGATATTCGTATGCCGCACATGAACGGCGTTCAGACCCTGCAGGCCATTCGCCGCCTGGGCGGGCCATGGGTCTCCTGTCCGGTGGTTGCCGTCACCGCTCATGCGTTGCATCAGGAGCGCCAACAGTGGCTGGATGCTGGCATGGAGGATGTGTTGATCAAGCCAGTGAATGAGCACCAGCTCGGCCAGCTGGTTCAGCGCTTTCTGGGTATTAACCTTTACCCTGCTGCCGCTGCATCACCAGAGACCTTACCTCGCCAGCGCAATACCCTGCCAATTGTAGATCTGGAACTGGGTGCTCAATTGATCAAGGGTAACGAAGAAACAGCACGGCAACAGCTGCTGGCGCTGATGGATACTCTGGACGATGCCCAAAGCAGCATTATTCAAGCAGTGGATGATCAGGATGAACAGGCGCTGCTCGATGCCGTCCACCACCTCAACGGCAGTAGCCGCTATTGCGGTGCCCCTGAGCTGGCGCTACTGGTTGAAACCCTGGAAACGCGGATTCGCACCGGCGGAATGCAGGATGCCAAGACGTTGCTGAACGACCTTTACACGTCGATTAAACGCCTGGTTGACGAGCGTAAGCGTCTGGAAAGGAAAGCAGAATAGAGGCAAAGTCGTCAGCCAAGGCCATTTGGCGAACCATAAGATTTTCGTTGCTTCATCGGGTTCCGCAAATCAGCAAGCTGTTTTTAAGGTGACCTTTCAGCGCCTCTATCCGCAAGGCTTCACAGAAAGCACTAGCCTCTGCATTGCTTACGTCTAGCGTATGTTTACTGACGGCTTTGTCATCACCTTTTCTGAGTGCTTCACGATTTGCGGCGTGACTGATTTCTGCCTGCTCCTGAGCTTTTTCGTAGTTATCCTGAGCTTGCCATATAGCATCATTAAGTCGTTCTTCTTGGACGGTCATTAGCGATCCCCCCATATCATAAGCGCCACGAGTCAGGTGAACTCAACAATAGACATTAATACAGAAAAGAAAGCTTTTTTCTGTTCGATAACGTACAGAACGTCAATAATCTGGTTGCGATATGATGCCAGGATACTTATCTTACAAGTGGATCAAGAGATGCTTAATGGACGTGGTTAATGCCTGCTGTTCAGACTTTGTGAGAAAATCAACAAACCGGCAACGCGGTTCGCGATGAAACGTCAAAAGACCCTAGCAGGACGGAGCCCATTTCTGAAAACAGATCAGCTTTAGCATGTGGTTCATCACTCTCACGCAGATGCATGGGAGTACATGGCTTAAAGATTACGAAAAATAAAGCATGGCCACTTAAGACCCGTTAACCCTCAAGAATAACAAACGCCAGCGCGTAGTCGGCTTCATCACTCAAGCTGACATGCATGGCGCTTACCTCGAGTTTTTGGGCATATACCTTGGCAAGGCCATCGAGCTGCAGGTAGGGTTTGCCAAGGTAATCGTTGAGCACCTGGATATCCCCCCATTGAATACCGTGACGCAGCCCCGAACCAAGCGCTTTGACAAACGCCTCCTTGGCGGCAAAGCGCTTGGCAAGATAACCGGCTGGTTGAGCATGGCTGGCCAGCACCTGCTGCTCCTCCGGGCCAAGTATACGCTGGGCAAAGCGCTCGCCGTGGCGTGCCATGGCCTGCTCAAAGCGCCCCACCCGGGCAATATCAGAACCTATGCCAACAATCATTAATGCCCACAGCAGCTCTGGTGATCGTCATGGTCGTGGTCGTGCGCGTCCAGCGCCGCCATCAGGCCTGCTTCCTGGCCGGCAATCATCAGCCGTTTCATCTCGACCACGGCTTCCTTGAGGCCCACAAACATTGCCCGGGCAATAATGGCATGGCCGATATTGAGCTCATTGATACCCGGAATGGCAGCAATGATTTCACAATTATGATAGTTCAGCCCGTGCCCGGCATTAACGACCAGACCGACCTCGTTAGCCATGTGGGCCGCCCGGGTCAGGCGTTGGTACTCGGCCTCGGCGGCCTGGCTGCCAATCGGTGCCTCGGCAAAGGCGCCGGTGTGCAGCTCAATGGTCGGCGCGCCCGCACGAACCGCCGCATCGATCTGGTCCTGCTCAGGGTCAATGAACAAGGATACGTCACAGCCTATCGCCGCCAGACGCTGGCAGGCAGCTTCAATGGCCGTAAATCCACCCACCACATCAAGGCCACCTTCGGTGGTCAACTCCTCGCGCTTTTCGGGCACCAGACAGACGTGGGCGGGGCGAACCTCTTCCGCCAGCGCCAGCATTTCTTCAGTGACCGCCATTTCCAGGTTCATACGGGTGTTAAGCACTTCGGCCAGCAGGCGCACGTCGCGGGGCTGGATATGGCGCCGGTCTTCGCGCAGATGAACGGTGATGCCGTCCGCTCCGGCCTCTTCAGCCAGCAAAGCTGCCTGAACCGGGTCCGGATAACGGGTGCCACGGGCTTGGCGCAGGGTGGCAATATGGTCGATGTTCACGCCGAGTAAAATACGGGGGGGATGCATAACGCCTCCAGCTGGGAAAACTTGATAGCTTGGTAATAAAACGTGATGACAGGATCTTGATAATAAGCGATCAGTGAGTCGACCCCACTCCATCATGGTTGGGTCGGCGCCGCTGGGCAAGGTCCAGCATCAGACGGCGGGAACGCAGCTCCTGCGTGCCCAGCAAGGGCGCAAGCGCTGCGCGCATGATCATTTTCAGCGCCTGTGCCAGCGCTGGCTGCTGCCAGTCACCCTGTTCAATGTGTCGCAGCGTGCGCCCTTCCAGGCCGCGCTCAGCAGGCGAAAACCCACGGCTTGCCGCATCAAACCGATAACGCTGGTGAGTATCCAGCACTTCTCCCTGAGGGGTAGTAAAGCGCGGTGTGGCATCCAGAGCTTCCAGCAGCGCCCATTCATAGCGGCGCAGTGCCAGGCCGCGCTCAGCGGGTAACGGCAGTGCCTCGAGCAGAGCCGTATAAAACGCAAAAACATCATTGCTGGGCATTTCAAGCGGCAACAGCCGGGTGGCAATTTCATTGGCGTAAAGCCCACACAGCAAGCCTTCTCCCACCAGCAGTGCTGTATGCCCACGGGATTCCATCACCACCAGGGTTTTCAGCTCGCGCTCGCCCCGCCAGGTAACAAACAGCGGCGTAAACGGCTGTAAGCGCTGACGGGCCTTGGCACTGGGGCGCTGTACGCCCCGTGCAACGGCCCGTATCCGGCCATGGTTGAGGGTGAGCAGATCCACCAGCGCACTGGTCTCGCGATAAGGGCGCCGGTGCAGCAAAAACGCCGGTTCGGGAGTCATGGGGCTATTAATCGAGATCGTAACCGAGGCTTTTCAGGGCGCGTTCATCGTCAGACCAGCCGCGTTTTACCTTGACCCATAAATTCAGCATGACCTTGGTATCCAGCACCCGCTCAATATCCAGACGCGCCTCACGGCCAATATTCTTGATCCGATCGCCGTTGTCGCCAATCAGAATCACCTTCTGGCCCTGGCGTTCCACCAGAATCAGGGCACTGATATGCGTCACCCGCTCGGTTTCGCGGAACTCTTCAATCTCGACCGTTACCTGATAGGGCAACTCATCGCCTAGCTGACGCATGATCTTTTCGCGTACCAGCTCGGCGGCCATAAAGCGCATGCTTTTATCAGTGATCTGATCTTCCGGGAAGAAATGCACGCTTTCCGGCAGATGCTTGGCCACCTCTGCTTCCAGGGTATCTACCTGAGTGCCATGCTTGGCCGAAATCGGAATGATGGCCGCAAAGTCACGCCGTGCGCCAACGTCTGAAAGCCAGGGCAGCAGTGACGCCTTATCCTGCAAGCGGTCGACCTTGTTGACCGCCAGGACGATAGGCGCTTCAACGTGTTCCAGGCGTTTGAGCACGGCCTGATCTTCATCACTCCAGCGGGTCCGGTCAATAATGAATACTACGCAATCCACATCGCGCAGGGCCTGGGTCGCCGCCTGGTTCATGAAATGGTTGATCGCCTTGTTGCGATCCTTGGACATGATATGCATGCCCGGCGTATCCACGTAGACAAACTGGGTGTCACCGTCGGTCTTGATCCCCATGACCTGGTGCCGCGTTGTCTGCGGGCGCCGTGAGGTAATCGATACCTTCTGGCCAAGGATACGGTTCATCAACGTTGATTTACCCACGTTGGGGCGCCCAACGATGGCCACAAATCCACAGGTCTGGCTCATTGGGTGTCTTCTCCAGACGGTTCCAGGAAACTTAGGGCTTCGGCAGCGGCTTGCTGTTCCGCGTGTCGGCGGCTGGGCCCTTTGCCGACGGTATGTTGTTCAAGAAGGTCGATGTGGCACTCCACGGTAAATGTCTGGGCATGAGCTTCGCCCTTAACAGAAACTACCTCGTAACGCGGCAGGGCCGCCTGACGAGACTGCAGGAATTCCTGCAAACGGGTTTTCGGGTCTTTCTGGGTGTCCTGCAAGGAAATGTTATCCATTCGCTGGCTGTACCAGGCCATTACGCGTTCGCGCACGGCATCCATGCCGGCATCCAGATAAATGGCACCAATCACGGCTTCCACGGCATCAGCGAGAATCGATTCACGGCGATGCCCGCCGCTTTTCATCTCACCCGACCCCAGTCGCAAGCACTCTCCAAACGCCATCTCGCGCGCCAGTTCGGCCAACGTCTGGCCTTTGACCAGACGTGCCCTCAAGCGTGAAAGCTGACCTTCACGCGCCTGGGGAAAGCGTTCAAACAGCGCTTCGGCGATCACAAAATTGACAATCGAGTCACCCAGAAACTCCAGGCGCTCATTATTGCGACCACCATAGCTGCGGTGTGTCATTGCCAGCTCCAACAGGCTACTGTCGTTAAACTCATGGCCTATTCGCCGACAAAAAGCGGTCAAGGAATTACTCACGGGACTCCTACGTCATTGACGGTTACCAAAGGGGGCACATCCAACATCCGTTTATTCAATGCGGCGCACCTCGCTGAAACTGGGAAGACCACCATCCCATTGCATCCATACGGCAAAGGCACGGCCAACAATATTCTCTTCCGGCACAAAGCCCCAGTAGCGGCTGTCGTTGGAATGGTCACGATTATCACCCATAGTGAAATAATGGCCTTCCGGAACTTCAACTTCACGCAGCTGCGGGCCAGGGTCACGAGGATTGTTGTATATCCGGTAACGCGCCTGGTCAAGCTCCTCTTCCAGCAGCAACTGCTGAGGCGAGGCATCCGGCCCCTCTTCCAGCAATTGCTTGGCTATTCTTTCACCATTGACATACAACTGCTTGCCTTCATAGCGAATGGTATCCCCAGGGAGGCCCACCACCCGCTTGATGAAATTGACCGAGGGCTCATTAGGGAAGCGAAACACCATGACATCGCCGCGTTCCGGGCTGTCCACTTCCAGAATCCGGGTATGGCTAACCGGTAAGCGCAACCCGTAGGCATACTTGTTCACCAGGATAAAGTCACCCACTTCCAGCGTCGGGCGCATGGACCCGGACGGGATCTGAAACGGCTCGACGATAAAGCTGCGCACCACCAGCACCACAAACAGCACAGGAAAGAAGGAACGTGCATAATCGACCAGCCAGGGCTCTTTTAGCAGGGCGTCGCGGCTGGCATCGTCCAGCCCCTCTTTACTGGCGGCTTTTGCTGCCTCTGCGCGTTTACGGCGCTGGGGTCGAAAAACCAGGATGTCCAGCAGATAGATAGCGCCAGACAGCAGCACCGCGATAACCAGCAATAATGAAAAATCCATGGGGCTTTGTGATCCCTAATCGTTGACCTTGAGCACGGCCAGGAAAGCGTCTTGAGGGATTTCCACACGCCCTACCTGTTTCATGCGTTTTTTACCGGCTTTCTGCTTTTCCAGTAGTTTTTTCTTGCGCGACACATCCCCACCGTAGCATTTGGCCGTAACATTCTTGCGCAATGCCTTGACCGTTGAGCGTGCCACGACCTGCCCGCCAATCGCGGACTGAATCGCTACATCAAACATCTGACGGGGGATCAGTTCTTTCATCTTCTCGACCAGAATGCGGCCGCGAGACTGGGCGTGATCACGGTGGATAATCACCGCCAGCGCATCTACCTTATCCCCGTTGATCAAGACATCCAGGCGTACCAGTTTGGCGGCTTCGAAACGCTCGAAATTGTATTCAAGCGAAGCATAGCCTTTGGAAATGGATTTGAGTCGATCAAAGAAATCCATGACCACTTCTGACATAGGCAGTTCATAGGTCAGCTGGATCTGGTTACCCAGAAACTGCATGTCCAGCTGGGTACCACGGCGCTGCTCGCATTCGGCGATCACATTGCCCACGTAATCCTGTGGCACCAGAATGCTGGCGCGCACGATCGGCTCACGCATTTCATCCACATCGGCAAGATCAGGTAGCTTTGACGGGTTGGAAACATACTGGATATCACCATTTTTCAACGCCAGCTCATAGACCACCGTCGGCGCTGTGGTGAGCAGATCAAGATCATACTCACGCTCCACCCGCTCCTGAACGATTTCCATATGCAGGGTGCCGAGAAAACCAACGCGGAAACCAAATCCCAGCGCATCCGAGTTTTCCGGTTCGTATTCCAGCGATGCATCGTTGAGCGAGAGCTTTTCCAGCGCATCGCGGAAATCTTCGTAATCATCGGCACTGACCGGAAACATGCCCGCATAGACCTGCGGTTTGACTTTCAGGAAACCTGGCAGACGTTCAACATCTGGTGTCTTGGCGTGAGTAATGGTGTCGCCCACTGGCGCACCATGGATATCCTTGATACCCGCGACCAGAAAACCGACCTCGCCTGCACGCAGAATATCCGTCTGCTTACGCAGCGGAGTAAAGATACCCACTTCTGTCGCGCCCCAGTCGCGCCCAGTTGACTTGATGCGGATCTTGTCGCCTTTGCGTAAAGTGCCATCAAACACCCGAACCAGTGACACAACACCCAGGTAATTATCAAACCAGGAATCGATAATCAGCGCTTGCAGGGGTGCCTCACGGTTGCCTTTGGGCGGCGGTATATCGCGCACCAGGCGCTCAAGTAGCTCATCAATACCAATGCCGCTTTTGGCGGAAACCTGACAGGCATCAGTGGCGTCAATACCAATGATTTCCTCGATTTCCTGGGCAACGCGATCCGGGTCTGCCTGGGGCAAATCAATCTTGTTCAGAACCGGCAATACCTCAAGCCCCTGCTCAACGGCGGTATAGCAGTTGGCCACGGACTGGGCTTCAACACCCTGGGCCGCATCCACCACCAGTAAGGCGCCTTCGCAGGCATACAGGGAGCGGGATACTTCATAGGAAAAGTCCACATGCCCGGGGGTATCAATGAAGTTGAGCTGGTAGATCTCGCCGTCGGCTGCGTGATAATCAAGGGTGACTGACTGCGCCTTGATGGTAATGCCTCGCTCACGCTCGATATCCATCGAATCAAGCACTTGCTCTTTCAGCTCGCGTTCACTCAAGCCGCCGCAGGTCTGGATCAAGCGGTCTGACAGGGTAGATTTGCCGTGATCAATATGAGCGATAATGGAGAAGTTGCGTATCTTACTGAGATCTTTAGAATTTTCTGTCATCATTTGCCGATAAATTCCGGTCTGTGTACGCAGCCATGCACAACGCTATGAGCATGCCATTGGGCGCTAGAAAATAAAATTGGGGTGCATTGTACACCGGCGAGACGGGGCTGTCGTCATATCGCCGCTTCTATTGATGCAAGACAGCCCGGCATAAGCCGGGCTGTGACATCAAGGTTAATCAAAAATTATCTCTGGCGTTATTCCATACGCAACGCCACGAACAGTGAACGGCCATCGCGGAAGAGACGCAGCGGAATCGCCCGGTCGTTAGGCAGCTCTTCGACGATATCCCTAAGCTCTGAGGCCGAGGTCACATTGCGATAGTCGATACTGACCAGAATATCACCCGCACGAATACCTGACTGAGCTGCAATGCTTTGCGGCTCAACCGCAGTGACTTCAACGCCCCCTGGGATATTCAGACGCTCGCGGGTTTCCGCATCCACTTCACTGACACTGACACTGACACCCAGGCGCACCTTGTTATCACGCTCGGCCAAACCGCTTTCATTCTCGCTGTTAGGCCAGCTTCCCAGAGCAACTTCCTGAGTGATCTCGCGGCCATCGCGCAGCAGCAAGAGCGTGACATCATCTCCCGGAGACACTCGGCCGATCAAACGTGGCAGCACGCTGGAACGCTCGACCTCTTCACCGTTCACCTCAAGAATCACATCACCTGCCCGCAGACCACCTTCAGCGGCCGGACCTTCAGGGTCGAGATCAGCTATCAGCGCACCGGTGGCGTCATCCATGCCGAAGGATTCCGCCAGATCACGAGAAACCGGCTGGATCATCACCCCCAGCCAACCGCGATTCACGCGGCCATCTTCACGCAGCTGGTCGGCCACATCCATGGCAACATTAATCGGTATGGCAAACGAAACGCCCATGAAGCCGCCACTACGGGTAAATATCTGGGAGTTGATACCGACAACTTCACCTTCCAAGTTAAACAGCGGCCCACCTGAGTTACCCGGATTAATAGCAACATCCGTCTGGATAAAGGGAACGTACACATCACGTGGCAGTGTGCGGTTGATAGCGCTGACAATACCGGCGGTCACAGAATAGTCAAAACCGAACGGCGAACCGATGGCAGCGACCCATTCACCCACCTTGAGATCATCGGAATCCCCCAGCTCAAGCGTAGGCAACTCATCGGCATCCACTTTCAATAAAGCCACATCGGTTTGGGGGTCGCTACCAATGAGCTCGGCTGGCAACTCTCGGCGATCGTTAAGGCGAACAAGAATTTCATCTGCTTCTTCAACCACATGGGCATTGGTAAGGACGTAGCCGTCGTCACTGATGACAAAACCTGACCCTAGCGACTGACGCTCCTGACGCCGCCCAGGCGCACCGTCACCCGGCGGCATGGGAATGCGGTCGCCGAAAAAGTGACGGAAAATTTCCGGAATGTCTTCATTGCTAAAACCATGAAACGAGGGAGAGCTACGACTTGGTAACATTCGAGTAGTGGAAATATTGACGACGCCTGGGGCAGCATCTTCAACAAGTACGGTAAAGTCGGGTAAGGAGTTGGCCTGAGCGGCAACGCTAAAGGTCATCATTACCGTCAAGCTCCACCCGAGCACAGCAGGGACAATCAAACGCTTCATGAACAGCTCCTGTATTTTTGTTAACAAGGCTTTTGCTAACGCCATATTGCAACATCAAGGAATAGCGGAATTCAGGCAAGTGATACAGCGTGCTTTAGATCGCCGCACGATATTTAAAGCCGAACGCACACCCTTTCATTGACCAAATGTAGAGGCAAGCGTTCAGTAACATTTAGCAATAAGTATTTGGGGGCAAGCAAAGTGATATCAAGGAAGAGCTTTCAGCATACTGCCTGGTGTTGGCAACTAGCCTACTCAGCCACGGCAACATGCAGCCCTTTGGGTGCATGTTGCCGTGGCTGAACGGTGGGATTCAGGCGAAGTAAGGCGAGTCATCAACAGGGCACGGGGCGAATTGCTCAGTATTCTGCATGGAGCAGCTATTCAGAGGCGGCTGAAGACGCAGACGCTGACCAGGAATCAGCATCATACTGGCCATGTTCTTCAAAATAGGATTTCAACAGGCGCAACTGTTCGCTGTCCATTGCGAAAGACTGAATATTCATATTTGACGACGGCTGAGCGCTGGGCATTGCCAGGTTGCCTTCACTCACCGTCATTAAACCATTGCCTGCTGTGCCATCGCCGGATAACCGGAACGGCATCTGTTCAAACATAGGCACGTCAGTAGGCGTATCGCTAAGCATGGGGTTGGACGTCGAGAATGACGAAAGATTAACCGGCTGCACCTGCTGGACAGGTTGCGTCGCGTTATTGGCAACATTATTGCTGGGCTGCTCAATCGGGTCAGTACCACTGTTGAAATACTGAACGCCGGTAATCACCATGAGCGATACCGCCGCTGCAATACCGGCGCCACGCGCAAAGGACATTGAGGATACTTTCTGGCGAGGTGTCGTTTCAGCAGGCGCCGCCACCTGTTCAGGTGATTCTTCCTGAATGCGTGCCATGATGCCAGCGGAGAGATCCATGCTGACATCGATCTCTCTATCACGCTGCATCAGGCTGCGGGCCAGATGATAGCGCCGCCAGGTATCTGCTGCATCACTGTCATCGTCAAGCCCCTTAAGTACGCGGCGCAATTCCAGCTCATCACTTTCGCCGTCCATTAAAGCTGACAGTGACTCGTGTGTGTTCTGACTCATACTTCACATCCTCACAATAATCCGGGGCGCACAATTGAAGCTTCCCCGCGCCAAGACCCTATCGTCTTTCTCGCCTTACACAGTGAAGGTCACCTTCTATGGATGACCCTATTCACTGACTCGCCTCTTTGAGACGCCAGATTTTCTTAACAGTTCAATACACACTGGCTGAGCTATCAAAAAAGACCTGTCAAAAAAGACATATCAAAAAACCGCCGTGATACGGTCACGCTTCATCGCGGCTGTTGCGCGCCGTACTCACCAGGGGGCGAATATGCTCATCCACCGCTTCACGGGCACGGAAAATGCGCGAGCGCACGGTTCCCACCGGGCATTGCATCACCTGAGCAATATCTTCATAGGCCAGGCCATCAAGCTCACGCAGGGTAATGGCGGTGCGTAAATCATCCGGCAGGTTTTCAATCGCCTCATAGACAGCGGCTTCCAGTTGATCACGGGCAATGGATGCCTCCGGTGACTCGCTATCTGAAAGGCGTCCGCTCTGATCAACGATTTCCGCATCGCTGATATCCACATCGTTGCCTGGCGGCCGACGACTGCGAGACACCAGATGGTTTTTTGCGGTGTTGATGGCGATACGATACATCCAAGTGTAGAAAGCACTCTCCGAGCGAAAATTTCCCAACGCCCGATAGGCCTTGATAAACGCTTCCTGGGCCACATCCTGAACTTCGGAATGGTCGTGTACGTAGCGGCTGATCAGGCCGATGATCTTGTGCTGATATTTTCTGACCAGCAGATCAAACGCCCGGTTATCACCTTTCTGCGCCCGCTCGACCAATTGCTGGTCTGTTTCACGAGTGCCCATGCAAACACTCCTTCAACCTGCATGGAGTGGCGGTACTGTCCAGATACGGTCCCTGATCAAAATGGGCATTCTCGGCAAACGGCATAGCGTCCCTTGAGCATATGGTTAAACTGTTCATTTCCAGAGCGTCATCAAGCAAAGGCTTGACAACGACAACCCGGAACAACGACGAGCGGAAAGAGATCGTCATTTTTTCGTTTGCTATGACAGTCATCTGACCACTTTCGTTTGGCAATTTATAAAGTGAATAGTGTTACGCGTTCTGGCCTTGGCATCAAGCAGTTGATCCGGTGATCTGTCACAGGATCATGGGCGATTGCACAGCAATTGCCGGTTGATCACTGGCCAAGCGATGCCAGGCACTATAAAGTTGCAGCTACTCCAAGGTTTTAAGCCTTTGCATGTTACAACTTCTTGAAAGCTCAACCACGTTAGCTTATCAAGCATATTTCCAGACCCTTTTATCAACCCTCGTTCAAACACAGGTAGCAAGATGTCAGAACAGCAGGTGAATAACCTTAACGTGCTCGCTCAGGATGTCCTGATCACGCCGGAAGCACTCAAGCAGGCCGTCCCGCTTACCGAAAAGGCCGAGCGCTGCGTTATTGAAGGTCGCCAGACCATTCAGAACATTCTCGATGGCAAGGACCCGCGTCTGCTGGTGGTCGTCGGCCCTTGTTCCATCCACGATGTAGAAGCCGCCAAGGATTACGCCAAGCGTTTACGCGAACTCGCCGACACGGTCAGCGACAGCCTGTATATCGTCATGCGCGTCTATTTTGAGAAGCCTCGCACCACAGTGGGCTGGAAAGGCCTGATCAACGACCCGCACCTTAACGATTCTTTCGAGATCGAGGAAGGCCTGCACATTGCCCGCCGCCTGCTGGTTGACCTGGCAGAAATAGGCCTGCCACTGGCTACCGAAGCCCTCGACCCGATTTCCCCCCAGTACCTGCAGGATTGCATCAGCTGGTCTGCGGTTGGCGCGCGCACCACGGAATCCCAGACTCACCGGGAAATGGCCTCTGGGCTTTCCGGCCCGGTTGGTTTCAAGAACGGCACCGATGGCAGCCTGGATGTGGCCATCAACGCCCTTCAATCGGTTGCCAGCCCGCATAACTTCCTGGGTATCAACCATGCCGGCCAGGTGTCGATCATTCGCACCCGTGGCAATGCTTATGGCCATGTGGTGCTGCGCGGCGGCAATGGCAAGCCGAACTACGATAGCGTCAGCGTGGCACTGGCCGAGCAGGAACTCAAGAAAGCTGGTCTGTCGCCCAATATCATGATCGACTGCTCCCACGCCAACTCTAACAAGGACGCCGCCCTTCAGCCGCTGGTGCTGGAAAACGTCACCAACCAGATTCTCGACGGCAATACGTCGATCATCGGCCTGATGGTTGAGTCCAACATTGGTTGGGGCAATCAAAAGGTACCTGCCGATCTGAGCCAGCTGCAGTACGGCGTTTCCATCACCGATGCCTGCATTGACTGGGATACAACCGTCGACGCCTTCACCCAAATGAATGAAAAGCTGGCAGCCGTGCTGGCCAAGCGCATCGCTGCTTAACCAGCCCGCGCCAGACGCTTCATCAGACGCTGTAACATCCGCCCAGCTTGGCTAAGCTGGGCGGACTCATTTCACACACCCGCGATTTCACGCCGAAACGGTGGCAAGGCATCCAGCAGCGCCTTGCCGTAGCGGCGTGTTAGCACCCTTCGGTCCAACAGGGTAATTCTGCCCCGGTCGCTTTCCTTGCGGATCAGGCGCCCGCAGGCCTGCACCAGCTTGATCGATGCATCAGGCACGCTGATGCGCATGAAGGCGTTACCGCCCTGACTTTCAATCCACTCAGCCAGGGTGGCGCCCACAGGATCATCCGGCACCGCAAACGGCAGCCGGGTAATGATCACATGAGTCAGGTAGTCACCGGGCAGGTCAATCCCTTCGGCAAAACTGGCCAGCCCAAAGATGATACTGCCCTTGCCCGCATCCACAGCATCACGATGACGCTCCAGCAACTCGCGCTTGGGCAGGGCATCCTGAGCCAGTACGCGCTGCTTTACCCTAGCCGGCAATGCTTTCTCGACGGCCCTAAGCTGAGCGCGGGAAGAGAACAGCACCAGGGTGGCTTCGTCCTTGCCCAGCGCCGCCACAAAATCAACAATTGCCTGCTCGTGAACATCACGGTTCCCCGGGTCGGCGGCGGCCTGGGGCACGCTCAGCACCGCATTGGCGTAATCAAACGGGCTGGGCAGCGCCTGATAACGGTAGCGGCTGGCCAGACCCGCGCGCTCCTGCAGGCGCTCAAAACGCCCCAGCGCTGTCAGGGTCGCGGAGGTCACTACGGCGCCGTGGCAACGCCCCCAGAGATTTTTCGCCAGGGTTTCTGCTGCGGAAACCGGGCTGGCCGAAAACTCAATATCCGGCTCGCCGTTGACCCGGTTCAGGCTGATCCAGCGCGCACTGGGTGGCGCCTTGGGCGGGTCTTCTGTGCTGAAGGCAGTCCATAGCGCATGGGCGTCATCAGCCCGGCCATGCGCCAGGGCCACCAGCGGCAACCAGGCTTCCGCCTGCTCACGGGCCAGGCCCGTCTGCTTGTCAGGGTCCAGGCTTTCGCGCAGGATATCGCTGATGCTTTCCAGAGTGCGCGCCAGAGTGGCAAATATCGTCACCAGCTGGGTGGCCTGCTCGCGCAGCCCATCGGGTGCCTTGCCGCCTTCAAAACGCACCTGCTTAAAGGTCTCATCGTCATGCAGACCGTTAGGTCGCTCGGCCAACTGATAGCCAGTCTGAAACACATCGCCAAGCAGCGGCTCAAGCGCTTGCAGGGTATCCGGCAGCGTCGCCAGCAAGCGCGCCACCGTGGTCTGCGCGGCCAGCGCCTGATTGAGTTCTGTCAGGCTGTTCTTAAGGGTTTTCAGCCAGCCCAGGCAACCATGTACGGCAAAACGGTGAGCAAAGTGCGATAGCGCTTTATCAGGCAGATGATGGCCTTCATCAAAGATGAAGATGGCATCTTCCGGATCCGGCAGAATCGCACCGCCACCCAAGGAAAGATCCGCCAACACCAGATCATGGTTAGCGACAATTACATCGGCTTCTTCCAGGTCACGGCGGGCACGAAAGAAGGCGCAGGCCGCAAAGTGACCGCAGCGGCGGTTGGTACATTGGCGGTGATCCACCGTCAATCGCCGCCAGCTCTGGGCATCAATGCTTTCTGGCCAGCTATCCCGGTCGCCCTGCCATTCGCCTTTGCCATAGGCGTCCACCATGTTTTTCGCCAGCGCCTCAAACTCGCTGTTACCGGCGGCCAGATCCTGCTCGAACAATGACATAGCCGGGTTGGGTTCAGCGCCGCCGGTGGCCTGATCAAGGCGCGCTACGCATACGTAGCGGCCACGCCCCTTGGCCAGGGCATAGCGAAAAGCCAAACCACTGTGCTTGGCCAGCATGGGCAGGTCTTGGTTGAGCACCTGCTCCTGCAGAGCAATGGTTGCCGTCGAAAGAATCAGGCGCTTGCCCTGGGCCTTGGCAATCGGCAGCGCGGAAAGCAGGTACGCCAGGGTTTTACCCGTGCCGGTGCCTGCTTCAAGCACGCAGACATGGGTATCATTCTGGCGCTTGCCATCGTTGTCCATGCTGATACCGCCCAGGGTACGGGCGATTTCGGCCATCATCAGGCGCTGGCCATAGCGCGGTGTCAGCGACAGCTGCTCCACCACCCGACGATAGGCCGCCTGTATTTCGCTTTTCAGCGCATCATCCAGCATGACCGTTACAGCAGACCTTCCGGCGGATGTTCGCAGGGTAGTTTCTCATCGATGTAGCGTTCAATTTCTGGCAGCGAGAAGGCATCTTCTTCGCCGACAAAACTGATTGACACACCCTTGGCGCCAGCACGGCCGGTACGTCCGATACGGTGGACGTAATCTTCCGGGTCTTCCGGCAGGGTATAGTTGATGACGTGGCTGACATCATCAATGTGAATCCCGCGCCCGGCCACATCAGTGGCGACCAGCACCTGAATCTCGCCTTCGCGGAAACGCTCCAGCGTCTTGATCCGCTGCGCCTGAGGCACATCACCCGACAGCATGGCGGCATTGATACCGGCTTTGCTGAGCACATCATTGAGCTTGCGCACCAGGTCACGGCGGTTGCCGAAGACCATCACGCGCTCAAAGCTTTCCTGCTCCAGCAGGCTGACCAGCAGGCGCTGCTTGTCATCGTCGGACACCATATACACGCGCTGATCGATATCTGCCTGATTTTCCAGGGTGATTTCGATCTCGACATGCGCCGGGTCAAGCGTCCACTGGCTGGCCAGATTAAGAATATCCTCGGTAAAGGTCGCCGAGAACAGGAAGGTCTGGCGCTCTTCCTTCTGGGGCGTATAGCGGATGATGCGCTTGACGTCAGGAATAAAGCCCATCGACAACATGCGGTCGGCTTCATCCAGCACCAGCACTTCCACTTCACCCAGGTCGATATCCTTTTTCTGATGAAAATCGAGCAGACGGCCCGGCGTGGCCACCAGGATGTCGATTTTCTTGCCCAGGCTATCGCGCTGCTTCTGGTAATCCATACCGCCGACAACGCTGGCGACATTCAGCTTGGTGAAACGCGCCAGCGCACGGGCATCTTTCTCGATCTGCAGGGCCAGTTCACGGGTAGGCGCAATCACCAGCGCTCGAGGAGCACCCTGTTTCTGGCCTTCCGGCGCTGGCTCTTCCAGGAAGTAGGCCAACATCGAAATCAGAAAGGCGGCTGTCTTGCCGGTACCCGTCTGTGCCTTGCCGACAATATCGCCACCGAGCAGCGTCTGGCGCAGGGCTTCAGCCTGAATCGGCGTGCAGTATTCAAACCCTTGGGCGTGAATGGCACGCATCAGGGGAAGCGGCAGATCAAAATCATGAAAGCGCCATTTACCCGCCACAGCGGGCACCTGAAACTGGCGCAGATCCCAGTTCGACTGGCGACGACGCGGTTTGCGACGACGACGCTTGGGCTTACGGTTCTGGGCCGATGCGGGGGTCTGTTCCGGCTCGCTCATAGGCTCTCTATTCGTCAGTTACGGTGAATGTTGCGTGATGAAGACAGTATTGTAACAGGCTTTGCCCGCCAGGCACCCTTCTCGATTGTGTTCTCCATGTGCGATGGCGCCTGGACTGTTAGAATACAGTTCAACACTAACGTTTTTACATCAGCGGAGCGTGATATGACGCGCAAGAAAAAAACCCGTTCACTCGCCGACAAGGTGACAATTCGCACCGGTCGGCGCAAGGATTTCAAGAAGTGGCGCCACGATAACCCGGATCAGGTAGCGCCTTCACGGCGTTTCGTCGCCAAAAAGCAGCAGCAGCGCAAGTTGCAGGCTGCCCGTAAGATGGCGCGCCAGGAAAGCGGACAGTCCATCCAGATTCACCCCGGCGACAAGGATAACAAAGAGGACTCATGATGCGGCTGGTCTCTTTCAATATCAACGGCATTCGCGCCCGGCTGCATCAGCTGCAGGCATTGATTGATCAGCTCAAGCCTGATGTGATCGGCCTGCAGGAAACCAAGGTTCACGATGATGCCTTTCCCCGTGACGCCGTTGAAGCCATGGGCTATCACGTCTTCTATTTTGGCCAGAAAGGCCATTATGGGGTTGCCCTGCTTTGCCGTCAGCGGCCGGAGGCTGTCTTCTACGGCTTTCCCGATGACGAGGAAGACGCCCAGAAGCGCATGATCGGCGCCCGCCTGATCGCCGAGGATGGCGAGGCCGTAACGGTCTGGAATGGCTACTTTCCCCAGGGTGAAAACATCGCTCACCCCACCAAGTTTCCCTATAAGGAACGTTTTTATCAACAACTGGCCCGCCTGCTTGATCAGCAGCATCGCCCGGATGAGCGCCTTGCGGTGATGGGCGATTTTAATATCTCGCCACAGGATCAGGATATTGGCATTGGTGAGCCAAACCGCAAGCGTTGGCTGCGCGAGGGCAAGACCAGCTTTCAGCCGATTGAGCGCGAGTGGCTGGAAGGCATCAAGGCTTGGGGGCTAAGCGACAGCTATCGTCTGATTCACCCTGAGCGCAATGACCATTTCAGCTGGTTCGACTACCGCTCAAAGGGCTTTAACGACGATCCCAAACGCGGCCTGCGGATTGACTATATTCTGGTCACCCAACCGCTGGCAGACTGCGTATCCGGCGCGGATATCGACTACCCCCTGCGCGCCATGGAAAAGCCTTCTGACCATGCGCCTACCTGGAGTGATTTTTCCATCACCCTGAAAGACGCCACCTGATTCCCTCTGGCGCTGTTTACCTTAGCTGAAACTCAATGCGTTGAGTGGCGCGCCTGAGCTGCTCGCTGGCCTCAAACTGCCAGCGAGCAATGGCGTCCAGCGCCGCTTCTTCAAACACCCGCTTCGGCTGGGCCCGGATCACGCGAATCGTCCTGCTGTCCACACTCCCATCACGGCGGATCACAAACTCCACTTCGACAAACCCTTCCAACCCGCGCCGTTGGGCGCGCCGTGGGTAGGTGGGGTTTACCCGGCTGGCCGGGGCCAGCTGGCCGACGCTCACCGGCTCATTTGAAGGCGCAGCCTGCGCCTGGGCAGGCGCGTCTTGCTGGGGTGAAGCAAACGCATGCTCGGCCGCAGACTTGGACGCGGCATCCGCCTGAGGCGTGGGCTCAGGTTTTGCTTCGGGTTCTGATTCTGGCTTGGGTTCAGGTTCAGGTTTAGGCTCTGGCTTTGGTTCGGGCTCAGGTTCTGGTTTGGGTTCTGGCTCAGGCTCTGGTTTAGGTTCCGGTTTAGGCTCTGGTTCTAGCGCTTCACTGTCATTGACCACCACCTGGCTGTCAGCGTCCGGCAATGCGTCAGGCACTTGCTCCACCTGGGGTGGCGGCGTTTCTGTGTCAGGCACGTTTTCGCTGGCCGCAGGCGTTTGTGCGGCCTGTTCAGGTGGCGTTTCGGTTGACTCGGTGGCTTCTAGCAGGGTCATCGACAGTGTCATTTCGGGAGCTTCCACTGGCCGCTCCGGCGGAGTGACCAGCAGGGCTAACAGCCAGAACAATCCCACTGCCAGCGTCATCCCTCCCAGCATGGAAAGCAGATGGCGCATCATCGTTTGCTCCGGCTTGCCGCTACCGCGACCTGTTCAACGCCAGCCTGTTTGAGGCGGTCCATCACTTCAATCAGAAGACCAGTGGTGGACGCCCGGTCCGCCTGAATAACCACAGCGCCATCATCACTCAACATTCCGGCCACCTGTTGGCCAATACGATGCACATCCACCGCTTTGCCATCCACCCAGACAGCGCCTTCAGGCGTAATGGCCACCAGCACCTGAGCATCCAGGCGCGGCGTTGCCGCTGAGGCTTCTGGGCGCTCGATCTCGACGCCGCTTTCCTTGATAAAGCTGGTGGTGACGATAAAAAAGATCAGCATGATAAACACCACATCAAGCATCGGTGTCAGGTTTACCTCGTTGCTGTCTGTCGTGAATTCCATGGAACGGCGTCTACGCATTGTTTTCCTCCAGCGCGCGGGCCAGGCGGTCATTCAGGCGCTGGTCTTCCCGGCGAATCACATGCTCAAGACGGCTGATCAACAAGAGCCCGACCAGCGCAATGGCCATACCGGCCAGGGTGGGCAGCGTGGCCCGCGCCACACCGTCGGCCATGGCCCGAGCCTGATGGGTATCGCTAAGAGCCAGACTATCAAAGACGCTGATCATGCCGGTCACCGTGCCCAATAAGCCGAGCAGCGGGCACAGAGCCACTAACAGTTTGATCCAGGGTAAGGGGCGACGCAGCCTGGCCACCAGTGTTTGCGTCCACACTTGGCGCAGCGTGCGAGCACTCCAGCTGCGATGATCGCTGCGCGCCGTCCAGCGACGGATCAGCTGACGGCGGGCAAGGCGCCAGCTGACGCGGTAATACCACCAGCGTTCAAGTGCCATACCAAAAACCAGCATGGCCACCAGTGCCAATATCCCCAGCACGGGGCCGCCTGCGTCTAACAGGCGCTCAACCGGGGCCAGCCAGAGAGGCAAGTTGGGCATATCACAGCCCTCCGTGCTTATCAGCAGGAAGGGCGTCAGACGGTGAGGTTGAACCTGATTCGAGATGATCCGCCAGGGCAGCGCTGGCTTCGCCTTCCAGGGTCTGAATGATCAAGCGGCTGCGGGTCGCCAGGGCCGTCTGGGCAAACAGCAGCGGCACGGCCGTCACCAGCCCCAGCACCGTGGTGACCAGCGCTTGGCTGATACCGCCAGCCATCAACTGGGGGTCGCCGGTGCCGAATACAGTAATCGCCTGAAAGGTCACTATCATGCCGGTCACCGTGCCTAACAGGCCAAGCAGCGGGGCAATGGCGGCCAGCAGCTTAACGATCGGCTGCCCACGCTCAATACGTGGAAGCTCCGCTAGCACAGCCTCATCCAGGCGGGCCTCCAGCGCCTCCGGCGCCTGATACTTGTCCAACTCCTTGAAGCGCGCCAGCACCCGGCCCAGAGGATTGTTCGCCGATGGCTGACCCAAGGCCTTGCACTGGCGGCGCATCCGCAGACTGACCACGCTCAGGTAGCCATACTGTATCAGGGCCACCAGCATCCCCAGGCCACCCAAAGCGACGACGACGTAGCCCACATAGCCCCCCTGATGGAAGCGCTCCAACAGGCTGGGCTGTTGAGCAAGGGCGTTCAACACGCTTCCCTGGGTCGGGTCGATGGCAAACACGCGGCTGGCCCCTTGGTGATAGTCCGCCAGCACCTCGCTGATTGCCGAAGGCGTTCGCGGCACTTCAGCCAAGTGCCCTTCTTCCTGGGGCATGCTGAGCAAGGCGGTATCGGTAAAGGCCGCAAAATCCCCCAGGCGCACAATATCACGCACGGCAATCTCTCCGCTGGCATCCGCCACGGGCCGCTCAAGGCGCTCGGCCTGCCCGGTGCGCTGAGTCAGCCGCGCCAGGCTATCCACCAGGGTTTCAATCTGCTCAGGCTCCAATACGTCAATATCATCCAGGCGCGGTGGCAGCGTATCGGCCTCGAGAGTTAACCAGCTATCGCCTCCCAGCTCGTTGCGCACGTCTTCACTGTGCCGGGAGAGATCCGCCAGCAGCGCCGTTAGCGTTTCGCCCTGTTCACTCTGACGCTCCGCCAGGGTTTGTGCTCGCCGCATTTGCTGTTGCTGCTGTTCCACCAAGGCTGCCTGCTGCTGCTCAGCGGCCTGGTGCTTGGCTCGGGCATCATCCAGCGCCGCTTCCAGCGCCTGCGGGTCATTCAGCAGCGCTTCAAGCCTGGCTTGATCCAAAGCGCTTGCCGCTTCCCGGGCGTCCTGTAGCGAAATCAGGCCTTCGGTCTGGCTAAGCGCCTTGCCGCTGGTGGCTAGGCTGGCCAGCAAGATTAGACAGATCAGCATTTTCATCGCTGACCTCCTGCGGCGTCTTCCACCATCACCGAAAGCGGTAAACGCAAAAGCTCGGGAGTTCGCTGTTCATCGGCAATTCGCAGGCCGTTTCGCACCTCGCGCCGGGCAGTTTCATCCAGCGCGAGCCATTGGCGGCTTTCGACATCCCATACGCCGCCCTGGCGACCGTCTGGCGTGAGGTAGTACAGGCCAATACGGCCAAGGCGCAGGAACTCGACGTCACGGGGGTTGCCTTCATCCGATTGCAGGCGCCCGCGCCAGCTATCCACTGCGCGGCCGTAGGCCAGTTCGGCGCGCCAGGCTTCCAGCAAGCCCGCAATCCGGGTGGCGCTATTGGCCTGGGCAGGTTCGGCGGGCGCTAAACGCGCCAGGCGCTCGTCTTTTAGAAACGGCAGATCAGCATTGATCCAGGCGGCTAGTTGCTCCCTCATCAGCTGCTCGATCTCTGGCAAGGCAGCGCGGGTGTCATCTAGGTTATTCAGCGCCCTTTCAAGGCGCTGCTGGTGTTGGGCCTCGCTGACCAAGCGGGTAGTCAAGGCAGCGTTGGCGGCTTGCAGCTGGTGGGTATCGCGTTCAAGGCGGCGCAATTCTTCAATAGCTGAGCGGGTCGAGTCATCCGCTGCCTCAATCTGCTGCTGGAACGCAGACGGCGCCCCACCCTGCTCTTCCTGCGCCATGATGTTGCTACTTGCCATCAGCGTGCCGCTGGCCAGAACACCGGCAAGCCAGCATCCCTGCAGGGCTAGTAAAGGCCTTTTCAGCACGTCATGCCTCCGTTACTGGCAGGTGCGCTGAAAAGATCGCGCACCGCTTCAATTAGTTATGAGAACCATTTGTGTTTGATCACAAGGCGCATAGCCTACCACCTATTGAGTAAATAACAATATTTATCATTAACATTTAGTGGAATCGAAACGAAAAGCCAACGCCATGTTGGCAATCTGCCTCAATCGAGGCGAGGCGTACAATTAAGAAAAGGCACAGGAGGGAAAGAAAATAGAGAAAATTACAAGATAACGGTATATTGTTGGTTTCAAGCCCATCTGGTTAGAGCGGCGGAAACCGATGACCGGCAACCGCTGATGATTAGCAGGTTCAGGCTTACGTTTTCGAAGACATCGAAACGGGCCATCAGAACTGACGGTGACGTGCGAGAGGCAAGCCGTTAGCTTCAACATAGGTATTCGAGCTTGCGCATCAATACTGCACAGCGGCAGTTTTTATCTCGGATCACGAACCAGTTATTAGCCGCGAAACGTTGGAAAACGGCCTGACAGCAACGGCTGGTTAAATACTTGACAGAACCGTAGCGCAGCGGAGGTTTTGGCATCCGGTTAAGGTCGAGTTATGTTTCGTTTTCTGGTAATTCGAGCTGCCTCTCAGTCCGCCAGACGCGTATGAGTACAACCTCTTGAGCCTGCCTAAGGTAGACAACCCGAAATGGCGCGTGAATCAATTCACGAATATGATCTAGGTTGAATTCAGGAACAACTCGGCCAGCATCAGGGTGGAGTTGAAGCAGCTCGCTATGCTCCAGAATATTCGTCACGAAACCATCACCGATATGTGGCACATCCTGTTCTTTGTAATACGCCTGAATAGCCTGTAAGTCCTCAATAGCTGACTGTGCGATGCGTAATTCCATTTACTGAATGCCCAACGTTTTCTTGGCATCCTCCAGCGATAAGGTGTTGCCCTCACGAACATTCATCAGCCCCTGCGCCACCGCCTTTACGAACCGCAATTCCTCTGCTGCTCTCTCATAATCCTCAAGCCCCTGAACCACAGCGACCCCACGGCCGCGACTGGTAATCAGGATTGGGCGGTGAGTGTCATGCGCTTGACCCACCACCTTTCCGGGATTGATCTTAAGGTCTGATAGAGGAATGACATCCTCGGAAAATTTAACCTGCATAGTGATTACCTGACCAACGATCTGAAGACCTTTAAATAGCACCTGTTAATAGGTGCGGTCAAGACATATAATGCAGAGCTTTGCAGTAAGTTTGTTGCCGCGAAGCAGTTGAGAAATTGTTTTGAATCTCTCCAAGTTGTAATAACGCATGTACGTCGCAACGTCATTTTTCATATGTTGTCGTGTGGGCTGTGGGATTTTCAGCAGCCAATCATGCTCCAGCCATCCACCATAGACCGCCATCACCAGTGACAAACCCGCAGCGAAGCGGAGGTTTTGGCATCCGGTGCATGGCCTAGTTAAGCAGCGTGTAACGGTTTAATCCGGTCAACTTCCTCTTTGATCGACTGAGCCGCCGTCCACAGATCAACAGCACGCCGCGCATTCAGCCAAAATTCAGGAGAGTTACCAAATAAACGAGCAAGTCGCAGCGCCATTTCAGGACTGACAGCACGTCGTTCTCGCAACAGCTCATTAACTGATTGACGAGAGACACCCAAAGACTCAGCCAGCCCTGCAACCGTCAGGTCATAGTCTGGTAAGAAATCTTCTCTGAGCATTTCACCAGGATGAGTTGGCTTGCGCTGAATACCGTTAGTGTTTGGAATAGCCATGTTCATCACCTTTCTCAGTGGTAGTCGCACACTTCGACTGATCCTTACACTAATATTTATGCCAAGTATAGTGCGCGGATGGCTTTCTAACCATCGTGCAAAAATTGATGAAAAGATACCCAACACAGCAAAAGTACTGAATGTCATAAAGGTAAACTATGCACCCAACAAGAGAGTTTGCAACTCTAGTCACGCTGCTGGGGATACAACGGTTCAAACCTGAGGTTCATCAGCGCTTTATTGGCGTTATAGTGAAGGAATTTCTTCACATCTTCCGTCAGGCCGTGTTCACAGGAGTCTCTCGGCGTGCTGCCAACTGCCGCGCCAATCGGTATCGCCACAATCTACGCGGGCTGTAGAACGTCAGTGGTGAGTGGCGATTGGCCACCTTGGCGTGGAATATCAAGCGGATGCATCGCCTGGCCTCAAGCTGAGGGGCTTCCCCCTTGCATATAATTGAGATCCGTCACCAGTGCTTGGGCTGCTACTGGCGTTTCAAATAGCACCTAATGGTGCCATATTGCTGAAGCAGTCCGGTGGCAACACAAAACGGTGGGAGGTGGGCGCCGTCACTGTAAGCGATGCTCATAATCCGACAGACTGCTAGCTTTTGCTGCCAACGCTTCTGCTCACGCTGTTGTCTTTCAATGTATTCTGATAGTGCCTGATTGATAACCCAGCCTTTGCTCTGGTGGAGCCTGCAGGCGATTGCTTCCAAGTGCTGTTCAACTTCTGCTTGTAGGCGCACGTTTGTTATGTGATATTCAAACCATGTGCTACAATGTCTTACATTGCATCACACCTTGGAGTAATTACCATGAAAAGCGAAATGCTTAGCACACGCATAGATCATGACACAAAGGTTGCTTTTACCAACATTTGCGATGATGTCGGGCTAAGTCCATCTCAGGCTCTTAAACTTTTTGCCCGAGCAGTCATCAACCACGGTGGTATACCCTTTGAGCTTAAGGCGCGTCAACCAAATGCGACAACTACCGCTGCAATTAAAGAATTGGTTGAAGGCAAAGGCAAACAAAGCTCATCTGTCGATGATATGCTCAACGAGCTGACCGAGGGCAAGATTCGAAATGCTCGCTCTTGAATATTCAACACAATTCAAAAAAGATTTTAAAAAAATCACTAAGATGCCTATTCCCGACATTATCGAAGTCGGGAATATTATTTCCCAGTTACAACGCAGTGAAACGCTAGCATCCAAAAATATTGATCATCTACTAACAGGTAACTGGCATGGCTTTCGCGATTGCCACATTCAGCCTGATCTTGTTCTGATCTATAGAATCAACAACGACACACTACAACTTGCACGCATTGGTTCTCACAGCGAGCTTTTCTAGCTGCTGCATACCTCAAATAACGCGAAGCAAAGCGCACTACCCTTACCTTGTCGATGTTCAAAGTAGCCTGCTAAGCGAACTTGCAACCTGCATCGTCATCCCTTTGGGAAAACGCTCCGCCTTCGGTGGCGAAACCCTGCAAGCTCTCACGCCGGACATCAGCTTTGGAGACGAGGCGCTTCTACTGTTAACCCCACAAATTTCCACTGTTTCTGAAAAGCACCTCAAAAACCCGGTGGGTTCTCTATCGCACTTCAAAAAGCAGATTGTTGGAGCCCTGGATAGGGCTATCACCGGCATTTAACGCCGAGGTAACCGGACGCTTTGAAGCGTCAGCGTAAAAGCGGTCCGGTTGACCAACTGGTTAAATGCCGTATTCACGCTCAACCTTGGCCACCCTAACCCTAAAGCTGGAATACCATTGCTGATGGCCAAGTCGCTGGGCCTCTCGATGCTCAGCATTTTTCTTCCAGTTGGTGATTGCTTCAAGACTTGCCCAGTACGACACAGTAATACCTACGCTCTCTCTAGCAGACTCAATGCCCAGAAAGCCGGGTTGCTCTGATGCCAATTTCACCATTCGTTCAGCCATTTCAGAGTACCCATTATCACCCTCCGTGCGATAGCTGCTGAAGATCACCGCGTAATATGGAGGATCAGGTGTGTTGGCAATCTCTGACATAACTCCCTCTAGGCATTTAACAGTGATTGGACTGCACGTCCTGATATTGGATGAACAATCTTGCGCGTTCAATAATATTATCCGACGTGCTTCATCCCCCCCCAACTCATTGATTTTTATAGCACTTAAATATAGCTGGGCCACCTATCCAGAATTCGCGCGCTTGCGCGTTTTGCTCGACTTAATAAAACTGTATATGCATACATTAAATGAAGTGAGGCAACTTGGCACTTGGGATAGCGGTTATTCCAACCACACTTTCAGTCTGAGAATAACAGATTTTGCTTATAAAGAAAGTGGCGAGCACCCCGCTCGCCACTTGCCTGGCGGGAAATCGGCTTCTTAAAACGCCCAGTCGTCGTCTTCAGTGGCGACGGCCTTGCCGATGACGTAGGAAGAGCCGGAGCCGGAGAAGAAATCGTGGTTTTCGTCCGCACTCGGGGAAAGTGCTGCCATGATGGTTGGATCGACATCCGTCACACTGCTGGGGAAGAGTGGTTCGAAGCCAAGGTTCATCAGCGCCTTGTTGGCGTTGTAGTGAAGGAACTTCTTCACGTCTTCCGTCAGGCCCACTTCATCATAGAGCGATTCGGTGTAGCGCACCTCGTTATCGTAAAGCTCCAGAAGCAGTTCATAGGCGTAGTCCTTGACCTCCTGCTGGCGTTCCGGCGTCGCTTCTGCCAGAGCCTGCTGGAATTTATAGCCGACATAATAGCCGTGTACCGCTTCATCGCGAATGATCAGACGAATCAGGTCAGCGGTGTTGGTCAGCTTGGCGTGGCTGGACCAGTACATCGGCAGGTAAAAGCCCGAGTAGAACAGAAACGACTCCAGGAAGACGCTGGCCACCTTGCGCATCAAGGGATCATCCGAGCGGTAACGGCTGAGAATCAGCTCGGATTTCATCTGCAGCGTCGGGTTTTCCTCGCTCCAGCGGAAGGCATCGTCCACGTCACGGGTGTTGCACAAGGTCGAGAAGATCGAGCTGTAGGAACGCGCATGCACGGATTCCATAAAGGCGATATTGGTGTAGACCGCCTCTTCATGGGGGGTGCGGGCGTCGTCCATCAGCACCGGGGCGCCCACGCTGCTCTGGATGGTATCCAGCAATGTCAGGCCGGTGAATACCCGTATGGTCAGCTGTTTCTCCTGAGGGGTCAGGGTATTCCACGACTGGATATCGTTGGACAGCGGCACTTTTTCCGGCAGCCAGAAGTTGCTGGTCAGGCGGTTCCAGACCTCCAGGTCCTTATCATCCTCAAGGCGGTTCCAGTTGATGGCATCAACCCGCGATAAACGTTGCATCATATTCATGTGAATTACCCTTGTCAGTCGCGTGATCAGGTTAGAGGGTGCAGGAAACGCAGCCTTCCACTTCCGTGCCTTCCAGCGCACTTTGGCGCAGGCGGATGTAGTAAAGCGTCTTGATGCCTTTGCGCCAGGCATAAATCTGCGCCTTGTTGATATCCCGGGTGGTTGCGGTGTCCGGGAAGAACAGCGTCAGCGAAAGCCCCTGATCCACGTGCTGGGAAGCCTCGGCGTAGGTGTCGATAATCTTTTCCGGGCCGATTTCGTAGGCATCCTGGAAATAGTCGAAGTTGGCCTCGTTGAGGAAAGGCGCCGGGTAGTAGACCCGCCCCAGCTTACCTTCCTTACGGATCTCGATCTTCGCTGCCACCGGATGAATACTGGAGGTGGAATGATTGATATAGGAGATCGACCCCGTCGGCGGCACCGCCTGCAGGTTGCGGTTATACAGGCCGTGGGCCATAACGGATGCCTTCAGCGCCTGCCAATCCTCCTGAGACGGCAAGGCAATACCGCTGCGCTCAAACAGCTGGCGTACTTTTTCGGTACGCGGCAGCCAGGCCTGATCGGTGTACTTGTCAAAGAAAGTGCCCGAGGCATAGGTGGAATCTTCAAACCCGGCAAAGGCTTCGCCGTGCTCAATGGCCAGCCGGTTGGAAGCGCGAATGGCATGGAAGGCCACGCAGTAGAAATATAGATTGGTGAAATCCAGACCTTCATCCGAGCCGTAATAGATATGCTCACGGGCCAGGAAGCCGTGCAGGTTCATCTGCCCCAGGCCAATGGCACGGGATTTGGCGTTACCTTCAGCAATGGAGGGCACGCTCTGCAGATTGCTCATTTCAGAGACGACGGTCAGCCCGCGAATAGCAATCTCGACGCTGGTACCGATATCCCCTGCATCCATCACCTTGGCGATATTCATCGAACCCAGGTTGCAGGAGATATCCTGCCCCACTTCACGGTAACCAAGGTCATCATCGTATTGGGTGGGCGTGTTGACCTGCAGGATCTCGGAGCACAGGTTGCTCATGTTGATGCGCCCGGCAATCGGGTTGGCGCGATTAACGGTGTCCTCGAACATGATGTAGGGGTAGCCGGACTCGAACTGCAGCTCTGCCAGAGTCTGGAAGAAGGCGCGAGCATTGATCTTGTGCTTGCGGATACGCGCATCAGCGACCATTTCATGATACTTCTCGGTCACGCTGATATCGCCAAAGGGCACGCCATAGACCCGCTCAACGTCATAGGGCGAGAACAGGTACATGTCGTCGTTGCGCTTGGCCAGCTCAAAGGTAATGTCCGGAATCGTCACGCCCAGCGACAGTGTCTTGATGCGAATTTTCTCGTCGGCATTTTCCCGCTTGGTATCCAGAAAACGCAGGATATCCGGGTGGTGAGCATTGAGATACACCGCCCCGGCGCCCTGGCGCGCGCCCAACTGGTTGGCATAGGAGAAAGCATCTTCAAGCAGTTTCATGATCGGGATAATGCCCGACGACTGGTTCTCGATGCGCTTGATCGGCGCCCCCGACTCGCGGATATTGCTGAGCAGGAAGGCCACACCGCCGCCGCGCTTGGAAAGCTGCAGCGCCGAGTTGATCGAGCGGCCAATCGATTCCATGTTGTCTTCGATGCGCAGCAGAAAGCACGACACCAGCTCGCCGCGCTGCTGCTTACCGCAGTTCAGGAAGGTCGGGGTCGCCGGCTGGAAACGCCCGCTGATAATCTCATCCACCAGCGACCTGGCCAAAGCCTGATCACCGCGAGCAAGCGCCAGGGCGACCATGCAGACACGGTCTTCATAGCGTTCCAGATAACGTTTGCCATCAAACGTCTTCAGGGTGTAGCTGGTGTAATACTTGAAAGCGCCCAGAAAGCTCGGAAAGCGGAATTTATAGGCGTAGGCCTGCTCAAACAACCCCTTGATAAATTCGGCCGGGTACTGGGCCAGTACATTGGCCTCGTAATAGCCCTCTTCCACCAGGTAATCGAGCTTTTCTTCCAGAGAGTGGAAGAAAACGGTGTTCTGGTTCACATGCTGAAGAAAGTACTGACGGGCCGCCTCGCGATCCTTATCCAACTGCAACTCACCGTTGGCACCGTAAAGGTTCAGCATGGCATTCAGGGCGTGGTAATCCAGCGCGCGCCGATCAGGGGCGGCAGCGTCAGGTGCTTGCTGTTTCTCTAGGGTTGACGTTTCCAAAATGCATTCACTCCTTCACGGACTCTGATGACATCTTCATCAGTGCCAAACAGTTCAAATCGATACAGAAACGGTACCTGGCACTTTTCGGCAATAATCTGCCCGGCCATTCCATACGCTTCGCCAAAATTGGTATTTCCAGCGGCAATCACCCCGCGGATCAGGCCCCGGTTATGCTTATCGTTCAAGAAGCGGATCACCTGCTTGGGAACGGCCCCCTGGGCATAGCCGCCACCATAGGTGGGGGTGACCAGAATGTACGGCTGCTCTACCTTTAAGGTGGGTTCCTGACGATTCAGCGGCAAGCGCTGGGCGCTAAAACCCAGCTTCTGGATAAAGCGATGGGTATTGCCTGACTTGGTGGAAAAATACACCAGAGTGCCTGCCGGCTCGACGGCCCTATCTGCTATCTGCATGGTGAGTTTCAGGCCAGCGCCTGAATACGGTCCGGGCGGAAACCCGACCAGTGATCTTCACCTGCCACAACCACCGGCAGCTGACGATAGCCCAGGGCTTCAACCTGTGCTTTGGCGTCATCTTCAGCGGTGATATCAATAACGGTGTACGCCAGGCCCTGCTTATCCAGCGCGCGGTAGGTCGCGGTGCATTGGACGCAGGCAGGCTTGCTATAAATCTGGATATCCATGGCTATTTTTCCTTTTCATCGCAGTGTTTTTCAGGTAGGGCATATCTAGTGCCTACCCTCTTTGAAAGGCACAACACATACTATATATAGCACATGGAAAAATCAATTCAGGCATATGTGGTATTTTTAATCCACAGGTTATTGACAGCTATTACCCAATATTCTACCCAGCCGGTGCTTAGAGGCTGCCTCAGCCACCCACTTGGATATCCTTTCAGCACCTGTGTTTTTTTGTTTTTTTCCACAAAAAAACCGCCCCCTTTTCAGGGAGCGGTTTTTTGTGGCGATCTCAGTATGAGGTGCCGTTATCGTCTGCGTTGGATCAGGCGATAGCAGCCTGATAACGGCGCTCAACGTCTTCCCAGTTGATGACGTTGAAGAAGGTTTCAACGTAATCAGGACGCTTGTTCTGGAATTTCAGGTAGTAGGCATGTTCCCAAACATCCAGACCCAGCACAGGCGTATTGCCATGCATGATCGGGCTGTCTTGGTTCAAGGTGTTCTCTACAACCAGTTTTTTCTCAGGTGTGACGGAGAGCCAGGCCCAACCGCTACCAAAACGACCAAGCGCCGCTTTCTTGAAAGCATCCTTGAACGCATCAAAGCCGCCAAGCTCAGCATCAATTGCCTTGGCCACATCGCCCTGCGGCTGACCGCCGCCATTGGGCGACATCATTTGCCAGAACATAGAGTGGTTGGCATGGCCGCCACCGTTGTTGATGACCGCCTGACGCTTTTCTTCAGGAACGCGATCAAGGTCAGCAATCAACTCTTCAACCGGCACGTCTTCAAGGCCAGTGCCTTCAAGCGCAGCGTTCAGGTTGGTGACATAAGTATTGTGGTGACGCGAATGGTGAATTTCCATGGTCATCGCGTCAATATGCGGCTCAAGTGCATCATAAGCGTACGGAAGTTCAGGCAGTGTATGTGCCATTGTTATCATCTCCTTGCGTGGCTTTTACGAATATCACGACGTTCACTAACATGTGTTGTTGCCAATGTCTGAACGCCCTGTCATCAATTCAATGCTAAAAATCTGTGTGTTACGAAACTATGTGCGGACTGTATGACAGTTTTTCAACCATTATAGTCACAATTTTAATTTCGCAGCCCGATTTTGCCTTGCTGCATTGACCGAGTAATTTAATCAACTATTTGAAGTCTACCTAATTTTTCGGCCAGAAAAAAGCCGGCCCTCTTTGAGAACCGGCTAATCAGGCATTAACCTTTAGTCATGTCATACAGTGACCTGCAGGCCAGAAGCGGACAGGCCCGCTGAACCCAAGGGTTTACAGTTTGCTCTCAAGTTCCGGCAGCACCTCGAACAGGTCACCGACCAGGCCGTAATCAGCCACCTGGAAAATCGGCGCTTCTTCATCCTTGTTGATCGCCACGATCACCTTGGAATCTTTCATGCCCGCCAGGTGCTGAATGGCACCGGAAATACCCACGGCAATGTACAGATCCGGCGCGACGATCTTGCCGGTTTGCCCTACCTGCATGTCGTTGGGCACAAACCCTGCGTCCACTGCCGCACGGGAAGCCCCCATGGCAGCCCCCAGCTTGTCAGCAATGCCTTCCAGCAGTTTGAAGTTTTCACCGTTGCCCATACCACGGCCGCCGGAAACCACCACCTTGGCACCGCCCAACTCAGGCCGGTCAGATTTGGCCAGCTCTTCACCAATAAAGGTGGACTGAGTGTTTTCCACTACGATATCAACCGCTTCAATGCTGGCAGCACCACCGTCACCCACGCCATCAAAGGCGCTGGGGCGAACGGTAATCACCTTGAGGGCGTCTTCGCTCTTGACGGTGGCAATCGCATTACCCGCATAAATGGGGCGCTTGAACGTATCAGCGCCTTCCACTGCTATGATATCGGAAAGCTGATTGACATCTTTCAGTGCGGCCAGACGCGGCAAGACGTTCTTGCCCGTGGTGGATGCAGAGGCCAGTACATGGGTGTAGTCATCCGCCAACGCCAGCAGCAGCTTGCCCATGGGTTCAGCCAGCTGATGGGCATAGACAGCATTATCGGCGACCCGCACCTTGCTAACCCCATCAAGTTTGGCCGCTGCGTCAGCCGCTGCCTGGACGTTTTCACCCGCCACCAGAACATCAATATCACCGCCAATTGCCTGGGCGGCGGCAATAACACTTGCCGTAGCGCCCGCCAGTTGACCGTCATGTAAATCAGCCAGTACCAGAATGCTCATGAATTCGGCTCCTATTTAAAGCACTTATATGATTTAAAGTACTTTGGCTTCGTTTTTGAGTTTGTCGACCAGCTCATCTACCGAGGCGACCTTGACGCCTCCCTGGCGCTCGGCGGGCGGCTCAACGCTAACCAGGCTCACCTTACTGGCCAGCTCGACACCCAGGTCTGCCGGTGTTTTGACATCCAGCGGCTTTTTCTTGGCCTTCATGATATCGGGCAGTTTGGCATAGCGCGGCTCATTCAGGCGCAGGTCAGTGGTGACAATGGCCGGCAGGGAAAGCTCGATGGTCTGCAGCCCCCCATCAATCTCACGGGTTACCTTGAGCTTTTCACCTTCTACGCTTACCTCGGATGCAAAGGTGCCCTGAGGCAGGTCGGTCAGCGCTGCCAGCATCTGACCCGTCTGATTGTTATCGCTATCAATTGCCTGCTTACCGAGCACGACAAGGCCGGGCTGCTCTTCTTCTACCAGTTTGGCGAGCGCCTTGGCAGCTCCCAGAGAATCAACCCGCTCATCGGTTTCAATATGAATCGCCCGGTCGGCTCCCAGCGCCAGCGCAGTACGCAACTGCTCTTGTGCTGCCTTGGGGCCAATCGTCACAGCCACCACCTCTGTCGCCACGCCTTTTTCTTTAAGACGTACGGCTTCTTCAACGGCAATTTCACAAAACGGGTTCATGGCCATTTTGACATTGGTGAGATCAACATCGGATCTATCCGCTTTTACGCGAATCTTGACGTTGTAATCAATGACGCGTTTCACCGCGACGAGTACTTTCATGGATTCCTCGCTTGGCTTTCTGGTAAGCCCTTACTGAAAAAGGGTGTTAGCAAACACTTGACCATTTTTAACAAGCATAACGGCCACTATTTAATATTCATGCAAGCGTTTGATAGGTTCAACGCTAAAAAACCTTTTCAACATGCCACAACTGAACACAGTGCCACAAGACTCTATTACCACTCTATGTCTACGTCCTTGGTATCAATCAAACGTGACTTCAGCTGCATCTCGATTCACCCCGCGCTATGCTGCCTGAATAATTCAGAGGTGACGTTGTACTCTTATTATGCCTATCATGACATAGAAGCTGAAGCAAACGACCGTTTAAAATTCAAGCTTATATTCATCTAACGTTATAATTTAACGGTTGTGACGATTACCTCTCTCACAGCCAGACCGCCAGCACAGCCATACGTTGGGACTTGTTAAAGGAGATGCCACCGTGGAACATACTGAAGACACTCTCGAACGCGATGTGATGGAATTTGACGTCGTGATTGTCGGCGCCGGGCCATCCGGGCTTTCCGCCGCCTGCCGCCTGATGCAGCAGGCCAATGCCGCCGAGCAGGAGCTGACCGTCTGCGTGGTCGAAAAAGGCTCCGAAGTCGGCGCGCACATTCTCTCCGGCGCGGTGTTCGAACCGCGCGCCCTGGCTGAGCTGTTCCCCGATTGGGAAGAGCGCGGTGCGCCCTTGACCACCCCCGCTATCCGCGATGAAGTCCATCTGCTCAAGGATGCCGAGAAAAGCCAGCAGATCCCCAACGCTCTGGTGCCCAAGAGCATGCATAACACCGGCGGGGATATGGCCCGCTACGTGATCAGCGCCGGTAACCTGTGCCGCTGGCTGGGCGAGCAGGCCGAGCAGCTGGGCGTGGAAATCTTCCCCGGCTTTGCCGCCCAGGATGTGATCATCGAAGACGACCGCGTGCGCGGCATCCTGATCGGCGATATGGGCGTGGGCGCCGATGGCCAGCCCAAAGACGGCCATATGCCGGGCATGGAGCTGCGCGCCAAATATACCCTGTTTGCCGAAGGCGCCCGCGGGCATCTGGGCAAGCGCTTGATCAGCGAGTTTTCCCTCAATGCCGGCCGCGACCCCCAGCATTACGGCATCGGCCTGAAAGAGCTGTGGGACGTGCCTGCCGAGCAGCACGAGCCGGGGCTGGTGCTGCACGGCTCCGGCTGGCCGCTGGATAAAAACACCCACGGCGGCTGGTTCCTCTACCACGCCGAGAACCAGCAGGTGGTGGTCGGGCTGATTATGGATCTGTCTTACCAGAACCCCTGGCTCTCGCCGTTTGACGAGTTCCAGCGCATGAAGCACCACCCGGTACTCAGCCAACACCTTGAGGGCGGCAAACGGGTGGCCTACGGCGCTCGGGCGCTGACCAAGGGTGGCCTGAACTGCCTGCCGAAAATGACCTTTGCCGGTGGCCTGCTGATTGGCTGCGATGCGGGCACCCTGAACTTTGCCAAGATCAAGGGCCTGCACACGGCGATGAAATCCGGCCTGGTAGCGGCGGAAAGCGTCTTTGAAGCCCTTCAGGCAGGCGATGAAGGCGGCCAGGAGCTGACCACCTTCACCGAGAAGTGGGAAGCCAGCTGGGCCTACGCAGAACTCAAGGCCAGCGCCAGCTTTGGCCCAGCGATTCACAAATACGGCACGGTGGCGGGCGGTGCCTACAACTTCGCCAACCAGCTGCTGGGCAACAAGCTGCCCAACCTGCACGACACCACCACCGACCACGGTGCGCTGAAGCCAGCGGCGGAGTTCGAGAAAATCGACTATCCCAAGCCGGACGGCAAGCTGTCGTTTGACAAGTCGACCTCGGTGTTTCTATCCAACACCAACCACGAGGAAGACCAGCCCTGCCACCTGAAGTTAAGCGACCCGGAACTGCCGATTCGCGATAACCTGCCCACCTACGCCGAGCCCGCCCAGCGCTACTGCCCGGCAGGGGTCTACGAAGTGGTGGAAGACGACGCTGGCAACCCGCGTTTCCAGATCAACTTCCAGAACTGCGTGCACTGCAAGACCTGCGATATCAAGGACCCGACCCAGAACATTACCTGGGTGGCCCCGGAAGGCGGCGGCGGGCCCAACTATCCTAATATGTAAGTGCGAAGGGCCTAATAGATAAAACAGGTTTATAGGCAAGAATGGTCGGACATGCAAAACAGTCCAGAGAGAGTCAATAGCCCCTCGCTGAGGGGCTTAAACGCCTTTCCTGCCCCCTCCTCTCAAGCGCTCTTTTTTAATCTGGCTCTCTAACTGCCAGCATGTCTTTGTTTTCAAGAATGCTTGGTGGTTCTGGATTCACCCACGCTTGTCACATGCAGTCATCATGCTAATATGAATGCATATAATATGCAGTTTATGCTGACGCATGCAAAAGAAGTGAAGGAGGTTTACGCCATGGGCATGATGACTATCAGGAGTATCCCTGACGAGGTACATAATGCACTGAAGGCACGGGCTAAGCAGCATCACCGCAGCACCGAAGCTGAGGTACGGGCTATCTTGAAAGAAGCCACGCAGCCAGAAAACCGCCTCAAAATGGGCGATGCTCTAGCTGAGCTGGGTCGTAAGGTAGGACTTTCTAACCAAGACGTTGAGACCTTAGAGCAAATACGCGACAGGACACCTGCTGAGCCGATGAGGTTTGAATGATCGTTCTGGATACGAACATCGTTTCCGAGGCGATGAAACCCGAACCCAACCCAGCCGTAAGAGCCTGGCTTAACAAGCAGTCAGCCGAAACGCTGTACCTGTCCAGTGTTACGCTGGCTGAGTTGTTATTTGGCATAGCATCGATACCTAACGGCAAGCGCAAGGACATGCTAAGCGAGTCTCTGGACGGCCTCATGCTGTTGTTCAAGAACCGAATATTACCCTTTGACACCGATGCGGCCCGCAAGTATGCCGAGCTAGCGGTGGTCGCCAGAGCCGCCGGCCGCGGCTTCCCTACACCGGATGGCTTTATTGCTGCCATTGCCGCATCAAAGGGTTATCAGGTTGCATCCCGTGATATGGCGCCATTTGAGGCAGCAAACCTAGATGTAATTAATCCTTGGGGAGGCTAATCGAACGGATTTTGCTTTCAGTAAGCACTATCAGGCCTGCTTGATATCCAGCACTTCAATCGGCGCCTGTCTGGCCACCAGACGACGCCTGCCTGCTTCGGCAAAACGCACGTCTATCACCGGATTGTCGGCGCTGCCTTCCACACTGGCAACTTCCCCTTCACCAAAGAAATGGTGGCGCAATCGCTGACCTGGGTAATAGTCCGTGGCGGACGAATAGGCCGTGCTGCTTTCGGCAATATGCGGCGCCTGGGGGTTGGCCACAACCCGGATATCGTCGTGCCCGGCCATCGCCAGATAGCGGCTGACGATAGTAGGCGATGTCACGCTTAATGGGTGTTGCGGGTCTTCTTGCGGCGCATCTTGCAGCTGTTTTGCCACGCGCATACAGTCCTGCCAGGCGCTTTCGGCAATAAAACGGCTCGGACGATGCTCGCCGCCATCATGCAGTAATAAAAGGGTCTGCTGCGCGCGGGTAATTGCCACATAGAACAGCCGACGCTCTTCTTCCAGGCGGTCATCGTTCAGAGGGTTATCGCGGCTGTAATGGGGAAAATCCTCTTCATTTACACCGGCTACAGCCACCAGCGGCCACTCCAGCCCCTTGGCGCCATGCACAGTGCTGATCAGAACGCCATTGGCCTGATTTTCAACCGGCCGTTCCAGCAGTTCAATAAAGGCATCCGGATTTTGGACGCTATCAGCCTGCTCAATCAGCACATCCAACAAACGCACATCCTCTTCGCCTTTATCACGCCGCGCAGCGGCCCGTTTTAAGGTTTTCTCAGCATCAATGCTGTCCACCACATGCTGCAACAGCCTGGAGGTGGACCACTGGCTTAGCCTGGGCAGCTCCAGCAGCAGCATCCAACGCTTTTTGAGGGTACGCCTCTGGCCAGGCTTGATATCCGCCAGAACAGCGGCATCACGCTGGGGCCACTGCTGGGTGCGAGTCAGCTCAAAAGCCAGCCGCTGCAAACGCTCACGGGCAACAAAAGGCGTGGGTTGCGCCAGCAACAGAGTAACCAGCTCAGGGTCGTTAAGCAGGGCCGACTGGCGCGCCAACTTCAGGTAACCGGCCAGCGCTTGAACCAGCGGCAAGCGAAATACAAAGCGGTCTTCTCGCTGCATACGAAACGGGATGCCAGCCTGTAGCAGTGCCAGCTGAACGGGTACCGACAGCGCCCAGCTGCGCACCAGCAGGCAGGCATCACTCAAAGGCCGCCCCTGAGATTTCCAGTCAAACAGGGTATCCAGCAACAGGCGGCTGCCCTGCGCTACGCGAATCTCGGTGGTTGGATTCCCTTCAGCCGCCAGGCAAAGCTGATCCGGGCGGCGCTGGTTGGCGTAAATGGCGTGATTGGCAGCCAGCGCCAGGGCATGGCCATGGCGAAAGGTGGTTGAGAGCGGGTAATCCGTTGCACTGCCAAAGGTCGCGGTGAAATTTTCCAGCATGGTATCCGGTCGGGCGCCCCGCCACTCATAGATGCACTGATTGGCATCCCCTACCGCCATGACATCTGCCCGGCTGCCCGCCAGCACCGCCAGCAGGCGCTGCTGGGCAGTATTGATATCCTGATACTCATCAATGATGACGTAATCCAGAAAGCCTTCCACCCGCTGGCGCAAACCCGCGTCTGCTTCCAGGGCGCGCAGGGGGCGGTAAAGCAGATCCGCATAGGTCATCACCCCTGCCTCGCGCAGCAGTATTTCTGAGGCCTGAAAGGCAGCGGGAAAGTAGTCGGTATCCGGTTCATAACCCAGCCGCTGGTGCAGCTCACCCGGCTCGGCCATCTCGGCTTTGACCAGCCCGCAGAAATGCGCCAATGCCTCAAGCCGCTCACCTTCCAGGGCAGCTTCCCGGCGCTCTGGCTGATGAAAAAGCACGTCTAGACTGGCCTGCTTGAGCAGACGCTCCAATTGCCAGTCAGCGGAGAGCAGGCGGCGTGGCTCAAGCGCTCGCCAACGGCTCAGGCTGTTGGTCAGACGATAACCCAGGGAATGAAAGGTGCGAATGTCCGGCAGCGGCTGGCCCGGCTGCGCCATCTGTTGCAGACGGCGCTGAAAATCATCGCGTGCTGAGCGGTTGAACATCAGCACCAGCATGCGTTTGGGTGCGACCCCTTGAGCCAACAGATACAGCACACGCGCTGCCATGGTGGTGGTCTTACCAGCGCCCGCCACCGCCGCCACCCGGGCATGCCCACCCTGATGTTCTACTACCGCCTGCTGCTGTAGCGTCAGCGGCGTGTCCGTCATGCCATTCACGGCGCCTCGCCAGCGGCAATCACGCCCAGCACCTGCCAATGGCCGCCGCTCCACAGGCCAACGTCACAGTGCCCGTTGGCGCTCTCGCGGGTTTCAGCGGCATCAACCAGCTGATAATAGACATTGCGGCTCAAACGCCCTGCGAGGCCAAAACGCACATTGACCTGAGGCACGTCCTCCCCTTCGGGCGTCGTTGTCACTTGCAGGACATGAGTTTGGTCCAGGCGCAATTGATCGCCGTAGTGGGTGGTTAGCCACCAGTCGCCATCGCGCTGGTCAGCATCAACAATCACAAAGGGGCAATCAGCAACCTCTATGCGCCAGCGTTCAGCCGGCGTCACCAGGCAGGTGCCTTCCGGGTCCTGACGCAACAGGCTTGCCAACATGCGTACCAGCTGTGGGCGAGTAAAGGGTCGGCCTTCATGCAGCCATTGGCCATCTGCCTGGATAAGCAACGGCATATCGCCCAGCAACGGAGGATGCCACTGATCAAGCGGCGGGATTTCCGCTGCCCCATCACAATGATGAAGGAGACGATCAATCTGCATGACGTTACACCTCGCTAACAAAAAGTGGCCTGGGATCAGTTGACCAGGCCTGCCATATTCAGCGCTTCACGCACCTTGGCCGGCGCTTCAGGGACGGCGGAGCGAAATAGATGGTAAAAATTGGCGGTGGTTTGCATGGCCAGCTCGTCCACGCTGATACCACGTACTTCAGCGATACATTCGGCCACCTGCACGACCCAGGCAGGCTGATTGGGCTTGCCACGATGCGGCACCGGCGCAAGATAGGGGCTATCGGTCTCGATCAATAACCGGTCCAGCGGGATCTGCCGGGCAACCTCACGCAGAGAGGCCGCGTTAGCAAAGGTCACCATCCCTGAAAACGAAATATAGAAGCCCAACCTGACGGCTTCCCTGGCCATCTCCAGGTCTTCGCTAAAACAGTGCAGGACACCGCCGACCTTGGGATCAGTGTACTCCCGCAGCAGCGCCAACGTATCTTCCTTGGCCTCCCGGGTATGCACCACTATGGGTAGCTCCAGCTCTCGAGCGGCCAGCAGGTGGCGCTTGAAGCGCGTATGCTGAATATCCACGGGCACGCTGTCACGGTAGTGATAATCCAGCCCGGACTCACCAATCGCTACCGCCCCATACTGGTCGGCGGCGGCGACAATATCATCGACATCGGGTTCTTTTGCAGCGCTATGTAGCGGATGAAGCCCCGCTGAAATCACCACGTCCTGATGCTCCCGGGCAATCGCAGCCAGCCCCGGCACGTCTTCCAGCGTCACTGCGATGGCCAGAAACTGGCTGACATCAGCGGCCCGGGCAGCGTTCAGGGTAGCGGCCAGGTCGCCAGCGTGGGTTTTGTCCGACAAACGGTCCAGGTGACAGTGAGAATCAACAAACATGGGGGCACTCAACAAAATAAATGAAAAAACGTTATAAGACCGTCGTTCACAGGGTGCTTACATTCACAACGTATAAGAAGGCGCCGCCTTATCCAGCTGCCCTGCCAACAAGGCTTCTATGCGGTCGCGGGCATGGTGATCCTGCTGGTTGAAGTGGACGCCGATACCCGGAATACGCCGACCGCTTACACCTTCAGGTGAAATCCAGGCTACCTTGCCATTGATCACCAGGCGTTCGTCGTCGCCCGGCAGGGTCAACAGCAGCACAATCGGCTGACCCAGGGTATAAAGTCGGGGCGTGGGGACAAAAATACCGCCACGTTCCAGAAACGGCATATAGGCAGACAGCAATGTCGGTATATCCGGAATCTGCAATGATAATGCTTTGTGAGCGGTCATTTCAGCAACTCCTCCATGGCGGTTCATGAGCGCAAAAGTGCGGCCCAACGCACCAACCATGCCTCCAGAACCAGCTGCGGATTGGAGTTTGCCCCTACCGCCAGCAGGCGACGCTGTTCCCGCGCATAATCAAGCAGGCGAAACCAGTCCTGAACGCGGCCATTTTTGAGTGCCTGACGGTAAAGCGGGATTAAATCGGTATTATGCAGCCCCGCCGGGTTACCGGAAAGCCCGAAGCGAATCAGATCTTCCAGCCAGGTAATACCGTACCACAGGATGGCATCCAGCGCCTGACGATCAAGCCGGGCTGCCTCACTGACAGGCTCGGCGCCACGCATCAGCTGCTCAAAGGTGTCGTGCAGCTGATGGCGCAGGGTACGCTGATCAGGCGCTGCCAGCTCCACCGCCAGCAGTGGCAGGCCCGCAGAGACCTGCCACCAGAAATGCGCTTCTTCTTCACTGTTCAGCTGCTCGATCAGCCAGCCTCTGCATTGCGCAAAGTCGACCGTCGGCAATGACCACTGTTGGCAACGCGAACGTATGGTCGGCAGCACCCGTGAAGGCACATCCGAGAGCAGGATGAACAGGGTCTTGTCTCCCGGTTCTTCAAGGCTTTTCAGCAAGGCATTGGCCGCGGCGGTATTCATGGCCTCCGCTGGGGAAATCACAATCACCCGGTAACCGCTTTGCTGAGCCGTCTGTGAGACAAAACGGTTCACCTCACGAATCGGATCAATACGGATCTGGCGCTTGCCTTCCTCTGGTGAGATACGCAACAGGTCAGGATGGTACCCGGAGGCTAGCATCTGGCAGCTGTGGCAGTGCCCGCAGGGCATCTTGCCTGGCTGAGCGCATAGCATATGTGCCGCCAGGGCATCCGCGAGCTGCTGCTTGCCGACGCCATGCGGCCCGTTAAACAGGAGCGCATGGGGAAAGCGCTGGCTGTCCTGCAGGCGCATCAGCTGCGCCCAGACCGCCTGATGCCAGGGCAATACCGGGCTTACATCCATACGGACACCCGTTCGGCCAGCACGCGTTGAAGGGAAGCCTGCACGGCTTCCAGCGGCTGGGCAGCGTCAATCACGGCAAACCGCTGTGGGGCTTGCTCAGCGCGTTGCAGATAGGCATGGCGCACGGCGTTGAAAAACGTCTGCTGCTCACGCTCGAAACGGTCGCGCTCGCCGCCGGATTGCGAGAGGCGTGAGGCCACCCGCTGAGCGCCAGCTTCGGCGGGCATATCCAGCAGCAGCGTCAGGTCAGGTTGCAGGCCATGCTGAACGAAGCTTTCAAGGGTGGCGATCCGCTCGGCCTCAATGCCTCGGCCGCCGCCCTGATAAGCATAAGTGGCGTCGGTAAAGCGGTCACACACCACCCAGGCTCCTTGCTCCAGAGCCGGCAGGATCTTTTCATTCAGGTGCTGGGCACGGGCGGCAAACATCAGCAAAAGCTCGGCATCGCTGCTCAGCGGTTCAGTCGGAGACGGGTCAAGCAGCAGCTCACGAATGGCTTCTGCCCGAGGTGTACCACCAGGCTCACGGGTACTGATCACCGTCAACCCTTGCTGCTGCAGCCATTCAACCACCCATTGCAGGTTGGTGGATTTCCCGACGCCTTCGCCGCCTTCCAGGGTAATAAAACGCCCGCGCTGCTTCATGATGGCCTCATATCCATTGGCTTACGGTGACAATAACCAGGTCTTCAGTTATCACGGTTGCGGATGTAGCGATTGACCGCATTATTGTGTTCCCGCAGGGTGCGCGAGAATTGATGGGTGCCATCGCCCTTGGCAACAAAGTAAAGGGTATCGCCCGGCAGCGGATCGACGGCGGCTTCTAAGGACGCCTGGCCCGGCATGGCAATCGGGGTGGGTGGCAAGGCATCAATCACATAGGTGTTGTACGGCGTTGCTTCACGCAGGTCCGCATAGGTAATCCGCCCGTCATAGCGTTCGCCCATACCATAGATCACCGTCGGGTCAGTCTGCAGGCGCATGCCGCGCTCCAGGCGACGCTTGAACACCCCGGCAATCTGGCGACGCTCTTCAGGCGCACCGGTTTCACGCTCGATCAGTGATGCCATGATCAAGGCCTCATAAGGCGATTCGAGCGGAAGTTCGTCCTGACGCTCGGCCCATACCTGTTCAAGCACGCGGTCCATCTTTTCCAGCGACTGACGCAGAATATCCATATCGCTCATGCCCAGATGGTAGCGATAGGTATCCGGGAAAAAGCGCCCTTCAGGGTGTTCGCCTTCACGCCCTAGCAGCGTCATTACCTCGGCATCACTTAGCCCGCGGGTGCGTTGTTCAAGCTTGGCGGAAGCCGCCAGCTGGGCGCGCATCTGGCGGAATGTCCAGCCTTCCGGAATCGTCAGGTCGTAGGTGACCACCTCGTTGTTTTCAAACACTGCCAACAGGTCGCGGCCGTGCATGTCAGGTAGCAACTGGTATTCACCTACGCGGATGGAAGGCACTTCTTCCGGCGCCAGACGGGTCAGTAATCGAAACGCCCAGGCATCGCTGATCACTCCTTGCGTGGCAAGGTCGTTCACCACACGATTAAAGCCTGCACCAGACGGCACTTGATACAGGGTCGGCGTTTCTATGCTCAGCGGCGCATCGAGGCGACTTTGCCAGTAATAATAGCCCCCAGCTCCACCCGCCGCCGCCAACAGGGCAACTGCCAACAACACAGCCAATAAACGTTTCACGACGGCAGTTCTCCTGATCCTGATAGACTTGCTTGAAAATATATTTTAAGGGACGCTGGAACTTATTTATCCGGCGGATAACCCATCAGAGGATGAGCCAGCGCCTGCAGTGAGTCATCCGCTGCCAATGGCCAGCGCTGAAGGCTTTCTCCTGCCGTTGACATCAGTTTCGTCACCGGCCAAACGCCCTGTACCGAATTGGCCACCCAGAGCCGCTCAACGTCATAAAGGCTTGATAGCGGCAGACTGCCTTCTTTCACCCACCCCTGATCAAGCAGTGCCGCCCTCAAGGTGCCGGCAACGCCGCACTGCTTGAGCGTCGGCGTCCACAGTTGGCCGCCCTGCTGCCAGAACACATTCATGCTGGTGGCTTCAATCAGGTTGCCTTGCTGGTCGGCCAGCAGCCCTTCGGCAATGGCCGGGTGCTGCCATTCGCGCCGCGCCATGACGTTTTCCAGCCGGTTAAGATGCTTGATACCTGCTAACAGCGGCTGGTGCCCCAGACGCAACTGGCACACACACACCACAACGCCTTCTTTCCAGCGCTGGGGTATCGGTGTAAAGGGTACGCGATGGCTTAACAGGCGCGGCGTTGGGTCTGGCGGACACGCATAGCCCCGTCCACCGCTGCCCCGGGTGACGATTATCTTGAGCACCTCAAGCCCAGCGTCAGACGCCTGACTTTCAGATGCCTGCCAGCAGGCCTCAAGCGTCTGCTCGCTGGGCGGCGGGATAGCCAGCACGGCACAGCCACGCAACAACCTGGCACGATGGTATGGCCAGAGTACGGGCAAACCATCGCGCAACAGCACGGTTTCAAATACCCCATCGCCGTAAGCCAAACCGCGGTCATCAAAAGGCACCGTGGCCAAGGTCGACATCTGTGCTCCGTTTGCTTCAGACTTTCTTGAACAGTAAAGAGCCGTTGGTGCCGCCAAAACCAAAGGAGTTGGAGAGCGCCACATCGATTTTCATATTGCGGGCCGTGTGCGGCACGTAATCAAGATGGCAACCTTCCTGGGGGTTCTCCAGGTTGATCGTTGGTGGTGCCACCTGATCACGAATGGCCAGAACGCTGAACACCGCCTCAACGGCACCCGCTGCACCCAACAGATGGCCAATCATCGACTTGGTTGAGCTTACCGCTACCTGTTTGGCGGCATTGCCCATCACATATTCAATTGCACGGCTTTCCGCCAGGTCACCGGCTGGAGTCGAGGTGCCATGGGCGTTGACGTAATCCACGTCTTCCGGGTTGAGCTGGGCATCGCGGATCGCATTGCGCATTGAAAGGGCAGCACCCCGACCATCTTCCGGCGGCGCTGTCATGTGGTAGGCATCATCACTCATACCAAAACCGGAAAGCTCAGCGTAGATAGGCGCGCCACGCGCAACCGCATGCTCATATTCTTCCAGCACCATGACACCCGCACCGTCAGACAGCACAAAGCCATCGCGGTCAGCATCCCAGGGGCGGCTGGCCGCCTGAGGGTCATCATTACGGGTCGACAGCGCGCGCGCTGCAGAGAACCCACCCAGCCCCAGTGGGGTGGTGGCCATTTCAGCGCCGCCGCAAATCATCACATCCGCATCACCATAGGCGATGGTACGAGCACTGTAGCCGATATTGTGCGTACCGGTGGTGCAGGCGGTGGTAATCGCGATGTTGGGCCCTTTAAAGCCATGCTGAATCGCAATATTGCCGGAAATCATATTGATGATCGAACCCGGCACAAAAAAGGGCGAAATACGCCGTGGGCCACTTTTCAATAGCGCCGAGTGGTTGTGCTCGATCATCGGCAGGCCGCCAATCCCGGAACCAATCGCCACACCAATGCGCTCAGCGTTGGCTTCGGTGCACTCAATACCTGAATCATTGATTGCCTGAGCACCGGCGGCCATTCCATATTGAATAAAAAGATCCATCTTGCGCGCGTCTTTGGGGTTCAAGTAGGGGCTGATATCGAACGCCTTAATCGAGCCACCAAAACGCGTGTTAAAACCACTGGTGTCAAAGTCATCAATCAAAGCAATACCACTGTTGCCTGCTGTGATATTTGCCCATGATTCATCGACAGTGTTTCCTACAGGGGTCACCAGGCCTAGCCCAGTTACCACTACCCTTTTACGTGCCATTCGTTTTCCTCCAGGCATCCATGGTGACTTAACCCGTTCAGGTTATTGCGGCACCTGCCATCACTGTGACGAGTGCGCCCATTCCATTAGTGAACTGGGCGATGTGAGCTGTAACGCCTTCAGCCATCCGAAAATGACCGCTGACAGAATGCTACGTTGCCACAGCTTCACAGTATAACGAAATTTAACCGCTGCGTTGATGCCCTGTTTGTACGCGGATGCAGGCTTTTCAGGCCTGATACAAGAAAGCCGCCCCATACAAGGGCGGCTTTTCATCAGGCGGTCTCACCGCCTCGGCTCGTAACATCAATGCCGCCCTTACTGGTGGGCGTTGACGTAATCGATAGCTTCCTGAACCGTGGTGATCTTTTCAGCTTCTTCGTCAGGAATTTCGGTATCGAATTCCTCTTCAAGCGCCATCACCAGTTCAACGGTGTCGAGAGAGTCAGCACCCAGGTCTTCGGTAAAGGAAGATCCATTCTGGATATCTTCTTCTTTAACGTTCAGGCGCTCAGCCACTACTTTTTTTACGCGCTCTTCGATTGTACTCATTAACGTACTCCAGTCATTCACGTTAGCCGTTAGGAAAACAGCCAGTTGGAAACCGCAAGCCAAAAGCTGCGGAGTAGTTTATAGACGCCCCTTAATAGACGCAACCGCGAAAATCAAAGGCATCATCGCATATTCATACCACCGTTGACCTGTAGCGTCTCTCCGGTGATGTATCCCGCAGCATCGCTGGTCAAAAAACCGACAGCGGCAGCGATTTCTTCTAGCGCGCCCAGGCGTGCCAGCGGAATCTGTTTCAGCAGCATTTCATGCTGGGCTTCCGGCAATGACTGCGTCATATCGGTGGCGATAAACCCAGGGGCAACATTATTGACGGTAATGTTACGCGATGCCACTTCTCTGGCCAACGATCGGCTAAAACCTTCCATGCCCGCCTTGGCGGCTGCATAGTTGGCCTGCCCCAGATTGCCCATGGTGGCTACCACTGAACTGATCGACACGATGCGCCCGAAGCGGGCCTTTGTCATGCCGCGCAGACATGCCTTGCTAACACGATAGACAGATTTGAGATTGGTATCCATAACATCATCCCATTCGTCTTCTTTCATGCGCATCAGCAGGTTGTCGCGGGTAATACCGGCATTGTTGACCAGAATGGTCGGCGCGCCGAACTGCTCAGCAATCTGCTTGAGCACGCCATCAATGCTGGCCTGGTCGGTAACGTTCAGGCACATGCCCGCGCCGTCGAAACCTTGCGCCTTGAGATCGGCATCAATCTTTTCAGCGCCCGCTTCGCTGGTCGCCGTGCCCACCACTATTCGCCCCTGACGCGCAAGCTCGTGGGCAATTGCCCGCCCGATACCACGGCTAGCCCCTGTGACCAGCGCCACTCTGCGTTCTTCAGTCATCAGTTCAGTCCTTAACTCTGTATTCAGCTCGGCTATCAAGATGATCAGCGGCGTTATCAACCGCGAACTGCATCAATCGCGCCGCACACCCGCCTAGCGTTGTATATCACTGCTACCAGCGACCGTTTCACGTGCCAGTTCCAGCGCCGCACTCAGGCTATCCGGATCGTTAACCGCCAACCCCTTACTGCCACGAACAATACGCTTGTTCAAGCCGGTCAGCACCTTGCCGGGCCCACATTCGATAAAGGCTTCTGCCCCCTGTGCGCTCATGGCTTCCACACACTCGGCCCAGCGTACCGGACGATATAATTGCTCGACAAGCCGGGTACGCAAGGTCTCAACGTCAGCATGCGCTTTGGCATCAACGTTCTGAATCACGCTGTAGCGCGGTGCCCGAAGGTTAATGGCCTGGATCGCTGCAGACAGACGCTCTGCCGCTGGCTTCATCAGGGCGCAGTGAGATGGAACCGACACCGGTAGCGGCATGGCACGTTTGGCGCCCGCTTCCTGACAGGCAGCAATCGCCCTTTCCACGGCGGCTTTCGAACCGGCAATCACCACCTGGCCTGGGGCGTTATAGTTGACTGCCGAGACAACATCCCCCTGAGCGGCTTTAGCACAGGCATCTTCAACCGCTCCATTGTCAAGCCCGAGAATAGCTGCCATCCCGCCCTGACCGGCGGGCACGGCTTCCTGCATGGCGTCACCGCGCAGACGCACCAGCTTGATACCTTCGGCAAAGCTCATGACACCTGCGCACACCATGGCACTGTACTCACCCAGGCTATGGCCTGCCATGACACCTGGACGAGGGCCCTCAAGCTCCTGCCAGACACGCCAGATGGCAACGCTCGACGCCAACAGTGCAGGTTGGGTGCAGGCAGTCGCATTCAATGACGCTTCAGGGCCTTCCTGCACGACCTTCCAGAGGTCATAACTCAAAGCATCCGCTGCTTCTTCAAACGTAGTACCGACTACACTGTAGCGCTCGGCCAGCTCTCTAAGCATTCCCAGCTGTTGAGAGCCTTGCCCGGGAAATATGAGGGCAAGGGGTTGAGACATGGCGTTCACCTTTGCTCTTGTTGGCATTTGCTCTTATGAGCGATAGACAACTGGCGACCAATTTGTGCATTGGACACATTTAGTAGAGAAACCTTCAATGCTCTCTACATTAAGATAACTGTTTTTCAAACTTGCTTTCAGACAATCAGCACAAACGGCTCAGTCATTCACAACGCCCTGGCAACTGCACCAGACGTTGGGCAAGCCGTTCGGGCAACGTTTGAGTCACTTCGTCTATAGCACGCACGACTGCATAGCAAAAACCATCGGCGTGACTGGCACCATGGCTTTTCACCACTGTCCGGGAAAGCCCCAGGAGACTGGCACCATTATAGCGCACCGGATCAAGTTCCTGCTTGAGTCGTTTAAGGGCTGGGCGTGCCAGAAAGCCCACCAGACGCCCGGTCAAACGGGATTCAAACGTTGCCTGAACTCTTTCAACCAACATGCGCGCCAAGCCTTCACTGGATTTAAGCACTGCATTACCCACAAAGCCATCGCAGACGAGCACATCCAGATCACCCTGAAAAAGATCACCGCCCTCAGCGTAGCCCTGATAATCAAATAGCGACGCCTCGCCCATCGAGCGGATAAGTGCGTCCGCCTCGCGCACGACCCGTCCCCCTTTGGTCGCTTCGACACCCACATTGAGCAGTGCAACCCGCGGCCTGGCAATACCATCGACACACTGGGCCATGACCGCTCCCATCAGGGCAAACTCCACCAGACGCTGGGCGGGGGAGTCAACGTTGGCACCCAGATCCAGCAAATAGCAGTGTCTGCCATTGCGGGTCGGAATGGATGTGCTGATCGCCGCTCGGGTAACAGTGGGTAAGGTGCCTATCTCACGGCGCGCCAGGGCGACCAGGGCTGCCGTGTTACCAGCGCTGACGCCCGCATCGGCGCCTGGAACCCCGTCAGGATGCACAAGCGAGCGCAGCATTCGCGCCATGCTCGTCTGTTGGCCATGACGCAGTGCCCAGGCAGCTGAGGCATCTGGCGATACAAACTGAGCAGCATCACATACCACCATACGCGATGCTGCCGCAGCCAAAGGCTGCGGCAGGCGCGAAAGCTCGGCAGTAATCTGCCGGCTCGGGCCAAATAGCAGGAATTGCGCATCGGGATGAAGGCACGCTGCCTTGGCAACACCTCCGATAATTGCGGGCGGCCCTAGATCGCCGCCCATGACATCAATCGCAATGCGCACACTAATGAACCATTTCTAGTGGATCACCGCTGCCTGGCTGAGCCAGCGAACGTTGCAAGCGTTATACTTCAACCACTTTACGGCCACGATAGAAGCCGTCTGCCGCCACGTGATGACGAAGATGGGTAGTGCCCGTTTCCTTGTCCTGGGACAGAGTCGGTGCGCTCAGCGCATCGTGGCTACGACGCATACCGCGCTTGGAACGGGTTTTACGGTTCTTTTGAACTGCCATGGGTAGTTACTCCAAATGTAGAGAAAAGACTATTTATTGCCTTTTGAAGTGCTGCTGTTTTTCAACGCATTCAGCACAGCAAAGGGATTTCTGGCTGATGAAGCACCTGTATCGACATCATCAGCCTTGCTGACCAGCTGTTGTGCTGAAACACCACATTCCTGCTCATCGTGATAGACAACCTGAGGAAGGCTGAGAATCAACTCATCTTCCACTACGGTCAGCAAGTCAAGCTGTTCATTTTCCACCAGCACAGGCTCATGGCTTGACGGCAATTCACCGGCAAGCGCTTCATCGCTGACCATACCTAGCAGGAAATGGCTTTCAACCACCTGCGCCATAGGTTCCAGACAACGGCGACATGCAAGCGAAAGATCCGCCTGCAAATGGCCACGAATTTCACGACGCCCTTGGGCATTGACAGCAAACTCAAGTACCACTTGGCACTGACCGGTTTGCGGGCCAGCCTCTTCGGCCAGTCGCGCCAATGAATCAAGCGCGACGGTGCCTTCAAGGCGTTCGTGGCGGGCTGCAAGCTTATAAGGCTCGACCCGGCTGGGAATTTGTGAGGTCAACATAGGCGCGCAATGATAGGCACTCCCCCCGTCGCTGTCAAAGCCAGCGCGATATTTATTGCAGGTAGGCGTACAAGTTCCGCTTGGTTACACTGCAGCCCAGCACTTGCAACCAGCGTCGATTACCTCTGAGGAACCCAAGATGCCAGCTGACACCCCTTTGATTCTCGCCTCAAGTTCTGCCTCACGCCGCGCCTTGCTTGACCGCCTGCGTATCCCCTATCTGGCGCATTCACCGGATATTGATGAGACTCCTCGCTCTGATGAGACTCCCAAGGCCCTGGTTCATCGCCTGGCATTGAGCAAGGCTCAGGCGGTCGCCGATGAATATCCGCACCATTGCATTATCGGCTCGGATCAGGTGGCCATCTTCGAAAATGATATTCTTGGCAAGCCGCTCAGCGAAGAAAAAGCCTGCGCCAACTTACGCCGGTTCTCAGGCCAGCGCGTCACTTTTCTGACCGGCTTGGCGCTGATCGACACCCGACGCCAGCAGCATCAGGTGCATGTCGAGCCGTTTGAAGTGGTCTTTCGCCGCTTGTCAGAGGACGAAATCCGCTATTACGTTACCCAGGAACAACCGCTTAACAGCGCTGGCAGCTTTCGGATGGAAGGCCTAGGAATTGCCCTGTTTGAGTCCCTTGAGGGGCAGGATCCCAACGCCCTGATTGGCCTGCCGCTGATTGCCCTGTGCCGGATGCTGCGCCAGGCGAGCATTAACCCGCTTGACGCCAGCACCTTTGCACCCTGATCAGACAGTTTCAGTAAGAGGCATCCACTGGCATCTGCAAGGAAACCGGCGACGGCGAGTCTTTCAGGCCCAACAGTTGGGCCGCCGTCTGCGCAAAGCGACGTGACAGGCGCTCAAATGGATCCTGCGCTGGGGTATAGTCCTCCCAGCGCGCCTCATCGAAATACGACCGGGAAAGCGATTCGAGTGAATCAAGGCGATCAATCAGGCCCAGCTCAATTGCCTGCTCGCCGCTCCAGATAAGACCTGAAAATATCTCGTCGTTATCGCTTAACCGATCGCCACGCCCGGCGACTACATCATCAATAAACTGCTGGTGGGTGTTATCCAAGACCTGCTGCCAGAACTCGGTAGTGTCTTCATCCAGCGGCTTGAAAGGATCGAGAAAAGCCTTGTTTTCACCCGCCGTCAGCACACGACGCTCGATCCCAAGGGAGTCAATTGCGCGCTCAAAGCCAAAACCGGAATAAATCACCCCGATGCTACCTACCAGGCTGGCAGGTGAAGCGGCAATCTCATCTGCCGCGGCGGCAATGTAATAGGCGCCACTGGCACCGATATCCTCAATCAGCGCAATAATCGGCTTATCACCCGCTTCGCGCAGACGCATGATCTCCGCATAAATGCGCTGCGATTGGACAGGACTGCCGCCCGGACTGTTGATATGCAGCACCACCGCCTCAGTCTGCTCGGCCTCCCAGGCACGATTCAGGCCACTGATAATGCGTTCGGCATTAGCAGGTGAATCACTGGCAATCGCGCCATCCACCGCGACGATGCCCAAGTGGGGCTCAGCGGGCATGGCGCGCCCCGCCCCGGCCAGTATGACGCTGGAAAAGATTCCCCACAGGGATGCCAGAATAATCGCTACAAATACGAAGCGGAAAAACAGTTTCCAGCGGCGGCTGCGGCGCTGCTCGGTAAGTACACCGCCAATCCAGCGATCCATCATCTCCATCTGCATCAAACGCTGGCGCTCTACCAGTGTCTCAGCATCCTCGCTGGCTGCGGCCTCAGTCGTTACACCCTCGGCATGGTGTTTTTGCCGATCAGGCTCAACCTCCTGAGTCCACGGGTCCGGCTCGGGTTTCGCGTCTTCGTCAGGTGTATTCTCATTGCGCATACCAGCTCCTCGTTCAGGTTTTAAGCTCACGGTTCAGCCAGCCAAACAGGCTATCAACACTATGGGCGATAAATTCCGGCTCACAGGCCGTCAGACGCTCCACGCTGTGCACGCCATAACTCACCCCGACACTAGGCATGCCCAGGGCTCGCGCCATCGCCAGGTCGTATTCGGTATCCCCGACCATGACAGCCCGCTCGGCGGGCAGGGACAGCTCTTCCAATAACTCACTGAGCATTTGCGGATGGGGTTTGGAGCGGGTTTCATCCGCCGTCCGGCTGGCGTGAAACCAGTCACCGCTTCGGGTCTGCTCAAAGATACGCGCCAGCCCTTTGCGGGTCTTGCCGGTCGCCACCGCCATCTTCAGTCCGGAACGCTCTCTAAGTCCATGAATATGCTGCTCAACGCCCTCGAAAAACGTCATTGGCGTGGTATCAGCATGCACAAAGTGATGGGCATAACATTCACGTAAACGCGTGGATTGCACCTCGTTTATGCCAGGAAACAGCGTCGCCACTGCCTCGGGCAACCCCAGGCCAATAATATTTTCGACCGCTTTATCCGTCGGCGAAGGCAGCTGTGCATCCCGGGTAGCGGCCTGCATGCAAGAGACAATTTTTGGCACCGAATTCATCAGGGTGCCGTCCCAATCAAAAATCACAAGATCAAAACGCATAAATAGATATATCCGCTATTGTCGGGCCTGACGTAACACATCTTCCAGCGCGTCAGGCAAGGGAGCCTTGACGGTTACCGGACGCCCATTGGTTGGCTCAGGAAAGGTTAATGCGTGGGCATGCAGAAATAGTCGACCTACCTTCATGCGACGTGATAACTGCTCGCTTTCACGGCTGGGATATTTATCATCGCCTAGCAGTGGGTGCCCTGCGTGGGCGGCGTGAACACGAATCTGGTGGGTCCGGCCGGTTACTGGTTCCGCTTCAATCAGGGTTGCCCGCTCGAAGGTTTCCATCACCGCAAAGCGTGTCCGTGAAACCTTGCCATTCGGGTCTACCCGCACGCGCCGTTCGCCGTTACCTGCATCGTAGCGATCCAGCCGGGCGCTGACGTAGCTTTTCTTGGCGGGCCAGCGGCCACTGACCAGCGCTAGGTAACGCTTTTCCATGGCATGCTGTTTAAGCGCCGTATTCAAGGTTACCAGTGCATCACGGGACTTTGCCAGCAACAGACACCCCGAGGTATCACGATCCAGCCGGTGCACCAGTTCCAGAAACGTCAGGTCGTCCCGCACCTGGCGCAGCGCCTCAATCAAGCCTATCTTGACCCCACTGCCACCGTGCACCGCCAGACCGGAAGGCTTGTTGAGCACCAGCCAGTCCGGCCCTTCCATGATAACGCTACCCAACAATACATCGCGCAGGTTGTCGCTGACCTCCTTGACCGCCTCGCGGGGTGCCAGGCGCAGTGGCGGCACGCGCACCAGGTCGCCTCCCTGCAGACGATAGTCCACCTTGACCCGCTTCTTGTTCACTCGCACCTCACCTTTACGCACGATGCGATAGATCAAGGCCCTTGGCGCCCCTTTCAGGCGCGTCATCAGGAAATTATCGATGCGTTGCCCGGCCTGTTCGGGGGTAATCTCAACCCATTGCACTTCACGCCCTTCGGCCATGCGTCTGCGCTCCTGCTGAATGAACCAAAAGCGGCATTCTAGCCCAGACGCCAACGTATTGCGTCAATTGCTGGTCAGCCGCTTTACTGTTATATTCCAAGTTGCTCACCACAAAAGCGCCTGCTCGACCAACACGTAGGCCTGAGCAAAGCGGAAATGGCCGTGTACGCACGCCCATAAGCGCCGATAAAAAATTGCAGGACTCTGCCGCTAACGTTGGTTTGCTGGCAGTTGCAGTCAGTAATAGGTAATCACTGGTAAGCAGCAAAAACCAGTAGCAGACAAACAGTTAGTAGCAGCTATTCAGTCGTCGATTATCAACTGTGGATAATCAACGGCCAGATACAGACAGTCAGTCATGAAACTCAGGTCACCCGCCAAGCGATAGAATAGCGACAGCCCAGGGTGGCTCGACTGACAGTGAAGATAAAGATGAAAGTTACGCCACGTCAGGTAGCCAGGCGTTGTAATGTCATGTAACGCCTGCCTGCCTGATAACTATGTTCAACGTTGTGCCGGTAGCCGACGTTGGCAAATCGATGAATGCCAGGTGTTGGCGGAGTCAGCAGGGCCGGGGGATATGACATCCACCGAAATATGTCCAGCCTTCGCCACGTACTCAACGACCTCGTCAGCCGAGCGATAACGCTTGCCCGGCCTGATGCGATTGCATACCCATGCGCCGAGCACAAGCACGCAGCAGCGCGATTTGCCACTCGTCTTCCCAACGGGTGGGGCACCGGCACGCATCGCTATGTGAGACAACATGAAACGGATGCTCATCAATGCGACCCAGCCAGAAGAGCTGCGCGTCGCCCTTGTCGATGGTCAACGCCTGTATGATCTGGATATCGAATCCGGAGCACGGGAACAGAAAAAAGCTAACATCTATCGCGGCAAGATCACCCGCGTAGAGCCTTCCCTTGAAGCCGCCTTTGTCGATTTTGGTGCAGAGCGCCATGGCTTTCTGCCGCTTAAGGAAATTTCTCGCGAATACTTCGTTAAGGATGTGTCAGGTCGCCCCAGCATCAAGGAAGTGCTGAAAGAAGGCCAGGAAGTCATCGTTCAGGTCGACAAGGAAGAACGTGGCAATAAAGGCGCTGCGCTGACCACCTTTGTCAGCCTGGCTGGCCGCTTTCTGGTACTGATGCCTAATAACCCACGTGCGGGCGGTATTTCCCGACGCATTGAAGGGGAAGAGCGCAGTCAGCTGAAAGAAGCCATGAACCAGATGACAGTGCCCAACAAGATGGGGCTGATCGTCCGCACCGCCGGGATTGGCCGCTCCCCGGAAGAGCTGCAATGGGATCTCGATTATCTGGTGCAGGTGTGGGAATCCATCACCTCGGAAGCTGCCAAGCGCCCGGCTCCCTTCCTGATCTACCGGGAATCCAACGTCATTATCCGCGCAATGCGCGATTACCTGCGCCAGGATATTGGCGAAGTCCTGATTGATAGCCCTGACATCTATAGTGATGCGCTTAACTTCATTCGTCAGGTCATGCCTTCGTACCAGCAGAAAATCAAACTGTACGAAGATGAAGTACCGCTGTTTTCACGCTTCCAGATCGAATCCCAGATCGAGACGGCTTATCAGCGGGAAGTCAAGCTGCCCTCCGGCGGCTCCATTGTGATTGATCACACTGAAGCGCTGGTATCCATCGATATCAACTCGGCCCGCGCCACCCGCGGCAGCGATATCGAAGAGACCGCCCTGCAGACCAACTCGGAAGCTGCCGATGAAATCGCCCGTCAGCTGCGCCTGCGCGATATTGGCGGCCTGGTAGTTATTGACTTTATCGATATGGGCCCGGCACGCAACCAGCGTGAAGTTGAAAACCGCATGCGCGATGCCTTGAAGCTTGACCGCGCACGGGTTCAGATCGGGCGTATTTCGCGCTTTGGCCTGATGGAAATGTCGCGCCAACGCCTGCGCCCTTCTCTTGGCGAGACCAGCGGCGTGGTCTGTCCACGCTGTAACGGTCAGGGCACCATTCGCGATGTTCGCTCGCTATCGCTTTCCATCATGCGCCTGATCGAAGAAGAGGCCATGAAGGAGCGCAGCGCCCAGATCCGCGCCATTCTGCCGGTACCTGTCGCTACCTATCTGCTCAACGAAAAGCGCAGCGTACTGGCGGATATTGAAGCTCGCCAGGAAGTGCGGGTCGTCCTGCTGCCTAACCCGGAGATGGATACGCCGCATTACGATGTTCAGCGCCTGCGCGATGATCATCTTGATGAAGAAGATTTCCAGTCAGTTTCCAGCTTTGAAATTTCGACTGATAGCGATATCGGCAAAGAGCCCGAGCACAGCTTCAAACCGCCTGCCCAGCGCGCTGAAGCAGCGGTGAAGAGCGTTGTCCACAACGCCCCGGCTCCTGCATCGCTACAGAATGATAGCCAGTCTGACCCCTTGGCACCGGCGCCCGCCTCTTCAACCCTGGTGGGTCGTTTGATCCGCAGCGTGGCTAAACTGCTTGGCGGTGAAGACGAGCAGCCTGCCGAGACCAGCGCAACACGCCCAGCGGCTGCGCGTAAGCCCGTCAGCCAGCGCTCGGGTAACAATGCCAAACCGTCAGCGCGCAGCAATGCCGGTAAAGATACGGGTGGCAAAGACAGCAGCGCCAAGAACGCTGCAGGTCGCGATAGTGCGAATAAAGAAAGCGCAAATAGAGAGATCTCAAGCAGGGATAGCGCAAACAAGGACAGCGGCAACAAGGAAAACCGCGCTCAGCAGGACAAGAGTAATGCCGCGAAATCCCGCCGCCAGGAAAGCAGCCCCCAGCGTGACGTAGCGCCCGCCAAGGATGACAGCAGCAAGGACGATAACGCCGAGAAGCGTAGCGGCCCCAGCCGTACGCGTAACCGCCGCAAGCACCCTCAGCAGGATAAGAACGGCGGCCAGGGTCGTCAGCAAAACGCAGCTGACAAGCCAACAGAAGCCAGCGCTGACGCTGACACAGGCGCCAAATCGCCTGCCAAGGAAGCTGCCAAGCAGGCTCCCCATGAGAGTAAGGCAACGCCGGAGACGGCTCAGGATGACGGCAAGCCCAAGCGCACCCGCAATAATCCGCGCCAGCGCTCACGCCAGCATGCGTTGAGTCAAGACGCGCTGGCCGAGCAGGAAAAACTGCAAAAAGAAGCCGAGGAAACTGCGGCAGAAAGGCAGGCAGCGCTTGCTGAAGCGCCCGCTGCCGATGCGTCAGCCAATGATACACCGGCTGTTGAAAAGCCCGCTGCGGATCAAAGCGCTGCTAACACAGCTGACAATCACCAGCCGACAGCTGAAGAAAGCTCAGAGGTTGAAAAACCTGTCGCTAACCAAACGGCTGACAATGATACAGCTGAACAATCAGTATCTGAACAAGCGGCTGCTGAGCAAGCAACAACTGAACAGCCAGTGCCTGAACAGGCTGATACTGATCAGCACATGCCCAGCGAGCAAAACGCTGAAACGGCCATTGCTGAGCCTGAGATGACTCAAGCCGACGCTGCTACCACTGAGGAATCTGCGCCATTTACGCCTGAAACAGTGCCAGCCACTGACGTTGAATTAAAGCAGGAAGCGGCTGAGGAAAAAGCCCCTGAAACAGAGGCCACAACTGATGTTGAAATAGCGCAGGAAGCGGCTGAAGTGCCCGAGGAAAAAGCGCCTGAAACAGCGCCAGCAACTGACGTTGACGCTGAATCAGACACTCAGCCAGACACAGATGAAGCAGCTGCTGAGCAGCTAACGTCAGATGACAACGCTTCTGTTGACGCCGCTACTGCTGCAGATAAAGCGCCTGAAGTTGCTGATGCACAGCCGACCGTCACCGATGAAGCGTCCAAGCATGAAGAAGTGGCTTCTACATCTGATGATCAAGCGTCTAAGGCTGATGAGGCAGATTCCACAGCAGCCGCTGGTGTGTCACCGGATGATAACCACCAGGCGTCAGCGGATACGGATAGCGCTGAGCAGGCTCAGGAACCTCGCGCCCCACGGCGTCGCCGCCGCGCTCACAACGATCCCCGCGAGCTGCGCAAACGCCAGCAGCAGGACGCTAGCGGCGAGTAACTGCAAACCGTCATATAGCTGCTCAAGGATGAGCGGCTGGCATGAACCAAAAGCCCGAGGCGTTTGCCTCGGGCTTTTTTAATATCTGGCACTCACACTCACTAAAGGGTCAGAGCAGACGCGGCTCAATCTCCAGTAACACGCCAAAACGCGCCTTTACGTCAGCGGCTATCTGCTCGGCGACGGCCAGCAGTTCTGGCCTGTTACCACCGCCAAAGTGTACCAGCACCAATGCCTGACGGTGATGCACACCAAAGGCACCAAAACGAGCGCCTTTCAGGCCACATTGATCTATCAGCCATCCAGCCGCCAGCTTGACGGTACCGTTTTGCTGGGTGAAATGCGGCATGGCCGGATATGCTTCCAGCAACGTCTTGGCCTGTTCAGCGCTAACCAGGGGGTTTTTGAAAAAACTGCCCGCGTTGGCCAGCTGGGCTGGGTCCGGGAGTTTTTCACTGCGCACCTGACACACTGCGTTCGCCACGTCCAGGCTGCTCGGACTTTCTCCCAGCCGCTGAGCCAGATCGCCATAGCCAAGTACTGGGGCAGCATGGCGTTTAAGGCGCAATACAAGCCGGGTAATCACCACTTTACCCAGCAGTTCAGCCTTGAAAACACTCTCACGATAGCCAAAGGCGCACTCCTCAGCGGTGAGCCAGGCCAGATGACCATCCACAAGGTACATCACCTGTACGGCTTCGAGTACGTCAGCCAGTTCAACCCCATAGGCGCCAATATTCTGCACCGGCGCTGCACCGCAATCGCCGGGAATCAAGGCCAGATTTTCAATGCCCCATAGACCTTTCTCCACCGTCGCCATCACCAAGGAGTGCCAGTTCACCCCGGCGCCTACATGAGCCAGCAGAGTATCGCCCTGGGGTTCCAGCCACCACTGTTTCAGCGCCGGATGAACAACCAGCCCCTCCAGATACTCAGGCAGCAACACATTACTGCCTCCACCCAAAAGCTGAATTGCCAGTGCTTCCTGATGCGCCTGGCGAAGACAGTCCTGAAGTGAGTTAAGCGTGGCAGGCGCGCAAAAGTATGCCGCCCGAGCAGGCAGTTGCAGAGTATTGGCAAGGCTCAGATCCGCGTCAGACAGCCAATCACAAGGCTTCATAGGGATAGCCGCAGATGCTGCACCAGGCCGTTTGAGGCAGCTTCAATCATATCCAGAACGTTTTCAAAGCCTTGCTCGCCCCCATAGTAGGGGTCAGGCACGGCGCTATCCGGCTGGCCTGCAAAACTCAAAAATAGACAGCTCATGCCCTGATAACCTTCAGGCTGCATGGCGTGAATAGCGCTCAGGTTGTCATGATCCATCGCCACAATGACATCAAACACGGCAAAATCGTCTTCACTCAGCTGACGGGCACGCAGGCCGCTGATATCAATGCCCCTGCGCTGCGCGGCCTGTTGAGCGCGTGGGTCCGGCGCCTTACCTATATGCCAGTCGCCAATACCGCAGGAATCCACCTCTACCCTGTCCTGCAAGCCCTGAGCTTTCAGCACCTTTCTGAACACGCCTTCTGCGCTGGGTGAGCGGCAGATATTGCCCAGACAGACAAATAGTACCTTCATTTTTCCTCCTGATTGTCAGCGCTTATCAACTGACGCACCCGCTCCAGATCCTCAGCCGTATCAACCCCAGGTGGATTGACCGCGCAGGCCAGCGCCACCTGAATCGCATGGCCCTGCTGCAGCGCGCGCAGCTGTTCAAGTTGCTCCAGCTGCTCCAGCATCGCCGGTGGATAATCACGGTAATCCTTCAGAAAGCCTGCCCGATAGGCATAGATTCCAATATGCCTGAGCCAGGCATCGGTCTCCAGCAGCTCAGGGCGGCTAGCAAAATGCTCACGATCCCAGGGAATTGGCGCTCGGGAAAAGTACAGCGCCCGACCTTGCAGGCTGCGCACGACCTTGACCACATTAGGATTGAACAAAGCCTCAATATCGGTGATGGGCTCTGCCAGAGTAGCGATGGAAGCCGCTGGATCATCCGCTAGCCGCTGGGCAACCTGATTGATCAAGGCCGGTGGGATCAAGGGCTCGTCACCCTGCACATTGACGACCAGGGCATCATCGCCAAGTGCCAGCGTATCAGCGACTTCGGCCAGACGATCAGTACCAGAGGGGTGCTCGGCCGCGGTCATGACCACCTCGGCGCCATAGGGCAATAGCGCTTCACGGATACGCGTATCGTCAGTGGCGACCACGACCCGGCTGGCCTGGCTTTGACAGGCGCGACGCCAGACGTGAACCACCATGGGTTCCTCGGCAATCTCCAGCAGCGGTTTACCCGGCAAGCGGCTGGAACCAAAACGGGCGGGCACGACGGCAATAAATTCAGGCATGGAAGCGATGTCCTCAGCCGCCGATGCCGTTGCTTGTGAGCCAGCCATTCAGCTTTCCCCGGTTCGGCCAGGAGAAGTCGGCAGCTTTTCGTCGGCGTCCATTGCCCGGGCTTCTTCCGGCAACATCACCGGAATATCGTCCTTAATTGGGTAGGCCAGGCCATCATAAAGGCACTGCAGCTCCCCGGACTCACGTACATACTTGAGCTTACCCTTGCACAGCGGGCAAACCAGCATCGCCAACAGTTGCTTATCCATCAGTACGTCTCCTCGCAGAAAGCGTGGCCAGCCGCTCGGCCAACCAGCGCTCGAATTCAGGTGGAAGTCTGGCTTCCACATCCAGGGCCCAGCTGTCAGGCGGGGCAATATGTCGACATTTAACGGCGTCTTTTGCCGTCATCAATAACGGACGAGCGGCCTCTTGCTCAGTGAACTGCAGTGATGACGCCTCAAAAGGATAGTGATCATCAAAAGGATACCAGCATCCGTTAACCCCCAAGGAGCCAAGCGTCTCAAAAAAACGCTCAGGCCGCCCAATGCCGGCAATGGCGTTGACAGGCAAGTTGAACGGCAACGGCGTCAGTGGCTTCTGTTCGCCACTGGCCAGGTGACGCCAGGCAGTGGGCACCAGTTGCATGAGCGTGGCGTTTCCCGATGTCTGGTGTGACGGCGCTCCATTCACCAGAACGGCATCCACCTGCTCCAGACGGCTGGCCGGTTCACGCAGTGGCCCAGCTGGCAGACAGCGCCGATTGCCCAGCCCCCAGTGGCCATCCACCAGAGCCAGTTCAATATCCCGCCCCAGGGCCAGATGCTGCAGGCCATCGTCGCTGACAATAACATCACAGCCGAGCTCTATGAGCTGCCTCGCCCCTCTGGCCCGTTGCGGGTCGGCAACTACGGGCACGCCTGTCTGTTGGGCCAGCATCAATGGTTCATCGCCGCTTTGGGTGACGTCGGTATCTGCATTCACAATGAGCGGATACTGCGCAGCCTTTCCCCCATAGCCACGGGCCACAATCCCGGGCGTATAGCCTTGGTCTTTCAGCCAGCGCACCAGCCAAGCCACCAGGGGGGATTTGCCCGTACCACCCAGGGTGATATTGCCCACCACAATAACGGGCACCGGCGCTTGCCATACGTCACGCTTACCGCCCGCGTAGGCCTGATAGCGGCGCTTCATCCCCCAGCCATACAGGGCGCCCAGCGGGCGTAACGGCGTCAGCCAAAGGCTGCCTTGATAAGCGGCTTGCAGCCAGCGCTGTGAAAGGCTCATTAAACCACGTTCCCTGTTGGCGGTTCGCCACCCGCGTCCTGAAACTGCAGGCGATAAAGTGCCGAATAGGCGCCTTTCTGTGTCAGCAGTTCAAGGTGTGTGCCTTCTTCGATGATCCGGCCCTGCTCCATCACCACAATGCGGTCAGCCCGCTCGATGGTTGACAGGCGATGGGCAATCACCAGGGTGGTTCTGCCCTGGCAGACGTGCTCCAGCGCCTGCTGGATATAGCGCTCGGACTCGGTATCCAGCGCCGAAGTAGCTTCATCCAGAATCAGGATGGGTGCGTCCTTGTAAATCGCCCGAGCAATCGCCAGGCGCTGGCGTTGGCCACCTGACAGCATGACGCCGTTATCTCCCACCCGGGTCTGGTACCCCTCAGGGAGCTGTTCGATAAACTCATGGGCATGGGCCGCCTTTGCAGCGGCTTCAATGGCCGCAGGGTCGGCATTATCCACGCCGTAGGCAATATTATCGGCAATGCTGGTATTGAACAGGGTGATTTGCTGGGACACGATAGCGATGTTATGGCGCAATGGGCTCAGTTGATAATCACCAATATCAACGCCGTCAATGGCAATCCGCCCGCCGGTAGGGGTGTAAAAACGCGGCAGCAGGTTGACCAGCGTCGACTTGCCGCTGCCTGAACGCCCGACCAGAGCCACCAGTTCCCCAGGGGCAATGTGCAGGTCAATGCCATGCAGTACGTCGGGCTGTTCAGGCGCATAGCGAAAACGCACCCCTTCAATGGCTAGCTCGCCACGCAAACGCTTCGGCAGCAGTTTGCCTTCGTCCACTTCGGCCGGCTCATCGAGCAGGGCAAACAGCTCGCTGGCTGCTGCTATGCCTTTCTGTATCTCGCCGTTGATTTCCGTCAATTGCCTGACCGGCTTGACCATCAGCGCCGCAGCGGTAATAAAGGCGACAAACTCGCCCGGCGTCATGTTGTCGAGCAGTGCTGGCGCCATGGCCAACCAGACCAGCAAGGCCATCGAAATGGCCACCAGCATCAGGATCACCGGTGAACTGGCGGCCTTGGTCATGGCTTCCTTCATGCTCTGGCGACGGTTCTCTTCACTGACCCGGGTAAAACGCTGCTTCTCATAGTTTTCAGCACCGTGGGTGCGCACCACCCGGTGCCCGGAGATGGCCTCAGAGGCCACATGAGTAACATCGCCCATGGAATGCTGGATGCGCCTGGAGATACGCCTGAAGCGCTTGCTGACATAATTGACCACCACGCCAATCAGCGGCGTCACCGCCATAAACAGCAGGGTCAACAGCCAGTTGGTCCATAACAGGTAGCCCAGAAGCCCAATCACAAAGAGCCCTTCACGCAGCAGAATGGTGACTGATTTAGTGGCCGCCCCTGCCACCTGCTCAACGTGATAGGTGACCCGCGACACCAGGTGCCCGCTTGAATGATGATCAAAGAAGACGCCGGGCAGGTGCAGCATGTGGGCAAACACATCGCAGCGCAGGGTATGGATGATATAGCGCCCCACATACGCCATGAAATAGGTGCTCAGAAAGGTGCCCAGGCCACGGGCCGAAAACATGATGATCACAAACATGGGCAGAAAGACGCGAAAGGCGGCATCCGGGTTCTGAATCCCGTCAATCAGGCGTTTCATCAACTCAGCCAGTGCCGTGCTTGATGCGGCATAGATGACAAAGCCTAAAATGGCCAGGCTGAAGGCTCGCCAATGCGGTTTTACATAGCTTAGCAAGCGTTTATAGATGGATAACCCAGATTCAGTCACATGCTCTCCTGACCGTTATATATAGCGAAATTCTACCTGATCCGGGCGGACTTCAACACCGCTGGCGTTTGCCACTCAACGCGCGCTGCGGTGTGACCTTAAGCGTTTCCCCCGGGATCAACCAAAGCGTCAAAGCACCATCATGGGCGGTATTCCACAGACAGCTACCCGTACGGCGAAAACGCCTGACCACCGCCTGAGTAGGATGCCCGAAGGCGTTATCCCGACCGGCGCTGAACACCACATGACGCGGCCGAGTGCGGCGCACAAACTGCTCACCGGAGCTGGTATTACTACCATGATGGCCCGCCACCAGCACCGAGACAGGAGTATCCAGCAGCGTCAGCAAGCGTCGCTCGACGTCAACTCCCACATCGCCGGTCAGCAACAGTGAATGCTCTCCCACGGTGACACGCAGCACACAGGAGCGGTCGTTGGCAGACAGCTCATTCTCGCCGGGCGGTGGCCAGAGATAGTCATAGCCGACGCCATCCATCGACCATCCCCGCCCGGCATGACAGGTTCGAGGAGGAGGCATGGCCAACACATCCGGTGCTTCTCCCTGAGGCAGCCACCAGGCTATTACCTTATGCCCATCGAGCAGTGCGCTGATGCCGCCCGCATGATCGTTGTCAGCATGGCTAACCACTACCTGATCAAAGCGCTGGCCGTCAGGCCATAAGGTATCCAACGGCATAAAGCCGGAGCGAAACCGCGGGCCAGTATCATACAGCATGCGCTGGTGTTGACTGCGTAATTCCACCAGCTGACCCTGGCCGACGTCCATTACTCTGACTCTTAGCGCGCCTTCTGGCCAGCTTCCTTCACGCGGCCATACTGCCAGCAGGCTCACGGCCACTACAGCGAAGGCGCGCAGCATCCAGGAAGTGGCTGGCACCCCCCAACACAGCGCCAACCATATAAACCCTACCCCCAGGGTTTTATAATGGCTGGATGAAGGTTCCCACAGCGGTAGATACGCCACGTTGAGCGTCAGTAGCCCGTGAAACAGAGTCAGGGCCTGTTCAAATATCCACCAGCTCAATTCAGACAGAGGCGCAACCGGTATCAGCAACCAGCCCAGCATGGCGCTGGGCACCATCACCAGGCTCACCCAAGGAACTGCCAGCAGATTGATCAAGGGGGCAAGCGGCGCCAGGCGGCCAAAGGCAAGCAAGACCGCTCCCGCCATCAAGGGAGCCAACAGAAGCTGGGTACGCACCAAGGCCCACAGCCAGCCTCTGAGCCCTCGTGGGCGGGGCCGACCGTGCCAGATCACGATCAACCAGGCAACGGCCACAAACGACAGCCAGAAGCCTGGTCGCCAGGCGGCCAGCGGATCAAACATGATCACCAGCGCAACCGCCAACCACCATGCCTGCCAGGGGCCTGGCGCATGCCGCCCACTGGCGACCCATAGCCCCACCAGCGCCATCAGCATGGCACGCAGCGCTGGCGGCGCGAGCCCTGCCAGAGTGGCATACGCCACGGTTGAAGCGGCCGCCACCCACCACGGCCAGGCGCGTAACCGCCAGTTTCCGGGGCTTATCACACGGGCGGCAAGCCTTGCCAAGAGCAGGCTGAAGGTCGCCACCAGCCCCACGTGCAACCCTGAAATCACCACCAGATGGGTCGTACCACTATGATTAAGCAGATCCCAGTCCTGACGTTCCAGCTGATCGCTATCACCCAGCGTCAGCGCCGCCAGCCAGCGTCGAGAGCGCTCCGCTAAAGGTTTTTCGGCCAGGTATTCAAGCCCCAGACGGCGCAGCGAAAACGTCGATTCAGCCAGCCTGATGGGAGGTGGTGACTGGCGCACATAGCCGGTGGCATGCAAACGCTCACGCCACAGCCAGGCCTGATAATCAAAGGTATCGGGATTGCTGAAACCTCGAGGTGGACGCAACCGCAGGGTCATCTCCCAGCGCTCGCCAGGCTGAAAGTGGGTATCCTGGTAAGCACTGACGCGCACTTTGCCAAGCGCCTTACAGCTTGGCTGCCCCGGCGGCGAAACACAGTGAAGTAGCCGCAGGGTCAGGCGCACCACACCGTTATCATCGCTCACGTTGAGCACCCGGGCCTCGACGCTCACATCGCTGCCGCTCAGGCCAGCCGGTAAGGCACGGCCTTGCTCAATCGTCAGCAGGGCGACCAGGATGCCCCATAGCAGCCAAAACAGGAGGCCTGAAAAGTACCGGTTGGCGATCCACAGCCCCGCGAGCAGATACACCGCCAGGAAGAGCCCTGGAAATTGCTGCACGAGCCCGAATGAAACACTCAGCACGCCCCCAAACAGGGCCAGTGCCGCTGGAAGCGCTATGCCTGTGCGCATGTCGCCCTCCCTGGCGAGCCTTTGCCAACACCTTCAATGTATTGATATTTCTTTGCGTTTATCTAACCTACTGCGTTTACATAGCCGAAGGCTGATACTATATGGATAATAGCCTTTTTACCTGGCAAGAGTATCGACTATGCCGCGTCGGTTTTTACATCGCTATATGCCAAAACCCGACACCCTTCGGCGGCAGCGTTCCTTACGGCTGGTGGCCCCTTTACTGGCTGATACTCGGCTATGGCTACTGACCCGCCGCAGCGTTGCCAATGCCTTTAGCGTTGGCCTGTTCTGCGCCATGCTGCCGATTCCCTTTCAGATGGTCATTGCCGCTCTGGGGGCACGCCTGACCCGCTGCAACCTGGCACTTTCCATCGGCCTGGTATGGGTAACCAACCCATTAACCATGCCGCTGATTTTCTACATCAATTACGTGATTGGTGCCTTCTTCCTCGACACCCCGGTGCGCGAGGCGCCGTCACGTATCTCAACCCGCTGGATCGCCGAGCAGATGCAGGACATCATGCCTGCCCTGTTTCTCGGCTCTCTGATCAGTGCAGTCACACTTGCCATTGTTGCCAATATCGCCATTCGCCTGATCTGGCGCTGGAATGTGTCGCGCAACTGGCGCCAGAGACGTGTCAAGCGCCAGCTGCGTCGAGCCAGGATGGAATCCCAGTTTGATGATGAGCGCTGATACCGCTAGCTGCTTACCACCAGTTGGCCGTTATCCAGCTGTAGAACCCTATCCTGATGGGCGGCCAGGTCGCGGTCGTGGGTGACAATCACAAAGGCACAGGCACTTTCCCTGGCCAGCTCATCCATCAGTTCCAGAATGGTCGAGGCGGTCTGCTGATCAAGGTTACCGGTTGGTTCATCCATTAACACCAGACTCGGGTCAGTGACCAGCGCTCTGGCAATCGCCACCCGCTGACGCTCCCCCCCTGACAGCTCGCCCGGTTTATGGTCGCCACGCTCGGCCATACCCACTCTGGTGAGCAGCGCCAACGCGCGTTTTTCAGCATCACGCTTGCGCTGGCCGCGAATGATCAACGGCAAGGCGGCGTTTTCCACGGCGGTAAATTCCGCCAGCAAATGGTGAAACTGATAGACAAAGCCGATATAGCGGTTGCGAAAGCGCCCCATGGCGGCCTCTCCCAAGCCAGCCAGCGACTCACCGGCAATGGTGATGCTACCTGCAGTGGGACGATCCAGCCCCCCCATCAGGTTCAACAGGGTGGTTTTGCCTGAGCCGGAGCTCCCCACAATAGCCACACGCTCGCCTGCATGCACGCTAAGCGACAGCTTGTCCAACACGGTCAGGTCACGCGGGCCTTCGCTATACACCCGGGAAATACCTTCACACACCAGCATTACAGGCGCAGACGGCTGACTTGGCATAGATTCGTTCGACATAGCGGTATCCTTACTCATAGCGCAATACATCTGCGGGCTGCACGCGGGCTGCGCGCCAGGCGGGATAAAGGGTCGACAGGAAGGTCAGCCCGAAAGCAGCGGCAACGATATTACCTACATCGCTCCACAAAAGGCGTGAGGGCAGATCGCTGATGAAATAGACGCCCGCATCCAGGAACTGGATACCCAAGACTGATTCGGCCCAACCAATCAGATCCGCTATGGTCAATGCCAACAAGACACCAACACCAACGCCGACAGCAATCCCGATGATCCCGATCGCCAGACCCTGAACAATAAAGATGCCCATGATAGAGCCTGGGGTGGCGCCTATGGTGCGCAGGATGGCAATGTCAGCACGTTTGTCGGTCACGACCATGACCAGGGTCGACACAATATTGAACGCCGCCACCGCGACGATCACGGTCAGCAGCAGGGCAATCATGCGTTTTTCCATCTGGATAGCCTGGAACAGGTTACCGTGTGAAAACGTCCAGTCGCGGCCCTGGTATTCAGGCCCCAGGGTATTGAGAATCGCCTGGGTTTCCTGCCCGGAGGCAAACAGGTCATCAAGCTCAAGGCGCAGGCCACCCACAGCGTTACCCATACGGGCCAGCGTCTGCATGTCGTCAATGTGGGCATAGGCCAGGCTGGCATCCAACTCGGCGCCGACGCTGAAAATGCCGCTGACGGTAAAGCGCTTCAGACGTGGAAAAACCCCCGCTGGCGTAATAGAAGCTTCCGGCACCAGCAGGGTCACACGATCACCCACACCGACACCCAGCTGACGCGCCAGCATGGAGCCCAGTACAATATGCCACTCACCTGCCTCAAGGTCGCCAAGGCTGCCTTGCTGCATATGATTCCCGATGATCGACACTCGGTCTTCCCATTCGGGATGAATACCGTTGACCATGGCCCCCTGATTGCGACCACCCACCGAAAACATGCCCTGCTGCTCCACATAGGGGGCAGCCCCTATCACCCGCTCGCGCTCAATCAGCTGATTGGCCAGGGCTTCCCACTCCACTAAGCCGTTGCGGGCCTCGATCTTGGTGTGAGGCACCATGCCCAGAATGCGTGTGCGCAGCTCGTGATCAAAGCCATTCATCACCGACAGCACCAGGATGAGCACGGCAACACCCAGCATCAAGCCAAGCATGGAGGTCATTGAGATAAATGAAATAAAATGATTTCGGCGTTTTGCGCGGACATAGCGCAAGCCCACCAGAAAAGGCAAACGATCAAGCATGGCATGATTCCTTATTAGCGAGCGGTCATGGTACGGTTTTTCATTCTGGCTGCACAGGGTTGGCGGCTTGTTTGGAACGTCAAACAGGCGCGGTGTTCCCTTGCCTTGGTTTTCACGCGGTGAATGCTGCAAAAGGCTTGCAACTTGCGCATCACCACCCTACATTGCGCGGCGCAAATAGACGCTGTTACTTAACGCCCCCTACCCAAGAGGCCCCAGGTTGTCGAATACACTTTTTCACATGCTGCCCGAATGGGCGCCTCAGGACGCCATTCAACTTACCTGGCCGCGCAAGGATGGCGACTGGGCGCCGCTGCTGGAACGCATCGAGGCAACTCTGGAGCGTATTGTGCTGGCGACCGCCCGTTATCAGCGGGTACTTATCTGCGTGCCTGATGAGGCAACCCGTCAGCGCCTCGCCCAGCTATTCAGCGGCTACGCGGTCGCCAGCCAGCAGATTCAGCTGCAGGTCAGTGCCAGCGATGACACCTGGGCACGTGACCATGGCCCCATCAGCGTTGCCAATTCAGCGGGTGAACTGAAGCTGCTCGACTATACCTTTACCGGCTGGGGCGGCAAGTTTCCGGCATCTTTGGATAATCAGCTAACCCGCCAGCTGGATGCGGCGCAGTGCTGGGCATGCCCGATTGAAACCCGCGACCTGGTGCTGGAAGGCGGCGGGATTGAAACCGACGGGGAAGGCACCTTACTGACCACCGAAGCCTGCTTACTCAACCCCAACCGTAATCCGAACCTTTCCCGCGCGGACGTTGAAACACAGCTTGCCCAGGATCTGGGCATAGAGCGGTTTCTGTGGCTCAAGAACGGCTACCTGGAAGGTGATGACACCGACAGCCATATCGATACCCTGGCGCGTTTCTGTTCGCCCGACACGATCGCCTACGTGCAATGCGATGATCCGGATGACCCACATTATCCGGCGTTAGCTGCCATGCAAGCCGAGCTGCAGGCTTTCCGCCAGCGTGACGGCCAACCTTACCGCCTGATTCCGCTGCCCTGGCCTGCCCCCTGCTACGCACCGGACGATGGACGGCGCCTGCCTGCCACCTATGCCAACTTCCTGATCATCAATCAGGCTGTCCTGGTGCCGATCTATGGCGACCCGGCTGATAGGTGCGCACTGGAAGCGCTGGGCCGCGCCTTTCCAAGCCACCAACTCATTCCGATTGACTGCACCAGCGTGATCCGCCAACACGGCAGCCTGCATTGCCTGACCATGCAGCTACCCAAGGGAACGCTTCTACGCTGAGATGGCATCAAGCGACGCCTCGATTGCCAAATCATCCAGACATGATTTTATTCAGGACGGGAGACAGTATGCTGGAAAAAACACTGACAGTGGGCATCGTTCAACAACATGCCTGGCCCGACAAAGCCCGCAGCCTGGCGGCGAGCGAAGCCGCTATTCGCGACCTCGCCCAGCAAGGCGCTGAACTGGTGGTATTGCAGGAACTGCATGCCACTCACTATTTCTGCCAGTACGAAGACCCGGCTCTGTTTGACCTTGCCGAGCCCCTGGATGGCCCGACAGGCGAACATCTGGCATACCTGGCCCGCACCCTGGATATCGTTCTGGTCGGCTCGATTTTTGAACGTCGCGCGGCCGGCCTCTACCACAATACGGCGGTAGTATATGACCGCTCTCAGGGTCGAGTGGGCCATTATCGCAAGATGCACATCCCTGACGACCCGGGTTTCTATGAGAAATTTTACTTCACTCCCGGAGATCACGACCCGGCACGCGCCAGTGGCTTCAGCCCGATTGACACCTCAGTGGGGCGCCTGGGCGTTCTGGTATGCTGGGATCAATGGTACCCGGAAGCCGCGCGACTGATGGCGCTGGCAGGTGCGGAAATACTGCTTTACCCGACGGCTATCGGCTGGGACCCAAACGATGATGGCGCTGAACAGGCTCGCCAGAAAGATGCTTGGACCCTGATCCAACGCGCCCATGGGGTGGCTAACGGTGTGCCGGTGCTGGTTGCCAATCGTGTCGGTTTTGAAGCCGACCTTTCTAACGTCGGCAGCGGCATTCAGTTCTGGGGTGGCAGCTTTGCCTGCGGGCCTCAGGGCGAGCTGTTAGCCCACGGTGGTGAAGACGCCGAAAACTTGCTGGTCACTCTGGATATGGCGCGCGGCGAAAATACCCGGCGTATCTGGCCTTACCTGCGCGATCGGCGCGTCGAGGCCTATGCTGACCTGACGCGCCGCTACCGGGATTGATCAAGCACCGTACAAGGCAGCGTTGATCTACTTCCAGAAATCGCGAATAGACGCAATGCCCTGGGCACCTACCGCACGGGCGTGATGCGCATCAAAGCGCGTCATGCCCCCCAGGGCAAATACCGGCATACCGGCGCGCTCCACCAGCTGCTGGAAATCATGCCAGCCCATGGGCGGCACTTCCGGATGTGACGGCGTGGTGCGCAGTGGTGACAGGGTAACGAAATCACAGCCCAGTACAGCGGCCTGGCTAAGCTGCGCCTGATCATGGGTCGAAGCAGATAGCCACTGGTTTTCTGCAATCGGGCGACGTTCAAGGTTCATCAAGCGCGCGCTGGTCAGATGAATGCCGTCTGCATCCACTTCCTGCAGCAGGTCAGGCTCACCGTTCAACAGAAGGCGCGCCCCATGACGCTTGCACAGCGCCAAAGCGCGCTGGGCACGTGCCACATAGGCCGACCTTTCCAGCTGTTTGGCACGCAGCTGCACGAGGCGAATGTTATCTTCGCGCAGGGCACGTTCCAAGCGGGCATCAAAGCGCGCCTCGTCGTCTTCCTCAGCGGTAATCAGATACTCGGTGGGCAGCATGACGGCGCGCAGGATCGGTAGATTCGCGGCCGGAAAGGGGTAGTTTGCCAATTCGTTCATCGGCACCCAGCGCACTGCCTGACCTTCGCGGCCAAAGGGTTCACCGGAAAACTCATGAACCTGCCAGACATCCAGCAGGATATGCTTGTCGGGGTATTCGTGATGAACACGAATCAATGGCTGGGCGTTTCTGATTTCCACCCCCAGCTCTTCGTGCAATTCACGCTTGAGCCCTTCCAGACCTGTCTCGTAGGGTGCGAGCTTGCCACCGGGAAACTCCCAGAGCCCCCCTTGATCCACATTGGAGGGCCGACGCGCAATCAGCACCTGTTGTTGGTCAGCGCTGATAATTGCTGCCGCAGCGACATGCACCCGTCTTTTTACCATTACACTCATTGCGTCAGTACCCACTGTTTTGCTCACCTGCCAGCGTCAAGGCTAGCTGCGATAATCGGCGTTAATCGATACATAATCATGCGAGAGGTCTGTCGTCCAGACAGTGGCGCTCTCTTCTCCGCGATCAAGATCAATCCTTATCGTGATTTCCTCGCGGGCCATCACCGCACTCCCTGCCGCTTCGGTGTAGCTTGCCGCACGGCCACCCTGCTCCACCAGTCTGACCTCATCCAGCTCAATGACGACACGGTTCACATCCAATGCCTCCACCGGCGCCCGGCCAACCGCGGCCAGAATCCGCCCCCAGTTGGCATCAGAGGCATACAGGGCCGTTTTGACCAGCGGCGAGTGAGCCACCGTGAAAGCGACATCCAGTGCTTCCTGACGTGAACAGGCACCTTCCACCTGCAAGGTGACAAACTTGGTTGCGCCTTCGCCATCACGTACGATCGCCTGGGCAAGCTCGGTCATGACCCGCTGCAGGCCATTGCGGAAAATGGCAATCTCATCCTGGCTTGCCACTACGGCACCCTGCCCGGTCGCCGCCAGCATGCAGGCGTCATTGGTTGAGGTATCGCTATCGATGGTAATGCAATTGAACGAGCGGTCGGTGGTCTCGCGCAGCAACTGCGCCAGAAGCGGCTGTTCAATGCGCGCATCGGTCACCACAAACCCCAGCATGGTGGCCATATTGGGGCGAATCATCCCGGAGCCTTTGGCAATACCGTTGATGGTCACTTGCTGATCGCCGATATCCACCACGATACTGGCACCTTTGGGGCGCGTATCCGTGGTCAGGATACCTTCACCGGCCTGCTCCCAGGCATCCGCCTGATCATGGCGCGCCGCAAAAGCCGCAGGAATACCGTCAAGCAGCTTGTCCATTGGCAAGTGTTCACCGATCACTCCCGTCGAAAAAGGCAGGACGCTTTCCATCGGCACCCCGGCGGCGTCAGCCAGGGCAGCACAGCAGCGTTTGGTATCCTCCATCCCCTGCTCACCCGTCCCGGCATTGGCATTACCGGTATTGATCAGCCAGTAACGCGGTGCCTGATGCTTTTCAAGGCACTGGCCAAGGTGTGATTTGGCCACATGCACCGGTGCCGCACAGAAGGCGTTAAGCGTAAACACCCCTGCCATCGTCGCGGTTTCTGGCAATTCGATCACCACCAGATCGCGACGATCGGCTTTTTTAATGCCTGCCATGGCACTACCCAGGCTTACCCCTTCAATCCGGGGCATGGCCGGAAAAGGCACGTTTCCTACTGCCATGCTGATTATCCTCCACCTTTGATGGTCTCAACGCTGACTAATCGAGTTTTCCGCAGCACTGCTTGTATTTTTTTCCGGACCCACATGGGCAAGGGTCATTACGCCCGACCTTGGGGCCTTCACGGCGCACCGGACGGCCATCAGCACCTGGTGGCACAGGCGCTTCATTTCCTTCGGCCTCTGGCGCCTGAGCCTCTGTGGGCTCATCGTGACGGCTGGCGGCTGAGGCCTGTTCACGGGCCAGCGCCTCACGCCGCTGCTGCTCTAGCGCATCGACTTCTTCTGGCTGGCGCACCTGCACATGGCTCAGGATACGGGTGACATCCGCCTTGATATTAGTCAGCAGGTTTTGGAACAGTTCGAAGGATTCACGCTTGTATTCCTGCTTGGGGTTCTTTTGCGCATAGCCGCGCAGGTGAATACCGCGACGCAGATGATCCATGGACTGCAGGTGTTCTTTCCAGCGGGTATCCAGCACTTGCAGCATGACCTGCTTTTCAAAGCGCCGGATCAGGCTTTCACCTGCGGCTTCCACCTTGGCAGCGTAGGCTTCCTGATGCATGGTCTGCAGACGCTCGCGGAGCTTTTCTTCACTGAAGCGCTGATCTTCCTTGGCCCACGCCACGACGGGCGCGTCAAGATTGAATTCGGTCTTGAGGTGGACCTCAAGGCCAGGCAGATCCCACTGTTCCGCCAGACTCTGAGGTGGCACGAACTGGCTGACCGCTTCGTCCATCACCTCTTCACGAATGCCGGCGACCGCCTCGGCCACTTCGTCAGCAGCGAGAATCTCGTTGCGCTGCTCGTAGATAACGCGACGCTGGTCATTGGCTACATCGTCATACTCAAGCAGCTGCTTACGAATATCAAAGTTGCGCCCTTCGACCTTTTTCTGCGCCCGTTCGACGGCGTTGGAAACCATTTTATGCTCAATGGCCTCGCCGCGCTCAAGACCCAATGCCTGCATCAGGCGCTTGACCCGATCAGAGCCGAACAATCGCATCAGACTGTCTTCCAGCGACAGGAAAAAGCGCGTTGACCCCGGATCACCCTGACGGCCTGCACGGCCGCGCAGCTGATTATCGATACGCCGCGATTCGTGACGCTCAGAACCGACAACGTGCAAGCCACCGGCATCCAGCACGGCATCGTGGCGCTTCTGCCACTCAGCTTTAAGCGCTTCTATCTCAGCCTCAGAAGGGTTTTCAAGCCTGGCGGCTTCGGCTTCCCAGTTACCGCCCAGCATGATGTCGGTGCCGCGTCCGGCCATATTGGTGGCAATTGTAATTGCCCCCGGGCGGCCCGCCTGGGAGATAATCTCGGCTTCACTCTGGTGCTGTTTGGCGTTAAGCACGTTGAAGTCGAGCTTTGCTTCACGCATCAGGCCTGCGAGGTATTCCGAAGTTTCAATCGAAGCGGTACCCACCAGCACAGGACGGCCGGCTTCGGTTTCTGCCTTGACGTCCTTGATGATGGCTTCAAACTTTTCTTCAGCGCTCAAGAACACCAGATCGTTAAGATCTTTACGTACCAGCGGACGGTTGGTCGGGATCACGATCACGTCCAGACCGTAAATCTGGCGGAACTCAAAGGCTTCGGTATCGGCCGTACCCGTCATACCAGCCAGTTTCTCATACAGGCGGAAATAATTCTGGAAGGTGGTTGACGCCAACGTCTGGCTTTCACGCTGGACAGTGACGCCTTCCTTCGCCTCAACGGCCTGGTGTAAGCCTTCAGACCAACGGCGCCCGGGCATGGAGCGACCCGTGTGCTCATCAACGATAACCACCTGCCCTTCGTTGACGATATAATCAACATCGCGGTGGTAAAGATGCCTGGCCCGCAGCGCAGAATGCATATGCTGCAACAGATTAAGGTTCTGGGCCGCATACAGGGATTCGTCTTCACCGAGCAGCCCTTCCGAGCGCATCAGCTCCTCAACCTTGTTATGACCCTGCTCAGTCAACTCGACCTGTTTCTGTTTTTCATCCAGCAGGAAGTCACCCGTTACCGTTGACTCTTCATCCTCCATTTCCTCACCGGCTTCCAAATGCTGGGCAAGGCGGTTGACGACGCCATACAGGTCGGTGTTTTCATCCACAGCACCTGAAATGATCAGCGGTGTGCGCGCTTCGTCAATCAGGATGGAGTCAACTTCATCGACAATCGCGTAATGCAGACCGCGCTGAACCTTGTCATCCAGCGAGAAGGCCATATTGTCGCGCAGGTAGTCAAAGCCAAATTCGTTGTTGGTGCCATAGGTAATATCGCACTGATAGGCGTGGCGTTTTTCGGTGCTGGTCTGGCCAGCAAAGATCACCCCGACAGAAAGCCCCAGAAATTCATACAAGGGCCGCATCCACTCGGCATCACGGCGGGCCAGGTAATCGTTCACAGTCACGACGTGTACGCCCTTGGCAGGCAAGGCATTGAGGTACACTGCCAGGGTCGCCACCAGGGTTTTACCTTCGCCGGTCTTCATTTCCGCGATGCGCCCACGGTGCAGCGTCATGCCGCCCACCATCTGCACATCAAAATGACGCATCCCCATGACGCGCTTACTGGCTTCGCGGACTACGGCAAATGCGGTTGGCAGTAAGCTGTCCAGCGGTTCGCCGTCATTCAGGCGCTGGCGTAGCTGGGGCGTTTTTTCCTGCAGTTGCGCATCATCCAACCCTTCAAGCTCGGCTTCGAAGGCATTGATATGCTGAACGCTTTTATGCATTCGTTTAACTTCACGGTCGTTTTTCGAACCGACCACCTTGCGCAATAAATTATTAATCATGAACAGTCCAATTGACGTAGCTTAGCTCAAGGAGCCTAATAAAAATGAGGTTACCAGGGTCATGTTTTCCGACGCCAACCGGGCGGTGGGCCACGACGGGTAAAAACATCTTGAGCCGCCACCAGCCACACAATGATTGCGCCTGGCCTTTTTGCACGCGCCTGTTGGATATCTCCGCTAGGTGGCGAACTTCCCAACCAGCGCTGGTAAACCCGCCGCACCCAGGCAATATGGCGCGACTGAGCTCGCAGCACGGCGGGCACAAAAAACACCACACAGGCGCTGCGCTCGCCGCTGCGCATGACATCCACCGGGGACAAGTTGGCAGGCAACAGACATCCCACCAAGAGACCTGCCAGCCACCATCGCGCCACTCCGTGGCGACGTAAACGGCGCACGGGTATAGGTCGCGATAAAGATGGCAAAGACATACTGTGGCTAAACTCCTGAGCGTGTTAGGCTTTATTTTTAAGCGGCAAACATCATCCTTTCTCCCCCAACGCCCACTTGAGGGTTCGCCGAAGAGCTAAGCGCATGAGTATAAAGGTTAAGCGTTCGCGAGCACAGCCCATCGGGAAACTCCTCGAACAGCGCAGCGGTGCCAGCCTGCTGATTCGTCAGTCTCGCCTGATTGATCAGGCGCAGCGCCACTTAAGGGCTCATCTGCCAGAAGAGATGCGCGCTCACGTTTTCGTGGGCGGATTTCGCCAGGGAAAATTGACCATCATCAGCAGCCAGGCCAGTTGGGTAACCTGGTTGCGCTTTGAACAACAGCGTCTGTTAACGCTTCTACACCAGCTACCAGGGTTTGAAGGCGTCACCGCCTTGACCTTCAAGGTAAGGCCGGTTCATCCCGCCAAGGTACCGGAACGCAATACCCGCAAGCTTTCAATAAATGCCGCCGACACCTTGGCAGCCTGCGCAGAGGAAACCAGCGACCCTGCGTTGAAAGGTGCCTTGAGCAGGCTGGCATCGCATGCCAGAAAACGCTAGAAGCACCGCATTAGCGGTGCTTCAGAAAATAATCAGCCACAATCTCTTACATCAATTCACCCGCATGTTACTTTACTACGCCATCGCTGGGGCCGAATAGGAAATTGGCGCCACTGACGATGCTTCTTCAAAAGTGATGATTTCGTAGGCATCGGGCTGAGCCAGCAATTCGCGACATAGCTGATTATTCAGCGCATGGCCCGATTTAACCCCACGAAACTCACCAATCAGGCTATAGCCCAACTGGTAAAGATCGCCGATGGCATCCAGCACCTTGTGTTTGACGAACTCATCGTCATAGCGCAGACCGCCCTCGTTGACGATGCGGTAGTCATCAACAACAATGGCGTTTTCAAGACTTCCACCCAGCGCCAGATTGTTGGAACGCAGGAATTCAATATCACGCATGAAGCCGAAAGTACGCGCTCGGGACACCTCTTTTACAAAAGACGTGGTAGAGAAATCAATCCGTGTTGTCTGATTCTGCTGATCAAAGACGGGATGATCAAAATCGATGGAAAACGACACCTTAAAGCCCTGGTGAGGCAGGAAGTGGGCTTCCTTGTCACCTTCAACCACAGATACCGGGCGCTTGATGCGCATGAATTTCTTGGCAGCTGGCTGCTCCATGATGCCTGCAGACTGAATAAGAAATACAAAGGGGCTGGCACTGCCATCCATGATCGGCACTTCGGGCGCACTGACATCAATATAGGCATTATCGATACCCAGCCCTGCCAGGGCAGACATCAGGTGCTCAACGGTCGCTACCTTGACGCCTTTGAAGGAAAGCGCCGTACACAGCATGGTGTCTTCCACAAGATCAGCACGTGCCGGGACTTCAACAACAGGATCAAGATCCGTTCTGACAAAGATAATTCCCGTATCGACGGGGGCAGGACGCAACGCCATGTTGACTTTTTTACCGGAGTGCAGGCCGACTCCAGTGGCACGAATAACGTTTTGCAGGGTGCGTTGTTTGATCATGGGCAGTGGTCATACTCTAATTATTTATGAAAGACAGATGATTGATGAAGGACTGCTGCGGTATGAAAGGTTGATCATGAAGACCAGATGACGAGGAATATAGCTTAGGCAACAGTAATCGAACAGCGTTCATTTTAGCAGCAAACGTACGTTTTAACTAATTGAAAACGACGTTTGCTGCCTCCGTGACACTAATGTTAAAGCTTAATCGGCCTGGCGGCGCAGGAAAGCGGGAATATCCAGATAGTCATCAGCCTCAGGCGCACGGCGCTTTTCAGCACGAGGCCTTTGCTCTGGCGCTTCAGCCCGCGCTGCCTGCTGTTGACGCATCACAGTCGGCTGCTGAAGCTTGCGGTAATCTGCCGCATCTGCAGCCGTGCGCCGAACGGCTTCCCGCGCGGGCGGCGCCTTGGCCTTATTGTTATCCAGACCGGCAGCAACGACTGTCACCCGCAACTCGTCGGTCATTTCCATATCAATCGAGGTACCCACAACAATAGTAGCTTCCTGAGAAGCAAACTCCTGAACAGTCGCGCCCACATCATTGAATTCACCGATGGAAAGGTCAGGGCCTGCGGTAATATTAACTAGGATACCGCGGGCACCGTGCAGGTCGATATCTTCCAGCAGCGGGCTGCGGATAGCTTTCTCAGCGGCTTCCCTGGCACGGTTTTCGCCGGTTGCCCCGCCGGTGCCCATCATTGCCATGCCCATTTCAGACATGACGGTGCGTACGTCTGCAAAGTCGACGTTGATGATACCCGGGCTGGTAATCAGTTCGGCAATCCCTTGAACGGCGCCTAGCAGAACATCGTTGGCAGCACTGAAGGCCGTCAGCAAGGTGGCATTCTTGCCAAGCACCGACAGCAGCTTTTCATTGGGAATAGTGATCAGTGAATCAACGTGTTCGGAGAGCTCTTTCATGCCCTCTTCTGCAGCGCGCATTCGTTTGGGGCCTTCAAACGGGAATGGACGAGTAACCACAGCAACGGTAAGAATTCCCAGTTCCTTGGCTACCTGAGCCACCACAGGCGCTCCGCCCGTACCGGTTCCACCACCCATCCCGGCGGTAATAAAGACCATATCGGCCCCATCAAGCAGTTCAGCGATGCGGTCACGGTCTTCCATGGCTGCCTGACGACCTACATCAGGATTGGCGCCAGCGCCCAGCCCCTTGGTGATCTCACTGCCCAACTGCAGGACTGTTTTAGCGGAGACGCGTTTCAACGCTTGGGCATCCGTGTTGGCACAAATAAATTCCACGCCTTCAATGCTGCTTTCCACCATGTGGTTAACTGCATTGCCGCCGCCGCCGCCAACACCAACAACTTTTATGACCGCACTGCTCGAGGGTGCGCTATCTACCAATTCGAACATAAGCCCCGTCTCCTGAACCGTATATACGGTCCTGTCAGAAATTTCCTTTGAACCAGCCCTTGATTTTTGCCAGCGGTGATACATCGATTGTCAGTTCGTGCCGCGAGCTACTATGGCGCCGTGCTGTCGGTATGCCACCGCTTGCGCCGCCATGGCGTTGGCCATGACGCGCCTCTTGCAAAGCATAGTGCAATAAACCGACTCCTGTTGCATAAATCGGGTTACGCACTACGTCAGATAAACCTTTAACATTTTGTGGGGAAGCAATTCTCACCGGCATATGAAAAATTTCTTCGGCAAGTTCGCTTACCCCTTCCATCCGTGAAGTGCCACCTGTCAGCACAATTCCTGCGGCTACCATATCTTCATAACCACTGCGACGCAGCTCATCACGTACCAGCGTAAACAACTCTTCGTAACGCGGCTCGACAACTTCAGCCAAGGATTGACGTGACAGATCACGCGCTGGCCGGTCGCCCACACTCGGCACCTTGATCATTTCATCGCAGGACGCCAGCTGCGTGAGTGCACAGGCATACTTGACCTTGATTTCTTCTGCATGCTGGGTCGGTGTACGCAACGCCATGGCAATATCGTTGGTCACCTGATCCCCGGCAATGGGTATGACCGCCGTGTGGCGGATGGCGCCTTCAGTAAAAATGGCCATATCAGTGGTACCGCCACCGATATCCACCATACACACACCCAGCTCGCGTTCATCTTCTGTCAACACTGCCATGCTTGAGGCAAGCTGCTCAAGGATGATGGCATCCACTTCAAGACCGCAGCGTCGCACGCATTTCTCGATATTCTGAACCGCATTGAGGGCGGCTGTCACCAGATGAACCTGCGCCTCTAACCTGACACCGGACATACCCAGTGGTTCACGAATGCCGCCTTGGTTATCAATGGCAAATTCCTGTGGCAGAACATGCAGCACCCGCTGACCTTCCGATATGGCCCGGGCACGCGCTGAGTCAATCACCCGATCAATATCGGAAGAGGTAACTTCGCGCTCCTTGATGGCGACCACACCATCTGAATTCATTGAGCTTATATGGCTTCCCGCAACCCCAACATAAACAGAATGAATCTCACAGCCGGCCATTAACTCGGCTTCTTCCACTGCGCGCTGAATGGATTGCACCGTGGATTCGATGTTAATCACCACACCGCGTTTCATACCGCGTGATGGATGGGCCCCAATACCTACAATTTCGATACTGCCGTCATCGGTAGGCTGGCCAACAATAGCCACCACCTTGGACGTACCAATGTCCAGCCCGACCACCATATCTGTTGCGTTAGGTGTACCTGCCATGAGTCGGGAAATCTCCTTGGTAGTGGCTAGATGAGAAAATTAAACAAACAGTGCCTGTCTGAACAATGCTAAAAAGCTAATGTGTGACAGAAACGCTATCACTAGTTGCTGCTGGCATCGCACTGATACAGAAATAAAAGCTGCCACGATCAACATCCACTGACCATAGCACTATTTTCCAACCTTCCATACTATAAGATCAATGGATCAATACAAGAAAACTAAAGTAAAGAAGTGATTTTTTTGTATGTTTGACGCTTTTTTTACGATACGTCTCTAGACAAATAATTTAAAGCCTCAATTGCTTTATTGCTAATCTCAATATAGCGGATACTCATCAACCAAGTCGAAACTAATCGCAGAGACCCCTTACTGCGCCAATCTCTCGTAATCTTCATCGCCATGCCAGGAGACAGCCACGCCATTGGGGTAACGCAGGTCAATATAACGGATATCTCCCTTAAAGCGTTTTAATTCGCGTTGCCACGACGACATCAGCCGGGCAAGGCGGATCTCATGCTGCTGACGCCCCAACATCACCCACATATCATTATCAAACTGCAGACGCCAGGCGCCACGCGGCTCCAGCCTTAACTGATTCAGCGAAAGCGCCAGCGAGGCAAATTCCGGCAGAAGGTTCTGGTAATAACTCAGCACCTCCTGACTACTGCCTTCCGGGCCACTCAGATCAGGTAGCCCATCTGGTGCCGCCATTGGCGCAAAAACGAAGGGAACACCCTGTTCATTGAGCAAATAGCGGTCATTCCAACGGGCCACGGGACGCTGTTCGACCAGTTCAAACACCAGGGTATCAGGCCACTCTCTGGATAGTCGGACTTCATACAGCCAACCAATATCCAGTGCATCATCGCGCAATTTGCCAAGGTCCGCAGACAGCCAGGTCGTGTTATTCACCAAAGGAGCCAGCTGGGTGCGCAGGTAGTCAGCGTTGACATAATCCCAGTCTCCGCGAATGGAGACGCGCTCAATCGGCCGATCAAGCCATAACCATAGCGCTCGCCCGCCCGCAACCAGCAGCAACACCAATAAAGCCAGGCCTAGCCAACTGCTACGCCGCTTCATGATCACCCTGCCAACCAGCCGTGGCGAGAATTTCCACCACCAGCTGATCAAACCCGATACCTGCATGGGCAGCTGCCTGAGGAACCAGGCTATGATCGGTCATGCCGGGGACGGTGTTGACTTCCAGCAGCCAGAACTGGCCATCGGCATCGCGCATCACGTCAACACGCCCCCAACCGCTGCCGCCAATAGCGGCAAACGCCTGTTGGCAAAGCTCAGCCAAGGCTTGTTCGTCTTCGCCTGAAAGGCCACAGGGCAGATGGTACTGGGTGGTATTGGAGAGGTACTTGGCCTCGTAATCATAGAAGCCCCCAGGCACCTCAACGCGAATGGCTGGCAGTACCTGTTCACCTAACAGCGCCACCGTGTATTCATCACCGACCACAAACCGCTCAGCCATAACCTGGGCATCAAAACGTGCCGCTTCATGGTAGGCAGATACCAGCTCGTCGCGGGAATTTACGATGGTAATCCCCAAGGTAGAACCTTCATGTACAGGCTTGACGATCAGCGGCAACCCTAGCTGTTCAACGACACTCTGCCAGTCACTTGATCCACTGAGAATAACGCTCTCCGGGGTGGGTAACCCCAGGGCCTGCCAGACCTGCTTGGTGCGCTGCTTGTCCATTCCGAGTGCAGACGCCAGGACGCCGCTGCCGGTATAACGGATACCCAGCAGCTCAAGCGCTCCCTGCAGGCAGCCATCTTCTCCACCGCGCCCATGCAGGGCGATAAATACCTGCTCAGGAGCCAGTCGTTCAAGGCCTGTCAGCCCAGCTTCACAAGGGTCATAGCCCACAGCGTCAATTCCCTGACGCAGCAGTGCCGCAAGAACCGCCTGGCCGCTTTTCAGCGAGACATCCCGCTCTGCTGATGTGCCACCATAGACAACAACAACACTGTTTCCCTGTGCATCTGCTGCTGACGCACTGGCTTTTTGCATAGCTGAACGACTGCTCAAAATGACACCTCATCAAGCATTAACTGTGCCTGAGCAAGCGACTGGGCAATACCGCCTATGTCCCCCGCTCCCTGGGTTATCAAAATATCACCCGGACGTAATACATTCTGCAAGATACCCGGCAGCTCCTGCTTGCTTTCGACAAATAGCGGATCAATTTCACCGCGCTGACGAATCGACCCTGCCAGTGAACGCCCTTCAGCGCCGGGGATAACGTTTTCTCCCGCACTGTAGACGTCCAGCAGCACCAAGGTATCGACCTTCGATAGAACGCGTACAAAGTCTTCATAGAGATCCCGCGTACGCGTGTAGCGGTGGGGCTGGTAGAGCATCACCAGACGTCGATCAGGCCAACCGGCCCTGACGGCCTGAATGACCATATCAACTTCACGGGGATGGTGACCATAATCATCCACCAGCATGACGTCTCCGCCCTGTCCGGGTAGAGCAAAATGACCGTGCACCTGAAAGCGCCGCCCTACCCCGGCAAAATTTTCCAGCCCACGTAAAATCGCCGCATCACTCACGCCAGCATCGGTGGCAACCACGATGGCCGCCATGGCATTCAAGGCGTTGTGCTTACCCGGCATGGCCAGGCGTACCTTCAGGGGGGAAGCATTACCGGGGCGTAACGCCGTAAAGGTGACGTCACCCTGATGCTGGGTAAAATCAGTGATGCGATAGTCAGCGTCAGCAGCAAACCCATAGGTAACAAACTGGCGTTTAACCTGATCACACAGCTCACGTACATGACTATCATCCAGACATAGCACCGCCAGACCATAAAACGGCAGGTTGTGCAGAAATTCGATAAAGGTGGTTTTCAGGCGCTCGAAATCGCCTCCATAGGTCGCCATATGATCAGCATCAATATTGGTGACAATCGATACCAAAGGCTGCAGATGCAGAAATGAAGCATCCGACTCATCGGCTTCTGCCACCAGATAATCACCCTCGCCCAGCCGGGCATTGGTGCCTGCGCTGGTTAACTTGCCGCCAATCACAAAGGTCGGGTCAAGCCCACCTTCAGCCAGCAGGGTCGCAGTTATACTGGTGGTGGTGGTTTTGCCGTGAGTACCGGCCACGGCAATACCATGGCGAAAGCGCATCAACTCTGCCAGCATTTCTGCCCGCCTGACGACGGGTACGCGGTGCTCGTAGGCCCAGTGGATTTCCGGGTTGGTGGCATCAATGGCGCTTGATACCACCACAACGTCAGCCCCCACCACGTTATCCTGCGCATGGCCAATCGCCACCGTTACTCCGCAGTCACGCAAACGCTCCACCACGGGAGAGACTTTCAGATCGCTACCGCTGACCTGATAGCCCTGATTGGCCAGCACTTCGGCAATGCCACACATCCCTGCACCACCAATTCCGACGAAATGGATTCGCCGGATACGTCGCATGCCAGGGCCACTGATACGGCCTGACGGGGAAGCTTCCGATAGTTTTTCTTCAGTCACGCATATGCTCCTTGTCAGCAAGCATTAAACAGCCTTGCATCAGCCGCTCTGTCGCATCCAGATAAGCCGCCCGACGTGCATTGGCCGCTTTGGCTGCCAGCACATCAGGGGATAACAGTTGTTTAAGTTCACTCAGCAAACGTTCCTGGGTCAATTCAGACTGTATCACGCAGACCGCTGCTGATTCGCTGACCAGCGCCTGGGCGTTGACCGTCTGATGATCATCGACCGCATGGGGAAAAGGCACAAACAAGGCTGGTTTAGCGGCGGCGGCCAACTCGGCAACGGTCAAAGCGCCCGAGCGGCAGACCACCAGGTCGGCCCATTGATAGGCCGCCGCCATATCATCGATAAAAGCACTCACCCGGGCGTCAACAGCGTATTCGGCATAGCGCTCACGGGTAGCCTCTTCACGATTCTTACCCGCCTGATGCCAGACCTCAGGGCGAATGGCTACTTGCAGTTCAGCCAGCGCCGGGGCCAGACGTTCATTCAGCGCGACAGCTCCCAGGGAGCCACCCACGACCAGAAGGCGCAGAGGCCGGCCGCGCATGTCCTCCGCCTGACGGGGATGCTCGCCGAGTACTGCAATCTCATCGCGTACCGGATTGCCGATCACTTCCGCCCGCGATCCAAACGCCTGAGGGAAGGCCGCGTAGGTTTTTTTAGCCAGATAGCTCAAGACCCGATTGGTAAGCCCCGCTACTGCGTTCTGTTCGTGGATGACCAGAGGGGTGCGGGTCAGCCAGGCGGCGATGCCCCCCGGCCCGCTGGCAAAACCTCCCAGACCAACCACCACATCCGGGTTGAAGTGGCGAATAATGCGCCGCGCCTCACCCACTGCTCGACAGATGTTCACCGGTGCCTTCAACCAGCCCGCCAGACCATTGCCACGCAGGCCACTGATTTTCAGCTGGTGCAGCGTAATTCCCGCGGCTGGGACCAGCTGGTTTTCAATTCCTCGCGGGCTTCCCAGCCACTCCACTTCCACACCCTGCTGGCGCAGCGCCTTGGCAAGCGACAGCGCGGGAATGACATGCCCGCCGGTTCCCCCTGCCATAATCAATACGCGCTGTCCTGCCGTCATCATCAGTCTCCATCATCATTGGGGCATTATCATTAATAGCGTCATCAAAGCCGTGGCTGGCGACGCATCGGCCTGGCGATGGGGGCACGCTTCGGGCGCTGGCGTGTTTCCACATCGATACGTAATAAAAGCCCGATCATCACGCCCGTTACCAGAAGGCTTGACCCACCATAACTGATCAAGGGCAGGGTCAAGCCCTTGGTCGGCAGCAGGCCGGAGCTGACGGCCATATTGATAAAAGCCTGGGCAGCAATCACGAAAGCAATGCCGTAAGCCACATAAGCGCCAAACAGATGCCCGGCAAGCTCTGCGCGCCGGGCAATCAGCAAAGCGCGCAAAACAAACAGGGTGAACAGAATGATCAGGCTGATCGCTCCCAACATGCCCATCTCTTCCGCCAGTACAGCGAAGATAAAATCGGTATGCGCCTCAGGCAGGTAGTGGAGCTTTTGCACGCTGTTCCCCAGCCCGGTGCCGGTCACCTGACCACGACCAAAGGCAATCAACGCCTGGGTCAGCTGATAACCGGTGGCAAACTGATCAGCCCAGGGGTCAAGAAAACTCGTCCAGCGCGCCAGTCGATAAGGCTCCATAACCACCAAAAGAGCAAAGGCAGCGCCCAACAGAATAGTGATGCCGACAATAATCACCAGAGACGCCCCCGCCATGACCAGCATCCCGATCACACAGACGGTATAAACCACTAGCCCTCCGAAATCCGGCGCCTTGAGCAGCAACACCCCTGGAACCGCCAGAATCATTAACGGGCGCATGATACTCAAGTGATGCTGGCGTAACTCAAGCGCAAATCGGCTCATGAATGCCGCCATATAAACGATCAACCCCAACTTGCCAAACTCGGACACCTGGATACTGGGCAGCGGCCCTGGCAGAGCAATCCAGCGGGTACTGCCGTTCACCTCCTGACCAATAAACAGCACCAGCAGCAACATCACGATACTGATCACCATCAACAAGCCAGCATTCTGGCGCCAGGCCTCTGTTGGCAGGCTGACCACCAGCACAGTGGCCATTAGCGATATTGCCAGGTACAAACCGTGTTGACGGGCATAGTGGTAGCTGTTGTCAAGCAGGCCAATCGAGGCTGAGCTGACCATTACCCAACCGATGGCCGCCAGGGCCGCTGCCGTCATGACCAGCCAGATATCGCAGCTAAGATGACGGGTGGTGACCTTGGCATGCAGCTGCTTGAACATTGGCTTCATGATGGCCCTCCGGCCGGGCGTTGCCTGCTTTCAATCCATTGACAAAACACATCGCCACGCTGCTGATAATCAATAAATTGATCAAGGCTTGCACAGGCCGGAGACAGCAGCACGCAATCACCCGGCTGGGCCAGCTCATAGGCAGCTTGCATGGCGTCTGGCAAGTCATCCATAAGGTGGGTTTCGATATGCTCACCCAAAGCTTTTTCAAGCTGCTCGGCATCTCTGCCAAACAGCAGCACCTGACGGGCGTAAGCGGCCAGGGGATCAGCCAGGGGCGAAAAATCCGCGCCCTTGCCGACTCCGCCTGCCAGCAAAATCAGCTTGCCGTTAAGCTGCGGGCCGATACCTTGAATGGCGGCCAGAGTGGCTCCTACATTGGTGCCTTTGGAATCATTAATCCAGGTCACGCCATTGACCTTTGCCACGTGCTGACTACGATGACGCAGACCTTTGAAATCACGCAGCACCTGCAGCATGGCATCGCGCTTGAAACCGCAGTGTTCACCAACGGCCAGTGCTGCCAGCGCATTGAGGAGGTTGTGCTCACCGCTCATGCCCAGCTCACTGGCCCTTATCCATGGGTGCTGGCCCTGCATCAGCAGCACCTCGCCATCTTGCTTGCCCAGCCCCCACTGATTGCCTTGCCCGGGGGTGCCGCGGGTAAACCGGCTGATGTTTGGCGGCGTATGCCCTGCTTCAGGCCAGGTCGCCGGATCATCACCGTTGACGACAGCGCTGGATGCGTCAATAAAAATGCGCCGCTTGGCAGCGCCATAAGCATTCATTCCAGCATGGCGATCAAGATGGTCTTCACTCAGGTTGAGAAACACGCTGCATAACGCGCCAAGCGCGGGTTTGGTTTCCAACTGGAAGCTGGAAAGCTCCAGAATATAAAGCTCCGCGTGGGGGCAATCTGCCAGTAAATCCAGAGCCGCCGTTCCCAAATTGCCACCTACCGCCGCCTTGATACCCGAGGCCTGTGCCATTTCACCCACCAGGGTGGTGACGGTAGATTTGGCATTGGAACCGGTAATCGCCACAACCGGCGCTTTGGCAGCGCGTTTGAACAGGGCGATTTCACCCACCAGGCGAGGTTCACCCGTGCGCGGATTGATCGTCTCCTGCAAGCCTTCAAGGCCTGGCGTACCCGGGTCAACGCCTGGGCTAAGCACCACCTCCTCAGCCTCCTGAAGATCCAGTCCGGTCAGCGGCCCACAGTAAACCTCAACCTCAGGATAACGCTGTTTTATGGTTTCAAGCCCAGGGGGCTTATTGCGGGTATCGGCAATCATGAAAGGTCTGCCCAACCGGGCCAGATGGCGGCAGATCGCCTGACCGGACACCCCTAGCCCTACCACCAGCGTTGTTCCTTGGGGAATACGCAGCATCTGGGTCTCCTAGCGGATCTTCAGGGTGGCCAGCCCCAACAGCACCAGCACGACAGTGATGATCCAGAAGCGCACGATAACCCGCGGTTCAGGCCAGCCTTTCAGCTCGTAATGATGATGCAGCGGTGCCATACGGAAGATGCGCCGGCCAGTCAGCTTGTAAGAACCTACCTGAAGAATGACGGAGATGGTTTCCAGCACGAAAATGCCGCCCATGATAAACAGGACAATTTCCTGGCGTACGATAACCGCGACCACCCCCAGGGCCGCCCCCAGCGCCAGCGCCCCAACATCGCCCATAAACACCTGGGCCGGATAGGTGTTGAACCACAAAAATCCCAGCCCCGCGCCAGCGATGGTGGCACAGAACACTGCCAGCTCACCGGTGCCGGTAATAAAGGGAATATGCAGATAGTTGGCAAAGACAGCGTTGCCACTCGCGTAGGCAAAGATCGACAACCCCATCGCGACCAACACAGTCGGCATGATTGCCAGCCCGTCCAGGCCATCGGTCAGGTTGACCGCATTGGAGCTACCAACAATCACAAAGTAGGTCAGAACGATGTAAAAAACGCCTAACGGCAGCACAAAATCCTTGAACAGTGGCACCAGCAAACTGGTTTCAACCGGCGTGCTGGCTGTCCAGTAAAGAACAACCGCCGCCCCAAGCCCGACCACCGATTGCCAGAAATATTTCCAGCGTGCCGGCAGACCCCGTGGGTTCTTTTCAACTACCTTGCGATAGTCATCCACCCAGCCAACGGCGCCGAAACCGAGCGTAACGCCCAACACAATCCACACATATAGATTGGTCAGGTCGCCCCATAAAAGGGTACTGACTGCCATGGCAATCAGGATCATCGCACCGCCCATGGTAGGCGTTCCTGCCTTGGAGAGATGTGATTGCGGGCCATCATCACGAATGGCCTGGCCAATCTGCCCTTCCACCAGACGACGAATGACCCAGGGGCCAAGCCATAGACACAGCAGTAAAGCCGTCAAGGCGGCGAGAATGACGCGTAATGTCAGATAGTTAAAGACCTGAAATGCGCTTTGGAACTGACTTAGAAAATTCGCCAAATGAAATAACATGAGCGGCGGTTACCTTATTTTTTATCTACGCGCAGGGCGGCGATCAGTCGCTCCATCCCTGCACTACGAGAGCCTTTGATCAACAGATTGGCATCTGATGGCAGGTGTTCAACGAGATATGTCTGTAAATCAGCATAGTCATCGAAATGTTTACCACTGCCGAATGCCTGACTAGCAGCCTGCGCTGCATCCCCTAGCGTTACCAACGTATCTACTCCGGCTGCGGCGGCATAAGCCCCCACCTCAGCATGCAGCGCCGCAGATTCCGTGCCTAACTCCCCCATGGCGCCCAGCGCGCACCAGCGCGGCCCGGAAAAACTCATCAGCGTATCCAGCGCAGCCTTAACGGCTCCGGGATTAGCGTTGTAGGAGTCATCCAGCAACCGGCTTCCTCTCACCCCCGGCACCAGGTTCAACCGCCCCGGCAGCGACTGCAAATCACTCAACCGTTTGACCACATCGTCTGGTGCTATCTCAAGACTCAGCGCGACGGCAGCTGATGCCAGCGCATTGAGCACATTATGACGGCCGATCAATGCCAGCGAGACCCTACCCAAGACCTTGCCTTGCCAACGAAGTTCAAAGCCATAACGCCCTTCAGGGTCACAGGTCAGTGAAGTAGCGGTGACATCAGCCGCAGGATGAAAACCAAAACTGATGATTCGACGCGGCAATGCACACTGCTGCCAGAATGGAAAGTAATGGTCATCGTGGTTCAGAACCGCCACACCATCGGTGGGCAATCCATTGAGAATTTCGCCTTTCGCCTGGGCAATCATGCCCATACCGCCAAATTCACCCACATGAGCACCGGTGACATTGGTGATGACAGCCACCCGAGGCTGGGTCAGCAGGGTCGTCCAGGCAATTTCACCAATATGGTTGGCACCCAGCTCCACCACCGCCGCACGATGTTGCTCACTCAACCCGAGCAAGGTCAGGGGAGCTCCAAAATCGTTGTTAAGATTACCACGCGTCGCGTGTACCGGCCCCAGTGCCTGCAGCAGCGCTGCGCTCACTTCCTTGACGGTTGTCTTGCCACTGTTACCGGTTATCGCCACCAGCGGCCCGGATGACCACTGCTGACGCCAGTAGCGTGCCAGCAGACCCAGCGCCAGGCGGGTATCCGCACATACCAGCTGAAAATTTTCAGGGCTGTCCACATGCTCTGAGACCAGCGCCGCGCCAGCCCCCTGTCTGAACGCCTCGTCTACATAGGCATGGCCGTCAAAGCGTTCGCCCTTGAGTGCCACAAACAGGCAGCCTGGCACGATATGGCGGGAATCGGTGACCACCGAGGTTATCTTTTGCTCTGCAGCGCCTGGAGGGCATTTCCCACCCACTGCCTTGGCAATTTCTCCCAGCGTCAATTGCATGCGTCATTCCGCCTTGCCAGTGCCTTTCGTACCTCTTCGCTGTCCAGGTAGGGATGCCGCACGTCATTGATTTCCTGATACGCTTCGTGCCCTTTACCGGCCACCAGGATGACATCGTCACTAGCTGCCTGAGCCACCGCGTAGGCAATGGCCTGACGGCGATCAGCAATCTCCACCACCTTCTCGTCAGCAATACTGGCGTCACTGAAGCCTGCCATGATCATTGCACGAATTGTCTCAGGGGCTTCCTTGCGCGGATTATCATCTGTCACCACAGCGATCTCTGCATGTTGCTCGGCTTCTTTGGCCATTTCGGCCCGCTTACCAACATCCCGGTCTCCTCCACAGCCGAACACGCACCACAGTCTGGCCTTGCGACCCAGATGGGCATTCAATGCCACCAGGGCATTATGCAGGGCGTCGGACGTATGTGCATAGTCAACCACCACGCTCGGGGCGCCCGGCTGACGATAGAGCTCCATGCGACCTGGCACAGGCTTGAGCGTTTTGGCCGCGGCTACCAGATCATCAATTGTTTCACCCAGACCATAAAGCGTTGCCATGGCCAGCAAGACGTTATCCAGGTTGAAGCGCCCCATCAGCGCAAGATCCAGCACTTTCTCTTCATCCGGTGTGGCAATAACCGCCTGCTGGCCGTCAGCATGCGGGTGCCATTCCAACACTCTGAGGGTCACCGCCTCATCCTGGCCGCTGGCCAGGACACGCACCTTTTCAGCGCAACCGGAAAGCATCAGGCGGGCCAGCGGATCGTCACCATTCACTACCGCCAGCGACAGCTCCGCCCGACGGAACAGCTTGGCCTTGGCCGCCGCATAGGCCGCCATGCTGCCGTGGTAGTCCAGATGGTCGCGGCTCAGGTTGGTAAACACCCCGACCCTGACATCAACGGCATCAAGACGATTCTGGTCAAGCGCATGGGAAGATGCCTCCAGCGCCACACGCTTGACCCCTTGTGCAGCCAGGCTACCCAGGGTGGCCTGCAGTGCCAGCGGGCCAGGGGTTGTCAGGCCACTCTCTGCAAGCGCGCCACTGCGCCCAACCCCCAGGGTTCCGATCACACCGGCCGGCGTCCCTAAACGGTCGCTCAGCTCGGCGATGTAATGGGTCACCGAGCTTTTGCCGTTGGTGCCGGTCACCGCAATCACATCGAGTCCTTCAGGCACATCAAACAACGTACGCCCCAATTCACCCAGGCGCAGAGAAAGGTGCGGCAGGGTCAAAACCGCACCTTCACAGGTAACCTCACTATTACGTGTGTGGCTCAATATCAGTGCAGCCCCTGCCTCAACGGCAGCATCAATGAAATCACGCCCATCCTGCTGGCTTCCGGGTATTGCTACAAAAACATCGCCTGACTGCACCCTGCGCGAATCGGTTACCAGGCGCACATGATCAGGCAATTCGGGCAACATTTCAGGCAGTTGCGAACCGGGCCAGACCTGCTGCAATGCCTGTATGAGATCGCGAGAGGGTATTGTCATAGCATTTCCTTGTTAAATTGATTCATCATCGGGTGGCACGTCCAGCAGGCGTAGTGCGTTGCCAGTGATGCTCGAAAACACCGGGGCCGCGACGGCGCCGCCGTAAATATCACCAGCTTTGGGATGATCAATCATGATAACCGTGACCACTCTGGGGTCGGAAACCGGCGCAATACCCGCAAAAACACTCCGATATGCGGTTTGTGAATAGCCTGACGCGTCTGTTTTGCGCACCGTCCCTGTTTTGCCTGCAACGCGATAACCTTCCACTCTGGCGCGCCGCCCGCCCGTATTGGGGCCTACCGACGTTTCCAGAAGGCCGAGAAGCTGTTCTGCAACACCTGATGCCACTGCTTGAGTCCCTTGCGGAGTATCGTTCAAGCGCAGCAAGGAAGGCGACATGCGTATGCCCTTGTTGGCAATGGCCGTGTAGGCGCTCGCCAGCTGCAAAGGCGATACAGATAGCCCGTATCCGTAAGAAAGTGCCGCCCTTTCGCTACGCGACCAGTGAATCGGTGCAGGCAAGCTGCCTGCGGACTCACCAGGAAAGCCGGTGCCTGGCGCCTGCCCCAGACCCAGTTGATTATATTTTTCCCAAATGGCCGTATCAGGCATCTGCAGCGCCAGTTTCGACATACCAATATTGGATGATTTTTCCAGGATACCGGAAAAATCCAGTTTGCCGTAGTTACGAATATCACGAATGGTAAACCGGTCAATACGCATCCACCCAGGCGAGGTATCAATGACCTTGTCGGGCGAAAATTGGCCGCTTTCCAGCACGGCCATCATCGCCAACGGTTTCATGACCGAACCTGGTTCAAACACGTCCACGACTGCCTGGTTGCGTAACCCTTGCGGGTCAAGCCCAGCGCGATTATTGGGGTTATAAGACGGATAATTGGCCATGGCCAGCACTTCGCCATTGCGCACGTCCATCATGATGGCAACACCGCCGTCAGCCTCGTTTTCCAGCACCGCGCTGCGCAATTCCCGGTACGCCATATACTGCAGGCGCTGGTCAATCGATAGCACCAATTCGCCGCCAGGCTGGGCTTCCTTGACCACCCCTAACTCCCTGACCAGACGACCACGACGATCCTGAATGATCCGCCTCTGGCCGGTATGTCCGGCGAGGTAGGGCTGGTAGGCAAGCTCCATGCCCTCCTGCCCCTGATCATCCACATTGGTGACCCCTAATATCTGGGCTGCCACCTCACCGGCTGGATAGTAACGTTTGTACTCCGGACGGGAATAAACACCGGACATACGCAAATCAAGCACGCGCTGTGCATCGTCAGGCGTCATATGGCGGCGCAGGTACATGAATTCGTGTTCACTAAAGCGTTCAATACGTGCCTGAAGCGCGTCCAGGCCGATCCCTAACTCACGGGCCAGTACAACTTGCTGAATGCCATCCTCAGGCAACTCCTGGGGGTTCGCCCAGAGCGTCACCACGGGCGTGGAAATAGCCAGCGGCTCACCGTTGCGATCCGTGATCATTCCGCGATGGGCGGGAATGGTCTCGTGACGCAGGGTTCGCGCATCGCCCTGGCTTTGCAAAAAAGGTCGGTCAACCAACTGCAACAGCGTGACACGCCCAATCAATACAGCCGCCACTAGCAGGATTGCCACAACCACCAGGAGAAACCGCCCACCGCGCAGTGGCGAAGCCACCGGAGCGTTGCGCCTGACGTCGCGGTTAGATTGCACTGTCACGGCTGGATCACCTCAACATCATGTACATCGGGAATGCGCATATCCAGGCGCTCAGCAGAGATACGCTCAATGCGCACGGGAGATGACCAGGTGCTCTCCTCGAGCAGCAACTGCCCCCACTCTGTATTGAGCTGGTTTTTTTCCTGATTCAGACGCTGCCATTCAGCAAACTGCATACGCGTTTGATGGGTAGTAGCGACAATGGCTAACCCAGTCGTCAAACAGGCCGCAAAAAGCAGGCACGTCAGAATGGGCCACAGCCCCAGGTGCAGGCGAAAGGGCCACTCTGTACGCATCGACATAATCCATTGTCCAAGGCCAACTTTCTCCATGTCTAAGCTCGTTTTCTGGCGACTCGCATCACAGCACTGCGGGCGCGCGGGTTGTCGGCGACTTCCACTGCGTTGGGCCGCTGGCTTTTACCAACGGCTTCCAGGCGACGGTTCAACTGATCGTCTCGGATCGGCACACCGCGGGGCAGATGAGTATCCCCGCGGACGTGATAGCGAATAAAACGTTTTACCCGGCGATCTTCCAGAGAGTGAAAACTGATCACTACAAGAAGCCCGCCGGGTGCCAATGCTTCAAGCGCCTCGTCAAGAGCGGCATCCAGTTGCTCCAGTTCACCATTAAGAAAAATTCTCAACCCTTGAAAAGCCTTGGTGGCAGGGTGGCGGCCCTTTTCCCAGGCTGGATGCGCGGTTTTCAGAACCTCGGCCAGATCCAGCGTATGCGTGAAAGGCCGCTGTGAACGCCGATCAACCACCGCACGGGCCAACCGCTTGGCAAAACGCTCTTCGCCGTAGGTTTTGAACACTCGGGCAATTTCCGCCTCACGGGCATGGGCCAGAAATTCAGCAGCGCTTTCACCCTGGGTAGGATCCATACGCATATCCAGAGGGCCATCGCGCATGAAACTGAACCCACGTGAGGGATCATCAAGCTGTGGTGAAGAAACGCCAATATCCAACAGGACGCCGGATAGCTGACCGTGAACGCCCTGCTCTCTCGCCACTTCACCTAAACGGGCAAAATCACGTTGTACCAGCAAAAAACGTTGATCCGTAATTTGTTGTCCAGCCTTGATGGCTTCGGGGTCTCGATCGAGGGCTATAAGACGCCCGTCAGGGTTCAAATGTTCCAGAATCAGCCGCGAGTGCCCCCCACGTCCAAAGGTGCCATCAAGATAGACGCCATTTGGATCCTGCACCAGAGCGTCAATAGCACCGTGCAGCAGTACACTGGTATGACGAAAGGGGTCAGCGGTAGTTCCCGCTTCGGGTGATGACATCTGGTTCTCACACTTAAAATGAACACGATACCCGTCAGCAAAGACAAGCGTGGCATATGCAAACATTGTTTACATATTAATATGTTATTGATCAAAAAAGAGGGGGAGTCGGCCGATAAGCCGGGTTCTGTCTAAGACAGCCATTCCTCTAGGCGCTACGTCACCGCAGCGCTCAAGCAACCTACCCGGACCCAGCGCGGGCCACGCCATTGGGTCCCTATTTGGTCTTGCTCCGAGTGGGGTTTACCTTGCCACGCACTGTTACCAGCCGTGCGGTGCGCTCTTACCGCACCCTTTCACCCTTACCGGCCTCGAAAGGCTTAGGCGGTCTACTCTCTGCTGCACTTTCCGTCGGCTCACGCCGCCCAGGCGTTACCTGGCACTCTGCCCTATGGAGCCCGGACTTTCCTCCCCCGCACACAAGGCGCGGCGGCGACTGTCTGGCCAACTCCGAGCGCAAGCATACCAGCGCCCCCGCTCTGCCTCAATCACCGCTTTTGATTGCCTGCAATTTTGTATACCAGTTTTGCTTGCGCCCACCGAGCAAACGCGCGGCCACAGCAGCTCCCTGCTTGACGCCAACGCCCTCACCAAGCAGGGCTTCCAGCAACACATCCTCAGAAAAAGCCAACGCTGTTTGCGGTTCACTGGTTGGTGCTCCTTCAATCATGATGACAAATTCACCTCGCGCCTGATTGGGGTCGCTGTGCATTTCTGCCAGCAAAGCTGCTGGCGAACCTGACAGAAACGTTTCAAAGGTTTTAGTCAGCTCTCGGGCCACCACGACACGGCGCTGGTCAAGCACCTCGGCCATAGCCGCCAGGGTATGCATGATGCGGTGAGGTGATTCATAGAACACTTGGGTCTCTTCACGCGGTTTGATCGCCTCCAACGCCTGAAGGCGCGCCTTGGGCTTGGCAGGCAAAAAGCCATTGAAAGTAAAACGATCAGTTGCAATACCAGCAGCACTCAGTGCAGTTATCAAAGCCGATGCGCCCGGTACAGGCACAATGGTGCGCCCACGTGCTCGCAACTCGTGAACAAGGGTAAAACCGGGGTCACTGATCAATGGCGTTCCGGCATCGCTCACCAATGCAATGCTCTGACCTGCCAGCAAATAAGCATCAAGCTGCTCAAGGCGCTGTTTTTCGTTATGATCATGCAAGGACAGCATGGCAACATTGATACCCAGATGCGTCAGTAGCCGGCCGGTATGACGGGTATCTTCTGCCGCAATCAAGGACACGCTACCCAGCACTCTGACTGCCCGTGCGGAAAGGTCTTCCAAATTCCCAATTGGTGTTGCAACCACGTACAATGTACCTTGAGATGCTGCGTTCAGCTTCACCTTCGTCATCATCACTCCTGAGCAGACTTATTTAAGACAAATGACGTCATAAACGGATTTGTTGATGGCAGCTTCTGACAGCGCGACGCGTGTATTAAAAGCCGGTTAACCCTTGCGTCGTCACCTGTTGTATACCATTAATTTATGTACCACCCATAAAGCGGTAGCGCCATTGAAAACTAAGGAAGGATACATGAAACAGTTATATCGTGGCTTATTTAGCATTGTATTGACGGCGCTTTTTCTCGCCGGTTGCGCCAGCCAACCGTCACCGCCTGACGTGGTTGACCGCGCGCCCCCCAATGCCGAGCAACTGCTGCGCGAAGCGGAACGGCAAGCTCCCGAACAGGCTGTCAGAACACGCCTGGAGGCAGCCTTCTCTTTTGCCCGTCAAGGTCAGCAGTCATTAGCCTTTGAAACAGCAGGCAACATTGATGAAAGCCTCCTGTTGATGGAAGACCGGGTTCGCTGGGCACTGTTCTATTCTGCCATGGCACAAACCGCTGATCAGCCTGAACAAGTGCTACGTGCAACTGATATCCTTGATGATGAGCCGAGTCTAGCGACAGACCAGTTGCAGACATTACAGGAACGTAGGCGTTGGGCGCTGGCTGTATCCAATCAGTTTAACGCCGAACAGCTTGGCTTGGCTGATGTGGGCGATATAAGTCATATTGGCATTTTCCTGCCAGAGTCCGGCGCGCTGAGCAACATTGCCTCAACCATTGAAGACGTCATCAGAACACATCATGACCTCCAGAATAACGCCATCCGGCTGAGCTTTTTTGATACCAGTGACGCCTCACTTAATGAGCTCTATACAAGAGCCCGCCAGCAAGGGGTTGAATTTGTGATCGGCCCCTTAAGCAAACAGGACGTAACGGCACTTGAAACACAAGAAAGTGTGCTCTTGCCTACTCTGGCCCTTAACTACGGCCGCAGTGAACGTAACCAGGCAAAGAGACTGATTCAGTTTGGGCTGTCCGCAGAAGATGAAGCCCGCCAGGTCGCCCAACGCGCCTGGTCTGACGGCCACCGCCAGATGGCTATCATGGTACCGGACAACGACTGGGGGCGCCGGGTGGGGGAAGCTTTCTGGGATGCCTGGAGCGATGCGGGCGGCAGCATTACCAATGCGGTCAGTTATGCCCCTGATGATGCCGTTGCCAATGCGGTCAAACCAGCGCTTGATGTCCGTGGTGATCGGGCTCAGCTGGAAAATATTGATGCGCTTTTCTTACTTGCACTTCCCGAATATGCCCGCCAGGTTCCACCTACGCTGGATTATTACTACGCATCCGATTTGCCCATTTACGCCACCTCGCACCTTCATGAAGGCACGCTGCAGCCGCGCCTAAATCAGGATCTTGACGATGTATTCTTTGTCGACATTCCCTGGCAGATTCCCGATGCGGCGGTGGGCGGAGAGGAAGTCCTCCCACATTACGAGTCCTATCGCACTTTTCGTGAGGAAGGCGAAATTTCGATGTTCCGACTGATGGCCATGAGCGTTGATGCCTATGAAATTGCTGCCAATATTCAGAACTTTATCGAAAGTGGGCGTATGTCTGGCGCTACCGGACAGTTAAACCTGACAAACGATGGTAGGATTTATCGTGAGCTCCCGTGGGCAAAATTCCAGAACGGCATTCCCACTCCGATTCTGACGCCGGATTTCCTGTCTGATGGTGAATCGTAACGCTCAAACGGCACGAGCACGCGGCGCACTGATTGAGCAGTGCGCTGCAAACTGGTTGCAGCAGCAGGGTCTGGTGCTGATAGGTCGCAATCAGTTTGTAAAAGGTGGCGAGCTGGATCTGATCATGAAGGACGGCGACACTCTGGTTTTTGTCGAAGTCAAACATCGCGAAAATTGGCGCTATGGGCACCCGTTAGAAAGCGTGACCCCAACAAAGCAGCGCCGTCTTGTTCATGCAGCTACGATCTACCTTGCACGACATGCGCTGTCTTGTCCTTGCCGATTTGATATCCTTGCCGCCACGGGCACACCTCCCAATATTTCCTTTGAATGGGTCAAAGCCGCCTTTGACGCATTTTGATGCTAAAACACAGGAAGGCCAGATGGACTTTCAGTCTCGGATAATCAGTCATTTCAACGCCAGTATTGATACCAAAACCTACGCCAGTGAGGTATTGCCTCCTTTTATAGAGGTTGCCAGCCAGATGATGGTGCAGTGCCTGGTAAGCGAAGGTAAGATTCTTACCTGCGGTAACGGGGGAAGCGCCGGTGATAGCCAGCATTTTTCTTCGGAGTTACTTAACCGCTTTGAACGTGAGCGGCCTAGTCTGCCCGCCCTAGCGCTAACCACCGACACATCCACGCTGACCTCGATTGCCAACGAATATAGCTACAACGAAGTCTTTTCCAAGCAGATTCGCGCCCTGGGCCAGCCTGGCGATATTTTGCTGGCGATTTCAACCAGCGGTAACTCAGCCAATATTGTCCAGGCCATACAGGCAGCCCACGACCGGGACATGACAGTCGTGGCCCTTACGGGAAGGGACGGCGGTGATATGGCGTCACTGTTAGGCCAGGATGACTGTGAGATTCGTGTGCCGGCAACCTCAACGGCGCGTATTCAAGAAGTTCATTTATTGGTGATTCACTGCTTGTGCGACTTGATTGATGAACAACTTTTTGGCGAAGCCGCCTAAGTGCTTCAGTTCTGTTGCAGACTCAGTTATTTTAAAAACTTAATTTGCGTTGCAAAGCTTGCCGTTGGCTGCCGTCGTGTAGAATGTTAATTATTAAGAAACTTTATTCACGTCAACGACACCTGAAAGCCAGACTGGCTTAGGTTTTATACTTACAGGGATTTCAATATGTTACAGAAAACTTCATCACGCTTTTATCTGGCTTTGGCCATCACCGCCGTTTTGCTGTTAGCTGGTTGCGCCACACAAACGGCACATAATCCAAATAATTACGGCACGCGACCAAGCGACGTTGTGGCAATTGATAATACAATTGCCAGCGAAGTGGAAAGCGCACTTAAACGTGCCGACAGACGCCTTGCCCAGGCCAGAATCAAGGCGCATGCGTTTAACGGTGAGGTTCTACTGGTTGGCCAGGTACCCAGCGAAGAGCTTAAATCAACCGCCACACAAGTAACTCAGGACATTCGCGGCGTCAGCAAGGTACATAACGAACTTGCCATTGCAGCCACCTTACCTGCCGCCCAACGCCTGACCGATAGCTGGATAACCACCAACGTAGTGAGTCAGTTGGCAACCAATAACCGCATCGATTCTTCCAAGATTGAGGTGACGACAGAAAATGCCAGTGTCTACCTGATGGGCATCGTCGCTCGCTCAGAAGCTGACATGATCGTCAATGAAGTATCCACCGTTCGTGGCGTTCAGCGTATTGTCAAGGTATTTGACTATCTGGATTAACCTGATTCAGCCGATCCCTAAAATCACTACCTTGTTGCCAATAAAAAAGCCTCAGTTAACTGAGGCTTTTTTATGACTGACTGAATTCAGGAAACCCTTTACTTGATGACACGTAACGTCGGCTTTTTACTGCCTTTCTTGGTGTCTTTGGTCTCAGCTTGCTTGCTTTCCTGAGACTTAACGCCTTGCTCTTTACCGTCACCAAGCCCAGAAGACGATTCAGCAATTGATAGTGCGGGCTTATGCTCTTGGTCAGCATCCTTTGCCTTGCCCGTGCCCGCAGGCTCACTGGACGCAGCTTCTGGTGCATCAAGTTCAGGCTCATGGCCAAATACCATACCTGCCCCGTTTTCTCTTGCATAGATGGCAATCAAGGCCGGGATAGGAATCATCACCTGCATGGGATGGCCACCAAAGCGGGCATTGAACCCTATGGCATCATTTTCAATCATAAGGTCACGCACAGCGTTCGGCGCAACATTCAGCACAATCTGGCCGTTCTGGACGAACTGACGAGGCACCTCAACGTCAGGCAAAGTAGCATCGACGACTAAATAAGGCGTTAATTCGTTATCTACCAGCCACTCATAAAGTGCTCTTGCCAGATAGGGACGACTAGAGTGCATCTTGCTCCCCTGTTTTAATGCCCGCACCACCCCTGACTCTCCAGGGCGGCGCGGTTAATGTGTGTTAAGCGCGCATCTCTTTTTCAAATTCGTTCAATGCTGCCTGAAAGGTTTCACGCTCAAAGACCCGCGTCATGTAATCAATCAGCGGCTGCACCTGCTTCTCAGGTAGCTCGATATTCAGCTCAGGCAGTCGCCAAAGAATCGGTGCCAGGCAACAGTCAACCAGGGTAAATTCATCACTCATGAAGAAAGGCATGTCTTCAAAAATAGGTGAAATACCCACCAGGCTTTCACGTAATTCCTTACGCGCCTTATCCGCTTCTTTCTTACTCCCCGTACGAATCGTATCCACCAGCGGGCACCATTCACGCTCTACGCGGTGCATCCACAGACGGCTTTGCGCCCGCGCCACAGGATAAACAGGCAACAGCGGAGGATGTGGAAAGCGTTCGTCCAGATACTCCATCATCACCTTGGATTCATACAACACCAGATCGCGATCCAGCAATGTCGGCACGCTGTTATAAGGGTTAAGCTCAGCAAGTTCCTGCGGTGGCTGTTCGTCGTTAACATCGACGATATCCACCGTCACCCCTTTTTCAGCTAATACAATACGCACACGATGACTAAAATGGTCATCATTGCCCGAATAGAAGATCATCGACGACCGTTTGGCCACAACACCCATGAAATCATCCTCACATCAAATCAACTTGACATCATAACACGCAACCAAGGCGAGCGGGTAAAAGCGGGAACAGACTTTGCCTCAACACGCGAAAGGCGCACAGCAAATGCCGTGCGCCTTTCGGTTACCTCTTACTTATATCTAACAACGATCATTTAGTGAACATCGCGCCAGTACTCACGCTTCAGGAAGTAAGCTATCACACCAAAGATAATGATAAAGATCAGAACTTTGGGCGCTAATGCCTGAGCCTGCAGTTTGGAAGGCTCACCCGCATAGGCCAGGAAGTTGGTGAGGTCATAAATGGCCTCTTCAAACTCATCTGGCTCCATGGCACCTGGCTGGGTAACCTTCAGAACGTCACAGGATTGATACTTGCCAGATAATGGATCAGGTGACTGTCCTTCTACCGGCTGATTTGTCTCGGCACACACCATCTCCTGGACCCCCTGTAACGGCTCCAGAACATTAGGCATTGCCGACGCCTGAAGCACCGTATTGTTAACGCCAAGCGGCTGCCCAGGATCCCGATAAAAACCTAACAGGTACGAGTAGATGTAGTCTGTTCCGCGCAGACGGCTCATCAGCGACAGATCAGGCGGCGCCACACCAAACCAGGACTCACCGTCTCCACTATGCATGGCGATCTGCATTTGATCATTGAAGGCCAGATCCGGCGAAAAGATCAGGTTTTCTTCGACAAGATCCTGCGGAATTCCAATGTCCGCTGCTGAGCGCGCAAAACGCTGGTGCTCCATTGAATGACAACCCATGCAGTAGTTGACATATAACTTCATGCCATTCTGCAGCGATGCCTTATTGGACAAGTCAGGATCCATGGAATGCGGGACGCTGGCGCCGCCCGCAGCGAACGCCGTTATTGGAAGCAGTGCAAACAGCAGTGCAAATAGTTGCTTTTTCATTAGCCAGTCACCCTTTCCGGAACGGGTTTAGTCTTCTCCAGCCTGGTATAGATCGGCATCAGCAGGAAGAAAGCGAAATACATGGCCGTACATGCCTGGGCTAACAGAGTGCGGCCTTCAGTGGAAGGTAAAACCCCCAACACCCCAAGAATAACAAAGCTGATGCAGAAAAGAGCCAGCATCACCTTGGATATCCAGCCTTTATAGCGCATGGAACGCACCGGGCTACGGTCAAGCCAGGGGAGTACGAACAGTATCGCTATGGCTCCACCCATAAACAGCACGCCAAGGAACTTGGCATCAAGGCCGAATACAGAGAAGGTAATAGCACGCAGAATCGCGTAGAACGGCGTGAAATACCAGACAGGCGCAATATGATCAGGCGTGACAAGCGGGTTAGCCGGCTCAAAGTTGGGCTTCTCTATAAAGTAGCCGCCGCCTTCAGGGAAGTAGAAGACCACAATACAGAATACAAACAGGAAAATGGCAATACCGACAAGGTCTTTCACCGTGTAATAAGGATGAAAAGCGATGCCATCAAGCGGCTTGCCGGTTTCATCTTTCTTCTGCTTGATGTCGACACCGTCCGGGTTATTGGAACCTACTTCATGCAGGGCAATAATATGCAGCACAACCAGTGCCAGAATGACGATAGGCAGCGCGACCACATGCAGTGCAAAGAAGCGGTTCAGAGTAATACCTGAGATCAGGAAGTCACCACGCACCCACTGGGCAAGATCAGGGCCGATGCCCGGAATGGCAGAGAACAGTGAGATAATAACCTGAGCGCCCCAGTAAGACATCTGACCCCACGGCAGCAGATAGCCCATGAAGGCTTCGGCCATCAGCGCAAGATAGATGGTCATGCCAAATATCCATACCAGTTCGCGCGGCGCTTTATAAGAACCATACATCAAGGCACGGAACATGTGCATATAGATAACGACAAAGAATGCCGATGCACCCGTCGTATGCATGTAGCGTATCAGCCAGCCCCATTCCACATCACGCATGATGTATTCAATAGAAGCAAAGGCACCTTCAGCAGAAGGATTGTAACTCATGGTCAGCCATACGCCGGTCAGAATCTGGTTGATCAATACCAGAAGCGCCAGCACACCAAAGAGGTACAGGAAGTTGAAGTTCTTGGGAGCATAATATTTGGTCAGATGATCCTGCATCATCTGGGTCGCAGGAAAGCGGTCATCCACCCAGCGCATGATACCGCTTTCTGCTTTAGCCTTGTTCGGGTTAGCCATCAGGCAGCCTCCTCATCTTCGCCAACGATAATAAAATCGTCATTCTCGAAGCGGTATGGCGGAACTTCGAGGTTGGTGGGAGCAGGCACACCGGTAAAGACGCGCCCAGCCAGGTCAAAGCGCGAACCATGGCACGGGCAGAAGAAACCACCCGGCCAATTGTCGACACCTACACCTTCAGCATCCGGTTCAGGGCGATACAGTGGTGAACACCCCAAATGTGTGCAGATACCAATCAATACGCCGATTTCACGCTTGACGGAACGCAGTGTGCCCGTCACATATGCAGGCTGCTGCGGCACTGATGAATCAGGGTCTGCCAGACGGCTGGTATCCAGCGCCTCAGTCCGATCAATCATTTCAGTAGAGCGATTGATAATCCACACTGGCTTACCGCGCCACTCCACCGTCATACGCTGCCCGACTTCAAGCTTGGAAATGTCTGCTCGAATAGGTGCACCTGCTGCCCTTGCCTTGGCACTAGGCTGCCAAGAAGCCACAAAGGGAACCGCAACCCCAACAGCGCCCACCGCACCCACTACGGAGGTGGCACCAACAAGGAAGCGGCGCCGACCTTTGTTTACGCCGTTATCTGCCATTTCTGGTTTCTCCCATCAGCTTACCCGTACCGCCACCAGAGTATACCGTGACGACGAATATCAAATATTGTCTATGTTAAAAAAACAAAGCGCATTACACAAGAACAACCGCCATTGACCATGGTGGTAGATGCCATGTAACTTTATGATATTGCATAAAAAAACGCCCAGGCGCATGACCTGAGCGTTGTACTGAATAACGCTGGAATTAACGCTTTGAGAACTGTGGACGACGACGCGCTTTGCGAAGGCCGACTTTCTTACGTTCAACCTGGCGAGCATCGCGGGTTACATAACCGGCTTCACGCAGCGCAGGACGCAGGTCTTCATTGTAGACCATCAGCGCACGGGTAATACCGTGACGAATCGCCCCAGCCTGTGAAGAACCACCACCGCCTTCAACAGTGACGTAGACGTCAAACTGGTTAAGCGTATCGGTAAGTTCCAGCGGCTGGCGAACCACCATACGACCGGTAACGCGACCAAAGTACTGATCCAGTTCGCGGTTATTCACGGTGATCTTGCCGGAACCCGGCTTCAGGAAAACACGGGCGGTGGAAGTCTTGCGGCGCCCGGTACCGTAATACTGCTGTGTCATGGCGAAGATTTCCTTAAATGTTCAGTTCAAGCGGCTGCTGTGCAGTGTGCGGATGCTCGGCGCCAGCATAGACTTTAAGTTTAGAGTACATGGCGCGACCTAGCGGCCCTTTCGGCAGCATGCCTTTGACAGCTGACTCAATGATACGCTCTGGCGCATGATCAAGCATCTTGTCAAACGTCATGGAGCGCAGGCCACCCGGGTAACCGGTGTGACGGTAGTAAGTCTTGGCCTTGGCCTTGTTACCCGTGACATGTACTTTCTCAGCGTTGATGACGACAATGTAGTCACCAGTATCAACGTGAGGTGTAAATTCGGGCTTATGCTTGCCACGCAGGCGGCGAGCAATCTCGGTTGCCAGACGACCGAGCGTCTTGTCCGTAGCATCGACAACATACCAGTCGCGCTGGACGGACTGCGGCTTAGCACTGAACGTCTTCATGGATGAAATCACCAATTAAAGTTGATTGGGTATCTGTGTCCTTTGATCAGGCCAGATACCATCCCTATTTTTTTTGGTTGCTAAAATGTGCACTGTTGCCTGCACATCACAACAACATCAAGCGAGGCGGCATCTTACAGGAGTCGCCCGTACAAGTTAACCCTCAGCCCGATTTTTTTATCCAAGGTCAGCCCATGCAAGCCTTCAGGGCTTGTGCGCCAGCGCCAAATAATCATGTGACTGCATTTCCTGCAGACGTGACAGCGTTCGCTGAAACTCAAAGTTCAGCCTGCCGTCGGTATACAATTCATCAATCGGCACTTGGGCTGACATCAGCAACTTAACGCCACGGTCATAGAACTCATCCACCATATTGATAAAGCGCCTGGCCTGGTCTTCGTTACTGGCGCCCATCTGATTGACATTGGAAACCAGTACAGTGTGGAATTCCCGGGCAAGCTCAATGTAGTCATTCTGGCTACGCGGGCCATCACAGAGCTCCAGAAACTCGCACCAGAGCACGTCATCATGCAGGCGCTTGGCCTTGATAGTACGATGATTCACCTCCAACGGAACGTCCACCTCCCCTTCGTGGCCGGAGATTTCGCGGAAACTGCGCAGCAGTTCGACTTCCGCCGCTTCATCCAGTGGGGAATGGAATATTTCGGCGCGTTCGAGGGCTCGCAGACGGTAATCAATCCCTGAATCAACATTAACTACCTCACAGTGTCGGTTCAAAAGATCGATAGCAGGTATGAAACGCGCTCGCTGCAAGCCGTCCTTGTATAGGTCATCGGGAACGATATTTGAGGTAGCCACCAACACCACCCCCTTCTCGAACAAGGCTTCAAGCAGATTGGCCAGTATCATGGCATCGGTAATGTCCTTGACAAAAAATTCGTCAAAGCAGATGACGCGCGCCTCGGCGGCAAACTTTCCTGCAATCAGCTGAAGAGGATTCTTTTCACCCTTATAGTGATTAAGCTCATTGTGAACTCGCTGCATGAAGCGATGAAAATGAGTACGCATCTTGTCAGCAAATGGCAGAGACTCATAAAAAGTATCCACCAGATAAGTTTTCCCTCTCCCGACCCCTCCCCAAAAATAAAGTCCTTGGAAAGCGGGCTCGTTAGCCAAGGAAGAGTTACTGGCACTACCTTTCCCGAACCAGCTTGTCAGGCGCGCTTTGACACCTTTGCCACCAGCAGGTGCCGAGGGCTGCGGCCGAGCCGTCACCAAGTCATCATACAGCCGTTGCAGATGTTCAACAGCGGCTTGCTGAGCAGCATCATACTGAAAATCATCACGCTGCAGATCAGCACGATACCGTTCTATGGGGGGTGCAAGTCTTGTCACAGTGTCTCCATAGGCAACAGGTCAGTGGTTACTGGCTTGGCCAGCCTTGGCAGCACCAGCGGCAGTCCATTTTGTTACCAGCCATTTTAATGGCAAGAGTTTATACGCTGGCGTCTGATAACGCACATCATGGATTGACCTCAACGTCTTGATGGCGACTATAATAGCTCGGTAACCAATTGATGGGCCGTTCTAATCGGCGCATTGTATTCCCAGACGTTAGGAGATAAGTGTGCAAGCAAGTTCTGAACTGATATTTGCTCTGTCAGGCGTCATGGTAGGCATTATTCTTGGTGTTTTCGGCTATCGTTTGCTCAGCAGAAATCATCGTGAAAGTAACCTGATGCAACAGAAGCTACTGGAAAGCGAACGCCAGGTTGAGGAGCTCAAAGCGCGCATGGGAACCCATCTGCTTGATGCCCATCAGCATATTGACACTTTGCGAACTACCGCACACCAGCTTGAACAACAGCTGGCACAGGAAGCCCGATACTGGCAGCTGGATGATGAAAAGCTCCAACGTCTGAATCTGAGCGACGCCATTCAAAAGGGCTCATCAGAGCCTTCGATTCTAAAAGCAGCGGACAGCACCCTGGAAGCCGGTGTACCCCGCGATTATGCTGACGGCAAAAGTGGCACTCTTTCAGAAGACTTTGGCCTGAAAGAACGCGAGCAGACGCCTCAGCCACCTCGCTACTGAACCAGTGTTATTTATAAGTGAATCATTGATAGGTGAATCATAGCTGAACTGGCTAGCACCCTCAGCGCCAGTTCAGCTCCTTCATTGCCTTCACGTCATGCGGGGTTATCAATATCCACAAAGCGGTGCTCTATCGCAAACCGAGACGCTAACCATTCACCCAGCGCTTCAACCCCATAGCGCTCAGTCGCATGATGCCCGGCCGCAAGATAATGGATACCCATTTCCCGCGCCAGATGTGTTGTTCGCTCGGAAATTTCACCTGAAACAAACGCCTGGGCACCTCCTTCAAATGCCTGAATAATCATGTCCTGCGCACCCCCTGTACACCAGGCAATTCGCTCAATACGCTTGGCTCCGGCGGCTGATTCAATCGTTAACGGTGCACGGTTCAACACCTTTTCCGTTTGGTCTTCAAGCTCTGCCAAGGTGCATGGTTTTGCTGTATGCCCAAGCCATAGCAGGCCTTCGCCCTGCTCTCCGTCTAGGCAACATTCAAACTGCCAGCCAAATCGCTTGGCAAGTTGGGCATTGTTACCCAGCACAGGATGCGCATCGAGAGGCAGGTGATAGGCCAACAGATTGATATCATTGGCTAACAAGGTGCGAATCCGGCGCTGCTTCATACCGGTCAATGCAACGGGTTCGTTTTTCCAGAAGTAACCATGATGAACCAGAACTGCATCAGCCTGCCATTCAACGGCTTCATCCAGCAGTGCCTGACAGGCCGTCACCCCGCTAAGCAATCGTCGTATCTCACCGCGCCCTTCTATCTGCAGGCCATTAAGCGTGTAATCCTTGAAGTCAGGTGCCTTAAGCTCCTGATCACAGGCCGCTACCAAGCGTTCACGTTCAATCATTGCGCTATTCTCACTCCTGCTACGTTGAATCATAGGGTTTAGCCTAAACGAACATTACGTCAATCAGCATCGCTAAACTTACTTTTTTGCTATGCACAAATCCCCCTTGATGTAATGTTATGATACTTACTTTAAATCGCAGCAGCTGTCGCGGTTAGTCAAAGCGGGCTGTGGTTCAACACTATTTTCAACCAGGCTTTAACTGCAAGGAAGAATTCATGCACCGCTATGTAACGCTGTATATTGGCCCTGTTATCATTGGCATATTACTGGCGGTGTTACTGTTGGCGTTGTTTCCTGAGCAGATTCCTAACCCTTTTACTCCGCAGGAACGCACTACCACCACGCCGCCGTCTGAAGGCAGAGCCTTTGTCTCGACCGTCGGCTCTGACCGCAGCCCTCCAAAGCGCCCCATACCGGAGATCACCCAGGCTGAACCGCTAAACCGTGATACAGGCCCCGTCAGCTATTCCCATGCGGTCAACACAGCCGCACCCGCTGTGGTTAATATCTATTCTTCACGGGTAGTCAACCGCGACGACCACCCCTTGCGTTCCGACCCTTTTTTCGAACAGTTCTTTAATGGCGATGATGCCACCAGCCAGCAGCGCATGCTATCCAGTCTCGGCTCTGGCGTTATCGTCAGCCCAGATGGCTATGTGTTGACAAACCACCATGTCATCAATGGAGCTGACAAAATTCAGGTCGCGTTACGCGATGGACGCGAATCAATTGCTGAAGTGATCGGCACTGACCCGGAAAGTGACCTGGCGGTGCTACGCATCCCCCTGGACAACCTGCCGGTGATCAAGCTTAGCAACTCAGAAAACACTGCCGTTGGGGATGTTGCTCTGGCCATCGGCAACCCCTTTGGCGTTGGCCAGACCGTAACCATGGGCATTATCAGCGCCACCGGTCGCAGCCATCTGGGCATTAACGCCTATGAAGATTTCATTCAGACCGATGCTGCTATCAATCCCGGCAATTCGGGCGGCGCCTTGGTTAACCCCAACGGCGCCCTAGTGGGTATCAATACCGCCATTTTTTCCCGCTCAGGTGGGTCACAGGGGATCGGCTTTGCCATTCCTGCCAACCTGGCCCATAGCGTGTTGAATGAACTGGTCACTCAAGGTCGGGTCATTCGTGGCTGGTTAGGTATCGAAGCGCAGACCCTGTCCAGAGAACTGGCCGCCTCCTTTGGGTTACGCAACCCCCAAGGCATGATCATTGCCGGTGCCATCAAAGGTGGCCCGGCGGACAAGGCGGGTTTGCAGCCAGGCGATGTATTGCTGGCCGTGGATGGTCAACCGGTACTTGATGCCCGCGCCACCATGAGCAATATTGCCGCCATCAAACCGGGCACTCGCCTACCCGTCACGATTGTCAGAAATGGGGAACGCCAGGATCTGACCCTTGAGGTAGCAGAACGCCCCATTCCCAGCGTACCGGTCGAAGAGCCAAGCGAACAGAACGCGGAAGAATAAGGCTCTATCGCCTAACCCCGAAAAAACACAGGCCACCCTAAGGTGGCCTGTGCTGTCTTGACAGTAAGTTTGACTAAGTGCTTGTCACCTTAGCGCTTGAGACGATACTCCGCAGAGCGAGCATGGGCCGTCAGTGACTCACCCCTGGCCAGCACTGACGCCACCTCGCCCAGGGTACTGGCGCCATCAGCCGAACAATGAATGATCGACGAACGTTTCTGGAAGTCATACACGCCAAGCGGCGATGAAAAGCGCGCCGTGCCAGAGGTCGGCAGCACATGATTTGGGCCGGCGCAATAATCACCCAGCGCTTCTGCCGTATAACGTCCCATAAAAATCGCACCGGCGTGGCGAATCTCGGGCAGCCAGGCGTCTGGGTCGCTCACTGAAAGCTCCAGGTGCTCGGGGGCAATCCGGTTGATCAATGTCAGGGCTTCCTGCTGGTTCTCACATTGAATCAGGGCACCCCGCTTGCGCATTGAGGCACGCACAATCTCATGGCGCTCCAGCGTTGGCATCAGGCGTTCAATGGCTTCTTCGACCGCATTCAGATGCTCCTCATCCCAGCTGACCAAAATCGCCTGGGCGTCTTCGTCGTGCTCCGCCTGGGAAAACAGATCCATGGCAATCCAGTCAGGATGGGTCTGGCCGTCACAGATCACCAGAATCTCTGACGGTCCAGCGATCATATCGATCCCAACCTGACCAAATACCGCACGTTTGGCAGTTGCCACGTAGATATTGCCGGGGCCCACAATCTTATCGACCCGTGGAACGCTTTCGGTGCCGTAGGCCATGGCGGCAACCGCCTGGGCGCCACCAATGGTAAAGACGTAGTCCACACCGGCCAAGTAAGCGGCCGCCAGCACCATATCGTTGAGAATGCCGTCCGGGGTGGGTACCACCATGACGATTTCCCTGACCCCGGCCACATGCGCCGGAATCGCGTTCATCAACACTGATGACGGATAGGACGCCTTACCTCCGGGCACGTAAATCCCCGCCCGATCAAGCGGCGTCACCTGCTGGCCCAAGACAGTCCCGTCGTCTTCTGTGTACTGCCAGGATGACGGTTTCTGATGCTCGTGATAGCGACGAATACGCTCGGCGGCAGCCGCCAGTGCCTCGCGCTGGTCAGCCGGTAGCGCATGATAGGCGGTTTCCAGCTGCTCCTGCGACAGACACAGCTCCTGCATGGAGGATACCGATAGGCGGTCAAAGCGATTGGTCGCTTCAACAACGGCCGCGTCGCCGCGCTGCTTGACCTGGTGAAGGATATCTTCCACGCGCTGCTGGACAGCGCGATCTGAAACGCCTTCCCAGTCCAGCAAGGCGTCAAGGCGCTGATCAAAATCGGCGTCACGGGTCGCAAGACGTGCCACCGATGACATACTCATGGTTTCGCTCATGGCTACCTCGCTCATGGATAACGGATTCGCTCTCGTGGATCAGTTGCTGACAGCCGTACTTTGACGATCAACGACCGCCGCTCGCAGGCGCTCAATGAGCGGCTTGATCTGACGGTGCTTCATGGTCATGGCGGCCTTATTGACAACCAACCGGGTGCTGATAGTTGCGATCAGCTCGCGTGGCTCCATGCCGTTAGCTCGTAGGGTATTACCGGTATCCACAATATCGACAATTTCATCCGCCAGGTTCATCAAGGGGGCAAGCTCCATGGCGCCGTACAGCTTGATCACCTCGGCCTGAATACCCTGCTCGGCATAGTAGCGCCGTGCAACGTCGACAAACTTGGTGGCCACGCGGCGACGGGCATGCCCTGGCAATTCTCCCTTGATACCAGCGGTCATCAGCTTGCAGCGGGCAATTTCCAGATCCAGTGGCTCATAAAGCCCCTGCTCACCATGCTCAAGCAGGACATCCTTGCCAGCCACCCCAAGGTCGGCGGCCCCTAGCTGTACATAGGTGGGCACATCGGTCGCCCGGATAACAACCAGCTTCACCTCAGGCAGATTGGTATCAAATAACAACTTGCGACTTTTACCCAGATCTTCAAGAGGGGTAATGCCAGCGTCGGCCAATAGCGGCAAGGTTTCCTGCAGAATTCGCCCTTTGGAGAGCGCTAGAATCAATTGCTTACTCATCTTGGTTGCCAATGGTTAGTGCATGACTCAGCCCGGAATACGACGAATGCGCGCCCCTAACTGCTGAAGTTTTTCCTCGATGCATTCGTAACCACGATCAATGTGGTAAATGCGATCTACCAGCGTGTCTCCCTCTGCCATCATGGCGGCAATTACCAGCGACGCCGAGGCGCGCAGATCGGTGGCCATCACGGGCGCTCCCGAAAGCTTTTCAACGCCGTTGATCAGTGCCGTATTGCCTTCAAGTGCAATATCAGCCCCCATGCGGTTGAGTTCCTGAACGTGCATGAAACGATTTTCAAAAATGGTCTCAACGACTCTGGAACTGCCATCAGCAACCGCATTCATGGCCACAAACTGGGCCTGCATATCGGTTGGAAAAGCCGGATAAGGCGCCGTCCTCAGATTGACAGGTTTAGGGCGCTGGCCGTGCATATCCAGGGCAATCCAGTCATCTCCGGTGGTGATGGATGCGCCGGCTTCTTCAAGCTTGGCAAGCACAGCTTCAAGAATATCCGCGCGGGTCCGGGTGACCTTGACGCGCCCACGGGTCATCGCAGCGGCGACCAGAAAGGTACCGGTTTCAATCCGGTCTGGCATCACATCATGTTCGCAGCCGTGCAGACGCTCGACACCGTCAATCACGATAGTATCCGTACCGTGCCCGCGAATCTGCGCGCCCATCTTGATCAGGCACTCGGCCAGATCCACCACTTCAGGTTCCCGCGCGGCGTTTTCAAGTACCGTCGTGCCATCTGCCAGGGTCGCCGCCATCAACAGATTTTCGGTACCGGTCACCGTCACCGTATCAAAGAAAATCGTCGCGCCCTTAAGACGCTTATCAACCCGGGCACGAATATAGCCATTTTCCACGCGAATCTCGGCACCCATGGCCTCCAGGCCGCGAATATGCAGATCAACCGGGCGTGACCCGATTGCACAGCCCCCCGGAAGAGAGACGTCAGCATGGCCGAAATGTGCCAACAGAGGGCCAAGCACCAGAATGGACGCGCGCATTTTCTTGACCAGCTCATAGGGCGCATGACAATCGGTTACCTGAGAGCCATCAAGCTGAATGGTCATTCTATCGCCCATGACCGGCTCAACGCCCATTCTGCCCAGTAGCTCCAGGGTGGTGGTAATATCCTGCAGATGAGGCAGATTACCAATGACCACAGGACCATCGGCCAGCAGGCTGGCACATAAAATTGGCAAGGCCGCATTCTTGGCACCGCTGGCCCACACCTCACCGTCAACTACGCCATTGCCTGTAATCAGTAACTTATCCATAGAATCTGCCGTTATTGGGCGCTTTCAGGCGCACTTTCCCACTGCGTCGGTGTAAACGTCTTGATACTGATGGCGTGTAACGCACCCGACGCTATCTCGTCGCTAAGAGCACCATAAACCAGCTGCTGACGCTTGACCGGCGTCAGGCCGTCAAAAACATTCCCGACGGCCGTTACCTGAAAATTGCAGCCTTCGCCCTGAATGAAAAACTCACATTCTTCAAGACGAGACTCCAGCAAGGCCTTCACTTCACTCGGTTGCATTAGCAAACTCCTGTTGAAAACAGCATAAAATCAAGGCTTATGATAAAGAAAAGCAACCGCTTTGGCGATTGCTCCATTGCATTAGACACTATTACTGCTGCTAGCGAGTCAGAATTGAATTCATGCAGCGCCTGCGGGAGGTGCAGAAAATTTCAGCAAGGTTTCCAACTCTGCCAAGTCAGCCAGCCGACGCAACGGCGCCGACAAGTCAACCGAAACAATATTGAAGGAATATTGGCGACTGATGCGCATCCATTCCAGCAGCACGCTAAGCGCCGCACTGCTGGCCTTGTCGACCCCTTCAAAACTGATACGCAGTTCACGGCTGCTGGTGTTGGCCAGCCACTGGCTGCCAGCCGCCGCTAGTGCGGCGGCCGTCGTTGCGTCCACACCGCCGCTTACCCACAGAGTATCGCCGCGCTGTTCCAGCTCCACCCCCTGATGCGAGAAAAGCTTATTCACGCGCTTCCGCCTTCTTCCAGCTCATCAACGCCCACTGCAGGCGACCAGTTATCAATGACCGCATCATAATCGCGGTTATTGTCACGCATGGCCTGATCAAACTGGTTGCGGAACGTCAGTCCGAGATTGATGCCGTTGACAATGACATTAACGACTCGCCACTCACCATCAGAAAGACGAAGGCTGTAGCTGACGGGATAGATAGTGCCATCATTCGCCACGATTTCCATATCCACGCTGGCTTGGTCTTCATAACGCTGGGCACGCTGGTTGTCCAGAACACGGATCTCATCGTAGTCAAATGTCACCAGACCCTGGGTGTAGGTATCGATTAGGGTCTGGCGGAAAACTTTTACAAACTTACTGCGCTGCTCCGGGGTCGCATTGCGAAAGTAGCTACCCATGACGCTTGCCCCGATATAGCGAAAATCAGCCACATTCTCCAGATTTTCGTCGACAAGCTTTTTCAACTCATCAACGTTATTGGCGTAATAGTCTTTGCGCGATTCCAGCTCACCCATAAAGGTGTCGATATTATTACGCACAACTTCTTCTGGCCCCATGGATTGAGCCTGAGCCGTTGGCGCAAGCGCCAGCAGGAGAGCAAATAAGGCTGCCAGCCATACGATTGGCTTACGAAATCCGTTGTCACTTACTATCATCATGCTGTTCCTTTTCAATTACTGATTCACGCAGTGTCATTTATGGAAAATAAGACACTGCGTAGCGTCAACCGTTCGCCATACTCGACACAAACTGCTGTATCAATTCTTCCAGCACCAAGGCTGACTGGGTATCACGTATGGTTTCCCCATCTGCCAACATCTCCGGGTCACCACCAATGCTCAGGCCAATATACTGCTCACCCAACAGGCCAGCCGTCAGAATCGCGGCGGTTGAATCACGGCTGATCTGCCCTTCAAGATCACTGTTGAGCTTCATGACAACCCGAGCATCGTACCATTCGGTATCCAGCTCAATGGATTCCACCCGCCCTACGGTAACGCCTGCCATGGTGACCCGCGCACGCGGTTTCAGGCTACCGATATTGGCAAAGTTGGCTTCGAGGTGAAATGTCTGCGTTGAAGAAGTGAGCGACAGGCCACTGACCCTCAAGCCTAGAAAAATCAGCCCGACAATACCGGCCAACATGAAAAGTCCAACGCCCAACTCCATGGTTTTACTGCGTTTCATGTATTTTCTCCAACGTTAAAGGCCGCCAAACATCACGGCGGTCAAGACAAAATCCAACCCTAGTACTGCCAGCGACGAATACACCACGGTGCGGGTTGTAGCGCGTGAAATACCTTCGGAGGTTGGCACCAGGTCATATCCCTGAAAAACGGCAATCCAGGTCACCACCACAGCAAACACCATGCTTTTGATCATGCCATTGCCCACATCATTCAAGAAGGTAACGCTGGCCTGCATGTTGCTCCAGTAAGAGCCTTCAAATACGCCCAGCCATTGCACACCCACCAGATAACCGCCCCAGACCCCTACAACGCTGAAACCAACAGTAAGAATCGGCAGCGATACAAACCCGGCCCAAAGACGAGGCGCTACCACACGGCGGAGTGGGTCGACCCCGATCATCTCCATGCTCGACAACTGTTCAGTGGCTTTCATCAGGCCAATTTCAGCGGTCAAGGCTGAGCCCGCTCGGCCCGCAAACAAGAGTGCCGCCACCACAGGCGCCAGTTCACGCAGCAAGGATAAGGCGACCATCTGGCCCAGCGCTTCCTCAGCGCCAAACTCAACGAGGATGGTATAGCCCTGGAGTGAAATCACCATGCCAATAAATAACCCGGACACCAGCACGATCGCCAACGACAAAACACCAACAAAATGCATCTGCTGCATCCATAGCCGCCAGCCTTCCCGCGAAGGAACACTGATCGCCGACTGACCAAGAAACAGGCCAGCCCGACCCAGGGCTTCCAACAGGTCGCATCCCTTGCGTCCCAGCCTGGTCACCCGTGCAAGGGCGTGGGAAAAGTTTGCATCCATCTAACCGATCCTTGTGGTTGCATCGTCATTAAGAATGTCGTCGTAAAACGGCTGTGCCGGATAGTGAAAGGGCACAGGCCCATCCGGCTGGCCATGCATAAACTGCTCGACCCGCGGATCCTGGTGCGTATCCAGCATCTGCGGTGTTCCGTGGGCGACAACCTCACCGTCAGCGATCAGATACAGGTAATCCGCGATACTCAAGGTTTCCTTGATATCGTGAGACACCACCACTGAGGTTAGTTCAAGCGCCTGATTAAGCCGCTTGATCAGCTGCACCAGCACCCCCATTGAAATAGGATCCTGGCCCACAAAGGGCTCGTCATACAGAATCAGCTCAGGGTCCAGGGCTACCGCACGGGCAAGGGCCACTCGGCGAGCCATGCCCCCGGAAAGCTCGGACGGCATCAACTCCCGAGCCCCTCTGAGGCCGACTGCCTGCAGTTTCAGAAGCACGATATCGCGCACCATGGCATCTGGCAGATTGGTATGCACCCGAAGAGGAAACGCCACATTTTCGAACACATCCAGATCGGAAAACAAAGCGCCGCTCTGGAACAGCATCCCCATGCGTTGACGCAGTTTGAACAACGCCTTCCTGGAGAGCGTATTGACATCCTGACCGTCGATCAGTATTCGCCCACTGTCTGGCGTTAACTGCCCGCCAATCAGCTTCAACAGGGTGGTTTTGCCCGTACCGCTCGGGCCCATGATGGCGGTGACTCTACCGCGAGGAATGGACATGTTCACACCACGAAAGATCTCGTGATCTCCTCGCGTAAAGTACAGATCCTGTATTTCAATAAAAGCAGTATCAGTCATATAAAACCCGGCACTCACCTTGTGCGCAGAAATCATCAGATACTTAACAACAGGTTAAGCGTGGCCAAGCATCTGACGTTGAAGGGCGTTCAAAAACGTTATCGAACATTGTATTCTAACTCAATTCAAAGATCCTGAAACGTCTATTGTCGCACGCAAGCGGGAATAAATATGCGGCCATCTGGCTGCAGATGTTAATATTGGATGCCTTCACTTACCGATCTGTGATCGTCAATTGAGTCACACCATGTCCCATGCGATACCCCCAACCACCAGCTTGATGCGTGAAAGCGCACTGCGTACGCTGCAGATAGAACAGGAAGCAATCGGTCATCTACAGGCCAAGCTTGACGAACACTTTGACCGCGCCTGCGAATTGATCCTGGCCTGTAAAGGGCGCGTGGTCGTCACGGGCATGGGCAAATCCGGGCATATTGCTGGCAAACTGGCCGCCACCCTGGCCAGCACCGGCACGCCCGCGTTTTTTGTCCATCCCGGAGAAGCCAGTCACGGTGACCTTGGCATGATTACCCGCAGCGATGTGGTCATTGCCCTGTCCAATTCTGGCGAAACCAGCGAAGTAACCGCCCTGCTGCCGCTTCTCAAGCGCCTGGGAGTGCCATTGATCAGCATGACCGGGCGAGCGCATTCCACCCTGGCGCGCCATGCTGATGCCCACCTTGACAGTGGCGTTGACCGGGAAGCCTGCCCTCTGGATCTGGCGCCGACCAGTTCCACAACAGCAGCGCTCGCCTTGGGGGACGCTCTTGCAGTGGCACTGCTTGAAGCACGGGGATTTACCGCTGAAGATTTTGCCCTTTCCCACCCAGGCGGTACCCTCGGCAAGCGCTTGTTACTGTGCGTCAAGGATGTGATGCACGACGGCGAACGCCTGCCTAGCATCCCCTTGGGCAGCCCATTACGGGATGCCCTGCTGGAAATCACCCGTAAGGGGTTGGGCTTTACCTGTGTGACCGATCCTCAGGGTCGGCTTGCCGGGGTATATACGGACGGTGATTTACGCCGCACCCTGGATCACCACTATGATCTGCGTGACGTTCTGGTGGATGATGTCATGACTCGCCCCGGCAAACGCATCGCTCCCAGCATGCTCGCCGCTGAGGCCGTGCGTCTGATGGAAGAAAGCAAGATTACCGCCCTTGCAGTCGTTGATGATGAACAGCGCCCGATCGGCGCACTGCACATGCATGACTTGCTCGTCAGTGGCGTTATCTAGCATGCTGGCATGCCCAAGACATCAACTACTTTTTTAAACTGGAGCCCTTATGAGCCTACCTGCCAACCTGATTGATCAACTGCGCCGTGTGCGCCTATTCGCCATGGACGTCGACGGCGTGCTGACTGACGGTCGGCTGTATTTTCAGGCTGATGGCGTGGAGATCAAGGCCTTTCATACTCAGGATGGACAAGGCCTTAAGCTGCTCAAACGGGCCGGATTACACGTCGCCATCATCACCGGGCGAGATTCCCCCATGGTCAGCCAACGGGCCGCTGCGTTGGGCATTCCACACGTCTATCAAGGCTGTGAAGATAAACTGACCACCCTGCGTCAGCTTTGCCAGCGCCTTAATATCGAACTCGATCAGGTCGCCTACTGTGGCGATGATCTGCCTGACCTGGCCGCGATCAAGCGTTCTGGCATCGGTATCACGGTACCCAATGCCCCCGATTACCTGCACACCCATGCAGACTGGGTCACTGAGCGGCTGGGCGGACACGGTGCGGTGCGCGAAGTGTGCGATACCCTGCTCGAAGCACAGGGCCACTGGGGTGCCGTGATTGATACCTATCTGCACGGTCGTCGCTAAAAATGTCCCAGGGCAGCCCGATCGTTACCTTGCAGCGCCTGATGCTGGTTGGGCTTGTCCTCGCCCTCGGCGGCCTGCTCGCCTGGTTTGACTGGCAGTCAGGCTCACGCTCGGCAATCGACCCTGACGCAAGAGCTGAAGAGCCCGGGCATGTGGTCGAAAACGCCACTCTCACCCTGTATAACGAGCAAGGCAATCGCCATCAGCGTATAGCGGTCGAGCAACTTACCCACACGCCGCAACGCCAGGTCACTCAGCTTGAGACACCGCGCGCCTTGCTGGTCGATAGCCAGCAGCGCGAATGGCATGCACAGGCGCAGCAAGGTTACATAGACAATCAGGGAGAGCACCTTGTGCTGCGAGGCGATGTGCGTCTTCAGGAGCCTCAGGAAACCTGGCAGCTGACGACTCAACGCCTTGAGTATCACAGCGCCGAGGCGCATGCCTTCAGCAATAGCCCCGTCATATTAGAACAACCGCCTCAATCCATGCAGGCCCAGCGGATGGATTTATGGCTTAATGAAGACCGCTTGCAGCTAGGTGGTCAGGTGCGTGGTTATCACCCGACCGAGACGGCCCCGTAAAGGAGCAATACTTGATGAATATCCATGCCTTGATCCCTCGTCTGTTTTTCAGCCTGATACTCAGCGCTGTCAGCTTTCAGTTACTGCATGCCGCGCCCAGCGACCCTGTTGAAGTGGAAGCCGACCAGTTGGATATCGACCAGAACGCAGGCACCGCCGTTTACAGTGGTGATGTGCGCATCCGTCAGGGTGATCTGCATATCAATGGAGCACGCGTGGAAATTCAGCGCAACGCCAATGGCGAACTATCCAGGGCCATTGCCATCGGCGATCGCGCCTATATCCGCAACCGCTTCGAAGACCAGGAAGGCATCACCGAAGGCCAGGCCAAGCGCATCACCTACCATGTCGCCGAGCGCCGAGTGGAACTGATAGACCGCGCTGAACTCAGCCAAGGAGGCGACCGTTTCACCGGCGGCAAATTGGAATATTTCATCGACCGGGGCGTTGTTCAGGCACGCTCGGATGTCGAAGGCAGTGAAAACCAGCGCATTCGCATGACCCTGCAACCTGAGCAGCAATAGGAGCCTTTAGTGTCTTTTGATGATGTAACGGCCTCAGTGCCGAGCCCATCCGGCAAAACGCTTACGGCACGCCACCTGGCCAAAAGCTATAAACGTCGCCGGGTGGTCAAGGATATCAATCTCGATATTGCCCAAGGCAGCATTGTCGGGCTTCTCGGCCCCAATGGCGCGGGCAAGACCACCTCTTTCTACATGATTGTTGGCCTGGTCAAGGCAGATGCTGGCAAGGTATATATTGATGAACTGGACCTGACTCGGGCGCCCATGCATGAACGCGCGATTGCCGGTATCGGCTACCTGCCACAGGAAGCCTCGATTTTCCGCAAGCTGAGCGTTGCCGACAACATCATGGCGATTCTGGAAACCCGCAAGGGGCTTTCCCGCGCCGAACGCAAAGGCCTGCTGGAGCAGTTACTCGAAGACTTTCACATTACCCATATCCGCGACAACCTTGGCATGAGCCTGTCCGGCGGTGAAAGGCGCCGGGTTGAAATTGCCCGCTCGCTGGCCACTGACCCGCATTTCATTTTACTTGATGAACCTTTTGCCGGGGTTGACCCGATTTCCGTCGGTGATATCAAGACCATCATCCGTGCGCTCAAGGCACGTAATATCGGCGTATTGATTACTGACCACAACGTCAGAGAAACCCTGGATATCTGTGATACCGCCTATATCGTCGGCGATGGCCATATCATTGCCAGCGGTTCCCCGCATACGATTCTGGATAATCAGCAGGTCCGGGATATCTATCTCGGCGAAGATTTCAAACTGTGACTTCTGCTGCTATGCAGCCTGTTAGCCGCTACGCCCACTGGCAACTTTTTATCGATGGCATGCTTATTGCTACTTGCGCCTGAAAGCGGCTGGTTTTAGGGTAAAGCTTTATATGCCACGGGTGGTTCACGAATGGTCATGAAAGCGTCCCTTCAACTGCGTCTTGGCACTCAACTGACGATGACGCCTCAGCTGCAGCAGGCAATCGCCTTACTGCAGCTGTCGACTCTGGATCTTCGTCAGGAAATCCAGAACGCACTCGACACCAATCCCTTGCTGGAACAGGAAGAGGAGTTTGGCGAGCAGGTCAGCCAGGAAGACAAGGAAGCTGACTGGTCAGAAGATATTCCCAGCGAGCTTGCTGTCGACAGCGACTGGTCAGACACCTACCAGGATGTCGCCAGCGCAGGCAGTAGCAGCCAGGAAGGCCCGGACTTCGAACGCGACACAGCGGTACAAAGCCTGCACGGGCACCTGTTGTGGCAGCTTGCCATGACGGATATCAGCGCCCGGGAGTACAGCATCGCCGAAACTCTGATTGATGCCGTCGATAACAACGGCTATCTGTCTTTGTCGTTAAGCGAGATTCGCGAGAGCTTGCAAGCCACTGCCCATGAAGGCATTCAGCAACGTGAGATCGAAAGCGTGCTGTTGCGCCTGCAACAGTTTGAGCCTACCGGCGTATTTGCCCGCGATTTACGCGAATGTCTGATGCTCCAGCTGGCAGCGCTGCCCGACACGACCCCCTTGCTCATCCCAGCCAAGCGGCTGGTCAGACAGTTTCTGGAAATACTCGGCAAAAATGATAGCCGCACCCTGAAGCGCCGCCTGAATCTGGATGACGACCAGCTCAGCGAGGTGATTAGCCTGATACGTAGCCTTGACCCTCGCCCAGGTAGCACCTTTGGCAGCACCGCCAGCGGCTATGTCACCCCGGATCTGGTGGTGCATCACGATCATCAGGGCTGGCATCTGACGCTTAACCCGGAAGCCATGCCCCGGCTGCGCATCCAGCCGGAGTATGCCAGCCTGATCAAGCGTGCTGACAAGAGTGATGATAACCAGTTTCTCAAGGATCACCTGCAGGAAGCACGCTGGCTGATCAAGAGCCTGGCCAGCCGCAACGACACCTTGCTGCGGGTAGGCCAGGAAATCATTATTCGCCAGATCGGCTTTCTGGAACATGGCGAAGAAGCCATGAAACCGCTGATTCTTGCCGATATCGCCAACGCCGTGGACATGCACGAATCAACTATTTCCCGGGTTACCACCCAGAAGTTCATTCATACGCCGCGTGGCGTATTCGAACTTAAGTACTTTTTCTCAAGCCATGTCAGCAACCAGGAGGGTGATCATCATTCCAGCACCGCCATCCGCGCACGGATCAAAAAACTGATTCAGGATGAACCATCTCACAAGCCACTATCCGATAGTCGCTTGGTGGCCCTGTTGAATGAGGATGGTGTCAGCGTGGCCCGTCGCACCGTTGCCAAATACCGTGAAGCCATGGGCATCCCCTCTTCCAGCGAACGCCGTCATCTGAGTTAATTCATAACCGTCGCTAGACAGTCGGCTGAAAAATTTTGTGAAGAAGTCGCTGAGTTAAAAGGAAACTTGCCCTAAAGGGCTTTGCTTCATAAAAAAAAGGGTTACAATCAAAGAACAGTCCGATGAAAGGAGTACGTTAATGCAAGTCAATATTACAGGCCATCACGTAGAATTGACCGACGCCCTGCGCGACTACGTCAATGAGAAGCTCGCCCGCGTCGAGCGCCATTACGACAACATCACCACGGTTCAGGTCACCCTGTCGGTAGAGAAAGAGCGTCAACAAGCTGCCTGTACTCTGCACGCTTCCGGCGCAGACTTGCATGCTGAAGCTACGGATGTCGATATGTACGCAGCTATCGATGCCCTGGCAGACAAGATTGACCGTCAGCTGGTCAAGCACAAGGAAAAAGCACAAGCTCGCGCCCAGGGCGCAGGTGTGCGGTAACCCGATGACATTAGAAACCATCTTGCCTCCTGAGCGCATTCTTTATGATGTGCCTGGAGGCAGCAAAAAAAGGGTGCTGGAATTTTTCAGCACCTTTATTGCCCAGAATACGCCTAGCCTCGACAGCCAGGAGGTATTTGGTCGGCTGATTAATCGGGAGCGACTGGGCAGCACTGGCATCGGCAATGGTGTTGCCATTCCACATGCCCGCAGCCCGCACTGTTCAACCCCGATTGGCAGCTTTCTTAAACTTACCGAAGCCGTTGATTTTGACGCTATTGATGGCGAACCGGTCGATCTGGTATTTGTGCTTCTGGTACCTGAGGAAGCAGACGATACCCATTTGGCGCTGCTTGGCCAGGTCGCCACTATCATGAATGACGCAGACGTTAGGGCTCAACTTCGCAAGGCTGGCAGTCAACGGGAGCTCCTTGACCTGATCAGTGAGAAAATACGCGATAGCGCCTTCTGATCCTGATGCTTTCAGTACACCCGAAAACACTTTCAGGGTGAACCCACGCAAGAGAGACGCTATGCAACTGGTCATTATCAGCGGCCGCTCCGGCTCGGGAAAATCCATTGCCCTGCAAGCACTGGAAGACCTTGGCTACTACGCCATTGATAACCTTCCTGCCATGCTGCTAGGCTCATTGGTTGATGAATTGCGCGACCAAGGAGAACAATCGCGCTTAGCCGTCAGTATTGATGCCCGCAACCTTCCCGGCGCACTTGAAAAACTTCCTCGGCTACTTACCGAGCTGCATCAGCGTGATATCCATTTCCAGATTGTCTACCTGACCACAGATGCACGTATTCTGCTTGAGCGCTACTCGGCAACCCGTCGTCGCCACCCGTTGACCCGCCATAGCGACCTGACGCTTGAGGAAGCCATCAGCAAGGAAGAAGACACATTGAGTGAGGTGCGCGACCTTGCCGACCTGACCATTGATACCTCACGGATGACCGTTCATGATCTGCGTAGCCGCATCACTGACCAGGTAGCGTTGCACAAGAGCGACAAGCTGACCATCACCTTTGAATCCTTTGGCTACAAGCGCGGCGTTCCATTGGATGCCGATCTGGTGTTTGATGTGCGCTGCCTGCCCAACCCCTACTGGGATCCGATGCTGCGCGAGTCCACCGGACGCGATGCCGATGTTCAGGCCTTCTTGAGTGAGTACCCGATTGTCAAAGCAATGGGCGACGATATTCATGCCTGGATCAGCCGCTGGCTACCCGCTTACCAGAGCAGCCAGCGCAGCTATATGACCATTGCCATTGGCTGTACTGGCGGGCAGCATAGGTCAGTGTATACCGTAGAGCAATTGGCCAAACGCATGGCTGAGGATGGCATTGAAACCCATATTCGCCATCGTGAACTGGGGCTGACGTATTCAACCGCGACAGATGCAAAGGTGGCGGATAGCAGTACTACCAAATAAGCTGACCGCCGACACCGCTTGGAAAAAGGAACCAGGGTGCCTGAAAGAACACTGACACTGACCAACAAACGCGGCCTGCACGCCCGCGCCGCCACCAAACTCGTCACTTGCTGTCAACCCTTTGATGCTTGCATCAAGGTGAGCAAAGGCGCTCAAGAGGCGGATGCCAGCAACATCATGGCGTTACTCATGCTTGCCGCCCCCTGCGGCACCCAGCTGAACATCAAGGCCGAAGGGGACGAGGCGGAACAGGCCCTGGAAGCCATAGAAGCCCTGTTCACTGCCCGCTTTGATGAAGACGCCTGACAGCCAACCTTCGTCTGTCAGTCACCGGCAACGGTCATATTGTCAATCAGCCAGCTGCCTGTGTGAATGCTTCCTCGCGTATCGGTATCATTGCCCACCGCCACCAGCCCGCTGAACATGGTGTTCAGATTGCCCGCAATGGTGAATTCTTCAACCGGGTATTGCACCTGGCCATTTTCGATCCAGAATCCGGCCGCGCCCCGGGAATAATCTCCCGTCACGCCGTTAACCCCCTGACCCATCAGCTCGGTTACCCAGACACCACGATCCATTTCCTTGAGCAAGGCCTCAAATGAGCGCAACGGAGCAGTCAGCCGCAAGTTACGCGCGCCGCCAGCGTTACCCGTGGTTTGCATCCCCAGGCGTCGTGCACTGTAGGAAGACAGCATATAGCTGGCTACCTGGCCATCGACAATAAAGCGATTATTGCGGGTCTGTACGCCTTCACCATCAAAGGGGGAACTGGCAGTGGCACCCACTTCCATGGGGCGTTCTTCCAGGCTAAACCACTCAGGGAAAAGAGGCGTACCGAGTCGATCACACAAAAAAGAGGCTTCGCGATACAGGGCACCGCCGGCCAGAGCTCCCATCAGATGACCGACCAGCCCGCTGGCCAGCGTCGGATCAAACAGCACAGGAAAACTGCCGGTTTTAGGCCGCTGCGCGCCCAGGCGACGCAAGGTGCGCCGAGCTGCTTCCTCACCTACTGCACTCGGAGCTTTCAACGCTTGGGGGTCACGCGCCGACGTATAGTCGTAATCACGCTGCATGCCCTTATCGTCTTCAGCGATCAACATACACGAAAGCGAATGGCGACTGCCCTTCTGGGTGCCCAGAAAGCCATGACTGTTGGCATACACCCGCACGCCTTCACCGGTGGAAAGAGAGGCGCCGTCAGACTTGGTGATACCTGGGCAGTCACGCCCTGCCCGTTCGCACTCCAGAGCAATGGCGGTCGCTTCCTCGATGCTCAGTGCCCAGGGGTAATGGACTTTAAGATCCGGCAGCTCACGTGCCATCAGCTCAGCATCGGCCAAACCGGCCGCGGGGTCTTCACCCGTGTAGCGGGCAATCGACAAGGCTTTTTCAACCGTTGCACGGATTGATTCAGCGCCGGCATCGGTTGATGACGCACTGCCTTTACGCTGGCCCACATAGACGGTAACGGCAATCCCCTGATCTCGGGATAACTCGACGGTTTCCACTTCGCCCAGACGCACACTGACGCCAACACCCTGATCGACACTGGCGCCTACTTCAGCACTATCGGCCCCCAGCTGCCTGGCGAGCTGCAGCGCCTGTTCAGCGCGTGAAGCGAGCAGCGCTTGCTGCGCGTTTGCATCAAATGCCTGTGCCATACTGTCTCCTTTACCTTATCTCGATAGGCGAGATAACCTGTTATTTCAAAACGGGCTGTTATAATGCCGTCTTTAAAATCCACGTTGTGAATGATCCATGCCCAAAAAACGTCCGCTGCACGATGAAATTGATGACCAGCCAGTTCCGCCCAGTAAATCGCAGCTCAAGCGGGAAATGCACGCTCTCCAGCAGTTAGGCGAAAGCCTGATTGCCATGACACCTAACGAGCGCAGCCGCTTTCCGCTGTCTGATGACCTGCTGCGGGCCATTGATGAGACTGCGCGTATCCGCTCCCATGAAGGGCGTCGGCGCCATATGCAATACGTTGGCAAGCTGATGCGCAAGGAAGACCTTGATGCCATACAGGCCCAATTCGACGCCATCGAAAACGAGCGCGAACAGCGCGACCATGCCTTTCATCGTCTCGAAAAATGGCGTGACCGGCTGGTCGACGAAGGAGACGCAGCCGTTGATCTCTTCCTTAAAGATTACCCTGAAGCCGATCGCCAGACGCTGCGCCAGTTAGTGCGCAATGCCCAGCGTGAGCGCGAACAGTCCAAACCGCCGACCAGTGCCCGCAAGCTTTTCAAGCACCTGCGCGATGCAGCCGCCCTTTAAACCTGGCGGCTATCAGGACTGAGTGCCGCCGACGGTCAGCTCATCCAACTTGATGGTAGGCTGACCCACCCCTACCGGCACCCCTTGGCCTTCCTTGCCGCAAACGCCGATGCCAGGGTCGATTTCCAGGTCATGGCCCACCATGGAAACATGCTGCATGGCTTCCGGCCCGTTGCCGATCAGGGTGGCGCCTTTTACCGGCGCGGTAATTTTGCCGTCCTCTATCAGGTAAGCTTCGCTGGCAGAAAAGACAAATTTGCCGGAGGTAATATCTACCTGGCCACCGCCAAAACTGACCGCATAAATACCGCGTTTGACGCTGGATATAATGTCATCCGAGCTTTCCTGGCCCGCCAGCATTACGGTATTGGTCATCCTTGGCATGGGCAGATGGGCAAAAGATTCACGCCGCGCATTACCGGTAGGCGCCATACCCATCAAACGGGCATTGAGCTTGTCCTGCATATAGCCGGTCAGGATACCGTCCTCGATAAGCGGCGTGTTCTCCCCCGGCGTGCCTTCATCATCAACGCTCAGCGATCCCCGCGAATCTGCCAAGGTGGCATCATCCACCACTGTCACACCCCGCGCCGCAACGCGCTGGCCCATTTTACCGGCAAAGGCAGAACTGCCCTTACGGTTGAAGTCGCCTTCCAGGCCATGGCCCACCGCCTCGTGCAGCAGAATACCCGGCCAACCTGCGCCCAACACTACCGGCATCTGCCCTGCCGGGGCATCGATGGCCTCACAGTTGACCAGCGCCTGGCGCACGGCCTCCTTGGCGAAACGCTCGGCGACGTTGTCATCACGCAGCCTGGCCATTGAGTAACGTCCACCGCCTCCGGCGCTACCCCGCTCACGACGGCCATTCTTGCTGACAATCACACTGACATTGAAACGCACCAGCGGGCGAATGTCTGCTGCCAGGGTGCCGTCGCTGGCACGTACCAGCACGACTTCATAAGTACCGGAAAGCGAGGCGCTCACCTGGATAACGCTGGGGTCTGCCCCACGGGCAATGCGGTCAGCCTGCTTAAGCATTGCCACCTTGTCATCGGCACTCAAGCCAGCAAGCGGGTCAACGGCGGCATAGAAAGGCATGGCGCTGACAATATTCATCGCCTGCCCAGGCAATTGCTTACCGCTGCGCACGATGCCAGCGGCTGTTTTACCGGTATCCAGCAGAGCATCCGCGGTGATCTGGTTGGAATAGGCAAAACCGGTTTTTTCGCCCGCCAGCGCCCGCACGCCTACTCCACCGTCAATGTTGTAGCTGGCTTCCTTGACCTTACCGTCTTCCAGCACCCAGCCTTCTTCCCAGGTGCGCTGAAAATACAGATCAGCATAATCAATGCCGGCGCCCATGGCATGGCCAAGCCCCACATCCAGAGCATCAATATCCAGGCCACCCGGTGTCAGAAGAACCGAAACAGCCTGATCAAGATCAGAAGCATAGTGCGTCATTGAGAACCTTTTCGAATAACTTGCGGTGCGGCCCAAGGGCCCTGAATAAGATAGTTGATCGTTGTCACTTGCCCCAGCGTATCACCGAACAGGGAGTGTGCAAGCAGCAGCGCACCACCCACCACGGGAGCGCCTACCGCCAGAGCGGCAATCGGCAGGCTCTGGCTGATGGGCAGCGCAATCGACAGACGCTGGTCAAGCTCACGGCTGAGCAGGTCAGCGCTCCCGGTAACGCGGATCTGGGTGGCTGGTGCCTCAATGGTGAGTGGGCCATCAAGACGCAGGTGACCATTACCCACATTGGCGCTGCCGTAAACACGGTCAAATGCCGTACCTTCGCCAGTGAGATCGGAGAAATCCAGACGCAGGCGGCGCAGAATATTGTCCATGTTCAAGAGCCCGACCAGCCGGGCAGTCGTCGAGTTCAAGCTGACAAAACGTCCGTCGCGCACATCGGTTGTCAAGCGCCCCTGAGCACGGGTCAGCGAGAACTGCCAGGGAGCACCGGGCCAGTTCAGGTCGGCCTGCACATCAGTGGTACGGCTGCGCATTACCACCGGCTGGCCAAGGCGCTCAAGCGCCGTCCCCACATCGCCGCCCTGAAGCGTCACATCGGCGCTGGTGGTACTGCGGGCTGATGAGCCTGCCCATTCGAGCTCACCGCGTAGCGAAAGCTGGCCCAGTGTCAGGCCCACCGGGGCGAGGGTAAAACGCTGGCCCTGAGTACGCCAATAGGCTGTCATCGGCCCCAGGCGTTGACCAACAACGCCCACTTCTGCCAGGCGTAAACGCCCATCCGGCAACTTGGAAAGCCATTCAGGCATCCCTGCCAAGGCGGGTTTTTGAGTTTCCACCTCGTCCCACCAGGCGTCCGGCTGAGCGACTTGCGGCACCTCCAGCGGCGATGAAGGTATCTCCAGCAAGGTATCCAGATCGATATGGCCAACCGCTATGTCCAGTGGGTATTGAGCTTGCTGACGGTAGCGCACCCGGCCGGAGAAGACCTCACCATCGACGCTAAGATCAATGCCTTCAGCGGTTTGCTCGCCGCTGGCTGACAGACTACCCAGACAGCTTTCCTGCCACTCAAGGCAGCCGGTATTGAAGGCAATCTGCCAATCAGGCACTCCGCGCGACGGCCCAGCAACTGAAGATGAGCCTTGCCCCAGTGGTCCCAACGCTGCCTGCCAGCCTAATAGATCAAGCCGTTCCAGATCCGCCCGCAGCTGCCAACCCGGCTGAGAAGGCCACTCAGGCGTATCAACTGACTCACCCAGGTGCAGGTTGGCTGCCATCTGGCCGCTGACCGGCTGGCTGCGCCAATGCGCCCGCCCATTCAGGTTACTTTCAATCCGCCCGCTGGCCATATCAACGTTCAGCGTCCACGGCCAGACCTCGCGCGCTGGTTTAGCAAATGGCGCTGGCAGATCCATACGCACCCCCTCTAGCGCGCTTTCAATCTGGAGCCTGGGCTCCTCGCGCCAGTCCAGCTGCCCTTGCCAACGGGTAGTGCCCGAAAGCCATGGCAGCTGTGTTGCCATATTCACCCGGGTCAGCAGGGCCGACAACGCCAACTGTCCTTCAAGCGCCACCTGACGATCAGCTTTGAGTGTCGCCTGCACCTCGCCATCCAGCCAGCGCCCAGCCAGGTTGCCCAGTAGCTCCCCTGGCTGGCCTGCTGCTTGCTGCCAGTTCAGTTCGCCGTCTATGTCCTCGAAACTCAGGTCATGGGGAAGATAGGTCACTTCACGGAGATCGGGAGTAATACGTACTGCCAGCTCAAGTTTTTCAGGCGCATCAATCGGCAGTGCCAGATCAAGTTCTGCTGCAAGCCGCCCTTCAGCGCGAACGTCATCCAGTTGCCCATCGGCCAGCAGAGGCGTCGCCGCAAGAAATTGCTGCAGTGATCCCATGTCACTACCCAGCTGGCCATCCACCTGTAAACGCCCATCCTGAATTCTGAACTCACCCTGGCGGACTTCAACACCCTGGCTGAAGGCCTGCTCAACTTGCGCACGCAGCCCCTCTTCCGGGCGCCAGCTCAGCGTTCCTGCAATATCAGTCAACCGTGGCCAGTCGGGCAAAAGCGGCAGGCTTCCCTGGCTGATATCCAGATCCACAATCGCCGTTGGCGTGGTGTCAAATCCGGAAGCCCCCAACGGCAGGCCGACCTGAATACTGCCCTGATCAACGACGCCGTTGACGCCAGACAGCCAGTCACGCAGCCCGGCATCAATGACCGATACCGGCAGCCATTCATCCAGCGAACGGTTAACCGCATCCACATCGCTAAAGGCCAGATCCAGACCAAAACGCCCCTGCTCTTTGGTATTCACCAGGCCAAAGCCGCCGCTCACCTCAGCGTCATTCCAGTTGACCTTTAGCTGCTTTCCGCTGACCAGCGCCGTCGGGCCATCGTACACCCATTGAATCTCGCCTTCTGCGTGGGTTAACTCAAGCGGGTCTGCAAACAGCTCAGGTAAATTCAGGGTACTTTCCCCTTCGCTTGAAAACAGTACCCGGCCGCGTACATCGCGTGCCTGGACCCAGGCGTCAAAGGGCCCACCGCCGGGCGCCTGCTGCCAGGGAGACGCCATCAGACGGCTGATCGCCGCATCCACGCGCCATTCGCCATCCTGTTGGCCGAGGCGCAGGCCGTTCACCTGACCCCGTGGGTTCAAGGTCCGCAGCGCCCGGGTCACCGATTCAGGCAACAGCATGTACTCCCGCCAGGCGGCCAGAGACGCTAACTCAAACTCGCTGGTCAGCAACTCCCAGCGACCTGGTTGATGAGTAAATTGCCAGTGGCGTGGCAATGCCGGGCCTTCTCCCACCGCCTCCGGCTGCGCCCACTCAACACTTTCAGCATCACCGCTCAGCCACGCCTTGCCGCCTTCGCCATCACGCTGCCAGATCCCGCTGGCCTGGATGTTACTAAGCACAGCGCGCTGCTGATCCTGCTTCAGCGTCAGCCGGGGCATATCCAGCCCAAGGCGAGCCTCCTGCAGCGTTGCTGATTGCCAGCGTCCCCACAGCTGAACCTCACCGCCGGCCTCGGTAAACTGAGGGGTATCTTCTGGCTGCAGAATAGCGGCCAGTAAGGCCAGGTGATCAAGTTGCATATCCAGTTGCATAGCGGCAGAAAAGTCGCGCAGGCCCTGATTGCCCGGCTGAACCTCGGCACGCAAATGGGCGGCTGGCAACTCTGACGCTTGAGTCGTCTGGCTGGCGGGCGTATTGATATTGACCCGCCCCTGCAGGCGGGTGCGACGCTGGTCGCCGGAAAGGCTCAGCAAGGGGGCATGCAAGGTCAGCTGCTCACTGGCACCGTGGAGCACAATGCGTGAATGCTCAACCTGGATTTGCTGACGCAGAATCATGCCTACCCAGGCATCGATCACTGCCAGATCAATATCCGGCTCTTCCCCCAGGGCAAGCGGCAACGTGGCCGGTTTCGGCCACTCCCAGGCCATACCGGATGCCTGGTAAAGATGAACTGCAAAGCCTTGCATATAGGCATCATTGAATACCGGCGTCAGGGTTTTTAGCGTTTGCCAACTGTCCAGCCGCAGGTGTAATTCATCCAGCGCAAACAGCTTCTCTCCCGCCGGGGTAGTGGCGCTGACACCGCTAAGCGTCAGGGAAGGATCATTACCTTTTAGCGATAACGCCAGATGCTGAATATCAACCGGCGCGCCAAGGCGGCTTTCAAGCAGCGTTTCCAGATGCGGTTCCAGCCACTCCGCCTGGCTCATGGCCAGGCGTAGCAACAGCAGGAACCCCGCCAGAATGCCAAGGCAAGACGCCAGAAAAAACACAAGCCATTTGCGCAGGACAGGAAAATTCATCTGTTTACATTAGCACAATATCATACTGCTCTTGCGAGTAGTGTTGTTCAACCTGAAAGCGAATGGTCTTGTTGATAAAGATTTCCAGGTCGGCCACCGAAGCAGATTCTTCATCAAGCAGGCGGTCAACCACCGGTTGCGACGCCAATACCATATAGGTTTCAGCGCTGTAAGCGCGCTCTTCACGTAGAATCTCGCGGAATATTTCATAACAGATGGTTTCAGGGGTTTTCAGCGTACCCCGGCCTGCACAGGTGGGGCAGGCTTCGCACAGGGTCTGCTCAAGGCTCTCACGGGTACGCTTGCGGGTCAGCTGCACCAACCCAAGCTCGGTTACCCCGGTACACTTGGTTTTGGCGTGATCTTTTTCCAGCGCCTTCTCCAACACGCGCAACACCTGACGCTGGTGCTCAACATCCTCCATATCGATGAAATCAATAATGATGATGCCTCCCAGGTTACGCAGGCGCAGCTGCCGGGCAATAGCTGTTGCGGCTTCCAGGTTGGTCTTGAAGATGGTCTCTTCCAGATTGCGGTGCCCGACGTATCCCCCGGTGTTGACATCGATGGTGGTCATCGCCTCAGTCGGGTCAATCACCAGGTAGCCACCTGACTTAAGCTGCACCTTGCGCCCCAACGCTTTCTGAATCTCGTCCTCAACGCTGTAAAGGTCAAAGATCGGCCGCTCGCCGGGATAGTACTCGATGCGCTCCACCGCGTCCGGCATGAACTCCTCGGCAAACTCGACCAGGCGGGTAAAGTTTTCCCGGGAATCAATACGTACCTTCTCGATGTCATCACGCATGACATCCCGCAGAGTGCGCATAAAGAGCGGCAGGTCATCATAGATAACTGAAGACGGCGCGGCGGTCTCCTTGCGCTGGCTGACTTTTCGCCACAAGCGCAAGAGAAAGTACATATCACTGGCAATTTCTTCTTCGCTGACGCCTTCGGCGGCCGTGCGCACAATAAAACCACCGCTGACCTCAATGCTCTGCTGAGCAATGCCTGTTTCCAGGGCGACTTTCAGGCGCTCTCGCTCGCGATCATCTTCAATGCGCTGTGAAACACCGTGATGGGGTGAGTCCGGCATATATACCAGATAACGCGAAGGCACAGACAAATGAGTGGTCAGACGCGCCCCCTTGGAGCCGATCGGGTCCTTGGTGACCTGCACTACCAGGGCTTGGCCTTCGTGCAGTAACTGACCGATGGTTGACTGTTCATCACTGGGCGTCCCTGAGGGCGTCACTTCATGGGCATGGATAAAGGCGGCGCGTTCCAGGCCAATATCGACAAAAGCAGCCTGCATACCAGGCAATACCCGAACCACCTTGCCTTTGTAGATATTGCCCACGATACCGCGACGACGCGACCTTTCGATCAAGGCTTCCTGCAAGACACCGTTTTCAACCAGCGCTACGCGGGTTTCCATCGGCGTCAGATTGATGAGAACCTCACCACTCATTCCCGTTCCTTACTGGTTAGAAAAAGGGTTAAAAGAGATGCTTGTTGATCTACCCGGAAAACCCACCCAGGCCTGACCGCTTCTATCTAAACACATTATTCCATATCGGGACGCCCTGCTGGCGAAGAAGTGTCGCTGTTTCGTATAGGGGCAAGCCCACAACGGCAGAGTAACTGCCTTCAATAGATGCCACAAACACAGACGCTAATCCCTGAATAGCGTAGCCGCCAGCCTTATCGAGAGGTTCTCCCGTCTGCCAGTAAGCGGCTATTTGCTCATCATTGATCTCACCAAGGCGTACCCGGGTTGTCACGCAGCATGTCAACACACCGGCAGGGCCTGTTAGCGCAACCGCCGTCAGCACTTCATGACGACGCCCGGAAAGCGCGGCCAGCATCTTGGCGCCATGCGCCTGGTCACGCGGCTTACCCAGGATATGGCCGTCAAGCACCACGGCTGTATCAGAGCCCAAGGTCGGCAAGGGCGTCAAAGAGTCGGCAGCCAGTGCCTTTTCAACCGCCAGACGCACGACATAATCACCGGGAGATTCGTTAGGCTTGGGTGTTTCATCAATATCGCAGGGACGGATATCGGCGTCCACGCCAATTGACAACAGCAGGTCACGGCGGCGCGGCGATGCCGATGCCAGACACACAAGAGGTTGATGGGCAGGCGTCATCTTCGCACCTCGACTCTATGGCTATCAGGAAAACAGACGACGTTCCAGTGCAAGGAACATGGTCGCCAACCAGGGCCAGAGTACAGCACTGATAAAAGACGGGATCAAGAATGCCAGATGGATTGAAAAATCCCCCGACAGGGTACGCACCCATTGCTCCAGCAACTGCACCAATCCCAGCAGCACCAACACCAGCAGCGCTTGCTGAACCAGTGAATAGGTACGAAAACGCGTGTAGACCAGCGCACACAGAAAGGCCAGCACCGAAAGCGTCAGGGCATTCTGGCCCAGTGGCACGCCTTCAATCAGATCCAACAGCAGCCCAAGCACGAAACCGTGAAAGACCCCCACCCGATCAGGCGCACGCATGCACCAGTAGATAAACAACAACCCTAACCATTCAGGCCGGTATACCTGCCAGCCTTCAGCCAGCGGCATCACCTGCAGGCACAAGGCGAACAGCAGGGTGAACCATACCATTATTAACGGTACGACCGGTGCTTTCGCCATCAGGGCAGCTCCATGGTTGACGGGTCGGCTGACAGCGGGAAGAGCCCATTAATCTGCAGTACACTCTGCAGTGTTTCATAGGACAACGTAAATGACTCATCCCAGATAGCGATTTCCGCATAGGGTAAGGGCTGAGGAAACAGCAACAGGAAATAGCGCGAACGCTGCAAGCGTGCCAGCGGTTCAGCCCGCACCTGGGCAAATGGCTCGCCAGGGTCGTGAACCACAGAAGTGACTCTGGCCACCGGGTAACCGGCAGGAAAACGCCCTGCAAGACCTGACGTGGTGAGCAGGTCACCTTCGCGCACATCGGCCGTATCCGGCACATGGAGCACATTAAGGGCGTCATAGTTGCCCGAACCTTGAACGATATAACGCAGGCCATTGCGGTTGATACGAACTGGCAGCGCATGGCTGGCATCCCCCAGCAGCAGCACTCGGCTGGAATAGGCTGATACCGCCGTCACCTGGCCAACCAGACCAAAGGCATCAATTAACGGCTGACCAACGTACACGCCGTTACGATGACCGCGATCAATCACCATCTGGTGGCTGAAGGGGTCATTGTCGAGAGAAATCAGCTCAGCGCTGATGAAATCAACCTCGCGGTACTCAGCGGCATTCAGCAGGCGACGCAACTCGGCATTTTCAGATACCAGGCTGGCGATGCGCTGGCCACGATGAGACAGGGTCAGCATCTGCTCACGCAACCGCTGGTTTTCATCCAGCAGTGCCTGATGATCAGAAAGCGCCACCGTCCCCCAACTAAGCAAGTCGCTTGGCAGGCTGACCACCCATTGTACCGGGGCCACCACCATCGACAGCTGAGCGCGCACCGCTTCCATTCGCGTAAAGCGTTGGTCGACAAACATCAGAGCACTGGCCGCCAGCACGCAGAAAAACAGCCGATAGCCGGGCAGCGCCCCTTGTGAAAACAGCGGCTTGATAATCAATCCCCCTGCAGATCAAGCGCTGGCGTTAATCACTGGATAGCAGCTCGAAAGTGTGCTGATCAATCATTTCCAGTGCTTTACCGCCACCACGTGCCACGCAAGTCAGCGGGTCTTCGGCGACGATAACAGGCAGGCCGGTTTCTTCAGCAATCAGCTTATCGAGATCACGCAATAATGCGCCACCACCGGTCAGCACCAAGCCCCGTTCAGCAATATCTGACGCCAGTTCCGGCGGAGATTGCTCAAGGGCGCTTTTGATAGCGGCCACGATGGAACTCAGCGTTTCCTGAAGGGCTTCCAGAATCTCATGGGAATTCAGGGTGAAGCTGCGCGGGATACCTTCCGCCAGGTTGCGCCCACGCACATCGATCTCGCGTAGTTCGCCGCCTGGATAGGCGCAGCCAATTTCTTCCTTGATGCGCTCTGCGGTGGCTTCGCCAATCAGGCTGCCATAGTGACGACGCACATAGGCTGTGATGGCTTCATCAAAGCGGTCGCCACCGACGCGGATGGATTCGGAATAAACCACGCCATTAAGCGAAATGATCGCAATTTCGGAGGTTCCTCCCCCGATATCCACCACCATTGAGCCCTGGGCTTCTTCAACGGGCAGACCAGCGCCAATGGCAGCAGCCATGGGCTCTTCAATCAGGAAGACTTCACGGGCGCCAGCCCCTTCCGCTGATTCACGAATAGCTCGCCGCTCGACCTGGGTCGACATGCAGGGCACGCAAACCAGCACGCGCGGGCTGGGTGTCAGAAAAGTACTCTGATGTACTTTACGAATAAAGTGTTGAAGCATCTGCTCGGTGACGGTGAAGTCAGCGATGACGCCATCTTTCATCGGACGGATAGCGGTAATATTGCCGGGGGTACGCCCCAGCATCCGCTTGGCATCGGCCCCGACTGAAGCAACGCTGCGCATGTTGCCTGATTGGCGAATGGCAACGACAGACGGCTCATCGAGGACAATACCGCGACCGCGTACATATATAAGTGTGTTGGCCGTACCCAGATCGATTGATAAATCGCTGGAAAACAGCCCCCTTAAACGTTTGAACATGGATGTTGTTACCTAGTGCAGACCGGGAACCCTGTGCGGATGCAAACGGTATCACCGCAACCCACTGTCAGCAAGCAGAACAGCGGCTGATACTGCCCGACGCAAGGAAATATGGTATATTTTTACGCTATTTGATGATCAGAATGACTCAGCTCCCTATATTGTACAGGGCCTGGGGAAATTTACACTGCGCACAGTCAATGCGCTTATCACTTGTTAACGAGGACGTTCCCACCATGGCGCTTGAAGAAACACACGTGCGCCGGGCTGCCCACCTGGCCCGGCTGGCGGTTAGCGATGATCAGGCCAAGGGGTTTGTTGATGACCTGAGCCAGATCCTGGAGATGGTCGATCAGCTGCAGCGTGTTGACACCCAGGGTGTCGCCCCCCTGGCGCACCCGCTTGATGCAACCCAGCGCCTGCGCGCCGATGAGGTCACCGAAACCGATCAGCGCGATCAATTCCAGCGCTGCGCCCCTGCAGTTGAAAACGGTCTTTATCTGGTTCCCCGAGTGGTTGAGTAAGTTATTTCCTCTCTCCTCTTCTAATCGTCACCCGAACGGAGTTTCCGGGTTATGCATGACAAGACATTGACGCAAGTCGCTGCGGCACTTGCCAGCGGTGAAGTATCCAGCCGCGAACTTACCGCCCACTATCTGAAGCGCATTGAGCAGACCAACAGCGAACTCAACAGCTTTATCAGCGTGACCAGCGAGCAGGCATTGCAGCAGGCCGATCAGGCTGACCAGGCCAGGGCCAGTGGCAATGCAGGGCTGTTAACCGGGGTTCCCCTTGCACTCAAGGATATTTTCTGCACCCAAGGGGTTAAAACCAGCTGTGGTTCCAAAATGCTGGATAATTTTATCGCCCCCTATGACGCCCACGTGGTCGAAAAACTCAAGGCCGCTGGCTGCGTCAGCCTGGGTAAAACCAATATGGATGAGTTCGCCATGGGCTCCTCCAACGAAAACAGCTTTTATGGCGCGGTAAAAAACCCCTGGGATACCACGGCCGTTCCCGGCGGCAGCTCTGGCGGCAGCGCGGCGGCAGTGGCGGCTGGTATAACGCCTGCGGCATTAGGTACCGACACCGGTGGCTCAATCCGCCAGCCAGCCGCATTCTGCGGCATTACCGGCCTGAAGCCGACCTACGGACGGGTCTCTCGTTACGGCATGATTGCCTATGCCTCAAGCCTTGACCAGGCAGGCCCGATGGCGCGCAGCGCTGAAGACTGTGCCCACCTGCTGAACGTGATAGCTGGCCAGGATCTGCGTGACTCCACCAGCGTTGCTCGCGGCGTACCTGATTATACCGACACCCTGAATGCCCCCTTGTCAGGCCTCAAGATTGGCCTGCCAAAAGAGTATTTTGGTGACGGTCTTGATCCCGACGTTGAAAAGGCGGTACGTGAAGCGGTCAAGGTTTATGAATCCCTGGGAGCGACGGTTAAGGATGTCAGTCTGCCGCATACCCATTTTGCGATTCCTGCCTACTATGTGATTGCACCGGCTGAGGCGTCCTCCAACCTTTCACGCTTTGACGGCGTGCGTTTTGGCCATCGCTGCGACGATCCTCAGGATCTGATGGACCTTTACAAGCGCTCCCGCGCTGAAGGGTTTGGCGATGAGGTTAAGCGCCGCATCCTGATCGGCACGCATACCCTGTCGGAAGGCTTTTTTGATGCCTATTACACCAAGGCTCAGCAGGTACGCCGCCTGATTCGTCAGGACTTTCTGGATGCCTTTGAAGATGTGGATGTCCTGATGGGGCCTGCCTCACCCACCCCGGCCTTTGACTTGGGCGCCAAGAAAGACCCGGTTTCCATGTACCTGCAGGATATCTATACCATCGCCGTTAACCTGGCCGGGATTCCGGGTATCAGCGTGCCTGCTGGCATGGTCGGGCGTCGCCCGGTAGGGCTACAGATTCTGGGCACGCATTTTGCTGAAGCCCAGCTGCTGAATGTGGCGCATCAGTTCCAGCAAGCGACCGACTGGCATCAACAACGTCCTACTTTTGCTGAGGAGAAGGCCTGATGGAATGGGAAACCGTAATCGGGCTGGAAGTTCACGTTCAGCTCGCCACTAAATCGAAGATTTTCTCCGGCGCGTCCACGGCGTTCGGCGCAGAGCCCAACTCGCAGGCCTGCGCCGTCGACCTGGGCCTGCCCGGTATCCTGCCTGTCGTCAATGAACAGGCGGTTGCCATGGCCGTGCAGTTTGGCCTGGCCGTGCATGCCGATATTCCTGAAGTGTCAGTGTTTGACCGCAAGAATTACTTCTACCCTGACCTGCCCAAAGGCTACCAGACCAGCCAGATGTATCACCCCATTGTTGGCCCAGGCAGCATTGACGTAACGCTGGATGATCATTCAACCCGGAAGATCCGCATCCATCATGCGCATCTGGAGGAAGACGCGGGTAAATCGCTCCACGAAGACTTCCACGGTATGACCGGCATTGACCTCAACCGCGCGGGCACTCCTCTGCTGGAAATTGTCTCCGAACCGGATATGCGCAGCGCCAAGGAAGCGGCCGCCTACCTCAAGGCGATTCACTCGATTGTTACCTATCTGGGCATATCCGATGGCAACATGGCAGAAGGCTCGATGCGCTGCGACGTCAATGTCTCGGTGCGCCCCAAGGGCCAGGAAAGCTTTGGCACCCGGGCGGAGGTCAAGAACGTCAACTCTTTCCGCTTTGTCGAACGCGCCATTGCCTTTGAAGTCGAGCGCCAGATTGAGTTGATTGAAGACGGTGGCAAGGTCGTTCAGGAAACCCGTCTGTATGACCCGGAGCGCGACGAGACCCGCAGCATGCGTACCAAGGAAGAAGCCAATGATTACCGCTACTTCCCCTGCCCGGACCTGCTACCGGTCGTGCTTGACCAGGCCTATGTGGACCATCTGCGCGAACAGCTACCAGAACTGCCTGCTGACAAGCGCGAGCGTTTTCAGAACGCACTTGGCTTATCCGCCTATGATGCCCACGTGCTGTCAGCCAGCCGTGCCATGGCCGATTACTTCGAAGAGGCCAAGGATGTCTGCGGTGATGCCAAGCAGGCCGCCAACTGGGTTCAGGGCGAGCTCTCCGGCGCCCTGAACCGGGAGAACTTGAGCATTGAGCAGAGCCCCATCAATGCCCGCCAACTGGGTGAACTGCTCGCCCGGGTGATTGACGATACAATCAACGGCAAGGCGGCCAAACAGGTCTTCCAGGCGCTGTGGAATAACCAGGGCGCCAGCGCCGATGAAATCATCGAAGCCAAGGGTCTCAAGCAGGTGACAGACAGCGGCGCCATTGAAGCCATGATTGATCAGGTGATTGCCGACAGCCCCGCTCAGGTGGCGCAGTACTGCGATGCAGAGCCGGACAAGCGTGGCAAGATGATCGGCTATTTCGTCGGCCAGGTAATGAAGGCTTCACGCGGTACTGCCAACCCTCAGCAGGTCAACACCCTGCTCAAGGAGAAGCTCGACGCTAAACTTTAAGCGTGAGGCGTGAGGTAAAGCAGTCATCTACCGGCCCCTCAGTTAGGGGCCGGTTTTTTATATTTTGATCAGCTTAACTGGCGAGGGTCGGTCATACTGATCAGCTCAGCACAGCCCGATGCCCAGACATCGGCGCTTAATTCCGCCACCCCTGCCGTGGCAAAACTGACACCAAAGCCTGCATGCCCTCTAGTCAAGACGCCGGTCAGCTCGCCCAATAGCGGCATATGGCTGACCAGCAACAGGGTATCGCTATCAGGCTGGGCCATCAGCCAGTCACACACGGCATTGGGTGAGTCGTCCGGGGTGATACCCTGATAGGTCTCCACTTCACTCCCCAGGGCCTGGGCAACCGCCTGGGCGCTTTGCTGGGCGCGCGTATAGGGGCTGGCGATGATCCGCAATCGCCCCAACTCCTTGCTGGCCACACGGTCTGCTAGCCAGCGAGCCATCAGGGTGACTTCCTGCTCACCACGTGTGCTCAAACGGCGTATGTTATCCGGCGCCCCGGCAACAGCTTCGCCGTGGCGCATCAATAACAATCTATTGCTGACTTCCTTCATGCCAATCTCCTGTCTCTCGATGAGCCTGCTGGACGGCTTCGCGCGGCAGCACGAATTCAACGTCGCTGCTTTGCTCGCCCATCATCAGCATTCTTGCCATATCCTGTGCCGGAACACCGTCAAACAGCACATGGTACAAACCTTCTGCCATCGGCATATAAACGCCCATCTGGGCAGCCTTGGCGCATACCAGCCTGACGGTATTCACCCCCTCAGCCACCTGACCCAATGCCTCCACTGCCTGATCAAGACTGCGGCCTTCTCCCATGGCGTAACCCACCCGATAGTTACGCGAGAGGTTAGAAGAGCAGGTAACGATCAGGTCGCCAACACCCGCCAAGCCCAGAAAGGTCATCGGGTTGGCACCATGAGCCACCGCAAACCGGCTCATTTCTGCCAGTGCGCGGGTCATCAGCATACTACGAGTGTTTTCCCCCATACCCAGCGCAGCGGCCATACCGGCAGCAATGGCGTAAATATTTTTCAAGGCACCGCCCAGCTCTACGCCGTGGCGGTCATTGCTGGCATACACCCGGAAGTAACGGCACCCCAGCGCCTGTTGAACCCGTGTGCGAGTCAATGGATCGGCACTGGCAATCACTGTCGCCGTTAATTGCTTGTCGGCGATTTCAGAGGCCAGGTTAGGCCCGGCAATCACACCGATATGAGCAAATCCGGTTTCCTGGTGCAGCACATCGCTCATCAACATGAAGCTGTCCTGCTCAATACCCTTGGTGGTACTGACTAGTATCTGCTCGGCGCTGAGGTAAGGTTTGGCAGCCTGAACCACACTACGAAAAGCACTCGACGGAATGGCCACCAGCACCAACTCAGCGCCACTCAAGACAGCGGCAATATCGGTGGAAGCCTCAACGGCTGCGTTAATTTCATAATCGGGCAGATAGCGACCGTTACGATGTTCGTGGTTGATTTGAGCAACCAGACGCTCATCACGCATCCACTGGCGCACCTTGGCCCCATTGTCAGCGGCAATGCTCGCCAGTGCCGTTCCAAAGCTACCGCCACCCAGCACGGCCACACTAATCTGCTGTTCCGCCATATGCCTGTGTCCTTGCTTACTTGAGATATCTGGCCATATTCTGACCGAGAGGTGCTATCAAGACGTCTTGCTAAAGTGCTTTATTAAAAATCAGTCTAGCAAAACAAAGGGCCCGCCAGGGAATCCTGACGGGCCGCAGTCTACTTAAACACGGTTTTAAGCCGTTAGTACGCTGTTAAGGCGTTTGACGTAAGCCGCCGGGTCGTCCAGATGTCCACCTTCAGCAATGATCGCCTGATCCAGCAGGATATGCGCCAGATCCGTAAAGGTATCGCCTTCAGCCCCTTCCAGACGGCCTACCAGGGCATGCTCGGGGTTGAGCTCTAGAATCGGCTTGACCTCTGGCAACGGCTGGCCTGCTGCTTCCATGATGCGGCGCATCTGAAAGCCCATTTCATGCTCAGGCAGAACGACACAGGCGGGTGAGTCGGTCAGGCGATGAGTGACCTTGACTTCCTGCACGCCTTCACCCAGCGCTTCTTTAACCCGCTTGACCAGATCTTCCTTAGATTTTGCGGTTTCTTCCTGCGCCTTCTTCTCTTCTTCGTCTTCCACATCGCCCAGATCAAGTTCGCCCTTGGCGACATCGGCTAATGATTTACCGTCAAACTCGCTGAGGTGGCTCATCAACCATTCATCGATGCGGTCATGCAGCAACAGGACTTCGATGCCTTTCTTGCGGAAGATTTCCAGGTGCGGGCTGTTTTTCGCCGCATTGAAGCCGTCAGCCACAATGTAGTAAATCTTCTGCTGTCCTTCCTTCATGCGCTCAATGTAGTCCGCCAGCGACTGATCCTGGGTACTGCTATCGGTGTGGGTTGAAGAAAAACGCAGCAAGCCGGCAATTTTCTCCCGGTTAGACGGATCTTCACCCGGGCCTTCTTTCAATACGCTGCCGAAGGTGTTCCAGAAGGTCTGATAGCCGTCTTTATCCTTGGCCAGCTTCTTGAGCATATCCAGGGCGCGCTTGGTGAGTGCTCCCTTGATTTTGTCGACCTTGGGATCCTGTTGGAGCAGTTCGCGGGACACGTTCAACGAGAGATCACGGGTGTCCAATACGCCCTTGATAAAACGCAGGTAAAGTGGCAGGAACTGTTCAGCGTCATCCATGATGAAGACGCGCTGCACGTAAAGCTTGACGCCACGGGCACCGTCACGCTCATACAGATCGAAAGGAGCACGGCCCGGCACATACAGAAGGCTGGTGTATTCCAGTTTGCCTTCTACCTTGTTATGGCTCCATGTCAGCGGGTCGCTGAAGTCATGGGCGACATGCTTATAGAAGGCCTTGTACTCTTCATCGGAAATTTCACCCTTGGGGCGCACCCACAACGCCGTGGCTTCGTTGACGGTTTCCCAGGTAGTCACTTCACTACCCTCGATTTCGTTGCCGTCATCATCCTTGGCGGTTTCGGTCTTGGGCATGCGTACCGGAACTTCGATGTGATCGGAGTACTTACGCACCAGGCTCTGCAGGCGGTAATCGTCGGCAAACTCATTGGCATCTTCCTTCAAGTGAAGAATAATTTCGGTGCCATGAATCTCGCGTTCGATATCCGCTACCGTGAATTCGCCCTCACCTTTGGAGCGCCATTCAACGCCTTCGCTTTTTTCACTGCCAGCCTTACGGGTGCGCACAGTTACTTCATCAGCGACGATAAAGCCAGAATAGAAACCCACCCCGAACTGGCCGATCAAACGGGCATCTTTTTGCTGTTCGCCGGAAAGCTGCTTGAGAAAATCAGCCGTGCCGCTGCGCGCAATGGTACCCAGATTGCTGATAACATCATCACGATTCATGCCGATGCCGTTATCGCGTACGGTGACAGTGTTTGCTTCGCTGTCGTGTTCGATCTCGATGCGCAGCTCGCTGTCACCTTCATACAGGGCATCGTTATCCAGAGCGGCATAGCGCAGCTTGTCGCAGGCATCCGCCGCGTTGGAAATCATTTCACGCAGAAAAATTTCACGGTTAGAGTACAGCGAGTGAATCATCAGATTCAGAAGCTGTTTAACCTCTGTCTGAAAGCCAAGTGTTTCTTCGTGGGTGGCGGTGGTCATTCGTTCAGCCCTCAACAAGTGATTGCATATTGTTTATGGAACAGCAGACAACGGACGTTGCCTGTTGCTATGTGAATCAAGTGTTGCAGATATGGGGCTGTACAGTTTTTTTTCAAGGCGTGGTGGACGATGCGTCCTGACCGTCATCAGGCCCCTGCTTCCAGAGGCGGTAATCCGCTAAATGCAGGTCAATACGGTTGAGCAGCCAGCCAACAATCACGACGTCATCCACCAGGCCGATCAACAGCAAAAAGTCGGGAATCAGATCAAAGGGCAGCACAAGATAGGCCACCGCCAACAGCATATAGCCAAAGGCGCGCCACGGAACGGGGCGAAAATCACCCCGCACGACATCCCGGGTCATGGGGAAAAACCATTTCAGCGCACGAACAATGCGTTTAATCACCCAGGCGCGGGAGGTCAGGCGCCGCATCAGCCAGCCACCAGATAAAGGCTTCATCGTAATATCGTTCTCCTTTTTGCTAATATATTGGAAAGTCATTAAAACGATTCGTTCATCTCCTGACCACGTTAAGCTATCTTAAAACATGCCGTTAAACGGCTCCCTGGAGAAATTATTTATGCCACGCTGTTTCCTGCCTAGACACCCAGCTTGCGGCATTGGCCGTGTGCTGGCCTTACTGGGCGCCCTGTCGCTGGCTGCGCCCGCTGCCGGGCAATTCATCAGCGACGCCGATATGCGCAGCGCCCTCAATGATGCCCGCGCCCAACGCTGGGAACGTATCGACACCCAGGTCACAAGCCAGCATATTCTGGGCGGCTATATTGAGTACCATCAGCTTAAAGGGCGTTTGCCCGACTTGGCGCCTGAACGTGTTAAAGATTACATGGACAGACACAGCGACGCCCCCCTGGCGGCCTGGCTTCAGGGGCAGGCCCTCAGTGAGTATGGCAAAGCCCGCCAGTGGGCTGACATCAGGACCATCGCGACACAACCCCCTTCAACGACTGAGCGACAATGCTATTTCTACACGGCCTGGCTGGATCTAACCCCTCAGCAAGCCTACGAGGGCGGAAAAGAGCTATGGCTGACCGGGCGTTCCCAGCCGGATGCCTGCAACAGCCTGTTTGATAGCCTGCGCAGCCGCGGCGTGATTGATCAACAAGCCATCTGGGAGCGCAAGATGCTGGCATGGGAAGCTGGCGAACGCGGCCTGATGAGCTACCTGGGTGGCCTGCTAGACAGCCGCTGGCAGGCTGCCATCCAGCGCGTAGAATCAACGGCTAGTGCTGGTTCCCTCTATGATGCGCCGAGTTGCCTTGGCCCTGAGTGCGCGGCAACCCCTGCTTTTTATCGTGCAGCCATGCAGCGACTGACCAGGGAGAACACCCAGGGTGCCCTATCCGTATGGCCATCGCTGGCCGATCGGCTGTCACTGCCAGCCGACACCCGGCAGGCCATTGAAGAGGAACTGGCTTTCTATGCGTTGCTCAGGGAAGTCTCCAGTTCATACGCCTGGGTCGACCGTACCTTACCGACGCTTGAGAGTGAAAGAGTACTGGAACTAGGTGTGCGCCGCGCCCTGCAAGCCAGGGACTGGACGGCCGTGCAGCAGTGGATCGCCAGCATGAACGATGAACAGCGTAACGACAGCCGCTGGCAGTATTGGCTCGGGCGTGCCAGCGAGCAGCAAGGCAACCAGCAAGCCGCCGAGGCGCACTTCTTTCAGGCCGCAGGCCAACGCGACTTTTTTGGCTTCGCCGCCGCTGAACGCATCAATCAACCGCTTCCCCTGAATATCGAAACCTACACCCCAGACCCTGCCAGCCGCCAGCGTATCGCCAACCTGCCAGCCGTTCAGCGTACTGAGGCCCTGATGCGCATCGGCGAAGAGGGGCTGGCAAACAGTGAATGGCTCAATGCCGCCCGCCACGCCTCAGGTGAGACGGCTCGGGCCATGGCAGATTATGCCGATTCACGCGGCTGGGATGCCCTCTTGGTGCAAACCACCATAGCCGCGCAACTCTGGGATGCCCTTGCCTGGCGTTTCCCCGAGGCTTACCGCGACCAGTTCATGCACTGGGGACGCGTGACAGGCGTGGATCCCTACCTGCTGATGGCCATTGCCCGGCGTGAAAGTGCCTATAATCCGGCAGCACTTTCACCTGCCGGCGCGCGTGGTTTGATGCAACTGATGCCTGGTACCGCCACTCAGCTTAGCCGCGAGTTGGGCATTGCCGACCCTGGCCCCTACGGTGTGCTTGACCCTGAGCTGAACATCCGCCTGGGTAGCACCTATATCCGCGATAAGCTTGAGCGTTACCGGGGCAACCGATTGGCTGCCGCTGCCGCCTACAATGCTGGCCCTGGGCGGGTTGATCGCTGGCTGAGGGAAGAAGGTATCAATGAATTCGACTTGTTTGTTGAACGGATTCCGTTTCGTGAAACCCGTCACTATGTGCAGGCCGTGCTGACCTATCGGGCAATTTTCGCAGCTCTCAGCCAGGGTGGTAGCCCCCAGGGAGTCTCCCTGCTTAACCCGCAAGAGCAAGGCGTACGCTATGATGTCAGCCTGCTGAATCGCCCATAGTGCTAACTGCTCCGTCAGACAGGCCTTTGCTCCATGGCCAGCTTGATGCCAAAAGCCACCAGGACACTGCCTGTCAGACCATTAAGCGCCCGGGCAAAGCGAGCGCTAGCCAACCATTGGCTGGCGCCCCCTATCATCAGAGCAACGCTGATCTGCCAGGCATTGGCAATCATGAAGTGGATACCCGCCAGCCATAAGGATTTGGCCAAGGCGGGGTCGCCGGGGGCAATAAACTGGGGCAGAAAAGCCATATAAAACACTATCGTCTTGGGGTTGAGCACATTGGACAAAAGGCCTTCCTTGGCGGGTTGCCAGCGCCCTACAGACTTGGTGCCATGCAAGACGCCCTCAACCTGCAACCCCTGACCGCGCCATGCGGCTTTCAGGCTGGCCACCCCCAGCCATACCAGGTAGGCCGCTCCCAGCATTTTAAGGGCATGAAAGGCCCAGGCCGACTGAAGCAAAATGAGTGAGATCCCCAGCGCCGAAATAGTGGCGTGGACAAACAGGCCGCTACAGATTGCCAGACTGGTAACAACTCCGTCCTTGACGCCACCGCGGGCGGTGTTACGAATCACCAGCAAAGTATCCACGCCCGGGCTGATTGAAAGTAGCGTTACCGCTATCAGAAATGCCCAGAACTGACCATCAACAAACTCCCAGACTGGCATTGGCCCCTCTCTTGCATAAAGAAAATACTCGACGTTTGATCGAGAATATAAATGATAGGTGCCCAAGATAGCCTATTTACTTATCTTAAGCAGAGTTGAAATATTAAAAAAATCATCTTTATTTCACTGGACGTGCATGCGCAGAACATCTACATTGTCAATGTGAGCAGGAGATGCCTGCTTGCAATATCATTAAGCATGTAAGGAAATTGATAATGGCAACTGGTACTGTCAAGTGGTTTAACGATACAAAAGGTTTCGGCTTCATCTCTCCTGATGACGGCGGCGACGATCTTTTTGCCCACTTCTCTGAAATTCAGGCTGAAGGCTTCAAATCCCTTCAAGACGGTCAAAAGGTTTCTTTTGACGTCACGCAAGGCAAGAAGGGCCTTCAGGCCTCCAATATTCGTCCTGCTTAATAGCAAACGTTTATTGAACTATCACTGACCGCATTGTCACGATAGTTATTAAAAAGGCCCACAGATTTATCTGTGGGCCTTCTCGTTGGAAGGCATTTCCAACTAACCGCTATTCGCTTGCTGATTCTTCGTCTTCCTGACCAGCGCTGCCCTCACTCATGCTGTCCTCGGTGGCCTCACTGGAATCTGACCCGTCACTTCCCTGCTGTTCCTTTAGTTCATTGAACTGATTTTCAAGCTCCTGCTGGGCTTCTTCGAAACGCCGCTCGGTATCATCAATAAATTCCTGAACGTTCTCAGCCGCCTGGCTTTCTCCTTGCTCAAGACTCTCCATCATGCTGTCTGAAGAGGCTTCATCTGAGGTTGCGTTCAGTTCGGCTTCCACTTCATCAGCAATAGCCTCAACCTTTTCGTCAGCTTCATCAGCCAGCGAGTCTATATCTGAACCGAATTCGCTATCCGCTTCGTCAAGCTGATCTTCAGCCTCTTGCAGCGTATCGCTTGTCTGTGAGCGAGCTTCTTCAAACTGCTGATCCAACGCTTCCTGGGCTTCATCAAAACGCTGTTCCGTGGCATTGATCACCTCATCAACGTCTGAGGACGTCACTTCACCAGGCAAGGCAGAATCTTCATCAATCACAGACTCGGGATCAGTTGTCAGCGTTTCCTCATCGGCGGCAACGTCTTCCCCACCGGACTCAACCGGCTCTTCGGATACGTCTTCCGCCTGTTGTTCTACGGATGCTTCCTCAGCAGAGGCATCTTCAGTCTGCTCAGCTGACACTTCATCAGCAGCAGTTTCCTGCTCGGCGGCGGTATTATCCTGCTGCTCTACCTGTTCACTCGCGGTGGTGCTTTCATCTGTAGCCGTGCTTTCAGATTCCGTACTGTCGCCGCAGGCGCTTAACAGAAGTGAAACAGCTATCAGGGTGGGAAGCCAAAAACGGTTTGCCATCTGCGTATTCTCCATATCATCAAATTAATCGCTATGTATTCCTTTAAGGCGCCAGCAGGGCTGAATCGGCTCGCATGGCGACCGACAGTGCCAGTGGCTCAACTTCTGCTGAAAAAGCCTCAAAATGACGTGCCTCACCATCCAGTGTCAACGGCCAGCAAGCCTCCATGGGCTGACTTGTCACCGTGATTTTGCGGGTTGCAAAGTAACTCACAAATTCTCCCTCAGCGGGAAACGACTTTAATTCTTCCATTAACCGGGGCAGTTTGGCCATGCTGCTAAAATCACGCACCATCAGGACATCAAGGTAGCCATCGTTCAACCTTGCCCTGGGGGCTAACAGCTGCCCACCCCCAGACTGGCGTCCATTACCCAACCCTAGCAGCAGCAAGGACGTTTCAACCTCTCCTGCCCCCCAGTTGAGGGTACCCTGATAGCTGCGATGTCGCCACGCCTTGGCTGCCCCCATGATCGAGTAGGCCCCACCCCCCAACAGACGTTTCAACCGCTTGGGCGTGGAAGAGGTCACTTCAGCACCAAAACCGCCCGTCAGCATGTTGACATAGTACTGATTGACATAACGCTGGTTAACAGAGCCTTGGGTGCCTTCGTTCTGGGCCGTAAAGTGGGCTTTTGACTGAGTAGCATTGATCAGCACCACATCAATTGCCTGTGGGTCATACTCGCAGACTGCCTCCAGCGCCTGCTGCGGCGCCAGCGGCAAGCCTATCGAACGGGCAAAATCATTGGCACTTCCCAGCGGCACAACCCCCATTACCGGGCGCTGTTCTCTGGGTAGGCGCATCAAGCCGTTGACGACCTCATTAACGGTTCCATCGCCGCCCCCGGCGATCACATGAGTAAAGCCTTCCTGCCCCGCCTGATGGGTAAACACGGTTGCGTCACCCTCTTCCCAGGTGACGCGCACGGTGAGATCCATTCCGGCTTTGCGCTGCTGATAGACAGCGTTGCGCAGTGCAAGTTCACCTGATGACTTACCGTTGACGATCAAGAGGTAACGAGGAGCAGGCTGACTCAATATGATTTCCTTTATCCGGCTATTGTTGGCGTCCTGATCAATCTAGGCCAGAGCCTTCTCAACGACCTCATAGACATTGGCTGAAAGCGGTTCTTGCTGAATGCGTAACAAGGCCTCTTTCATCAAGGCCTGACGCGTCTCATCAAAACGCTGCCAGCGAGTCAGAGGTGTCACCAGGCGCGCAGCAATTTCAGGATTCAGACGATTCAGCTCAATCACCACATCGGCCAACAGGCGGTAGCCCTCACCGTCAATTCGGTGGAAGTTGACCCGGTTCTGGGTAAAGGCACCAATCAGGGCGCGTACCCGATTGGGATTTTTTAGCGAGAAGGCGGGGTGCTGCATCAGATATTTGACCCGCTCCAGCGCATCTTCCTGAGGTCTTGTGACCTGTACGCTAAACCACTGATCCATCACCAGAGGATCATGTGCCCACTTCTCGCCAAACGCCTTCAATGTCGGGCTCGCCAGATCGTCACGGGAACTATGCACCAGCAGCATCAAGGCATGGCGTACATCGGTCATATTGTGAGCCGCCTCAAACTGCTGCTGGCAAAGCGCAATCGCTTCGGCATCTTCAATCGCCATCAGGTAGGCAAGTGCTACGTTTTTGAGGCTACGCTGGCCAATCTGCTGGGGCGTCGGCGCATAGGGCTCTGCACTGATGTTGGCCTGATAGACAGCCAGCAGCTCATCACGCAGCGCAAAGGCCAGTGACTGCCTGACAAACTCACGCGCCGCATGAATAGCATCCACATCCACCAGCGGCTGCTGCTCGGCAATATAGGCTTCGGACGGCAATGCCAGCATCTCAGCCAGAACCGCCTTATCGTCGGTGTGAGTGGTCAGCAACAGGCGATAGGCGTCGGTGACCCGGCTATCCATGACCTTTTCAACCCCGTTGCGGTGAGCCGCAATCAGGTCATCCAGTGCCAACATGGCAAGGCGCTGACCAGCATCCCAACGGTTGAAGCCATCGCTGTCATGAGTCAGCAGAAAGGCCAGCTCTTCGCGTGAATAGGGGAACTGCAGCTTCACCGGTGCAGAGAAGTTGCGCAGCAGAGACGGCACAGGGGCCTCAGCCACATCGGTAAACACAAAGGTCTGTTCAGCTTCGCGCAAGTGAATAACGCTATCCTTGCCGTGCTTTTCACCGTCCAGCGTCAGGGTCAGATCCTGGCCGGACTTAGTGCCGACAAGCCCCATTCTGACCGGAATATGCAAGGGTTGTTTGTCAGTCTGGCCTGGCGTTGCTGGCGTTCGCTGGCGCAGGGTCAGATGGTACTCGGCATGGGCGTAATCATATTCACCGTGAGCGTCGATTTCCGGCGTACCTGCCTGATCATACCAGCACATGAACTGGCCAAGATCCAGATGGGAAACTTCAGCCATACAGGCAACAAAATCTTCGATAGTCACCGCTTGGCCATCAAAGCGTTCAAAGTACAGATCACTACCCTGACGGAAAGTGTCCCATCCGACCAGATTGCACAGCATACGAACGATTTCAGCACCCTTTTCGTAAATCGTCAGGGTGTAGAAGTTGGTAATTTCAATGTAGTGGTCAGGCCTGACAGGATGAGCGCTCGGCCCCGCATCTTCAGCAAACTGGGCGGTACGGTAAAAGGACACATCCTGAATACGCTTGACCGGCGCTGAGTTGGTATCCGCCGAAAAACATTGGTCGCGAAAAACCGTAAAGCCTTCCTTGAGAGACAGCTGAAACCAGTCACGGCAGGTCACCCGATTACCTGACCAGTTATGGAAATACTCATGGGCCACAATGCCTTCCACCTGCTGAAAGGCCGCATCGGTGGCGGTATCCGGGTGGGTCAGCACTGCAGCAGAGTTAAAAATATTCAGGCCTTTATTTTCCATGGCCCCCATATTGAAGTCGTTGACCGCCACGATCATGAACAGATCCAGATCATACTCGCGACCATAGGTCGTTTCATCCCAGGCCATGGCACGCTTGAGCGAGGCCATGGCGTGGTCAGTCTTGCTGAGGTTTTCTTCTTCCACCCATAGCTGCAGGGTCACCTCGCGCCCATTCATGGTGGTGAAGTGATCTTCAACCTTGCGCAAATCTCCCGCCACCAGGGCAAACAGATAGCAAGGCTTGGGGTGAGGGTCTTCCCAGGTAACAAAGTGGCGCCCACCTTCAAGCGCGCCCTCTTCCACCGGGTTGCCGTTGGCCAACAGCACGGGTTCCTGGTCTTGGTTACCGATCACGGTCACCCGGAAGGTCGCCATCACATCGGGGCGATCAGGATAAAAGGTGATCCGCCGGAATCCCTGCGCTTCACACTGGGTGCAATACATGCCATTTGACTGGTAAAGCCCCTCAAGCGCCGTGTTTTGCTCAGGGGCAATCATCACCTCACTGTCGAGTACAAAGGCAGCCGGTACCGTGTTGATCACCAGCCCGTGGTTATCAACCCGGTATTCATGCTCTCCCAGCGGCTGACCGTCGATCGCCAGCGCTTCAAGAGTGAGCTTTTCACCTTCAAGCACCAAGGGGGTCGTACGGGTTGCTTCTGGGTGGCGCTCTATCGACAGGCGCGCTCGAACGCGAGTATGGGAAGGGTCAAGATCAAAGGTCAGCTCGGTATGGGTCACCCGGTAGGCAGGCGGCTGATAGTCGCTGAGGTAAACCGGCTGGGGTTCGGACATGATGCATGACTCCTGATGCTATGAAAGCCGTTGAAATAATGAAGGGAAGGCAAGCGCCTTCGCTGTCCATGGCGCTGGGTTTAATCGCGGAAGTTGTCAAACTGCAAGGGTAAATCCGGCCCTTCTTCGCTGCGCAAAAGCGCCATGATACCTTGCAGGTCATCGCGCTTTTTGCCGGTCACGCGCACCTTTTCGCCCTGAATCTGGGCCTGCACCTTGGCTTTGGTGGCCTTGATGCGCTTGACGATATCCTTGGCATCGGCAGCTTCCAGCCCCTGTTTGAGCTTAACCGTCTGGCGTGCTTTGACACCTGACAACTCAGGGTCTTCAGGTTCCATGCAGCGCGCATCAATACCGCGGGCAATCAACCGATTGCGCAATACATCAAGCATCTGCTTGAGCTGGAAATCAACTTCCGCTTCCAGCGTTACGCTTTCTCCTTCCAGTGTAAAGCTGGCATCAACGCCCTTGAAATCAAAGCGTGACTGGACTTCGCGGTTGGCTTGATCCACTGCATTAGTGGCTTCGTGCTGATCAAACTCAGAGACAATATCAAATGAAGGCATGGTGTATTCCTGATTTAAGATAGTTTTCCATTCTAGAGCAGCAACCCTGTTCACGGCCAACGCTAAGGCCATTTTGACTGGTCTAGCATTGTCAAAGCCGTTGACTGGTCGGCGAAAAATCCACAAGGCTTCTACATCAGGCGTATTTATTACCAAGAAACCTATACACAAATTGTTGCTGCGGATTCCCTTGGCCATCATCAATCAGGCATACTAGCGCTACTCAATTTTGATCATCAATTCCCAAGAGCAGGCGCAAGCCGCCGTTACTTGGCAAAGAGGAGTTTCATGAGCGATCGCGATTCACGTCACAAGGCGTCGATGGAGAAACTAAAAGCCCATGTCGACGAAAAAGTCGCCAATGCGACCGAGCAGCGCGGACTTTTGCTGATCAATACTGGCAATGGCAAAGGCAAGACCACTGCCGCCTGGGGCACCGTTACACGTGCGCTGGGCTATGGTTACCGCGTTGGTGTCGTACAGTTTATCAAAGGGCTTTGGGAATGCGGTGAACGCAATCGCCTGGAAGACGACAGCAACCTGGAAGTCGCCATCATGGCAACGGGCTTTACCTGGGACACCCAAAACCGCGAAGAAGACACTCGTGCCTGCAAAGAAGTGTGGCAATCAGCCGCCAAAATGCTGGCAGATCCTGACGTCTATCTGGTGGTACTGGATGAAATCACCTATATGCTGAAATTCGGCTATCTAGATATCGAAACGGTCAAGCAGGCGCTGGAAAACCGCCCCCACGAACAGACCGTCGTGATCACCGGACGCAACGCCCACCGTGAACTGATTGACATGGCCGATACGGTGACTGAAATGCAGGAAGTCCGCCACGCTTTCAATAACGGCATCCAGGCCCGTCGCGGTATTGATTACTGAACCATTGAGGCAGCCGTAAAATCAAAAAGGCGCCAGTGGGCGCCTTTTTGCTGTTCAAGCCATTTTCAGCCATCAAACGGATTGCGCAATACAATCGTTTCGATACGGTCAGGCCCAGTCGAAATAATATCAATGCTGGTGCCCACCTGCTCTTCAAGAAAGCTGATGTAGGAACGCGCATTGGCAGGCAGATCTTCCACCCGCTTCACTCCCAGGGTGGACTCTTTCCAGCCCGGCAGATCTTCATAAAGCGGCTCAACCGCTTCATAGCCTTCTGAATCGACCGGCGTATCCAGAACATCGCCGTCCTTGCTGCGATAGCCCACGCAGACGCGGATATTTTCAAGGCCGTCAAGCACATCCAGCTTGGTCAGGCAGATGCCCGACACCGAGTTGATCTGCACCGCATGGCGCAGGGCAACCGCATCAAACCAGCCGCAGCGCCGCGGACGCCCCGTGGTAGCCCCAAATTCATGGCCCCTTTCAGCCAGATGACGACCGTGGTCATCAAACAGCTCGGTCGGGAATGGCCCCGAACCCACCCGGGTGGTGTACGCCTTGGTGATACCCAGCACGTAATCCAGATACAGCGGGCCAACGCCAGAACCTGTTGCGGTGCCGCCTGCCGTGGTGTTGGAGCTGGTCACAAAGGGATAGGTGCCATGGTCAATATCCAGCAGCGAGCCTTGCGCGCCCTCAAACAGGATATTGTCACCCTGACGGCGCAGAGCATGTACCAGGCCTACGGTATCGCTGACCATGGGGCGCAGCTCTTCGGCCATACGCATGGCGTCATCAAGCACTTCCTGGAAATCAACGGCTTCTTCACCGTGATAGCGAGTCAGCACGAAGTTGTGATAGTCGAGCACTTCACCCAGCTTGGAAGCAAAACGCTCACGGTGCAGCATATCACCCAGGCGCAAGCCGCGACGTGCCACCTTATCCTCGTAGGCCGGCCCGATACCACGCCCTGTAGTGCCAATTTTGGCGATACCACGGGCTTTTTCACGCGCCTGATCCAGACGAACGTGGTAAGGCAGAATCAGCGGGCAGGCTGGCGACAGCCGCAGGCGCTTGCGTACCGGTACATCTTTGGCCTCAAGCTCAAGAATTTCCTTGAGCAGCGCTTCCGGTGAAAGCACAACGCCGTTGCCGATGACGCAGGTTTTGTCCTGACGCAGAATCCCCGAGGGAATCAGGTGCAGAACCGTCTTTTCGCCATCAATCACCAGGGTATGGCCAGCGTTATGACCGCCCTGAAAGCGCACTACCGCTGACGCCGATTCAGTCAAAAGATCGACGATCTTGCCTTTACCTTCATCACCCCACTGGGTGCCTAGTACTACGACATTCTTACCCATTATGCTCTCGTCTCATCTGCCAGCGTCGTTGGCTGCCAACGACCATCAATTAACTCAAGATGGCGGTCGCATGAATGCGCCGCCGGCCCGGTGTCCTGCCCAGGCAGCGCCTGAATAACCCTTTCGCCATGCTCACGCAGCGTTGCAATTGCCTGATTCAGTGCTTCATCTTCCTGCGCCGGTGCCCAGATAGCACCCTTGGCGGCTGCAGCGGGTGCCAGGGAAGCCAACTGTTTAAGATCCATGGAAAACCCTGTAGCTGGCCGTGCCCGCCCAAAGGCCCGGCCAGTATCATCATAGCGCCCACCCTTGGCCAGCGCCTTGCCGTAACCCGGCGCATAGGCAGCAAACATCATGCCGGTGTGGTACTGATAGCCACGCAGCTCGGCCAGATCCAGATATAGGTCAACATCATAGCGAACACGAATACCTTCATACAGCGCTCTCAATTCATCCAGAGCAGCGCTCACACTCGGCGGTGCCCCAGCAAACAGATGACGCGCCTGATCCAGCACCGAAATATCACCATGCAGTTCAACCAGCGCATTGAACATGCTGGCCAATGCCGGGTCCTTAACGCTGGCATTTACATGCTCAGCCAGCATCCCAGGGGATTTCAGCGCCAGGGCATCAAAGATGGCCGCTTCCTGATCATCATCAAGTCCGGCAGCTTCCACCAGGCTACGGTAGATGCCGATATGGCCAAGCGCCAGATGAATTTCGTCAGCACCCGCTGCCGTCAGGCTGGAAATCGCCAGATGAATGATTTCACTATCAGCTTCAAGGCCTGCATGCCCAAACAGTTCAACCCCCACCTGAACAGGGCTTCGGCCGCCCTGATTCTGGTCGGCCTGGGCACGTAGCACATTGGTGCAATAGCACAGCCTGACCGGCCCCTGGCGGCGCATTGAATGGGCATCCATGCGCGCGACCTGAGGGGTGACGTCAGCGGTGGCGCCCATCATGCGGCCAGTCAACTGGTCTGTCAGCTTGAAGGTCTGTAGATCAAGATCTGTCCCTGTACCAGTCAGCAGGGAATCCAGAAACTCAACTGGAGGCGGCATTACCAGATCGTAACCCCAACAGTAATAGAGATCCAAAAGGGTACGGCGCAGCTCTTCCATGCGGCTTGCCTGAGGCGGAAGCACCTCATCCATGCCGTCGGGCAATAGCCAGCGGTCAGCAATGGTCATGTCAACAATCCTGCGAGACGACAGTGAAGGCCCAACAATGTAATGACTCAGATCACCATGTTAAGACCACAAGGTATGGACCACAAAAAAACCGGGCGACGCCCGGTTGCTAGGTCAACAGATGTAAAAGTCTATCACGTTTCGTTTATGGGTGAACCCCACCAAGGCAGCAGGGTTACCCGAAACGCATAGGTTATTGCTTCATTCCTCGGCAGAGGAAGGCATGGCACTACGCAGATACTGGAAGAACTCGCTATCCGGCTCCAGCACCAGGAGGTTTTCGCTGTCAGCGAAGCTCTCACGGTAGGCATTCAGGCTGCGCCAGAAGGAGAAGAACTCAGCATCCTGGCTATACGCTTCAGAGAACACTCTGGCCGCTTCCGCATCACCTTCACCGCGTAACGTTTCAGAACGCTCGTTGGCCTGGGCGATCAGTACCGTACGGCGGCGGTCGGCGTTGGCGCGAATCCGCTCAGCCTCTTCCTGACCTTGGGCGCGCCATTCACGAGCTTCACGCTCACGCTCGGAGCGCATCCGGTCAAATACCGCTGCAGATACATCCTGTGGCAGATCGATACGCTTGATACGAATGTCACGAATCGCGACACCCAGTTCGTCGCGCATCAACCTGTCAAGCTCTTCCGTTGGCCCTGTCATCAGGTCATCACGCCGCTCGGAAATGATTTCCTGCAGGTTCAAACGGCCAAATTCATTACGCAGGCTTTCATCGACGCGGGGCTGAATCAAGCGGATGGCCATTAATTCATCGCCCGCCGTTGCCTCATAATAGCGAGTTGGATTAACCACCTGCCATATCACGTAGGAGTCAACAATAACTGCTTTCTGTTCAAGCGTAAGATAGCGGCTGGTATCCGTGTCCAGCATCAGCAGACGGGTATTGAACTTACGAATTGTCTGAGTGATCGGCACCTTGACGTGCAGACCCGGCTGGATATTTTCTTCAACCACTTCACCAAAGCGAAGCTTTACAGCACGCTGCGTTTCGTCGACGACATAAAGGCTGTTACTGGCCAACCAAGCAACGGCGGCTAAACCGCCGACGATCAGCAGGGATCGATTATTAATCATTTAGCGGCCCTCCCTGCGAATAGAGCTATTACTGGAGTTGGATGATGAACTGCTGCTCTGACCGCTGCTCATGCGTTCCAGCACGCGCGGATCAAGTTCTTCATCGTTATTGCTGCTTGAAGACGAATTGCTGTTACCGCGCATCTGATCCAGCGGCAAATACATCAGGGGGGCATTCTCACTGACGTCCAGCAGCACCTTCGGTGTTCCACCAAAGACATCCTCGATGGCATCCAGGTACATGCGCTCACGCATGATGTCTGGCGAGTTACGGTATTCAACCAGCAGGGAATTAAAGCGGTTGGCCTGACCCTGGGCTTCTGCCACCACTGATTCACGATAACCCTGACCTTGCTCAACAATCCGCTGAGCCTGACCCTGAGCTTCCGGAATAATCGCGTTGGCGTAGGCAATGCCCTGGTTGATAATCCGCTGTCGGTCTTCACGAGCGCGGATAACATCATCGAAAGCATCGATGACCGGCTCTGGCGCCGACGTGGACTCGATGTTGATCGTCTGTAGACGAATACCAGCATTGTAAGAATCCAGGTAGGACTGCAAGCGGCTGGATACCGAGCTGCCCAGAATCTCGCGACCTGAGGTTAGAATATCGATCATGTCAGTCCCGCCCACCACGTGACGAAGCGACGAATCGAGGGCATTTTCGATCGACAGGTTCGGGTCACGCAGGTTGAGGACGAAATCACTCGGGTTGGAAACCTGGTACTGAGCCGAAATTTCCACTTCAACGATGTTTTCGTCACGGGTCAGCATGGACTGCGTCTGGGTCAAGGAGCGAACCCGTGTGACGTTAACCATACGCACGTCATCAATCAGTGGCGGATTCCACTGTAGACCCGGCGTGACGACTTCCTGGAATTTACCAAAACGCAGTACGACACCGCGTTCAGACTGGTCAACCAGATAGAAGCCGGAAGCTGCCCAGATGGCCAGACCGACGACAATCAGCAGGCCAGGCAGTGCAAAGGTGTTGCGCGGCTTGTTACCGCCACCGCCTTGGCCGCTGCCACCTTTCTTCTTGCCACCACCGCCCAACATGGTGTTGAGCTTATCCTGAAACTTTTTCAGTGCTTCATCCAGATCAGGCGGGCCCTGGTTGTTTCCACCACCGTTATTCCCACCGTTATTACCGTTCTCAGGCCCCTTGTTGCCACCATTGCCACCGCGGCGGCCGCCGCTGCTCCAAGGGTCGTGCTGGTTACCACCACCAGGCTCATTCCAGGCCATACGTTTTCTCCGCTAAGGTGTCCTACTAAATAATACTGATTGATGCGGCTACAAGAACGACTGATAAAAATTGCTGTTTGACGTCGCTGTAAAATATCATCCAGATAAACTTATACCATTCTAATACAAATGATAAAAGATGTTGTACTCACCATTCCACAGATGTCTGTAATGAAGTAGGTAGATAAGTATCCGCGCGTTCGCCAGTCTGCGCCATTAACTGGTTGAAATCACGCCTTGGCAAACGGATGTCCAGTACAGAGCGTCCCTGTTCATCAAAATATTCTTTCTGCACCGCATTCAGGTCGTGAAGCCCAGCTCTCAACCGTCCCTGTTCCGGGTCAAGCGTCAAAGAAAAACTGATGACATCAACCGCCAAACGCTCACTCAAGGCCTGCTCTAGTAGCTCAAGCCCCTGACGCGTCTGGGCCGACAGCCAGACAACCTCCGGCACACCCTGACCATCGCGCTCAATCCTCGGGGCGCTGTCCAGCTGGTCAATCTTGTTCATTACCTTAAGCATGGGAACATCGTCAGCGCCAATTTCTTTCAGAACGCTGTTGACCTGCTCCACATTCAGGTCACGGTCAGGATCGGCAGCGTCGATCACATGCACCAGCAATGAGGCTTCAGCGGCTTCCTGCAGGGTTGCCTGAAACGCTTCAACCAGCTTGTGCGGCAGGTGACGAATAAAGCCTACCGTATCTGCCATCACCACCGGCCCCACATCGTCAATTTCCAGACGCCGCAGCGTCGGGTCAAGGGTGGCAAATAGTTGATCCGCTGCATAGACATGAGCGTCTGTCAGTGCATTAAAAAGCGTTGACTTGCCCGCATTGGTGTATCCCACCAGCGAGACACTATGAATCTCGGCCCGTGAACGGGCACGACGGTTCTGCTCGCGCTGGCTGCGCACCTTATCAAGGCGCTTATGAATTGACTTGATGCGTCCACGCAGCAGGCGACGGTCGGTTTCAAGCTGGGTTTCACCTGGGCCACGCAGACCAATACCGCCTTTCTGGCGTTCAAGGTGCGTCCAACCACGCACCAGGCGTGTCGACATGTATTCAAGCTGGGCTAGCTCAACCTGCAGCTTACCTTCGTGGGTACGTGCACGCTGGGCAAAAATATCCAGAATAAGCCCAGTGCGATCAAGGACACGGCATTTAAGTTCATGTTCAAGATTACGCTGCTGGGAAGGACTTAAACCATGATTGAAAATCACCAGTTCAGCCTGGTGAGCGGCGAGCATTGCCCGCAGCTCATCAAGCTTGCCTGAACCGATAAAGGTGCGCGAGTCCGGTCGGCTTCGGCTGGCTGTCAGCAGTGTTGCCGCTTCTGCTCCAGCAGAACGCACAAGTTCCAGGAATTCACCGGCGTCTTCGCGTGCCTGGTCATCATGAAAATCAACATGAACAAGAACTGCCGTTTCACCGGCATCTGGGCGCTCAAAAAACAATCAATACCTCATAGATTGGCTGACCGAACTCAAGGCTCTAGTCTTCAGATTCTGCTGCCGGATCCTGCACTGGCAGGCGTACATTACGTGATGGCACTACGGTCGAAATAGCGTGCTTGTAAACCATCTGACTCACGGTGTTGCGCAGCAGGATCACAAACTGATCAAAGGACTCGATCTGGCCCTGCAGCTTAATGCCGTTCACCAAAAAGATGGAGACCGGAATGCGCTCCTTGCGCAAGATATTCAAGTATGGGTCTTGAAGGGACTGCCCTTTGGACATGTTACTCTCCCTAAAACTGTCGTTGGGGTTGGTTATTAAAGGAGTGCCGCCTGGGCACACCACAATCTTGTTACCCGAACGGCCTGCTATCGCATGACCCTTCGAAAGGCTTTCTCATAAGCCGTCATGAAAAACCGCTTAAAAAAACCAGCAATGAATTAACTATCTTACGCTAAGCACTGCTTTCACGCACGAATTTCAGCACCTTATCAAGCGTGTCGGGTTGCTGAATGTTAAACCAGCAGGCATTTTCCCAGCGCCGCAGCCAGGTCAGCTGACGCTTGGCCAGTTGGCGCGTTGCAATAATACCGAGCTCTTCAAGGCTTGCCCTGTCATAGCGGCCTTCAAGATACTCCCACACCTGACGATAACCCACGCTTTTCAATGCGGGTAGGTCTGAGTGTAGATCACTACGCTTTCTGAGGGCACTGACCTCATCAATCAAGCCCTCAGCCAACATTTGTCGAAAGCGTAAGGCAATGCGCTGGTGCAGAAAGCTTCGCTCTTCAGGCGCCAACACCATAGAGACTACTCGCCAGGGAAAAGGTGTCACCGCCTGTTCAGCCCACAGCTCGCTCATTGGCCGCCCTGCCACCCTATAAACCTCCAGCGCCCGCAGTGTTCGCTGCGGGTCGTTGGGGTGTATGCGCTGCCCGGCAAGCGGGTCAACTTGCTGCAGCCTGGCATGCAGGCCTGCCAGGCCATCGCGCGCCAACTCCTGCTCAAGGGCAGCGCGTACGTCAGGTGAGGACGGCGGCAGGTTTCCACCACCTTCCAACAGCTGCTTGAAATAAAGCATGGTGCCGCCTACCAGCAGAGGCACCTTGCCGGCTGCGCTTATTTGTCGCATCTCACGCAGCGCATCGGTACGAAAATCTGCCGCCGAATAAGGGTCAGCCGGATCGCGGATATCAATCAAGCGGTGAGGCGCACGCTGGAGCTCTTCGGCACTGGGTTTAGCGCTACCGATATCCAGCCCACGATAAACCATGGCGGAATCCACGCTGATCAGCTCGCAGCCACACTGCTCGTGAAGTGCCATGGCCGCCTCGGTTTTACCTGCAGCTGTCGGCCCCATCAGAAAAAGCGCCAGCGGGCGTTCATCAGTCATGTATTTACTCTGCTCAATGGCCTTGGCTGAAAAAGGTTACTGTCCACGCAGAAAGAGCTTATCAAGGGCTTTCATGTTCATCTGGGTCCAGGTTGGGCGACCGTGATTGCATTGATCGCTGCGCTCGGTACTTTCCATATCGCGCAGCAGGGCATTCATTTCATCCAGCGTCAGCCTACGGTTGGCGCGCACACTGCCATGGCAGGCCATGGTGGAAAGCAGCGCCTGAATGCGCGCCTCTACCTGCTGAGAACGCCCGAAACGGGCCAGTTCATCCAGCAGGCTACGCACCAGCGGCTCAGGGTCAGCATTGGCCAGCAGCGCGGGAAGCTGGCGTACCAGCAGGGTTTCAGGCCCGGCAATATCTATTTCAATACCCAGCTGAGCAATCGCCGCCTGCTCGCTTTCCACCGTAGCGACTTCCCCTCGGCTGGCTGCCAGTGATGCTGGCACCAGAAGTGGCTGGGTATCAATGCCATTCTGGCCCCACTGCGTTTTCATGCGCTCATAGACAATCCGCTCATGGGCGGCATGCATATCCACCACTACCAGCCCTTCCTGGTTCTGGGCCAGAATATAGACCCCATGCAGTTGACCTAGCGCATAGCCAAGCGGCGGCGCGGCGGTCGGGTCTTCGGCGGGCATCAGATTGGCTAGCGGCTGTTCATTGACCTGGTGCTCGGGGTCAGGTGTCGCGTTTTCTGACGCCCTGGTTTGTGGCGTCAACAGGGATGCTTCATGGTCAGGATGCAGCGCCTGATAGCCTTGCATGAAACGCCGCACCCGTGCCGCACCGGGGTGTCGTTCGCCATGAGATGACAGGGCCATGCCCTGCTGCTCCCAACGCGCCTCAGGCGCTGACGGGGTGCTCGTATCACCCCCTTGCTGAGCAGCGCCTGTTTGATCGCTACCTGCGTCCATGGGTGGGTTATCAATGCTGTGACTATCAGCACCTTGACTATCAGCGCCTTGATTATTGACGTCTTGATTCTCAGCCGCTTCGTGGGGCTGGGTATGCGCCAGACAGTGGTGCAGGCTGGAAAACAGAAAATCGTGCACCATACGGCCATCACGAAAACGCACTTCGTGTTTGGTTGGGTGAACGTTGACATCCACAACATCCGGATCGAGATCCAGATACAGCACGAAGACCGGATGGCGGCCGTTGTAGAGCACATCCCGATACGCCTGGCGCACAGCGTGTGCCACCAGGCGATCCCGCACGACGCGGCCGTTAACAAAGAAATACTGCTGGTCAGCCTGGGAACGGGAGTGGGTGGGCAGGCCAACCCAGCCAGACAGACGCAGCGAACCGGCCTGACGCTCGATATAACGGGCATGTTCAATGAAATTGCGCCTGAGCAGTGAGGCTATCCGGCGTTCACGAGCCGCTGCTGAATCCACCGCCGGTAGCTGATGCACCACTTTCTGGTTATGCCTTAGCACCCAGCCAATGTCATAGCGTGAAAGCGCCTGGCGGCGAAACGCTTCCTCAACGTGGGCAAACTCGGTTTTTTCAGTGCGCAGAAACTTACGCCGTGCTGGCGTATTGAAGAACAGATCGCGTACGCTGACGCTGGTACCCCGCGGGTGAGGTGCAGGCGACACGCGTGCCTCCATGCTGCGTCCTTCTGCTACCACCCGCCAGCCATCGGTAGGGTCTTCGGAGGCATTAGACACCAGCTCGAGGCGGGAAACAGAGCTGATTGAGGCCAGCGCCTCGCCGCGAAACCCTAGCGAACTGACGCCCTCCAGATCCTCTAGGCTGCCAATCTTGCTGGTGGCGTGCCGCGCCAGCGCCAGCGGCAAGTCCTGCTGACCAATGCCAATACCATCGTCACGCACCTTGATCAGGCGAGCGCCGCCCTGCTCAATGTCCACCTCGATACGATGACTACCGGCATCAATGGCATTCTCGATCAATTCCTTGGTCACTGACGCCGGGCGCTCGACCACTTCGCCAGCAGCAATCTGGTTAGCAAGGCGCGCATCCAGTACCTGAATACGCGTTACCGGCGTTTGCGCTGCAGACGCCACCTGAGTATCGGACACAATCACCTCGTGTTTAAAACCTTCTCAGAACCTTCTCAGAAACTTCAGACATATCGTCGGTACCAAAGCCGATTTGTCCGACGTTATCCAGTACAGGAAAGCGGCTCAAGAGCGCGGAATACGTAGCACTTGCCCGACGCGGATCACGTCACCGTTGAGGTTATTGACCTGCTTCAACTGGGGCAGCGGCACTCCGTGACGCGCGGCAATGGTTGAAAGCGTGTCGCCAGTTTCAATGCGGTACTCGTTACCTTGCGGGTTGCGCTGATTATCCCGCTGCCAGGCCAGCAGGCTGGCCGGTGGCGGGTTGCGCTCAAAGTGAGCGCGCAGACCACTGAACACCGCCGTGGCAATATTTTCCTGATGCCGCGCTGTTTTCAGACGACGCTCTTCCTCAGGGTTGGAAATAAACCCGGCTTCAATCAGCAAGGAAGGAATATCCGGCGACTTGAGCACCATAAAGCCGGCCTGCTCGACCCGCGACTTATGAAGCCGGTTAATCCTGCCCAACTGATCCAGCACCTGCCCGCCAATCGACAGGGAATCGTTAAGGGTAGCCGTCATGGTCAGATCTAGCAGTACGCCGCGTAACACATGATCCTTGTCCTTCAACGACAGGCTGCCATCTACGCCGCCGATCAGGTCTGAACGGTTTTCGCTGTCGGCCAGCCACTGGGCCGTTTCGGAGGTGGCACCGCGCTGCGAAAGCGCATACACGGAGCTGCCGTTGGGGCGAGGGCTGGTAAAGGCATCGGCATGGATAGACACAAAGAAGTCAGCTTTCTGGTCGCGGGCCAGCTGGGTGCGCTGGCGCAAACCAATGTAATAGTCGCCATCGCGAATCATCACCGCTCGAAACCCGGGTGTCGCGTTAATCTGCGCGGCCAGACGCTGGCTGATCTGCAGCACAATATCCTTTTCCCGTGTACCCTTAGGCCCAATTGCGCCTGGGTCCTCCCCACCGTGACCAGGATCAACGGCAATAATGATTTTCCGGCGCGGATGTGGCTGCGCCTCTCGGTCGACTACTTCTTCGGAAACTGTCGGTGGGCTGCCACTGGCCGCCGCTTCAACTTTAGAGCGCTGCGCTTCAATTTCCTGCTCGCGAACCAGTGACTCTATTGGATCAATCGGATTTTCAACCGGCGCCTCTCCCGGGTATTCAAGGTCCACCACCAGACGATGACCGTACTGATCATTGGGCGACAGCATAAAATGACGTGGCGATACTTCCCGGTCAAGATCCAGAACAATGCGCAGATCCGTGCCGTTACGGACACCGCTGCGAATACTTGAGATAGCACTGCCTTCCAGTGGCAGAGTGCTGATATCCGTCTCCAATTGGCTATTATCCAGATCAATCACCAAACGGCTCGGCGAGTCCAGTTCAAATACAGTGGCACTGCCAGGCCTGGAAAGATCAAATACCAGGCGCGCATGATCCGGTGCTGCCCATAGGCGCATGCTTTCAACATCCGCCGCCAGTGCCTTCCCAGTGATGGATAACAGCAGCCACATCAGACAGACGCCTGTTAGCTGGCGCCTACCTCCCCCTTTATACGACCACCGCTGGTTCATAACGACTCACTACGTAGATTGACTGGTCAATGGTGACACCTGAATATCGCTACAAAGCTTACCGATTCAGGCCAGCACTATCCGCTCAGTCAGTTAATATATTTTTAAAATTCATCCACCGGCAACTTTTTTAACCATTGCTGGCCGCGCTGAGTGATGCCTTCAAGGGTTGCCAGGCGCCCCGTATCCGCCAGGGCCAGGTGGATATGAAGGTCTGCTTTGGGCAGCCAGCCGTCCCCACGGCTTGGCCATTCCACCAGACACAGGGCGTCATCGTCGAGCACATCGCGCCCACCAATAAACTCAAGTTCTTCCGGGTCACCCAGGCGATACAGATCCAGATGGTAAATCCGCTGACCACCCAGTTCATAAGGCTCGATCAAGGTGTAAGTCGGGCTTTTGACCGCCCCCTGATAGCCATAAGCGCGCAGAATACCACGGGTCAGGGTTGTTTTACCGGCGCCCAGATCACCTTCCAGGTACACCCGACCACTTCCTGCAAATACGCGCCCTAGCGCTTCACCAAAGGCGACATGACGAGACTCATCAACCAAAGCCAGCTGCATACACTCAGAACCTCAAGGGTTGATCAATTGACGTGCATAGAATGCCAGATCACTGGCCAGCAGGCCACGTTCACCCTGAGCGTCCGCTGCTCTGTCAGCCGCCAGGGCATGCACCAGGGTGGCAAGCCAGGCACTTTGTTCAATATCATAGCCTTGTGCCAGTAAGGCGCCCAGAATACCGCTCAAGGCGTCGCCCATGCCGCCGCTCGCCATCCCAGGGTTACCATACGGGCAAACTACCAGGCCGCTGGGCCCGGCCACCAGAGTGCCAGCCCCCTTTAAAATCACGCTTCCACCGTAGTGTTTTTGCAATGCCCGAACAGCGGCCGGGCGATCTTCCTGCACGGCGGCCGTGGTGATATTCAACAGCCGTGCAGCTTCTCCTGGGTGGGGTGTCAACACCCAGTCATCGCGCTGCATATCTGGCCAGTAACGTGCCAAAAGGTTCAAGCCATCGGCATCGACCACCAGCGGGCAAGGCGAGGCCAATGCAGATTGCAGCATTGCCTGCCCCCAGGCGCCCTGCCCCAAGCCAGGGCCGACCACCAGGACATCACTCTGGGTTGTAAGCTCACCCAGATCAGCCACGCCGCGCACACGGTGCGCCATGACTTCAGGGCAGCGTACCAGGCTGGCAGTGATGTGCTCCGGTGCCGTGGCGAGGCTGACCTTGCCCGCTCCAAGACGTGCCGCCGCCTGGGAGGCGATCAGTGCGGCGCCGCCAAAGCCAGGAGCGCCCCCGAGCACCAGCAGATGGCCCATATCGCCTTTATGAGCAATTCGCTGGCGCGGCGAAAAGGCTTCTTCCAGCAGGCATTCATCCAGCAGCCAGGCGCTGGGCGGAATATCAAAAAACGCCTGGGATTTAACCCCCAGCGGGCGAAAATCAATATCGCCAGTGTAGGCCGGCGCATCACCGGTGTGCAGGCCAATCTTGTCGCCAATAAAGGTCACCGTGCAGTCAGACTGGATGGCACACCCGAGCACAGCGCCTGTATCAGCCTCTACGCCAGACGGAATATCAATCGCCAGCACCGGCTTGCGCGCCAGATTAATCGCCTCTATCACCTGGCGAAAAACACCTTCCACCGGGCCACGCAAACCGGTTCCAAGCAGCGCATCAACAATGACCTCACCGTGAAAAGCAGTATCACGGTGCCAGTTTTCACAGCCGACACCGGCTGCTGTGGCCAGTTCGGCGGCCTTGGCAGCATCCCCGCCCAGCTCATCCAGTGGCGCTGTGGTAATACGCTGCACCTTCAGGCCGGACTGGGCAGCCAAGGCGGCCAACACATGTCCGTCGCCGCCATTGTTGCCACGCCCACACACCACGCTGATGCTGCGAACCTGCGGCCAACGGGCACGAAAACCATGCCAGGCGCTGGAAGCCGCTCGTTGCATGAGTGCAAAGCCGTCAATGCCACCGGCAATGGTGCGGCGATCCAGTTCGCGCACCTGCTCTGCGCGGTAAAGCGGTCTCAGCCGGGAGGTATTCAAGAGACTCACGGGCGCTCCTTTAGCCAATAATCAGCGTGCATGTTGTCACTCGGGTTAATCGGTTAGCATAGGACGTTCATTCTGACCGCCTGATGCTTGCGCTGTTCCTATCATGAAGAATACACCTACACCTGCAAACCTTGAAACAGCGGCTCAATCGCGCACTGCGCTAGCTCCTGATCAGCTTACCCAGCTCGCCGCCGATATCAAACGCTGGGGGCAGGAACTGGGGTTTCAGCAGATCGGTATCAGCGATATCGACCTGCATGCCCACGAACAGCATCTGGACGACTGGCTGGCCCAAGGCTATCACGGCGACATGGGCTTTATGGCCAAGCACGGTACCCGCCGCACACGTCCTGCTGAGCTTGAACCTGGCACCCAGCGGGTCATCTGTGCGCGGATGGATTACCTGCCCGCCGATGCCCAAAGCATCGAACAGCTCAACGGCGCCGCAAACGCCTATATTTCACGTTACGCCCTGGGCCGTGACTATCATAAACTGATGCGCAAGCGCCTGGCCCAACTGGCTCAAAAAATTGAACAGGCGGTGGGTTCCATCGGCTATCGCGCCTTTGTTGACTCCGCCCCTGTCATGGAACGCGCTCTGGCTCAGAAAGCCGGGCTTGGCTGGTTTGGCAAAAACGCCATGCTGCTTAACCCGAGCGCCGGTTCGCTGTTCTTTCTCGGCGAGCTGTATACCGACCTGCCGCTTCCCGTTGACCCGGCGTTCGAGAACGAGCACTGCGGCAGCTGCAATGCCTGCCAGACCGCCTGCCCCACCGGGGCTATCGTGGCCGACAAAGTCGTCGATTCACGGCTGTGCATTTCCTACCTGACCATCGAACTGCATGAGGCTATTCCCGAACACCTGCGTCGCGCCATCGGTAATCGCATCTACGGCTGCGATGACTGCCAGCTTTTCTGCCCGTTCACACGCTTTGCAAAGCCGACCCAGGAAGCCGATTTCCACCCCCGCCATCAGCTTGAGCGGGCTGAACTGCTCACCCTGTTTGCCTGGAGCGAGACAGAATTTCTCGACAAGACGGCAGGCAGTGCCATACGGCGCATTGGTTATCAGCGCTGGCTGCGCAATATTGCCGTGGCGCTGGGCAATGCTCCCTGGAGCCAGGCAACCGAAGCCGCGCTGTGGGCGCGCCGCAGTTACCCCAGCGCCCTGGTGCGTGAACATGTGGCCTGGGCGCTCAATGAACAGCATAGCAAACGCCGTGACGTGATTGCTTCAGGCTGAACGCACTGTCACTCTTCTTCATCATTGCCCTCAGGCAGGCGCAGAAAGGTGTTGCGGTAGTGCGCCAACTCATCGATGGATTCCTTGATGTCGTCCATGGCCAGATGCACATTGCGCTTTTTAAAGCCAGCCAGGGCGCCGGGGTTCCAGCGTTTGGCCAACTCCTTGAGGGTCGAGACATCCAGGTTGCGGTAATGGAAAAACGCCAGCAGCTCCGGCATTTCGCGCTCCAGGAAACGACGGTCCTGATGAATACTGTTGCCACACATGGGTGATGACCCCGGCTCCACGTATTGGCGCAAAAACGCCAGAGTTTCACGCTCAGCCGTTGCAGTATCGGTCTGGCTGGCCTTGACCCGGGCCGTCAGGCCAGATTCTCCGTGGGTTTTGGTACACCACTCATCCATGCCTGCCAGCAGCGCATCCGGCTGTTTGACGGCAAGAACCGGGCCTTCCGCCACAACATTAAGGTCGGCATCGGTGATCAGGGTCGCCACCTCGATAATGCGCTCCTTTTCTGGATTCAGGCCGGTCATTTCCAGATCAATCCAGACCAGCCGATCTTTACGCGGCGCGCTTTTTTCGCTCATGCTTTGCTCCATGGATAAAAGGTGTGACAAAAAGTTGTGAAAAGTGATTTTAATAAATAGTGCATCACTCACCTGACGAAAATCCGTACAATGGTGGCTATTGTACCTGTGAATGGTACCGACAATCAGGTGGTCATGAGTAAACGTAAATTAAGTCGCCAACAGCGCTGGCGCGTTGAAAAGATTCAGGCAGAACGCGAAAAGCGTTCCCACAAGCAGCAGGCCAACGAAGACGAGAAGCTGGCAGCCGGTGAATACGGTGCAGAACAGCCTGGCCGCGTCATGGCCCATTTTGGCCGCACCCTGGAAGTACAGGATGCTGACTTCAAGGCAGTGCGCTGCCATTTGCGCGCCAACCTTGATGGCCTGGTCACCGGCGACAATGTGATCTGGCGCGCAGGCCAGGACGGCTCCGGTGTTGTCGTTGCGCGCAGTGAGCGCAACAGCGTACTTAAGCGCCCTGACGCTCGCGGGCAGCTTAAACCGGTAGCGGCCAATGTCGATCAGCTGCTGATTGTGTTTGCCGTGGAACCTGCGCCTCACGCCAACCTGATCGACCGCTATCTGGTCGCCGCTGAGGCAACCGGTATCAAGCCGGTGCTGGTACTTAACAAGGTAGATCTGCTGCCCGAAGATGGCGGCGAACTGGGGTTGCTGCTGGCCCGCTATCAACAGCTAGGTTACCCGGTCGTCAAATCCACCACCGCCACTGAAGCCGGCCTCACGGCCCTGCGCCAGCAGCTTGCCGGGTGTACCTCGGTGTTTGTCGGCCAGAGCGGCGTGGGCAAGTCTTCGCTGATTGATCAGCTGTTGCCGGATGAAACCCTGCGCATTGGCGCCCTGTCAGAAGACTCACGCAAAGGCACCCACACGACCACCACAGCGCGCCTTTACCGCATGCAGAAAGAAGGCAACCTTCAGGGTGAGTTGATTGATTCCCCTGGGATTCGCGAGTTCGGCCTGACCCATCTGGATGAACAGGCCGTCACCGAAGGCTTTATCGAATTCCATGATTTTCTAGGCCATTGCCGTTTTCGCGATTGCCGTCATATCAACGAGCCGGGCTGTGCTTTACTTGAGGCCGTTGAGGCAGGCAAGATTCATCCTCAGCGTTTTACCAGCTACCGCCGTATTCTCGCCAGTCTGGATACCGACCGTTAAAGGAGGCCATCATGAGCCAAGTGTCTCACCCGTCGACAGGGTCTGAAGCCAACCTGCTGCCGCTGATTGTTGAACCCGAGCAGTTGAACGCCCATCTTGATGACCCACAGCTACTGATCATCGATGTGCCGATCAACCCGGACAGCTATGGCGAAGGCCATGTCCCTGGTGCCATCTTCCTGGATTTCCGCTTTCTGATGCGCGGCGAAGGGCCTGTGCCTAATGACGTGCCGGACGTGGAGGCTCTTTCCCGGCTGTTCAGCGCTCTGGGGCTGACCCGGGATACCCACGTGGTGGCCTATGACGATGAAGGCGGTGGCTGGGCCGCACGCCTGCTGTGGACTCTGGAGCTGATCGGCCACACGCGCTACTCCTACCTGAACGGCGGCATTCACGCCTGGCGGGGAGCAGGCATGCCACAAAGCACCGAACCCAGCGCACCGACACCCAGTGATTACCGCGCCGAGATCCTCAATCCGGATACCCTGATTAGCGCTGATGATATCAAGGAAAAGCTGGGTAACCCGGGCTTTGCCATCTGGGATGCCCGCTCAGCGGGTGAATACCGCGGCGAGGCAGGCAATAACCGCCACCTTGGGCACATCCCCGGTGCCGTCAATATGGATTGGCTGAACGCCATGGATCGTCATCGTGATCTACGTATTCGCGATTACGCCGAACTGATCACCGAACTGCAGGCCATCGGCCTGACCCCGGAAATGGAAATCGCCACCCACTGCCAGAGCCACCACCGTAGCAGCTTCACCTGGCTGGTAGGCAAGGCGCTGGGCTTTAACATGCGCGGTTACGCGGGCTCCTGGAATGACTGGGGCAACCGTAATGATACCCCCATAGAGAAGTGAACAAGACACCGTGACTTTTGCACAGCAAGCCTTTGCGCTACTCCAGTACCCACTGCCGCATCATGCCCTTTCGAGGCTGATCGGCAAGCTGGCAGAGTGTGATTCGCCCAAACTGAAGAACGCCTTGATCAAGGCGTTCATCCAGCGTTTTAACGTCGATATGCGCGAAGCGTTGAGCGAAGATATCAATGCCTATACGAGTTTCAATGATTTTTTCACTCGCCCACTGAAAGATGCTGCCCGCCCCATCGGCGAGGGCATTGTCAGCCCGGCGGATGGCACCCTTTCCCAGTTTGGGCCGATTCGTGCTGGCCAGCTGGTGCAGGCCAAAGGGCATACTTTTTCGGCCCAGACCCTGCTCGGCGGTGACGCCAGCCTGGCGGAAGCATTTCTTGGCGGCAGCTTTGCCACTGTGTACCTGTCGCCGCGCGACTACCACCGCGTGCATATGCCAATGACCGGCACCTTAAGGGAAATGATCTACGTTCCCGGCAGGCTGTTTTCAGTCAATCAGGCAACCGCCAACCATGTGCCGGGGCTGTTTGCCCGCAATGAACGGCTGGTGTGCGTATTTGATACTGAACAGGGGCCAATGGCAGTAGTACTGGTGGGTGCCATGATAGTCGCGGCCATTGAAACCGTGTGGGCCGGACAGATCACACCGCTTGCGGGCACACCACAGCGTACCCGCTTTGACCAGCCCGTCACCCTGGAGAAAGGCGCTGAAATGGGCCGTTTCAAACTCGGTTCCACCGTGGTGATGTGTTTTGCAGAACCGCTGGCCTTCGATAATTGGGCAGCCAATAGCAAGATCCAGATGGGTCAGGCGCTTGCTGAGGCAGGAGGTTAACAGCTCGGCGTGGCGAAGCTGATCACATCCTCCAGGCGCGGCTTACCAAGCGCCTGCTGAATCAGTCGATCCATACCCAAGGCAACGCCTGCACCTTCTGGCAGGCCATGTGCCAGCGCCTGAAGCAGCCGCTCATCGATATCGACTTCCTCAAGCCCCAGCGTCTGACGCTGGGCATTATTCGCCTCAAAACGCTGGCGCTGCTCGTCGGCATCGGTCAACTCATCATAGCCGTTGGCAAGCTCAACGCCGTTCAGATAAAGCTCAAAACGTGAGGCTACCCAATCTCCACGGGCATCCTGATGGCGCTTGGCAAGGGCCGCCTGACTGGCCGGGTAATCCACGACGACAGCTAATTCCTGATCGCCCAGATGCGGTTCAATCCGGGCGCTCATCAGCATATCCAGGCACACCTCACGCGGCTCCGCTGCCATACTGGCGGGCGGCATACGGGCATGTTGTTCAGCCAGTTCACGCAAGGACGCCAGGCGCACGGTAAAAGGGTCAATCGCCAGATAGGTATGAAACAGCTCGCGGTAGCGGTAATACCTGACAGGCAGCACCTGCCCCATCAAACGCCTGACCAACGTCGCCGTTTCCTCTATCAGTTGATCCAGGGTAAAGCCAGGGCGATACCATTCCAGCATGCAGAATTCGATGTTATGGCGACTACCCACCTCGCCATCGCGAAAGCTTCTGGCCAGCTGGAAAATCGGCCCGCTACCCGCCGCCAGCAAGCGCTTCATATGGAATTCAGGCGAGGTCTGCAGCCACAGGCGGCGGCGCCCTTTATCAGTGCACGCCAACGTAGCAAGTGATGTCAGGTACACATCGGTGCTGCCTCCCTGGCCAAGCACCGGTGTCTCCACTTCCAGCACGTCACGCTCGGCAAAAAACGCCCGCACTTCGACCAACAGGGCAGCGCGGGCGCGCAGGGTATCCAGGTCGGCCGTTGGCCGCCATGCGGGTCTGTCAGGCACGTGAAACGTAATCACCTGAGCGAGTGTCGATTTTCAGCACCTCGCCCTGATTGATAAACAGCGGCACACGTACCACAGCACCGGATGAAAGCGTCGCTGGTTTGGAGCCGCCCTGGGCGGTGTCACCTTTCAGGCCAGGGTCGGTTTCAACCACTTCGAGCTCGATAAAGTTGGGCGCCGACACCGCAATGGCATTATCATTCCACAGCGTCACCGTGTAGGGAACCTGCTCCTTGAGCCATTTTTCGGTATCGCCAAGGGCTTTTTTCTCGACGGCATATTGCTCAAAGGAACCATCGGTTTTCATGAAGTGCCACATTTCGCCATCGTTGTAGAGATATTCCATCTCCAGTTCCATGACATCGGCGCCTTCAAGGGATTCACCTGATTTGAAGGTGCGTTCCCAGACCCGGCCCGTCATCAGGTTCCGCAGCTTGACGCGGTTGAACGCCTGGCCCTTGCCGGGTTTAACAAACTCGTTTTCGACGATGGCACATGGGTCGCCATCAAGCATTACTTTCAAACCGCCTTTAAATTCATTGGTAGAATAATTAGCCATACTGTCTCTCAATTTCAGTTTTTAAGCGTGTCTTGTGTCGCGCAATATCCAAGGCCTGTCACCTCAGGTAAAACGCAACGCCTGAACAGGTGTGGCGCATGATAACCCGAAGGAGGGATTTTTTGCAGGACAACCTTATTTTTGGCGCGGATGCATCGTCGTATCGCGCCAGCGAGCCACTGCCTTCCTGGCAACGCCAACTTTCCCAGGCCATTCGTGATCCTGCCGAGTTGTGCAGGCGTCTCCAGCTGCCTGACACCTGGCAAGTCGGTGCCAGTGCTGGCCATGCGCTGTTTGAAACCTGCGTACCGGAGGCCTTTCTACGCCGCATCAAACCTAATCAGCCGGATGACCCCTTGCTGCGCCAGGTGCTGCCGCTGGGAGATGAAACCCTGCAAACGCCCGGCTACGTCAATGACCCGCTGGACGAAGTGCAACAGCGCCCAGCCAGAGGGGTCATCCACAAATACGCAGGCCGGGTGCTGCTGATTGCCAGCCCTAACTGTGCGATCAACTGCCGTTACTGCTTTCGGCGCCACTTTCCCTATGCCGATAACTCACCGTCGCGAGCCCAGTGGCAGGAAGCCTTTGACTACCTTCAGGCCGACCCAAGCATCCGCGAAGTGATTCTCTCTGGCGGCGACCCCTTGGCGGCCAACGACCGTCATCTGGCCTGGCTGGTCACGCAGCTGGAACAGATACCCCACCTCAAGCGGCTACGCATTCATTCGCGTCTGCCGATTGTGATTCCGGATCGGGTGGATCAAGCACTGCTGGACTGGTTGGAGGCCACTCGACTGCAAACCGTCATGGTATTGCATGCCAATCATGCCAACGAAATCGATCAGGCCGTACGGGCAGCCTGTCAGCGTTTACAGGGGGCTGGCGTTACCCTGCTCAACCAGAGCGTATTGCTGCGCGGCGTCAACGACAGCAAAGAAGCGCTGGCAGCGCTTTCCGAACGGCTTTTTGACGTTGGCGTACTGCCCTACTACCTGCATGTACTCGACCCTGTTCAGGGCGCTGCGCATTTTAATGTCCCCGACGCTGAAGCCCGTCAGTTGATCACCGCCCTGCGTGACGAGCTGCCCGGTTTTCTGATGCCTCGGCTGGTACGTGAAATCCCAGGCGAAGCCAGCAAAACGCCGCTTGTGTAGTGTCCAGCTTCTTTACAGCGTGGAACCCAGGTCATCATCAATGCCTGGGAACCACGCCGAAAAGCCCAGCTTACGCCAGAGTGTCAGCGGTCACGTTGGCCGCGGGCGCCTGGGTGGAATAATGCCGGTTGATAGCGCTCAGCACTCCTTTCATGGAAGCACTGGTAATGCTCTCGTCCGTGCCAACTCCGAACACCGCTTTACCCTCAATGCGCACTTCCACGTAGGCAATGGCTTCCGCATCAGAGCCCTGGCCCCGTGCGTGTTCGTGGTAGTCAATAATTTCCACATCATGACCGGCCCCTGCCAGCGCCTTGATAAACGCTGCTAATGGCCCGTTGCCTTCGGCTGAATAGGTCTTGCGCTCGCCGCCTTCGGCAATCACAGCTTCAAGGTGCACCGCTGGGCTATCCGGCTCGGAGGACATGCGATGGTTGATCAGGCAGAACGGTGATTCCTGCTCCAGATATTCATCGGCAAACGCCTGATAGATCATCTGCGAGGTGATTTCCTTGGCGGTGCGGTCAGCGACTTCCTGCACCACCTGGCTGAACTCGATTGACAGCCGACGCGGCAGCTCAATGCCGTGTTCCTGCTCCAGCAGGTAGGAAATCCCGCCCTTGCCGGATTGGCTGTTAACGCGAATCACCGCTTCATAGCTGCGTCCGACGTCCAGCGGGTCGATGGGCAGATAAGGAACATCCCAGGGCGCTTCAGGGTGTTCGCGGCGGTCAGCCATACCTTTCTTGATGGCATCCTGATGCGAGCCGGAGAAAGCGGTGAATACCAGATCGCCCACATAGGGATGGCGCGGATGCACCGGCAACTGGTTGCAGTATTCAACCTCACGCATAACTGGCGTGATATTCGAGAAATCCAGTTCAGGGTGAACACCCTGGGTATACATATTCATCGCTAACGTCACGATATCCACGTTACCGGTACGCTCACCGTTACCGAACAGGGTGCCCTCTACCCGGTCGGCACCCGCCATCAAGGTCAGTTCAGCGGCCGCTACACCGGTGCCACGATCATTGTGGGGATGTACGCTGACAATCAGGGTGTCGCGGTTTTTTACGTTACGGCAGAACCACTCAATCTGGTCGGCATAGTTGTTGGGGGTGGCAACCTCAACGGTGGCCGGGAGATTGACGATCATGCGATGGTCAACGCTGGGCGCGTAGGTATCCATCACCGCCTCGACGATCTCAACGGCAAAATCTATCTCAGTGGTGGTAAACAGCTCCGGCGAGTACTGGAACGTCCAGTGGGTTTCCGGGGCAGCGTTCATCTGATCGCGAATCTGACGAGTCGCGTCTACCGCAATCTGGATACATTCTTCCTTGTTAACGTTAAACACCACCCGGCGAAACATCGGGTCAGTGGCGTTGTAAACGTGAACAATGGCATTTTTGGCGCCTTTGAGGGCTTCAAAGGTGCGCTCAATCAGGTGGGGGCGCGCCTGGGTCAACACCTGGATGGTCACATCCTCAGGAATTTTTTTCTGCTCAATCAGTGCGCGCACAAAATCAAAGTCAGTCTGCGAGGCAGAAGGAAAGCCCACTTCTATTTCCTTGAAACCCACCTTGACCAACAGCTCGAACAGACGCTGTTTGCGCTCCTGATCCATGGGGTCGATCAAGGACTGGTTACCATCACGCAGATCAACGCTCGCCCAGATGGGGGCTTTTTCAATACGCTGATTGGGCCACTGGCGGTCGGGAATATCGACGGCAACAAAGGGGCTATATTTTTTAGCGGGATCAGACAACATCATGGCAGTTCTCCTGGTTCGTGGCGGTTTGTAGGTAACCTGTTCAAGAATGATACGCAAATTTAAGGCGCGTGAGTCATACAAAGGCCCAGAGGATGGCTTTTGACCAACGCAAACAATGAAAAACGCCCCATGGCCTGCAAGAGCCATGGGGCGTTCAGAATACGTTCAGCAATATGGGCCGCTCGGCAGAACCGACGGCGGATGCAGCATTGACTATCTGCGCTTTTTTCTGGCTGTGAAAAACACCAATAACTTATATAAACCGCCATAACCACCTCATTATTGAACCCAACGACAATGCCAACCAGCATTGCCCGCCTCTAACCATTCAGAGACGGGCGCTTAGTAGTCGTAGATCCAATATGAGATTCGTTATGGCAATATTCATACCTACTAGAAAATCAATCCTTGACGGTTTTGTCAACACCCTTTTGCCTGATCGGCTGCTCCTGGGCGCTTAACAGTGCTTCCATCCGGTCGAGCTGCGCCTGCAACTGGCGAATATCGTCCTGCACATTGTTAAGCTGCGCCGCCTCCCCTTCACCGTTTTCCAGTTCCTGTTTCGCGCCTTCTTTCTGCATGACATCCAGCACGATACCAATCATCATATTCAAAAAGATGAAGGCCGTCAGGAAGATAAAGGTAAGATAGAAAATCCAGCTCCAGGCGTAGACCTCCTGGGTGGCATACATGACATCGGTCCAGTCCTCAAAGGTCGCGATACGGAACAGGGTCAGCATGGCGGTGGAGATGTTCCCCCACAGAAAATCATCCACATCCTCAAACAGGAAACTGCCCAGAGCGGCGTAAATGTAAAATATGATAAACATAAGCAGAGCCACATAGCCCATCCGGGGGATCGACTTCACTAGCGCGATCAGCAGCAACTGCAATTCTGGAATCATCGACACCAGACGCAACACGCGGAAAATACGTAGCAAGCGGGCCAATAACACCATTTCTGAATCGTCCATCGGAATCAGACTGGCGGTCACAATCAGGACGTCAAACACATTCCAGCCGCGCCGGAAAAAACTGCGCAGGCTTGGCTCTGCGGCCATACGAATCAGGATTTCAACCAGGAAAAATACCGTTACGGCGATATCGAGATACGTCAGCCACTCCTCAAAACGTGAGGTTTCCTCGTAAGTCTTGGCACCGATCACCAGCGCCGAAATAACGATGATGGCAATCACTGCGCCTTCAAAGAATTTATTGGAGCGCAGCGCTTCAAAACGCAACTGCCAGGTACGAAAGGATTCACTCATGCGGTCAACCGACTCTTATCAAAAAGGGATTCATGTTAAAGGGAGCGCTTCAAAATCTCGGTACAGTTGATACTCTGTTAATCTGACTGATGTATCCTAGGTCGATGCATCGCTTGAGCAAGCGGCACATTACAAGATGACATCAATAACTTAAGACATTTTCACTGGATGACCCCCATGATACTGCTGTGGATAGCTTTACTGCCTTTGCTGGGTGTTGTGGTACCCGCATTACTGGGCCAGCGGGATCGTGTTCTGAGCACACGGATCACGGCCATTGCCCCTGCCCTCGCCCTGCTGCTCACCTTCACCCAGGTGCCTGCGCTGCTTGACGGCGAAACGCTGCGCTTTTCAGTCGGCTGGATGCCGGAGCTGGGTCTGGATCTGGCGCTGCGCCTGGACGGCCTGACGTTGCTATTCAACTTGTTGATTCTCGGCATTGGCCTGTTGATTCTGCTTTACGCGCATTTTTACCTCAGCCCAGAAGAGCCGTTCGACCGTTTTTACGCCTACCTGATGCTGTTCATGGCGTCCATGGTCGGCATTGCCATGTCGGACAACCTCATTCTACTGTGGTTATTCTGGGAATTAACCAGTATTTCGTCTTTCCTGCTGATTGGCTACTGGTCTCACCAGAGCGATGCCCGCAAAGGCGCACGTATGGCGCTGACCGTTACCGGCGCTGGCGGCCTTGCCTTGCTGGCGGGGCTATTGCTGCTTGGCGATATGGTCGGCAGCTTCGATATGAATGTGGTGCTGGCAAGCCAGGATGTCATCCTTGCCGATCCACGCTATCCCTTGATGTTGGTGCTGGTGCTGCTCGGTGCCTTCACCAAGTCCGCCCAGTTCCCGTTCCAATTCTGGTTACCCCATGCCATGGCGGCGCCTACTCCGGTTTCCGCCTATCTGCACTCGGCGACCATGGTTAAGGCGGGCATCTTCCTGATGGCGCGCCTGCATCCCGCCATAGCCGGTAGTGAGCTGTGGTCGGTCATTGTCTCACTGATCGGCACCATTACGCTGTTATACGGCGCCTGGTTTGCGCTGTTCAAAACCGACCTTAAGGGCATTCTGGCCTTTTCAACCGTCAGCCATCTGGGTCTGATCACCGTTCTGCTCGGCATTGGCAGCCCCATGGCAGTGCTTGCCGCTCTTTTCCATATTCTCAACCATGCCACCTTCAAGGCAGCCCTGTTCATGAGCGCAGGCATTATTGACCATGAAACCGGCACCCGCGAGCTGAAAATGCTGGGTGGGCTGAAAAAGGCCATGCCGGTGACGGCCCTGCTGACCACCCTGGCAGCGGCCGCCATGGCGGGGGTTCCCTTGTTCAACGGCTTTATCTCCAAGGAAATGTTCTTTACCGAAACCCTTGCCACCCCGGTGCTGGGTGGCCTGAGCTGGCTGCTGCCTGTATTGGCCACTCTGGGCGGCATTCTTTCAGTGGCTTACTCGCTGCGTCTGGTGTATGCCGTCTTCTTTAAACCGGCCCAGAAAACACCGCCTAAATCGCCCCATGAACCACCCCACCTGATGCGCCTTCCGGTTGAAATCCTGGTCGGGCTTTGTGTGGTGGTCGGCCTGCTGCCTGGGCTGATGGCGTCTGGGCTTTTATCACTGGCCGCTCAGGCTGTATTGGCCGAGCCTCTGGAATTTCATCTATCTATCTGGCATGGCTTCAACCTGCCACTGCTGATGAGCTTTGCCGCTCTGGCGTTCGGCATCCTGATGTACTGGCGCCACCCTGACCTGCGCCAGCTGACCCAGCCGTTTGCCAGCGTGGATGCGAGACGGGTATTCGAGCGCACTATTATCAACATGAACCAGAAAGCAGACTGGCTGATCAACAAGATTGAGGGCCATTCGCTGCAGCGCTACATGGGGCTATTGCTGTTATCCGCGCTGGTCATGGGTGTGATCGGGCTGGCGCCGATTGCCCCGCTTACCGGGGAGTTGGGTAACCAGCCGGTTGATGCCATTGTCCTGCTCGGGGCCGCCATGCTGATATTTGGTGGCATCGCTACCGCAGCGACCCACCGCTATCGCCTGATTTCACTGTTGATGCTCTCCGTTGTTGGCCTGTTCGTAGCGCTAACCTTTGCGCGCTTCTCTGCCCCGGATCTGGCCTTGACCCAGCTCTCAGTGGAAGTGGTGACCATGATCCTGCTGATGCTGGCGCTGTTCTTCCTGCCCCAAAAAACGCCTAGGGAATCCAGCCCGCTGCGCAATGTGCGCGATATCCTGCTGGCCTCGGCGCTGGGGCTGGTAGTTGCCAGCCTCAACTATGCGGTGCTGACCACGGATACGCCGTCGATTTCTGATTACTTCCTGGCTAACAGCAAACCCGGCGGCGGGGGCTATAACGTCGTCAATGTTATTCTGGTCGACTTCCGTGGCTTTGATACCCTCGGTGAAATCACCGTGCTGGCACTCGCCGGGCTTGCGATCTTCAAGCTGCTCAACCGCTTGCGTCTGTTCCTGCCCCACAGTGATGGTGAAGGCCGCGTTTGGTCGCCGGATCGCTACCCGGCCATTCTGACGTCGATTTCAATGGCTCTGCTGCCACTGGCACTGTTGGTGTCTGCGTTTATCTTCCTGCGCGGCCATAACATGCCGGGCGGCGGCTTTATTGCCGGGCTGGTGACGGCGGTCGCTCTGATCCTGGTGTATATGGCGCGCGGCGTGGAATGGGCGCAGGAGCGTCTGGACTTCCCCTTCCAGCCGGTGGCCATCGCAGGCGTTGCAATTGCTACCCTTACCGGCCTGGGCAGTTGGGTGTTCGGCTATCCGTTCCTGACATCGACCTTTGCCTACTTCACCCTGCCCCTGGTGGGCACGTTCGAGCTGGCGTCAGCCATGCTGTTTGATCTGGGGGTTTACCTGGCCGTTGTCGGCGCGACCCTGATGATCCTGGCCAACCTGGGCAAGGTCACCACGGCCCACCGCCCAACGCTTGAACCCTCAGAAACCGAGCCTGAAGCCTCTTCGCCCGACAAGGAGACTCGTTAATGGAACTGCTGTATGCCATTACAACAGGGGTGCTGACTGCCTGCGGCCTCTATCTTACCCTGCGTGGACGCACCTTCCCGGTGGTCGTCGGCCTGACGCTATTATCCTACGCGGTCAACCTGTTCCTGTTTTCCATGGGCGGTTTGACCACTGACGGCGCAGCCCTGGTCAATCAGCAACAGGGCGCGATTGCCGACCCCTTGCCACAGGCCCTGGTGCTGACGGCCATTGTGATTGGTTTTGCCATGACAGCCTTTGTTGTCATCCTGGCCATGCGCGCGCGCAGTGAAGCGGGTAACGACCATGTAGACGGTAAAAAGGAAGACCGCGAATGACTCAACATCTGATTGTCCTACCCGTCGTTCTTCCTTTGATTGCCGGTATTCTGCTGCTCTATCAACGTCAGGGGATCGTCCGCTACAAGCGGATTGTCAGCATTGTCTCTACCGCCTTGTTGCTGCTGGTCTCGATTGGCCTGGTCAATCAGGCCGCCAGCGGTGAGATTACCTATTATGCGCTGGGCGACTGGCAACCTCCCTTCGGGATTGCCCTGGTGCTTGACCGCCTGTCAGCGATGATGGTGCTGCTGACCTCTGTGCTGGCGGTCGGTGCGGTTGTTTACGCCTGCGCTGGCGATGATGAAAAAGGCAGCAATTTCCATGGCCTTTTCCAGTGGCAGCTAATGGGTATCAACGGTGCTTTTCTGACCGGCGATCTGTTCAACCTCTTTGTGTTTTTTGAAGTCCTGCTGCTGGCCTCCTATGCCCTGCTGCTTCACGGTGGCGGCAAGGCGCGCATTCAGGCCAGCGTTCACTATGTGGTGCTTAACCTGGCTGGCTCTTCACTGTTCCTGATTGGCGTTGGCGTTCTCTACGGCGCAACCGGCACGTTGAATATGGCAGATATGGCCCAACGCCTGGCGGAACTTCCTCCCGAGCGGGAAGGCCTGGTAACGGCAGGCGCCTTGATCCTGCTGGTGGTATTTGGCCTGAAAGCCGCCATTCTGCCGCTGTATTTCTGGCTGCCGCGCGCCTACGCCAACGCGCCTGCCCCAGTGGCGGCCCTGTTTGCGATCATGACCAAGGTCGGTATTTACGCCATTCTACGGGTTTATAGCCTGATTTTCGGCGATCAGGCAGGTAACCTGACCGCTCTGGAGCAACCCTGGGTGTGGTGGTTCGCGCTGGCCACCCTGGCGATTGCCGGGGTGAGCGTACTGGCCGCCAAGGATCTGCGCCTGCTGGTTGCCTATCTGGTACTGGTCTCGGTTGGCACCCTGCTGGCGGGTATCGGCATGCGCACGCCCGAGGCGGTGTCCGCTCTTTTGTACTACCTGATTCATACCACTTTGGTGACCGGCGGGCTCTTCCTGTTGGCCGATATGATTGGTGCCCAGCGCGGCAAGCCCGGCACCCGGCTGGTCAAGGGGCGCCCGCTGGTTCAGGGCCAATGGCTGGCACTGGCATTTTTCATCGGTGCTATTGCCGTGGCGGGCCTGCCGCCTCTTTCCGGCGCGCTTGGCAAGGCGCTGATGCTCAACGCAGCGGAAGGCATGCAGCGGCTATGGCTGTGGCCGCTATTGCTATTGGCCGGGCTGAGTTCGCTGATTGCCCTTTCACGCGCGGGCTCGACGCTTTTCTGGCGCAGCCAGCGCGGCACCGCCACTGGCAAGAAACTCCCCCGTGAGCAATGGTTTGGGGTCATATGGCTACTCAGTGCCGCGCCGTTGCTGGTGATCTTTGCCGGCCCGGTCAGCCATTACACCGCAGCCGCTGCTGAACAGCTTGCCAATCCTCTGCCGCTGATTGAAGCGCTGATGCCTGACGCAGGAGATAACTCATGATCAAGCCACGCTCCTGGTTACCCACGCCGGTGCTGTCCATCCTGTTGCTGCTGGTCTGGCTGCTGCTGGTGCGCAGCGTCGCTTTTGGCCAGATTGTGCTGGGTAGCGCTCTGGCCGTTGCCATTCCGCTGGCCACTTACCGCTTCTGGGATGCCGAACCGCGTATCGGCAGGCCTCTCAAGCTGCTGCGCTTTGCTCTGCGTGTTCTGAAGGATATCGTTATCGCCAACTTTGAAGTGGCCTATCTGATTTCCAACCCTTGGCGCAAACTACGCCCTCACTTCATCGAGTATCCCCTGATGCTGGAGGAGCGTTTTACCATTACCCTGCTGGCCAGCACGATCAGCCTGACACCCGGTACGGTTTCTGCCAACCTGCGCATGGATGGCAAGTCGCTGCTGATCCATGCGCTGGATGTGGACGACGAGGAAGCCCTGATTGAGCAGATCCGCAAGCGTTACGAACAGCCGCTCAAGGAGATTTACGAATGCTGACCCTTGCCCTTTACATCACCCTGACGCTGGTCAGCGCGGCGCTGATCCTTAACCTTTATCGCCTTGCGGTAGGGCCGGATCTACCTGACCGGGTGCTCGCACTGGACACCATGTACATCAATTCAATCGCTCTGATTGTGTTGCTGGGTCTGTGGCTGAACACCAAGACCTACTTTGAATCCGCCCTCTTGATTGCCATGCTGGGCTTTATCAGTACCGTCGCTGTGTGCAAGTACATTCTGCGCGGCGACATCATCGAATAGACCACAGGAGTTCCCATGGCCTGGATTGTTGAAGCGTTGGCGTCGCTGTTATTGATTGCTGGCGGAGTGTTTCTGTTTATCGGCTCGCTGGGTATGGCGCACCTGAAAGATTTCTATATGCGCCTGCACGGCCCTACCAAGGCCACTACCCTGGGCATTGGTTTCATGCTGGTTGCTTCCATGCTGTATTTCTGGGGCTACGAAGGGTCACCGGATATTCAGGAAATACTGATTACGCTATTCCTGTTTATTACCGCACCGGTCAGTGCCCACCTGCTGGCCAAAACGGGCCTGCATTTGCAGCTCCGGCACATTGATGTGACCGAAGGCAAGCCCGTCGAACTTCGTCCTGAAGAAGTTGGTGAACGTCCTGTCCCTCACCCGGACAAGGGTCACGGTTAAGCGGCACGTCCTGCCTTCCACCACTACACAACGGGGCGCATCAGCGCCCCGTTGTGTAGTGACTCCAAGTTACTCTAGCGACTAATCAAGCAGGTCGCTATGGCGATAGCCAATCAGGTAGAGCACCGCATCCAGCCCCAGGGTGGAAATCGCCTGACGCGCCTGGGCGCGCACCAGCGGCTTGGCGCGATAGGCAATCCCCAGCCCGGCCTTGCCGAGCATTTTCAGGTCATTGGCACCGTCACCAACCGCAATGGTCTGATCAAGCGTCCAGCCTTCACGTAGGGCAATGGCCTCAAGCAGCTCCGCCTTGCGTTCGGCATCCACAATCGGCTCCTGAACCTCCCCAGTAACCTTGCCGTTCTCGATCACCAGTTCGTTGGCATGAATTTCATCAAAGCCAAGCTTCTCCTGTAGATGACGAGCAAAGTAGGTGAAGCCACCGGAGATAATCGCCGTGCGGTAGCCCAGCCGTTTGAGGTTGGCCATCAAACGCTCCACGCCATCCATTAGCGGCAGCTCTTCAGCAATTTCCGCCAACACCGCTTCATCCAGCCCTTCAAGTTTGCTCATTCGCGCGCGAAAGCTCTGTTTGAAGTCCAGCTCGCCGCGCATTGCCTGCTCGGTCACCGCGGCCACTTCATCGCCTACTCCGTGACGACGGGCAAGCTCGTCGATCACTTCAGCCTTGATCAGGGTTGAATCCATATCAAAACACACCAGGCGACGATGACGGCGCCAGATACTGTCTTCCTGAATGGCAATATCCACGCCGTGCTGGGCGCCGAGTGCCAGGGCTTTTTCGTGCAGCGCGGCCAGGTTGACGTCATCGCCTCTTAACCAGCATTCAACGCAGGCACCATTGCCAGGCGCTTCGCCATCCAACGGCTCGCGCCCGGAAAGCCGGTGTACCAGCTCAACGTGCAGACCAAACTCCGCCGTCAAGCCACCCACTTCCGCCAGGATGCCAGCAGGCAGACGCGGCGCCAGCAGGGTCAGGATCAAACGCGGCTGACTGGCTTCCAGGCTCCAGCGGTGATAATCATCCGCACTCACGGCGATGGCCTGAATATCCAGCCCCAGGCTATCGCCTGCTTCGCTGAGCATGGCTTCCAGCGCGCTGTCATGCTCCAGCGCCACCAGTGCCTCCAGCGAGAGCATGCCAAAGGTCACGCTCTGGTTGATATCCAAAAGACGTGCCCCGGTTTTTGCCAATACCTTGCCAAGCCCGGCGAGCTGGTCCGGTCGCGCCCTGCCGGTCGCACGAATCAAACAGCGTTTCATGATTTATTCCCCTGCCTCAAGCCGCTCAACTTTCTGGAAACCGCGTGGCAACTTGTTGCCCCGACGGCCACGTTCACCCCGATAATAGGCCAGATCCTCTGGCTTGAGGGTCAGTTTACGCTTACCGGCATGCAGCACCAAGGCATCCCCCTCACCCAACACGGCGATATCGCACATAAACTCTTCCCGCCGCGCTGCCCGTGGGCCGGGAATATCCAGCATCTTGTTGCCCTTGCCCTTGGCCATTTCCGGCAGCTGATCCAGCGGGAAGACCAACAGGCGCCCTTCGTTGGACACCGTGGCCACCCACAGGGATTCCCCCTCGGGAATCGGCACGGCTGGCATCACGCTGCAGCCCTTGGGAATGGTCAGCACGCTTTTGCCTGCCTTGTTCTTGCCAGTCAGCTCACCTAGACGGGCAATAAACCCGTAGCCACCGTCACTGGCGAGCAGAAAACGGCTTTCCGGTGCAGCCAGCAGAATACCTGCCATCTGTGCCCCGGCGGCGACGTTGGCCCGCCCCGTGATCGGCTCGCCCTGGCCACGGGCACTGGGCAGATTATGGGCACTCAATGTATAGGCACGCCCGGTATCATCCAGCATGACCAGAGGATGGTTGGTCTTGCCCCTGGCCGCCAGCAGGAAGCGGTCGCCCGCTTTATAGGAAAGGCCTTCCGGGTCGATATCATGGCCCTTGGCGGCGCGAATCCAGCCCTTTTCCGAGACCACGACGGTGATCGGATCAGCCCCAAGCAGCTCCACCTCTGACAGTGCCCGGGCTTCGCTGCGCTCAACCAGCGGCGAGCGGCGCTCATCGGCGTGCTCTTTACCGGCGGCGCGAATCTCTTTCTCGATCAGGTTGGTCAGCTTGGTATCACTGCCTAACAGGCCCTGCAGTTGTTTGCGCTCTTTCTCCAGCGCCTCCTGCTCGCCGCGGATTTTCATTTCTTCCAGTTTGGCCAGATGGCGCAGGCGCAGCTCCAGAATGGCTTCTGCCTGGCGTTCGGAAAGGCCAAAGGACGCAATCAGCGCCGCTTTTGGTTCATCCTCTTCGCGAATGATGCGAATCACTTCATCCAGATCAAGATAGGCGGTCAGCAGGCCTTCCAGAATATGCAGGCGATCTTCTACCTTGCCCAGGCGGTGCTCCAGCCTGCGGCGCACGGTAGCACGCCGAAAGCGCAGCCATTCGCCGAGCATATCCGCCAGCGGCATGACCCGCGGGCGGCCGTCCAGGCCAATCACGTTCATATTGACCCGCACGCTCTTTTCCAGATCCGTGGTGGCGAACAGGTGGGCCATCAATACATCCACGTCCACACGATTCGAACGCGGCTCAATCACTAGGCGCGTCGGCGCTTCATGGGTGGATTCATCGCGCAGATCCGCCACCATGGGCAGTTTTTTGGCCTGCATCTGGGCAGCTATCTGTTCCAGCACCTTGGCCCCACTGACCTGATAGGGCAGCGCGGTGATCACGATATTGGCGCCCTCGCGCTCAAAGCGCGCGCGTAGCTTGACCGAACCACGCCCGGCTTCATAAAGCTTACGCAGATCCGCCCGCGGGGTGATGATTTCCGCATCGGTGGGGAAATCCGGCGCTGGCACAAACGCCATCAGGTCGGTGTTGGTGGCCTCAGGGTGGCGCAGCAGATGGCAGGTAGCCTCCACAACTTCTGCCACGTTATGCGGCGGAATATCAGTGGCCATGCCGACGGCAATTCCGCTGCCACCGTTGAGCAGCACGTGGGGCAAACGCGCGGGCAATACCACCGGCTCCTGCATGGTGCCGTCAAAGTTGGGCGTCCAATCCACGGTGCCCTGGCCCAGCTCGCTGAGCAGCACTTCGGCAAACTTTGAAAGCTTGGCCTCGGTATAGCGCATGGCCGCAAAGGATTTGGGGTCATCGGGGCTACCCCAGTTACCCTGGCCGTCCACCAGCGGGTAGCGATAGCTGAACGGCTGGGCCATCAGCACCATGGCTTCATAGCAGGCGCTGTCACCGTGGGGGTGGAACTTACCCAGGACGTCGCCCACGGTACGCGCCGATTTCTTGTACTTGGCATTGGCATGCAATGCCAGCTCGCGCATGGCGTAAATAATCCGCCGCTGCACAGGTTTCATGCCGTCGCCGATATTCGGCAGGGCACGGTCGAGAATGACGTACATCGAGTAGTCGAGGTACGCTTTTTCGGTGTAATCGCGCAGGGCGATGCGTTCAACATCGCCTTCCGCGACCTGGATATCCATGGTCATCTGGGGTTATACCTCGATATCTGCGAGATTGCCGTAATCTTCCAGCCACTTCTTGCGATCACCGGCGCGTTTCTTGGCCAGCAGCATGTCCATCATTTCCTGGGTGCCATCGCCTTCCGAGCGGGTCAGCTGCACCAAACGGCGAGTCTCGGTCGCCATGGTGGTTTCGCGCAGCTGCAGCGGGCTCATCTCACCCAGCCCCTTGAAGCGCTGAACATTGGGGGCGGCCTTCCGTGTGCCGCTTTTTTTCGCCAGCTGTTTGAGTATCGCGGCTTTTTCGCTTTCATCCAGGGCGTAGTGAACCTCCTTGCCCAGGTCGATGCGGTACAGGGGCGGCATGGCCACAAAGACGTGCCCGGCATCCACCAGGCTTGGGAAGTGACGCACAAAGAGCGCGCACAGCAGAGTGGCAATGTGCAGGCCATCGGAATCCGCATCCGCCAGGATACAGATCTTGTGATAACGCAGTTTCTCCAGATTGGCACTGCCCGGGTCGGCACCAATCGCCACGGCGATATCATGAACCTCCTGGGAGCTGTAGATATCGTGGGTCTCGACTTCCCAGGTGTTGAGAATCTTGCCGCGTAGCGGAAGAATGGCCTGGGTTTCGCGGTTACGCGCCTGCTTGGCACTGCCCCCGGCGGAATCCCCTTCTACCAGGAACAGTTCGCTCTGAGCCGGGTCCTGGCCAGAACAGTCCGCCAGCTTGCCGGGCAAGGCCGGGCCTGAGGTCACCTTCTTACGGGCGACCTTCTTGGACTTTTTCTGGCGCTGCTGAGCGGCGCTGATCACCAGCTCAGCGAGCATTTCGCCCTGCTCCACATGGTGATTAAGCCACAGCGAAAAGGCATCCTTGACCACGCCGGAAACAAAGCCCGCAATGGTACGCGATGACAGCCGCTCCTTGGTCTGGCCGGCAAACTGGGGGTCGAGCATCTTGACGGAGAGCACGAAAGACGCCCGCTCCCAGAGGTCATCGGCGGTCAGCTTGATCCCCCTTGGCAACAGGCTACGATACTCACAGAACTCGCGTAGGGCATCCAGCAGCCCGGCACGAAAGCCGTTCACATGGGTACCGCCCTGAGGCGTGGGGATCAGGTTGACGTAGCTTTCCAGCAGCGCTTCACCGCCTTCGGGCAGCCATTGAATGGCCCAGTCAACGCCATGTTCATCGTCGCTGAAATGGCCAACAAAGGGCGCGTTGGGCACCATTTCATAACCATCAGTGGCCTGAGCCAGGTAGTCGCGCAGGCCATCAGCGTAGGCCCATTCAGTGCTGGTGCCATCAGGTTCCACCAGCGTTACGGCAAGCCCGGGGCACAGCACTGCCTTGGCGCGCAGCAGGTGTTTCAGCCGGGAGAGCGCAAGCTTGGGGCTATCAAAATAACTTTCATCCGGCCAGAAGCGCACCAGGGTGCCGGTGGCCTTTTTCGCCGCCTTGCCCAGGTTATGCAGCTCTTCGACCTTGGCGCCAAACTCAAAGGCCATGGCGTGACGCGCGCCGTCGCGGGTCACTTCCACTTCCAATCGGCGTGACAGGGCATTAACCACAGACACCCCGACCCCATGCAGGCCACCGGAAAAACGGTAGCTGGAAGACGAGAACTTGCCACCGGAATGCAGCTTGGTAAAGATCAACTCTACCCCTGACACGCCATGCTCCGGGTGCATGTCTATGGGCATGCCACGGCCATTATCGGTGACCTCGATTCCCCCATCTGCCAGCAGCACGACCTTGATGGCATTGGCATGTCCCGCCAGCGCTTCGTCGACGCTGTTATCAATCACTTCCTGCGCCAGATGGTTGGGCCTTGAGGTATCGGTATACATGCCGGGGCGCTTGCGCACCGGTTCAAGCCCCGATAAGACTTCGATGGAACTGGCGCCGTATTGAGAGGCATCAAACTGAGTCATGAAGCGTATATCCTGAAAGGTCAAACCTGCCTTCGCAGCCGCTGACGAGGCGGCTGCGCAATGGCGTGGCAATCAAATGGGCCTGAAAAATCAAACAGACAGCATAGCGGAAAAGCAAAATACTGTATATATGGTCATAGGATACAGTATCCGGCGCAGCCTAACGCCCGTACTTGACGCTTATTTATCTGCTGCCCAAAAGGCTTCAATCAGGCCGCGAGTGGAGGCGTCCATGTGGTCAGCGGGTGCCTGCCCGTCGATGATCTGCTGGGTCTCGGTGGCAATCTGCTTGCCCAGTTCCACGCCCCACTGGTCAAAGGGATTGATATCCCAGATCACGGCCTGGACGAATACCTTGTGCTCATAAAGGGCAATCAAGGCGCCCAGGGTGTGCGGGGTCAGCTGGTCAAGCAGCACTGTGGTCGATGGCTGGTTGCCGCGATAGCGCTTGTGCGGCGGACGCGGGCCATCGTCATCAATGGCATCGTCGCCCAGCATCAACAGCCGCGACTGGGCAAAGCAGTTGGCCAGCGCCAGCCGGTGCTGGGTCTGCAGGTGGCGACGGGTTTCAGGGTCTTCAACATCATCATAGCGTTTGAGGGGGGCAATAAAATCACACTCTACCGGCTGCATTCCCTGATGCAACAGCTGATAGAAAGCATGCTGGGCGTTGGGGCCTAACTGCCCCCACAGCACCGGGCAGGTCGAGTAATCAATCGCTTGGCCCTGGCGGGTCACGGATTTGCCGTTGGATTCCATTTCCAGCTGTTCCAGGTAGGCGGCAAAATATTCCAGACGGCCATCATAAGGCAAAATGGAGTGGGCGCGGATATCCAGGAAGTTGACGTTCCAGATACCTGCTAACGCCAGCAGTACGGGCAGGTTTTCAGCCATGGGCGCCGCCTGGAAGTGACGATCCATGGCATGGGCGCCGGCGAGCAGCGCGCGGAAATTCTCCATGCCGATGACCAGCGCAATCGGCAGGCCGATGGTGCCCCATAGCGAATAGCGCCCACCAACCCATTCCCAGAAGCGCAGCTGATGCGCCGGGGCGATGCCCCAGGCGGTCATTTTTTCCGGGCTGGCGGAAACGCCGATAAAGTGCTGGCGAATCACCAGCTCTGCACTGATCGGGGTGGCGCCGTGTCGAGTCAAACGCCCCAGGAGCCAATCCTTGGCGGTATTGGCATTGGACAGGGTATCGATGGTGGTGAAGGATTTCGATGACAGCACAAACAGCGTCACTTCAGGATTCAGGCGGCTGAGATAATCCGCCAGCTGGGAGCCATCCATGGTGGAGGCAAAATGCACCTCGACCGGATGCACGTCGTCAGGGCGGTAGTCAGCCAATGCGTGGGTGACCATCAAAGGCCCCAGGTCCGACCCCCCGACCCCCAGATTGACCACATGGCGAATCGGCTTGCCGGTGGCGCCCCGCCACTGGCCTGCGTGCAAACGGCTGACCAGGGCCTCCATTTGCGCAAGGCTGGCATGCACCGCTGCCACCACGTCTTCGCCATCAACCTCAAGGTTTGCCTCGGGCGGCAGGCGCAATGCCGTGTGCAGCGCCGGGCGGTCTTCACTGGTATTCACCCGCTGGCCGCTTAACAGAGCGTCGATAGCGCTTGGCAGCTCGGCTTCTTCTGCCAGGGCCAGCAGTTTGTCCAGCGTTTCATCCTGCCAACGCTGTTTGGAAAGATCCAGCATCACCCCAGCGGCCTGATGCGCAAAGTGATCAAAGCGCGTCGATGACTCGGCAAACAGCGTTTTCAGATGAACGCTTTTCAGCGCATCGGCGTGATTCTGTAATGCTTTCCATGCCGGTAATTGATCCGGCGTTGCGTTAGCAACTGATGACATTGGCCCTCTCCTATGGCGATGTTGGGTGCAGCGGGGTCTGTTCCGGGTGGCGCTTGAAGCGTAAACTATGCGCCCATTGATTATCCACGCTGTCTATTTGCGATGAAACCGGCCTGCCCATGAGTGATGCATCTTACCGTGACGCCATCTTTTCGACACCCCTGGATCGCGTCGCGCGTTTCTCCTTTGATGAGCAGGTCGTCGCCTGCTTTCCTGATATGATCCGCCGCTCGGTGCCGGGTTACGGTCAGATTCTTGGCATGCTCAGCCTGATTGCCCAGCGTCATCTGCGCCACGGTGCCCACGTCTATGACCTGGGCTGCTCGCTGGGCGCCTCTGGCCTGGCTCTGGCGGGCGCCCTGCCGGAAGATGCCTTTCGCTATACCGGGGTCGACCTTTCCCCCGCCATGGTCGAACGCGCCCAGCAAACCTTTGCGGATGAATGCCCCCAGCATAGCCTGCAGGTGATGGAAGCGGATATCCGTCAACTGGACTATCAGCCCTCCGGCATGGTCATCCTGAATTTTACCCTGCAGTTCTTGCCACCTGAAGACCGCGATGCCCTGCTGGCCAGGCTGTATGACGCCCTTGAACCCGGTGGCGTGCTGATTCTGTCCGAAAAAACCATTGATGCCGATGAGCGTGATAACGCCTGGCGCGTCGAGCGCTACCATGATTTCAAGCGCGCTAACGGCTACAGCGAGATGGAAATCAGCCAGAAACGTACCGCGCTGGAAAACGTGTTGATTCCCGATACTCTTGATGCCCTGCATGGCCGTTTGGCCCAGGCGGGTTTTCCGCGTTCAATGACCTGGTTTCAGTACCTGAACTTTACCTCGCTGATTGCCTTCAAGGAGAGCTAAGGTGCCCCTCGCCGACGATCACCGCGTACTTTACCAGGCGTTTCTCGACCAGGAATTAATCGAATGGCTCGCACTGCTACCCGAACAGCTTGCCAAGGGACTGGATCGCCAGCGCCATGGGGATCTGCCGATGTGGGAAAAGGCAGTGCGCAAGCTGCCGCCGTTGCCCGCAGAGCGCGAGGTACACCTTGATCAGGACACCGTCCGCGTGGATATGGCCCTAAGCGACAGCCAGCAGCGCCAGTGTTTCAATCTGCTGCGCAAGCTGGCGCCCTGGCGCAAAGGGCCCTACTCGCTGGGCGGCATTGATATCGATACCGAATGGCGCTCCGACTGGAAATGGCAGCGGGTGGCGCCTCACCTTGCCCCGCTCACCTACCGCAAGGTATTGGATGTGGGCGGTGGCAGCGGCTACCATGCCTGGCGCATGGCCGGCGCCGGGGCGGACTTTGTCCTGGTCATCGACCCGTCACCGCGTTTTTATTGGCAGTTTCAGGCAGTGCGCCATTTTGTGGGCGATGCTGATCAACACCGCACTCACTTTCTGCCGGTTGGTATTGAAGAGGTACCCGCCAAGCTGGGCTTTTTCGATACAGTCTTTTCCATGGGCGTGCTCTACCATCGGCCGTCTCCCCTTGAGCATTTGCAGCAGTTGAAGGAGGCCTTGGCCCCAGGGGGCGAACTGGTATTGGAAACCCTGGTGGTGGAAGGCGATGAACAGGCCGTCTTCATGCCCGGCGAGCGCTATGCGGCCATGCCCAACGTGTATTTCCTGCCTTCCTCAAAAGCGCTTTGCCATTGGCTTTCGCGCTGCGGATTCAGCAATATCCGCGTGGTGGATGAAGCCGTGACAACCCTGGACGAACAGCGCGCCACCGACTGGATGACGTATCAGTCACTAGCAGATTTTCTCGACCCCGATGACCCCTCACTCACCCGGGAAGGCTATCCGGCGCCTCGGCGGGCAGTGATTATGGCAAACCGCAACTGATCAGTGAATGAACCAATCACAGGCCCGACTTGTCACAGGGGACTGTATGAAATAACTCATACTGAAATTTCCGGAACATTCGTCAAGGAGTGAAAAATGGGTTTTCTCGCGTGGATTCTGTTTGGTCTGATTGCCGGTATCATTGCCAAGATGATTATGCCGGGTAAAGATCCGGGCGGCTTTATCATTACCATCCTGCTGGGTATTGCCGGTGCCTTCGTAGGCGGCTGGATTGGCTCACTGGTAGGCTTGGGCGCCGTCGGTGACTTCAGTTTCGGCAGTTTTATCACCGCCATTGTCGGCGCTCTGGTATTGCTGGCAGGTTATCGGATGATCAAGAACTAGGCTTTATTGAATGGCCTTGTTGAATGGCCATCTTGAATTGTCGTCTTATTCAGTTGCAGAAGTTTCTTTTAAAAGCCGCTCTTATGAGCGGCTTTTGGCGTTAACGGCGCAGAATCACCAGCCAGCGCCCCAGGTTGAGAATACTCGCCAGGGAAGCCGCCACATAAGTAAACGCGCAGGCAGTCAGCACATGGCGGGCACCCTGCATATCTTTGGGGGGCACATAGTCTTTCAGAATGGGCAAGGCGCGGTTGAAGCTGGCATCAAACTCCACCGGCAGGGTGACCAGATGAACCACCGCCGCCGTACCAAAGCTGATCACCGCCATGACAATTACCAGTGCCAAACCACCCGGAAGGCGGGTCAGCACAAACAGGAAGGGGGCTGCCATCATCAAGATGGCCCCCACCTTTTCCGCCTTTTGCGCCAGCAGCACCAGACGTGAGCGCGCCAGCAGCGGCGCATAGCCCTGGTGATGCTGCAGAGCATGGCCAACTTCATGGGCTGCTACCGTCACCGCCGTCAAGGTGCGCCCGTCATGGTTCTCCGCCGACAGGCGTACCGTGCGGGCCTCCGGGTCGTAATGGTCACCGTACTCGGTGCGCTCTACCTTCACCCCTTCGACGTTAAAGCGGCGCAGCAGATGCTCAGCCAACTCCGCCCCGGTTCCCGGGTAATCATCGCGACCGCGGGCATGACGCTTGAGCACCCACTTGGCCCACAGATTGGGCAGCACGAAAATGGCCAGTACAAAAGCAATCAGCAGAATAATCATGACGTCACCCGCTCAATACGGGTTTGCCAGCCAGTTCCTTGGATATCCAGCACACGGTAGCCAGGGCGAGCGGCCTCATCCACCGCAAACGCCTCAGCATGGGGCAGAAACTGATCGGCCGTGGCGGGGCTACCGTAAACACTGACGCTGAAACCGTTCAACGCCTTTTCCTCCGCGTAGGCCTGATGGGCATGGCCAAACAGCACCACTTTGACCTGCGGATACTGGCCAATCAACTGCCAGAAAGCGTCTTTATCTTCCAGGCCGATGGCATCCATCCAGGCAGCGCCTACTTCAACCGGCGGATGGTGCATGGCTATCAGCGTTGGCGCCGTTTGGCGATCAAGCTGGGCTGCCAATGCCGCCAGCTTATCGCTTCCCAGGGCACCGCCTGGTTCGCCAGGCACCTGGGTATCCAGCAACAGCAGCCGCCATTCATTCAGCACCAGCGCGTCTGCCAGTGGATGAACCGCTTCCATCAGGGGGCGCTGGTCATGGTTGCCCGGCAGCCAATGCCAGGGGCAAGCCAGACGATTGAGCTGTTCAACTGCCAATGCGTAGGCCTGTGCCGATTCATCCTGGCTGATATCGCCAGTCACGATCACTAGGTCAGGCTTTTCCTGCTTGATGGCGTCCATAACCGCCAGGAACTGACGATAGGGAACCCCCGCCCGTGAACGGGCCAGAGGATCAGCATGCAGGTGCAGGTCAGTCAGCTGTACAAGACGCATTGGTGACGCTCCTCAAGGCACTTCATGCAGGTATTCGCTGCGCCCATGGGCCAGGCCGTGGGCCAACCATTCGCCCAGAAAACGATTGAGCTGAAGTTTTTCATCCGGCTGGTGCATACGCGGATTGGGATAGCGATAGCGGCCATGAAAGTGCCTTTCGCGCTGAAAGTTGGTCACTTCCGCCATACGCACATCATGGTAAAGGTGAACGCGCATCTTGGGGCTTTCCAGCAGATGATCCATCAGGCCCGTCTGGGAAACGTGCACCATGGTGGTATAAGGCGCATTTTCATGGATATACAGATGCAGGGCATTATCGCCCCGTTCTCCCAGCTGAATGGCGCGACGCTGGCCTTCCTCCATATCACCCACCAGCCGAATCAGGCGCAGGTAATTTGCGCTGCATTCACCTTGCAGGGATTTCAGGTCAGTAACGTAAGCGTTTCGAACCATTGCGGGCTCCCATTCTTTTTACATTCGATCTTTAACCACCGATCTTTAAAATATGATCTAAAGACCGATTCTTGGGTACAGACATTTGATACAAGCTTAATACGTACTTAAGGGGTCAGTTTTTAGCCTGTTTGTGGTTCTCTGTTCAAACAGCGGTTTCAACGAAAGCGCGGCGTATTATCCGGCAAGGCACGCAGCGACGCTCGCTGACTTGCCAGCCAGTGCATGCCGATCAGGCTCATGGCGTTATCGAGCCGCCCCTGCACCATCAGCTCCCAGGCATCATGAAAGCTGACCACATGCACCCGGATATCTTCATGTTCCTCGTCCAGGCCGTGGATACCGCCCATGCCCTGACTATTAATCAGGCCACAGAACAGGGTCACGCGCTCGTTGCAGGCCCCAGGGCTTGGGTAATAGGTGTGCAAATGCTTGAGCTCGGTGACCTGGCAGCCCGCCTCTTCCTGTGCCTCACGGCGAGCAACGTTCTCAAGGGTTTCGCCCTCTTCTACCAGGCCAGCGACAAACTCCAGCTTCCATGGCGTTAGGGGGTCATCTACCGCCCCTGCCCTGAATTGCTCGACAAATACCAGCGCATCGCTAACCACATCGTAAAGCAGTACCCCCACCGCATCCTTGCGCATATGGACTTCACGGCGCATGGGCTCGCTCCAGCCGCCCTCAAACAGGCGATGACGCAGGGTAATGGCTTCCAGGCGGAAAAAACCTTGCTGTAGCACATCCCGAGAAATCAGCTCAACGTCCTTACCCGTAAACGCAGGCGACGCTGAAGAAGATGAATCTGGTGCAGGGGACTCGGCGTCCATGGGTCACTCCTGATAAAAAACGTTACCCCATTATCGGGACTTGTTATCGGGAATGCCAATTTACCTGCAGCAAGCAGAGACTATCGCCTTGCAAGGCAGACGCTATCACGCAGGCAGTTATCATTGCCTGCGTGCTGTGTTCGTTGATCAGGATGACAGCTGTTCAAGCAGTTGTTGCGCGTCTTGGCGCAATGCCGCATCTGACGCTTCACGCCCTTGGCGCACATCTCCCTCCAGCGCCCGCTGAGCATGCTCACGCGCTGCCTGAGTGTTGCCTTCCTCGGCCAGAAACGCGGCATAGTAATAATTAACATCTATCCCCGCCGGGCGGATTTCCAGGGCGCGCTGAAACATCTGCTCCGCCTTGTCGCTATCCCCAAAGCCGATGAGGCCACCGGGTACACGGTCGTACAGCGCGCCCAGAGTGACATAGGCTGAGCCTTGATAGCCTTCGGGGTCGATAGTGATGGCCCGCTCCAGCACATCCCGGGCAGCCTTGGCATCGCCCAGCGCACCCAAGCCACCGCGCTCGCGAGCGTAGGCGGCCAGCACAATGCCCTGCCACACCAGCACATCGGCTTCATCGGCATGCTGCCCGGCCAAGGCTTCAGCCTCCCCTGCCAGCGCTTTCAATGCGCCTTCACGCTGGCTAGCGGGCATTTGTGTCACTGTGTTTTCCCAACGGTTCTGCAGTGAAAAAAGCGCGTCCTGATAGGCGCTGGCCGATAACGAAGCAACGCAAACAGCGGTACTCAACAGCGCCAGGCTGAACGTCTTGGTGACCATCTTTTTGGATACTTGCATGGGCGACTCCCAATGAATACTGGTTGGAATTGTTGTTGCGTTGCACGGCTAGCCAAAGCTGAATCCGCCAACCGAGTAACCAATGTAACGAACGTTTGAATGATACGCCAGACAGAATTATAACGCTGTGTTTACCCGTTACGGGAGTATCACTAACAACTTGGCGGTTAGGGATTTAACGCAGTGAGTAGCGTATGCTGGTAGACCCTATCGAGATAGACAACGACATCGCAACATGGAGCAGCGCATCCGATGAAAGGCAGGAATATGACCCGCTGGCGCGACCCGGCAAAAGACCCGCGCCAGGAGCCGAAAAGCAACCTCATCACGCCGGCAGGTGCTCAACGGCTGCGCGGCATATTGGATCATCTTGCACGGGTCAAGCGTCCGGCACTATCTGCCAAGGTCGGCGAAGCGGCCGCCCTGGGCGACCGCTCGGAAAACGCTGATTACACCTACAACAAAAAAGAGCTGAACCGGGTGATTGCGCGGATTGGCTATCTGACCAAGCGCCTGGATGAACTGCAGGTAGTTGACCGCTTGCCCGCCAATACTAACAAGGTGTTTTTCGGCGCCTTCGTGGAACTGGAAGGTGAGGATGGCGAAGAAATCGCCATACGCATTGTCGGCCATGATGAAATCGACACCCAGCAGCGCTGGATCAGCGTAGATGCGCCTTTAGCCAAGGCGCTACTGGGTAAAGAGCTGGACGATGAGGTCAGCGTCAAGACACCAGGCGGTGAGACCACCTACCTGATTACCTCCATTCACTACCGCACACCCGCCCGATAGACTTTAAAGCGGCGGTTATCTGCCAGAACCTCAAAGCTGCCGAAGGTGGCCTCCAGGTGATCTGCATAGGGTAAGAAGGCGTTGGCCACCAGAATCAACTGCCCTCCCCGCGCCAGATGCGCCGGCGCCTCACGTATCAGCTGGCCTGCTGCCCCGTAGTGAATATCCCGCTCCTGATGAAACGGCGGGTTACTGATAATCAGATCAAACTGTTCATCGCCCAGGGCTGAATACACATCACTGGCCAGCACGCGGGCAGACAGCTGGTTGGCGGCCAGCGTTCGACGACAGGCTTCAAGGGCGAAGGCATTGATATCGACGGCGGTCACCTCTTGGCTGCGCTCAGCCAGCCAGGTGCTGATAATGCCATCACCGCAACCGATATCCAGGCATCTTGGCAGCGTGCCAGGCAATTTGTTTGCCTGCAGCTGGCGTTCCAGCGTATCCAACAAAAGCGCGGTGCCCTCATCCAGCTTGCCGTGGCCAAAGACCCCAGGGTGGCTATGCAACTGTATACCGCGCAGATTGAAGGTTTGCCAGGCAGCGTCGTTGGCCGTGGGCAAGGCCTGGGTCTGGGTGGCAAACAGGGAACAGCGCCGCGCATTATCCAGTTTATCACACGGCAGGCCCAGCGCTTCCAGCACCTTGGGTACGCGCTTGATCCCGCCATTATGTTCACCCACGACCTCCAGCGGCGTACCCGGCGGCAACTGCTCGCACAGCCAGGTTAACCACCAGATACCTAGCTGATGGGTTTTTGGCCAGAACAATACCCAGCCCGTGGACGCTGTCATAGCATCCTCGTCCATGGGTGAAGCGGCGGTAATGCCACGCTGCCGGTAGGCGTGCACAATAATGTGATCAGCGCTCACCACGCCTTGCACCTGCTCCGCCAGCCAGTCATCCACGGGGGGTGCGACGGCAACAACCGGTGCATTGGGGCCAGACGAGGGGTGATAGCGTTGCAGTAACTGGCAGGCAGGTGTCTGTGCCTTCATGGTGTCATCTCTATGGGTATGATTGAGTATCGCCGACGTTCAGGTCGCCTTGACCAGGGTATAAAGCAGGTAGCGCCCCAAACGCCAATGGGGTTCGCTGCGGCAAAACTGTTTTTCCAGTGCCACTAAGCGTTCCTGTTCGGCAGCATCCTTGGGCGGCTGGCGCAGGTAGTCCTGAAAAATGCGGATGCCCGCGACCTGGCGGATTTCCAACCCGTTTTCCTGGCTCCAGGCCTCTATCTGGGCGTGGGTCAGCGGAGATATCGGCGTTAGTCGCTGGCCCAGGCCAAACCCTTCCAACCGATCCTGCTGGGCTTTTTGCAGATTTCCTTTCACCACGTTGGAAAAGCGCAGCGCATCACGGTTGAAAACCATCAGGCTGAGCTCGCCTCCCGGTGCCAGCAGTTGGCTTAGCTGGCCCAGCGCCTGGCGGGGGTTACCCAACCATTCCAGCACCGCATGGCAAACAATCAGCCGCCAGGGGCCGGGCAAGGTATCAGGTAAGTGTTGCAGCGCCAGCGGGTAGCAGCGCACACGTTCAGCCACTTCAGGCTCAGCCTGCAGCGCTTTTTCGGCATGCTTCAGCATATCGCGGGAGGGCTCCGTCAGGGTGACCTGAAAGCCACGTTGTGCAAACCATAGCGCCTGCTGGCCAAGTCCACCGCCCACGTCCAGAACGTTTTCTGCTTCTACACAACGCTGAGACAGATCGTGCTTTAAGGCCGTCAACATATCAGGCAGCAAGGCATCCAGTAGCGCCAGGCGTAGCTCCCCACGCGGGGCATTATAAAGTGAACGGGAAAACTTGTCGGCCAGGCCATCAAAATAACGGTCACCGTCAGATGACAGTTCAAACGCGTTTGCAGAAGGTTTCACTCAGGCATCCATGGGAACGCTAAAACGGCTAGTCTACGCTGTTTGAAAGCATAACTTAACGATCAATATAAGCGGCCCAACACCTTATGTAGGCAAGCCCCCTGTTTATCGGGCATGATAAGCAAACCCCAAAATGTTAAGTAACAGGTAACAAATTATGGCCCATTCACAAGATGCGCATAACAGCACCATGCCATCGGTGCTTGATGACCAGAGTGGCGAAGAGGTCATTCAACGTATTGGCCAGTTGACCCGCATGCTACGCGAAAGTATGAAAGAGCTCGGGCTGGATCAACAGATAGAGCAAGCCGCCCAAGCCATTCCGGATGCCAACGAGCGCTTGCATTATGTTGCCAGCATGACGGAACAGGCCGCTGAGCGTTCTCTTAACGCCGTTGAGCGCGCGCAGCCCACCCAGGACAGGCTGGAAGCAGTCAGCCAATCGCTTTCCGCTCGCTGGGAAACCAAACCCGACAGTGATCACATCACAGCAGATGATCAACTAATTGCGGATACGCGCCAGTTTCTGGCCCAGGAAGTGCCTACCCAGGTAGGCTGTGCTCAAAAAGAACTGCTTGAGATCATGATGGCTCAGGATTTTCAGGATCTGACCGGCCAGGTGATCAAGAAAATGATGGAGGTGATCCAGACCATCGAACAGGAACTGGTACAGGTGTTGGTGGACAATGTGCCAGAGGCCAGCGAAAGCATGAAACAGCTTGACCAGCGCGATGAACACGCCCGATTGCGCAATGGCCCACAGATGGATAAAGAAAAGGAACAAGAAGATGTCGTCAACGGCCAGGATCAGGTCGACGATTTGCTTGATGAACTGGGTTTCTGAACCAGGCTTTTGAACAGGCGCTGATCAGCATCAGTCTGGAATCTGCTAGGATCATTTATCGTGCGTTACGCTGCTCATAGCAAAAAACTATCACAAAGGTGTTTATTTGCAAATTGAAACTATAGCGCGCATCGTTTATAAATTATCTGCAAGTAAATAACCTAGTTAATAAAAGATCAATGGCAGGAAGCAAATTCAGTCAGCTTCCTGCATGAAAGTGTCATCAGGATTCGCTTAACATCACCGTTACGCTTGATGCGCGATGGCAGATACAATGATATTCCCTTTAATGTAGGGAAAGATAACAGACGTTATCTATAGCAATACACAGAGTGGAGGCTACGAATGAGCGACAACGCAGGTAAATGCCCCGTCATGCACGGTGGCAACACAAACGCTGATGCATCCAAGGAATGGTGGCCAGAAGCGCTGAATCTGGACATCCTTCACCAGCACGATAGCAAGTCCAACCCTATGGGCGAAGACTTTGACTACCGTGAAGAAGTCAAGAAGCTTGACTTTGATGCACTCAAGAAAGACATGCACGCGCTGATGACCGACAGCCAGGATTGGTGGCCCGCCGATTGGGGTCACTATGGCGGCCTGATGATTCGTCTGGCCTGGCATGCTGCCGGTACCTACCGTATTGCTGATGGCCGTGGTGGCGGTGGTGCCGGTAGCCAGCGTTTTGCTCCGCTCAACAGTTGGCCGGATAACACCAACCTGGACAAGGCGCGTCGTCTGCTGTGGCCGATCAAGAAGAAGTACGGCAACAAGATCAGCTGGGCTGACCTCTTCATCCTGGCAGGTACAGCGGCCTACGAATCCATGGGTTTGCCTGCCTACGGGTTCTCCTTCGGCCGCGAAGATATCTGGCATCCCGAGAAAGATATCTACTGGGGCGCTGAGAAAGAATGGCTGGCCCCGTCTGATGAGCGTTATGAAGACGTTGATCAGCCAGAGACTATGGAAAACCCGCTGGCCGCCGTGCAGATGGGCCTGATCTACGTTAACCCGGAAGGTGTTAACGGCAACCCGGATCCGCTCAAGACAGCCGAGCAGATACGCGTCACCTTCGCCCGTATGGCGATGAATGACGAAGAAACCGTTGCCTTGACCGCTGGCGGCCACACCGTGGGTAAATGTCACGGTAACGGCGATGCTGACAACCTCGGCCCGGAACCTGAAGCAGCAGACGTACACGAACAGGGTCTTGGCTGGAACAATCAGGTTACCCGTGGCGTTGGCCGCGACACCGTGACCAGCGGTATCGAAGGTGCCTGGACCACTAACCCGACCCAGTGGGATAACGGCTACTTCCACCTGCTGCTCAACTACGAGTGGGAACTCAAGAAGAGCCCGGCCGGCGCTTCACAGTACGAGCCGATCAACATCAAGGAAGAAGACAAGCCCGTCGATGTGGAAGATCCGTCCATTCGCCTCAACCCCATCATGACCGATGCGGACATGGCAATGAAAATGGATCCGGAGTACCGCAAGATCTCCGAGCGTTTCTACAACGATCCGGCCTACTTCTCCGATGTGTTTGCCCGCGCCTGGTTCAAACTGACCCACCGCGACATGGGCCCGAAAGACCGTTACATCGGCCCGGAAGCGCCCCAGGAAGACCTGATCTGGCAGGACCCGGTACCGGCAGGCAACACGGATTACAATGTTGAAGCCGTCAAGCAGATGATCGCTGACAGCGGCCTTAGCATCAATGAGATGGTCAGCACCGCTTGGGATAGCGCTCGCACCTTCCGTGGCTCTGACATGCGCGGTGGCGCCAACGGTGCGCGCATCCGCCTTGCACCGCAGAACGAGTGGGAAGGTAACGAACCGGAGCGTCTTGCCAAGGTACTGGGCGTGTACGAAAAGATCTCTGCTGAAAGCGGCGCCAGCATTGCTGACGTGATCGTACTCGGCGGCAGCGTCGGTATCGAGAAAGCCGCTAAGGCGGCGGGTTACGATATTCTCGTGCCCTTCACGCCGGGCCGTGGTGACGCGACCGACGAAATGACCGACGCTGATTCTTTCGAGCCGCTGGAGCCGCTGTCTGATGGCTTCCGTAACTGGCAGAAGAAAGAGTATGTTGTTAAGCCTGAAGAGATGCTGCTTGACCGCGCTCAGCTGCAGGGCCTGACAGCACCAGAAATGACCGTGCTGATGGGCGGCATGCGCGCCCTAGACAGCAACTATGGTGGCAGTCAGGACGGCGTCTTTACCGATCGTCCGGGTCAGTTGACCAATGACTTCTTTGTCAACCTGACTGACATGGGCAACCGTTGGGTACCGGTCAGCAACAACCACTACGAGATCCGCGACCGCAAGACCGATAGCGTCAAGTGGACCGCCTCACGTGTGGACCTGGTATTTGGTACCAATTCGGTACTGCGCTCCTACGCAGAAGTGTATGCCCAGGACGACAACCAAGAGAAGTTCGTCAAAGACTTCGTTGCCGCCTGGACCAAGGTGATGAACGCGGATCGCTTTGACCTGGAAAAATTCCAGCAAGCGTAATGCACTCGCCGCTCAACAGGGCCGAATTTACTCGGCCCTGATCCAAAAACGCTCGGGCTAATTACCCGAGCGTTTTTTTATGCCTGTGCGGCTGTTTTATGCCACAAGCAAATAAATACCCATGATTCAGGTCACCGCGGAGCGGGCCTGAAAACGCTCCTGGCGATACTCTCCTGTTGAGAGAACCTCCCGAAAATGCCTCGCTGCCTGCCACACATCTTCATAGACCAAGTAGAGGGGCGTAAAACCAAACCGCATCAGGCCGGGTTCACGGTAGTCACCTATCACACCTCGGGCGATCAATGCCTGCACCACCGCGTAGCCATTTTCAGGATACATAAGCGCTACCTGGCTGCCGCGCTCGGCCTTCAAGGGCGTAACGTCGTCAATACCGTAGGTAGTTAGCACCTCTGCCAGCAAGTGCCGAAAAAGCTCCGTCATGGCCAGGCTTTTATCACGCAGCGCCTGCATATCCACGTCTTGCCAGATATCCAGCGACGCCTCAAGGGCGGCGTACACCAGTGCCGAATGCGTACCGGTTCGGAAAGCGGTTAACCCGGTGGCAGGCGCATAATCTCCTTCAAACGCAAAGGGCGCGGCGTGACCGTGCCAACCGGTCAGCGGCTGCCAGCCCTGGTTCTGGGCGTCTTCGGCCACATATACAAAGGCGGGCGCCCCAGGCCCGCCATTGAGATATTTATAGGTACAGCCAACGGCAAAGCGAACGCCGCATTGGTTAAGCGCCACGGGCAAGGCTCCGGCGGAATGGGCCAGATCCCAGATCACCTCGGCCCCATGCTGGTGGATAAGCGCTGTGGTCGACGCCATATCCCGCAGCCAGCCGCTGCGATAGTTGACTTGGCTAAGCACCACAACAGCCACCTCGTCGTTGAGATAATCCGCCAGTTCAGCCTCTGGCGGCAAAACGCGATGCTCAAAACCGGCAAAATGGCAGAAACCCTCGGCAATATAGCCATCGGCCGGAAAGTTACTCCCCTCACTTAAAATAACCCGGCGCGCCCCACTCTGTGCCTGGGTGGCATAGCCCAGCAGTTTGTACAGGTTCAGGGTAATCGTATCGGTGACCAGCACCTCATGGCCCTGAGCACCGATCAGCGGCGCCAGCTTTTTTCCCAGGCGTTCAGGCGCGTCAAACCAGCCCTGGTTCCACCCCTTGATCAACTCGTCGCGCCATTGATCCATGGTATCCGCCACATACTGGCGCGCCTTGAGCGGCTGCGCGCCCAGGGAATTACCATCGAGATAGAGGGTGTTGGCGGGTAGGGCAAACTGCGCCTTGAAGCCAGCCAGTGGGTCCTGGCGATCCATTGCGCGCACATCATCAAGGCTGATCGACATGGGAATGCCTTCTCATTGGGCCCTAATTATCAGGAGTGCGAAAACTCGGCGCGCCCGACGATCAAGGGGTCAGCAGCACCGATGTTATTGATGTCCTTGCCTTCATAGTCAAACGCATTGAGCACGTAACGCATGGCGTTCAGGCGGGCGCGCTTTTTGCAGTCTGACTTGATAACCACCCAGGGGCACTCAGAATGGTCAGTGTGGAAGAACATGGCTTCCTTGGCAACGGTGTAGTCTTCCCACTTTTCCAGCGACGCCAGATCAATCGGGCTGAGTTTCCAGCGCTTGAGCGGATGCAGTTCACGCTCCTTGAAACGGCGCTGCTGCTCTTCACGGCTGACCGAAAACCAGAACTTGATCAGGTGCAGGCCGCTGCCCACCAGGTTACGCTCAAGCTCCGGCGCCTGGCGCAGGAAATCCTGATACTGCTGCTCAGAACAGAAGCCCATGACACGTTCAACGCCCGCCCGGTTGTACCAGGAACGGTCAAACAGCACCAGTTCACCCTGGGTGGGCAGGTGCTTGATATAACGCTGGAAATACCACTGACCCTGTTCGGTTTCCGTCGGCTTCTCAAGCGCCACGACCCGCGAGCCGCGCGGGTTCAGGTGCTCCATAAAGCGCTTGATAGTACCGCCCTTGCCTGCCGCATCACGCCCTTCAAACACAATGACAACCCGCTGACCGGTACTTCTGATCCACGCCTGCAGCTTCAGCAGCTCAACCTGCAGATAATACTTCTGCTTTTCATAGGATTTACGGGACAGGCGGTTCTTGTAGGGGTAAGCCGCCGTTCGCCAGTCTTCAACCAGCGCCTCATCCTTGGAAACAGCACGGCCTTTTTCAAACTGCTTCCAGTTGATCAGGGCTTTCTTCAGTTCCGCCACATCATCCAGCGAGGCACCATCGATAATATCCGCCACGGCCTTTAGAGTTTCTTCATGCGGCTCAGGCAACGGGCCTTTCAGCCCCAGAATATCGGCAATCGCCGCCGCCTGGGCTTCCTGGGCACCACGCGTTTTCTGCATGACGCTGAATTCGTCCACTAACGCCGCCTTCGCAGCTGCCTGTTGTGTTGTGTCTTTGGTCTTGTTGGCAAGTGTCATAGCGCTTCCTTGTCGTCGGGTCATTCAACGTGAATCAACCCCTTGCTCACATCATACCCCGCCACGCACAGGGCAAGGTTGATATGTGTCAAGTCGCATTAAGGTGTGACGACCAAGAAACCGAACGAACCTGGCTGAAAACTCAAGCCCAGTCGTTACACTGACCAGTATTCTTGCATACCCCAGCCTGTCATCTGTTAAAGCACCGCCGAAATAAACTGCTGCAATTCAGGCGTTTGAGGGTTACTAAACAATTCACTGGGGGCACCTTCTTCGTGAATGCGGCCTTGATGCATGAATACCACGCGATCAGCAACATCTCGGGCAAAGCTCATTTCGTGGGTGACCAGAATCAGTGTCATTCCTTCTGCGGCCAATGCCTCAAGTACACGCAGTACTTCACCCACCAACTCTGGATCAAGTGCTGACGTCACCTCATCACAGAGCATCACTTTAGGACGCATCGCCAATGCTCTGGCGATGGCAACCCGCTGCTGTTGCCCTCCGGAAAGCTGAGCAGGGTATGCATCGTATTTATCAGATAGGCCTACTTTTTCCAGCACCTCACGGGCAATTTTCTCAACCTCAGCTTTCTCCTCACCGCGTACGACAATGGGGGCCAGGCAAACGTTTTCCCCCACCGTTTTATGCGGAAAAAGGTTAAAGCTTTGAAATACCATGCCAACATTTTCACTGAGCTCTTTAGGCGACATTGATGCAGCATCAAGCTGCTTGTCAGCAATGGTAATCTGGCCACTATCGTGTATTTCCAACTGATTCAGGCAGCGCAGCAAGGTGCTTTTACCCGAACCGCTGCGACCAATAATCGCCACCACTTCGCCTTGTGCGACCGAAAGGCTGATACCTTTAAGCACTTCCAGCTTGCCAAAGGCTTTATGGACATTATCAACGTAGACCAGCGTCATAGAGCTTCTTCTCCAGGTAGCGCGCGTAGCAGGAAAGGGGGTAGCACAGCGCAAAATAAAGCAGCGCCACAAGGGCAAAGATGGTGAAAGGTTCAAAGGTGGCATTATTGAGCATGGTGCCTGCCTTGGTCAGCTCGACAAAGCCAATGATCGAGGCCAGTGCAGTGCCTTTGATGACCTGTACCGAAAAACCTACCGTGGGTGGAATCGAGAGGCGCAGTGCCTGAGGCAAAATCACATGACGCATGGACTGAAAGTAGTTCATCCCCAACACCCGAGCCGCATGCCACTGCCCTTTGGCAACCGCCTCCAGGCAACCACGCCAGATATCGCAAAGAAACGCGCTGGTAAACAGCGTGAGGGCGATAGAAGCAGCCAGCCAAGCAGAAATCGGATGTCCCATGGCAGCAGCACCAAAGAAAATCAAAAACAGCTGCATCAGCAGTGGTGTGCCTTGGAAAAGATCAACATAGAGCGAGGTTAAACGCTGCAGCCAGCGGTTGCTGGAGAGACGCATGAAGGTCAACACAAGCCCCACCACTGCCCCGCCGGCAAAGGCAATTAGTGAGAGCACTATCGTCCAGCGTGCTGCCAATAAAAGGTTGCGCAAGATATCCCAGAAGCTGAAATCAATCATCGTTGCTCTCCTTGCTGATAGGCAAATATCCGCTTACCTACCAACATAAAGCTGCGCCGCATGCCAAAGGCGAGGAGCAAATACAGCAGGGTAATCAACAGATAGACTTCAAAACTGCGGAAGTTGCGCGACTGGATAAAGTTAGCCGCGTAGGTCAGGTCAAATACCGAAATCTGCGATACCACCGCTGAACCCAGCATCACGATAATCGACTGGCTGATTAGCGCCGGATAAACCCGGGCAAACGCAGGTACCAATACCACGTGGCGATAATTTTGCAGCGTCGTCATGCCCAATGCGCGTCCTGCTTCCAACTGTCCTTTGGCCGTTGCATTGATACCGGCACGCAGAATTTCCGCGCTATAGGCGGCCAGGTTCAAGGTCATGGCAATAAACGCCGCGGTAAGCGCATCAATCTTGATACCGAGCCCCGGCAACCCGAAAAAGATAAAGAAAAGCTGCACAATAAAGGGCGTGTTGCGGGTCACTTCGACGTAGCTGCCCAGCCCCCATCGCACCCAAGGCTGCGCATTAACCCGTAGATAGGCCACCGCTACTGCCAGTGCTAACCCTGTCAAGGTGGTCACCACGGTCAGCATGACCGTGGTGGTAAGACCTTTAAGGAGTTCACTGACATAGGGCAACAAAGTAAGGAAGTCGAGTGTTGGCCCCATGATGAACCTCAGCTACCAAAGTTTTCTGGCAAATCAGCGTTAAACCAGCGCTGAGACAGCTCATTCAGGGTGCCATCCTCAAGGGCTTGCTCAATCAGGCGATTCACTTCAGCCATCAGGGCTGGCTCATCTTTGTTCATGCCCACATAGCAGGGTGAATCCTTTAGCTGGTATATCAGCGAAGGCGCACGATCACTATTACGTTCAGCAATCTCAGCGGCTACCACGTTACCAGTCGCCACGTAATCGACCTGTCCGGAAAGAAATGCTGAGATAGTGGTGGCGTTGTCTTCAAAGCGCTGTACTGTCGTCGAGTCTGGCGCAATGTCAGAAAGCTCCATGTCTTCTACGGCACCACGCGTTACCCCGATGGTTTTATCAGCCAAGCCATCCGGGCTATCGATACTTTCATCCGCATCGGCGCTGAAAACGCCCAGGAAAAACGGTGCATAAGCATCAGAGAAATCAATAGCGGCTTCACGTTCAGGGTTCTTGCCCAGGCTTGAGATTACCAAATCCGCCTGGCCTGTCTGTAAATAGGGGATACGGTTAGCACTGGTAACCGGGATCAGCTCTAACTCAACGCCCATTTCGTCGGCAAGGTACTGAGCCATATCAATATCATAGCCGCGAGGTTCCAGATCAGTACCGACTGAACCAAAAGGCGGAAAGTCTTGTGGTACAGCAATACGAATAGTGCCTCGTGCTTCAATCTCTTCCAGAGCATCTGCGTGAACACTTGGAGCGGTCGTCATCGCCCCGAGGGCGACTACCGCACTTAGCCCTGTCGCTAACATCTGGGTCTGTACGCTCTTGAAGCGGCGGATAAATGAGTGATTAATGCGCTGCGCTATCGATTTCATGGTGTTCTCCTGACCAGGACAACCTGGCCCCTGGCAAAGGCATGTTGTTAAGTGATCAGCCGTGGCGGCATGAGCAAGCAATGGAGCGAATGAAAGCTTTGTTTCATAAATTCCAACAAAGAAACTTTCGTTTCACCTGATCACTTAGTAGCAAGCGCGATACCACAAGAAGCTAAATTTTTTTATAACAGTAGCTTAAGAGACACGGGAAATGACGACTCGGCCAGAGCCGAGCTTAAAGAGGGCTTAGCAGATGTGTGAAACAAGATGAATGCAATGCTTTGGTGCACGTTTAGCTCATTCAACGGGGAGATGCACCATGCTTGGATGGAGAACTACTCAGCGTTCCAATCAACATCCATTGAGGAGGTTTCTAGTTCACTGAGATCGGCATAAATATCACTGATTGCGCTAATCCGCTCTCTGCCTTGTGACAAATGCCAGTGCAGCACGCTGTTGGCAAGCAGGCAGATCAGACTGTTGGCCGTTGCGTAGCTATCAAATGCCGAGAGGCTTTCCAGTGGTATATCCACAAACCAATTTACTTGGGCAGTAAAGTTAACCGCTGTCGGATCGGCCACCAAGGCTATTTTGGCAGGCGAGCGCTCTAGGGCATTTACCAGCGTTGGAAACGCCGCTGGCCGTCGGCGAAACCCAAACAGTACAACCAGATCCTGTTCACCAAGATCCACTATTTCTTCAGCGATTGACTGATTGGATTGAGGAATCAACCGAACCTGGGAACGCACCTGTATCAACTGCTGGCGCAAGTGCAACGCCAATGGGTAGCTGTTGCGAAACCCGATCACCAGTACCTGTCGCGCGTTACCAATATGTTGCACGAGGTCAGCAAGATTATCGGCAGACATGCTGTTAAAGCCACGTTGCAGGTTTTCCTTTTCACGTGACAGATGTCGCTGAAACGAACCCACAGCGTCTTCTTGCATGGCATCAGGATCAATGACTAATGGCACACCCAGGTTTCGAAGCTGGCGGGCATGGTCTTTGACTGTACGATAGCTATCAAAACCCAGGCGTTTGAAAAGACGGCTGACCGTCGATTTGGACACTCCGGTTAAACGCGCCAGATCCGCCGCGCTGAATACCGCAAGGTCGTCAAAGTGATCGAGTATAAAGCTCGCTACTCGCTGTTCTTGAGCACTGAGAGTCCCAAACTTAGCGGTAATTCGCTCTCCAATATGCGGCGTCATAGCATCCTGATCAGGTCATTTTTGAAAGACGAATTAGCGTCAAGTGTTGGCGCTGGGTATGTAAAGGCCTGCAAGCCTATTCACATCACAGGCTGTGAATTCTTTCATATTGAATCCAGCAACGGGTCTGATAGTCAAGCTTGACCAGACTAACACCTAAGCAAAATCAAGAGACAACTCTTACCTGTTTATCTCGGGCCTGGACGAAAGCCATTCCCGTATGACGGCAGGTAGCAAGGCACGCAACTTATGAGTAATCGCCTGCTCGTGTTTTTGCCACTGGATGCCCACATAGATAATGCCCAGACCGATGGCGGACAGCGCTATCGGGAACAGCCAGCTATCCTGAAATACATGGAAGGCCAGATAGCCCAGGTAACCGCAGATGCCCAGGGCACCAAAGAGCACAAAGACCCTGCGCAGTAACACCGCCCCCACGCCTACCATGGCCAGATTGATACAGAAATACAGAAACTTTGACAGCTCGCTATCCGATTCCTGAATCGATAGCCCCAACCAGAAGGCCACCACGCCAAAGAGATACAGCCAATAGGCGTAGTCAGCGTGGTGACGGGATCTGATATCCACCCACAACGCCAAGCCTATCATCAACAATCCACCGTACAGTGAAATCAGCCCTCTCGTTAGCAGCGTGATATCTTCGCCTGATACCAGCACTGCAACGTCCATGGTCATATACCAAAGCGTGACAGCAATCGGCATCACCAGAAAGGGGTATCTGTATTTCCACAGCATGACGCTGCCAACGGCCAGCGTTGCGAGTTCCATATATAACCAGTGCCATTTTACGACACGGTGATAATCCTGATAGACACTGTCATCCGGCCAGACCCCCATCCAATGCTGCAGACCATAGATGGCCAATGGCGTCATGCAGACAACAAAAGCCGCACAAATCCCGGCGGGAATCACAAGCTTTCTGGCCGCGAGCCTATGTGTAATGATCAAAGCGATGGCGGCATAGGCGATCGAAATCAAAAAGATACCGGCGCCCCCAAAGGCCTCCCAGCCCAGGGTCATAAAGACACTCATCGCCGCTATCGCTATCAGCCCGCCCAGATAATAAAGCAGATGACTAAAGGTAAAACGTGGCACCTCGTCAGGCTGCGCCTGCAAAAATCTGTAAAGCGCATCCGCCTGCTCGCGGGAGATAATCTGCTCATCCACCGCCTGGCTCAATTGCTTCCTTGTGATCTTCATGCAAGCCCTTCCTGTCGAGTCTGCTGACGTCTCATCGCGAATTTTGGTTCACTTTCAACTGCAAAATATAGTTCAGCCAAGCATCGAAGCGAGGGCAAGCCGCTCTTGCCTCCTGCAAACCGCCTTCTAATGCCACTGGACCATGAAATTTCTTATCATATAAAGGGGCAATAGCCTTGATGCGGCGAGACGGACAGGTTTTATAACCATCGTTGACCAGTTCAGCACCGCCGCTTTGCGCAACTATTTCGCGAAACTGCTCGCCTAGACCATTAACGCCAATGATAATTTCTGCGCGGTCAGGTACAGCTAACACCAGTGCTTCAAATTCGTACTGCTGAACATAAGGGGTAAATCGATGGCGCTTATCGGCAGGCATAAGATCGTTAATAGCTGCCTCTAGCACGTCTACATTTCCTTCAGGCCGTTTGTGAAACCCATAAAAATCATAGAACGTGGTCACATGGTCAAACATCGCGAGCAGCTTGCTGACCTCTTTTTCTACACGCTCCAGCGAAACACGCCCATGCATATCAATGGGGTAGGCGAATACTTGGTTTTGAGCAAGCACCGGTGCCAACACGCGCGTCACAAACTCACGTTCCGTTGCCCCTTCAACGCTAATGCCCAATCGAATCATGCTGGCGTTCCTCCCAGCAAATTTTTCTCCCAGAGTTCCCCTAGGCGATAATCATCTAACCATGCTTCCAGCGAATCCGTATCCAAGCGCCTGAAAGTAGAACGGTTCTCTTGGTGCTCGACAACAACTACATCGTCAGCGCTGAACTCATTGGCTAGCGATACTGACTGAGTAGAAATAATGATCTGGGTAGATTGGCTAACCAGACGCAGCATGGAACCTAATAGTTGAATGGCATAGGGATGCAGCCCTAATTCAGGCTCATCAAGTAATATCAGCGAAGGGAGGATGGGCTGTAATAGCAAGGTAGCCATGCAGATAAATCGCAGGGTTCCATCGGAAAGCGCATGGGCGTCAAAATAGGCATCACTGCCTTTATGTTTCCAACGCAGTCGAATTTTACTGTCATTATGCCGTTCAGGTGCCAGTATGAAATCGTGAAAAAAAGGCGCGACTCGCTGGATAGTGGACACGATCCGCTTATAGGTCTCCGGGCTATGCGCCTGGATGTCATAAAGAAAAGCCGCTAGATTTTCACCCTGCTCACGCAAACGCTCGCTATCTAACAGCTCTCCCGCCTGCTTCATTGGCGCGCTACTGCTAGTGTCATGGAAGTGATACACCTTCCAGTCAGAAATGTGCTTAGCAACATTACCTTCAATGTTCATACCTTGCGGTGCTGGCAACGCTGATTCGTCAGCACCAGGCTTGGAGAGCGCCTTTTTTTTGTCGCCACCTGAAAAGCCTATGGAATCGGCAAAAAACTCACAAAACTCTTCTTTAAAGACTAGGCGTCCGTCTTGCGTTGGGATCAAGGTTGCCCCGTAGCTATTGGGGTCAAAACGTAAATACGTCGACAGAGCAGGCGTCTGCTTACGCCCGAAATGTAGCAGCGCATCTGCTCCACCCTGCTCTGCCACATATAGCTGTAGATCTTTCTGCAGCAACTTGTTCATAAAGCGGAAAAAATTGATGAAGTTCGACTTCCCCGCACCATTCGGGCCTATCAGTACGTTTAGTGGCTTAAGTTCTAGCGAGGTCGACTCGATAGAGCGAAAACCCTTTATTTTTAGGTGCGTGAGGTAGCCAAGCTTAGCCATTCACTGTGCCCTCCAACCCATGTGATATGAAATTCCACCCTAAACCGGGCAGCAGTATTTAGTATTAACGTGATCAAGCCACTGCCCATCTAGCCGTTATCATACGCTAGAAGCGGTTATCTGGCTGCCGCCCCGCCAGCAGCCTGAGTATCAGCAAGGCAAACTGCCGCCCCGTTTCTGCGTTTTCCAGCAGCGGCATGCTGAGTTTTTCGTGGTCGGTGAGGGCATCCAGCACGGCATCGGTCACGCGCTTGGGGAAGAGGCCGTGCATGACCTGATCCTCGCTGTGGTTATTGACCTGAGCCATCACGGCCTCATCCCGCTGGATGCGGTCGGCAATGCCGTTGGCGAAGTGCAGCTTGTCATCGTCGCTGATATCGGCGCCGTAAAGATCGTTCAGACGCTCGATGATCTCGTTGAGGCGCTGGGTTTCCGGGTCATGGGGTTTGCCGGAGCCAACCTCAGAAATCGGTTGTAGGCCGTAGTCGCCGTCCTCTTCTTCCAGTGACAGGCGCTGTTCGGCGCGCTTGGTCAGCCGGTAGCTGTCCAGCTCAAGCTCGCTGACGTCGATGGGGTCATCCACCAGCAGCCGGTCGATTCGCAGCAAGGGGTAGAGGTGCTTGGCGTAGACGCACAGCTGCTCCAGCTCGGTATCGTCAAAGGCGATGATCTGGCTCAGGAATTCATAGGTACGCACAAAGCTCTGCAGGTTCTTGCGGAACAGATCGAGCTCATCGCGGGTCTTGCCAGCATCTTCCAACTCCTGCTCGGCGCGTTTGATGCCTTTATCATCGCCCTGCTGCTCAGCCTGACGGCGAGCGTCTTTCCAGGTAGCCTGCTGCTCGACGATGACCTCGTAACGCTTTTTAAAGCGCTCCTGGGCAGGCTGACAGTGGTAGCTCAGCCGCGAGGCCGGTGCCTTGGGGTCGAAGAAAGCCGTCGCAAAGGCCTCGACTTCCGGCCAGTGATAGATGCCACTGGCATCCAGGGTGCGCTTGAGGTCATACACCACCTGGGGATCGGAGACATCCGCCAGCTCCGCTTTGCGGTAATACGGGGCGAAGGCGTCCAGAATTTCCTGCGCTTCGTTGTAGAAATCGAGGATAAAGGTCTGCTTGCCGGGGAACAGGCGGTTCAGCCGTGAAAGGGTCTGCACACAGTCCACGCCCTGGAGCTTTTTATCCACGTACATGGCGCATAGCTTGGGCTGATCAAAGCCGGTCTGATACTTGTTGGCGGCGATCATCACATTGAAATCGTCAGTATCCAGCGCCTTGGCCAGATCCCGCCCCCGCACGTCGGGGTTAAGCAGTTGGCTGGTCTCGGTGACCTCTTCGGGAATCACCTCATCGGCTGGGACGCTGCCGGAAAATGCCACCAGGGGGTGAACGTCCTGGTAACCCTTGTCTTCCACATACTGGCGCATGGCCAACTGATAGCGCACCGCTTCCTGGCGGCTGGCGGTGACCACCATGGCCTTGGCTTGGCCATCCAGCAGGTGGCGCACATTGGCGCGAAAATGCTCAACAATCACCTCAACCCGCTGGGCGATATTGTACGGGTGTAAACGCACCCACTTGGCCAGGGTACGCGCCGCTTTTTTGGCATCTACCTCAGGGTCGTCTTCCTCGCTGTGGGCCAGCTTCCAGGCAGTGCTGTAGGTGACGTAGTTACGCAGCACATCGAGAATAAAGCCTTCCTCAATGGCTTGGCGCATGGAATAAAGGTGAAACGGCTCTGGCGCGTTATCAGCGCTGGCGGGCAGGCTGGGGTCGGGCACTCGGCCAAATAGCTCCAGCGTTTTCGCCTTGGGCGTGGCGGTAAAGGCGTAATAGTTGATGCGCTGGTTGGGGCGGCGTGAGGCAACGGCGGCGTCCAGCATCATCTCGGCGCTGATCTCTTCATCGTCGTCAGCCGCTTCCCCTCCAGCCGCCAGCAGGGCTTTCAGCTTGGTGGCGGAGCTTCCAGTTTGCGAGGAATGCGCTTCATCGGCAATCACCGCGTAGCGCCCTTCGGCCAGCGTAGGCCTTTTATCCAGCGCATCAAACAGCGCCGGAAAGGTCTGGATGGTGACGATGATAATGCGGGTGTTACTCGCCAGCGCCTCGGCCAGCTGTTCGGACTTGCTCTGGTTGCCTACTTCGCGGGTGATCGGGCAGACCACCCCGTGGGCGTGCTCAAACTGATAGATGGTGTTCTGCAGCTGGGTATCCAGCACGATACGGTCGGTGACCACAATCACTGAATTGAAGCGCTTGTGCTGGCCGCTTTCGTCGTAGAGGTTGGCGAGTTGATGAGCCAGCCAGGCGATGGAGTTGGATTTTCCCGAACCGGCGCTGTGCTGCACCAGGTAGCGCTGGCCGCCCTCCTCGTCCTGGGTGGTATCAACCAACTGGTTGACCACTTCCCACTGATGGTAACGCGGGAAGATCAGGGTTTCCTTGGTCTTGCGCCTCCCGTGGAAGTCTTCACTGGTTGTCTGTTCCAGATGCAGAAAGCGCCCGAGTATTTTCAGCCAGGCATCCGTGGCGAAGACCCGTTCCCACAAGTAGGCGGTGGCGTAGTGGTTCTCATCTTGAGGAGCGGGGTTACCGGCCCCGCCGCCTGGGGTGCCCTGGTTAAAGGGCAGAAAAAAGGTGTTCTTACCCGCAAGCTGAGTGGCCATGGCCACCTCGGCCTGGCTGACGGCAAAATGCACCAGGGCGCCGCGCTTGAACGCCAGCAGCGGCTCGACCTTGCGTGTCACCGGGTCTTTCAGGGGGCGATCGTTGCGGTACTGGCGCTTGGCGTTTTCCACCGACTGCTTGAACTCACTTTTCAGCTCCAGAGTGGCGGTCGGAATGCCGTTGACGAACAGCACCAGATCCAGACGGGGATTATAACTTTCGCCGCTTTTGCCCTTTTCGCGGGCATGGGGCGAGTAGGAGACTTCCGGCACCACTCGCAGGCGGTTGGCCTGGTAGCGGGCAAGCGCGTCCGGGTTCATGGCATGGTCAGGCTTGAAGCTGCACAGATCAAAGGCCACCCCCGGCACCTTGAAGCCGTGACGCAGCACATCCAGCGTGCCCGCCCGCTCCAGCTCACGCACCACCTTCTGCACAAACACCTGCTCAGACGCTTGCGGATTGGCCTTGCAGAACTTGTCCCAGCGCTCGGGCCAGGCGTCCTGCACGTAGCCCAGCAAGTCTTCGGTATACAGCGCCGTGGCGCGGTCATAACCGCTGGCCGTACCCACCCGCCAACCACCGGCGGCCATGGCGTCGATGATATCCTGCTGGAACTGCGCTTCCTTGCTGTTGGCCATGGTGTCTCCTAATCAGCGTGTGTCATTAGCCTAGCGTTCATTTGCATTATCAGGTGCGTCCTCACCAACGAAAACGGGCTTGCCATCCTGCCAAAACACCGCGTATTGGCCCAAGCGACGTTTGCGCTCTAAGGCGTCAGCCACTGCAGTGCGAAGGCTATCCAGCATTTCTTGAGTATCAGGTGAAAGTTGGGTCATGTTGATTTCCCTATTGCTTCTCTGCCGCTGCGCTAACCTGCTGGTCTTGCCATTCACCATACGCTTGGCCGGTGCTTTCTACTTTCCAGTCAAAACGGCCATTGGCGGCTCGACCTGCCACCATTGCTGCTGCTGGACCTGGGCTGCTGAAAGCATAATCGCGGGTAAAGCGTTTAAAGCCATTGCCGTCATCCATCAGCACACCTTCATCACATAACTGCTTATAGAGGTGGCGGTAGCTATGCTTCAGATCTATCCACTCTTCACGAGCCAACGACCCTTCAAACACGACAAAGTCTCCGTCAATGACCTGTGCAAAGGCAACAATGGCGTGCTTTTTTATGTCCATACGTAAAGGTGGCGATTCCGCCGCGTCGGCGACGTTACCGGCTGTTACCGAACTTGGGTTGGCAGTGCTTGGTGAGGGTTGTGATGCACGTGTTGTGGCGTTGCGTAGAAAGTCCAACCCTAGCACCGGCAAAAAGGTGCGGATTTGCTCTATGAAGAATGCCATGTCAGCGCGATCAGACTCTGGCAGGTTACTATATTCGTGAGCGGTGCCGTTGATGAGCTTGCAGCGTCCCGCCTGATTGGCATTCAGGATCAGCAGGCTTTCCAGGTATTTGACGTGGGCCTTGGTGAGGTTTTGATCCTTGCTGGTGACCAGGCAGACCTTCTCCCAGAAGTCCTTGCCGCCTTTATCTTCTGGCCGGTTGTGCTGTTTCAGGCGGGTGCCCACGTCATCGCTCTCGCCGATATACACCTGCGGGCGTGGGCTGCCTTCCAGATCAGGCCCCACCAGAAAATAGATACCGGTGCGGCCGCACTCGGGGCGCTGCACCAGTTCCGTCAGCTTTGTACGCGGGCCAGTGAGTACGTGGCCGGTCCAGTTCATGATCTCGGCGGTGAGCAAGCCGTTGGGCGTGCCATCTACCAGAAACAATCGAATACTGCGCCCCTGCATCATAACGTCTCCTGTTGGCTCGCCACTTTGACGTCAGCTCCCTCCGGAGGCTGCCACCCGCGCACATCAATCTTGCCGGTAACAGCGGCAGAAATTAGGGCAGAGCGTCGCTCTTGGAGATTAGATACTAGAATTTCAGCTTTGTATTGCAGCTTCGCCATCTTACCTAAATCATCATCGAGCCTAGCAATAATAGCTTTCTGCTCATCATAAGGTGGCATTAAGCAGTAGCTATCACCAATTCGGTCTTGGCCAATGTTCGGGTCTTTCCTCGAACTCTCAGCACCAATCATCCAGTATGGCCGGTAGAATTGTAGGTAACGATGGAGGTAGCCTGAAACCTGAAGAATCCCCACGAATTTGGCGCTATGCGTCGCATAATGCCTGATCGTGGGCTTCTTCTCTCAGGCTGGCCTTCAGCGATGTCCAGCAAGGCCAGGGCACAGCGCCGGAAGGTTGTCGACGCAGCCATTCCAGCCCAAGGCGCCATACCGATAAAACATTGCGATGATTGATACTGTTGCTCTGGTAGTGTTTCTGCTGCCCTCTGGTTTTCACGCCCAGGCCAGCGACCATCATCGCCATATTGGCCAACATCGCGATCAGCAGCAGGATCTCGATACGCCTGCCCTGACGCGATTGATGCATACCAAAGCCCAGCCCAAAAAGGGGGCTTTTGACGTCGCGAAAACCTTCTTCGATCTGCATTCGTTGCCGGTAGATGGCGACCACTTTTTTCGCCTGTGTCGAGCGCTTCGGCAGATTAGTGACCAATACCCAGGGTTCTTCCTGACGGCGGGCGATGGCTCTGCTCGCACTGTCCTGAGAGGCCTGTCCACGCTTGTTACGATCTTTACGCCCCTTGGGCGATTGGTGATAGAGCACCATCTGAGTCGTCAGTGGGTTGCTGCGCGCTATCTGAACTTCTCCAAGGGCACTGGGTACCGAGGTGGCTTGCTGAAACAATGAACTGACCGCCTGCCACGCTGCACCGGATGCCTGATAATGGGTGGGGCTACGTACACGCCCGACGTAATACCAGCCACGCTTCTCTACAGCGCGAAACCACGGGTTACGAAAACCGGCATCGGTCACCAGCACAGGCGTTGCCCCTTCAGGCAACAGGCGGGCAATGGCTTCTAATAGATACGCTTCGCAATACGCACATCCATTTTTGTGATGAACCTTTTCAAAGATCGGCAATGAGCGCCCGGCAAAGGGGATAGCAGCACGCAGCAAAAATTGCTGCCCATAATGATCGATAGGCGACCAATCGACCAGAATCAGGGGACGTGTCATATGACCGATCAACACATTAGCCACCAGCCAATAAAACAAGGGGCGCTCCTCGTGCAAATGGTGGTTGCCCAATAGCCGGTCGACGCGCTTAATGGTATGCCGAGGCGCTACCGGCCCTGGCAAAGCACGCCCGAGCGCTGTTAACCCCAATCGACGATCCGTCAGCAAGGCACCCACCGTATCCAGAAGTGCTTGAAGACGTTTGGCATGTATTGAGGGGAGTGCTGATGTGAGCCAATTGTGTAAGAATCGTGGGGCCTGCATGGGTCTCCTTAGGCATATTGTTTGTTTGGCGATTAACAACATGCCGACTCATGCAGGCTCCTTCAACATTACCTGCTGATTTTATTGAAATATTTGTGGGGATCCCTCAGGCCTGAAACAAAGTTCTGATTAGGTAAAAAGTAAGCGCCCTTAAATCGACACACTTGACCTAGCCGTGTTCTTTCACTTTTTTTCGGCGGGCGCCAAGTTCACGTTCCAGGGCAGCAGCGTTTCCAGTGCCTCTAACGTATCAGCGGTGGCGATGTGCTCCAGCACATAATGGATATAGGCAGCAGGCTCCAAGCCATTGGCTTTTGCCGTTTCGATGAGTGAATAACAGGTGGCACTGGCGTGAGCGCCGCGGGAGGTATCCGCGAACAGCCAGGCTCTTCGACCAACGGCAAACGGGCGAATGGCGTTTTCTGCCAGAACATTACTGATATGCAGGTCGCCGCGCGCACAATAGCCGATGAGGAAGTCCCATTGGTTCAGCGTATATTCCATCGCCTGACGCGTCAGGCTGCCTTTCATGACGCGGGTAACATTAGCCTCTAGCCAAGCCTTGAAGGCCTCAAGACGCGGAAGGCTCAGCTCCTGGCGGACACGGTAGCGTTCCACTTCGCTGAGATCCTTGATCTGCCGTTCGATGGCGTAGAGTTTGTTGATATGGCTAAGCCCTACCTCGGCCTTGGCCGGCGTGGCGCCCTTGCCTTTCGCGTTGACCTTGGCTGCCTTAGACGCTTCCACGAACTTGCGTCGCGCATGGTCCCAACAGCCAATGCGGGTAATGCCGTTGGCACGGCATACCTGGCCGTAACCGGCGTAGCCATCGGCCTGCAGGATCCCTGAGAAGTCGTCGAGTAGGCGCACCGGCACGCTGCCGCCGCGGGACGGGTCGTAGGCAAAGAGCACCGACGGTTGATCCGGTGGGCCACCTCGGGTGACCCACATCCATTTATCTGACTGAGCGGTCTTGCCGTCTTCCTTGAGCACTTGCAGCCGCGTTTCATCGGCTTGCAGATACGCGCTGCTGTTTTGCACTTCGCGCATCAGCGTGATCAAGGGCGTGAAGACGTCATTCAGGCGGATGATCCAGTTGGCCATCTGCGTGCGGCTAACAGCGTGGCCTAACCGCTTGAACATGCCTTCCAAGCGGTACAGCGGCAAACCGTCTGCGTACTTGGAGGTGATCACGTACGCTAGCAGTGACGTCGACGCCGTGCACTTGCCTAGCGGATGAACCGGACGCTCCGCAGTAAGGAGATGGTCGTTGCCCTCAAGCGGGAACACCGCTTTTTCCTGCCAGTATTCGAGGACTTTCAGCTGCGCGGGGATGAACTGAAGCTCTTCTTTTACCTTGGCGAAGAAGGTCTTGGTCGCCCCGACTTTTTCTTCTTCGCTGAGCGTAAGCTCAATACGCTCACGGACCAGAGTGTCGGAGAAGCCACGTTGGCGACGTTGACGTGAGGGACGCGGCGCGTCTTGCTCTTCGACATCGTCGGGTAACTGATCGCGTAGCGCCTCGATGTCAGCTTCCAACTCCGTCTCATCGAACAGATGAGCCTGGTTCGCAGACTTTTCACTGCGCGCGGCGAACTGCTGAATGCGCTGCAAGCGCAGCTTCTCTTCGAGCAATTGAATATAGAGATTACGTTGCTGTAACGCCGTCTGTTGAGCCGTCACCTGTTGCTGAAGCCCCGCCACAAGAGCCACTACCTCAGCGGCGGAGAGGCCACTGAGATCAGGCAGTTGGGAGGAGACTTCGGGGTGCTTTTTCATGGGCCAATGATACCAGATTCGGTGTGTTAAAGCACTGAAAATAAGAGCTTTATGGCCTATCCGACGCTGTCGTAATGCAGTGTTTTATGGCCGCGCATCAGGGTGATATCGTAGCCATCCAACAGCCAGTTGATCTGCTCGCCAGTCAACGCCATAACGTCATCCGAGGGGCCGGGCCACTTGAAGCGCTCCTCGGCCAGCGCCTTGTAGTAGAGCACGAAGCCATTGTCTTCCCACATCAGGCACTTGATTTTATTTCGCTGCCGGTTAGTAAAGGCATACAGCGCCCCGCTAAAGGGGTTGTGTCCCAGTTCTTGCTCCACCAGTAACGCCAGGCCGTTGGCTTGCTTGCGAAAATCGACCGGTGCGCGGTACAGGTAGATCTCGGGCATTTCCCACGCGGGGCGTAAATAGCGCGGCCGCTTCACAGTTGCCTCAGGATATCGCCCAGTAACGCCACGTTGCCCGCGTGCAAGCCCGTGACCGTGATACCGCCGGGCAGTGATACCGTAAGCCCCGTGGAGTCTATTTCTTTTGCGGTGCCGGTATTGGGATATGCGACGGTGGCAAAACCGGCGACTGGCTCTTTTGTTGACGATGCGCTGGCCAAGAGCTTTTGACGCCAGTAAGAAAACTGATGGTACTTTAGCGCTTGTTGCTTGCAAAACGCCATGCCGGACAAGCCAGAGGTTTGCCATTCGGTGACTTGTTGCTGCCAATATTGCTCACGTTCTTGATGCGTCATGACACCCCCTCACAAAGATCTGATGGCATCAGTGTGAGGGGATAAAAGCGAGAGCGGTAGATGCCGGTTTAAGGGCGCTTACGGTAAAAAAGCACAAAGAGCTTGGTTAATAGCGGCGTCAAAATCAAGCAACCCATTTTTACCAATGGTTCCGTCACCACCGTACATAGCAATAAGAACAGATCCCTTCGGCACCATTCGACAAGAGGTTTTTTGGAGAGCTTTCAGCGTTACGGAAACCTCATATCTGGTTATAACACCATCATTAAGATCTAAGCTTCGAAGCCATGGTATCCCCCCTCCATAGAACGCTTCCTGTTGCGATGAAGGTGGCGTACCTCCGCTAGTTGTCGAGATATACCATTTTATTTTACCAACACCCCAATGCTCGGGCACTTCCCCCAGCCACTCTACCCCGGAGTCTTTCATCGGCACATCGGGGTCGAGCCCTTTGGTGACAGCATGGGAAATCACCGCCTGGCGCTTTTCCTTGAGCAACTCAATTAACCGCTGCTGCTCTTCCACCAAGGCGTCGATGCGGGCGGTTTCGTGGTCGAGGAAGTCCTGAATTTCAGCCTGTTCCTTAAAAGGAGGCCAGGCGATGGTAAAATTTCGAACAAACTCATCCGGCACACGCTTCTGCCCCCCTGCGCCGTACATCGATGACTCACCTAGCACTCGAAACGGCTCTGAAGAGACGACTCGATAAAGGTAATTGCTTGTAGTCAACTCAGCCTTGGGCCGCATGACAGTGAGCTCGGTTGTGCCAAAACCAACGCGATTCTTAAGACCGCGCATGACAGCCCCTTTTCCATTTTCGAAGCAGGGTGTGATCTTTGCTATGGTGACATCTCCCTCTCGAACATAGGTATACCCTGCCAAGACCTCATTTATTGGTCGGGTTTGGTCAAGTGAAAGCGACCCATCATCTCCCACGGCCTCCATGGGAATAAAACTGACGTAGCTCTTGGCTGGCAGAGAGCGCACTTCAGACTTGGAAGGGTTAAGCTCAGCAACGTATCTCAGGCGTTTTACCTCCCAATGCGTCGGCACTTCCCCCAGCCATTCAACGCCGGAGTCCTTGTATTCTGGATATGCTGAGTAGGTCATGCCTTGCCTCCTCCCCAGAAAGAAACGGTCTTATCCAGCTGTCTGATTATAGCCACAAAAAAACCCGCCAAAGTGTGCTTCTGTGAGAGGCATGGCGGGTATGTCATCAGAGTGGATGTAAAACACTTGCTAAAAAAGTAACCCGCCGGTTTGAGGATGCTGCAAAGAACAGAGCCTTGGCGGGTTTTGTTGCAGAAAATCATAGACGGTGATGCCCATATTATCAACTGCTTATTCAGACGGTTTTTCATCGTCATGCCGATAGCTCCTCAATCATCTGCTTGATCTTGTCGGTGCAGACTTTGAGGTCGGCGTCGATTTCCTCCAGCGGGCGCGGGGGCGTGAACTGGTAGAAATGGCGGTTGAAAGGAATCTCGAAGCCGACAATGCCGATGCGGCCATCCAGCTCGTCGCGCTTGTTCTCGTCTATCCAGGCATCGGGTACGTGGGGCTTCACTTCCCGATCAAAGTAGGCGTAGACCGACTCGCCATAGGGCACGTTCTCGTTATCGCGCAGGCCGCTATCGGGCTCCGGGTTGCCGTGTTTGTCGAGGCAGATATCTGAGTCCGGGTCACGCTCGAATAGCGCATTGAGAATGGCCTTTTGCACTGGCACGCCGACCTTCAGCCCTTCGGCCTTGAGGGCGTTTTTCAGCGCCTTGGTGAAGGCATCGCGGTTGGTATAGCGCTGTTCACCCAGGCTTTCACAGGCGGTTTTAAGCGCGGCTTGCTCGGCGTCCGCCAGCTTCTGAATAGGCTTCTCGTCATCCAGCCGGGCCAGGCGCTCGGCACTGGCTGCAAAGTTGAGGCGTAGCGGCCGTTCGACAGTAATCCGCCGATAACCAAAGGTTTCTACCGGGAAGAGCTTACTTTCATCGGTTTCTTCATAGGCGCCATACAGGCGCACGATATCGTCAATGTTGCGGTCGGTGATGTATTGGCGCTTGCTGCCCAGCGACTTGCGCATTTTGCTGGCCCGGCCGGTGGCGTTGATCAGCTGTACCTTGCCCTTACGCTCGGCGGGCTTGTCGTTGGAGAGCACCCACACATAGGTGGCAATGCCGGTGTTGTAGAACATATCGGTGGGCAGGCCGATAATGGCATCGACCAGATCATGCTGTAGCAGGTAGCGGCGGATCTCGGATTCGCCACTGCCCGCCCCGCCGGTAAACAGCGGCGAGCCGTTAAGGATGATGCCGATCCGCGAGCCGCCATCCTGACGGGTACGCATCTTGGCCACCAGGTGCATCAGAAACAGCAGCGAGCCATCGGAAACCCGCGGCAGGCCAGGGCCAAAACGGCCGTCGTAGCCGCGCTGTTTATGCTCATCGGCGACCTGCTTCTGCACCTTTTTCCACTCCACCCCAAACGGCGGATTGGACAGCATGTAATCAAAGCGCTCGCCCGCCAGTTGGTCGTCAGAAAGCGTATTGCCCAGCTTGATCTGCTCGACTTCCTGGCCCTTGACCAGCATATCGCCTTTGCAGATGGCGTAGGATTCCGGGTTAAGCTCCTGGCCGTGCAGCGAGACGGTCACGCCCTGGCTGACCTGCTGAATATAGTCGTCGCTCTCGGAAAGAAACCCGCCGGTGCCCGCTGTCGGGTCATAAACGGTGACGATACTGTTGGGCGTGAGTTTTTCTTCCTGGCCGGTCAGCACTAGTGAGGTGGTCAGGTGGACGATATCGCGGGGCGTGAAGTGCTCACCAGCAGTCTCGTTGGAGCTTTCAGCAAACTTGCGAATCAGCTCTTCGAAAATGCCGCCCATGCCGTGGTTGCTGACCCGCGCCGGGCTCAGGTCAATTACCGCGAACTGCTGCACCACCTTGTAAAGCAGGTTATTGGCGCTGAGCTGCTGAACAAAGCTCTCAAACTCGAAGTGCTCGAAGATCTCCCGGGCGCTGTGGCTGAACGACTGCACGTAGCTCATCAGGTCATCGCTGGTCTGGGTGTCGGACAGCGACCCCAGCGCCAGCGGTGAGGCATTGAAAAACGGCTGATCCGCGGCGCGCAGTAACAGCTTTTCGCGCACGGCTTCCGGTTTATGCTGATGGGTGTCGGCAGCGGCCAGCACCTCGGCCTTGGTGGGGGCCAGCACACATTCCAGACGACGCAGCCGGGTAAACGGCAGGATGATGCGGCCATACTGGGACTGTTTGAAATCGCCGCGCAAAAGATCAGCGACCGACCAGATAAAGGCCGCCAGCTGAGAGTGACTTTCCGTGTTCACGGTGCGTCTCCACGTCTAAGAACAATGAATGATAGATGACAACATCATACACAGCTTGACGATAGGGATCAGCGGGCCGTCGATAAGTGCCACTGGTTCAGGTTGTGGGGCTACGACTATCGCCCCACAAAAATATAGCCCCACACAAAAATGCTTGATTACAGCGTCATGAATGGCTCGTCTTGCTGTTGTGTAAATGCGTATACCTGATAGGGCTCACTTTGTGGCCCCGGCATCCCCGGTGTGCCAGTTGGCATACCGGCTAAGCCAATACCGTCAATATCAGGCTGTTGGTCAAACAGTGCCGTAACGGCTTCCACCGGAACATGCCCTTCTATCCAATATTTTCCCAGCTTAATGGTGTGGCATGAGCCCAGGCCATGAGGTACGCCCGCTTGCTGCTTGACACTACCCAGTTCAACGTCATCTACAACGGTTACGTCAATGCCCTGCGCTTCAAGGTGGCGCGCATAGGCATCGCAGCAGCCACACTGAGGGTTTTTATACAGCGTGGCTTCTGCTGGCAAGGCCGCCTGGGCAGTTGCCGCCCCTAATAACATGGAGCCAGAAAGCAAAAGCGTGGTGGTCATACGTCGCATCATGTTTGGCTCCTAACGTGAACGGCTGAAGAGATACTTGCCAAGTGCGGCAATCGCAAAGCCAATTAACAACAACATGGCTATCGGCATCAACCAGCCTAACCATCCCATTGACCCCATAAAAGCAAAGCAATCGGCATTCATCATGGCGCATTTACTCCTGAAACAGAAAGATGTTCAGCCAGGCTTATTGCTGGCCTTGGTCATTGAGACCGCCGTGGCCTGACATATTGCCTCTCATCTGGGCGCGTTGCTCATCGGTCAGCAGATCCTGCATCTGATTACGCATGCGCACACTATCGGCCATCATCTCACCATGCAGGCTGGACATCTGGCCGTGCAGCGCCTTCACTTCCTCTGGGTCTGGGCGTTCAGCACGCATGAGTTCCATCATGTCATCGCGCATATTCATCATTTCACCCATCCGCTGCAGATGATTGGCACGATGTTCCTGGCGCATTTCACGCATGCTGCTCCTCTGCTGCTCGTCAAGCATATCGGCCATGCCAGCCATCGATCCCATTCCGCCCATCATGCCGGGGCCCATGCCGTTCATCATGCCACCCATCATCATGCCAGAACCCATACCACCCATCATCATGCCAGAACCCATACCACCCTGGCCGTTCATCATGCTGCCCTGACCTTGGTTCCCCATGCCGTGCATCATCATGCCGGAACCCATTCCGCCCTGGCCGCTCATCATGCCACCCTGGCCTTGGGTTCCCTGATGCATACCTTGAGCGAGCGCAGCGCCGCTTGCCGTCGCAAGGCTTGCCACCAATGCCAAAGCCATCATCTTATTATGCTTAATCATGTTATTTTCTCCCGTTATGTTGCAGGTAAAGAGCTCGCCTTACTCCTGTTTTTTGTCGATAAAAAGGAAGAAAGCAGAACTACTTTGCACTATCAGCCTACAACCTATGGGCCGCACCAAGGTCAAGAAGAAACGCCATTTAACTATTCAACATTGCCACAGGTCATTTTTCTGGATCATTTTCAGCTCGCATAAAAACTTGACTTATAGGCAGCCCAAGGCCCTAAGCTGGTAGATACATCCTTGAGTGACATCAGGAGGCTGATCATGGCATCCACCACGCCCTCTACGGCGCGCGTTTATCGGATGAAAACAGCGGAGCATATGTGTCCGTTTGGTTTGAAAACGGTCGACTTGCTAAGGCGCAAAGGTTACCAAATCGACGACAACCCGCTGACCTCGCGCCAAGAGATCGACGCGTTTAAAGAACAGGCAGGCGTTGAGACGACCCCTCAGGTATATCTGGGCGATGAACGCATCGGTGGCTATGAAGAGCTGCGTGAGCACCTGGGGATGAGCGTTCCCGATGCTGATACCACCAGCTACAAGCCGGTGTTGGCGATTTTTGCTACTGCACTGTTGATGGGTTTTGCCATCAGCTGGGCGGCTCAGGGTTCCCTGTTCAGCGCCAGAATGCCAGAATACTTCATTGCTACCGCCATGGTGCTGCTAGGCCTGCAAAAACTGCAGGACGTGGAAAGCTTCAGCTCCATGTTTCTTAACTACGACTTACTGGCACAGCGTTATGTCCCTTATGCATATCTCTACCCCTACGCCGAAACCCTGGCGGGCCTGCTTATGCTCGCTGGCGCCTTGATCTGGCTTGCCGCGCCACTGGCGCTGTTTGTCGGCACGGTAGGCGCCGTATCGGTGTTCAAGGCAGTGTATATCGACAAACGTGAACTGAAATGCGCCTGCGTCGGCGGTAACAGCAAGGTGCCTCTGGGGTTTGTATCACTCACCGAAAACCTCGTCATGATGGGGATGGGCCTATGGATGCCATTGCGTATACTGCTTGGATAATGGGCTAATATCTTCAGTCGCTAGTGTGTAAAAGCTGTTTGAAAAGCATTGCCCCAACAACTCATTACAAGACGCAAGGAATTAAACATGAGCAATCGCACCAGAATCTTTCCGGCCAGAGCGGCCTTAGCGTCATTGTTACTGACATTGGCAGTACCGGTACTGGCTCATCAGGAAACCACCGAGACCTCGCCGGAGAATGGCACCACTGTAAACGGGTCTCCTGAACAGATTGGTGTTGTGTTTGATGGCGTGATGCGGATTACCCAGTTTGAGGTGACAGGCCCTGACGGTGTTGTGCGCCTTGAGAGCCAACCAGGCAATGAAGAAGTTGAACGCTTTTTTGCCAAACCGCAGCAAGTGCTTCCCGCAGGAGACTACGAGGTCAACTGGCGTGGCCTATCAACTGACGGGCATATGATGTCGGAGAGCTTCAACTTCTCGGTTGAGGACTGACCTGTGGCCTGGTGGTCAGCCATCAAGGAGATCGACGCCTGGAGCGCCATGATGATTGGCGTGGCGGCTGGGGTCTATCTGAGTGCTCTTATTGCTATGGGAGCAGTGCTGTTTCGTCTGGCGTTTCCGACCCTTCCTGATGACGAGCAAAGGCGTGTCGCCCGTATGGGCATTATCACCGCCTGGGTGGGGATTGCTCTGGTGATGCTGCAATGGCCATTACAAGCCGGTTACCTGGGAGGCGGCAATATTACCGCTGCCACTGACCCTATGCTGCTCGGCATTGTGTTTGAGAGCGCCCAAGGTACCCGCCTGATGCTTTCAGTGATCGGGCTGTTGCTGGTTCAGGCATTTCAGTTTAATCAACCCGCCCTACCCAAGCTCAATATCAGCCTGAGCCTGGCGGGCATCCTGCTGTTACTGCTGGCATTTACTCAGGTCGGGCATAGCGTGAATTCCCCACGCCTGCTGCTCGCCGGCTTATTGATGGTGCACCTGCTGGCAGCGGCTTTCTGGGTGGCGTCACTCTGGCCGCTTTACTGCCTGGCAGGCAGCCGTCACGACCCAGCCAACACTGCGCGAATACTTAGCCGCTTCGGGCAAATTGCCATGGTAGTGGTGGGCTTGTTGGTCATTGCGGGTATCACGCTGGCAGCATGGCTAACCGGTGGGCCTGTAGCACTATTGACCACCGATTATGGCCAGCTGTTGGCCGGTAAAATAATGATAGTCGCGATACTGCTGCTGTTAGCGGCGGCCAATAAATGGCGCTGGGTACCCGCCTTTGAACGTGGCGACGTCAACGCTTCCCGGCGGCTACAACGCAGTATTGCCGTAGAGATTCTGCTGGTGATGGTTATCCTGCTGATCACCGCCATACTGACAACAACCACCTCACCGTAGCCCTGGCAGTACTTGGCGACGCGTGTGAAGATGTTTCATTTATTCTTTGGGGATAACAGCAGGAGCGGACAATGACCTCACCCCCACACCAGAGCCATCCTGATATTATCAAACGCCTGAAACGCGCCAATGGTCACCTGCAAAGCGTCACCCGGATGATTGAGGATGAGCGCCCCTGCCTCGATATTGCCCAGCAGCTACATGCTGTTGAAAAGGCCATTCAACAGGCAAAACGAACCTTGATACAGGATCATATTGACCATTGCCTGGAAACCTCGCTGGATGAAATTGACCCACAACAGCAGGTAAAAATAGAGGATTTCAAGGCAATTGTGCGCTATCTGTGAACGGCAGACGTTGCATTGCGCACAGGCCATAGCCGCATCGCTGCCAGGGTGGAGGCCAAGGCTATCGTTCCCAGAACGGCAAACGCCACCGCCATACCCTGAGAAGCCCCAAGCCAGCCGGCAAGGGGGTAACCTATCAGCCAGCAGGCATGGGAAAGTGAAAACTGCGCGGCAAATAGAACGGGGCGCTCGTCAGCCTGGCAGGACTGCTTCAATAGCCGCCCGCTAGGCGTCATGACCATCGACGCCCCCGCTCCCAACACAAACCATAACAACAGCAAGCCATAAAAATCGGGAGACAGCAGCCCGCCGAATAAGGAAGCACTCATCAGCATCCCCCCGGCCAGCATCACAGCCCTCTGGTTCAACCGTTTGAGCAGGCGAGGCATTGATAGCGCGATCAACATCGAACCACTGCCCGCCGCCGCAAACGCAATCGCCACATCGGCCTCCCCCGCTTCAAGCACATGGCGCACATAGACCACAGTATTGACAATCTGCATGGCCCCAGCAGAGGCGACGGCCATATTCAGCGCCAATAAGCCTCTTAACCTGGGGGTACGCAAATAGATACCGATACCCTGGGTCAATCGCGCCCACACGCCCCCGACTACCTTGGCTGGTGCCTGTGATGAGGGCAGCGAAACACTCACCACCAGCAGCGCCGACAGCATAAAAGCAGCGGCGTTAAGCACGAATAACGCATTAAACGACATGACCGCCAATAACATGGCAGCAGACAGCGGGCTCAACAGATTTTCCAGGTCATAGGCAAGGCGCGACATGGAAAGCGCTTTAGTATAACGACGCTCATCTTCAAAAATATCGGGGATAGTCGCCTGAAACACGGGGGTAAATCCCGCTGAAAACGTATTAAGAAGAAAAATAAGCACGTAAACCTGCCATACCGCTGTGACAAACGGCAAGCTGACCACCACCAAGGCGCGCATCAGATCGAGCGCTACCAACAGCGCACGCCGCGGCAGCCGGGTGGCGTAAGCGCCTACTACAGGGGCCACTCCCACATAAGCGATCATCTTGATGGCCAGTGCGGTACCCAACACCTCACCCGCACGGTTTCCCGCCAACTCACTGGCCAGCAAGGCAAGCCCTACGGTGGTCAAGCCGGTACCGATCAGGGCAATCACCTGTGCCGAGAAAAGATGGCGATAGCGCTTATCCTGAAAGAGTTCCATGGCACACCTTACGCGAACAAACACGCCTGCCTGTGGCCTGCTTGCCCCATTATGAGTAAACGTCGTTTTATCCCCCCTAGGGGGATATCAACAGCTTAACAATGATGGGGAGCAGGAACAAAGGCTTGCAGCATATGAAAGCGCAGCGGTAGCCACAGCGCTGAACATATTCCGTCCCGCTGGAAACAACGGGGCGGCGCTGTCGGGTGCCGCCGAAGCCGCCACCGGCAGGCCATAATCACATTGATAATCAAAAAGATAGCCAAGCTCCGGGGAAGCCTGTCATTTTACCGTCACACCTATGCCGCATGATTGTCACTTTAGGTTAAGCGGGGCAGGTACCAGCATGACAGCGCATGAAGCACAATGGTTGGAACGCATTATCGACAAGGAACTGCTTGAGATTGTCTTCCAGCCGATTGTCGATGCCAGTGGGCCACGTATTTTTGGGTATGAAGCCCTGGTGCGTGGCCCTGCTGACTCTCCTCTGCATTCACCCCTGCGGCTTTTTGAGGTGGCCACCGGGACAGGCAAGCTGGTCGAGCTTGATCTGCTGTGTCGACGCCTGGCCATTCAGCGTTATGCCGAGCTTGCCTTACCGGGCATGCTGTTTCTCAACGTCATGCCCTTGACCATTATCGAACGTGATTTTGAAGAGGGCCTGACGCTTGGATTTATCCGCGAAGCCGGTATCCCGGCTGAGCAGGTGGTCATTGAGTTGACCGAACATGTGCCTATTCATGACTATGACCTGATGCGTCAGGCAGTCGATCATTATCGTGATATGGGCTTTCAGGTCGCGCTGGATGATCTGGGAGCCGGGCATTCCAGTTTGCGCCACTGGTCAGAGCTGCGCCCGGATTTCGTCAAGCTTGACCGGCATTTCATTTCCGGCATTGACCGTGATTCCGCCAAGCGTGAATTTCTCGGCTCCATCCTGGGAGTCGCCCGCAGCCTGAACTGTAAATTGATCGCAGAGGGCGTTGAAACAGCGGCAGAACACCTCTGCCTGTGGGAACTTGATCGTGGCCTGTCGCTTCTTCAAGGGTTTTATTTTGCTCGCCCAAGCGCCACACCCATTGAGCGTTTGACCATGCCGTTGCCGGGAACGGCAGATATCAGCCATAACCCTGGGCGCAGCGCGGGCACCCTGTGCAGACAAGTCGAGCCAGTCTCGCCAGAAGCTTCTATCCCACAGCTGGCTGAGCGTTTTCGCAACCATCCGGAGCTGCGTTGTGTCGCTGTGGTCAATGACGGCAAACCTCTGGGGGTTCTGCGCCGCAACCAGTTTTTGGCCCTGTTTACCAACCCCTACAGCCATTCGCTGTATGCAAAAACCCCGGTGATGCAGGTGGCGGATACGCGGATGTTGAGCGCAGAGACAAACATGTTGCTGGAAACCCTCAGCCAGCGCCTGACGGACAGCCACGACATTGAACAGGAAGACTTCGTGATTGTGGATAGCAAGGGCCATTACCAGGGAATGGGGAATATTGTTGACCTGCTACGCGAAATCACGGCCATTCAGGTGCGCCAGGCGCGTCATGCCAACCCTTTAACCGGCCTGCCCGGCAACATTCTCATCAATGAAACGCTGAGTGATCATCTGGCAGCCAGCACAGGTTTTGCTGCCGCTTACGTCGATCTGGATAATTTCAAAGCTTTCAATGATGCCTATGGCTATGCCCGAGGCGACCACGTCATCATCTCAATCGCACGACTGCTTCAGTCTCAGGTGGAAAGCGTCGGCGGTTTTACCGGCCATATTGGTGGGGATGACTTCATGCTGTTGCTGCCCCTGGCGCATTGGGAAAGTGTTATCCAGCAAATTCTGCAGCATGTTGAAACGATGGCACCGGGTTTTTATGAAGAAAGTGACCGCACACAAGGCGGCATCCACGTCGAGAATCGCCAAGGCAACGCCACCTTCTTTCCTTTTTTCAGTGTGTCAGTGGCGGTCAAACCGGTCGCGCCGAGCAGCGGCCTTAAAGCATTGGATATCGCCAGTGAACTGTCTGCACTCAAGCATCAGGCCAAAAAAGTGGCAGGTAACAGTCTGTTTGTTGACCGGCGTACATAAGGGTTGACCGGGAGCCTGAATAGGTTCAGCCACCAGCAGAATAATGCAGACGGTGATACCGGAACCACAGGAAAACACCTCGGTGCAATCTAGCAAATGCTTACAGAAGAGGAATCCACACACGGCCTAATCTTTAGCGCTTGCCGGCAACATGAACCTGACAAGTGATGACACAGCAGTTAAAAGGCTGCCGCAGATCTGCGCTTATGCCCTTGTTGGATGGGCACCATTATCTTGTGCCCACCCTGGCTATCTATCTAGCACAATCTATTTGGAGCGCCCTGCTGCGGTGGCTTCTGGTACTTCAATCAGCTTGCCGTTACTGACGTTATAGATGTAGCCGTGAATCGGAATATCTCCAGGCACCAGAGGATGATTGCGAATACGCTGCACATCTTCCAGAACACTCTGCTCCAGGTTAGAAATAGTCAGCCAACTGATGTGCTCACCCTCCGCAGAGCCACCACCGCCGCCAGCGTCATGCCAACCGGTTGCATCTACGCTGGCGCACTTCAGGCTGCTGCGCAACAGCTTGCGCATCACATCATCAGTAAACGTCTCCATACCACAGTCAGTGTGATGTATAACAAACCACTCGCGTGTACCCAACAATTTGTAGGAAATCACCAGAGAGCGAATCGCATCATCACTGGCTCGTCCTCCTGCATTGCGGATGACATGGGCATCACCCTCAGCAAGGCCAGCATACTTGGCTGGATCAAGGCGGGCATCCATGCAAGTCAGAATGGCGAAGTGCCGCCCTGGAGGCATGGGCAGGTTACCCTTCTCTCCAAAATTAGCGGAATAGTCCGCGTTTGCTGCCAGAACTTCTTCTTTGAGCTTACTCATGCTTATCTCCGTTGGTAGACATACCCGATACCGAGAACGTTAGGGTCTAGCAGCAAGCACCAAGCCTATGTTTTTTGCAGATGTTAATTTAGATTAAATCGAATGTCCAAAACTTACATACCGATTACACTGATAAATAACAGGAAAAGCCCCTTATCAATAAAGAGGGGCTTCACCGATTGTTGTAAGCAAGCAAAATTTCTTTCGAGGTATTCATATCACTCGACTTGGGTGGCAAGTTCACGGGCAATCGTGTCGAAGCTCACTGGCAACCACCCTACATGCAATAAGGGTTGCCCGCACATGCAGCACTAAGCCACTGGCAGCGAATCATCTCTGCCCCACTCTGACCAGGAACCGTCATACAGTGATAGATGATCATACCCGGCCAGCTCAGCTGCCAGCAAAATAATGCAGGCGGTGATACCTGAACCACAGGAAAACACCATCTGCTGCCCATTGCCGGATTGCAAGGTTGGAGCAAGCTGAGTAAATATTGCCTTGAGTTCGCTGGCGGGCTTGAAATGGTAACCCTCCAGCACCTCAGCAAAGGGTAGATTGCAGGAATGGGGAATATGGCCGCCGCGCACACCTGGACGGGGTTCTGGCGCCTGCCCCAGAAAACGCTCACGGGATCGGGCATCAATGACCGTTACCTGATCATCCTCCAGATGGTCTAAAACATATGCCGAGTCCCGAACCCGGTTATGATCAAGATTAGCCACAAAGCTGCCGGATGTTGCCGCATTGGCAACCGGCGCAGACACCACCTCTCGCCCTTCGGCCAGCCACTGCGGCAGCCCGCCATCCAGCACAAAAACGTGTTTGACACCCATCGCCCGAAAAATCCACCAAGCTCGAGGCGCTGAATAAATGCCCTGATTGTCATAGACCACCACCAGACTCTCAGCCGTAATGCCCAGCCTATGCGCTTCCCCAGTGACCTGTTTCTCAGTAGGAAAGGCGTGCGTCTGGGAAGATTGCGTGTCGCAGAGCCTACCCTCCAGGTCAATCTGGTAGCTGCCCGGTATCCACACCGGTTGATCATAAACAATCGGCTCTTTACCAATAACCGTCGCCATGCTCGCGTCAACCAGCACCAACCGTTGGTTATCCAGGTTTTCCTGCAGCCATTGGGTAGTCACAAGGGGTGAAGACATGGTGTTCTCCGGTCAGAGTTGGAAATGCATACGGTCGGTTTAGATACGCATCAGCGGCAAGCGATGCTACTTTCTTTAACCGCGAGCGTCTTGTCCAGTAAGCGTACTGAAACGCCTTGGAGATGTCTTCACCGCCAGAGCCCCAACGTGATTCTGATTAGTCAACATTGGCTAATCCGATTTGAGGATATCCCCGCAGCACGATAGCTGCAAAGTGGTCACACAGCATAGGGCCAGATTACTGGGTGGACATCATCATGATTTCTTTGTTGTAGCTAAAGGCAGCAATCGGCCAGGAGCGGATTTTCAGATTATTCTTATATGATGCCTACCTCACGCGTTGGTTTGAGTACGCAGGGCGTCGGCGGTTCTAGAACTCGTCAATAGCGTTGCACTTGGAACTTGAGACCGCCATGTATACCTTAAATATTAATTAGCCAATACTTAATATAACCTTAGATTCTTTCCATAAGTTCAAAATGAAGTGACTCAAGTATCCGGTAGCTCAATGAAATTATTTTCAGTTACAAAAATAAGAATTTGATGATATAAATCAGAAGGTTGAAGTGCACTTATATCATCACAAATCCGCTCTACGTTTTCTTCAAAGACCGTTCCCATTCTTGGATTATATAGCTCTACATTTCTTATTATGTAAGGTGACCTGCTATAATGATTCAGGGAAAGATATACCAACAACTGCCTTATATCATTGACGCTAAAATTCCTAAATCCAGCTTTAACCTCGATCAAAGAGTCGGCAAAAATAATATCGCCCTCGGCACTATTTAAGATCCCCAACCCTTCAAACTTTGGCGAAAAAGTTATGTCAGTAGCTCCTGCTGGGAAATATTTAACCATGTGAATTGCAATCGAACAAATATCAAGTAGCTCGTCTTTTAAGAGAGGAAGCTTCATAGAATTCCCGCGACTAAATATTTTCAACTTACTCTCGCAATCTTTTGCTAACTTATTGAAAATGACACTTGAAAATATTGACCCAGATCTAAGGTCACCCTCTTGTAATTCTCCAATCCTTACTAGCCGAAAAATCTCGAAAGCAATTGTATTACACAATGCGACATTTTCATTTCTCACTGGTTTTTCTGGCGCGTAAAGTGACTTCACCATTGCTTCATTAACTAACCTTATATAGTTATTGGCATTTGGAAGTAACTGAGACCAAAAGGAAGTAAATTTTTTAGAGAACGTGGTTTCGGAAATCATAAAGCATTCTCCAGATCTTTTTTCCCCACTCGCTCAGCCGCCCAATCTCGGTAAAGGCGCTCTATTGAATTGAAATTTCTCTTATTATGGTCCCGCCAGTGTTTGCCTTCATCGCCTAAAAAATATGATGCCAATATGAATGTTCGCCTTTGACGCGCATCCATTGTAGAAAATGTTTTCTTTATATCAGAAAGCCAGTAATGTGCTTTCCACTTGGTCATTACTTGAGTGACTAACTGACGTATAAGAACGCTGTCAGAGTATTCACCATAAAAAATAAGAAGAATTTCCTCGTTTTCAGCGGAGTGTTCCTGAGCAAGCAATTTTATAAGATAAGCAACATTAATATCTGTCTTTAAAATAAAAGATTTTTCACTTACAAGCCCACTTACTACTGACCGCACCTCTGATTTCGTCTCTTCACTTAGGCGGTTCCAGTTGGTTATAGCAACCTGCATTATAGTTGTGTATATAGGATAAAGGTCATTGAAATTATTAGAAATTACTTGAAAAGCACTTGAAAGCTGTTTGTCATCTGTAACCGCGAAGGCTTTTATCAACTGACGGCTGAAAGTTTGATTTATCTTCGATTTTTGAAGCTCCGAAGTTAGCATCCCAAGAAGATCGAACCCAGATAGTGATTGCTTAATTCCTTCATACTGCTCATCAGCATTCGGAGAATATGGGTCATACCTTATTGGAAGACTCATAAATTTGGCTTTCATCGGGGACTTTTCGTCTTCATCAACTCCTTTGAGTTTAGCTTTTGTAATGTTAACAAATTCATCCTTAGACATTATATTTGTTTTATGCTTCTGGAGCGTAAGTCCTTCGTTCTCCATCAACTTACGACTCAAAAAAGCGAGAGCCGAGTGCGCCTCTTCTTTCGATTTACAGAAAATCACATAATCATCAACATATCGCTTGAACTCAATTCGGTGGAGCTTCATTATTCTATCGACCGAGTCAAGAATCAATTCAGACAAAATCCGAGAAGCCGCGCCCCCGACTGGAAGACCATATGAGTTTGTGCCCGAAAAATACTGAACTAATGCTTTTATCTTAGAAGATATATTTTTTCCTGAGTCCAGCCTGTCCAAGGCATTCTCAAGGCGATGATGGTAAATACGAGTATAAAAATCTGCGATATCACAAACAACAACGTGTGATACGGCATCATTTTTTTCGCATAGCTCCAGACTATCAAACTGAAACTTCCTCCAGTTGACTTCTTCTGAGTAAAGAGAATACCTATCTACATCTAAATATATACGATAGGAATAAACGTATTTCGAAGAAAGCCTCTGATCTTCAATTTTTTTAGCCAAGCTAACAACTAAACCCAGAAAATAAACATTCCAAATAGGATCAATTTGCGTTGCCCACCTAAACCCGTAATACCCAACTGTAGAACAGCAATCCACATTTAACGGAGGAAATGAGTTTAGTGATTCACTAAAACTAGAGTGCACGTCTTTAAATAATTCTAGTATTTGGTTTTCACAGTCATCGAGCATTCTTGTTTCTAAAGGAAACGGAAATATATCCGTATCGCCAAAACTTACAATATTTCTAATGGCAAATCGGATAGAGGACTCAAAATCACCTTTTTCGAGTTTATTTCTGTTAATTTTACTCATAACCATCTACTTCCTTAGCAAGAAATTTACCGAATAAAATTAGCCATCGGATTTTTTTAAAACTAAAATAATTGACAAAACACGGCCTTAATTTTTATTGGAGCTTCATAACGCGAATGTCATATCTTTGCACATACCGAGGTTCATCAGCACCATACCGATGGCTTCTATCGGGTATATCCTCACCGGCTTTATACCAAAGCATATCTACATAATGCTCTCATGAAGTTGATAGCAAGAGTTAGCTATGCCCGTTCAGGGTCGTTATCTGCCTTTCATTCAATCATCTCTGTTACAGAATGTATACCCTGTCATTTGATACAGATCAGCGTGACTGCGGTGATTTTCATGATGTGACGTAGAGATATCAGCCCGCGGAGGATCGCAGGTTTGGATGAGTGATTTGAAAACTCCGGGGCCAAGATTTTTGGTGTCTTGGAAGGACATTCGCCCAAGAACTTCTCTTACGTTTCAATAGAAGCCAATGGGGGGATATGGATCAACGCATGGGTTGACCAAGTTGCGGGCACAAAAAAGCCGCTGAAATCAGCGGCTTAATCTAAATTTTTGGCGGAGGGGGAGGGATTCGAACCCTCGAAGCCTTTCGACTTACACACTTTCCAGGCGTGCTCCTTCGACCACTCGGACACCCCTCCGCGTTTTTTGCTCGGTTGTTTAAGGCGTTGCCTTTCTCAACAGAACGGCGCATATTCTATGCCCTAAGTCGCAAAATAGCAACTCTTTTTCAGCCTCAGGTTCAGCCTCAGGTGCTGGCTAGTACAACGTAGCGCCCTGTTGCTTCAAGGCAGAGGGTGTCGCCACAAAAAAGCTGCTGCTTGAGGGTGATACTGCCCTTCCCACGGGTTTGCAGTTTATCGGCCAATAGCTGAGAGCCTGCAGGCTCCTCGGGGGTACATATCATCCGGTAGTCATCGGTGACCGGGGCGATAAAGCGCTGGCTGGCATCGGCGACGACCACATCACGCTGCAAGCCTTGCTGACGCAGAAAGAGTGTTACCCAGCACCAGCCTTGCAGGGTGGCCTGGGCGGTCAGGGCGCCACCAAAGCCGGTGCCTTTGTCGTTCAGGCTGGGCGCGAGCGCTAGCTGCCATATCAGGGCGCCCTCCTCCTCGCTCATCGCTTGAATCCCCAGCGCAGCTACCATAGGGATCGCCTCTTCCAGCCAGCGCTGAAAGTCTAGCAGGTCTTCCGGGCCTTCCGGCAATGGCAGGCGTGGGTGAGCAATGCCAGGCTGACGTTCGGGTCTGCTGGCCATATCAGTCCCAGCGCTCAACAAAGTCACTGGTGCTGTGTTGGGCAACCGGTTTGTGCCGCCCGCCCAGGGTGCCCAGGTAGATAAAGGCAATCACTTGATCCTCCTCCCCCAGATTCAGCCCCTTGCGTACCACAGGATCGAAGGCGTATTTGCCGCTGCGCCACATGGCGCCGTAGCCCAGCGCATGGGCAGCAAGAAGAATACCGTGTGCGGCACAGCCTGCAGAAATTACCTGCTCAATTTTGGGTACCTTGGGGTTATCCGGGATGACCTTGGCGACCATCGCAATCACCATGGGCGCACGGTGCGGCTTCTTGCGAGCAGCGTTGAGGCTGGCATCATCAGCGTTGGGGTCTTCCTGGAAATCCGCTTCTGCGAACAGTTCTCCCAGTCGGTCCAGGCCTTCACCGCTGAACTCAACAAAGCGCCAGGGGCGTAACTCCTTGTGATCCGGCGCGCGCAGGGCGGCTTGATAGATGGTTTCCATCTCTTCAGATGATGGCGCGGGGGCCATCAATTTACCCATCGAACTGCGCTCATGCAGTAGTGTCAGTGCGTCCATTAGTGGCTCCCTGATCGGAAATAACCGAGCTTTTCGAATTCAATACGCTTATTGGCGTGCCAATCGCAGCGGGCGAGGTGGCGCCATGCCGGGGGTTGCCCGCCAGGGGCTGATATCCAGACCGCCTCGGCGCACATAGCGGGCTAGCACCAGCAGTTCGTCCGGAGCGGCGACACGCATCAGGTCAGTAAAGATATGCTCGACGCAGTGCTCATGAAAATCCTGATGCTGACGATAGCCAATAACGTAGCGCAACAGGCTTTCGCGCTCAATCTTACGGCCTTTATAGCGAATCAGCACGCTACCCCAATCAGGCTGGCCGGTTACCGGGCAGTTGGATTTCAGCAGGTGGGAATACAGGGTTTCTTCCACCTGCTCATCGCCAACTTCCAGATGGGTAGCCGAAGGCGTGTAGGCGGCTACCGCAATATCCAGCTCATCCAGGCACTCCCCTGGTAGTGTTTGAGGCGCAAGCTCTGGGCTGTCGACATCAAGCAACTCAACCTTGACTGGGGCACCGGCAGCCTTGGAAAGATCCTCCACCAGACGCTTGCTAACCGCTGCAGAGCTTGCAAAATGGGTCTGGTTAAAGCTGTTGAGATAGAGTTTCCAGGATTTGGATTCAATCAGGTGCGGCGATTCCGCTGGCGACGTAAAGCGCGCCACGGCGACAATCGGCTTGCCACGCTGGTTAAGCCAGCTCATTTCAAAGGCATGCCATTCATCTTCACCGGTAAACGGCAGCGCAGTGTCATCAATGCCCAGAGGAGCACGATTCGCAGCGCGAGCAATGGGATATAAAAGCCCGGCGTCATACTGCTCCGGGTAGTTTGATTCCCGCCCAAGCGGTGCGTTGGCAAGGGTTTCAGGACGATGACTCATGCGCGAATCCCCTTACCGCGTTCCAGCATTTTCAACGCCACCACAAACAGCACCAGTATAAAGCCAAAAATGGCCGCTAACGCCCAGCCAACCGGTATATCCGACACGCCCAGAAAGCCATAGCGGAAGACGTTGACCATATACAGAATCGGGTTGAGCATGGAAACAGCCTGCCAGAAGTCCGGCAGCATGGAAATCGAGTAGAACACACCGCCCAGATAGGTCAGCGGGGTCAGAATAAAGGTTGGCACGATAGAAATATCATCAAATTTGTTGGCCAGCAGCGCATTGATAAAGCCGCCAATCGAGAACAGTGCCGAGGTTAACACCACCACCAGCAGGGTCAGGAAGGGATGCTCCAGGGTGAGACGGGTAAAAAATAGCGACACAAGCGTCACTATCAGGCCAACCCCCAAACCACGGGCCATGCCGCCAAAGATGTAGCCCGACAGAATGACCCAGCTTGGCATCGGCGAGACCATCATTTCTTCCACCGAACGCTGAAACTTGTTCGAGAAGAAACTAGAGGCCACGTTGGAGTAGCTGTTGGTGATCACCGCCATCATGATCAGCCCCGGCACGATGAAATCCATATAAGTAAAGCCATCCATCGCCCCGATCCGCGAACCGATCAGGTTACCGAAGATGATGAAGTACATCGTCATGGTAATGGACGGCGGCAAAAGCGTCTGTGGCCAGATACGGGTAAAGCGCTTGATCTCTTTAAGCACCACCGTCCACAAGGCGACCAGCGTTTGCATTGCATTCATGCGCGCGCCTCCTTAGCCGATGCAGAGCCCTGGTTGGCTGGAATCCCCTCTTCAGCGGCTTTCTGGTCGATGGCGTGATTGCCCGCCTCTACCATGGAGACAAACATTTCTTCCAGACGGTTGGCACGGTTACGCATGGACACCACCTTGATGCCCTGCTGGCTGAGCGCCTCAAACACATCGTTCAATTCCTGCCCACGATGGAACACCAGGGCTAACTGGGTAGGCTCTACCAGGCTCAGCTCAAAGCCTTCCACTTCCGGGGCTTTATCAAGTGGCTGAGTGATATCGAGCAGGAAGGTTTCTGTATTCAGCTCTTTGAGCAAGGCGCGCACGCTGGTATTACGGATAATATCGCCGTGGTTGATGATGGCGATATTACGGCACAGGCTTTCGGCCTCTTCCAGATAGTGTGTGGTGAGAATAATCGTAGTGCCTTCATCGCGGTTGATGCGGCGCAAGTATTCCCACATGCTACGGCGCAGCTCAATGTCCACACCGGCGGTCGGCTCATCCAGAATCAGCAGTTTGGGGCGATGCATAAGCGCCCGGGCAATCATCAGGCGGCGTTTCATCCCGCCAGACAGCATACGGGCGCTGCCGTTGCGCTTGTCCCATAAGCCCAGATCGGTCAGCAGCTTTTCTGCCCTTGGCAGCGCTTCACGGCGAGTCATGCCATAGTAACCCGCCTGAGCCAGCACGATATCAAGCACTTTCTCGAACTGGTTGAAGTTGAATTCCTGCGGTACCACACCCAGCTGATACTTTGCCTTGGCAAAGTCGCGATCTGTATCGATACCGAAAATAGTGATCTTGCCGCTGGTTTTCTGCACTAGCGAACAGACGGCGCCCAAAGTCGTGGATTTGCCCGCGCCGTTAGGCCCCAGCAGGGCGAAGAAATCGCCTTGCTGCACATCAAGATCAATGCCTTTTAAAGCATGAAAGCCGTTGTCGTAGACTTTGGTAAGCCCACGAATCGACAGTGCCGGTTCGGCCATAAATATGTCCTGTCAGCAATGAAAGTAAATAGGAGAGATATAAGGGCGAATCTGCCGTTTTCAAGCTTTTCGGGAATATACAGATGCGTACAGGAGATAACCATTCGATCAACTTTTCGTTGTCAAACAGATCGGAGAAGGAGGAGTGAAACTTGGAGCGGGAAAGGAGATTCGAACTCCCGACCCTCGCCTTGGCAAGGCGATGCTCTACCACTGAGCTATTCCCGCTTGATGTACCGCTAGAACTGATGGCGTCCCATAGGGGGTTCGAACCCCTGTTACCGCCGTGAAAGGGCGGTGTCCTAGGCCACTAGACGAATGGGACTTATTAAATCTTGGAGCGGGAAGGTGATTCGACCGGGCTGGCGTTCCAGCTCACGACCCTCGCCTACCGTTCCGTACTACTAGATCTTGGAGCGGGAAAGGAGATTCGAACTCCCGACCCTCGCCTTGGCAAGGCGATGCTCTACCACTGAGCTATTCCCGCGTAAAACTGGTCTATCGGATGGCGTCCCATAGGGGGTTCGAACCCCTGTTACCGCCGTGAAAGGGCGGTGTCCTGGACCACTAGACGAATGGGACGCAATTATCGGCTAATTCTGGAGCGGGAAGGTGATGCGATCGGACTGGCGTTCCAGCTCACGACCCTCGCCTACCGTTCTGTACCGCTAGATCTTGGAGCGGGAAAGGAGATTCGAACTCCCGACCCTCGCCTTGGCAAGGCGATGCTCTACCACTGAGCTATTCCCGCAAACCTGACAGCACTTCCGATAACCCTGACTTGATAAGTGGCGTCCCATAGGGGGTTCGAACCCCTGTTACCGCCGTGAAAGGGCGGTGTCCTGGACCACTAGACGAATGGGACGCTGCGTTACCTCGTCGAGGTGGCGCGTATAATAATCAGCCCGTGAATAAGTGTCAAGCATCAATCTCAGCTGGTATCACGAAGGCAGATATCGCATGCTGGCAGATAAGCTAATCAGACACCTGGACACAGAAAATGGATTTTGCCACCCTTTTTAATATCGCCTTTTCAAGGAGGCTGCCATGACCAAACTGGAAAAACCCGCTGAACAATGGCGCGAACAGCTAACCCCCGAGCAATATCGTGTGACCCGCGAAAAAGGCACTGAACCGCCCTTCAGCGGTGATTACAACGTCACTGATGCCCATGGCATCTATCACTGTGTCTGCTGCAATGCGCCGCTGTTTGAAAACGAACACAAATTCAACGCCGGGTGTGGCTGGCCAAGCTTTGACCGTCCTTTCAGCCAGAACCGTATTGAAGAACACACCGATACCAGCCACGGCATGCACAGAACCGAGGTGGTCTGCGCCAAATGTGATGCCCACCTGGGGCACGTCTTCCCGGATGGCCCGACTGACACCACAGGGCTGCGCTATTGCATTAACTCAGTGGCCGTTGAGTTTCACCCTGGCGAATAACCCCCTACTTCAATAGCACAGCGAATTGTTAGTCCGGCAATGCGAGCGCCTTCTGCTAGAATGGTGGCTCGCTTTTTTTGTGCTCTCAGGAGAAACCCATGCTCGGCTGGTTCCCCGGTCATATGAACAAGGCGCGCCGCCAGATCAAGGAAGCGCTGCCCGAAATTGACGTTGTTATTGAAGTGCTTGACGCCCGCCTGCCCTATTCCAGCGCCAACCCGATGCTGGCAGAGCTTGCGCGCCACAAGCCGGTGCTGAAAATTCTCTCCCGGGCTGACCTGGCCGACCCTGAGCGCACTCAGCAATGGGTGGCTTTTTTCGATAGCCAGCCCGACACTCGGGCACTGGCGATCACCACGACCAATAGCCGAGAACTCAAAAGCATCCCGGCGCTTTGCCATAGCCTGGCAGGCGAAGTACGCGCTGACCGCGATGTTCGCGTGATGGTGATGGGCATTCCCAATGTGGGCAAATCGACCCTGATCAACGGACTGGCCAAACGCAAGATCGCCAAGACAGGCAATGAACCCGCCGTCACCAAGCGCCAGCAGAAAGTTCGCATTGATGGCCGGGTGGCGCTGGTTGATACGCCCGGGGTGCTATGGCCCAAGATTGAAGATCAGGCCAGTGCTTACCGACTGGCGGCCAGCGGTGCCATCCGCGATACTGCCATTGAATATACGGATGTGGGTATTGTGGCCTGCGCTGAACTGGCAAAACGCTACCCCGAGGCACTGAAAAGCCGCTACAAGCTTTCTTCCCTGCCTGCCTATGAAGCACTACAGAGCACTCATAACGTTGAGACTGATGGCCCTGAGCGTCCTGACTTTCTGGCCCTGGCCGGCTTTGATGGCCATGCCATTCTCAAGCAGATTGCCAGCCGCCGCGGCGGCCTGAGAGCCGGTGGCGAGGTTGACCTTCACCGCGGTGCAGAAGTGCTGCTGCATGAGCTAAGAGATGGCAAACTTGGCCGCATCACACTGGAAACGCCTGACGACATCCCTGCCCCGGTAGAAGAAACAGACGATAACGACGCTTATTGGAAGACATCATGACGATAACAAAGAGCTCTGAAACGCCCGTGCTACGCAAGTCACACAAGCTCGACAGCGTCTGCTACGACATCCGTGGGCCGGTGCTGGATCACGCCAAGCGCCTGGAAGAAGAAGGCCAGCGCATCCTGAAGCTGAATATTGGCAACCCGGCCCCCTTTGGCTTCGAGGCGCCGGAAGAAATTCTGCAGGATGTGATGCGTAACCTGCCGACAGCCCAGGGCTACTGCGATTCCAAGGGGCTGTATTCTGCCCGCAAGGCCGTCATGCAGGAATGCCAGCGCAAGCAGATACCCGGCGTGGGCATTGAAGATATCTATATCGGCAACGGGGTTTCCGAGCTGATCGTGATGGCCATGCAGGCGCTACTGAATGACGGCGATGAGGTGCTGATTCCTGCGCCGGACTACCCGCTGTGGACAGCCGCCGCCAACCTTTCCGGCGGCCGCGCCGTACATTATCTGTGCGACGAACAGGCAGAGTGGGCACCCGCCATGGACGACATTCGCGCCAAGGTGACCAGCCATACCCGGGCTATCGTGCTGATCAACCCCAACAACCCGACCGGGGCCGTCTATCCGCCGGAGGTCATTCGCGAAGTGCTGGCGATTGCCCATCAACACAATCTGGTAGTGTTCTCCGATGAGATCTACGACAAGATTCTGTATGACGGCGTCGAACACACCGCTACAGGCGCACTCGCCGAGGATGATCAGTTGGTCATCACCATGAACGGGCTATCAAAAAGCTACCGCTGTGCCGGTTTCCGTTCAGGCTGGATGACGATTTCCGGTGGCCTTGCCAAGCAGCGTTCCAGCGACTTCATTCAGGGGCTGACCATGCTGGCCTCAATGCGTCTGTGCGCCAATGTACCGGCCCAACACGCCATTCAGACGGCCCTGGGCGGCTATCAATCAATCAACGATCTGATTCTGCCCGGCGGGCGCCTGCTGGCTCAGCGGGATATTACCTATGACAAGCTGAATGCCATTCCTGGGGTCAGCTGCGTCAAGCCCAAGGGTGCTCTCTACGCCTTTCCGAAACTCGACCCTGGTGTATTTAATATCCAGGACGATCAAAAAATGGTGCTTGATCTGCTGTTACAGGAGAAAATCCTGCTGGTTCAGGGAACGGCCTTTAACTGGCCGGACCCGGATCATGTGCGTATCGTCACCTTGCCCTGGGCAGATCAACTGGGCAATGCGCTGGATCGCTTTGCTGATTTTCTATCTCGCTACCGTCAATAGGCTTGAGCTGCAAAAGCCGTTAAACATTATTAACTAACAAAATGCGGGTGGAGATTTGAAACCTCATCGTCTCTCCCCCATCTAAGCGATATCTCAGGGCCTGTTTCTTATCTCATCAAGGAGATCCCCAAATGCTGCGAATCGTGTTGTTTTTAGCCACCAACCTGGCCGTCGTGCTGGTCGCCAGCCTGACATTGCGCCTGTTCGGTGTAGAAGGCTATTTACGTAGCCAGGGCATCAACTTCACCAGTTTGCTGCTGTTCTGTTTCATCATCGGTATGGCCGGGTCGGTGATATCGCTATTGATATCCAAGTGGATGGCCAAGCGCTCAACCGGCACGGTCATTATCGAAAAACCCTCCAACGCCACCGAGCAATGGCTGGTCGATACGGTGGCCGAACTGGCCCGTGATGCCGGCATCAAAACGCCGGAAGTGGGTATCTTCCCGGCCCAGCAGTCCAATGCCTTTGCCACCGGCTGGAAAAAGGACGACGCCCTGGTGGCGGTTTCAGCCGGGCTACTTAACCGCATGAAACCTGAAGAAGTGCGCGCCGTTCTGGCCCACGAGATTGGCCACGTGGCCAATGGTGACATGGTCACGTTGGCGCTGGTACAAGGCGTGGTTAACACCTTTGTGATGTTCTTTGCCCGCGTAGTGGCCCACCTGATTGATGGCTTCCTGAAAAGCCGCACAGATGGCGAAGGCGGCCTGGGCTTTATGGGCTATTTTGCTGTCGTCATGGTAGCCGAGATTATTTTCGGAATTGCCGCATCGGCCATTGTGGCCTGGTTCTCTCGTTTCCGTGAATACCGTGCCGATGAAGCAGGCGCACGGCTGGCGGGCACGGGTGCTATGGTCAGCGCCCTGGCAAGGCTGAAATCCGAAACTGAGCTACCCGACCAGATGCCCGACACCCTGCGCGCCATGGCCATCACCAAGGGCCAGACACGCTCGCTTGTCGAGCGTCTGTTTGCCAGCCACCCGCCGCTGGATGACCGCATTCGCGCCCTGCAGGAAGCTTCCTACCGTCAATGATTCACGCTTCTGAGTGACGTTACAACAACGCCCACCCATTGAGGTGGGCGTTTTCTTGATGGAACGTCAGGCATAGCGACCAGCACTTCCACCTGAGCGCCGCTGCGTCTAGGGTCTATTGACGTTTCCTCACGGCCGCGACAGAGGCCCTTTTGGTGCAGAGCAAGGCGTGAGGAGCGTGGTTGGGTGGTTCCCAATTAGCGACGAGCAACGCAGGGCTGTGCCAAAAGGGCTCTGTCCCTTCGGGTTGCGCGCCAAAGGACGCCATGCGGCGTTGCGCCACTCGGTAAGGGCACCAATTGCCGTCGTGTCGCGCCTTGCCTGACGCCCTTTGGCGCAGCAACGCGGTTCGCGATGAAACGTCAACAGACCCTAACCCGAATTTCTCATAGGGTATAAAAGAAAGCGGCTGAAAATGTTAAAGTTTCAGGACCTTACACCAAAAACCAACATCAACAGCCGCTTCCAAAATGGTACCTGAAAAACTGACCTTCTCGCCACTCTCACGCCGCCAGATTGAAGCCGATTTCTCCGGTGGCCACATTACCTCCGATGCTGGGTTGCTTCTGCTTCGTGAAATCGACAAACAACATCGCCTGACGCGCCGTTTGGCATCGGTACTGCATGATCCTCGGGCACCGGAGCAGATTCGCCACAAACTCGACACCCTGGTTCGTCAGCGGGTGTTCGGTGTCGCCGCTGGCTACGAAGATTTTAACGACCATGAAGCCCTGCGCTATGATCAGGCCCTTCAGACGGCACTGGATGAAAATGAGGTGCTGGCGGGCAAGTCAACGCTGTCCCGGATAGAGCAGAACGCTGATCGACAAGCGATAGTGAAGGCCCATGAGCTACTCTGGCATCACTTCATCGAGCAGCATGACGAACCACCCAAAGAGATTGTGCTGGACTTTGATGGCACTGATATTCCCGTGCATGGCGACCAACCCGGCAAGTTCTTTAACCGCTATTACAATCACCATTGCTACTTCCCACTGTATGTCTTCTGTGGCCACCATCTGCTGGTGAGCTATCTGCGCACCAGTGACCGCAGCGACAGCCGCCACAGCTGGGCCATCCTCGCCCTACTTGTCCGCTTTATCCGTCAATACTGGCCCGACACCCGCATTGTATTACGCGGCGATAGCCATTTTTGTCGCCCCCGGATGCTGAACTGGTGCGATCGGCATCACGTCGACTACATCGTGGGTATTGGCAAGAACAGTCGGCTGCTCAAGGAAGTGGACGTTCCCATGATGCTGGTACGCAAGACCCAGTGGCAGGTAGGAGGGAAAGTGGCAGAGACGTTCCGCTTCCAATATCAAGCGCACTCTTGGAAGTACCCGCGCTGGGTGGTGGCCCGCCTGGAAGAAGGCGAGCTTGGCTCCAATCCCCGGTTTATCGTCAGTTCCCGTTACGACGATGGCTTCAAGCTTTACTACGAGCAGTACTGTGCTCGGGGCGACATGGAGAACCGAATCAAGGATCAACAACTGAGCTTGTTTGCTGACCGCACGTCCAGCACGCACTGGTGGGCTAATCAATGGCGGCTGATCTTATCAGGCTTTGCCTATACGCTGTTCGAGCGGTTACGGGCTTACCTGAAGAACACGCCCTTCGCACGCATGAGCCCAAGTAGCCTCAGGCTCAAACTCATCAAGGTGGGCGCGGTTATCATCCGCAATACGCGCCGAGTCCGAGTACTCATGAGTGACAGCTATCCCTATAAAACGGCGCTATCCGATCTCGTCAGACAGTTGGTGCCGAACTGAATGCTCGGGCGCCCCCGGCCCGATGCAATGGGGGGAAGGGGGAAGTGTGCCTGAATGACGGAAAATGGTTAAAAAGTAGGCTATTTAAGCCGTGCCAATAGGTGTTTAGCGGCACGACATCCTGAGTGCGGTGCTGGCTGAGGTGCTATGAGAAATCCGGGCTAAGGCTCCGTGTGAGCTTGCGTGAATATTTGAGCTACATTAACCTCTACTTTAATAGTACGCTAAATACAGAAGTTCTTTCTTCGCTGCGTTTTGATGTGACAGAAGTAGGTACACAGTGACGTATATGCAACACCTTGGTTAAAACAGGAGCAAAACCATGCAATCTCACTACAAAATGCCTCGCATCGTGCTTGCAGCAGGTAGTGTCATGGAGGTTTGGCCGGTTGGCGATTATTCACAGCACATGCCAAAAGGTACTGCTCAGGATCGGATTGGCCAACATTGGGTAAATGCTGGATCCCATTTATGTAAAGCGGTCAGCGATTATCAGAAGCAGGCCAAACATGCCGAAACAAACTGAACAGGATGATACGGCAGATAATAGCGCCGCCTCTGATAGGCATGTTGAGTTAACAGAGGGAAAGCTTGAACCTGGCTCTGAGATTGAACTGCTTATCCATAAACTTGAGAGTGGCAGTCTGACGCATGAGCAACAACAAGAATAGGCTTATTAAGCAGCCCCTAGACCCCAAAACCAGCGGCGCCCAGCCCAGGGGCCAGTGAGCTGGCGTCATCACACAGGCGCACCTTGAGGGTGGCGAACTCGCGCCGCAAGGGGTAATCAGCGCGGCAGCGATCAAAGGCGTTGCCAATCGCTTGGTGTTGCATCTCCCGCGCCAAGCGGTCGTGATCGCGGCGCGGGTCGTAAACCGCTCGCATGCACAGCCGTAGAGCGTCTTCGCTGGGTATGGCCTGTTGCAAGGTTAGTTCGCCAAGCGCTGGTGGCGGGCAGATATCGGCCAGCGTCAACGGGCTTTGGCGACCCAAATGCCAGGCCAGGGCATGATGAATCATCAGGCTCCCGCGCAGCTTGCCATCCAGGCTGTAGCCCGCTACATGGGGTGTTGCTAGAGCGGCTAACGCATGTAATTGTGGATCAATCTCCGGTTCGTTTTCCCATACGTCGAGCACAGCAGTAAGATCCGCCTGCTGGGTCAAGCGTTCCGCCAGGGCGGCGCTATCCATACAGTCACCGCGCCCGGCGTTCACCACTATGCTGCCTGGTTTGAGCGCATGGATCTCTGCGGCTCCCAGCAGATGGCGCGTCCTGTAAGGGCCTTCCGTGACCAGCGGGGTATGCAGGCAGAGCACATCACAGTGGCTGATCAGCGTTTGCAGACTTTCAAAGCCTGCGCTGCCTTCCTGGGCCGCTCGCGGCGGGTCACAGGCCAATACCTCGACACCTAGCGCCTGCAAGCGAGCCTGCAGGCGGCTGCCCACGTTACCCACGCCAACAACTCCCACGCAGCGCTGGGTTAATGACCACCCTTGGCGCTCAGCAAGGGTTAACAGGCTGGCCAGCACGTAATCCACCACCGCCTCGGCGTTACACCCAGGAGCGCTGGCAAATGCAATCTCACGTGCTTTCAGGTAGGCGGTATCAATATGATCGGTGCCTATGGTGCAGGTGCCCACAAAGCGCACCGGGCTATCTGCCAGTAGTGCTTGATTGACCTGGGTCACCGAGCGCACCACAAGGGCATCGGCATCCTTTAGATGCCGGGCGGTAATCTCGCGGCCCGGCAGGCGGAGCACGTCGCCAAGCGCAGCAAAGCAGGCCTCACTGGCAGGGATATTGGCATCAACGACAAGTTTCATAGCGTTTTTCATCTTGGGCTTTACAATGGGCGCTCGGCTGCGCAAGGCACCGGCAGACAACGCGCAATCAACAAGAGGACAAGGTGTGATCGTACGCTGGGAAACCGACCATGACTATGTGCTGGTGCATATTCATCAGGATATGTTTGGCGACTGGATCTTCAGCCGCGCCTGGGGGCAGATTGGCACCCAGTTCGGCGGCCTTAAACACCAATTGGCAGAAAGCCGCGAACAGGCCCGGATGTGGCTGGACGACGAGAGCACCATTCAGTCCTCGCGTGGCTTTCGCAAGGTGCTGGATGTGGACGATGACTCCCCGGAAGGCCAGGAAGCCATGCGCCAGCTCTCACTGCTGGATGCCCTCTAGCCAAGATAGCGGCGGCCATTGTGGGTATAAGCAAGTTTGGCGGGTTCTGGCTCAGGCGGCGACGTCAATGCCTGCAGTGCTGCCTGGTCGAGCCAACCACGCGCTTCAAGCCAGGCGGCTAGCCGCTCGACATCAAAGCCTCGATCCAGCTCCTTGCCCTCGGCATCTGCCAGCACCGGGATGCGCTGGGCATAGCGCGCCATCAAGCTATCGTCGCTGCTGATCTCAACCGCTGTCAGCACCACTGCCTGGTTGGCCAGCTGGCGCACCAGGGCCTCCAGCTGCTCGCACAGATGGCACCCCAAGGTTGTGTAAAGCGTCAACGCAATCATGCCGCCTCCTTGTGACGCAAAAGGAAGACATGGTGCAGGTTATGGCGGCGCTGGAAATCAGGGTCAAAGGTCTTGGCGGAAATATCCTCCACCTTGAATTCTTCGCGTAAGGTGCCATCCAGCTCGAAACGCCGCTGATTGTTGGAGAACACCAGAGTGCCCTCCGGCATCAGGCGCGCCATGGCCAATCGCACCAGTTGCGGATGGTCACGCTGAATATCCAGGGTATCGCGCATTTTCTTCGAGTTGGAAAACGTCGGCGGGTCCATGAAGATAAGATCAAACTGGGTGCTGGCGGTTTCCAGCCACTTGAAGCAGTCATCATGTATGACTCTGTGACGGCTAGGATCAAGCCCATTGAGGGCAAAGTTGTCCTGGGCCCAGCTCAGATAGGTGTTGGACATATCGACACTGACGCTGTCACTGGCGCCACCCAGGGCCGCATGCACCGTGGCTGACGCCGTATAACAGAACAGGTTGAGAAAGCGTTTGCCCTGCGCCATCTCACCCAGCAGACGCCGCACCGGACGATGATCCAGAAACAGCCCCGTATCCAGATAGTCACGCAGGTTGACCCATAGGCGTGCGGGTCCTTCCTGCACCTCGAAACGCTCGCCGCTGGCATCACGCTTCTGATATTGCGACTTGCCAGCCTGACGCTCGCGCTGCTTGACATAAATCCGGCTGGCGTCCACTGCCAAGGCGTGAGGCAGGACTTCAAGGGCGTCAAACAGGCGCTTCTGGGCCTGGGCGGGGTTCACCGAGCGCGGCGGCATATATTCCTGAACGTGTACCCGGTCGGCGTAGATATCAATGGCCAGGGCAAATTCCGGCATATCGGCATCGTACAGTCGATAGCAGCTTTCACAGCTTTGTTTGAGCCATTTCTTCAGGCGCTTCTGGTTCTTTTTCAGCCGGTTGGCGAACATCTGGGCGTTATCAGACGAAGCTTGCTGTGGCGCATCTTCCGCCCCCTGTGAGGGAGCATCGCTTGACGTTGACGCGGCATGGCTGTCAGCGCTCTGGGCAGAGGTCCTGTACGCAGTGTCAGCGCCAATTTCCATTAACAGCAGCTTGGCATCCAGCGGGCCATTTTTCAGCGCATACTGCTTGTGAGCTCTCAGCCCTAGCCGGTGGCCAAGATCCGGATTGCCAGTGAACACAGCCAGCGTCCAGCCGGGGAACAGCGCTTTGGCTTTTTCGCCCAGGGTCGCGTAAAGGCCGACCAGCTCCGGCAACTCCCCCAGCCGCTCGCCGTAAGGCGGATTGGTGATCAGCAGACCTGATGCTGATGCCAGACCTTCCGGGCGTTCAAGCTGGGCAACCCCCTGGCCATGAAAGGTGATCAGCGCCGGAATACCTGCGCGCATGGCGTTGGCCTTGGCCGCCGATAAGGCCGCCGGGCTTTGGTCAAAGCCGAACAGTGCATTCTTGCAACGTTTGCGGCCAATGCTGGCCCGCGCCTGGGCTTCACGCTGTAATTCTTCCCACACCGCTTGCTGGTGATGCGCCCAGCCGTGAAAACCAAAGCGCCGACGGTTCAGGTTAGGCGCCTGATCTGCTGCCATCAGCGCCGCCTCAATCAGCAGAGTGCCTGCCCCACAGAGCGGGTCAATCAAAGGCTCACCAGCTTTGGCTCGGGCTTGCCAGCCCGCACGCACCAGCAAGGCAGCAGCAAGGTTTTCCTTGAGGGGCGCATGCCCCACATCCAGACGATACCCCCGCCGATGCAGGCTTTCCCCGGACAGGTCGATGCCCAGAGTCAGGTTGCTGCGGTGCAGATGAGCGTAAAGTCGCATATCCGGGGATTTGGTATCCACCTGTGGCCGCTCGGCGCCCGCCAGCGCCATGGCGTCCACCACGCCATCCTTGACCGTCTGGGCGCCAAAGCGCGTATGGCGGATATGCTCACTGCGGCCATGGAAGTCGACCGCCAGGGTTTTGCCTGCTGCGATATGCTCGGCCCAAGGCACCACAGTGACAGCGCTGAGCAGCTGCGCGGCGGTATCCACCATGGACGCCCGCTGCAAAATGACAATCACCCGGTTGGCCAAGCGTGACCACAGACACAGGCGATACGCCGTCTCCAGGCTGGCGCTGACATAAATACCTGCCACCGTGGTTTTACCCGGCGTGGCGCCCAGCTGAATCAGCTCTTCTTCCAGCAGTTGCTCGATGCCTTTTGGGCAGGTCACCAGCAGGTCAAGTGCTTCGTTTTGATATTGCTCGGTCATAATTACTCAATCTTGGGCGCTTGATCATGGCGAATCAAGCGGGGTGATCATCGTCTGGCAGCGGCGTTTCCAGGCTGATATTACTATTTATGTCAATTCCATGTAGCTCTTATGACAATTTAATGGTCGACAAACCCTGGCCTTATGGTCTAACAATAAAGGGGTAGCTACAGAATAACGCATGCGTTTGTTGTCGGGGATTCAGGGTTCGATTTTTGGCTCATTTTTTTGATTCACGACAACCATATGGCGTTGGGGTTGATGTTTCAGAAATGCAGGTTTGCTGCGTTCAGCACGTGAGTGCTTTACATCATCAGCATGACCTATCTCACCCCAACAGCCAGCTCCTGAAATGGCGGTTTTTTGCTATTTCTCATCAAAGGCTTTCATTAGAAGAGGTTAGCCAATGAAAAGACAAAAACGTGATCGCTTTCAACGGGCTTATGTACACGGCTATAAAGCAGGTGTCACAGGACGCTCACGGGATGACTGCCCCAGTCAGGATGTCAATTTACGAGAATACTGGATGAGTGGTTGGCGTGAAGGACGCGGCGATCAGTGGAGCGGGATGACGGGGGTTTCCGGCATCCACAAAAACCCCATGGTGATGACCTGAACCGGTAATACGCTGAGCGTGTCATCATGGAAGTTGAAGCCTGCCCCTATGCGGCAGGCTTTTTGTTATCTGCACTGACTGCCAACGCAGAAGCGCATGCATTGATCAGGCCTGGCCCCTGATAAATAAGCCCGGAGTAAAGCTGTACCAGATCTGCCCCCGCTTCCAGCTTCTGCTGAGCCGCCTCACCGCTATCAATTCCCCCTACCCCAATAATCGGTATAGCAGGCAAATGCTGTCGCAATAGTCTAATGACCCGGTTGGAGGCTTCAAACACCGGTTTACCTGATAGCCCACCGGCCTCTGTGCTTTGCGGGTCATCCTCTACCGCCTGGCGCTCAATGGTCGTATTGGTCGCAATCACGCCATCAAGGCCGTTACGCTCAATACTTTGTGCCACCAAGGCAATTTCCTCTTCACTCATATCCGGCGCAATCTTGACTAACAGCGGCACACGCTGCTGGCGGGCATCATCCAGCTCAGTGGCGCGCGCTCTGATCGGCCCCAGCAGCGCATCCAGCTGTTCGCCAAACTGCAGGGTTCTAAGCCCCGGCGTATTGGGCGAGGAAATATTCACCGCGATGTAATCCGCCACATCGTGCACGGCGTCCAGGCAAAGCAGATAATCAGCCAGCGCATCCTCTACCGCCGTGCTCAGATTCTTGCCGATATTGATGCCGATAATGCCATCAAAACGGCTTTTCCTGACCTGCTCCACCAGGTGCGCCACCCCTTTGTTATTGAAACCAAAGCGGTTAATGATGGCATCATGCCCGGCAAGGCGAAACAAACGCGGTTTCGGATTGCCCGGCTGTGCCCTGGGGGTAACAGTGCCTACTTCGATAAAGCCAAAACCTAAAGCCCCCAGCGCATCAAGGTGGTCGGCATTTTTATCCAGCCCTGCCGCCAACCCCACCCGGTTGGGAAAACGCAAACCCATCAGCTCTACCGGGTCAGCCACCCTTGCCCCTGCCAGCCGCTTGGCCGCCCCCAGGCGATGCAAGGTATCCAGCATGCCCATGGCCAGGGTGTGTGAGGCTTCGGGGTCAAGACGAAAAAGCGCGGGACGAATAACGTGGTACATGGTGGTTCCTCTGGCCAGGCAGCAATAAGCGGCCAGCATTATAGCGCAAAGCGGGCAAGAGCGGCAGGCTGGCGTGACAGACCAGACGCCCACAACAAGAAACGCCGTGCCCGGCTAACCAGACACGGCGTTATTTCAGCTACTTATGCGTATACGATCAGGCTTCGCTATCACTTTCAGCCAAGTCCACCAGTTCACGCACGGCCACGGCAAAGAGAGCAAAACCGCTTTCACTGCCGCTGCGCACTTCCTCTATCAGGCGGCACCAGCGGCGATGAAGATCGGCATGCTGATCCAGCCATTGTGCCACCCGCTCGTCCACGCCGTGGTTACCGGTTTCAAGCTTCAACACGCTGGTTGTCAGCGCCAGCTGCTGGCGGTCGATATCATCGCGGAAGGTTTCCCGCGCCTGGGCCTGCCAGGCATCGCGCACATCCAACCGGGTGACCTGCTGAATCATCCAGGGCAGTTCCAGGCGGCTGCCGACTTCATAGAACACCTCGGCAACGCGCTGGGGCTTTTCGTTGACATGGCGTGCCGCCTGGATGATACCCAGCCCCGCATACAGGCTGGGCGCTGCAGCAACGCTTCCTGCCAGGGTTTCAGGCACGCCGGCCTCAAGCAGCTCTTCACGGCGCTGCTCCCAGGCGGCCAGCTCTTCACCGCTAAGCAGCTCACCGATTCCTTCCTGCAGCTGAGCCAGGCGCGGGCCAAAGTATTCCACGGCATCCTGGGTGGAAAGCCCCAGATGCTGACGCAGGAACCAACGGGTGGCGCGACGCACCATACGCATCAGGTCCAGCATCATCCCGTACTGCACCTGACTGGATACGATGTTGTCCAGCGCTTCAATTTCCGCCCACAGGCTGGGCAGGTTAAAGCTGTCACGAGCAATGATGTAGGCGCGAGCAATATCAGCGCGACCAGCCCCGGTAGAGTCTATCAGGCGGCGTACGAAGACAACGCCCATATGATCCACCAGATCATTGGCGACCTGGGTCGCGACAATTTCACGCTTCAGGCGATGCTCGTACATCTCGGTGAGATAGTTATCCACCAGTGGCTGTGGGAAGAGGCGCTCAAGATGACGATGAATATAGGGGTCATCCGGCACCTCGGAGACGATCAGGTCACCTTTCAGCGTGCTCTTGGCGTAAGAGATCAACACCGAGAGTTCTGGCAGGCTCATCCCCTCGCCGCTGCCTGAACGCTCTTTCAGGACGTCATCCTGCGGCAGGAACTCAAGCTCGCGGTCAATCTGCCCAACGGCTTCAAGCTCACTGATAAAGCGACGATAAGGGCCAATACCCTGCTGGGAGATCAGCGCCGACAGATCCAGGGCCTGGGTCTGGCGATAGTTGTCGAGAATGACCAGATCTGCCACTTCATCGGTCATATCCGCCAGCAGCTTATTACGCTGCTTCTCGGTCATATCACCGCGCTTGACGATTTCATCAATCAGGATCTTGATATTGACTTCATGGTCAGAGCAATTCACGCCACCGGCGTTATCAATGAAATCGGTGTAAACCAGCACGCCCTTATTGGCAGCCTCCATGCGGCCCAGCTGGGTACATCCCAGATTACCGCCCTCACCGATAACGCGGCAGTTCAGCTCACAGCCATTGATACGCAAGGCATCATTGGCTTTGTCGCCTACCTCGGCGTCGGTTTCCTCCGAGCCTTTCACATAGGTGCCAATACCGCCGTTCCAGAACAGGTCAATCTTCGCCTTGAGCATGGCACGGATCAGGTCATTGGGGGCCATCTGGGATTCACTGATGCCAAAGACGTCCTGCATCTGCGGCGTGATGCTGATGGATTTGGCACTCCGGCTGAAGATACCGCCCCCTTCAGAAATCAGCGACTTGTCAAAATCTTCCCAGCTGGAACGCGGCATAGTGAACAGGCGCTGGCGTTCAGCAAAGGTCGTAGCAGCATTCGGGTTGGGGTCAACAAAGATATGCAGGTGGTTGAAGGCACCCACCAGCTGAATATGTTCAGACAGCAGCATGCCGTTGCCGAATACATCGCCGCCCATATCACCAACACCGACTACGGTGAAGTTTTCGCGCTGGGTGTTCAGCCCCAGATTACGGAAATGGCGCTCAACCGATTCCCAGGCGCCCCGCGCGGTAATGCCCATCTTTTTGTGGTCATAACCATTGGCGCCGCCGGAGGCAAAGGCATCCCCCAGCCAGTGGCCGTACTCGACGGAGATTTCGTTGGCAATATCCGAAAACGTTGCCGTTCCCTTATCGGCGGCCACCACCAGATAGGCATCATCGTCATCATGACGTACCACATTGTCTGGCGGCACAACGCCACTGCCCACCAGGTTGTCAGTGACATCCAGCAAGGCACGAATAAAGGTCTTGTAACAGGCAATACCTTCTTTCTGCACGGTTTCCCTGTCAGCATTTTCGGGCATCCGCTTACAGACAAAGCCACCTTTGGCACCCACCGGCACAATCACGGCGTTTTTCACCTGCTGCGCCTTGACCAGCCCCAGCACCTCGGTGCGGAAGTCTTCCCGGCGGTCAGACCAGCGCAGCCCGCCACGGGCAACCTTACCGCCGCGCAGGTGAACACCTTCCACCCTGGGCGAACAGACGAAGATCTCATAGGCAGGCCGCGGCTTGGGCATGCCGGTCACCTTGGAAGGCTCCAGCTTGTAGGCAATGTAATCCTTGAAGCGCCCCTGCTCACTCAGCTGATAGTAGTTGGTACGCAAGGTCGCCTGAACCAGTTCCACAAAGCGTCGCACCAGCTGGTCATCATTGAGGCTGGTAACCTGTTCAAGGTATTCATTAATACGTGCAAGACAGGCACTGCTGTCGCGATCCTCGCACAGAGGGTCAAAGCGCAGACGGAACAGCTCCACCAACTCACGGGTAATATGCGGGTAGTTGGCCAGGGTAGAGGCAATATAGTTTTGCGACATACCAAAGCGAATCTGCTTGAGGTAACGCGCGTAGCCGCGCAGCATCGCTACTTCACGCCAGTCCAGGTTGGCACCAATAATCAGCCGGTTGAAGGCATCGTTATCGGCTTCACCGCCCCAGATCCGCTTGAACGCCTCAGTGAATGCCTCACGCATTTCGCTCAGGCTAAGGTCGGCGCCACTATGTTCCAGTTCAAAATCGTGTATCCAGTAGCGCTCTGAGGGCGCGTTAATCTCATAAGGGCGTTCGCCGATCACCCGCAGCCCCAGGTTTTCCATCATCGGCAGCACATCCGAAAGCGGAATCTGTGATTCGCGATGGAACAGCTTCAGGTTAAGGCCACCGCCCTGCTCTTCCAGCGGGCGATAGAGCGACAGCGCCAGGTCATCGCCATTATCCAGTGCCAATAGGTGCTGAATATCAAAGACACCGGTACGCGCACTGAAATCCTCCCGATAGCTGGCAGAAAAGGCGCTGCTGAAGCGCTCCATCAACCGGTTGGCACTTTCTTCCCCAAAGCCTTCCACCATGGCGGACTGCAGCTCATCTTTCCAGCTGCGCGCCAACTGCGAGACCTTGTGTTCGATACGTTTCAGGTCAAACTTGCCTGGCTTATCGCCGTTGAAACGCAGGATCAGCTGAATACGCGCCAGCACCGACTCGGAAAGATAGGTATTAAAGTCACCAAAATGCGCATCCATTTCTTCGCATAGCAGGTTCTGAATGCGTTGGCGCAAGTCGGTGGAAAATACATCCCGAGGGACAAAAATCAGACAGGAATAGAATTTGCCGCTCACATCCGCGCGCACAAACAGGCGCACTTGGCGGCGTTCACGAATATTGAGAATGCCCAGCGCTGTTCCGGCCAGAGACTCGGTCGAGGTCTGGAACAGATCATCACGCGGATAGACTTCCAGTACCTGCAGCAACTGTTTGCCGTTATGGCCTTGAGGGTTGAAGCCGGCAATGTCCATCACCGCCTTCAGTTTACGGCGCAGTACCGGAATATTACGCGGTGATTCATTATAGACGGTGGCAGTAAACAGCCCAAAGAAGCGTCTCTCACCTATCACATTGCCGTCATCGTCGTAGCGGTCAATCGTGATGTAATCCGGGTAGGTAGGACGATGAACCCGGGAATGATGAGCACTTTTGGCAAACGACAATAGCTGGGGCACGAGTACGTAATCGTTGTTCTCGTCAACGCCCTGCTCGGTACGGATGCGTTCGCAGTAGCGCGGATAATCCAGCCGGAACACACCCAGAACGCTGTCGTTGTCGCGCACCAGTTCGCCGTCTTGAAGGGTGTATTCGTCATAGCCCAGATAAGTGAAATTATCTTTGACCAACCATTCCAGAAACGCGATCGCTTCTTCGTGATCATCCGGGTCGATCTGCGGCGGGCAGACTTTTTCCAGCTCCTGAATGGCCTCACGGGTACGCGCACACATGCCGTCATAGTCATTGACTGCAGTGCGCACATCACACAGCACGTCATGAAGATTCTGCTCGATAACCGCCAGGGCATCGCGGTCAGTATGGCGATCCACTTCAATAACAATCAGCGATTCGCGGCTGTCAGGCGTATCGTCATTCTGGGATGGAACCAGCCGCTTAAGCTGGTGCTGGCCATCGCGTTCCACTGAGAGGACAGCATTCTGAATCGCATGAACCGTCAAGCCACGGCGGTTAAGCTCGATACGCACCGAATCGACCAGAAACGGCATATCCGCATGCAACACCGCCACAAAGGTGTGGGTCGACTGCCAACCATGCTCTTCAAAATCAGGATTGAAGACGGCTACTTTGGGACTTTCTGGTTCATGATGCTGAAGAAACTGCCAGATGGAGAGGGTGGCGCCGTAAAGGTCATCCAGCCGCCGGTCAATGAGATCCTCGACAGGCACGGTGGCATAAAACTGCCGCGCAAAAGCATCAATCGCCGCCGCTCTAGCGGGCTCCAGACGCGATTCCAGCCGTTCCTTTAACTGTTTGAGAAGATCCTGTCGGCTCTCTTCAATCGCAATGTAATGCATTTATCACCTCAACTGCCAAGGCCATTACCGGCCAAAACGAAGATCGTTGGCTGTTAAGCCACCAAGAGACCGAGCCTACGCGACCTCTTCGGCCAACCCCAGCCAACTGACGTCTTACTCATAACGCATACCAATTGTGCATTGTTATTTATACGTTTTACGAACGGATGACCATTAGCGACCTCTAAATAGCTAAATACACCTTGGCCAGCCCTCACTGAGTAACCTGTTCATTGTGTTATAGATATTGATACTATGGATAAGCCTGTATACATCTTGGCGACACGCGCTAACGACGGGTTAACAGCACACCTGCCTCCATATGATGCGTGAACGGAAACTGGTCAAACAGTGCCAACCGTTCTATGCGATGCGTCTGAATCAGTATGGCCAGATTTTCCGCCAGTGTCGCAGGGTTACACGAAATATAAACAATCGACGGATAAGCGCTGATCTGATGACAGCTGGCCTCATCCAGCCCAGCGCGGGGCGGGTCTACCAAAACGGTTGAAAACTGATAGTCATCCAGCGCCATTTCGGCAACGCGCCGCCCGCCTTTTTCCCCTTTGAGCGCCTGGGCAAACTCTTCCGCAGACATCCTGACCACCTGGGCATTAGTAATCTCATTTGCGGCAAAGTTGACCTTTGCACTGGCCACTGAGGTGCGTGAAATTTCGGTCGCCAATACCCGACGAAAGTTTTCCGCCAGCGCCACGGTGAAGTTGCCATTACCGCAGTATAGCTCAACCAGATCGCCTGCCTGGCTTCCGGCAGTCACTGAACGCGCCCAGCTGAGCATTTTCTGGCAGACTTCGGCGTTGGGCTGGGTAAAGCTGTTTTCGACCTGCTGGTAATGCCATTGCTGGCCATCAACCTCAAGTTTTTCCCATACGTAGTCACGGGTCAGCACCTTACGCTGCTTGCGCGAGCGACCAATGATCATGATGCCTAAGGCTTTTTCCAGCGCGCGCGCCTCTTCTTCCCAGGCATCACCCAGCGGGCGATGGTAGATAAGCGTCACCAGTGCTTCACCGGACAGGGTGGTCAGGAACTCGACCTGAAACAGGCGATGACGCAGCTCATGGCTGGCCAGAAACGCATTGCGTAGCAAGGGCATCAAGGCATTTATCTGGGCACTGGCCACCGGATACTGATCCAACCTGACCACCGCTTTATTGGCTGGGTTTTCAGGGTCCACCTCAAACATGGCGTAAAACAGGTCATCGCCATCATGCCAGATACGGAATTCGCAGCGCTGACGATAGTAGCCTGGCGGCGACTCCATAACCTCCACCGGCGGAGGCGAGAATTCGGCCAGCAGCGCTTCAAGGGTTTCGCGCTTGGCATTCAACTGTTCGCTATAGCGTTCGGGCTCAACCACTGGGATTGCCAAAGATAAGCTCCTTTTTAGTCTGGTAATGATTGGTAGGTCATACTGATGAATAAATGAATAAACGCCTGGTTGGCACACCGCATCAGGGCATCAGCTTTTCAGTCGCAAAAGCTCGGGCGCTGAGAAACCATAATCTGCCAAGCCTGCCTGTAAGCCCTCTGCCGTTGCCGTGGTAAAACTGCGGTTATCACGCCGCCCTGTGTTGAAAGTCTCACTGACTTGCCCCACCCGCCGGGCAATCGCGGCGCCAGAATCTACCCAGTTCAGCTCCACAGGCGACAGGGCTTCCAGCCAGGGCAGCATCAACGGAAAGTGGGTACACCCAAGCACCACGGTATCCATCGGGGGAGTATCATGGGTCGCTTGCCATAACGGGGCCAATAGGGCGTTCAAACGCATCTGATTAGGTGGACTGCCGCTCAGCCAACCCTCGGCTTCCACCACCAGACCATCGGCTGCGACACGCGTAATCCGGCAATCCTTGGCAAAGTTATCAATCAACTGCTGGGTATAGGGGCGCCTTACCGTTGCCGAGGTGGCCAGGAGTGCAATATGGCGACTTGTTGACAGGCGGGCAGCCGGTTTGATGGCGGGCACCGTGCCGACCACAGGAATGCTCAGCGCCGAACGCAGCTGCTCCAGCGCCAGCGTACTGGCCGTATTGCAGGCCACCACCAGCACGCTCGGCTGACAGGCCTGCACAGCCGCCAGACACACCGCGACAATACGTGCGGTCAGCTCGGCATCCTGACGAACGCCGTAAGGCAGCCAGGCATTGTCGCAGGCATAACAAAAGGCCGCTTCAGGGTAGGCGCAGCGCAGCGCATGAGCGACCGAAAGGCCGCCCACGCCTGAGTCAAAGATTAAAATGGGGCCGGTCATGACAGCTTGCCCTTATCAGCTACGGACGTATAAAAAAACGGAGCGGCCAAGTGTAGCACGCTCCGTTGTCAGCCTTGAGAGTGCCTATGCACCCTAGCCTGATATGTTAGCTGGCATGTTAAACAACGGGTACATCAGCACCTTTAAGTTCGGCATACAGTTCCGGGTATGCCTGCTGCAGACGCTCCAACTCTTTTTCTGCACCATCCGGTAACGCTTGGCGCAGAGCATCGATATCCTCTTCAGCAAAGTGCTTTTCAACCAGCGGGAAGAGGGCTTCACGCTCCTGACGCAGATAGGCACGATGAGCTGCCAGATACTGTTTCAGGTCTTCAGCGAAACGATCCATGGGTAACACCATGTCCATCAGGACGGTGTCAATATCCGCAGAAAGCTTCTCAAGCCGCGGCTTGAGTTCCCGATAGTCGCTTAGCATATTCTCGACTTGCGACACCTGATCCGGCGCTTTAGCCTGTAAGCGCTCGACAAATACGCGTTCCAGTGGCGCCGTAAAATCCTCCATATAAGCCAGAATATAGTCCACTACTTCGCGCATTAGCTGAAAATTGGGACGCTCCCCCTTTTCAAGCGTTTTCTGTTTAAGCTGCAGAACGTGGAGCATTCGCGCCATATTGGCATGATCCAGACGCAATTGGTTTAGCATGTTGCCGCCTCCTTTTATCTCAGGCTTGCCGCTGGAGTGTGACCAGTGACACGCGATCATCGCTGGAAAAAGCAAGTCCTGATGTACCAGCGTTATTATTAGATTTCGTTACTATCAGTTAAAACACAAGCAGTCTAGCAGGGCTTTGTAGAGAATAACGAATACAGTAGCCTGATACAGCCCTCGTTAACAATGTTGGCTGTCTAAGGACAATAGCAACCGTTGTTTTGTTCACACCCACATAGGGAGCCGTGATGGATCTGTTTGCCCAGACAAGTGACTCAGCCAGTGACGCCCCATTGGCCTACCGCATGCGCCCTGTCACCCTGAATGATTATATCGGCCAGCAGGCGCTGGTGGGCACAGGCAAACCGTTACGCCAAATGGCCGAATCCGGGGTGGTTCGATCCATGATTCTGTGGGGGCCGCCTGGCGTTGGTAAAACCACCCTGGCGGAAATACTGGCACGCGCTGCTGATTCGCATCTGGAAGCGCTTAGCGCCGTGATGGCGGGGGTCAAGGACATCCGCAACGTTGTAGAGCGCGCCCGGCAGCGGCCTGGAGAAGCGGTGATTCTTTTTCTGGATGAGATTCATCGCCTTAACAAGTCCCAGCAGGATGCTCTGCTACCGCATGTTGAATCCGGCCTTTTGACCCTGATCGGCGCCACCACTGAAAATCCGTCGTTTGAAGTGAATTCGGCCCTGCTTTCCCGAGCGCGGGTGTATGTGCTCAAGCCATTGAGTGAGAGCGAGCTCATAGAGGTGCTACGTCAGGCACTGACTGACCCACAGCGTGGCCTTGGCCAGAGAAACATTCAGGTGGAGGATAAGGTGCTTGAAATGCTGGCCCGCGCCAGCGCAGGCGATGCCCGCCGGGCGCTTGGGCTGCTGGAAACGGCGTGTGATTTTACCCAATCGCAGAAAGGCCAGGAATACCTTGGCCCAGAGGCATTAAAAGACGTGCTGGGGCATCAAGCCAGCGCCTTTGACAAACAGGGTGATGCCTATTACGACCTGTTATCGGCACTGCATAAATCAGTGCGTTCATCTCGGCCCAACGCGGCCTTGCTGTATATGGCGCGTTTTATCCAGGGCGGCGGCGACCCTCTGGATGTGGTACGCCGATTAGCTGCCATTGCCTCTGAAGACGTTGGCAATGCTGACCCACGCGCCCTGCCTCTGGTCATGGCGGCCTGGGATGCCTATTTACGACTGGGAGACTACGAGGGCCAGCGAGCGATTGCCCACGCCTTGATTCACCTGTGCGTCGCCCCGAAAAGCAACCGCATTGACCAGGCCTGGAAAGCCGCCCAGCGCTATGTGCGCCAAACGCCTGAGCTTGAGGTGCCCAGCTACCTGCGCAATGCACCCACCCGTTTGATGGAGCAACTGGGGCACGGTCAGGGTTATCGCTATGCCCACCACGAGCCGGAGGGCTACCCGGCCGGTAGCAGCCATGATTGCTGGCCTGAATCACTGAGCCGCGAAGACCTCTACCAGCCTAGCCCCCACGGCCAGGAAAAACGCTTTGCCGATATCATGGCCTGGCGCAAGGCCAAGGACGAGGAGGCTGACAAAGGGGACGTTTCAGTAAGTCCTAACGGCCCTCACGAATGACATCCGTGCCTTCCGGGATTTCAAAGGTGAAGCGTTCATCGTCAATCTCGCTGTTCTGACAGATGGCGCTGAAAATAATCGCCGTGCGTTGACCGGTACTGTCGGTCATCCACAGCTCGGTCAGGGTCTCACCTTCAAACATCAGGTTCAGCTCTTCAAACAGGGTGTCAGGAGTTGAGGGCACCAGGGTAAAAATATCTTCATCGCCATTTTCGTAGTGCACATCGTAACTTGCCGTCAGATCATCAATATTGCCGGAAATTAGCAACGCCGGCGTATGAGTGATGCGTTCATCAACAGCCTGAACCGTCACTTGCTCAAGATCAGGATCATAAAGATAGACCTCTTCACCGTCTGACATGACGGTCTGTGCGTAAGGGGCATCGACCTCCCAGCGCAACAGGCCAGGGCGCGCCAGCCACATCTCACCTTGCGCTTCCTGCAGATGGTCACCGCTACTATCCAGAATCTTCTGCTCGAAGCTGGCGTGATAGGTTTCCAGCGGCTCCAGCCGCTCGCTCAGGCGTTCAGCGGCATCCTGCGCCCAGCTTTCCGGGCTGACCATCAAGCCCAGGGCGCTAGCCGCCAACATCAATCCAAAGGAGCGCTGACGGCTAACGGAAGCAGCATTTTCAGACGTGTGTGCCACAACAGGCGTATCTGTGCGATTCATAGTGATTTCCTTTATCTGCCTGACGGGATGAGCATTCATCCCCAATAAGGTTGTTGTGGTCTCAGACGCATACCACGCCGCAAGGTTTCACCTGCGGCGTGGTTTTCTTGGTGTTTGCACGATTGGCAGATCAATGACCCGAGGGAGGATTTGCCAACACTTCACGCTGGCCATTGGTGCCCATGGAAGACACAACGCCAGCACTCTCCATGGCATCTACCAGCCGCGCCGCCCGGTTATAACCAATCTTGAACCGACGCTGAACGGCAGAGATCGAGGCTTTGCGGGTTTCCGTAACAAACTGGACAGCTTCATCGTACAGGGCATCCTGCTCGGCATCGTCACCATCAGCACCTTCCGCCTCAAGCCCTGTCAGCGCATCTGCTGACACGCCGCCCGTCAGTATTTCCTCAATGTACTCAGGCTCTCCACGCCGCTTCCAGTCCTCCACCACGCGGTGAACCTCATCATCATCGACAAAAGCGCCGTGAACGCGGTTGGGAGGCCCCGAGCCTGCAGGCAGATACAGCATATCACCGTGGCCCAGCAGGCTTTCAGCGCCGCCTTGATCCAGTATCGTCCGCGAATCAATCCTGGAGGAGACCTGAAACGCCATGCGCGACGGGATATTGGCCTTGATCAGGCCGGTCACCACGTCCACAGAGGGCCGCTGAGTGGCCAGGATAAGATGAATACCGGCGGCACGGGCTTTCTGCGCCAGACGGGCGATCAACTCTTCAACTTTCTTGCCCACAATCATGAACATGTCGGCAAATTCATCTATCACCACCACGATATAAGGCAGCTTTTCCAGCACCGGGGGCGCCTGATGCATTTCCCAGGGCTGGGGTTCCCACAGTGGGTCGGCGACCTGAGCACCTGCCCTGTCGGCTTCATCCAGGCGGGAATTGAAGCCAGCAATGTTGCGCACCCCCATCGCCGCCATCAGCTTGTAGCGGCGTTCCATTTCTGCCACACACCAGCGCAGGCTGTTGGCGGCTTCTTTCATATCGGTGACCACCGGCGCCAGCAGGTGCGGAATGCCGTCATATACGGATAGCTCAAGCATCTTGGGGTCGACCATGATCAGGCGCAGCTCGTCCGGTGTCGCTTTTAAAAGCATCGAGACCAGCATGGCATTGACCCCCACTGACTTACCTGAGCCCGTTGTACCCGCCACCAGCAGGTGAGGCATCTTGCCCAGGTTAGCCACCACGGGGCCACCGCCGATATCTTGGCCCAGCGCCATGGTCAACGGTGAGGTTTCCTGCTGGTAGAGATCAGAGTCAACCACTTCGCGCAGGCGGATCATGGCGCGATTGGGGTTGGGAATTTCAATGCCGACGGTCGGACGACCGGGAATCACTTCCACCACACGGACACTTTTCACCATCAGCGAGCGCGCCAGATCCTTGGCCAGGTTAGTAATCTTGGAAACCTTGACCCCAGCGGCCGGCTTGATTTCAAAGCGGGTAATCACCGGCCCTGGCCAGGTATCCACGACCTCAGCCCTGACGCCATACTCCTTCAGGCGTATTTCCAGCAGTTCCGCCATATCCGCCAACTGCTGTTCGCTGTAGTTGGGTTTCTGCGGCTCGGGAGGCGTCAGCAGGCGCAGGCTGGGCACGTCACCATCAGGCTCCGGCATACCTTCCAGCACTGGCCGCTGATTTTGCAGATGCTCAACCGTCCACAGCGTTAGGGTTTCATCGTCCGCTGGGCCAACGGCTGGTGCTGATGAAGAGACAGGGGCTTCCACTGTCGGTGATGGCGCCACTTGGGCGGGCTCATCCATTTTCTGTGGTTCATCCATTTTCGGTGGTGCATCCGCCTGCGGCTTAGCAGCAAAGGCCGATTCCAACCCAGGCGGCCATTCAGGCTCGTCGTCCAGCACCGGCTCCGGGACAATTTCCGGTACACGCCTTTCAGGCACAGGCTGTTCAGAGGCTTTTTCGACCGCTTCCCTTGGCTCGGGCTCAGAGGGTGGTTCCGGCTCTGAAGCTGACGTTGATTCAGGCGTTGTCTCAAGCTCTGGCTCTGGCATTGGTTCAGATTCAGCTTCGGGGCTGAGCCTCGGTTCAATACGCCCGTGCGTTTTAGCAGGCACCTCCTCGCGAGGCGCAGAAGCAGCCGGATGAATGGCCGACAGCGGCTGCTCTGGAGCACTCTCAGCAGCTTTATTATCAACGTCGTCTACATCGCTATCCCTATCGCTGTCGAGAGGGCTTTCAACAGGACGGTCTACGGCGCTGAAGGGTGGGTAGTCTTCAGAGGTGGTTGGCGTTGGCGATTTTTCAGCCGAAAGATCCGACTCTGCATGCCGAGAGGCTGTCAGGCGTGTGGCCGCCCAAGCACCACCGGCTGCACTGGCACCAGCAGCGGCTGTTCCCCAGGATACATGAGGCTCACGGTGCGCACTGGATGCTTTGGCAGGTGCAGGATCATCAGTCGTGGATTGCTTATAGGTGTAAGGCGTTTCTGGCTCCTCGTCGTAGTCACTCAGATGCGGCCTGCGCTTGGCCTGATGCTCGCGACGCTTTTCGTCCAGACCACCCAGCAATTGACGAACCCAGCGCCCCAGTCGGCACGCCTGAAACCCTACTTCATCCGTCAGGTCGAGCCACGACACCCTGGTAAGAATCGGAAAACCACCCAGTATCAGGGCCGCGGCCACCAGACCCACGCCTGAATGGCTAAGTATCGGTATCAGAGTGGCGACCAGGCCTTCACCGAGAATGCCGCCAGCGCCGTAAGGCAGCATGCTATCCGGGCTGTAGAAATGCAGCGCCCCCAGCAGAGTGGTACCCAGCAGCAACATGACAAAACCGGCGACGCGCACGGCTAGCGCCAGCATATCCAGCTCAAAGGTGACCTGACGCGAACGCATCAACCACCAGGCAGCAAAGCCCAACACCCCTGGAAACCACAGCGCACTGCTTCCCAGCAATGAATACATGACATCCGCCAGCCAGGCACCCAAGGCGCCCATCCAGTTAGCAACCTCAGTTTCGGGGCCGCGATAAGACCAGCCGGGGTCGCCAGCGTGGTAGCTGAACATCGCCAGAAGTAAAAATACACAAAGTGCCAGCAGCACAATGACCACAGCCTCACGCGCCACGCCCTGCAGGCGAACACCGACATGCCTGGCCCCTGCCTTTGCTTTGGCCTTGGCCACATTGACGCGCTCAGGCGATGCTTTACGGGATTCGCCTGAGCCCTGCGATTTTTGCCTGTTAACAGTCTTTTTCACGTTCAAGCAATTCTCCCTTCATACCTGACTGACAACCACAGCCTGCAAGATGACTTTTCAGCGCTGCGGCAATAAATGCTATTGAGAATGAATACCGAAACCAGAACACACTCTCCTGGCAATTTAACAACAGCGTGTATTTTATAGTGTGTGAAAGCACTCTTTTTCAGATTGCCAATTGGCGCTTGCGATATGCCATCATACCGAGCATCCTTCTGCCGTCACAGGGGCGATTACTACTGTTGACAATTGGTATTGAGAATAACAGAGATCAGGATCTGTTGATTTATTCGCTCATTGCAAGGAACCCTTATGCTGCCTTGGCTGGACAGCGCAACACCATATTTTCCCGATGTATCCACGGCACTCAACACCCCTGACGGCCTGCTGGCGGCGGGGGGCGCACTAACACCTGACTGGCTGGTCAGCGCCTATCGCCAGGGAATCTTCCCCTGGTTTAGCGATGGCGATCCTATCCTGTGGTGGAGCCCAGACCCGAGAATGGTGCTCTACCCTGAAAACTTCAGGCAAAGGCGCAGCCTCACCAAACGCCTGCGCAATGGCGGTTTCACGGTCACATTGGATCAATGCTTTGAAAGGGTCATGCTGGCCTGCGCCGCGCCGCGCCAGGATGAAGGCGGCACCTGGATTACTGATGACATGCTCACCGCCTATGCGCATCTGCATCAGGCTGGCATTGCTCACAGCATTGAAGTGCACCGCGACAACGCGCTGGTGGGCGGGCTTTACGGCCTTGCCATGGGGCCAGTATTTTTTGGCGAATCGATGTTTTCACGTCAGGCCGATGCGTCCAAGGTAGCCCTTGCCTATCTGGCAGCCGCCATGCGTCAGGGCGGTGGAACACTGATTGACTGCCAGATGCATACGGCTCACCTTGCCCATATGGGCGCTGAAACCGTTTCACGCACAAGCTTCATCAAGTATCTTGGGCTATGCTTACCCCAGAGAGATTTCCAGCCATCTTCCGGATTGGAGGAAGCGCCCACAGTTCCCCCTTCAAGATGGCTTGAAGCCCTCGCGGCACCGGACAATCAAGGCCTGATAGAGACCGCACACTGATATTTTCACCCATTCATCATCAGGAGGCCAACCGTGAGCAGCAACACGCCACGTCGACCCGTGAGGGATTTGCGCTTCTTTTTAACAGTGCCACATGACTGCAGCTATCTGCCTGGACGCGAGGCCACCACCCTCTTTCTGGACCCCCAGGAAGCCCCGCTGCCCGGCGTTTATGATTCCCTGTCACTGCTGGGCTTTCGACGCAGCGGACGTCACTTGTACCGCCCACACTGCGAAGGATGCAATGCCTGCCGCTCAGTGCGTATTCCGGTGGAGCGCTTTGAGCCCAACCGCACCCAGCGCAAACTGCTGCGCCGCAATGCCGACATTCAGACCCGAGTCGTCAACGCCTGCTTCAACAGCCGCCATTACGCCCTGTATGCGGACTACATCTGCCAACGTCATGCCGACGGCGATATGTATCCTCCCAGCCACGAGCAGTACCGTACCTTCCTGACGCTCAATGAACCCTATGCCTTCCTGCTGGAGTTCACCCTCAACGAGACTCTGGTAGCCGTGGCTGCTTTTGACCAACTGGAGCACGGCATTTCAGCGATATACACCTTTTTTGCGACAGACGCAGCATTTGAAAAACGTTCGCTGGGCACGTTTGCCATTTTGAAACTGATTGAAATGGCAAGAACGCAGGGGTTACCTCACCTTTATCTTGGTTACTGGATTGAAGAATGCCGCAAAATGAACTATAAGCAGCATTTCTCGCCGGTAGAAGTGCTTAGCGGCCGTCATTGGCAGCCCCTGATCACCTGAAATGCTTTTTTGCCCACAAAAAAAGTAAAGCTTTTTTGCCTTGTTGGCGGGCTTGCGGCACAATATAGCGCTGTTAATGCCCATTTGGGCAAATACCGATTGTCTCTACCGACGTACTGAGCCATTTCAGTACTGATCTTGAGTATATATTTTCAGTACTTATTGTCAGTACTCACTTAAAGCACTACAAGCGAGGATCTGCCTATATGGCACGCGAAGACCATATTGAAATGGATGGTGTCATCGTTGACACCCTACCTAATACCATGTTCCGTGTTGAACTGGAAAACGGCCACGTGGTCACTGCCCACATCTCTGGCAAAATGCGTAAGAACTATATTCGTATTCTGACCGGCGACAAGGTCAAGGTTGAATTGACCCCGTATGACCTTTCCAAGGGACGGATCGTCTACCGTTCGCGCTGATAGCTACTTTACCCTGTCGCTGACACTACTCACGTCGCACGAACGCCTGGTCGCGGAAACTGGGCAATCATGTGTTGCCTGGCCAAAATAACGCTCATGCTGGTCGGTAATCAAAAAGACACAGCCTGACGGTTCTGATTCTGCACCTGGAGACGAAAACGCCCCGTCATTGACAGGGCGCTTTTTGGTGCCTGAGAAGGCGTTTAGTGATGCTACCCCTTCAGGGCGCATCAGCCATTTCAGGTTCGGTGGACAGATGCAGCTCACCGTTTTCAAGGCTGACATGCACGATGCCGCCGTACTCTGCCAGCTCACCAAACAGGATCATTTCAGCCAACGGCTTTTTCAGTTTTTCCTGAATCAGACGCGCCATTGGGCGAGCCCCCATATCGGGGTCATAGCCCTGAACGGCCAGCCAATCCCGCGCTTGCTCATCCACTTCAAGCTGAACGCGTTTTTCATCCAGCTGAGCCTGCAGTTCGATCAGGAACTTATCGACCACGTTACGCACCACATCGGTTGCCAGCTCGCTAAACTGGATAATACCGTCCAGACGGTTGCGGAATTCCGGTGAGAAGGTGCGGCGAATGACTTCCATGGCATCCGTTGAGTGATCCTGAGTCTGGAAACCAATTGACCGGCGCGAAGCCTGCTCGGCGCCTGCGTTGGAGGTCATGATCACAATAACGTGGCGGAAATCCGCCTCGCGACCGTTGTTATCCGTCAGGCGACCGTGATCCATCACCTGCAGCAGCAGGTTGAAGACTTCAGGGTGCGCTTTTTCGATTTCATCCATCAACAGCACACAGTGCGGCTGCTTGGTGATCGCTTCGGTCAGCAGACCACCCTGGTCGTAACCAACGTAGCCTGGCGGCGCCCCGATAAGCCGTGAAACGGTATGCCGTTCCATGTACTCGGACATATCAAAGCGTACCAGCTCAATCCCCATGATATGCGCCAGCTGCCTGGCCACCTCGGTTTTACCGACACCGGTTGGCCCGGCAAACAGGAAGCTACCCACCGGTTTGTCGGGAGATTTCAGCCCGGCCCGGGAAAGCTTGATCGCCGCCGTCAGGCTGTCAATGGCTTCGTTCTGGCCAAACACTAGCATTTTCAGGTCACGGTCAAGGTTTTCAAGCAGCTTGCGGTCAGAGCTTGAAACGCTCTTCGGCGGAATGCGGGCGACCGACGCCACAACAGCTTCCACCTGATCCACGTCAATGGTATCGACGCGCATTTCAGTAGGCAGCATACGCTGATGGGCACCTGCCTCATCAATGATATCGATTGCTTTGTCCGGCAGGAAACGGTCATTGATATAGCGGTCTGACAAACGCGCAGCGGCTTCCAATGCAGCATCGGTGTACTTGAGTTCGTGGTGCTCTTCAAAGCGCGAACGCAGGCCTTTAAGAATCTTGATGGTGTCATCCACGGAGGGCGCCAGCACATCAACTTTCTGGAAACGACGCGCCAGAGCGCGATCTTTCTCGAAGATGCCGCGGAATTCCTGGAAGGTGGTTGAGCCGATGCAGCGCAGCTCACCTGATGACAACAGCGGCTTGAGTAGGTTAGAGGCATCCATAACGCCACCAGACGCGGCGCCAGCACCAATCACCGTATGAATCTCATCAATAAACAGAATCGCGTTAGGCAACTTTTTCAGTTCCGCCAACAGACCCTTGAGACGCTTCTCAAAGTCGCCGCGGTATTTGGTGCCTGCCAGCAGCGCGCCCATATCCAGCGCATAAACCACTGCATCGCCAATCACCTCGGGAACATCTTCTTCAACGATGCGTTTGGCCAGACCTTCAGCAATGGCGGTCTTGCCCACACCGGCTTCACCGACCAGCAGGGGGTTATTCTTGCGCCGACGGGCCAGAATCTGAACGACCCGCTCAAGCTCGTGATCACGCCCGATCAAGGGGTCAATCTTGCCTTTTTTGGCTTCTTCGTTGAGGTTGGTGGCATAGCCTGTCAACGGATGCGATGCCATCTCGCCGCTACCCTCTTCGCCATCTTCCTGCTCTGATGGTGACGGTGACGGGGAGCTGCTGTGCCCGGCCACTTTGGAAATGCCGTGGGCGATATAGTTGACCGCGTCCACACGGGCAACACTTTGCTGTTTCAGGAAGTAGACCGCCTGACTTTCCTGCTCGGAAAAAATCGCTACCAGCACATTTGCGCCGGTGACTTCACTTTTACCGGACGACTGAACGTGGAAAACAGCACGCTGCAGCACCCGCTGGAAGCCAAGAGTAGGCTGGGTTTCGCGCTCACTCTGGCCTTCAGGGATTAACGGCGTGGTTGAGTTGATAAAGTCCTGCAGATCAGACCGCAGTTTATCCAGGTTGGCCCCGCAGGCTTTCAGCACATCGACCGCTGACGCGTTGTCCAGAAGCGCAAGCAAAAGGTGTTCAACGGTCATAAACTCGTGGCGTTTTGAACGCGCCACGGTGAAAGCCGTGTTCAGGGTCAGTTCAAGTTCTTTGCTCAGCATGGCAGTCCCCTTTTCGCTTCGACCCAACCGGCTCAATTTTATCGGGTCAGATTGAATCACTATAATTGACCGTCACTCTCAACATCGGGCACAACGTGCGTGGTTGCAAGCCTCGGATAAAAAAATTGTTCAACGCTATCAGTCCGCCGCCTCTATATCGCTCATTAACGGATGCTCACATTCACGAGCATATTCATTAACCTGATAGCTTTTGGTCTCGGCAATGTCGCGGGTAAAAACACCACAGGTCGCCTTTCCCTGGGTGTGCACGGCCAACATCACCTGAATGGCTCTTTCATGATCAAGGTCGAAAAAACTCTGCAAGACTTCAATGACGAACTCCATAGGGGTGTAATCGTCATTATGCAGCACAACCTTGTACATCGGCGGTTTTGCCAGCTCGGGCTCGGCAGGCTTTACGGCCAGGTCGCCATCTTCATCAGGCTGAGATGGGCGTGTCATACCTGCCATCATGCTAGTGTCGGATTTCAGCCTGGCAATATCATCGCCGACTGGAAAACCTGTCATAGGCGACGATGTGGAGGCGGTCAGTGAAAACATACTGAGTTGGAATCGCATAAGAAACATTAGTTCAATTATTTACCTTGGGCGCCCGGTGACAAGCCTTGTGCAATAACTATACACCTTAAGGCGCCATTGTACATATAAGGTTCAGTATAGCACTACCATCAGCACTACCATCAAAAACCCCCCGCCCACTAAAGCGAGCGAGGGGTATCACAGCGTTGTCAGGCATTTTGCCCAATGGCTGTGCGATTGGCTAATACAATGTTAGCCGTTTGCAACCATGGCAAGTGCTTCGTTGAGCGTTTTGCTCGGGCGCATGACCTGATTGGCCAGCTCACCGTTCGGGTGATAATAGCCTTTAAGATCAACCGGTTGCCCCTGAACACCATTAAGCTCTGCAACAATGGTCTCTTCATTGGCTTTCAGCGTTTCCGCCAGGCGAGCGAACAGGGCTTTCATATCCGCGTCTTCATCCTGAGCCGCCAGGGCTTCTGCCCAGTAAAGCGCCAGATAGAAGTGGCTGCCACGGTTATCAAGCTCACCTACCTTGCGTGAAGGCGATTTATTGCTTTCCAGGAACTGGCCAGTTGCTTCATCCAGCGCATTGGCCAACAGCTTGGCACGGTCGTTATCAAAACGCTTGGCAAGGTGCTCCAGAGAAGCAACCAGCGCCAGGAATTCACCCAGGCTGTCCCAGCGCAAGTGGTTTTCTTCCAACAGCTGCTGTACGTGCTTGGGCGCAGAACCACCAGCACCGGTTTCAAACAGGCCGCCACCATTCATCAGGGGCACGATGGACAGCATTTTGGCACTGGTACCCAGCTCCAGGATCGGGAACAGGTCGGTCAGGTAGTCGCGCAGGATGTTGCCGGTGACGGAAATGGTATCCTGGCCGCGAATCACCCGCTCCAGGGTATAGCGCATGGCGCGTACCTGGGACATGATCTGAATGTCGAGCCCTTCAGTATCGTGATCCTTGAGGTAGGTTCTGACCTTCTTGATCAGCTCGTTCTCATGGGGACGATAAGGGTCGAGCCAGAATACCGCCGGCATACCGGAATCCCGGCAGCGGTCAACGGTCAGCTTGACCCAGTCGCGAATCGGCGCATCCTTGACCTGACACATGCGCCAGATATCACCTTCCTCGACGGTCTGGGACAGCAGCACTTCACCGGTATCAAGGTCAGTAATATTGGCGGTACCCGCTGCCGGCGCCTCGAAAGTCTTGTCGTGGGAACCGTACTCTTCCGCTTTCTGTGCCATCAGGCCGACGTTGGGAACCGTGCCCATGGTGGCCGGATCAAAGGCGCCGTGCCACTTACAGAAGTTGATCATTTCCTGGTAGATACGCGCAAAAGTGGACTCGGGCATCACCGCCTTGACGTCCTTGAGTCGACCATCAGCCCCGTACATCTTGCCGCCAGCACGAATCATCGCCGGCATGGAGGCATCAACGATCACATCGCTGGGCGAATGGAAGTTGGTAATACCGCGCGCTGAATCCACCATCGCCAGTTCAGGACGCTCGTCATGGCAGGCGTGCAGGTCACGGATAATCTCGTCGCGCTGGCTCTCGGGCAGGGTGTTGATCTTATCGTAGAGGTTAGCGATGCCGTTATTAACGTCAACGCCCAGCTCTTCAAACAGCTCACCGTGCTTTTCAAACGCTTCCTTGTAGAAGATCTTGACGCAGTGGCCGAACACGATGGGGTGCGAGACCTTCATCATAGTGGCCTTGACGTGAAGGGAGAACATCACACCGGTTTTACGGGCATCTTCAATTTCACGCTCGTAGAAATCCAACAGCGCCTTCTTGCTCATGAACATGCTGTCGATGACTTCGCCTTCCTGAAGCGCAACCTTGGGCTTGAGCACCAGAGTTTCGCCGCTTTCAGTGATCAGCTCCATCTTGACATTGCGAGCGCGATCCAGGGTCATCGACTTCTCGCCGTGATAGAAATCACCGCTGTGCATGTGCGATACGTGAGTACGCGATGCCTGGCTCCATTCACCCATGGAGTGCGGGTACTTGCGCGCGTACTGTTTGACCGCCTTGGGGGCACGGCGATCGGAGTTGCCTTCACGCAGCACCGGGTTGACCGCACTGCCTTTGACCTTGTCGTAACGCGCCCTGACATCCTTTTCTTCGTCGGTGGCTGGCTCGTCCGGGTACTCGGGCAGTTTGTAGCCCTGCTCCTGCAGCTCCTTGATCACCGCGCGCAGCTGCGGCATGGAAGCGCTGATATTCGGCAGCTTGATAATGTTGGCTTCCGGCACCTTGGCCAGAGCACCCAGCTCAGCCAGGTGGTCGTCAATGCGCTGCTCTTCGGTCAGATAGTCGGGGAACAAAGAAAGAACACGGGCCGCCAGGGAAATATCCCGGGTTTCCACTTCAATACCCGCAGCGTCCGTGAAGGCATCAATAATCGGGAGAAAGGAATAGGTCGCGAGCGCGGGTGCTTCATCGGTGAGCGTATAAATGATCTTCGGCGTTGTAGGCATTGTGCGTTAACCTCTTTTGTCTATTGCTGTGATGATAAAGATCCAGCGCGACACGACAGAAAAGCATGCCGCGAAGCAGACGGGATCGGTTTGTATGGTGTTCCCGGTTATCGATTGATGCTTGTAAAGCCATCATAATGGCTGCGCCAATAAGACACAGCTGCTGAATAAAATTGGCTGGAAGTATAGCAGCGCCGCATTTTAATCACATGAGAGATTGTCGACAAACCAAGGACATCCAACCAAAGAGATTATGAGCACCTTATATTTACTGCATAAGCCCTATCGTATGCTATCGCAGTTTACCGACAAACAAGGCCGCGCCACATTAGCCAATGTTATAGATGTTCCCGGCGTTTACGCAGCAGGACGGCTGGATTACGACTCGGAAGGCCTGCTGCTGTTAAGCGATGACGGCAGCCTTATCCACCGTATTGCTCACCCACGCCATAAGCAGCCCAAAACCTACTGGGTGCAGGTAGAAGGCCAAATTGATGACACAGCCCTAAGCGCTTTGGCCAAGGGCATAGAACTAAAGGATGGCCTTACTCAACCGGCCAAGGCGCGGCGCATTGAGCCACCCACCATTGCCCCACGCGACCCCATGATTGACCCCAAACGCCACCCAGAGACCAGCTGGTTGGAACTGACCATTACCGAGGGCCGCAACCGCCAGGTCCGCCGCATGACCGCTCACGTTGGCTTTCCGACCCTGCGCCTGATTCGCGCCGCAATTGGCCCGTGGCGGCTTGATAACCTCAGGCCAGGTGAATGGCGCAAAGAAACCCTTCACGCGCCCGCCAACAAGGCGCGCCGCCCGACCAAGGCCCGCACAAGGAAAAAATCATGAGCATTCGCGCCACTGTCGCCTGTGTGATCGAACAGAATGGCCGCTTTCTGATGGTCGAGGAACAACGTGGCGGCCCATTGACGCAGTTCAATCAACCCGCTGGCCATATTGAAGCGGGTGAAGGGCCGATGGCCGCCGTTTTGCGAGAAGTGGCCGAAGAAACCGCCTGGCGCGTGCGCTTGACGGGTTACCTGGGGCTTTACGTGTTCAATACGCCAGCAGGATTAACCTTTCATAGCCATGGGTTTATCGCCGAACCGACTGAATTCATGAACACCGCACTGGACCCGGACATTCACGCTACCCATTGGTTGAGCAGCGAAGACATCAAGCGTCTTGGCGACCAGCAGCGCTTGCGCAGCCCGCTGGTACTTGCGCGCATCGCCGCCGCCCGGGAAAAGCGCATCTACCCGTTAGGCGTGATCCATGAAGGCCCCGCAAATCAATAGCCATCAGACTCGAAGGCACTCGTCTGCATCGTGTATAATAAGCGGCTATTTATATGCTGTTGGATTCAGACGTCAAATCAGGACATCGCATAAGGCGTCATATAGAAACAATGGCATAAAACCATTTTCAACCGAGGATGCCCATGACATCCACTCAAGGCAAAGTAATCGTTGGCATGTCCGGCGGCGTCGACTCTTCCGTCTCCGCCCTGTTGTTGCTTGAACAAGGCTATCAGGTCGAAGGCCTGTTCATGAAAAACTGGAATGAAGACGACAACACCGAGTACTGCACGGCTAAAGACGACCTGATTGACGCAGCGGCTGTCTGCCGTAAGCTGGGTATTCCCCTGCATACCGCCAATTTTGCCGCTGAATACTGGGATAATGTGTTTGAACATTTCCTGGAAGAATATCGCGCCGGGCGCACGCCCAATCCGGATATCCTGTGTAACCGCGAGATCAAGTTCAAGGTCTTCCTCGACTACGCCGAAAAACTGGGTGCCGACAGGATAGCCACTGGCCACTATGTTCGTCAGGCCGTCAAAAACGGCCGCCCACGCCTGCTCAAGGGCCTGGATGGCAACAAGGATCAGAGCTACTTCCTCCACGCAGTGCCTGAAGCCGCCATTGCACGCACGCTATTTCCAGTGGGCGAACTGGAAAAACCTGCCGTACGCGCCCTGGCTGAACAACACGATCTGATTACCGCCAAGAAGAAGGATTCCACCGGCATCTGCTTTATTGGCGAGCGGCGTTTCCGTGACTTTCTCCAGCAGTACCTGCCGGCACAGCCTGGGCGCATAGAAACCCCGGATGGCGATGTCATTGGCCAGCATATGGGGCTGATGTATTACACCCTCGGCCAACGTCAGGGCCTAGGCATTGGCGGGCTTGCCAACTACCCGGAAGACCCCTGGTATGTGGCTGCCAAAGACCTAAACCGCAACGTTCTTATCGCGGTGCAGGGCAAGCACCACCCGCTGCTCTATTCCAACGCCCTGGCAACCGAAGCCATGGAATGGGTAGCGGGCACAGCGCCCGCAGAACAGGGCCGGTTTACCGCCAAAACCCGCTATCGCCAGGAAGAACAGCCTTGCACCTTACGCAGCCTGCCAGACGGCAGTGCCGAGGTTCACTTTGACGAGCCGCAATGGGCCGTCACTCCCGGGCAATCGCTGGTGATCTACGACGGAGATATCTGCCTGGGTGGCGGTGTCATCCGCACAACTTGGAATGCCCAGGAGGCGGCTGCATGACCTCAACGACCCCGATTCACCGTGCCCCGGATAGCCCGGCGGCCCGCCAGACCCTGGCGCTGGCGGGGGTTTTTCAGGCGGCCAGCCTGGTAGATGAACTGGCCCGCACCGGCCAGGTTGATCAACGCGCCTGGGACACCCTGATCAACGCCACCGTGGATACCAACCCGGAAAGCTTTGAAGCCATCTACGGTGGCCACCCCAACAATCTGCGTCGTGGCCTGGATACACTGGAAGCCCTCTCGGGGCGCCAGCAGGCCAACCCTGTGGTGTTGCGTTACGGCTTCACCCTGTTACTGCTGATGAACAAACTGCGCACCGACAATCAGATGATGGATCAGCTGGGCCAGAAGCTGTCGCGTATTCAGGGGCAGGCCGAACATTTTGGCAACACGCATGAGAATGTGATTGCCAGCCTGGGAGAGGCCTATCAGGAAACGCTTTCTACGCTGAAGACGCGCATCGTGGTGCAAGGCGACCCTTCCATGCTGCAAAGCCGCATGATGCCGGAGCGGGTGCGCGCCTGCCTGATGGCGGGTATCCGCTTTGCGCTGCTGTGGCATCAGCAAGGTGGGCGCCGCTGGAAGCTGGTTTTCCAGCGCAAGGCCATGCGTCGCGCCCTGGATGATCTAAGCTGAACCACTGGCGGGTTAAATTTTCAAAACTGTGGTCTATTTTCAAGACTAGCGTTTATTTTCAATACGATAATTCATTTTACGACTTTTTGCTGACGACCTGGAATCACTGCCCATGCAACTTTCTGCCTTGACTGCCCTTTCCCCTGTTGATGGCCGCTATGCCTCAAAAGCCGAATCGCTGCGCGAACATTTCAGTGAGTTTGGTCTGATCCGCGCCCGTGTGATTGTTGAGGTACGCTGGCTGCAGCGGCTGGCTGAACACAGCCAGATTGTTGACGTTCCCCCGCTTTCAGCGCAGGCCACCGCCTTTCTGGAAAGCCTGATCCGTGATTTCTCGGTTGACGATGCCCAACGTATCAAAGATATCGAACGCACCACCAATCACGATGTGAAAGCGGTTGAGTACTTTCTCAAGGAAAAAGTAGCCGACCAGCCCGAGCTCCATGCGGTCACTGAATTTATCCACTTTGCCTGCACCAGTGAAGACATCAACAACCTTTCCTATGGCGTGATGCTGGCAGACGGCTTGGCCGCTTTGCTGCCCAATATGCATCAGGTGGCTGATGAAATTGCCCGTCTGGCCGACGAGCATGCGAGCCAGCCGATGCTCTCCCGCACCCATGGCCAGACCGCCAGCCCCACTACCCTGGGCAAGGAAATGGCCAACGTCGCCTACCGCCTGAAGCGCCAGCTAAAACAGATCGAAAGCGTGGCCATTCTTGGCAAGATCAACGGCGCGGTGGGTAATTACAATGCTCACCTGACGACCTACCCGGAAATTGACTGGGAAGCCAACGCCCGCACCTTTGTGGAAGGCCTGGGGCTGAGCTTCAACCCCTACACCACCCAAATCGAACCCCACGACTATATCGCCGAACTGTTTGATGCCATCTGCCGTTTCAATACCATCCTGATCGATTTTGACCGCGACGTCTGGGGCTACATTTCACTCGGTTACTTCAAGCAGAAAACCGTGGAAGGTGAAATCGGCTCATCCACCATGCCGCACAAGGTCAACCCGATTGACTTCGAAAACTCCGAAGGCAACCTGGGCCTGACCAACGCGATTCTTGCCCACCTGGGCCAGAAGCTGCCGATTTCACGCTGGCAGCGCGACCTGACTGATTCCACCGTCTTGCGTAACCTGGGCGTTGGCCTGGCCTATGGGCTGATTGCCTACCATGCCTCGCTGAAAGGCATCAGCAAGCTCGAAGCCAACCCGGAACGCCTTGATGCCGACCTGGACAACAGCTGGGAAGTCCTCGCCGAGCCGATCCAGACCGTCATGCGTCGTTACAACATTGAAAAGCCCTACGAAAAGCTCAAGGAACTGACCCGCGGCAAGCGCATTGATCAGGCCGGTTTTGCTGCCTTCATTGATACGCTGGCGTTACCCGAAGACGTTAAACACAACCTGAAAGAACTCTCGCCAGCCCGTTATATCGGCAACGCGGAAGCACAGGCCAAGGCGCTGCTGGCTCATATTGAAGCCTTGTAATCCAGCATCACTGATTTTATTTTTTGCCACATCATCAACAGGACATAGCCATGAGCCAACGCGATAAGCCGCTAACCCTGCTAGGGGATCTTACCCCGGCTGAATTTATGGCCGAATACTGGCAACAGAAGCCGCTGCTTATTCGCGGCGCCTTTCCCGACTTTCTCAGCCCGCTGGAGGCTGACGAGCTGGCCGGGCTTGCCTGTGAAGAAGGCATAGAAGCGCGCCTGGTTGAGGAGAATGGTCCGAACGGCCCCTGGCAGGTTTCTCATGGGCCTTTTGATGACGCCACCTTTGAACGCCTGCCTGAGGAAAAGTGGAGCCTGCTGGTGCAAGCCGTTGACCACTATGTGCCTTCGGTGGCGGCCCTGATGGATGAGTTTGATTTCCTGCCCCGCTGGCGCCTGGATGACATCATGATCAGCTATGCTCCTCCCGGCGGCAGCGTTGGCCCACATATTGACCAGTATGATGTGTTCCTGCTGCAGGCCAGCGGCCAGCGCCGCTGGCAGTTGGGCGGCAAGACCGCCGACGATGCGGCCATCATTCCCGGCATCGACTTGCGTATCCTCAAGGATTTCGAGGTTGAAGCCGGCTCTGACTGGGTGCTGGAACCTGGCGACATGCTCTACCTTCCGCCGGGCTGGGCGCACCACGGCGTCAGCCAGACCGATGACTGCATGACGATTTCCGTCGGTTTCCGCGCGCCTTCCGCGGATGAAGCCGTTACGTCCTATGCGGACTACCTGGGCGAGCAGCTGCTGCCCTCCCAACGCTACAGCGATGCCGCCATGGCACCGGCTGACGATGCCAGCGAGATTGACGATGCCGCGCTGGAGCGCATGCGTCAGCTGATTTTTGAAACCCTGGATAACCCGACTCAACTCAGCCAGTGGTTTGGCCGTGTGATGACTCAGCCCAAATACGTTGACCAGCTGGTGCCGCATGACCCGCCCCTGAGCGTGCCTGAGCTTGTTGCTGCACTACAGGGTGATTCACCCCTCTACCATGCCCCAGGCTCACGTCTGGCCTGGCGCGCCGATGGTGATACCGTCACCCTGTTTGCCGATGGCGATGGCTACCCCTGCAGCCGCGAGCTGGCCCAGCGCCTGGCCAACCCGGCGCCGATTCATGAAGATGTTCTGAGCTTGGCAGGCGCTGATGCCTTGCTGACCCAGCTGGTGAATGTCGGCAGCCTCTACTGGCCCCAGGAGGAGGATGACGACGAGTGACCCTGACCATTGAAACCGGGCGCTGGGAAGCGCTCGGATCACATGCGGCACCTATCCGGCGCCTTGTCTTTGTTATCGAGCAGCAAGTGCCGGAGGAGGAAGAATGGGATGGCATGGACAACCAATGCACCCATTTTATTGCCTGGCAGAACGCGGATGGCGATCAACCCAGCCCCATCGGCACGGCGCGCCTGCTACCGGATGGTCATATCGGCCGGGTGGCTGTGCTGACTGAGCAACGCGGCCAGGGGGTCGGCGTTGCCTTGATGCAGGCCGCCATTGACGCTGCTCGCCAGCAGGGCCACGCCAAGGTAGTGCTCAGCGCCCAGCTGCATGCCTTGGCGTTCTATGAACATCTAGGCTTTGTCGCCTATGGCGACACCTTCATGGATGCCGGCATCCCTCATCGCGAGATGGTGCTCACCCTATAGAACACGTAACGCCCTGCTTTCTTAACCGCTGAACCAGGCCTAGGGTATTGGCAGGTGTTGGCGCGCCCGCAATCACGTGCTTGTCGCGTGGATTGCATTGTTATGCCAGCTGAACCAAAATATACCCATTATTGGTACTAGTGGGGTGACACCATGCAAAAGAACACCAGCATCACTCTAGGCCAACATTTTGATGCATTCATTGCAGAACAGCTCAAAAATGGCCGATACAGCTCAACCAGCGAGGTAGTTCGTGCAGGATTACGCCTGCTTGAGGAGTCTGAAACACGCCTGACCACACTTCGTAAACTGCTCAAGGAAGGCGAGGAAAGTGGTTTTGAAGACTACTCCTATGGCTCGTTTATTCGTGAACTGGACAACGAAAGACGCTGGTGCCAACTTTCCAGGAAGGCCAAAGCTGACCTCAAATCTATTGCCCTATACACGGAGCGTTAATGGGGCCGAGATCAACGAAACCACTATGTTCTCCAGTTCGATCAATGCTTCCACCGCCTGGCTGACAATCCGAACTTGGGGCAAGCTTGCGATGAGATAAGTCAAGGCTACCGACAGTATCCTCAGGGGAGCCACATCCTATTTTATCGGCTAACCACCGAGGGTATTGTTGAGATTATCCGCATCCTACACAAACGTATGTTGCCTGAGGCGCATCTGCTTTAGGGCGTAACGCCCGCCGCACGAGCCGATTTGGAGCCGCAGCGCGGCAGAAAAACGGTCACCGTGCTACCACTTGTTATGGGGTGAGACATCCTGCATGATTTACCTATGTCTATCTCCGCGGGGTGTCAAATGACTACGCTCGAATTCGAAACCCTTAGAAACGCGGCTATGACGCTCTCCGAACAGGAGCGCGCCGCTTTAGCCAAAGTTCTAGTGGCAAGCCTGGATGGCCCTGCAGATGAAGGTGTTGCAGAAGCGTGGGACCGCGAGATTCGCCGACGAATCCACCAGATTGATTCAGGAGAAGCAGAGCTGCTCGATGCAAAAGAAGTTCTGTCCCGCGCCAGAGATCGAATTAGAGGCTGATCATTTTGAGAGTAAGAATCAGCAGGGAAGCTGCTACAGAATTGGAAGAAGCCGCTTCCTGGTACGAGCAGGAAGATGCGGGGCTTGGAGAACGCCTGATCAATGCTTTCGAACAAGCAATAGAGCTACTTGAGGGGCCCCATCCCCCACTGGTTCCAGTCAACCATGACGTCGCAGAATCCGGAGCAAAACAAGTCATCCTGCATAGACTCCCCTTCTACCTGGTAACCATCGAAAGAAACCAAGCTATCATAGTCGTTGCTTTTGCTCACCACTCCAGAAAGCCGGGCTACTGGCGGAGACGGCTCTCCCCATAACGCTGCGTTTAGAGGTGAGCAACGCTACCACCTTACCTAAACCATTGTGCCGTAAACACTAAAGCCGATTCAAACCGAAAATGCCTACGTTGCGAATCCGTCTTAAACGCCTTGTTATGCGTTTACTCAAAGATTTCATAATGACGTTCGACATTCACCGTCACTTTATCCCAATGGGATGTTTTCACTCTATTCTGGTGATATTCAAACGCAGACTTATCTATGAATTCCTCGTAAACATCGAAGCGGCTAGGATTTTCCGAATTTTCAGTCACGCTAAACGTTATACACCCAGGCTCTTTAAGAGTAAGACGTTTATGATTTTCCAACTCAATTTTAATTACTTCAAGTTCTGACTCAGGAATTAAAATAACACCTTTCAATGTTACTTTTGACATAAATATCCCTATTACGCCTAACGCCCGACTCACTCGCCGGTTTGGAGCCGCGAAGCGGTGGAGAAATTGTCCGGCAACAGCAGTTGGTTATGCATTATTCGTAGTGGCTCCAGAGCCTGAGAACTTTCACCATTCGCTCGTCATCGAGCACTTGATAGACCAGACGATGCTGAATATTGATGCGGCGTGAATAGGCCCCCGCAAGATCACCAATGAGCTTCTCAAACGGAGGCGGCTTGCGGTACGGGTCTTCCGATAGCAACGCCAACAGTTCCTGCGCTTTTGGTTTGAGGCCGCTGGAGGCCAGTTTCTTTGCATCTTTCTGGGCTTGCTTGGTGTAAACCAACTTCCATGTCACCAGTCCAGTTCCTTATTGCATTCATCAACGGGGGTATCCATCCCCTCACGAATAGACTCCCGCATACCGGGTACTGAGAGCAGGTAAAGTGTTTCCTGAATTGCAGACCAGTCTTCCTCGGCAACCAGGACGGCTTTGTTCCGCTTACCCATTATGACGATTGGTTGGTGAGACTCGGCGGCCTCGTCAATCAACCTATAAAGGTTGCTGCGAGCCTCAGTTGCTGTGATTCCGGTCATGACGCACCTCTTGCGTGTTCAAACTTGCACCAAGTGTATGCCTCTGGACACGTACGTCAAGACGAACGCTTTGCATAACGCTCCGCTAAAGTGCACCGCTCGCGGTGTCATTTTTCAGCGGCTTGCTAGCAGCTTCAGCACGCAAGCGCTCGACTAGCCAAACTTTAATAATGGATTGGCGAGTGACCCCAATTCGAGCAGCTTCGCGATCAAGCGATTCAACTACCCATGCAGGAAAGTCGACATTAATGCGCTTCGCTTCATGATTTACTCGACGTGCAGTTGTTACATCAAGATCGCCAATGATGTCTTCTACACCCTCATCAAAATTTGAATCAAATTCATTAGCTTTCATATAGCTCTACCTCACTCTTGCGTGAACGTCTTACCGAAATAATCCGTATTTTTTCACCTCGGTAAGTGATCACGGCAGACCAGTGCTTATCACCTATAAGACCAATGACAAGGTAACGAGGTTCATCATCTGACTTAGCTTGAATCTCTAGTAAATCTTGGTCTTGCCACAAGGCCTGTGCATCATGGAAATCAATTCCATGCTTGTGGAGGTTCACTTGGCTTTTTTCACCATCAAATTCAAACGTGCTCATGAGTATAAATTATTCCTTTTTTACTCATTTAGCAAGGAAGTGGGTATGATTGACTGCTAACAGTGATTATACGCCTCGCTACAAAACCCCAATCAACGCTACGGCACATTCACTGGGGTTTTATAGCCAACCAATTTGACTCTACCCCATTGATTCCCAAGAGAGCAAAGCCAATTTTGGCAGCATATCCAAAATTCGCGTGCTTGCGTGTTTTTCCCTGCTCAATAATACTGTATTCATGAACAGTAATAAGAGTGACTCTTATGAAACTAATGGAACGCGTCAAGGCGACCCTCCGGGTCAAGCGCTATAGCCTTCGTACTGAGAAAACCTATTGCTACTGGATTCGCTTTTTCATTCGTTTCCACAGAATGCAGCATCCTGCCAATATGGCGGGCGATGAAGTGCGGCAATTTTTGGAATATCTCGCGTTAGAAAGGCACGTTGCTGCGGCAACACAAAACCAAGCACTCAATGCTATCGTGTTTCTGTATCGCCACGTGCTAGATCAACCGCTGGGTGAGGTGGGTAATTTTAGCCGGGCTAAGCGCCCTAAACGCTTACCTGTCGTGCTTTCCCACCAAGAGGTGATGGATGTGTTTGAGCACCTGTCCGGCTCCATGCTCCTGATTGCATCGCTGATGTACGGCTCGGGGTTACGAGTCTCCGAAGCTTGTCGGTTACGCGTAAAAGATATCGATTTTGCGCGCCACGTCATCACTGTCCGAGCAGGCAAAGGCAATAAAGACCGCACGACGCTGTTGCCACCCTCATGCGCTCAACCATTACATACCCATATACAAATCGCTGAACAACAGCTGACCTCTCGCATTGAAACAAACGCAATTCCTGTATCATTACCCTACGCGCTGGATAGAAAATATCCGAATGCAGGCATTTCCCTCGCATGGCAGTGGCTTTTTCCTTCATCCAAGCCCTGTTTCGATGAGTGGGGGCGTGTCGTGCTACATCACATCCATACTTCTGCCGTACAAAAAGCCGTTAAATATGCCATGCGCTCCTCTTCTTTAACGCGCCCAGGCTCATGCCACTCTTTACGGCATAGTTTCGCGACTCAGCTGCTTAGCCAAGGCACTGACATTCGCACGGTTCAAGAGTTGCTAGGCCATAAAAGCATCGAAACCACCCAAATATATACCCATGTATTGGGCAAGGGCTTTGCCGGTGTACGCAGCCCTTTGGAATAAGGGAGATAAAGGGAAATCGTGGGATTCGAGCACGCTACCGCAAGAGAATGCTGGTCTTCAGCCTCTTCCCTGGCGGTTACAGGCGGCCTGCGCCGTGGTCGTGTTTTCTCTACCGACTCGACCTCGCAGGGCTGCCACTCTCTTAAGCTTAGACCCACAAGCATGCTGATGAACAGGCTAAATGTTATCTAACGTATCCATATCGTAACACACAGGGTTACCAGGTACCGTTACCTCTCTCTGGAAATATCACTACATAGCTGCACCTTTAATGGCAGTCGTGTAGTCAAGCTACAACCCTGTCTGCCCCCAAGGAGCAATTGTTGCAGTGCATTGATTGGGCGATAGTGTCTACATCGCCGCATCACTGAAAGGCATTAGATCAAACGACGCAGATTTAGACCTTTGGATAAGCGACGTTTGACTAAAAGACACAGGCCACCAAATCACTGATGCTAGACGCAATCTCGCAGGTGCA